>OZ240674.1:0-3119559 GCA_965198795.1 Rhodospirillales bacterium
GGCCCCACCTGCACCCAACTGCTGGCTTGGTTCGGGGCGGACGTGATCAAGGTGGAACGTCCCGGCGCCGGCGACGCGACCCGCAAACAACTGATCGACAAGCCGGGCGCGGACAGTCTGTACTTCACCATGTTGAACCACAATAAACGCTCGGTGACGCTGAACACCAAGTCGGACGAAGGCAAGGCCATCTTCACCAAACTGATCGAAACCTGTGACGTGATGGTTGAGAACTTCGCGCCGGGCGCGCTTGATCACATGGGCTTCCCCTGGGAGCGTATCCAAGAGATAAACCCGCGCATGATCTACGCGTCCGTCAAAGGCTTCGGCCCCGGAAAATATGCCGATTGCAAGGTCTATGAGAACGTCGCGCAGTGCGCTGGCGGCTCGGCTTCCACCACTGGCGTGCGGGGTGAGACGCCCATGGTGAGCGGCGCGCAAATCGGTGACTCGGGCACCGGTCTGCACCTCGCTCTCGGTATTGTCACGGCGTTGTTCCAGCGTACCCGATCCGGCAAGGGCCAACGTGTGGAATGCGCCATGCAGGACTGTGTGCTGAACTTGTGCCGTGTGAAGTTGCGCGACCAGCAGCGCTTGGACGCCGGTCCCTTGAAAGAATACTCGCAGTTCGGCGAAGGCGTCGAATTCGGCGAGGCCACGCCGCGGGCGGGCAATGATTCGGGCGGCGGTCAGCCGGGCCGGATTCTGAAGTGCAAGGGTTGGGAAACCGACCCCGACGCCTATACCTATTTTATCACCCAGGCCGCCGCTTGGAAAAACGTGTGTGACGTCATCGGCAAACCGGAATGGAAGGAAGACCCCGAGTGGGCCACGCCGGAAGTTCGTCTGCCAAAGCTGAACCGGGTATTCGACGCCATCGAAGCCTGGACGAAGACCAAGACCAAGTTTGAGGTCATGGAAATCTGTAACCCGCTGAACATCCCGGTCGGTCCGATCCTGTCCATGAAAGAATTGGCCGAAGACCGAGGTTTGCGCGAGACCGGCACGATCGTCGAGGTGGACCACCCGGAGCGCGGCCCGTACCTGACGGTAGGCTGTCCCATCAAGCTCAGCGATTGCCCGGCCGATGTCGAGCGTTCGCCCCTTTTGGGGGAGCACACGGATGAAATCCTGGGCGCCGTTCTCGGCATGTCCGCCGATGAAATAGCCGGGGCAAAAAAAGCCGGTGCCGTTTAAGCGGCGGCGCTCAAGGATCATTTTGACGGGAAACAAGCCATGCGTTTGATCGTTAATGGCCAGCAGGCCTTTTGTCAGTCCACCATCGAGGCGATTCTTGAAAAGGGCGAGGATGAAATCGTCTGTGTGCTCTGCGCGCCCGATAAAGAAGGCGGGCCGGTCGATCCGGTGAAGGAACTGGCGCGAGAGAAGGGTCTGACCCTTTACCAACCGCCCAACTATTCGGATGCGGAAGTACTGGACTACCTCCGCAGTCTTGACGCCGATCTGATGGTCATGGCCTACATGATCATCTTCGTACCGGAAGAAGCCCGCAATATTCCGAAGCACGGCTCCATCTGCTTTCACCCGTCCAAGCTACCCGCTTACCGGGGTCCCAGTTCCATCAACTGGCCGATCATCGGCGGTGAAACCTCGACGGGCTTGACGATCTTTTATCCGGACGACGGCCTGGACGAAGGCGACATCCTGCTCCAGAAGGATTTTGAAATCGGTCCCGATGATACGTTGGGCGATATGTACTTCGGCAAGATATTCAAAGCAGGCGTCGAGGGCATGTTGGAAGCCATCGACTTGGTGCGGGCGGGCAATCCGCCCCGCGCGCCTCAGGACGCGAGCCTGGCCACCTACGAATCCTGGTGCCGCAAGAAGCAAGCCCGGATCGATTGGAACCAGCCCTATCGGGTTGTCTACAACTTGATCAGGGGCTGTAACCCGCAGCCGGGTGCCTGGACCACCGTCAACGGAGAGCGGCTGGCCATTTTCGACGCCCGCGCCGAAGCCGGGAACTTCGGTTCCAGGCGCGGCGAGGTTTTCGAAATCGGTAAGGACTATTTCAAAGTCGGCGCCATGGGCGGCTGCGTCAAAGTCATGCGCGTGAAGCCGGACGGCGACAAGAAACTTCACGCCAATGACTACATCGCCAAGTACGGACTCGAGAAGGGGGCGATTCTGGGCGGATAAATGACGTTTCCGGTCAAGGAGACGCGGCCGCGATAACCTACATCCGCACGACTTCTCACACGGAAACCCAAGATACCTGGAGGGGCACGCCATGCCGAAAAGTGATATCGAAATCGCCCGCGAGGCGGCCATGCGGAACATCGCCGAAGTGGGCGCGAAGCTGGACATTCCGGCGGACCAGCTTTTGCAATACGGACCCCATAAGGCCAAAGTCTCCATGGACTATATCGACAGCCTGCGGGACAAAGAAGACGGCAAGCTGATTCTGGTCACCGCGATTACGCCGACCCCGGCGGGCGAAGGTAAAACCACCACGACCGTCGGTCTGGGTGATGGTCTGAACCGGATCGGCAAGAAGACCGCCATCTGCCTCCGCGAGCCGTCCCTGGGTCCGTGCTTCGGCATGAAAGGGGGCGCCGCCGGCGGCGGCCACGCCCAAGTCGTTCCCATGGAAGACATCAACCTGCACTTCACCGGTGATTTCCACGCCATCGGCATTGCTCACAACCTGCTGGCCGCGTTGATCGACAACCACATCTACTGGGGTCATGAGCCGCAAATCGACAGCCGCCGCGTCGCCTTCAAGCGCGTGGTTGACATGAACGACCGGGCGCTCCGCCAGATCACCAACTCGCTGGGCGGCGTGGCCAACGGCTTCCCGCGCGAAGACGGCTTCGACATCGTGGTCGCGTCCGAAATCATGGCCATCTTCTGCCTGGCCACCGGCCTGGATGATCTCACCAAACGCATCGGCAACATCGTGATCGGTCAAAACCGCAAGCGCGAGCCGATCCATGCGCGTGACGTCAAGGGGCCGGGTCCCATGTCGGTTCTGTTGAAGGAGGCGCTGGCGCCCAACCTGGTGCAGACGCTGGAGAACAACCCGGCGTTCGTGCACGGCGGCCCGTTCGCCAACATCGCGCACGGTTGTAACTCCGTGCTGGCCACGAAGACCGCGCTGAAGATCGCCGATTACACGGTGACCGAGGCGGGCTTTGGCGCCGATCTGGGCGCCGAGAAGTTCTTCGACATCAAATGCCGGAAAGCCGGCCTGAAACCGGACGCGGCCGTCATCGTCGCAACCGTCCGCGCGCTCAAGATGCATGGCGGGGTGAGAAAGGACGAGCTTGGCGTCGAAAATGCCAGCGCCGTCAGGAAAGGTTGTTCCAATCTGGTCCGCCACATTCAGAACGTTAAGAAATTCGGCGTGCCGGTGACCGTCTCCGTCAACCAGTTCATCACCGACACGGACGCCGAGATGAAAGAGGTGTTGAAAGCCGCCGAAGCCGAAGGCGTAAAAGCCTTCATCGCGTCCCACTGGGCGAACGGCGGGGCCGGCGCGGAAGATCTTGCCAGGCACGTCGTTGAACTGGCCGAGAGCGGTGCGGCGCAATTCGCGCCGCTCTATCCTGATGAAATGCCGCTGTTCGAGAAAATAGAAGCGGTCGCCAAGGAAATCTATGGCGCCAGCGGCGTCGCTGCGGACGGCAAGATTCGTCAACAACTCAAGGATTGGGAAGCCCAGGGCTATGGCGGCTTCCCCATCTGTATGGCGAAGACGCAGTATTCCTTCTCGACGGACCCGGATCTGAAGGGCGCCCCTTCGGGCCACACTGTGACGGTTCGCGAGGTCCGGCTGTCCGCCGGCGCCGAGTTCATCGTCGTCGTGACGGGTGCGATCATGACCATGCCGGGACTGCCCAGGATTCCGTCGGCGAACAGCATTCATCTTAACGAAAACGGCCAAATCGAGGGCCTGTTCTGAACCGGAACCGATTTTTTCCCGAGGATGTGAACAATGAGCATTCGCAATATCTTGGTCCCGGTCCGGGGCGACGGAAAAGGCGAGCGGTTGATGGACCATGCCGTCTTGATGGCGAAAGCGCTGGATGCTCATCTTGACGTTTTTCACGCCCGCGTCAGGGCGCGGGACCTGCTGACGTTTGGCGCGCCGTTGGCCCGTTTGATGCAGTCGGACATCAAAGAAGTGGCCGAGAAACACGCGGCGGCCGAGGAGGAACGGGTCCGGAAACTGTTCGACGACTATTGCGAAAAGAACGGTGTGACGATCACCGATCAACCGGGAGCCGGCGGCGGCGTCACCGCATCCTGGCACGAGGAGTCCGGCAAGCAATCCGACGTGATTTCCCGAAAAGGACGGTTGACGGATTTGATCCTTGTTTCAAAACCCGACGAGGATGGCGGACAAAACACCTTTGAGGCGGCCCTTTTGGAAACCGGCCGTCCTGTGATTATGGCGCCCACGAAGCGCGGTGAAACCATCGGCGAAAAAATCGCCATCGCCTGGAACGGCAGCGCCGAGGCCGCCGGCGCCGTCGTGAATTCCCGTCCCATCCTGGAGCGGGCGGAAGAGATTCTTGTGCTGACCGATCCGAATCATTCCGATCAGGCGTTGGACGCCGACGAACTTGCGCGGTATTTGATATTGCGCGGCAAATCGCCGCGCATCATCAAGATGAGCGCCGCCGCGCACAAGATCGGCCAAATGATCCTGAGAGTTTGCGGTCGTGAAGATGTGGATTTGCTTATCATGGGCGGCTTCGGGCAAATGCATCGCCGCGAACTGGTTATGGGCGGCGTGACCGAATACATCGTCGCCAACGCGGATATTCCGGTGCTGTTCCGGCACTAGGTTTCGCCATCCAATCGACGCATGACAGACATGAGAATACATCTCATGTCGCTTACAGGCCTTGCTGTCAAACTGAAAAGGCTCAATCTATGCGGGTTGAGTTTCCTCAACCGAAGTTGAAGTTTTCATGCGCCGCAATGCCGTGCCTCTCTGGCTGGCGACCGTCAGCCGCTCTCACGTCACCACCTTCGTGGTCCTTTTCACCTTGGAGGCGGTTTGCCGCGCCATTCCCATGGCTCTGGTGCCGCTATTGACGAAACAGGCGCTCGGCGACGCGCAAAAGGTAAGCCTCGCCTATTTCCTGGTCGGCGTCGTCGCCTTGTTGTCGTGCCTGTTGATCCCGATACTCACGCGTTTCATTCGCCGCCGCGGCCTGATGACATTGGGTTGCGGCCTTTATGTCGCCGCGGCGGCGCTTTACCTGTGGAGCGATCCCGTCACGATCGTCGCCGGACTGTCGGCGCAGATGGTGGGCGCGGCGTGTCTGGAGAACGCGTTGAGCTTGTACGTGCTTGATCATGTGCCCCGGCGGGAACTCGGCCGGTTCGAACCCAGGCGCATGTTAATGGCGGGGGCCGCGTTCATCATCGGGCCCTGGTTAGGCGTGGAGCTGATGGGCTGGTTCGGCGTGCTTGTTCCGTTCGGACTGATGGCGTTAAGCGCGATCATGCTGATCGCCATCTTCTGGGTCCTGCGGATCAAGGATGATCCGGCGATCAACCAAACATTCACGCCGCCGCCCAACCCGCTTCGTTTCCTGCCGCGCTTTTTCAGGCAGCCTCGCCTGCGTCTTGCTTGGACCTTGGCCTTGGCGCGGACCAGTTGGTGGATCATGTTCTTTATCTACGCGCCGATCTTCGTCACCGAGTTGGGTTATTCCGAACGAGTGGCGGGCATGGTCGTCTCACTGGGCACGGCGGCCATGCTGCTGATGCCCCTTTGGGCGAGGATTGCCGAGAAGCGGGGAACCCGTGTTCTCCTCATGACCGGCTATGGCCTCTCCGGCGCGCTCTCGATCCTGGTGACCGTGTCCGTTGGCGAACCTGTTTGGTTCGCGGTCGCCATTTTGACCCTTTCGGCCGTCGCGGCGACGATAATTGACGGTGTTGGGAACGTACCCTTCCTGCGCGCCGTTCACCCTTATGAGAGAGGGGAGATGACAGCCGTGTTCACCACCTATCGCCAGACGGCGCAACTGGCCATGCCGGGGGCGTTGTCGGCGGCGCTGCTGACGGCGCCGCTTCATGGGGTCTTCGCCGTCGGCGGCGTCCTGTTTCTAACAATGGCGGGAGTCTCCCGCTTCATTCCGAAGCGGATGTAAGGCGGCCGGCGAACCGTCATTCGAAGCGGGACGAGGATACAAGCGGGCCGCAGGCCGGCGGCTGGCGCCAGATCACCCGTTTCTGTTCCATTAAGCGCCCGAGGCGGCGCCCAACGGTGATGTCATTATCCGGCGAAAGAGTAAAAACTTGGATTCCAGGACCGATATCCGGCAAAGCCCGTCAATCCGGACGTGGACGAGATAAAAACCAGCCTCTGATCAACCTTTCGCCGGAACGGCGTTCAAAAAAAGGATTATCGGGCGGACGGCAGGGCGGCGACTTGCAGGTCGAGGGTCAACGCGTCCAGCCGCCCCATGGCGAGCAATAACTGATAGACGAACAGCCGCTCGTCGTAAGCGGCCGTGGTGAAGTCGATCTGTGCGTTGTTGACCTCGTTCTCCGCGTCCAGAACGTTCAGCACAGTTTCCCGGCCCGCCTCCCGCAACCGGCGCCGGGAGACGGCGACCTCGGAGGCGATGTTCACCGCGTTCTCAAGAAGCGCCACCCGTTTGCGCACGGTTTGCAGGTTTTCCCACGAAAGCCGGGTTTGTTCCTCCACTTGCGCCGCGGCCGCTAGGCGGCGATCACGCTCGGCCCCTGTTTCAAAGCCCCTTTGAGCGCGCGTCCTCGGTGTCGAGAAGCCGGAGAACAAATCCCAACTCGCGGTCACGTTGAACTGTAGATCGCGTTCCGTATCGGTCGAGCCGCTTTCATTCTGTTCGAACGTATACAAGGTTTCCAGGTCAACCGTCGGAAACAGTTCGACCGACGCGGATTTTTCCTCTTGAACGGCGACTTCGATGTTCGCGGCCGCGGTCCGCACGGCGGGGTGTTCCGTCTTGGCGATGGCGATCGCGCGCTCCAATGAGCTTGGAATTGCGTCCACCGGCGGGACCGGGTCGAACATCCACTCCGGGTTGGCCGGGAAACCATAAATTTGCAGAAAGGTATGCAGGGCGTTCTTGAACTGGCCTTCCGCGTTGACTCGCCGTTCTTTCGCCGTTTGCAGGCGTGCTTTCGCCGTCAGCACGTCAACGGTGATGCCAGAACCCCGGCGGACGCGTTCATCCTCTAAATTCAACTGACGCGAGATTCGGTCCTCGCTTTCCCTAAATAACTTGACCAGCCGTTGCCGGCGCAGGACTTCGATATAGGCCTCGACGCCATCCAGTAAGGTCTGCTGCCGCATGCCTTCCAGGCTGATGGCGCTAAGCTTGCGGTTCAACTCGGCGATCCCGACATTGATCCTCGCGGCGTTCCCGTCGTACAGCGGCTGGGTGAGGGCCAGTGTGGATGTCTTGCGATTATCAAAATCATCCTGCGTCCCGCCCCTGCGGGTCGCACTGTTGTTGATTGTCTGAAAGCCGGTTTCCGCGGTCAGGGAAAGGATAGGCAACAGGGCGGACTTGGCGACCCCGACGGCTTCGCCGTTGGCGGACAGGTCATTGGCGGCGGCGCGAATATCCGGATGCTTTCGAAGCAGCTTGGAGAGTTCGACGCGCAACTCGGCGCCCAGCGCCGGCGCCGCCGATAACGACAGGCCCATGGCGGCGGCGGCCAGAATCCCCTCAATCGCCTTTCGCGGCGTCATGCGCGCTCAATCCCCGACATGGCGGCAGTCTACACCAATCGCCGCCGCTTCCCCAATCCCAGGCGTTGTTATGCCGGATCGGGGATTAAAGGGGGCTTAAGGGGGCGGGGCCGTTTGGTCATTGTCCCGCTCATCCCGGCCCGGTTTCATGATGATCTCCGCATTGTGAGCGCATAATGCAGCAGCGGGATATAAATGGGACGTATCAACGAAGCGGACCCGGACCACCGCTTGGATGCGGCTTAACCCATTGTTTCAAAAATGTTTTTCATGGCCTGAAAGGAGGCTGAATTCACAAACCACGCGCAACGCCGGCGGGCGTTGCAATGGAAAAGTCACCAAGCGGATTGGACAAAACAACCAGAGGCGCACGTCTAAGCCACCACCCACTTAGCAGGGTCGGAAAGGTCGCTGACAGCGAAACCAGCATCGCCATATGCTCAATCGGGACGAAGACATAGACGGTCAATGTCTCGTCATAAGCGCCTAACGAGCCTATCGCGGAGGGCGGCTCCCGCCATTTCTCGTCACTCATGCCGCCTCTAGAACTAAGGGTTAGTTCTGCACTGCTGTATTTGCTTTTGACCGGCTCCATCAGATCGCCGGAGAATGTCAGCGTGGCGAGGTCACTGTAAGGGCCATCATCAAACTGGTTTTTCGGATCACTGATCCGGAAGCCGTAATGGCAATCCCAATCGTTCACCTGAAATACATAGTGGACCGGCTCGTCCTTCGGCTTCCGCGCGCGGCGTTTCCGCTTTTTGGCGGGGGCGGCATCAGCGCTTTTTGCTTCTTTGGCCATGAATGGGTTCTCCACTTTCCCGAGGGCCAAAAGATCGGGATCGGCAGCGCAGCCATTCAAAACAGGGAAAATTGCTGCTGCTCTCCCTTCGTAAATGTAACAGGGGGACCGCAGAGCACAAATTCATCGCCGGAATGTCTGACAATCATTCCGTTATAAAAGCCGCTGGGATCACTATGTGCGGTGTCGGCGTGACGTATCTTTTTCAGATAGGTCATCGGGTTCCCGTCATAGACGCTGACATGCGCGAGCCGATAAGCCTTAGCAGAGATATCATCAGCGGCACCTGAAAGCCCGACAGACACCCAAAGCGCTCCATTCCACGAGAACGATTTACGTACCGGCTCGCCCATTCCGATCCGGTCGGCGCTGTATGAGGCCACGATATCGCCCTCCCCTATGGTTTTTTGTCTGCGGTGACACCATTCACCCCATGCGAGTCGCTCCGGATCGACTGGCTGCAATGTTGGATCAATCTGCATGGCGCAACGGATTGTCGGGCAACTCCTCTGCAAAACCTTCCGCGCCGCACTCGGGACAGGAATTGCTCCAGCTTGTCACCATTCATCATAGCGACGTTGTAGTCCTCGTCTGTCAGCAAGACGTAGCCGCTATGGGTATTCATCATCAAATGAACCCCATCGCACAGGAAATCGAGCGGGTTTTCGCAATAGGCCTCTAAAAGCTCCGCTCCTATTTTCAGTTCCCGAAATCCAAAGACCCTCAAATCTGTGGACGTTGTCATACTCACTCTCCTTTTAAAAAAATTGCACAAGGGTGCGGTTGCACCCCTGCCCCTCGGCGAGAGCGGGAGGGTGTGGGTCGGTGCGGGTTCGTAGCTGGCCGGGTTGCGAGCGGCGCGTGCCACATCTGGTTTGCGCCGGGCGCGACCCTGCCCAGGCGCAGGCGTTGTTTGACCAGCTGTTCCGAATGACCGAAGCGCCGGGCGATCTCCGCCGGTGTCGCGCCACGCTCACCCATGCGCGCGAAGGCTTCGAACTGATCAAGGGGATGCATGGCCAGTCGCTCGATGTTCTCGGCAAGCGAGACCTCCTCCGGGTCGCCGTCATGCACGCGGCAGGGCACGGGATGGTCGGCGGCGATCACCCGTCCCCGGCCAGGGCCCGCAGCGCCATCAGGCGCCGCCCGCCGGCGGTGACCCGGAAGAGGTCGTCATCGCCCGCGTGAACCACCAGGTTCTCCAACAAGCCGTGGGCCCGGAGAGAAGCTTTCAATTCCGCCTGCTCGGTCTCCGTCGGCGGAACCTTGCGCACATTGGCGGGCGAAAGGGTCAGTTTGTCGAGGGGAATGGGCCGGATGTCGCCGGCGATCGTCTGTTCCATGGTCGGGGTCTCCTGCAAGCGCGGCGGAGACGGTCACTCCGTCTCCTTACAACCGCGTACCCGAACTCCTCCCGCCTCCCGCTCCGGGCGCGATAACGAGGTGGCAGGCCGTTCGGTCCCGACAGGGGCTGTCACGTGGAGACACGCCCATAACTAACTGTTAGCATTTATGGAATTTTGAACCATCCCTGGATACAAACCTTAAGCGCTCAAGAGGTTCAGTGTTTTTGTTCCGGCAAGTCAAAGAGCACTCCAACGACAGACATAAGTGACTGTAATTGCGGATATGGCGCATCGGTATCCAGACTGAGAATTTCCGAGGATGTCGTGCTGTTGGAGTTGGCGCTTTCCAAGACGACAAGCTCGCCATGCCGCCGCAAACGCTTGAAATAGACACTGCCATTGTGATCGGCGGCAATCACAAGCCCTCCGTGTAAGCGCTGCAATACCGATTCGTCCAATGTCTCTTCTAAGGTCATGACATATTGCCCTTCAAGGGCGATGGGCTCCATGCTGCGGCCCTTGACCTCAAACAGCTTCACGTTTTTTAGTCTCGATTCAATCACTGAAAAATCTTCGATCATAGATACTTCGTGATCATTTTCTCCTTTCGGCGGAGGCAGGTTTCGTGGCGCAAACACGGTGCCGACGATCTTTTTAGGCGTGACCTTATCCTTCACGGCGATGACCGGTTCGGGAAGGCTGTAAGGATCGGCCCCCTGGCCCGTGAAGATAACAACATCGGGGTGATCGGCGGCTTCGTTCAAGCGCCGCGCGTAAAGCTGGTCGCCGAAAGCGACGACAGTCAGGTTGCGTGGACGGGGTGCGCCAAAATTCCGCACAAGCACCACATCGCCAATCCCGGCCACCGGATCGAGAGTTCCAGCATTCAATCGATAGGCGCTGTGATTATAAAGGATGACCGGGTTGCCGGACTCCGACGGTTCCAGCATGATGTTACCGTCGCCGACGCGGCCATCCGATTCCGCCGCCGCCGCGACACTCGTCATCTCGAAAGAGAAGGCTTTGATCTTGTCTTTGTGCCCGTTCGGGAACGTGGCGACATTATCGTTCCAGGCGAAAAGAAATGGCACGCCCTTATAGGCATCATAGTCGGACGCCAAGCGAAACGCATTGCTAAAGGCTTTCTTTAATTTTTCTCGCCAGTATCTTTCAACATCTTCGGCTTGGGCGTAGCCGATTGTGTCCTTATTACCATGATGGCTTGCGTTGATTATTTTTATGACTGGTTGAGTTTTTTCGTTCAGCAGATTCAACAAGGTTTCAAAATAGGTCCTATTAAACGGATCGATATGGTCGTTGCGCAGTTTTGCGAGAAGCTCGCAGAGCTTTCCCAAAGTCTCGCCACTAATCTCAAAAGCTTCCGGCCGCAGCATGATTTTGAGCAGGTCTTCGCAATGGACCCGGACCATCTGCACATAGCGATACCCCTCTTCGTCATTCTTATCCCGTTTTGCCTTGTCGAATTGCCGCCCCAGAAAGGTTCCATTGACAATATGCGCGACCTGCGTCGCCCCTGTCGGCCCGACCATCTCGCCTTGCTGGCCATGAAGTTCGTAAGTCATGCAAACCATGTCATGGAACTGGCGTTCGTGGGTGGCGAGAAAAAGCTGTGCTCCATCGGCATCGGCGGCGTCGCGGTTCGCCATATCGACGATTTTTTCCGCCCATTTGCGCTTATTCTGCGGATCGAAGGTCGTCTGCGGATCGTCCAGCACCACGAGCGGAAACGGGTTTACACCTAAATTCGCAATGGTTTGCTCGCGCAGGGCGAAGATAAAAGCCCACAGCAGCGCTCTGAGCCACGATGAATTGGCGACCAGGGTGGCATCGATCTTCAGCCCCGGCGTGAAATGTCCTTCGACCGTCACGGTCTTTTTGGCCATTGCGGTATTTTCGAAATCGAAACGATCCTTCAGCTTGATCTCATCAAGTATTGCCGTAACACGCCCCGATAGCGTCTCGATGGCGCGGTGGGTCTCGCAATCCACAAAACCCTGCAACTGTTTCAATGGGCCGATGCTTTCGGCTATCGTCTCGCGGGTCTTCTGAACCCCGTTCACCTTTGCCCACTTTTCAGCCGCCCCGCGCGCGCTTGCGACATGCTTGGCGATTTTGTCCAACGGGCCGGATTCGGCGATGGCGGCCTCCAGCGCGTCCAGTTTTCCCTCCAGGGACTCCGGCGGCCATTCACCGCCGTCACCGGCCACGCCAATAAGATTGTTCCAGGCGTCCAGGAAAGCGGCTCTATTCTTCACCCACCATGTGGAAAGCGCGGCGGCCCGCGATATCCGGCTCATCAAATCGCGAAGCGTCCGCACCTCGGCGATTTCGCTCGGTTCCGTATGTTCGGCTGTAAAATCGAAGGCGGGCAATGTCGAAGCCTGATTGTCAGCATATTCGGTGGCGAATGCGGCGATACCGATCAGGATGTCGCTGAACGGAGAGTTTTCGGCAAACCGACTTTTCAGTGCCTTGGCGAATCCGGATGCCGGATCCATTTCGGCAAGCGCCGCCAGATGCGGGCCGAGGTATTCGGGAACATGGGTATTGAGCTTTTTCTCGATATCGCGGCAGGCGTCGGCAATGGCGCGTTCCGCAAGGTCGGCCTCGCTCTTGAGCGTTTCGAGTTCTTGCGCGAGTTTCTTCTGTTCCGGTTCGGTAAGCGGCGTGTCGCACAGGGGGCAGTTCGCGGCCGTTTCGAGATCGGCTTCGGCGATGAAGAACTTCGACGCCAGCGCCTTCAGCCTTAGCTTGGCGTCCCGTTTCTGCCGAGCATGCCATTCCAGGGCGGTGGCAAGGGATTCTTCGGCCTCGGAAACCGCGGCGCCGATCCCCCTGAAATTCACATCCTCGCCGGCTTTCTTGAGGGCGGCGAGAGAGTCGAACAATGGAACAGCTTTGGCGCCTTCGCCAACGGTATGGCGCGCGGAGCCGACCGCTTTGTTCAGACGATCCCGATCTTCGGTGCCGCTCAAATCGAGCGTCGGGGCGATTTCAGTCTTGAGAAGATCAAGCGACGCGCCGGCTTTTTCGGACGCCCTCCGCTCGATGGTCTGCAATTTTTCAAGCAGCGTGTCCGCCCCAAGCCGATAATTCTCCGTCAGGTCGACGGGTCCGGTCTCGGCAAGCTCTTTGGCTTGGTTGAGATTGTGCGTGAAATCCCGCTCGTAGCGGTCAGCGTCATTGTCCTTGGCGTATTTCAGGAACCGTTTGGACTTGTGGGAGAGGCCGCCCGCTCCGACCGCCACCGAGACCAGCCTGTCCAGGCCCGTCAGCATCTTGAGCGCCTCGTAGAGCGGCGTGCTGCGATCCCCGAACCCGATATGACCGATACGCGCCGGCATGAGAAGGCCCGTTTCAATAAGCTCGGGTGAGGCAAGAAGGCGCGGGTCGATATCTTCTCGAATGACCGGATCACCTTCTACCGGGCTTGTGATCTTTCTTTCCGCAACCGCCGTTTCACCGTCAGCCTTCTCGAAGGTAAGCCGCCCCCAGACCTCGGCGCTTTTCCCAAGCCCCTGCTCATCGGATGGGTAGGCGGCGAGGGGCGGCCAGGAATCAATCATCTTGCCTGTCGAATCGCTGACCGGGGCACGTTCTCCGCGATCTTCGATCAAACCGTCCTGTTCCCGCTTGCGATAGCCGGTCAGCGTCCAGACGATCAGATTGGCAAGGGATGTCTTCCCCGATCCGTTATAGCCTTCAAGACACCAATTCTCGCCGCCAACGTGAAGGTCGAAACAAGGACCGTCATCAGTGTTCAGGCCGCCGAAGCCCTTGGATTCGATTCGTTCAAGCCGCCATGATCCCGAAGCGTCGCTTGTCTCGCTGGCGGATTCTTCTTTCGCCGGGTCGGCGCTGGCGTCTTTCCAAGCATCCATGAGGGGCTGGAAAAGGCTCTCGTCGGCATCGGCGACCAGATTCGAATCAGCATCGATGAGAACACGGAACAGGCGCCGCTTGGCGGCAGTTTCCAATATAATTGATCCACTCTTGTACGCCCCGGACGCCTCCCAGTTAAGGACTTCACCATTTTGCAAAGCCGTGATCACTTGGTTAAACGTGATGGTCATAACAGAATACTATATCCCAGCCCTTTTCCTTATCAACCAGGGGCAATTGAAACATGCTGTGTATCCAGTGCTGCCTTACCGCTTCGAGTCGCACGCACACTCCCACTTGTAGCAGATTTGCGAAGTCTTGGCAGTGCGGTGAAAGATTGGCTTCTCAGACCATCTCAGGCGTGAGGCGATCAAGGGCAACGGCTCGGGGGGAGGCGGCGTCACCCCTTGCGTGAAAACGCCGTGATATCGACGATTTTGGCACTCACGACGGTGACGGTCTCCCAAAGAACCTCCACCGGGTCCCCGGTAATACCGACAATGCGCTTGATGAAAGGATGGCAGCCCTTGAGATCGGCGTGATGTGTACGCATGAGCTATCAGGAGTTGGCTCTGAATGCTTTCCGGGAGGTTCCGGTTAGGTTCCGAAACTGGTTTTCGAGGTTTTGGTTCGGAATCAAAAAAGCCCTTAAACTGTTATATTTCAAGGGCTTTGTTTTGGTTGCGGGAGCAGGATTTGAACCTGCGACCTTCAGGTTATGAGCCTGACGAGCTACCGGGCTGCTCCATCCCGCGCCAAGACGTTTGTCCGGAACGCGGACGTTTCGGGCCGCGCTTTCCGGTTTCTCCCTGGGGCCGCCCGCTCCTGAATCATGGCCTTGATTGCAGAAGGCATTGACCGCCAAGCGCCCCGCCCGCCGGTCCGGGCGCTTTTCCGGCGCCACGCGTCATGGCGGACGATTATAAGAGGTTTTGGTCTTGTCGTCTGTCTGTCCCCATAAGTATCTGTTCTTGTTGGTGTTTTACCTTTTGAGACCGCCGGAAGCGCTTTCACCGCCCGCAGGGCAAATCTGCTCAGTTGATCTTCCGAGGCGCCATTGAAGGCCTGGCGGCGACCTGCTCTCCCACACCTTGAGATGCAGTACCATCGGCGCTGGGCGTTTTCACGGACGAGTTCGGGATGGGATCGGGTGGGGCGCGCCCGCCATGACCACCAGGCCGTCAATGCCGTCTCGGAAGGTTCCGGATACTTGTTCTTGTCCCCGAGTTCTTGTCTCTGGCCTCTCCAACGCGCCCGTTTCACGGACCGCCGGGATTCCACACCGCCGGGTCCAGGATCCGCCGCGTTCCGGCGGGGACCGCCCCCGGCGCGGGGGACTTGAACGCAATCACAAAGTCGTCGGCAACCGCGATTGAGCGGCGAGCATGTCGGCGCTCCTCGGTTTTTCGCATGAATTCGGAGACCTTAACCCGGTCCCCGTCAGTTCCCGGAACCGCGCGCCCCACGGGCGGGAGCGGTCCGGGTTTATCCATACGCATGAGGGCGTGTTTCAAGCCTTTCGAGCGATTAGTACCGGTCAGCTTCACGTGTCGCCACGCTTCCACACCCGGCCTATCGACGTGGTGGTCTTCCACGGCTCTCAGGCGAGACCCGGTTTTGAGGGGGGTTTCCCGCTTAGATGCTTTCAGCGGTTATCCCGTCCGTATTTAGCTACCCAGCTGTGCCACTGGCGTGACAACTGGTCCACCAGAGATACGTCCACCCCGGTCCTCTCGTACTAGGGACAGATCCTCTCAAGTCTCGTACACCCACGGCAGATAGGGACCGAACTGTCTCACGACGTTCTAAACCCAGCTCACGTACCACATTAATTGGCGAACAGCCAAACCCTTGGGACCTGCTCCAGCCCCAGGATGTGATGAGCCGACATCGAGGTGCCAAACCGCCGCGTCGATGTGGACTCTTGGCGGCGATCAGCCTGTTATCCCCGGCGTACCTTTTATCCGTTGAGCGATGGCCCTTCCACGCGGAACCACCGGATCACTATGACCGACTTTCGTCTCTGCTCGAACCGTCGCTCTCGCAGTCAGGCGGGCTTATGCCATTGCACTCGACAGCTGATTTCCGTCCAGCCTGAGCCCACCATCGCGCGCCTCCGTTACTCTTTGGGAGGCGACCGCCCCAGTCAAACTACCCGCCACGCAGGGTCCCGCTCCCGGGTTCACGGGAGACGGTTAGACGTCAAAAAAGGAAAGGGTGGTATTTCAAGGATGGCTCCACCGCAACTGGCGCCGCGGCTTCAAAGCCTCCCACCTATCCTGCACAGTCGTTCTCTAACGCCACTGCGAAGCTATAGTAAAGGTGCCGGGGTCTTTCCGTCTAACCGCGGGTACTCCGCATCTTCACGGAGATTTCAATTTCGCTGAGTCGATGTTGGAGACAGTGGGGAAGTCGTTACGCCATTCGTGCAGGTCGGAACTTACCCGACAAGGAATTTCGCTACCTTAGGACCGTTATAGTTACGGCCGCCGTTTACTGGGGCTTCAATTCGGAGCTCTCACCCCTCCTTTTAACCTTCCAGCACCGGGCAGGCGTCAGACCCTATACGTCGCCTTGCGGCTTTGCAGAGCCCTATGTTTTTAGTAAACAGTCGCCACCCCTTAGTCTGTGCCACCTCCCGATGGTTGCCCAAAGAGAGGTCACCCTTATCCCGAAGTTACGGGTGCAATTTGCCGAGTTCCTTCAACATCGTTCTCTCAAGCGCCTTGGTATGCTCTACCAGTCCACCTGTGTCGGTTTGGGGTACGGTCTGAAGGCCGGAGTTGTTTCCTGGGACAGGTTCGCGGCGAGAACAATCCGATAAGCTCTCACCGCCGCCCCCATCCGTCACTTCCGGCAGGCCCAGGAATATTAACCTGGTTCCCATCGCCTACGCCTGTCGGCCTCGGCTTAGGGGCCGGCTCACCCTCGGCGGATTAACCTTGCCGAGGAACCCTTGGACTTCCGGCGACAGCGTTTCTCACGCTGTTTGTCGCTACTCATGTCAGCATTCTCGCTTCCGATACCTCCAGCGCCCCTCGCGGGACGCCTTCACAGGCCTACGGAACGCTCCGCTACCACTCCCGAAGGAGTCCGCAGTTTCGGCGCATAGCTTGAGCCCCGGTACATTTTCGGCGCAGAACGGCTTAACTAGACCAGTGAGCTGTTACGCTTTCTTTAAAGGATGGCTGCTTCTAAGCCAACCTCCTGGTTGTCTTGGCCTTCCCACATCCTTTCCCACTTAGCTATGACTTGGGGACCTTAACTGGCGGTCTGGGCTGTTTCCCTTTCGACGACGGACCTTAGCACCCGCCGTCTGTCTGCCGTGATCACGCTCTTCGGTATTCGGAGTTTGGTTAGGTTTGGTAAGCCTGTGGGGCCCCCTAGCCCATCCAGTGCTCTACCCCCGAAGGCGAAACACGACGCACTACCTAAATAGTTTTCGCGGAGAACCAGCTATCACCCGGTTTGATTGGCCTTTCACCCCTAGCCACAAGTCATCCCCCCATTTTTCAACATAGGTGGGTTCGGTCCTCCAGTGAGTGTTACCTCACCTTCAACCTGCTCATGGCTAGATCACCGGGTTTCGGGTCTAATCCCGCGAACTAAGCGCCCTATTAAGACTCGCTTTCGCTTCGCCTCCGCCTAACGGCTTAAGCTTGCTCGCAAAATTAACTCGCTGACCCATTATGCAAAAGGTACGCCGTCACCCGCCCGCCAAAGGCGGACAGGCTCCGGCTGCTTGTAGGCATTCGGTTTCAGGTCTCTTTCACTCCCCTCGTCGGGGTGCTTTTCACCTTTCCCTCACGGTACTGGTTCGCTATCGGTCGATAAGGAGTACTTAGGCTTGGAGGGTGGTCCCCCCACGTTCAGACAGAATTTCACGTGTTCCGCCCTACTCGAGGAATGAAGATGCGTCCGCCGATACGGGGCTGTCACCCGCTATGGCCCGACTTTCCAGACGGTTCTCGTTCCACACCCTCATCCACTGGCCTGATCCGCGTTCGCTCGCCACTACTAACGGAGTCTCGGTTGATGTCCTTTCCTCCGGCTACTGAGATGTTTCACTTCGCCGGGTTCGCCTCCCTGACCTATGAATTCAGCCAGGGATACCGCTAAAGCGGTGGGTTGCCCCATTCGGAAATCGCCGGATCAAAGGTTGCTCTCACCTACCCGGCGCTTATCGCAGAGTGCCACGTCCTTCATCGCCTCTTATCGCCAAGGCATCCACCAAATGCCCTTCTCACACTTGAGACACACCCCCACGCGCAGGGATAAACCCGACCTCGCCCAACTCTCATCCCGCGCTTGCATGAACACGGAATGACGGAGTCAGACACGACGCTTATCCCGAACACGCGGGAGCGCTGACTACTCAGCTCTATACGCGGTTACGTATAGACCTTGTGCGATGGCTGTCCTTAAGCGGCGCCCGGGCCGGCTAAGACCCTCGCGCCAGAACAGCCATCAATGGATGTCGCATTGCTCACATCCGGTCCTGAAACCAGACGAGGCAATGACCAAAACCTCTTCACGATGTAATCAAGCAGGCCATCCCTTAACGAAGGGCCCCCTCAACGGAGGAAACTCTCGATGGGGAAGACCGGCGTCAAAACTCATGCTCGAACATGATCTTTAAAACCGGCCCTCACGACCTTCGGGCCTTCACGTCCTTCGGGGCAACTATTCTTCCCGCGAGGGCGGAACCCGGACAACCCGGTCAAAATGGTGGAGCCGGACGGGATCGAACCGACGACCTGAAGCTTGCAAAGCTACCGCTCTCCCAACTGAGCTACGGCCCCTTCATAACAGCCGCCACGACAGCAGATATTTCCGCGAAGGCGGAACCCGAACCAACCGCCAACAAGCCCCCGCGCGAAAGCGGCGAGCGGGACGGACACGGCGCGTCTTGGATAAGACGGACCAAGGCCGGGCGCGCTATTTCCTTGGCGCGCTCCTTGAATGAGCCAGTCAAGTGGTGGGCCTGGGTAGATTTGAACTACCGGCCTCACCCTTATCAGGGGTGCGCTCTAACCAACTGAGCTACAGGCCCGTTACGTCAACCCTGCGAACGGCGGGAGCCAACAGCCCCGCCCGGATGAGCACGGCGGAGACCAAACCGGCGGGCGCCGGGCGAACCGGAGCGCGCGGCACCAGCCCCACGACCGGTCGCTTCCGCAAGCAGCGCCCGGCGATCAGGGGACGTAAATTAAAGAAGGGATACGGAGGCGGCGCCCCGGAGAGTTCCGGAACAGCGCCGTCCAGGCGCTCATGCCCATGGAAAGGCGTTTGAAGAGACGATCCGGAACACGCCGTGAAACGCGTTAACCGGACCCATCCTTGAAAGGAGGTGATCCAGCCGCAGGTTCCCCTACGGCTACCTTGTTACGACTTCACCCCAGTCGCTGACCTTACCGTGGCCGGCTGCCTCCGAAGTTAGCGCGCCGTCTTCGGGTAAAGCCAACTCCCATGGTGTGACGGGCGGTGTGTACAAGGCCCGGGAACGTATTCACCGCGTCATGCTGATACGCGATTACTAGCGATTCCGACTTCATGCTCTCGAGTTGCAGAGAACAATCCGAACTGAGACGGTTTTTGGAGATTGGCTCCGGCTCGCGCCATCGCGTCCCGCTGTCACCGCCATTGTAGCACGTGTGTGGCCCAGCCCGTAAGGGCCATGATGACTTGACGTCGTCCCCACCTTCCTCCGGCTTGTCACCGGCAGTTCCCTTAGAGTACCCGGCCTGACCCGATGGTAACTAAGAGCAGGGGTTGCGCTCGTTGCGGGACTTAACCCAACATCTCACGACACGAGCTGACGACAGCCATGCAGCACCTGTATCCGGTCCAGCCGAACTGAAAGGGTCCGTCTCCGGTCCCCGCGACCGATATGTCAAGGGCTGGTAAGGTTCTTCGCGTTGCTTCGAATTAAACCACATGCTCCACCGCTTGTGCGGGCCCCCGTCAATTCCTTTGAGTTTTAACCTTGCGGCCGTACTCCCCAGGCGGAGTGCTTAACGCGTTAACTGCGTCACCGGAGACCGAGCCCCCGACAACTGGCACTCATCGTTTACGGCGTGGACTACCAGGGTATCTAATCCTGTTCGCTCCCCACGCTTTCGCGCCTCAGCGTCAGTACCGGTCCAGGTTGCCGCCTTCGCAACTGGTGTTCTTCCGAATATCTACGAATTTCACCTCTACACTCGGAATTCCGCAACCCTCTCCCGGACTCAAGACCAGCAGTGTCAAAGGCAGTTCCCGGGTTAAGCCCAGGGCTTTCACCTCTGACTGACTGATCCGCCTACGCGCGCTTTACGCCCAGTAATTCCGAACAACGCTAGCCCCCTCCGTATTACCGCGGCTGCTGGCACGGAGTTAGCCGGGGCTTCTTCTGTCGCTACCGTCATCATCTTCACGACTGAAAGAGCTTTACAACCCTAGGGCCTTCTTCACTCACGCGGCATGGCTGGATCAGGGTTGCCCCCATTGTCCAATATTCCCCACTGCTGCCTCCCGTAGGAGTCTGGACCGTGTCTCAGTTCCAGTGTGGCTGATCGTCCTCTCAGACCAGCTATGTATCGACGCCTTGGTGAGCCGTTACCCCACCAACAAGCTAATCCAACGCGGGCTCATCCGGGAGCGCCGAAGCTTTCCCCCTCAATGTTTCCAAAGAAGGGCGTATGCGGTATTAGCCTTCGTTTCCAAAGGTTGTTCCCCACTCCCGGGTAAATTCCCACGCGTTACTCACCCGTGCGCCACTATCCATAAAGGATCGTGCGACTTGCATGTGTTAGGCCTGCCGCCAGCGTTCGTTCTGAGCCAGGATCAAACTCTCAAGTTGATCCGTTGATCAAAGGCGGGAAAACCGGCCTAAAACCGGCCTCCCCGAAATCAACAATCGACCCGTCGTCACTGACCGGTCCCGTCCCCATCAAAGAAACGAGACCGCGTATTCCATGTGTCTCCGGCCGCTCCCGCCCCAACTAAAGGACGGAAAACAAACCGGAAACTCACATAAGCGAGTAGACAGGACACACGGACAACAAACCGGTGACGGCGATCTCGCCGCCCGGTTCGCGTGACGGCGAGATCGAAAATCCGGCCCATCGGGGAACGGGAACCGCCGTCAAAACGGAACCCAACCCCAAGGGCGGATTAAGTCATCGCCACCCAAACAGCGCCGGAACCAGAAATTCCGAAACGCCGCCCGCGCATCCCTTCTTTTAATCAACAATGTCAAAGAGCGAAAACAAGCGGGGCGCTCGTTTTAGACCAGAGGTCCGCAACGACCGCCCCGTTCGTGGGGACCGGTTTATACGCATCCCCACCACCCCTGTCAAACACCTTTTTACATATTCACGGCGGCGTCCGGCGAGAGCCGGGTTTCCCGCCCAAAATGCTGAAAAACAAGTTAAATCCCCAACGCCAAAAAGACGGCGGCGCGAAATCCGCATAACGCGCCGGAAAACCCCGCCATACGACGCGCCCGTGATCGCGGCGGCGCACAACCGCCCTTCACGCTCACATATAATAAGTTAGCGGACCTTGATGCAACTAAATATTAAATATATTCCCTATAGTATTGATTCTGTGATGCGAATTGCTCACGTCCGCCTGACAAGCCCGTTGGGAGACTGCGGGTTTCGCGGGCGCTGAGGGTTAGGGACATCCTTGGGGAAATGAACGCGCCGGTTCCGGAACGGCCCGGGACCGCTTTGAGTGGAAGAACGGAAGGGAACGCGGAAGCATGGGTTTGAAGGGCCTGTTGGCGGCGGCGGTCTGCGCGGCCGTGGTGTTTGCGTCCGCAGGCGCCGTGTTTGACTTCGGAACCGCCTCGTCCCGGATGACGGGCGGCGGCGCGGCCTTTTCCTTGAACCCGATCAGCCTCGGCCATCCGGCGGCGGCCGCGGCATTGACGACGCGGCCCCTGGATATTCGGAGCGAGGCGGCCGGGACCGCCCGAGCCGTCATTCGCGAGTCTCATAAGATCGGCGAGGGCGACACGCTGGCTCACGTCTTGAAGCGCGCCAATATCAAGGGCGGCGAGGCGGACGCCGCTATTCGCGCCTTCATCAAAAGCTATAATCCCCGCAAACTTCGGGCCGGCCAGAAGATCATCGTTCACTTCGACGCGATCATGGCCGCCGCGTCCGAACGGCCCTCCAAGCGCCGCTTCACGGGCTTCGCGTTCTCGCCCGACAGGAAACGCGACGTGCTGGTGGAGCGCGACAGCGAAGGCGCCTTCTCCTCTCAAATAATCGCGAAGGGATTGGAGCGCCATTTCGTGCGCGTGTCGGGCCAAATCGAGAGCAGCCTGTTTCTGGCGGGCGTGCGCGCGGGCCTACCCATGAGCGTCATGGCGGAACTGATTCGGATTTATTCCTGGGACGTCGATTTCCAACGCGATATCCGCAAGGGCGACGGCTTCGACGTGCTTTATGAAGAGGTGCGCACGACGGGGGGCGCGTTCGTCGAAACCGGCGATATCTTCTATTCCGCCCTAACGCTGTCGGGCGATCACAAAGGTCTTTACCGCCATGTCGCTGCGGACGGCGTTCGGGATTACTTCGACGCGGACGGCGAAGGGGCGCGAAAAGCCCTGATGCGCACCCCCATCGACGGCGCCCGCCTCACCAGCGGCTTCGGCAAGCGCCGCCACCCAATTTTGGGCTACACCAAACTTCACAAGGGCGTGGACTTCGCCGCCCCCAGCGGCACGCCGGTCTACGCCGCTGGTGACGGCGTTGTAGAGTATGCCGGCCGCAAAGGGGCTTACGGCAAATTCGTCCGCATTCGCCATAACAGCCGCTATAAAACAGCCTATGCGCACATGAAAGCTTATGGCCCCGGCGTCCGTGCGGGGAAACGTGTCCGTCAAGGCCACGTGATCGGTTATGTGGGCTCCACCGGCCGGTCAACCGGGCCGCATCTGCACTATGAAGTCCTGGTCGAGGGCCGTCAGGTCAATCCGCTTCGGGTGAAGATGCCTTCGGGAAGGAAATTGAAGGGCCGGGAACTGGAGCGCTTCTTGGCTGAAATCGCCCGGATTGACGAACGATTCACCGCCCTGGAGCAACCAGCGCGAACCAAGGTGGCGGAGAAGACTTCCGCCCGTTAATCTTCCCCCTCATGAGCCTTTCTCTCAGTCATACGGTCATTGGCGACGGCCCGCCGCTGGTCATTCTGCATGGCTTGTTCGGCAGCAAACGGAACTGGACCAGCGTCGCCAAGGCGCTGTCCGGGCGCCACGCCGTCTATTGCCTGGATCTGCGCAATCACGGCGACAGTCCGTGGGATGCGTCCATGAGCTATGACGCCATGGCGGCCGACGTTTCCCTCTTCATCCGGAAACTGGACGCGGGGCCGGTCACGTTGATCGGCCATTCCATGGGCGGCAAAACAGCCATGACCGCAGCCCTTTCAAACGGCGGCTTGATCGAGAAGCTGGTCGTTGTCGATATCGCCCCGTCCGCCCGCGCGGGCGGCGTGTTCGCTGATTATGTCAAGGCCATGTCGGACATGGACGTCGCGGGCATGAAAACCCGGAGGGACGCGGATTCCGCGCTCAGCGTCCACATTCCCGAAGCCCCCATTCGGGCTTTCCTGCTTCAGAATCTGGAACCCAACGAGGCTGGCGGGTTTCGCTGGAAACCGAATCTGAACGGTATTGGCGACGGCCTCTCCAACATTCTCGACTTTCCTGAAATGGAGAACGAAAGCGCCTATGAAAAACCGGCGCTGTTCTTGAGCGGCGGTAATTCCGACTATATCGGTCCCCAACACGCGGGCGAGATGGGCCGCTTGTTTCCAGCCCACACCTTGGAAGTGATCCCGGATGCGGGGCATTGGCTCCACGCGGAAAAACCCGCCGAGTTCATAACCGCCGTTTACAGGTTCCTGAACCCGTAAGAGCCAGCGCCCGCCGGCGCCCGCGTCCCGCCTTTCGCCCGCGCGGGCCAGACAGGAACCGCTTAACGGCTTCAACGAGACCGGCGGTCATTTCGTCACCATCATTGGAAATTCTCGCCGCCGTCCAAGCCTTATCGGCGCCGTCTTCCAAGCGGGACGAAACGCCGATGGCCGCACTCGAGACGCCACCGCCCGCTTTACCGTCTTGACCGGCCGGATGTGTGATCTCCGCCGCGGCATATGCCGGGCGCCGTATTCAGTAAACCGCCGGCAAGGGTGCGGTTGATGTCCGCCAACAGCGTCAAGGGTTGGGCGGACACCTCCGCCGCCGCTCTTCGGGATGTTTGCTCGACAAAAACCGATAGCGACAACACGCTCCGGCGCATGTCGTCCGTGAGCCGGCCGCCGGGGGCGGACGCATCGGCGCGCAGAACGTTCCAAAGTTTGACGTTCCCTTTGAGCGCCCGGACGACGGGAAGGCGCTCGCTTGGCGTCCTGGCCGCGTTGGCCAAAAGCCGGGCGGCGTACAGCAACGCCCGTGCGCCGTCCTCGCGTCCGCCGGGCGCGAGGTGCTGGGTTCGCCGATAGGCCAGAAGCCTGGCGTGAGCGCTGTGATGAAACGTCATGGCCTAGTTCTCGCCGAGGAACAGGTTGGAAAGCGAAAATTGCGCGCCGGCGGCGAGCGAGAATCCAGACAACGCCAGTTGGTCACGCAGTTGAACGGCGACGGACTGAGCGGCCAGTTCGGTCAGGTTTGAATTCACCAAGAGCCCCGACGCCGTTGTCAACGTATCGCCCAGGTTATTGGCAAAATCGAACTGGACGTCCAGGCCGCCAATGTCCAACGCCGCGTTGAACTCGGCCACGCGGAGTTGTTCAATGGCGGCGCCGACGGCGCTTCCCGCCGACTCAAGCCCGGTATCCGTCACGAACCCATCGAAGCCGGCGGACAAACCGGCGTCAGTTCCGGCGAGATCCCTCAACTGGGTGCTGATGATATCGAACTGCCGGGCCAGCGTGGAAATCCTGGCCGGGTCGTCCGACGCGCGCGCCAGGTTGACGATTCCTTGTAACTGGCCCGCCAACTCTCGCGCCGCGTCGAGCGTGATCAAATCGCTCTCGACGGCGTTCAATTGCAACTCGAGTCTGCTCGCCCTTTCGCCCAACGCGGCCGCCTGATTGGACAAGCTGCTGGCCAACGCGAAATCAGACGGATCATCGGCGAATGACGAGACCGACCGGCTTGACGCGATCTGGTCCGCAATGGCCGCGCGCGTTTCCACATTCCGCTCCAAAAACAGCAGAATGGCGCGCTGGGACGTGTCAATGGTCGCGATATCGGTCATTGTTTTCCGTAAAATGCTTACATTCCGCCCGAAAGCGGAATCAACTCGCCCAAAAGCGTAATCAACTCAAGGTGAGGACACAGTGCAAACCGTCACAAAATCGAAACGAACAACCGTTTTGGACAGCCGCCACGAACAAAGACCGCGTTACGCCGCTTCCGCCTCAATCACCTCTCCGTTGACGGACAGGCGTCCATCGCGGGTGGAGACGCTCACAGTCGCCCCGTCAGCCACCTTGCCTTCAAGAATAAGCCCGGCGAGCGGGTTCTGAAGTTCTTTTTGAATAACCCGCTTCAAGGGACGCGCTCCATAAACCGGATCGTAACCCTTGTCCGCCAACCAATCGATGGCGGACGAGTCCAGGTCCAACTTGACGCCACGGTCTTCCAGCAACCCCTTCAAGCGGCCCAGCTGGATTTCAACGATGCCGCCCATGTGCTCGCGGAACAGACGATGGAACAGAATGATCTCGTCCAACCGGTTCAGAAATTCGGGCCGGAATGATTGCCGGACGACTTCCATAACCAAGGGCCGGACAGCATCGGTGTCCTCGCCGTCCGCCTGATTGCCAAGAACCTCGCTTCCCAGATTCGACGTCATAATGATCAAGGTGTTGCGGAAATCGACCGTATGACCCTGACCGTCGGTCAGGCGGCCGTCATCCAGCACCTGGAGCAAAACATTGAAGACGTCCGGGTGCGCTTTCTCGATCTCGTCGAACAAGACTACTTGATAGGGACGGCGGCGGACGGCCTCGGTCAACGCGCCGCCCTCGTCATAACCGACATAGCCGGGAGGCGCCCCAATTAGACGAGCGACGGCGTGCTTCTCCATATATTCGGACATGTCGATGCGGACCATGGCCTGCTCGTCATCGAACAGGAAGGACGCCAGCGTCTTGGTAAGCTCCGTCTTGCCCACGCCAGTCGGCCCCAAGAAAAGGAATGACCCGATCGGCCGGTTAGGGTCCTGAAGGCCGGCGCGGGCGCGGCGCACCGCATTGGACACGGCCACGAGCGCTTCCCCCTGGCCGACCACGCGTTTCGCCAGGCCCTCTTCCATGGCCAACAGTTTTTCCCGCTCGCCTTGCAGCATCTTATCGACCGGGACGCCCGTCCAGCGCGACACAACCTGGGCGATGTGCTCATCCGAAACGGCTTCCTCCACCATGCCGCCGCCGCCGGCTTCCTCGGACTTGGCGAGTTTGCCATGAAGCTTCGGGATCAGGTCGTGTTGCAACTCTCCAGCCGTTTCATAATCACCAACCCGAACGGCGTCGGCGTGCGCCTGTTGGGCGCGGGCCAGTTCCTCCTTCAGCTTGGTGAGATCGCCGAGAGAGGCTTTCTCGTTCTCCCAGCGCCTTGTCATTGCGGTGGCGCGGGCTTCCAGTTCGGCCAATTCCGTTTCCAGCTTGACCAAGCGGTCCTTGGACGCCTTGTCCTGTTCCTTCTTTAGAGCTTCGCGCTCGATCTTCATCTGAATGACGCGCCGGTCCAACTCGTCCAGTTCTTCTGGTTTGCTGTCAACCGTCATGCGAACGCGCGACGCGGCCTCATCCACCAAATCAATCGCCTTGTCTGGCAAGAACCGATCGGTGATGTAGCGGTTCGACAGCGCCGCCGCCGCGACCACTGCGGCGTCCTGAATCTTCACGCCGTGATGCAGTTCGTACTTTTCCTTGACGCCCCGCAGAATCGAGATGGTGTCCTCCACCGTCGGCTCGCCCACAAACACGGGCTGGAACCGGCGGGCGAGGGCCGCGTCCTTTTCCACGTGCTTGCGGTATTCATCGAGCGTCGTCGCGCCGACGCAGTGCAGCTCGCCGCGCGCCAGGGCGGGCTTCAACAGGTTGGAGGCGTCCATCGCTCCGTCCGCCTTGCCGGCGCCGACAAGAGTGTGCATTTCATCAATGAACAAGATGATTCGACCGTCCGCTGATCTTACCTCCTCAAGCATCGCTTTCAGGCGTTCCTCGAATTCACCCCGGAACTTCGCGCCCGCGATCATGGCGCCCAAATCCAGCGCCATCAGTTTCTTTTCCTTAAGCGCCTCCGGCACGTCGCCATTGACGACGCGGAGCGCCAGGCCCTCGACAATGGCGGTTTTGCCGACGCCCGGCTCGCCGATCAGCACTGGGTTGTTCTTTGTGCGGCGGGACAGCACCTGAACCGTCCGGCGAATTTCCTCATCCCGGCCGATTACCGGGTCAAGCTTGCCCTCAATGGCTTGTTGAGTGAGATCTTGGGCGTATTTATTCAGCGCGTCATAAGAATCTTCCGCGCTTGCGGAATTCGCCTTCCGGCCTTTGCGGAAATCCTTGATCGCGGCGTTCAGTTCTTGGGGCGTGACGCCGGCGTCCTTGATTACCTTGGCGGCGTCCGTGCCGCTCGCAAGCGCCATGGAAAGCAGCAGAATCTCCACCGTGACAAAACTGTCACCAGCTTTCTCGGCCGCCTTCTCCGCCTGATCGAACAGCTTGGCGGTCTCGGAGCCAAGATAGATTTGCCCCGCGCCGGAACCCTGAACCTTTGGGATGCGTTTCAACGCACCCTCGGTCAAGTTCAGCGCGCGCTTGGCGTTGCCGCCCGCGTGCTCAATCAAACTCGCGCACAAGCCTTCCTTGTCATCCAGCAGAACTTTCAGGACGTGCAGTGGAACGAACTGCTGGTGCCCCTCGCGCAAGGCCAGCGATTGCGCTGATTGGATGAAGCCCCGCGAGCGCTCCGTATAGTGCTCAAAATCCATTTTCATGCCCCTTCGTCCGGCGACATCGACGTGGGGGTCCCTAGTCGTAGGCAACCCCGGTTTTCATAAGATTAATATGTTTCGCGGAAAGCCCGCCGCAATGCTCCCGGAAGTACGGTTTGTTACGAACGGCCGCCTGCCGGCATTGACTTAGCGGGCGCGACCGGCAAGCCTCTCAGCCATGAACATCACAGTTAAAACCATCCAGCGTTACCCGCTAAAAGGATTCTCGCCTGATCGCATGGACAGCGCCACGCTGGAGAAAGACAGGCGTCTGCCCTTCGACCGGCGCTTCGCCCTCGCTCCTTCGACGACACGCATCGAGGGCGCGCACGCGCCCTGGACGCCCAAACAGAAGTTCATCGCCCTGTTCCGGCACGAAAAGATCGCGACATTAGAGACCGCTTTCGACGCGGAAACCGAAACCATTACCGTTCTGCGCGGCGGACGCCGGGTGGCGCGCGGCCAACTGACGTCCGTCATCGGCCGATCCATGCTGGAAGATTTTTTCGCGGCTTACCTGAGAGACGAATCGCGGGGCCGGCCCAGAGTGGTCGAGGCCGAGCCGGGCGAGGGGCTCACCGACGTGCCGGAACCCATGATTTCCATTATCAGCCTTGCGTCCGTGCAAGATTTGGGCGAGCGAATCATTCGTCAAACCATTGATCCGCTCCGGTTCCGGGGCAATATCCATCTCGCCGGCGCCAGACCCTGGGAGGAATTTCAGTGGCTGGGACGGGATATCCGGATCGGCGGGGCCGTGCTGGAAGTCGCCGAGCGGACAAACCGTTGCGCGGCGGTCAATGTGAATCCGGCCACGGGAATTCGGGATTTGAATTTGCTGAACGATCTGACAAGAGGGCGCGGCCACGCGGACATGGGAATTTACGCCCGCGTCAAACAAAGCGGGACCATCCGCCAGGGCGATCCCGTTGAACTTGTCTAGGGCGTTATGACATTGGGCGGAGCCGACTCATGGGTTCCAAGGGGTTTGATTCGTCATCCCCGCGCCCGTTCCTTATCATTCCGGCGCGGGCGGAAACCCAGCCGAGCGGCCCGCGTCCCGGCTTATCGCGAGTGACGGCCAGTCACGCGTGACAAAGGATGGTCTGGACTCCCGCCTGCGCGGGAATGACGCTCTGGGGCCGGGTTAGGCCATCATCCAGATCCGCCTGTACGGGAAGGGCGCCTTGGCGCCGGAGGCGTTTCTTTTCAAAGCTCAAAAGCTCAGGCATCGGTTCCGAAAGGCCGGGCGAAGGGACGTGGATGGCGTCCGGGGCGGACATAAGGCAAGAACCGGCCCAACCAAGGTCATACGGCGGGCTGCTCGCCCGCTTCATCATCCGTGTCCATGGACGGCTGCGGAACGGATGGGGCCGCCATGATGACTTCCGCCTCGGCCGCGCCTTCATTATCGGCGCCGGCGCCGCTCATGGCGGCGCCGCCGGACGCTTCCGCAGCCGCCGCTTCATCTATATCCTCACCGTTGCGCCGACTGCGGCGGCGGACGTTTTGGCGGCGGGGGCGGTTTTGACGATACTCATCATCGCCGCTGGCGGCTTCGTTTCGCCGTGCTTCGCCGTTGGCGGCGGCCTGGCCGCCTTCCGCCTCTTCAACGTCTTCCACCTGGTCGTCGTCAGCCGGTTGCGGGCGGCCGTTCCGATACCGGTTTTGCTGAGCGTTTCTATGCTCTTCGCTATTCAAGATGCGATAATAGTGCTCGGCATGTTGAAAATAACCCTCCGCCAAAATGCGGTCTCCGGCGGACGACGCGTCGCGCGCCAGAACCAGGTATTTCTCCAAAACCTGCTGAGCCGTCCCGCGCACTTTGACGCTGGGGCCGTTGCTCTCGAAGCTTTGATTCTTGATGGAGCGATGCTTGCCGTTGCCGCGCGAACGCGAACGGCGATTGTTTTGACCTTTGTTCATAACTTTGAGCGATCCATTTACGCGAGTTATGCGGCTTGTCGCGGTGTCGGCCATACCCTTCAACAGACTGCCGGGCGCCGTCGTGAACCCGGTTAAAATGAAACTGTTGAAATCGACCGGCTCTCGGTCTTTCGAATTCCGTCATTCACCTTGAATGACCGGAGTTTCTTGGAAGTCCCACGTTGTCCCCCAGGGCGAAAGCCGCCGCGATGGGGAGAAACTAGACCTGTTGCCCCGTGAATCCAATAGTTTTTTGCCTGACGTAATGGTTCGGGCGGTTTGAGACTCCGGCTTGGTCCCGGAGAGGGTTGTTAAGAACACCAGCATTGGGGCCGATCCTCCGAACCGCCTGACGGGGCGTTATGCCCGCGAGGGCGCGGGGGAATGACGAAACGGGGCTGCGGCCCCGACCCGGCAAAGCGTCCCGCATGTATCTGAACCCGCACACCAAGACCAGCGGATAACCGGTCACTTGCCGCGCACGAACCAAAGCGCCCGCGCACGCCCGGCTAAATCGTTCCGGCTTTCCCGGCGCCGGAAACCTCTCCGTTCGAATACGGAGGCGACGTCTTCCACACGCCCCATCCCGACCTCCACGGCGACATCGCCGCCTGATTTTAGATGAGCTCCGGCCCCGCGGGCGATCGCCCGGTATGCGTCGAGACCATCATCTCCAGCAAAGAGCGCGGCGGCGGGCTCATGATCGCGAACATCCGCCGGCAACTCTTCCCGCTCGCCCGCCGGGATATAAGGTGGATTGGAGACGATCAGGTCAAAGGCGCCTTGCACACCCCCGAACCAATCGCTCCTTCGAAAGTCGGCGTCACAGCCCAGGCGCTCCGCATTGCGCCGGGCGACTTCGAGAGCGCCCTCGGATTCATCGACGCCCAGACCCAGTATGTCACGCCGCTCGCTCATCAAACTCAACAGAATGCAACCCGTGCCCGAACCCAAATCAAGCACGCGGGGCGACGGGACGTCGCGGAGCGCGTCCAGACACATTTCGACCAGAATCTCCGTTTCGGGCCGGGGCGTAAGCGTCGCCGCCGTCACTTCGAAATCCAGAGACCGGAACTCCCGGCGCCCCAGAATTTGCGAAATGGGTTTGTGGGCGAGCCGCTGATCCAGAAACACCGCCAATCTGCCGGACGCCTCGTCAGGCATGATCCGCTCCGGATAACCGATGACATATTCCGGAGCCTTGCCCAAGGCCTCCGACACCAGCAACCGGGCGTCCAGACGCGCGCCATCTCCGGCCACCTCGCCTAGACGCCGCGCCGTCTCTTCAAAGGCGCGCCCGACGGTGCCGGGTGGATATCTCATCAACCGCTGGTTTCCGCCAAGCGCCGGGCCTGGTCTTCGGAAATCAACGCATTGATAATCTCCTCGATATCCCCCTCAATCACCCGGTCCAGCTTGTGCAGCGTCAGGTTAACGCGATGGTCCGTCACCCGGCCTTGCGGAAAGTTATAGGTGCGGATGCGTTCCGACCGGTCGCCGGAGCCCACCTGGCCTTTCCGTTGCGCCGCCCGCTCCGCGTCTTTCGCGGCGCGCTCCGCCTCATAGATGCGGGAACGCAGGACGCGCATGGCCTTTGCTTTGTTCTTGTGCTGGGATTTCTCATCCTGCTGGCTGACGACGATACCCGTCGGCAGGTGCGTGACGCGCACGGCGGAGTCCGTGGTGTTCACCGATTGCCCGCCGGGACCGGACGCGCGAAAGACATCGATGCGAAGGTCCTTGTCGTCAATCCGCACGTCCACTTCCTCCGCTTCCGGCATCACCGCGACCGTGGCGGCGGAGGTGTGGACGCGCCCGCCAGACTCGGTCACCGGGATACGCTGCACCCGATGAACGCCGGACTCGAACTTCAGCCGCGCAAACACATCGCGGCCCGTCACCGTGGCCGTCGCCTCTTTATAGCCGCCGACGCCATTCTCGCTCAGCGACATCACCTCGAACCGCCAACCGGCCGTTTCCGCATAACGCTGATACATGCGGAACAAGTCAGAGGCGAACAAGGCGGCTTCGTCTCCGCCCGTACCGGCGCGGACTTCGAGAATCGCGTTCTTCTCATCGGCGTCGTCTTTCGGCAACAGCATCAACCGAACCTTGCGCTCAAGCCCCGGCAGGCGCTCTTTCAACTCACGCGCCTCCTCTTCCGCCAGCGCTCTCATTTCCGTGTCGTCGCCCGCTTCATCGACCATATGCAGCGCGCCGATCAGTTCTTCACGGGCGTCGGTCAACTCATTCACCGCTCCCACGACCGGGGTCAGATCAGCGTATTCCTTCGCCATCGCGGCAAAGCCCGCGCCACCGCCGCTTTCCGACATCAACGCGGACAGTTCTTTATGGCGATTGACCACCCGGGTCAGATTTTCTTCCAGACTCATTCAGCCCTCTCCCCGTCCGCCGGACCTTCAAACAGACCGATCAAGAGCTTCTCGACAGCCGTCACATCCAACTCGGACGCCGCCGCAGAAGCGCGTAAATGCGTTGACGGACCATGCAGCAACCGGCTCATCATCAAATACGTCGCCTTCTCCGCATCGCCGCCCGCGTCCCGAAGCGCGCCCGCCCGTACTTCCTCGAAACGCGCGCGAAGAGTGGTGACGGCGGGCGCGGCGTCCCTGCCTTTTCTGTCAACCATGAAATCGTCAACCGCCCTCTCGATCAAAGCGGCGGCGCGCGCGGCCGCCTGTTCGCGCTCGACAATATTGCGAAGGGCGATCCGCTCCAGATCCGCCAAGTCATAGAGAAACGCGTCATCCAATCGATGAACGGCGGACTCCACGTCGGATGGCTGGGCGGTATCCAACAAAAAGATCGGTTTTTGCTTTCGGGCCTTTAGGGCCGCGCGAACCATGTCGGCGGTCACGACGGCGCCTTCCGTGCCGTGCGCCGCCACAATTACGTCCGCCTCTCGCATGGCGTCCGCCAGGTCCTCATAGTCCCGAACGCTGGCCTCCAGATCACGCGCGCCCCTTTCCGCCCGGCGGCGGCGGGGATGCGTAAGGACCAGTCTCGAAAGACCGCCCGCCAGCAAATCCCGGGCGACCAATTCGCCCATTTCGCCGTTGCCGATCATCAGGGCGCTGACACGGGTCAGATCACCGTGAAGTTCCTTGACGAGTTGAACGGCGGAACTCGCGATGGAGACAGGGCCGTCCCCAATGGCCGTTTCCGTCCGGGCCCGCTTCGCCGCCCCGTAGGCCGCCTGAAACAGGTCATCCAGATAGCCGGACGGCAGGCCAGCGTCCCGCGCCATCTTATGGCACGCCTTCACCTGGCCCAGCACCTGCGGCTCGCCTAGGACGGAACTTTCCAGCGACGCCGCCACCCGGAACAGATGAAGCGCCGCTTCCCGGTCACGCGCCTGATAGGCCGCCGCAGCCATCTCGGCGGCGGGCACGCCGGCGTTGTCCGCCAGAACCAGTAACGCAACCCGTCCGGCCTCAACGGGGTCGGCGGCGGCGCCAATGACCTCCACACGATCACAGGTGGAAATCACAACGGTTTCGTCCAACCCGGCGCTGCGGAGTTTCAGCACCATGGCGGGGACCGCCTCGTCCTCAACGAACAAGCGGTCTCTCAAGGTTATGGACGCGGTCTGATGGTTCGCGCCGGCCGCAAAAGGCCGGCGGTTTGTCCGGCGGTCTTCGGGCATGACGGGCCTTCGCTAACGATAGGGGATCAAATGATCCATGAGGTTATCCAGAGCAACTTCCGCTTGCTTGCCGCTGGCCATGTCACGCACGGTGGCGACCCCCTTGGCGAGTTCGTCATCTCCCAAAAGAATGGCTGCGGCGGCGTTGATCTTGTTGGCGCGTTGCAGGCGTTTTTTCATGTTGCCACTATAGCCCTGCTCGATCCGGTAGCCAGCTTTTCTGAGCGTGCTCGCGAGCGTCAGCGCCTTTTCCCCCGCCGCGCCGCCCATGGGGATAAGGGCGATTGGCCCGGGGGAGGTTTCCGCCTCACCGGCTTCGGCGATCATCATGGACAGACGCTCGACGCCCGCCGCCCAACCGACGCCCGGCGTCGCCTTACCGCCCATCTGTTCCATCAAGCCGTCATATCGTCCGCCGGCCAGCACGGCTCCTTGAGCCCCCAGCTTGCCGGTAACGAACTCGAACGCGGTGTGACTGTAATAATCAAGGCCCCGAACCAGACGATGATTCACTTGATAGCTAATCCCAAGCGCGTCAAGACCGGCCAGGACATCGGCGAACAGCCCCGCCGAGTGGTCGTTCAAATGCTCATTCAACAGGGGCGCGTCGGCCATGATCGCCTGATCGCCCCCGTCCTTGCTGTCGAAGATGCGAAGCGGGTTTTTGTAAAGCCGTTCCCGGCTGTCCCTCGACAGCCTCTCTTTATGGGGCTCAAGATAGGTCAGCAGGTTTTCGCGATAAGACGCCCGGCTTTCCGGGTCGCCCAGGCTGTTGATCCGCAGCGTGGTGTTCGCCAGCAAACCTAGTTCTTCCAAAATATGCGCGCCGACGGCGATCACCTCGATATCGGCGGCTGGACCGGGAACGCCCAAAACCTCGACGTCGATCTGGTGGAACTGACGGAGGCGGCCTTTCTGGGGACGTTCGTGGCGAAAGACGGGGCCGGACGCGAAGACTTTCACCGGCGCATGTTGCGCGAGGCCGTTTGACATGAAGGCGCGCGCGACGCCGGCGGTAAATTCCGGACGCAGCGTGATGGAGTCCCCGCCCCGGTCCTCGAAGGTGTACATTTCCTTCGTCACCACGTCCGAAGTCTCACCCAAGGTGCGGGAAAAGACCTCGGTGAATTCGAACACCGGCGGCGTCATGGGCTGAAACCCATAGCGTCCGGCGATCTCTTCAGCGCGCCGGATGACGGATTGGTGCAGGCGGAAGCCGTTCCCCAACAGATCATGGGTCCCGCGAACGGGTTGCAGGTTCGACATGACGATTTCCTAGTTGGCGCCGGGCTTCGCGGCGTAAGACGCCGCGACGTAGTCATCGATGATCTTGATGAACTCCGCTTCGATTTCCTTGGGCGCGCCTTTCAGGGTGACGCGCTTTTCACCGTCCACGAAGACAGGCATGGAAGGCGCCTCGCCAGTGCCGGGCAACGAAATGCCGATGTTGGCGTGCTTGCTCTCGCCAGGGCCATTGACGATGCAGCCCATGACCGCGAGGGTCATGTTCTCAACGCCGTCGCGCCGCTCTTTCCAGGTTGGCATTTTCGTCCGGACATAGGTCTGAACGTTCTCGGCCAGACTCTGAAACACGGTCGAGGTCGTGCGCCCGCAACCGGGGCATGCGGTCACCAGCGGCGTAAAGGCGCGCAGACCCATGGTTTGCAGAATTTCCTGGGCGACAACGACTTCTTTCGTCCGGTCGCCGCCCGGCTCCGGCGTCAAGGAAATCCGGATGGTGTCGCCGACGCCTTCTTGCAGCAAAACGGCCAAGGCCGCCGTGGACGCAACGACGCCCTTGGAGCCCATGCCAGCTTCCGTCAAACCTAAATGCAGGCCGTAATCACAGCGCCGGGCCAAATCGCGATAGATCGCGATCAGGCTTTGTACTTCCGAGACCTTACAGCTCAGCAAAATCTTGTCCCGGCCAAGGCCCAATTCTTCCGCACGCCGGGCATTGCCGATAGCCGAAACGATGAGCGCCTCACGGGTGACTTTCTCAACCGGCCCCGGGTTGGGCGACGCCGCGTTTTCATCCATCATGCGAACGACGAGTTCCTGATCCAGGCTGCCCCAGTTGACGCCGATACGAACCGGTTTGCCGTACCGAAGCGCGCATTCGATCATCTGCGAGAATTGATTATCACGCTTTTCCCTAAAGCCCACATTGCCCGGGTTGATGCGGTATTTGTCAAGCGCCTCGGCGCAGGCCGGGTATTTGGTCAGCAGCTTGTGACCGATGTAGTGGAAGTCCCCGGCGATGGGCACGTCAACACCGCGGGCTAGTAATTTTTCCTTGATATGCGGAACCGCTTCCGCAGCCTCGTCCCGGTCCACCGTCACGCGGACGATTTCCGAGCCGGCCCGGGCCAGCGCATGGACTTGCTCCACTGTGCCGTCGATATCCGCCGTGTCCGTATTGGTCATGGACTGGACCCGGATGGGGTTCACCCCCCCCACGCCAACATTGCCCACCATCACGGGCACGCTGACACGGCGTGCGGACGGGCCGGCGGGAAATTCGCCGTCAGACGCGCGGGTTTCGGAAGCGGCGGCTGTATCAGGCGGCATGCCGAACGGTCCTCATTCAAGGGAGACAGGGTTGTCCAGAAATTGTGAGGCGTGTTGTGCCTGTTCAAGGCCAAGAGGTCAACGGCGCCGGGCGATTTCTCAAGGCCCGCCGAATTAGCGGGCTTTCAGAGTGTCCGCCTCGACGGAAATCTGGCGAACCACCTCGCCGCTTTCCCCGAGGGCTTGAACGAAATCCCCGTCCACCCGAAGCTCCAACCCTCCAGCGTTGCCGCTATCAAGCACCAGACCCTCACGGTCCGGAACATCCAGAACAGTTCCAGCCAACAGCAACTTTTCTATGAAGCGGTCACCAGTGTCCTTGTCGTAGATCTTGACCCAACTGTCACTCACCACCGTCAAACGAACACGGGTTGTGGGCGCGGTCGCGGACGGCGCCTCTCGGACGGGCGTCGCAGCCTCGGCCTCAATGTTGTCCGAAGCCTCAACCGCCTCACCGGCCGATATCCCGGTGAACTCGTCTGCCGGCTCGGCGGCGGCCAACTCGGCGGCGGGCGTGTCCGATGCTGACGTGTCCGATGCTGAAACAGCGGGCGCCCCGGGCTCAGGCGCCGGCATTTCCACGGCGGCGGCCGGGGACGGTTCGAAAACCGGCCCGGGAACGGATTCGGCGCTGTTCGTTTCGGCGGTGTTTTCCGTCACGGCCTCAACGGCCGGCTCGGCTGGCTCGGCCGGTTCGGCCGCGGCGACAATATCCGGCTGGGGCAGCGAAGCGGGTTCGGGTGTCACGGAGACGGCGGGTTCGGGTTGCGTTTGCAGAGACGCGGGCGCCGTAACCAGTTCCGGCCGGGCGGTAACGGCCAGTGCGGGTTGCGGCTGCGGCGCGCGGTCCGGCGAGACCGCAGGAGCGGCGTCCCCCATTGGCCGGTCCGCCGGCAACAAGCCAGCCAACCGCTCGGGAATCGGCGCCACCCACTTGGTGTAGAATTCATTATCGACGCTGGACATATACCAGCCGCCATAAGCCAACAGCGCGACAATGACGCCGACAAAGATCACAGCGCTGCGCGGGACGCCGCCCTCGCTCATTGGCTCTGGAAAAATAAGGTCCTGTTTGACGGCTTTCCTGCCTGCGCCCAACTCTTCCTTGAACCGCCGAACGACCTCATCCGCGTCCAGGCCAAGATGTTCCGCATAGGCGCGGACAAAACCAATGGCGTATGTGGAACCGGGCAAATCGGCGTGCCGGCCGTCCTCCAACGCTTCCAGATGGCGGGCGCGAATCCGCAAGACCGATGCGATGTCCTCGGTCTCCTCGCCGCAGCGCAGACGCGACGCCCGGAGCAAACCGCCGACCGCTTGCCGGTTCCGCGCGCTTTCGTCCGGGTCGGCCGTCATACCGCCGCGCGATTTGGCGTCGTGGTTCATTTCGCTCAAGCGCCTTTCCTGCCCCAGGCCCTACTCCAGGGATTTTCAACAATCCGTCGAAAAATCGACCAAAACCGTTCCATCGCAGTTCACCACAAGCCGTTCATGATCGAGCGCTCGTTTGTCTTCAGCTTCGCCGCATGTGCGGCAATCATTGAGAACCGCCGTTGATCAGTATTGTTATGACACGCTAACAATCGGTTAAATAAACCACAAAAAAGTGCTGAAATTCAAGTGTCAAAGGAAAAACGTTAAATTCTAACTCTATGGTCCATGGCGCAGGCCCGCAACCGTTGACGCAAGGAACGATACGCTTTCCCCTCAAGGAATTTCAGGTAGTGGCGACACTGGCGGCGTCCAGGCTGCGGACCATGGTTATCACCAGCCCGGCGGACAGCGGCGGCAACTCATCATAACGTCGAGAAAGTCTAGGGTTTCCAGGGTCTGACGCGAACAAGAACTTTAACATGTGATTGCTGCCTACGGACAGGAAATCAATCTCACGAACAAGCGCGGGCAGTTGGAACGCAAGGGCTTGGCGCTTCCGGCATGGCGCCGGTCTTAACGGCGCTGGGCGGCGCGGCTCCACCGCGCGGCGCGGGCGCCCCGTCATAGACGGATAGCGTTCTTCTCCCGTCTCCGGCGGGTATTGGAAACCGGGATGGTTTTGCGCGTCCGCCAACGCGAACGATCCCGCACGCGTCAAAAGCCGGCGCGGCGCGGAGACAACGGCGCGTCTCACCAGACCTGCCGATTTGCCGCCTGATCCGCCGGTCACGGTCCCCGGTTCCGTTCACCCGCCTGCCTGATCGGGAAATACCCTTTCCGGCGGGCGTTACCGGAACAGATTCGCCCGCGGACGAGACTATTCGCCGTCGAGTCCGAAAGCCGTGTGCAACGCTCGCACGGCCAGTTCGGTGTATTCCTCGGCGACCAGAACGCTGACTTTGATTTCAGATGTTCCGATGACTTGGATATTGATGCCCTTCTCGGATAAAATCTGGAACATCCTGGCGGCCACGCCCGCATGGCTTCGCATGCCGACGCCGATGATGGAAATCTTCGCGACGCCGGTGTCGGCGACCATCTCCAGATATCCGATATTTCCTTTGCCGCTCTTGATGATGGATTGCGCGCGTTCCGCGTCGCCGCGTCCGACGGTAAAGGTCATGTCCGTGGACTGGCCGTCAGCCGACACGTTTTGCACGATCATGTCCACGTTGACGCTGGCGGCGGCCAAAGGGACAAAGATCGACGCCGCGACGCCCGGCTTGTCGGCCACTTGGCGCAGGGTGATTTTGGCCTCGTCCCGGCTATAGGCGATGCCGCTTACGACTTCTTGTTCCACGATTTCATCCTCGGTTACGACAAGGGTACCGCGTTTCTCGTCAAAGGTCGAACGGACCTCGACGCGGACTCCGTGGTTCATGGCCAGTTCGACGGAGCGGGTTTGCAGGACCTTGGCGCCCAGAGACGCCATTTCCAGCATTTCCTCATACGTAATTTTGTCCAGCTTGCGGGCTTTCGGAACGATCCGGGGATCCGTTGTGTAAACCCCGTCAACGTCCGTATAGATATCGCAACGGCGCGCCTTCAACGCGGCCGCCAACGCAACGGCGCTGGTGTCGGAGCCTCCCCTGCCAAGCGTAGTGACACGGTCGTCCGGCGACAACCCTTGAAAGCCCGGCACGACGACGACTTCATTGTTCTTCAAACGCTCCAGCACCTTGTCAGCCTGGATGTCCATGATCCGCGCCCTGGCGTGTAAACCGTCGGTGCGAATGGGAATTTGCCATCCCAGCCAGGATCGGGCCACTAATCCCATTTCCTGCAACGCGAGGGCGAGAAGACCGGCCGTGACCTGTTCGCCGCTGGAAACGACGGCGTCGTATTCACGGGCGTCGAACAGATTGCCCATCTGGCGCACATAATCCACCAGTTGATTAGTGACGCCAGCCATGGCGGACACGACGACGGCGACCCGGCTGCCCTGATCGGTCTCGGCCTTGACCCGCGTGGCGGCGTGTTTAATGCGCTCGATGTCGGCGACGGAAGTGCCGCCGAATTTCTGAACAATGAGAGCCATGAAAGAAGTGTCCGGCCTTGAGCGGATTGAGAAAGCACAGGAAGCTTGCCCCCGAAGCGGCGCCTTCTTACCTTCTGGAGGCGCTGGACGCAAGCACCGGGCCCCATCTCACGACCCTCCTCACGGAAGGATACGATCCATGACCCCGCCGCATCCCCGCTCAACCGCGGACGCCGCCGAAATCGGCCGGTTTCATGAAATCGCCGGTGAATGGTGGGACCCGGCGGGAAAGTTCCGTCCGCTTCATCGGATTAATCCGGTCCGCATCGGTTATATCCGTGACCACGTTACACGGTATTTTGGTCTAAATCCGAAAGCCGTCAAACCGTTCGAAGGGCTGTCCCTGCTGGATATCGGCTGTGGCGGGGGACTGCTGACCGAGCCCATGGCGCGGTTAGGCGCCGCGACCGCCGCCATCGACGCGGGAGAAAAGAATATCGCGGCGGCCAGATCACATGCGGACAGCGTCGGCCTCGACATTGATTACCGTCATCAGTTGCCCGAAGATCTGGCTAACATGAATGAGCGGTTCGACATCGTTCTCAACATGGAGGTGATTGAGCACGTCACGGATACCGGCTTGTTCTTGCAATCCGCCGCGCATTTGCTGAAACCCGGCGGCGCCATGGTGACGGCGACGCTCAACCGCACGCTGAAATCCCTAGCGCTGGCCAAGATTGGGGCTGAATACATCCTTCGCTGGCTTCCCGCCGGAACGCATGATTGGCGAAAGTTCGTGACGCCGGGCGAACTGGCGGACGGGCTTCGCCGCGCCGGTCTCGATGTCCGCGACGTCACGGGTATGGTGTACAATCCCTTAAGCGGCGCCTTTCGGCTCGACACGAAAGATTTCGGCGTGAATTATCTGATGTTCGCGGTAAAGGACTAAATGCCCTCAGGCGTCGGATGGTTTTTCATCGAATTCTGGCAGCGGGAAAACCTCAATGCCTTCCTCATCCAATTCCTCGATATCTTTAGACGAAGCCTTGCCGTAGATGCTGCGCTCCTCGGCCTCACCGTAGTGAATCTTGCGGGCTTCCTCGGCAAAATCATCACCGACGTTATTGAACTCTTGCTCGATTTTTTTCTTGATCGCGCCAACGGCCGTCAGAATTTCCCTGGCCACTTCCACGGCGCGAACTTCCGCCGCCCGGTCCGACCGGTCCGAAGAGACGATGTTCGGCGCCATCAATGACTTGCTGACTTTTTTCGTGCCGCAAACGGGGCACTGCAACTGACCGCACCCGGCCAGCTTCTCAAAGCTTGCATTGTCCTTGAACCAGGACTCGAATTCGTGGTTTTTGGCGCAAATCAGGCTGAAACGGATCATTTGAGCGCTCGCGGCAATCAGGTTCATGGGTTCCGGTACGCCCGAAAACCGGGAATTTTCGGGCGGGACGGTTTAAAGGTAACCAGAAAGATTTAAGAAATGTCGAATCATTTGCAATCATCGGCCTCCCCATGGGTTCGGCGTTTCGCCCCTCTGGCGCCAAACGCGAGTCCCGTTCTGGACGTCGCCGCCGGCGGCGGCGGACACGGCCGGCTGTTTCTTGACCGGGGACATCCCGTTACCTTTGTCGATATCGACACAACCGCCCTCCAGGATATTGCCGCTCTGAACGGCGTCACCGTTGCCGGGATAGATCTCGAGGACGGGCGCGTTTGGCCGTTCAAGCCCCGCGCCTTTGGCGCGGTCATCGTCAGCAATTATCTGTTCCGCCCCCACTTGCCCGCCTTGATCGGCAGCATCGCCGCCGGCGGGGTGTTGATCTACGAGACCTTTGCGCTCGGGAACGAGGCGTTTGGCAAACCGTCGAACCCGGACTTCCTCTTGAAACCGGGAGAATTATTGGACCTGGTCAATGGAGAACTCGCCACGATTTCCTACGAACACGGCATAGAGGAAACGCGCGGAAGCCGCCGCGTCCGCCAGCGGATCGCCGCCATCCGTTCCAACACGCCGGCGCCGCTGCCAGACTCCGCCCCGTCCGGCGCATGAACGCCGCGAGGGAGGCGGCGGCGTCACCGGAACGAATTTTACGCCGCTTTTGAAAGAGAACCGTGAATTAAGCCGCGCCTCACCGGGTCAGACGGACGCCTGCGCGAAATCAATGGGGCGGTCGTGCCTCAATGACGGCACCCGCCGCCGCGCCTTGTCCACCAGGGACAGATCAATCTCGGCCAGCACCACGCCGGGCTCCTCGCCTCCGTCCGCCAGCACGGCGCCCCAAGGATCCACGATCAAGGAATGACCGTAGGTTTTCCGGCCGTCCTCGTGCTGACCGCACTGGGCCGGGGCGAAGACAAAACACCCGTTTTCTATGGCCCGCGCACGCAAAAGAACATGCCAGTGCGCTTCGCCCGTCGGCCGGGTGAAAGCCGCCGGCGCCGTCAACATGCTGGCCCCCGCCTGTGCGAGACGGCGGTACAGATGTGGAAAGCGGATGTCGTAGCAGATGGTCATGCCGACGCCGCCCCACGGCGTTTGAGCGACACGGGCCTCGCCGCCGGGATGATAGTTCTTGCTCTCGCGGTAACTCTCGCCGCCATCCAGATCGACGTCGAACATATGGATTTTATCGTATGTCGCGACGACGTCGCCGGCCGCCGAGATCAGCACTGAGCGATTAGAGAATTTACGCTCCCGGCGCTCATGGGCGACAGCCATCGAGCCGATCAACAGCCATTTACCCGCGTTTCCCGCCAAGCCTTGAAACCGCACGAGAGAGGGGTCCTCGCCCAGCGGATACGTTTTGGCGGCCAAGTTTCCGCCCCCGAGCTCCATCAAGTTGACGGCTTCGGGGAACATCACAAAATCGGCGCCGAACGAGACCGCTTCCTTAAAGCGCTCTTCGATCATATCGGCGTTGGCGTTAACATCACCGCCGGATGTGGTTTGACACAGGGCGGCGGTGAACGTCCCGCTCATAACGTATCCTGACTTCAGGCACCCAGGCCAAGGCGGTTATCCAAATCGCCTTGGTCTTCGAGCGCGTAAAGCCCCTCGCAATCGCTTAAGTATTCGCCATCGACAAAAATCTGCGGCACCGTGCGCGAACCTGACCGCTCGGTCATTTCCTGACGGAGCGCCGGGCGCATTAGCACGTCTATTTCCTCGTAATCGGCCCTTTTATTGTCCAACAGCTTTTTCGCGCGGTAACAAAAGGGACAAAACGGCGTGGTGTAGATTTGAATTTTCGCCACTGTTCCAATTCCTTTTCCCGGCGGCAATCCAGCTCGCCGCGCGGCGCCGGCAAAACCGGACACCAGCGCCGCCTCTTCATGAACATATTAGGGGACTTCGCCATTCATCTCAATTGGAAGGACGGACGACACGCGCCAATGTCAGCGCGTCAACGGCCTTCGCCCCGGATCTCAGTAAAACCCGGGCGCAAGCCTCGATCGTCGCGCCGGTGGTGTAGACGTCATCCACCAGCAGAACCCTCGCCCCTTCAAGACGCCGCCGCATTCCGGCGTTCACGGCGAATGCGCCCGCCATGTTCCGTTTCCGCCCGGCGCCGCCGAGTCCCCCTTGCGGCGGTGTGCGCCTGGTGCGTTTTAGCAAGTCCGGAACCACGTCACGCCGCCTGCCCAGGACCTTGCCCAAACGCCAGGCCAGCAAGGCCGATTGATTAAATTGCCGCCGCATCAATCGAGACCAGTGAAGCGGCACGGGCGCGATAAGGTCGGCCTCCTCAATAAGACCGGTTTGAGCCCGCGCCATCCAGTCGCCAAACGCGGGCGCGGCTTCCGTCTTGTCGGCATGCTTAAAACCCAGGATCAGATCGCGGCTGGCGTCGTCGTAAACCATGACCGCCCGCGCTCTATCGACCAGCGGCGGTTTTCGGAGACACGCGCCGCAAGCGGCCTCGTGCAGGTCCGCGACGTCAAAAGGCAATCCACACCGGGAGCAACAAGCCCCCTGAATGAAATCGACGCCGGCCCAACAGGCCGCGCAGAGCGTCCCAACCTGGTCCACCAAAACACCGCATTTCAAGCAGTGCGGCGGCAACACCAAATCCAACGCTCCTCGAAACAGTCCCGCCGCGAACCTCGTGCTGGCTCTGGCACCTTCCGATGAATCAGCCATATTGGAACGATGACTGATTCCATGACCATCTTCAATCGCCGACGCGTGCGCTTGCACCGGGACAGAGCGGCGAGTCATCTGGGCGAGTTCGATTTTCTGTTTGAGGAAACCGCCGGCCGTCTGGCGGACCGGCTGCTGGACATTACCCGAACCTTCCCCCTCGCCCTTGATTTGGGTTGTCACGGCGGCGCCTTGGCGCGCGTGATCGGAGATCAAGGCCGGGTTGAGACCCTCTTCCAAGCGGACCTGTCGCCCGCCATGGCGGGGCTTGCTCTCGCGGACACTGGTTTTCCGGCGTTCGCCGCCGATGAGGAATTTCTGCCCCTCGCAAATGAACGACTGGACGCGGTCTTCTCCAATCTCTCGCTTCACTGGGTGAACGACCTGCCCGGCGCCCTTGGCCAGGTCCGCCGGGCTTTGAAACCGGACGGTCTGTTCCTGGCGGCCGTTGTGGGAGGGGAAAGCTTGAAGGAATTGCGGACATGCCTGACGGACGCCGAGATCGAAATTTCAAACGGACTCAGCCCTCGCGTCTCACCGTTCGCCGGCGTCCGTGATCTCGGCTCTCTGCTCCAACGGGCGGGCCTCGCCCTCCCCGTCGTCGATACGGACACGATCACGGTCGGCTACGCGTCGCCCCTGAAATTGATGCGGGATCTTCGTGGCATGGGAGAAAGCAACGCGGCCGCCGAATGCCGGAAAGGCCTGACTCCGCCGGGCCTCCTGTTCCGCGCGGCTGAACTCTATCAACAGCGTTTCGCGGATGAGGACGGGCGTGTTCCGGCAACCTTTCAGATTCTTTACATGACGGCATGGGCTCCGGCGGAAACCCAGCGGAAACCCCTGAAACCCGGAAGCGCGTCACGGCGCCTGGCCGATGTCCTGGATACCGAGGAAGTCAGTTTGGGCGAAAAGGCCCGCCCCCGGGAAAAGTGGTGACGCCAAAATTCGTTAAACCAATATGGAGAATTCGTCGTAGGATTAACAGAATGGGCCAGTGTTCCACCGGTCACGCGGGAGGCGAATAATGATCTATAACTACGCGAAGCTGGAAGACGCCAAGCTTAACAAGGTCAAGGCGTTGGAAAACGAAATCGGCACGCCCTTATTGGCGCTTGGCGGTTATGAGCCGGAGTGCGCGCGCCTGGACCGCGCGAAGCTGGCGAAAATCCGCGCCGTGGAAAAGGAAATGGGCGTCGTGCTCTTGGCCGTGAAGGCCTGACGCCCCTATTCGAGACTCCAGGGCCAGTCATCGGCCCGCGTCACCTCGCGAAGTCCCTCGACGTTGATCGGTCTCGACTTGGGTATGGCCAGAACATTCAGGGAAACGGCGCGCCCAAAGACGTTCTCGGCGTTCCCGGCAAAGTTATTCGGATTGTAAAGCGCAGGTGTGTGCCAATAGACCCGGTGCCCGGAATCCAGCAATTTGGCCAACAAGCGGGCTGATTTATCGGGTCTGTCATTCTCCGCGTAAATCAGTGGCTCGAAAGTCCGGATCGTGTTCTCCGCGCCGTCCAGAACATCCGCCTCCGCCCCTTCCACATCGATCTTGATGAAGTGGCAACCAGGCAGATTAAGCCCATCCAGCGTAATCACCGGCACCGGCTCTCCCGGCGCGCCGCTCTCCATCCTCTCCATGGAAACGCCGCCAAAATTTCCGTCGGTCCGATAATTGACCGGCGGCGCCTTCGCCATGCCGGGCGCCGCTCCAGCCGCCGAAAACATCAAATGCACGTTCGGCCTGCCGTTCAAGGACACATTGGCCGCCAGCATCTGAAACACCTGACGTTGCGGTTCGACGGCCAGAACGGACCCGGTCTCCGTCACCAGCCGCGACATCAGAACCGTGTGACACCCGATATTGGCGCCGATGTCCACGGCGACCATGCCCGGGCCCAGGAAATTCCGGAAGATCACGGCCTCCGCGTCCGAGAACTCTCCGTAGAGGTCCAGTGACCGGCCAACGTAGGCGTCATGGACGTTATAGAGAAAACGGCCATCCCGGCAGACGCGAAGCCGTAGATGCCCGTCTTCGAAAAGCAGCTCCATCGGCGCGCTCATCCCTCGCGGGCGTCCTCAATGACCTTACCGTCATTCGCAAGGCTCCCAGGCGTCACCAGTTCCGCCCGGCCCTTCAATTTAGTGACGGCTTGCAGGCTTTCCGCGATGGCCCCGGCGAGCCCTTCGCCGGAACTTTCGCTTTCGCACATCAGCGTCATGACGTCGGCGGCGCCTTCCCGGACGACCACGAGACGCGCTTTTGAGATTTCACCGTGCCGGGCGACGACCTCGGCCACCTGTCTGGGGTGGACGAACATGCCCTTCACCTTGGTCGTTTGATCCGCGCGTCCCATCCAGCCTTTCAAACGCATGTTGGTGCGCCCACAAGGCGACAGGCCCGTCATTACGGCGGAAAGGTCGCCCGTCGCGAATCGAACCAGGGGATAGTCCGTGTTGAATGGCAGGCTGGCGACCACCTCGCCGACCTCACCCTCTGGAACCGGCTCGCCCGTGCCCGGACGAACGATCTCGATTAAGACGCCCTCATCGACGATCATGCCCTCGTGGGCCCGGCTTTCATAGGCCAAACATCCCAGATCGGCGGAAGCGTAGACATTGAAGCCCTCGACGCCGCGGTCCTTGAAATAGGCGCGCTGTTCGGGCAGGAAGGGTTCCGCCGCGACGACCGCCTTGCTAATGGACGAGGCGTCGAGACCCAGATCATCGGCGCGTTCCAGAATGATCTTGAGAAATGACGGCGCGCCCGAATACCCATGCGGCCTGACGTCGGAAATGGCGCGCGCCTGGCTGTCCGTGTTGCCGGCGCCGGCGGGCACCACCGAACAGCCCAGCGCATGAGCGCCGGACTCCAGCATCAAACCCGCCGGCGTGAAATGATAGGCGAACGTGTTGTGCATCACCTCGCCGGCCCGGAATCCGGCGGCGTACAACGCGCGGGCCGTCCGCCACCAGTCATCCCCGAAACCTTCCGGATCGTAGGTCGGACCCGGAGATTGATAGACGCGCTTCAATCCGCCGCCGGGCGTCGCCGTCAGACCCCCCAGAGGGTTTCCCGGCGCCTGGATATCGGTAAGTTCGGATTTCCGGGTGACGGGAAGCCTGGCGAGCGCCGCCCGGTCCGTGACCTCTTCCGGATTCACATCGGCCAACAAACGCGAGAAATACGGCGCGTTCGCCTTGGCGTGAACCAGGTTCTTGCGAAGCGCCTCGAACACCTCCGCCTCGCGTTGGCCGGCGGAGCGGGTTTCCAGATCGTCGTAAAAATCAGACACGCAACACTCCGCAGGTCGCCCCACGGCCTCCGACCATCAACGGCGCCGCTACTTTTCTTTTATGGACAGGCCTTTTGACGCTTCGGCCTTGGGTCTCATAGCGGGCGGTGGCGGCGGTTTTTTTCCAACGCCCATTTTGGGCACTTTATAGGCTTGGTTGGAGTATGCCTCGATCAATCTGTCAGGCCGTTTTGTCGTCGCCATCCGCCAACTCCTTGTTTGAGGTCACCATGGGGAAATCAATATGCAAATCTTCTTGGGATCGCGCAATATACATATAAGGCATGTCATAAAAAAGGCGTCCATCGAAGTCATGAACTTGACAATCGCTTAAAAAAAGTTCACGCAGTTTACCATTTTCTGAAAAAGAATCTACCCAACCACTGTAAACTCGTTCTTTTTCATAGTCGCGCAATTGAACGAAATCAGAAAACCCCTGGTCGTTGTTAAACATCATATCCCAAACATCCTCGTTTCCCAGTCGCTTGGTCACTTTGATTTTCAGCAAAAAATTTGCGAACCATTTTTTGTTCGTCGCGTAGGTCCAGACAATTGACAAACCCAGCGCAATGAACGTCGCTATTCCCAAATGAATGAGCGAAATAAGGCCCGAAGCGAGGTTTTCGGGTTTCTCAAGGATGCGATGAATTGGGTGTTCATGGCCGAAAGCCAGGTAGACGCCAATCGTCACGACATAGGCGACGACGCCGAACACAAAGGTGTTCAGGACGAAATCAAAGTTCGATGACCTCTCTTTCGCGCAAAATGTCCGATGGACGGCCGCCCATATGACGCCCGGGAAGAACAAAAGCGCGAGGGATACGAGGGTGATGTCTACGTCCTGTGGCGCCATCCTGAGGGCATAATGCTACCAGTATTTTACAGCCACCGCTTCCGGCGGCGGTAATGCTTCACGTCACGGAAGTTTTTGCGGCCTTCGCCGGAGAGGCCCAGGTAGAATTCCTTGACGTCCTCATTGTCGCGCAAATCCGCCGCCTCTCCATCCATGACGATCCGGCCGTTCTCCAGGATATAGCCGTACTTCGCGTACCGCAGCGCCGCCATGGCGTTCTGCTCGGCGAGCAGGAAGCTGACTTTCTCTTCCTCGTTCAGCTTTTTGACGATCTCAAAGATTTCTTCCACCAACTGCGGCGCCAAGCCCATGGAGGGCTCGTCTAGCAAGATGGTCTTCGGATTCGCCATCAGGGCGCGTCCGATGGCGCACATCTGTTGCTCGCCGCCCGACGTGTACCCGGCCTGGCTCAAGCGGCGCTCTTTCAGGCGCGGGAAATAATGATAGACCTTTTCAAGCGAGTCTCTCACCGCGCTGGAGCCGTCGGCGCGTGTGTAAGCGCCGGTCAGCAGGTTCTCCTCGATAGTCAAATGTTCGAAACAATGGCGACCCTCCATTACCTGGATGACGCCCCGTTTGACAAGTTCATTGGACGAGAGCGCCTCGACTTCCTCGCCCCGGTATTTGATGTTGCCCTTGGTCACCTCGCCGCGCTCGGCGCGAAGCAGGTTCGAGATCGCCTTCAGCGTCGTTGTCTTGCCGGCCCCGTTGGCGCCCAGAAGGGCGACTATGCCGCCTTCCGGGACCTCCAGCGAAACGCCTTTCAACACAAGGATCACATGGTTGTAGATCACCTCAATATTGTTGACGACAAGAGGAGAAGACGACTCCGCCGAAGGGCCGGGGCTTTCCGCCCTGGCGGCCGCTGCCTGGTTCATGACGCCGTCTCCGTCTCTCTTTTTGCCGCCGTCTTTAATCGCCGCCGTTCGCCTCAGGAACAGGCGCGCGGCGTTATGCCGTTTTCTTTGGCGTACTTGGCCGCGTCTTCCTCGATCAACGGCCGCACCACGTCGGTCATGGGCGTGATCCACTCGGAAGCCTTGCTCCACTTCGTGCCATCCCATTGCTGCAGGAAAACGGCGCCGCCGGTGGAATGGTCCAGACAGCTGACCTGGAGCGGCCGGGCGAATCCCTTCATGCCCATTTCGGCCAGGCGGGCCTCGGTGACGTTGAGGTTTTCGAATCCCCAGCGAACCTGATCGCCGGACATGCGCTTGCCTTCGCCGAACTTGGCCTGGGCCGTGCGGACAGCCTCCACGCCCATGGCGGCGTTATAGACGGCGCGGTTGTAGAGCACTTCACCGACTTTGTTCTCTTTCGCCTTGGCCACATCGCCGCCATAGACATGCTTGATGATGTCTTGGATGACCGGATGGTCCAACCCGGACGCGTGGAAGGTGCCGGCGAGATAGCCCTTGGCCTTGTCCCCGGCGGGCTCGACGTCCGCCTCGGAGCCGGACCAGATCACCCCGATGAACCTGTCCATGGGGAAATTGATCTTGGCGGCTTCCTGAATGGCGACCTGGTTCATCACGCCCCAGCCCCACATGATGACCCAGTCGGGTTTCTTGCGGCGGATCAGACGCCATTGGGAGGATTGCTCCTGACCCGGATGGTCAACGGCGATTTTCTCAAACGTGAAACCGTACTTCCGGGACAGCACTTCAAACGTGCTGATGGGTTCCTTGCCGTAAGCGGAGTTATGATAAAGAAGCGCGATTTTCTTGCCCTTCAGATTATCGAGTCCGCCCTCGCGGTCCGCGATATACCTGGTGAAGACCGTCGCCTGATCCCAGTAGTTGGTCGGGAAGTTGAAAACCCACTCGAAGACCCGGCCGTCCGCCGCAGAGGTCCGACCATAACCCATGGACAAAATAGGAATTTCGTCCACGGACGCTTTTGGGATCAACTGATAGGTAATACCGGTGGAGTAGGGATTGAAATAGGTCGCGCCGCCGTTGGCGTTCTTCAGCTTTTCATAGCACTCCACGCCCAGCTTGGTGTTGTACTTGGTTTCGCACTCTTCCGTCGTGATCTTGACGCCGTTGACGCCGCCGTCACGTTTGTTCAGCATTTCGTAATAATCGCGAAAGCCGTTGGCGATCGGAATGCCGCTGGGCGCGTAAGGTCCCGTCCGGTACACAAGAACGGGGAAAAACTGCTCTTCCGCCGCCCGAACCTCGCCGGTCAGCGCCGCTGGGCCGGCGAAGCCAATGGCCGCGGCCGCCGCCGCCATCATCAGTGTTTTGAACTTCATGGTTATTTCTCCCTGGTTTGATGAAGCAAGGAACGGTTCCGGGAACCGGTCCGTTTTTTTGTTGTCAGCGAAAACTCTATTAAGCCACGCTTTTTCGGTCAATCTCGCATCCAATTAATACGGAAACGGCCACATGCGGAGTTTCTCCTTCAAGACGCCCCAAAGGCTCGCCAAACCTTCCGGCTCCTTGATCAGGAAGAAGATGATCAGCGCGCCCAGGATGACTTCCTCAATGTGCTTTTGCAGATCGATGGGGATCGTCAGGCCGATGGCGGGCGGCGCGTTGGTCAGAAAAATCGGCAGCAGGATAATGAACGCTGCGCCCAGGAAATTTCCCAGGATCGAGCCCAAGCCGCCGATGATGATCATGAACATGACCTGGAAAGAGACGAAAATGTCGAAGGCTTCCGTCTCGCCCGCGCCCAACCACAGGAAGATCATCAGACCGCCGGACAGGCCGCAGTAGAACGACGATATCGCGAACGCCGTCAGTTTCGCCGGCAGCGGGCGGATACCCATCAGTTCGGCCGCGATATCCTGATCGCGGATGGCCATCCAGCTGCGTCCGATACGGGACCGTACCAGATTTTTGGCGAACCAGGCGAACACCACGACGAAAGTCAGACAAACGATATAGCGCGCCTCCGCCGCCGCCGCCGCGCCGGTCACCTGGACGCCGAACACCTCGCGGGGCGGGGCCGTAATCGTGCCGGACGGGCTGTTGTTGTAAAACCAGCCCACCTTATTGAACAGCCAGAGGATAAAAAACTGAGCCGCCAACGTGGCGACAGCCAGATAAAACCCCTTAATGCGCAATGACGGCAATCCGAACAACACACCGACCGCCGCGGAGGACAACCCGCCCAACAGCAGGCAGACAATGATGTTCAAATCCGGAAACGCCGTCGTGAACTTGTAGCAGGCGTAGGCCCCAACGGCCATGAAGGCCCCGGTCCCCAGACTGACCTGTCCCGCGTAGCCGGTCAGGATATTCAGCCCGATGGCGGCGAGAGCGAACACGAGAAACTGGATCAGAATAGCCTGCAACCAGTATTCCGACGCGATGAACGGGATGACTAGATAAGCAACCGCGACGACGGCCAGCGCGCCCCATTTGTCCTGAGGCACCACGAACATGGACTGATCGGCCTGATAGGTGGTCTTGAAGAGACCGGCTTCACGGTAAAACATCTGTCCTTCTCCCCAAGCTACCTAAACGCGCTCAATGATCTTGTCGCCGAACAGACCTTGCGGTCTGAACATCAGGAACGCCAGCGCCAGCACATAGGCGAACCAGTTCTCAATGGCGCCGCCGAAGGGCTCGCCCCAGTAAATTTCCGCGACTTTTTCACCCACCCCGATAATCAAGCCCCCGATAATGGCGCCGGGGATCGAGGTGAAACCGCCCAAGATGAGCACCGGCAGCGCCTTCAAGGCGATCAGGACGAGCGAGAACTGCACCCCCGACTTGCCGCCCCACATGACGCCCGCGACCAGCGCCACGACGCCCGCCACGGTCCAGACCGTAATCCAGATGGTGCGAAGCGGAATGCCAACGGAGAGAGCCGCCTGATGATCGTCGGCGACGGCGCGGAGCGCGCGCCCGATGGCGGTGTATTGAAAGAAGACCGCCAAGGCCCCGACCATGACCGCGCCGACGACGCCGGCGGTCAGCTCAAACTCGGAAATGAGCATGCCGCCGACTTCGAACGTGCCGTTGGGAATGCCGATGTCCAAGCGTTTCACGTCCGAGCCGAAAACGATCTGCCCGCCGCCTTCCAGCACGAAGTTCAGGCCAATCATGGCCATGAACAAAATGATGCCTTCTTGGTTCACCAGGTGGCGAAGGACAAATTTTTCAACGGCGAAGGCCACCAACACCATCACGCCGCAGGTGACGATCAGGGCGAGCCAGATCGGCGCCCCCTTTTCCATCAAACCGACAAGCACCAGGGCCGAAAAAAGCACCATGGCCCCCTGGGCGTAGTTAAAGACGCCCGAGGCCTTGAAAATCAAGACGAAGCCCAGCGCCACCAGCGAATAGAGCACGCCGGTCAACAGCCCCTGGATGACGACTTCGCCAAAGAACGCCCAGTCGGACGCGATGTCGATGAACGGCGCGACAAAAATCAGGTTGAGAAATTCCAGCATCGGGTCCCCTGATCCCTAATCGTGGCCGACGCCGAGGTAGGCGTCGATCACGTCTTGATTGTTTTTGACCTCGCCGGGAACGCCCATGGCCAGCTGCTTGCCGTAATCCAGAACGACGACCCGGTCGGAAATGTCCATGACCACGCCCATGTCATGTTCGATCAAGACGATGGTCGTGCCGAATTCCTCGTTCACATCGAGGATATAGCGGACCATGTCCTGCTTCTCCTCGAAGTTCATCCCGGCCATGGGCTCGTCCAGCAAGAGCATATCCGGCTCGGCGGCCAGGGCGCGGCCCAACTCAACCCGTTTTTGCAGGCCGTAGGGCAAGCGCCCGACCGGCGTTTTCCGAATTTCCTCGATTTCCAGAAAGTCGATGACCTCTTCCGCCTTACGGCGATGCTCAATCTCTTCGCGTAACGCCGGACCGTAATAGAGCGCTTGCCAAAGGAAGTTCCTCTTCATCTTGAGCGTCCGGCCGGTCATGATGTTTTCCAGCGTGGACATGCCGCGAAACAGCGCGATGTTCTGGAACGTGCGCGCGATCCCTTGCTCAGCCGCCTCATAGGCGCGCGTGTTGTCGCGCCGCCTGCCCTTGAAATAAATCGACCCCTCCTGCGGATGATAAAAGCCGTTGATGCAATTAAGCATTGACGACTTGCCGGCGCCGTTGGGTCCAATAATCGAGAAGACCTCACCCTCACGAACGTCGAAGCTGACGTCTTGCAGCGCCTTGACGCCGCCAAATGACAGCGAAATGTTGTCAACCTTCAAGATGACGTCCCCAATGGGCCGTTCGAGCGCGCCCTGGCTGGCGGTCATGGCCCCCTCCATTACGCAGCCTCCCTGGCGTCTTTTGGCGCGACCGTTTTTCCGTCGCGAATTTCAACGCTCGCCTTGATCAAATCCTTGCGGCCGTTCTCAAAGGTCACCTCGCTTTCCACCTCGACCGTCCTCGCGCCGGAATAAAGCGCGTCCACCAGTCCTTGATACCGCTCCCCAACGACCCCGCGTCGAATTTTCCGGGTCCGCGTCAGTTCCCCGTCATCGGCGTCCAGTTCTTTGTGCAGCACTAAAAATCGCTGAATTTGCGAGCCGGACAGCTTGGGGTCCGCAGCCAGATCCTCGTTCACCCGGTCAACACAGTCCTTCACCAAATCGATCACTTTGGACTGCGCGGCCAAATCCATGTAACCCGAATAGGCGATGCCTTCTCTCTCGGCCCAGTTGCCGACGGCTTCAATATCGATATTGATCATCGCCGCCGCATAGTCCCGTTGGTCGCCAAAGGTCACGGCTTCTTTCACGAACGGGAAGAATTTCAGCTTGTTTTCAAGGAATTTCGGCGCGAACAGCGTGCCGTTGCTGAGCTTCCCGACATCTTTCGCCCGGTCGATGATAATCAAATGGCCGTCATCGTCGATATAACCGGCGTCGCCAGTATGGATCCAGCCGTCATCGGTCTTGGTCCGCCTGGTGGCCTCCTCGTTTTTGTAATAGGCATGGAAGACGCCGGGGCTTTTGAACATGATCTCGCCGTTGTCCTCGACACGAATCTCGACGCCTGGCGGCGCGACCCCCACCGAGTCCAGGCGGACGTCGCCGTTGGGCTGGATCGAGATGAACACGGATGCTTCCGTCGAACCGTAGAACTGTTTCAAGTTCAGACCCATGGCGCGGTAGAACTGGAAAATGTCCGGCCCGATGGCTTCACCGGCCGCGTAACCCAGCCGGACCCGGCTAAGGCCCAGGACATTTTTGAGCGGACCAAAGACAAGGAGTTCGCCCAGCCTGTATTTGATCCGGTCGCCAACGCTCACCGGTTTGCCGTTCAGGATATCCTCGCCCGCCTTCTTGGCGTGCTCGAGGTGTTTGTTGAACATCCGCTGTTTCCATTTGGCCGCATCCTCCATGCGGATCATCACGGTGGTGAGGATGTTTTCGAAAATCCGGGGCGGCGCGAAGAAGTAGGTTGGACCCAGTTCGCGGAGATCCTCCAGAACCGTTTCCGGGTTTTCCGGGCACGAAACACAGAATCCGCAGACATAGGACTGACCGACAGAGAACATGTGATCGCCGACCCAGGCCATGGGCAGATAGGCGAGCACCTCGTCCTTTTCGCTTAAACCTTCCCATTCGGCGGCGTTGCGCGACGTAATGATGCAGTTATCGAACGTCAGCATGACCCCTTTGGATTGACCCGTCGTGCCGGAGGTGTAGAGCATGACGGAAACATCATCGCCTTTGCCCTTGGCCATTTCCCTGTCATAAAAGTCCGCGTTCTTTTGATTGAACGCGCGGCCCTTCTGTTGAACATCGAAATAGTTCACCAGAAAAGGCTGGGTATACTTCCGCATTCCGCGGGTTTCCTTGAAAATGATCGTCTCAAGATCCAGCAACTCGTCCTTGATCTCAAGCAGCTTATCGACCTGTTCCTGGTTCTCGGCGACGGCGAAGCGGCACCCGGCGTGCTCCAGCACGAACTTCATCTCCTGAGCGACCGAATCTTGGTACATGGGCACCGGCACGCCGCCCAGCGCTTGGCAGGCGACCATCGCCCAGTAAAGATGGGGGCGGTTGTCGCCGATGATCGCCAGCTTGTCTCCCCGCTTGAACCCGGCGTCCGCCAGGCCGCAAGCGAAGGCGCGCACTTCCGCGCCCACCTCTTTCCAGGTCCAGGTCTGCCAGATGCCGAGATCTTTCTCACGATTCGCGGGAAGACCGCCCCGCGATTTCACGTTATCAGCCAAAAGTTTTGGGAACGTATCCAAACGACCGGCGCTGGTCGTGCTCATTCGATCGTCTCCTATTTTTCCGTTTCGCTCCCGGCGCGCCGACGTCGAACGCCATGCGCGGAAGATAATTAGTATACCTGGAATGTCTACGTCTTTATTATCACGGCGTGGGAATCCAATATCAGCGCGTGACAAATCCGCCGACTTGCACGATATAGACGCTGAACACAGGCGACGCGGCCCTTGAGCGGGCGGCGCGCGTCGCCACGCCAACAGTCAGTCCCAGGGCTTTATCCGGGCTAAAGCTTCTGAAGGAGGGTCCCTTGTCCATCACCGGTCATGACACGCTGAAGACGAGAAAACCGCTGAATGTCGGCGGCAAGGCATATGAAATCTACAGCCTGAAAGCGGCGGAGGCGGCGCTCGGCGATATTTCCCGCCTGCCGTTCTCGCTGAAGGTTCTGATGGAAAACCTGTTGCGCCGCGAGGACGGCCGCACGGTAACCGTCGATGACGTCAAGGCGTTGGCGGGCTGGCTCGACGCCAAAACCTCCAATCACGAGATCGCTTATCGCCCGGCACGGGTCCTGATGCAGGACTTTACCGGCGTCCCCGCCGTCGTTGACCTTGCCTCAATGCGTGACGCGATGACTTCCCTGGGGGGAGATCCGTCCAAGATCAACCCGCTGTCACCCGTCGATCTGGTGATCGACCACTCGGTGATGGTCGATGAGGCGGGGTCCGCGGACGCCTTTAAATCAAACGTCGCGCGCGAGTTCGAACGCAACAGGGAACGCTACGAATTCCTGAAATGGGGCCAGGGCGCGTTCAACAACTTCCGCGTCGTTCCGCCGGGAACGGGCATCTGCCACCAAGTGAACCTGGAGTATCTCTCCCAAGTCGTCTGGACCACGGACGAGGACGGCCGCACGGTCGCTTATCCGGACACCTGCGTCGGCACGGACAGCCACACCACTATGGTGAACGGCCTTTCGGTCCTGGGTTGGGGCGTCGGCGGCATCGAGGCCGAAGCCGTCATGCTGGGCCAGCCCATCTCCATGTTGATCCCGGAAGTCATCGGTTTCAAGCTGACCGGCGAGATGAAGGAAGGAAACACGGCCACCGATCTGGTGCTGACCGTGGTCGAAATGCTTCGCCAAAAAGGCGTCGTCGGCAAGTTCGTCGAATTCTATGGCGACGGCCTGGACAACCTGACGCTGGCCGACCAGGCGACCATCGGCAACATGGCGCCGGAATACGGCGCCACCTGCGGCATCTTCCCGGTCACCCAGGCGACGATCGATTATCTGAAGTTCTCAAGCCGTGACGATGACCGGATTGCGTTGGTTGAGGCTTACGCCAAAGAGCAAGGCATGTGGCGCGACGCCGGCACGCCGGACCCGGTTTTCACCGACACCTTGGAATTAGACCTCGGCGGCGTCACGCCGTCTCTGGCCGGCCCGAAACGGCCGCAAGACCGCATCCAGTTGGACGCCGCCGCCAAAACCTTCAAGGACGGCTTCAAGGAAATCTCCGGCCGGGACCAGGGAAAGTCGGCGTCCGTCCAGGATTACAGCCTTGAAGACGGCGCTGTGGTCATCTCGGCGATCACCAGTTGCACCAACACGTCGAACCCCGCGGTTCTCGTCGCCGCCGGCCTTGTCGCCAAGAAAGCCAACGAGAAAGGCCTGACCAGGAAACCCTGGGTTAAAACCTCCCTCGCGCCCGGCAGCCAGGTCGTGACCGACTATCTGGACTCCGCCGGCCTTAGCCGGCATCTGGACGCCATGGGCTTCAATCTGGTGGGTTACGGCTGCACGACCTGCATCGGCAACTCGGGTCCCCTGGACGAAGCGATCGACGAAGCGATCCAGAACGAGGACCTCACGGTCTGCGCGGTGCTGTCGGGCAACCGGAACTTCGAGGGCCGCGTCCATCCGCTGACCCGCGCGAACTATCTGGCGTCGCCGCCGCTCTGTGTCGTCTACGCGATCGCGGGCAATATGAACGTCGATCTTTATAACGACGCGCTGGGCCAAGACCAGGACGGCAACGACGTCTATCTGAAGGACATCTGGCCCACCAATCAGGAAGTGGCGGACACCATCGCGTCCTCGCTGACGCCGGAGATGTTCCAGACGCGCTATGGGAACGTGTTCGCCGGCGATGCGATGTGGCGGGACATCAAGACCACCACCAGCCAGACCTACACCTGGAACCCGGGCTCCACCTACGTTCAGCATCCGCCGTTCTTCGAGGATATTTCTTTGGAGGAGTCCGGCGACGCGGAAGACATCATTGGCGCCAGGCCGGTCGCCATCCTGGGCGACTCGGTCACCACGGACCACATCTCGCCCGCCGGCAACATCAAACAGGACAGCCCGGCCGGCACGTACCTGACCGAGCATCAAGTTCGGCCTCGCGAGTTCAACTCCTACGGCGCGCGCCGCGGCAACCACGAGATCATGATGCGCGGCACTTTCGCCAACATCCGCATCAAGAACGAAATGGCGCCGGGCACGGAGGGCGGCTACACCATTGATCCCGAGACCGGTCAGGTCGCCAGCGTCTATGAAGCGGCCATGAAGCACAAGGCCGCAGGCACGCCGTTGATCGTCGTCGGCGGCGCGGAATACGGCACGGGCTCCAGCCGCGACTGGGCCGCCAAGGGCACGCGCCTGCTCGGCGTCAAGGCGGTTATCGTCGAAAGCTTCGAGCGTATTCACCGCTCCAACCTGGTCGGCATGGGCGTGCTGCCGCTGGTCTTCAAGAACGGCGAGACGCGTCATTCCCTGCGCCTCGACGGCTCGGAAACCTTCGATATCATCGGGCTTTCCGGAGGCATTAAGCCGCGTCAGGATCTCACCTTGAAAATCCGCCGCAAGGACGGCTCGACGGACGAAACGGCGGTGATGAGCCGCATCGACACCCTGGACGAGGTGGATTACTTCCTCTCCGGCGGCATCCTGCAGTTCGTGCTGAAGCGCCTGGCGGCTTAACCGGCTTGATCAATCGAATTCGGCGGAAAGATCGGACCAGCTGATCTGGCGCCGATCCGAACCGGACATCCGACCGCGCGGAAGTGGCGCCGTTTTTATCCGCGCAAGGGGTTGAACGAATCACGAAACCGGAAAGCTAATCATCCGGCTCATCGACGAACTGAAGCCCCAAACCGTTGACATAGCGGCGAACCACCATGCCGCGGCGGCGCTTGCCTTCCTCAGGCTCCACTTCGATGTGGCTGCCGATGTCAAACGTTTCCGGAGAGGTGGAGAGATCGAAGCCGAACTCGATCCCCATACCCCCCGCCGAAACATCGACGATGGTGCCGTCGAAGACGCCGCCGCCAGACGACAATCTGGCGTCCTCATTGGCCGGCGCGCGCGGGTGTTTGCGTTTCTCGTCGCTCATGGTTCCGCTCTGACCTGATCCACGTTTTTCTCTAGAACGTGCGCCGAGGGGACGCAAGCAATTCCATTACAAACCCGTGATATCCGTCCGCAACCCCAACGCCCGTCATCTTGTGACCGGGCGGTCCAAGGGTGTCCGCGCCGCCTTTCGATTATGAGCTTTCTGAAAAATATCGGGCGTTTCCCTTGCCGCCGATTAATTAAGGGATCACGTGTTGAGGGAGAGCCCTCAGGCTCCCGCCTCCATCAATTTGGATAACCGCGCGGCGAACGCCGGCGCGTCCAACACCGTTTCGCCCTCCAGGATGCGGGCTTGGTCCAACAGCAACAGCGCCTCATCCGTGAAGGCGCCCTCGCCGGTGGCTTTCCTGGCCAGCTTTTTGATCAGCGCGTGGCCCGGGTTCACTTCCAGGACCCGCGGCGTGCCGTCGGCACCGTCCAGTTGCTTATGCCGCTTTAGAAGACGCTCCAGGTTCATATCCATGTCGCCTTCGTCGGCCACCAAGCAGACGGCGCTGGAAGTAAGACGCTTGGAGGCGCGCACGTCTTTCACCTTCTCGCCCAGAGCAACCTTCATCTTGGCGAGCAGCGCGTCGAGACCGTTTTCATCCGCCGCGTCATCGTCTTTTTTCTCATCGTGTTTGTCCGCGCCGCCGGACGCGACGCCTGAGAGGTCGGCGTCGCCGCGGGTTGCGGACTTTAATGGCTTCTCATCGAAGACGCCGACGGAGGAAAGCCAGAACTCGTCCACCGGATCGGTCATCAGCAGCACTTCCACGCCCTTGGCGCGGAAGCCTTCCAACTGCGGACTGTTAAGGGCTGTCCGGGCGTCTTCCCCGGTGATGTAATAGATGGCGTCCTGGCCCTCCCTCATGCGCTCGACATATTGCTTGAGGCTGACCAGGCCGTCGCCGGCGGATGATTTGAAGCGGACCAGATCAAGAATTTTTTCGCGGTTGGTGAAATCCTCATAGACGCCCTCTTTCAGCACCGCGCCGAAATTCTCCCAAAAGCCCGCGTACTCTTCCGGCTTCTTCTCGGCGGATTTTTTCAGTTCATTCAGCACCCGCCTCACCAAGCCCGCCTGGATCTTCGCGAGCCGCGGATCATGCTGCATCATTTCCCGGCTAATATTGAGCGGCAGATCTTCCGAGTCGATAACCCCTTTGACGAAACGCAAATAACTGGGCAGCACGCCCTCGGCGTCGCCAGTGATGAAAATCCGCTTTACATAGAGCTTCACAGATCCCTTACGGTCGGGGTTGAACAAATCAAACGGTTGAGAAGACGGTATGAACAGCAAGTTCGTGTAGCTCATAACCCCTTCCACCTTGTTGTGCAGCGTCATCCACGGCTCATCAAAACCGCCGCCCACATGATGGTAGAATTCCTTGTACTGTTCGTCCGTTATATCCTTCCTCTCGCGGGTCCAAAGCGCGGACGCGGTGTTCAGCGTCTGGTCTTCCCCATCATCCTTGCCGGCGGTGAGGATGATGGGCGCCGCGATATGGTCCGAATAGGTCTTGATGATGTGGCGGAGACGGTGGCTCTCCAGATACTCCTTGGCCTCTTTCTTCAGCTTCACGACGATGTCCGTGCCGCGCCCGGAGCGTTCCGCGGCCTCGATCGTGTATTCACCCTTGCCGTCGGACACCCATTTCCAGGCCTCGGCCCCGCCCGCGCGCCGGGTGATGACGGTGACCTCATCCGCAACCATGAACGCGGAATAGAAGCCTACACCGAACTGGCCGATCAGGTTGCCGTCCGATTGCTTCGTCTCTTGCCGCGTCTTCATGGCTTCCGCGAAGGCTTGCGTGCCGGACCGCGCGATGGTGCCCAGCAGTTCGGTCAGGTCGTCTTTCGACATGCCGATCCCGTTGTCCGAAACCGTCAGGGTCTTTTTCTTCTTGTCAACGCCGAGGGTGATTTTGAACTCACTGTCACCCTCAATCAGCGCCGGCTTGGTCAGAGACTCGTAGCGCAACTTGTCGCAGGCGTCGGATGCGTTGGACACCAGTTCGCGCAGGAAAATTTCCTTCTGGCTGTACAGCGAGTGAGCGACGATATCGAGAAGTTTGGAAACTTCAGCCTGAAAAGCAAAGGTTTCGGCGGTCATGGAGCGCGCATCCTCTAGCGTTTTTGATAGTTGAAACAAAGCCCTTAAATCGGGTCCGGGACATATGGGCCGATGGTTTTTTGGCCGCAAGTCCCCGAAGCCCGCCGGAACATGGGATTTATCCTCGTGATGCACGCTTGCCCGCCGCGCCTCGATTCACCAATCTAGGGACATGCAGCTTTCCTCCGACCGCCGCCGCGTCGTCGCCTTGCTGGGCCCGACCAACACTGGGAAAACCCACCTCGCCATGGAACGCATGCTCGCGCGGCCATCCGGCATGATGGGTTTTCCCCTGCGCCTGCTGGCGCGCGAGAACTACGACAAGGCCTGCAAAATCAAGGGCCGGCTGCAAGTGGCGCTGATTACCGGCGAGGAAAAAATCATTCCGCCCGCCCCGCGCTACTTCATCTGTACGGTCGAAAGCATGCCCACCGACAAACCGGTGGAGTTTCTCTGTATCGACGAAGTGCAAATGTGCGCGGATCCGGATCGGGGACATATCTTCACCGAGCGTGTCCTAAAGGCCCGGGGCATCTCGGAAACCATGTTCCTGGGCGCCGAGACCATCCGCCCGCTGTTGGGCGCGCTTGTGCCGGATTGCGAATTCGAGACCCGCGCGCGGATATCGACGCTTTCATACACGGGCTTCAGAAAAGTCACCCGCCTGCCCGCACGCTCGGCCATCGTCGCGTTCTCCGCCAATCAGGTCTACGGACTGGCGGAACTGGTCAAGCGCCAGCGGGGAGGCGCCGCCGTTGTTCTGGGCGCGCTCAGCCCCCGCACCCGAAACGCCCAGGTCGGCATGTATCAAGCGGGCGAAGTGGATTATCTGGTGGCGACGGACGCGATCGGCATGGGGCTCAACATGGACGTGGACCACGTCGCCTTTGCGGGTACGAGGAAATTCGACGGCCGGCGGCGGAGACGCCTTTCGCCCGCCGAACTCGCCCAGGCCGCCGGGCGCGCCGGGCGGCATATGAACGACGGAACGTTCGGCGCCACGGCGGACGAGCCGCCCCTGGACAGGAAAGCGGTCGAGGCGATCGAACGTCATGAGTTCGACGCCATCCGTCAGTTGTCTTGGCGCGCCAGCAAACTTGATTTTTCCAGCGTCAACGCGCTTCGGCGGTCACTAAACGCCCGGCCGCCCCACGACGCCTTGAAACGGGCCCGGGAGGCGGATGACGAGGTGTTTCTGGAGAAGCTTCTGGATATGGCGGACATCGCGGATATCGCACGGTCCGAAACAGCCGTCCGGCTACTCTGGGACGTCTGCCAAATTCCCGATTTCGAGAAAGTTCTATCCGATGCGCACGCGGGTCTTTTATCCAGCATTTACAAACACCTGACAGGGACAGGGGGCCGTCTGCCGGCGGATTGGATGGAAGCCCGTGTTCATCGCCTGGATCACCTGGACGGCGACATCAACACGTTGACCCAGCGGATCGCGACGGTGCGCACATGGACCTATATTTCCTTCCAAAGCGCCTGGATCGATAACCCCGTGAGTTGGCAAGACCGAACTCGTGAAATCGAGAATAAACTGTCGGATGCGTTGCATGAACGCTTGACGCATCGATTTGTAGACCGCAATACAGCCGCCCTTGTGAGGCGAATCAGCGGGCGGGAGTCTCTTTTGGCGGCAATCCGGGACGATGGCGAGGTGTTGGTGGAAGGCGTTCCCGCAGGACGTCTCAACGGGTTTCGCTTCACCGCGATGGAAAGCGCCGCCGCCGGCGCGGGCAAGGCCGTGACATCCGCCGTTCAGCGCGCGCTGCGAGACGAAATCAGAAAACGCGTCAAGCTGTTCCTGGACGTGGAGGACGGCGCCATCACTTTCGCAGCCTTGTCCGGCGATGAGGCGGGCCGGATCATGTGGGACGGCGCGCCGTTGGCGCGGCTCGTCAAGGGCGGCGACATCCGCCACCCGCGCATTCACTTGAACATAAACGCGATGTTGGGGGCGGCCGAGCGCGGCGCCGTTCAATCGCGCCTGGAAAGCTGGTTGGCCTCGCATCTGGCCGAAAAGTTCGCCGCCGTCGATAAGCTGAGAGAAGGCGAGGGCCTTGACGGCGCCGCCCGCGGCGTCGCCTTTCAGCTTTGGGAGGCGCTGGGCTCGCTTCCCCGCCGTCAATTGGAAGATGGTCTGAAGGTCTGCGGCAAGGAAAGCCGCTACAAGCTTCGCCGTCTCGGCGTCGTCATCGGGCGTGAAACGGTCTATCAGAACATCATGCTGAAACCGACTCAGGCGGGTCTGCGCGGGTTGCTGTGGTGCCTGGCCAACGGCGTTTCTCCCGTTCCTGGCCCGCCGGCGCCGGGACTTTGCTCCATCGAAACGGATCCGGCGCTGCCGGCGGCTTTCTATGACGCCGTGGGTTTCCGCGCCCTCAAGGGCATGGCCGTCCGCGTCGATATCCTGGAACGCGTCGCCGAAAAAGCCTGGGAGCTTTCCGCCAGCGGCCCCTTCAAGGCCGGGCCCGAACTGATGAACCCGGCCGGCTGTGGCCCGGAAGAACTCCACCGTATCCTGAAATCCTTCGGCTTCAAGACATGGGAGGAAGAGGGCGCGCGGATGTATCGCGCCGCCAAACGCCCCGATGCGGGCCGGAAACAGCCGAAGAGAATGGAGGCTGGCGAAAGTCCGAAACCGAGAGGTGGACGGAAACCGGGCAAGCGGGACGATAAGCGCGAGGCGGGACCCAGGACCTATCAGGCCGCGCCGCCCAAAGGCGAAGGCAAGACCGGGATTGATCCCGGCAACCCCTTCGCCAGGCTGGCTGAACTGAAAACCGGTTAGGAATGCCGGAAGACGCCCGCTCAACCCTCCGGCTGGACAAGTGGCTTTGGCGGGCGCGCTTCTTCAAGAGCCGGACGCTCGCCGCCAGATTTTGCGGCGAAGGCAAGATACGGGTGAATTCCGCCCGCGTCCCGAAATCCCATTTCGCGGTGAGGGCGGGCGATGTGCTGACGTTCCCCTCAGGTCCACACATCCGCGTCGTCATGATCAGGGAACTGGGAACGCGCCGGGGTCCGGCGGCGGAGGCGCGCGCGCTGTACGAGGACCTCAATCCGCCGCGGCCCAGACCGAAACCGGAGAACGAGCCGGACACGCCCGCTCCCGCCGCCGAACGCGAACCCGGCGCCGGCCGCCCGACCAAGCGCGAACGGCGGGATTTAGATAAATTGCGGGGCGGCTGAACCCTCTTCGCGCGGGTTCGGATGGATGCGGGACGCTTCGCCGGGGAATGACCGCGGTCCCGCTTTGTCATATCCATATTCCTGGTTTGCCATTCCCGTCTTCGCGGGAATGGCGTCCTGGCTCCACACAGGACCGACGGCGAAAGGACCTGACCGCCGCCAAGCTGTTCGGCATGATCCGCGTCATCGACTCATCGAAGCTTACCGCCAGGCGCAAAGCGGCGGCGTCCAGGTCGAGAGGCCCAGGGACGCCGGCATGTTACCGCAACCCGGCGCGCTTCTTGAACAACACCGAGACGTTATTCACCGGCATGCGGACCGTCTTCACCAGGTGCAACTCGTTCGCCCGGGCCTCCAACGACACGTCATCCAGATCACGCACGCCCCAATCGGCGTTTTGCGCCCGAAGGCTGGCGTCGAAGCGTATGTTACTCTCGGCGATATGCTTGCCGCCAAACGAGAACGGACCATACAGGTAGAGAAGTCCGCCCTCTTTCAGGACGGCGGAGGCATTGCGCATCAATCCTCGCGTCGCCGGCCAGGGGGCCACGTGGATCATGTTGACGTTGAGGATCGCGTCCACGGGCTCGACACGCCAGGCGTCGGCGGCGGCGTCCAGGTCGAGAGGCCCGGCGACGCCGGCGCCCGTCTCCGCCGCCCATCCCGCGATAGACGCGCGATGGGCTGGCTCCGGGTCGGACGGCAGCCAAGTGAGGCCAGGCAAGGCGGCGGCGAAATGACACACGTGCTGGCCCGAACCCGAACCGATTTCCAACACCCGGCCGGACGCGGGCAGGACGTCGCGAAGCACCTCCAAAATGGGCTCACGGTTGTTCCGGGCGGCGGGAAAATCGAGACAGGCGTCCATGGCTTTGTTTACGCGGGCGCCGGGCCGTGCGCAAGCATCCGTATAAACCCGCAAAACTGGGGTTGAGCCAGGCGGCGGCGGCGTGCTAGAGCCCCGGTCATGCTTGATAAGCTTAGGCAATGGCTGAACGGCGCGGACGCTGGCGAGACGCCGAAGCGCGCCGGAACGGACGCCCTTCAAGGCGCCGCCGCGCTTCTGCTCGTGGAAGCCGCTTCCCTGGACGGGTCATTCGACAGCGCGGAGGAAGCCGCTGTCCACGACGCGCTGGCCCACCGGTTCGAATTGTCCGGCCAGGAAGTCAACGCGCTGATCGCCGAGGCGCGCGAGAAGCACGAACATTCCGTCGAGATGTCACGCACCATTCGCACGCTGAAGGACCAACTGGGCCGAGATGACCGCATCCAGGTGATTGAGATGCTCTGGGAAGTCGCTTACGCCGACGGCGTCATTCACGATTATGAAGCCAATCTGGTCCGGCGCGTGACCGGTCTGCTGCACGTCCCCGACACGGAAAGCGGCGCCGCCCGCAAACGGGTGGAAGATCGCCTTGCCTAACAGCCCTTTAATGCCTAGACAAACGGTCAAAGACTCGTGATCCCAATCTTGCCCGGCTGGTCATGAGGGATGGCCCGGCGCATAAAGCGAATTGATCAAGAACCTCTGACGGAGAGTTTGAATGACCTACATCGTCACCGAGAACTGCATCAAGTGTAAGTACCAAGACTGCGTCGAAGTCTGCCCCGTTGATTGCTTCTACGAAGGGGAAAACTTTCTGGTCATTCACCCGGACGAATGCATCGACTGCGGCGTGTGCGAACCCGAATGTCCCGCCGAGGCGATTGTCCCGGACACCGAGCCTGGCGTAGAGAAATGGCTGGAAATCAATACGAAGTTCGCAACGCAATGGCCGAATATCACCGCAAAAGGAGAGCAACTGCCGGACGCCGCCGATTGGGACGGCAAGGAAGGCAAGGAATCCATGTTATCGGAAAAACCCGGCCAGGGCGGCTAGCCACAACCGCTTTGCCCGTACTGACCGCTTAGAGCGTTGGGCGGTTGGTTCGCAACGCGCCTTGTTGCCTTGAGACAGGGTCTGGGCTCAATTAACACACACTGTCTGACGGCGAAGATGTGTATCATGGCGAGGCGGAAGCGTTCGGCGATGTTCCGTCTTTCGCACGGCCCCCCGTCACCCGGCGCCGCTCTTGGGGCGTTGGATTCCGGGGGAACGGCGGCGCGCGCCCTTTGATTTGCGGCGCGCTGCCGGATCGCGGACAGGCCGCGCCCGGCGGTCATCCAGCCGTGCGGGGCTGCGGCCTTTCTTGGGCAAACGCGGCTCCATGACCGCCCGCTCTTCGCCGGTGAGATCAAAGCGTATTGGATAAATCCTCCCCACGCTCTTCCAGCACACTTAAAAATAGAAATCCGATTTAGATGCTAATTGCATTCCGCATCTGGTACGATACAACTCACGGATACGCAAAGCACAACTCACGGATACGCAAAGCGGGGGATTGGGATGAAAATTTCCAGGAAACTGCCTCTCATCATCATTTTGGTGGCGCTGGTTAACGGCGTGGCCGTGACCGCCGCCTTGTCCTATCTGTCGATGGATAAGCTGACGGCGGCGGCGCGCGAACGTCTGGAAGGCTTGATCGAAAGCCGGAAAACCACTCTGAGCGGTTTTTTGAATTCCTACGTCGAGGACATGGTGATCATGCGCGAGATGCCGGTCACCGTGGCCGCGCTGGAGGCATTCACGCTGGCCTGGAAGGCTCTTGAGTTCGAGACCGGAGCCGAACGCCGCGAGCGCCTTCAAAAATTGTATATCACGGACAACCCGTATCCGACCGGCGAGAAGGAGAAACTCGACGACGCCGGCGACGGGTCCGAATACAGCGCCGTTCACGAACGGTTCCACGGCGCCTACCGCCGGTTCCTTCGGCAGAAGGGTTACTACGACATTTTCCTGATCGATGAAACCGGCTGGCTGGTCTATTCCGTGTTCAAGGAAAACGACTATGCGACCAACCTGAACGACGGAGAATGGAGGGACACGGACCTCGCCAACGCCTTCCGCGCCGCGATGGCGGGCGGGGACGAGGGCGTCCACTTCTTCGATTTCAAGCCGTACGGGCCCAGCTACGGCGCGCCGGCCTCGTTTATCTCGACGCCGGTCCTCGACACGACCGGCCGGAAGGCGGGGGCGCTGATTTTCCAGATGCCCCTTGACCGCATGAATAACGTCATGCAGCAGGAGACGGGCCTGGGCGAGACGGGCGAGGCGTTCGCCGTCGGGGCCGACTTCCTGGCGCGGACGGCGCTTCGGTTGAGCGAGGAAGACACCATCTTGAAATTCAGGTTTGAAAACGAGGCGGCCGAGGCCGCGCTGGCCGGGGAGGCCGGTTTCACGGAGGTCGGCGACCTGCTGGTCGCCTACGCGCCGCTTGAGTTCATGGGGCGGCAATACGCCATGATCGCGAAAGCGGATAAATCCGAGGTCCTGGCCGCAGCCAACGACATGCTGATCATCGCCGCCGTCATTCTGCTGATCACGGCCGGGGCCGTCGCCGTGATCGCCTTTGGCGTGGCCCGGACAATCACGCGGCCGCTGGACGGCATGACCAACGCCATGCGCCGCCTGGCCAGCGGCGAGACCGAGACCGAGATTCCCGCCCTGGAGCGCGCCGATGAATTAGGCGAGATGGCGATGACCTTGCAGGTCTTCAAGGAAAACGCGCTGGAGCGGCGGCGCCTGGAAGGCGAGGCGGAGGAGGCCGCCCGGCGGGCCGAGGTGGAGAAACACCTTCTGATACGCCGTCTGGCGGACGATTTCGAAAGCGAGATGAGCGGCGTCATCTCGACGGTGGGCGACGCGGCGGAACAGATGCACGGGTCCGCGCAGACCCTGTCGGACACGGCGCGGGACACCAGCGAGCAGGCCGTCACGGTGTCCTCCGCGGCCGAACAGGCGGCGATCAACGTGCAAACGGTTTCTTCCGCCGCCGAGGAACTGTCATCCTCCATCAACGAGATTTCAACTCAGGTGTCGCGCTCGTCCGTCCGCTCGTCCGAGGCGGTTTCCCAGGCGGAGGAAACCAACACGACCGTGCGGCGGCTTTCCGCCGCCTCTCAGCACATCGGCGAGGTCGTCACCTTGATCAACGACATCGCGGAACAGACCAACCTGCTGGCGTTGAACGCCACCATTGAGGCCGCGCGGGCCGGGGAGGCCGGCAAGGGTTTCGCCGTCGTGGCGTCCGAGGTGAAGAACCTCGCCAACCAAACGGCGAAGGCGACGGGCGACATCGCGTCGCAGATCACCGAAATCCAATCGGCGACGGACTCGGCGGTGCTCGCCATCGGCGGGATTACCGACTCGGTCAGCGAGATCAATGAAATCGCCGCGTCGATTTCCGCGGCCATCGAACAGCAGGACGCCGCCACGCGCGAGATCGCGCGCAACGTCGAGCAGGCTTACAGGGGCACCCAGGAAGTCAGCGAGAACATCGGCCACGTGACGCGGGCCGCGGGGACGACGGGAGCGGCCGCGGGAGACATCCTGAACTCGGCGGGGGACATGAACAGGCAATCCGCGTTGCTGAATTCCAAGCTGATCGACTTTCTGAACGGCGTTCGGGACTCGCAAGACGAATTCGCGGCCCAAACCGGCCAGGAAGCCGCTCTTTAGAGCGCCGGCCGGTTGGTTCGCAACGCCCCTCGCCGCCTAAAAGCGGTTCCGGTGTTTCTGGGGCGTGAACAGGCTGCGGATGCGCCCCGCGGCCTTCCAGAGAGCGTCATGTGTTCAGGTCGTGGCCTTTCCGAGCAGCGCCTTGAGTTTTGAGAAGGCTTTCCCGATGGGATCAAGATCAGGGGCGCGTCGCGGCGGAAACGGCGTTCAAGCGCGGCGTTTCCTGAGCGCCCCGGAGGATCATGGGCTTTTGTGAACGTTGAGAGTGTCCCAGACCGCCACACCGCCCGGTGCTCTATGCCCCCGGTGCTCTATGCCCGAAGTCGGCTGCGGCCGGAGGCTTTTTCATGCGCGCTTGTGATATGGCCGCCCGCCGCGCCAGTCCTCAACCGGCGGACCACAGAGGTTCTGGGGCTTTTTGTGTGTCATTTCCACGAATTTATGGTATGGTTGGACTTCTGGCCGTGACAAATGCCCCGATGCGTAGAGACATTCGCGCGGCCAATTTTTTGGTTGCCTTTGTATAGGGTGACGCTGCGGCGCTTCGGTCGCCGTTGGTCGTCTGGAGGGGACGGCAACCGCTAGGCGATAGTCGATCACGGGCGCGCTGGTCTTTTGGCGTGAGCGCGGTTTTTTTGGTTGTCGCCGGCCCTTGGGAAGGGCGTCTGTTTTTCGACGCGCCGTGGCCGCGTTCCGTGGAACGCTGACCACTAGGGCCCAAAACCGATGATAAAATGAAGAAGAGGACCAAATGACAAAACAAAACGACATGGATTTCTCTGAAGGAGATTTTGTCGTCTATCCCACCCACGGGGTCGGCAAAGTTCTTGGTGTCGAGCTTGAAGAAATCGCCGGGCATAGCCTTGAATTGGTGGTGATTTCATTCGACAAGGATCGCATGAAGCTCCGCGTGCCCGTGTCCAAGGCCCAAACCTCGGGCCTGCGTAAACTCAGCACGCGCAAAATCATGGACGAAGCCATGACCACTTTAAGGGGCCGGGCCCGCGTCAAGCGCACCATGTGGTCGCGCCGCGCCCAGGAATATGAAGCCAAGATCAACTCGGGAAACCCTGTCTCCATCGCGGAAGTCGTGCGAGACCTTTTTCGCAATGTGGGCCAACCGGACCAGTCGTTTTCCGAACGCCAGATATATGAAGCCGCCCGCGACCGTCTGGCGGCTGAATTGGCCGCTGTTGAGCGCATCGACGTCGATAAGGCGACCGAGAAGGTGGAAAAGGTCTTGCAGGCCGCTTGAGCCGCGGCCTGTCCATTCCCGCCTTCGCGGGAATGACGGAATGAGAATGCGGAAATCACGGATCAACCCCCTTGAAAACCCATAAATCGGCCCTGCCTAATGTCATAACGCCTTAAGCCGGGGTCTCAAACCGCCCGAACCATTATAATTCTTAAGCGCGTGTTGTGCTTGGCTAACGGGAAATCAACTTCACGGCCTCCCCCGTCCGCAACCCGTCCATCAGGGCGTTGTGGTTGAGCGTGTTGAACCAAGGTTCGTTCAAGGGACCCATGGGCTGGCGCGCCGCCAGGGATACCATGCCGTCATCCGGCTGGACCGCGACAATGCGGATTGTGCTGGGCCGAAAGCCGATCACATCGCGCCGCGTCAATTCCCGTAAACTGAAAGCCGTCCGCTGAAACAAGGGATCAACCGCCGCCGAGGGCGCCGGCGGATTGAGAAACGTAAACCGATAGGGTTGGACCGCGCGGATTTTTACAACCACCATACGCATGACCCGTTCACCTTCGCGAGTTTCCACACGCGCCGCCCTGCTAGCCGCTTCCAAACCGTTGATGGCGAGCGGCGCGGCGGAGCCCAGCCGTCCGCCACCACCCTTGGACATAGCCCAAGGCGCCACCCGCTTTGGACACCGCTTCGGGCTTCAACGCCTCGAAAAGGATCAGCCCGTTATCCGGCTCCCGCGCGATCACGCGGGACCGCGTGTTCTCCACCGCGTAGCCGGGCGGCAAGGTGAAGCCGAGGCCGCGGTCCGGCAGAATGAAACGCCGCCCGTCCCGAACGCCACCGCCTCTATCCTGACCGAAGACCAACCCGTTGACACGCGACAGAGACGCCTCGCGGCCCAGGAACGGATGCGGCGGCGCTTGCGTTTGCGCCAATCCCATCGCCTGGATGATACGATCCGACGTCCGGGGATGAGTGGAGAGCAAACCACCGCCGCCGCCCGCGAGAGCGCCTTGCTGCGCGGCCGTGATTTCGGTTTCGAGCTGTATTTGGAAAAACGTCCGCAAGGCGCCCGTGTCATATCCGGCGCGCGCCAGATAACGCACGGCCAGCAGGTCCGCCTCCAGTTCCTGCTCGCGGGAATAGACCTTCAGCGAAAGTTCAGCCCCGAAACCAAGGGCCTGTCCGGCGCCAACGGGAGCGCCCAGAATCGAGCCGGCGACGCCGAGGACCGTAAGGCCGATGTTGGCCGCTTGACTGGCGCTGTCACGCCGCGCGGAGCGGCGCGCCGTGACGTGGCCGATCTCGTGGGCCAGCACACCCGCGAGTTCCGCCTCGTTCTCAACCAGCGCCAGACTCCGGCCCACCCGGGCCACATAGGAGATCAGGATTGAGTCCTGATAGAGCCCGCCATAGCGCTGAATGACAAGAGGGTGCTGTTCGCAGCCGGTTTCAAGTTCGTCCTCTAGGGACATGAAACCCGTGAAACTCCGCTCGCCCGTCGCCGGGTTGGCGGAGCAGGCGCCGAGCAGGCTGACGGCCATCCAAAGAAGGATCGTTCCAAAGATTCTGATATGGATCATCCGGCGCATCGGCATGATGGCGTGATGATCGCCGGAAAAGGTTGATGGAAGGAAAAGACGGCGTCACGCTTATTCGCCGTCCTTGATCACCTCGATCTGCTCCGGATGGGTAAGCTCCACGAGCGGGCCGTTCCAAGACCGGACCCAGCCGCGGACGCGGATTTTCCGGCCCTCGAACGACAGAGGATCAATCCCGAGTTTCTTGAACTCCCGGTCCACGGCCGCCGGAATCAGAACCGTGAAGTCGTTCCGCCAATTTTCATCGAAATTCAGGAACATGCGCTTCTTCACCCGCTGCGCCCTCAAGACGCGCCCCTTGATGATCTGGAAATCGCCGATTTTAACGCGATGCGGCAGAGCCTCGACGGCGCGGTAGTCCGGATGGCGCCAGATACCCCTGAACGCCCGTCGCGCCTTGTCTTCAATGGCCAGCATTTCGGCAATTTGCTCCCGGTTGTCGGCGAACGTGTATACCCGGGCCCATCCCTGCTCCAACATCACGCCTTGGACCCACTCGCCGTTCACGAGCCGCAGATGCGCCAACAAGCGCCCATGGCGATCCTTCTCTCGCGAGCCGGCGAACAGACTCACGCGTTTATTCAAGACGAGCGCCTCAAGCGCGTCCCGGCTTTCCGGCGCTAACGCCCATTGTTGGAAGTTTTTCCGCCCCAGGGCGAGCTTCGGCGCCTGGACGCCCACCAGACGAACTTCTTTCGCGCCCAACACGGGGGTTTCCAGAACGACCGTATCGCCGTCTATGACTTCGGCGACCCTGGCCTCGCCGGTTGACCTTAAACCGTCCAAGGCCGATGCGGACGGAGACAGGACCACGAGGAGCGTTATCAGAAGACGAGCGATCATGGTTGATCTCCATCCGCCACGCCGGCCATGCGCCAAACATCTTTCGGCCCGTGCCCAGCGGCGCGCAGTTCCTGGATGCTCCGGGCGGCGTCCCGTTTGGCGAGGCGCTTGCCCGTCTCGTCCGTCAGCAGTTCATGGTGATGATATCGGGGCGCCGGCAGCCGCAGTAAGGCCTGTAAAAGACGATGAATATGTGTCGTCTCAAACAAATCCTCGCCTCGCGTCGCCAGTGTGACGCCCTGGTCCGCGTCATCCACCGTCACGGCTAGATGATAGCTGACTGGGGTGTCCTTGCGCGCCAGCACAACGTCGCCGAACAATTCCGGCCTGGCCGTTTGCTCTCCTTTCAAGGCGTCCACCCAGATAAGTGGTCCGGCCCGCCTGATCGCGTGATCGGCCCGGAGACGCCAGGCGTGGGGCGCCCCGGCGCGTCGAAGGCGCTCGGCCTCCATTTGTTCCATGCCCCGGCAGACCCCTGGATAAATCGGACCGTCCGGACCTTGAGGCGCGCCGCCCGCCCGTTCGATTTCCAGAGCGATGTCCTTTCGCGTGCAAAAACAGGGATAGACGAGACCCGCGTCTCTTAACCGCTTTAAAGCCGTTTCGTACAATGGGAAGCGGTCCGACTGGCGAACGGCCGCGCCGTCAAAAGCCAGGCCCAGCCAGGTCATGTCGTCATGAAGGACCGCCTCGAACTCCGGCCGGGAGCGGGCCGTGTCAATATCTTCAATGCGCAAGAGGCACCGTCCGCCGGCGCGCCGCGCCTCGGACCACGCCACCCAGGCCGCGTAAACATGGCCCAGATGCAAATGACCCGTTGGGCTGGGCGCGAAGCGGGTGATCACGTTATCCATGCGGGGAGCCCTTTTCTGGCTAGGTCTTTTCCGCTACCACGACCATACTCACAGCGAGTCATATCGCTCAAATTGGGGAACAGCCATGCCGGAAATTCATCCGCCCGTGCTTTCGGGTCCCATCGTCACCCCCGAAAACGGTCATAAGCCGGATCAAATCGTGCTCTTGCTCCATGGTGTCGGCGCGGACGGTCAGGACTTGATCGGCTTAGTGCCTTACTTCCAGAAAATTCTGCCCCGCGCGATCTTCATCTCGCCCAACGCGCCGCACCCCTTTGACATGGCGGCCTTTGGATATCAATGGTTCTCGTTGCGTGAACCGACGAAGGAGAACCGCCTGGCGGGCGCTCAGGAGGCGTCCCCCATCCTGGAGAACTATATCGACAGCCTGCTTGCGGACAACGGCATGACGGAAAGCCAACTGGCCATCGTCGGCTTCAGCCAGGGCGCCATGATGGCGCTTCACACCGGCCTTCGGCGTTCAAGACCCGTGGCCGGCATCCTGGGCTATTCCGGCGCGCTGGTCGGTGAAGACATCCTGGAAACCGAGTTGACGTCGCGTCCGCGCGTCCGGTTGATTCACGGTGACGCCGACGCGGTTGTTCCACCGGAGATGCTTGATCACGCCGTGGAACATCTAAAGGCCAACCGTGTTCCCGTCGATGGGCATCTGATCAGCGGCGTCGGGCACACCATGGACGAGGAAGGCATCAAATTGGGCATGGAGTTTCTGGCGGAATGCTTTGGCGTCGATCTGGACGCCATTCGGGCGGAACTGTTGGAAAAGAAAGCCCGGGCGGCGGCTCAGGCGGCCGCCGCGGCCGAAATCCAGGCCGCCAATGACGACGGTCCCGCCGGCGAGAGCAACGATGAAACCGAACAAGACTATTCCGGAGAGACGGAAGACATGACGCCCGCGCCGGCGCCGAAATCTCTTGAGGATCACGACATCAGCGGTCTCATTCCCGGCATCCATGTGGATGGCGACGACCCAGAAGGGCGGGGATAACCCGCATCAAGCCGGGCGTCGGCTTCCTCTCGTTAATCGCCGCCGCTTTTTCGCGCCGTTCCTCGATTGATCGAACTGCGGGGCACGCCAACCGGAACGATCCCGCCCGCCTTGAAATTCGCGTCAATTTCGCCACACCATTTGTCAAAAGAACTTAATGTGGATAACCTTTGTTTGCGTTTCGCCACATGTAGTAGTCTCCGAAAATCTCGAAAGGAGGTGATCGCCGTGACGGCCTTCGCGGGTAGTTTCCCGGCCCTTGTTCTTAATGCGGATTTTCGTCCGCTCAGCTATTTCCCTTTGTCGCTCTGGGCCTGGCAAGACGCGGTCAAGGCGGTTTTCCTCGACCGGGTGAACATCATCTCCGAATACGACACGGCGGTGCGTTCCCCATCCTTCGAGATCAAGCTTCCCAGCGTTATTTCTCTGAAGGAATACGTCCCCATGGGGCGGAAGCCGGCCTTCACGCGGTTCAACGTCTTCCTGCGCGACGCCTTTCGCTGTCAATATTGCGGGGACTCTTTCATGGCGGAGGGCTTGACTTTCGACCACGTCGTTCCCCGCGCCCGCGGCGGGCGCACAAGCTGGCAAAATGTCGTCGCCGCCTGCGAGCCCTGTAATTTGAGAAAGGGTCACCGATTGCCTCAGACTTGCGGGATGGTTCCCCTGCGCAAGCCTCATCAGCCGACAAATCAAGAGTTGCAGGAAAATGGGCGGGGATTCCCGCCCAATTATTTGCACGAGAGCTGGCGCGATTTTCTGTATTGGGATTCCGAACTGCTGGACTGAGCCGCTTAACCGGCAATCCCTTGCGCTTTGCCGTCAGGTGTTTGACTTTTAAACTTCAGCATTCCACTTTCGGAGCGTGGCGGGGTTCCCGCTTCTTCAAGTCTTGACCGGACAGTAAGGATTAAATGTCTGAGCCCTCGTCCCCGCTTGCCGCCCGCCTGGACGGTTCGGCTCTTCCCGGCGATGAAGAGACAATCCGCGCGCTGCTGGCCGAAGCCGGGCGCCGCCTGGATGACGATCCCTCGGACGCGGACGCGTGGCTCGCGAAAGCACGCGCGGAGAAACTGCTGGGCGAGCGAACCAGATCGGAAGGCAGCCTTCGGCGCGTTCTGAGTCTGGAACCGGGCCACCTGGAAGCCTTGCCCGCCCTGGCGGAAATAATCCTGTCCGATCAACGCCCGCGCGAGGCCGTCACCCTGTTGGACCAGGCGAACGAACGGGGCGTCGCCTCACAGGCGTTATCGTGTCTGCGAGCCAGGGCGTACCTGGACATTGGTGATTTCGAAACAGCTGAACGCATCGCCTGCGAAGCCCGCGACGAAAATCCGGACAACGAGACAGCCGGCCTGGTTTTTGCCTCAGTCCTTCGGGAACGGGGAAATCTGGCGGAAGCGGAAGCCCTGGTCCGGGAACTCATCGACAACACAACGGCCACGCGCGAGGCGCATTGGCTGCTTGCTCAAATCCAGATGCTGAGAGGCGATAAGGAAAACGGCTACCGGAATATGGTGACGCATTTCGCCAAACTTTCCGTACGGCCCGGTCCGGCCGTCCTCAACGGCATACCGTTTTGGCGGGGAGAACCGCTCGCTGGCGAAACATTGTTCGTCCATCAGGGCGAATTAAACGGCGACACCATTCAATTCGCCCGCTATATCCCGCCGCTGGCCTCCGAAGGCGCCAATGTTATCCTGGAATGTCCGCGCCCCCTTTGGCCTTTCTTCAAGAATCTGAAGGGGCTGAGCGGCATCGTTCCAACAGGCGCCGCAGTGGCGGCGGATTACCGGACGGAGATCATGAGCCTTCCGGCGTTGCACAGCCTGTCGAAACGGCCCATGCCGCCCAACGAGCCCCGCATCACGCCGGAAGAAGGCCGGGTCGAACACGCCTTCCGCCGTCTGAACGCCTTTCAGAGACCCTGGGTTGGCATCTTCCCCGGCGGCGATTTGGCCGACCCGCCATCCGCGTTAAGCGGCGTTCCCAATGAAGCCTTGACGCCCTTGCTTGATGTCGAGGGGCCGCAGTTCATCGCCATCGGCGCCGCATGGCACGACCCGCGTTTATTGAACCTGACCAGCGAATTGCGCCCCGGCCCCCATTACTTTCCCAAGCTTTCCGCATTTCTGCACAATTTCGATCTGGTCATCACAGTGGACACGGCGAGCAACCAGATCGCGGGGGCGCTGGGACGGCCCACCTGGCTCATGTTGCGCCACGCACCGGACTGGCGCTGGGGTATGGAGGGCGCCGCCGACGCCTGGTATCCGCATCACCGCCTGTTTCGCCAACCCGGACCCGGTGATTGGAACGGGATGGTCGAAAATCTACGGGGCGCCTTGGAAGCGTTCGCCGATGATTTCCGGGAACCCGGGCGGTAACGGCGTGTCCCGCGCGGAACCGTGACGGGGAAAGCGCTTCCCGGCCTTTGACAAACCGCCGCTAATCTGTATAGTCCGGCGCTTCTTCCCGGGAATGTGGGAGCCCGCCTCGCCGGAGCCGCCCCGCCCCGGCTGCGGGTTCGCGGCCGGAACCGGCCTACCGGGACAACCCTGCGGGAAACCAAGGATCGGTTCTGAAATGACCAAGCGCGTCCGCTCGAAATACAAGATCAACCGCCGTCTTGGCGAGAACCTCTGGGGCCGTCCGAAAAGCCCCGTCAACATCCGTGAATACGGCCCCGGCCAGCACGGTCAACGCCGCAAAAAGCCCAGCGACTTCGGCATCCAGTTGATGGCCAAACAGAAGTTGAAAGGCTACTACGGCAACATCTCGGAAAAACAGTTCCGCCGCTATTACGCCGAAGCCGTTCGCCGGCGCGGCGATACGGGCGAGAACCTGATCGGCCTGCTGGAACAGCGTCTGGACGCGGTGATCTACCGGCTCAAGTTCGTGCCCACCGTGTTCGCGGCCCGCCAGTTCATCAACCACGGCCACATCCTGGTCAACGGCCGGCGCGTCACCATTCCGTCTTACAAGGTCCGCGAGGGCGACGTTGTCGAGGTGAGGCAAAAGTCCCGCGAACTGCCGATGGTCCTGCTGGCCGTCGAAAGCGCCGAGCGCGATATTCCCGACTATTTGGAAATCGACGTCAAGAACATGAAGGGCGGTTTGGTCCGTGTCCCGGGTCTGGCCGACGTGCCCTATCCGGTTCAAATGGAACCGAACCTGGTGATCGAATTCTATTCCCGTTAAGGCGTTATGCCGTTAGGCGGCGTCGATTTGTGGTTTTCCAAAAGGTTTCGTCCGCCCTTCCCGCGCGGACAGGCGGGGTTTGGATAATGATCCCTTATGGAGGCGGAGCGCCCTTCCCGCACGGGCGGGATTGGATGATGGTCTCGCCGACGCCGGCATGTCATTCCCGCGTCCTTACTCCGTAACCCCCGCGCAGGCGGGGGTCCAGCCGGGCGGCCCGCGTTCCGGCTTATCAAAAGTGATGGCTGTCAGCGGACAAAAATCTTTAAGTTTCCGGCGATTTTTTGCCAGTATTTTTGGCCTAATTTTCCGGTCATTTTTGGCTCTAAAACGGACCTGTTTAGAGTCGCGGAAGTGGTCCTGCGGCGCCCGTTCAATGGCCGTTCATGGATCATGCATGGGCCTTTCATCGCCGCCGCCTCGGACGCTGGCGTTCTGGCCGTCATGTGACGTCCGGCGGCGCGGCGGCGGGGACACGCCGCCGGCCTGTGTTTATGGTCTTCAACGTCCCGCCTGCGCCGCCCGACGCCATGGGAATGCGCCCGCGCAACGGCGCGTATTCCACCCAGGCGCTGGGCAAGGCGTCCAGCGGGCCGTTCCCAGTACCATGCCGCCCAAGGCCCGGCGGACCGGGTTGTCTAAGCCACCACCCACTTAGCAAGGTCGGAAAGGGGCTGTCAGGCTTGATCTTCTCCCGGATGATAGGAAAAAGCAATGAACACGCCGCCTAGGGTCCGGACTCAATTGATCCGCCAGATTAGTGTTGCCGCGATGAAGATTGCCGCCATGTAGGTGTCGGCGCGGCGCCGTAACGGGTTGCGATGCGCCGGAAGTCCGTTAGCCCGCGAAACCGCCGCCGCGCGCCCGTCTTCGGCATATGGATGACGCCAGAGATCACCCGGCGCCCGTCAACCCGCCGCGCGCCGCGCCGGACGGGCGGCGGAAAGGGTTCAATCCGCCGCCGCTCGCCGCCATGCATCGCCGCTTGGCCGGAACAGGGACCTCCCCATCCAAACCTTCATAACAGTTGGAAGCTTGAATCATGTTTAGGCGCCCGCCTTGAGCATCCCCTGATTGAGCGCCAGCCCTAGAGCAGACGCTCTCCCAACCCTTTGACCGCTTCGTCAATCAGGGCGGAGGCCTTCTTACCTTTAACGCTTTCGGACAGCGCCGTGCGTGTGGCCGCCATGGCGACGTCAATCGTCCGGGCCCGAACTTCCGCCATAGCCGCCGCCTCGGCCTGGGCGATGCGGTCCATGGCGAGCTTTTCACGGCGCGCCAACGAGGCTTCAAGCCTTTCCCTGCCCGATTTCGCCAGGCGTTCGGCTTCTTCTCTGGCGGCCTTGACAATGCCATCGGCTTCCTTCTGCGCCTCACGCTGCCTTTTCTGGAAATCGGCCAGCAGTTTCTGGGCTTCCTCACGAAGCTTTTCAGTCTCTTCGATATCGGATTTGATCTTCTCGGCCCGACCGTCCAGGCCCTTGCCGATCATGCCGGGGACTTTCGCCCAAACCAGCACGCCAATGAAGGCGGCAAAGCCAAGAGCGACCCAGAAAGTTGGATCTTCAATCATCTCAAAGCCTCTCTCACACTCTCAACTCGGCCTGAACGGCCCTGGAAATGACGGCCGCGTCGGCGGCGTCGCCGGTGAGGCGCTCATAAGCGGCGGAGGCCACATCAGCCGCAAGGGCGTCAACACCCCTCAGCGCATCTTCCATCGCTTGTTCGATGGTTTCTCCGCTGGCGGCGATTTTCGCGTCCAACGCGGCGGCGAGATTGGTTTCTTCCGTTTCCGCCTTGGCGGTGAGTTCCTGGGAAACCCTGGCGATCTCCTCATGCGCTTGGGCGCGGGCGTCCGTCAGGGCTTGCTCGTACGCTTCCCGGGCGGCTTCGGCTTCCTTGCGGAGATCTTGAGCGCGCTCAAGGTTGTCGTCTATTTTTTTCTGCCGGGCTTCCAGAACGTCGGCGATCCGGGGCACGGCGAACTTCGCCATGATCACGTATAGCGCGGCGAAGGTGATCACCAACCAGGCGATCTGCGGCGCGAACGCCGCGAAATCCAGTTGAGGCATTGAACTGGCCTTTCGTTGTGCCTGAACGGGTTTCCCGAAATCCAAAAGAAGAGTCCGGGAGCGTTGAAACCGCCGGCCCCCGGACGCTTGGATAAGAGCCGCCCGGGGCCGGTCAAGGCCGGCTAAAGGTCTGTCTTCCCTAGAAGACGAACATCAACATGAAGGCGATAACCAAAGCGAACAGGGCCACGGCCTCAACCAGGGCGAAGCCCAGCAGGGTGTCGGTAAAGACGACGCCGCGGACGGCCGGATTGCGCCCGACGGCGGTGATGAAAGCCGAGAAGACCAGGCCGATGCCGATACCGGAACCCAGAACGCCGATGGTGGCGAGGCCGGCGCCGATGAGCTTAGCTGCGGTTGCATCCATTGTTTCGATCCTTTATCCAGTCGATAATCGGTGTTGAGTTGTTGGCTTGAAAAGCGGTTCGCCGCCCCGCGCGCCCTCAGTGCAGATGCAGGGCGTCGTTGAGATAGATGCAGGTCAGCATGGTGAAAACGAATGCCTGGAGGCAGGCGATCATGATTTCCAGGCCCGTCAGCGCGACGACGAAGGCGAACGGTAGAACGCCGAAAGCGCCCATGGCGACGATGAAGCCCGCGATCACCTTCAGCAGCGTGTGGCCGGCCAGCATGTTGGCGAACAGCCGCACACTTAAGGAAACCGGGCGGGCGAGGTAGGAAATCACCTCGATGACCACCATCAGCGGCGCCAGGAAAATCGGCAGCCCGGGCGGCAGGAAGAACGAGAAGAAACGCATTTTGTGCTTCGCCAGCGCGATAATCGTCACACCGGCGAACACGATGGCGGCCATGACGAACGTGACGATGATGTGACTGGTGAAAGTGAAGCTGTAGGGGATCATGCCCAGCAGGTTGCCCACCAGGATGAACATGAACAGCGTGAAGATGAACGGGAAGTAGGGGCGTCCCTCGGAGCCCGCCGTGTCCTTCACCATGTTCGCTATGAACATGTAACTGAGCTCGGCCATGGACTGCCACCGGCCAGGCACCAGCGCACGGCGGCGCATACCGAGAATCAGGAACAGGCTGACGACGATTACGCCGATCACCATGAACAGGGACGAGTTGGTGAACGACATGTCCAAGCCGCCAATGGTGATCTCCGCGAGGGTCTTAATCTCGAACTGGGCGAGCGGGCTGGAATTTGCGGCCAAGGTTCAAAATCCCCAGTTTATGAATGGTTTACCCAAGAGACGCGGCGTCCGGAAAACGCGGGCGTTATTTTTCGGTTTCGCCGACCAGGTCTGTCTCGGCGGATTCGTCCGACGCGTTGGTGGTTGCCGAAGCGTTGGTTGTGTCCCGCGCGTGTTGATAGCCGACGGTGTGACCATGGCCGCTGGCCATGCGGTATACGTTCAGAACGCCGGCGGCGCCCCCGAACAAGAACATCACCAGCATCGCCCAGGGACGGGTGCCGAGCCACTCATCAACGAGCCAGCCGGCGCCCGCCCCGACGGCGACGGCGGAAACTAACTCGATCCCGACGCGAAACGCAAGCCCAAGTCCGCTTCGAGGGGCGTCTTCTCCGGGTTTTTTCCACGTCCGTTCCTCGTGAGCGGTCTTTTGGGCCGCATCCAGGCGTTTCCCAAGGTCGTCGAGCGTGGGTTTTTCCGGGTCTTGAGATGAGTTTTGTTCCGGCATGAGGGGGGGTTTTGCTTGGAATTGGGGAAAGAGTCAATGAATGCGCGCGCGCCGCCGGCTTTGGCGTTTCCGGGGGCGTCAGCCCCGCAAAAGCCGGGGTCCGCCGGCTGGGAGAATGAATTCCGGCTTGCGTTGGAATAACGGCATGGGACTATCCCGCCGCCCGCATGGACGCCGCGCGGTCCAAATCAACCGACACCAACTGCGATACACCGCGCTCCTGCATGGTGACGCCGAAGAGACGTTGCATACGGGCCATGGTCATGCGGTGATGGGTGATGATCAGGAAGCGCGTGGCGCCTTGCTTGATCATGGACTCCAGCATTTTGCAGAACCGGTCCACGTTGGCGTCGTCCAAGGGCGCGTCCACTTCGTCCAGAACACAGATCGGGGCCGGGTTCGTCTGGAACACAGCGAACAGCAGCGCGATGGCGGTCAGCGCCTGCTCCCCGCCGGACAGCAGAGACAGCGCCCGCATCTTTTTGCCAGGCGGAGAGGCGAGGATTTCCAGGCCCGCTTCCAGCGGATCATCGGATTCGACCAGTTCCAGATGCGCTTCCCCGCCGCCGAACAAGGTCACGAACAGTTGCTTGAAGTGGTCGTTTACCTCTTCAAAGGACGCCAGCAGGCGGGCGCGTCCCTCGCGGTTGATTTCCGATATCCCCTGACGAAGGCGGGAGATGGCGGCGATCAGATCCGCTTTCTCGGCATCCAGGCTTTCCATCTGTTCGGCGAGTTCGCGCATTTCCTCGTCCGCCCGAAGATTCACCGGTCCCATGGTGTCACGTTCGCGGTTCAGACGCTCCACTTTCCGCTCCGTGTCGCGCAATTCAGGCAGCGGCGCGTCTTCTCTCAATTCCGCTGCGGCGAACAGCCCTTCGGGTTGGAGTTGAAGGCGCTCACGCACCCGTTCCGTCACTGTACCGACTGCTTGGTCCGCTTGCTCAACGGCGCCCTCCGCCCGGACACGTTGTTCCCGGGCTTGAGCCAGCCGGGCTTCCGCCGTCCGCAGGGCTTGGTCCGCGCCGCGGAGCGCGCCCTCGGCGTCCGCCAGCTTATCGGCCAAGCCTTTGCGCTTTTGCTCTGACGTTTCAATGGCGGACAACAGCTTGGACCGTTTCCCGGCGATTTCGGCCGGTTTGGCCTCCAGCGCGTCCAATTCCTCGACCAGCCGCGCGCGGCGCGCGGCGAGGGCGGCCTGCTGTTCGCGCGCGTCGGATTTCCGGGATTCCCAGGACGCACGTTCCCGGCCGATGGCGTCCAGGCGTTCCAACCGGGCTTTGGCGTCCCGTTCCAGCGCCGCATGGCGGCTTTGGGCGGCGGCTTCGTCTGAGCGCTTTTCCGAGAGGACGGCGCGGCGAAACACCAGTTCCTCGCGCTTCCTCGCCATATCGGGCAGCGCGCCGAACTCGGTTCTGGCTTCGGTCAATTGAGCGCCGGTCTCCGAAATCTCCGCGTTCAGCCGCTCCGCCTGCCCTGTCAGGGCGCCGAGCCGCGCGCGCGCGGTCTGGGCCTTGTCCTTGGTTCGCGACAAATGATCGCGGGCGCGGTTGAAGGCGGCGTCGGCCTCACGCAACGCCGAGCGTGCCGCTTCCTCATCCTGGCGGGCGCTGCGGGCCTTGGTCTGAGCGGCTTCCGCCTTTTCCCTCACAGCCGCGTAGGCTTTGGACTTCTCAGCCAGCAGTTCTTCCAAGTCCGCCAGCTTGTTCTTTTGGGCGAGGCGTTTGGCGGCCGCCGTCTCCGCCCCTTCGTGAACGGTTAATCCGTCCCAGCGCCACAAACCGCCGTCCCGGGTCACGAGGCGTTGGCCGGATTTCAGGCTGGCTTGGAGGTTCGCCGCAGTCTCCGCGTCCGCACAAACACCCACCAGGGACAAACGGCGGCGGAGCGGCTCCGGCGCGCGGACGGCTTCGCCGAGCGCGGTCACCCCGGCGGGCAGGGACGGCGGCGCGCTCAGGGGTGGCAGAGAGCGCCAGTGAACGGGCGCCTCATCATCCGCCGGAACATTCAGGTCGTCGCCCAGCGCCACGCCCAGGGCTTCCTCAAAACCCGGATCGGCGGTGATATCTTCCAGCACAGGTTTCCATCCACAGCCGTCATCGACGGATAAAAGGCCACGGAGCGCCCCGGTTTCCGCCTCAAGGGCGGTTAGGGCGTTTCGGGCTTCGCGTTCGGCTTGAACGGCGGCCTCCCCGGTCTCCACGGCGTCCACCCGGACCGTTTCCGCATCCGCGCGCGCCGACCGGGCGGCTTCCAAGTGGGCGGCGGTTTCTTCCGCCGCTTTTTCGGCTTCGGCGAGTTCCACCAGGTCAGCCGACCGGTTTTCCAGTTGGGCGCGCTCCGCCTCCGTCCGTTCACGATGGGCGTTCAAGCGCTCGAGGCGGCCCGAGAGGTCGCCGACTCGGCGCTCCAAGGAACCCTGCCGCGCCGCGCCGGAGGCGGCTTCTTCCGTCAAGCGGCTGACATCCCGGTCCAGTTCGCTCACGGCGTCAGCGGCCGCTCGAAGCGCCGCTTCCGCGGCCTTCAAGGCGTCCTTTTCCTTGTCGCGATGGGCTTGCAGTTCCGCCCGTTCGCCGCCCAACCGCTCGATGGCGGCGTCCGCGTCCGACAGCAGCGCGGTTTCGCGCGTCATGTCCCGGTCCGCTTCTTGAATGCGTTGTTCGCGGTCCCGTTTGACGCCGGCCAGCCGCGCTTCTTCCGCGTCTAGGCTCTCGCGCGCCAGGTTTAGGCGCTGCAATTCCGCCGCCGCGCCAGTTTCCGCATCGCGGAGTTCAGGCAAACCCGCCGAGGCGGCCGCCTGCAAGGTGGAAGCTTCCGCCGCCAGGCGCGCCGAACGGTTCACTTCTTCCGTGGCCTGTTTTAGCGCCGCCCGCGCTTTCGAGCGAGTTTCTTCCGCCGCCACCCAGCGCAGATGGAACAGGGCCGCTTCCGCTGTGCGGATATGGTCCGACAGGTTCCGGTAACGCGACGCTTGACGGGCCTGCTTCCTCAGGGAGTTCATCTGGACTTCCAGGGCGCCCAGAATGTCGTCCAGCCGCTCCAGGTTGGTCTCCGCTCCCCGCAGGCGCAACTCCGCCTCGTGCCGGCGGGAGTGCAGCCCGGTGATTCCGGCCGCTTCTTCCAACAGCAATCGCCGTTGGGCCGGTTTCGCGTTGATCACCGCTCCGACGCGGCCCTGGCTGACCATGGCGGTTGACCGGGCGCCGGTGGATTGATCCGCGAACAGCAACTGAACGTCGCGGGCGCGGACTTCCCTGCCATTGACGCGATAGGTGGAGCCCTTGTCGCGCTCAATCTTCCGCGAAACCTCCAACTCGTCCGCGTCATTGAATTGGGCGGGCGCTTGACGTTCCTTGTTGTCGAGGGTCAACACCACTTCGGCGATGTTTCGGCCGGGCCGCTCGCGGGTGCCGGCGAAGATGACGTCCTCCATCTCGGAACCGCGCATTTGCTTGGCCGACGTTTCGCCCATCACCCACCTCAGCGCTTCGACAAGGTTCGACTTGCCGCAGCCGTTGGGGCCGACGACGCCCGTCAGCCCATCGTTGATGCGCAGTTCCGTCGAGTCCACGAAGGACTTGAAACCAGTCAGGCGCAGTTTCTGAAACCGAAGCACCAGCGCTCCACCCCCTGTTTCGCACACTGAATTAGGGCGATATCAGCGATATATATGGGCCAATACGGGCCTGAAATACTATATATTGAGACTATAGAATCGGTTCAAGACGAGAGTCCACGCGGATTCACGCTTCCTTCACGCAAAAGCTGTGGGAAACTTCAAACGAAAGCGGTCCGCGCTCCGGGCGAAATACAGGAAGAACGGGCCGTCCGAGTGATTTACATGTGTTTAATTCAGCGCGGCGTCAATCGCCTTGGAGAGGCTGGCCAAATCCGAGCCGCCTCGGTGCGGTTCGCCGTTGATGACGAAGGACGGCGTGCCGCGGACGCCAAATTTCTGGCTCCACTCCTCGGCTTTTTCCGTAATACTTTTGAGCAGCGGTTCCTGACGCAGGCATTCCTGAACGGTTTCGGATGAAACGCCGCCCTTGCGCGCGGAAGCGGTCAGGGCCTGCAACAGGTTTCGCGAGCTGAACCAGCCGCTCTGGTCGTGATAGAAAATTTCCAACATGCCGAAGTAACGCGTGGCGGGCGCGCAGCGGGCAATCATGGCGGCGCCGATGGAAACCTGCGGCGGGCTGGTCGGGAAGTCGCGATAGATGAACCGTACCTTGCCCGTATCGATATATTTCTTCTTCAGGTCCTTGAAGACGTTGTTGTGGAACTGCGCGCAATGCGAGCAGGCTAGCGACGCGAATTCAATCACTGTGACTGGGGCGTCGTCTCTGCCGAGGCTGCGGTCCGACATCATGACGTCCAAGGGCGGCAGCGCCTGCGCCTTGACGGCGCCAGGCAGCAGCAGGGCGGCGCCCGAGGCGGCCGCGCCGGCCATCATGTTTCGGCGTGTGAATCGAGCAGCCGGGCCCGGTTCGGCGAACAGGCCGGGCGCGTCTGAGCGTTGGTTGGTCATTCGGCGTCTCCTCATTAATCGATCAATGGCCGAGATGTAGCGGCTTAATATGACGTAATCCGAGGCTGAGTCGAGGTCGGGGCGGCTTGTTCACGAATCCGTGTTTCCGGTTTTCCGTGAAGGACGGGTTCGGATCGCGCGTCCCAACCGTTCGAGAGCCGCGCGCAGGTCCGGATCGTCCACCGCGGCGATATCGGCCTTAAGGGCGTTTTCCCCGGCCGGGCCAAGCGGAGGCCGTGACTTGCCCCGCTCTGGCGGAACGGGCAGAAGCGCCTGGACGATGCTGATTTTCTCAACCGCGTTATAGCCGAAATAGCCGTTTATGCGCTCAATCACCATCGGTTCCAGATGTTGCAACTCTAACGCCAGGCCCGGATTTCCCACCCGCAAACACAGCGTTCCGCCCGCCTTGGCGCCGCGAGGATAAAGGATACGTTCCGGAACACTGTTATCCGCGATCAAGGGGCCCGCGATCACCGCCCAGTCTCTGACCACCGCCCCCTGGGCGAAGCCGCGGCGCCCAAAAGCCCGTGTCGTCAGGCCGGCCAGACTGGCGCCCAGCGCGGTCATGCGATTCTTGCGTTTCGGCGGGATAGCCTGTGGCGTTTGCTTCGTGGAGGAGTCCGTATCGGCCATATCGTGTTCGCCGGGGTTTTGGATAAGCGGCCGTCATGCTAGGAACCAGGCGTCGCCGCCGCAATAGAAAGCGGCGGCCCTGGTTCGAATATGATGGTTTTCCCGATGCCCGACAGCCCGACCGCCGACGCTCTATTGGACTGGTATGACCATAACCGGCGGGAACTTCCTTGGCGGGCAGGCCCGGGTGAAACCCCCGACCCCTACCACGTCTGGCTGTCGGAAATCATGTTGCAGCAAACCACGGCCGGGACCGTTGGAAGCTATTTTGAAACCTTCAAGCAACGGTGGCCAAGGGTCGAAAACCTGGCGGCGGCGGATTTGGATGCGGTGTTGACGGCGTGGGCCGGACTGGGTTACTACGCGCGGGCCCGAAACCTTCACAAATGCGCCGGCGTCGTGGCCTTCGAATTTGGCGGCCGGTTTCCGGAAACGGAAAAAGAGCTGCTGACGCTTCCCGGCGTGGGCGCCTACACGGCCGCAGCCATTGCGGCGATCGCCTTCAACCAGCCGGCCGCCCCCGTTGACGGCAACATCGAGCGGGTGACGACCCGGCTTTTTCGTCTGGAAACGCCGCCGTCAAGGGTGAAGACCGAGGTGAAAGCGAGGACCGGGAGGCTTGTCCCGCCGGAGCGCCCCGGCGACTTCGCTCAAGCGATGATGGATCTGGGCGCGACGGTCTGCACGCCAAGGAAACCGAAGTGTCCGGTGTGTCCGTTCCGAAGCGCCTGTCAGGCCGTTCTGACGGGGGACGCGGAGCGATTCCCGGTCAAGGCGCCAAAGAAGCCGAAACCGACGCGGATAGGCGCCGTCTGGTGGTTGGAGGACGCAAACAGCCGTGTTCTGCTGCGCCGCCGGGCGGAGACCGGGCTGCTGGGCGGCATGATGGAGTTTCCGTCCAGCGGCTGGACGGATGGAGATGAGGACGTGGGGGCGCAAATGTCGGCGGTGGAGGCCAATTGGCGCGCGCTTCCCGGGGTTATCCGCCACACTTTCACCCACTTCCATCTGGAGCTTTCAGTTTGGCGGGGCCGTTGCCGCCGGCCCGGCGGGGAGTTGGGTCTTTGGACAGCGCCCGGCGAGTTCAGGAATCATGCGCTTCCGGCCGTGATGAGGAAGGTTTGGAGGCACGTTCAGGAGAAAGGATGGCGAGAGACGCGAGAGACGCCACGCGCATGGGATGGCGCGTAAGGTTCCGTCCCCATATTCTGATCGCCCAAACAGGGGAGATCAGGGGAGTGTTGAACCTGTAACGCGCAGTGATTCAGTTTGAAAGCCTGTCCCGGGCGTGTCGTCAGTCGGAAAGGGAGAACCGTGAATGACGCCGGGTGCGCGTGTCCAGGCGACCATCGAGCTTCTTGAGATCATCGCCAAAGCCGAGACCAGTGTGGCTTCGACGCTGGAGAATTACTTCCGCAAGCGCCGTTACGCGGGTTCCGGTGACCGGCGCGACGTCACGGGCCGGGTCTATGACGTACTGCGCCGCCGGGCCCGGTTGGACTGGTGGATAGGGCGAACCGGGCTCGCCGTTGACGCATCGCCGCGATCCCGGGTGCTAAGCCATCTGGCGATTCACGAACGTCGCGATCCGGACACGGTCGCCATGATGTTTTCGGGAAACCGCCATTGCCCAGCCGCCCTAACCGGCGTGGAGGAAGGTCTGCTGAACGCGCTTTACGCCCGCCCGCCCATGCATGGGGACATGCCTGTTCATGTTCGTCAAGAAGCGCCGGACTGGCTGGAAGCGCCGCTGCGCGCCCTTTGGGGTGACGACTTCGAGACGGAAATGGCGGCGCTCAACCAAACGGCCCCGCTTGATCTGCGCGTGAATGTGGTCAAAGCGACCCGGGAGCGGGTTCAGAGCGATTTGGCGGCCGCCGGCGTCGAGGCGCGGTCCACGCCGTTGTCGCCCCGCGGCCTTCGTGTTGAGGGCAAAGCACGTTTGGGCGCCGCCGCGCCCTTCAAACAGGGTTGGTTCGATGTGCAGGATGAGGGGTCGCAGTTGCTGGCGTTGTTGTCCGACGCCAGACCCGGTGAGACGGTGGTGGATTTCTGCGCCGGCGCCGGCGGCAAAACCTTGGCCCTAGGCGCCGAAATGTGGGCGGACGGACGCCTCAAGGGGCGGTTGATCGCTTGCGATGTGTCCGGCTATCGGTTGAACCGGATGGACCGGCGGCTCAAGCGGGCGGGTCTTGGCGCGGTCATAAGGCAGGTTGTCGCGGCCAAGAATGATCCGTGGGTCGCGGATCATCGTGAGCAGGCGGACCGGGTTTTGGTGGATGCGCCATGCTCCGGCAGCGGCGCCTGGCGCCGTGACCCGGAGGCAAAATGGCGTATCGGTCCGCAAGACATTACGGAACTGGTCGAGAAGCAGCGGCGAATTTTGACGGAAGCCGCCCCCCTGGCCGCCCCCGGGGGCAGATTGATTTACGCGACTTGCTCCCTGTTCGTGGAAGAGAATGAAGCTCAGGCCGATTGGTTCCAGGCCGCGTTTCCAGACTTTGAGGAATTATCCGTTGGAGACGTCTGGGACTCGGTGATCGGCGGCGCCCGGCCGGCGGGCCTCGCGGCCCGTATGCGTTTAAGCCCCGCGAAAACGGCGACGGATGGATTTTTCCTGAGCATCTTTCAGCGGCGCCGCTAAATCATGAAAGCCCATGATTTCCGGCCGCTCTTGGAAAGGGGAAAGGCCGATACCGGAACAGATTCACAAAATCGCCGTAAGTTAACTGGATGATAACCCATGCCCGGATACGTTTGACAGGTTTTTTGACGGTATTGGTGAAATCAGGCTTCCAGCGGGGATCGAAATCATGAGCACCTTCAAAATTGACAAACGCGGTCAATCGGGAGAGCATCCACTGGACGGTCCTCATCCAACCGACTGACGCGCCGCCGCCGCATGGCTGGTTTCGCCGCGCGACGCGTTCAAGTTCGGATACATGCGATACGCTTTGCCAGGGCGAGGCTGCGGTCCCCGTTTTGCCGTTCCCGCGCTCCTGTTTTGTCATTCCGGCGCTCTTATTCCGTTATCCCCGCGAAGGCGGGAATCCAGCCAGGCGGCCCGCCGGGCGGCGTAATCGAAGCCAAGCCGTAGTCTCAAACCGCCTGAACCATTACAATGGCGTTTCCGCTCAAGACATTGGCGGTCCGGAGGCGTATAATGCGCGCGGGGCCGCCACGCCCCGGCGGACTCGATACGTCCCGACAAGCGTCCAGGAGGGGAAATGAAATGAGTTCCTTTGAAGCCGATGAGCGCCAAATTCGTCATTTCCTCGCAAAGACCGAAACCCTGATCCGCGCGGCCAATCTTGAGATTCTGGCGTCATGCCTGCCTGAGGTCGATGATGAGGTCGTCATGACCTTCGCCCGCGCCGTCGCCCGGTTGCGCGGACGCTATATGGAGGCGGTTTTCGCGCTGGCCAAGGACACCAGCGACACGCCGCCTCCGGATCAGGCCGTCGCCCGTGTCCGCGCATACCGAACGGTTTACGAGGAAGCGCGGCACGGCTTCGATGAACTGACCCGCGCCATCGAACGTGGCTATATCAATGTTAAGCATGACTGATCCCCGAAGCCGTGACGCCGGTTTTCAAGGAAACGAAAGACGCCCGGACCTTCAAGGGCGGCGGTAAAAGCGTTTCAGATGTTCCACGCCGTCCAAGTTCCGCCCCGGCTGGCGGTCTCTCTCCGGCGTCAGCGCCCAAGAGAGCGCCCGGAAAAGAAGGAGCGGCGTGATTGGCGAAGTTATGCCTGAAACACCGGAAATCCTCGAAAGTTCGCCTCAATCTCCAGTCCGCGCGCCGTTCGCGGAAGCGGCCCGTTACTGGTTGAAACTGGGGTTTATCTCCTTCGGCGGGCCGGCCGGTCAAATCGCCATCATGCAAGCGGATTGCGTTGACCGGAACAAGTGGATCGGCCAACAGGCGTTTTTGCGCGGCCTCAACTACTGCATGATGCTGCCCGGCCCGGAAGCCCAGCAATTGGCGGCCTATATCGGCTGGCGAATGCATGGCCTGAAAGGCGCGCTCGTGGCGGGCGCCGCGTTTTTTCTGCCGGGTGCCTTGATCATGCTCGTCCTTGCCTGGATCGCCGCCGCTCACGGCGATAACACGTGGGTGATCAAGGTGTTCAACGGCGTCAAGCCCTGCGTCGTCGGCATTATTGTCTTTGCCGTCTGGCGCATCGGCGGGAAAATCTGTCGATCAGCTCCGGCGGCCGCGCTGGCGGCCGCGTCCTTCGCATGCCTGTATTTCCTGAAACCGCCCTTTCCCTTGATCATTCTGGCGGCGGGCGTTCTGGGCGCGCTGATCCCGGCCTTTGGCCCGGGCGGCGGCCATGGCGAGGCCGGGGATGATTCGGCCGGGCGCGCCCGGCCCCCCGCCAATCCCTGGCGGCGCCTGATGCTGATCGCCGGCGTCTTCGCGGCCCTCTGGGTCATTCCTGTCGGCCTCTTGATCGCCTGGGCGGGTCCCGATCCGTTCCAGGACGTGGCGCGGCTGTTCACAACGGCCGCCTTCGTCACTTTTGGCGGAGCCTATGCGGTGCTGCCCTATATCGCGGAGGCCGGCGTCGCCGCGAACTGGATCGCGCCGGAGGACATGCTGAACGGATTAGCCTTGGCCGAAACCTCGCCCGGTCCCCTGATCCTGGTGACCACTTACGTGGGTTATTTCGCTGGATGGAACGGCGCGGAAGCCTCGGGTTTATCGCCCGCCGCGGCTGGCGTCCTGTGCGGATTGCTGGTCACCTACGTCACCTATCTTCCCTGTTTCATGTTCATCATTCTGGGCGCCCCCTACGTGGACGCGGCGCAAAGGAACGAGCGCGCCCGCCATGCGCTTGCCGGGATCACCGCCGCCGTCGTCGGCGTGATCCTTAACCTGGCGGTTTTCCTGGGCGGCGCGGCGCTGATCACCAGCACGGGCGTCAATTGGCCAGCAGCAGCAGCCGCCGCCGCATCCCTCGGCCTGCTGCTCACGGGCCGGGTTCCCATTCACGTTCTGGTCGGCGCCGGCGCCGTCCTGGGCGCCGCCGGCCTGGTTTAGAGGCGCAAACCTCATGAAAATTTCCATCACGCCGGGGAACTTGAAATCCTTATCGAATTCAGCGCGCGCCCGATCACTTACGATGTCCGGCGCGAACCGGCCTTCGGCGGGGGCGTTTCCCGTTCCAACAACCGCATGACGCGGAAAAACAGACAGAGAGAGGGCAAAATACTGGCCCGGTTTGGCCGGAACGAATTTTGCTCTTGCCATCGCGCCTGCGGGACATGCCCATAAGACATGAGGGAGAGGTCATTTTAGGCGCGGCGCGCGAGGCAAATAACTCAAAGCACCTCAGGTGAACAATTTCTGATATAGGTCAGTTGTAATTGTTTTCTTGTATGGGTAGAATTTATAAGTGGCGAAACGCTCCCGCAACAATACATTAGACACATGGGAAGTTGCGTTGGTAAAGGCGTTTCAACGCGACACCGACAAGAACGACCAAGGCGTCCTGGCCTATTTCACGCGCCCCAATCGCACCGTAAATCATCGTCTAATTGCTGAGATACGTGCTGGCGCACGCTTTGAGCAGGTGGAAGCCGCACCCAAAAAACGACTACAAGACTTTTTGGACACCTATCCGCTTATCGATTGGGGGACTGGTCTGCATCTTTATGGCGATGAGCTTCTAATCAAGTCGCGCGAGGCCATGCTTCAGGCTGTCCAAACCTTCAACAACCCAAAGTCATTTTTTAGGTCTGAGCTTTTTATTGTTTCAGCCGTTATCGCTTGGACGTACCTGCTCCATGCTTTTTACAAAAAAGAAGGCGTCGATTATCGCCACCACACAAGAGAAAACGGACGGAACAAAGTCGCCAGAACAAAGGAAGGCGCGGAGAGGTATTGGGAATTGGCTAAATGCCTCAAATCCAAAAAATGTCCGTTAGACGATGCGACGAAAGCCAACCTCAATTTTCTTATCACTATCCGGCACGAGATCGAGCATCGCATGACATCTCGTATCGACAATAGTTTTAGCGCGAAGTTTCAAGCTTGCTGTCTCAACTTCAACACATACGTCAAACAGCTTTTCGGCAATCAATCAGGGCTGGATAAAGAGCTTTCCTTTGCGCTTCAATTCGCTGGCGTCAATGCGGAACAGCAAAAGCAAATGGCGACCCTCACCGATGCGCCCGATAACATAACAATGGCTCAAACAAAGTTTGAAAATGGCATGGATGAAGCAGCCTATAACGATGAACGCTATGCTGTCCGCTTTCATCTCGTTCAAAAAACATCAAACCGTAAGTCGAAGTCCGACGCCGTTATCAACGTCGTGCCGGCTGATAGCGAAGAAGCACAAACCGTAAACCGGGTTCTGTTGAAAGAAGCGGAAAAGAATAAGTGGAAGCCAAAGCAGATTGTCGATCTGATGAAGAAGGAAGGACACCCTTCATTTTCGATGCGCGATCACACACTTTTGTGGAAAGAGCGAAATGCGAAAGACCCTAAAAAATCATATGGCGTGCAGCTATCCGACGGGCAATGGTACTGGTATGAAAATTGGATCAATCAAGTACGCGATCATTGTAAAAATAAAAAAGATAAATATTCTTAAAATATAACACTATTTTCAGATGACGATTTCTGTTTCTGAAAGAAAAATATTTTCAGGGCGTCTAAAATTAACGCACGGAACCTTGTTGCATTGGAACGTCTGAACAACAACAGCCCGGAACTGAAACGCCTTCGTAAGCTGTTAGGCGGGCTGAATGAGCAGATGCGGCTTGCTGAAGACAACTCGTATCAATCGATCATTAAAAAGCGGGTTTACGGACGCTGATCGCCAGTGATCGAGCGGCAAAGGCAGTTCTGGATTCCCGCCTTCGCGAGAATGACAAAGCGGGGGCGCGGGACCTTCGCAGTCCGGTTAACTAAGGTGTAGTATTTCAGACTTGATCTGACGCCGCTCTCACCGCTTTTTGAAAGGGGCGGGGGTCGCCGGTTTTGATAGAGGGTTACCGGTTTTGACAGCGGCGCTTAACCACACCATCAAACCCATGAAACCCATGAAAGAAGTGACCCTTAATGTACGGGCGTAATCAAAAAATCATCCGTCACAAAGTTGGACTTCTGAACGTGGCCGGGGAATTGGGCAACGTGTCCAAGGCCTGTCCGGTGACGGGATTGTCCAGGGTTGCCGCTACCTTTACGCTCCAGTGTGTGGTGTCCAAGGCCTGTCCGGTGACGGGATTGTCCAGGGACACGTTTTAGCGCCGCCGCGGCGCGGTTGAACAAGGCGGCGCCGAGGCGCTGTTGGAGAAGCCCCGGCGGGCGGCGAACCTGAAGAGCCGGCCTGGAGAACCAGCCTGGAGAACCGGCCTGAAGAACCAGGTTGACGAAGAGACCGCGGGCGGGCCGGCGCGCCGGGCGATGATGGAAATCCAGCTTGGCAAGAAACTGCCGGACAAATGCGTTGTTATGTCATTGTGTGGAAAATCCGACTGCCTCAGGCTGGGGCATTTGGTTTTCTGTAACGAATACGGCGCAAAGGTGCTGGGGCCAAACGGCCATGTTCGTCACGGCGAGTTCATCGCAATGCGCGGCCTCTATGATCAAGGATATGAAGGACATGAACGGGCCCTTTTCTACTCGGTCGGCGTTCCTCTGGTCAAAGCGGCCCTTGGAGAGGGTGCGGCGAACGAATTTGCGGGCTTAAATATATAATTTCCTCAGTGTTGCGATTAAAGGTCGTAAAAATTCTAACGTGGGATGGTCAGCTTTTGACCCAGACCTGTCATCTCACGGGGTCTATTCCTGGAGCGCCGTATCACTAACGATGCTGAGGATCTTCAAGAAATCACTCACGTGCTCTCGTGCTGGTGTCCGCCTCATGTAGCCATAGTAGGGAACTTTCGGCAAGGGGGGCAAACCATTGTCCTCACCCAGCTCTTTCAGTTCGGAGCTAAATGATGTTGCCGGGCGGGCGGTAACACCAAGACCTGCCAATATTGCTGGACGAAGACCGCTTAGTGAGGGTGATGTGAAGCGCTCAAAATATGGGATGCTGTACCTATCAAGGACTTCCAAAGTGATGCGGCGATAGAGACTTGGCTCATCGGTCAAGACCAGCGGGAGAGGATTCTGTGGCGTCCAGCCGAAACTTGACGCAGCGAGCCACACCGGCTGGAGCGTGCATACAGCCTCGCTAGCAAGGTGTGCGCGATGGCGGGTGGAAATGGCGACTTCGAGCCGGTTTTCTTCCAGCATCGTCATGAGCTCGGGACTACGGTTCACATGCAGAATGACGCGGATATCTGGCCAAGTTTGCGAGAATTGACGAAGCACCCTTGCCATCACGGCATCGGTGAGTTCGCGGGGGACGCCAACCCGAAGAACCTCACCCGACATTGTTTCTTCAACCGCAGACAAGGCATGGCGTGAAATCGATAAAATCTCATGAGCATAACGGGCAAGCGTCCACCCGGCGGGAGTCAATTCACGCTTGCGGCCATTTGCCCGGAACAATGGCTTTCCGACCGTTATTTCAAGCTTCTGCAATTGTTGCGTAACCGCCGACTGGGTGCAGCCAACCTTTTCGGCGGCAGCCGCGAACGTACCCTCTTCAATCACTGCCAGGAGTGTCCGCAGTTGCGCCAGATCAAGATCGGTAATCATCATTTATATAAGATATTCTAATATTTTATTAATAAAAATTAATTTTACATGAATTATAAGGCTGACCTAATCTCCGCCACGATTTCATCGGATCAGGCCCTTGGACTGGTCTTTAGCGCCGTTAATATCAAAGGAGAAACAAGTGTCAAACGCCCTGGTGGAAACCAGAAAAAGCGCCGTCAATGATCTGATCGCTCGTGCGAGAGCGGTGTTGGATATGGATTCCTTAAACCGCGAAGCTCTAGCCACAATTCGTGCAGAGTTGGAAGCCGTGGCGGCGCGCGAAGAGCTTTGGTCGCAAGACGACTTCCCTACGCCCGGCAATGAACATCTCCATAATCGCTACAGAGTCTCCAACGCTGATGACGACGGCCTTGCGCTTTATTTCAATGTGATGCGCCCAGGAAAGCAAATCTTTCCCCACAATCATACGACCTGGGCCTGTGTCGCGGCTGTCTCTGGGGTCGAATACAACACCCTGTACGACCGCGTTGATGACGGGTCGGTTCCAAGCGCCGCACGGTTGAGAGAACGCGAAGTCATAGAAGTGGCGCCGGGGACGGCTGTTGCGCTTATGCCTGACGATATCCATTCGGTCGAGACCCGTGGGACCGAGGCTATTCGACATCTCCATCTGTATGGGCAGCCTCTAGAGACGCTCACGCACCGAAAGCAGTTCGATATTGCTTCCGGCACGTACAAGATCATGGATATCGGCGTAAAAAGTATCGGGCTCGCATAAATGAAGACGATTTCATCAAGTGCTTTAAAGCCCCGCCTTACGGCCGGCGCCGAAATTGCTTTCCTGGACGTGCGTGAACACGGCCAATATGGCGAGGGGCACCCGTTTTTCTCCGTCCATGCCGGTTATAGCACCATCGAAAATGAGGCGCCCAGGCTTGTGCCAAGAAAAGACACAACCGTTGTTGTAATGGATGACGGCGACGGCGTTAGCGAGAAAGCCGCGCGAGCACTCCAGAAACTTGGGTACACGGACGTCATGATGTTGGAAGGCGGCGCACCGGACTGGGCCGCAGCCGGTTATACCCTCTACAAAGGGGTCAACATTCCGTCGAAGACATTCGGCGAACTGGTAGAGCGTGAATGCCGGACACCTTCTCTCTCGGCAGAAGAACTGAGGCAGAGAATGGATCGGGATGAGCCAACACTGGTCTTGGATGGACGACCTGAGCATGAGTACTTCAAGATGTCCATTCCATCCGCGCGCTCCTGTCCCAATGCGGAACTTGCCTATCGGATTCCCTCGCTTGCGGTCACCGAGGATACGGTAATCGTCATCAATTGCGCGGGGCGCACCCGCTCAGTCATCGGTGCTGAATCATTACGCCAATGCGGATTCCCCAATCCTGTTCTGGCGCTTCAGAACGGAACCCAAGGATGGAGCTTGGCTGGTTTCGACCTAAACCATGGTGCGCAATCAGACCCATTGCCTTCGGTCGATTCCAAAGCCCGTTTCCAAGCGGCTAAAACCGCCGATAACCTGATCGAGAGATTGGCGTTGCGACGCATCTCCCCAGAAATGCTCAACACGTGGAAGGAAGACCCAGAGCGGACGACCTACATTTTCGATGTCCGCACGGAAGCTGAATTCCTGGTGAGCCATTGGCCAGACGCCCGCCACGCGCCGGGCGGGCAATTGGTGCAGGCGACTGATGAGTATTTGGCTGTTCGTAATGCACGAATTGTGTTGTGTGACGATACAGGATTGCGTGCCGCCACAACAGCTATGTGGCTGCGCGGCATGGGACATGATGTCAGCATTCTCGACATCGACGTGTCGCAGGCAACGCCATCGGAAGTCCCCGGCGGCAGTAGCAATATCGTTGTCGATGCACCTGCGATTTACCCAGAAGAGGCGTATGGGAAGGTCGTCGGCGGAGCGTTATTGGTCGATGTTTCCCGCAGCCCGGATTATCGCAGCGGTCATGCGTGTGGAGCAGTCTGGGTAACGCGCTCACGAGCAAGCCACCTCGATTGCCGCCTCGACCGTCCCATCGTCATTACCGGTCGGGAACGTTCACTAATCGTCGGCGTTGTCACTGAGCTTCGAGAGAAAGGGTGTTCCAGCCTGACATGGTTTGAGGGTTCGCCCGCGATTTGGAAGCAGGCGGGATTTGAAGTCGAGCAGACCCCGGACATCCCCAAAGATCAGGACTGCATAGATTTTCTCTTCTTCGTACATGATCGCCATGACGGCAATTTGGATGCGGCTCGGCGTTATCTTGAATGGGAAACAGGATTGCTAGCTCAACTGGACGATCAAGAACGTGGCGCGTTGACCCCGCCGGAACCGAATGATCCGTCGGCTATGGCAGAACTCAAAGATCAGAGCTCCTATACAAGGATGGCCCTGAGCCAGCCCGAGCATCGGGAGCCCTAGGTTTCTAATTATCACCCGCTGAGAAATCAGCATTCACACAGATGGGAGGAAACCCCGATGAAATCGAAAACAACATTTCTTGCCGCAACTTTGGGAGCGGCGATTTTTGCTGCCGGGCAGCCGGCGGAACTTATTTCCCCATGGCCGGTCTTCTGGCTCAGGTGATTTCAAACCCGCCTGGTGCGCGGACATGCGCCAAGGGCGGCAACTGCGGCATGGAAGGTTTGGTTGCTATTGCACAATCGGCGCACGGTTCTGTGGCCAACGTCAATTCAATCAAGTCTGACCAGGCCGAGCCGGGTTTCGCGCAATCGGAGCGGCATTGGCTGTCCCAGGGTCGGCTGCATTTACACAAGGTCGGCCCCGATGACACGCCATCGCCTGCGCGAAAGAGAGCGGAAATGCGCCGAGAAACGAAACTGACGCACTACGGTTGAGCCACAAGTCCCGGCCCGGCGAATCCCCCCATCGTTCGCGCCTCCACAATTTTGCATGATACGGTTTCGGAATTTCAAGAAACCAGACATCAACGGGCGTTGCACGACAACATTCTTTCCTATGGCCGGCGCGGCGCGACCACCGCCCACGTTCTGGCCGAAGCAATCAGTGATCTAGAAGGAGGTGAGGCGTGTTTCCTGTTTCCAACGGCTCTCGCAGCTTTGGCCTCTACGGTCTTGGCATTTTTAGATGCTGGAGACCGCCTGCTGGTTGTCGATACGGTGTTCCCGGCCATGCGGAAGTACTGTGAAGGAGAACTCCGCCGACATGGCGTCCAGATAGATTATTTTCCATGGGATGCGACGAACCTAGAGTCCCTCGTCACGGATAAAACGAAAGCCATGGTCATGGAGTCTCCTGCTTCGCAGACCTATGAGACCATGGATCTGCCGGCATTATGTGAGAACGCGCATACCTACGGATTGACGGTGATTGCCGACAATGCATATGGGTATGGGTCCGGTTGGCTTTACCGCCCGCTGGAACTTGGCTGTGACGTTTCTGTAATAGCTGGCACGAAATATCTCGGCGGGCACGCCGATTTAATGATGGGGGCAGCCACAGCCTGCGGCCCTGCATGTCAAACCTTGCGCAAACATGTTCACATTTCCGGGCAAACACTATCTCCGGATGATGCCTACGCCTGTTTGCGCGGGATGCGCACCTTGGGACTCAGGCTTGACCGCCACGGAGAAAATAGCCTTGCCGTGGCGAAATGGCTCCTGTCACGCGATGAAATCGTGCGCGTCCTACACCCCGCACTGCCCGACCATCCCGGGCATGGGGTCTGGCGGCGCGGGGCGGCGCAAGCGTTACCCCCCGGCGGGGCGGGGGGTGGATGACGATCCCGCCCAACGCTCCTCGCCGGGGGCGCCGGCGCCGCCGGTGAAGCGATAGTAATGCCAGAGCATCAAGGCGGCCGTGCTGCGCCATGGCCGCCAGGCCTCGGCAATGCGCTCCATTTCCCTCTGATCGGGCCGCGCCTCCAATTTCATCAGGCGGGATGTGCTGACGATGAGCGCTAAATCTCCCACGGGGAATATGTCGGGTCGATCAAGCGCGAACATCAGGTAGATTTCTGCGGTCCAGCGGCCAATACCTTTCACCTCGGTCAGTTTTTCCATCACCGCGCCGTCGGGCAAGGTTCGAAGTTCATCCAGCGCCAGACGGCCCGATAGAATTGCGTCGGATAAAGCTTTCGCGTATTTTGCCTTCGCCCGGCTCAACCCCCCGGCGCGCAAGGTCTCGTCCTGGGCGTTTGCGATGGTTTGTGGTGAAATTACGCCCAGCCGGCCTTCCAACTTGCGCCAGATGGCAGTTCCCGCTTGCACGGAAACCTGTTGATCGACAATGGTTCTAAGCAAAGATCGAAATCCGTCGGGGCGTTTTCTGGGTAATGGCGCGCCCGCAGTTTCATACGCTCGGTTCATGTGTTCGCATTGTTGGATAAGGTCATGCAGACCATGGGGTGCTGGCATGGTGTTTTGCTCTATAAGGGTGGGCGGAGGAGACTTTTGCATGTCCCCCGATCCAAATCCAAGAGAGGACTGAGGCGGCGAAGACATGCTAACGAGGTCTGTTAGCGAAACCATCGGACAGTCTCAAGGCGGGTCCCACGGCGGGAACGTGCGCGCCTGGGCCGCGCGGACAGGCACGGAACCTGATACGTGGCTGGACCTTTCCACCGGAATTAATCCTATTCCCTATCCTCTGCCGTCATTCGCGGCGGACGACTGGCGGCGTCTGCCGGAAATGGAGTCGATGGCGGAGTTACTGAGCGCCGCCGCCCGCGCTTATCGGGCGCCCGGACCTGATTGGGTGGCTGCGGTGCCGGGGACGCAGGCGTTAATCCAACGCCTGCCGGAAATATTAACACATGCGCCGGAAGAGGGGATACGCATCCTGAGTCCGACATACAATGAACATGCCCATGTCTGGCGGGCGAACGGGGTGAGAGTGGAAGAAGTTCCCGGGCCTGCTTTGCCGGCCCCGGATGCAAGCTTGCTCCTCGTCAATCCCAACAATCCGGATGGGACGGCTTTTAGTCCGGACGCCTTGCTTGATTGGCTCAACCGGGCGCCGGAGCACGCCTGGTTGATCGTGGATGAGGCCTTTGCCGACGTATCGCCCGCTTTAAGTATCGTCCCCCATCTGACGGAAGCGCGGCGCGTGGTCGTGTTGCGTTCGTTCGGAAAATTTTTCGGTCTTGCCGGCGTGCGGTTGGGGTTCGCCGCTGCTCCGCCGTCAATCGCCGCGCGTGTCCGGGAAACCTTGGGTCCTTGGGCCGTCGCGGGTCCGGCGATCCGATTGGGGGTTCAGGGGCTCTTGGATATCTCTTGGCAGGCGGGCGCCCGGCGAAGGTTGAGCGCGGACAGAAAGCGGCTGGAAATCTTGCTGGCCGCGGCTGGTGTCGAGCCCGTGGGAGGCACGGATTTGTTCGCCTTCGCGAAAACGTCTCACGCGCCCTCATTGTTCGGCCATCTCATCGCTCAACGCATATTGGTTCGCCGGTTCGCCGCCATGCCCGAGAACTTGCGCCTGGGCTTTCCCGGTGACGAGGGAGCCTGGCGGCGCTTGGGCGGGGCCCTTCGATCCTGGGACCGGACTCCGTGAATAGGGGGATCGATCAAACGCTCGCAGAGGCGGTCGGCCATCATCAGGCTGGAAGGCGGGTTCGCGCGGAGGCTCTTTATCGCCGCATCCTGAAAGCCAATCCCAATCATGCCGACGCGCTTCATTTGATGGGGGTTCTGGCTTTTCAGGACGCGCGCCACGCCGAGGCGGAAAGCTTGATAAGACAGGCCATTCGCCAAGCGCCAAAGGCGCCCATGTATCACGCCAATATGGCGCGTGTGCTGAAGGCGCGGGGCATGTTCGAAGACGCCGCTCAAGCGTTCAGGAAAGTGCTGAGCCTGTCGCCCGGTCAGGCGGACGCCCATGCCGACTTGGCGGGTTGCCTGGCGGCGCTTGGGGAATACGACTGCGCGAGAGCGCAGGCGCGTCTGGCGCTGGAACTGGCGCCGGATTTGGTCGAGGCGCACCATAATCTGGGATTGGCGCTCAGGGGGCTTGGCGGAACCTCCGCCAAGGACTCCATTCAGGCGTTCGAGAAGGCGGTGGCCCTCCGCCCCGGCTTCGCTCCCTCGCTTCACGCCCTGGGCGAGGCCGCTCAGGCGGAGCGAAACTGGCGGCTGGCGGAGACATATTACCGGAGAGCCTTGAAGGCCGGTCCTCCGATGGCGGAAACGGCCTGCAATCTCGGAAATGTTCTGCGCGAGACCCTGGATATCGAAAGCGCCGTCGGGGTCTACAGAATGGCGTTGGGATCGCTTCCGGAAGGCGGGGCTGAATATGCGGCGGTGGCGGGAAATCTGGGTGTCGCCCTGCAAGAAACAGGTGACTTGGAAGGCGCCATGGAATGCTATGATGCGGCCCTTTCGATTCTGCCGGATGACGCCGAAATAGCCCGTAACCGGGCCATGGCGTTGCTGGCGGGTGGACACTTTGAAGAGGGATGGCGGGCGTTCGAGTCACGGCTTCGAACACGGCGTTTCGCCGAGGGGGCCGTCTTTCCCGATACATCACGCTGGGACAATGAGGATATTTCGGGAAAACGGGTTCTGGTGGTTCATGAGCAGGGACTGGGCGACACCCTGCAATTCGTTCGCTACGTCAAGGATTTGCGCCTCATGGCGAGGGAGGTGTGTCTCGCTGTTCCCGAGACCCTCGTGCGGCTGATGGAAGCCGCGGGCTTGGCGGCCAAGGTCGTCTCCCTCGCTGATGACTGGCCGCGTCACGATGTGTACGTGCCGATGATGAGTCTCCCTTATCATTTGGGCGCCGGCACGGGCGAGTCGCAATTGGAGCCTTATTTGAGAGCGCCCGGAGGCGCGGACGCCCGATTCGCGGATTTGTTGAACGGGGAGGCGTCCGGCAAGCGCGTCGGTCTGGCTTGGCGGGGCAGTCCAGATCATCCCAGAGATAATCTTCGAAGTCCCGGTCTGGCGCCGTTTCTGCCATTGTTCGAGATGACGGGGATTTCCTTTGTCTCTTTGCAAAAGGAGGGCGGCTGGAAGGACATCGCCGCGCTTGGCCTTTCGGAGAAGCTGATCGACGTTATGGATCAAGTCGCGGATTTTGCCGATACGGCGGCGCTTATCCATGAACTTGACGCCGTGATTGCTTGCGATACAGCCGTCGCGCATCTGGCTGGGGCCATGGGCAAACCGGTTCATCTTGTCCTGCCCAAGGCGCCCGAGTGGCGTTGGACGCCGGACGGGGCGAAAAGCCGCTGGTATCGCGACGTCACATGCCATCGCCAAGCCCAGACCGGTGACTGGGCGTCCACCGTCGGGGCGGTTTTTGCATCTCTCGCATAGAGGCGCAGGAAACCTTGATCCCGGCAAGGGACGGGGGCTACAAAACCATATGGACTGTCGTATTGACTCTGGCCGGAATTTCCAGGCCGCGGGCCGGTTTTCATTGCCCGGGGCGTTAGCGCTTTGCGTCGCGCTTACGCTACCCGGAGGGACGGCCGCGCAGACGTTCTTGTCCGACTCCGCGCTGACTCAACCGCAGACGGAATCCGCGACCGGGACGCCTATAACCAAAGGCGCGCCGGCCGCTTTGCCCGAAGCTGATCCGGTCGCCGATCTCGCCGCCGGCATGGAATTGGTCGAGAAGGGAAACGCCAAGGAAGGCGTCGCCCGGTTAACCCGGGCGCTTGACTCCCGGCGGTTGCTTGAACGCGACGAGATCAGAGCCCTGGCGTTGCGGGGCAAGGGATTGCTCGATTTGGGCCGCACGGAAGAGGCGCTGGATGATCTGGACGAGGCCTTGAAAGTCCGGCCCAACTTTTACCGCGCGCGCCTGTTTCGCGCCGAAGCGCTGACCGCGGCGGGCGAGTACCGGGACGCCATAAAGGATTTGAATTTCGCCAGTGAACGTCATCCGGCGCGAACCAAGCCCCGGCTCCAAAGGGCCAAGGTCTACCGGTTGCAGAAGCGCTTTGATTTGGCGCTGGCGGATTTGAATACGATTTTGCGTGATAAACCGCGCCATACGGACGCTTTGTCGATCCGGGGTCAGATATATCGAACGCAGGGTTCGTTTAAAAAGGCGCTGACCGATTTTGCCGGCGCCTCGCGTTTTGACCCGCTGGATCCGGACCATCATGCCGAACGCGCCTTGACCTTCGCCTATCTTGAGCGGTTTGACGAGGCTTTGGCGTCTTTCACCCGCGCCATTCAGATACGGCCCACGCGGGCTGCGGATTTCTACCACCGGGGCCTCGTCAATGGGACATTGGGCAATAATCCGGCCGCTCTTCAAGATTATGAACGCGCTTTGCAACTCGATCCCGAATATCTCGACGCATTGTATGTGAAGAGTCTCGTTTTGAATTCGATGGGCCGTGTTCCGGAAGCACGGGAGGGGTTGTCCCTGTTGCTTCAAAAGGACCCGAAAAACGCCAGGGCTATCGCGGCCCTGAAACAGTGGGCGCCGCCAAGACGCTAGAGCGTTATGGCGTTAGGCGGGGCTGACTCATGAGTTCCCAAGAAGTTCGATCCGTCATTCCAGCCCCTTCGGAATAGTCCATGGCGGGAATCCAACGTAACCTTCATCACTCGATCATGGGCCATAACCTAATAATAAGTTGAACGCGGACCGCCCGGCTGGATTCCCGCCTTCGCGGGAATGACGGCCTGGGCGGCGGAGGCGGTTCTTCTGAAGGCGTATGCATCGTTTCCGAAAGACTGGGAAAAAGGGACGCGTTGGCTCCATGCGGGGCCGTCAACGGCGTCCGAACGCCAGCGCGCGCCACGCACGCGCCACCCATGTCAAAAACGCGGGGCGTGAATACATCTGATGGCATAACGTCTTAACTTCCGCCGTAACATGCCGGCGCGCGGCGTTTCCTTGCCGCTGCCGTCGAATATTTTGGTGGTTGTTCCAGGTGTCTCGACCCTTCTTTCATCTCGGTCCGGCAAACAGTTTTTGTGTAACGGCTGGAAAGGGGGATTAGGCAATGCTTACGCAAACCCGCCGTGATATAACGCGCGTAGCGTCCAATGACCATTCCGGCGTGACCGCCTTAGGTTAAACGGTCGATTTCGTGAATCAGTTTGCCGATCTGGTTCGGCCACGCCCAGTCCCGCATGAAGCGATGGGCGGCGGCGCCGCGCAATCTGGCTTCCTCGCGGTCTAGATAAATTCGGTCCAGCGCCTCGACGATCTCATCGACATCCGACTCGCGCCAGTGGTCCGAACCAGGTGGATGGAAATCCGCGCTTTCTTGGTCATTCAGCGCGAAGCAATTGTCGTCCCGGATCAGGTCGAGATGGCCGGAATTCGCCGAGAGGACGCATGGCAATCCGGACGCCATGGCTTCCATGGCCACCAAGTTCGTCCCCCCTTCGCAGCGGTTCGGAAAGAGCGCGCAATCCACAGTGGCCAGAACTTCGGGCATGGCGTGATTGGCGACGGGACCCAGGTCGATATGCGCTCCTTCCGGCAATCCTTCAGTCATCGACCAGGCGGGGATCGCTTCCCGCCAAGAAATGCCTGTTTTCGGTAATGAGCCGATAAGCGGGCTCACGGCCATGTTTTTGATCACGTCCGGCCAAGGGTTCATCCAGACGCTGACGAGTAGACTGTCCGGGCGTTTCGCGTGGAATTTCGCAAAGGCCGCGATGACAATGTCTTGTGATTTCCGAAGCTCCAGCTTGCCGCCGCTGAAGACGGCGAACCTGTCGCCATAAAGCCCGCTTCGCGGCCGCGGTTTGAACCGCTCCACATTGACGCCCTGAAACACGCGGCCGACTTTGGGAAAGCCCAAACCTTTCAGCACCTCGCCGTTCCAGGTGGACCCGGTTATAACAATGTCCAGCCAGACAGACCGCTGGACGATATTGTCCGGAAAATCCACTTGCTCGAAAAAGGTGAAGCCCACATTAGGCTCTCCCTTGAATCGGGCGTTGATGGGTTGAGCGGCCATGTTGTTGCCGAGACCATGCATCACGCAAACCCCCCGGGGGGACACCGTACCGGGTTGATTGACCAGTTGTTGTTCGATCTGCCGCTGCTGCTGAATCAGAGGTGAAAAGGCCGCCTCGTCTTCCGGATCCAGATGGTCCGTTTGGCAGGAGGCGAAAAGAATGGGGGCGGGAGTCCCCCGCCGTTGCAAGTCGCGGATCAGGTTGGCGCCGAAGACGCCCCAGCCATGGATATTTGACGGCGGCCAGGTGATCGCCAGGGCGTTCGGCATATCAGGCCTCTTTGCCGTCCTGTCCGAGTGTGATGAGTTCTCCATGACGCCGGCAGTCCGGAGACAACAGCGAGACGAAAGCCTCCGCCACATCACCGGGGCGCTTCAGGGTGCCGGGATTTTCTCCAGGATAGGCTTGCGCCCGCATGGCGGTGCGGGTGCGCCCCGGATTAATCAGATTGGCCCGGACATTGGTTTCCCTGATTTCTTCCGCGTAAGTCTTCACGAGCATCTCAAGCGCCGCTTTGGAAACCGCATAAGCCGCCCAGTAGGCGCGGGCCTGATGTCCCACGGACGATGTCACGAACAGCGCGCGGCCCGCCTCCGACTGGCGGAGCAGCGGATCGAGGCTGCGGATCAAGCGCCAATTGGCGGTCGCGTTTACCGCCATTGTCCGGTCCCAGACTTTTGGTTCCAGATGGCCCAGCGGTGTGAGATTGCCCAATGCGCCCGCATTGGCCAACAGCATGTCCAACTTTCCGTGGCGCTCGTAAATTGCGGCGCCCAAACGGTCAATGGCGTCGAAATCAGTCAGATCCATCGGAGCCAGCGTCGCCGGCCGGCCCTGGATTTTTCGCACTTCGTCGTCAACTTCTTCCAGCGCGCCCGTGGTGCGCGCGATCAGCGTCAACCGGACCCCCTGGCGCGCCAGTTCCAGGGCGGCGGCGCGGCCAATACCCCGGCTGGCCCCGGTGACGACGGCGACTCTATCCTTGAAAACACTCATGTGACGTATCAGCCGTCCTGCAACAGCGACATCTGACGCGGACGGCGTTCAGCCATCAAATCTGTCAACTGGATCGGGTAATCCCCGGTAAAGCACGCGTCGCAGTACCGTGGCGCGTTCTCGTCTCGTGCTTGTTCGCCAACGGCGCGGTAAAGGCCGTCCAGCGAAATAAAAGCCAGTGAGTCAACGCAGATTTCCTTGGCCATCGCCGTGGCGTCAAAGCGTGCGGCAAGCAGTTCGCCGCGCTCCGGCGTATCAATGCCGTAATAACAGGAGTGCGTCGTCGGCGGGCTGGAGATGCGCATGTGAACTTCCGCGGCTCCCGCGCCGCGGACCATCTCGACGATTTTCCGCGACGTTGTGCCGCGGACGATGCTGTCATCCACCAAAACGACCCGTTTGCCTTTCAAGCTGGGTAAGTTGGCGTTGTGCTTGAGGCGAACCCCCAAGTGGCGGATTTGCGAGGTGGGCTCGATAAACGTCCGGCCCACGTAGTGATTGCGGATAATGCCAAGCTCAAACGGAACGCCGGCCTCTTGGGCGTATCCGATCGCCGATGGGACCCCGGAGTCCGGCACCGGCACGATGATGTCGGTGTCCACATGGCTTTCACGGGCGAGTTCCTCGCCAATGGCCTTGCGGACGTTGTAGACGTTTTGACCGTCCAGAACGCTATCGGGGCGGGCGAAATAGATGTGCTCGAAGATACAGAATCGGGACGGCCGCGCCGTGAACGGGCGATAGCTTTGCACGCCGCTTTCGTCAATCACGACGATCTCGCCGGGTTCAATATCACGGACGTATTCGGCGCCGATGATGTCCAACGCGCATGTTTCCGACGCTAGAATATGCGAACCGCTATCGGTCCTGCCCAACACCAGCGGACGAACGCCATTGGGATCGCGCGCGCCGATCAGCTTCTTCTGGGTCAGGGCGACGATGGAATACGCTCCCTCGATCTGACGCAACGCGTCGATCAAGCGTTCGATTACCTGACTGGCCCGGCTCACCGCAATCAGATGGATAATCACTTCTGTGTCGCTGGTGGATTGAAAGATATTGCCGCGCCGCACCAGTTCGTCGCGCAGCATGTAGGCATTGGTCAGGTTGCCGTTATGCGCCACGGCCAGACCGCCGAACTGAAACTCGGCGAACAGCGGTTGGACGTTACGCAAAATAGTGCCGCCGGATGTCGCGTAGCGCACATGGCCCATGCAGGCGTGACCTTTCAGGCGGCGCATGACCTCTGGACTGTTCAGGTTGTCGCCGACCAGACCCAGGGCGCGGTGGCTATGGAACTGTTCACCGTCGAACGTGACGACGCCGCAGGACTCTTGTCCCCGGTGTTGAAGGGCGTGAAGGCCGAGGACCGTGAATTCCGCCGCGTCTGGATGACCGAAGACGCCGTACAGGCCGCATTCGTCATGAGGCTTATCATCGTCTCGAAGGTCAATGATACCGGGGGTGGTCTTATCCGATGTCATATCAGGGCTTCCCAATGCGCGTTGAGGGGGATAGCAAATTCATCCTCTTAAGTCATCCAATGTGAAGTCATCCAATGTGGAGGCTTCGGGCGGCTATTGACCGCCTGAAGCGTCACCTTCCGTCGTTTCGATTAAACGTTCCAGGCTTTGGCGCTGAGTGTTTTCGTATGAGCCGTCCGGCTGGCTGGCCGTTGGCCTGGCTGGCGGCGTCAGCAATTGTTTGACCACATCACCGGCGTCAAGCTCCACTTTGGGCGCTTTCACTTGCGCCCCGGTGTTGGGAATCAACTCATTCACATTGTCGGGGATGAACGTCTTCATCCAGTCCGCGCCCTTGACAATTAAAGGCATGGACCTGGCCTCGCGCAACCATTCTGGTTGATCGGCGCGCGTGGTGAGCAGTTCTAATCCGATAAAGGCCAAACAAACGAGTACGGCGCCGCGTACTATGCCGAACAGGAAGCCCAGCGAGCGATCCAGAACGTTCAATGAACTTTCTTGAATCTGCTTGCTCAGACCCCGGGTGAGCAGCGAAAGGATGGTGAGGGAGAAAATAAAGATCACGACGCCGGACGCCAGGTCTGCGGCTAATTCTATGGGGATCAGGTCCCTTGAATAAGGTTTTAAATAAGGATAGCCGTAGATGGTGGCGAAGATCGCCCCGATCCAGCCGCCGATCGAAAGAATCTCGTGCGACAGGCCCCGCGCGTAGGCAAAGATTGCTGAAACCAGCAACACCGAGATCACGATCAGGTCGATCACGTTGACAGGGAGATCCTTCAGAGCTTCCATGCCCCGATATTACCCCTCGGCGTCCAAATCCATAGAAAGACAGAGGGCCTCCGGCCCCTCCAGACATCCAGCGGTGTAGCACCTGCGGACGTTTGGCACAATCAGTCTCACCCTCTATCCGTCAGGATCGCCGCCAGGTCGGCCACCCGCTCCACGGTTTGAATGAAAAGCCCGTCCATTTTCGGCGTTTTCCGCCCTGTTTTGCCGTGCGCCATGGGAACAATGGCCTTGGTGAATCCAAGCTTCGCCGCTTCTTTCAGACGCACGTCCATATGACTGACGGGGCGCGCCTCGCCGGACAGGCCGATTTCACCGAACAGCACTGTTCCCGCGGGCAACGCCCGCTCCGTCTCTGACGAGATAAGCGCCGCCGCCACGGCAAGGTCGGCGGCGGGTTCCGAGATGCGCAAGCCGCCCGCCACGTTCAGGTAGATGTCGTTGGATCCCAAGACCAGGCCGGCGCGCGCCTCCAGGACCGCGAGCGTCATGGCGAGTCTGGCGGAGTCCCACCCTACGACGGCGCGCCTGGGCGTGCCCAGCGCAGAGGCCGCGACCAACGCTTGAATCTCTACGAGGACCGGGCGGGAGCCCTCGACGCCGGCGAAGACGGCGGAGCCCGCAACGGCGGTTTCACGCTCGCTCAAGAACAGCTCGGACGGATTGGCGATTTCCTGCAAACCTTTATCCGTCATCTCGAAAACACCGATTTCGTCCGCTGGGCCGAAGCGGTTTTTCCGGGCGCGCAGGATGCGAAACTGGTGGCCGCGTTCGCCTTCGAAATAGAGCACTGTGTCAACCATGTGCTCCATCACGCGGGGACCCGCGATGGCGCCTTCCTTGGTGACATGCCCCACCAAGATCAGCGCGAAGCCGCGTTTTTTCGCGAGTCGGATCAATTCGTGGGAGCTGGCGCGCACTTGGGCGACGGTGCCGGGGGCGGAGTCCAGGCTGTCCACATACATGGTCTGTATGGAATCGATGATGACCAAGTTCGCCGCGCCGGGCTGATCCAGCGTCGTGATGACGTCACGCACATTGGTTGCGGCCGCCAGTTGGACGGGCGCCGCGTCAAGGCCCAGCCGGGCGGCTCGCATTCGGAGCTGTTCGATGGCTTCCTCGCCCGAGATATAAAACGTCGAATGCGTGGCGGCGATGCGCGCGGCCACTTGCATCAGCAGCGTTGACTTGCCGATGCCGGGATCACCCCCCACCAACAGCGCCGATCCCTCGACCAATCCGCCGCCGGCGACGCGGTCGAATTCGGCGACGCCCGTTTGCTTGCGGGGAGGCGGCGCGCTCCCGCCTTTCAGGCCGACGAAATCAATGCGCCGTCCTTTCCTGTTCGACGCCCTTCCAAGGCCCGGCGGCCCGGCGGCGCCGGGGGCTTGTTCCTCGACCATTGAATTCCAGGCGCCGCAGGCGTCACACTTGCCCGCCCATTTGGCATGAGCGGAGCCGCAGTCCTGGCAAACGAATTGAGTGTTGGGGCGTGCCATTGGTTCTCGTATCCTTTTGCCGCGCCCCGGCGCAAGATGAGGGAGAAAACTTTTGAAAAACAAAAACCTGGACGAACTGACAGATTTGGTGAACCAGGCAATGAGGACCATCGAGCCCGACTCGGCGGCGGCGGAACGCCTGTTTCGGGAAGCGGCGGACGGCATGGACAGAGAGCCGGCCGCGGTTCAACGCGCGCGGGCCCGCAACGGTTTGGTTTTTCGCCAATTGGCCGCGCTGAAGAAATCCCGCGCGGGCGGGACCTTGGACGGCGTTCGGTTCAAAAGCAGTCTGAAGGACATTGCGAGGGAGTTCGAGGCCGCCGCCGCCCGCCTGATCGCGGATAAAGGCCGCATCGCCGACCAATGGCGGGTCCCATTGGCGGGCCTGGCGGGAACGGCGGCGCGTCACGCCCGTCATTCCGAACAGGTTCAACCGGAAAGCGCCCCATCCTTCCGGCGCCAGGCGTTACAAAAACCGACCCGCCGCCGGGCGCGTGTTCGGACGCTTCAAGGGCTTCCGGCGCGCCGCAACCCGGCACGGCCCGAACGCGGGCGGCTTCATGGCCGCGCCGCGCCTGGCCGCCCGCATCCGTTATTGGATTGAACCAGGTCCAGCCCTAATAACGCGCCGCTGGTTCGACCGTGTTGAGCGGCGCTTCCCCCGCCTCGATCCGGCGCATGTTCCCGACAATCCATTCGGCGGCGGAACGGGGCACGGTCAGGCTCGCCATATGCGGGGTCATGGTGATTTTTGGATGGGACCAGTAAGGGTGGTCTTTTGGCGGCGGCTCTTCATGGAAGACGTCCAAAGTCGCGGCCTCGACATGGCCGCTGTCCAGCGCCGCGATCATGTCGTCATCGACCACGTGGCCGCCGCGGGCGCAATTGATGAGGCACGCGCCCCTGGGCAGCGCGGCCAGCGTTTTCGCGTTGATGACGCCCTCGGTTTCCGGCGTCAGAGGCAACAGGCAGATCAGGATTTCCGTCCGATTCAAAAACGGCGTCAGGCCGTCCTCGCCGGAAAAGCTCTCGACGCCCGGCAAATCCTTGGGCGTGCGGGACCAGGTGGCGACCTGATAATGCATCATGGCGAGTTTCCTGGCCGCGTCGCCGCCCAATTCACCCGAACCCATTACGCCGACCCGGCGCTGTTCCGCGTCGGGCTGCGGCAAATGGAACCATTCGCCGTCCGTCATGCCGTTCAGGTAGGTCCCGATGCGCCGGTGATAATGGATCGTCCAATACAGCGCGTACTCGCTCATGCCCTGGGTCAAGGTCCGGTCCTTCAAGCGCACCACGGGCACGTCCCAGGGCAGGTCGGGATCGGAGAACAGATGATCCACGCCGGCGCCCAGCGAGAAGATCGCCTTCAGATTTGGCAGCCTCGCCATCTCGCCGCGCTTCGGTTTCCAAACGAGCGCATAGTCGATTTCCTCAATATTCCCGATCTCATCCGGCCAGACACGGAACTCCAATTCCGGGCGGAGCGTTTGCAGCGCCTCTCTCCAAAGGGGGGCCTTGTCCTCGCAGGAAGCGAATAGGAGGGTGGGCATTGGAAATTCCTCTCCGTGTCATTCCGGCGCGGGCGGGATGGCGGCCGCGCCGGAAAACTAGGCGTTCAAACTAGGCGTTCACAACACCACTCTCATCCGCCTTCATCTCGAACGCGGCGGCCATGAGGGCTTTTGTGTAGGGTTCTTTCGGGCTTTCGATGATCTGGGCCGCGCCGCCTTCCTCAACCACCTTGCCGCGGCGCATGACCATGATCCGGTGCGACATGGCCTGGACGACCTTCAAGTCGTGGCTGATGAACAGATAGGCGAGGTTATGCCTTTCCTGCAAATCGCGGAGCAGTTCGACGATCTGCGCCTGGACGGACATGTCCAGCGCCGATGTGGGCTCATCCAGGACAATGAACCTGGGTTTCAAGACGAGCGCGCGGGCGATGGCGACGCGCTGGCGTTGACCGCCGGAGAACTCGTGCGGATAACGATCCATCATGGCGGGTTCCAATCCCACCTCGGTCAGCGCGCCGGCGGCCAGTTGGCGCCGCGAGTCCCGGTCCCCGCCAATGCCATGCGCCACCAGACCTTCTTCGACGATTTGCGCGATGGAGAGACGCGGGCTCAAGGAACCAAACGGGTCCTGGAAGACAATCTGCATCCCGCGCCGCATGAGCCGCATCCTGTCGAAGCTTTTGCCTTGAATGGACTCGCCGCCGAACTCTATGCCGCCTTCCGAGCGTTCAAGCCGTATGAGCGCCCGGCCGAGCGTGGATTTTCCCGACCCGGACTCACCGACGACGCCCAGCGTCTCGCCCTCGCGGACCTTGAGCGTGATCCCATCGACGGCCTTGACATGATCGGCGGCGCGCTTCAAGACGCCGCGCTTGATGGGGAACCAAACCTTGACGTTATTCCCCCGCATCAGGTCCGCCGCGTCCGCCCGCACCGGTCCCGGCCGCCCTTTCGGCTCGGCCGCCAGCAAGTGCCGGGTGTAGGCATGAGACGGTTTGCCGAAGACGGCCGACGCGGCCCCCGCCTCGACCACCTCGCCCTGGTTCATGACCGAGACCGTATCCGCCATCCCGCGCACGATCCCAAGGTCGTGGGTGATCAGCAGCATGGACATGCCAAGACGTGATCGCAGATCCTTCAGCAGTTTTAGGACCTGGGCCTGCACCGTGACGTCAAGCGCCGTGGTGGGTTCGTCCGCGATCAACAGGTCCGGTTCGTTCGCCAGCGCCATGGCGATCATCACCCGCTGTTGCTGACCGCCGGAAAATTCGTGCGGGAAAGCGTCCAGCCGGTGCGCGGCGGCCTCGGTCATGCCAACCAGATCCAGCAACTCCAGCACCCGGACCCGCGCCTGCCTGGGCGAGAGGGATTTGTGCAGATAGAGCGCTTCCGAAATCTGCTTTTCGATGTTGTGCAGCGGATTGAGGCTGGTCAGCGGCTCCTGGAAGATCATGGCGATCTGGTTGCCGCGGATTTCGCGCATGTCCCGATCAGACGCCGAGAGCAGTTCCCGATCCTTGAAGGTGATCCGTCCGCCCGGATGCCAGGCGGCCGGATAAGGCAGCAGCTTCATGGCGGAAAGGGCGGAGACGGATTTGCCCGATCCGCTTTCCCCCACCAGCGCGTGGGTCCCGCCCTCCTCGATTTGGAACGACACGCCGCGCACGGCCTTGGTTTCCCGCGCCCCGTGGCCGAAGGAAACGTGCAGATCCTGAACGTCGAGAAGGGTGGACATTGGTGACGGGCCTTATCGGAACGTCTTTCTGGGATCGAACGCGTCGCGGACCGCCTCGCCGACGAAGACCAGCAGTGAAAGCATGACGGCGAGGACGAAGAAACCGGTCAGCGACAGCCACGGCGCCTGCAGGTTGTTTTTGCCCTGGTTCAGCAATTCTCCAAGCGACGGCGAGCCCGCGGGCAGGCCGAAGCCCAGGAAATCCAACGACGTCAGCGTGGTGATGGAGCCGGACAGGATGAACGGCATGAACGTCAGCGTCGCCACCATGGCGTTGGGCAGGACGTGCTTGAACATGATCACCCGGTCGGTCACGCCCAGCGCCCGGGCGGCGCGCACGTAATCGAAGTTCCGGGCCCGCAGGAATTCCGCGCGCACGACGCCGACCAGACCCGTCCAGCTAAACAGCAGCATCAAACCCAGGAGCCACCAGAAATTCGGCGTCACCACGCTCGCCAAAATGATCAGCAGGAAGAGTGTGGGAAGGCCTGTCCAGATTTCGATAAAGCGCTGGCCGAACAGATCGATATTGCCGCCGTGGTAACCCTGCGCGGCGCCGGCCGCAATCCCGACGGCGGATGAGATGATCGTGAGCGTCAGGCCGAACAGAACGGATATCCGGAAGCCGTAGATCACGCGCGCCAGGACGTCACGGCTCTGGTCGTCCGTTCCCAGCCAGTGCCTGGCCGACGGCGGCGAGGGGGCGGGCGTCTCCAAATCCTTGATCACCGTGTCATGGCTGTAGGGAATGATCGGCCAAAGCATCCAGCCTTTCGCGTTGATCAGTTCGCGGACGAACTCGTCCGTATAGTCGGCCTCGGTCTCGAATTCGCCGCCGAACGTGGTTTCCGCATAGACCTTGAAAACGGGCGTGAAATAACCGCCGTCATAGGACACGAGAACCGGTTTGTCGTTGGCGATCAATTCGGCGAACAACGAGAGGAAAAAGAGTCCGAGGAAAATCCAGAGCGAGAAAAAGCCCCGCCTGTTCCGGCGGAAATTACCCAGACGGCGCTGGGTGATCGGCGTGACGCGGACGCCGAGGAAGCGGGTGTCCGCCGGCGGCGGCGCAAGGGCGGCGTCCGTATTCATGGGGGGCGCTGTGGTGTCGGGCATGGCGGACCTTCAAGCCTCCCGGCTTTCGAAATCGATCCTGGGATCGACCACGTGATACATCAAGTCCCCGATCAATTGCAGAATCAGCCCCATCAGCGTGAACACGTAAAGCGTCGCGAACATCACCGGGTAATCCCGCTTCAGGGCCGCTTCGAACCCCAGAAGCCCCAGACCGTCGAGTGAGAAGATGATCTCGATCAGAACGGAGCCGGTGAACAAAACGCCGACAAAGGCCGCCGGGAAGCCCGCGATGATGATCAACATGCCGTTCCGGAACACATGGCCGTAAAGAACGGCTTTCTCGCTCAAACCCTTCGCGCGCGCGGTGACGACATACTGCTTGTTGATCTCTTCCAGGAACGAGTTCTTGGTCAGCATGGTCAGACCCGCGAATCCGCCGATCACCATGGCGCCGATGGGAAGGGCCAGGTGCCAGAAGTAATCCTTGACCTGCTCCCAGGCGCTTAAATCCTGGAACCCCGGCGACACTAATCCGCGCAGCGGAAAAATGTCGTAGAACCGCCCGCCCGCGAACAGCACGATCAGCAGCAGCGCGAAGATGAAGCCTGGAATGGCGTTCCCGACGATCACCAGACCGGACGAATAGACGTCAAAGCGCGACCCGTCGCGCACCGCCTTGGCGACCCCCAGCGGGATCGAAATCAGATAAACGATCAACGTCGTCCACAGGCCCAGCGAGATGGAGACGGGCATCTTTTCCAACACCAGATCGACGACGCTTTCGTCGCGGAAGTAACTGTCGCCGAAATCAAAGGTCAGATAATTGCCCAGCATTTGGACGAACCGCTCATGCGCCGGTTTATCCAGCCCGAAGTCCCGCTCGATCCGTTGGATGATTTCGGGCGGCAGGCCCTGGGCGCCCCGGTATTTGCCCGTATCGCCGCCGCCGGTTTTCCCGCCCCCCTGGCCGCCGGCGCCGGTTTCCGAGCCTTGCTCGCCGGAGACGCGCGCGGTCACCGACACGCCGTCGCCGGTGAGTTGCTGGATCAATTGCTCCACGGGGCCGCCGGGCACGACCTGAACGATGGCGAAGTTGATCAGAACGATGCCGAACAGCGTGGGCGCGATCAAGGCCAGGCGGCGGACGATATAGGCGAACATGAAGGAACTTTAGGACTTTCCGGGCGGGAGCCCCATTACTTTTTATTCACCTTCTTGCGCTCGTCCAGGGTGGCTTCCCTGTCCGGCTCGATCCACCAGGCGGCGAACTGGTTGCCCTGTTGGGGCGTGACGGCCGGGCGGCCGAACTTGTCCCAATAGGCGATCCGGTCATAGCCCGCGTGGAAGTGGGGGATGACGTAATGCCCCCATTGCAGCGCCCGGTCCAGGGCGCGGGAGGCGACGACCAGGCTTTTCCGGTCGGGCGCGGCGATCAAGCTCTCGACCAGCGCGTCGACGCCCGGATTGTCGATGCCGGCCAGATTGCGGCTGCCCTCGCGCTTTTTGGCGTCCGACGTCCAGAAATCGCGCTGTTCGTTGCCGGGCGAGGTGGACTGGGGCCAGCCGCCGACCACCATGTCGTAATCGAAGGTGCGAACGCGCTGACGGTATTGAGCGGGGTCGATCGTGCGAACGGTGACATCGACGCCGAGCACCTTCAGGTTCTCCTTGAACGGCAGGACCACCCGCTCGAACAGGGGGCTGACCAGCAGCACCTCGAAATCCAGGCTCTCGCCGGTCTTCGCGTTCACCCGCTTGCCGTCCTTGATCACCCAGCCGGCGTCGCGAAGCAGCTTCGACGCCTTGCGCAGGTTTTTGCGGATCTTGCCCGATTCGTCACCCGTGGGCGGTTGATATTCCGCCGTGAAGACTTCCGGCGGCAGGTGCGCCTTGACGGGATTCAACAGCTTCAACTCCTCGTCGCCGGGCAGGCCCGCCGCGGCCATTTCCGAGTTCTCGAAGAAGCTGCGCGAGCGCTTGTATTGCCCATAAAACAGGGCCTTGTTCGACCATTCGAAATTGAACGCATACGCCAGCGCCTCGCGAACGGCGGGGGCCTGAAACTTCGCGCGGCGCAGGTTATAGACGAAGCCCTGCATGCCCGACGGGCGGTTGTGCCGGATTTCCTCTTTTTTCAGCACACCGGCCTTGAACGCCGGCGTGTCATAGGCCGTCGCCCACGCTTTCGACGAATTCTCCGCGCGGTAGTCGTAGCGGCCCGCGATGAAGGCCTCAATGGCGACGTTGCCGTCCCGGTAATAGTCGTACTGAATGACGTCGAAGTTATAGACGCCCTTGGAGACGGGGATGTCCGCGCCCCAGTAGTCCGGCACGCGCTCGTAAATTATGGTGCGGCCCGGCTCGAACGATTTGATCTTGTAGGGGCCTGAACCCAGCGGCGGTTCCAGCGTCGTCTTAGAGAAGTCCCGCGTTTCCCAATAATGCTTGGGCAAAATCTGCATTTGTCCGACGATCAGCGGCAATTCGCGGTTCCTGCTTTCCGTGTTGAACGAGAACCTCACCGTGCGCGCGCCGGTCTTTTCCACCTTTTTGACGTCCCTGTAATAGAACACCCAGAACGGCTGGCCCTTTTCGATCAGGGTATTGAACGTCCAAACCACGTCATCCGGCGTGACGGGTTCGCCGTCGTGCCAGCGGGCCTCTTCGCGAAGCGTGTATTCCACCCAGCTCCGGTCTTCGGGCACTATAAGACTCTCCGCCAGACGGCCGTACTGGCTGAACGCCTCGTCCGAAGAGGCCGACATCAGGCTGTCGTAGATGAAACCCAGACCGGACGCGGGATTGCCCTTGGTGATATAGGGGTTGAAGCTGTCGAAGGACCCCAACGCCGCGAGCGTGACCTTGCCGCCCTTGGGCGCGTCCGGGCGGACGTAATCGAAATGCTCGAAGTCCGGGCCGTATTTGACGTCTCCGTGCATGGCGAACCCGTGCGCGGGCTTGGGCTCTGCGGCCTCCGTCAAGCCGATCGGGGCGAACGCAAGCATCCCGGAAAGCAGGGCGCGCATCATCATCGGTGGAACTCCCAAGGTTATGTTCTGTTCCTTGAGATTTGGCTCGAAGACGGCCCGGATCAACCGGGGATCAAGCGGACAGCGCATCAATGGCCGACTCGTGAAGAGACGCCGAACCGGACGCCAGGACGTGGCCGCTCCCCTCCAGGCCGAGGGCGTCCCCTTTCCAGTCCGTGACGCGTCCGCCCGCCCCTTCGACGATGGGCGCCAGGGCGGCGTAATCGTAGGGCCGCATGGAGCTTTCACAGACAATGTCCGCCCGGCCCGCAGCCACGCGGGTATAGGCGTAACAATCTCCGCCGTAAATTGTTTGCCCACATGCGCGGCGGAGCGTTTCGAACCGTTGAAAGTCCTGCCCCTCGTGCATTTGCGGCGACGTCGTCAACAGCCAGGCGTCCGCCAAGACCGGGCGGTCCCGCGTCGATACGGGCGCGCCGTTGACCGTGGTCGGACGGCCTTCGGCGCCGATCCAGGTTTCCTTCAGCGCCGCCACCTCCATCACGCCCAACACCGGGCGCCCCTCGTACGCCAGAGCGATCAGCGTGCCGAACAGCGGCTTGCCGATGACAAAGGATTTCGTGCCGTCGATGGGATCCAGAACCCAGACATAATCCGCGTCCAGATTCTCCGGCCCGTATTCCTCGCCCAGAACGCCGTGTTCCGGAAAGCGCGCGTTGATCAGTTTCCGAAGCGCCGCCTCGGTGTCGCGGTCCGCTTTGGTGACGGGACTGAGGTCCGCCTTGGCGTCGGGGGTCACGCCTGTCTTGAAGGACGGCAAAACAATATCCGACGCGCGCGCGGCCATCTCGCGGGCCAGCGCGAGATGGCTGTCTGTGACGGCCGCGGACATGGGCGGAAAGGCGGCGGGTTTATTGCGGCAGAGGCGCGGGTGATCCGGAAAGGGTGCGCATGTAGGCGATGACGTTGGCCCGGTCCGCGGGCTTTTTCAACACGAACTGCATTTTCGTGCCCGGCGCATAGCCCTTGGTGTTCGCCAGAAAGCTGTTCAGATTGTCGTAGGTCCATTCACCGCCGGCGGCCAGCAGGCCCTTGGAATAGTTATAGCCGTCAGCCGAGCCTTTTTCGCGGTTGACGATATTCCACAGGTTCGGGCCGACCTTATGGGCGCCGCCTTGCTCCGATGTGTGGCAAGCGCCGCACTTCTTGAAAACTTTGGCGCCCTTGTCCAAATCGGCGGTCGCTAGGGCGGCGACCACGTCGAATTCCGGTTCCGGCGCGGCGCTCGCGGCTGACGGGGCGGTTTCGGTGACTTCGACGGGGAACCCGGCGGTTGTCAACTCGGCCGGCTTGACCAGGGCGTTGCCGATCTGGATGGAGCCCCAGGTCGCCCAACCAGCCACAATACAACCAACGAAAGCCTTTTCGATAAAACTGAACTTCATGACGTTACCCCATGGAGCGCCGGTTTCGCTGACAAGGCGCGCGGCGGAGGAAAAACACACGGCGGCGACTGGCTCTTGCGCCGGCATGTATCAACGGGTCCACTACGGACGCATCGGAATTTGGCCGGACTTTAACCGCCTTCGTTCCTGCGTTCAAGCGCGAGTGAGCGGAGAAAGTATGAAAAACCCCGAAAGTCCGGGGTCTGGCTGGCCGGATCATCCTTTGGGTTCGCATTGACAGGCGAAGGACGCCGCTCCCATACTCCGCGCCTTGCCCGCCTCACCCGTAAGACGCCCGTCAGTCTCATGTCCGATCCCGCGAACACCATCACCTTTCAAGGCATGCCCGGCGCCTATTCCGACCTGTCCTGCCGCGGCGCCTATCCGGGCATGGCGACGCTGCCGAGCCGAACCTTTCCCGACGCGTTCCGGGCGGTGGCGGAAGGGCGCGCGCGTCTCGCCATGATCCCGATCGACAACTCCGTCGCCGGCCGGGTGGCGGATATCCACCATTTACTGCCCGAGTCCGGCCTGCACATTATCGGGGAGCATTTCCAGCCCGTGAACCATCACCTGCTCGCCGCGCCGGGGACCGGCATCTCGGAGATCACTCATGTGCACAGCCACGTCCATGCGTTGAACCAATGCCGGAACCTGATCGAAGAGCTGGGCGTCACGCCGGTGACGCATGTGGACACGGCGGGTTCCGCCAGGGAAATCGCCGAGCGGAACGACAGGACTCAGGCTTCCATCGCCTCCAGCCTCGCCGGTGAGATTTACGGCCTCGACAGCCTTCGGGCGAATATCGAGGACGCCGAACACAACACCACGCGCTTCATCATCCTCAGCCGGGACAAACAATGGGCGGAACAGGCCGACGACGGCGTGTTGACCAGCTTCGTCTTCCGGGTGCGGAACGTGCCCGCGTCGCTCTACAAGGTGATGGGCGGGTTCGCCACCAACGGCGTCAACTTCACCAAGCTGGAATCCTATGTCGATACGGGCTTTGTCGTAGCGCAATTCTACGCGGACGTCGAAGGTCACCCGGATAACAGGAACATGCGGCACGCCATGGAGGAAATGGGCTTCTTCACCGAGGAGATCACCATTCTGGGCGTCTACCCGGCCCATCCGTTCCGCTGGAAAAGCCGGGCGGATGGTGGTTAGGCATGGTTCACATTGAGCGAAAAACCAAGAGCCAGTTCCCGGATGTCATGTTTCGGGCGGTTTGAGGCTCCCGGCCCCGTCCGGGGCGCCCTTCCCGCGAAGGCGGGGTTTGGATGACGGTCTCGCCCGGCGCCGGCATGTCATTCCCGCGACTTACCTTGTCATTTCCGCGCAGGCGGGAATCCAGAGCAACCTTTGCCGCTCGGTTATTGGCCATCCACTCAATGATAAGCCGGAACACGGGCCGCCTGGTTGGACTCCCGCCTTCGCGGGAATGACGGAGCGGGGGCGCGGCCCCACCCCGGCGAAGCGTCCCGCGTCTATCCGCCCGCGTCTATCTGAACTTGCACGCGAAAATCTGGGCATGAAAAATTTCCCGGGGCCGGGATTTTGACAGGCTTCGCGAAAGTAGCGGCCAAAGGGGCGGTTTAACCGCCCCGCCAATCCTCAATCAGTTCCCGCGCGATGGAGTCAGGGCGCGGCAGGCGGGGCGCACTGGTGTCCCCAGTGTCGTGATATTCGCCGAATGCCGCCAATTCTTGCCGGGCGAACCAGCGGCACTCGCGCATTTCCTCCTCTTCAACATCCAGCGCCGGATTGGACGCGACGGCCTGGAAGCCCAGCATCAGGCTTGCCGGGAACGGCCAGGGTTGAGAGCCTTTGTAGATGACGTCCTCGACCGGCACGATGACGCCGGCCTCTTCCCGTGTTTCGCGCGCCACCGCCTCCTCCAGACTTTCTCCGGGCTCTACAAAGCCCGCCAGCGTCGAATACATGCGGATGTCCCAGCGCTTCGACCAGCCCAGCAGGCATCGCTCCACGCCGTCTGGGAAGGTATGGGTCACCAACATGATGACGGCGGCGTCAGTCCTTGGGAAATGGCTCCGCCCGCAAGTCCCGTTGGCGCATTTCCGCACGTGTCCGGCGCTGGCCGGTTCGGTTGCGGAGCCGCACCAGGCGCAGAACTTATGAGACTTATGCCAATGCTGCATCCCGCGCGCGGCGGCCAGCACGGACGCTTCCGCCGGATCGAGCAAGCCGCCGGCGGCGCGCAAGTCGGCGAAGTCCGCCTCATCGGGCAAATGGTGTTGAAAGACATCCGGTTCGTGATGGCTGAGGTCCACGGCGATATGCGGGGTGCCGTCCCGGACGCCCAGGACAACGGGCGTGGCGCCCAATCCCAGCAGCGCGCGGGTGCCGGCGCCGGTCAGGTGGAGGGCTTCCGGCCGTTCCGTCCTGGTCAGCAGGTTCCGGTCGCGCCAGACAGGCACGACGCGCAGCGCCTTATGAGCGAGGATTTCCGCCATCCACGCCGGGTCCGCGCGCCGCGCCGCCATGCGATCCAGCGGGCTGCCGGTATAAGCCAGTTTTTTGACCATCTGGGGACGATGGCACGGAGGATGAAAGCCCGCAAGCGCCTGAGCGCTCTCCATCGCCGCCCCGCAGAGGGCCGGAGGCGGCGGCGCCCGCAAGAAGCGGACTCCGGCCTTCGCCGGAATGACGGGCGGATGCGGACGGAAAAGTGAAGCGGCCGCCCTTGCTAAACGGCGCGATCCGGTCTTAATTAGAGGGTGGAGGTTGACCCGGACGGGTCTTCTCGCCAACCCGGTCAGGTCCGGAAGGAAGCAGCCGTAACGAGTTTCTTGGCGCGGGTCGGGCTCAGCCTCCACCTTACCTTCTTCCCGATTGCGGGCTTTCACGCGATATGGATGACGCTGATCTTTCGACTCCTGGCTTAAGTCCGGCGCCAGCGCGGGACGGTGACGCCTACCAGGTGCTCGCGCGGAAATACCGCCCGTTGACGTTCGCGTCCCTGATCGGCCAAGAGGCCATGGTCAGAACGCTGACCAACGCCATTAATCAAAACCGTCTGGCGCACGCTTTCGTGCTCACCGGCGTGCGCGGGGTCGGCAAGACGACGACCGCGCGAATCATCGCGCGCGCGCTGAATTGCGTGGGCGGAGACGGGCAAGGCGGGCCGACGATCTCGCCTTGCGGCGTCTGCGGCGACTGCGCGGCCATCGCCGCAGACCGCCACACGGATGTGCTGGAAATGGACGCCGCGTCGCGCACCGGCGTCGATGATATCCGCGAAATCATTGAGGGTGTGCGCTACAAGCCCGCCTCGGCGCGCTTCAAGGTCTATATCATCGACGAAGTTCACATGTTGTCGCGCAACGCCTTCAACGCGCTGCTGAAGACGCTTGAGGAGCCGCCCGGACATGTGAAATTTATTTTCGCGACCACGGAAATCCGCAAAGTGCCGGTGACGGTGCTCAGCCGCTGTCAGCGGTTCGATCTGCGCCGCGTCGGCGCGGAGGACCTGGCGCGGCATTTCGCCCGCATTGCCGAGAATGAGGGCGCGAGGGTTGCGGAGCCCGCGCTGCGTTTGATCGGCCGGGCGGCGGACGGCTCCGTGCGCGATGGGCTGAGTCTGCTTGATCAAGCGATCTCCATGTCGGATGGCGAAGTGGATGAGGCCCAAGTCCGCAGTATGCTGGGACTGGCGAACCGCTCGCAATCCTTCGATTTGCTGGAAGCAGTGATGAAGGGCGGCGCACCAGCGGCGCTCGCCCGGCTTGGCTCCATGTATTCGGACGGCGCCGACCCATCCGCGATTCTGGAGGACCTGCTTGAGATCGTTCATTTCCTGACCCGGATCAAAATCGTGCCAGCGGCGGCTGATGCCCCGGACGTCCCGGAAATCGAGCGTGTCAGGGGCAAGGCCATGGCGGACGGCCTGGCCATGCCGCACTTAAGCCGCGCCTGGCAGATGTTGCTCAAGGGCCGCCGGGAAGTCGATCAGGCGCCCAGCGCCATTCAAGCTGCTGAAATGGTTCTGGTGCGCCTGGCGTACGCCGCGAGTCTGCCCAGCCCCGAGGACGCCCTGAAGAAGTTGGCGGAGACGTCCGCGGACAGTCAAGCGCCTGCGCCGTCCCCGGCCCCCGGCGCGCCGGGTCTTGGCGGACCGGCTCAAGCGCCCGTCCCGCGAGCGGCCCTTCACGCCGGGCCCGTTCCGGAGCCTCTGCCGGACTCCGTTCCGCGAGCGGCCGCCAAGCCTGCGCCGCCCGATTTCGCCGCCGTGGCGGCCTTGGCGGATGAGCGGAAGGAAGGGCGATTGCTGGCGGATTTGGTGAATAATGTTCATCTGATCGCGTTCGAGCCGGGCCGCATTGAATTCCGCCCCGCGCCCCGCGCGCCCGACGACCTGGCGGGCCGTCTGGCGGCGTTCCTGATGGAGGAAACGGGCATGCGCTGGATGGTCAGCGTCGGGAACGGCCAGGGCCTGCCGACCATCGCCGAGACGCGCCTGGCGGCCAAAGACGCGGAAAAGGCGGAAGCCGCCGGACATCCCATGGTGAGAGCAGTGATGGACAGCTTCCCCGGCGCCACCTTGGACGAGGTGCGCGGGATCGATTTGGACAAGGACTAAGCGTTTCCGGCCGGGACATACGGTTCGGGACATACGACCGGATTTTCCCGTCATTCAGCGAGAGCTGGAGTCCGGTTTTGGATCACGGGAACCCGGTCCCGCCCGCGCGGGGATGGTATTTTGAAACGGCGAGGCGCCCCGGGTGAGGGGGAAATCCCCTCTAGGCGAGTTCGTCCCCAATCCGCGCGGCCGCCGCCGCCGGGTCGCCGGCCTGGATGATGGGCCGTCCGATCACGAGATAATCTGCGCCCGCGTTCACCGCGTCTTTCGGCGTCATGACGCGTTTCTGATCCCCCGCCGGCGCCCATTTGGGGCGAATACCTGGAACGACCAGCTTGAAGCGGGGGCCGCAGGCGTCCCGCAGCGCTCTGATTTCCCGCGCGGAACAAACGGCGCCGTCCATTCCCGCAGATTGCGCCAACCGGGCGAGCCGGACGACCTGGGCTTCGGGAGCCGCATGAACGCCGAGTTCGTCCAGGTCTTCGGCGCTCAGGCTGGTGAGCACCGTGACGGCCAGCATCAAGGGCCTGTTCGAGTCTGCGGTTTGGGCCGCTTGAACGGCGGCCCGCATCATGGCGCCGCCTCCCGACGCATGAACGCTCAGCATGAAGGGGTTGAGGGGCAGGGCGGCTTTCACGGCGCCCGCGACCGTGTTCGGGATGTCATGGTATTTGAGATCGAGAAAGATCGGCTGGCCCCTTTCGGCGACGGTTTGAACGCCTTTCGGGCCGTTCGCCGTGAAGAACTCCTTTCCGAGCTTGACGCCGCCAACGGCGCCCTTGAGCGTCACCGCCAAATGCCGCGCCCGGTTCACGTCTGTGGTGTCGGCGGCGGCGAAAATCCGGTCTGCTGGGGTCATGGGCGTCTTCAGGCCGCGCGGCCGGGAAGCGTCAGCGCCGTGGATTCGCCGGCTTGCCCGCCGGACGATGATTTCTTTAGCTGATCTAGCTCTGTTTGAAGCCGCCGGGCTTCCGCTTCGGCCTTGTTGGCGCGGGTGATCGCCTCGCGGGCCTTGCGCCGCGCCGCGCCCGCGGACATCCAGATCAGACATGCGGCCCAGATGAAGCCAAGGACCAGACCGCCCAGCCCCACCATGTAAAGCGGCGTCAGCCAACTGAGACCAATGACGTTGACGGAGAGTTCAACCGTATGGCGGTTGGACACGGCGAAGATAAGGCTGACGGCGGCCACCGGGATGAACAGCAGCCAGGACAGAAGTTTCAGCACGAGGCGGGACCCCTTGGTCTGGCGGGTTAGCCGAAGTTCAGCTTTTCCCGCAGCTGCTTGCCGGTCTTGAAATACGGAATGAACTTGCCGTCAACCCGAACTGCGTCGCCGGTGCGCGGATTACGCCCGATGCGGGCGCCGCGCTCCTTGATCGAAAAGGCGCCGAAACCGCGCAATTCCACCCGGTCGCCGCGGGACAACGCATCGGTGATTTCGTCGAAAATCGTGGTCACGATCCGCTCGACGTCGCGCTGGTACAAATGCGGGTTTTCCGCCGCCAGCCGGGCGATCAGTTCGGATTTGGTCATGACGTCGTCCCCCCCTTGGGTTGTCGTCTCCTCGGGCCCGCCGCCGTTCGTCCCCCCGCCACGGCCGGCGGCGGCGCGCGTTCAGTTCCCTGAATACAGCGAAGGGTGCCAAAGGGCAAGCACACCGTCAAGCCTAAGTCTTTCTGGTAGAAGTGTTTTTTCTGCGACATCAAGCAGGCTGGCTCGATCCATGAAGCGTTTCAGGGAGAAGTCATCGTCCGGCGCCGTGACGGATTTGACCGGCAAATCCGCATCCACGCCGCGAGCGGATGAAAGCCATTCGCGGGCTTCGGCTTCTCCGCCCAGGCTGTCGATCAAGCCGGCGGGTTTCGCCTGCCGGCCCGACAAGACGCGGGCGTCGGCGACGGCGGCGAGGGAGGGTCCCGACAGCTTGCGGCGTTCGGAAACCAGGGCCGAAAACTGATCGAAAAGATCGGCGAGCAATAGCTTGATCGACGTCCGCGCATCATCGGTAAACGGCTCAAGCGGGTTTGGTTGCGCTTTCAAGGGCGAGCTTTTGATGATTTCGGGCTTGATCCCGACGTTGCCCAGCAGCTCCGTCATATTAGCGGTTTGCATCAAAACCCCAATGGAACCGGTGATTGTTCCGGCGTCCGCGACGATATGATCCGCCGCCGCCGCAATCATGTATCCGGCCGATGTGGCGATCCCGCCCATCTGGGCCACCAGCGGTTTCTTGGCGGCGAATTCGCGCAGCGTCCTATAGAGCGCGTGACCGCCGGTGAAGGTGCCGCCCGGGCTGTCGATGTAAACGATGAGTCCCTTGACTGTGTCGTCTTCCATCAATGAATTGATCAACGCTAACCGTTTCGTGTCGTTAACGATAACGCCCTCTATGGCCAAATGGGCGACGGCGGGTTTGTTTTGATCCACCCCGTGACGCGACGCGACAACAAGCCCAATGGTGATGACGGCGCTGACCGCGAACGCCTGCCAAAGCCCCAATCGGCGCTTCAGGCGGCGGCGGTCCGCCAAGAGGCTGGCGTCAAAACTCATGTCAGTCGTCCAATGAAAAAACAAAAAGAAACGGAGGCTCCGTCACCGGAACCTCCGCACTTTAGAAGACGCGGTTCAAAAAACGCAATCAGCTTTCACCGGCGTCCTTGGCTTCCTTCTCCTTCAAGGCGGCGCCCAGGATGTCGCCGAGAGAGGCGCCGGAGTCGGAGGAGCCGTACTCTTTCATGGCCTTCTTCTCTTCCTCTACCTCCAGCGCCTTGACGGACAACGTCACCTTGCGGGCGGCCTTGTCCATCTGCGTGATCTTGGCGTCAACCTTGTCGCCCGCGGCGAAGCGGTCGGGCCGCTGGTCGGCCCGGTCGCGGGAAAGATCGGATTTCCGGATGAAGCCGGTGAGACCCCCGGCGACCTGAACTTCGACGCCGTTGTCCTGAACCTGGGTCACGGTGCAGGTCACGACCGCGTTTTTCTTCAGGCCGTCCAACGCGCCCTCGTCCGGATCGCCGCTCAGTTGCTTGATACCGAGCGAGATGCGTTCTTTCTCGACGTCAACGTCTAGGACTTTGGCTTTCACCACGTCGCCCTTGTTGTATCCGGCCAGAGCTTCCTCCCCGGATTGATCCCAGCTGAGGTCGGACAGATGAGCCATGCCGTCGATGTCGCCGTCAAGGCCGATGAACAGCCCGAACTCGGTGATGTTTTTGATTTCGCCCTCGACTTCCGCGCCCGCCGGGAACTTGTCCAGGAAGGTTTCCCAGGGGTTTCCGGCGCACTGCTTGAGGCCAAGCGAGATACGGCGCTTGTCGCTTTCGACGTCCAGCACCATGACCTCCACTTCCTGGGAGGTGGAAACGATTTTGCCCGGGTGGACGTTCTTTTTGGTCCAGGACATCTCGGAGACGTGCACAAGACCCTCGACGCCGGCTTCCAGTTCAACGAAGGCGCCGTAATCGGTGATGTTGGTGACGCGGCCGGTAAACTTGACGCCAACCGGATATTTGGCGGCGACGCCTTCCCATGGATCGGCTTCCAACTGCTTCATGCCAAGCGAGATACGCTGGGTTTCGGAATTGAAGCGGATTACCTGAACCTTGACCGTCTCGCCGATGTTCAGCGCCTCGGACGGGTGGTTGATGCGTTTCCAGGCGATGTCGGTGACGTGCAGCAGTCCATCAACGCCGCCCAGGTCCACGAACGCGCCGTAATCGGTGATGTTCTTCACGACACCTTCCAGGACCTGGCCTTCCCGCAGGGTGGAAATCAGTTCGGAACGCTCGGCCGTGCGCGTTTCCTCGAGAACGGCGCGGCGGGAAACCACGATGTTGTTGCGCTGAGGGTCCATCTTCAGGATATGAAACGGCTGCGGCACGTTCATCAGGGGCGTCACGTCGCGCACGGGGCGGATGTCAACCTGGCTGCCGGGCAGAAACGCGACGGCGCCCGACAGGTCCACGATGAAGCCGCCCTTGACGCGGCCGAAGATCACGCCGTTAACGCGCTCGCCCTTTTCGAACTGTTTTTCCAGCTCCATCCAGGCTTCTTCGCGGCGCGCTTTTTCGCGGCTAAGGCGGACGGTGCCGGCACGGTCCTCATAGCGCTCGACGAAGACGTCCACTTCCTGGCCGGCTTCCAGGCCATGGTCTTGACCGGGGCTTGCAAATTCCTTCAGGGCGACGCGGCCCTCGGATTTCAAGCCAACGTCGATGACGGCGAAATCACCGTCGATTTTCAAGATGACGCCGCGAAGCACCCGGCCCTCGAAACCGGCGTCGCCGTCAAAGACTTCATCAAGGAGATCGGCGAAATTCTCGCCAGTGTCGAACGCGGCGTCCGCCGCCTCCGCGTGTGCGGTGGCCATAACGAGTTTTCCTTTTCACTATCCTGGCCGGCCGGTTGAGTCCGGCGGTCTTGTTGGTTTCAGAACGAAAGGCGGCCCCTCGTCAACGCGCGGGGGAACGCCGGTTTTAAGTGGTCCCTGCCGTGTCTTGGAGGTTCGCTGCGGCGCGGAGGATGTCCATCACCGTTTCGAAGACCTCATCCGCCGAGAGATCGCTGGTGTCGATCACCCTGGCGTCCAAGGCCGGTTCCAGCGGCGCGACGGTCCGGGAACGGTCCCGCGCGTCGCGCGCCTTCATGTCCTCGAAAACGCGCGCATATATAACGGTCTCGCCCCTGGTCCGCAACTCTTCGAATCGGCGCCGGGCCCTGACAACATCCGAAGCGGTGATAAACAGCTTCAAATCCGCGCCGGGACAGACCACGGTGCCGATGTCCCGCCCATCCAGCACGGCCCCCTTGGCCGGCGCGGGCGGGGCGGCGGCGAAGCCGCGTTGAAAATCCAGGAGGGCCGAACGGACGCCGGGAACGGCGGAAATTTTCGACGCCATGGAACCCACTTTCTCGGAACGCAGGTCATCGGCCTTCAGGTCTCCCGCCTGGAGGGCGCGCGCTTCTAGAATAACGGCGCCGGCGTTCTCCGGCTCGATTCCGCAGAAGAGAACGCGTTTCGCCGCCGCCCGGTAAATCAACCCCGTGTCCAGATAGGCGAAACCCAACTCGCAGGCCAACCGGCGCGCTAAGGTTCCCTTCCCGGCGGCTGCGGGGCCATCGACGGCGATGATCATCGGATATCGCCTCCGAGACCATTGATAAGGCCGGCGAAGCCGGGAAAGCTCGTGTCCATGGCGCCGCCGTCATCGACCGTGACGGGGTTTTGCGCGGCCAAACCCAAAACCAGGAAGGACATGGCGATGCGGTGGTCCAAATCCACCGTCACGTCCGCGCCCCCCGGCGCCGGTCCGCCGCCCGTGCCGGCGACCTCCAGCCAATCCTCGCCCTCCCGGACGCCGACGCCGCAAGCTTTCAGGCCCGCAGCCACGGCGGACAGGCGGTCGCTCTCTTTTACCCGCAACTCGGCGAGACCCTCCATCCGCGTGACGCCGGCAGCCGCCGAAGCCGCCACGGCCAAAACGGGATATTCGTCAATCATTGACGGCGCGCGGCCGGCGGGCACGGCGACCGCTCTCAGCGGCCCCGCCTTGACGGTCAAGTCGGCGACGGGCTCGCCGCCTTCTCTGCGGGCGTTCGTTACGGCAATGTTCGCGCCCATCTCCCGGAGCGTGGTCAGAACGCCGGCGCGCAAGGGATTGAGTCCAACCGCTTCGATCGTCACCTCGGACTCCGGCACGATCAAGCCGGCGACCAGAAGAAAGGCGGCGGACGATATGTCCGCCGGCACCCGCACGTCACGAGCGGTCAATTCCGGCTGGCCCACAAGGGTGATGTGACGCTTGCCGTCGGTTTTATCCTCGACGCGAAGCTCGGCGCCGAAGTGACGCAGCATGTTTTCCGTGTGATCCCGCGTCGGTTCGGGTTCGATTACCGTCGTCTCGCCAGCCGTGTTCAGCCCCGCCAGCAGAATGGCGGATTTCACCTGTGCGGACGCCACGGGGAGTTCGTATTCGAGAGGGAGCAATTGGCCGGACCCATGAACGGTCAGGGGCATTTTACCGCCGTCCGCCGCGTCGAAGCGGGCGCCCATCGCCTCCAACGGTCCCATGACCCGGCCCATCGGGCGGCGGCGGAGGGATGCGTCGCCGGTCATCATGGCGCGGATCGGATGCCCCGCGATCAGGCCCATGAGCAGCCGTGCGCCCGTGCCCGCGTTCCCCATGTCAAGGACCTGTTTCGGTTCGAGCAGTCCACCCACGCCCTTGCCGGCGACGCGCCAAATCCCGTTCTCAAGTTTTTCAGCCTCCGCCCCCATAGCGCGGAGGGCCGCGGCCGTCGCCAGGACGTCCCCGCCCTCCAGCAGGCCGGTCACGCGGGTCTCCCCGACGGCGACGGCTCCGAGCATGAGGGAACGGTGGGATATGGACTTGTCGCCCGGCGCGCGCGTGCGCCCGGAAAGCGCGTTGCCTGGCCGTGAGGTCAAAGGGTTCGGCACGGGTGTCGGGGCCTCGGGTTAGGGGTGGGCGCAGTGTGGCGCGGTGTCTAGCACGGACCCGCGCCGGCGTCCATCAAGGCGGCGGCGGCCGGTCGGCCGCGATAAAATCCGGCGAAACCGCCGTGCGGCGCCTTTTTTGCTTTTGACTCCGGGCGGCAAGCCTGTAAAAACGCCTGCTCTCGCCATCCGGCGAACCCGTCCACGCTATTACTTCAACCTGCCAGGGACTATTCAGCATGTCGAAACCGGAGTGGGGCCGTAAGCTCACCTGCACCAGTTGTGGTGTGAAGTTCTATGACCTTCAGCGCAATCCCGCGCCGTGCCCGGCCTGCGGCGCGGAAAACGATCCGCTGCAAACCTGGAAACCGAAGCGCGCGCGCGCCGCGGCCAGGCCGCGGAAAGAGGAGGCGGCGGCGCCCGGGGAAACGGAAGACGCGCTGCCCGGCGGGGATGACGCCGCGCTTGAGGGCGACTCCGGCGACAAAGCGGATGAGGACATCATGGAGGACGCCTCCGATCTGGGCGGCGACGATGATGACATGTCCGAGGTCGCCGAACACATGGAAACGGACGGTGGCGACAAGGATTAAGGCGCGCCCCGGGCAGTGGAAACGGACACCGCCCGCCCCGCGCTTTTTTGTCCTTGCCAACCGGGGGAGGGGCTCTTATGGTCCCGCCTCTTCCGGGAGGGACCCAGCCCCCGGCGGCCGGTCGGGCCGGTCCGGTTCGCGGGACGGAGACCCGCCGTGACGGGATGGGGCCGTAGCTCAGTTGGGAGAGCGCTACAATGGCATTGTAGAGGTCAGGGGTTCGATTCCCCTCGGCTCCACCAATTTTTCATACGGAAAACTGACGCCGCCCCGAGCTGTTTCCCGGCGGCGCGGAAGCGCGGGACGGCCCGCCGTCAACTGCACCGAAACCTGTCAACCACAACGAAACGACGAACCTTGAACGGAGCGTTTTTCGCGGGTCGATCCCCCGGCATGGCGGGGGTTGGACGACGGCCTAACCCGGCCCGTGGCTCCATTCCGGCGTTATTATTCCGTCACCCCCGCCCTCACCTTGTCACCCCCGCGAAGGCGGGGCCCCAGACCGCCCCTTGCCGCGCATGAGCGGTTGTCACGCATGAACGCCCATCATTCATGACAACCCAGAACGCGGGCCGCCCGGCTGAATTCCCGCCATTGGCTATTCCGAGGGGACGGGAATGACATGCTGGTTCCATGAGGGATCGTCATCCAGACCCGGCTTTGGCGGGAATGACGAAGCAAGGGCGGGAATGACGGATCGAACCGCTTGGAAACCGATGAATCGGCCCCGCCCAATGGCGTAACGCCCTAAACGTCCAGGTTCGCGACCTTCAGCGCGTTGTCCTGAATGAAATCACGGCGGGGCTCCACCACATCCCCCATCAACGTGGAGAACACCTCTTCCGCGTCATCCACATGGTTGACTCTCACCTGGAGAAGCGTGCGGGCTTCCGGATCAAGCGTGGTTTCCCAGAGCTGTTCCGGGTTCATTTCTCCCAAGCCCTTATACCGCTGCACGCCCGTGCCTTTACGCCCGATCTCCATCACCTGTTCGACCAGGGCGACGGGACCGGTGATCTCGTAATCCCTATCCTTCAAGGTCAACGTGGCCGGGCGGGGATAGAGTTCCTGAAGGTGGGCGGCCTCTTCATCCAGGCGCCGCGCCCCGGACGACCGGATGACGGACGCATCGACAACGTACCGGTCTGTGACGCCGCGAAGCAGACGGGTTATCTCGAACCCGCCGTCTTCGGTCACGGCGCCCCGCCAGCCGCGCTCCTCAACGGGCGCCAAGGCGTCCATCCGTTGAGCGATCGCGGCGGCCGTCTGGGCCGCCGTTTCCCGGTCCTCCAAGAGACCCGCGTTAAACGCTCCTAGGATCGCGGCTTGTTCGATGACGGGAATGGGAACGTGTTTCGCCAGCCGCGTCACCCGGTCACGCGCTTTCCGGGCGGCGGCGATTGTTTCGCGCAGATCCGCCCCGGCGATTTGCGCCCCGCCGGCCGTGGTGAGCACGGCGCCCTCGCCCAGAGCAATGCCAAAGAGGTATTCCTCCATGGCCGGATCATCCTTGAGATAGACCTCGGAATTACCACGCTTGGCCCGGTAAAGCGGCGGCTGCGCGATATAGAGATAACCGCGCTCCACCAGCGCTGGCATTTGACGGAAGAAGAAGGTGAGGAGGAGCGTGCGAATATGACTGCCGTCCACGTCGGCGTCGGTCATGATGATGATCTTGTGATATCGGCACTTCTCCACATCGAAATCGTCGCGCCCGATGCCGGTGCCCAGCGCCGCGATCAACGTGCCGATTTCGGCCGAGGACAGCATCTTGTCGAAGCGCGCGCGCTCCACATTCAGGATTTTACCACGCAGGGGCAGGATCGCCTGGTTCGCCCGGTGGCGGGCCTGCTTCGCGGAACCGCCCGCCGAGTCCCCCTCGACGATGAACAGCTCGGACAAGGACGGGTCCCGCTCCTGACAATCGGCGAGCTTGCCGGGCAGGGTCGAGATATCCAGCGCCCCCTTCCTCCGGGTTAGTTCGCGGGCTTTCCGGGCGGCTTCGCGCGCCGCGGCGGCCTCGATGATCTTGACCGCCACGGAGCGCGCCTCCGCCGGATGTTCCTCGAACCATTGATCAAGACCCTCGCCGACCAGACTTTCGACCACGGGGCGGACCTCGGACGAGACCAGCTTGTCTTTCGTCTGACTGGAAAACTTGGGATCGGGCACCTTCACCGACACCACGCAGGTCATGCCCTCACGCGCGTCGTCGCCGCTGATGGATACTTTGGCCTTTTTCGCCAGGCCGCTGGAATTGACGTAATTGTTGATGGTCCGGGTGAGCGCCCCGCGGAACCCGGCCAGATGGGCGCCGCCGTCGCGCTGCGGGATGTTGTTAGTGAAACAAAGCGTGTTTTCGTGATAGCTGTCGTTCCACTGCATGGACAGCTCGACCGTGACGCCGTCCTTTTCGCCCCTCACCGTTATGGGGGCGCCAAGCACGCTGGTCTTTGAACGGTCCAGATAGGCGACCATCTCCGACAGGCCGCCCTCGTAATGGAGATCGACGACCACCTTGTCGACGGGCCGGTTGTCAACCAGCCGCAAGTGAACGCCGGAGTTCAGGAACGCGAGCTCCCGCAGGCGATGCTCAAGCGTCGCCAGGTCGAAATCGATCATGGAGAACGTCCCGGCGGACGGCATAAAGGTGATAGTGGTTCCGGTCAGCGGCTCGCCGTTTTCATCCACACCTGCATCCCCGGCAACTTCCAGGGGCTTCACCGTCTCGCCGTGCTCGAAGCGGGCGCGGTGTTCCTTGCCGTCGCGCTTGATGCGCAGTTCCAGCCAGACGGAAAGCGCGTTGACGACGGAAACGCCAACGCCATGCAATCCGCCGGACACCTTATAGGAGTTCTGGTCGAATTTCCCGCCCGCGTGCAGTTGGGTCATGATGACTTCCGCCGCCGAGACGCCCTCTCCGGCGTGGATGTCGACCGGGATGCCGCGGCCGTTATCCGTCACGGTGACGGAGCCGTCGTCGTTCAAGGTCACCGCCACCAGATCGCACCAGCCCGCGAGCGCCTCGTCGATGGCGTTATCCACCACCTCATAGACCATGTGATGAAGGCCAGACCCGTCGTCCGTGTCGCCGATATACATCCCGGGACGCTTACGAACGGCTTCCAAGCCTTTGAGCACCTTGATGCTGCCGGCGCCGTATTCATCCGCGCCGTTCCGCTCGTCCATGTCCGCATTCCCGGTTTCGTCACTCATCTCCGATTTCCGCCTTACTCAATCGTCAAAACCGCGTCCTCGACACGGACGAGGACCGCCCGGCTGGTCAGCGGCTCAAAAGGGGCCAGGTCCGCGCCGCTTACCCAGACCTGACAGCCAAGCTCCAGCAGTGTGTCGAACAAGGCCTGTCTCCGCGCCCTGTCCAAGTGCGCCGCCACCTCGTCCAACAGCAAAATCGGCGCCCAGCCCCGGCGCCGTTTCTCTAACTGGGCCTGGGCCAGCACCAGCGAAATCAGCAGGGCCTTCTGCTCGCCCGTGGAACAGAACTCCGCTGGCTGGTTCTTCTCGCGGTGAAACACCCGAAGGTCGGAACGGTGCGGACCAGCGGCCGTGCGGCCGTTGTCTCCATCCACCGTCCGATTGGCGGCCAGCGTTTCGCGCAGCCTGTCTTCCGCGGCCAGGGCTGATCCGCCATGAACCCAGGATTCCACGTCGCCCTCAACGCCCAAATCCGCCGCCGGGAAGGGTCCTGGCTCCATGGCGTCCAGTTCACCGGCGAGAGCCGCGGCCGCATCCAGGCGGGCTGTGGCGATGGCGACGCCTCCGGCCGCCATGGCGCTCTCCAGCGCCGCCAGCCAGCCGACGTCCGCCCGCGCCTTGTTCCTCAGCAGTTTCAGACGTTCGCGCATGGCGTGTTCATAAGCGGACACCCGTCCGGCGTGAGCCGGATCGCGGCCATAAATCAACCGGTCCAAAAACCGCCGCCGGCCCGGCGCGCCCTCGATGAACAAGCCGTCCATCCGCGGGGTCAGCCAATGCATGGCGACATACTCGCTCAAGATCGACTGCGCGCGCTGGGGCTCGCCGTCAATCCGCACCGCGCGCTTCTCCGGCGCGTCCGGCGTCACGCCAGTGCCGATATCGACGCCGCGCGCCGCGTTCCAGCCCTCCGGCCCGGTCAGCCTGGCGGCGACCGCCCAGGGTTTCCCCGTCCGGTCATTTGGTCCACCCGGCGCGCGGCGGCCAATCTCCGTCAGCCTCGCGCGGCGCAGACCTCTTCCCGGGGCCAGGAACGAGATCGCTTCCAGAATGTTCGTTTTGCCCGCCCCGTTGGGTCCGATCAGCGCGACCGCCCGCGCTCGCTCGCCCAAATCAAGACGCGCCTGTCCGTAGCAGCGGAAATCGCTGACGGTCAGCCGGGCAAGCGCCGCGCCGGCGCGGCGTCCGTCCCAGAACGGCCCGGACTCCGGCGCGTCAGCCGCCTGGGCGGTTTGTGTGGTTTCAGCGAACAGCGGTTTGACTATCCTGAAGCTCTCGTTAAACCCGCATGGGCATCAGCACGAACAGCGCGCTTTGATCATCGGACTCCCGAAGCACCGTCGGCGACGCGGCGTCGGCCATGGAGAGTTCGGTCATGTCACCTTCGATTTGACGGGTAATGTCCATGAGATAAGCGGAATTGAAGCCGATCTCCAAGCTGTCGCCGGCGTAATCCACCTCGAGTTCCTCTTCCGCCAGGCCGTGTTCCGGGCTGGAGGCCGACAACTTCAACGATCCGTTGGACAAGGTCATCTTCACGGCGCGGGATTTCTCGCTGGAAATGGCCGAAACCCGGTCCACCGCATCGGTCAGAAGCTTGCGGTCCACAGAAAGCTTCTTATCGTTGCCCGCCGGAATAACCCGCTCGTAATCGGGAAAGGTCCCGTCGATCAGCTTCGAGGTCATGACAACGCCGTCAACCGAGAACCTTACCTTGGTCTCGGACAGACCTACATAGACTTCCCCGGCCGACTCATCAATTATCTTGCGCAGTTCGGCGACCGCCTTGCGCGGCACGATGACGCCCGGAATGTCCTCCGCGCCCTTGGGCAGGGGCGCTTCGGCGGACGCCAGCCGGTGGCCGTCGGTCGCGACCGCGCGCAGAACGCGGACGCCCTCGCGTTCCGCCACATGGACGTAAACACCGTTCAGGTAATAGCGGGTCTCTTCCGTCGAGATCGCGAACCGCGTCCGGTCGATCAGCGTCTTCAGATCATGGACCGGCAGCGGGAACTGATGGGGCAACTCGCCGGCGCCCAGCACAGGGAAATCCTCCGTCGGCAGGCAAGACAGCCGGAACACGGACCGGCCGGCGCGCAAGATCATCTGATTATCCGTCCCGGTTTCAATCTCCACCTGGGCGCCGTCGGGTAATTTCCGCACGATTTCATAAAGCGTGTGAGCGGGCGCCGTCGTCGCGCCGGCTTGATCGACGGCGGCGGAGACCGTCTCGACGATATCCAGATCCATGTCCGTCGCGTTGAGCCCCAACTGGGCGTCCCCGGCCTCGATCTTGACGTTGGACAGGATCGGAATGGTGTTGCGCCGCTCGACGACACTTTGGACATGTCCGAGAGATTTCAAAAGCGCGGCCCGTTCAATGGTGATTTTCATGGCAGTCCACTTTGATGGTCATGATCGTACCGGAGTTCGCGGCGACGAACTTCCGGGCGCGCCGCGCCCTCCAGATCGCCGCAGTCCGGAGTCGGACGAAGAGGCCCGCGAGCGAAACCCGGGACGCCTTCAAAAGAGAATTGCCAGTATAGCAGAGGTTCGGACAGCCCGAAGCTTTTTCATCCAAAAAAGGCCGCAAAAAACACAATATTTTGTGGTTCACTATGGGAAGAGGCCCCGAAACCAGGGATTAGCCCTCCAGCATCCGCCGCAGCAACTCAACATCTTCGTTGAAGCTCGAATCCTGTTCGCGCAACTCGTCCACTTTACGCACGGCGTGCATGACCGTCGTGTGATCGCGGCCGCCAAACTTCCGGCCGATTTCCGGCAGTGACCGCGACGTCAACTGTTTGGCCAGATACATGGCGACCTGACGCGGCCTGGCGACGGAACGCGCCCGGCGCGCCGAGGACATTTCCGCCAATTTGATGTTGAAATGCGACGCGACGCGCTTTTGGATTTCCTCAATGGTGACACGCCGGTCATTGGCCCGCAACAGGTCGTGCAGCACGTCTTGAGCGGTTTCGAGGGTAATCTCGCGGCCCACCAACTGGGCGTGGGCGACAACGCGGTTCAGCGCGCCTTCCAGTTCGCGGACGTTCGCGCTGATCTTGTGGGCCAGGAACTCAATCACTTTGGGCGGCACGGCCGCGCCCATCTGTTCGGCCTTGGCCTGCAAAATGCCGACGCGCAACTCGTAAGTCGTCGCATGAATATCAGCCACGAGGCCGCAATTGAGACGTGAAATCAAACGCTCCTCCATGCCTTCCAGGTCGGACGGCGACTTATCCGCCGAGATGACGATCTGACGGCCCTGATCGACCAGGGAATTGAAGGTGTGGAAGAATTCCTCCTGCGTGGAGTCCTTGCCCGAAATAAACTGAACGTCATCAATCATCAGCACATCGACCGAGCGGAACTGCTCCTTGAAATCCACCGTGTTCTGTTCCCGGAGAGCGCGAATGAAGCGATACATGAACTTCTCGGCCGAGAGATAAATCACGTTCTTGTCCGACCGGGTCTGGCGGAGCCGCCAGGCGATGGCGTGCATCAAGTGGGTCTTGCCAAGACCCACGCCGCCGTAAAGAAACAGGGGGTTGAACGGCGCCGCGTCGGCCTCGGCCACCCGGCTGGCGGCGGCGTGGGCGAACTCATTGGGCTTGCCGACGACGAACTTCTCGAAGGTGAACCGGGCGTCAAGGGGCGCGCCGATGTCATCCGCCGTGCGCAACATGCCGGCGCCTTGGCGGCCATGGGTTTTCGCGTCATTCGGCGGTTTGGCGGCGGCCCCGCCGGGTTCGGCGCGCGGCGCCGCGGCGACTTCCGAGTGGACCAGAATATCAACGCCATCGACAGGCGAACTTGCTCTCGCCGCGCCATCCGAAGACCACAGATCGGCCAGCCGGTCGGCGTAATGGGCGACGACCCAGTCACGCATGAAGCGGGTCGGCACGGCAATCCTCAAGCGGCCGTCCCGAGGGCCCATGACGCGCATGGGCTTGATCCAGCTTTGGAACGCCGCCTCGCCGATTTCCTCGCGCAGCGTCTCGCACACGCTTGCCCACCGGCCCGCCGCGTCCGGCCCCCGATCCTGATCATTCAACACAACGTCTTCACCACACAACACCCCCCGGTCACCCTTGTTCTGCGCACCGCCCTTGTTCTGTGCGCCGTCACTCCGGATGCCGGCCGGAGCCGCCGCGCGGATTTTCTCCGCAGATTTTTCCCGGCCCAAGACCCCGCCCGGACCAAATCCATCCATAGCCGCCGTCACGCACCGGCCAGCGGCCTGAAAACCTCAACTCAGCGTCACGCGTTCCCCCGAACTCACGCCAGCGGACCGACCGCCCCGACCTGTTTTCGATCATTCGGCGAGCTCACGATGAACCGCCGAACGACTCTCGCCAAGAAACAATTCGCCACTTCATTCTAAACAGCGCAAAGTACAAAATTCAACCAAAAATCGCACCTTGCATGACGAAAACAGGCGTCTGTCAAGCAGAGAACGGTTACTTACTTACATATTACTGTCCGCCGCGCGCACTGGACTATCCAGGGACGCAATATCACAGACAAAGGCGCGTTTTAAGTCGACTTAAGTTTTGTCCCGCGTGGACAAAAACACCCAGCCAACTAGCGGGTCGGACTATACGGACCCGGCCCGGGACTCGCAACAAGACGAAAGGGGAACATGATAAAAAAATGCAAAAAAGTTATCTTGACTCTCATGAACATTTTTAGGCTCAAGAGCTTAGCGCAAGCCCATTCAAATCGTGCGCCGCGGCGGAAAAAAAACGCTGCGGACATGCCGCAGCCTCTTTTCAAATTGGGGAAGAGAATAAACTCAAGCGGCCATCGCTTTGACACGCTTGGACAAACGGGACAGCTTCCTGCCGACCGTATTGGCGTGCATGACGCCGTTTCGCGCGCCACGATGCAGAAGCGGCTGCGCGTTCTTCAGGGCTTCCCTGGCGGCGTCTTGATCTCCCGACGCGATGGCTTCCTCGACCTTGCGGACGAAGGTGCGGATCTTGGAGACGCGAATGCGGTTCACCTGAGTGCGGCGGGCTGTCTGGCGAATGCGTTTCTTGGCGGAGGCGTGATTGGCCATCTGCGATTGCCCTCAAAGGTTTACAGGTCCTGAAAACGAAGGCGCGGTTATATCGGCGGCCTCAAGGGCCGTCAACCGAAAACCGCGCCGGAAAGGCGGCGGACCGGCTCAGCGGTTCTTGAACTGCGGCTGGCGCTTTTCGGCGAAAGCGGCCATGCCTTCCTTTTGATCCTCGGCGCCGAAGGTCGCGTGGAACATGCGGCGTTCGAACCTCACGCCTTCCGCCAAGGTGGTTTCAAACGCCCTGTTAACGGACTCTTTGGCCAGCATGACGACCGGGCGCGACATCCTCGCGATGGTTTCCGCCGTCTTCACCGCATCGTCCACCAGATCATCGGCGGCGACCACCCGGCTGACGAGCCCGGACCGCTCGGCCTCCTCCGCGTCCATCATCCGGCCGGTCAAACACATTTCCATGGCTTTCGCCTTGCCGACCGCGCGGGTCAGACGCTGCGTGCCGCCCGCGCCCGGAATGGTGCCGATGGTTATTTCCGGCTGTCCGAACTTGGCCGTATCGGACGCGATAATGAAATCGCACATCATGGCGACTTCACACCCGCCGCCCAACGCATAACCGGAAACAGCGGCGATGATCGGTTTCCGGCACGTGGTGACGCGCTCCCACCCCACCGTGATGAAGTCGGCGAGATAGGCGTCCATGAAGGACTGGTCCCTCATTTCCTTGATGTCCGCGCCGGCGGCGAAAGCCTTTTCCGAGCCGGTGACAACCACGGCCCCAATGGCGTCATCCGCCTCGTATGCGTCGAGCGCCCGGCCCAACTCGGCGATCAGCGCCTTATTCAAAGCATTCAGCGCTTTGGGCCGGTTGAGGGTGATCAGGCCAACGGCGCCGCGGGTTTCCGTCGTGATGTTTTCATAAGCCATGGTTCCAAGACCTTTCCAAATGATCGGACATCTTCAGGATGAGGGGCTTCCGATTACCGCGCGACGGGCCGAATACGGAACCAAACCATCAAGGGCGGGCCCGGCTGAAATTCGATCGTCAATCGCTCGGCGCCGCGCCGAAAGGCGTTATCGCCTTCCCCATTCCATCCCAACTGCGGCAGCGTTTGAAAATAGAACGCGCTGACCGCCTGTTGACTCACGGAGGGCCCGGCTTGGGTTTTGACGTCGGCCAGACGCCCTCCCGTCGAGGAAAAGACCACGCTGTCGTCCAACAGTTCCGTCAGACCCGTCATCAACGGCAAATCCTCAAGTTCCCGGGAAAACCCGGCGCTCCAGGCGGGCGACGCCGCCGCAGCAAGGCCGAAAAACAACAGAAGGCGGATGCGTGTTTTCATCGGCGGGTTTGATACCTCAACGCTGGCGCTTTGGACAGTAGAAAGTCGAGCGATTGGATTGCACAATTCGCCGCACCCCCGCGTCACACTCACAGCCGGGGCAGGGCTCGCCCGCGCGGCCATAGACTCGCCAGCTATGCTGAAAATAGCCCAGATCACCGCCGGGTTGGCGATGATCGCGCAACGACGACCCCCCTGCCTCGATCGCCGCAGCCAGCACTTCCTTCACCGCCGCAGCCAGTTTCCCGGCCCGCCCGCCCTGGACCGTATAGGCCTGGCGCCTTGGCGAGACGCCCGCCATATGAAGCGCCTCGCAGGCGTAGATATTACCCACACCCGACACGACGGCCTGATCCAGGAGCGCCGCCTTGATGGTCGTCTTCCTGCCCCTGAGCGCCTTGGCCAGCGCGGCGCCGTTGAATTCGTCGGCGAGGGGTTCCGGGCCCAGTTTTTCGATCATCGGGTGACGGGCGAGTTTCGCCTCCGTCGTCAGCAGCATAAAGCCGAACCGGCGCGGATCGTTGAACCGGGCCTCCGTTCCGCCATCGGCGGTGAAGACGACATGGTCGTGCTTGCCGAGGGGCGTCCTGGACGCCTCGTCCGCAGGCAACAGACGGAATCGGCCGGACATGCCTAAATGGCCGATCAGAACGTCGCCGGTCTCAATCCGGAACAACAGATATTTCGCCCGCCGGCCGATGGCCGTCACCACCTTGCCCGTCAGACGTTGGCCCATGTCGGGCGGCAACGGAAACCGCAGATCCGGCCGTATCACCCGAACGCGTTCAAGCCTAACGCCTTGCAGCGCGGGAATCAGGCCGCGGCGGACCGTTTCAACCTCGGGCAATTCGGGCATGGAGCGGATATCCTGAGTCCGGGACGGGAAAGGAGCGTGACATGCGGTTAACTGGTAGCGGGCGCGGCGTCCCTCCGCAACCGGTCCGCAAGGATGTTTTTCTCCAAATCCCCTGCGGCCGGGCGGAGCACGGCCGGCGGACACGCCTCATCCGGCGGCGGCGCGTCATTCCCGCGCCTCCGCTCCGTCATTCCCGCGAAGGCCGGAATCCAGCCAGGCGGCCCGCCTTCCAACCTGGCCGTGCGCGGCGAGGGGCGGTCTGGACCCCCGCCTTCGCCGGGGTGACAAAATAATAACGCGGGGCATGAACACACTTAATGTCATAACGCTCTCAATGATCGTATGATCACCCGGACGCCGCTCGACAACCGGGACGGCCTCAGCCATATCAGGGGGCTTTTTGTTGATCGCCTTAAGGTCTTGCCGCCATGACGGAAAATAACGCCCCGCCCGCATCCGGCCCGGTCACGCACTTCGGCTTTCGCGACGTGCCGGCGGACGAGAAGGCGGGTCTGGTGCGCGGCGTTTTCGACAGCGTGGCGCCGCGCTATGACCTGATGAACGATTTAATGAGCGCCGGCGTCCACCGTCTGTGGAAGTCGTCCATGATGGATTGGCTGCGTCCGTCCGCTTCCATGAAACTGCTGGATCTCGGCGGCGGCACGGGGGACGTCGCGTTCAAGTATCTGGAGCGCGGTGGCCGGGACGTCACGGTCTGCGACGCCAACGCGGAAATGCTGCGGGTGGGCCGGCGGCGCTCCGTGGACCGGGGGTTTCTGAACGGCGTCGAATGGGTGACGGGCGACGCCGAAACCCTGCCCTTTCCCGATAATCAATTCGACGCGCTAACCATCGCCTTTTGCATCCGGAACGTCACCCGCGCCGATCTGGCCTTGCGGGAAGCCCGGCGGGTGCTGAAACCCGGCGGACGGTTCCTGTGCCTGGAGTTTTCCAAGGTCGTCACGCCCGTCTTGGCCGCGCTTTACGAGAAATACGCGTTCACCGTCCTGCCCGCGCTGGGCGGCGCGGTGGCGGGGGACAGGGAATCCTACCGGTATCTGGCCGAGAGCATCGCCAAATTCCCGGACCAGAAGGCTTTCGCCGCCATGATCGCGGACGCGGGCTTCGCCCAGGTTCAGGCGCGCAATCTGTCGGGCGGCGTCGCCGCGCTGCACTCCGCCTGGCGGATTTAAGGGGATAAATCCTTGAGGGCCAATCTTCAAAACCTGTTCCGGTTGCTCCGGATCGCGCGCATTCTGGCGCGCCATGACGCTCTGGCGCCCTTGGAGCAGGCGGAAGTCGCGCCCTTCGTCGTCTCTCTCGCCCGTCTCGTATCCCGCCGGCGGTCTCCGGGACGGCCCGGCGAGAAATTGGCGCGCGCCCTGACCGAGGCCGGACCCAGCTTCATCAAACTGGGCCAGGCGCTCTCGACCCGCGCGGACTTAGTGGGCGAGGAAGTCGCCGGTGATCTGGCTCTGCTGCAAGACGATCTGAAACCGTTTTCCAGCGCGCAAGCCAGGGCCGCCATCGAAGAGGAGTTCGGCAAGCCGCTCACGGCGTTGTTTTCCGGATTCAACGAGGTCCCCGTCGCCGCCGCCTCCATCGCCCAAGTGCATTTCGCCACCACAACGGATGGCCGGGACGTGGCGGTGAAGATTTTGCGGCCCGGCGTCGAAAAAGCCTTCGCCGCCGATCTGGGACTGTTCCGGTGGGGCGCGGATCTGGTTGAGCGCGCCCAACCCTCTTTTCGCCGCCTGAAACCCCTGGAAACCGTGGAGACCATCGCCGCTGCGGTCGAGCTGGAAATGGACTTGCGGTTCGAGGCGGCGGCCGGAGCCGAAATGGCCGAGAACTTCCAGGGCGACGACAGCTTTCACGTCCCCGCCGTCGATTGGTCGCGCACCGGAAAACGCGTGATGACCACGGAACGCATCGACGGCGTTCCCATCAATGACGTAGACGCCTTGATCGCCGCCGGTCATGACGCCAAGGCCGTCGTCACCAATGCGGCCCGCACCTTTTTCAACCAGGTCTTCCGGGACGGCTTTTTTCACGCGGACCTGCACCCCGGCAATTTGTTCGTCCTGAAAACGGGCGCCGTCGCCGCCGTCGATTTCGGTATTGTCGGACGCATCGATTATCAGACCCGAAGAACCCTGGGCGAGATGCTGCTGGCGTTCCTGAACCGGGATTACCGGCGGGCGGCCGAGGTGCACTTCGAAGCGGGCTGGGTGCCACGCGCCAAGTCCGTGGACGCCTTCACCCAGGCCTGCCGGTCCATCGCGGAACCTATCTTGGACAAACCGCAGAACGAGATATCCATCGGCCGGCTGCTGGGGCAACTGTTCCAGATAACGGACCAATTCGACATGGAGGCCCAACCGCAGTTGCTGCTTTTGCAAAAAACCATGCTGACCGCAGAGGGCGTGGGCCGGGCGATCTATCCGGACGTGAACATGTGGGTGCTGGCCCGGCCGTTGGTGGAAGACTGGATGCGCGAAAATCTCGGTCCCGAAGCGAAAATCCGAAACGCCGTTTTGAACGTCGTTGACTCATTCGAACGCCTGCCGCGGGTGCTGAACAGCCTGGAGGAAAGTTCGGAACGCCTGGCGAATGGGAAGATTGAATTGTCACCCGAAACCATGCGGCGTCTGTCCGGCGGCGACAAGGGCCAGGCGCATATCACCGCGCTTTGGATCGCCACCATGATCCTGAGCGTTTTGATCGCCGTCACCTTGCTCGGCTAGGGCGTTATGACATTAGATCTAGGGGCTAAAGTATCTAAGGTGTCTAAAAAATTTTTGACTCCATATTGCGCGGTCCTACCACGCAACGCCCTGTTTTGCAACCTTGATAAGGGGTGTGGGGATGGTGTCGCCGGGCGGTCAGTCTTAAGCCAAAAAAGGAAAGGCCGCGACGCTCGGACAAAGCGGTACGGCCCGGATAATCCCAATATCGTTTTCGGATTATCCCGGTCCTCGCGGCGGTTGTCAACGGCGATGTTCATCGCCGAACCCTTTCCCTCGGCCTTTTTTCGCCCGGCGTCCGTCCCCTGAAAGGGTGACAATGCCGTGTCTTGAGTTCCGGGGTTCGCGCAGAGCCTCAAACGCCTATCTTTCAAGCCTCGCCCGCGCGAGAGAGTTCTCCGGCCTGCCCGACGGCATGACCCGGTTCGACCTGATCCATCTGGTCCGGGACGCCGGAGCATGCGTCGGCATGACCCGCCGCCAAATCGAGCACCTGGAGTTCCTGATCACCTATACCCGGGACCGGGACTGGACCGCCGGAGAGCGGCCGGTGGTCTATCTGACGGTCATGTCCACGGCCCGCGCCCGCCAAGTCTCCGAACGCCAGGTGCGTAACCTGGAATACGGCTTGAGCGACGCCGGGGCGCTGACCTGGAACGATTCGGGCAATCACCGCAGGACCGGCAGGCGTGACGCGGACGGCCGCATCGTCTTCGCCTACGGGGTCGATCTCTCGCCCCTCGTCTCGCGGATCGCGGAGCTGGAGGCGTGGCGCGACAAATCACGCCGGGAGGGCGAGGAATGGGACCGGCTCAAGCGGTCCGTCTCGTCTTTGAAGCGCTCGATCCGGGCCATGCTGGCGAGAGCCGCCGACGAGGGCCTGGTCGATCTTGGGGACGACGCCTGGATCGACAAGACGGCGATCCTCGACTACCGCGTCCGGGCGGAGACCCCGCTCGCCCGGATGCGCGAGGCGGCGGGCAGGCTCCGGCTGTTGAGCGACGACCTGCAAGCGTTGGTCGGTTGTGGATGGCGGAAGGAAACTTCCCCCAAGGCGGAAGTTTCGTGCCGCCACATACATACTACAAACAATCCCCCATCTGATAAATCAGATACATGTACCGCCGCCGCCGCCGGCGACGGGGAAGCGGACGCGCCCGGGGGCGCGGCGTTGGATTCGGGAGGGTCCGCCGGCGACGCCGCGTCACGCGGCGCTCCGTCGGCCCTCAATGACGACAGGGGAGAGGGGCGCGGAGCTCCGGAACCGCCCAGGGACCCCGATACGCCCCCTGGCGGCGATGGCGGCGGGGAACACGAGGGTACGGAAACCTTGGACCTGTTTCCCGAAGAGCGCCCGGCGTGGCGGGCCGACACGGGGATCCGGCACGTCTCCCTGGAAAATCTCGTCGCCGTCCTGGGCGAGCGGTTCCTGTCCGTCATGCCCAAGTCCGTCATCACAGAGGGGGAACAACCCGCGTGGGAGGACGTCGTTCACGCCGCCCGGGACCTGGCGCCGCTGCTGGGGATCGGCGAGCGGCTGCTATGGCGAGCTGCGGGCCTCATGGGCTGGCGGGCCGTGGCGGTTTGTATCGTGCTGATCGACCGGCGGAGCCGGGACGGCGCCGCCGACCCGGTGTTGAACGCGGGCGGGTATTTCCGGGGCTGCGTCGAGAAGGCCCGGCGCGGGGAGCTGCGCCTTCACGCCAGCGTCTTCGGGGCGCTCGGCCGACCCGGCGCGGGGAAAGAACAATGAGGGCGGCGGCATCCGCAGCCCCGATGAACCGCTTGGCGGGTAGAGATGCGACCCCTGTTCGAGTCGACTTTGTAATTCAACAGCCAAGTTTTTTATGCATTGCAGCCCATTCATAATCGGGAAGAGTGCCGCCATTTCCCGCCTTTACATCATTCAAAACCTGACACAGGCACGCTTGCCTTTCCTCTCCGACTGGCTCAACAATGTATGTATTCCGGCAGGTCTCTATTCGACTTTGGATTGAGATCATTTCAGCATCGGAATATGTGTTCAATGCAAGGCGAAGAGCTTCACCCTTCTTCATGGCGTCATCGTCCGAACGCCGGGCCTCAAAAAACGCTTGGTAAGTCTCCGATCCTGTCCTGATAACATCCATCATCGCGCTGATCATTGCGGCGAGGGCGGTCCAGTCGGCTGGGTTTAAAGCCATTTTTGCCTCCTGTTCTTAACCCGCATTCGCTAAGTTGTCACAGAGGTTGCACATGTAATGCACAAGCTTCTTGACCCGGTTTGCCTGGGGTAGTTGGCCAACAGGGGCAGTATTACCGTGTCTTAATCCGCGAAACCCGCTCTGCTAGGCAAGCTCCTTTGATTTTATCAGCGACGAAGCTATCACTTTGACTCGCTGACGATGAAGGACTCCGCCCATTGTAGGCGACCCTTGAACCTCCGATAGGAAATTCTGTACTGCCCGAATTCCAATTCTTCGGCACCAGCACGGGTATACGGATTTGCCCAAATATTGGGTGGAAATGGATACGGATCGTTTACAATCAGGTAATCTCCGTCGTCCTCGTAACCGACAATGAGTGCCACGTGCTCCGACCCCTGGAAGCTTGGCGGGCGGCCGCTCGGCGAAATTCCGGCAATAATCGGTTCACCGTCGTCGATCACGGAAATCAACTTGGAGCGAGAAAGATGGTGTGCCCTATGGCGCACTCTCAGGTTTGGTTGCGCGGAGCCTGTCATCGCCTCAATTCGCCTCGGGTATTCTTCTAGCATACGTTTGACATAAGAGCCTGAAGTTGCGGGTACAATGCACTGGGGATTATAGCAGTTTAACCAGCAGGCATGACCCCAAGTGCCATAGGCCATGGTGCCGACGATCCCGCACTGGAAGTTGTTTCCAGGATTCACATTGTCGACACCGAAATGCTCGAAGACCATTTCGCCTACAGCGACCCAACACCAGACGTGAGTGTCCTGAATTACGGGATCGATGTAGAGGTCTTTATCGGCTAGAGTCGCGTTTGGAACGAGCAACACAGCGATGTGGAATACCATAGCGGTGATCCAAGCTGCCATTGTGTTCCCGATAGGCGGTTTAGTCGACATTCTCCAGTCAACATTGCCCATATGACCCCAAAATTCGGTTGCGATGATAGCAGAAGAGACCCGATTCTGGAACCGTGATCTACGTTGCCACGAGGCGAATCCCGTTTTCGACCGCCAGATCGGCTTTGACAGGGCCATTCCTCTCGGTTTAGTTCGTTCTGGACGCACTTCGCCTTCCATCATCTCTGCACTTCCTTCCTTCGTTCAACCCGCCGCCAGGATTGGTCGCCGCAATCGGTTTATCTGTCCCAGGATTTTGCGGAACAGGTCGCGGGGAACGGCGACCTCCGCCAACTGGGTGAGGCCGAGGGCATTATCGAGCTCCCGATAGGCGATGAACCCGGCGTCCGAGGTGATCCTGGAGCCGTGAAATTCCAGCTTCAGGCGGCGGTCGAAACCGACCCGAAGCCCGTCCCGTTTTGATTCACCTCCGAATATACCATGCATGCCGCTCCGTAAATTCGTCAGCCTCTTGATTTTTATAGTAATTTATCCACCCGAAAACATGAAATATCTGGATCACCTTGGGAATAGGGGTTTAATCAGATAGCTTGAGGCAGTACTACAAAACATTCTGTCTGTTGGGGAAAGCCTTCCCCTGTCTTCAACCGCGCGCCTTGGGAAGGCGCGCGTTTTCCGCCACCCCTTCGAGCGGGGGAGGCCCCCCGCAACGCCCCCCGTCGCGGCCGCCGGCCGGCGGCGCCTTGATCCTTCCCGCCCGGGCGGACGGCGAGGGTTCTCCGTTCCCCGCTTGACCGGACAAGCACGGCCTTTCCACCCCTTTTCTTTCCCGCCGTGATCCGGTTGTTTCCTCTCCCGCCGTGATCCAGCCATTCCCTTGTCCGCCATCCATGACGGCCGCCGGCGGCTGTTTTCCGTTCCGCCGTCACCGGACGTGAGCGGGCGGGCACGGCCCCTCCGCCCGTTGCCTCTTCCGCCGTGATCCGGTCGTCCCATTCTTGGAGCCTTCGCCGGTCCGAACCCGGCCTTTCCCCGATCTCTCCGGCCCCCGCCCGTTCATGACCTCGACCAGCCTGCTCCGGTCTCGCCTCTTGCCGGCAACCTGCCAAGACGGTTTCCGCAAGCGGACCCTCCGTCTTTCGGTTGCCCGCGGCTCGCCCTCCCGCGCCTCGGGTCGTGGTCAACGGGCCGCGAGGCCCCCGGAGAAAGAAAGGAAGAACATCATGTTCAACTTCGCCAACGCTCAAATCATGGGAAACGTCGGCCGCGTCGACATCAAGAACCACGGCGAGAGCCGTTACGCCCGGTTCTCCGTCGCGATCAACGACAGGTATAAAAAAGACGGGGAATGGATAGGCGTCACCCACTGGATCGACGTGGTGAGCTTCAAGCCTGCGACGGTGGACTACGTGGAGCGCAACATCGTCAAGGGACGGCTGGCCCACGTCACCGGAACCCTCAAATCCCGAACCTGGGAAAAGGACGGACGGACGTACAGCGCCGTCAGCCTGCACGCCGACGCCATCCAGGTGGGGCGTAAATCCAAAGACAATACCGAGACCTAACCCATCACCATCGCGGGGATGGTCCCTTTCGCCAAGGGGGGGCCGTCCCCGTTTCACCCAAGCGGCGCGACGCCGCAATCATCACGCAAGAAAGGTAAAGACTGATGAAACTCCAACAGATCAACGTCAACGACCTGCACGTCTCGCCCCTCAACCAAAGGGCCAAGGACAATCCGAACATCGACGACATCCTGCCGTCGATCCGCCGGTTCGGCGTCTTGCAAACGCTGGCCGTGCACAAAAACGGCCAGGGCCATGGCGTCATCGCCGGAAGCCGCCGCTTGAAGGCCGCGCAAGCCGTCGCCAAGGAAACCGGCGAGCCGGTCATGGCGCCGTGCGCGGTCCTTGACGTGACCGACGAGGCCGACATGCGGACCATATCCCTGGTGGAGAACATGGCGCGGAAGGACCCGGACCCGATGACGGAGTTCGAGACCTTCGCCGCCCTAATCAAAGACGGACGCGAGGTCGCCGACGTCGCCGCCCTGTTCGGCGTCAGTGAGCGGGCGGTGAGGCAACGCCTGGCGCTTGGCGGCCTCAAGCCCGCCATCCGCAAGCTCTACCGCGAAGAGGCCATCGACCACGGCACGGCGAAGTATCTGACCATGGCCTCGACCCGCCAACAGGCGGAATGGCTGCGGCTGTGGAAGGCGGAAGACGAACACGCGCCCACCGGCTGGCAATTGAGGACGTGGCTGTTCGACGGGCGGGGGATCTCCGTTCGCGCCGCCATCTTCGACCTGGACGCGTTCAAGGGCCGCATCGTCACCGACTTGTTCGGGGATGAGGCGTATTTCGCGGACAGTAATGAGTTCTGGAAACACCAGAACGAGGGTATCGCGGCGTGTGTGGAAGCCCATGAACAGGCCGGATGGTCGGAAGTGGTGCTGCTGGAAACCGGACGGCAGTTTTACAGGTGGGAACATGCCGAGAAGCCGAAGCAAGACGGCGGACGGGTCTATATCCAGGTGGATTATGACGGCAGTGTGAACATCCATGCCGGGTACGTCACCAAGGCCGAGGCGCGGAGAGCCGGGAAGATCGCCAGAGGCGAAACAAGCGGCGAACGGCTGGAGCCGAAAGATCAACCGGCGGTCCGCCCGGAACTGACCAAGGCGGCGGAGACCTACGTCAACCTGCATCGTCACAATGCGGTCCGCGCGGCGGTGGCGAACAACCCCAAGATGGCGCTCCGCTTGGTGCTCGCCCACGCCATGGGCGGCGCGGGCCTCTGGTCCGTGCGGGCCGACACGCGTGGGATATTGAGAACCCGCGACGACGCCTATCGGGAAAGCGTCGGCCAATCCAAGGACGCCCGGGCGTTCGAGAACAAACGCCGGAAGGCGCTCAAGACGCTCGACCTTGAGGACGGCGATGTTGCGGACGCCGCGTCTTATGGCGAGGAGACCCGCGCCGCCCAAATCCTCGCCCGGCTGTTGAAGCTGTCCGACGCCAAGGTGATGGACATTCTGGCCGTGGTCATGGCCGAAACCCTGCAAAGCGGGTCGGGCATGGCCGAGGTCGCGGGCGAGCTGCTCGAAGTGGACATGTCCGAGACCTATGCGCCCGACGACGTGTTCTTCTCCCTGATCAAGGACAGGAAGGCCATCGGCGCCATGCTTGGCGAGGTCGCCGGTCGAACCGTCGCCGACGGCAACCTGACCGCCACAGGCAAGGTCAAGAAGGCCATCATCCGCGATTGTCTGAACGGAACCAACGGACGCGCCAAGGTCAAAGCCTGGACGCCGGGATACTTCGAGTTCCCGTTCCGCGCCCATGACCGCGCGGACGGCCTGGACGCTCCGGCGAAACGCGCCCGGCTGGCCCATATCTTCCCGCAAGACTAACGCCCCCCAAGACTAACATTTCGAGGGCGGCGCCCGACCGGCGCCGCCCTTTCCTTTTCGCGGAAAACTGATATAGATGAAGGGAAGGAGAACAGACCGAATGACCGTCCCCGCGTTCAGACTGGAGGAAGCCGGGTTCACCCGCGACCAAGTGGAGGCCCTTGCCGAGTTCATGGGCGGAAGCATGGCCACCAAGGCCGACATCGAGCGGCTCGAAGGCAAGATCATCGGCCTTGAAGGCAAGATAAATACCGATGTCGAGCGGCTTGGAGGCAAGATCACCCTCGTCTACTGGATGCTGGGTTTGATCCTCCTGGTCGAGGTCGTCCCGTATCTGAAAGCCTTCTTCGGCGGCGGCTGACGGCCCCACCCAGCTCCCGTTCCCAAGCCTCGCCACGCAGGCCGCACGGCGGGGCTTTTCATCATCCTTCCCGCCCCATCGTCTCCGGCCAAGCGTCCGCCAGCAGCAGCCAGACCCCGGGCCACGGCGCTGGGGTCAACTCGACGGCGACGTCCGAGCCTCGCGCTTGATCCGGGATCGGAGTCTGGACGATCCGCGCCACCAGAAGGCCCAGCGCCCGGCGCAACAGACGCGCGTGGGCCGGATCGTAAAACTCCCGTTCCATGCGCCCCAGGGCGCGGGAGAGCCCGGCGCGGATCGCCGCCTCGTCCGGCGGCGGCGGCGGAGTCAATTTCATCCGCCGCTTGATCCGCGCCGCCTCGTCCTCCAGCTTGCGGATGCGCTTGATCGCCTGTTCGTGATGAACGCCTTCCTCCACCGCCGTAAGCAGCCGCCCGACGCGGCCGTGGATTCGAGAGTGCTTCGCCACCAGTCGTCTCTGGCGTTCCGTGTCATTTGCCAAGGCTTGGGCCACATGAGGCCGGATGTCCGGGGAACGGGCCAGGGAGTCGCCGAGCAGCGGAAACACCGCCTCGACCAAGCGCGGCGTCCTTACCGCCCGGTAGTTCCGGCACTTCCGGGTGAACCGGGCCGTGGCGCAGACGTAGCGCTGGGCGTCGGCCAGGTTGGCCAGGCCGCCGCATGCGCCGCACCGGACCAGGCCCGTGAACGGTTGCACACGTAATGTTCTCGCCGGCTCCGCCGCCGCCGGGTCCGGGAGAGCGGCGCGGACCTTCGGGCGGGGGCCGCGCGGCGGTAAGGCCCGGTCCCGGGCCAGCCGGGCCTGGACGCGCTTCCACAAGGGTTCCTCGATGATCCGCAAGTGCGGCGCTTCGGCTCTGACCCACTCGGACTCCGGGTTGATGGCGCGGCGCGCCCGGCCCGTCTCGGGGTTGATGATCTTGCGGCGGCGATTGAATATCAGAACGCCCCGGTAAATTTCCAAACGCAATATCCCGCTGTAACTGGAAGGCGGTCCCCTGAGCGTCGGCGACTTCCAGATGTTACCCGAAGGCGAGGGGACGCCATCGTTGTTCAAATCCCTGGCGATCACCTTGACGGGCTTTCCGTCCGCAAACTCCTGGAAGATGCGCCGGACGATCCCCGCCCGCTCCTCGTCGATCTCGCGAACGCCGTTCACCGTTCGGTTGCGCCCGTCCACCACGCCCCGCACGGCCCGGTAGCCGTAGGCCAGGCCGCCCGCCGCCCGGCCTTCCGCCGCGCGGGCCATCTGGCCTCTCAATATCCTCGCCTTCAGGTCGTCGAGGAACAACGCGTTCATCACGCCCTTCACGCCCACGTGCATCTTCGAGACCGGCCCCTCATGGATGGTCAATATCTCCACCCCGGCGTAGTCCAGGCGCTCGTGAATCGCGGCCAAGTCTTTCAGGTTGCGCGAGATGCGGTCCAGGCCCTCCGCCGCCAACACGTCGAAGGTGCCCGAGGCCGCCGCTTTCAACAGCGCCTTGAGACCGGGGCGGGCCATGCGCGATCCGGTCATTCCGGCGTCCGAGAACACCACGGCCAGGTCCCCGGAAACGCCGAACCGGCGCTCGATCAAGGCCCGGCACGCGCGGATCTGGTCGTCGATGCTGGAGGGGTTTTGCAACTCGGTGGAATAGCGGGCGTAGATCATCACCCGCTCAGGGGACGGCGTGTTCATCGCCCCATTGATAACCGGGAAAACGATGCGGAGGCACGGAGTTTTTACCCAAGATGTGTTTTCCGAACAAATATGGATAAGTTTGAATGAACATGGACAAATCTGAATAACTATGAACAAAGACAAACATCTCTTACCTGTCGTCCATTGGGCAGGATATAGTCCATACAGGTATGGACATCCTGGTCCTGCGGACCGCCGTCTTATTCGCGGCCTCCGGCGCTCAACGAGTAAAAGGAGAAACGGCGGGTAGAGGCGCCGGGAGCACAAAAAAAGCCGCCCCGGAGGGCGGCTTTAAGATCGACCGATACAGGCGGCGGGGATCGTTATCCGGCGAGCGCCGCCTCGTATTCGAGGTGCTTGCGGACGTAGGTCACGTAATGCGTCTCGGCGATCCCGACCTTCCCGGCGATCTCGTCATCGGACAGCGCGGTGTTTTCGATCAACAGGCGCACCGCTTTGTATTCATGGGTTTTTTGCTCAAAAAGCATGCGATAAAGGCGGATCTGGTCGGCGATCCTCGCCTCCATGGTCTCGATATATTTGCGCTCGAACCCGGTGAAGTTCCCCCGCCGGTCCGGGGCGTCGGCGTCGGCGCGGTAACCGCCGGCGCGGCGGATCGCCGGCAGGACTTCCGCCGTGACCCACTTGCGGAACCGTTTCGCCACCGCCTTGCGGCTCTTGAAGATCAGCGCGTAAAGACCCGATTCGTTGACGGCGACCATCACCTGCGGATTCTTGCCAAGGGGGTCGGTAATGCCGACCCCCTTTCGCTCGTCCTCATCAAGACCCGCGAGGGCGTCTTTGTGATTTGCAATGCCAAGGCACGCGCACACATCCTTCCCCACCCACAGCGGGGCGCCGTCCTCGTCCACGACGGTTCTCACCGCCGCGCTCTCGAACTCGAAGGTCATCAGATCGGTCTTCTCGCTCATCATCTTTCCTTTCCTGTCGTCAACTCGGGTTTTGTGGTCAATTCCGGTGATGTTTTCGGGCCGGGATCGACGGCGGGCGCCGCCCCGCCCCGGTCGGCTGTCTTGTCCCGGTCGGTTGTCTTGGCGGCCGCTTTTTCGGCGTCCCCGCCGAGCGCCGGGGCGAGGGCGGCGCGAACCTCATGGGGCTTCATCTTGGCGAACCCATGGCGGAGATCGTCGGGAAGCGTCACCGCCGGCGTTTTCAGCTCCGGGGCCTGGCGGTTCAGCGCCGGCGATCCCGCCAGAACCGCCTGCACGCCGGGATGGCGCGCCTTGAGCGCCTCCAGCCGCTTACCCGCGTCCGCCCCCGGCGGAACCAACACCACCGCGCGGCGGGCCGCCGTGTGAATGGCCGCGGCCGCCGCGTAATCGTCGGTGATCACCACACGGTCGGCGTCGCCGCTGGCGGCCAGGGTCTTGCCCGGATCGATCACGTGCGCCAATCCGGGGCCTCGCATGTCGCCGATATTCAGCGTCTTGCCGTCCGGGGCCAGGCATCGCAGCGCCCGGATGTTCCCGCGAGCGTCGCGGAACGGAATGATCAGGTTACCGTCCCCGTCTTCCTTCAGGCCGAACCCCTTGACCTTGCGCACCGTTAACCAGGGGTTCTTCCTGCCGTCCGCCCATGTCCCGGCGCCCGTCCAATGACGGAGCGCGGGCGAGACCATCTTCGGGACGCGCGGCGACGGCCCGAAGGCCAGGTCCATCATCTCGCGGTGCATGATGATGATGACCAGGGCCAGGGGGTCCCGGTAGGCCTCGTTGATCAGGAACTGTTTCCAGTTCATCGCCAGCCTGCCCAAAAACGTGGACCGGCGGCCGTTCCGGTTTCCCGGGCGCAGATAGGCCCGCCAAAGCCTCGCGGCGGCGGGATGGCGGGTCAGCGGCCGCGCCGTGTAACGGCGCCGCCGGGGCCGCTCGCGCATCGGCTTTTCGGGGCCCCGGTACGGCCCCAGGCGTTTTTCCAGGGCGGCTTTCGACAAGGACCGGCCGGCCAGGCTCGCCTTGGCCGTCTCCTTGCCGTCCCGGCGCTTGAACACCAGGCCGTTGGCGCGGGGTTTGAGTTCGAGGTCGAGTCCCGCCAGACCCTCGTGCGCGTCTTGCCAGCCCTTGGCCCGCTCCACCACGGCCATGATCTCGTCCTTGTGCTCAATCACGTAACCCTGGAAGGACTGCCGCCAGGTGCGGGCCTCGAAGTCCCGGGCCGGACCGGACGGCCGCGCCCGTTCCTCGCCGTCGGACATGCCCCCAACCGACATACCCAGGTCCGACATGCCTACGTCCGACATGCCTACGTCCGACATGCCTACGTCCGACATGCCCCTGTCCGCCTGGAACCCGAAGCGCCGCTCCATCTCCCGGCAGGTCCGCTCCAGGGCGCGGTAGTCGTTCCAAGGGGAACGCACCCGCAAGGTCTCCGGCTGAACCCGGTTAAAGGCCATGTGGATGTGGAAGTTGTCCGTGTCGCGATGCGTTCCCGCCACCCATTGATGATCCTCGAATCCGAGCGCGTGGGCGAACTCCCGGCCGATCTCGCGGACGTGCTGCCGGTCGGGCCGCTCGCCGGGGCGGAACGAAACGACCAGGTGATAGGTCTTGTTGACCGTCTTGGGCTTCATGGCGCGGACGGCCTCCACTTCCGCCAGGGCGGCGGGCAGGTCGTCAAGCCCGTCGCCGGCGCCGCAGTTGCCGATCCAGAAGTCTTCCAGCTTCTCGCCATCGTCCCGGGCCTCGGCGATGTACAGGGCCAGCGCCTTGAAGCTGTCCGCGATCTCCGGGTTCTTGGGGATGCGCTTGGCGATCATTGTCCGGCCATTACCGCCGGGCCTCTTGTAAATCGAACGGATAATTTACCCCTTCGATTTTTCCATTTGTATTCAACGCTCTCACGGTTTCCGCCGCCGGCGGCGTGATCAAACGCCCCGCGCAGGCCCGGTGATTCTGGGGTCCAAACTACCCGGAAAACCCTCAACGCCGCTGTCGGGCCATCCTCGGGGACCGGTTTTGCGGATTCGGGACGGGTTTTGGGCAAAATCGGCCATAACGAGGGCTTTTCAGGGTTTTTGGGTTCGCCGCGACGGTCGAGGCGGCCGTCCGCGAACGCCGTGACCGCGTTTCATTCCGCGCCGGCCAACCGGTCCGTGCCCACCGCGTCCAGCACGGCCCGGGCGGCGGCCTTCAACCGGTCCTGCGTCGCGCGGACCTGATCGTGCAGGGATTCCAGATTGCGCCGGGCGGCGGCGTCGAGGTCGCGCTCGTCCAGGGCGTCCAGTTCCCACTTCAACAGATTGCCGATCCGAGCCTGGTCGGCGTTCGCCGCGTAGATGCCGGCGACGGCCTCCCTGGCCACGAAGTCCAGAGGCCCCGGCAACGGGGCGCCGACGCCGAGCCGCACCAGAAACTCGGACAAGGACAGCCTCAACTGCTCCGCTTTCCGCCGCATGGCCTCATGCTGCTCCGTGTTTGCGTAGACGGAGATCGGCGTCGAGGCCGCGCCATCCGTCCTCACGCCGCACCGCACCGCGTCGCGCAGTTGGCGCACGGTCATGGCGCGGACCTTTTCCAAGGAGAGCCCGCGGACTTCGCCGCCGGCGTCGAGCGTCGCCAGGGCCTCGGAGCCGAGTTCCGTGAGGATCATGTCTTTCTTCAAATGTCCGCTTAAGCGGACATTTGAGACCTCCAGAGCTTCCGCGACCTTCATGTATTCCGCCGCCGAGCTCTTTGAAATACCGAGTTCGACGAGCCGTTCCCTGAACGTGCCGTGGGGAGAACGTTCACGCAAGGCCAGGAGCAGCCGGCCCAGCGCCGGCGCGTGATCGTCCAGCCGCTCGCGAATCATCGCCATCAGCTCATCGGCGCCGGCGGCCGCGCTGGCGGCCTGGTCGGACTGACCGGCGGCGCTCACAGGCCCATGCCCCGGTCCATATCCCGGTCCCGCTCGGGCCCAAGGCCGAGCGCCTTTCTTTGCAAGGCCGTGTATCCTTTCTCGGCGATCCGCAGGTTGCCGCGGCGCTCCTCAATGATGGTCTTCTCAACCTTATCCAGACGCGACTTGTCCATATTGAGCAGGCGGGCCGAATGGGACCGGAAGAACTGCCGCGCCTCGTCTCTGGGAACGCCACCGACGCGGTTCTTGGGCAGACTATGGGTTTCGTCAATCTCCCGATAACGATCAGGCTCACGCACACGCGCCAACAACCGCAAGGCCGCCTTATGTTCGTTGAGGGCGCCCTGCAAACTGCCCCGCATGGCGGGCGAGTTGCCGTAATGCTCAAGATCATTGATCAGGATCGAGCGCTCGGCCGAGAGGATGGTGTCCGGATCGCCGGTCTTGCCGATCTCCGCGAGGCTCTTGCGGAGCTGTTCCTGAGTGTCTTTCAGGGCCGCCGCGCCGCGCCAGGCGGCGACTTTCGATTTGCCGGTACGCTCGTCAAAGAGTTGTTTGTCCAGCCTATCGATCAAGCCAGTCTTTGCCATACTTTTCCTCCGCTCTTTGAGTGCGCAATCCTTGTTTCCGAACCCAATCCGCGCCTCTCGATTTCTTCGCCGCCATCAAAGCTTCGGCGGGAATGTCGAGTTGCTTGCGCAGTTCATCCGCCGCCGCGTCGTCACCGCGCTCGTAGGCTTGATTGATCTCGTGAAGAATTTGCAAATCGCGCGGCAGGGCCGCTTTTTCCTCTTCCGTCAACTTGGTCACCATGATCGATCTCTCCTGTGTCTGAGGGTTGCTCCGAATCACCGGAGTCTACCAGCGCCCGGGCCTTGGTCCAAGATCACGGCGCCGGCGATCCCCGGCCGCCGGTTCGCCGGGACGGTCGTATATGACAAACGCGGGCAAACAACGGGCTGCGCCCGGCCGAGGGAGAGCGCCAAGAAACACCATCCTCCCCTTCTTAATTGGTCCGGAACTTCAACTGGCGGCGGAGCGCGTCGAATCCGGCGGCCCGAACCCGCCGCTCCATTTTTCTGACCTCGTTAAGCTCGCCGGACCCCAAGGCTTCTATGTCCTCGATGTATTTCCTCGCCGCCTTGACCCCCATGAACCGGAATATGTTCTCCATCAATTGCAGCCGGTTGAAAGCGCGCAACCTTCTGTCCCTTACGGAAACGAACAAATAAAACCATTCCGGCTCATCCTCCGGGGTGTATGGCGCCGGGGCGTCGTCAAGGGTGTCCCACCTGGATCGCACCAGGGCCAGAGGGCCGTGCCGCCAGGCTGTACGCCGCGCGCTCATGATTGACGCGGAGAGGCTTCGGCTTCGGGGGGAAAGTGCCTAGCGCGAAAATCGGCGGGAAGGCGCTTGATGGCGCAAATGATCGACTCGCGCGGCAGTTCCAGTTTATAGGCGATCTGGTCCACGCTCAGACCGCCTTTCAGCAGATCGACGACCAAGTCGTCCGTTTCCTGGAAGTCACTTTCAAACTCAAGGTATTTGATCAGGTTGAATACCGTCCCAGGGCTACGGCGAATGCGCCGCCCTATGCAACCGACGGAACAACCGTCCTTCCACCTCTCCTCGATGATCTCCACTTCCCTGTCGTCTAGTTTCGCTTCCTTCCGCCAACGGGGGAGGCGTCGAGAAATCACGGACTGGGGAATGCCTGTGCGCCGTGATATTTCCGTAATGCCCAGGCCCGCGTCGTAAAGCTTGACGGCCTCAAGGAAATCGGCGCGCGGTATATTCCTTCGCCATCCTCTTGATGAGTCTCTTTTTTCCAACCGGCACTTAAAAACGATGCATTTAATCGAAGGCACTGTTCGTCCCAACGCGGCGGCGATGTCTTTGACAGGCGTCCCCGCTTGCCATAATCCCTTGAGCTGTTCGAGGTCCGCATCGGACCAAGGCGTTCCGAACGTGCGGCAATTCCCCCGTCCTTTGGGATACTTTTTCACCCTAATTCCAAAACTTCTGGCTTTATGGTTGATCCCCTGCGGACTTCGGCCCAAGTGTTCGGCTATCTCATCGACGGTCATGTCTTTGGCGTTATCAATGAGGAAGGTCATCTCTTGCAGTGTCCATTTCCGAACAACCCGTCTGGCTTTGCCGGAAGACCGCTCCGGCTTGCCTTCCGGCGGGACCATGTCCGGCGTCAGGGCGGCGCGGCTCATGACGACGGGTCCCCGAAGCCGCCGCGCCGCCCGGACTTGTAGGTTCTCACCATCTCCGCCACCCTCGGCATCGACTTCTCCAAGGCGGTGACGGCGTGGCCCTTGGCGGGCGCCAGTATATTGGCGGCGCGGCCCTTCGCGGCCCCCGCCACAGCGGCCGCGGAACCCCCGAGCCCGGCGGTGATGATCCCCGCCGCTGTGTTCGACAGCATCGACCCGGTGATCGAGTTCGCCACCGCAACCCCCTCCGTCATCAAGGCCGTGCCCAGCCAGCCCATGATGATTGCAAGAACGAACCCGGAGTTGCCCAGGCTGGCGAAGTCCTTGATGGCGTCGCCCTCCTTCGCGTCGGGCACGACACCCTGCATGCCGTAGAGAATGACGCTCACCGCCGCCGTCGCCGCGAACAGCACCATGATCGAGGACAGCATGGTTTTTAGACCCGCCACCGCCATGGGGCGGCCCCAGTTGAAGGCGAAGGTCATCAGCAAAAAAGGCGCGAAGATCGCGACCAGGAGCACCCGGAACATGGCGACGATGACTTGCGCGAAGTACATCACCATCATGAGAAAAAAGGGCAGAATGAAGAGACCGGCGTAAAACCAGTTGACCGGGTTGAGGGCCGTGCCCGACGCTAAAATCGACTTCGTGATTTGCCAGATATCTTTCAGAACGACGTTCTCGATGGCGCTCACTAGGCGCGCCATGCCCGTCTCGCCGACGGCGGTGGCGGGGGACGCCTTCGAGATCGAGAAGACCGCCTCCGAGGCCCCGCCCATAATGTCCAGCGCCGCCAGGTAGACCTTGGAGATCATGCCCGACGCCCCTTGTCCGAACATCAGAGCCGACGCTATAACGATGAACAGGAACTCGTGAAGAATGTCCGGAAGCGCGGAGGGCCGCATGACCAGCTTGTACCCCGAAATCACCACCCACAGGCCCAGCAGGGCCAAAAACAGCAGCTTGATGGGAGTGTCTAGGACCTCCGTCAGGCGTGTCGTAAAGTCCGTCGTCAGAACCTCGAATTTGTTCACCGCCACGCAGGTGACGCACTCGATTTTTTAGCCATAGGCCTCTTGCTCCTTGTGCCCTTTGAAGCGTCCGCTGGATTTGAGGAGCGCGAGGACGTGAAAGGATACGGTCCCACGCGTGTTAAAGACTTCCTCGATTACGACTATGCGAAGCGGGCGTGGTTCACGTTCAAATCCTATGACGCCCTTGAAAAGGAATATGAAAAATATGAGGCGGTTTTCGAGCCGTAGATTAAAAAGAACGGGGTGTCGCTTCGCCGGTGGTCTCGGCGCGCTAAAATCTTGAAGGCGCTGGAGAGCCACCCCGACCGGGAGGCCATCAAGCGGGCGCACGACCTCCAGCTTGTCCATGAGTATTGGGGGGAGGAACTTTATGACAAATGGCGGAAGAGGTTTTTTGAAAACGGTGAAGCGTATCGGTTCGATCATCTGCTGGCCGTGCGCCGTGACCCGGCGGAAAAATGCTGGCCCGAAGGCGCCCTTCCATCGTATGAGAGCCGTTGCGGACATGTCCCCGATTGGCGCAACGCCGCCATGATGGCAGAGACCAAGGACCTGCATGAAAAGAACGCCGCCGGCCATGCCCGCTGGAAAGCGACAACAGCCGAGGAGTGGCCGAGCATGAAGGAGCGTCCTTGGCCGCATACCCCAACCGTTGCCGAGGATTATTTTGATTACGAGTACGCCAAACGGGCGTGGCTCACATTTCAAACCCGTGATGAACTGGAGCGGGAGAAACAGAAGTATTGGACGCCCTTCGAGGCGTGGGTGAAAACACACACCTACCGCAAAAAAGTTGGAGCCAGCTACGAGAATGAGACCAAGCCAGTGTTTGGCCGGGAGGCGGCCCTGAAAGCCTTGGAGACCCACCCGGACCGGGAGGCCATCAAGCGGGCGCACGACATCCAACTGGCCCTGGAGCATTGGATGGACTTGATTTATCGTGATTGGCGGCACCGGTTCTCCCTCGGTGGCTCGGCCTACTGGTTCGAGCACCTGCTGGCGATGCGCCATGATCCCGCCGGGGAATGCTGGCGGGAAGAAAGCTTTCCAAAGTATCTCGGTTGCGGACATATCCCCGACTGGCGCGACGCCGCCATGGTGGCGGAGACCAAGGACCTGCATGAAAGAAAAGCCGCCAGCCATGACCGGTGGCTGGCCCAACAGGAGCGTCAGGAAAAAGACGCGAGGATCATGCGGCACATTCTTCGTGAGCCGGACCCGGAAGCGGCCCTGAAAAGATACCTCGCGAACCCGGAACAATACCTCAAGGAGAAACACGGTCGTTGACCTCCCGTTCTCCATGGCGGTCCGGGAGAGCGGCCTCCCATTGGGCGTCCGCTTAACCATCACAGTGCCAGCACATAAAGGACGACACCCACGGTCAGCGCCGCCGCGATCCAGGTCAGCGCGGCAAGCCAAGCCAGACGCCGGACCAGCCGGTTCGAAGCCGCCTCAAGCCTGTTCATGACCCCCGCGACCAGGCCCGCCTCCTCGGCGATCCGGGCGAGCGTGTGGCGCAACGCGCCCTCCAGGGCCTCGTCCCGGAGAACGGCCAGGGCTTTACTCACGGCCTCCTCCGTCCGGTCTCCCGTCCGCTCCATGAACGCGGCCAGGGCGCGGGCGTGGCGCGCCATGAGCTTCTCGTGATCCGCCACGAAGCCCTGGTGCAGGGTGACCATCAATAAAAGGGGATCGTCGACCGCCACGGCGACGTTGTGCTTGGCGGCGATCAACGGCGTCCACATTCATGGGGTATTCAGTCATGAACCGTCACCATTCGGCGAAGCGCCTTGGGGGCGGAGGCGAACCAGCGTCCCTTGGCGGCCGCGAACAAAACCACATCGGCCCAGCCGCACACCGCGGCGCAGACGAGAGGTCCAAGCGCCGCCCATTTGGGAGGTTCCCCCGGCGTCATCGCGATACCCACAAAAATTGTGAAGGCCGCAATCGCCAAGGTCAGCCGGGTCTCGGCCAGAAAGATTCCCCCCGTGGGGAACGGCCCGAAAACTTCCACCAGTCCATGGCGTCTCCGGGAAAGCGGCCAACGCGCCGCGGCGTATCCCATGCCGTAACATCCCCAGAACATCATTACGGCCATCCCACCTGCATCCGCGCCCTTGAACAAGGCCGGCGGGCAGGCGATGATCATGCAAACGAAGGTCAGTGTCTGGGAGCGTTGCGCTTCATGTTCGCCAGCGCCGCGCGCCTCCAGGTTGGCGTCGCTCCCGGGCCGCCGCGTCACAGCGCGGCCCCGGCCAGGCGGGCCTCGATGTCGCGGTGATAACTCTTGAGACGTTGGCGGGCCATGACCGAAAAGCCCGCGTGTTCTGTGGCCTCCGCGAAACACATTTTCAGAGAAAGCATCGCCTCGATGTCGCGGCCGAAGGTCTCCGGGCGCACCGAGGGAAGCGTGACGAGCGCGTGAATGCGCTCGCGGTTGGCCGTGTAGACGGGAAACGCCTCGAAGCTCTTGCCGTTCTCTTCGATTTTGCCGAAGAACTCGTTCAGCCAGACAACGATGGGAACATCCGGGAAATGCTGGCAAAGGGCCTTCAGACCGATCAAGGTGTCGCGCAGCGCCTGGCCGCCGGTGACCACGGAATGAAACCTCACCGCCTTGCCGGAATCCCCCAGCAGATCGATGACGCGCCCCTCGATAAGGTACGCGCACAAAGGCACGAAAGTGGCCGCGCCGTTATCGACGATGACGACCGCCTCGTCGGGGGCCTCGGTGATGATCTCCACCAGCTCGTCGAAGGCGCGGGGGTCGATGTCGTCGCCGGCTAGAATGTCCAGACGCCGCACGTCATAGGCGCCATACCCGGCGAACGTTGCGTTAACGGGGTCGGTGTCGATGCAGATCACTTCATCGCCGCGCCCCCGGTGGTGCTGGGTCAGCAAGGAGGCGATGAACGACTTGCCGACGCCCCCCTTGCCCTGGAGGATTAGGTTCACGCTCATCCGGTCAGGTCCTCTTTCGGTGTCAACAGATCCATCTTGAAGATGGGGCGCGGCGCGTCCGCCGACGGCGCGCGCTCGGGCGCGGGCGTCGTCTCGGAAACCGCCCGGACAGGCCGGGGCGAAGTGGACGGGCGCGGGGCGGGCGAGAAACGCTTGGCCGGAGCCGAAGGAGCGGAGGGAGACGGGGCCGGGTTGGATTCGGCGAGTTTTTTGACGTTTTGTAGAAATGACTCATAAGTCACGATTACGTGACCATTGGCCTTGAGCCGGTCGTAGATCGACTTGATCGACCGCCCTTCCGCCCGAAGGGCGCTGATCTCCGGCCACAACGCCAGAACCTCAACTTTTCCCTGCCCCCAGTTCTTCGGCACCTCAAAACCCCACACCTTGACAATATTGAGCCAAATCACCCAATATCTATGTTGGGTGTGAGTCAGAAATTTATTTAGATATAGAACCCCTTAAGGTGTTAGGGTCCAGCCTCATAACCCGTAGCTGACGGTTGCAGCGATGCATACAGCGGCGAGGAAATTCGTCGCTTGGCGATCGTATCGTGTGGCTATGCGCCGGAAGTCCTTTAGGCGGCGGAACATGCGCTCAATAGCGTTTCGATCACGATAGAGCACGGGCACGATAGAGCACGGGCGAGAAGCAGGTTTTCCAGCGACGATTGGTCTTTGGCGCGATGTTCGGCATGGCGCCCTTTGCCTCGACCTGGCGACGGATCGCGTCACTGTCGTAGCCCCAGCGTGCAGGATCGAGCAATTGGGAAGCTTCTCCAGAAGCCTGGCGCCGGCTGTGCAATCGGCAATGTTACCGCCGGTTAGCAAGAAGGCGATGGGGCGGCGCTCAGTATCCGTCAGAGCGTGGATCTTGGTCGTTCGACCACCACGAGAGCGGCCTATGGCCTGATTTTTCTCCCCCCTTTGCCACCGCAAGCCGAGCGATGTGCTTTCACTGCTGAGCTATCGATGAGAACTTCTGCTGCGGGGCCGCCGGCATTGGCAAGGGCATGGAACACATTGACCCAAATGCCTTTCTCGGCCCAGCGTACAAAGCGATTGTAGAGGGTCTTGCGCGCGCCGTAGACCTCCGGTGCATCGACCCAGCGACCAGCGGACTTCAAAACATGAATGACGCCACTGATCACACGACGGTCGTCCACGCGCGGCTTGCCCCTTGTATCAGTCGGCAAATGCGGTTCAATCCGACTGAACTGCTCAGCGGTAAGCCAGAAATAGTCTCGATTCATCAAAGGTCTCCTTCTGGAAACCGTGAATCACAAAACCGCTCCAAAGGGAACCTCTTTTATGGGTCCGGACCCTAGTGTTTATCGGATTTATACCATGCTTTCAGTTGCTTGATTAGATCAGCATGGCTTCCTCCATTGAAGCGCCATTCACACTGCTTCAAGAACCCGTGGAAATTGTCCGGTTTGACGCCGTTGTACGTGCGCATATGGCGCTTCGCCTGGTTCCAAAAATTCTCAATCCCATTGATGTGGTTCCGGTCATCGGCGAACAGCTTTGAATGGTTGATCCGCTGGTGATGGAAGTCCGACACATCCAAAGCGTTATAGGCTCCGAAAGTATCCGTGTAGACAATACTGTCTGGCCCGACCTTCTCGTGGATGATGGGGAGCGATGATGGGAAGCAAGGTCTTCGTCCCGGCGTTTGGGATGATGGCGGTGTAGACCTTCGCGCCACGCTTCAAAAACCCGAACACCGCGACTTTACCAGCCGCGCCGCGGCCACGCCTGCCCTTTCGGACGCCGCCGAAATAGCGCTCATCCGCTTCAACTTCGCCATACAATCGGTAGCTCGGCGGCTTGCTGGCGATCAACCGGCGAAGACGCATGAAAAACCGGGGCGCCGTGTTTGCCTGAACCCCCACAATCCCAGACCACGCCCGCGCCGCGCCGCCGGCGACAAAGCGCTCGATCAAGCGGCTTTGTTGCCGGGCCGTGAGACGGCTTCTGCGCGTGTACGTCGTAGCCATTATAAAACCTCCAAAGGCTCTTAGCTACTTTAGCCCCTAATGGAAAAACCTGGTCTTACCTGGGGGATAGTTGGCCTGGCTGTCCCGAAACCCGGCGCCCAAAATCGCAGGGCCGCCCTGGTCAATCCGGGCGGTAAATGGGAGTCAATAGGAAGAGACACGGCGGAAGACGAAACCGGGTCATATCCGGCGCTCGACAAGCCGCACGGTCAGGCCCGCGCGCTCCAACCTCCGCTTCACGCGCCAAGCCCGCTCCGCCGGACGGCCCTCGGTCCCCAACGCCAGCAACACCGGGAACCAGGGTTGCGGACCCGTTATGGGGTGAGGACCCGCGATCACAATCACACGGTAAAGCCCTTCCGCGTTCCAATCGTCACTTAAGGACCCGGCCCAGCGCATCCGGCCGTTCAAGGATGACAACGCGACCGAGTTATCCGCCGGGGCGCGCGAGCCCTCGCCGTCCGCCCACCACATGAGGCGCGCGGAAGCGCCCGCGCCGCCTGGAAGCGAGACGGAAACCTCGACGGGGCATGACGCGGTTTCATCCGCCAGACGGCTGGTTGACCTCTGGGCCCGCCCGCCGAGCGGGCCAAAATCGTCGAGCAGCCCATCGTTCTTGCGGACCTTGCTCTCAATGGACGCCGAAGCGCCGCAAATTTTGCCGTCCGGGCCTCTTTTCGGCGATATGACGACGTGGATCGAAGCGGGATCGAGACGCCAGCTATCGATCCACCCGCGAAATATATCCGCCTGCAAGGCCGCCTCCGGGGAAGTTGCTCCTTCCAACGCCGTATCCAATTCCGCCACCCGTCCGGCGGCGTACAGCTCGTGCCAGGCCATCACCGGACCGTTCGCCAGCCAGGCCGCGAATCCGCCTCCCGCGGCCATAAGGAGAAGAAGAAAAATCGCCGCCGCCCGGCTCCAACCCCAACCTTTCGTCCGCCCGCCGGCGCTCAGGTCGGCGAGCCCGCCATCGAACCCGTGAGCCGCCGCCGGATCAGCCATCACACCGGCGGCCAGGGGCGCCTTTCGTTCGATGTTGGAGGCCATGTGTCCAATGGTTGGCAAACCGGCGTCGCTCAGCATGTCGTCGACCCCAGAAACAGGAACAAGACGGACGCCGGCCTGTTCCGCCGCGCTGCTCAGGGCCGCCACTTGATCCTGGCTTCCCCTGGGAATGTAGAAGATGCATCCTACGAAAGCGTCATTCTGGTCGATCAGCGCTTGTAACTTGGCCGCCACATGGCCGACAGCCAGGACATTCAGATCGCGATCAACCTCGCCTGTCGCCACCAGGCGCACGGGCGGCGCGGCGCCCACATGCCGGTCGACGGCATGGGCGAGAAACAGGGCCAACTGCCAACTTAGGCCATCGTCAATGCGGGCGGAGACGTCGGCGCGAAACGCCGGATGCCCGAAGCATCGCTGAATGACGCCGGTGGGCGCGCGGACGAAGGCCTCATAAGCGCCGCTGATCGGCAAGGCCACGGCTTTTCCTTGCAGGCAGACGACGGAGGATAAGTCCGGGTCTTCCCGGGTCAAGCGCTGGACCTCGACCGGTCCCGTTGTCGTGGCGACAAAGACGCCAAGGCCGTCCTTACTCATTGGAACGCGACGACTGCCCCACCAATGGATCACTGAATTCTGTTGATCTTAGAGCACGCCTCGCGCGGCGTTAACAACCGGAATCCGAATAAGGGTCCCGGGACCAATCTACTTTACGGGCTGGAGGGAATTGCAGGTGTCTCCTCCGTCGAACATTCAGATTTCAAACGACGGATAATTTCATCGGCGGGAATCCGGCCGCAAGCGGGCGTCCGCTCATTCAGCGATGGCGAAATCCCAGCGCAACCACATACATTTCCGGCGATTCCTTGCGGCTTGCCGGCGGTTTGACGTGCTTTACGGTCTCAAAATCGCGCTTCATCCGGGTGAGCAGGCCGCCTTCCGCGCCGCCTTGCAGAACCTTGGCGAGAAAAGCCCCGTCCGGCGCCAGGGTTTCCAGGGCGAACTGATAGGCCGCCTCGCACAGCCCGATGATGCGAAGGTGATCCGTCCCCGGGTGGCCAGTCGCGGGAGCCGCCATATCGCTCATCACCAAATCCGCCTGCCCGCCAAGCATTTTTTTCAATTCTTCGGGCGTCTCCTCTTCCATGAAGTCCCGACAAAGCAGAACGGCGCCCGCGACATCTTCCATTTCCTGAAGATCGAGACCGACTACTTGACCTTGAGGGCCGGAACCGGTTCCCAACGCATTGACCGCGCCCACCGCCACTTGAGTCCAGCCGCCAGGCGCCGCGCCTAAATCCACAACGCGCGCGCCGGGTTTTAGAAGGTGGAGTTTGTCGTCGATCTCAAGCAGTTTGAACGCCGCCCGGGACCGCAGCCCCCGCGCTCTCGCCTCGGCGACGTATGGATCATTCAATTGGCGCTGGAGCCAGCGGGTGGATGAGCCCTTCCGGCCCTTCGCCGTGCGGACACGCTCAAACCGGCCGCGTCCCGTGAAGCGGGTGGCGCCTGAGCCGGCGCCGGGTTTTGAGCCGGACCGTCTCCGATTGCCGGAACCGCGTTCGCTCATCGTCTTGATTGCGCGCGTTTGGTCCGGTCGTGCTCGCCGATCATGGCCAACAACAGGCCCTCGCGTACGCCGCGGTCGGCGATACGGATTTCCGGCATCCGCCAACGCCGCATGACAGCGGCTAGAATGGCGCATCCCATGACCATCAGATCGGCCCGTTCCGGGCCAATACAGGGCATCTTGGAGCGTTCCTCGCAGTTGAGCTTCGAGACCCGGTGCATCAAATCGACGACGCGGCCGCGCTCCAACACCATGCCGTCCACTAGCGAACGATCATATTTCGGCAAATCCAAATGAAGGGCGCCCAGCGTCGTCACCGTACCTGACGTGCCCAGCAGCAGCGCGTCGCCGGCCGTCACCCGTTCCGTGACGCCGTATTGGGCGTCGAAGGGCTCTAAAAGCCGGTCCACCTTGGCGGCTAGACTATTGAACGCCGCCTCCGTGCAATCGGGCTGGCCGTATTCCTCCGCCATGGTCACCACCCCAATGGGCAGCGACGTCATGCCGATGACCTTGGGGACGCCGTTTTCTTCCAGCGAGACCCAGGTGAGCTCCGTGGACCCGCCGCCGATGTCAAACAGCAGGCCACGCTTGGCTCCTCCTTGCAGCAGGGGGACGCAGCCGGCCAGGGTCAAGCGGGCTTCTTCCTCGGCGGAGATGACCTCTAGCTTGAGTCCCGTCACGTTTTGGACGCGTTCAAAGAAGCTGGCGCGGTTATCCGCGCGCCGGCAGGCCTCGGTCGCGACCGCGCGATAGGAAAGCACCTTGTGGCGTTTCAATTTGCCCGCGCAAACGCGAAGGGCGGATACGGTGCGGGAAATGGCTTCCTCGCAGAGACAGGAGCCGCTCCCCAGCCCTTCGCCCAACCGGACAATGCGCGAGAACCCGTCAATGACCCTTGGCCCCCCGCTGCCCGGCACGGCGATCAAAAGGCGGCAGTTATGGGTGCCCAAGTCGATGGCGGCGAAGGCCGGCGCCTTTACGTCGCCACGCCGCCGGCGCTCTTTATGTGTCGGTGCTCGAACCTTTATGTCGGCTGTTGTATCGAGGCTATCGGGTGGCATGGTGGGCGGGCGACTCTAATCTTGTTTCATGTCAGGACGTAGTGTAGGCGCGCTTCGTCCCCGAACCAAGACCTGTAAAGGACTCAATCCGCGCGCGCGTTCGTGGGCGGGGCGGTCGGCGCCGGCGGCGAGCTGCCCGCTGAAGTCCACGATCATCCGTTTCGCGATCAGGAACAGCATCAGGAGAGCCAACAGGTTGACCACGGCGAGAATGCCCATCATCGGATCGGAGAAGAAGAAGACCGAGGTGGCCGCCGGGGCGACGGCGCCCAGAAACACGATGCCGCCCAGGACCAGCTTGAAGCCGTGCAGGACCACCGTGCTGTCCGTCATGACCGTCAGCGCGTTTTCACCCAGATAGTAATTATAGATGATCGAACTGAAGGCGAAGAGCAGAACGGCGCCGGTCAGGAAGTACTGCGTCCACTCTCCCAGGTGCGAGACCAGGGATTGCTGGGTCAGCGCGACGCCATTAATTTCCTGAGCGCCCGCCACATAGACATCTCCCAGCAGAATGACGAAAGCCGTGCACGAGCAGATGACGATGGTGTCGATGAACACCGAGAACGACTGTGTAATTCCCTGGCTGATGGGGTGGCGGACGGACGCCGTCGCGGCGACGTTCGGCGCGGAGCCGAGACCCGCCTCATTGGAGAACAACCCCCGGCGCAGCCCCTGGGCGCTCGCCCACATCCAAGAGACGGCCCCCGGGCCGCCGAGCGTGACGGCGACGGCGACGCCCGCGATGTTGCCGCCGCCGACGCGCCCTCCGGCGGACAGCAGCAACGCCTCACGGGCGGTGATGGCGTTCGGATCGCCGGATTGGTTCTTGCCCGACAACACGCGAAACATGCGCGTGAAATACTTGAATTGCACGAATCCGCTCGCGGCGGTGCAAAAGAGACCGAGAACCACGAGGAATGGGATCAGCGCCCACCCCCAGTCAAGTCCCCAATGGCCCCGAATATCGATTCCAGCGTTTCCATCTGTAAAGCCCCCTTAATTCTCTTGAACCATGACGGTTGAGATTGTTTTTTCAACCCGCCGCTCAAACAGTCGAGCGTACTCATGCTATAAGATCGCCACATTTCAGACAACGAACGCCGCGTCGCGCGCCGGATGAGCGCGTCACGCCGGTATTACGCGAAGCCGTTCCCCGGACATGCGGGACGCGCTAAAGTCGGCGGAGAGATGCTGTTTAGACCCCAGGCGGACATCCGTGTCCAAGATTATCGCTGATTTGAAATCCCCCAGGTTTGAGATTGAGAGCGGCGCGCCCGTTTCCGGGGCGTTTGGCGACGTCTATTTTTCACGCGATGGCGGTCCAGCGGAAGCGGAGCACGTGTTCTTGCGCGGAATTGGCGCGCCGGCGCTTTGGCGTGAAAAGGCCGACGTCACCATTGGCGAGACGGGATTTGGGACAGGGTTGAATTTTCTTGTGGCGGTTGAGCAATTCCTGCGGACGGCCCCATTCGAGTCGCGGCTGCATTTTATGAGTGTCGAGGGATTCCCGCTAAGCCCCTCTGAAATGCTGGCCGCGCATGACTTGTTGCCCGAAACTCTGCGGGAGTTGAGCAGGGATTTGCGTCTGGCTCTCCCGTCCCCGGTTCCCGGCGTTCATCAACGCTGGCTGTTCAATGACCGGGTTTCATTGACACTTGGTTACGGTGACGCGGCGGAGACATTGGCCGAGATGGAGGCGTTCGCCGACGCCTGGTTTCTGGATGGTTTCGCCCCGGCCAGGAACCCGGCCATGTGGCGGGCGAACGTGTTCCGCCAGATTGCTCGTCTATCCGTGACCGGCGCCCGGCTGGCGACCTTCACCGTCGCGGGTGACGTGCGCCGCGGCTTAGCGGAAGCGGGGTTTGAACTTGAAAAGCGCCCGGGCTTCGGCCGCAAAAGGGAGTGTCTCGCGGCGCGATTTACCGGCCGCGCGAAGCGGCCGCCCGAGGCGCCCTCTAAGGTCACCGTGATCGGAGACGGAATTGCCGGTCATTCCGCCGTGCGGGCTCTAAAAAGATTGGGCGTGGCGGTTGACTGGCAAGCGCCCCCCGACGACCGCCTGGCCGGTTCCTGCGTGCCGCGGGCGCTCATCAGCCCCCGCGTGGCCAGTCCGCGTGACGTTTACGGGCGTTTCTTGAACGCCGCTTATCTCCACGCTCAAGAAACGCTGCGAGAGACTCCCGGCGTCGAAGTCGTTGGCAGTTTGACGCTATTGGAAGACCGGAGAGAGAAAGCGGAGAGACACTTGGGCGAGGCTGGCTGGTCCAGCGAACTCGCGCGCCTGGTTGACCCCGCAGAAGCGTCGAGCGCCGCCGGCGTCGATTTGCCGGACTGGGCCGTTCACGCGCCAGGGGCGCTGATGGTCGAGGGGCGGACCTTGCTGGCCGCGATCGCTGATCAGGCTGGAGAAACGCCGAGGCCCGTGGTTGCGGCGCCCGATCAAAAGCAAGGGCGGGTCGTTCTACTGGCCAATGGGTTGGGCGCTCTTGTCTGGCGTCCGGATTTGCCGTTGCGCGCAATGGGGGGGCAGACCATTACGGTCGCCAGCACGCCAGCCTTGGCGCCTCTATCCGTCGCGTTGCATTATGGCGGATACGTAACCCCGGCCAGGGACGGCGTTCATGTCATAGGATCGACTTATGAACGGAATGCGACGCCGGGCGATTGGACGCCGGATGCGGCCGGACCGCTAACCATCGCCGGGAAATTGCGTGATCGGTTACCATCGCTCGCCGACGGGCTCGACGTTTCCAACGCCGTCAATCGCTGGTCGGGGATAAGGGCGGCCACGCCCGATCACCTGCCTATCCTTGGTCCGACCGGCTCGGCGGACGGCGAGGTCTGGACTTTGGTCGGCTTAGGGTCTAGAGGATTTCAGACAGCCCCCCTGTGCGCCGACAGTATCGCGGCCCGAATCGTAGGCGTCCCCAATCCCTTGCCCTTGTCCGCCGGGCGAAGTTAACCGTTGACGGCGCGGTCCAGCAGGCGCTCCATGAACGCCTCGCCCCTGGCGATCTGATCCAGTTCGATAAACTCGTTGGGCTTGTGGGCCTGATTGATGCTGCCAGGGCCGCAGATCACGCACGGCATGGCGGCGGATTGTTGAAACAATCCGGCTTCCGTCCCGAATGCGACGGCGGCGTGGTCATTTTGTCCGGCGAGATGTTTGGTGAGCGCGACGACTTCCTCGCCAGGGTCCGTATCCAGCGCGGGAATGCCGCTTAAATCCTCGATCTCGATACACGTGTCCGGGTCGCGGTTCCGCATTTCCGGTTCCAGCGTTCGCCGAATGAAATCCGTAATTTCCCCGTGCAACGCTGCGGCGTCGTGCTTGGGCAGGTGGCGGAACTCGCAGTCCATCTGACAGAAACCGGGTACGATGTTCAACTGTTCGCCGCCGTTGATGACGCCCGTGTGGAGTGTGGTGAAGGGAACGTCATATAGTTCGTCGAACGGCCCTTCCGCCTCGATTTGAGCGGCTTTGTCACGCAAGAACACGACAAGACGGGCGGCGTATTCCACCGCGTTGACGCCTTCGGGCGTAAGACTGGAGTGCGCTTCCCTGCCCTTGAAGCGAACGCGATAGCCGCGTTTCCCCTTGTGGCCCGTGCAAACCCGCATGTTCGTGGGTTCGCCGATGATCCCCATCATGGGCTTTACCGGCAGACCGTTCATCATCTCGATCAAACGCCGAACGCCGACGCAGCCGATTTCCTCATCATGGCTAAAGGCGAGGTGAATGGGCGTGGTGAGTTCTTGTGCGGTAAATTCAGGCACATAAGCCAGGCAAAGCGCTATGAAACTTTTCATGTCCGAGGCGCCGCGGCCATAGAGTCTGCCGTCTTTTTCGATCACCTTGAACGGATCCGACGCCCAGTCCTGCCCTTCCACCGGGACCACGTCGGTGTGGCCCGACAGCATGATCCCGCCCTTGTCCTTTGGGCCAATGGTGGCGTAGAGATTGGCTTTGGCGCCCGTTTCGTCCCTCACCAACTGGCTCTCGACGCCATGCCGGGAAAGCACGTCCTGAACGAACGCCATGAGTTCCAGGTTGGATAAATGACTGGTGGTGTCGAACGAAATCAGTTTTTCGATCAAGGCGCGCGATGAGAGGTCGGTCATGAAATTTCCTGGGCCGGGGCTGTGAAGGTCGAGACAAGTGGCGCAAGCATCCACGCCTATTCGCCTTTTGGCAAGGGGGGCCGATGATCGGCCGCGCCGGGTTGGCGAATTTTAATGTCATGTTCCGTTGGCGCGCCGCGCGCCGCCTCACGTCCGCGCGAGTTGAATAATCGCCGCGTCTTCGGTATGCAATCCTTTCTGTTCGCCGTGAAAGTCGCCGTGAACCGGGGGATATGAGAATGATCGTTCCGCGTGTCGATCTTGGCGCGCCGCGCGCCGCCGCCAACGCCGAAGACCGCCGCCAAGCCGAGATGGACGCCGCGCGCGCTATCGACGCCGCTTGCCGGAGGGTTGGCTTTTTCTACGTGACGGGTCATGGCGTGGATGAGACGGTTCTCAAGGGCGCCTTTGAGGCGGCCAAAAGCGTGTTCGCCTTGAAGCCGGAGATCAAGGACAAATATCATATCCGCCACAGCTTTCCCAATCAGCGGGGTTATGTGCCGTTTTTCGAGGAGAATATTGACTTCGGCAACGCGCGCGATTTGAAAGAAGCCTATGACTTTGGCCGTCCTTTGGCGGCGGACGACCCGGATTTGGCCGTCGGCACGCCGTTCCACGCGGAGAACGTCTTTCCGGTCGAGTTGCCGGGGTTCCGGCGCGCGATCGAGGCCTATTACGAGGCCATGCTGCGATTGTCGGACGAGTTGGTCCGCTTAACGGCGCTGGCGTTGGAACTGCCGGATGATTTCTTCGCCGGCAAGATGGATAAAGCCGTCGCCAATTTGCGTTTGCTGCGTTATCCGGCTCAACCGGATGACGCGGAACCGGATATCATGGGGGTTGGCGCGCATACGGATTACGGTTTCATGACCTTGTTGGCGCAAGACGACGCCGGCGGTTTGGAAATTCAAGCCATGGACGGCGCCTGGCTGCCGGTCCAGCCCGTGCCGGGAAGCTTCGTCGTAAACATTGGCGAGTTGCTGGCCCGCTGGACCAATGACCGTTACCGTGCGACGCCGCACCGGGTGATCAACAAAAGCGCGTCCGAGCGTTATTCCTTGCCGTTCTTTCTGGACACCAATTATCACGCGCGGATCGAATGTATCCCGACCTGTCTGGCCGGGGGCGAGACGCCCAAATATGCGCCGGTGATCGGCGGCGAGTATCTGACAAGCAGGTTCGACCAGACCTTCAACTATCGCCGGAACGGGACGGCGGAATAGATTGCTTCGGAACTCGGGCGCGAGGAAACCGCGCAGGCAAAGTCCCCTGGCGGTTTGGCGGCGTTTTAGAAGCGTGCCTGAAAGGCGGAAAGCTCTTGAATCCAGGCCGCCGCCAACCGGCGTCGTTAACCGCGCACGCGGGTAATCAACGCGCTGATCCGTTCGGCGGCGAACAAAATCGCATGGGCGATCGGGGCGGCGGCCGTGGTGGTCAGGGCCACGTGAGGAGCGCCGGTGAAACCGGGTTCGGCGTTTTCATATGAGTTCATTTCACGCACTCCATGACTTCGGCGGGGAATTCCGCTTGAACTTCTCAGCGCACGCGCGCTTTTCACGGCTGGGCTTACAGCCGGAGCCGGCTTCCGGCACGCGTCATTTCAGAAGACCTGGCATGTTCCATTTGCATGTCCGCGTCCCGGCGTTAAAGGCGGAGCAGCGTATTTTATGTTGCGCCGCACACATGGTTGACGCGGACGCGCGGGAATAATTCACGCGAAGTCGGCGAAAATACTCATGAATCCCGTTTGAGTTTCCGTAAAAGATCATGTTACCGTTTGCACCGGTTCCATGACACGGTGTGTCGGGAGATAAGGCGCGGCTTCACTTGAATAATGGCCATTGAGAGTCGGCGCGGAGACGTGAATGTGATGTTGGCCCGACTTTCAGCAGGGAGCCAGCGAATAAAACGGCGGCCTGCCCGGCGCGCGCAATGACGTCGGCGAGACCGCGAGACAGGGATGTTAGGGACGCATGACGAACCTGAACGACGTGATCGTCCGGTTTGTTGAGGTTCAGAAGAGCTATGACGGGGAAACCCTCGTCGTAAAAAATCTCAATCTGGATGTCGCGCGCGGCGAGTTTCTCACGATGTTGGGCCCGTCGGGTTCCGGCAAGACGACCTGCCTGATGATGCTGGCAGGTTTTGAGCCCGCCACGCATGGTGAGATTTTCCTCAACGACCAACCCATCAACAACGTGCCGCCGCACAAACGCGGGATCGGCATGGTGTTTCAGAATTATGCGCTGTTCCCTCATATGACGGTAGAGGAAAATCTCGCATTCCCGCTGGCGGTGCGGAAGACGAACCGGTCCGAGATCGAGAGCCGTGTCAACAAGGCCCTTGACATGGTGCAACTGGGCGGCTTCGGCAGCCGGCGTCCGGGGCAGCTTTCGGGCGGTCAGCAGCAACGTGTCGCCGTCGCCCGCGCGCTCGTATTCGACCCGGTTCTGGTGTTGATGGACGAGCCGCTGGGCGCGCTTGACAAACAGCTGCGTGAGCAAATGCAGTACGAGATCAAGCACATCCACGAGAACTTGGGCGTCAGCATGGTATATGTAACCCACGACCAGTCGGAAGCATTGACCATGTCGGACCGGATCGCCGTCTTCAACGACGGGGTGATCCAGCAATTGGCCTCTCCGTCGGAATTGTACGAGCATCCGCGAAATGCGTTCGTCGCCCAGTTCATTGGCGAAAACAATACGTTGGCGGGCAAGATCAAGTCGGTGAACGGCGATGGCTGCACGGTCGAGGTTCCGGGCGGCGGGGACGTTCAGGCCAAGGCCGTGAACATCGGCGGCGTCGGCGGAATGACGACTTTGTCGCTACGGCCCGAACGGGTCATGATCAACGAGGACCCCGCGAAGTTCCCGAACAACTTCGAGGCCAAGGTCGAGGAGTTGATTTATCTGGGCGATCACATTCGCACGCGAGTCAGCGTCTGCGGCCAGGATGATTTTATCGTCAAGGTGCCCAATGACGGGGCGCACGGCGGCTTGACGGAAGGATCGACCGCCAGAGTGGGTTGGTCGATGGAAGATTGTCACGCTTTGGATGCGTCCTGAAAGCCCATTCAAAGCGTCACAGTTCGGTGTCGGCGCGGTTGGCCGGCATCGTCAACCAGGAGTGCCGGTTCTGAAGCCGATGAAGACGCGGCCGGTACGTTCAACCTAAGTGGAGAGAAGTAGAAATGACAAAAATCCGTAACCTTTCGACGCTGACGGCGGCCTGTGTTCTGGCCATCGGCGTCGCGTCCGCGAGCAACGCCAAGGCAACCGATCTGACGGTCGTTTCCTGGGGCGGCGCTTACACCAAGAGCCAGGTTGAGGCCTATCACAAGCCGTTCGAAAAGAAGGAAGGCGTCAAGATCAAGTCCGAGAACTATAACGGCGGATTGGCTGAAATCAAAGCCCAGGTGGAAGCCAAAAACGTGACCTGGGACGTGGTCGACTTCGAATTGTCCGACGCCGTTCGCGGCTGTGACGAAGGCTTGCTGGAGCCGATTGACGCTTCCATTCTGCCGAAAGGCGCCGACGGCATGGCGGCCGCCAAGGACTTCATCCCGGGCGCCCTGCAAGAGTGCGCTGTCGGCACCATCGTCTGGTCGACGATCTATGCGTATGACGGCAGCAAGTTCCCCGGCGCCAAGCCGAAGACCATGGCGGACTTCTTCGACACCAAGAAGTTCCCCGGCAAGCGCGGCATGCGTAAAACACCGAAAGCCAACCTGGAGTTCGCTCTGATCGCCGACGGCGTGAAGACGGGCGACGTCTACAAAGTGCTGGCCACCAAAGAAGGTCAGGACCGGGCGTTCGCCAAACTGGACACCATCAAGTCCAGTGTCGTTTGGTGGGAAGCTGGCGCTCAGCCGCCGCAACTGCTGGCTGACGGCGAAGTTACAATGACCACCGCCTACAACGGACGGATTTTTAACGCTGTCGCGTCCGAGGGCAAACCGTTCAGCATCGTCTGGGACGGCCAGGTTTATGACCTCGACCTCTGGGGAATCCCCAAAGGCGCGAAGAACAAGGCGGCCGCTCTAGAGTTCATTAAGTTCTCGACCGACACCCAGCGTTTGGCTGATCAGGCGGCTTGGATTTCCTACGGTCCGGTTCGGAAATCCTCCGTTCCGAAAATCGGCAAACACGCGACCGCAGGTATTCCGATGGGTCCGCACATGCCGACCGCTCCGGCCAACTTCAAAAACGCGTTGCAGAACAACTTCGAGTTCTGGGCCGACTACCAGGATGAACTGAACGAGCGCTTCCAGGCTTGGTTGACCAAGTAAGACCTCCTCCGGTTTCGGGGGCTTTGGTTCAACCATGGCCCCCGGCGACCACCCTATTCGTTTAGTTATTCAAAGAACGACGCAAATCCGTAAGGGGACGGGGGTCCATGTCGGAACTGACGGTGAACGGAAACAGCGTCGGCGGTTTGCAAACCGCCGACGGCACCCCCCTGAAAGCCGCCTTGGCCAAGACGGAGCGGCAGAAACGCGTTCGCGCCGTGATGCTGGTGGCGCCGCTCTTTCTGTTCCTGTTCGCGACGTTCCTCTATCCCATTGCGTTGATGCTGTTCCGTTCGGTCGATAACCCTTTGATCGCCGAAAACATGCCGCTCACCATCCAGGCTCTTCAGGGATGGAAAGCGTCCGACGGGTTGCCGGACGAGGTTGTCTTCGCGGCCCTCGTTTCCGACCTGAGGGAAGCCCGCGCCAACAAGCGGATCGGCAAAGTCGCCACCCGCTTGAATTTTGAAAACTCCGGCTTGCGCTCGGTCGTGACCCGCACGGCGCGGAAAACCCGCAGCATGGAGGCGCCCTTCAAGGAGAAGGTCCTCGCCGCCCACGACCGATGGGGCGAAGTGGAGACTTGGGCCACCATCAAATTATTGGGGAACACCCTCACGCCCGTGCAATTCCTGGCCTCTGTCGATAAAAAGATAAACGCCGAGGGTGATATTGAGAACCAACCGGAAGAGAGGCAGATTTACGTCACCCTGTTCCAACGCACCTTGGCGATGAGCTTGATCGTCACCATCGCCTGTCTACTGCTCGGCTTCCCCATCGCGTACTTACTGTCGATCCTGCCGACCCGGCATTCGAACCTGTTGATGATTCTGGTGCTGCTGCCGTTCTGGACGTCGCTCTTGGTGCGGACGACGTCCTGGATTGTTTTGCTTCAAACCCAGGGGGTGATCAACGACATCCTGGTCTTTCTCCATATCATCGATGAAGCCGGAAGGTTTCAAATGATCTTCAACGCCCAAGGAACCGTTGTTTCCATGACGCAGATATTGCTGCCATTCATGGTGTTGCCCTTGTTTTCGGTGATGAAGACCATATCGCCCAGTTACATGAAGGCGGCTCAGAGCCTGGGGGCGCATCGGTTCCTGGCGTTCCGCAAGGTCTATCTGCCCAACACCCTGCCTGGAATCGGCGCGGGCGCGCTGCTCGTCTTCATCCTCGCCATCGGCTACTACATCACGCCCGCGCTGGTCGGCGGCCAAGACGGTCAGATGATTTCCAACCTGATCGCTTTCCACATGCAGAAGTCGCTCAACTGGGGCTTAGCGGCGGCGCTGGGAAGCATCCTGCTCGCGGGCGTCATCGCGCTCTATTGGCTCTATAACAAAATCGTCGGCGTCGAACGCCTGGCGCTCGGATAGGGAGGCTTCGTCATGAAACTCGGCCTTCCCGATTACGCCGACGCCGCGCAGAAAATCTGGCACTACGCGTTCATCGGAATTTGCGGATTCGTCTTCCTGTTCCTGATCGCGCCCCTGTTGGTGATCATTCCGCTCAGCTTCAACGTGGAGCCTTATTTCACTTTCACGCCGGGGATGCTTCAGTTAGATCCGGATGCGTTCTCGACACGATGGTACGAGGACTTCCTGGGAAAGGAAATCTGGCGGTCTTCCATCGTCAACTCGATCGTCATCGCCCTCGCCTCCACGGCGCTCGCGACCATTCTGGGCACGCTGGCGGCGCTTGGACTGAGCCGGCCCGAGATGCCGTACCGCGCGCTGATCATGGGCGTCCTGATTTCACCGATGATCGTTCCGCTGATCATCACGGCCGCCGGGATATTTTTCTTCTACGCTCAGATGAACCAGTACGTACAGCTCACGGGCTCCTATCTTGGGATCATCCTGGCCCATACCGTGCTGGGCACGCCGTTTGTGGTGATTACCGTAACGGCGACGCTGATCGGGTTTGACCGGTCCTTGATCCGCGCCGGCGCCATGTGCGGCGCGGACCCTGCGACCGTGTTTTTCAAAGTCGTCATGCCGCTGATTCTGCCGGGAGTGATTTCGGGCGCGCTGTTCGCCTTCGTCACCTCATTCGATGAAGTGGTCGTCGTGCTGTTCGTCGCCAGCGTGGATCAGCAGACCGTGCCGCGTCAGATGTGGGCCGGCATTCGCGAACAGATCAGCCCGACCATCCTGGCCGTGGCGACGCTGTTGATCGTGGTCTCGACCTTCATGCTGGCGGCTGTTGAGATGCTCCGGCGGCGGAACGAAAAGCTTCGCGGCATTCGCCCCAGTTAGGGTTCCCGGCTTAGGGTTCCCGGCGCCCATCATCCGGTTCGCGCTCACCCATTCCTACTCGCCGAGGGAAAGGATATCCGCCGCGCGGCCATTTGGGGCGCTTTTGGCGCCCGTTCCTGCCGGGGCGGGTGGGCGAACATCTCGCGGTAGCATTTCGAGAAATGGGACGCCGAGACAAAGCCGCAAGCGACGGAGACGTCCATGATCGACATGGACGTCTGTTCCAATAGTTTTTGAGCGCGCCGCAAGCGAAGCTCCATGTAATAGCGCGCGGGCGTTCGGCCCAGATATTTCATGAACAGACGCTCCACCTGGCGCGTCGAGAGGTTAACCCGTCTGGCCAACTCGTCCCGGCCCAATGGTTCCTCCAGATTGTTTTCCATTTCCTGGATGGCGCAGATGAGCTTCGGATGCGAAACCTGAAGCCGCTGGCGGAGCGGCATGCGTTGCGACGCTTCCGGATCGTCAATGAAATGATGGGTGAATTGTTCCGACACCGATAGCGCCAAGTCATGGCCATGGCGATGGCCGATGATGTGCAGCATCATTTCCATGGTCGAGTCCGAACCGGCCGAGGTGAACCGGTCCCGGTCGATCTCAAACAGGCGGGGGGATAAGTTGATCTCGGGGAATTCCTCGGTGATGCCCGAGAAATATTCCCAGTGGATGGTGCAACGGTAATCATCCAGCAACCCGGCGCGGGCGAGGTAATAGGTGCCGCCGGAGCAGCCGCCCAGATGAACACCGTGCCGTGAGAGCTCGCGGAGCCAGGCATAGGTCTTTTGACTGATGGGTTCCATCATCCCGCCGGAGCAGATCACCAGGGCGTGCGGTTTGTCGGCGGATTTGAAATCCACGTTGGCTATGATTTCAATGCCGTTGGATGCGCGAACCGGGTTTCCGTGCTCGGACACGACGCACCATTCATAGAGCGTCTCGCCGCTCATCCGGTTGGCCGAGCGCAAGGGCTCGATCGTCGCGGTGAACGACAACATCGAGAAGTCCTCAACGGGCAACACGCCCACGCGGACAGGACCTCTGATCTCGGGTAAATTCAACATTTTCAAGCGACCTTCGTCAGACGCGGCCCAGGAGCCTGAAAGGGCGGAACCAGCAATCAATAAAGCGATGCTTGCTCAATACTGATGTTGGATACTAATCTTATGTCATAAATTTGGGAAAGCCCTTGAATGAAGGTCGAGCCAATGACGGGTGGTTTGGTTGAGGGTACCCGCCGCATCGGTTTCGTGCTGGTGCCCGAGTTTTCCATGATCGCGTTCATAGCGGCGCTGGAACCGCTTCGGTTGGCCAACCGTCTGGCGGAAAAACAAATTTTCAGTTGGTCGTTGTTTTCCGAAGATGGCGGACCGGTGACGGCCAGCAACGATCTTGAACTGGCGGTCGAAGGCCCGTTGCCCGAGGCGGGCAAACTGGACTTCGTCTTTTTGTGTTCCGGCCTCAACGCGCGGAAATACGCAACGAATCCGTTGATGGGGCGCCTGCGCCGGTTCGGCACGCATGGCGCGACTTTGGGGGCGCTCTGCACAGGCGCCTTTATCCTTGCCAAGGCCGGCTTGCTGGACGCCCACAAGTGCACCATCCATTGGGAAAACATGGGCGCCTTCATTGAGGATTTTCCCGAAATCGACGTTACGAACGAGTTATTTGAAATCGACAGAAAACGGGTGACCTGCGCGGGCGGCACGGCCGCGCTCGATATGATGCTCAGCCTGATCGCGGGCGAAGCGGGATATTCTCTGGCGGCGACCGTCGCGGACCAGTTGATCCATCATCGGATTCGCGAGGGCCGAGAACGCCAGCGGATGGAGCTTCGCGCGCGCCTGGGGGTCGCGCATCCGAAACTGCTGGCCGCCATCCAACGCATGGAAGAGCAATTGGAAGAGCCGCTGAATTGTTCGGCCCTGGCAAGTGAGGTCGGGATTTCGACACGCCAGCTGGAGCGTTTGTTCCGGAAGTATCTGGGCGCGGCGCCAACGCGCTATTACCTGGAACTCCGTTTGCAGCGGGCGCGGTATCTGCTCCAGCAAACCAGCCTGCCGGTTCTCAGCGTGGCGCTCGCTTGCGGGTTTGTCTCCGCGTCTCACTTCTCGAAATGCTACCGTGAATATTACGGCCACCGCCCGTCCGAGGAACGCGGAACGCCTTTGGCTTTCCAAACCTGTCAAGTAATGCCGGATACGGAATTCGCGGAGACGGATTTTTCCAATCTCGGATAAACCGCGCCCAGCGTCACGCCCCGCATGATCATGAACAGGCAGAACGCGGCCCAAAGCCCATGGTTGCCATGCGCCGGCGTCAACGCGTGGGCGGCCATGACGAACAACACCAGCGAGATGATCATGCCGTTTCGCATCGCGGCGGTTCGTGTGGCGCCGATGAAGATGCCGTCCAGCAAGAAACTCCAGACCGACAGAAGCGGGAGAACGTAATTCCAAGGCAGGTATTGATAAGCTTCCAGCCGCACGCTTTCCACCGTGGTGATCTGATTGATCAGCCACTCGCCGCCCGCGAAATAAACGAGGCAGAAGACGAGGGAGAAGATCACGCCCCAAATGGCGGCGGTTTCGCATGATCGCCTGAATTCCAGTCTGTTCCCCGCGCCCAGCGCCGCGCCCGCCAGGACTTCCGCCGCCGTGGCGAACCCATCCAGCGCATAGGCCATGAAGGTCTGGAATTGCAGCAGGACCGCATTGGCCGCCAGCGGGGCGTCGCCAAGACGCGCGCCGAATCCCGTGAAAAAGACGAAGGCGATTTGCAGACAGATGGAGCGGATGAAGATATCCGCGTTCACAGCCATCATGCGTTTCAGCGCCGTCGGGTCCTTGATCCGGTCCCAGCGCCAGACGCCGCCGATGCCGGCCAGCTTTTCGCGCGCGATCCAGGCGCAGAGCCCGACGGCGGTGATTTCCGAGACCAGCGTCGCTAGGGCGAGGCCCGGCACGCCCCATTCCCAGAAAACGACGAACAGGACGCCAAGGGCGATGTTGACGCCATTCATATAGACCTGGGTGATCAGCGCGGCGCGGGTGTCGTGAACGCCGAAGAACCAGCCCAGAAAGACGAAATTCATCAAGGCCGCCGGCGCGCCCCAAAGGCGGATTTCGATATAGCTTTCCGCCATGTGCCGGACCGCGCCGCCGGGGCCGGCGATCTCGAGCGCCGCCCAGATAATGGGCGTCCGCAGCGCCGCCATGATCAGTCCTAAAGCCATGGCGGCGAACAGCCCCCGCGCCAGCCAGCTTCTGGCCTGATCCGGATTATTCGCGCCGATGGCCTGGGCGGTCAGACCGGTTGTTCCCATGCGCAGGAAGTTGAGCCCGGCGTAGAGGAAATTGAACACGACCGCGCCGACGGCGACGCCCCCCAGATACTCCGCGCCCGGCAAATGTCCCGCGATCGCCGTATCCGCCAAGCCCAGCAAGGGGACGGTAATGTTTGTGAGCATGATTGGAACGGCTAGACGCCAGACTTCGGCATGGTTGCGCTTCATCACCCGAACATGAGGCGCGCCCCTTCGTGGATCAAGCGGACTTTTCCAATGCGCCGGTGAGCGTTTTTTCGATTGGCCCCGGATGGCGATAGATCAGCCAGCTTTCGCCGGAATGACGTGAGAGGAAAAGGGCGGCCTACCCTCGCCGTCTCCGGCCGCCGTCCCCCGGCGCCGCGGGCGCCGCCTTTTTCTCTGGCAATGTCATGATCTTGCTCAAGTTCGGATAAGGGGCCGTTTTGTGGGGCAGGGCCATTGCCTCGACGAATCGCCGCTGGAATTTTTCGGCTGTCGCCGTCTCGATTTTGACGATGGAGCGGGTCAGCTGCTCAATGGTGTCGCGGCTGGATTGATCCAGCAGCGCGATGCGCGCTCCCGTGCCCGCCGCGTTCCCCGCCGCATAAACCCGGTCCAAGTCGCAGTCGGGTATCATGCCGAGCAGCATGGCGTACCTCACGTCGATATGGCTGCCGAACGCGCCCGCCAGCACAATGCGGTCCACCTCCTCGATTTCCATCTCGTCCATCAGAAGCCGGCATCCCGCATAAAGCGCCGCCTTGGCCAACTGAATGGCGCGGATGTCGTTTTGTGTGATGGTGATGGCGGGCTCGCCATTCCGCACCCGATAGCGGAAGGTGCGGCCGTCTTCCTCAATCCGCGCCGATTTGGCCGCCATGGCGCCGTCGATGACGCCGTCCTCGGTCAAGACGCCCGACAGATACATTTCGCCGATGGCCTCAATGACGCCGGAGCCGCAGATCCCGGTGACCCCGGTCGCCTTAATCTCGTCCTCAAAACCTTCCTCGTCGGACCAGAGGCCGGAGCCGATGACCTTGTAACGGGGCCGCAGCGTTTCCTTGTCGATCCGGAACCGTTCGATGGCGCCAGGGGCCGCGCGCTGCCCGCTGGAGATTTGGGCGCCCTCGAACGCCGGGCCTGTGGGAGATGAGCAGGCCAGCAGCCTCGTCGAATTCCCCAAAACGATCTCCGCGTTCGTTCCCACATCGACGATCAGGGAAATCTCGTCACGTAAATGCGGACCTTCGGACAACACGACGCCCGCCGTGTCCGCGCCTACATGGCCCGCGATACAGGGCAGCATGTAGACCCGGGCGTCGGGATTGACGGCCGTTAGACCAATCTCCGTCGCCCAGAAAGTCATCCCGCTCGAGGCCGCCAAGGCAAACGGCGCGCCGCCCAGTTCGGTCGGATCGATGCCCAACACCAAGTGATGCATGATCGGGTTGCCGACGATGGTGACGTTGAGCACTTCGTCCGCATGAATTCCGGCTTCCGCGGCGGCTTCGGACGCGAGCGCGTCCATGCCGTTCCGGATGGCCTCGATCAGGTCCCGCTCGCCGCCCGGGTTCATCATGATGTAACTAATCCGGCTCATCAGATCTTCGCCGAAGCGGATTTGCGGGTTCATCAGACCGCTGGAGCCCAGCACGTCGCCCGAAGACAGATCACATAAGTGAGCGGCGATGGTGGTGGACCCCACATCAAAGGCGACGCCATAGGCTTTGTCGTGAAAGCCCGGCCAGATCATGGTGATGCGCTTTTCACGGTGAACGGCGACGGTGACTTTCCAGCCGCCCTTGCGAAGCGCGGTTTGAAGGGTCCGAAGCGAACGGATGTCGATCTCGTCCAACCTGTACAGGTTCCACTGTTCCTGCAAGGCCAGTTCCAAGCGTTCAAAGTCGCCGAGCGGATTGTCCATGTCCGGCTCTTCAATCTCGACGTAGTGCAGCCGGATGGCGGGGTCGAGCTTGATGTCTCGGACTTCCGCGCGCTTTCGGACGACTTGTTTATGGACCTGGCTTTCTGGCGGCACGTCGATCACGACGTCGCCCATCAGGTTGGTGTGACACCCCAAACGCCTGCCGGATTTCAGGCCCGTGCGTTTATCGAACCGTTTTTCCGGCTCGCTGATGGGCGTTAGGCTGTCGAAGGCGGATCGAATGCCGTGTTTGGAAAATTCCCCGTCGCCCACCGTGATCTGACACCGCCCGCAAATGCCGCGGCCGCCGCAGACGCTGTCCAGATCGACGCCCAGTTTACGGGCGCATTCCAGAATGCTTGTTCCGATTGGGAAGCGGCCGCGTTTGCCGGATGGGGTAAAGACGACTTGGGCGTCTTCCTGGCCGGGAGCGTTCAGGTCATCAGGCGTCATTGTATCCTGGAAACCCATTCGTTATTCCGGCGGAGGCTGGAATCCATCTTCGGGTTGGCGTTGAACCCCGGCTTTCGTTGGGGTGACGGGAACTTTGGGGCCAGACGTGACAGCGAAGGAGTCCCATCCCGGGGGCGAGGCGTCTCCTGAGCGTCTGGAAGAGCGGGCCGCCCAGTCATGTCGTCCCCTGGCGGCGCCGGCGGCCTTCGCGGCCGCCCCGCGCGCCGGCGGCGCCCTTGGCGGCTGGTTCACGGTATTCAGCGATCCAGGCGGCGCAATTCGGATCACGACCCATGACGACGTTGGCGCCGCGGATGGCTTGCATCTCCGGTTCATGTAGCGGATTCGTGATGGCCGACGTCATACCCGCCCCGATGGACATGGTCAGGAAGGCCGCGTTCATGCCGTGACGGTTCGGGAGGCCGAACGAGAAGTTGGACGCCCCGCAGGTGGAGTTCACCTTCAACTCGTCGCGCAACCGGTTCAGGATATGCATCACCTGGCGGCCCGCGTCACCCAAGGCGCCCACGGGCATGACCAGCGGATCAACCACCACATCCTCGCGGGGGATGCCGTAATCCCCGGCGCGTTCCACGATTTTCCTGGCGACCTCGAATCGCACGTCCGGGTCTTCGGAAATACCGGTCTCGTCGTTGGAAATGGCGACGACGGCGGCGCCGTATTTTTTCACCAGCGGCAGAACCGTTTCCAGCCGGTCTTCCTCGCCCGTGACAGAGTTCACAAGCGCCTTGCCCTTGTAAACCGACAGGCCGCTTTCCAGCGCCGCGACGATGGAGCTGTCGATCGACAGCGGCACGTCCGTCAGGTCTTGGACCAGCCGCACGCATTCGGCCAGGATTTTCGGCTCATCCGCCAGCGGGATACCGGCGTTGACGTCCAGCATGTGCGCGCCCGCCTCGACCTGGGCGATGGCGTCCGACTCGACGCGGGAATAGTCGCCCCCGGCCATTTCGGCGGCGAGAAGCTTGCGTCCCGTTGGATTGATGCGCTCGCCGATGATGCGGAACGGTTGGTCGAAGCCGATGACGACCTCCTTACGGTCGGAACTGACGACGGTGCGGGTCATGGATGGGGCGTTTCCTCGTTTAAGGGATGATGACTGGATTTAGGCTGTTTAAGCGCCTCACACCGTCTCGACTTTCCCGGTTCCGACATTCAGAGCGCCGGGAACGCCGCCGCCCATCCCGGCGATGACTTCCGCTTTCTCGATGGCGGTCTCGATGACCTGGACGTCGCCCGGATCCGGTTCTTTGCGCCATGGCTTCCGGCCCTTCAAGACACCCGAGTCATGGACGATTTCCGCAACCCACTCTTCCTGGCGATAGGCCATGACGTGGATGCCCGAGACGCCCTTCATCTCACGCACCCGCTGCATGATCTCTATGCAGATGTCGCGGCCTTCTTTTTTCCCGTCCTTGGCGCCCGACAGGCGCTCGATGACGCTGTCCGGGATATGCACGCCTGGAACGTTTTTGCGAATCCACCTGGCGGTTTTGCCGGACGCCAGCGGACCGACCCCCACCAGGATGTAGCATTGTTCGTCAAGGCCCATGTCCCGCACCCGCTTCATATAACGCTCCAGCATGGGCACGTCGTAACAGTATTGCGATTGCACGAACCGGGCGCCGGCCTCGATCTTTTTCCGCAGCCGCAAGGGCCGAAAATCATAAGGCGGCGCGAAGGGGTTGATGGCGGCGCCCAAGAACACGCCGGGCGGCGTGTTGATTGGACGGCCCGACAGGAACTTCTTTTGATCGCGCATGGTCCGGCAAGTCTCAAGCAGAGACATGCAGTCCAGGTCGAAAACCGGTTTGGCGCCCGGTTGGTCGCCAGCTTGCACGCCGTCGCCGGTAAGGCACAAGATGTTGTTCACGCCCATGGCCGCCGCGCCCAGCACGTCGCCCTGGATCGCGATGCGGTTTCTGTCCCGGCAGCTGATCTGCATGATGGGGGCGTAACCGGCGCGGGTCAGCAGGGCGCAGATGCCCACCGACGACATGTGACAGTTGGCCCCGGATCCGTCCGTTGCGTTGATGCCGTCCACCCAGCCTTCGAAATAGCTGGCTTGCCGGAACACTTCCGTCGGGTCGGCGCTGTCGGGCGGGTTCAGTTCCGCCGTGATGGCGAATTCACCCCGCCGCAGAATGCGCTCCAGCCGCCCGCGGGAGTCGTGACCTTCGGGCGCGGGGGCGAACTCGCCGGCGGAGGCGTCTTCCAGGTCACTCATTTCACGGTCTCCGCTCTGGCCGCTTGGCGCTCCGCCGCCTTGGCCGCCGTGACCCGAAGCCAGGAGGACGTTCCCCGCAAGGACTGATCGACCGGCTTTTGCACGGTCAGGATTTTCGTGTTCGCCCGCATTCGCTCCGCCCCTCGCCAGGCCTCGACCCAGACACAGGGCATATCGGGTTCAACCTCGCAATTCCCATTGGCCCGCACGCCGCCGCAGGGGCCGTTCCGCAAGGACTTCGGGCAATTCATGGGGCAGGACATGCCGGTGTCCGAAAGCGCGCATTGGCCGCACATGCGGCAATCGAACAGAAAGCCCTTGGTGAGTTTTTCAATGGCGACGACGGGCCGCTCGATGCGCTGATAACCCAGGAAGTTCCAGACCGGGTGCAGCGTCAACAGCACCTCGGCGAAGGTGTCATAGAACCACTCCAGCAGGCGCGCGTTCCGAACCGACCAAAGCCTGACCGTATAGCGGGACCGGGACCGGTGCGCGGCGCTGACGTCCGCGGGCTTATAGGCCGTCTCCCTGCGCCGTCCGAATTTGACCATTAGCCGCTCTCCCGGCCGCCCTTGTTCATCAGGGCCTTGAGACGCGCTTCGTCATAATCCGCTTCCAACGCCGCCGTCAGCGTATCGGCTTCCGTTTCCAGGTCATCCCCGCAAGCGGCCGGTTCGCCGCGGCGCCACTCCGCCAGATAGTCGTCCGTCTCATGCGCCTTGCCCCGCATGGCGGCGATGTCGATGGCTTCCTGGAAGCGTTGAGGCAACTCGCGCCTGGCTGACTTGCGGCCCGCCTTGACGATCACCTGGGCCGGGATGTCACGCCAATAGACGATGGTCTTGCTGGCCATTCTCGTTTCTCCCTCAGAAAATCGCTCATCAGGCCAAGGCCGGTGTGGCGGCGCTCAAAGCCGAGCCCGAGTTTGTCCGCCGCCGCTTCGGCCCGCCGGGTGAGTTCGGCGTCTTCCGTCTGCGCCAGATAGACCAGACGCGTGTAATGGCCGAAATAATCCTCCATCAATTGCGGATATCTGTCCAAGCCCAGGCCCTGGATGATCAGGCGGTCAAAAAAGCGCGTCAGATAGTCGGTCAAGTAAAAGGCGCCGAGCTCCGCCTCGCGCATCTCGGCGAAGGCGTCAAGGCCCGAATAGAAGGCGTAGCAGTGATCGCCGGCAATCCGCTCGACGCCGTGCCGCTCCAGCACCCGGTCCAACTCGCCGCCAGTGCCGCAATCCCCGTAAAGCGCGAGATAATTCGCATACCGGCCGGTTTTCTTGGCGGCTAAGAGCTTCTTCTCGAAGGCTTCCGGGATTCGTTCGGGGCGGTTGTGTAAATCGGCGGGCAGGCAGGCCAGTTCGAATCCCGTGAGGTTGTTCAGGGCGAGCGCGTCCTGAATTTCCCGGGCCAGCGCGCCGCAACCGATAATCAAAGCCGGTTTTTGGACGCCGGTCGCCATGGCCGTCACCCCCGGTCCCGCCCCAGGCCTCAGCCCGCCGCTTTTTCGGCGGCGGCCGCGGAGCCCTGACGTCCGGCCATGAACTCTTTCGCCATCTCGACCGCAACGGCCGCGTCCCGGCAATAGCCGTCCGCGCCGATGCTTTCGGCAAAGGCCTCGTTCAGCGGCGCGCCGCCCACCAGCACGACATAGTCGTTCCGGATGCCCTTTTCCTTCATGGTGTCGATGACGACCTTCATGTAGGGCATGGTGGTGGTCAGCAGGGCGGACATGCCAAGGATGTCGGGCTGATGCTCCTCGATGGCTTCCAGGTAGTTCTCGACCGGGTTGTTGATGCCGATGTCGATCACCTCGAATCCGGCGCCCTCCATCATCATGGAAACCAGGTTCTTGCCGATGTCGTGGATGTCGCCCTTGACCGTGCCGATGACCATTTTGCCGATCTTCGGCGCGCCGGTCTCCGCTAACAGCGGGCGCAGCACGTTCATGCCGGATTTCATGGAGTTAGCGGCCATCAGCACTTCCGGCACGAACAAGATGCCGTCCCGGAAATCAACGCCGACGATGCGCATGCCCTCCACCAGCGCCCCGGTCAGCACCTCATAGGGCAGCCAACCGCGCTCAAGCAAGATGTTGACGCCTTCGACCACCTCATCGGCCAGCCCGTCATACAGGTCGTCGTGCATCTGCTGTACGAGTTCGTCATCCGGCAGTTCCGAGAGGATGATTTCCTCGTCTTCAGCGTCGTTCGGCATGGTCTGTTTCCTTAACGCCAGAGGGTGTCGGCGTTCGTTTTTTGAACGGCGGCGTGTTGATGATTAGGGTTTTTACTGGGGCGGCGCGCTGTTCTTGCCGAGACAACAAGTTTTCGGGGGGCGACATCCGCACGCCGCGGCGGACGCCTTGGGGCGGAACCGGCGCGGCCCAGCCCAGCCGCGATAGGGGCCACGCTTGATTTCCCCCGCGCGGCGGGTCTTGCCGGAAGCGCTGCGTCAGGTCCTCCGGGAAATGGTGGGCCCGGCAGGACTCGAACCTGCAACCAGGCGGTTATGAGCCGCCGGCTCTAACCAATTGAGCTACGGGCCCCCTCAAGGACGGACGCACTCAATAGCGCGGTTTTAGATGGGTGGGTAGTCCCTAGATCCGGAAAGCGGATACCGGCGGCGATGAGGGCCGCGCCCTTGAACGCGTTCTTAAAAAGGGCGGCCTGTCCTGGACGCCGTTGAGTTTCCGCATTCAGCGGACCTGTGGCGGGGAGACGTTCCGGGGGACGGAGCTTGCAGGTTCCCGCCTTGATCCAGGCCGGAACCACCCCACCTTTTCTAGGTGGCGCGGCGCCGGGCCGGGCCGTCCAAAGGCGAAAATCTGTGGATCCGTTGACCCAAGGCGCCCTCGGCGCCATGCCGCCGATGTCGGCGCGCCCCCGTCACGCTCTCTGGAAGGTGGGCGTCATCGGCTTCCTGGCGGGCCTCGCGCCGGACCTGGATGTGTTGATCCGTTCGGAACAGGATCCGCTTCTCTACCTGGAATATCACCGCCAGTTCACCCATTCGCTGATCTTTATTCCCATTGGCGGCGCCATCGCCGCCTTGGCGCCCTATCTGCTGTTCCGTAAGAGTTGGGCGCTGACCTATCCGCAGGCCTGGCTCTACTGCTCGCTTGGCTGGGCGACGCACGGGCTGCTGGATGCGGCGACATCCTACGGGACTCAGCTGTTCTGGCCGTTCAGCGACACGCGGGTCGCCGGCAATCTGGTCTCCATCATCGATCCCTTATTCACGCTTCCGGTCCTGATTTTGGGCGTCCTGGCCATGGTTCGGAATAAGATCGGGTTCGCTCGAATGGCCCTGGTCTGGGCGGCGGCGTATCTCGGCGCCGGGGCGTGGCAGAACGGCGGCGCGCTCGCCCGCGCCGAGGCTCTGGCCGTGGAGCGCGGGCATCAAGCGATCCGTATCGACGCCAAACCCACCTTCGCCAATTTGCTGGTCTGGAAGACGCTTTACGAGACGGCGGACGGATATTACATCGACGCGGTGCGTGTGGGATGGAGACCTCGTGTTTTCGGCGGCGTGTTCGCCGCCCGCCTCGACGCGTCCCGCGATTTTCCCTGGCTGGATCAAGCCAGTCAGCAGGCGCGGGACATCGAGCGGTTCCGATGGTTCTCCGACGGCTACATCGCGCGAAACCCGGAGCGGCCGAACGAGGTCGTCGATTTGCGCTATTCCCTCGTCCCCAACCGTGTCGCGCCATTGTGGTCCCTGGTGCTGCGCCCCGGCGCGGGCCGGCAAGACCACGCCGGCTACGTCACCAACCGCGGCGGGCGAACCGAGGGCTTTGAAGTCCTGTGGCGGATGGCGCTGGATCTCCCATTGAAAGAGTAATTTCCAAAAATGGAGCGCGTCATATTTTACGGGAATCCAGCCGGGCGGCTCGCGTTCGGACTTATCATGCGCGATGGCCGATGATCGAGCGGCGGAAGATGGTTTGGATTCCCCCCCCCGCGCGGGAACGACGCGCCGGACGGGCGGAACCGTCATGCGAGTCCCCCTTCCCCGGCGGCGCGGCCCCCTGGCCGGCGTGACCGGGGTCACGCGCCTTGCGTTCAAAAAACCCCTCGAAAAACACAACATCCTCAGGCGCCGGCGCGAACGGGATGGTTCCCGGTTATTCAGTCCGGTCGATAAAATCGGCTTCGAACTCCATCGGATCCGGGCTTGGTTTACCGAAAAACCAGCCCTGGCCGTAATCAATGCCGCAATAGAACACTTGATTGGCCATTTTTTTGTCTTCCACCATCTCCGCCACCGTATGAATGCCGGTGGACGAACACATCCTCGTCATGGTGCTGAGGAGATCGCTGCCCCGCTTCGACGAGCAGGCGCGGCGCACTGCGGGACCATCGAACTTCACCACATCCACCTCCAAGGCGTTCAAATAATCCAGGCTCGCCGAGCCTGATCCGAAATCATCCAGGGAGAAGCTGAAACCCGCCTGACGGAATTGTTGAATAACCGCGTTCGCACGCTGCAAGTCATCCACATCGGCGGACTCGGTAAGCTCGAACATGATCAGCTTTTCCACACCCGGCGTTTCCCTCACCTCGCGCCACAAGTTGGAAACAAACTGATCACTGCCCAGGGAATTGGCGGACAAATTGACCGCGACCAGCGGCATCCAGGCCTTCTCGTGAAACGCCGTCGAGAGCGCGATTGTTTTCTCGATCACAGCCATATCGAAATCCTGAATGAGATCCAGATTTTCCGCGAGGGTGATGAATTGAAGCGTGGATTTCGCTTTCCGCGCGTCGCGGAAACGGCTCAGCGCCTCGAAGTGACGCACTTTTCCGAAGCGCAGATCGCAAACAGGCATGAAATGGATGTCGAAGCTTCGGTCCGCAGTCACCTTCTTGATGTACTTCACGGACTCAACGGCTCCGGACATCAATTCATCCAGGGACTCCGACAGCCTTCCGTGCGTCAGCTTGCCCTTGGTCTTGACAAACTGCTCCATGGTGTGGATCAAGGCTTTGGCGACTTGATCCTCCGTCATCCCGGCTCCGTCCGCGTCCAACGTGGCGGACCGTGTTTCCACGACCGTATCGCCGGGCAGGAAGCGTTCCGCAGTCTCCGCCACTTCGTAATTAACTTCTTCAGGGTTAACATTGTCCGCGTGGGCATAGGAGAACGTATCGTCGTCCACTTGACCCGCCGTGTCGCCGCCGATGGAATACGTCCGAAGCACATTGCCGATGGCGGAGAGCAAAGCGTGCTTGTCGCTCGTCTTCATGGTCCGCATGAGGTCCTTGACGCCGCGGATATTGATCATCGTGACCTGGGCCGCGCCGCCGGACCGGCTCATGGTCCGCAGACGTTCAGCCGCCGCTTGAGCAAAACTCTCTTGGTTCAACAACCCCGAGCCGGCGGCCTTGTTCAACTCCATGGGCGCTTCGCGCGCGGCCTGTTGAGCGCCCATTTTCACGGCCAGGAAAATATGATCATCAAATTCCGGCGCGCGATAACCGGCGACAGCGGCGGGGAGCGGCGTCCCGCCCGGTCCCGCCATATCGAAAACGGCGTCCTCGATACGGCCATTCCGCCCGCCGGCCTCAAGGAGTCCTTTCGCGTAATTTCTGTGGGCTTCACAAAGTAGCGAGAGAAACGTCTCGCCGGCCATGGCGTCCGGCGACTTACCGAACAGCGGTTCGGTCACGCCCGCCGCGAACACGACAGTGTAATCCGTATCCAACTCGAACAACAGATCGGCCCGGCAAAAGGCCAGCTTCACGAAGCGGTCGCGATCACGCCTCAGCGCCGCGGCGTCATCCATGCACGCCCCCTGTGCCTCGCGTTGCATTCTCAATCCACCTGTCCGCCGTGACGGCCTCGGATAAACATTAGCCGTTTCGGTGGTATTCCGCCAGACCGCGCGCGATTACCGTTTTGCGTGACCATGTTCACCGGGTCCGCCGAAATAATGATGTCAGATCCCCTGCTGCAGCCATTCACACTGAAGCACCTCACTCTGAAAAATCGCGTGATGTCCACGGCGCATGAGCCTTGGTATTCGGAAGACGGCATGCCGAAGGACCGCTACCGGCTGTATCATCTGGAAAAGGCGAAGGGTGGTATCGCGTTGACCATGACCGCGGGCTCGGCCGTCGTCTCGCCCGACAGCCCGCCGGCGTTCGGGAACCTCCACGCCTATGACGACGCCATCGTCAATTGGCTCAACCGCCTAACGGACGATGTGCATGAGGCGGGGGCGGCGGTGATGATCCAACTGACGCACCTCGGGCGCCGCACCAACTGGAACACCGGCGACTGGCTGCCCGTCTTGGCGCCCAGCCCCATCCGCGAACCCGCCCATCGCGCATTTCCGAAGGCCGCGGAAGATTGGGATTTGGAGCGCGTCGCCAGGGACTACGCGGCGGCCGCTCAGCGTTGTCAGGCGGCGGGATTGGACGGGATCGAACTGGAAGCCTATGGCCATCTGCTGGACCAGTTCTGGTCCCCCGCGACCAACCGGCGCGATGACGAGCACGGCGGCTCGCTGGATAATCGGCTGCGCTTCACCCGCCGGGTGCTTGACGCCATTCGAGACGCCGTTGGACCGGATTTTATCGTCGGTGTCCGGATGGTCGCCGATGAGGACTGGGACAAGGGGTTGAGCAAGGAAGAGGGCGTCAAGATCGCCGAGCGCCTGGCGGCCTCCGGCCAAGTGGATTTCCTCAATATCATCAAAGGACACATCGATACGGACGCCGCCCTTCAAAACGTCATTCCCATTCAGGGCACGCCCGCCGCGCCTCATCTGGATTTCGCAGGAGAGGTTCGGGACGCCACCAGGTTCCCGGTCTTTCACGCGGCGCGGATCAACGACGTGGCCACGGCGAGACACGCCATCGCGGAAGGCAAGCTGGATATGGTCGGCATGACCCGCGCGCATTTGGCGGAGCCCCATATCGTCAAAAAGGTGATGGAGGGCCGCGAACGGGACATTCGTCCTTGTGTCGGCGCCGGCTATTGCATCGACCGCATTTACGAGGGTGGTGAAGCGCTTTGTATCCACAACCCGGCGACGGGACGCGAGGGCGTCATGCCGCATGTCATCGCTCCCTCGGGCGGACCGGGTAAATCCGTCGTCATCGTCGGCGCGGGTCCGGCTGGGCTGGAAGCCGCGCGCGTCGCGGCTGAACGCGGCCATCGGGTAACGGTTCTAGAGGCCGCGCCGGACGCCGGCGGTCAGGTCCGGCTGGCGGCGCGCTCCAAACGGCGCGCGGAACTGATCGGCGTCATCGATTGGCGCCTGGATCAGTGCGAGCGGCTGGGCGTCGTCTTCCAATATAACACGGTCGCGGACGCGGCCGGCGTGACGGCCTTGGACCCGGAAATCGTGATCATCGCGACGGGCGGACAGCCCAACACGGAAATCCTTGAATCCGGCGGCGAATTGGTGGTCAGCGGGTGGGACATTCTGTCCGGCGGCGTCACCATCGGCAACGACGTGTTGCTGTTCGACGACAACGCCGGACACCCGGGTCTGCAAACGGCGGAAATGATAGCGGAAACCGGCGCTCGCCTGGAAATCGTCACGCCGGAACGGTTCTTCGCCGCCGATATCGGCGGGCTCAATCACGCGGCGTACGCAAAATCATTTCTAGATCATAACGTTCAAATCACCATCAATCGCCGCCTGCTGTCCGTGGCGGCGAACGGCAACCGCCTTTTGGCCCGCGTCGGATCCGACTATGGTTCCCATGAGACGGCGCGTGAAGTCGATCAGGTCGTCGTCGAGCATGGCACATTACCCATGGACGATATTTATTTTGATTTAAAGACGAATAGCATAAACCAGGGCGAAACCGATTACGCGGCCTTGATCTCGGGCGGCCCGCAGACGGTTGAACGCAACCCGGACGGCGCCTATCAATTGTTCCGCATTGGCGACGCGGTCGCATCAAGGAACATCCACGCCGCCATCTATGACGCTTTGCGTTTGGCGAAGGATTTTTAGGTGAAACCGCAAGAACCTTGACGACGCCGCCGTCTGTCCGGATCAGGCTCACGCAGTGGGGCGGCGATTAGCCTCGTCCGCTGATCCGGGGCTCTATTCAATCGCCTCCAACGGCGTCCGCCGAACCGTCATGGTGTCCAGGCCCTCGATGCGAATGAGCTTGGTGGGACCATCGCGGAGAGGCGCGTGCACGTCGCCCGGCTCGTAAAGATGCGCGTCGCCGGGAACGAGTTGATAGGCGCGGGTCTGTCTCACCTTGCCGGGGGCGCCGCCTTTCGGCGGCTCGGCCACTTCCCAGTCGGTCATCCTGGTGACGCCGGCGGCCTGGCCGTAGACCGCCCAGGTGGGCCCATGGTCGTGGGGATCGCCCATGGCCCCGCCCGTATGGACGTGGGCGCAGATGCAGAATTTCAGCTCCGGATCTTCATAGACAACCTTGCGTTCGGGCGCCTCCGGATCATCCAGATATTCAGCTGCGAAGCCCGGCCGTCTCAAGGCCGCCGAGACCAGGTCCCGGACCTTCTCCCGTCCGCCCTTTCCCGCGTCGGCCTTAAGCGCGGCGCGGCAATCCCTGGCCAGGTCATCGACTGTATAGGTCATTGGCTAATTCTCGTCCCAATTCTATAGAATGGCGGGTTCTTGAATGAATTAAGGTGCTTGCGGACCGCCGCCGCGACCCCTTGTATATCCAGGTCGAACTGAAAATGAATAAAATCATCTGGCGGAATGACGTCAATCTCATGTTTCCTCATCACCGCCTTTGGAAAATCTTTTTCGTTCAAGGTCATGATCGCATCTGACTTGGAGTGGATCGCGGCGGCGAGCACATGACGGTCATTCGGATCCGGCAATTTCAAACCGTCGATCAGGTAGCCGTTGCCCGCTCACCAGCGCGTCTCTGGAGTAGGCATTCATGTTCTGGACGGTCTTTTGAATCCGAACATCGGAAATGTCGGGCCTGTTCTTAAGCAAGTTGGTCGCCCACTCTTGTTGAATGTCCGGGGTCCATCTTGCGCGAAAGACGTCTTCATAGGCTAGCCAGAGTAACATGCTCCGTGTCATCGAGGAACATAATACACAGGCGTCTATTATCACTGAATAGCGTGACAATAAATTTATCCCTCAATCAAGATCGAAATCTTGATCGAACCGTGTCAGCGCATCCAACGCCGCCTTGCGATTATCTCTTAATGTTTCGCGGTAACGCACAATATCTTCATATTTAACCCGTCTATGGGCGCCGACGAGTTCATAATCGATATCACCCTTCTCTGACTACTTTACTAAATAAGGACGCGATACGTTCAGCAACTAGGCGGCTTGAACCGTGGTCAGTCGCATGTGAGACGGCATGACGGACACGGCGTCACCGCGGGCCAGGGTTACCAGGATGTCCTTCAAGAGTTCCACAACGCCACTTGGCAAAACGACGTGTTGGGGGTCTGGACCATCGACAACCATTTCAACCGGCTGACGCGGTATGGCCAGTTTGGCTAAAATGCGGCTCGACTCTTCGGCGGCGTTTCGACTGGCCGCATCGGGAAGATACGTTTTCAAGGCGCCCATGATCTTCTCCCTTACTATCCGGCTAAGGTCATTCGGATCTGGGATTAAAAGTACGGGCCAAGTGAAATAAATGAAACAATTCCAAAAATATGTTTAAAATTAAGCGTTTATCCATAAGGTGAAGTGGTGATGGCGGAGCCAAATCGGTAAAACGAAACCATTTCATCAACGAAAAGCAAAACGCCGCCCTAACTGCGGAGCGGCGTCCCATGACTTCATCAAGAGGGTGGAGGCGGTTAGCCGAGCGCCGCCCGCATGGCTTCGGCGACAGCCATGCGGTTTTCCGCGTCGGTCTTGGCTTTCTCGTCATCCCCGGCGTCCACCAGCGCCTGCTTGGCCTTTTCGATACGCTTGGCGACGTCGTCGCGGTCCAGATCCGACACCGGCATGGCGGCCTCGGCCAGGACCGTGCAGGCTTCCGGGTTCACTTCGACGAAACCGCCGGCGATGAAAATGCTTTCCCTCACCTGGCCGCCCTCATGAATCTGGATCACGCCCGGACGGACGGTTCCGATTAACAGCGAATGGCCCGGCAGCACGCCGATGTCGCCTTCGCCGCCCGGAACCACAACCATTTCGACGGGCTCGGATTTCAGCAGCCTCTGCGGCGACACCAGTTCAAATTGGATTGTGTCGGCCATGCCGCACCTTACCCTTTCCTCACGCTTCGATCCCTGCCCTGGGGCCGGAGTTCGCCCGAACCACCCGGTTCGAGCGTCTTGTCTCTAATCTTGGAGAACTGCGTCCCTTGTTCACGCCAGTGTGACAGGCGATGGTCCAAAGGGGAAGCGGGACTTCCGCATCATCTCCGCGAAGCGCCGCTCAAGCGGCTTCGGCGGCCAGTTTTTTGGCTTTTTCGATGGCTTCGTCGATGGTGCCGACCATGTAGAACGCGGCTTCCGGCAGGTGATCGTATTCACCTTCAACGATGCCTTTGAAGCCTTTGATGGTGTCTTCCAAGCCAACGAGCACGCCAGGAGCGCCGGTGAAAACCTCGGCGACGTGGAACGGCTGGCTGAGGAAGCGCTGAATTTTACGGGCGCGGGCGACCGTCAGCTTATCTTCCTCGGACAGTTCGTCCATGCCCAGAATGGCGATGATGTCTTGCAGCGACTTGTAGGTCTGCAATGTTTCCTGGACGCGCGTCGCAACCGAATAATGCTCCTCTCCGATCACCCGCGGGTCCAAAACGCGCGAGGTTGAGTCAAGCGGATCCACAGCCGGGTAGATGCCCAGTTCGGCGATTTGACGCGACAACACGGTCGTGGCGTCCAGGTGCGCGAACGAGGTGGCCGGCGCCGGGTCGGTCAAGTCGTCGGCCGGCACGTAAATGGCCTGGACCGAAGTGATGGACCCTTTCTTGGTGGACGTGATCCGTTCCTGCAAGGCGCCCATGTCGGTGGAAAGCGTCGGCTGGTAACCCACGGCGGACGGAATCCGGCCCAACAGGGCGGACACTTCGGAACCGGCTTGAGTGAAGCGGAAGATGTTGTCAACGAACAGCAGCACGTCTTGGCCTTCCTCGTCACGGAAGTATTCCGCCTGGGTCAGACCGGTCAGAGCGACACGGGCGCGCGCTCCTGGCGGTTCGTTCATCTGGCCATAGACCAGGGCCGCTTTCGAGTTGCCGCCCTCAAGATCGATAACGCCGGATTCAATCATCTCGTGATAGAGGTCGTTCCCTTCACGGGTCCGTTCACCCACGCCGGCGAAGACCGAATAGCCGCCGTGGCCCTTGGCGATATTGTTGATCAGTTCCATGATCAGCACGGTTTTGCCGACGCCGGCGCCGCCGAACAGACCAATCTTGCCGCCCTTGGCGTAAGGAGCGATCAGATCGACGACCTTGATGCCGGTGGTCAGAACTTCCGTTTCCGTCGCCTGTTCGGAGAACGCCGGAGCCGCGCGGTGGATCGGAAGGGTCTGCTTGGTGTTCACCGGACCGCGCTCGTCTATGGGCTCGCCGATCACGTTCATGATCCGGCCCAGCGTTTCCGGACCGACCGGAACGGCGATCGAGTCGCCGGTGTCAACCACCCCGGCGCCGCGTTGCAGGCCCTCCGTGGTGTCCATGGCGATGGTCCGGCAGGTGTTCTCGCCCAAATGCTGGGCGGTTTCCAGGACCAGCGTGCGATCGCCGATTTTCACATGAAGAGCGTTCATGATGGCGGGAAGATCACCGTCAAACCGAACGTCCACCACAGCGCCCAGAACCTGGGTCACCTTGCCGACCGAATTCGTAGCCATTTCTCCATAAGCTCCCGTGGTCTAGAGCGCTTCCGCGCCCGAAATAATTTCAATGAGTTCCTTGGTGATCGCGGCCTGACGGGCGCGGTTGTACGTCGTGGTCAGACTGTCGATCATCTCGCCGGCGTTCCGTGTGGCGTTATCCATGGCGGTCATCCGCGCGCCGTGTTCGGACGCGGCCGACTCAAGAAGCGCCTGAAACACCTGAATAGAGAGGTTTCGCGGCAGCAAAGCCCTCAGGATATCCTCTTCTTCCGGCTCGAACGTATAGATCGCGGACGGACCGCCGGAGGGCTCTTCGACGTTGTCGTTTTCCGGCGACTCGAAAGGAATGAGCCGCCGGCGCGTGACGATCTGGGTCATGGCCGACTGGAAACGGTTGAAGATGATCGTGCAGACGTCGAATTCGCCCGCTTCGAACATCTCCACAACCCTGGCCGCCGCGCCGGCGGCTTCCTCGTATCGCACGCCTTTTTTGCCGACGCCCTCGATGGTTTCAACAATGTCGCCCGGATAATCCCGCTTCAGAAGATCGCGCCCCTTTTTGCCGACAGTCAGAATTTTGACGGTTTTCCCGCGGGCTTTCAGGTCCCGCGCCAGATTGCGGGCGTCCCGGGCGATCGAGCCGTTGAACCCCCCGCAGAGGCCCCGGTCCGCCGTGCAAACCACCAGCAGATGCACATTATCCCCGCCGTTGCCGGCGAGCAGAGCGGGCGCGCCCTCAACGCCCTTGAAGCCGGACGCCAGCGACGTCATCATTTTGAACATCTGCGTGGCGTACGGACGGGCGCTTTCCGCCCCTTCCTGCGCCCGGCGCAGTTTGGCGGCCGCGACCATCTTCATGGCGGAGGTGATCTTTCGCGTCGATTTGACGCTGTCGATCCGGATTTTCAGGTCCTTGAGCGACGGCATTTAAATGTTCCGTTCATCCTCGGTTCGACGGAGCCCCCGGGCGGGACGGCCCCCTTGATCTTGCCGCTTACGTGGCGAAGGTCTTGATGAAATCGTCCAGGAACTTCTTCAGCTTCCCGGCGGTCTCGTCGGACAGCGCTTTCGAGTCGCGGATATCGGAGAGAATGTCTGCGCCCTTTTCCCGAATGGCGTTCATAAAGGCCGCTTCGAAGGCTGTCACCTTGTTGGTGTCGACGCCGTCAAGGTAGCCGTTCACGCCGGCGTAGATGGCGACGACCTGCTCTTCCATCGGCAGCGGCGAATATTGCGGTTGCTTCAGAAGTTCGGTCAGACGAGCGCCGCGCGCCAGCAACTGCTGGGTGGCTGGGTCCAGGTCGGAGGCGAACTGAGCGAACGCGGCCATTTCACGGTACTGAGCGAGTTCTAGTTTGATGGAACCGGCAACCTTCTTCATGGCTTTGGTCTGCGCGGAGGAGCCCACGCGGGACACCGACAGACCAACGTTCACGGCCGGCCGGACGCCTTTGTAGAACAATTCCGTTTCCAGGAATATCTGACCGTCCGTAATCGAAATCACGTTGGTCGGAATGTACGCGGACACGTCGCCGGCCTGAGTTTCGATGACCGGCAGGGCGGTCAGGGAACCGGCGCCGGCGGCGTCACCCATTTTGGCGGCGCGCTCAAGCAGACGGGAGTGAATGTAGAATACGTCACCCGGATAAGCTTCCCGTCCCGGCGGACGGCGAAGCAGCAAGGACATCTGACGATAAGCGACGGCCTGTTTGGACAGATCGTCATAGAAGATGACGCCGTGCATGCCGTTGTCGCGGAAGTATTCGCCGATGGCGCAACCGGTGTACGGCGCCAGAAACTGCAACGGAGCGGGCTCCGAGGCGGTCGCCGCGACCACCACCGAGTACTTCATGGCGTCATAGTCTTCCAGCGTTTTCACCAGCTGGGCGACGGTGGAGCGTTTCTGCCCGACGGCGACGTAGATGCAATAGAGTTTTTGGCTCTCGTCATCGGTGTTGTCGTTGACCGACTTCTGGTTGATGATCGTGTCGATAATAACGGCGGTTTTGCCGGTCTGACGATCACCGATCACCAATTCGCGCTGACCGCGGCCGATGGGAATCAGGCTGTCGATGGCCTTCAGGCCGGTCTGCATCGGCTCGTGCACGGATTTCCGCGGGATGATGCCCGGCGCCTTGACTTCCACCAGGGAACGCTGCTCGGCCTTGATCGCGCCCTTGCCGTCAATCGGGTTGCCCAAGCCATCGACGACGCGGCCCAGCAGACCCTTGCCCACCGGCACGTCCACGATGTCGCCCGTCCGTTTGACCGTGTCGCCTTCCTTGATGTTCCGGTCGTCGCCAAATATCACAATACCGACGTTGTCGGTCTCAAGGTTCAGCGCCATGCCTTTGACGCCCCCCGGGAATTCGACCATTTCCCCAGCTTGCACTTGATCAAGGCCGTACACGCGGGCGATCCCGTCGCCAACGGAGAGCACCTGCCCCACCTCGGCGACTTCCGCCTCGGAGCCGAAATCGGCGATCTGTTTTTTGAGAATGTCGGAAATTTCCGATGCGCGGATTTCCATATCCTGACTTCCTTCCTTGACCCGGTCCGGCCGGTCTACTTCATGGCGAGGCGAAGCTGATCAAGCTTCGTCCTGATTGAACTGTCAATCATGCGCGATCCCACCTTGACGACGAGACCGCCAAGCAGGCTCGCGTCCACATGAGCGGCGACGGCGACGGCGCCGCCGACGGCTTTCTTCAGTTCCGCTTCCAGGGCTTTCATCTGACCGGCCGTCAGTTTTTGCGCGGAGGTGACTTCCGCCGTCACCTCGCCCCGGCGGGCGGCTAGAATGGCTTGGAATTGTTTGATCATGCTGGAGAGCGCGAACAGGCGGCGATTGTCGGCGACCGCGCCGACGAACTTCTTCGTCAATTCAACCGCGCCGGCTTTGGTCAGAATGACGTCCAAGGCTTTCGCCTGATCCTCGCGGGAGATAACCGGGGAACGCGCAAGACGTTCGAGGTCGGCGGATTCATCCAGCAGCCGTTCGATAACTGCAAGGTCGCCGGCGACCGCGTCGAGTCGCCCTTCGCCGTCCGCCAGTTCGTAAAGCGCGGTCGCATAGCGGCCCGCGAGGCCGGAAGCGCCGGCAATATCCGATGACACCTGGGAAGACCCTTTATTCCAGATCAAAGCCGTTGTTTTGTTCTACGGCCCATCGCTCTCGGGGGTGTGAACGAAACACGGACGACATGTCCCGTCCGGCCGCTCAGTTGTCCCAGATTTCCGCCGTTTCCCGGCCTTGGAAGGCAAGCAGGCGGGCGGCCCGGCTGAGGGCGCGCTTGGTCTACCACAGAGATTTCGCCCGCGCAACCGCGTTCACCCCGTAATTTCGGCGGACCGGCCTCACAGGAAGCCGTAGGGATCGACATCGATCTGAACGCGGACTCTTTTATGCGGCCTCGCCCGCGCCAGCCAGGCCCTCACCAAGGACTGAACCTGGACGCTTCTGGGCGCCTTTAAAAGCAGCCTCTGGCGGTGGCGCCCGCGGATCATGGCGAGCGGCGCGGGCGCGGGTCCCAGAACCGCGACGCCGGACTGATGCGGCGCCGCCCGGGCCAGATCCCTCGCGGCGTTCCGAACCGCGTCCTCGTCCTCACCGGAAACGATCAGCGCAACCAGGCGGCCATAGGGCGGCATCGCCGCCAATTCGCGGGCCCGCTCTTCCGCCGCCCAAAACCCGTCCGCGTCATTCCGGGCGACAGCGTCGATAACCGGGTGTTCCGGCAAATAGCTCTGCACCAGGACACGTCCCGGCCGCTCGCCCCGGCCCGCGCGCCCCGACACCTGATGGAGGAGTTGATACGTCCGTTCCGCCGCGCGCAGGTCCCCGCCCGACAATCCCAAGTCCGCATCCACGACGCCCACCAGGGTAAGCAGCGGAAAGTGATGGCCCTTGGCGATAACCTGAGTGCCGATGACGATATCCATTTCATGGGCCTCCATGGCCTCAACCATCTCGCGCTGGGCCCGCGGCGTCGTCAGGGTATCGGAAGCCGCGATGGCGACGCGGGCGTCCGGGTAAAGATTGCGGACTTCCTCCGACAAACGCTCAACGCCTGGGCCGCAGGCGGCCAAGCTGTCCACCGCCTCGCAGGAAGGACAGCTTTCAGGCGGGCGAACCTGAAATCCGCAGTGGTGGCACCGCAGATAACCCAGCAGGCGATGCTCCACCAGCCAGGCCGTGCAGTTGGGACACCGCATCCGGTGTCCGCAGGTCCGGCATAGCGTCAACGGCGCATAACCCCGCCGGTTCAGGAACAGCAACGTCTGTTCGCCGCGCTCCAAGGTTTCCGTCATGGCGGCGCGCAATTTGGGCGATAGCCAGGATTGGCGCTGAGGCGGCGTCCTGGTCATATCGACGACCTCGACCCCGGGCAGCGCGGCGCCGCCGTGACGATCAGGAAGATAAAGACGCCGATAGCGCCCCCTCGCGGCGTTGACCCGCGTCTCCAGCGACGGCGTGGCGGACACCAGGGTGACCGGGCAGCCGCCTAATTTCGCCCGCACCACCGCCATATCCCGGGCTTGATAGATGACGCCCTCCTCCTGTTTGAACGATCCGTCATGCTCTTCATCGACGATGATGGTTTTCAGGTCGGGGAACGGCAAAAAGAGAGACGATCTGGCGCCGACGACGACGGACGCTCCGCCTTCCGCCACATGGCGCCAAGTGGCCCGGCGCCGCGCCCGGGTAAGTTCCGAATGCCAAAGCGCCGGGTCCGCGCCGAAACGCCGCCGGAAACGCTCCAGCCACTGAGCGGTCAGAGTGATTTCCGGAAGCAGCACCAGCGCTTGCCCGCCCCGGGATACGGCTTCCGCGACGGCGCTCAAATAAACCTCCGTTTTGCCGGACCCGGTCACGCCCTCCAAAAGCGTGACGGAGAACCCTTCCGAAACGGCGTTCTCCAGTGCGGCGGCGGCGGTTTGCTGGTCCCTGGACAACGCCGGGCCCGGATGGGTCAAATCCGGAGGAGCGGGCGGCGGGTGGGCGGCCATCGGCTCCGCGACAAGGGCGCCTTTGTCCGCCAATCCCTTGACCACAGCCGGCCCGGCGCCGGCCCGGCGGGCGAGTTCCGCCGCCCTCAGCGGCGTGCCGCCGGCCTTCGCCAAAACCCTCTTCCGCGCCGCCGTCAGCTTCAAACCTTCGGGGATATGCGGCGCTTTGCGGTAACCGGTCAGCGGTTTCGCCGCCTCGATGGTCTCGGGCTCGCTCAAAACCATGCGCAGCACGGCGCCCGGCCGGGTCAGCGTGTAGTCCGCCACCCAATCGACGAAGTTGAGCGTTTCAACAGGTAACGGAGGCAAGGGAAGCGCCGTGATAACGGACTTTAACCTCGACGCCTCCACATTGCCCGTTCCCGCGCCCCAGACAATACCCGTCATCACGCGGGGACCCAGCGGCACACGGACAATCGCGCCCTTCGCCAAAGCCATTCCGGGCGGCGCGAGATAATCGTAAACACCCGTCAGAGGCAGCGGCAACAGCACCGCGATTCGCCCGGTCAATATGGGATTTTCATCAGAATCGGGCGGCGGGACAGTCAAGCGATCCAGGTCCTTGGGGTCGGGCGCTAGAGCGGACGCCGGTTTCCGACTATAGTCAACAGCAGGCGGCGGGCGGCTCTTTAGGGCCGTCTGGGAAGGAGATTCATGGTGCCCGGCGACGACGATAAAATCATCCGTCTCGTGCGTGAACCCGTCAGTGACGAGGAGGCGCACGCGGAGATCGAAGATTTCATCACCAAGGACGTCCAAATCAAGGCTGCGGCGCCGGACGAGGATGAAACTCTTGATGACGCGGCGGATCTGCTGGACCCGGATGATCCGCTGATCGCCGCGGCGTCCCTCTCCGCTCGCGACGTCGCGGATTATCTCCGCGCTCATCCCGATTTTTTTCATGACCAGGCCGACCTCCTGGAGCGTCTCTCCCTTCCCGCCCGTTACAAGGAGCGGGGCCTTGTCGATTTTCAACAGGTGATGCTGGATCAACATCGTGAGACCCTGGACGAACTCCGCGATTCGATTCGCGGCGTAATTGAGACCAGCCGGTCCAACATGTCGATCACCAGCCGCGCCCACGCCGCGGTTTTAGCGCTTCTGGCCGCGCGCGGCCTGGATAATCTGGTTCATGTCGTCACCGACGACCTTCCGCTGTTACTGGATATCGATATCGCCGCCGTGGGTTATGAGCCCTCCGGCGGTCCTTCGAGCTGGCTGGTCTCTCCAGACCTTCGGGACTTGACGCCCGGTTTGACGGACGATCTGATTGGTCATGACGCGGACGCCAAGTTGTTCGCCTCGATGACGGACGACGGCACGCTGTTCGGCGGCGCGGCACCGCTGGTTCAATCCGCCGCCCTGGCGCGGCTGCGTCCCGGCGGGGGGACGCCTGCGGGTATGCTGGCGCTGGGCTCGCGGGGGGCGGTGTTCCATCCCGGTCAAGGAACGGAACTGGTTGTTTTTCTGGCCCGCGTTCTGGAAAACTGCGTTGACCGGCTTCAGGAATCCGCACCGGACGCATGATCGGCGCGTTTGCCGCACCGGAGGTCGCCGCGGCGGCCCAGGCCTGGCGGGACTGGCTGGTCCACGAACGGCGTTATTCCAATCATACGGTCACGAACTACTGCCGCGACGTGGACGCGTTCCTGAGTTTTCTGAGAACCCACTTAGACGAACCCCCCGACAAGGGCGCGCTTGCGCGGGCGACCACGCTGGACTTCCGCGCCTGGCTCGCGGACCGTCACGCGCGAGGCTTTTCCAGGCCGTCAACCGCCCGCGCCCTCTCAGCCGTCAGAAGTTTCTTTCGCCAACTGGCCAGGCAAGGCTTTGTCGAAAATACGGCGCTCAACGCCATCCGCGCGCCCAAACTTCCACAGTCCGTCCCCAAGGCGCTGGACGCAGGCGACGCGCTCGACCTGATCGCGGCGGCGGGCGCCGTGACGGGCGCCGCTCCCTGGCTCGCCGCGCGGGATAAAGCGCTGCTGCTCCTGCTTTACGGCTGTGGGCTCCGGATCGGCGAGGCGCTGGGATTGACGCCGCGGCAAGCCGGAGCCGGGGGATCAATCCGGGTGTTGGGCAAGGGAAACAAGGAACGGGTCGTTCCCCTGTTGCCGGCCGTCTCAAAGGCGCTGGCGGCTTATATCCGCTTACGCCCCTTCGCCGCCGAACCGGACGCCCCGCTTTTCATCGGTGTGCGCGGCGGTCCCCTCAACCCGGCTCAAGCCCAAGCCAGAGTCCGCCAATTACGCCGTGAACTGGGCTTGCCCGAGACCGCCACTCCCCATGCATTGCGCCACAGTTTCGCCACGCACCTCCTCGCGGGCGGCGGCGACCTCCGCTCCATTCAGGAATTGATGGGCCACGAGAGCCTATCGACCACGCAACGCTACACCGCCGTGGACGCCGCCCGCCTGGGTCAGGTGCATCGCGGTCATCACCCGCGCGCGCGCCGCAAGGAATAGCCGTAGCGGCCGGTTCGGGTCAAACGCCGCATTGCAAAGCGGTTATTCCAGCGAATGCTAGAATCCACACAGTATCCAATACCGTCCGATTGAGCGTCTGGCGCCGAACGTGAGGTCCCGGCCCCGGCTGGAGCGGCGGCGGTTTACCGGTCGATGCCGGGATCGACGCCGGCGGCCAGCGCCATGCGAACCAAGTGGGCCAGATTGCGGGCTTCCATTTTTTCCAGCACGCGGGCGCGGTGAATTTCCACCGTGCGGGGACTCAAGCCCAATTCATAGGCGATGATCTTATTTGAATTCCCAATCACCAATTGCCGCAGCACATCTCCCTCGCGCGGCGTCAACTGATTGAGTTTTTCCTTGATTTCGCGGATCGGCGCCTCATCCCGCCGTATCCGCTCGGCCGCCAAGGACGCTTGGCGCACGCTCTCCAATAAATTTTCTTCCGAAAACGGTTTTTCAATGAAATCCGCCGCACCCGCCCGCATGGCGCGCACGGCCATCGGAACGTCACCGTGACCGGTGAAAATAATCACCGGCATATTGACGCCGCGCCGTTTAAGCTCCGCCTGAGCTTCCAACCCGTCCATGCCGGGCATGCGAACGTCCATCAGCAAGGTTGCGTTCAATTCCGGCGAGACGGCGTCCAGCAAATCGTTGGCCGACGAAAAAGCCGCGACCTCATAATCCGCCGCTTCCAGCAAAAGAGCCACGGACTCTCGAACCGCCTCGTCGTCATCACAGAAGTAGACCTGATTATTCCTCATCATCTCCGCTCAAATCCAAACGCTGATTTTAATGTTTAACCAGAACTTTCCGGCTCGCCAACTATCGGCAGCGTAAATCTGAATGTCGCGCCATTCCCGCCACCCGTTCGCCCGCCGGCCAAATCCAATTCGCCGCCATGGGAAACGACAATGGTTCTGCAAATCGAAAGACCGATCCCCAAACCATCGGATTTGGTCGTTTGGAACGGTATGAAGAGTTGGGGCCGAACCTCATCGGGAACGCCGGGACCCGTGTCGCCCACCAAGACCTCGGCCATGTCCTGATCAATACGGCGCGACTCCAGGCGCAGTTCCCTGATTTCACTATCCGCCATCGCGTCGATCCCATTACGAATCAGGTTCAGCATGACCTGCTGAATTTGAATCCGGTCCATCTGAATATCGGGTAAATCCTTGGCGAGCGCCCAAACAACCGATATGTTTTCGTCCGCCGTCCCCACCAGCGCCAACCCGGCGGCCTCCTCGAAGACAGCGTTCAAGTCCTCAAGCCGTCTCTCGACCTCGCCCTTGCGGACGAATGAGCGAAGCTTGCGGATGATGTCACTGGCGCGCCGCGCCTGCCCTCCGATCTTGGCGAGGATTTCATCGGTTTTTTCCGTCTGGCCCGGGCGTTTAAGAAAGTGCCGGCCGGCCTGGGCGAAATTCGAAATCGCCGTCAGCGGCTGGTTGAGTTCGTGCGCCAGGCCGGACGACAGTTCGCCCAGCACGCTTAGACGCGACGCGTGCAACAGTTCGGCCTGGAGATCCTGAAGCCGCTGTTTCTTGAGCTGCCGCGACGTGACGTCGCGGATAAAGCCTGTAAAAATCCGCCGCCCGCTCAAGGAGGTCTCGCCGACGGCGAGTTCCATGGGAAAGGACGAACCGTCCTTGCGCCGCCCCACAACCACGCGCCCCAGACCGATGATCTTGCGCTGACCCGTCTTGAGGTAATTGCTCATATAATCGTCATGCCGGCCGTGATAAGGCTCGGGCATCAGCATTTTGACGTTCTTTCCGACGACTTCCGCCGCCCCATAGCCAAAAATCCGTTCCGCCGCCGTGGAGAAGGTCTCAACGACGCCGCGTTCGTCAATCACGATCACGCCATCCGGCGACGTCGCGAGAACGGCCCCCATACCGCCCGATAGATCCGGTTCGTGGGAAACCACCTGATCAAGCGCCGGGGCGTCCGGCTCCGCCGGCCCCCCGGGTGTGTTGTCCAGTTCGTCCGCCGCCATGATAACCCCGTGAATAAACCGTTAATTCCAAGGACCCGCCGCCGCGGAAAAAACCCATGCATGGGAATTCTAATTAAATGAATAGAAGCGTATTATCAGAATTTTCAGCTGTTGACGCGATTTATTCCACCATGAATATCGCCGATCATCTGGCGGCCGAAAAACATTTATTACGAATTTCGATGGTTAATTATAATAAATATATAATTTATCATTATTAATATTGTGTGAAAATTATAAATATTTTTGCAAAAATATATAAATACTGTACCGGTTGATTATTTTGTGAGGCCGCCCCGCGAAAGGCCGACCGATAATATCATCCTCAAGGGCGCAAGCGGGCGGGCGCCAATCAGCACAGGACGCCGGGCGGACCGGACGCCCGCTTACGAACGCCGCGCCTTCCCGCCGCGCCTTCCCGCCGCGCCTTCCCGCCGCGCCTTCCCGCCGCGCCTTCCCAATGAGCGCGAACGAAACGCCCAGGCGAACGAAGTTCGAAGCCTCAAAACCTTGGCGTGAGTTGGAACAAACGGCAATCCGGGAAGATGGCGCGCCCGGGAGGATTCGAACCCCCGACCTCTTGATTCGTAGTCAAGTGCTCTATCCAGCTGAGCTACAGGCGCATGAAGAGCGTCGTGACCAGCCGGGACCGGGCAGGCCGCTCGTCGCGAGAGCGCGGAAGCTACTCCAGGTCCGTTCTTAAAAGCAACCCTCCTCTCGGAGGATTTATCATTCCGCCCCGCGAAAAACTCAAAAGCCGCCCTCGCCAGACACGAAAACGAGCCTTGTGGCCCCCCTTTTCATTGAGTACCATCGCCGTCTATATCAAAGGGGTAGAACAACTTCTTCAGGCTTTTTGACGGGTGGCTGGCAATCTGCGGCAAGACTGACCGGAGTCACGCGGATGAAGGCGTGACAAACGGTCAGGTGGGGTGTTAAGGACCAGAAGCCGGGATCATCGAACCGGAATTCCTTTTCCGCCGCCGCGGCAGGGCGTTTGACAGAGTTGATTGATCAGGGCAAAACGGGCTTTAATCCAAGGATAATTACGAACGGTTAACTCCAGAAGGGCAAGAAGAACCGCGGGTGAATAAAAAACCAAGACATCGCGGCTTATTGCAAATATAAAGGCGGCGCGGACGGATGATGCGTTCAGGGAACTGGAGAGAACCGGACCAGCAAACTCATGACGACGGGGCGTAATATGAAATCGGTCAAGGCACTTGCCGCGGGGAGCTTGTTCCTGGTCTCGGCCTGTTCTTTTGGTGATGATTTGTGGCCGCCGCTCCCGGAAGGCCACCCGGCGGGCAGTGATCAACCGGCTCAATCCGCTCAGCGGCCCCCCGCCGAGTTGGCTTCCGGCGACGCTCAAACCTCCACCTCCGCAGGCCGCCAACCGGCTTTAGGCGCCAGCAATTTCGAACCGCAAGGAGTGACGTCGGGACCGGCCACCGGCACCTTTGTCGGCAAAAAGATCGAACAGTTGCGCGAGGAACTTCGCAAACTGGAAACCAATATCCGGTCCCGCAATGACCAGTTGCAGGCGTTGCGCGGGCGGATCATTGACAACTCCCAGCAGTACCATGGCACCGTCGCGGCGGTGGAAAGCCGCCTTCAGGTAGGCACCACGCCGGGGAACCCGGTCCTGGTGCAACAGTTCAACACGGCGCAGCAAGACCTGGACCGCATTGGAGAAGACGTGGGCGAACTGAACAAGCTCTCCACCAGTATCTCCGCCGACTCGACCCTGGCCGCCTTCCTGACCGAGTCCGTCGTCGCCGCCTTCCAGGTTTCCGGTTCCGTCGATGAAGACCACCGCCAGTTGGCGATTCTGGAAGACGAGGTGGATCAAATGGTTATCTTGATCGCCCGCCTGCACGGCGAAGTAACGGAGGACGTGAAACGCCAATCCACGTGGGTGGGTTTCGAGCGGACCAATCTGGAATTGCTTTCATCCGGCATCCGGTCCGGCGAGTCCCTGGGCTCCAGCCTGATCAACCGGGCCGTGACCGGTCAGGGCGCCGCCGCGCAAATTGCGCCGCCTGCCCTCAGCAACGTCGGCCGCACGCCGCTCGTCGTCATCCGCTTCGACAAACCGAACGTGCCGTTCCAGCAAGCCCTCTACAACGCGGTCAGTAAAACGCTGGAACGCCGTCCGCAGGCACGGTTCGATCTTGTCGCCGTCGCGCCGTCCGCCGGCGACGCGGGCCGACAAGCGATCAACGCGAACCGGGCGAAACGTCACCGGGACAGCGTTTATCGCTCGTTGATCGAACTTGGCCTGCCGCCGGCGCGGATTGCCCAGTCGGCGACGTCCGCCGCCACGGCGACGACGAACGAAGTTCACCTCTACATCCGCTAGGGAAAAGAAGTCCCCTGGACTCTCCCGCTTCGTACCGGTTCCGTGCGCCGAAATACGCGCGCCACAGTTCACGTCCGGCGGCGAAGACGTTCGTCACGCCGCCGCCCCGATTCGGCCTCCATGACGCACACGACGCCCCATTGATTGTTTCGTCCGAGCGGCGAAGCGCACCTCCACGCCAACATGGACCGCGAGAGCGAAGCCACACGGGGCGGCAACGTTCTTCCCATCCTCTCTTCGGATTTAGAGACGCCGTGCCGGCCGGGCGCGAACGCGTCAGCCGGCGTGGCGGCGGCACGGATCGCATGGCGACCGGACGCGGCCCTCTGGTCTTGGAAAGACGCCCGGCGCTCAGTCCGGACCCGAAAGGGCCGGACCCGAAAGGACCGGACCTGGAAGGCTGGTCCCGGAAGGGGCGGCCGCCACGCTCCATGTTCCGCCGCAGTTTCAAAACCTTAAACAGGGATGTTGTCGATCAACCGCGCGCGGCCCAGCCGCGCGGCCCCCAGCACGCGCCTCAGGCGCCCGGCGGACGGATTCTCGGCCAGAGTCTCCGCATCCCGCACGGTCAAATAATCCACGTTGGAAAAGCCGGCGGCCAGCAATCGCTCGCCCTGCTCCGCTTCCGACCGGGTGACGTCGGCGCCCGACCGGGCGGCCTCGGCCAATACCCGGAGGGCCGCGTTCAACTGTCCCGCCACGGCGCGCTCATCCGCCGTCAGATAGCCGTTCCGCGATGACAGCGCCAGACCGTCCGGGTCGCGCACGGTCTCAACGGGAACGATTTCGGAGGGAATATCCAAGTCCCGGACCAGACGCTTGATGACTTGCACTTGCTGATAATCCTTGATCCCGAAATAAGCCTTGTCAGGCAGGGATTGAACCAGAAGTTTGGCGCAAACCGTCGCGACGCCCTCGAAGAAGCCCGGCCGGAACGCTCCCTCCAACATCTCTCCAATGGGACCCACATTGACGCGCGTCGCATAACCCTCCGGATAGATTTCCGAGACGTCCGGCGCGAACAGAAGCGCGGCGCCTTCCGCTTCGACCATGGCTCCGTCCCGCGCCTCATCCCTGGGATAGACGGAAAAGTCCTCACCCTCGCCGAATTGGGCTGGATTGACGAACAATGTCACGACGACCTTATCCGCCTCTTTGACGGCCCGCCTTACCAACTCGATGTGGCCCGCGTGCAGCGCGCCCATGGTTGGCGCCAAGCCGATGATCGAACCGGCGGCGCGCCATTGGAAGATCCTTGCGCGCAAGTCACGGATGGTGCGTACGGTCTCCATGATCTTCACGAATTCGCCGCAGGTTTCTCCACCCCAAAGCAATGCTCAAGCCCCGGGAAGGCGCGAGTCCTGACCTCTTCGGCGTATCGCCGGGCCGCCTCTTCCATGGCGCCGCCCAAATCCACATAGCGTTTGACGAACTTGGGCGTGAAATCCGCGAACAGGCCGCACATGTCATTGGTCACCAGAATCTGGCCGTCACAGGCCGGGGACGCGCCGATGCCGATTGTGGGAATGGAAACTTCCCCGGTAATCGCCCGGGCGACGGGCTCGACCGTCCCCTCAATCACCATGGCGAAGGCGCCCGCGTCCGCAATGGCGTGAGCGTCCGCAATGACGGCTCTCGCCCCTTCGTCGCTTTTGCCCTGGATTTTAAACGCCCCACGGTGCTCCGCCTTTTGCGGCAACAGCCCCACATGCCCCAGCACTGGGACGCCCGCATCGGCAATCGCCCTCACCTGATCGGCCATATCCACGCCGCCTTCCAGTTTGACCGCCTGAGCATTCGTTTCATCCATCACGCGCAAGGCCGACCGGACTGCTTTTTCGGGCGAGCTTTCATAAGACCCATGAGGCAGATCGACGACAATCAGCGCATTGGACGACCCCCGCGTTACGGCCCGGCCATGAGCGATCATCATGTCGAGCGTGACGCCCCGCGTGGTTTCCAGCCCGTAAATCACCATGGCCAGGCTGTCCCCCACAAGCAGCAGGTCGCAATAAGGGTCCAGGAACCTGGCCTGAGGCGCCGTGTAAGCCGTCAGGGCGACGATCGGCGCGCCGCCTTTGCGCGCACGCAATTGGCCGGGCGTTTTCCGCAACCGGTTTCCTTGATCCGAGCTGTCGCTTTCCCCGCCCGCATACATTTCCACGCACTCCGTGTTCAACTAGATGATCAAGGAACCTAGTCCATCCCCGGAAAATATTGAACCATCCCGATGGACAGGTTTCGAGAGACCGTGCGGGTTCGAATGGATGCGGGACGCTTCGCCGGGTTGGGGCCGCAGTCCCGCTTCGTCATTTCCGCGAAGGCGGCAATCCAACCGGCGGCCCGCGTCCGGTCAATCATCGAATAACAAAGGGCGGCCTGGACCCCCGCCTGTTCGGGGATGACGTCTTGGCTCCATGAAGGATCGTCATCCAAACCCCGCCTTCGCGGGAATGACGTGTCAGCGCCGGGCTGCTCGAAGGATCGGCCCAAATAGCCCATGTTCTTGATAACTTTCTTCCGGGACCACACCGGAATCTCAAACCGCCCAGACCATTACGGACTGGATTTATTCGGACCGACGCCGTATTGAATCCGGCAACGGTGTCCTGCGGGGCGGAAAGGCATCCATGGCGGCATTCAAACGACCCCGGCAGTTTTGGTCAAGCGGGTTGGCGGTCGTCCTTGCGGGCGTTCTCGGCGCTTGCGCCGCCGGGGACAAGCGCTCCGGCGCCACTGCGGATGAGAACATGGTGTTGGCGGAAGCCCCATTCCGTTCGGCGGGCGCGCTCCGCACCACCGAAACCTATCAGGAGTTCGCCGTCGCGGCCGCCCACCCGCTGGCCTCGCAAGCGGCCCTCGACATCCTGAAGGCGGGCGGATCCGCCGTTGACGCGGCGATCGCGGCGCAGATGGTTTTAACCATGGCCGAACCTCAATCCTCGGGTGTCGGCGGCGGCGGATTCCTGCTGCATTTCGACAATCAGACCAATACCGTCGCCAGCTACGACGGCCGGGAAACGGCGCCGGCTGGAATCTCACCCACTGTCTTTTTGAAGGCCGGCGGCGCCCCCATGCAATTCCATGACGCCGCCGTCGGCGGGCAATCCGTCGGTGTTCCAGGCCTCGTGCGGATGTTGGAACTGGCCCATTCCGATCACGGCAACCTGCCCTGGAGAGACCTGTTTACCCGGGCCATTCAACTGGCCGAGGACGGATTCCTGATTTCCGAACGGTTGGCGGACCAAATAGCCCGGGACCGGTTTATTCCCCTGATCCCCGAAACGAAGGCCTACTTTTATCAAGGGGACGAACCGAAGCCGGCCGGGACGCTTCTGAAGAACCCGGAACTGGCGGCCGTTTTCCGCGCCTTGGCGGAAGAGGGCGCGGACGCGTTCTATAATGGCGAGATCGCCGACGCGATTGTCGAGCGGGTTCGCAACGCGCCCTTTCATCAGTCCACCATGACGGCGGATGATGTGTCCCGCTATCAAGCGAAGCGGCGCCCGGCCGTCTGCCGGAACTATCGCAGCTTCAAGGTTTGCGGCATGGGTCCGCCGTCCTCGGGCGGCGTCGCCACGCTGCAAATTCTGGGGCTTTGGGAATTAACCGGGGCAAGCGCGCCATTCAGCCCTGGCGCCTTCCACCGCTTATCGGAAGCCAGCCGGCTAGCGTTCGCGGACCGGAACGCTTATCTGGCCGACAGCGATTTCATCACCGTTCCAGCGGAGGGATTGCTGGACCGGGATTACCTGCGCCGCCGCTCGTTCCAGATTTCACCCGCCGGCGCCAGTCCAGGCCGCGCCGCGCCAGGCCGGCCCGGCCTCACCAACGCGCCGCGCGCCGCGCCGGGGGAATTGGACAAGGGACGTTCCACCACGCATCTCAGCATCATAGACTCGAACGGCGACGCGGTCAGCCTGACCAGCAGCATTGAGACAGCTTTCGGTTCGCGCTTGATGGTCAAAGGTTTTCTGTTGAACAATCAGTTGACGGATTTCTCGTTCCATCCCGAACGGAACGGCGCCCCGGCCGCCAACCGCGCGGCGCCCGGCAAACGGCCGCGCAGTTCCATGTCGCCCACGATAGTGCTCGACGCGGGGGACAGGCTTCGCCTGGTCATAGGCTCGCCCGGCGGGTCGCGCATCATCGGCTATGTCGCCAAAACCCTGATTGGCGTTCTGGATTGGAAGCTTTCCGTCAAAGCCGCCATCGACCTGCCCCATGTGCTGAACAGGAACAGAGGGATCGAGGTCGAGGAAGGCCTGCCCGCCGCCTTGCGGCTCGGTCTTGAACGGCTCGGCCATAAGGTGGAACCCCGGAAACTCACCAGCGGACTCCAGGGCCTGGAGGTAACGCCGGACGGACGCATCCGGGGCGGCGCGGACCGCCGCCGCGAAGGTAAAGTGATGGGCCGCTAACCGGTCCCCGCGAACCGGTCTAAAGCGTTATGAGATTATATATATTCATACCCCGCGCTATTATTTTGCCGCCCCCGCGATGGCGGGGGTCCAGAGCACTCTTCGTCACGCCACTCTTCGTCACGCCACTCTTCGTCACGCCACTCTTCGTCACGCCACTCTTCGTCACGCCACTCTTCGTCACGCATGAGCGGCCATTACTCACGATAAGCCGGAACGCGGACAGTCCGGCTGGACTCCCGTCTTCACGGGAATGACGAAGTGAGGGTACGGGAATGACGGAGTAAGGGCGCGGGGATGAAGAAATGGGAATGACGGATCAAACCGCTTGGAAACCCATGAATCGGCGCCGCCCAGTGTCATAACGCCTTAGCCGCCGCTGGGAACGCCCGGAGCGTTCAACGCCCAGTCATAGGCGTCGCCATCGTAACCGGCGCGTGACTCCAACCTCATCTTCAATTCTGGCTTGGCGTATTGTTTCAAATGTTCGATAACGCCTTGTTCCGTATCGCCGAAATCTTCCCGGAACCAATCGTAGATGCTGGAGACGATCAGCTTGCCGCCGTCGAAGGCGACGCCGCGGGGATGGTTGACGTAATCTATCGCGCCCTGGTTCATCAGCGCGCCGGCGTTTGCCGCCGTGAAGGCTTCCGCAGCCAGGTTCGGGCAGCCATAAGACGCACAGTTCACCGCGTAGTGAACGCGCGGGTCTTTCCATATGGGACGCAGAATGCGATGTTCGATGTCATCCAGGGAAAGTTCCTCACCCTCGACCGTGACCAGCTTCGCGCCCCAGGGGCCTTGGGAGAAAAAGCCCGGTGAAATGGAAATATCCAGGATCGACTGGACGGGGTAGTGGTCGAGGATCACCTTGATGGTGAGCGCGTTATAGAAATTGATCCAATAAGCCTGTTGCTCGCTGCGGTTCAGGCCGCCGACCGCCGTTCCCTCCAACAGCTTCACGTAGTCATCAAGAGCCGTTTTGTCTTCCGCGCCGACGCCGCCGTAGTCGATACGCGCGACGCCATCGCCGGAATCGACGCGATAGGTCTTCAGAAACGCCGTCCAGGCTCCGTGGTCGATCATCGCCGTCGAGAGAGGATCGTGCTTCAGCCAACGCGCCCAAAGCTCCGCTTTGGGCGCGGCGAGGGCGTCGCCGGACCAATTGGCGCCGGCAAAAAAACCGAAGACGAGAAAAACGCGGGCGAACCTGAACAACATCAGCGGCGCCTCCAAACAGGGGATACGGGTCAATCCGGAAACCAGGGCGTTATGACATTAGGTGGCGTCGATTCATGGGTTTCCAAGAGGTTTGATCCGTCATCCCCGCGCGGGCGGGAATGACGCTTCGGCTTCGTGCGGGGCCGTCATATAGACCCCTCCCATTCAGCGGAAACGATCAAACGGTCTGGACCGTTGCGCAAACAAAAGAAAAGGCCATGCCTAGGCGATCGATTGGTTTTGGTCATACGGCCATGGCGTGAAGTGAAAACAAATGCGCCAAATATGCAAAGCGCACGCGTGTTTCCGGGAAGAAAACCCGCGCGGCCGCGCGTTGTTTCGCCGCCGGTTCGGTAGCCCTGCGAACGGCCTTGCGAACGGCTGAGCCGGCCGGGCGCCGCGCGCGGCGGCGTAAATCGCGTCCGTCAGCGTGTCCGTTTCGGCGCTTTGACCGGCCAGTTCCATTAGCATCCGGGCAAAGACGCCTTTCATGGCGGTTTGACGGTGGTTTAATGGTGGTTCAGGGGAACGGATTTTCCCGGCCCGCGAGGCGGCGCGGCCCTTGTGCGGCGCGGTGGAAGTGGACGAGAGCTTCTTCGCCGTCCGGCGCGCCTCCGATAAAGCTGGCGCCCTGCTGGGCCGCCCCGGAGTTAGGCCGCCCTGGAAAAACCCTCTCCGCTAGGCGTGACCCATAGTATTTTTGTAATAATCCATAAAAGCGGGTTGATGGCTGGGGGCCTACTCCCACTCGATCGTGCCGGGGGGTTTCGAGGTCACGTCGTAGACCACCCGGTTGACGCCTGGGACCTCGTTGATGATCCGGTTCGCCGCGCGGCCCAGGAATTCGTGATCAAAAGGGAAGTAATCCGCCGTCATCCCGTCGGTGGAGGTGACGGCGCGGAGCGCGCAGACGTGATCGTAGGTGCGGGCGTCGCCCATGACGCCGACGGTCTGGACGGGCAGCAGCACGGCGAAGGCCTGCCAGATCGTGTCGTAAAGACCCGCGTTCCGGATTTCCTCTAGATAGATGGCGTCCGCCTTGCGCAGAACGTCGAGTTTCCCGCGCGTGACCGCGCCGGGCGTCCTGATGGCGAGGCCGGGGCCGGGGAAAGGGTGGCGCCCGACAAAGGCTTCGGGCAGCCCAAGCTCGCGGCCGAGGGCGCGGACCTCGTCCTTGAACAACTCGCGCAGGGGCTCGACGAGCTTCATGTTCATGCGTTCCGGCAAGCCGCCGACATTGTGGTGCGATTTGATGGTGACGCTGGGGCCGCCGGTGAAGGAGACGCTTTCGATCACGTCCGGATAGAGGGTGCCCTGCGCCAAAAATTCCGCGCCGCCAGCCTTCCCGGCTTCCTCCTCGAAGACGTCGATGAACAACTTGCCGATGATCTTGCGCTTGACTTCCGGATCGGCGACGCCTTCAAGCGCGTCCAGGAACAGGCCGGAGGCGTTCTTGTGGACAAGCGGGATGTTGTAGGCGTCCCGGAACAGGCCGACGACCTCGTCCGCCTCGTTCAGGCGCATCAGGCCGTGATCGACGAAGACGCAGGTCAATTGGTCGCCGACGGCCTCATGCAGCAGCACGGCGGCGACGGATGAGTCGACGCCGCCCGAGAGCCCGCAGATGACCTTGCCGCCGCCCACCCGCGCGCGGACCTTGGCGATCATCTCATCCTTGAACGACGCCATGGTCCAGCCGCCGCCGCAGCCGGCGATCCCGCGGGTGAAATTAGCGAGCAGCCGCGCGCCGTCCGGCGTGTGGACGACTTCCGGATGGAACTGCACGCCGTACATCCGGCGGGCGTCGTCGGCGATGGCGGCGAAGGGCGAACCGCCGGACACGGCCACGGTCCGGAACCCGCTGGGGATGGCGTTGATCCTGTCGCCGTGACTCATCCAGACCGGATGCGTTTCGCCCTTGGTCCAGACCCCGTCGAAAAGGGCGCAGTCATCGGTGACCTCAACGAACGCGCGGCCGAACTCGCGGTGCTCGGACGCCTCGACATTACCGCCCATCTGGCCGCAAAGCGCCTGTTCGCCGTAACAGATTCCCAGCACGGGCAGCCCCATGCCGAACAGGGCGTCGGGCGCTCTGGGCGTCTCCGCCTGATGGAACGACGCCGGCCCCCCGGACAGGATCACGCCCTTGGGCGCGAAATCCCGGATGAAGGCCTCGTCCACCTGGTTGAAGGGGTGAATTTCGCAGTACGTTCCCAACTCCCGGACACGCCGCGCGATCAATTGGGTCACCTGGGACCCGAAGTCGATGATCAGGATTTTATCGGCGTGGGGGACGTCGTTCGTCATGGCCCGGTTTTTAGGCCACGTCCGCCGGTTATGGAAGCGCTAATACCAGGGGCGTGGTCATCCGTTAACGGATAAGACACCGAATCTGGGTATGAGTCAAAAAAGCCTGATCTCGCGGCGAAGGATGGTCCGTATGAACCGGTTGAACGTCTTTATAGGGGCCGTGGTTTCCCTGGTTGTGGTTTCCCTAATTGTGGTTTCTCTGGCCGCCCTTTCGGCCGGCGCGGTTATGGCGCAAACACGCGACGGTCCGTCTCCGGCGCCCGAGCGCGTGGACCGAACCCAGGGAACCCCGGTTATCAACCGCTTAAACGGAAGCGCCGTTAATCACGGCCCCGGCGTGATTAACCGAACGCCCGGCGTGATCAACCGCGGAACAGCAGTGAACCGGAATCCATCCGTGGTGAACCGGAGCGTCCATGACGGAACAGAGGCCGGGCGGCTCCGGATTTCCAGGCGGGGTTGCGCTCATCTGGTCCGCCATTATCCGGCCGCCGGCGTGGATCTGGGAGGCGATTTCACCATCTCTGTTCCGGAGGTGTACCAGTTTGACGTCACGAAGGACTTGCAGGCCTATCTGGACGGTCCCGAAGAAACGCTGGAAGCGGAGAGGTTGACGGCGCTGGCGGCGGCCGGGAGCGCCGGTCATGGCGGAACCGTGTCCTCCGGCGCCCCGGCGAGCACGGCGGCCGACGCCCTTGCCCTGCGCGCCATTGAGACCGTTCGGAAAAGCCCCGGCGCGGAACTCAACGCGGGCACGGTCCGGTTCAACCCGAAGACCGGTCATCTAACGTTCAACGGCCGGCCCCTGACCAACCCGCTGGAACACGCGTTATCCGTCAAATGCCGGGAAGTGATCAAGCCGGAAAACCGGGGGGCGGACCTGGAAACCCCGCATCCGGGCTTGCGCTAGTTCGACTGGCTTTCATCCGCCGCCCGTCTTCCCGCCCCCGTCTCCTCGCGCGGCGTTCGACAAGGCGGGATCGAAACGGCGTGCCCGTCATTTCCGCCCTCGCGGGAATGACGCCCTGGTGGGTCTAGTTGGTCAGAAGCTGTTTTTTCAAGCGCGGCCAGTTTTTATGGCCCGAGACGATATGTTCGTCCTGGTTTGCCCGCCAGCGGGCGTTAACGCTTGTCGAGTAGTTGAGATAGAGCTTGCCGTTCACGATGGCCCAGGCTTCCGGAACGGTCGAGGCGGTATAGCCCTTCGACGCCGCGAAGGCGCAGTGACCGCCGAACTGAGGCGCGTATTTTTCCGGGTTGGCCGCGAACAAATCGCGGTTTTTCGCCGAACCGAACGCCCAGGTCGTTCCACCCCACATGTGAGTAAATCTTGAATCGCCCTTCACCGGCCTGCCTTCGGTGAAATAGGCCACGACATCAGCGCCGTCGACGGCGAACTTTGTGTCGCCGTCATAGAAGTAAGTCTTGGCCGCCGCCGGCGCCGCCGTCATCACGATAAGGGCCGCGGCGAGAAAACCGGGCAGACCCGGCGACACGGCGCGATGAAACAAGGACCGCATGGTTTGCTCCCTGGGTTGAATGGTTTTCGAAAGAGAAAGGGTAAGCTTCCGCCCGCACGGACGCCAACCGGTTCCGGGTAAAAAAACCGTGAGGACGCGGAGTTCGCAACTGCCGGTCTTAAAGAGCCGTGACGGGCGGAAAAGCTGGCCTCTTGTCACTGAGGCGCGATAAACCGCCACGGGATATGAAAAGAGGCGGTTCAATCCAAGGCGCCGCCGGAATCGAGGACGCCCGGATTTGTTGGAGCGGGTAGCGAGAATCGAACTCGCGCGTTCAGCTTGGGAAGCTGACAGGCTGCCACTACATCATACCCGCGGGGCATGGAACTGTCCTAAGGCGTTCGCCGGCCTCCGGCAAGCGTCTAATCATACCCGCCCCTCGCGCGAACGCACAATCGGCTCGCCATCGCGCCACTGTGTTGTTATAACACCGACTGGTAACAATCTTATGTTTTGTCTGGATCAAGCGGATCGATTACCACCTTCGTGGCGTCTATTAAGACGCTGATTTCCCCCTTCATCGAGTTGAACAACGTCAAGGTTTTCGGTCCATGGGAACGTCCGCCGCGCTGATACAGGCAGCACCGCCGCCGCTGAAATTTCAGAACCCCGATTTTACCTTGACGGGCAAACCGCGCGCCGAAGTGGCGTTGACGGAATTAAAAACCCTGTTCATCAACACAGGCTCGCTCTGCAATATCGAATGCGCCGGCTGCTACATGGAAAGCGGCCCCAAGAACGACCGATTGGCCTACATCACGGCTGCGGAGGTCCGCGCATACCTGGACGAGATCGCCCGGGACGGCTGGCCTGTCGAGGAAATCGGCTTCACCGGCGGCGAACCGTTTATGAACCCCGACATGATCGAGATGCTGGACGACGCGCTGGCGCGCGGTTTTAGGGCGCTGGTTCTGACCAACGCGATGAAGCCGCTTTGGAACAAACGGGAAAAGCTTCTCAACATCGTCGAACGCCACGGCGAAGCGCTGACGGTCCGGGTTTCCGTCGATCACTATTCCCGGAAAAAACACGAGGATATTCGAGGCGAAAACACCTGGGATTCGATGATCCGGTGTGTGCGCTGGCTGGCCGGGAACAAGGTTTCCCTGGCCATCGCCGGACGCACTCTTTGGGGTGAGAGCGAGGCGGCGGGCCGCGCGGGCTACCGCGCCTTGTTCGAGGCCGAGAACATTCCGGTCGATTCCGAGAATCCGCAAAGCTTGGTCCTGTTTCCGGAAATGGACGCCGCCAAGGACGCGCCCGAAATCAGCGCCGAGTGCTGGGATATCTTGGATGTCCGGCCTTCGAGCGTCATGTGCGCGTCAAGCCGCATGGTGGTGAAACGCAAAGGCGCCAGCAAACCGGTCGTGCTGCCCTGTACGCTGTTGCCGTACGGCGGGGAATTCGAAATGGGAGAACGCCTGGCGGACGCGAGAGACGCCGTGAAGCTTAATCATCATCATTGCGCGACGTTTTGCGTGCTGGGCGGCGCAAGCTGCAACCCCGGCGGCTGATTCTTTGGACGAAACAACGGAAGACGGCACTCGTGACGCTCCATTCTGAAGACCTCGGCGCCTTGACTGGCCCCGTCCTGCTGTTCGGCGGTCCATACTCCAACCTTGAATCGACGAAAGCCCTGATCAAAGAGGCCAAACGCCGCGACATCCCGCCCGGGCGCGTGATCTGCACCGGCGACGTCGTCGCTTATTGCGCCGATCCGCTGGCCACGGTCGAGGCCATCCGGGACTTCGGCTGTCACGTCGTGATGGGCAACTGCGAGGAAAGCCTGGGCCTGGGCGGAGCCGACTGCGGCTGCGGGTTCGAGAAAGGCGGCGCTTGCGACCTGCTGGCCGTCAAATGGTACGCCCACGCCGACGCGCGAATGACCGACGACGCGCGCGAATGGATGCGCGCCCGCCCACATCCGCTGACTTTCACGCTGGCCGGTTTCAAGCTCGCCGCAGTTCATGGGCACGCGCGGGACATCTCGGAATGGATTTTCGCCTCGACGCCCGAGAGCGAAAAACGCGTGGCGCTGGATCAACTGGACGCCGACGGCGTCATCGCCGGGCACTCCGGCCTGCCGTTTACTCAAGTGCTGGACGATGGCCGCCTCTGGCACAATCCGGGCGTCATCGGCATGCCGGCCAACGACGGCACGCCGCGTGTTTGGTATTCGGTCCTTGAGCCCATGGGCGGCGCCCTGCGAATCACCCATCACGCGCTGGCGTATGATCACCGGACGGCGATTGACAAGATGGCGGCGGAAGGGTTGCCCGACGCCTACGTCAAAACAATGGCGGACGGGCTTTGGCCGAACCTTGACGTTCTGCCGACGGCGGAAAGCGAGGCGACGGGCGAGGCGCTCGACTTCGAACCGGTCCTGTGGCGGCGTCCGCGCCGGGATGCGGCGTGACCTTGGCGCGGGCGACTATCCCGCTGGAAGATACCGCTTGATATATGGTAAACTTCCAGTAGAGGAGCCGTGATGAGCAAAAATACGGGAAAAATCAGTCGACTCGGCGCGGTCAAAGACAGAGTGCAACTTCAAAACCCGGTAACGAAGCGATGGGTTAAGCTTGACACCAAAACGGGACGCGTTGTGGATCATAAAAAATCCGAGGGTCCCTACAAAGGCGTTCTGCTATACGAAGACGTTCGGAACCAGTAAGACGTGGCGCTCATATTTTCTCCGCTGGGAGAAGATGTTCTATCCGCGCCTCCGTCCCGTTTAATTCCCAAGTCATCTTTCGTCATGCGCCAACTCGGGAACCCGCCCAAGTTGGATGTGCGCATATTTCAAATAGTTAAGCGAATATACATCAAAAACGGGATCGGCGTATACGACGCAAGTTCATCGACGTCGGGCAAGGATTATCTCGAACGTATCATCGGTTTTATCAGGGGCACAGTTTTTACGACCGCGATTTTCACTGAAAACACACGCCAGACCGTCCTTGCGAACATTGCGCTTGAACTCGGCTTCGCCGCCTTGTTCGGCAAACCTCTCGTCATCGTGAAATCAAAAGACGCAAAGGCTCCGTCGGATTTAACCCGCACGGATTGGATTGAATTCGACCCGGACGCCCAGGACGAATTTGAAGATAAACTTGGACTCGCGATCAATGAGATGAATGATCTTGCGAGTCATCTGGTTCAAATGTTTAAGGTTTCCGAAAAAGCCCCGCGAATGGATTGCGCTCATGCGTTCGAATTGGTCCGGAAAGCGTTTCTTTTGAACGGAGCGGCCGACAATATCAATCACGCCGAACTGATTCTGAAACGGTTGAGGCAATCACCTAAACCTGAGGATATCGATGACCTTCACAGGCTTGGGAACGAAATCTCTCTGTTTGTGAAAAAAGCGCGCAAGTCCATTACAGAATTAGAGTCTCCCAAATCGACGATGCGCCGATAGCGATCACGTCGGTAAACTGTGTAATCAGCCCCAATTCACCGCGCATATTTCGTAGGACTTGGTGCCGCCGGGGCTGGTGACTTCCACAGAGTCGCCCTCGGACTTGCCAATCAGCGCGCGAGCCAGCGGAGACGACACGGAAATCAGGCCCTGTTCGATGTCCGCTTCCGGCGCGCCGACGATGCGATAGGTTTTCTCCTCGTCCGTATCCTCATCCGCCACGACTACGGTCGCGCCGAAACGCACGGTCGGGCCGGACATGGCGGCGACGTCGATGACGTCGGCGCGCGCGCAAACATCTTCTAATTCCGCGATTCGGCCCTCGATGAAGCCCTGGCGCTCCCGCGCGGCGTCATATTCCGCGTTTTCGGACAAATCGCCATGATCACGCGCGACGGCGATGGCCTGAATGACCGCCGGGCGGTCTTCGGATTTCAATTTGCGCAGTTCCGCCTCCAGCCTGGTCAGACCTTCACGGGTAATGGGGATTTTTTCCATGTCCCACCTCGTCTCAACATTCAACGATTTCCAACCATCAGAGCAAAAAAATCAAGCACCGCGGGCGAATCCCGGGTAGGGTCCGCCTGCGGTTCACTCTCTCCGCGCGTCTGGGGGAGTTTTCTCGCCTAATACGAGCCGGAAAAATAGGTCTGTAAGGGCGCGACTTCAAGAGGGCCGCGGCCAAGCGACTCCATGGCCGACACGGCGGCGGCGGCGGCGGTCAGGGTCGTATAGTGCGGCACGTTATGTTCCAGCGCCGCGCGCCGGATCGAGCGGGAGTCCTCGATGGCCTTCGCGCCTTCCGTCGTGTTGATGACCAACTGGATGTCGCCGTTCACGATCGCGTCCTCGCAATGGGGCCGCCCTTCCAGCACTTTGTTGATACGCCGGACGGCCAACCCCTCCGCCGCCAGGCGGCGCTGCGTGCCGCCCGTCGCCACCAACTTGAAGCCCAGCCTGGTCAGGCGGCGCGCCAGTTCGATCATGGGGCGCTTGTCGCGGTCCTTCACGGAAACGAACACCGTGCCGCTCTCGGGCAACTTCATGCCCGCCGCCAACTGGGATTTGGCGAACGCGCGGGGGAAATCCGCATCCAGTCCCATCACCTCGCCGGTGGATTTCATTTCCGGACCCAGCACCGTATCGACGCCAGGGAAACGGGAGAACGGGAAGACCGCTTCCTTGACCGCCACGTGGCCGGCGATGGCGCGGGGCGTCAGATCGAAGTCCGAGAGCTTCTCGCCCACCATCAGGCGTGTCGCGATTTTGGCGATGGGGATGCCGGTGGCTTTCGCGACGAACGGCACGGTCCGCGACGCCCTGGGGTTCACTTCCAGAACATAGATATCGCCATCCTTAACCGCGAACTGAACATTCATCAAGCCGACGACGCCAAGCGCCTTGGCGAGTTCCTCGGACTGGCGTTCCAGCTCCTCAATGACGGCGGCGGAAAGCGAGAACGGCGGCAACGAACACGCGCTATCGCCGGAATGAATGCCAGCCTCCTCGATGTGCTGCATGATACCGGCCACATAAACGCCGCCGCCGCCGTCGCCGAGCGCGTCCACATCCACCTCAATGGCGTCCTGAAGATAGCCGTCCAGCAGTACTGGACTGTCACCGGAGACCCTGACGGCGCTTTCCATATAGCGCCGCAGGGCCTGCGGGTCGTGGACGATCTCCATGGCCCGGCCGCCAAGGACATAGGACGGACGAATAATCAGCGGATAACCGATTTTCCTGGCCACCGCCTCCGCCTCTTCCCCGGACCGCGCCAGACCGTTGGCGGGTTGGCGAAAATCCAGATTCCGCAACAATTTCTGGAACCGTTCGCGGTCTTCCGCCAAATCAATGGCGTCGGGGGGCGTGCCCAAAATGGATATGCCTGCGGCCTCCAAATGTTTCGCCAGCTTCAGCGGCGTCTGGCCGCCCAACTGCACGATGGCTCCCTTGAATTCGCCGTTGGTCTGTTCGCCCCGGATCAGCTCGATCACGTCTTCGCCGGTCAGCGGCTCGAAAAACAAGCGGTCGGACGTATCGTAATCAGTGGAAACCGTCTCAGGATTACAGTTCACCATGATCGCTTCATAACCGGCTTCGCGAAGGGCGTAAGCGGCGTGAACGCAGCAATAATCGAACTCGATTCCCTGACCGATGCGGTTGGGGCCGCCGCCCAGGATGGCGACCTTTTTCCGGTCTGTCGGCTCGGCCTCGTTCTCCGGCTCCCCGGCGCCGTTCCCCTCGTAAGCCGAATACATATAAGAGGTCTTGGACGCGAATTCCGCCGCACAGGTGTCCACGCGTTTGTAAACCGGCGCCGCGCCCGCCTCGCGGCGCTTGGCCGCGACCTCGCCCGCGCCGGAGCGGGTCAGCGCGGCCAGGCGCTCGTCCGAGAACCCCATCTTCTTCAGGTTCAGCCAGCCGTCGCGGTTTTCCGGCAAACCAACTTCCTTGATCCAGGCTTCCATCTCGATGATCGCCTTCATCTGTTCCAGGAACCAGGGATCGTATTTGCAGGATGCGTGGACCTCATCGACCGTCATGCCTTCCCGGAGCGCTTGGGCGATGTAGAGAATCCGGTCCGGGCGCGGCTGAGAAATCGCCGCCCGGATGGCGTCCCGGTTGGCGTCAAAGGACGCGTTCCGGTCCAAGCCCTCGATCTCGATATCATCAAGTCCGGTCAGCCCCGTCTCCATGGACCGCAAACCCTTTTGGAAACTCTCGGCAAAGCAGCGGCCCATGGCCATGGCCTCGCCCACCGACTTCATCGAGGTCGTCAACATGGGCTCCGCGCCCGGGAACTTTTCGAACGTGAAGCGCGGAATCTTCGTCACCACGTAATCGATGGCGGGTTCGAATGACGCGGGCGTGACGCCAGTGACGTCGTTGTCCAGCTCATCCAGCGTGTAGCCAACCGCCAACTTCGCGGCGACCTTGGCGATGGGGAAGCCGGTGGCTTTCGAAGCCAGCGCGGACGAGCGCGACACCCGCGGATTCATCTCGATCACCACCAAACGGCCCGTGTCCGGATTGACGGCGAACTGCACGTTCGATCCACCCGTCTCCACCCCGATCTCGCGCAGCACCGCGATCGAGGCGTTACGCATGATCTGATATTCCTTGTCCGTCAAGGTCAGCGCCGGAGCGACCGTGATGCTGTCGCCCGTATGCACGCCCATGGGGTCGATGTTTTCAATGGAACAGATGATGACGCAGTTGTCCGCTTTGTCGCGAACCACCTCCATCTCATATTCCTTCCAGCCAAGCACGCTTTCCTCGACCAGCGCCTGGGTGACCGGGGAAGCCGCCAAACCGCCGGCGACGATGCGTTCGAACTCAGGGCGCGTATAGGCAATGCCGCCGCCAATGCCGCCCAACGTAAAGGAAGGCCGGACGATGACCGGCAAGCCGATTTCGCGCATGGCCTCTTCCGCTTCGGCCATGGTGGCGACAAGGCGGGAGCGCGGACTTTCCAGTCCGATCCTGTCCATGGCGTCCCGAAACTTCTGACGATCCTCCGCTTTGTCGATAACGCTGGCCTTCGCGCCGATCATCTCGACGCCGAACTTTTCCAAAACGCCCATCCCGGCCAATGCGATACCGGTGTTGAGCGCCGTCTGCCCGCCCATGGTGGGAAGTAACGCGTCTGGGCGTTCCTTCTCAATGATCTTGGCGACCATCTCGGGCGTGACCGGCTCAATGTAGGTCGCGTCGGCCATGGACGGATCCGTCATGATCGTCGCCGGATTCGAATTCACCAAGATCACCCGGTAACCTTCCTCGCGCAGCGCCTTGCAGGCTTGCGCGCCGGAGTAGTCGAACTCACAGGCCTGACCGATAATGATCGGCCCGGCCCCGATGATCAGGATGGAGGAAATATCTGTGCGTTTGGGCATGGGACTCTTCGCAGCAAGGACACGGCGCCGGGAATTAACGGATAGGCTGGCCGGGCCGGGCCAGACGCCGTGCCCGATTATCAGTAAGCGCCGGGACGCCGCAATACCGCATATGACGCGTAAAGGCCAGCGTTGGAGTCGAGAATCGCCATAAGTGAATTCGAATTTAGGAAACACATTCTCTGAAGCGGTCTTTAAGACCGCTTTTTGTGCCAAAGATAGCTTCGGATTGAGAACGGAAAGCCGACGATATAAAGCACCAGTATCGTGGACAGGGCCAACCAAACGTCCGTAACGATCAACCCCACCAACACAACGACAAGCAACATGATCGGCAGAAGCCAGGTCTTGGCGAGTTTCATGTTCTTGAACGAATAGGTCGGCATGGTGGAGACGAACAGGCTGCCCGCGACGATGAGCGCAAAAGCCGCCGTCGCCGGGTGCCGAAGATACGGCGCGAATTCTTCCGGCAGGGTGAAGGACAAGATCATCGGCAACAGGCAGAGCCCCGCCCCCGCCGGCGCGGGGACCCCGGTGAAGAACCGCCCGGCCCAAACGGGTTTGCTCTCGTCCTCCAACGCCGTGTTGAACCGCGCCAGACGAAGCGCGCAGCAAAGCGGGAAGAAAATGGTGAAAATCCAGCCGAACCGGCCAATCTCTTCCAGGCCCCACATGTAAACGATTAGCGCGGGCGCAACGCCGAAGCAAACGATGTCGGAGAGCGAGTCGAGTTCCGCGCCGAACTTGCTTGCCCCCTTCAACAGCCGCGCCACCCGGCCGTCCAGCATGTCCAGGATCGCCGCGATCAGAATGGCGAACGCGGCGGGCTCCCATTTCTCGTCCATGGCGAAACGAATACCCGTGAGGCCCGCGGACAACGCGCCCAAGGTCAGCACATTGGGGATGATCTTGTTGACCGGCAACACACGCAGACCGATACGCCGCCGCCTTTCGCCAGCCTCATCTCGCTTCCGCCCGTCCGGCTGGGTTTCGTGCTCCGCCATGGCCGTATGACCAAAACCAATTGATCGGTTGGGCGTGACCCATAATCAAATAGTGTTGGATTCCAAGGCCCCGCCCGCAGGATGTGATCGTTCTGAACATCAAAATCCCGGCGCCGGGCAGCCCCGGATTTTGTCTGGTTGTCTCTCTGTCGCTCCGGTGCAACCGGCGGAACGCCCTACTCCACAGGAACGCCCTACTCCACGAACCTGGCCACGGTTTCCAGGAAAGCCGGCACGGAAATCGGCTTCGCGATATATCCCTCGCAACCGCCTTCACGGATTTTCTCTTCATCACCTTGCATGGCGAACGCCGTCACGGCAATCACGGGAATACTCTTCAAATCGCCGTCGGCTTTGAGCGTCTTGGTCACTTCCAATCCGGAAACCTCCGGCAACTGAATGTCCATTAGAATCAAGTCCGGACGGTGTTGCCGCGCAAGTTGAACGGCGTTCTGGCCATCCATAGCCTGGATCGTTTTGTAGCCATGCGCCTGCAAAAGGTCGTCGAAGAGCTTCATGTTCAAGTCGTTGTCTTCAACGATCAGGATCGATTTGGCCATTTTGTTGATCTTTCAGTTTAATCGTCCAGAGCATCGGATGCTGTCCCGAAATAAACGCCATAACCCACGGTATGTAACGCGAAACATGCGAAAAGCAACCAACGAACGGATTGGAAACCACTCAAAGATTGTCGAGGCGGTTGTTTTCATCGGAGTAAAAAGGACTTGATCGCCCCGTCAATCGCCACGCACGGCTTCGACCATCTCTTCCAAGGCTTCCAGGTCCGTCAAGACCAGCCGGTCCTTCCTCCGCTCGACCATCCCCCGCCTTGTCATATCACTTAACACTCGAGCGACGGTTTCCCGCGTTGTACTGACGCGGCTCGCGATCTCCGAATGAACGGGGATTGGGATGATCTCGGCCGACAACGCTTCCTCGCCCGCGGCTTCGCGGCCTTGGCGCAGTAATTCGGCCTGAACTCGATTGTTTGCCGCCAACGTGCTGAGATCCATGATCCGTTCCGTGGCGCTGCGGATTATTCTCGCCATGGACTGCATCACCCGCATGCATATCTCCGGATTGTTGAGCAGCATTTCTTTGAAATGGCCAGGCGATATCGACGCGATCAGGCTGTCGTCAAGCACCAGGACGCTGGCTGAGCGGAGTTGCCTATCCAACGCCGCCAATTCACCGAAATGACCGCCCGCCTTGACGTCATCCAGCGTTATTTCCCGGCCCGACGCGGAATAGTTGACAACCCTGACCCGACCAGAGATGACGAAGAACACATCTTGCGTGTCGCTCATCTGATCGATGATTTGTTCGCCTTTTTTATAGCGCTTCCAATTGCACGCTCTGGCCACTGTCTGGAATTCAAGATCGTCCAGCCCGTCCAGAATGTGCACGCCTTTCAACTGATCTGGCGTCAAATCACTCACGGCTTTGATCCCCTCCCGTCAATCTCGTTAACTCCGCGCCGTACTTTTTGGAAGTGATTTGTTTTTCCATCATAGGGTGATTTTTATATGCCGCCAAGTCAGGATCAATAAAACGGCAAATCCGCGCGCCGCTCTTCGCGCCGCGTCAGGACGCAAGGAAAACTCCCCCTCGACGGGTGTCGCCCGCGCCAGCCACGCCGCCGTCGGCGCCGCGCCGAACCACGTGCACGCCACCGAAGAACATGCTACATTCGTCCCATTGACGCGCCGCCGCCGCGGTGCTTTGGGAAATCTCGAAATCACCCGGCGCCAAGCCGGGTTCCAGATCCAGTCGCCCCTCTTCGATGTGAAGGCGCGGCGCGTCCACAGCGGCGATTAAATCCATCTTGAGCTCGATCAGATTGATCAAAACTTGCAGGACAGCCGTCCGTATACGGTTCGAACCGCCGGACCCCAAAGCGGTCACGGTCGCGCCATCCACTTGCGTCATGATCGTCGGCGTCATCATTGAACCCATCCGCCGGTCCCTAGGCCAGGCGTGAAAGCCGTGCGGATGGAGGTCCTCCTCGCCCAGCATGTTGTTCATCATAATACCAGTGCCCGGCACCACGTATCCAGAGCCTTCGCCGTTTGATAGCGTGACGGCGACAGCCGCCCCCTCGCCATCGATGACGCTGATATGGGTCGTACCCCTTGGATTGATTGACGCCTCGATTGATATTTTCCTCCTGGCGGCCTCGCTCCGCGTGATCGCCGCCGGTATTTGACGGGTAATATCAGCCATCTCGCCATCAAGAACGGAAAGCGCATGGGCCGTCATTATCCCGCCCACGCTGGGCGCCGGGTTGGTCAAAATGTCAGCGCCGCGCCAATGAACAACCAGCGGCGCGCGCTCGACGGTACGATAATCCCTCAAGTCGCCACGCCGGATGGCGCCGCTGCCTTGGCTGTCATCGGCGATGCGTTGGGCGACCTCGCCTTCATAAAACAGTGCTGGCCCCTCCCGCCAGAGCGCGTCAAAGAAGTTGGCCAGATCCGGGTTGGCGAGTATCGCTCCCTCGTTTGGAAGCCTGGATGCTTCCGTATCTCCAGCGAAAATCTCCCTGGCTCCGGCGGTCGATAGATAAATGGGCTCGACGAACCCCAACAGTTTTCGCTGAAACGCCGTGATCTCCACACCTTGGCGCGCCAATTCAATGGCCGGCGCCAAGACGTCCCGCAACGGCGTTCGTCCCAGCCGTTCATGGATACGGAACAACCCATGGACGAAGCCGGGGACCGCTATGCTGGCCAGGCCGATATGAAATTCCTGCGCCGCCGTCCCAAAATCGACCGTGACGGCGTGAAAATCCCGCCCGTCAATCGCGGGATGGTTTTTCGGGGTCTGGGCAAAAAAATCGAATAGGATAGGGTCGTGATCAGAGGAACGCGCCAACAGGAAGCCGCCGCCGCCCGGCGAACAAAGCACCGGTTCCGAAACGCACGCCGCCGCCATCGCGGCCAGAGCCGCGTCAACGGCGTTTCCGCCGTCCCGCAGTATCGCGGCGGACGTCTCGGCGGTCTCCTTGTGGCCCGCGGCGACGCCCCATGCCCCTTTCCCGGCGGATTTCGCCCAGGCTCGTTTCTCCATTTAAGTCTCGTTTCTCCGTTTAAGTATCATCCCTTGAAGAAGCGCCTTTGGTCGCCACCCTTATATTCTCATTAAGAAAACTGTGGAAAATTCCATCGAAAGTACACAGTTCATCGTATTGAATCGTGTTGACGCGACGTATCATAACTTTCACTTTAAGTTGTCCGCCGTTCAACAACGCGGCGCCCACGCGCTGGTGACAAGCAGGGATCGGATTATGAAATTCCGGGCAGCCGTTCTCGCCGTCTTTATGGCCAGTATCCCCCCGGCATTCGCCGAAGATGGCCTGGTCAACGCGATTGCCCGGCGCGACCTGCCGGCATCCGAAACTATTTTCGTTCGGCCCCTCGATAATTCCGATGAGAACCTCCGCCTTCAACGAATGTTTGAAGCCGAATTGAGGGCCAACGGCTATCGCATCAGCAAGGATTCACCCATCATCCTCACGTTCGAAATTCATGATCAGGTAGGTTCCTTCAAGAACCCCGATGATCGCTATCTGATCGAATTACGGGCCCGCGGCAGCCGCAGAGGCGGCGAAGACGCCTCTGCCCGGTTCAACGTCTTCAACAGCGAAACCGGCGGCTTTTTGAACAAAGGCGCGGGCGGCGAGACGCGCATCATCACACCGACGAAATATCGAATGGACGTCACCATTGACGACGCTCAAACCTATACACGGTTTTGGCAAGGGTGGGCCGTCGGCGCCGTGATGGACGCCGATCCGATTGATTTAACCCGCGCCATGATAAAACCGCTGGTGAGAGGGATCGGTCAAACCGTCAGACGCCAACCGTTCTCAATCCAGTCACGCCATGACACGCGGTAGACTGCGGAACTCCTTCTAGGATCACGGCCCAGCCATCCGTGACGCGGGTTGCGATGCGGCAGCAAAACCGGTACACAAGCGGGCCTTTCTCATCGAACTCCATCACTGGAATTCGCCAGGCTTTCCGGTCCCCGCCCGCGTTCTGCCGAGACAATTAGACCGATGTCCACACCAACATCTTCCGCCGCGCTGCTTCCCGCCGGTTTTGCCGACCTGTTGCCGAACGAGGCCGAACTTGAGGCAAGAACAGTTGAGCGCTTGATCGAGCGTGTCCAAGCGTGCGGCTACGAGCGCGTAAAACCGCCTCTGCTGGAATTTGAGGAGGGCCTGTTGAGCGGCACGGGCGAGGCCATGGTGGAAAACACCTTCCGTTTAATGGACCCGGTCTCTCGCCGGATGATGGGACTGCGCGCGGACATGACTCCGCAAATGTCCCGAATCGCCAGCCATCGCTTGCCCGAACGCCCCAGGCCGCTGCGTCTTTGCTACGCGGGGGACGTGCTTCGGGTTCAGGGCGGCCAGATCCGGCCGGAACGCCAGTTCGTTCAAGCGGGCGCGGAACTGATCGGGATCACGGGTCCCGGCGCCGACGCGGAAGTCATTCTGACGGCCCTGGAAGCGCTCGACGTGCTGGAGATTCCGAATCTGACCCTGGACCTCGGATTGCCAACATTGGTCCCAACGCTATTGAAAGCCTTTGACGTCGCGGCTGATATGGATGTTCACAAGCCGCTGCGTCTCGCCTTGGACCGCAAGGATCCGTCAGCGGTTGAAGAGTTGTCGGACGCCCTTCCCGCGCCACTCGTCATTCTGCTCACCAAGTTGATCCGGGCGACAGGACCGGCTGAAAACACCATCGCCTCGATATCCGAATTGAATTTGCCGGCCGCGGCGGCCATGCTTTGGAACGATTTGGCCGCCACGCACAAACTGCTCTCCAAGACTCGTGACATTGCAATCACCTGCGACCCGGTGGAGCATCGCGGGTTCGAATATCACGCCGGTTTAACCTTCACGATTTTTTCCCGCGGCGTTCGTGGTGAGCTGGGCGGCGGCGGGCGCTACTTCACGCAAACCGCCGATCAGTCTCCCGAGGGAGAGCCGGCGACAGGGTTTTCTCTGTTCCTGGACAGCTTATTGAGGGCTTTGCCGCGTCCCGAACGCCCGGAACGATTGTTCCTGCCTCACGGAACGGATGCGGGCTTGGCCAAAAGGCTCCGCGACGATGGTTGGAGGACGGTGAGCGGCTTGAGCGCCCGCGACAATCCGCAAGAAGCGGCAAGAGAGTCCGCCTGCACTCATATTTTAAGCGGTGGCGAACCAAGGGAACTTTGAGCCGCGGCGCGCCCATGGACACAGGGACGCAAAACGCGTGTTTCCGCGAAAAGATCAAGGATTTTAGACATGGCGAATGTTGTTGTCGTGGGCTCCCAGTGGGGCGATGAAGGTAAAGGCAAGGTGGTGGACTGGTTGTCCGAGCGCGCCGACGCCGTTGTCCGGTTCCAAGGCGGCCACAATGCCGGCCACACGCTGGTGATCGACGGGGCGACGTATAAATTGTCCCTGTTGCCGAGCGGTATTGTGCGGCCGGGCAAGATGTCGTTGATCGGCAATGGCGTTGTGGTGGACCCCTGGGCGCTCGTCAAGGAGATTGAGACCGTCCGTGAACGGGGGGTCGCTGTTACTCCAGAGAATTTGAAGCTCTCCAACTCCGCGACAATAATTCTCCCGCTTCATCGTCAACTGGACCAGTTGCGCGAGGAAGCGGCCGGTTCCGCCAAAATCGGCACTACCGGCCGGGGTATCGGCCCCGCTTATGAAGATAAGGCCGGCCGGCGCGCGGTCCGCATGGGTGATCTGGCCGACCGGCGCATGTTGGAAAACCGGGTGGAACGCCTGCTGGCTCACCATAACCCCTTGCGGCGCGGGCTAGGCCAGCCGGAGTTGAATGGGAACGGCGTCATCCGCGAGTTGGAGGAAATCGCGCCCAAAGTGCTGCCCTTTGTAACCACGGTCTGGAGTGAACTCGACCAAATTCGCCGCAAGGGGAAACGCATTCTCTACGAAGGCGCGCAAGGCACCATGCTGGACGTGGATCATGGCACTTATCCATTCGTCACCTCCTCGAACACGGTCGCCGGTCAAGCGGCCGTCGGCTCCGGTCAAGGACCAGGCGCCATCGATTACGTTCTCGGTATTACCAAGGCCTATACCACCCGGGTGGGTTCCGGACCGTTTCCGACCGAACTTGACGATGACGTCGGACAACGACTGGGCGAGCGCGGCAGGGAATTCGGCACCGTAACCGGCCGGGCGCGGCGCTGCGGATGGTTCGACGCTGTCCTGGCGCGCCAAGCCGTCAAGGTAAACGGCATCAACGGAATCGCACTCACCAAGCTGGATGTTCTGGACGGGTTCGAGACCCTGAAAGTCTGCGCCGGATATCGGCTGAATGGTCAAGTCATCGGCCACCTGCCGTCTTCCGTCCTTAATCAGGAAGCGGTCGAGCCGATCTATGAAGAGCTAGACGGCTGGCCGGAAAGTACGGAAGGAGCGCGTTCCTGGGCTGATTTGCCGGCCACCGCGATCAAATACATTCGCCGAATTGAGGAACTGATCGAGGCGCCCGTGGCGCTGCTGTCAACCAGCCCGGAACGCGAAGACGCCATCCTGGTCCACGACCCGTTCGAAGACTGATCCGGCGCGCCTTCGCCGGCCGGGGCGTTGGTTGTCTGTTCAGTGAAAGCGCGGTACCATGCCGCGATGTCTTATAGATCGACAGGACCCACGCCGGTGATTTGGGATGGGGAGCGTGTCATCGCCAGCCTGCCTTGGCGGCGTCCAAGCGCGCGGCAATGAACAAAAGCGAGCTAGGGACCTCTGGACATGGCGGAGCAAGCTGCGGCAGAACAACAGACCGAGGGGAAACCCGCCGCCGGCGGCAACCCGGTTATCGTTAAAGATCGCTACGCGGTGGATCCGTCGCGTCCTCTGTCCGACCTGGACTCGCCGTCGGCGAAAGCTTTTCTTTGCGAGGATCGCCGCGATATAGACCGGCCGTTGTTCGCCCTAATCTGCAATCCCGGCCTGCCAACCCGCACCAACGCCATGCAGACCTTGAAGGGCGGCGGCATTCGTGGCGTCATTTCGCTGGTCGATTTTGGCGTCGCCATGTGGACGCCCATCAAGCAACGCACGATGATTGTCATTTTTGACCGTCCGCTTGGCGGGAGAGCGGGCGGCGACAAGACGTTTCACGTCAACGAATACGACCTGCCCAAGAAGGTTATGGAGCCCCTGGGAGCGGGTCTTAGTGAATTCCAGTCGATGGGGCTGTCTCACCGGGCGGTCCGGGCGGATAATCTGTTCTTTGCGGACAGAGAACGGACGAAGCTGATCCTGGGCGAGTGCGTCACCACGCCGCCTGGCTACGATCAACCCATCTTGTACGAACCGGCGGACAGGGCGATGGCGTCCCCGTCCGGGCGCGGCGTCGGAACGCCTTCCGACGATGTTTATGCTTTTGGAGCCACCCTGGTCAGCATCCTGATAGGGGATGATCCGACCAAGAACCTGACAGACGAAGAGCTACTCACCCAAAAAACAGAACAGGGGTCTTACGCAACGATTACCGGCGGGGCCCGGCTGCCCATGTCGGTCCTGGAACCGCTTCGGGGCATGCTGAACGACAACCCGGAAACGCGTTGGTCGGCGCAAGAAATCGAAATGTGGATCGATGGGCGCAAAATGACGCCCCAACAGAAGATGATCAGCAAACGCGCCAGCGCGCCGTTTCGCTTCAATGGCAACGACTACTATTCCACACGCATGCTTGCCCGGGCGTTTTCAATGGATATCCCGGAAGCCGCACGCAGCATCAAAAACGTGCATTTCATGACCTGGTTAAAACGAGGCCTGGAAGACATCAGTCTGATGAACGCGATGAAGAACATGCTGGATGTCTCCGCCTCCCAGTCCGGCAGTTACATGGGCTCCGACGACGTGGTGGTCAGCAGGGCGGTCTTTCTTCTCGATCCGGAAGGCCCCATCCGTTATCGCGGCTTCTCATTTATGGTGGATGCTTACGGCGCCGCCACCGCCATCGAACTGCTCCGCACGGGCAACGTACAAATTCCTGCCGAAATCATCGTTCGCGACATCCCCGACCTGTGGTTTCAATCTCAAAAAGGCTATGCGCCGGACGCCTCCATACAACAAAAAAACTTCTCACAGTTGAAGATTGTCCTCAAAAATAACGATCCGGGTTTCGGGATAGAGCGCTGTTTATATGAGTCGAACCCCAGCCTGCCCTGTCAAAGCCCCCTGGTGCTGTCCGAATATGTCCTTGAAATCGATCACTTGCTGCCGGCGCTGGACGCCGTCTCCAACAAGGTCGATCAGAAAAGCCGTCCCCTCGACCGGCACATAACGGCATTCGTCGCCGCCCGCTTCAGGCAGGATATCATGCCCCACTTGAGGGCGCTGGCCGCACCCGAAGAGCACACCCGCACCATCGGTATGCTAAGCCTGCTGGCCTTTATCCAGTGGAAACTGCAATTGGAACCGCTCTACAGTCTGGCCAGTTGGTTAGGTGGGCATCTGGGCCCGGCCATCAACAGCTATCACAGCCGGTCCACGCGCCGTGAAATCGAACGCGAAATTCCCCGCCTTGTTCGGCGCGGCAGTCTGCCGGAAATGTTCGACCTGATCGATAACGCGGACCGGCGCCGCGAGGACCAGAACGGCTTTGACGACGCCAAGGCGGAATACGCCGCCGCCGAACTCGAGATTCAGGATATCGAGGGGCATGGCCAGGAACAGCTGAATAAGGCGGAACGCACGGGGCAACAAGCAGCCGCGTCGTTCTCCATTCTGTCGTCAATGATCATCATCGTCATCACTTTGGCCGCGATGTTGTTCTAAGGGGTAACTGATTGATGGCACAACATCCCGCACCTCCGCCTCGGATGTCCATGCGCGCGCCGGTCAGCCGTGTCAAAGTCGTAACCTTGGGCGTATTGGTGCTGCTTTTGATCATGGCGGTGGCGCTCCCCACGCTCGTCGTATTCGTGATCACCATGCTTCCGTCGGCCGTGGCTTGGCTGGTTGACCGCACGGACAGCAAGTACGCCGGCCTCTCGGTTCTCGGCCTGAACTTCGCCGGCATGTTCCCCTATATGATGGATCTGTGGAGCGGCAATCACACCATGACGGGAGCTTTTGTCATCATCACGGATATTTTTGCTCTCGTGGTCATTTACGGAGCGGCCGGCGTCGGTTGGGTGATCTTCATGGTCGTGCCGCCCGTTGTGACTTCGTTCATGACTATACTGACAGAACAGCGGCTGGAAGCGCTCCGCGCCAACCAAAAGCGCACTATCGATGAATGGGGTCAGGAGGTCGCCGTCAAAGGTGACGATCTCATGGCGGGCGGCGCCGGCGTTGAAACCACCGGCGCCGCACCCGTTCCGGACGGCGGAACCGGCAAAAACGACACGCCAACGCCAGTCACGTAAGCCCGGTTGCGTGATCAGTTTCCAATATGTTGCTCAATGACGGCGTTACGCACGGATTTCTGAAGTTTCTCAAAAGCCCGCACCTCAATTTGGCGGACGCGCTCGCGGCTTATACCGTACTCCGCGCTAAGGTCTCGAAGCGTCGCCGGTCTGTCCTTCAGACGCCTCTCGCTCAATATATGGCGCTCGCGCTCGGTTAAAGAGCCCATGGCCCGGCCCAGGATGATCCGGCGGCTTTGGAACTCCTGATTTTCTCCCAGCGTATGCTCTTGGCTTTTTTCGCCGGAGACCAGCCAATCCATCCATTCACCCTCGCCATCTTCGCGGAGCGGCGTGTTCAACGACCGGTCCGGGTTCGTCAGCCGGCGGTTCATATTGACGACTTCTTCCCGGGAAACGGAAAGCCGTTGGGAAATGGTCTCGACATTTTCCGGTGAAAGGTCGCCATCCTCTATGGCCTGCAACTGACCCTTGAGCTTCCGGAGGTTGAAGAACAATTTTTTCTGCGCGGCGGTGGTGCCCATTTTCACCAGCGACCAGGAATGCAAAATGTACTCCTGAATGGCGGCGCGTATCCACCACATGGCGTATGTCGCCAACCGGAACCCGCGTTCCGGGTCGAACCGCTTGACGGCGCGCATCATGCCGACATTGCCCTCGGATATCAACTCGCCCAACGGCAAACCATATCCGCGATACCCCATGGCTATCTTTGCGACGAGGCGAAGATGACTGCTGACCATCTGATGGAGGGCGTCCGGGCACCCGCGCTCCCGCCAATCCCTGGCAAGCTGAAGTTCCTGAGCAGCCTCCAACATGGGATAGCGGCGAATGCGCTGAAGATACCGGGTAAGATTGTCTTCCGGCGAAAAATCAATGATGTTTGCCGACGCCATGCCGCTGCTCCCCTAACGCGCCGCTTCATGATCCCGTAAACGACAATCGACGCCCCAAAGTTCATCATGTTTTCCTTAAGGAAAAACAGTAACGAAATATAAGAACCACGCATAGGGGTTTTTTATAACATTTTTGCAACATTAACCGCCAAATCGAAATAATCTGGAGCCGTGCTGTCAAATTCAATTCTTTTAGTAGAAATAGGGTGAGTAAAATTAAGTTTATACGCGTGCATGATTTGCCCTTCCCCGCCTACGAGATTTTCTTTCCAGACGTTATTTTCGAATATCCTCATGTTTTTTGAACGCCATCTTCCACCCGTATAGAGGAGGTCTCCAACCACAGGGTGGCCAATGCTGCTTAAATGGACGCGTATTTGGTGCGTCCTTCCGGTTTCGAGACGACATTCCAGGATGGACGCGCGCGATCCCACCCGCTCAAGACGCCTGAAATGCGTCACCGCCGGTTTTCCGCGTCCGCCGGACACAATCGCCATGCGTTTGCGGTTGCGTGGATCACGTCCGACAGCTCCCTTGATCATTCCCGTCTTTTGGTTCGGCGCACCCCAGACCAGCGCATGATAAGCGCGTTCAATGGAATGAACTTCGAACTGTTTGGCGAGACCCCGGTGGGCGGCGTCGGTCTTCGCCACCACCATGAGGCCGCTGGTGTTCTTATCCAGGCGATGCACGATGCCGGGCCGCTCCACACCGCCGACGCCGGAGAGCCGCCCGCGGCAATGATGCAATACCGCATTGACCAGCGTCCCCGCCGGATTACCCGGCGCGGGATGGACCACCAGGCCGCGCGGCTTGTTCAAGACCAGCAGGTCATCATCTTCGAACAGAATATCGAGCGGGATATCCTCCGGCCCGGGAAAGGCGGGCGCGGGCGGCGGCTCTAATACGTGATAAACATCCCCCGTTCGCGCCCTGGACTTGGACGCGGGCGCGGGCGTCCCGTCGGCGCGCATGACCATGCCCGCCGCCATCAAAGCCTGAATGCGTTGGCGCGACAAATGCGGCAGCAACGCCGTCAACGCTTGGTCCACACGTTTACCGGCCAATTCCGCAGGAATGACGATCTCGTTGGTATCTCCGAACACAGACGCGCCTGACACCTTGTTTTAAGAAAACCCGAGAAAGCCCTCCCTTGCCGCGGCTGTCAAGCGCGCCCTCTTGACGTTCCCGCGACAATCGGCGAGAACCCGCCCCATGCAAGGCGCGTTAAAAGCAATCGTCGCCATTTTGGGCGTCATGATCGTGGGCTGTCTGGGCATGATCGGATACGGCTTTTCGAAACTGTCCGAAGATCCGAATTGGCGCCTGTTAAGCGGCGTTGAAGAGTCCTCTGAAGCGTCGGGGGCGACCGCGCCCAATCCGCCGGCCCGGCCCGCCGCCGCCGCGCCGCCGGCAAACGGGGGACTGGGCGGGACGAACGGGTTTTCCCGCTCAATTGCCTTGAACCTGATCAAGGGCTGCCGGATCGAGGGAAGCTTGATCGGCGGTCCCGGCGTTCTGATCATAAAAACTGGCCCTCGCGAGGCGGGCGGCGGGTGCGGCTCGCTCTTCATTGTGGATTTGGCGGCGGGTTCCGTCGCCAGCGAGATCAGGCCGTAAGCACACCGCCATGCTGCTCATCCCCGGCGCACTCTTGAAGTCAATCATGGATCAGGCGGAAGCCGCCTATCCGCAAGAAGCCTGCGGCTTACTTGTCGGCGGAACCGAAGGGGCGCGGGATTTAGTCGTGACCCGCGTCGCCGCAAGCCCGAATGTGAGCAGCGGCGATCAAACGAGGACTTTCGAGATCGATCCGCAAATCCGCCTTCAAGTCATGCGTGATCTGAAAGGCGCCGACAAGCGGATCATCGGCCATTATCATTCTCACCCCAACGGTCCGGCGCGGCCTTCCTCCACAGATCTTGCGCAAGCGTACGAGCCCGAGATGACGTGGCTGATCGTTTCCGTCGTGGAAGGCCAGGCTATTCTCCCCGCGGCTCACGTCCTGGATTTCCAGGAAGCGCCCGATGCGCCCCGGCGGTTCCGGCAAATCGGCTTGCGGACGATCGATTGGCGCCCCTACCCTCAATCCACCGATTAATCTGTTCCGGAGCCTCCATGAACTTCGCCAGCGACAACACCACCGGCGGGCATCCCGCCATCCTGCGGGCGCTGATCGACGGCAACGCGGAACCGGCGATGCCGTACGGCGCCGACTCCATCACCGAGCGGGTGGAAAATATGCTTCGCACGGTGTTCGACAAACCAGACTTGCGGGCCTTCATGGTGGCGACGGGATCAGCGGCGAACTCCCTGGCCCTTGCCGCCCTGACGCCGCCTTACGGCGCCGTGATTTGCCACCGTACAGCGCATATTGAGGAAGACGAATGCGGTTGCCCCGAGCTGTTCACGGGCGGCGCGAAATTGCGTCTGGTCGATGGTCCCCATGGCAAGATGGCCCCAGCGGATGTCGAGAAAGCCGCCCGTTGGGGCAAAGGTGACGTTCACGCCGCGCAATCGGCAAGCTGCAGCATCACGAACCTTACGGAGCGCGGCACGGCCTATAATCCTGACGAAGTCGCCGCCATCGCCCATGTCTGCCGCGAGACGGACGTTAAACTGCACATGGATGGAGCCCGGTTCGCGAACGCCTTGGTCGGCCTTGGATGCACGCCGGCGGAACTGACATGGAAAGCGGGGGTTGACGTTCTGTCTTTCGGTGCCACGAAGAACGGCGCCCTAGCCGCAGAGGCCGTGATCTTTTTCGATCCCGGACTGGCTTTTGACTTCGAACTCCGCAGAAAGCGCGCGGGGCACCTTTTTTCCAAGATGCGCACGATAAGCTTACAAATGGAAGCATATCTCACCGATGACCTATGGCTCGCCAACGCACGCCATTCCAACGCCATGGCGGCGCGATTGGCGGATGGTTTACGTTCCATTCCGGCCGTGCGGCTGGAAACGCCCGTCGATGGCAACGAAATCTTTCCCCATCTACCCGTCGCGGCCATCAAGGCGCTGAGGGATAAGAGATTTATCTTTTATGATCGCGCCGAGGACGAGGCCGTCTCAATCATTCGGCTGGTCACCGCGTTCAACACCAAAACCGAAGATGTCGATGCGTTTATTGAAAGCGCCAAGACGGCTGTGATTGACAATCAAAACACTTTTAGAGTCTAACTTAAACGTGAACGGAGAGTTTTTTACTCCAGCCAGAGTAAATTGTCACATTGATCGCGCCGTGGGCGAATTCGCAGAACGTCAATTCGGCCGTACACGTAAAATATATGACATTAGAGACCCATAATGAACGATCTGGGTGTGTTTGACTTCATCGTCGTCGGCGCCGGCAGCGCTGGTTGCGTGCTGGCCAACCGGCTGTCGGAGAATCCTAAAAACCGGGTTCTGCTAATGGAAGCCGGCGGCAAGGATGATTTCATCTGGATTCACATCCCCGCCGGGTACCTGTATTGCATGGGCAACCCCCGGACAGACTGGTGCTTCAAAACCGAAGCCGAGGAAGGCCTGAACGGCCGGCGGCTTGATTATCCCCGCGGCAAGGTGCTGGGCGGCTGTTCGTCCATCAATGGCATGATTTATATCCGCGGCCAAGCGCGCGATTACGACAGCTGGCGGCAGATGGGCAACACAGGCTGGGCCTGGGACGATATCCTGCCCTACTTTTTGAAATCCCAAGACCAGGCGGCAATCCCCGCCGACGAATTCCACGGCACAGACGGTGAATGGCGTGTCGAGGCGCCCCGGATCCGCTGGGAGATTCTGGACGCATTCCGGGACGCCGCGACGGAAGCGGGGATCCCATCGATCAACGATTTCAACAAGGGCGACAACCTCGGTTGCGGCTACTTCCAGGTAAACCAGCGCTCCGGCCTTCGCTGGAATACCTCGAAAGCCTTCCTGCGCCCGGCCCATGGCCGAGAGAACCTGGAAATCGTCACTGGCGCGCACGTCAAACGGCTAATCATGGCGGGCAAGCGGGTGACGGGGATCGAGTTCGCCATCGACGATAAAGACGCCAAAGCTTCCGCGCGGCGCGACGTCATCTTGTCCGCAGGCGCCATCGGCAGCCCGCAAATCCTCCAACTATCCGGCATCGGCGACGGCGCGTTCCTGCAAGCGATGGGGATCAAGGCCCGTCACGCGCTGCCCGGCGTCGGCGAGAACCTGCAGGATCACCTGCAAATCCGCTGCGCCTACAAGGTTCGAAACGTCGAGACCCTGAACGAGCGCTATAACAGTCTGATCGGAAAAGCCGGAATCGCACTGGAATACGCTCTCACGCAAAAAGGCCCGATGTCGATGGCGCCGTCGCAACTGGGCGCCTTCGCCAAATCCGATCCGTCCCGCGAGACGGCGAACTTGCAATATCATGTGCAACCCCTGACCCTGCCGGCCTTCGGAGAACCGCTGGACACCTTCCCCGCCTTCACGGCCAGTGTCTGCAATTTGCGGCCCGAATCCCGGGGCCACGTGCGCATCAAGACACCCAACTACCGGATCGCGCCGGCCATTCAACCCAACTACCTTTCGACTCCGGGCGACCGCCAAGTGGCGGCGGACTCCGTGAAGCTCACCCGCCGGATCGTCGCCCAACCGGCTCTGGCCAGATACCTGCCCGAGGAATTCAAGCCGGGTCCGCAGATTCAGTCTGACGAGGATTTGGCGAGAGCCGCCGGAGATATCTCCACCACCATCTTCCACCCGGTCGGAACGTGCAAGATGGGTTCGGACGACAAGGCCGTGGTGGATGAGCGGCTGCGTGTGATAGGGCTTGATGGCTTGCGTGTGATTGACGCCTCGATCATGCCGACGATTACGAGCGGCAACACCAACTCGCCGACCATTATGATCGCCGAGAAAGGGGCGGAAATGACTCTCGGCGACGCTAAGGTAAGCGCCTGATTTTAAAACTAAACCGTTTACGTGTTAAGACCCCGTTTATCTTGTTCCCTTAACGTCGCGGCTGGTGTTTCCGGTGCGCTGATCTGCGGTACGCCCGCCGGCGCCGGGCTGTGCTAACATGACCCGGTCGAGTTGTAAGGAGCGAGGACGTGCGGTCCAAAGCGACGCAAGACCGATCCGCATGGCGGAAAGCGTCCCGAAAGGGCGTGCTCGCGGTTCCGCTCGCCCTGGCTCTTGCGATAGCCTTGCGAACCAGCCCCGCGCCCGCTTTGGACGCCTCGCCGCAAGATCTTTTTGACGCTATCGCCGGCAACAATCGCCCGCTGGTCGAATTGCTGGTCGAAGGCGGCGTAGGGCTGGATAGCCGGAACGAAGACGGCGAGACTCCCGCGGAATTCGCGCTCGGCCGCGGCCATTTCGTCATCGCCCATTATCTGCTGTCCTACCGGCCGTCCGCCAAACCGAAACGCTCGACGGAAACAGCCGCCATCCCGCCGCCGCCCAAACGGCCCGAATCAACGCCTCCGGGACCCGCCGGAAAGCGTGAACACGGGGGGGCGCCGGCACGGCTTGAGCCGACGCCTTACCCCTTAAGCGGCAGACAGATCGCCGATATCCTGGAGCGCCGGGACATCCGCCGCGACATGGCCCGACCGCGCGACAATCGCGACGAAGAAGCCCGGCGTGAAGAAGGTTGGAGCGCGGAAATCATCAAAGGCGGTCCCGATGTTACCGCCGCCCCGCCGCTTCCCGGCCTCAAACATGCGCGAAACCCGGACGAACCCCTGCCGGAACCTCTGGCGGAAGAGATTTTCAAGAAGCTGAGCAATTGGGTTTCGGACCTGTTCAACGCGGACCGCATCGCGCCAAAGCCGCCAGTGACGAGATCGGCCGGGCGGCGATTGGCGGAACGGGGCAATGCGTTGCCGACGCCCCGCCGCCCGACAAGCGGGCGGACGCGGACGGCCGTCATATCGGATGACCTTGGCAATCTGGACGACAATCCCGCACCCGCCGTCGATGCGGCGACGGGCGACGACTTGCCGGGACCCGGCATTGCCTCGCGTCCGCCGTTCGAATCCGAAACTCCGGATACGGGCGGCGTCAACCTCGCCGGTTTGGACAGCCAGGCCCGCATCGCGCGGCTGGACGCGCTGCTGGCGGCCACGGCCCGCGTGGACCCGGATCAAATATTGGCGGAAGCCCTCGCCAGCGCCCGGCGGCTATCCGGGGATGGCGCATCCACCCGGCTGGGCAAGCCCCGCAAACCGCCCATCACCGTCGTCACCGGCGATGGTGAGTCGCCGCCGCTGGAGACGTCCCGCGTCACGGAACCGGTCCCGAAGAGTGGTCGCGCGCGCGTTACGGAAATTCAGATCAATGACGGCCCGCCTCTGCCGCCACCGGACTCGAAAGGCCGGAAGCAGCCTGGTAATGACCCCTGGTTCCGCGACGCCGACGAGGCGAACCGCCAACAACGCCGGTTCCAGCGCGTCATCGCCGACCCTGACCAAACCCCGCTGCCGGGCGAGGACGCCAGGCGCGGCGAGGCCCCGCCACCACCGCCGGCGGAGCGCTTCCCGCTGGGCGAAACGCTGACGGCGGCGTTACGCCCCACCGGGCAAGACCGGCCGCAGGTTCCCTTTACGTCGCGTGATTACGGCGTCCCGGCCCCGCCGCCTCTAGGCCAGGAAGCGGGCCTGGACGCCCCGCCGCCAGACCCCGAAACAGCGCTTGATGATGTTTTGACGGCAACGCCCGAACCATCCAGAGATCAACCGGACGAATTGAGCGCGCTGTTGCGGGACGCGGCGCCTGGACCCGCGCCGCCGCCGGCCTCCTCGGAAGCCGGTCTTTTGGACGCGCTGATCGAAGGAGAGCCCGGCGATCAAAGTGGAGACGACGCGTTTCTGGACGCCCTGGAACAGGGGAATGACACGCCGCCCTCCGGCGATGATTTGCTGGACGCCTTGGAGGGTGACGGCGCGAAACTAGATAGTGAAGCCGCCCCAAAAGAGGATGACGGTCCGAAAATCGCGCTGCGTATCGATCAAGACGGCAGGCCGGTGCTGCCCAGCCCCTGGACCTCGCCCGTCGTTCGCCCCGGCCAGGACATCCCGGAAAAAGATATTGAACGCGCGCTCCGCCGAATTGACCCGCTGGCCCCCATCAAGGCTCAACAAGAGATCGAACTCTCCCTGGCCGCGCGGGCGGACGAGCGGGCGGCGGCGAACGGTCAAGGCGCATGGCCCGTCACCCGCCTGATCGTCGCGGAAGACGGCGAAGAGCGGGAAGTGCGATTGGGTCCGCGCGTTGAAAAGGCGGCGGAGGCGCCTCCGCTCGAAACAGAGACCGCTCTCATCCCCGTTCTCCCAGGAGACAGCCGGACCGTGAACACCACGGGTGAACCGTTGAACGGCGTTCAACTGACCATGGGTATCGGCGCCACTCTGCAAAACATCATGTTACCCGAAAGGGACCCGGCAACAGGCCGCCCCCGGGATTGCCTGGAAAAACACGATGGCGAAATCGCCGTTTGCATCATGCCGCTTCGCTGGCCGGCCGGTTTCAATGACACGTTCCTAGTTTCCACCGTGCTCTATACGGAAACCTCCGCCATCGTCCGCTACGAGGACGGCAAGGCGACATGGATGCTGGCCCTGTTCCAGGCGGATGGGTTCGAGGATTTAGCGCGCTGGTTGGCGGAGCGCTATGGCGCGCCGACGGAGCGCGTGAACCGCAACATTGCGCCTTTCGGCGAAAAACGCCGGAATAACGTGGTGTTAAGCTGGCGAAGCAAGGGGGCGGAAGGCGGATCAATGACCCTGGAAATCCGGCAAGTGGATGACACGCGCGGCGGCTTTCCTGACTTGCGCTACGGCGCGATACTGCTTTACCGGGACGGTTCACCGAGCATCTTTCCAGAAATCTCGATCCATGAAATCCTGCGGTTGAAACGGACGGGTTAGACCGTCAAACCGTCCTCGGCGTCGCATCGGCGTTTGGCCTCGGGCCTGAGTCCTGGATCGCCATGCCCCGCCCCGCCAGGTGTTTCCAGCACCAGCGTCTCTCCGGCCTTGATGACTTGCAGACCTTTGCCGGACAGCGCCCTGCCGGACTTCAACCGCACGGCGCCGGCCTTTCCGTCCGCGCCGCCCAAACGTCCCCGGGGAGCGTGCTCAATCCGGTCGAAGGCCGCCAACAGTTCGATATCTTTATTGATGGCGGAGCGGATTTCGATGGTCTGCCCCAGGCCGCCCCGCCGCTCGCCGTCGCCGCCAGAGCCCGCCCGAAACTCTTTCCTGCCAAAAACGATGGGAGCGACTTGCTCATTGATCTCGACAGGCGTGCCGCGGACGCCGGAGGGATAGGCCGTCGCATTGAGACCGTCCTTGGTGGGGCGCGCGCCTGTGCCGCCATTGGTGACCGCCGTGACGGCGAACTGCTTGCCCGAATTGCCGCTGTCCGCGTCGCCGCGCATGGTGACGTTCCACAGGCACGACGCCCCTTCCGCCGGCACCCGGTCCGGCACGCATTGCGCCAAACAGCCGAACACCACGTCGGGCAGCATCTGACCGGTCACATGGCGGATGGCGACGGGCGCCGGCTTCGGCGCGTTCAGGATCGAACCCTCGGGCGCGGTAATCCGGAAAGGCTTCAAACTGCCCCAATTGTTGGGCACGGCCGAGCCCGCCACGCAGCGTAATCCGAAAGTCGTGTAGGCCCGCGTATAGGCCATGGGCACGTTAACCCCATAGCGGGATTGCGGCGAAGTGCCGTCGAAATCCACGCTGACGCCGTCATCGCCGACAGTGAGCGTGGCGGCCAGATCCACCGCATGGTCAAAACCGTCGATGGTCATACTGTTCCGGTAAATGCCCCTAGGTAGTTCCGCCAGTTCTTTCATGACCGCCCGGTAGGATGTGTCGCAGATGTAGTCGGCGAGACTGTCCAAGTTGTCCAAGCCAAACTCCGTCATCATTTCGACCAGACGCTCGCAGCCGATATCGTTACAGGCGGCCAGGGAATACACATCTCCCTCGGTCTCTACGGGCTGGCGGGTGTTGGCGCGCACAAAAGCCAGCAAGGTCTCGTTCATGATCCCCTTTTCCGCCAACCTCAGCATGGGGATATAGAGCCCCTCCATAAAAACGTCGGTGCCGTTGGGCCCCAGGCCGATGCCGCCGACATCCGTAATGTGCGAGGTGCAGCTGAACAGCGCCACCAGCCCGCCGTTCTTGAAGCATGGCGTGGTCAGGACGAAATCGTTCAAATGTCCCGTCCCCATCCAGGGATCGTTGGTAATGTAGATATCGCCCTCTTCCATGGTGTCCGTGGGGAAGTGGCGAATGAAGTGTCCGACACTTTCGGCCATGGAATTGACATGTCCGGGCGTCCCGGTGACCGCTTGAGCCAGCATCCTGCCCTTCACGTCAAACACGCCCGCGGACAGATCGCCGCATTCCCGCACGATAGGCGAGAAGGCGGTGCGCATCAGGGTCCGCGCCTGCTCCTCGACCACCGCGATTAAGCGGTTCCACATCACCTGTTGGCGAATGGCGTCCAAGCCGTCGGGCATCGGGGTCTCTCCTTAACCGTTTCGAATTCTCAGTCTAGCCGTTTGATGGGTTGGAGACAAAGAGATCGCATCGATCCGCCTTCCAAACGCACGTGGTTTTCAAAAGCCGTATTCACTGGCGGAACAGCCTTGGCGAGATGGCGAAGGCGGTTATTCCCGCGCGGGCGTGGGTTCGGCCGGTGGATTATCGCCCGCCGCCTTACATGCGCTTGCGCCGGCCCATTTTTCCCTGGACTATATGGACGGCGCGAAAACGGCGGACTTGACGCTTCAAGATCAGATAACCGTTCGACGCCACACGCGCCTGGAAATCGCCGGATACGACTGTTGATGTTTCCGCTTCGACAATGAGGCAAGGACCCTTGACGGACGCGCCCGGCGTCAAATCCGCACGGGCGTAGACGGGAATATCGATCTTCCCACCCACGTCCGCGTCAAACACGGCGCGAGTCCCGGCGGGTTCGGGCGCAGCCGTTGACGCCGCGCCGGGCAAGGCGGCGACCTCTTCGGAAGGCGTCGTCAAGGTCAAGCCCCAGGTCAACGCCTCGACTTCCGCTCCCGGAATTATCCGGCGGTAGAAACGGGCGTATTGCGCATCATAGGCCGCTTGCAAGGCGCCGATGTCCGCGTCCGTCAACGCCTGCGGCGGCAGCGGCACTGAAATCTCATGACCTTGCCCTAAATAACGCATGAAAGCGTAGCGCGTTTCCCGCAAGGGTGCGCCGCCGGCGGCGGGCGCGACGACGGCCTCCGCCTCCTCGCGCATCTCCAGGATCAGTCCGTTCACGTCGCCCGGATTGAAATCCTTCAGGCGCATACGGCGGCTGCGAACCACTTCATAGGCGATGGGGGCCGCAAGAAACCCAATGGCGGAGCCCACCCCGGCGTTCTTCGGAATAACCAGCGTCGATACACCCAGCTTCTCGCAAAGCCGCGCCGCATGAAGCGGCGCGGCGCCGCCGAAAGCCACCATGGCGTGTTCAGACGCCGCTTTACCTTGCTCCACGGCGTGGACACGGACCGCGTTGGACATGGCCTCATCGACCATCTCCGTAATGCCGAAAGCCCCTGTTTCCGCATCCTTCAGACTCAAGGGCCCAGCCACCACCCTGCTCACTGCCGTTTCCGCCGCCGGCAAATCGAGCGCCACCTCGCCGCCGGCAAAGAACGCCGGATCGACTTTGCCCAGCACGATGTCCGCATCCGTGATCGTCGGCTGATCGCCGCCCCGGCCATAGGCGGCGGGCCCCGGGTCGGAGCCCGCGCTGTCAGGCCCCACCGTGATCCGTCCCATGCCGTCCAGCCTTGCGATCGAACCCCCGCCGGCGCCGATTTCGACCATTTCGATGACGGGAATGCGCAAGGGTAGACCCGAGCCCTTTTGAAACCGCGCCGAACGGTCCACCTCGAACTCACGGGCCGACTCGGGCTCATAGCGTTCAATCAGGCAGATCTTCGCCGTGGTGCCGCCCATATCGAAGGAGACGACCTTTTCCAAACCCATTTCCCGCGCAACGCGGGCCGCCAGAATGGCGCCGCCGGCCGGGCCGCTTTCCACCAAACGTATGGGAAAGCGGGCGGCCGTTTCCAACGTCGTCAGCCCGCCGCCCGACGTCATCAAGAGAGCGGGACATCTCAGTCCCGCATCCGCCAGCCGCTCCTTCAACCGCGCCAGATAGCGCGCCATCAAGGGTTGCACATAGGCGTTCGCGCTGGCCGTTGTGAAACGCTCGTACTCACGCACTTCCGGACACACCTCGGACGACAAGGTGACGGCGACGCCGGGCAACGCGTCTCGAATAATCTCCGCCGTCCGGACCTCGTGGGCCGGATTCATATAGCTGTGGAGATAGGCGACGGCGACGGCCTCGACACCCTCGCGGCGCAATGCGGGAATCAGCGCATGAACGGCGTCTTCGTCCAGGGGCCGCAGCACGCTCCCGTCAACGCCGATGCGCTCTGGCGCCGGCAGACGCAACCGGCGCGGCACCAGGGGCGCGGGTTTCTCAATGGCTAGGTCGTATTGGTCAAAGCGGCTCTCATAGCCGATCTCCAGAACGTCCCGAAACCCCTCCGTGGTCAAAAGAGCGGTCTTCGCGCCTTTGCGCTCAAGAATGGCGTTGGTGGCGAGCGTGGTGCCGTGCAGAAGCAAGCCCACATCGCCGGCGGACGCCCCCGCTTTCGCCAGTACGTCGGCGACACCCGCGATGACGCCTTCTTCCGGCGCTTTCGGCGTGGTGAGCACCTTGATTGTCGTTCGCGCGCCGCCTAGATCAAGCACCACGTCCGTAAAGGTGCCGCCTATATCGACAGCCAGCCGCCCTGTTCCCGTCATCCGTGAATCGCCTCTCCCGCCTCGAAGGCGCCGCGCAGATTGTCCTGAACCGCAGCTTTCCGATTGACCTTGTAGTCGAAAAACACCATCACCGAGGAACACGCCGCCATGACTGTCTCCGCATCGCCGTCTCTGAGCAGGATCTGATCCAGCACATAGGACGACCGCCCTAAACCGCCCAAACCGGTGCCGACCCGCACGGTCCCCGGATAATGCAATTGGTGAAGGTAATCGATCTTACAACTCGCCAGGATCGACCGGTTGGAAATGGCGAACTTCTCCATCATGGCGCGGATCAGCGCCACCCGGCCCGCCTCAAAAAACTGACCATACTTGGTGTTGTTGACATGCCCCATCGCATCCTGGTCGGAAAACCGGAGCGTGACATCGGTCCAGAAAGTGAAATCAGAAGGCGGTTTGAGCACCATCAGATGACCTGTTTATCCCGAAGAGCCTGAATATCCTCGGCGGAGAAACCGGCGTCCGCCAAAATTTCATCCGTATGCTGGCCGCGTTCCGGCGTCGCACGGGCGTAGTGAGGTTCTGAACGGCTCATGGAGATCGCCTGACCGACAACATTGATTTCGCCCAAGTCCGGATGCTGTACGGGCCGTTCCATCCTTATATGCTGAACCTGTTCGTCGGCGAATACTTCATCCATGGCGTTAATCCTCCCGGACGGCACACCGATCTCATTCAGGATATCAATCCACTCGGCGCTCGTTTTGGTGATGGTGTGTTTCTCCATGCCATTATTGACCTTGTCGCGCGCGGCGCGGCGGCTGTCCTCGGTGGCGAGTTCGGGATCATTCGCCAGATCATCGGCCTCCAACGCCTCGCAAATCCGCCGCCACATCACATCACCACCGCCCGCGATATTGATATGGCCGTCCTTGGTTTTAAAAACGCCCGTCGGCACCGTCGTGGGATGGTTGTTACCCGCTTGGCCCGGCACCTCGCCGCTGATTAAATATCGCGCGGCCTGGAAGTCCAGCATCGCGATCATGCTCTCGATCAGCGACGTGCGCACCCATTGGCCCCTGCCGGAGACCTCGCGCTCCAATAAGGCCACCAACGTCCCCATGGCCGCAAAGTTCCCGGCGGACAGGTCCGCGATGGGAATGCCGACGCGCATGGGTCCCGTCCCCGGCTCACCCGTGATCGACATCAACCCGCCCATGCCCTGGGCGATTTGATCGAACCCCGGACGCCCGGCGTAGGGGCCGTCCTGACCGAACGCGGAGATGCTTGTGAGGATGACGCGCGGGTTAACGGCCGACAGCGCCTCATAATTAACGCCGAGGCGCGTCTTCACATCGGGACGGAAATTCTCCACCACGACGTCCGCCTTCTCAACCAACCGCAAAAACACGTCACGCCCTTCCGGCTTTTTAATGTTCAGCGTCACGCCGCGCTTATTGCGATGGATGTTCTGAAAGTCGGGACCATGGCGGGCGCCCCCCATGCCGGCCGATTTATCGATGGCCTCCGGGGCCTCCACCTTGATGCAGTTCGCGCCCCAGTCGGCGAACAGCCGAACACAGGTGGGGCCGGAACGCACGCGGGTCAAATCGATAACGGTGAAACGCTCAAGGGGCAAGGCGCCGCCGGACATGAAAAGAGCCTCCGGAAGGATAACGGTTTCTTATCCGTCCGTTTTAGCGCGCAAGGTTCAATGCCGCCAAGAAGAACGTCCGCCGCCTTCCGCCAACCATGCCCGCACGACGCGGAGACTGTCGTCGGGATAGGTCTCCACCAGGTGATGGACGCGGTCCCGCATGACCGGACTGACGCCGCCGGTCACCGGGACGGCCAGCCGGGAACCCAGATCATCCGGAAAAGCGGGTGCGGGAACGCTCGCCATCGAAATTCCTTCATTACCGAAGCGCGAGTTTATGGTTAACCGAAATTAACCGCAATGGCGGCGATGACCAAAAAAATCGCCGGGAACGGTCAGCCGCCCGGCGAAGGAGAGTTTTAAGTGACTGTCCCATACATATAACCTCGCCAATGTGGCGGGAAAGTGACGCCGCGCACTCTAATGAAAGATTGGGCGATTTTTTTGACCGCGCCTGAGAAGCGGCGCGGCGCGGTTATCTCAAATGTTCCTTAAAGAATGCGTGGCTGCGCTCCCAAGCCAGATCGGCGGAAGCCTTGTCATAATGTTTGCCCCCCATACGGGCGAAAGCGTGATCCTGGCCTTCATAATCGTGCAGCGTCGCTTGAGCGTTTCCGTCCAGCGCGGCGTGCACCGCGGCCTGTTGATCCTTGGGCACGAACTCGTCTTCCGTTGCGATGTGCAGCATCACGGGGGCCTTAAGTTCTTCCCCGATATGGTCGGTCAACATCACGCCATAGAAGCCCACGGCCGCATCGACGCCGGTTCGGGCCGCGGTCAAAAACGCCAGCCGCCCGCCCAAACAGAAACCCACGGCCCCCACTTTGCCCGAGCACGCGTCGAGCCCCCGCAGATGATCCACCGCCGCGCCTAAATCCTCAACGCCCTTGTCTAAGTCGAAGCCGTTGAACAAATCGAACGCCCGGGCCCATTCCGCCTCCGTCTGGTCGGTCAGCTGGACGCCTGGTTCCTGGCGCCAGAAAACGTCCGGGCAAAGCGCGACGTATCCGGCGGCGGCCAACTCATCGGTGATTTCGCGCATCACCGCGTTCACGCCGAATATCTCCTGGATAACAACTACGCCAGGGCCGCCGCCTTCCGGCGAGGCTAAATAACCCATGAAATCGCCGCCGTCCCTGGATGCGATCCGAATTTCCCGTCCGGCCATGCTGGCCTCCCTTGTCTCGTGAGCGTTACGAAAACCAAATTCGGTTTCCTGAAAACCGGGTCGATTTAATCGCCAATCTCCCTTGTTTCGTCAAGCGCCAGGTCGATCACGACCAACTGGCGGGCGAACAGATATGCTTTGAGTGATCAGGGCGGTTTTTCAAGAAACAATACTACATTGCGCGACTTATGAAATCCAGTCACCAACCATCTCTCGCGCTTCGGATCATAGATGGTGTAGCGTTCATCCACGTCATTTAATCTTCCATGCGGATTCAATCCATTGAAAGAAAAAGGTCTCATGTCCTCAACAATGACCGGCGCCCGCCTTCTGGTAAAAAGTCTTCAGGTCAACCAGGTTGACCGTGTGTTTTGCGTACCTGGTGAGAGTTACCTCGCCGTGCTCGACGCCTTGACGGACGCGCCCGAAATCGAGACCGTCGTCTGCCGCCAGGAAGGCGGCGCGGCCATGATGGCGGACGCGGATGGTCAGATGACGGGGCGCCCGGGGATATGCTTCGTCACGCGCGGACCCGGAGCGACGAATGCGTCCGCCGGCGTTCATATCGCGTTTCAAGACTCGACGCCGATGATCTTGTTCATCGGTCAAGTGGCCAGGGATCAAGCCGGACGGGAAGCCTTTCAGGAAATCGATTACCGCCGCATGTTCGGTGAAATGACCAAATGGACCGACCAGATTGACGACGCGGAACGGGTTCCGGAATACGTCAGCCGCGCCTTCCACGTGGCCATGTCCGGTCGTCCCGGTCCCGTGGTCCTTGCGCTGCCCGAAGATATGCTGAGCGGCCCGGCGGACACGGAGATGCCGGACCTGAAACCAGTCCGGCGCGTTCAGGCCGCGCCCTCTCCCAGGGACATGGATCATATCGCGGCGCGTCTCGCCCATGCGGAACGCCCCCTTATGGTTCTGGGCGGCACGGGCTGGGACAAGCAAGCCGTGGAAGACGTCAAGGCCTTTGCCGAAAACTGGAAAATCCCGGTAAGCGTTTCTTTCCGCCGCCATGAATTATTCGACAATGACCACGAGCTTTACGCCGGCGACATAGGAATTGGTCCGAACCCGAAACTGATCGAGCGGGTTAACCGATCAGACCTGTTGCTGGTCGCGGGCCCCAGGTTGGGGGAAATGACCACGGGCGGTTACGGCCTATTCGGCATCCCCGTCCCGAAACAGCCGATCATTCATGTCCACGGCGGCGCAGAGGAGATCGGCCGGGTTTATCAAACGGAACGGGGCGTAAATGCGGGCATGAGCGTTTTTGCGGGCGCGCTTCGCGCCCTGCCCCGTCCCGGCGGCGCGCCGGATTTGAGCGCCTGGGCGGAAGAAGCGCGCGCGGATTATCTCGCCTGGAATGCGCCCGTGCGGGTCAAGGGCGCATTGCAGATGGCGGAAATCGTCGCCTATCTTCGCGCGACGCTGCCCGAGGACACGATAATGTGCAATGGTGCCGGGAACTACGCCGGCTGGCTGCAGCGTTTTTGGCGGTACCGCAAACTGGGCAGCCAGTTGGCGCCCACCAGCGGCTCCATGGGCTATGGCGTCCCTGCGGCGATTGCGGCGAAGCTTCGCCACCCGGAGCGCACGGTCGCCTGTTTCGCCGGCGATGGTTGCTACCTGATGACAGGCCAGGAACTGGCCACCGCCGTTCAATATCGTGCGAATATCATTATCATGGTGGTCAATAACGGCATGTACGGCACCATCCGCATGCATCAAGAGCGGGAATATCCGGCACGGGTTTCCGCGACGGAACTGAAAAACCCGGATTTCGTCGCGCTCGCCAAGGCGTACGGCGCGGAGGGCTGGCTGGTTAAGGAAACAGCCCAATTCCAGCCCGCTTTTGAGGCGGCTCTCGCCTGCGGGAAACCGGCAATCCTGGAATTGCAAATCGATCCGGACGTCATCACTCCGGTAACAACGCTTAGCGAAATTCGCGCGAAGGCTCAAGCGCTGGGCCGTTAAATTCAGCCCATGAGTGTATTCAGCTTGGCGCGCCGTATTGCCTTTCAAGGAAAAATTGGACTTAACGTCTTGAAAAAAAGAACAAATTAGGGTCATCTAAAAGAATGACCGCAAAGGTCGAGCCTTTGCATTGGGGAGCGCTGTATGGCCCGCGACAAGGCTAGGAAACGGTTAAAGGAAACACACCCACTGGCTAAGCTTTTTGCGGGCTTGGTGTTTCTGGTCGTGCTCACCGGAAGCACTGGCGGCGGTTTCTTGATTGTCGCCAGTCACAAAACCATCAACTCGCTCGAAGATCACGGCGTGCCGCCGGAAGCTGTGGACATGATCCACCAGGTACGCGAGGCGGCCTGGGAATTGGGCGGCGGATTGGACCTCCGCTACCGCATGACGGCGGCTATCTGGCACGCCAAGAGGCTCGCAAGTCTGAATTTCACCCAAACCGTCTCCATCGACTTGCCGCCGGTTTCCAGCCCGGAACAAAAGCCTGCGGCGAAGACAAACGCCGCCCCCAAACCAGAGGCGCGGGAAGCCGGCGAAGACGCCGCCCGGCGAGCGTTGGAAGCGGAAAAAGCTACTCCGGAAGCGGAAAAAGCCGACCCGGAAGAGGAAGAACGGGCGAGAAGAGAGGCTGAGGCGGCCGGGGCCGCAAACCGCGCGGAAGAAGAGGCGATGGCGGAAACCGCCGCCAGGACCGCCGAACCGGCGGTCGAGTCTGAACCGGCGCCGCCGTCCGAGGCCGCGCCGGCGGCGGAAGCGGCCACGCCGCCACGATCCGTTCCCTTGGAAACCGCCGCTCTATCGCCCGAACTCGTCACGCCGGACCCGGCGCCGGTTCCGGAAGCGGTCCCCGCCGCGCCGGCCCGGCCCGCTCAACCGACCGATGAGGAGCGATTACAGCAAGCGGACTTGGATTACAAACAAGGGCTTTCCTATTACCGGGGCGTTGATCGGGAACAGAACGATAAGGAAGCGGCCAAACTATTCGGACGCGCCGCCCTCGGCGGTCACGCGGGCGCGCAGTATTCCCTGGGCTTGATGCACTATCTGGGCCGCGGTCTCGATCAAAATTTTGAAAAAGCCGCCGAATGGTTTCAGCGCGCCGCCGATAAAAACCACGCTGGCGCACAGTATAATCTGGGCATCATGTATTACCAGGGCCAAGGGGTCGGCAAGGACGACCGGACGGCCTTCAAATGGATTTCCGAAGCCGCCAGGAACGGAGACAAGAAAGCGCAAGTGGCGCGCGACGCATTGTCGAAGGCGCTGCCGGAAGACGTCACCAAACCACCGCCGGCCGGCAGTTAAGCCTTGCCCGCGACCTGACGCACCCGGGCTTCCCGGTGCAGAATGTATAACCCGCTGACAATGACGACCGCAGTCCCCACCCAGGTCCATTGGTCCGGCAAATCACCCCAGATCACATAACCCAAGGCGACGGCGAAGATCAGGTTGGTGTATTTGAATGGACTCAACAGAGCCGCCTCGCCAAACCGGAAGCTCTCGATAATCAGCCAATGGGCGCCGCCTAGCAAACAGCCGGAAAGCAACATGAGCCCCATGTCTTCCGTCTTCACTGGCGCCCATTCTGTAAAGGGATAAGTCGCAAGACCGGCCAAAGTGACCGCCAACGTGGTTGTCGCAAGCATGGCGTTCGACGTTTCCCGAGACGCCATGGCGCGGGTGAGCAGGTCGCGGAGGCTCCCCGTAAAGGCTGCCCCTAACGGCAAAAGCGCCGCCGCATGCATGGCCTCCGTGCCCGGACGCAGGATGATCAGAACCCCGGCGAAGCCCGCCAGAACAGCGGACCAGCGGCGCCAACCGACCTTCTCGCCGATCATGGCCGGCGCCAGGGCCGTGACGAACAAGGGTCCGGCGAAGGCGATTGCGATGCAATCGGCAATGGGCAGATACTTCAGGCCCGTGACGAACTGAAACGTGCCCGCGATCACCAAAAGTCCGCGAAATGCGTGGACCTTGGGGTTTTTCACCTTAAGGCTTTGAAAACCGCCGAAGAAATACACGAACACGAGGATCGGAATAAACACGAACAACCCTCGGACGAACATTAATTGCCCAACGGGATAACCGGCCGTCAGCCACTTGAGCACAGCATCATTGGCGGTCAGAAAAGCCCCGCCGGACAGCATCAGGAGGATTCCCCTTAGAGGCGCGCTTGATCCCGGCGCGGACGTCATCAAGGCCATGATCGTGCGCGCCTAACCATAAAGCTGATTGACAATGAACACAGCCGCCGAGATTCCCGCCACGTCGGCGATGAGGGCCGCATAGAGCGCATGGCGGACGCGCCGGACGCCGACGGCGCCGAAATAAACGGCGAGCACATAGAAGGTCGTTTCGGTTGATCCCTGGAACGTGCCGACCAGATAGCCCGTCAGACTGTCCGGGCCGATGGCCGGATCGTTGATAATCGACGCCATAACCCCGAAGGCGCCCGAACCCGATAGAGGCCGGAGAAGCGCCATGGGAAGCGCTTCCGCAGTCAGGCCCAAAGGTTCCGTGATGACGCTCAACGGCTGGATCAGCAATTCCATCGCACCCGAGGCCCGGAACATGCCGACAGCGGCCAGGATGGCGACCAGATAGGGAATGATGCGGAGCGCCACGTTGAAACCGTCCCGGGCTCCCTCGACGAAACATTCGTAAACAGCGACGCCCTTGGCCGCCCCAAAACTCAACAGCGCCGCCATCAGACCCGGCACGATCCATGGCGCGATGTCGCGGCCATGAACAATGGTGAGCGGCACGAGCGCCGCGATGAATGAGAGCGCGGCGACCGACACCCAGAGCGGATAGGCTTCCGCGCCGTCCGTTCCATGACTGTCTTCCAAATCCTCCGTGTCCGTTTCCTCGACCGCGGCGCCTGCGGCTTCCACCGCTGCGCCGGGCGGCGGCGTCACAAATCGGGGGGCCAGCAGCTTGGCCGTAAGGATCGCGATGACGGTCGAACAAATCGTGGCGAACAGCGTCGTCGGCACAATCCCGGCCGGATCCGCCGAACCGGCCGCGGCCCGAATGGCGATGACGCCGGTCGGCAGCAGCGTGATGGACGATGTATTGATCGCCAGAAACAGCGCCATGGCGTTGGTCGCCGTTCCCTTGTGCGGGTTAAGGGTGTCCAACTGCTGCATGGCGCGAATACCAAACGGCGTCGCCGCGTTTCCCAGCCCCAGCGCATTCGCCGACATGTTCAGGATCATAGATCCCATGGCCGGGTGATCAGCGGGCACATCCGGGAACAGCCGGATCATAAGGGGGCGAAGCACCTTGGCGACGATCCTTAGCAGTCCGCCAGCTTCCGCGACCTTCATGAGCCCTAAAAACAAGGCCATCACGCCGACCAGGCCAATAGCGAGTTCGACGGATCCTCCCGCCGCTTTGATCATGGCGTCCCCCAGGGCCGCCATGGGCGACGGCGTATCCGGCGTTTCTGGAATCCAGGACACTTGACGATAAGCAGCCACGGCGAAGGCAATCAGCACGATGGTTAAAAATATTGCGTTCACCGCCGGGAAATACCTTCGACACGCTGGTTCACAAGAGCGTCAATTGGGACTTGAAAGATAAAGCCGCATAGTCATTTCATGTTAAATAACAAATGTATTCGCGGTTGCCTCTTGAGGTAAAACCCTTACTCCATCCATCAGAAACCAGCTTGGGCGTCCTCAACTATGATCAAAACCAAATTTCTCGCGGCTGTTCTCGCCGCCGTCAGCTTGGCCACGGGACCAGCCGCCACGGTTACGGCTCAAAGCGCCGCGGGCAACACCGCGGACACGCATAAACCGAACACCTACCTGCCGCTGACCACGCCGGCCGGGCGGGAACGCCTGAACCGCTCGCGGCACAAGGTCGATCATCTGGAGATTTCCATCCACTTCGCGACGCAGATCACGCAAACGCTCTGCTCCGTCGCGACCGCTGTGACGATCTTGAACGGGCTGCGGCTCAAGCGCCCGGTCGATCCAGTCTACAACCCCTATGCCTACTTCACGCAGCAGAACTACTTCACCCCCGCAGTGGACAAGATCCGCACCTATGACGTCACGCTAACCGAGGGCATGACGCTGCAAATGGCGGCTTCCGCTTATCGTACGCACGGCGCCGTCGTGAAAGCTGTTCACGCGTCCGACACCAATGCCGACGAGATGCGTGACCTGATGGTCAAGAATCTGAAGACCAAAGGTGACTTTATCGCCATTAACTATCAGCGCGAAGTCATCGGCCAGCCCAGGGGCGGCCACTTCACGCCAGTGTCAGCCTATGACGAAAAGACCGATAGTTTCCTGGTGATGGACGTCGCCCGCTACAAATTTCCGCCCGTCTGGGTCCGCGCCAAGGATCTTTACGACAGCATGAACACGCTGGACTCCGAGGTGCCGAAAACCCGCGGCTTTTTGCTGGTAAGCTCCCCGGACGCCTGATCTCCCCATCGGCGAGAGACGAAACGGGGCCTCCGGGCCTCGTTTTTCATACGCCCGCGCCGTAAAACCTGCGGCGTTATGACGTTAGGTATGTTCATACCCTGCGGTTTTAACATGGTTGACGCATTCACGGCGCGCGCCACCGGTCGGGACGCCGTTGACGCTCCCGCGGGCGCCGCCCACGTCTCTTTTCCCAGCGTTTCGGAACCGGTGCTTGATCCCTGCGGGGAAACACCTCCGTCAGAAGAAACGCCTCCGCCACCTTGGCGCCCTTCCCGCGCTATTATTTTGTCACCCCCGCGAAGACGGGGATCCAGACTGACCTTTGTCACGCACGGCGGACCATTACTCACGATAAGCCGGAACGTGGGTCGCCGCGCTGGATTCCCGCCTGCGCAGGAATGACGAAGTAAGGGCGGGAATGACGGATCAAACCTCTTGGAAACCCATAAATCGGCTCCGCCCGATGTCATAGCGCCTTAGAAAAACCGCCAAACGCTCTCTGTCGGCTTGGATCGCTTGAACGCGCCATACCATTTCGTCAGCGGCCAGAGGATGGCGAGCCCCACGATCCACCACACCGCCGCCAAGCTGACGATATCCGGATGACGACCGAGCCCTGTGAAATCGTTATAGAGCAGCAACGCCATAAAGCAGTAGAGATGCAGGTGCAGAACATAGAACGCCAAGGGCGAGCGGCCATAAGCCAGCAGGAAGGGCGCGGCGGCGCTCACGCTCTCTTCCGCCTTGGAAAACGCCCACAGGATCACCGCGTTGGCCCCCAGCGTCAGGGCGAGCCATGAGATCGACGGCGGGTATTTGTTTGCTTGAAAGAACGCATACCAACTGTCATCCACCTGCGGACGTAAATTCCAGAACCCGTCAACGTTCCGCATGGCGAGGAAAGCCGCAATCAGGACAATTCCGCCGGTCAAGCACCAACGATAGGCCTTCTCGCGGTCCGCCGCCCAAAACCGGCCGAACAGCACCCCCAACAGGGTCACGCCGTACCATTGGATAATGGGATAGTTGGAGCGGATCGACACCCAGCCTTCGGAGTCCCAGCGGTCGGGCGTCAGCAGCAGGGTCATGGCCAGGCTGGCGCCCTTTTGGCCTTCCAGGCTCAGAATATAAAACTGCGGGATAATCAGGCAGGCGGCCGCGACTAGAGCTATCACCCAGCCCCGCGTTTGCAGACTGAGCGCCGTCAGCGCCATGGCGATCCCCAACGTCCCCAGAACGCCGGATGACAACAAACGGATCGGGTTGTTGGAAATGATCGCCCAGGCGGAATTCTCCAAAACGATCTGAACGGCGACCAGCAGCAAGCCCCGGATGATGAAGCTTTTGGCAATCCGGCGCTTGTCCCAGCCCGCGCCGGCGCGCGAGATGGCGAACAGCACCATCCCCATGCCCATCATGAAGAAGAACCCGGGAGCGGCCAGATGCGAGACGTAACGCGCCACGAAGTCCCAGAAGTCCGGGTTGTACGTGGCCTCCTTGTACCAAACCTCTTTCACGCCGTCGTATTTCATGAAGAACGAACGCACGTGATCGAGCGCCATGACAATCATGATCAATCCTTTGAGCAGATCAGGCGCCAGGGCCCGGCCTCCTCCGGCTGGTTGCGCCGCCGCCTCAGTCATCCGCCGCCTGTTCCAACTTCTCCGTGGTCACGGCAAGCCGTCCCGCCAGATGTTTGGAAACCGCGATGCCAAGGGCCGGTTCCTTGTTTACCATTTCCAGGAAGGCGGTCCGCTCAATCGCGAGCACAGAAAGCGCCGACGCCGCCCGGATCGTCGCGGTTCTCGGAATATCCATGAGCAAAGCCACCTCGCCCACCATGCTGCCGGGCCCAACGGATCCGATGGATTTTCTGGCTTCGCGGCCAATCAGGATTTCCGCCTCTCCACCGATAATGACGAAGGCTTCCGTCCCCATGCCGCCCTCGACCATCAATTCGTCACCAGCCGCGTATTCACGGCGCTGACTAGTATAGGCGACAAGGCGCAATATGCGGGTCTCAATACCCTGGAAGATGGGAAGCTGCCCCAAGACCTGAATTTCCTCGGTCAATCCGCCGCTTTCGGCGTCCGGCTCCTTGTGGACCTCAACGGTGGCCCCCTTCTTACCTGAATGATCGACAATCCGTCCGCCCCGCACGACGAATACGTCGTCGAACGCGTCGAAACCGTCGCGCTCCCGGTCACACCAGATGATGGTCGCGGCTCCGCATGTTTCCATGATACGATCAAGAATGACCTGTTGCTCCGTTCCGGACAGCGTATTCAACGCCTCATTGATGATCAGGACCCGCGGATGTTTGATCAAACAACGCGCGACCGCCAGTTTCTGACGCTGCGGTTGCGACAGGCGCCCGCCGCCATTGCCCACATCCGCGTCCAACCCCAGACACATCACCACATCGCGCAATCCCGCCGCATCGACCGCTTCGCGGATAAGGGCGTCAACAGCGGGTTTGTGCTGAGTCTTGTCCGGCGACATGTAGCCGTTCAGCACATTCGAATAAACGCCGATGTACGGATTAATCTCGGACGGATCGAAGAACGCGATTTTGTCCCCGTGGGCTTCGGGTAACGACGCCCGGAACGCCTTACGGGCTTGCACAATGCGCGCCTGCATTTTGTCCGAGATCAAGCCCAACCGGTGACGCATGGGCGTTAAACGGAAGGCGACCTTTAAAAACGCATTCTGGTCCTTCTCTTTCAACTGCATCACAGGCGTATCGGCGACGCGGCCCAATAACGCCTCGTATATCATGCGGTCGTCGGTTTGAATCAGATTGAAACGCGACAGCCGCTCGTCTCCTTGCGGAAAGTCACGGAACATTTCGATCATCTTCTGAGACGCCTCGCGCCCGGCGTCAACCAGGGGAATCAAAAGGTCGTGCTCTTCCAGCACCTTGATCGCCACCGGCTGTTCCGCGAGATTTTCCGATTTATATACATTGTCCCGGGCTTGACCGAACAGCAGGTTGTCGGCCACCGAGGCGGATGTATTGAAGCTGTCTTCATCCAAGAATTGGACAACACCGGCCAAATCCCTGTTGGCGTCCAGCGCCCGGCGGAAATCAACGCGGGCCTCCAACAATTTTCTTCCCGACTCGGCGTCTTCGCGGGGATCAATGCGTCCGCGCAGCCCCGCCTCGAACAGGTCCGCTTCCAAATTAACCAGTTGGATTGTGCTAAGCGCTTCCGCTTCCAAGTCTTCACGCCCCATGACGCCGGCGCCCTGATAGTTCACCCAATCGGCGTAATAGTCATCCGTCGTGTTGCCCGCCTTGGCCGCTTCGTTAGCCAACTGGATGCGCTCTTTCAAATTTTCGCCCTCCAGTTGACGTTCCATGACAGGATGGTGCTTCAGGCCGTAATAAAGGTTATCGCGCCAAGTGCCCGTGAACACATGGCTGGCGCTATCCACGTAAGAGAGGAAACTGCCCAGCACGTTGGCCGGCAATTCGCCGATGTCCTGTTCCCCGATGACGACACGGCCCTCGTCCGGCCGCCTGAGGCCGGCCAATAGTTCGGCGAGTTCATTCACCCCGCTGCCCGGCGGTCCGAGGAAGGCGATTTTAGTGGGCAGCGCCGCGCTTAACTCCACTCGGGCGAGACGCGTTTCCTCGCCATCGCGAATCAGCGCGCCTTCCACTTCCAGCGTGCCTTCCGGTTGTTCGCCGGAGTCGTCATCTGCCGGCAAATCGCGCAGGCCTTCCGGCATGAAGTTGTCGATCAGCAACGCATACTTGACGCGGTTGTCTTCCAGTTGCTGATAGTTCTCCAGCAATTCGTTCCAAGGGGCCGCGGCCTCGCGGTACGCCGCGATAACGGCCAGCAGAGCGCCAATTGTCAGTTCGCCCTCAATCACCAGATAACCGCCGATGGCGTAAAACAGAAACGGCGTCAGTTGGGTGAAGAAGTTGTTCAGGAAGATAATCGTGTTGCCCAACTCATAAAGCCGCTTGCGGATCCGGAACAGCACGCCCAGCCGCGCGGATGTTTTCGCCAGTTCATAGTTCATCGTGTTGTGAGCGATGATATCTTTCGCGCCGTCAATGGTTTCACTGACGTGGCCGGCGAAGAGGCGCATGTTGGTGAGCCGCATGCGGCTCTGCTCGTTCATCTTTCTTTGGAACTTGGGAACCAGATAGGCTTGGACCGGAAACAACACCAGGGCGGCCGCGCCGAGATAGATATCTTGCGCGAACAAAAAACCCAGCGCCGTCAGAAGCGTGCCGCCTTGAAGCGCCGGATTGGCGACGGCGACCCCCATGTATCGACCGATTTGCTCCGTTTCCGCCGTAGACATGGCGACGATTTCACCGCCGGTAATCTTGCGTAAGTGATCCAGAGGAAACCGAAGGACCCGGGTGTAAAGGTCGTAGCGCAGGCGGCGGAGCATGATTTCCGCAAGCACGCCTTTGTAGACCGACAGTATGTATTTGAAGCCGCCGGCGACCACCACCAACGTCAAGAACGTGCCGCAGAGCAGCAGCAGGAAGGAGATGTGGTCGAACTGAACGCCGAACAACTCTTTCGGAAACACATCGGGTTCCTCACCGATCGCTTCGTTGACGATGATCTTTGGCAGTTCAAAGGTAAAGTAAAGGAGCGGCAAATAAACCAGTGTGGCCGCGAACAGCATCGCCTGTTCGCGCCAAGAGTGGACAAAAATATAGCGAAAGATACTTTTTGGCATCGCCCGTCCCGATTTTTCGTCCCGATTTTTCGGCAATCCGTCAGGCTTTACCGATCCGCCGATAAAACCCAGTCAGCGTGCGGATACTAACCCATGTGAACCCCAGATCAAATTTCTAATGAATTCAGCGCGTAACGCTTGGTTTTATAAGCAAGAAGACGCGCGTCATATGCGGTCGGGATAATCCGTGAACAGAGTGCTGGCTCCCCAAGCTTTCATCCGGTCCGCCGTCCCGGCGTCATTGACCGTATAGACACGGACCGGATAACCGGCGTCGATCATGGCCCGCATTTGAGCCTCGGTTGTTTTCTTGTGCGAGCAGTGAAGAGCCGAGACGCCCAATATTTCCGCTCTTTCACGCCAGTCCCCCGGCACTTCCCAGAGGAGCAGCGCCATATCCACGCCGGGCGCTTTGGCGCGAAAAGCGCGAAGCGCCCGCCCGGAAAAGCTCGAAATCACCGGCGTGGGCAGGGTCGCGGGCCACTTCTTTGATATGCGCTGGGCGACAACATCGCCGGTTTCATCCTCGAAGCCAACAGATGGCTTAATTTCCACATTGGCCCCCATTCCCAAGCGCTCCAACTCGGTCATCGCCTCATCCAGCGTCGGAATCCTCTCTCCCTTGAATTCCGGCGAAAACCAGGACCCCGCGTCCAAGCCGTCCAAATGCCCTATGTTTAAATCATGCACGCGGCCGACGCCGTCCGTCGTCCGGGCAAGCGTTTCGTCATGGATCAAAACGGGCGTGCCGTCTCCCAACAGCATGACGTCGAATTCCACCCAGAAAACGCCCATTTCGGCGGCCTTTCGAAAACCAGCCAGGGTATTCTCCGGCGCGTGACCCGCCACACCCCGGTGGCCGACGACAGGGGGGACGTTTCCCCGGACGCTTGACGAGCGGGACGTGATTACCATTGCTGCAAAGGTTCTCAAAAGCTAAGTAAGACACAGGCTTAAGACACAGACGCTTAACGGATTAAGCGCAAGCACCATGACAATAGCCGAGGAGCTCATGCAAGACGACCTGAAACAACGCGCGCTCCGCTTCCACCGCACCCCGGTCCCCGGCAAGCTGGCGATTATTCCAACCAAGCCGCTCGGCACCCAGCGCGACCTGGCCTTGGCCTATTCGCCGGGCGTGGCCTACGCCTGCACGGAAATCCAGGAAAATCCAGAAGAAGCCGCGACGCTGACGGGACGCCAAAATCTGGTCGCCGTCATATCCAACGGAACGGCTGTCCTGGGCTTGGGCGATATTGGCGGCTTAGCTTCCAAACCCGTGATGGAAGGGAAAGCGGTTCTCTTCAAAAAATTCGCCGGCATCAACGTCTTTGATATCGAACTGGACGAAAAAGACCCGGAAAAGGTCATTGAGATCGTCGCGGCGCTGGAGCCCACCTTTGGCGCGGTGAACCTGGAGGACATCAAATCGCCGGACTGCTTCATCATTGAAGAGGCGCTGAAAAAACGGATGAACATTCCCGTTTTTCATGACGACCAGCATGGCACGGCCATCGTTTGCGGCGCGGCGCTGCTGAATGGATTACGCGTCACGGGCAAGCAGTTATCGCGGATCAAACTGGTCTCCACCGGGGGGGGCGCCGCCGGCATCGCCTGCTTGAACCTGATGGTTTCCATGGGGGTACGGCGCGAAAACATCTGGCTGGTCGATCATCTGGGTCTGGTCCACGAGGGCCGGACGGAAGAGATGACCGAACAAAAGGCGGCCTATGCGCAAAAGACCGATCTGCGCGGTCTGAAGGACGTCATAAGGGACGCCGACGTGTTCCTTGGCCTATCCCGGGGCGGTGTGCTGACCGGCGACATGGTGAAAGACATGACCGAGCGCCCCTTGATCATGGCGCTCGCCAATCCGGACCCGGAAATTGACCCGGACGAAGCCCGCGCCGCCAATTCAGAAGCCGTCATCTGCACAGGCCGGTCCGATTATCCGAACCAGGTGAACAATGTGCTCTGCTTCCCGTTCATTTTCCGCGGAGCCCTCGACTGCGGGGCGTCTGAAATCAATGAAGAAATGAAGATCGCCGCCGTAAAGGCCATCGCCGATCTGGCCATGGCGGAAAGTTCTGAAACGGTGGCTTCCGCCTACGCGGGCGAAGATCTGCGATTTGGACCAGAGTACATTCTTCCCAAACCCTTCGACATGCGGCTCATTGTCGAGGTCGCGTCAGCCGTCGCCAAGGCCGCCATGGACTCCGGCGCCGCCAAACGCCCCATCCAGGATTTCGACGCCTATCGCGGCAAATTGGAAGAGTTCGTCTTCCAATCGGGCCTGCTCATGAAACCCATTTTCGACAAGGCCAAGGCCGCTCCGAAACGCCTGGTTTTCGCCGAGGGAGAAGACCGCCGTGTGCTGCGCGCCGTTCAAGGTTTGCTGGACGAAGGTATGGCGCGCCCGATTCTGATCGGCCGTCCGGACGTCGTTGAACGGCGGGTTGAGCAATTGGGACTGCGCCTGGAACTGGGCGAAAACGTCGAGATATGCAACCCGGAAGACGACCCGCGCTACGAGGACTATTGGCGGGAATATCACGCCTTGATGGAGCGTGACGGAGTTTCGCCGGACGCGGCGCGCACCATTGTGCGCACCAACACCACCGTGATCGCCACCATGATGCTGAAACGCGGCGAGGCCGACGCGATGATCTGCGGCACGGTCGGACGATATGACTATCACCTGCGTTACGTCACCGGCATCGTTGGCAAAGGACCTGGCGTGCATGAGTATTCGGCGCTGAACGTCCTGCTTCTGCCCAAGGGAACGTTCTTCCTCTGCGACACCCAGATCACCGAAAATCCGACGGCGAACGAATTGGCCGAGATGACGCTGATGTCGGCCGACTACATCCGGCGGTTCGGTGAAACACCCCGCGTGGCGCTCCTCAGCCATTCGAGCTTCGGGTCGGGCGACCTGCCCTGCGCGCGGAAGATGCGCCATGCGTTGGAGATGCTGCATAAGGCCGACCCGGAGTTGCAAGTCGAGGGTGAAATGCAGGCCGACGCGGCCATAAACGAGAACATCCGCCTGGAGCAATTCCCCAATTCGCGCCTGAAGGGTCAGGCCAACCTGCTGGTCTTCCCGAACCGGGATGCGGCGAATACCGCATTCAACCTTTTGAAATCACTGGGAAATGGCCGCTCTATCGGTCCCATCCTGATCGGCGCCGACATGCCCGCGCATATCCTGACCTCCAGCGTCACGACCCGCGGCATTTTGAACATGTCGGCCTTCGCCGTCGTCGATGCGCAGGCGCGGGGACGCTAAATATAACGCATCCATCGTTCGCGGTTTACCCTTGAATTATTCACAAATCCGGTGGACAAGACCGGGCATGGAAAAACGATCTTGGTCATTTGTCTCTGATCAAAAATGGAACGCTCGTTTACGAGTAACCAAGATCGTCTATTCTCGCTAATATTGATTTCGTGAAGAGTCACGCCCAGCCAAGAGGGATTTTCCCGGGGCGGCCTAACTCCGGGGCGGCCCGGCAGGGCGCCGGCTTTACCGGCAGCGCGCCAGAAGCGCAATTGCCGTATCGCCGCCCGGGTTCCTTGAGGCGGATGTGGAGGCGGGGGCGGAAAGCGTGTTTGGCGTCCCCTTGACCTTGGCGTCCCCTTGACCTTGGCGTCCCCTTGACCTTGGTGGGCCCGGCCCCGGCGGGTCCCCGGAACCCCTTGGCGGTTTCCCGCAAACCCCCGGTCCCGTCGATGGGAACACGCTCTCTTGCGCGCCCGTCTTTTGAATGACCGGTTCTTTTGAATGACCTGCTCTTTTGAATGATCAGCGCGGTAATGACCGTAACCGGAGGCCAGCCGGTCCGTCCTGGCCGCGCCGTCCGCCAGAGGAGGTGACGGCCCCGGGGCGTCCGCCTCGCCCCCCGGTAACGCCCTGATAACGCGCCCTATGACGCGCCCTGTGACGCGCGCTTTGAACAATCCGGCGCGATCCCCGTATGAACAGGCCCCGTGTGGGTGGGGTCTATATGACGACCCCGTACGGAAATGACGGAGTAAGGGCGCGGGGATGACGAAATGAGAATGCGGGAATGACGGATCAAACCTCTTGGAAACCCATGAATCGACGCCAGATTTTTCCCGAAGCGCTATCGCGCTTTATTCGGCGCCTTTCCGGATACCTCCGGACGCGTCGCGGACAGCCTGTTTCGAATGGTGCTCATGCACATGAACGATCCTCCGCGTCCGAGGCGAGAACTCTACCGTATTTTTGTCCACGACCGTCCACCGTTGTCCAACAAGGCGCGCTACCCCGTTTCGAACCGCGCGGTTGATTTTTCCAAATCAAGCACGGCCATCTTGCGCAACGACTTCCACCAGAAACTCCGCTCCAAACGAAAGGTGGCTCTGCGCCCGGGCGAACTCGGCGGCGGCGGTCGAGGTTAATCGGCGTCTAAAACGGTTATCCGGGCCGGCCCCCACCCAGGTTATCCTTTTTCTTCAAACAGTTTATGTCTTTCCAGCGATTGAACCCCGACCGGGGCGGGATCATTTCAAGGATACGGGACGCCTTTCACAAGAAAAAACCTTTCATGGGAGACGGCGATGGGATTACTGGTTGAAGGCCAATGGCGGGACGAATGGTACGACACGAAATCCTCAAGCGGTAAATTCGTCCGGAAAGACGCGTCGTTCCGCAACTGGATAACGGCGGACGGTGAAGCCGGGGCTTCGGGCGCCGGCGGCTTCAAGGCCGAAACCGGCCGCTATCACCTTTACGTCTCGCTGGCCTGTCCCTGGGCGCACCGGACCCTGATCGTCCGGGCGCTCAAGGGCCTGGAAGGCATGATCGGCGTCACCGTCGTGAGTCCGGACATGCTGTCCAACGGCTGGGAATTCACGAACGATTCCGGCCCGGCCGTGAAAGGCGCGAAATACCTTCACGAAGTCTATGCCGCCGCCAGGGCCAACTACACGGGCCGCGTGACGGTGCCGGCGCTGTGGGACAAGCAGGCCAACACCATTGTCTCCAACGAAAGCTCGGAAATCATCCGCATGTTCAACACGGCGTTTGATCGCCTGGGCGCCAAAACGGGCGATTACTATCCGGAAGCGCTCCGCGCCGAGATCGACGAGGTCAACGAACTAGTTTACCACGACGTCAACAACGGTGTTTACAAGTGCGGTTTCGCGACCACTCAAGAGGCCTACGAAGACGCTTTTGATAAGCTGTTCGTGCGGCTCGACTGGATGGAGGAGCGGTTGTCCAGCCAGCGCTATCTGGTCGGCGCTCAAGTGACGGAAGCGGACATCCGCGCCTTCACGACGCTGGTGCGGTTCGACGCGGTTTATGTCGGTCATTTCAAGTGCAACCGGCGCCGCATTCAGGATTATCCCGCGCTGCAAGGCTATCTGAAAGAACTCTATCAACTGCCGGGCGTCAAGGAGACCGTCGATTTCCGCCACATCAAACGGCACTACTACCACAGCCACGGCGCCATCAACCCGACGCGCGTCATACCGGCCGGTCCCGACCTGGATATTGACAGCCCGCACGGCCGTGACGGACGTTGAACCAGTTCCGGCCGATACGGTCTAGGCCGCCGCGACCGCCTCGATTTCAACCAACCAATCAGGATTGGCGAGCCCGCTGATCACCAGCAGCGTGGATGCGCAGCGGTGCCCGGTCAGTACTTGATCGCGGACATCGCGATAAAGCGGCGCATCGTCCTGGCGCGTGAGATAGACGGTGATCTTCACCAGGTTTTCCTTGCTCATGCCCGCGTCCTTGAGGATTTCTCCGATATTGGCGAAGGCCTGAACCATCTGGGCTTCTGCGCCATAGGCCAGTTTGCCGGACCTGTCCACGCCCACCTGGCCGGAGATATGCAGCCAGCGGGCCGGTTCCGCCACCTCCGCGCCCAACGCGTAGTTGGAGAACGCGGGGTGAATGGCGGCGGGGTCACGAGTGATCAGATTGGCCATGGGAGTCTCCATTCGCGTTGAAGGCGTTGACCTGAATATGGAGGGCGCGTGCGTGATCTTCACATTCTTTCATCTGCGCTGATCCATGTGACGGCTGAGACCGTAACATAACCGGAAGAACCGGATCAGCCTAGACATGAGCGTACGCGTTCCATCACTTGGTGTTGTCTGGTTAAAAGAGATTTGCGGCCGCACGGTCACGCCCCCTCACCCAGGCCGTGATCTCATATCCGGTTCTTCCTTTATCTATCGCACTGTTCTTCCGTGTTCGTCACTGCCTGGGGATGAAACCAAATTTCGGCACTTCTTGCCCGCCGCCTCCGGGCAAAAACTGCCGTCTCAAAGGCGGGACGCAGATGATTTTTTCATAAGCATTTGAATTAAAACAACTTTGTTCCTTGGCACGCCACTTGAAGGTGAACAGGCGGATCAAGACCGGAATAACCCGGCAAACAGCGAACCGATAAGGAACGGGAAAATGACTAACCCATTGGGTATCGCCGCCCTCGGGATGGCGGCGCAAGAAACGCGCATTGACATCATCGCCAACAATCTGGCGAATATGGACACGACCGGTTTCCAAAGACGGAGAGCGGCTTTCGCGGATCTGGTTTATTCCAATTCGGAACGCCCCGGCAATTTCTCGTCGCGCGCCCGGGGAGAGGTTCCTGCGGGTATCGCGCTGGGCAACGGCGTCGCCGCGGCCAGCGTCTATCGGATTGTCGAACAGGGCAATTTGGAAGCGACCGGCAATTCGCTGGATTTGGCGATCAGCGGCGAGGGGTATTTGCCTGTCATCCTGCCAAACGGCGACACGGCTTACACGCGATCGGGGTCTTTGCAAAGGGCCGAAGACGGCGCTATTGTGACGCAAGACGGTTATCGCCTGGCTTCCGGCGTCAACCTTCCAAACGACGCGCGGCGGATCACCGTCAACCAATCAGGCGAAGTGTCGGCCCTTGTCGGAAACGGCCCGGCCCCCACCGTGATCGGTCAAGTGCAATTGGCGCGCTTCACCAATCAGTCTGGCTTAGACCCCCTCGGCGGTAACCTGTTCACGGAAACCGAGCGTTCCGGCCCGCCATTGGTTGGTATTCCGGGAACACAGGGATTTGGCGTCATCAAGCAGGGATTCGTCGAGAACTCCAACGTCAATCCCATTGTCGAGATTTCGCTGATGGTGGCCGCCATGCGCGCCTATCAGATGAATTCCAAGGTGGTGCAGACCGCCGATCAAATGTTGGGGCCGCCGCCCAACTAATCCGCGGCCGCCTCGTGACTTCAGTTTCGTCCGTCCGATCCATCCGGGCCCAGTGTCAATGACCAAGAAGGTATTCGAAACCGGGCCCGGATGATCCGTTTACGGCGGGTGTGACGGCCGGTCTTTTGGAAATCGCGGGACTTTTCGGCTAAACTTTCATTTCATTACGGGAAACGCTCCGGTTGGTGCGGAGGAAAATATCCATGGTTTACGCCGTGAAAGACGGTCGCGGGCGCGTGCGGGCGGTTTTCGAGGACCCGGTTCAAGGTTCTGCGGAAATCACCGCAGATGATCCGGCGTTGGCGGAGTTCGTCCAGCGCAATGCGCCGGAAGGGTTGGCTATGGATGAATGGGCCAAATCGGACCTAGAACTTGCCCGTGTCACCGAGGATTTGATCGACATCCTGATGGACAAGGGAGTGGTCTCGTTCATCGACTTCCCGGAAGGCGCGCAGAAGAAACTGATGAGCCGCCGGGGCCGCAGGAAGGAACTCGATTACATGGAGAGCCTGTTCGGCGGGATGGCGGATATGCCAACGGACGACGACGGCGGCGAGGGCTTCCTCTGATCCCGCGTCCTACTCGCCCGGCGCCGCATCCCGCTTCCCCGCCGTTATCAGGAAAAAGCCCAGTCCGGCGTTCACCGGCAGCGGGGTCAGGTTGTCCAGCACACCCGACTTTTTCGCATCCAGCAGCATACGGCCCACCGGTTGGAACAGGGTTTCTTCGCCATCCCGGCCGGGCGGGTCCAAAACGATCCGGATGGAGCGGGGTTTGCGAAACCGGCTTTTCTCCAGCATCTGACGGACGGACTCCACTCCGTGAGCTTGATCCAGTCCCTTGAGGTCCAATTCGTATTCCGCGCCGGACTCGTTGCCCAGCAGCCGCTTTAGCGCGATATCGGCGGCTTCTCCGTCGTCCATGCTCACGGCGGGCACCCCATCTGATCGGCCAGATCGACGAAGCTGCCGGCGACGAAATCCCAATCGCCGGTCGCTTCGAAATCAACCTTTTGATCGACGCCGTACTCGGTCGGCCGATTGACGTAACAGGTCCGCATGCCTTGTTCCCGCGCCGCCGCCAAGTCGTCGTTGTGGGCCGCGCCCATCATCACCTGGCGCGGTTCCAGTCCAAGCAGGCGGCACGCATTCCGGTAAACCTTCGGATCACGTTTGTAGGCCTTGTGCATGTCGCTTGAGAAAATACAGTCCCAGGGAATGCCCGCCCGCTTCGCCATGGTGGTCAGCAACATCAATGAGCCGTTCGACAGAGGCGCGATGATGAATTTCTTCCTGATCCGAAGCAGGCCCGGAATGCTGTCGGGCCAAGGGTCCAGACGGTGCCAGAATTTATTGATGTCGGCTTTCTCCGCCTCGCTGAAGGCGTCGCCCAGGCCGAATTCCGGCAGGATTTCCTCGAGTCTTTCGCGGTGAATGACATCGACCGGCGTCCAGTCCCGCCCGCCGGACGTCACACGCGCCACGCCGGGACGATAGCCGGCGCGCCACGCGCGCGCGAAGGCTTCCCAATCGACGCCCTCGACACCTTTTTTCCTGGCTAGGGCCTCGCCTTGACGGGTAATCGAGCCACGCCAATCCGCCACGGTCCCAAAGGTGTCGAAAACGATGGCCTGGACTTGTCCGAGCGGCATGGCGTTTCCCCGTGGATTTTGATCACGGGGAAGAGATAACCGGCTTTCCCTTGGTTGAGAAGCGCCTAAACGCTCAAAACGCCCCGCATCACCGGAACGGACGCGCCCTTGACGCGAACGGCGGAGACAGCTCCGCCGGCGACGTCCACGCCGCCTTCAATCAGACTGGGACGGCCCATCTCCGCCCCCTGGGCAATTTGATAAACGGCGGCGCCGTCCATTCGGGAGAGATGACCCATCAAGCCGCAGAGAGCGGCCGCCGCCGCGCCGGTCGCCGGGTCCTCCGGCATGCCTATGTCAGGCGCGAACATGCGGGCCGAAACGCCGCCGCCGCCGGTTCGGACATAAAAATAGCGCTCCGGCGAGGTTTTGCGCGTGAGTTCGGGGGCGGGCAGAGGTTTCGCCTTCTTGAGGGCGTCCATCGAGCCGAGTTCGGTGATCAAAACCTCCAGGCCCACTGACGCGACGACAGGCGGGTGCGCGCCGGTCAGTATATCTCCTGCGGTCAACCCGGCGGAGGCGGCCACTTCGTCGACATCGGCTTTGGCTCCCAAATGAAAGGGCGCGGGAGCTGTCAATTCCGTCGACGTCACCGTCCCCAGGTCGTCACGACCGACGGAAATGACGACCAAACCGGCTTTTTCCTCGAAACGGATTTCATTGGTGAGCGGTTTACCGAACACCTCGCCCCGGCTGGCTAGAACATGGGACGCGCCGATATTTGGATGGCCCGCGAAAGGCAATTCGCGGGCCGGCGTGAATATCCGGAGTCCGGCGGTGTTGGCCGGATCTTTCGGGGGCAGGACGAAGGCCGTTTCCGAATAGTGGAATTCCCGGGTGATCGCCCGCATCCGTTCCGTCGTCAGGTCTTCCGCATCCAGCACCACGGCGAGCGGATTGCCGCCGAAGGGCTGAGCGGCGAAGACGTCGACCGTGACATACCGCCGTTCCATGGCCGCCATGGTATCCGGCGTTCCTGTCCGTCTCAAGCGGACATCGCCGCCCGGCGATGTCCGGCGCCGTCAGCGCCCATCGGTTCTCATGTCATCCCCGCGTTACGCCGGACGGCGAAGCGCTGCTGAGCCATGGCCGCCAGATGCTCCGCATCAACGAAGAGGCCATGTCCCGGTTCCGCGCGCCGCCCCTGGAAGGCAAAATCCGGTTCGGCGCGCCGGACGATTTTGGCACGCGCTTCCTGCCCCGGATTCTGGCCCGATTCGCCAAGACCCACCTGTCGGTCGAAGTGGAAGTGAAGTTATCGACGACCGTCTCGTTGTTGAGCCTGATGGATGCGGGCGAATTGGACCTGTGCCTCATTACCGCGACGCCGGACGCGCCCGGTCCGGCGGGGGCCGCCCAACTTCTGTCCGAACCCTTGATCTGGGTTGGTTTGCAAGGAGGCACGGCGAAGGACGAACCGCGTCTGCCGCTGGCGCTTGCGGACAACACCTGTTCTTGGCGGGCGTCGGCCCTAAGGGCGCTGGACGTCAGCGGCCGGGATTACCGTATCGCCTATACCTGCGAGAATTGCCAAGGACAGATGGCGGCGCTGCTGGCGGATTTGGCGGTGGCGCCCCTGCCCGCCAGCTTGTTGCAGCCGGGCTATGAGCGTATCGGACCACGGGAAGGCTTGCCGGAGATGGGCGGTTATCAGCTCAAACTATCGGTGCGTTCCGGCCCCGATCCGGTGGTCAAGGTGTTCGCGGAGCATGTCATGGACAGCTTCAAAGGCGGCGGAGAACGCTATTCCGCCGCGTCCTGATAAACTTCCAACGGCGGGCAGGCGCAGACGACGTTGCGGTCGCCGGCGGCGTTATCAACCCGGCCCACGGGCGCCCAGAATTTAGCCTGGCGAAGCGCCGCCGCAGGGTAAGCGGCCACCTCGCGAGAGTAGGCGTGGTCCCAATCATCGGCTGTAACCTGATCCGCCGGATGCGGACTGTTGACCAGCGGGTTGTCGTCGGCGGGCCAGTCGCCGGCGCCCACCTTGGCGGCTTCTTTGGCGATGGAGATCATCGCGTCGCAGAACCGGTCGAGTTCCGCCTTGGGCTCTGACTCCGTCGGCTCCACCATCAGCGTGCCGGCGACGGGCCAGGACATGGTGGGCGCGTGAAAGCCGTAATCGATCAAGCGCTTGGCTACGTCGTCCACCGTGACGCCGTGGCTGTCCCTCAGCACACGGGTGTCCAGGATGCATTCGTGGGCCACCAGACCGTTCCGGCCCTTGTAAAGCGTCGGATAATAGTCCTTCAGCCTATGCGCGATATAATTGGCGCTGAGAATCGAGACCTGGGTCGCGCGCCTGAGGCCCGCGTCGCCCATCATGGCGATATAGGCCCAACTGATGGGCAGGATTGATGCGGAACCCCAGGGGGCCGCCGCCACAGCGCCCAGTCCCGTTTCCGGACCGGCGTCGCCGCGCAGGGGATGGTTCGGCAAGTAAGGCGCCAAATGTTTCGCCACCCCAATGGGACCAACGCCCGGACCGCCGCCGCCATGGGGAATGCAGAAAGTTTTGTGCAGGTTCATGTGCGCGACGTCGGGGCCGAATTGGCCGGGACGGCAAAGCTCCACCATGGCCTGGAGGTTCGCGCCGTCCATATAGACCTGGCCGCCCGCCGCATGAACCTGGCCGCAAATCTCGCCAATGGTTTCCTCAAAGACGCCATGGGTCGAGGGATAGGTCACCATCAGGGCGGCCAACGTTTCACGGTGTGCGCCGATTTTGGCCGCCAAGTCTTCCATATCCACGTTGCCCGCCTCGTCGCACGAGACGACGACGACCCTCATCCCCGCCATCACCGCGCTCGCCGGGTTGGTGCCGTGAGCCGATGAGGGGATCAGGCAAATGGTCCGGTTCGTCTCCCCCCTGGCCTTCAGGTAAGCCCGGATACAAAGGAGCCCCGCGTATTCCCCCTGACTGCCCGCATTGGGTTGGAACGAAATGGCGTGGAATCCCGTGATCCGGCGGAGCCTGGCTTCCAGGTCGTCGATCAATTCCTTGTAGCCCAGGGTCTGATCCTGGGGCGCGAACGGATGAACGCCGCTGAAACCGGGGAAGGTGATGGGGATCATCTCGGCCGCCGCGTTCAGCTTCATGGTGCAGGACCCGAGCGGAATCATCGCCTGATTGAGCGCCAAATCCTTGCCTTCCAAATGCCGGAGATAGCGCATCATCGCCGTTTCCGAGCGATACATATGGAACACCGGATGGGTGAGGAACGGCGACTTGCGGACCAGGCCCGCAGGCAGGGCGTCCTCCACCGTGGCGTCGAGAGAGGCGGTGTCCGGCCCTTCGCCGAAAAAGCCCAGAAGCGTGTCTATGTCGCTGGCGGTCGTCGTCTCGTCGCAGGTGACGCCGATGCGGCCAGTCTCTGTTAGACGCAGGTTATAGCCGTGTTTCGTGGCTTCCAGAACGCGGGCCGGCGCGTCTTCCATGCGGATCGTGACCGTGTCGAAGAAGGCGCCGTTCAATAAATCCACGCCCCGGTCCCTGAGGCCCGCCGCCAACAGCGCCGTTAACCGGTGCACCCGCCTGGCGATCCTCGTCAATCCATCCGGTCCATGATAGACGGCGTAAAAACCCGCGATATTGGCGAGCAGGACCTGGGCCGTGCAAATGTTGCTGGTGGCTTTCTCGCGGCGGATATGTTGCTCGCGGGTTTGCAGCGCCATGCGGAGGGCGGGCTTGCCCCGGCTGTCCACCGACAACCCGATAAGCCGTCCCGGCATCTGACGCTTAAAGGCGTCACGGGTGGCGAAATAGGCCGCGTGCGGACCGCCGAGTCCCATGGGCACCCCAAAGCGCTGAGTGGTCCCCACCACCACGTCCGCGCCCCATTCACCGGGGGGCGTCAGCAAGACGAGCGAAAGCGGGTCCGCCGCGACGGTGACCAGTCCTCTGGCGGCGTGGACGTCTTCGACGACGGACGAGAAATCCGGCGCGGCGCCGTCCGTTCCCGGATATTGCAGAACACAACCAAAGCAGACCGCCGGGTCCAGGTCCTTGAACGGATCGCCGACAACCATGGGAATGGCCAGCGGCTCGCAGCGGGTTTGAATGACGGCGATGGTCTGCGGGTGACAGTTGCCGTCTACGAATACGGCCTCGCCTTTATGTTTGCCCACCCGCCGCATGAAGGTGACCGCCTCGGCCGCCGCCGTCGCCTCATCCAGAAGGGACGCATTGGCGATTTCCATCCCCGTCAGGTCGATCACCATCTGCTGATAATTCAACAACGCTTCCATGCGGCCCTGGCTGATCTCCGCTTGATAGGGCGTATAAGCCGTGTACCAACCCGGATTCTCCAACACATTGCGCAGAATGACCGGCGGTGTGACCGTGCCGTGATAGCCCATACCGATAAATGAACGCGCCTTGACGTTGCGGCGCGCCATGGCGCGGAGCCGGGCGATCGCCGATTCCTCGGTAAGCGGTCTGGTTTTGCCGATGGCGTCGTCGCGAATGGCGGAGGGGACGGTCTTCTCCGTCAATTCGTCCAAACTGTCCAAACCAAGGGAGGTCAGCATTTCGGTTTCATCGGCCTCGCTCAGGCCGATATGGCGGCCGATGAAATCACCCTCGGGGGCAAGGGATCGAAGGCCAGGCCGCATCACCCCAGTTCCTCTATATAGGCCTTGTAGGCTGTCTCATCCATCAAGTCGCCAAGGGCGTCCGGGGCGGCTGGTTTGATCTTGAAGAACCAACCCTCACCCTCAGGATCCGAGTTGACCAGGGACGGGTTTTCAGCGAGGCTCTCGTTGCCTTCGACGATTTCACCGTCAATGGGCGCGTAAATTTCGCTGGCGGCCTTCACGCTCTCGACCACGCCGGCGTCGTCGCCCACCTCGACTTTCGCGCCCGGTTCCGGCGTTTCAACGAAAACAACGTCGCCCAGTTGCTCTTGCGCGTACCTGGTGATTCCGACGGCGAAAATTCCGCCCTCTCCCCGAACCCATTCATGTTCCTTGGTGTAGTAGGTGGTCATCAGAAATCTCCCGGTAAATTGTCAGTTTTTGACGTATCGCTTTTTGATGAAGGGCAGATCGGCGACACGGGCGGGCATGGCCTTGCCCCGCACCATCAGATCGACCAGCGCGCCGTCCTTGGCATGGGCGCTTTCCACATAACCCATGGCCACGGGCCCCTTCAGCGTCGGACCGAATCCGCCACTGGTGATCCGGCCGATGACGCGGCCGTCCTTGTCCGTGACGTCCGTTCCCGCCCGGGCGGGCGCCTTACCCTCGGCGCGGATGCCCTTGAGACGGCGCGAGGGTCCGTTTTTCAGTTGGCTTAGGATGACGCCCGCGCCTGGAAAACCGCCCTCCTCGCGCCGTCGCTTCGGGATCGTCCAGCCAAGGCCCGCTTCAATCGGCGTCGTCGTCTCGTCTATGTCCTGGCCGTAAAGGCACAAACCCGCTTCCAGCCGAAGCGAGTCTCTGGCGCCCAGTCCGGCCATCTCCACTTCTTCCTCGCCCAACAGCAATTCGACGAAGTTCTCCGCCGCGTCCGCAGGAAGAGAGACTTCGAAGCCGTCCTCGCCCGCATAGCCGGATCGGGTGACAAAGCAGGGAACGTCGTTGAAATGGGTCCTGGTGCTGGTCATAAAGACCATGTGCTTGCACGTTGGCAGGAAGCGGTCGATGACGTTCGCCGCTTTGGGACCCTGGATCGCGATGAGAGCCTGGTCACGAAGATGTTGAATCCCTACCCGGTCTCCGATCCGCGCCTGAATATAAGCGAGGTTGGCCTCTTTCCGCGCCGCGTTAAGGACCATGAACAGATCGCCGGCTTCTTGAGTGACGAGCAGGTCGTCCAAGATGCCGCCCTGGTCATTGGTCAGCATCGTATAGACCAGCCGCCCGCCCGCGAGATTCTGGAGGTCGGCGGGGATCAACGTCTCCAGGGCCGCGATGCCATCGGGGCCGTTCAACCACACCTGGCCCATATGCGACACGTCGAACAGGCCGCATGCGTTCCTGGTATGCAAGTGTTCCCTAAGCACGCCGGCTTCATAATGAACAGGCATGTCGTAGCCGGCGAAAGGCGCCATCTTGGCGCCCAAGCTTCGATGCAATGCGTCAAGCGGTGTCGATAGTAAGGCCCTCTCACCCATCAGCGGCTCATCCTTCCATCGGCGGCGGCCCGGACACGAACGCCCGGCGCGTCACCCCCTCTGTCTCGGAACCTGAAAGATTCGAACCCGTAAGAGAAACTGCGGGATCTTACTTCTTCGGTGCGGCGCGGCCCTTTCAGGCGCTCGCCTTTTTCCAGAGCCTCATCCGGCTGCGGTCCGGGTGCCTGAGAGTTTCCGGGGTTCGTTGCTCCTTCGGCGCCGCGGCGGCGGGATGCCTTGCGGTCTCTTCCGCAGCCATCGTATGAGTGATGTTTGATTGTGAGGGGACGGGGCGCTATGGTCAACAGCGTCGCGGCGCTTTTTTGTCACCGAGCCGCGTTCCGGCCGTCTGTCTGTTCTTTCAAACGGAGTTCGCGATTATAAGCCAACTCTTCCCGCGTGAGCTTGAGACCGACATAAACGCGGAAGTTTCGCCCGGTTTGTCCCGCCTTGATGGGGACTTCCAACAATACCCGCGTGCCTGGAACGAGGACACGCGTTTCATTACCGGAAAAATCGGCGCTGGCGGTAAAAGCCTCGCGATAAAGCACCTTACCCGATTTGCCCGTTACGGCGATGAAGTATTCGAATTCCGCGAACTTACTGCGATTCGCGGGCCCGCGGGTCGAGGTGAAGAAGACACGAATCAGGAGTTCCTGACTCCCGGCTCGCGTTGTTCGTTGAATATTTGATCGGCAGAGTTGCTTGATTTCCTCAATCAAGACTTCGTTGTCCACGTCCAGGATATAGCGGCCGGGGCCTTCTGCGAACTGCACCCGTTTATCCGAGTCCTTCAAGACGGCGACGCGCGGGCAGGGCAGTTTTACCGCCCCTTGGCTGAAGTCCTTGAAGGCGTCACCCACCGCGCCTTCGCAGGCGGCCAGCATCAGGGGCAGGCCGGCGGCTGCGGTGAAACTGCGGATTTTACGGGCGGCGGACATGCGCAGGGTCTAAAGTTTGCTGTGACTGCCGTCGCAAAGCGGCGCGTTCCCCGTTATCTTGCAACCACAAAAATAGACGGTTTTGGACGCATTCGCCTCATACATTTCGGGTTCCATCCCGGTTCCGGCGTGACTGCCGTCGCAGAACGGTTGTTTGGCGCTTTTACCACAAGCGCACCAAAAATATTTCCTGCCGCTTTCCACTTCGACGGCGTAAGGCTCTTTCTGGGGGCATTCAGGCGTAAAATCGGCGCTCATTCCGCTCTCTCACTCTTTATGTTCACGGTTTTCAGTACTGGTGACCGCAATCTAGAAGCCTATCCCGCGCCCCGCAAGGGCGCTGGCGATACGTCCGTTCACAGGTTCGTATCCAGCCGCTGCGGATTACTGTTCCGGCAAGTCCGCCGCGGCCCTGCTCAGGGTCAGGGCGAGCTTGCTGAGCGCGCGGGACCGGGCCCAGGGGTCAATCATGGTCTGCAAACGCTCCATGGCCCGGCCAATGGCTTCCCAGGCCCGCGCCGCGTCTCCCTCCATCGCCCGATGTTCGGCCAACTCGGAATGCATCCAGACGTAATTCAAAGAGCTTTCAACCGATTTGGCCGCAGACCGCGCGGCGTTCGCGAAATAATCGACAATGTCGCCGGGCGTGTCCCCAGCTTTCAAGCTATCGGTCAGTTCGTATAACACCTCGGCGCGAAGCCGTGCGTTTTCGACCATGGCCGTGACCTTGATGACCTCCGCATACGCCGCCTCGCGTTCTTCTTGCAAACGGGCCCAGTCCGCCAACACCCGGACAATCCGGGAAATGGCGTATGAGCGTGCGTAGGGCGCCTTGACAAGATTCGATTTTTTCAAGGCTTCGTCCAGCAACACGCGAGCCTCCTCGAAACGCCCGCGTTTCATATACGCGCTGGCAAGCCTGGCGAGACCCAGCAGCTCGAACCGGGGCCGTTGAATGCTGCCGATGGTCTCCCGCGCCTGTTCAAGCCGGCCTCTACGCGCCTGCGCCGTCGCGGCGCTCAGTTTGACCGATATCTGGTCCGCGCCCGGCGGCACATCTTTCAGAATCCTCAAAGCGTGATCCGGATCGCCCGTCTCGGCCAATGCGTTGGCGATGAGACGGAGGCCCGTGTTGAGCCGGGCGCCCGACAGTTTTTTTCGCGCCGTCTGTTCGGCCGCTTCCAGCGCCGCCTTGGATCCGGCCAGGGCGCCCAGCCTATTCAACAAAATGGCGACCTTGGTTTCGAACGTGACCTTTATCATGGGCTCTTCGACCCGGCGCAACATGCTGGAGAGCAACTCGGTGGTCCGCATTGCGGTTTCCTTATCGTCCTTCGACGTTTGAGCGTCAGCGATGGTGACCAGGGCTTCCATTTGTTTCGCCGTGTCGGGAATAATCTCCGCGGCGAACAGGGCGTCCTCTCCAAGGCCCGCCTGGGCTTGTGTTTTGGCGATGTCGCGGAGCGCGGCCATGATCAGGCGCGGATCGCGGATTCGTCTGGTCGATAGCAGGGCGTCGTCGTTTAAGCCCGCATGGGTTTGCGCGATGAGAAGTTCGCCAAGCGCCCAATCGCGCTGGTCCTGTTTTTCAATCAACCGAGCGTCGGCGGCGGCTATCTTAAGCAGGCATTCGGGCATGGGAAACGCCAAACAAGACCGCGGAATTGGCGCGAGAGCGGAGTCCGGGGCGGTTTCGGAGGGTGCTTCGGGTTGGTTCAAGCGGGTTACAAGGTCACGGGTAAGCGGGTTGCTCAGCAACCGCGCCCGGGCCTCCGCCTCGCCCTGTTTACGGCTTTTCGTCAGCCGTTCAACCAAAGCCGCCATCTTGACGCTTTGCGCCAAATGACCGGCCAGCCGCACACTGGGCTGTCCGTCGATGGGAAGGTCGGACTCCTCTTGATAGAGACGGATGGCCGCTTCCAGAGAAGAGTCGCCGACCCCGCTTATGGGACCCAGGTAATAGCCAAGTTCCGAAAGCGACTGCTGAATCCGCTCAACCAGTTTTCCGGCGACGATACGGTCGAACCGCTCGGGGGATTGACGATCAAGGCCATCCCGGCCAGCGGCTTGAGACGCCGCAGTTGAAAAACCGGCGAGCAAAAAGCTCATGGCCAGAACCAAAGGGTTTAGTCTTGGCATTGTCAGCACAGGTTTTATCCTTGGGCCTTCAATCTCGCTTCATCGCGGTGAAGCCAGGATTACTCCGCAGCCCGCGAACATCAATAGAGAAACTGACATGGCGGTTTACACGGAAGTTTCCGGCACAGACCTTGCGCGCTTCCTGAAAGATTACGATCTGGGTGAGCCGTTGTCCTTGAACGGGATTGCCGACGGCGTTGAGAATTCGAATTTTCAACTCCTTACCGAGCGGGGAACGTATGTTCTCACACTTTATGAAAAACGTGTCTCGCTGGATGATCTACCGTTCTTCCTTGAATTAATGAGACACCTGGCTGACAAGGGGCAGCCCTGTCCCCGCGCGGTTCCCAGGCGTGACGGGGAAGTTTTGAACCAGTTGAGGGACCGCCCCGCGGCTATCATCGGGTTTCTTCCCGGTCTTTGGCCCCGGCGCGTGTCGCCGGAGCATTGCGCGGAAGTGGGACGGGCGCTGGCGGAGATGCACATGGGTGCCGCCGATTTCCCGTTGACCCGGGACAATAATTTGTCGGTGGCGGGCTGGCGGGCGTTGGCGGAGAAAACCGGGGCGGCCATGAATGATATCAGGGCCGGGCTTCGGGACGAGATGAGTCGTTCCCTGGATGATTTGGAACGCCAATGGCCGGCCGGCCTGCCCCAAGGCGTGATTCACGCGGACCTGTTCCCCGATAATGTCTTTTTCCGGGGGAGGTGTCTCTCGGGGCTCATCGACTTCTATTTTGCCTGCTGGGATTTCCTGGCCTATGACGTGGCGGTCTGTTTGAACGCTTGGTGCTTTGAGGCGGATATGAGCTTCAATGCCGCCAAAGCGCGCGGGCTTTTGAAGGGGTACGAAAAAGTCAGAAAATTGGAGGACGCGGAGCGCGCGGCGCTTCCTGTTCTAGCCAAGGGCGCCGCCATGCGCTTTCTTGTCACCCGCGCCCACGACTGGATGAACACGCCCGCCGGCGCCTTGGTTGTCCGCAAGGACCCGCTGGAATACGCCGCCAGGTTGCGCTTCCACGCCCGCGCCGCCGGGCCCGGCGCGTACGGATTGGATGAATAAACGCGATGACGGCGGATCAAAATCTGGTTGAGATTTTCACCGACGGCGCATGTTCGGGCAATCCTGGACCCGGCGGCTGGGGCGTCATTTTGTGCTGGCGGGGCAATGAAAAAGAATTGTTCGGCGGCGAGCCGGAAACCACGAACAACCGCATGGAGCTTATGGCGGCGATCAAGGGACTGCGGGCGCTAAAGCGCCAAAGCCGCGTCGTGCTCTATACAGACAGCACTTATGTGCGGGACGGCGTTACCCAATGGATTCACGGCTGGAAGCGAAACGGCTGGAAGACTGCGGCGAGGAAGCCCGTAAAGAACGCGGACCTGTGGCGAGCGCTGGACGAGATTGCTCAAAGCCATGACGTCGAATGGCGCTGGGTTAAGGGCCACGCCGGTCATGAAGGGAACGAACGGGCCGACGAATTGGCGCGCCGGGGCGCGTCGGAAGCGGCGGGCGCGTTTGAGGGTTGACCATGTTTGAGGGGTGACGCGGGTTATTGTTCGAAATGGCCGGGCCGTGTGGTGCGGAGTTCGACGCCCATCGCTTCCAGGATGTCCGCGCCGCCGAGGAAAAACCCGGCGACGATCAGGCCCACGGCGACGATGAACAGCCTCGCTGTGATTTCATGATGGGCGAGCCGGTAAAAGGTCACGAAACCGAACCGGTCCTTGCCCCAGAAGACGCACCAGACGGCGAACAGCAACAGAAATCCGGCTGTCAGAAACCCCATGAATACACGTCTCGATTAGGGGGACGGGGCTCCTCATGCGCGCGGAAGCCCCGTGCGGAAATCGGGGACAAGGCCTAGAGCCAGTTCATGACCGCCTCGGCGCTGGTCTTTTCGAACGCGCCGGCGTCGTCGATTTCCAATGATTTGACGACACTGTTCTCGGCGACCAGGGCGAAGCGTTGACAACGCAGCCCAAGGCCGCGAGCCGTCAGGTCCAGTTCCAGGCCGGCGGCCTTGGTGAAGTCGGCGGAGCCGTCGGCGACCAGCAGCACGGCGCCGCCGGCGCCTTGATCCTTGGACCAGGCGTCCATGACGAATACGTCGTTGACGGAGACACAGACAACGTCGTCAACGCCCTTGGCTTTCAGGCCGGACGCTTTTTCGATAAAGCCCGGCAGATGTTTCGCGGAACAGGTAGGCGTGAACGCGCCCGGAACGCCGAACATGACGACTTTCTTGGCGCCGAAAATTTCATCGGTGGTGACGGCGGCGGGGCCTTCGCCGGTCATCTTGAACAGGGTGGCGGCGGGAATTTTATCACCGGCGGCGATGGTCATGGCTGTTTCCTTTCAGATACCGGGTAAATCGCGGAATGGCCGGGGCCTTCCATGTGGGCGGGATGGCGCCTGGCGCTCAACCTTGTCAGAGGCAGCGCAAGAAATAGCCAGATGTGGGCGTGAGTCCAGTGAAAAGCGCGCGCCGGCGGTGTGGGCGGCCTTAACGCCGGGCGAGGACGCCGCCGCCCGCCGCTTCCAAGAACGCCGCCGTCACCGCATCCGCCGTCAGCAGTTCGGGCAGCGGCGCGCCGTGCGGCGCGTTCTTGCCGTAAACCACGTTGAACGGGATGCCATAGCGTCCAAAGGACTTCAGATAGTCGGAAATTGACGGGTCCGGGCGGGTCCAGTCCGCGACCATGGCGATCACGTTTTCATCGGCGATCATCAATGCGACCGGTTCCGCGTCCAGCACCAGTTTCTTGTTCACTTGACAGGTGATGCACCAATCAGCCGTCACATCGACGATGACTGTCTTTCCATCCGCGACAAGGGCCGGGATGGCGGCCGCGTCGAAAGCTTGCCAGTGCCGGCCCCGTGTTTCGGCGATTTCGGCAGACGCCGCGCCGCCGTCTGCAGACGCCAGACGCTCCGCGCCCAAAACAGCGGCCAGGGCGAGAACGGCCGTGCCGGCGGTGAAGACCGCGCGGCCTTCCAGTTTGTTACGGCCAAGGCCCAAAAGCGCCGCAATGGCGAGCAAGGCGGCGGCCGCAGCGGTGGCGGCTGTGTCTCCGGCCGCCCCTTTGATGACGGTGACCAGCCAGACGGCCGTCGTGGCGAGGGCGAGCCCCAGGATTTTTTTCAACCATGTCATCCAGGGACCCGGTTTGGGGAGCGCGGCGGCGGCCTTCGGATACGCCGCGACGCCTAGATAGGGAAGCGACAGGCCCAGCGCCAGGCCTGCGAACACCGCAATGATGTCGAATGTCGATCCCGCCAGGGCGAAACCGACGGCGGCGCCCAGGAACGGCGCGGAACATGGCGTCGCCAAAATGGTCGCCAACATGCCTTGCAGGAAGTGACCGGTCATGCCGGATTTCCCCGCCGCTTTGGCGTCCAGGTCCGACGCCATGCCCGGTATGCGGATTTCGAAGAAGCCAAACAGGTTGCAGGCGAACACCGTCATGATGACAGCGAGAACGGCCAGGAACCACGGCTGCTGGAACTGGATACCCCACCCAATTCCGGCGCCGGCGGACTTTAAGGCGGCCAGCGCGGCGGCCAGCCCCATGAACGCCGCGAAAATACCGGCGCTCGCGGCGAGGAAACCAAGGCGGACGGCGCGCGGTTCCGCGCCGCCGTGGCTCGCAAGTTTCAGGATTTTCAGGGACAGAACCGGCAACACGCAAGGCATCAGGTTCAGGATCAAACCGCCCAGAACGGCGAGCAGGAGAATGGCCGTGAGCGAGGCCGGCGTTTCGGCGCCGGGCGCTGTCCGCGGCAAGGCGCCCTCTCCAGCGCTGGAGACGCCCAAGGGCAGGTTCCCCTGGCCTTCGGGCTCCAGGTTGACCCGCGCCTCAAGGGACCGGTCCCCGTCGATCAAGGTGGCGACCAGGACTTCGTTTTCGAGGCCGTCCTTGCCGGACAGCTTCTTGAAGTATTTCAGGCCGTGGATATCGACGCGGATGACCGCCTTCCGGCCCGCGTCCGCGAGCGAAATCCGGGGTTTGCCGAAAGTCAGCCCTTCAGAGCCTTCCAGATAGATATCCGGCCGCCCGAAGGCCGCGTCGGTGAACGCCACCAAGGTCGCTTTGGCGACATCCCCGGTTCCGCCCTCATCGGCGGCGGTCGCGTCGATGCGGAATTCCGCCGCGTCATGAACCGCCAGACCGGAACCTTCCGTTGGCGGCACCTGGGCGAGAAACGCGTCGATCAGCCTGGCTTCTTCCGTCACGTCCGCGGGACCGGACGGCAGGTCCAGAGACAGCCGCGCCGTGTAGGGAATGCAGATATCCGCGCACGTCAAATAGGGAACCTTGAGGTCGAGAAGCAGCGGTTTCAGGGGATCCTTGACAGAGACCTCGATGGGGAAGACGACCTCCTCCTTGTAGCCCAGCGTCTCCAGATCAAAGATCGAGAAACGCTCCGGCGCCGGCCATTTCAAGTCCGCCTTGCTTAAATTGCGGGACCCTTCCCAAATGGGCTGCGGGGGGAAACCGGCGTCGCCGGGAGAGCGCCAGTAGATCTTCCAGCCGTCCGCCATCTTGAAGTGGAGGCCGAGCGTCAACTCGCCATCCCCGCCCGTCGCGGACGACGCGCTGATCAGGCGGACGGCCGTATGGTCCGTTTTGTCCCACCCCGAGGTCACGGCGCGCGCGCCGGTCGAGAACGCGGAGAGCAAAAACAAGGCCGCCAAAAGGGCGAGGAACCGTAAACGCATGTTAATCTCTTGATTACGCCGGGCGCTTGTCAGCCCGGCCTTGATCCCAATATAGTCGAAATCGCCTGGAATATGAGCATGTAATCGTCCCAGGGACAGGGGCGAAGCCCTGAGGTCACAAAGGTTTGTCCGATTGGATCACGCGCAAGTTTTTTTAAGGGGCTGACCTAGATAAGGATTTATTTTTGGGACTGTCCTGAGTTAAGGGCGGTTTTGTTTCAAATTCACCCATGCCTTCAATTCGTTAAGCAGTTCCCGGTGGTCACCTCCGTTAACCCACCTTCACGTCATACCCGAGATAGCGGAGCGCCTTTGCCAGGCGCCCATTCATTGGCGGGCATTCCGCTGGTTTGACCGTGCCGTAAAGCTCCAGCGCACAGAACAGCCCGAAACGTCGCAGCTTTTTGTCCGGTTCGTAGAGCAGATCGTGCAGCCGTTGAATGAAATCACCGGGGCCGAACAGCAAATAGGAAAGGGAGGCTTTCACTCTGGCGACGTCCTGGTTGTTCTCCTCGTTGAAGGTGCGTTTGGGTGGATGCTTTGTGCTGTCCACATTGATGTTGGCCGGTTCGGCCCGCCCGACCGCTTTCGCGATCAAGGAATCCGGATCGGGCTCTTTACGTCGGGTCGCGGCATGAGCGGTCTTGAACGACTGGAGCTTCTCGTTGGTGAGAGCTTGCGCCGAATTCCAGAGTTCCAGAAAGAGAGCCCGAAGTTCCTCGATAGTGTCCGTGTCTTCAGGCTAATCGAGACAGATGGTCGCCTCCCGATTGGAGAGTAGTCCGCCATCCGTGAGATTGGACGATCCAACCAATGCCGTATCGTCGAAGATAAAAATTTTGGCATGAAATCTACGGGTGAGATAACGAACCACTAGGTTGGGAATGCCGAAAACTTGCGCCAGATCTTGCGGACTTGTGGCCGTATTCAGACCGACGATCAGCTGGATCGCCTTTTTGCCTTTCGCCGCTTCACGGATTTGATCCGCAGCCGTGAAATACGGGGCCGCCAAATAAAGACGTGATGCTTGTGTCGCCAATCTCTTGAAAGGATTGACGACAAAATCTTTCGAAGGACCGTTCGAAAATACTCTGCTCATGGGAAACCTGCTTTCCTTTCTCTGTTATCTATGTCGGCCTTTTTTTAAAATCCGCCAGCGCGGCGGGTTGCCGCGGGTTGCGGCGGGCGACCATATTTCGTTCAATGAACGCATAATGGCCTTGAGGATGAAGGGCGGCGCCGAATGACGCAAGAGTCCGATGGTGATGACGGATATCTGACCGGTCAGCTTCTGGTGGCCATGCCCGGCATGCCGGACAACCGTTTTTCAAAAACGGTGATTTACATGTGCGCCCACGGACCGGAGGGCGCCATGGGCTTGGTCGTAAACAAGCCCTTTGAAGAGGTAAGCTTCCCCGATTTGCTGGATCAGCTCGAAATCGAACCAGCCTCGTGCGGGCGGAACATCCGCGTGCAGTTCGGCGGTCCCGTGGAGGCCGAACGGGGGTTCGTCCTTCATTCCCCCGATTACGTCCAGGACGCGACGGTGGTGATGGACGGCGACGTCGCCCTGACGGCCACTGTCGATATTTTGCGCGCCATCGCCGACGGCGACGGCCCGCGCGAGAACCTGCTGGCGCTGGGTTACGCGGGTTGGGGGCCTGGGCAGTTGGATGAAGAGATCAAGGCGAACGGCTGGTTGAACGTCACTGCGGACACGGATATCGTGTTCCATCTTCCCCTAGAGGACCGCTGGCGAAAAGCACTGGGTAAACTGGGCGTTGATCCGCTATTGCTGTCGGATGACGCCGGTCATGCCTAGGTCCGGGCGCGGCGCGGGCGGGCGCGGCGGCGGTTCGTCCGGGGACTTTACCCGGGAATTGACCGCCATGATGGATTCCTGCCCAACGGCGGAAGCGCTGAATGACCGGGTTTTACAGCCATTCATCGCCGCCCTTGAGGACGTTTGCGGCGCCCGGGGTTACGTCATGAACGTCTACGGCGAGACGGCGAACCTGGTTTTCACCGGCGATGAAATCAAAGCCGGGGAGATTTACGCGATCGTCGAGGAATATCTTAACCTGGTTGACGAGGAAGCCCCCTGACGTCAAGGACGTCAAAGAGGACTCGTTCCATCTGGGGCATGAAATTAGGCGTCCCGCGCTCACTTCGTCGTTTCCGCTCTCCTGTTTTGTCATTCCCGCGAAGGCGGGAATCCAGTGCGTCGGTCATCGCCGCGGGGGCGGGCGGCGGGACGGGCAAGGCATTGTCACGCGCGCGATCAACGTCGCCGGGCGGCGCTTCATGGAAAACGGTTTCCCGTCCTTCATCCCTCGCCTACCTTCGCCGTCCGGCGGATGGCCTCGGTTCGGACGGGACTTGACCTCGATGACGATCATGCCTTCGCGGAAAGGGCGGTTTTCGAGACTCATGGTTTCTCGTGCCTTTTGGTCATCGCCGGGTTGGACGGAAGACGCTTTCCCCGCCGCCAGTCACGGGGCGTGACGAAACGCCCGGACCAAAGACCCAGGCGGCGGTGTTTGGCTGTTTCTTCTTCCGGTATGAACCGGTGGGAATATCGGCGGTACGCGACGGCCCAGCCGTTCAAGACCATCCACCGGTTCAAGTTCACGCCGCCCGCGCGGCAGACGGAAAGGAACCGTCCGTACCGGTCCCGACCGCGGGTATGGCAGGAAACCGGGTTGCCGCCGATCTTTTCGATCAGGGCGTTCGCCGCCGCCCGCCCGCATCGCCATTCGGAGCCGTCCGGCCTTCGGCAATGCTGGTTCCGCTCCGGCGCGTCGATACCCTGTAGCCGATGGCGTTCCCTGCCCAGATTGATCGAGTCGCCATCGACCACGCGAACCAGGCCGCCGCCGTCCGCGCAAACGTGTGTCGGGGTCGCCAAACCGCAAATCAAGACGGCCACATAGGGCGCGGCGTTCATCGAACTCCCCAACGAGGTCAGGGCTTGCAGCGCGTCCGCTACAAGATGACTTCAATCCGACTGGTGATCGGGGTGTTCGAAAAACCGCCTAGAGACGGCCCCTGCGCCTTCGACCGAGAAGCCTATTGTATAGCAACAGGCACCCCGACCATAAGTCAGGAGCGTCGCTGTTTCCGGTCAGCGACAACCTCTCTAGGTGGGGTTTTCGAAGCCCCGGAACCGTGCGTCCCGGTTCCAAGGGTTACGTTAATCGGGATCGCGCCCTGAATAAAGGGAAGAGCGTCACGACGGATCGCGGACGTCCGGCCTCCGAGGATTGATCCACGCGAAACGCGCCCCTCAAGGCGTCGGAGGCGTTGCCTCGCAAGGCCCGGGCGTCGGTTCCGAAAGGCCGGACGGGCGAGAGCGCGCGGACACGACAAGACCGATGATCAGGACGGCCACATAGGGCGCGGCGTTCATCGAAATCCCCACTGAGGCCAGGGCTTGCAACGCGTCCGCCGCAAGATGGCTTCAATTGATCCTGGTGATCGGGGTGTTCGAAAAACCGCCTAGAGACGGCCCCTGCGCCTTCGACCGAGAAGCCTATTGTATAGCAACAGGCGCCCCGACCATAAGTCAGGAGCGTCGCTGTTTCCGGTCAGCGACAACCTCTCTAGGTGGGGTTTTCGAAGCTCCGGAACCGTGCGTCCCGGTTCCAAGGGTTACGTTAATCGGGAATACGCGTTTGATAAAGAGAAGAGCCTCGCGGCGGGATCATAGAGGGCGGCTATTGCAAGTGTGGTGCGGCGGAACCAGGTTCACGCCGCACCACGTGCCGCTTGGCCTTGGAAACCTCTCGGGTACTAGCCGGTCCGCTTTAACACTTTCCGCTAAGCCCGCTGTTTCTCCGTACAAGGCCTCCAAGCAGGGTGAGGCCCTACTTTCGGCGGCGTCCCTTGGGCGTCTCCACCGTCTTCTGGATACGCTGCTTGTCTTCTTTCGCCTTCGTGAACTCTAGTTCAAGCTCTTTGAGCCTTTCGACCAAGCCAGTCAGGTCAAAGGCGTTGCTATCCCGGTCCCCGAAGCGGGTCATTCTGGCGATTCTTCTGATGAAACCCGCCTGTTCAAGTTGACCGATCACCGTTTGAATATATCGCGGGCTCATGTCGAGGCGATCAGCGATGGTCTTCTTCGACGGAAAAGGCAGACTATCCCGCTCCCACCAGTGATCGAGAAGTTGAAGGATCACGTTGAGTTGGATTGGCGTCAGGCCTAGACGTTTCTGGCCTTGGATAAGCACCGATGGGACCACGGTGTACCCGTAGGCGATCACCTTCTTGCCCCACTTGTGCTCAAGCGCCTTCTCGTCAGTCTTGGCCGCCTTCTTGTTTTTAACCTGTAACGGTATGATCTTATCGTCAGTCATGGCTACACCTCATTCGCCCCGAAGATAGGCGCGGGGGGAGGGGGTGGACAACAGCCTGGCAAAGGCGTCGTGGAGATATTTACATCTCCACCTGTAGTGATCCTTGGAATATGTAATGATGGTTATGAATACTATAGATGTGGATTATAGGATTCCTGGAACCCCACGGTAAAGATCAAGAAAACCTTAGGAGAGGATTCATATGTCCTGACTGTTAGATGAAATTAATGTCACCGGCCCTGCTTCCATGAGTTTGGCGAGGACTTGAAGTTTTTTCGGGACGGCTTCAAGGTTGTCATCGGTCGGGCGCTTAATGACCTGGCGGGCGGCGGTTTCCAGTTCAATCCACCGGATTTCGCGCCGTCTCAATGGGTTGACTCTCCGGACGGGCGAGAGCGCGTGACGCCAGCCTTTCGGTTTTTATCGGCCTTTCGGTTTTTATAGGTCATACCCATTGACTTATCCTCGCGGCGGGATCATTTAACGCGCGGCGATGCTCCCAACCGGCCAACCGGGACAAAAGATTCCGGTTCGCCGCGCCCCGGCGATCAAAATCGACCGGGAGCGCCGTTTCCCGTCCATTCATGACATGACCGTGACTTGGGCGTGACTTGGGCGTTTCGTGAGGCGCCGGTAATAAGGCCGGCGCGCCGGATTGCCCGTGACGGCCTCCCGGTTTTTGACGTGATCGAGAAAGAAGACCAATCCATGAAATGTTTTTCCGACCTCGGCCTGGCCGAGCCCGTCCTGCGCGCCGTCGAGGCCGAGGGCTATTCCGAACCGACCCCGATTCAGACGCGCGCTATCCCGGCGCTGATGGACGGCCACGATCTGATCGGCGTCGCGCAAACGGGCACGGGCAAGACGGCGGCGTTTTCGCTGCCGCTGTTAAGCTGGTTGCATGAGACGGACCAAAAGCCCGTCCCGAAACAGCCCCGCGCCGTCATCCTGGCGCCGACGCGGGAACTCGCCGCGCAAATCGGACAAAACGTGCGGCTCTACGGCAAGGGCGCGCGGGTGAGGTCGGCGGCCGTGTTCGGCGGGGTCTCCATCCGTCGGCAAATCGAAACCATGCGCCGGGGCGTGCATGTGCTGATCGCGACGCCGGGGCGTCTGATCGACTTGTGGAACCTGGGGCATGTGGATTTGTCCGAGGTGGACGTCTTCATCCTGGACGAGGCGGATCGTATGCTGGACATGGGCTTCATCCACGATGTGAGAAAGATCGCGGCCGCGACGCCGGAAGACCGCCAGACCGTCATGTTTTCCGCCACCATGCCGAAAGCGGTCGAAGGATTGGCGGAAAGCCTTCTGGACGATCCGGTCCGGGTCGAGGCGGCGCCGCAAGCCACGACGGCCAAGCGTGTGGAGCAGCGCGTGCTGTTCGTGAAAAAAGAAGATAAACGCCGCCTGTTGCTGGAGCTGTTATCCGACGACGGCTTTGCCCGGGTGCTGGTCTTCACCCGCACCAAACACGGCGCGGACCGTGTCGCGCGCTGGCTGGAAGAGGGGCGCGTCAACGCCGCGGCCATTCACGGCAACAAGTCGCAAAACGCCCGGCAACGCTCGCTCAAGGGGTTCTCTGCGGGCAAGGTCCGCGTTCTGGTCGCGACCGACATCGCGGCGCGGGGCATTGACGTGGACGACGTGACCCACGTGATCAATTTCGAACTGCCCGACGATATCGAGAACTACGTTCACCGCGTCGGCCGGACGGCGCGCGGCGGCGCGGCGGGCGTCGCCCTGTCCTTTTGTTCGGCGGATGAGCGCGGCCTGGTGGGCGACGTGGAACGGGCGACGCGTCAATCGATTCCCGTCATGGCGGATCACGCCTTTCATGACGAGGCGATCGCGTCCGATATTCACTCCGCGGCCCGGCCCAAGCGCGGCGGCGGGAACGCCAACCGGGGCGGAGCGAAAAGCGGCGCCCGCCGTCCGGGGTCGAAAGACCGTCCGAACCGTGGGGGCGAGGGTGGAAAGCCCGGCGGCCAAAACCGGTTCTTAAAACCCAAGGGCGCGTCCGGGGGACAAGGAAAGAACGGGCCGCGCTATCGCAAGGGCGGCAAGGGCGGCAAACCCGGCTTCAAGAAAGCCGCCTGAGTCTCATTCGCCGGGAAACGCCAGTTCCAGTTCCACCTGGCCAACGTCGATGACGACCTTGCCTTCATTTTCGAAATTGACGGTGACCTTGCCGCCGACGGACGTCTGCACCCTTCCCAAACCCCATTCGGGCCGGGTTGGATGGCGAACGAACGCGCCGGGCGGGAATTCGTTGGTCATTATCCGGCGGTGACGAGGCGCCCGGGCGCCCGGTTAATTCAATCGCGCCTGGAAGGCGTCCCGGCTTTCCAAACGCCCGAGCGGGCCGATGGCGGTCAGCGTCACCGGCGTGGCGAACATTCGTTCGGCTACTTTCAAAACGTCTTCGACGTTAACGGCGTCCACGTCCGCGACGACTTCTTCCGCCGGAATGACGCGGTCAAACAGCAGCAACTGGCGCGCCATCTGTTCCGAGCGCGACGAAGTGCTTTCCAGGGACATCAGGACGCTCGATTTTAATTGCGCCCGCGCCCGGGCGACCTCCTCTCCGGTCACCGACGTCCGGACCTTGTTGATCTCATCCGCGACGACAGGCGTCAGTTCCTCCATTTCCGCCTCGCCGGCGCCCGCGTAGACGCCGAACAGGCCGCCGTCCCGATAGGACGACAGAAAGGAATAGACGGAATAGACGAGGCCGCGCGCCTCACGCACCTCTTGGAACAGGCGGGACGACATGCCGCCGCCGAAGAGGGCCGAGAGAACCGCGCCCGCATAAAAATCCTCATCGTCATAGGACAGACCGTCAAAGCCGATCAGGACGTGGACCTGTTCCAAATCGCGCTTTGTGCGGTGTTCGCCGCCCCGATAGGCCGCGGCCTCCGTATGCGGCGCGGTCTCGGCCGCCAGATTGTCGAAATGCCCGTTTACCGTGGCGACCAGGTCGTCGTGATTCAGATTGCCGGCGGCGGCGACGACGGTGGCCGGCGCGGCGTAATTGGATTTCAGGTACGAACAGACGCTTTTCCGCGTCATCGCGCCAATCCCCTCCACCGTGCCCAGCACCGGCCGGCCCAGCGCCTGGCCGGGGAAGGCGGTTTCCTGAAAGAAATCAAAAACGACGTCATCGGGCGTGTCGTGGGCCTGGTGGATTTCCTGAATAACGACGGCGCGTTCGCGCTCCAGCTCTTCTTCGGCGAGCGTCGCGTTCTGCATCAGGTCGGACACCATATCGACGGCGAGGCCCAGATCGTCCTTCAACATTTTAGCGTAGAAGGCGGTTTGCTCGCGGGTTGTATAAGCGTTCATATGGCCGCCGGCGGCCTCGATTTCCTCGGCGATCATGCGCGCGTCGCGCCGCCCAGTGCCTTTGAACACCATGTGTTCCAGAAGGTGGCTGACACCGTTCATCTCGGGCGTCTCGTTGCGCGCGCCAACGCCGACCCAGGCGCCGACGGAAACGGTCTCAACCCGATCCATGGTCTCGGACACGACGCGCAGGCCGTTGTCCAACACGGTGACGCGGACGGTCATGGAATCCTCCCACGGAATTTGTCCCGGTCCTTGACGGACGATTGATCTTCCTTAAAGCACCCAATGTAGCCAAGGCGCGGGGAAACTCAAGAGTTCCGCCGCGAGACGGCGGCTTTGTGAGCGGATTGCGCGTGTTTACGGGTTTTGGGACACGGCCGCGAGAGTCGCTCGATTGCGCTCGCGGCGAATGATATCGACCGGATATCCACTGGCGGAGGGACTCCAAGCGGGCGGTCACGCCGACGCCGATGTTCCCAGCGTCTTGTCCACGAAGGCCCGTACGGCCCCAAGATCATTGGGCAGCGTCACCGCCCGCGCCGGGCGGTCGAAAAGGTCCGAGAGATAATCCGGCAATCTTGGCTCCAATCCCGTCGCCTCCGTCACGGCCGCCGGGAACTTGGCCGGATGGGCGGTGCCGAGGATGATCATGGGCGTATCGGCGCCGGCCTTGCGGCAAGCCCGTGCGGCCCCCACGCCGGTCGCGGTGTGCGGACAGATTTGAAAGCCGTTGGTCTCGAAAACGTCCTTGATGACGGCCTTGGACGCGTCGTCGCCGAAGCCCGCGCCGTCGAACAGTTGCCGCGCTTTGGCCAGTTGGTCCCTGGAAACCTCTAACCGGCCCGTTTTACGGAAATCCGCCATCATCCGCGCGCATTCGGCGCCGTCCCGCTCCAGCAAATCGAACAGCAGGCGTTCGAAGTTGCTGGGCGCCTGGATATCCATGCTGGGCGAGATCGTCGGCGCCACGGCCTTCATTTCCATCACGCCCGTTTGGAAGAACCGGGCCAGGATGTCGTTGGCGTTGGACCCGGTCGCCAGTTGTTCGACGGGCAGGCCCATTTGAACAGCGCCGTACCCCGCGAACACATTACCGAAGTTGCCGCTGGGCACGCAGAACGAGACCGGCTTCTCTGGTCCGCCCAGTTTCAGCGCCGCCCAGAAATAATAGACGATCTGCGCCATCACCCGCGCCCAGTTGATGGAATTAACGGCGGAAAGACGATGGCGGTCGCGGAACGGCTCGTCATTGAACATGGCCTTAACCAGATCCTGGCAATCATCGAAATTGCCCTCAATCCGGATGACGTGGAGATTATCCGCCGCCGCCGTGGTCATCTGGCGTTCCTGTACTGGCGAGACGCGTCCCTTGGGCAGCAGCATGAAGACCTCAAGCGCGCTCAGGCCGCCGCAGGCGTCCAGGGCCGCCGCGCCCGTGTCGCCCGACGTCGCGCCGACGATGGTGGCTTTCCCGCCCCGGCGGGCGAGGACTTTATCGAACATGCGGGCGAGGGCGCGCATGGCGACGTCCTTGAACGCCAGCGTCGGACCCCTCGCGAGGTCCATCAGCCAAAATCCGCCGCCCATGGCGGTCAGGGGAATGACGTCCTCATGGGCGAAGGCGGAATAACTATCGCCGCAGATTTCCCGAAGGTCCTCCTGGGTGAACGTATCGCCCACGAACGGCGTCATGACGCGAACGGCCAGACCGGCGTAGCTCAGGCCCTTCATCGCCGCCAGCTCGTCCCTGGAAAACACAGGCCAGCTCTCCGGCACGTAAAGCCCGCCGTCCCGCGCCAGACCGGTCAGCAGAACCTCTTCGAACGTCAGCGCCGGAGCCGCGCCCTGGGTGGAGATATAACGCATTTCCGGTCTCCGTCATGGTCCGTCATGGGATGGCGGAGAGATATTCCGTTTCTCCCGCCGAGTCACTCCCGCGCTTAGGCTCACGACCGCGCGGGCGTGGGGATGGCGAACTAAGAGTGGGCGCCGTCAATGAACGGGGGCTCAGAGCAGCTTCACCAGCGCGGCGGCTTGCGCCCGCGCCTGATCCTCGGGCGCGCCGCTTCTCGTCAGCATGTCCACATAAACCAGCTTGTCGAACGTGACCATGCTCATGGACGCACTATATCATTTCCCCGCCGGGCGAAGTCAATGAACGGGGGCGGAGCGGGCCGGGACGCCGGGGGCGGGGCGCGGATAAAGGCCGCAGCGGCGCGGGAAACGGCGCGAGGCCGGTCAACCGCCGCCGCCCGCAAGGCGGATTGACTGCGGCCGGGACTCTGCATAATAAAGTTGTGAAAGAAGGCTGCGCGAGAAAGTTGTGCAAATCCGGTTTTTCTGTGAAATAATGAGTCTCACGGAAAGTCAAACAACTTCATGACAATAAAGGCTTTCCTGGACACGGGGCGGACTATGGTGTCCTCCCCCGTCGTTGAACAGGGAGAAACACATGTTCAAGCTGAAATCGCTCATCGCGGGCGCCGTCATGACCGCAGCGGCCGCCGCCTTCGTGGCCGCGCCGCTGGAGGCCGGGGCCGGGGAGGTTACTATCCGCGTTCAGTCGGTGATTCCATCGAAAGCCGACGAAGTCACCATGCTGAAGGATTTCGCCGCCAACGTGGCGGCGCTCACCAATAACGAGGTGCGGATTGAGGTGCTGCCCGCCGGCGCCGTCGTCGGCGTGCGTGAAACGCTGGAGGCCGTTGACAAGGGGCTGATCGAGGGGGGATTCGCCTGGACGCACTATTGGTCGGGCTTCCATCCGGCCGCCATGCTGTTTGGCTCGCCCGTCGCCGGCGCCGGCGTCGGCCTCGACAACATCGCCTGGGTCAGCTGGTATCTCTTCGGCGGCGGCAAGGAACTCTACAACCAGCTCTGGAAAGAGATGAAATTCAATGTGAAGGGCATTGTGTTGCAACCCGTCGGACCGGAGGCGCTGGGCTGGTTCAAGGAACCGATCAAGTCCATGGAAGATTTCCGCAAGTACCGTTTCCGCACGCCCCCCGGCATTCCGGGCCAGACCTATAAGGACATCGGCATTGCGGCCGTGGCCATGGGCGGCGGCGACATTCTGCCAGCGCTGGAAAAAGGCACAATCGACGCCGCCGAGTGGTGTTGCCCGAAACCCGACTCCGTGTTCGGCTTTCAGAAGGTCTTGAAGCACTACTATCTGCAAGGGCTGCACCAGGTGGTGGTGAACGCCGACATGTACATCAACGGCGACGTTTGGGCTAAACTGACCCCGCACCAGCAAAAGTCGATCGAGGTCGCCGCCGACGCGTCGCTGATGCGCGCCATGAGCTACCGGATTTACGAGAACGGCAAGGCGCTCAAGGACCTGACGGAGAACCACGGCGTGATCCTGCACGACACGCCGGCGGATTATTTTTCCGAATACATGAACGCGGCCCGGAAAACGCTGGAGGAGAACGCCCGGAAAAATCCCTTCTTCAAGAAGGTCTGGGAGTCTCAGCGGGCGTTCGCCGAGATCGCCGTTCCGTTCTGGGCCGGCGCCCAGCAATCCAACGCGAACCTGGGTCAGGCGTTCGCCAAGAGCCTAAAGAAGAACTAGGGCCCGCCGCCCGGCGCCGGGATTAGGCAGGGGAAGCGGCGCACAGCGCCGCTTCCCCGCCGCCCCGATCCGATTCAGATGGGGGAACCGGCGCTAAACGGGAACCGAACCGGCGCCACATGACATAAGGGGGCTGGCGTGCCGACTGAACCGGTTATCGAAAACCTCGACACCACCGACGAGATGATCGCCGAGCGCAGAGGCGGGGGCGGAATGCCGCCCGACATGCCGCGTTGGATGGCGGCGGTCATCATGGGTGTCGACAGCCTCAGCCTTTGGGTCGGGCGCGTCGTTTGCTGGCTCGTGGTTCCCATGTTCCTCGCCATGGTCTACGAGGTCGTCGCGCGCTACGCCTTCGTCGCGCCGACCATCTGGGCGTATGACGTCTCGCGCATGCTCTACGGCGCGCTGTTCATGCTGGGCGCCGGTTACGCGCTCTCCAAGGGCGTGCACATCCGCGCGGACTTCATCTACCGGAACTGGCCAGTGAGGCTTCAGGGCAGGGTGGACGTCATTCTTTATGTCTCGCTATATTTTCCGGGCCTGATCGCCTTTTTTTTCGCGTCGGCGGATTTCGCTTGGCTTTCTTGGGAGCGTGGCGAGACGAGCCTGGACACGGCCTGGGCGCCGATCATGGGACCGATCAAAACCTGCCTGCCGGCGGGAGTCGCTCTTCTTCTTATTCAAGGCGTGTCTGAATTGCTGAAAAGCTGGTGGGCCATGCGCAAGGGAGTGTGGCCCTGATGGAGCCGGAAATCCTGGGTCTTGTCCTGATCGGCGTGATGTTGTTCGCCATCTTCGTCGGTTTCCCGATCTCATTCACGTTGATCTTCTTAGGAATCGTGTTCGGCTACATCGGCTTCGGCGACGTCGTGTTCTATTTGCTGACCTTCCAGTTCTCGTCCGTGATGCTAGAGCAGACCCTGGCGGCGGTTCCTTTATTCGTCTTCATGGGAATTCTCATGGAGCAGGCGGGGTTGATGGAGCGTTTGTTCTCCGCCGTTCAGTTGATGCTGTCGCGTGTCAGGGGGGCGCTTTACCTGGCCGTCCTGTTCGTTTCCACCATCTTCGCCGCCGCCACCGGCATCGTCGGCGCGTCGGTGACGATTTTGGGCATCATGGCGGCCAAGACGATGAACCGGTCCGGCTATGACGTGAAGCTGGCGGCCGGCACCATCACGGCCGGGGGCACGCTGGGAATCCTGATTCCGCCCTCCATCATGCTGGTGGTCATGGGGCCGGTGCTGGAGGTGCCGGTGACGGACCTGTTCGCCGCCGCCATCATCCCCGGCGTCATGCTGGCCTCGCTTTACGCGTTTTACGCGTTGGGGCGATGCTGGCTGAACCCGTCGCTGGGTCCGGTGCTGGCGGAAGACCAGCGCGCGGACGACATGGCGGAAGTCTTTGTCGAATTCCTGAAGGGCCTCGTCCCGCCGGCCGCTCTCGTGGCGTTCGCCCTGGGCAGCATCCTGTTCGGCCTCGCGACCCCGACGGAAGGCGCCGGCTGCGGCGCGTTCGGCGCGCTGCTTCTGGCCCTGGCCTATCGGCGGATGACGTGGCGGAAGTTCCAGGACTCCCTGGTCAAAACGCTGGAGATCACGGCCCTGATCCTGATTCTGGTGGCCGCGTCGAATTTCTTCGGCGCCGTCTTCTCGCGTCTCGGGACGCCGGGTATGTTGACCGAACTCCTGCTCCAGTTGGAATTGAACAAATACGTCATTCTGTTCATCATCATGGCGTTGATCTTCCTGCTAGGATGGCCGCTGGAGTGGGTGCCCATCGTTCTGATTATCGTGCCCATTCTGCTGCCGCTGGTCGAGGAACTGGGCTTCAACCTCACCTGGTTCGGCATCCTGGTGGCGGTGAACCTACAAACGGCCTGGCTGTCGCCGCCCGTGGCGCTGTCGGCCTATTTCCTAAAGGGGGTCGTGCCGGAATGGCCGCTCTCCAGCATCTATCTAGGCATGATGCAGTTCATGGGAATTCAGTTGATCGGCCTGCTTTTGATCATCGTCTTTCCGGAAATCGCCCTCTGGCTGCCGGACTATATTTACGGTTCGACGTCGAACTGAACGGGACGGTTCGACGGGCCAGCCCCGTTCGACGGACGTTCCTGGAAGTTTCATGGTCCGGAATTTCGATGAAGAGGGAACGCCCAGCCGGCCTGGTGACTGGCGTGTGGCAATGATTTCTTTTCAACCCCGAGGTAATTCGGCTATACTAGCTTGAGAAAGCGCCGCTTTCCGGAGGGACCCAGCCGCGCGCCGCGATCAAGGCGTTCGGCGGGCGGTGGCTCGCAAGGCTGAGTAGATCAACATCTTTAATAGTGCTTTGTAGCTCTGAACTGGCAGAGTTGTCCAGCACTCAGAAGCCGCAACGTCGAGTTTCGGCCTTCTGTGGCGATTGATTTCGCACCTGGGTGCGTGAAATCAGTATCAAATCGTGCGATGATTACTGGTACAGCCTTGCAATTTCCGACGATACCCTCGCTTATAGCCCAATCCCGAATCGCGTTGGAGGAAAGCCAATACCGTTTTAAGCCTTGAATTTTTGATGCTTCCGACAACACTGCATGAAACTCTTTCCGACCACTTTCGATTAGGTCATTGTCGAGAGATTGGAATGAAGTACTGGCCACCAATCGTCTCGCTTCTAGCTCAATTGCATTGTCTGTTGAGTTTGCGGAAGCACGCTTCGCGATATCAATCGCGTCCTCGTATCTTTGTTGGTTGCTCAGTTCGTATGCCAAGGCTAGCAGTGCGCCCGACGATACAGCATTTTGGTCTGACAGTTGAATTTCGTTCACCGTAGCGACCGCTGTGTCGAGCAAGGGTATCTTGAGGCCGTTCATGTTTTGGGCAATGGCTTGATATTGAGGGGACCGCAGAGGCACTTGTGCGACGACAGCATTTGCCTTTGAAAGTTCTACTAAAGCCCTATCCAACCGAGCAACATTGCCCGCTAGGCGATTGGCTTTTTCGGTAACAGCCCAATCCCATATGGCAGTTAAAGCCAGAGCCGACGAGATCATAAGTCCGACCAAGCCCGCCCATTTTGTAACTTTCGCGAAAGCGCTAGTTTCAGTCGCATACACTTCGCGGCGAAGTTGATTTAACTCAGCTCGAAGTTCTAAAAGTTCATTTTCAGGCTCTTGTTGTTGATTATCCCCCATTTTACATCACCTCAACATTGCGGCGGGCCGATCCAATTGCCAGCTTGCTGTGCGAAGATGCAAAGCCGATGTGCTCTCTGCGAAGGCGTACCGTATGTGTGCCAATTTGAGCTACTGCCGCCATTTTGGAAAAGGTACCAAGCCGCAAGTACGGCTTGCGGATAAGCATTAGCGGCGGCAAACTTATCGGCATCGCGTTCGCGATCCATTGGGTGAGCAAAGGGTTGAAATTGATGACCTAAGTGGACATGCCCATGCTCGTGAACCCTAAAGAATGCACATGCAGCCGCGCCTATTTGTTGGCAAATGATTGGATTATAGACAATTACCGCGCCCGTTGGTGATCCAGCGTGTGGAAAAACTGCTGCGATGTCTCCAAATTGCGGATTTGGAACCTCAGGGGTAGCCGTTTGCGCTGTAGCATTTGACGCCAAAAAAAGGTAAATGCAGAGCCAAAAACACTTCATTGGAATATCTCCAAAAAGCACCGAGGCATCCGCGCCACAACACGAATATCCGAATTTTCCTACAGCTAATATTCGCACGGTTCAATCCCATTTCCTTGTCGAGTTGCTGGTTTCGGGACTTAAGAGCCCGATTTAAAAGTGGTTGAGCAACATAAAAGGTTTGCGCTTCAACCGTCCTTGCACTGATTTCCAAGAAGGACGGAGAAGCCGACGCCGTGGGACGACACCGCTCGCATGTAGCATAACCGTGACCGCTTGAGACACCCAAGTGATTTAACCGATGATGAGCGGGCGGTGCCAGTGCCGCTTGTTCCGCTAGCAAAGCCCGGCGGACTCCCCTGCGGGGCGGACATGCGCGCCGGGATAAATGCCATTCCGCGTATTGGCGGCGGCGGTTGTCAGCGGCGCATGCCACCGAAGAAGGACTTCCCGCCGATGTCGGCGGCTCTCGCGTTCAGGCATGGCGCCTCGCCCTGTCGGCGTGATGGTTGGCGTGTGGCAATGATTTCTTTTCAACCCCGAGGTAATTCGGCTATACCAGCTTGGGAAAGCGCCGCTTTCCGAAGGGACTCAGCCGCGCGCCGGGGCCGGATTATTCCGGCGCAGGCATTAGGCCGGGTGGTGGCGCCACACACAAAAACACCACTTTTCATCATCAGGGAGGACAAAATGGATCGTCGTAAGTTTCTGAAAAACGCCACGGTTGCGGCGGGCGCGACCGCCGCCGCAACGACCCTCGCCGCGCCGGCGGTCGCCCAGGCCCGCAAGGAGTTGACCATCGTTTCGACCTGGCCCCGCGACTTTCCGGGGCTCGGAACCAGCGCCCAGCGTCTGGCCGCCCGGATTCCCGAAATCACCGAGGGCTCCATCCAGGTCCAGTATTTCGCTTCCGGCGAACGGGTCGCCGCCTTCGACTCGTTCGACGAGGTCGCTTCCGGCAACTCCCAGGCCTACATCGCCGCCGACTATTACTGGAAAGGAAAGCACCCGGGTTGGGCCTACTTCACGGCTGTTCCGTTCGGTCTCGCCTATGCCGAGATGGACGCCTGGATGAAGTTCGGCGGCGGCCAGGAACTAATGGACGAAATCGGCGCCGAATTCGGCATCAAGGGCATCCCTTGCGGCAATACCGGCTGTCAGATGGGCGGCTGGTTCAACAAGGAAATCAACTCCGCAGATGACTTCAAGGGTCTGAAAATGCGTATTCCGGGCCTGGGCGGCGACGTTCTGGCCAAGCTGGGAGCGTCCACGGTGACCCTGCCGGGCAGTCAGATTTTCGAAAACCTGGTCTCCGGCGCCATTGAAGCCACCGAGTGGGTCGGCCCGTGGAACGACTATTTCATGAAGTTCCACGAAGCGGCCAAGTATTACTATTATCCAGGTATGCACGAGCCGGCGTCTCAGCTAACCATGGGCTTCAACAAGAAGTGGTGGGAGGGACTGACCAAGACTCAGCAGGCGCAACTGACCACGGCCTGTCTGGAGGAGAACGCCAACCAGATGGCCGAAACCAACGCCAATAACGGCACCTTCTTGAACAAACTGTTGAACGACCACGGCGTGAAACTGCGGGCCTTCAACGAAGACACCTATGAGGCGTTCGGCGAGGCGGCGGTCGAGGTCTTCGAGGAAACTCAGGCGCATAGCGCCCTGTCCAGGAAGATTCACAACAGCTTCGTCGCCGCCCGCTCCGACATCGGCCGCTGGATGCTGCTGGCCGACGCCGGCTACGTCGTTTACCGTAACCGGGTGCTCGGCATCGAAGTCTAACCCTCTGCTTTACCGGGGCGGGAGGAACGTCCCGCCCCGTTCCTCCCGACGCTTGTGCGTTTATTACTATTCGCCGGCATGACATTTTGGGGGATCGCGATATGCCGTCAGACAGCATGTCCGCGCCGGTTGCTCCGCCGCCGCCGGATGCGATGGTTTTTCTGGTTCGCTTCTTTGCCTGGTCCACCTTGACGGTGATGGCGGTTTTCCTGATCAATAACTATCTGACCTACTGGCTCGGCTTGCCGGGCGCCGTGCCGGTGATTCATGGCGCCGCCGGCGCGGGCGCCGCCGCCTGGGCGCAGCTTGCGGGCTATCCTATGGCTTTCGCTGCGGCCGTCTTGATCGTCATGAAGCGCGCCAGCGGTTTAAGGGCCGACTCTGATACGATGAGCGATATGAACGCGTTTCTGATCCGGGCCGCCTTCTTCGCCGTCGTCTATGTCGGGATCGCCGACGCGATCATCTCGTTCATGCGGATTGAGGGACTGCTGGAACCCGTGTTCGGCCAGGCGATGGCGTTTGATTTGGGTAAATCCAAATTCCGCGGCCCCTATGTTCACATCCCTCTGGTTTTCGCGGGGTTGCTGACCGCCTGTTTCGTACGGACCCTGGGCTTCACGTGGCTGGCGTTGCTGGTCGTCGCGGCGGAGTTGCTGATCGTCATCTCGCGTTTCATCTTCTCCTACGAGCAAGCCTTCATGGGCGATCTGGTTCGCTTCTGGTACGCCGCCCTGTTCCTGTTCGCGAGCGCTCACACGCTGCTGGAGGAGGGACATGTGAGAGTCGATGTGTTCTATTCCGCGTTTGACTCGCGCCGAAAGGGCAAGATCAACGCCGTTGGCTCGGTTCTGCTCGGGATGTCGCTTTGCTGGGTCATCCTGTTCGTCGGCATGGAGTCAAAAGCCGCCGTCATCAACGCGCCGGTCATCAACTTCGAAACCACGCAAACTGGGTTCGGTATGTATGTCAAATACATGATGGCCGGGTTTCTGGGTGTTTTCGCCGTCTCGATGATGATTCAGTTTTCGAGCTATCTGCTCGACGCCTACGCTGATTACCGCGGAGAACCGGGAGGAAAGGCGCACGAGTCCACAGCCGCCCATTAAGCGCCCGTTCTGTTTGTTTCCGAACAAGAAGCCAACTCATGGAACTTATATTTCTCGCCATTCTTGTTTTCATCATGGCCTACGCCCTCGCCTCGGGTTATCCCGTGGCCTTCGCGCTCCCCGGCTCGGCCATTCTCACCATCGGCTTGGCCGCCGGCGCCGGCGCGCTGTTCGCCGGCAACCCCGATGCGTACTTCCACAGCGGCGGCGCCTGGCAGTGGCTGAGCGCGGGCGTTTCGAACTTCCGGGGGGTCTACTGGGAAGTTGAACGCGACACGCTGATCGCCATTCCATTGTTCATCTTCATGGGAATCATGTTACAGCGTTCCAAACTGGCGGAAGACCTGCTTGTCACCATGGCGCGTATGTTCGGTCCCGTGCCGGGCGGTTTGGGCATTTCCGTGGTGTTCGTCGGCGCGTTGCTGGCCGCGACAACGGGTATCGTCGGCGCCACGGTGGTCGCCATGGGGCTGATATCCCTGCCCGCCATGATGCGGAACAAATACTCGAATGCGCTGTCAACCGGCGTCATCGCCGCGTCCGGCACGCTTGGTCAGATCATTCCGCCGTCCATCGTGTTGATTATTTTGGCCGATCAACTGGCAAGCGCGGTTGATCAAGCCTCCACGGCGCGCAAAGAGCTGTATAAGGAAAATACTGGCGAATTGGTGATGCCGTCGGCTTTTGACGTGTCGTCCACCAGCGCGGGGGAGATGTTCCTGGGCGCGTTCATTCCAGGCCTCGCCCTCGTCGCGCTTTATATGATCTACATCCTGACCATCGCCATTGCGCGCCCGAAACTTGCGCCGTCCGTCCCGTACGAGGGTGAATACGACAGAGCCTTCTTCGCCAAGGTGGCGATCACCCTGGTACCGCCTCTGGGGCTTATCTTTCTCGTTCTGGGCTCAATCATCGGCGGTGTCGCGACCGTGAACCAGGCTGGCGCCATCGGCGCGGCCGGCGCCTTGGTGATGGCCGGTTATCGATTGTACGAGGGCAGAAAAGACGCCTATCAGCCGGCTATTCTGGCGTTGGTCTCCGTGGCGTTGATTGGTTTTATCGTCATCGGTTACGGCCCCAACGTGAAGAAAATCGTCACCGCGCGGGACGCGGCGGTCATCGCCGCCGCCGCCGCCGCCGTGGTTCTTTTACTGACGTCGCTGGTCTGGAGCGGCGTGCGCGCCTACAAGATTGACAACACCCTCCGCGACGTCATGCTCGACACCGCGAAGACAACCTCTCTGGTGTTCATCATTCTGCTGGGCGCCGCCATGCTGACGTCGGCCTTCCGGGCGTTTGGCGGCGAAGATCTGGTGAAGGACTTTCTGACCGGTCTGCCGGGCGGCTTTTGGGCCCAATTCACCATTGTCATGCTAGTGATCTTCGTCCTTGGCTTCTTCCTGGACTTCATTGAAATCGCCGTTGTGGTGGTGCCGATCGTCGCGCCCATCTTGCTGATGGATCCGGGCGCGAACGTCACGGCCGTCTGGCTGGGTGTGATGATTGGTCTGAACATCCAGACGTCGTTCCTGACGCCGCCTTTCGGATTTGCGCTGTTCTATCTGCGCGGCGTGGCGCCGGCGGCGGTTAAGACGATCCAGATGTACAAGGGCGTGGTTCCCTTCATCTCGCTTCAGTTGCTGGCCCTGGTGATCGTCGGACTAACGCCGCAAATGGTGAACTATCTGCCCACGCGTCTGTCGCTGACGTCCGAACAGGCGCCGCCGCCCAGAAATCCGGCGCTCCAACAATGCATGGAGACCACATTGTTCTCGGCCTACGACAGTCAGCGGGATCGGATTCTCGCCGCCATCGCCGCCGCCGGGGAGCTGGATACGGCGGGTCTGCCGAAGAATGCCGTTAGCCGGTTGAACGACGCGCTGAAGAAAGCGGAAAACACCTTCATGCTTGTCGAGGCCGTGCGCAAGGCGGGGCTGGAGTTCGACGCCTTTGCCGAGGACTATCGCGCGCTGCACGTTCAAGTCCGCGAAATTCAGGGCAATATCTCTCGCGCCAGGAAAGAGGCGCAAGCCCTGGAAACGGCGAGCCGCCGCCTGCCGCGCGAAGCGGACTTCGATGACGAGCGTGAGCGGATCAAGAGCCGCATCGCCCAATTGGCCGGGGAACGGAAAGCCCTTGAAAGCCGGATACCCGCCAACTGGGCGGAGGAGAACGGCAAATTCAACAAGTTGAGGAAGGCTGAGACCAAGGCCCGTCAGACGTATCGCCGAAATGCGGATCAGGCCTATGAACCCATCCGGGAATTGCTGAAGACCATGTCGTCCGCCGACGCTCTGACGGCTCTCGATAAACCGGTAAGGGGCCTGGCGGCGCTGCTTGACGGCTCCATTCCGCCGAAGCGGGCCATCGACAGGATCAAGGACGTCGAAAAGCTGTTCCAGGGTATTCCGGAAGTTCGTCCCGTGACGCGTCACTTGTCCAAAATGCGCCGGAACATGCGCGGCAAGACGCCGAAGCTTGATCAGGCGCGGAAGGATTATGACGAGGCCCTGGCGGCGCTGTCCGGGGAAATCGAGTGGCGCTCGGCCGCGGCCCGGAACGTGGTTCCGGGTTTGCGGGCGTACGAGGCCTCGATCGCCCGCACCATCGGCCTTCGCCAGCAGGCCAGAATGCCCCGTGATCTCGCTCTGGAAATCGCCGGGTGCCGCGCCACGCCGAGGGACCTGACGCTTCAATTCTAATGACGCCCCATGGCCGCGGCTTGATTTTCCGCGTGAACCGGGACGTTCAGCCGTGACGATGCCGCCGCCCGCGGACCGCGGACCGGTTCGGTTGACGCTGTTCCGCGCGTCGCGTTTCGATGGGATTGAGACCTGCGCCAGCGGGCGGGATAGACCCGATATTGCTTATCGCCGCCAACAGCGGCGGAAGCGTCAGAAACGAATTGCGCCTTATAGATTGGTCTTCATCGGCGGGACCCGGACCAAGACCTGAACCAAGACTTGGACCAGCATGACGCCCGCTCATGGCTGGAGCCCGAAGGGCGAGCCCCTGTTGACCAAGGCCTTGTTTGCCAAAGGCCCCTGTTGACCAAGGCCCCTGTTGGCCGCTGGATGACCATGACCTTCGTTGCGGGTCCGGGGCATGACGGCGTTAGCGTTCCTTGCGGTTTCGAGGAACCGCTCACCGCCGGGCGTTTCCTCGCATGGGCGCGGGGGTTCTTGGCGCCCATTCCGAAGCTTGGCGGCGTGGTGAGGTGGCGATGCTGGACGATCCGTCATCCCGCAAGAGAGACGCCGTCCGCAAAGCCATTCGCGAGGCGGGAGCGCACATCTTCTTTTTACCGCCATACAGCCCAGAGCTGACCCCCGTCGAACAGCTCTTCGCGAAGCCCGAAAGGTTAATGAGAAGAGCCGGGGAAAGAACTAAAGAAGGCGCATGGCGGCAAACCGGAACTCTCCTTGATCAGCTCGCGCCCCGGCTCAGCTCGCGCCCCGGCAATGCAAAAACCATCCCGGAAACTCCGGATATGCGTATGCCTAACCGAAAGCAACGCTAGGCCCCGGAGCTATGTAGACCCCATCGCCCCGGTTTCCGGGACGCCCGCCGGGATATTGCCGACAGGCGTGCGAACGAGCGGCGCCCGCGCCGCGGTGATCGGCGGCAGGCCGGTTCAACGATGCGGCGTCATTCCGGCGGGAGCTGGCGTCCACGGGCGCGATCAGGAAGTTGCGTCCCGAACCCGCGCGGCCAACGCCGCTTCCATGAACATGTCCAGATCACCATCGAGCACGGCGCCCGTGTTGGACGTCTCCACCTTTGTCCGCAAGTCCTTCACCATCTGATAGGGTTGCAGAACATAAGACCTGATTTGATGACCCCAACCAATATCGGTTTTGGAGTCCGCTTCCGCTTGCGCCGCCGCCTCGCGTTTCTGAAGCTCCGCCTCATAAAGGCGCGCCTTCAGCATGTTCATGGCCTCCGCCCGGTTCTTGTGCTGCGAGCGGTCGTTCTGACACTGCACGACAATGCCAGTGGGCGTATGAGTGATGCGGACGGCGCTGTCGGTTTTGTTCACGTGCTGACCGCCCGCGCCGGAAGCGCGGTAGGTGTCGACGCGGAGATCCTTATCCTCGACCTCGATCTCAATGGCGTCGTCGATGACGGGATAGATCCAGACGGATGAAAAACTGGTGTGCCGGCGCGCCGATGAGTCATAAGGCGAGATTCTCACCAGACGGTGCACGCCGCTCTCCGTCTTCATCCAGCCATAGGCGTTATGGCCGGAAATCCGTATGGTGACGGATTTGATCCCCGCCTCGTCGCCGGGACTCTCTTCCATCCACTCGGCCTTATAGCCGTGCTGGCCGGCCCAGCGCGTATACATGCGGGTGAGCATTTCGGCCCAGTCCTGCGCTTCCGTGCCGCCGGCGCCGGCATGGACTTCCAGATAGCAGTCGTTCGCGTCCGCCTCGCCGGACAGCAGGGTCTGAAGCTCCGCCTTGTCGGCCCGGGCCTTGATCTCGGATAGCGACGCTTCCGCCTCTTTGATGACCTCTTCGTCGTCCTCCAACTCGGCCAGCCCGATCAGCTCAACGGCGTCGGCGACGCCCCGCTCCATGCCTTCGATGGTCTTGACGCCCTGCTCGAGCCCCGTGCGTTCGCGCATCAGCTTTCGCGCCTTGGCGGCGTCGCTCCAGAAATCGGGGTCTTCGGCGAGCGCGTTCAACTCTGACAAGCGCAAGACGGCGTTGTCGTAGTCAAAGATGCCTCCTCAGCAGTTCCACCGACTGCTTGATGGCTTGAATTCGGGCTTCCGTTTCCGCGCGCATGGATGGACTTTCAAAGTCTGGGAATCAGAGGCGTTCGTGTAGCGGGAATACGACCAGGGATCAAGCGGACGAACTCTCTGGTTCTCTCCGGCCGCGTTTCATGGTACAAGACGCGAAATCGAACGAATAGGGAACAAACAGATATGCCGCGTGATGGATCAATCGACGAGTCCGATGGCGCCGGTGGCGCCGCCGCCGCCAATGATCTCCGCGGATTCTTGAGCGGAGAACGTTTTTCGACCGTTGTCGCGGACCCCCCTTGGCGGTTTATTATGGTTGTCGCCGGTATGACCGGGAAAAGACCAATGTGCGTGGATCACGTTGGCGGAGGGGCGTAATGAGGAACGATATGACACCGCCGACCATGGACGATCCGAAAAGGCTTGGCGGTTCATTGCTTTCCCAAAGGCGCGCCAACGGATCAAGCGACCGGGTCCCAATCCTGTCGTGCTCCGACAATGTCGAGTTTCTGCGATCCATTCCCGACGGGTTGTGCAAGCTAGTCGTAACGTCCCCGCCTTATAATCTTGGTAAAAATTATGAGTTTCGGTCCTCATTGGACGATTATCTCGCTCAACAGGAGCGCGTTATCAAGGAATGCCTTCGCGTTTTGCACCCTCAGGGGTCGATCTGCTGGCAGGTTGGAAATTATGTTCAAAATGGCGAAATTATGCCGCTTGACGCGCTTATGTGGCCGGTTTTCCGTGCTTTGGGCTTGAAGCTCCGCAACCGGATTGTGTGGCACTTTGGCCACGGCCTGCATTGTACGCGGCGTTTGTCGGGGCGGTATGAAACCATCAATTGGTGGACTCCGAACGACGATTATACCTGGCATCTTGACCCAATCCGCGTTCCGTCAAAATATCCTGGAAAGAAGCACTTTAAGGGTCCGAATGCGGGAAAGCTCTCCGGAAATCCGAAAGGCAAGAACCCGTCGGATGTTTGGGAGTTTCCCAATGTCAAAAACAACCATCCCGAAAAGACAGATCATCCCTGTCAATTTCCCATTGAGTTGGTTGAGCGTTTGGTGCTTTCGTTGACGAATGAGGGTGACGCCGTGTTGGACCCCTACATGGGTGTGGGGTCGTCAATTATCGCCGCCTTGATGCATGAGCGCGATGCTTACGGCTGCGATATCATGCCGGAATACGTCAAAATAGCGGAACAGCGCGTTACGGATTGGAGGCAAGGCAAGCTACGCACGCGTCCGATGGGTAAACCCGTCTACAACCCCGCCTTGCCAAACGGCGGGCATTGATGCGAATTGGCGCCCGCTATTCGCACCTTAACGGCGAGGAAGACCTTCTGGTCCATCGCCGGGCACTGTGGGACGAGCTCATGGACGTAATCGGTTGCGTAGACGCGGAAGCGTGCCGCACGAAGGTGTCGAAGGAGAAGACTCGCAAAGGGCGTATGCTCTATTCACCAATTGATATGAATGCGCAGTTCAAGCGCCTTCTTGAGGATCGGGGCTGGGAAGAACGGCGCAACACCTTCTGGGTCACTGATGACGAAACGCTTCTACGCAACATCAATGGTCGTAATGAGGTTGAGCAGAAAGCCGCCATCATTGCCAGTGGCCGAACGCCCATCATGTCTTACAACCAGACTGATTTCGTGAAAGATCGTGTCGCTGTTGAAGTACAATTCGGCAAGTATGCGTTTGTTGCTCACGACCTATTCGTCAAGCATCTCAGTTTTTACGTATCCGACATAATAGATGTTGGCATCGAGATACTACCGATGAAGATGCTGGAAAGCCAAATGTCGAGCGGCGTGCCGTACTACGAGCGCGATTTGCTGAACGTCATTCGCCAAGGGCGTGGCGTGCCGGCGGTTCCTCTCGTTTTGATTGGCGTGGAACCATGACCCTTAATCCGCAGTTAAGAATAACAAGCTATCTTATCCCTAAGACGTTGTGACATTAGATATATTCATGCCCTGCGGTTTTGATGTGGTTGGCGCGTTCGTGGCGTGCGCGGGCGGGGCATGTATCACGGTCTCGAATAGAGCCAGAGTATCATTCCCGCGAAAGCGGGAATCCAGAGCAACCTCTATTACTCGGTCATTGGTTGGAACGCGTACCGTCCGGCTGGATTCCGGCCTTCGCGAGAAGGACGAAGTGAGAGCGGGAATGACGAATCAAACCTCTTGGAAACCCATAAAATCAGCCCCGCTTGACGTCATAACGCCTTAGGCGTTCATGGCGCCTGGCGGTAAGATAATCCAACTCTTACACCCGGTGTTGCACTGCGGGGATGTTTTGCCGTTTCAAGGTTGGTTATCTATATATTTCCAAAAAATTCGGCGCTTCAACGACTTGGATGGGGAAACTCTTATATCGCCTCGGCCCTGGCCGAAACGAGGGGTGTTCCGTGCCCGCCATCGGCGTCACCCCGCGTTGCGTCATCCCTGATCGCGCCGGTCGATAAGGCCCGCGCGCCCCGCTTCAACAGGCCGGGCCGTCTTGACGGTTTACGCCGCACGAACCGGTCGCCATCGGGGCTGTCGCGCCGGACGCCAAATCCTCCGCCAGACGATCCCGCTTATGAAAGCTCGAACGGCTCGCGCGCGTAACACCCATGGCATCCTTTGTTCCAGGTTGTCCGGATCGGTCAACAAACAAGAAAGGCTCCGCCAAAGGCCCGTTTTTCCTGGACGCCGCCAGCCCGGGACCGCCGGCGGGGCGCTTAACCCCTCAGTTCTTGTCCTTATCGACCAGCCGGTTTTCGGCGATCCAGGGCATTAGGCCGCGGAGTTTTTCGCCGACTTCCTCAATCGGGTGAGCGGCCCACATGCGGCGCGTGGCCTTGAAGCTGGCTTGACCGGAGGCGTTTTCCAGCATCCAGTCGCGGGCGAACCGGCCGGTCTGGATGTCTTCCAGAACCTCTTTCATGCGCTTCTTAACGCCGGCGTCGATAATGCGCGGACCGGTTACGTAGTCGCCGTATTCCGCCGTGTTCGAGATTGAGTAGCGCATGTTAGCGAGGCCGCCCTCGTAGATAAGATCAACAATCAGTTTGACCTCGTGCAGGCATTCGAAATAGGCCATTTCGGGCGCGTAACCAGCTTCGACCAGGGTCTCGTAACCGGCGCGGATCAGACAGGTCAGGCCGCCGCACAGAACGGTCTGCTCACCGAACAAATCGGTCTCGCATTCCTCCTTGAACGTCGTCTCGATGACGCCGGAGCGGCCGCCGCCGATGGAGGAGGCGTAAGACAGCGCCATTTCGAGAGCATTGCCGGACGCGTTTTGCGCGACGGCGACGAGGCAGGGCACGCCGGCGCCGCGCTGGTATTCCGAGCGCACGGTGTGGCCAGGACCTTTCGGGGCGACCATGAACACGTCCATGTCCGGGCGCGGCTCAATCAGAGAGAAGTGGACGTTGAACCCGTGAGCAAAGGCGATGGCCGCGCCTTCCTTCATGGTGTCCTTGAGTTCTTCATTGTAGATTTTGGCTTGGCCTTCGTCCGGCGTCAGCATCATGATCACGTCACCCCAGGCGGCCGCTTCGGCCGGGGTCATGACCGTCAAACCCTCGGCCCCGGCTTTCCTAGCGGAGCCGGAACCGGCGCGCAGCGCGACGCGCACGTCGCCAACGCCGGAATCTTTCAGGTTCAAGGCGTGGGCGTGGCCCTGGCTGCCGTATCCGACGATGACGACTTTCTTGCCCTTGATCAGGTTCACGTCGGCGTCGCGATCATAATAGACACGCATGAATGTTTCTCCGGTTCTTACAAAAACAAATGGATTAGATGGCGTCCGCGCCGCGGCTGATGGCCACGACGCCGGTCCGGGACACGTCCGTCAGCCCGATGGGCTTCATCAGATCGCAAAAGGCGTCGATCTTGCCTGGCTTGCCGACGATTTCGAACACGAAGGAGGCGTTGGTGCTGTCAACCACATTGGCGCGGAAGATATCGGCGATACGGAGCGACTCAATCCTATCCTCGCCGGCGCCGGCGACTTTCACCAGCGCCATTTCGCGTTCGACCGCCGGGCCTTCCGTTGACAGGTCGGAGACCCGATGCACCGGCACCAAACGATCCAACTGCGCCTTGATCTGTTCTATGACCATGGGCGTGCCGGACGTCACCACGGTGATGCGGCTCAAGTGCTTGGCGTGTTCGACTTCCGCGACGGTCAGGGTTTCGATGTTGTAGCCCCGCCCGGAGAACAGCCCCACGACGCGCGCCAGCACGCCCGGCTCGTTATCGACCAGAACGGCGATAACGTGGCGATCAACTTCGGTCGAATGGACATTGGCTTCGTAAACGGATGACACGGGATCAGCGCTTTGTTTCGAGAAGACCCGCGCTCCGAGAGAACCTCGGGGCGCGAGCCGTTGTTTTAGCGCCGCCCCCTCCGGTGTCAACGGTTTCACGCCCAAAGAACGCGAATAGACGGCAATATGAGGGCAAAATAGCCCTAAACCAGGACTTTACCTTCCTTGGAGATGGACTTCGCCGTCTGCTCGCCGGGTCCCAGCAGCATATCGTTATGCGCTGCGCCCGACGGGATCATCGGAAAGCAGTTCTCGGCCGGGTCGATACAGACGTCGGCGATCACCGGGCGGTCGGTGACGCTCAACATCTCCTCGATCAGGCCGTCCACATCCGAGGGCTTGGCCGCGCGCAGGCCCACGCCGTGGAAGCTTTCCGCCAGTTTCACGAAATCCGGCAGGCTTTCCATGTAGCTTTCCGAATAACGCGAGCCGTGCAACAGTTCCTGCCACTGCCGGACCATGCCCATATATTCGTTGTTCAAGATGAACACTTTCACCGGCAGACGGTACTGACGGAGCGTCGACATCTCTTGAATGTTCATCAACGTGGACGCCTCGCCGGCGATGTCGATCACCAGCGCGTCCGGGTGCGCGATCTGAACGCCCATGGCGGCGGGCAGGCCATAGCCCATGGTCCCCAAACCGCCCGACGTCATCCAACGGTTCGGCTCTTCGAACCCGTAATACTGGGCGGCCCACATTTGGTGTTGGCCCACTTCCGTGGTGACGAAGGTTTTCTTGTCCTTCGTGAAGTGGTGCAGGCGCTCAAGCGCATACTGCGGTTTAATCAGATCATCCGAATAGGCGTAGCGCAGGCATTCTTTTTCCCGCCACTTGCCGATCTCGTTCCACCAGAATTTCAGGGCGCCCGGATCGGGTTTCCGTTTTGAAGCCCGGATGCGTTTCAGCATCTCTTCCAGCACCAGCGTCACGTCGCCAATTATGGGAACGTCAACGGCCACATTCTTGTTGATGGAACTGGGGTCGATATCAATGTGAATCTTTTTGGAGCCCGGCGAGAACGCATCCAGCCGCCCGGTAATCCTGTCATCAAATCGCGCGCCAATACAAACCATGACGTCACAGTCGTGCATGGCCCAGTTGGCCTCGTACGTGCCGTGCATGCCCAACATGCCAAGGAACTGTTTGTCGCTCGCCGGATAAGCGCCCAGGCCCATCAAGGTGAGGGTGCAGGGAAAGCCCGTTTCGCGAACAAGCACGCGCAGCAGTTCCGACGCCCGGGGACCGGAATTGATGACGCCGCCGCCACCATAAATGACCGGCTTCTTGGCGTTCATCATCAGATCGACGGCGGCCTGAATAGAGCTATCGTCGGCGTTCACCCGGGGTTGATATTTTTGCTCTTCGGCGGCCGGGGCTTTTTTATAAAGTCCCGCGCCCATCAGGATGTCTTTCGGCAGATCGACAACCACGGGACCGGGACGGCCGGAGCGCGCCACGTGGAACGCTTCATGCGCCACGTCAGCCAGATCGTTGATATCCTTGACCAGGTAATTGTGTTTGGTGCAGGGGCGCGTGATGCCGGTCGTATCGCACTCTTGGAACGCGTCATTGCCGATCAGATGGGTCGGCACTTGGCCCGTGAAGCAAACGATAGGGATCGAGTCCATCAAGGCGTCCGTCAAACCAGTGACGGCGTTAGTCGCGCCAGGACCCGAGGTCACCAGCACCACGCCCACCTTGCCGGTGGAGCGCGCATAGCCCTCCGCCGCGTGGACCGCGCCGCCTTCCTGGCGAACCAGGATGTGGCGGATGGCGTTTTGTTGGAAGATCGCGTCATAGATGGGTAATACGGCGCCGCCCGGATATCCGAAGATCTCGGTTACGCCCTGGTCCTTGCAGGCTTCCAGGACGATTTCAGCGCCGCTCATCTCTCGCGTTGACATAATTCTGGCCTTTCAACGGCTTATCGCCGGCTCGTTTTTAGAACTTCTCGTGAAATCCTCCGGCGCGACGTGCCGCTATATCGCCTCGCGCGGGGAAGCGGCAACCTAATGCGGGGTTGCATACCGGTCAACCGAAAAAACATAATATTCGTAAAGTTTTTTGAATTTTTATAAAATAATATTATAATTATTTCGATCATCACCCAGCGCGGACGGACGGCGGGGTCTGGACCGGGGGATCTGCGGGAACCTTCAAAAGGCGGACGCGGGTGTGACGGCGGGGTTGGTCAGTTCTTCCACGCCGCCCAAATCGTGTTGAGGGCGTCCTCATTCGACTCCAGCGCCGTTAGCACGACATCAGCCTCGTATTGCCCCCGGAACCAGGTCATCTGACGTTTGGCGAATTGGCGGGTCGATCGCTTGGCTTTGGCGACGGCGTCTTCCAGGGAACCTTGGCCGTTCAGGTAACTGGTCAGTTCGGGCGCGCCCAACAGACGGGTGGCGGGCAGGCGCGGGTCCAGGTCCATGGCCATCAGGGTCCTGACTTCACCCAAAGCCCCCTCTTCCATCATCCGATCAAACCGCGCGTCGCAGCGGGCGTAAAGCTCTTCCCGGGGCGGCGCCAGCAGAACCGTATTATACGTTGCGTCAATTGCGGGGCCTGGACTCTGCTCCGCTTGCCAATCGGTCAGGGATTTGCCCGTCGCCTCATAAACGGCGTAAGCCCGGATCAAGCGTTGACGGTCTTGAGGAGGCAGCTTGTCCGCGGCCGCTTTGTCCCGCCTGTCAAGCTCCAGCAAAAACGCCTCGCCCCCGATGGCGTCATAGCGTTCCTCGGCGGCGGCGGTGATTTCATCCGGCACCGCCGGCACCTGGGCAATACCGCTCATCAGGCTTCGGATATAAAGTCCCGTGCCGCCCGCCAGGACAGGTGTCCTGCCGTCCGCCCAAGCACCTTCGATCATCGGCAAGGTCTCGCGCAGCCACCATCCGGCGGACGAGCGTTCGGTCACGCTCAAAACGCCATAGCCCAAATGAGGCACATTCGCCATCTCTTGACCGGATGGACGCGCCGACAGGATTCGAACTTCAGCGTAGCTCTGCATGCTGTCCGCGTTGATCACAACGCCCCCAACTTTTTTCGCCAGGTCAGCGGCCAATGCGGACTTTCCACTGGCGGTGGGACCGGCAATGATGATCACCGCTCCCCGCCTACCCTGATTCGTGATACCCGCCATGACTAAAGAAGCGCCCGCCGTCGTTACTCTCATCGCCTCCGGGCCCGGGGGCTTAAGCCTCGCCATCTTGGGCGAAGCCCGCGAGGCGCTCAACCGTTTGGGCGCGGACGCCTTGCCGCCAACCTGGTTGTCGGAAGCGGAAGCCGCGGACATCCCTTTTGCGGACATGGCGCCGGATCAAGCGGACGCGATCGTTCGAGATATCACGGGCGATGCGAAAATCGACGTCATCGCGCAAGCAACGGCGCATCGCCGGAAAAAATTACTGATCGCGGACATGGACTCCACCATTGTCACATCCGAAACCCTGGACGACCTGGCGGGAATGGCGGGCGTGGGCGGGAAAATCGCCGCCATCACCAACCGCGCCATGGCCGGCGAGTTAGATTTTTCCGAAGCGCTAAGGAAGCGCGTCGGCATGCTGAAAGGTCTATCGGCGGATGTCTTGGAAGAAGCAAAGGCGCGGATGGAGGTCAGCCCCGGAGCGGCCTCCTTGGTGAGGACCATGCGGGCGAACGGCGCCTATTGCGCGCTCGTTTCCGGCGGCTTCACCCAGTTCGCGGACGCCATTCGGGACAAGCTGGGCTTCGATATGGCCATGGCCAATCGCTTCGCCGTCAAGGACGGCGCGCTGACGGGCGGCGTGACCGATCCGATCCTGACAAAGGACGCCAAAGTGGAAACGCTCCGCCGCCTGGCCGCCGAAAAGGGTTTGTCACTTGCCGAGACCGCGACCGTTGGCGATGGCGCGAATGATCTGGAAATGACGCTGGCGGCTGGACTGGGCGTCGCGTATCGCGGGAAACCCGTTCTTCGGGACGCGGCTCGCGCGCGTCTGGATTATGCGGATCTGCGCGGAATGCTGTTCGCGCAAGGATATTCCTCAAGAGAGTTCGCCGATTAGGTTTTTGTTCGCTCAAATAGTGGAGACTGGCTTTCGCCGGGACACGGCGCCGCGAAACAAGAACCGGCCGGGTAGAACCCGGCCGGTTCGCTTGAATCGGGAATTGAGTGAAGACTTAGCCCTTGGCCAGACGGATCGCGACAAAGCGCAGGCCCTGCTGACCTTCGACCAGCAACAGAACCGACTTCCGGCCGGCTTCCGCCGCTTCTTTCACCTTGCGGGCGACATCGCCCGGGTCAGCGACTTCCTCCTGGCTGACCTCGACGATCAAGTCGCCGGGGCGCAGACCTTTCTCGGCCGAGGGTCCGGCGCCTTTGACCTCGGTCACCACGACGCCTTTGGCGTCTTCCTTCAACTCAAAGCGCTTTTTGAGGTTGTCCGTGATCCCGGACAGCGTCAGACCCAGTTCATCAAGCTCTTGCGGCTTGGCGGATTTGCCGCCAGAGTTGGGATTACGAGCGGCGACTTGCGCCGCGTCGTCTTCCAGTTCCGCGATATTCACCTTCAGCGTGACTTTTTTGGTGTCACGCCAAACCTCGACCGGCACCGTGGCGCCCACTTCCGTTTCGGCAACGATACGCGGCAACTGACGCATGGTCTCAACGGCGCGGTTGTTGAAGGCCAGGATTACGTCGCCTTGTTTCAATTCAGCCTTCTCGGCCGGACCGTCCGGCAGCACGCGGCTGACCAAAGCGCCCATATCGCTCTCAAGGCCCAGGCTCTCGGCGATCTCCGGCGTGACGCGCTGGATTTGAACGCCCAGCCAGCCGCGCTGGACGGCGCCGCGCTTGATCAGTTGCTTGATGATCGGCTCGGCCGTCGAGGCGGGCACAGCGAAGCCGATACCGACGCTTCCGCCCGATGGCGAGAAAATAGCTGTGTTGACGCCAACGACCTCACCCTGAAGATTAAACAGCGGACCGCCCGAGTTGCCCCGGTTAATGGAGGCGTCGGTTTGAATGTAGTCGTCGTAGGGACCGGATTGAATATCCCGGCCGCGGGCGGAGACGATACCCGCCGTCACCGTGCCCCCCAAGCCAAACGGATTGCCGATGGCGACAACCCAGTCACCAACGCGCAGCTTTTTGACGTCACCGAACTTGGCCGGTGTCAACTTAATGTCGCCCGGTTCGACTTTCAGGACGGCGATGTCCGTTCGGCGGTCACGGCCGATGACCTTGGCGGTCAGCGACGTATCGTCTTGCAGCACCACGTTTATTTCGGACGCGTCCTCAATGACGTGGTTGTTGGTGACGACGTAGCCGTCTTTCGAAACGATGAAACCAGACCCCAGTGAAGTCGCCCGGCGCGGTTGCTGGCCCTGATTTTGCTGCTGGTTGAAGAAATCCCGGAACAAATCTTCCAAGGGCGATCCCGGCGGCAATTGCGGCGCGATTTGGCCTTGGCGGCCCTCGACCACTTGCGTGGACGAGATATTCACGACGCTCGGCAGAAGCCGATCCGCCAAATCAGCAAAGCTGTCCGGCGCGGTCCGCGCCTGCGCCGGCGCGCCGGGGAGCATCGCCAACATCATGGCCACGGCCATCAACCAATGAACGATAGAAGCGGAAGAACGCCTGGCGGCCGCACCGCCAGCCCGTCTCATGAGAGAAGTGTTATTCATCGTCATTCACTCTTTTCCTGCCGGGCCGCCGCTTTCCCTGTTTTAAGAAACGGCGAAAAGACCCGTGTGGTTTCTCAACTCCGGGCGTTCGGCGAGAGACCAGCCGATCACCTTCACGCTCATATGATCTTGTTTTGTGGCCAAAGCGAGGCGCGGGCATGACTTTTCCCAGGCAAATTGCGGCTATCCCATGACCAACCACACGATAACGACGCCTAAAGCCGCCGCCATGACGCCCATCACCCGAATTCTTTCGGCGGGCTGACCGAGCATGACGGCCATCATTTTCTTCATGGCTTCGGGGAAGAGCGCGTAAGCGCACCCTTCCAACGCAATCGCCAACCCTATGGCAACCAGTAAGTCCTGCAAAGACGGAGGACTTAGTTGCTAAGGCTTGGGCCGGACTTCCGGGGTCCGTCTCCACCGCTGATGGCGTTGAAGAATTGGAACAGCTCGGAATCGGGGCTGAGCACCATTGAGGTCCCCTCGCCGACAGCCACGTTCAACGCGTCCAGCGAGCGATAGAAGTCAAAGAATTCCGGATCCCGGCCATACGCCTTGTTCAGCAAGTTGGTCCGTTCCGCATCGCCTTGACCGCGAACGATCTCGGCTTTTTGCTGAGCCTCGGCAATGATGACGGCCCGGTCCTTGTCCGCTTGCGAGCGGATTCGAAGAGCCTGCTCTTCACCACGGGCCCGAAGGTCGGCGGCGAAGGCTTGGCGGTCGGACTGCATCCGGTTATACACGGCCTGAGCGGTTTCTTCTGGAAGATCGGTCCGGCCGATCCGCACGTCAACCACTTCAGTGCCGAATTCGGGCGCCTGCTTCTTCATCTCCTCGGTGATGATGTCCATCACCTCGGCCCGTTTTTCCGTAAGCATATCGCCCAGAAGTATTTTACCGATCTCGGCTCGGACGGCGGAGTTCAGAATACTGCCGAAGCGGTTCCGGAACGTCGCGTCCGTGCCGGCCCGTTGGCGGAACTTCAACGGATCGATAATGCGATAGCGTGCGAAACTATCCACGTTGACCCGTTTCTGGTCCGCCAAGACAACACTCTGCACCGGCGGGTCCAGATCCAGGATACGGCGGTCATAGTATTCGACGTTCTGGATGAACGGCGCCTTGACATGCAGCCCCGGCTCCTGGATCACCCGGATCGGGTTGCCGAACTGCAAGATCAGCGCTTGCTGGTCCTGCCGAACGGTGAACAAGGCGCTCGATATGGTGACGACGCCACCGGCGAGAACGGCGAGAAAAACGATCAATCCCACACGCATCAGTTTGTCCTCCGCTTTTTGTTCAGTTCATTGAGCGGCAGATACGGCACCACGCCGCCGCCTTGACCCGATTCGCCCTGGTCAAGAATGATCTTGTCAACCCGGCCCAGAACGTCCTGCATTCGCTCCAGATACAGTCGGCGGCGCGTCACGTCCGTGTTGCCCAAGTAGGCTTCATAGACATCCGTGAAGCGCTGGGCCTCGCCCTTCGCCGCGTTGACGACCTGTTCTTTATAGGCCTCGGCCTCGTTCACCAGCTTCTCCGCCTCGCCGCGGGCGCGGGGAACGATGTCGTTGCGATACCGGCTGGCCTCGTTGATGACGCGCTCCTGGTCCTGTTTGGCCCGCTGCACGTCGTTGAAGGAGTCAATCACCTGTTGCGGCGGGTCCACTTCCTGCAGTTTCACGGAGGCGACGTCCACACCGGAGCCATAAGAACCGATGATCTCTTCCAACAGACGTTCGGTTTCCTGCTCGATCTGTTGCCGCTGAACCGTCAGAGCCTGCTCAAGCGGCGTGCGCCCGACAACTTCCCTGATCGCGCTCTCGGCCGCGATTTTGATCGTCGCTTCCGGATTGCGGATATTGAACAGGAAATCGGATGCGCTGCTGATCCGCCACTGCACCACGAAATCGATATCGATGATGTTTTGGTCGGACGTCAGCATCAGGCTCTCTTCGGACACGTCCCGGCGTCCAACGCCGCGCGACGCCGCCGTTGACGAACCGCGGTAGCCGACCTGAATTTCGTTGGTTTGTTCGACGTTCACTTTGACGACTTCGCCGATTGGCGCCGGGAACCAGTACTTAAGGCCCGAGCCGGTCTGTTTGACATATTTGCCAAACAGCATCTCGACGCCCTGGTAGCCCGGGTCAACCCGGTAAAAGCCGGACAACGACCAGGCGATCACCAGCAGCACGGCTATGAAGGCGGCACCTTTGCCGCCGCCGACGCCGCCCGGCAAAAACTTTTTCACACGATCCTGGCTTTTCCTAAGCAACTCCTCAATATCGGGGGCGTTCGGGCCGCCTCCCGCCGGACCGCCGCCGCCGCCCCACGGACCGCCGCCGCCCCACGGGCCGCCGCCTTGATTTTTAAAGGCCATAAGTCGTGCTTCCCTTCATGCCTTCCGGTTCATGGACGCTTGCACTTGCAAACCGCGCCGCGGACGCTAATTCCTACTGCACTTTGTTGACGAGGGCGACAATAAACAAGATCGCCCGCTCAACCACAAGCGTGCGACAGTCGCGAGATTCGCGAACGAGAGGCGTATATCTGCCCAAGATTTGGAGATTTCAAGGATGGCCGACGAAACGCTCGAGCGTATTTTGCAAACGCTCAAAGGCATCAAGGACCCGATCAGCGGCGAGGACATCGTCTCTCGCGGCATGATCCAGGGTTTGCGGGAGAAGGACGGCCATGTCGCCTTCGCCGTCGAGGTCGATCCGTCCAAGGGAGCGGAAATGGAACCGCTCCGCAAGGAGGCGGAAGAAACCGTTCACGCCATGGAGGGCGTGCTGACGGCGACCGTGGTTCTGACCGCTGAGAGGAAGGATGACGGTGAAAGCGCGCCGCCGCCTCAATCTCGAACCCAGCCGGGCAAGCCGGTTGGCGGCCCTGGACAGGCGGGCGGCGTCCTGCCCGGCGTCGCCTCGATCATCGCCGTGGCGTCCGGCAAGGGCGGCGTGGGTAAATCCACGACGTCCGCCAACCTCGCCCTTGCGCTTGCCGCCGAGGGTCACAAAACCGGCTTGCTTGACGCGGATATTTATGGCCCGTCCATGCCGCGCATGATGGGGATCACGGGACGGCCTGAGTCCGCCGACGGCAAAACGCTTGATCCGCTGGAAAATTATGGCGTCAAGGTCATGTCCATGGGTTTCCTGGTGGACGAGGAAACGCCGATGATCTGGCGGGGGCCGATGGTTCAGTCCGCGCTTGAACAGATGATGCGCGACGTCAATTGGGGCGAGCTGGACGTACTGGTGGTCGATATGCCGCCAGGCACGGGCGACGCGCAACTGACCATGGCGCAGCGCGTTCCCCTGACAGGTTCCGTCATCGTTTCAACGCCCCAGGACATCGCCTTGCTGGATGCGCGAAAGGGCATCAACATGTTCCGCAAGGTCGATGTGCCTGCATTCGGCATCGTCGAGAACATGAGCTATTTCCTGTGTCCGAAATGCGGTGAGCGGACGGATATCTTCAGCCATGGCGGAGCGAGATCGGAGGCCGAACGTCTCGGCATACCGTTCCTGGGGGACATGCCGCTCCACATCGACATCCGCCGGACGGCCGACGGCGGGCGTCCCATCGTTGTTTCCGAACCCAACAGCGAGCACGCCCGGCGTTACCGGGAAATCGCCCGTAACGTCTGGTCGCGGATTGAAACGGAACTGGGCGTGAAAGCCGCCAGCACGCCGAACATCGTGTTCCAGTAGGATTGCATCCCTTCCAATGCGCCGCCCCCGCGCGGGCGGAGGGTCTGGACCGGCGGAACCCGCACGGGGCGCGCCCGCCAGAGAGGTGTTCCGGCGGCGTAAACGGACCCGGACGTCCGCTTCCGCGGTCATGACGCCGGGCTGATCAACGCCTCTCGTACCGAACGAAGTCGAACGATATTCCATCCGCATTCGGGCCATGGGCCTCGCGCGACGTTTCCCGCCACACGGCCGGATCGATAACCGGGAAGAAGGCGTCGCCCTCGACGGCTTTGTGGATCGCGCAAACGTCCAGCTCGTCCGCCGCGTCCATGGCTTGAGCGTACACTTTGGCGCCGCCGATCACCATGATCCTGCCCGTTTCATGCGCAGCGGCCTTGGCCAGAGCGTCGTTCAGGGAATGGGCGACGTCCACGCCATCATGAGCAAACGCCGCATCCCGCGTCATGACGACGTGCGGCCGCCCTGGCAGCACTCGCCCGATGGCCTGGAACGTCGTCCGCCCCATCACCATCGGATGCCCCATGGTTACGGCCCTGAACCGCTTCAGGTCTTCGGGCAGACGCCAGGGCATGCCACCGTCCAAACCAATGGCGTGGTTCCGGGCGAGGGCGGCGATTAGAGTGACGGGAACGCCGTTGTGCATGGTTCGGGCTAAACCGCGACCGGCGCCTTGATGTGCGGATGCGGATCGTAATCGCGAAGGTCGAAGTCTTCGAACGTGAACGCGAACAGGTCCGTGACGTCCGGGTTTATCCGCATCGCGGGGCCGGGGCGCGGATCACGGGTGAGTTGCAGATTCGCTTGGTCCACATGGTTCAGATAAAGATGCGCGTCGCCCAGCGTATGGACGAACTCACCCGGTTTCATATCCGTCACCCGCGCCACCATCATCGTGAGCAACGCATAAGAGGCGATATTGAACGGCACGCCCAGGAAAACGTCGGCCGAGCGTTGATAGAGCTGGCAGCTTAAGCGGCCGTCCGCGGCGAAGAACTGGAACAGACAGTGACACGGCGGCAGCGCCATCTTGTCAATCTCCGCGGGGTTCCAGGCGGACACGACATGGCGGCGCGAGTCCGGATTGTTCCTGATATTGTTCAACACGGCGGCGATCTGGTCGACCGACCGGCCGTCTGGTCCCGGCCAAGACCGCCACTGAGCGCCATAAACAGGGCCCAGTTCCCCTGTTTCGTCCGCCCATTCATCCCAAATACCGACGCCGTTGTCGTTCAGATACTTGATGTTCGTGTCACCCGCCAGAAACCATAAAAGCTCATGAATGATCGACTTTAGATGCAGCTTCTTGGTGGTGAGCAGCGGAAAACTCCCGCCCAGGTCAAAACGCATTTGATGGCCGAACACGGCCTTCGTGCCGGTGCCCGTGCGATCACCGCGCACAACGCCCTCGTCGAGCACGCGGGAGAGAAGATCAAGATACTGCCGCATGGCCTCACTCTAGCGGAGCCGGGCCGCGCATCAAGCCATCTTGCTGAAATTCACGCCGTTCCTTGGCTGCGGGGAAGGATTTTTATCCAACATGAAGGAAACCAGGGCCGGGGAACGCGCATGTTTTGTTGCGGTTTATTCCAGGCAAGCGTATCTTATTCTCGCCGGTTCGCCGGCTATGGCGCTAAACGCTTTGTGGAATAAGCGCGGCGGACCCGGGGGCGGTACCCGGCGCCTCCACCAATTTCTCCTTGATTGCCGCAAGGACCGATAGGGGGCGAAACAGGATCGACGCGCGTGGTAAAGGCAAGGTTTGTGCTCGGCATGGTTCCGCCGTTACCGGGCCATTTTCACAAGTGCCAACGACAATGAAGCACTTGCTGCCGCAGCCTAACACGCTTTAGCGGTAACGGGGTTCGGGAGGCACCTGGCAACAGAAGCCTCCCACTTCGTTCCCGCCTCGTCTTCTCTCCGCCAGACTCTCCTAGCCATGGGATCGAAAAGCCTGCTACAAACGGGATATGGAGGACGGTCCGCTGCAATATGACGTATGGATCGAAGACGCCCTTCGGAGCGTGATCCGAACGGCGCTGGGCCACGTCGCGCATGAGGGCCTTCCGGGCGAGCATCATTTCTACATCACCTTCAGAGTGGACGACCCCGGCGCGGTTGTGCCGCCCGTCTTGCGCGAACGCCACCCGGAAGAGATGACCATCGTCCTTCAACATCAGTTCGACAATCTGCATGTCGATCAGGACGCGTTCGAGGTGACGCTCTATTTCGGCGGCAAGGCGGAGCGCCTGCGTGTGCCGTTCCGCACCGTTGTCGCCTTCTCCGATCCGTCCGTGAACTTCGGACTTCAGTTGAAGGTCGTGCAGGCCGACGACGAGGAGGCCATGGCCGAATTCGAAGACGGCGCCGAGGCGCCGCCGTCGTCCGGCGTCAACGAAGACAACGCCGCCGCCGCGCCATCCGCCAATGGCGACTCGGATGGCGACGATGGAAACGTGAAAACCGGCGAAGTCATCGCGCTTGACGCATTCCGCAAGAAATAGGGTCTCCCGCCCCGCCCCATCCCGCGCGAGATATATCGGACACTGTGATCTGTTTTGCGGAATACTCTTTGATGTAAGATTGGGCGTATTTTAAACGCTCCTTGCGGTAATGCTCCAATCGCATGTTCGACCGATACTTGTCCCGGACGCCATGCTGAATAAAATCAGTGATGATTTCGATGAATAAAATCTTTGGCTCACGCCTAGCGGAGAGGGTTTTTCCGAGACGGCCTAACTCCAAGGCGGCCTGGCAGGGCACCGACTTTACCGGAAGCGCGCCAGAAGCGCAATTGCCGTATCGCCGCCGGGTTTTCTTGAGGCGGGAGAAGCGGGGGCCGCCGCCACCATGGCGCAAAGGCCGCCGGCCGTGCCGCCGCCCGGGTTCCTTGAGGCGGATGTGGAGGCGGGGGTGGAAAGCGTGTTTGGGCGTCTCCTTGCATTTGGCGAGCCCGGCCCCGGCGGGTCCCCGGAACCCCTTGGCGGTTTCCCGCAAACCCCCGGTCCCGTCAATGGGAACACGCCCTCTTGCGCGCCCGTCTTTTGAATGACCGGCTCTTTTGAATAATCAGCGCGGTGATGACCGTTACCGGAGGCCAGCCAGTCCGTCATGGCCGCGCCGTCCGCCAGAGGCGGTGACGGCCCCGGCGTCCGCCTCGCCCCCGGTAACGCCCTGATGACGCGCCCCGTAACGCGCCCTATGACGCGCGCTGTGACGCGCGTTTTGAATAATCCGGCGCGGTCTCCGTGTGGACAGGGCCGCCGCGCTCGAAGACGCGAGAGACGCCGGAGACGCCGGAGACGGCCGCCTTTCCATAAGCGCCGCGGCCCCCGCCTGCGTTTTCGGCAAGCGATGCGAGGATGCGGCCAGGCGCGCCCAACCGGCCCCGCCGCGCGAAACGGTTACACAACGTCTTGCGCGGGCCGTAATCCTGGCGCGCGCGCCGCGCCTGGGAACGCTGCGGCGAATGACATGGACGACGCCCGAAACGGCCCCTGGGCCGTCAACGCTGGGAACCCGCGCGGCGGCGGAAAGCGGGGCTCGGCGCGCCGGAGGCGTTCCGCCGTCAGCCAGAATCGACCGCTCGTCCGATGTCTCCCGTGATGTGCGCCGTTGAACGGAGACGTCACTGTAAACCATAACCGCAAACCAAAAAACAAGGGGGCCCGAGCCTAGGCCCAGCTCTCTCCCAGGAAGCGCAACCAATTTTCGCCCATAACCGCCTTAATGCGCGCCGCGTCCCAACCGGCGCCGGCCATGGCCGCCGTCAGGTTGGCGTAGTCTTTGGGGCCGTCGAGCCCCTTTGGGTTAGGCGGCCTTGGCGGGAATCCACGGGTCAAGGAGCGCCCGCGCCCCTTGTCGGAGCGCAGCCAGGTAAAAAATTGCTCATCGTGACCCTCGGTGAAATCCGTCCCAATGCCGACATTCTCCACTCCCACCAAATCAATCACCGCATCCAAGGCCATCACGCAATCGGCGACGGTCGTGGCGTCGCCCGAGGGGAGGAACGGCGGATAAGTCGAGGCGCCGACGAAGCCGCCTTTCGAAACGCCGAATTTCAGTAAATCATCGGACTTGTTGCGCGGGTTGTCATGCAAACTGCGCGGCGCAACATGGGTAAAGGCGCATGGGCGTTTGGAATGCTCAATGGTTTCCCACGCGGTCTTCTCGCCGACATGGCTCAAATCGATGACGATACCCAGCTCGTTCATCAGATCGATGGCGTCCCGGCCATAATCGGACAGCCCCTTGTCTTCCGTTTCCCAACAGCCGCCGCCCATCAGGTTCTGCGTGTTGTAGGTCATCTGAACGATGCGGACGCCCAGTTCATGAAACAAGCGGAGGGTGTCCAGCTTGTCTTCAACCGCGTAGGTGTTTTGCCAACCCAGGATAACGCCGACCTTGCCGGCGGCTTTGGCGGCATGGATGTCATCCGTGTTATAGACTTGCGTCAGAATGTCCGAGTTCTCCGTCAGAATGCGCTTCCACTCGGCAATGTTCCGCATGGTTTGCTCGAAACCATCCCAAACCGCGCAGGTGCAGTTGGCCGCGGTAAGACCGCCCGCTTTCATGTTTTCAAATACGGAACGCGACCATTTGGCGATGACCAAACCATCAATGATGATGCTGTCGGCGTGAAGCCTCGCGGCGTCCATGACCGGTCTCCCCGCTCCCCTAAGCCACTTTCACGAGCTGCTTGCCCGTATTCGCCCCTTGCAACATGCCGATGAAGGCTTCAGGCGCCGCGTCGATGCCGTCTGCGATGGTCTCCTTGATCGTCAGAACGCGAGACGCCGCCAAGTCCGCGAGGCGGGCGCGTATCTCATCGCCCTTGTCGCCGAAGTCGCTTTGCAGAAAGCCCTGGATGCGGAGCCGTTTGTCGAAAATCAGCCGCGTGTTCCTCACCCCCGGCCAAGGGGCGCCGTCCCCGTCCGCGCTATACTGGCTTAGCACGCCGCAAACCGGCACGCGGGCGTAGTTGTTCAACGTGGTCAGAACGCCGTCCAGCATATCGCCGCCCACGTTGTCGAAATAGACGTCGACGCCGCTGGGCGCGGCTTCGCGGACGCGGGCCGACAAATCGCCGTCGGCCTTGTAATCAACACATGCGTCAAAGCCGAAATCCCGTTCGGCGACGCGGCACTTTTCCGGCCCGCCCGCGACGCCGACGGCGCGGCAGCCCCAGGCCTTGGCGAGTTGCCCAACGACGCAGCCGACCGATCCGGCGGCGGCGCTCACCAGCACCGTCTCGCCCGGCTGCGGATCGCCGATGAATTTCAAACCGCCCCAGGCGGTGACGCCGGAATTACCGCAAGCGCCGAGATAGGCGCTTAAGGGAACATTGTCCCTGTGCTTGACGATGAACTCGATATTGCCCCCGTCGGAGATCGAATGGGTCTGCCAGCCAAAGCCGCCCACCACGTGGGCGCCGGCGGGAATATCGGAATTCCTGCTTTCCGCCACTTCCGCGACGCACCGTCCAACCATCACCTGGCCCGGCGTCATGGCGCCGCCCCGAAACTTCCAACGCGGGCTCATCAACATGCGCTGATAGGGATCAAGGGACAGGTACAGATGCCGCAGCAGCACTTGACCATCCCGCAGCGCGGGGAGCGTCGCGGCGGCGAACTCGAAAGCGTCCGGCGTGGGCAGGCCGGCGGGTTCGTGTTTGAACAGAACTTGGCGGGTGTCGGTCATGAAATATCTCTTCAGGCGCGTGGCCTTGAGTTAGGTGAGCCTGTCGGCCGCGGCCGTCAAGGGAAAGCCAAGGCGCCATTCCCGCAGCCGCAGGAGTTCAGCCGGACGGCCCGCGTTCCGGCTTGTCATGAGTGACGGTCAATGATCGGGCGACAAGGGACGCTCTCGCTCCCCGCCTTCGCGGGAATGACGGAGCGGGGGCGCGGGAGGCGGATAAGGAATCTCCGTCAAGCCTTAAGCGGCGCGAACCTTACGACCGTCCTTGGTGATGCGGATATAGGCGTCGCCGCAGTGCGCTTTGCAATACGGCTTGTCTTCATGGACGCTTTCGCCACAGAAGTGGAAATCGGCGTCCCCCGGCTCCCCGACGGGCCAGCTGCACATACCCTGCTTCAATTTCGCTAAAGTAACCAGATTTTCATCGACTTTGGGGTTTGCGTCTTCGGGGCGCTCCTTGATGGGCGAGCCGCGTTTTTTCAAACCGAGACGATGAACCTTGCCGATGACCGCGTTCTTCGTGACGCCCAACCGGCGGCCGATTTCGCTGGTCGGCAACCCTTCGTCCCAGAACGCGATCAAGGCGGTGATATTCTGCGGCGTCCACTCGAAAGACATGTTCTTAAGGCCCCCTGTCGCTGTCTTTTTCGCTGTCTTTTGCCGGTGACCCGGGATTAAACCGGACGTATAGTTTAGAACCGGACTCTACATGTTGTATTCGCAGCTCGTTTCGTACACAAGAGTATGCCAATATATGGTGTGATCGTCAACGTGAATAACAATATTTTGTTATCCACGGCATATGTATGAGTTATCCCCAAAAATCAGCATATTCGCCGATTCGACTACGTATTTTCCCCTTGACCCGGAGCATTTGGATTGACGGAGGGGCGCGGTATACTCTGTTCATAACGTTCAGGAGTATGGCTTGTGGAAAATCCCCCGAACGAGATGGCGGACAAACTGTCGGCTTGGACTGAACTCGCCAAAAAGGACCTGAAGGGACGCTCACCGGACGAACTCACCTGGGAGACGCCGGAAGGCATCCCGGTGAAGGCGCTCTACACCGCCGCCGACCTGGAGGGGCTTGAGCATGTGGACAGCATGCCGGGCCTCGGTCCCTATCTTCGCGGGCCCCGTGCGACGATGTACGCCAACCGCCCCTGGACCATTCGTCAGTACGCGGGTTTCTCAACGGCGGAAGAAAGCAACAAGTTCTACCGGGACAATCTGGCGGCCGGGCAAAAGGGTCTTTCAGTCGCCTTCGACCTGGCGACCCACCGGGGCTATGACAGCGACCACCCGCGCGTCTTTGGCGACGTGGGCAAGGCCGGCGTGGCGATTGACAGCGTCGAGGACATGAAAATCCTGTTCGACGGCATTCCGCTGGACCGGATGTCCGTATCCATGACCATGAACGGCGCCGTGCTGCCCGTGCTTGCGGGCTATATCGTCGCGGCGGAGGAACAAGGCGTCGCCGCGGAGAAACTTTCCGGCACCATTCAGAACGACATCCTGAAAGAGTTCATGGTGCGGAACACCTACATCTATCCGCCGGCGCCCAGCATGCGGATAGTCGCCGACATTATCGAGTACACGGCGCTCAACATGCCCAAGTTCAACTCTATCTCCATCTCCGGCTATCACATGCAAGAAGCGGGCGCGACCGCCGTACAGGAACTCGCCTTCACGCTGGCTGACGGTCTGGAGTATGTCCGGGCCGCGAGGGCGAAAGGGTTGCCGGTAGACAAGTTCGCGCCCCGCCTGTCGTTTTTCTTCGCCATCGGCATGAACTTCTTCATGGAGGCGGCCAAACTCCGCGCCGCGCGTCTGCTGTGGTCGGAATTGATGGCCCGGTTCGAACCGGAAGACCCGCGGTCTTCCATGCTCCGCACCCATTGCCAGACTTCCGGCGTCTCGTTGACGGCGAAGGATCCCTACAACAACGTCATCCGGACGACAATTGAATGCCTGGCCGCCGTGCTGGGCGGCGCCCAGTCCCTGCATACGAACGCGCTGGACGAGGCCATCGCGCTCCCGACGCCGTTCTCGGCCCGCATTGCGCGGAACACCCAGTTAATCGTTCAGGAAGAGACTGGTATCCCGGCAGTCGTCGATCCGCTAGGCGGCAGCTATTACGTCGAGGCGTTGACGGCGTCCCTCGCCAATGAGGCGCGCAAGCTGATCGGCGAGGTGGAAGATTTGGGCGGCATGACCAAGGCCGTTGAGGAGGGCCTTCCCAAACGCCGCATTGAGGAAGCCGCGGCCCGCAAGCAGGCCCGGATCGACAAGGGCGAAGAAGTGGTCGTCGGCGTCAACAAGTACCCGGCCCCGGAAGGCGCGGAAGACGCGTTGGATATCCTAGATGTGGACAACGCCGCCGTCCGGGACGCCCAAGTGGCCCGCCTGCGGACCGTCCGCGGCGCCCGCGACCAAGCGGCGTGCGACGCGGCGCTGGCGGCGCTTACGTCGGCGGCCGGGGACGGCGCGGGCAATCTGCTTGAGTTAGCCGTAGAAGCCGTCCGTAAACGGGCGACAGTCGGTGAGATTTCCGATGCGCTTGAGAGGATTTTCCAGCGTCACCGGGCGAACCACCAATCCATTTCGGGCGTTTACGGCTCCGCCTATCAGGGCGACGAGGGATTCGAGAGAATCCGTTCGGACGTCGCCGCCTTCGCCAAAAAAGAAGGCCGCCGGCCCCGCATGCTGGTCGTCAAAATGGGCCAGGACGGTCACGACCGGGGCGCCAAAGTCATCGCCACGGCCTTCGCCGACATCGGTTTTGACGTCGACGTCGGCCCGCTGTTCCAAACCCCCGGCGAAGCCGCCCGCCAGGCCATTGAGAACGACGTGCATATTATCGGCGTCTCATCCCAGGCTGCGGGGCACAAAACCCTCGTCCCCGTCCTGATCGACGAACTCAAAAAACAGAACGCCGGCGACATCCTCGTCGTCTGCGGCGGCGTCATCCCGGAGCGGGATTACGCCGTGCTAAAAGAAGCCGGCGTCTCCGCCATCTACGGCCCCGGCACGAACATTCCGGCGGCGGCTGCTGAAATTCTCGGGCTTTTGCGCGATCAGCCCATGGCGGCGGAATAATCCGGCCCGAGCGGCGGTCCCGCCCCCCGCCGCCTCGGCGCGCCGCCTGGGCTGGATTTGGGGCGGCGAATGATCGCGGCCCGAGCCGAAAGACTCTGCCCGGAAGCCTCAGGTCAGATTGGCGCACGCCCGCTGAATCCGTTGACAGGCGTCTTTCAAGAGGTCCGTGCCCGTCGCGTAGGAGATCCTCATATAAGGCGCCAGGCCGAACGCGGTTCCCTGCACGGCGGCGACGCCTTCCGTTTCCAGGATAAACGTGACGAAGTCCTCATCCGTCTCAATCGTCTTCCCATCCGGGGTTTTCGTGCCGATGACGCCTTCCAGATTCGGATAGACGTAGAACGCCCCTTCCGGCGTCGCGCAAGAAACGCCACGGGCCTGATTCAGCATGCTGACGGCCAAATCCCGGCGTTCCTTGAACACCATATTGTGCTTCTCGACAAAATCATGGGGACCGTTCAACGCGGCGACGGCGGCGGCTTGGGAAACGGCGGCCGTATGCGTGATGCCCTGTGATTGAACCTTGGTCATGGCCTTGATCAGCCCGGCCGGGCCGCCGGCGAAGCCCACACGCCAGCCGGTCATGCAATAGGTCTTGGACATGCCGTTCATGGTGAGCGTGCGCTCATAAAGCTGCGGCTCCACCTCGGCGATAGTGGAAAACTCGAAGCCCTCATAGACTAGGTGCTCGTAAATATCATCGGTCAGCACCCAGACATTCGGATGCTTCATCAGCACATCGGCGAGCGCCTTCAGATCGCCCCTGGTGTAGGCCGAGCCCGTCGGGTTCGACGGCGAATTCAACAAAAGCCATTTGGTTTTCGGCGTAATGGCCGCTTCCAGTTGCTCGGGCGTCAGCTTGAAATTGCCGGCTCCGCCGCATTCAACGATTTTCGGCACACCGCCAAACAGCAGCGTGATATCCGGATAGCTGACCCAATAAGGGGCCGGAATGATGACCTCGTCACCCGGATTCAACGTCGCCATGAAGGCGTTGAAGATGACCGGTTTGCCGCCGCAACTGACGTGAATCTGGTCGCGCGCGTAATCAAGCGCGTTGTCTCGCTTGAACTTGGCGATGATGGCGTCTTGAAGTTCGGGAATACCGTTCACTGCGGTGTAGCGGGTCATTCCGTCATCCAACGCCTTCTTCGCCGCCGCGATGATGTGGGCGGGCGTGTCGAAATCGGGTTCGCCGGCGCCCAGGCCGATCACATCCTTGCCGGCGGCCTTGAGGTCGCGGGCTTTTTGCGTAACGGCGATGGTGGGGCTCGGCTTGATCGCGCTCAGACGATCGGCGACGAAGGACATAACGGTTTCCTCGATCCAGAAAATTCCAGGTTTGTCGGGGGCTTCCCAAACGGTTGGGCAGGGTACGCCTGTCGAGGCGGAGCCGCAAGCCAACAAGACGGCCCTTTGCGGTTGAGCCACGAAATTTTGCCTCAATATTGTCCCATTCCCCGCGAAATTTCGCCTTGTTTAAAGAGCTTTTTATTCAGAGTCATCCACCAGACGCCCAAGGAGTTCGCGATCATGCGACGCCCCCGCCGGAAGGCCGCCCTCGCCTATCAGCCAGCCTTCGCCCTGTTGACCTTCGCCGCCGCGCTGATCGCCATGACCGTGATCACCATTGTCAGCACCCCAAAAGCCCGGGCGGAGGGGCGCGCCGCACCGCCGGCGGCGATGAACCTGGGCGGTTTGTTTGTTCCAGCGAATGACGGCGGAACGGGTGTGATTCCGGCTCCTCTCCTGGGCGCGGAGATCAAGGTCGATGTCAGCGGCGTCGTCGCGCGAACCACCGTCACGCATATCTTCAAGAACCCGGCCAAGGTTTGGACGGAAGCAATCTATACCCATCCGCTGCCTGAAAAAAGCGCGGTTGACGAACTGCGTATGCTGGCGGGCGGGCGCGTCGCCGAGGGCGTCATCAAGGAAAAGGGCGAGGCCAAACGCATCTATGCGCAAGCCAGGAAATCGGGCAACCGGGCGAGTCTGGCGGAGCGGCAGCGCCCCAACATCTTCACGACCGCGCTCGCCAACCTAGGTCCGGATGAGACCATCCGCGTCGAGATCGGTTTTCAAGAGCGTCTGGATTTCCGGGACGGCGCCTTTCGCTTAAACCTGCCGCTCGTCGTTGGCCCTCGCCATATCCCCGGCGGCGACCCGCTGGTCAACACGAACGGCAGTCCCTTCACCGGCACCGGACGGGCGCCGAATAACTCGTCTGTGCCCGACGCATCGGAGATCACTCCGCCCCTTCGGCCGGAAGAAGAAGGTGTCGGAAATCCAGTGACCATCGAGGTCACGCTGGATGCGGGCTTCCGTATCGGCACGCTCGCCAGTTCCACCCACGCCGTCGAGATAAGCGGTGTCGGCACGGACCACGCCGTGGTGACCCTCAAGGGTGAAGCCGCGCCGGCGGTCAAAGACTTCGAACTGATCTGGACGCCGGAACCCATGGACAGTCCCCAAGCCGGTCTCTTCTGGGAAGAAATTGACGGTCGGCGCCACGGCTTGCTCTTGGTTATGCCGCCGCGATGGGCGGTCTTCGAGAAAGCCCCGAAACCCGCGCGCGACGTGATCTTCATCATCGATACATCGGACTCCATGCAAGGCTCCTCTATGGAGCAAGCCAAGCGCGCCCTGATGCTGGCGCTTGATCGCTTGACGCCCCGGGACTCCTTTCAAATCATCCGGTTCGGCGATCAACCGCAAGGTTTCCCGCCGGGCCCCGTCCGGGTTGACGCCGCCAGTATCGCCGAGGCCAAGGCCTTCGTCGGCGCTCTCCAAGCCAACGGCGGGACGGAAATGGTCCGGGCCGTGGACATGGCGCTGAGCAGCCGGAAGCCGGAGGACGGCCGTCTCCGCCAAGTGGTGATGATCACGGACGGCGCCATCGGCGGCGAAGATCACCTGTTACGCCTGATCGATCTAAAATTGGGCAATGCGCGCTTGTTCACCGTCGGCGTCGGCGCGGCGCCCAATGGTTATCTGATGCGCGAAGCCGCCCAAGCCGGCCGGGGAACCTTCACCTTCATCCCATCCGGCGGCGACGTCCCGGGCCGGATGGAGGCGCTGTTCAAGAAACTGGAACGCCCGGCGTTGACCGACCTGACCCTCGCCTGGCCCGCAGGCGTCAAGCCGTCCGTCTGGCCGAACCCGTTGCCTGATCTGTACCCGGGCGAGCCCATCGCCGCCCTGATGACGTTACCAAGGGGCGCCGATCAAGTCCGCATCGGCGGATTGTTCGGCGGCGCCCGTTGGGAGACCAAGGTCACGCTGAAAGACGGCCGCGCCAATCCGGGCGTCGCCGCGCTTTGGGCGCGGGAAAAAGTCGCCTCGCTGCAAAACGATATGCGCCGGCTCCACGACCAGGATTGGGAGATCGCCAGGCGGGAGATCATCGCGACGTCGCTGCGGTATTCCCTGGTGGGCGCACACACCTCCCTCGTCGCCGTTGACCGCGCGCAAGGCCCGCCCGAGGGCGAAAAACCCGTCAGCAAGAACGTGCCGACCAATTTACCAGAAGGCTGGGACCGGGACGCCGCCGCGCAGGAAGTTTCGCCGCGCTCGGCGCCCCCGCCGAACACACAAGCCTTCGCGCCGCGGCACTTTGACCGGTATCCGGAAATTTTCCAGACCGCTTTGAAGACGGGCGGCGTGCCGCTCTCCTCTCTGCCGCAAGGCTCGACGGCGGCGGCCCTCTTCATGCTGCTGGGATCGCTGTTCGTGGCGCTGGCGGGCGTCATTCTCTGGCGCGCCAGTAAGCGGGAAGACTCGTAAGACCATGCGCCGCTATGTAAAGCCCGCATGTTACGCCTTGGCCGGGGCGGGCGCCGCCGCCTTCCTGTGGGGCGCTTGGATTCCGGTCAAGGCGGTCGCCGCGCAAGTGCTGCTGGATCACGCCTGGGCTGAAGTCCAACAAGGCAATCCAAACGCCAAACCCTGGCCCTGGGCGGATACGTCCCCTATCGCCTGGGTCGGCGTTCCCCGTTTGGGTGAGGGGACCTTGGTCCTGGCGGGCGGCCAAGGACGCACGCTCGCCCTCGGCCCCGGTCATGTGGACGGCACGGCGCTTCCCGGCCGACGGGGCCACAGCGTGATCGGCGCGCATCGCGACACCCACTTCGCGTTTTTAAAGGACGCCAAGATGGGGGACGAGGTTTTGGTGGAACGCCCCGATGGACGAGTGAAGCGCTACCGGGTGAGCGATATGACTGTCTTGGACATTACCCAAGAGCGTTTCCTGCACCATCCGGACGCGGACCTGCTGACCCTCGTCACATGCTTTCCGTTTGACGATTGGACGCCAGAAGGCCCGCTCCGGTTCGTGGTGACGGCGGAAGCGGTTTAGCCCGTCTTTTCACGTCATGCCCGCGAAGGCGGAAATCCGCTGTAAAAGAGCAGTTCCCGGCGCCGCGCCCGCGGTCAAAATTTCATGCCGGGAACCCGCCCCGCCGACGCGGCCGCGCGCGCGCCTCTTCATGGCCGGCATGGCCGGTTTCTGACTATTAACAGGACATGATCGCACCGCGTATGAGATGGGACGACGGCGGACAAACGCCGGCGGCCTCGCTTATCCGGGGTGTGTGGTCAGCCGGTTGGCAATCAGACCGAAGAAGACAGGCGGCTTAATCTCAGCCGTATAGCGCCAGCCCAAATGGGCGCCGCAGCCCGTACAAAACCCAATCGCCCAGGCGCGGCCGGTGAACCAGGTGAATTCTTCCGTTTCATTTCCGGCGGCCCGCGCGCCCGGCGCTTTACGAAACAGACGCACGTCAAACGTCAGTCCCGCGGGGTTGGTGAACCTATGCCGATGATTACCGTTTAACGCCACCGCCCAACGGATTCGAGTGACGAGTTCATGGCATCTCGCGCAGTAAACGCCATCGTCCGCACAGAGCGCTGTCCCGCCGTCCTTTTCCGGCGCCATGTCGAACATGAACGCCCGTCCTTTCGTCAGAGCGGTTTTTCGTAGTGGAACCGGCGCAGGCCGCCGCCAGCCGCGCGGGTTGTCTGCGCTTCGGCGACTTCTTCCCGGACCAGCCGATAGCCGCTGTTCTCATATAGTGATTTCGCCTGGGGCTGCAGTTCCGACGTCGATAAGATGACGCCCGCATAGCCATATTCCTTGCAAAAACCTTCCGCATGGGAAAGCAGCAACCGTCCAAGCCCTCTCCCGCGGAATGGCGCATCCACGTACATGCGGCGCACCTCGCCCGCGGGTTCGTCCGACTCCGTTGCCGCCGCCTCGACCCCGACCATCCCGGCCACGCCGTTGTTGAGCGTCGCGACCCAGAAACCGAATCCGTCCCGCGCCAGATAATAGTCCTCGATCCGCTCAATCTCTTCTTTCAAGGCGCGCGCGATATAGGCCTCGAAAACATCTTCCCGCGCTTTCGCGATATGGCGGTTCCAGGCGATGAAAATCCCACGCACCCGGGATAGGTCGGACTCGTCGTAGGGGCGGATGAGGACATCATCGTCCATGCGGGAAAACTACTTGCTGGTGAGTTCGTAGATGCCTCGCTGCCCAGGCACCGGTTGGAATTTGTCGGAAACACCCAGCACAGTCTCGGCGCCGCCCAGGAACAAGCCGCCGTCCGGCGACATCAGTTTGGCGATTCCGTTCAGCACTTTTCCTTTGGTGGGTTGATCGAAGTAAATCAACACGTTCCGGCAAAACACGACGTCAAACTTACCGAGCGGGCTCAGGTCATCAAGCAGATTGAAATACCTGTACTGCACCATCTGGCGCATTTCGGGTTTGATCCGCCAACTTTCACCCTGCTTATCGAAGTACTTTACCAGATGCGTGATCGGCAAGCCGCGCTGTACTTCGAATTGAGTGTATTCGCCGTTCTCGGCTTTCTTCAACACACGTTTGGAAATGTCCGTACCGACGATCTCGTAGCGCCAGCCGGCCAGTTTGGCCCCTTCCTCTTTCAAGATCATGGCGAGGGAATAGGGTTCTTGACCGCTCGACGCCGCCGCGCACCAAATCCGGAACGACTTCTGTCCCTGGCGCGCTCCGATCAATTTCGGAAGTATCTGGCCCTTGAACAAATCGAACGGTTTGACGTCGCGGAAAAAGAACGACTCGTTCGTCGTCATCGCATCGACGACTTCCTCAATCAGGTCCGGCGCCTTTTTGGTCCTAGCCTCGGTGATCAATTCCTCGACGCCCTTGACGCCGCGCCCGCGCGCGACCGGCATCAGCCGGCTTTCCAGCAAGTACGCCTTGTCTTCGCTCAGCACCAAGCCGGAACGCTCCTTGAGCATTGTCGACATGAATTGGAAGTCGTCCGGTTTCATGCCGCCCCCGCCCTCGCCATGCCCGTGACATGATCACCTAATTTATCGATCGGCAGCACAGCCTCGCATATGCCGGCAGTCGCCACCGCCCCCGGCATTCCCCAGACCACACTGGTCGCTTCATCTTGAGCTAAAACCAGCCCGCCCGCATCGGCCAATGTTTGCGACCCCCTCAGCCCATCCTGTCCCATCCCCGTCAGGATAACGCCAAGAGCCGAACCGCCAAAACATTTCACGACACTTCGAAACATCGGGTCAACAGCCGGCCGGCAGAAGTTTTCCGGCGGTTCTTGATTGAGCTTTACAACATGGCCGGCGCCGGACGCCTCGACGACCATATGATAGTCGCCTGGCGCCACGAGTATCTCTCCGGGCCGAAGCGTATCTCCATTGGACGCTTCGTTGGCCGGCCACCCCGTGGCGCGATTGATATGTTCGGCCAGAATTTTGGTGAATGTCGCCGGCATATGCTGGGTGATCACGACCGGCAATCCGATGGAGGGTTTGACGTCCTTGAACAACTGAAACAGCGCCTGTGGCCCGCCTGTCGAACAGCCCACGGCGAGAATACGCGGGCGAAAACCGCCCGCGTGCGGCCGGAGGGTAACCGGTTTCGTATAAAGGGACGCCCTCGCCGCCGCGCCCGATGCGGCGGCGGGAGCGGCGCGCGGCGGCGCGCGGCTGATCAGGCCCAATGCCCGGATCTTTTCAGTCAGCTCGCGTTTGAAATTATCGCCACCGGAAATTTCCCGGGTGGAAGACGGCTTCGACACATAATCAACGGCGCCCGCCTGTAGCGCCTGCATGCTTATCTCGGCGTTCTTCTTGGTCAGCGTGGACGCCATAATGATTTTGACGTCCGGCTTGATCGCAAGAAGTTTCGGGATCGCCGTCAAGCCGTCCATCACCGGCATCTCAATGTCCAAGATGATGACATCCACCGGATCGCGCGCCAGGCGGTCGACCGCCATTTGGCCGTTTCCCACGGACGCGACAATTTTCAGACCCGCTTCCGTTTCGATCATGCGCGCGACCAATCCGCGGATCACCGCAGAGTCATCGACCAGCATAACGGAAACTTCAGAACCGCTCATTCACTCGCCTCGATCGAAATCTCGCGCGCCATTGATCAGCACCCACTGATACTCCCCGGGCCGTCAGATCAGACCCACTTGCGAGAACTTCGCTTGGATGATCTCACTATCGAACGGCTTCATGATATATTCGTTGGCCCCCGCCTCGATGGCTTCTTGGATATGCTGAATATCGTTTTCGGTGGTGCAGAAAACGACAACGGGCTTATCCCCGCCCGGCATTTTGCGGAGTTCGCGCAAGAATTCGATACCGCTCATCACCGGCATATTCCAATCAAGCAACACCGCGTCGGGAATCTCTTTCCCGCACTCATCAAGCGCTTCTTGACCGTCCGCGGCCTCAAGAGTCGCGAAATCCAACTCTTTAAGGATTTTCCGGGCCACCATGCGAATAACCTTTGAGTCGTCGACAATGAGACAGGATTTCATAAAACAAGTCCTTCCTTAGTGAGGGACACCTTCCGCCGGAGCGGCTTCAAGGTTTCGGTCAACCGAAGCCGGAAAATGGGACCGGGTCCATGTTTAGCCTTCCGCAGCTTGCCGATCCAGAGAGAAACCACTGAAACAGTGTGTCGTGTCGAGCGCTCAATGATCACCCCGTTCTCCCGATTGGCCGCTCGCCACAGCCGAGGCCACGGTCTGCGCTAAACTGGTGATGAGGGACTCCCGGTCGAATTTGGCGACATAATCGTTAAACCCGGCGCTACGGCCCCGCTCAAAGTCCTTTGCCGTGGCATGAGCCGACAAAGCCACCATGGGAACATTTTTCCAGCGCTTGTCGCCGCGAACCTGACTGGCGAATTCAAATCCGTCCATGCCCGGCATTTCGATATCGGAAATAATGACGTCGAATGTATGCCCCGCATCGGCGAGGCGCAGGGCCTCTTTCGGGTTGTCCATGGCCGTCACATGCCAACCCGCGACGGACAAGAGCGGGGTCAACAGGTTCCGGAAGAACGGACTGTCATCGACCAAGAGCGCTTTACGGGCATCCCCGACACCTTCATAGCCGCCAGTCTCGGTGCTTCCGAACCAATCCGAGAATGCCTGGGTCAGGAAGTAACCGGCGTCAATGATATCCGTCGCCTTGCCGCTGACCACGGCCGAACCAATCAGACCCGGCTGATTTGCCGCCAACTCGATCTTCAGACGATCTTCGACGATATCGACGATTTCATCCACGACCAGTCCCATGGAGCGCTCCCGGTCCGTGAAAACCAGAATGGGTTGACGGCCTTCCGTCTTCCATTGGTGACCCGGCGAGAACGGGACCAGCGGCATCAACTGTTCACGATACTGCACCATCATCTGGCCATGGCTGGACTCCGCCTCGGCCATATCGACTTCCTCAAGACGCGCCACCAAGGCAAGCGGCACCGCCTTGAGTTCCTGTCCGCCGGCCCGGAAGACCAAAAGGGACGTGGTGTCTTCGTTGGTCGCCACGGCTTGAACCTCCGCTTCCGTCCGGTGTTCCGTATCCATTTCGCCGACAGCTTCGGCAATGCCGTTCGGATCCAGGATCATGATCACGCTGCCGTCGCCCAGGATGGTGTTGCCCGAGTAGAACGAAATGTCGCGCAGGATGGGCGCAACCGGTTTGACGACGATTTCCTCGGTGTCGAACACCCGGTCCACGATGATGCCGAAAGTGTTGGAGCCCACTTGCGTGACCACGATGAACAGTTCCTCGTCCTCTTCTGTTTGGGCCGCGTCACCCGCATCTTGGGCCGCGTCACCGGCATCCGCGCCGGTGTCGGCGTCGTCACCGCCGGCCTGATTGGCTTCCGCCAACCCGGCGAGCCTGTCTTGAACGCTCACGCCATTGGCGCTGTCATCTTTCAGCTTCAGCAGATCACGCAGCGCGATCAGCGGCAGCAACCGGTTGCGCAAGCGCAGGACCGGGCTTTCGTTGATCATTTCTATGGCGTTTTCGGACCTGGTGGACGCACGCACCAACTCCAGCACGCTGATTTGCGGAATGGCGAAACGCTCTTTGCAGCACTCGACAATCAGCGCCGAAACAATCGCCAGGGTCAACGGAATCTTTATGGTGAACGTGGAGCCTTTGCCGGTCGCCGTCTTAAGCTCAATCGTGCCGCCGATTTTTTCGATATTCGTCCGCACAACGTCCATGCCGACACCCCGGCCGGAAACATTAGTGACTTTCTCGGCCGTTGAGAAACCGGCCTTGAAGATGAACAGACCGATCTGCTGGTCGCTCATACCCTCCATGTCCGCTTCCGTCGTCAGACCGTTTTCCAGGGCTTTTTCCTTGATCCGCTCGATGTTCAGACCACGGCCGTCGTCCTCGATCTCGATTATGATGTGTCCGCCCTCGTGATACGCGTTCAGCGTGATGGTTCCGGTTTCGGGTTTGCCGTTGCCGGAGCGCTCCTCCGGCCCTTCGAGGCCGTGGTCTGCGGAGTTCCGCACCATGTGGGTCAGCGGATCTTTGATCAGTTCCAAAACCTGGCGATCCAATTCGGTTTCAGCCCCGAGCATGACCAGTTCGATCTTCTTGTCCGCGTCCAGCGCAAGATCCCGGACAATCCGCGGCAATTTGGCCCAGGCGTTGCCGATCGGCTGCATCCGGGTCTTCATCACCCCTTCCTGCAAATCAGTGGTGATGTGACTGAGACGCTGAAGCGGGACGGTGAATTCACTATCGTCCAAGCCGCGCACCATCTGCAGAAGCTGATTACGAGTAAGCACCAGTTCGGAAACCAACGTCATCAGATCTTCCAAGACGTCAACGTTGACGCGGATGCTGGATGTGACGGCGCCGCCGGACGCGGGAGCCGCCGCTTTCGCCGGCTCTTTCTTCTCGTCCGCCGGAGCCGGAACGTTGCCGCCGCCGGCTTTTTCCTCGGCGCGCTCTTTTTCCATATCGGCTTTCAACTGAGCCTCGGTCGCGGCCTGAATGCCGGCCCCTTCCGCGGCGGCCACCTCATCCAGTAGTTCCTGAGCCACGGGCGCGCCATGTTCGTTGGTTGCGGGTCCGGAACTCTTGGACGCCCTCTCGGCTTCCATCTCCGCCGCCAATTCCGCGTCCAAATCCGCCTTGGACTTACCTTTGACTCCGGCCGCTTCCGCGGCGCGCACCTCGTCCAGAAGCTCGGCGGCGACCGGCGCGCCGAATTCATTGGTCGGCGCGCCGACGCCGGCCGGAGCGCCGGCGGGAGCCGGTTCGGCCGGAGCGCCGGCGGGCGTCACGCCGTTGGCCATGGCGTTCAATTCGGCAATCAAGGCGCTGTCCTCACCGTCCGGCTCCTGCCCCGTATCGGCCAGAACATTCAACAGATCTCGAATGGTGTCGATGCAACGCAAGATCAGCGTCACCGCTTCCGGCGTGACCTCAAGCTCTTTGTCTCTGAATTTACCCAGAACGTTCTCACCAGCGTGCGCGACTGCTTCCAATCGGGGAAGACCCAGAAAGCCGCAAGTGCCTTTAATCGTGTGAACCAGACGGAAAATGTTCCCGAGGATGGCTTCATCGCTCGGGTCTTGTTCAAATTTCACCAACTCGACATCAAGCACGGAGAGGCTCTCGGTGGTTTCCGTCAGAAACTCGTTAAGAAGATCGTCCATCTTTTGATCCCCGGTTCAATTTCGCCCCGGTTTCCCGTGACTAACGGGCAACCCTTGATTATTCCAGTTCATGTGTCCCGGCTGTCCGCCAGGATGAACCAACAGTACAATACATACGGGCCGCCGCCCTCTTATGACAAACCGTTTTACACGTTCCAGAGACGGAAAACGGACGGTTTTCACGCCCCGCTCGCGTCACGGCCTTGCCGTCACAACCTACGCGAAGCTCATGACCGCGGCAATCCTTTCATATCATTGTCATTAAAGGTAAATTAGTCTGGCGGGGCTTTCGGGAACAGCACGGTAAGCCGCAAGCGGTCTTCCGGCGCCCGCTCCCAGGTGATGCGTCCGCCGCCCAATCGGGCCAGTTCCTGCGCTAGAACCGCGTGAATATTACGCGCCGTCACCTCTCCCGCCGCGCGCCCGCGCTCCAAGGCGGCGTGAATATCGGCGCGCAGCTCCGCTCCCTTACCCGACGCCGTTACCTCGACGCCAAGTCCTTCTTGAACGGACGCGGTTTGTAAGTCAATGCGGCCGCCGCGCGGCAACGCCTCGTCCGCCATCGCCAACATATTGAGCAGAACCTTGCCGTGATCCGCGTCAAAAGTTTGCGGATCATGAACGCTTTTCGGCCACGAAACATCCAGCCCTTCTTTTCCGCCCAGTCCCTCGACAAGGGCGCGAATGTCGGTGGCTTTAAATCCGCCGCCGCCGCCCGACATGCCAAAAGCCGCCCGAAAAAAAGCAAGTTTCGCCGTCAAAGCGGAAGAACTCAGCTTCACAAGGTCCAGCGCGCCACCGTCATCTCCCTCGTCGATCAGTTCCAGCCCCGCGTTCACGGCGCCGGCCGGCCCCGCCAAGTCATGGCAAATGCGCGAGCACAGCAGTTGCGCCATGCGGACGTGATCCAATTCGTTTGCGGGCGCCATGGTCAGCCTCATGTATCGAGTGAGGGAATTCGGTGTGTTTTTCCGGACCCCGGCTTATTTAACGCACACTCGGCGCAATTAAAAACCTTGAGTGAGGAAGGATGTCGCGAAACGGGCGTTAAGCGTCGCGCCTGTTGCGGTGAACCGTACCGTGGCATACAATATGCCACGATTAATTTCGGGTTATTTTCTCGCATCTAAGTCTCCACCTATGGGGAAAGCGGAGTTAGCATAAAGTGCGGAAGCCTCGGATTCTCCTCCGGCGCTTCATCCTGGGAGGGACCAAATGACACCGTATTCAACCGCCATTCGCCGAGACTCCGGCACGCGTTCACGGCGGTCCCGCTTCCATACCAAAGGCAGACAGCTTGAACAGCGGGCGATGGAGGAGGTCGCCGGATTGCTGAGCGGCAAACCGCGCGCGCGTGATCTGCTGATCGAGTATCTCCATCTCATTCAGGACAAATACGGGTGTTTGTCTTCAGCCCGCCTGACGGCGCTCGCCAATGAACTCAAGCTTGCCCAGACGGAAGTGTTCGAGGTGGCGACCTTCTATCATCATTTCGACGTCGTGAAAGAAGGCGAGGACGGGCCGCCCGCCCTAACCGTCCGGGTCTGTGACGGCGTCGCCTGTGAGATGAAGGGCGGACGTCAACTGATCCACCGGCTTAAACAGATCGTTGGCCAGGACGTGCGTGTCCTGCACGCGCCCTGCGTCGGCGCTTGCGACCGCGCGCCGGTCGCCGTGGCGGGGCGGCGCCAGATTTTCAAAGCGACGGAACAAGCCGTCGCCAAGGCCATCGCCGCCGGCGACACCAAGACGCCGCGGATCGATTATCTGTCCCTGGAAAATTACCGGGCCGAGGGCGGCTACGCGGTGATCTCGGATTGCTTTGCAGGCAGGCGGGACCGCGATTCGATGATCGAAATGATCGACGTCTCCGGCCTGCGCGGCCTGGGCGGCGCGGGCTTTCCGACGGCGCGCAAGTGGGGTTTCATGAAGAACGCGCCGAAGCCCCGTCTGGTCGCGATTAACGCCGACGAGGGCGAACCCGGCACCTTCAAGGACCGCCATTGTTTAGAAACTCAGCCCCACCGGGTCATCGAAGGCACGTTGATCGCCGCTTGGTCCGTGGATGCGGAAGCGGCCTACATCTATATCCGTGACGAATATCCGCAATGCGTCGAAACCATGAGGATGGAAATCGAAAAAGCGGAAGCCGCCGGTCTGTGCGGCGACGTCAAACTGCACGTGCGCCGCGGCGCGGGCGCCTACATATGCGGCGAGGAAAGCGGCATGTTGGAAAGCATCGAGGGCAAGCGCGGCCTGCCGCGCAACCGCCCTCCCTTTCCGGCGCAAGCGGGCCTATGGGGCAAGCCGACGCTTATAAACAACGTCGAGACCGTCTATTGGCTGCCGAAAATCGCCGCCGAGGGTCCCGACTGGTACAAGGACCAGGGCCGTCCGCACTTTTTTTCGGTTTCGGGCCGGGTGAGGGAGCCGGGCGTGAGGCTGGCCCCCGCCGGCACGACGGCGCGCCAACTGGTCGAGGATTATTGCGGCGGCATGGAGGACGGCCATACGTTCAAGGCCTACCTGCCGGGCGGCGCGTCCGGCGGCATTCTGCCGGAAAGCCTGGCCGATGAACCGTTGGACTTCGGCGCGCTCGACAAATATGGCTGCTTCATCGGTTCCAGCGCCGTGGTTGTCTTCTCCCAGGAAGATAAAATCGGCGATGTGGCCCGGAACCTGATCAGATTCTTCGAGGATGAAAGCTGTGGTCAATGCACGCCCTGCCGGGTCGGTTGCGAGAAAATGCTGAAGCTGATCAGCCAGCCGAAATGGGATGAAGAGTTGATCGGGGAATTGAGCGGCGCCATGCGCGACGCCTCCATCTGCGGCCTCGGCCAGGCCGCCCCCAATCCAGTCATTTCCGCCATGCGCTTCTTTGCCGAAGAGGTGAAATAGCAATGTCCGGCACAATCAAATTCATCCTCGACGGGGAGGAGGCCGAAGCCCGGGCCGGCGAAACCATTTGGGAGATCGCCAGGCGCCGCGGCAACACCATTCCGCACCTCTGTCACCGGCCTAAACCGGACTACCGCCCCGACGCCAACTGCCGGGCCTGCATGGTCGAGATCAAGGGCGAGCGGGTGCTGGCCCCCAGCTGCCGCCGGGAACCGGCGCCGGGCATGGAAGTCGTCACGGACAACGAGCGCTCGAGAAAAGCGCGAAAGATGGTCCTGGAACTCTTGCTGGCGGACCAGCCCGAACGCCGCGAAGCCCACAATCCGGACTCGCTTTTCTGGCGCTGGGCGTCGGACGCCGGACTAGATAACAGCCGCTTCCAGGCCCGCGAATTCGCGCCGCCGCCGGATCGCAGCCACTCCGCCATGGCCGTCAACCTGGACGCCTGCATCCACTGTAACCTCTGTGTGCGCGCCTGCCGCGAAGTCCAAGTCAACGACGTCATCGGCATGGCCTACCGCAGCGCCAATTCCAGGATCGTCTTTGATATGCAAGACCCCATGGGCGACAGCACCTGCGTCGCGTGCGGCGAGTGCGTGCAGGCCTGTCCAACGGGCGCCTTGACGCCGTCGAGCGTCGTCGATCAAAACCAAATTCACGTCGGCAAGGCGGATCGCCGGGTGGACAGCACTTGTCCGTTCTGCGGCGTGGGTTGTCAGATCACCTATCACGTCAAGGACGACAAAATCCTCTATGCGGAAGGCAAAGACGGTTACTCCAACCACAACCGTCTCTGCGTGAAAGGCCGCTTCGGCTATGACTACACCCACTCGCCCGAGCGCCTGACCAAACCGCTTATCCGTAAGGAAGGTGTGGCGAAGTCGCCAGATATGGTGATGGATCCGCGCGACCCGCTGGAATATTTCCGTGAAGCCTCCTGGGAAGAGGCGCTGGAACTGGCCGCCGGAGGCCTGGACGAGATTCGTCAACGCAAGGGCGGCGACGGCCTCTGCGGCTTCGGTTCGGCCAAGGGCTCCAACGAAGAGGCGTACCTTTTCCAGAAACTGGTCCGCCAGGGCTTCCGCACCAACAACGTCGATCACTGCACGCGTCTCTGCCACGCGTCCTCGGTCGCGGCCCTGATGGAAAGCGTGAACTCGGGCGCCGTAACCGCGACCTTCAACGACGCGAGGGACTCGGACCTGATCCTCGTCATCGGCGCGCGTCCGGCGGAGAACCACCCGGTCGCGGCGACTTTCCTGAAAAACGCGGCCAAAAACGGCGCAAGGCTGATCGTCATGGACCCGCGCGGGCAGGGTCTTACGCGGCACGCCTACCGCCACCTGCAATTCAAGGGCGGCCGCGACTTGGCCTTGTTGAACGCCATGCTGCACACGATCATCGAGGAAGACCTGGTGGACAAGCAATACGTCCAAGCCAATACGGAAGGCTTCGAGGACGTTAAGGCCAACATCAAGGAGTACAGCCCCGAAAAGATGGCGGATGTCTGCGGCATTGACGCGGACACGATCAAGGCCGTCGCCCGCGAATACGCCACCGCCGAGAAAGCCCTGATCTTCTGGGGCATGGGCGTCAGCCAGCATGTGCACGGCACCGACAACGTGCGGGCGCTGATCTCGCTTTCCATGATCACCGGCCAAATGGGCCGGCCGGGCACGGGCCTGCATCCGCTGCGGGGTCAAAACAACGTGCAGGGCGCGTCCGACGTCGCCCTGATTCCCATGGTGTTCCCGGATTATCGCTCGGTCAAGGACGACACGGCCCGGAAGTTCTTCGAGGAACTTTGGGGGACGGAGCTTTCCAGTCAGCCCGGCCTCACCGTCGTCGAGGTCGTGCGCGACATCCTGGACGGCGGCATTGAAGGCATGTACGTCATGGGCGAGAATCCGGCCATGTCGGATCCGGACAGCCGCCACGCCCGCGAGGCCCTGGCCAAACTGAAACACCTGGTGGTGCAGGACATCTTTTTGACCGAGACCGCGTTCTTCGCCGACGTAATCCTGCCGGCGTCGAGCTTCTATGAAAAATGGGGCACGTTCACCAACACGAACCGTCAGGTCCAACTGGGCCGGCCCGTAACGCCGTGTCCGGGGGACGCCCGCCAGGATTGGGAATTGATCCAGGAAATCGCCCGGCGTCTGGGCCTGGACTGGAACCACACCCATCCGCGTGACGTGTTCGACGAATTCTCAAACGCCATGCCGTCCATGAAAAACATCACCTGGGAACGGTTGGAAAAAGAAGACAGCATCATCTATCCCTGCCCGGCCCCCGGTCATCCGGGCCGGAACATCATCTTCTCGGAGGGCTTCCCGACCGGTTCCGGCCGGGCCAGGCTGACGCCCGCCACGCGTCTCGACCCCGCCGAACTGCCGGATGACGAGTTCCCGCTGGTGCTCACCACGGGCCGGGTGCTGGAGCATTGGCACACGGGCGCCATGACCCGGCGCGCCACCCAGTTGGAAGCGCAAGAAGACACGCCGTTCGTCGCCATCAACCCCTATCAGATGGGCGAGATGGGCCTGGGTCCGGGCGACATGGTGCGGGTGTCCACCCGCCGGGGCGCCATCGAACTTCAAGTCCGCGCCGACCGCGACGTGGCGGACGGGATGATATTTATTCCCTTCTGCTTTCACGAAGCGGCCGCCAACGTGCTGACCAATCCGCAACTCGACCCCGACGGGAAGATTCCGGAGTTCAAGTTCTGCGCGGCCCGGGTGGAGAAGGCCGGGGCGCTTCAGGCGGCGGAGTGATCCGTTCCCGGCGCGCCGATTCGCACGGCCCATTCACATGACGGACACTCTATCCGCCGCTGGCCGTTCCAGGCAAATGGGCCTGGTTAAAGGGAAGAACACCAAACCCGAGATGGCCGTCAGACGCCTTCTTTTCCGGCTTGGTTTCCGCTATCGTCTGCACGCTTGATATCTACCCGGAAATCCAGATAGTGTGTTTCGAAACTGGAAGAAGGCAATATTTGTCCATGGTTGTTTCTGGCGCCGTCACGAGGGCCGCCGATTAACCCGGCTTCCCAAATCGCGCGGAAATTTCTGGCTGTACAAACTCAAAGGCAACAAGCTGCGTGATTCGCGAAATCAGGAAGCTCTGTCCGGCCTTGGCTGAAAATCACTCGTAATCTGGGAATATCAATTAAGGGATATGGACAAGGTGGCAAATGTTCTAGGGTCTGCCCCAGACATTTAACTAAGATGCCGGTTAACCCATTGTTTTATTTGATATAATTGGTCCAACGGGTCACGGTTGCCGAAACGCCGTTCGCATTCCTTCAAGCATAGGCCGAATTGCGTCTTCGCACACCGTTGGACGTGCGCATCCGGCGCTTGGCCTGGTTCCAGAAGTTCTCAATCCCATTGACGTGGTTTGCGTCATCCGCAAAGCGTTCGGAATGGGTGATGCGGAAGTGATGAAAGCCCGATACGTCAAGCGCGTCATAACCCTTCCAGCCGTCAGAATAGACGCATCCCCGGCGTGCGCCGCCGCCGCCGGGCCCGGTCTTGCGCTCCATGATCGGCGTCGGGGTATCCGAAGAGGCGCCGGGAATGACCTTGGCGTAGAGGCGTAGACCTTGCCGCCCCGCTTCGACAAGCCGGATACCGGCGCTTTTCCCGCTGCGCCCGGCGCCGCTTTCCCTTTCGGTTGCCGCCGAAGTAACTCTCGTCCCCTTCCGAACCCCGGCCCGCGCCGGAACCGCCGAAACGCGCTGTTCCAATTGCCGAACAGGCCGGGCCGCCCGTCCGTCAAGCCAGCGCGCACACGCCACAAGACCGCTTCCAGACATAACCGGTTGTCGAACGCCGTGACGCCCTGGTCCGTTGACTTGCCCGGAAGGTGAGGGGCAAGGCGGTTCCACACCGCGCCGATGAGCACGAAGCGGTCTTTGTTCATTTCATTCAACCTCCTTGATCAAAAGAAGGTTGAGTCGCAAATCAAAAAGATCGGAAATCCATTAATCGTCAACAGACGCCAGGGTCCGGACTCAATTGATCCGCCAGATTAGTGTTGCCGCGATGAAGATTGCCGCCATGTTAGGTGTCGGCGCGGCGCCGTAACGGGTTGCGATGCGCCGGAAGTCCGTTAGCCCGCGAAACATGCGTTCGATGACAGTGCGGCCACGGCAGGCGGTACGGTCATAGCCGCGGTTCTGGCCGCCGGGCGCGTGGAACACGCCGCGCCATATCCCTTGGCGCCAGACCCCTTGCTCGCTCCGATGATCGAAGCGGTTGTAGAGCGCTGTGCAGGGACTGTGCTAAACCGGGAAATCGCGCCGCCGCGCGCCCGTCTTCGGCATATGGATGACGCCCGGGATCACCCGGCGCCCGTCAACCCGCCGCGCCGGACGCGCTGGACGGGCGGCGGAAAGGGTTCAATCCGCCGCCGCTCGCCGCCATGCATCGCCGCTTGGCCGGAACAGGGACCTCGCCATCCAAACCTTCGTAACGATTGGAAGCTTGAATCATATTTAGGCGCCGCCTTGAGAATCCCCTGATTGAGTCAGGACCCTAGTGCGCCTCCGCCCAATTGGCGCCGTGGCCGGCGTCCACGTCCAGGGGAACGGACAGGCGCGCCGCGCCGGACATGACTTCCGAGACAACGGCCTTCGTCGCGTCAAGCTCCGCCTCGGGCGCCTCGAAGATCAATTCATCGTGCACCTGAAGCAGCATCCTGGCGCTCAAGCCCTTATCGATCAGCGCGTCCTCGAGCCGCGCCATGGCGCGCTTGATGATGTCGGCCGCGCCCCCTTGAATGGGCGCGTTGATGGCGGCCCGCTCGGCGAAACCCCGCATGTTGGGGTTTCTCTCTGTGATCCCCCGCACATGACACTTCCGGCCGAACGGCGTCATGACGAAGCCATGGGTTTTGGCGAAATCCTTGGTTTCGTTCATGTAGGTTCGGATACCGGGATATTTCTCGAAATAGGCGTTGATGTAATCGCCCGCCTCGCCGCGCGGAATTTGCAATTGGCGCGCCAGCCCAAAGGCGGATATCCCATAGATAATCCCAAAGTTGATGGCCTTCGCCTTGCGCCGAACCATCGGGTCCATGCCTTCCACGGGCACGCCGAAGACTTGCGACGCGGTGAGCGCGTGGATGTCCTGTCCGTCATGAAACGCCTGCTTCAAGGCGCCGACGCCGGCCACATGAGCGAGCAGGCGCAGCTCGATCTGGGAATAGTCGGCGCTGACGATGACGTTGCCGGGCTCGGCGACGAACGCCGTTCGAATCTTGCGTCCCTCTTCCGTGCGGATGGGGATGTTCTGCAAGTTCGGGTCTGTGGACGACAGGCGGCCCGTGGAGGCCACGGCCTGCGAATAAGACGTGTGCACCCGCCCGGTTTCCGGATTCACCTGAGCGATCAGAGCGTCCGTATAGGTGCTTTTCAGCTTTTGCGCCTGACGCCAATCCAGGACCCGCCCCGGCAACTCGTGTCCTTCCGCCGCGAGACCTTCCAGGACGTCGGCGTTGGTGACGTAGGCACCCGTTTTGCCTTTCTTGCCGCCGGAAAAACCCATCTCGTCGAACAGAACCTCGCCAAGCTGCTTCGGCGATCCCACATTGAACTTGCGGCCTGCAAGCACATGGATTTCCTGTTCAAGCTCTCCCATGCGCGCGGCGAAATCGCCGCTCAATTCCCGCAGCGCCTGAACGTCCACCTTGACTCCGCGCCGCTCCATGCGCTCCAGGATCGGAATCAGGGGCCGCTCCAACGTTTCATAAACGGTGACCAATTTGTCCTCGGCCAGGCGCGGCTTGAGCAGTTGATGCAGACGCAGCGTGACGTCCGCGTCCTCCGCCGCGTAATCAAGCGCCTTGTCGAGCGTCACCTCGGCGAAGGAGATTTGGGATTTGCCGGAGCCCGCCACGTCCTTGAACTTGATGGTTTCGTGTCCAAGGAACTCCCGCGCCAGTTCGTCCATGCCATGTCCGCGCAGCCCGCCGCCGAGCACATAGGACAGCAGCATGGTGTCGTCGATGGGCCGGACGTCAACGCCGTGGCGCGCCATGACCTGGATATCGTATTTGACGTTCTGACCCACTTTCAAGACGGAGCGGTCCTCCAGCAAGGGCTTCAAGACGGCCAGCGCGTCCGCCATGGGAATTTGCTCGGGCGCGTTCCCGGACGGCGCCTCGTCCCCGCCGCCAAAATCCAACGCGCCCTGCGGCGCTCCGGACCGGTGCCCCAGCGGCACGTAGCACGCCTTGCCCGCCTCATAAGACAGCGACACCCCCACCAGGCCGGCCCGCATGGACGACAACGCCGACGTTTCCGTGTCAAAGGCGACGACGCCCGCCGCCGCCGCGCCGTCGGCCCATGCCCGCAACCGGTCGATTGAGCGCACCAATTCGTATTCCGTTTTCACTGGCCCCTCTTGAGCCGGACCGCCGCTCGCGGTCCCGCCGGCGGCCGCGCCCAGGCGGCTGGAGACGACCGTGATCAGGGACTTAAAGCCCTGCTCTTCCAAAAACGGCAGCAAGGTGTCCGCTTCCGGTTCCCTCTTCCGCAACGCGTCCAGCGGCGTCTCGATGGGCGCGTCATCCCTCAGCAGGACAAGCCGCCGGGAGACCCGCGCCATATCCGCCTGCTCGATCAAGGCCTGGCGGCGCTTGGGCTGTTTGATCTCTCCGGCGCGGGCGAGCAGACTTTCCAGATCGCCATACTCGTTGATCAACTGGGCGGCCGTTTTCACGCCGATTCCCTGAACGCCCGGCACATTGTCGGTGGAGTCGCCGGCCAGCGCTTGAACGTCGGCCACGCGTTCCGGCCCGACGCCGAACTTCTCGGCCACCTGGTCCGGCCCGATGACCTTGTTCTTCATGGCGTCCAGCATGGTGACCTGCGGCCCCACCAGTTGCATCAAGTCCTTGTCGCTGGAAACGATGGTCACCTCGTCGCCGCGTTCGCGGGCCTGGCGGGCGTACGTGGCGATCAGGTCGTCCGCCTCGAATCCCTCCAACTGGACGCACGCCATGTTCATGGCGCGCGTGGCCTCACGCACCAGTTCGAATTGCGGAACCAGCTCTTCGGGCGGCGGCGGGCGGTTGGCCTTGTAAGCGGGGTAAATGTCCGACCGGAACGTCTTGCGCGCGTGATCGAAAATCACGCCGACGAGGTCCGCGTCCGTGTCGTCCACCAGCTTCATGAGCATCTTGGTGAAGCCGAAGACCGCGTTGACCGGGACGCCGGCGGGGTTCGACATGGGGGGCAGCGCGTGAAACGCCCGGAAAATAAATCCGGAGCCGTCCACAAGAAATACGTGTTTCCGGTCAGACGTCATTGGATTTCTTGTTCATGCGTTTTTCAATTACCAGGGCGGAAATCTTGTTTTCGGGCGGCGTGTTCTTGCCGTCCTTCCCGCATATGAATCGCCGCCGAATTCCGCCGCCGGCGGGACAGATGGCGAAGGGTCGCGCTTCGAACGCGGCGGAAGCGGTTCAATGACCGCCCGCCGCCGTCCGCGCCCCTTCCTTCAGGATATGGCGCCGCGAACAATAGGGACAAAAGATTTCGTCCGCCTCGTCGAACTTGAGAAAGACTTTCGGATGACCCAAGGCGCCGCCGCCGCCGTCGCACGCGACGACCAATGTTTCGACAATGCGCGCTTCTTCCGTTTCCATGCCGCCGCCTCCTTCCCGCCCAGAGCTTTCCCGCCCAGGGTTCGCGAAAATCTCTTTTGCAAACCTCCCGTGGATGATACCGATTGACCGTGTGAGCGCAACGAAACTGTGACGGCGGGCGAAGGAGACGACGGAGAGAGCCATGGATTCGACTTTTCCCTCCGCCGCCGCCCCGGACGGTTCCCGCCTAAACCGGCCCGCCGCCGTAGAGGCCGCCGGGCTTTGCAAACGCTACAAGGGGGACGGCGGACGGCCTCCCCAGGACGCGCTGACGGATTTGACGCTGAGGATCGGGAAGGGCTCTTTCACCGCGCTCCTGGGCCCCAACGGCGCGGGCAAGTCAACTTTCATCAATATCTTGGCCGGACTGACGGCCAAGTCCTCGGGCTCGGTCCGCATTTCCGGCTTCGACATCGACGCAAGTCAACGGGAAGCGCGCCGGTTGATTGGCGTCGTGCCGCAGGAACTCAACCTGGATCCGTTTTTTACGCCGAAAGAGGCGCTCTTGGTGCAGGCGGGCCTTTACGGCGTCAAGATTCGGGACAAGGACGTCATGCCGGTCTTGGAGGCGGTCGGTTTGGCGGACAAGGCGGACGCCTACGCCCGCGGCCTCTCCGGCGGCATGCGCCGGCGCCTTTTGGTGGCGAAGGCGATGGTCCACAAACCGGATGTTCTGGTTTTGGACGAACCGACGGCGGGCGTCGACGTGGAGTTGCGGCGGCAGCTTTGGGCCATGCTGCGGAACCTCAACGCGGCGGGAACGACCATCGTGCTGACGACCCATTATTTGAAGGAGGCGGAGGATCTCTGCGACCGGATCGCCATTATCGACAAGGGCCGCTTGATCGCCGACGAGTCCACGCCCGAGTTGCTGAACCGGTTGGACTCGAAGGAGATCCGCCTGACTCTGGAGACCGATCTGAGCGCGCCGCCGGCCTCTCTTTCCCCTTTTCACGTCAAACAACCGGGGCCGCGGTCGATCGTCATCTGCTTCTCGCCCAGCCGGGTGTCCGCGGGCGCCCTGCTTGATATCGTTCGGAACGAGGGGCTGCGCGTCACCGACGTCTCGACCCGGGAAGCGGAACTGGAAGACGTCTTCCTGCGCCTTACCCAGCGGGGAACGGAGGGCCTTGAGCGTGCGGAACCCTAGACGCCCGGCTCCGGTCCGCCGGGCCGTCATCGCCGCCGCCCTCTTGGTTCTCTCAGGGTGCGCCGTCCCGCTCGCCTATCCGCCGGGACCCGGCGTCACGGAACCCGTTTTAGAGGATGATCATTTCGTCGCGCCGGACGGCGCCAGACTGCCTCTTCATCAGTGGACGCCCGACGGCCCCGTTAAAGCGGTTCTGATCGCGCTGCACGGTTTCAACGATTACGGCCGGTTCGTGGCCGAAGGCGCCCGCCTGCTGTCCGCCGGCCACGGCGTCAAAACCTACTCGATCGATCAGCGTGGATTTGGCGGCGCGCCTCATCGGGGCAAGTGGGCCGGCCGGCGCGCCTACGGCGCGGATCTCACCGCCCTCGCCACATGCCTCGGGAAACGTCATCCCGGTTTGCCGCTTTTCGTGCTTGGCGAAAGTTTCGGAGGCGCCGTCGGCTTGACCGCGGCCGCCGACGGAACGCCGCCTGGCGTGGATGGCTATATCCTCGCGGCGCCCGCCGTTTGGGGACGCGCGGCCATGCCCTGGTATCAGCGGTTGTCCCTCTGGATCGGCGCCCACACCATCCCCACCGCGGCGCTGTCTGGCCGGGGCCTGAGTCGAAAACCGTCGAACAATATCGAGATGCTCCGCCGGTTGGGCCGCGATCCGAAGGTGATCAAGGAAACACGCGTGGAAACCATTTACGGCCTGGTCAACATGATGGACGACGCGCTGGCCGCAGCCCCCCGGTTCCGCGCGCCCGCCCTTATCCTTTATGGCGGAAAGGACGACATCGTACCCAGGGAGCCCATGTTGAGGCTTGTCGCCGGCTTGCCCAGGGAGGCGGTCGGCCGGCAGCGCTTCGCGCTTTACGAGGAAGGTCATCATATGCTGCTGCGTGATGAGAAACCGGACGTCTACTGGCGCGACATTGCAGCCTGGATGAGGGACCGGACGGCCCCGCTGCCGTCGGGCGCGGACATTCGCGGCGCGTCGGCCGTCGCGGCTCACCGGTCACGGGAACAAGCCGGTGGCGGCGGCGTCTGACTCTGTTTTAGGCGCGCCCTACTGGTGGGAGGAGGCGCCGAGGCCCGAGGCGGCGGAAGCGCCGCCCGTCCCGGGCGCCGCCGACGTGGTGATCATCGGCGCGGGATATTCGGGATTAATGGCCGCGCTCGTCCTGGCCAGAGCTGGAAAGAAAGCCGTCGTTCTGGAAGCGGGGGCGCCGGGGGCGGGCGCCAGTTCCCGCAACGGCGGTATTTGCAGCGGCAATCTGGCCCGCTCCCTTGATTGGTGCCGGACGCATTTGGGCGAGGCTCAAGCCAAGGCCCTTTACCGCGAGGGCGTGGAAGCCCGCGCCGCTCTCCGTTCCTTTATCGAAACGGAAAAAATCGCCTGTCATTATCACCGCGCCGGCCGTTTCACCGGCGCCGTCAGACCGGGGGATTACGACGCCCTGTCGAGAACGGCGGATAGTCTGAACGCCGTTCTCGATATCGGCGTCGAAATGGTTCCCCGGTCCCGGCAGCACAGCGAGGTCGGAACGGAAATCTATCACGGCGGCCAGGTGCGCCACGACATCGCGGGTCTTCACCCCGGCCTCTTCCATCTCGGTCTTCTTCGCCTGGCCGAGAAGGCGGGCGCGTCCGTCATCGGCATGACCCCGCTCCGCCGCCTGGAACGGGACGGAAGCGCACACCGGGCGGTCACGGACCGGGGGGCTGTACGGACGCGGGACGTGATCGTCGCGACGAACGGATATTCCGGCGCCGCGACGCCCTGGCTCCGGCGCCGTCTGGTCCCCGTCAAAAGCCAGATCATCGCCACGGAGGCCATCGGCGAGAACCTGATGTCCAGGTTGATGCCCGCGCGCCGGATGATGGGCGAAACCCGTCATCTTTATCATTACTACCGGCCCTCGCCGGACGGCTCGCGCATCCTGTTCGGCGGGCGGGCGCGCCGCCGCGACGGCGACCCAGCCTTTCTGCTGCGCCATCTGACCAGGCTTTTTCCAGATCTCGGCGGCATAGGCGTCAGCCATAACTGGTGGGGGAACGTGGCCTACAGTTTCGACCATTTGCCCCATGTGGCGAACGTCGGCGGCGTTTGGTACGTGGGCGGGTTTTGCGGCTCCGGCGTGGTCTGGGCCCCGTGGCTGGGACGCAAGGCGGCCCTAAGCTTGCTGGGAGAACCGGAGGGCGGGACGGCCTTCGCGTCCAGTGATTTCCCGGCGCGGCCGCTCTATTCGGGAAATCCGTGGTTCCTGCCCGCCGTCATTCAATGGAAAGCCTTCCGGGATTGGAGCGGACTGTGACCGCCGTTCCCCGGCCGCGACGGTTGTGGTCTTCGCGCTGCGGGCGGGCGGGCGCAAGACAGGGGTTCGGGTATGGGGGGTTGAGGGTATGGAGGGTTGGGGGTATGGTGCGCGCCGCCTCGCGCGGTCACGCGCCGGCCATGACGGCTTGTCCGGGGCGCCCGTAGCTCAGCTGGATAGAGCGCCGCCCTCCGAAGGCGGAGGTCAGAGGTTCGAATCCTCTCGGGCGCGCCAATTTTTAATAAAATCAATATATTACAATGTCTTCCAATACATTCCCAACTGGTTCCGGCGCCTGATTTCAGGTACAAAACACCGGCGAATTTTCAAATTCCCGCTCCGCTCCGTTATTCCTGCCCCCTCACTCCGTCATTCCCGCTAAAGCCGGGTCTGGATGACGATCCCTCACGGAACCAGCATGTCACCCCCGCGCCAGCGGGAATCCAGCGGGGCGGCCCGCGTTCCAACCGATGATCGAGTGACGGAGGTTGATCTGGACCCCCGCCTTCGCGGGGGCGGCAAGGTGAAGGCGGGGGTGGTGAAAGAATAACGCAGGGGGCGCGTCACCCGCCGCATCCCGCCGGGTGGGAGCGGACCACCGGCCGGGAGCGGAACGGCGCCGCTCGCCCGCGCCAAGGCGCTCTACAAAACCCGGCGCACGGCCGAGAACATGATGGCGAAGCTCAAGGACCGCAGATGTATCGCAACCCGATGTGACAGGCGCGCTCACGCCCTCTTTTTCGCAATATTATGCGCCGCCGCCGCCGTCAGCTTCTCTCGCGATCAATGAGTCCTGGGCCTAGCATTCAGCCAATAACTTTCGACCAAGGCTTGGCGTCATCCACGAGACGCCTGATCTCATGGACGCCGGAAGTTAGGATTTGCAGGTTTTCAGAAAGGTTCTTGACCGAATGGTCCAGCGTCTCAACATCGTCGATTACCTCAGCGGGGTTCCGGCTTCGCATCCGCGTCATGAACTCAACGTCTTAAGACGGGAAGTCTCTCTGTCCTTGGTGGGCGCCACTGTATCCATGCCCGTTTGTGGACGAGACCTCATAGAAAATGACAAACATGAATTCATGCCGATGTTTCGGCACGACAGGTTCCAGCGTGGGGTTGTGCAGAGACACAAAAATTCGACCTTTGCAGCCGGGATCAATTTGTGGTCCACCGAAAGCAATCACGCCCCTTCGGGCGATATTGGAGCGAATTCCGTAAGAGGCGCGGAGATCGTTCGGAAGTTCTAAACATTCTTCGGACGCAGTGGACGCCCAAGAATTGCGCTCAAGTACGAACTCTTCGAAAACGGGGCGCGAGGGCGCTGGCTCACCGCGAAATCAAGTGCCAAATCGCCGCGCCATCCCCTCGGCTGTAAAATTAAACGCATGTCGCCGGCATTCCGCGAATCGCCAAATTTCTGGCGGCGTCCCGATATTTCCCACATTATCCCGTAATATCCGGCCATATCCGGCCATATCCGGCCATATCCGGCCATATCCGGGATCATTGCGGCATTATGTGTCTTCGAACAACCCCGGCGAAGTCCGCATGGCTTTCCAAGACGCCGTCCAATCCCATATAACAATCGCCAAAGTCCGCGACCGAGCCAGGAGTCTTCATCATGTCCGGCCATTACACCATGTTTCCGCTGGGCGAGGACAAACGTCCGTATAAAAAACTCACCTCCGATTATGTCGAAGTGGTGAACGCCGGGGGACGCGAGGTGCTGAAGGTGAACCCAGAAGCGCTGACCCTGCTGACGCGGGAAGCGTTTCGCGACATCTCCCACCTGTTGCGGCCCGAACACCTTCGGCAACTCCGGGATATCCTGGACGACCCGGAAGCGTCCGATAACGACCGGTTCGTCGCGCTTGATCTTTTGAAGAACGCCAACATCGCCGCCGCCGGCGTGCTGCCCATGTGCCAGGACACCGGCACGGGCATCGTCATGGCGAAGAAGGGCGAGGGGGTTTGGACCGGCGGCGGGGACGAGGCGGCCATCTCGGAAGGGATCGCGAGGACGTATCTGGAGACCAATCTGCGCTATTCCCAGGTGGCGCCGCTCACCATGTTCGACGAGGTAAACACGGGAAATAACCTGCCCGCCCAAGTAGATATCTACGCGGACGAAGGCGGCGCTTATAAGTTCCTGTTCATCGCCAAGGGCGGGGGGTCCGCCAACAAGACCTTCCTCTATCAAGAAACCAAGGCGCTGCTGAACGAAAAGCGTTTGATGGAATTCATTGACGAGAAGATCAGAACGCTCGGCACGGCGGCATGTCCGCCCTATCATCTGGCCGTCGTCATCGGCGGCACGTCGGCTGAATTGAATTTGAAGACGGTGAAACTCGCGTCGACGAAATACCTCGACGAACTGCCGACGAAAGGGAATAATTTCGGCCAGGCGTTCCGCGATGTGGAATGGGAAGAACGCATTCACGAGCTCAGCCGCCGGATGGGCGTCGGCGCGCAGTTCGGCGGCAAGTACTTCTGCCACGACGTGCGTGTCATTCGCCTGCCGCGTCACGGGGCCAGCTGTCCCGTCGGCCTCGGGGTGAGTTGCTCCGCCGACCGTCAAGCCTTGGGCAAGATCACCAAGGACGGCGTGTTCCTGGAGCAACTGGAAGTGAACCCCGCGAAGTATCTCCCCGAGATCACCGATGACGAACTGGAAGGCGGCGTCGTCGCCGTGGACCTGAACCGGCCCATGCGGGAAATTCTGGGCGAACTCACCCGCTATCCGGTGAAGACGCGGCTGTCGCTGTCGGGCTGTCTGATCGTCGCGCGCGACACCGCCCACGCCAAGCTGAGGGAACGCCTGGAAGCGGGCGAGCGCCTGCCGCAATATTTCAAGGACCACGCGGTCTATTACGCGGGGCCGGCGAAAACCCCCGACGGCATGGCGTCCGGCTCCTTCGGGCCGACCACGGCCGGGCGCATGGACGCCTATGTGGACCAGTTTCAGGCCGCGGGCGGCTCCATGATCATGCTGGCGAAGGGTAACCGTTCGCCCGCCGTGACCAAAGCCTGTCAGGCCCATGGCGGGTTCTATCTCGGCTCCATTGGCGGCCCGGCCGCGCGTCTCGCCCAGGACTGCATCACCAAGGTCGAGCTGGTGGAATACGAGGAACTCGGCATGGAGGCGATATGGAAAATCGAGGTCAAGGACTTCCCCGCCTTCATCGTCGTGGACGACAAGGGCAATGACTTCTTCGCCGAGTTCCGGAAACCAAAGGCGGCGTGACCAGCTTCCAGCCTTGCGCAAAGACACATGCGCCTTAAGTTGTGTTGAGTTTTAGGTTCGCGACGCAATAAACTCTGCAACGCCGCGCCATATATTCCGTATGGTCCATTATCAAAACCTGGAACGGATTTTCCGGGATGGCGCTCTTTTTGACGCAGCGGCGCCCGAGCCGCCGGCTGGCGGGATCGGGGTGGAAGTGGACGAGAGCCGCTTCGGCGGCGTCAGAAAAGGCAAGCGCGGACGCGGAGCGCGCGGCGAGGTTCCGGTGTTTGGGCTCCTCAAGCGGGGCGGCGAGGTTCACACCGCAGTTATCCCAAAAGCCCAGCCGGCAACGCTTTTTCCGATCATCCGGGAGAAGATCAAACCTGACAGCGTCGTCTATTCCAAAAGCTTCCACGCCTGCGATGCGCTGGACGCGCCGGCGTTCCATCATGTCCGCGTCAACCACTCCGGGGCCTTTGCAGACGATCGGAACCACATCACCGGCATCGGGCACTTCTGGAACCAGGCGAAGCGCCATCTCCGGCGCTTTAACGGCGTCCCGCGCCAGCGCTTCCATCTCTATCTCAAGGCGCGCGAACGGCGCTTCAACTGCAGACCCACCGGAAACCTCTTGAAAGTACTATGCAAGCGGGTAACCGTCTGAGCAAAAACCATTAGATAGGACAGACCTAATAAAAATCATAATTTTAAAAATTCCTGGCTTTATTTTCTGGTGCAGCTATTGGGTTTTTATTGTCGGCGTTGTATTTGATAAAAATAATAACACAGAAGACGAAAAAATAACGGAGCCAGTCCGAATAACCTATTTTGGCGTTGTCATAGGCGTCATACGCAAGAGCCGTTCGAGCATGCATAAGCGGGACCGCCAAGACGAAATCACGGCGGACGGCGGGGCGTTGGGCGGTCGTTTGACCGACCGGCGGGTCCCACGACCGGTTACCGGGAAAGCCGGGGTGTTTCAGGGCTTCGCCGAGATCGCCTTCAGTGTTTGAGCAGACCCGCGACGGATACGCCGACTCCGGCCAGACTCTCGCCGGCGACCATGCCGGCGGCGGCGGCGACGGTCTTCTGATTGGTCCACCCCTTGACATGGCGCTCGGACAAATACGCCGCAAAGGCGCCCAAGAACAACGACAGCGGGTTCCAAAACGGCAGGACGAATCCGAGAGACATGGCGGGCGCCGAGGGCAGCCACGGGCGGACGGTTTCGGGCGCAAAGCGTTCCGCCGTTCCCATGAGACAACCGATCACGCCGGCGGCGTACATGCCCTCCACCGCCCCTTCGGGAATGGTGTGAAAGCCTTGACTCAATACTTCCGCGACGGCTTTCCAGGCCGCCAGCGCCGGCGCCGGCCACTCCGGCGTCAATAACTGGGACGCGGGATCAGGGATCAACAGCAGATAGACCAGCACGCCAATGAAACTGCCGACGAAAATGCCGAACATCTGCGCGATAATCTGCAAGTGCGGCGTCGCGCCGACAATATGCCCGGCCCGCAGATCGTTCAGCAGGTCGGCGCATTGACCGGCCGCGCCGCCCGTGATGTTGGCGGTCATGAGATTTGAAACGACGTTGCCCGGCGTTATGGCGCCGTAGGTCAACTGCGTAATCTTGCCCAAGGCCCCCACGGGCGTAATTCCCGTTTCACCGGCGACGCGGGACGCGACCGCCGCCAGAACGTAACTGAAGGCGACGGCTAGCAGGGACACCCAGACCTCGAGTCCGAACACCACGTGGGCGGCGAGGCTGATCAAACAGGCCACGGCGATGACGGCGGCGATATAAGCCGGTCCGGGTCCGGCCCGCCCGGGCGCGGCGTCCGACGCCGCGCGGTCGGCCGCGCGCTCCCGGCGTCCCTTGACGTAAAGCCGGGACAGAGAGATCGAGAGAGAGACCAGGGCGGACGTGATCAAAAGCGTCACGCCGGGCCAAAGCAACCAGCCGAGCAAAGGCTGGTACCAGACCGCGTCCGGCGAACCCGGCGCCACCCAGCCTTGAGCCAACACCCAAGGACCCAGCGCAATCCAGGCGACGGCGGCGCCGAACAGCATCGACATGGCCGCCCGCAATCCGACAATGGCGCCCAACCCGATCATCAGAAACGACGGATCAAACGCGAGGCCCAGGTTGTGGAAACCAATAGAATTCACGCCCGACGCCCTAAGCGCGCCGAAAGAAGGAATGCCGAGCGCGGGCGAGAGACGCGCCGTCATCACATAGAATTCCTGGGTCAGCTTCCAGCCGGCGGAAACGAACAACGCGCCGAGCATCAAATACAGCCTGCCAAGAGACTCCGCGCCCTTGGCGTGGATTTGCGTCAGCATTTCGGCCGTCGCGACGCCGGCCGGAAACCTCAGCCCCTCACGCTCGATCATCTGGGTCCGGATGCCGGCGGCGACCACCACGCCCAGCATGGAAATCGCGAACACCCAGATCGCCATCATATGCCAGTCGATCTGATTTCCCGTGATGATGGTGTAGGCGGGAATCGGCGCGACGAGACCCGCCGATATGATCGCCGTGGACGCCGACGTCGTCGTCTGATTGATGTTGTTCTCCAGCAACCCCCACGGACGCCCGCCCAAACGGGGCGCCGCCACACGCCAGAATCCGAGTCCCAGCAGACCGGCGGCGATCGACATGTTGAAACCCCAGCCAGTCTTGAGGCCGGAATACACGTTACATGGGGTCAGCAAGACCCCCAGCACCATGCCGGTCAGAATTGCGCGAGGGGTAAACTCGCGTGTCGCGCCATGTTCCAATGAATAGCCCCGCGTTCAATGACGGCCATCTCTGTCCCCTTTACGTTACACGGGGCATCGGCCAAGTTTCATCAGCACCGGTGACGAGACGCTAACACAACTAAATCCCCGCCGCCAGCGGAGGGAAGTTCAACCCCCCCTTGACGCCGCGGCAATTTAACGCCCGCGTGATGACGCCGAACGCCCCCGGCGGCTTCATCGCGCTGGGGGCGGCCTGAGCGGCCGGTTTAACGGCCTGGGAAAGAAACTTCTTGATTTGACCTCGCCACCCGTTAGGAAAGGGGCGCGCCTCAATTTTATCTGGAGAGACGGCCATGCAACCGGAGGAAATCGGCAAAGTTCAGGCTTTTCTGCGTAAAAAGTTCGATAACAACCGGTTCGCCATTAAGGTTCCCTTAAAACCCGACCGGCCGGTCGAAGTGTACCTGGGCGAGGAATTCATCGGCACCGTTGACCGGGACGAAGACGAGGGCGAAGTCAGCTACACCCTCAGCGTCTCGATCCTGGATATCGACCTTGAAGAGTTTTAACGCCGCTCTGAACAGAGATACAGAACCCCGGCCCGCCCAGCCAGAAAGGCGGGGTTTCCGGCCGCATCCTTTTCGCGAATAGGAAAATCGGGAAGTGAGGGGCGCTTGACAGGGGACTGCACTTGCTCCTTTACTTACTAAGACGTTCAGCGCCGATGGCGCTTTTGGAGAACAGACGCCCGTGTCTTGGGACCTGACATCGCAGCGGAAAGAAAAAGCGGGCGCTTTTACCGCTGGCCGTGTGCGTGTTTCTGGCGGCTTGGGCCTTCTACTGCTCCTTCTTCCCGGCGCCGGTCGACTTACCGGCCCCTGAGCGCCGTCTCGTGTGACGAACAGGTCGCACAGGCTTTCCGGGGAAGTGAACGCTCAGGGGACAAACCCCGCCTAATCAGGTAAAAGCGATAATCAAATTTTTGCCGGAAGGACAATTCCGATGAGTACTTCTGTTGAGACCGACCCGAACCGCGTGTTCATTTTCGACACCACCATGCGCGATGGCGAACAGTCGCCGGGCGCCTCCATGAACCTGTCTGAAAAACTGCGCATCGCCGAGATGCTGGAGATCATGGGCGTTGATGTGATGGAAGCGGGCTTTCCCATCGCCTCCGAAGGCGATTTCGAGGCCGTGAATGAAATCGCCAAGGTGGTGAAAAACTCCACCGTCTGCGGTCTGGCCCGCGCGACCAGGGCGGATATCGAACGTTGCGCCGAAGCCGTCAAACCGGCCTCCCGCAAGCGCATCCACACCTTCATCTCCACCTCGCCCCTGCACATGCGATACAAGTTACAGATGGAACCAGACGCCGTGCATGAGAAAGTGCGCGAAAGCGTCTCTCTCGCCCGCCAGTTCACCGATGACGTGGAGTGGTCGGCGGAAGACGGCTCGCGCACCGAGCACGACTTCCTCTGCCGCTGCGTGGAGACGGCGATCAAGGCCGGCGCCAAGACCATCAATATCCCCGATACGGTCGGTTACACGGTGCCGGAAGAATACGCGGCCCTGATCAGAATGCTGGTCAACCGTGTGCCGGACATCGACCGGGCCATTCTGTCCGTCCATTGCCACAACGACCTGGGTTTGGCGGTCGCGAACTCTCTGGCCGCCGTCGGCGCGGGCGCGCGGCAAGTGGAATGCACAATCAACGGTCTGGGCGAGCGGGCCGGCAACGCGGCGATGGAGGAAATCGTCATGGGCTTGCGCACGCGCCCCGACGTCATGCCGTTCAAGACCGGAATCAAGACCGAACACATCATGGCGGCCTCGCGCCTGGTTTCCGGCGTCACCGGCTTCCCCGTTCAGCCCAACAAGGCCATCGTCGGCGCCAACGCCTTTGCGCACGAAAGCGGCATCCACCAGGACGGCGTGCTGAAGAACGCCCAGACCTATGAGATCATGACGCCGGAAAGCGTGGGTTTGAACCAATCCAAGATCGTTTTGGGCAAACACTCCGGCCGGAACGCCTTCCGCACCAAGCTGGAAGAGATGGGCTACAAACTTGGCGACAACGCGATCAACGACGCCTTCAAGCGGTTCAAGGATTTAGCCGACATGAAAAAAGACGTTTTTGACGAGGACCTGGTCGCCTTGGTCGATGACGAGGTAAACCGGACCAACAACCGGATCAAGCTGGAGACCCTGGAGATTCAGTGCGGCACCGGACACCGCCCGCCCAAAGCTTCCATGTCCTTGACCGTGGACGGCGAGGTGAAGGCCTGCGAATCGTCCGGTGACGGACCTGTCGATGCGGCGTTCAACTGTATCAAGAACCTGTTTCCGCACGAGGCCAAGTTGCAGCTCTACCAGGTGCATGCGGTGACGCATGGCGCCGACGCGCAAGCCGAGGTCACCGTCCGCCTGGATGACGACGGCCGCATGTCTCAGGGAGCGGGCGCCGACACCGACACCATGGTCGCGTCAGTGAAGGCTTACGTGAATGCGCTGAACAAATTGTTGGTGAAGCGCGAGAAGACGGCCCCGGAGGCGCTCAGTGCGTGAATACGCGAGAATCCATTTCTGACTGAAAGGCTGCTCCCGCTTTCGCGGCCGCGGCTTTTCTTTTCCGGCCCTGAAGCGCCGCCCTTCGGCCCTCGATTAGAACCGTGCCCTCGCGGAGCAGTGGATTCCAGCGATGTTCACGCTAACAAGGGCGCCGTTTTCCAAGGGTTCGGTCAGGGCCAGAGCGATTGGGGCGCCGATGCGGAAACCGTATGCGCTAGACGTGGTTTTGCCGATCACCTTGCTCCCTTGAAGAACCGGTTCATTGCCTTGCGGAACGGCGTCCCGGTCTTCAAACACGAGCGTCGTGATCGTCCTGGCGGGTTTCGCGCCGCGCGTTTTCACCGACGCTTCTTTTCCAATGAAACCGGTGTCCCAGGCCAAGACGAAGTCGAGCCCCGCCTCAAACGGCGTGATATCCGTATCAATGTCATGTCCGTAGGCCAGGAAGCGCTTTTCAATCCGCATGGAAGTCTGAGCGAACAGACCGGCCGGCGCCGCTCCTTCATTTTTAAGAGCCCGGTAAAGCGCTTGCGCCTCCGGCGCTTGACAGGTGATTTCCCAACCGGGTTCTCCCACATAGGTAAACCGGGCGGCGGTTACCGCCACGCCCGCGATGGACGCCTCCGCCACGGTGAACGTCTTCATCTTGTTGAGTTCCGGCGCGCCGAGCCTGGAAACAATATCCGCCGCTTCCCCGCCTGTCAGCGCGAGGATGGCGTGGGCCTGCGTAACCTCTTCCATGGTCACGTTATCCTCGTCGTTCAGATGGCGGCTCAACCAGGCCAAATCACGTTTGACGGCGCCGCTGCCCACATGCAAGCGGTAACAGGTTTCCGAGTGACGCACAGCCAGGAGGTCGCTTTCAATGCCGCCACGCTCGTTCAGCATAAGTGTGTAGCGGACCCGCCCGGGCGCCATGGTCATATCGTTCGTGCAAACGTGATTGAGAAACGCTTCCGCCCCATCGCCCTTGACGTCGATTTTGCCCAGCGCCGATTGATCGAAGACAGCGGCCTTGTCACGCGCCGCCAAGACCTCGCGCTCCACCTGCGCCGACCAGGCGGGTTTCCCAAAGGTAAGAGCGGGCGCTTCCGCCGCGCCGAAATACAGCGGCCGTTCCCAACCATAAAACTCACCAAAATACGCGCCCGCCTCGACCCACGCGTTATGAAGCGGCAATGTCCGCTTCATCCGCGCCGTTTTCCATTGGCGCCCCGGATAAGTGATTTCATAATGCCTGCCCAATACTTCCGGAACGCGCGCGCTCAAGTGGGACACGTCGTTCCAAACGTTGGCGAACCGCTTCGGGTCCACCTCGTGAAGATCAAAGGGCAAATGCCCATCGACAATGTTCCTGGCGAGCGCCATGCCCGCGCCGCCGCCTGTCGCGACACCAACGGAATTCATGCCGCAACCCAGGAACAAGCCCCGCGTTTCGGCCGCCTCGCCCAACAGAAACGCGCCGTCCGGCGTAAAGCTCTCCGGACCGTTGAGCAGCATTCTCACCTCCGCCGTTTCAAGCGCGGGCAAGCGGTGAAGAGCGTTCATCATCATGGGCTCAAAATGATCCCAATCCTCGCCTAAAAGCTGAAAGGCGAAATCCTCGCCCAGGGCGCCGGGCGCGATGGCTTTCCCCATCGGCTCGAAACAGCCCACCAGCAACCCGCCCGAGTCATCACGGACATAAAGGTGACCGTCATGGTCGGACAGCGTCGGCATGGCGCCGGTAACACCCTCAACGGGTTTGGTCAGCAGATAAAAGTGTTCGCACGGCCAGACCGGCGCATCGGCGCCGGCCATGGCGGCGGCGTCCCGGGACCAAAGCCCGGCGCAGAGCGCAATGGCGTCGCAAGCCATGACGCCCCTGGCGGTTTCCACGCCGGTAATGGCTCCGTTCCTGGTCAAGACGCCTGTCACGCCGGTTTTCTCGAACACCTTGGCGCCCCGCGCCCGTGCCCCTTTCACCAAGGCGGCGCAGAGATCGGATGGGCTCACGCGCCCGTCCCCGGGAGACCAAACGGCGCCGATGACGTCATCCGCGTTCATCAAGGGCCATCGTTCCGCGGCCTCGCCGGGCGAAATGGACGTGGCTTGCACCCCGAACAAATGAGCGAGCGCTTCTTGACGTTTGATGTGAATAAGCCGGTCTTCTGATGTGGCGATGGAGAGCGAACCCTTGTTGATCCAGCCCGTCGCCTGTCCGGTCTCTTTCTCCAGCGCCGAATAAAGCGCCACGGAGTAGCGGATCAATTCGGTCATGTTCCTGGTGGAGCGAAGCGCCCGGACCTGAGCGGCGGAATGCCACGTGGTCCCCGACGTCAGTTCGTTGCGCTCCAACAACACCGCGTCGGTCACGCCGAACTTCGCCAAATGATAGAGCGTCGAGCAACCCATGACGCCGCCCCCAATGACGACAACGGATGCGCGGGACGGCAAATTGTCCGGGCTCATTTTCCCTCCTCCCAATAAACTCGGTATTTTTTGAGGGCCCGATCAAACGCGTCGATGCTCCGCATGGCGGCCGGGCCCGCCTTGATGGCGACAACAGCGCTTAAGATTTCAAGCGCGGTATTGACGCCGGAAAGCGACGGGAAATAGTGCGTCGCCACGGTTTCCACCAGAATACTCTCATCCGCGAGCCTTGCGGCGGGCGACGAATGGCGATCAGTCACGGCTGCGACTTTGGCGCCATTCTCTTTCGCCGCTTCCAGGGCGCTGACCGTGCTTCGGGCATAGGGATCGACGGTTACGCCCAATGCGAGATCGCCTGGGCGAACGCCCGTCACGCCGTCAAGCGGCGCGTTCCCCGCGAGGGAGGCGATTTCGACGCCTGGAACGGCCATTCGGCAAATATAATGGAAGCTGACGGCCATGCCGTGGTTGGACCCGGCCGCCACCAACAGGACGCGGCGGCTTTGCAAAATCAAATCGGCGACGGCCTCAACACTTTGTCCAAAGGCCGGATCCGTGAACCGGTTCAACCCGGATGCGACGGCGCTTACGGTCTGCTCAATTACCCCTTCGACGCCATCCTTGCCGGCCTTCGCGTGCAAGGTCTTGGCGCGGGATAGATAACCGCCGCTGGTGATACTGTTTTTGAACACATCCTGGAACGCTCCGTAGTTGGGGTAGCCCAATTTCTGCGCCAACCGCAGCATCGTCGGCGGCGAGACATCCGCACTGCCGGCCAGCGAGCGCATGGACTGAACGACCACGGCGCCGGGCCAGTCGAGAACTGTGACCGCAGCCCGGCGCATCCGCGGTCCCAGGGACGGCAAAGCGGCCTTCAAAGCCGCCAGAACTGTTTCGAGATCATTGTTCATGAAACATGCCTGATAAAAATGTAACGAATGATACATTTATAGAATGCTGACTTACAAAAGTTTTTATCGAAACAATCCTAAACGGCGGATGATCCGTTGACAGGCGTAACAATCGTTACTTACAGTCCTGCAATCGCCGGGGCAGGACCTGAGCGATGCGGACGGCGAACTGACAATCGCGGCTCTTCATCAGGGGCCACGCGTCACTCCGGCGCTTCCGCCGGGCACTCTTTAACCAGGGGATTTCTCAAATGATGAAAAAAGTAATCTGTTCCGTATCGGCAAGCGCCATGCTGCTTGCCAGCACGTCCGCTTTCGCGGCCAAGTGCACCAACGACGTATGGAACAAGGTCATGAAGCGCGGCAAAGTCGTCGTCGGCGTTAAAGCCGACTACAAGCCGTGGGGCTTCCGGGACGCGTCCGGCAAAATCGTCGGCATGGAAATCGACATGGCCCAGGCGGCGGCGGACGCCATGGGCGTCGATCTCGAAGTGGTCGCCGTTCAATCATCCAACCGGATGCAGTTCCTGCAGCAAGGTAAGATCGACATGATGATCGCCACCATGTCCGATCGCGCCGACCGCCGTAAAATCGTCGGCATCGTGCAGCCGAACTATTACACGTCCGGCACCAATGTTTTGTCGCCGAAAGCGCTGAACATCAGCAGCTGGAAAGACCTGAAAGGCAAACCGGTCTGCGGCAAGCAGGGCGCTTTCTACAATAAGATCGTCACCGAGCGTCACGGCGCCAAAGTGATCGCCTTCACCGGTAACGCCGAGGCCAAACAGGCGCTGCGCGACAAGAAGTGCGTGGCCTGGGTGTATGACGACAGCTCCATTGGTTCCGACCTCTCTTCCGGTAATTGGGACGGCTTCGAAATGCCGCTGAATTCCGAAGACGACAACCCCTGGGGCCTGGCTGTTCCGCTGGCTGAAAAGGATTGCGTCTTCGGTCAATTCATGTCCGGTCTGTCGTTTAACATGCTGCAATCGGGCAAGTTGATCGAGCTTGAGAAAAAATGGGGCATTCAGCCGACTGCTTACCTTGAGGACAAAAAGGTCAAGTACGGCGACTGGCTCGCGGGCAAGTAAGGTACGGGATAGGGGCGCTCTCACGTCCGGGCGCCCCTTTTTCGTGCTGCGGCAACGTAATACCATGACCTCATGGAAGTCTTTCGATCCTTTTTCCGCCAGTTAGCCGAGGACTATCCGTCCTGGAATTTCATCTGGCTCTACGAACCCGCTCAGTTCGACCGGATCGTCTCCGGCGTCGGCCACACGATCTGGCTTTCCGTCGCCTGCGTGATCTTCAGCGTCGTCCTCGGCGTCGCCGGCGCCTGGGCCCAGGGTTCGCCCGTCAAACTGGTCCGCAATTTCGTGCGGGGCTATATCCAGTTTTTTCGCAACACGCCGCCCCTCGTGCAGTTGCTGTTTTTCTATTTCGCGCTCGGTCAGTTCACGCCGACCTATTCGCCGGACGGCTGGCTGGAAGTTCCGGTCATTTCCAACGTCGGCTGGGCGATCATTTCCCTTAGTTTCTTCGCGGGCGCCTTTAACGTCGAGATATTTCGCGCGGGCATCGAGGCCGTGCCGCACTCCACGCAGGAAGCCTCTGAGGCTTTGGGCATGTCCCGCCTGCAAACCTATATCCACGTGGTCTTTCCGTTGGCTTTCCGGGTTAGCCTGCCGGCGCTTAACAACAATCTGGTCAACTTGGTGAAGACGACAACCCAGGCCATCGCCATCGCGGTGCCCGAATTGCTTTATGAGTCCGTCAGCATCTGGAACGACTTTCCCTCCGCCCAAAACCCGACCATGTTGCTGGTCTTTGTGGTTTATATCCTGCTGGTTGGCGTCCTGGTCTTCGGCATGGGACGCTGGGAAAAAGCCATGCGCATTCCGGGGTACGGCGCATGAGCTTGAGCGCGAGACATATTCCGGGTGTTACCGGTAACGCCAAGACAGACCTGCCCGTTCTGCCGCCGTTGGATGAAGTCAAGGCGCGCACCTACGATCCCATGACATTCAGCCGCTTTATCGCCGGCACGCCAGCCTGGACGCCGGGCGCCCTGTTCGCCGCGTTCTTTCTGTGGCCGGGCGTTTCCCATGCCGCTTATTCCTATGGCGAGGCGTTCGACGCATTGATGAAGTGGCTGCCGTTCCTGATTACCGAGGGCTTCTTCTTCAACATTCTGATCTCCTTCCTGGCCATGGCCATCGGGACGGGCCTGGGCGCTGTTCTTGGACTCGGCCAGATTTCCTTGACCCCCGCCGTCCGGAGAATTTCCTGGTTCCTGACCCAACTCTTCCGAAATTCGCCCTGGTTGGTCTTATTGTTCATCGTTCTGTTGGCGTTCCCGTTTGAAATCGTCATCGGGGATGTGATCATCCCGGTGCCCGACTGGATGAAAGCGGTCATTGGCCTCTCCCTGCCCATTATGGCCAACATTTCGGAGATCGTGAGGGGCGCCGTTCAATCCGTGCCGACCGCCCAGTGGGAAGCGTCCGAGGCCTTGGCGTTTTCGCGCACGCAGACACTTTGGAAAATCATTCTGCCGCAATGTTTCAAGCGGATGATCCCACCATGGATGAACTGGTACGCCATCCTGGCCATGGCGACGCCGCTGGTCTCGCTGTTGGGCGTGGAAGAACTCATCACGCTCTCGCGCCAAGCCATGGAGGGTGAGGACAATCACCCGGAACTTCTGGTGCCGTTCTATGGCTTCGCGCTCTGCGTTTTCTTTGCCTACTGCTATCCCATCGCCCGCTTCACGATCCGGCTGGAGCGCCGTTTCTCGGTGAAGCTCTAAGGAAGGACAAAACATGACCGCGGAACCCGGCTGGACCCCCCGCCAACCCATGGTGAGCGCCAAGGACGTGCACAAATCCTTCGGCGATCTCGAAGTCCTCAAAGGTGTTTCCATGGATGTCATGAAAGGTGAGTGCGTCTGTGTTATCGGCCCGTCCGGCTCCGGCAAATCCACCTTCATTCGCTGCATCAACGCGCTGAACGACATCCAGGGCGGCTCCATCAAGGTGGAAGGTCAAGAGGTCAACGACCCCAACTTGAACAAGCTGGAACTGCGCAAGAAAGTCGGCATGGTGTTCCAGCAGTACAATTTGTTCCCGCATAAAACCGCCATCGAGAACATTATGATGGCGCCCACTCTGGTCTTGAAACAGGATCCCGGAGAAGTCGAGGAGCGGGCCCGTCAACTGATCACGAAAGTCCGCTTGAGCGGCAAGGAAAACAGTTATCCGGGCGAGCTGTCCGGCGGTCAGCAGCAACGCGTCGCAATCGCGCGGTCGCTCGCCATGCGCCCGGACGTCATGCTGTTCGACGAGGTGACGGCCGCGCTTGATCCGGAAACGGTGAAGGAGGTGCTGCTCACCATTCGCGAACTCGCCGAGGAAGGCATGACCTGCATCCTTGTCACTCACGAGATGGGCTTCGCCCGTGAGGTGGCGAACCACATCTATTTCACTGATCGCGGGATCATCGTCGAGCACGGCCCGCCGGCCACCTTCTTTGACGAAGCCAAAGATCCCAGAACCAAGGAATTCTTGGGACAAATTCTCTGATTCGGCTCATGGCCGGCGCTAATACTTAATAATGCCTGGGGTGTTTGGTCACCAGTTGCGCGCTTATTCAAAGCTTCGCCCTTCTCCCGCTCTGGTGTTTTGGTTAAAAGAGCCTATCTGGTGTTAGGGGTCGAAAGCGCATCCCCATATCTCGTGGTTTTCAGACCGGGCGAAACATGCTAGACGGACCGCACACAAGGTTCTGCGCCGGGCCGCTGTTCGCCGGCGCTCAAGACCAGTCGTTTTTGAAAGCTTGAATGATCGATGTTTTCCCGTCTGTTTGGCTTTTTATCCGCTGACATGGCCATCGATCTTGGCACGGCGAACACGCTTGTTTACGTCAAGGGCAAGGGCATCGTTCTAAACGAGCCCTCCGTTGTCGCCATCGCCGAGGTGAAAGGCAAGAAACAAGTCCTGGCCGTCGGCGAGGAAGCCAAGCAAATGCTCGGTCGAACACCCGGCAATATCCGCGCGATCCGGCCGCTTCGAGATGGCGTTATCGCCGACTTCGAAGTCGCCGAGGAAATGATCAAATACTTCATCCGCAAGGTCCACAACCGGCGGAGCTTCGCATCACCCCTGGTGATCGTCTGTGTGCCGTCCGGTTCCACGGCTGTTGAGCGCCGCGCCATTCAAGAGTCTGCGGAAAGCGCGGGCGCACGCAAAGTCTTCTTGATTGAAGAACCGATGGCCGCGGCCATCGGCGCCGGCCTGCCCGTCACCGAGCCCACAGGCTCCATGGTGGTCGACATCGGCGGCGGCACGACGGAAGTCGCCGTGCTGTCCTTGGGCGGTATCGTCTATTCCCGGTCCGTTCGGGTCGGAGGCGACAAGATGGATGAAGCGATCATCGCCTATATTCGCCGGAACCATAATCTCCTGGTCGGCGAGGGGTCCGCCGCCCGCATCAAGGAAGACATTGGTTCCGCCTGCGCTCCACAAAACAGCGACGGCGAAACCATGGAGATCAAGGGCCGCGACCTGATGAATGGCGTGCCGAAGGAACTCGTTATTTCCGAGCGCCAGATTTCCGAAAGTCTGGCTGAGCCCGTCAGCGCAATTATTGAAGCCGTAAAGGTCGCGCTTGAGCATACCGCGCCGGAATTGGCCGCGGACATTGTGGACAAGGGCATCGTCCTCACCGGCGGCGGCGCGCTCCTTGGGAACCTTGATTACGTACTGCGTCACGCCACGGGCCTGCCCGTTTCCATCGCCGACGACCCCTTGAGTTGCGTGGTGCTCGGCACCGGCCGCGCCTTGGAGGAAATGAAGCGTCTGAAAGACGTGCTCACCAGTATGTATTGAGGGATTATGCGGGCTTGTCCGCAAAACCTGATACTGTTATCAACAAATATATTTAGCGTCCCGGAACGGCTGTCCTCTTCGTAGTCGCCAACTCATTTAAATAGTCCCCGTTTAGGAGACTTTAACGGAACTCAGGCGAGAAGATGGCAATCTTGGACGCCGCCCGTGTTATTACAGATACAGAGGCCATGCCGTGAAAGACGGCCAACGCACCCTCAGCCGTGTTGCTCAGCCGATTAAAAATATCGCGTTGCGCTTCGCCTACGCTGGCCTGTTTATCAGCGCCTTCGCCCTGATGATGCTGGGTAAGGTCGACGCCGACGTCATGGAACGGCTGCGCGCTCAGATGACGGACGCCGTTGCGCCCATACTGGAAGTCGCGTCGAAGCCGCTGGAGGCGGTTGAGCAGATTTTCACTAATGTCGAGAACATGGTGAACGTGTTCGAGGAGAACGACCGCTTGAGAACGGAACGCGGGCGCCTGATGCATTGGAAGGCGCTGGCGGAAAAGCTCGAAGCAGAGAACCGCGAACTGCGCGGTCTGTTGAACGCGGTTCATGAGAAAGAGCCGCGCTTTGTCACAGGGCGCGTGATTGCCGACGCGGGCGGCGTTTTTTCCAATAGCGTCATCGTCAACGCGGGCGGGCGGAACGGCCTTCACAAGGGCCAGGCCGCCGTCACTGAAGACGGATTGGTGGGACGGTTGACCCATGTGGGCTCGCGCTCCGCGCGTATCTTGCTGGTCACCGATTTGAACGCCCGCATTCCGGTGCTCGTTGAAGAGACAGGCGCCCGTGCGATCATGTTCGGCGCGAACCAGGGGCTGCCGCGTTTGAAGCATCGTTTGGCCGGCTCCTTCGCCAGCGAGGGAGATCGCATTGTGACTTCCGGAGACGCCGGCGTATTCCCGCCGGGCCTGGCTGTCGGACGAGTTGCGTCCGTCAATGAGGACGGTGTGTTGATCCAGCCCTTCGTCGATATGGCGCGGCTGGATTTCGTTCGGATTTTGAGCTTTGGTCCGGCCGGCATCGTGCGGCCGCCGGAGCGCGAGGACACAAGACTCAAAGGCCCAGCCGTTCGGCCTCGAGCCGCTTTTGACGACGGGGCCGGGGAGGCCGCCGGAACGCCGGCCCGGTCCGCCGTCACCCTTATCCCCGTCGCCATTCCCAATTCATCGGAGAACGCGGAGCAATGAGGCGCACATTCTGGCATCGGCTGGACCTGTTCGCACGGCAACTGACCCCGTTTGCATTGACTGTTCTGCTGGTCATTCTGAATGTGCTGCCGACTCAACTGCCGGGTTTGGCGTCGGTGCTGCCGGTGTTACCTATGATCTCGGTCTATCATTGGTCCATCCACCACCCGAACCTGATGCCGGCTTATGCGGTTTTCCTGATCGGCATCTTCCACGATGGTTTGGTGGGAACGCCGTTTGGGCTGCACGCGCTGATACTCCTGGCGGTGCAGGGGGTCGTCCTGTTCCAGCATCTATTCTTTGTCTCGAAGTCTTTTCTAATTGTCTGGCTGGGCTTCGCCCTGGTGGCGGCCGGCGCCGGCCTGCTCGCCTGGATCGCCATGTCGCTGTTCCATTTCGCGCTGCTGGCGCTTCAGCCGTTGCTTTATCAATATCTGATGACCTTGGGCGTGTTCCCGCTGCTGGCGTGGGCCTTTATGCGCTGGCAGCAGGCGTTCCTGAGTGAACTGTAGGATCTGGGGCGAAGATGCACGCGGACTCCGAGCGTCAAAAGTTGTTCAGCCGCCGCATCGCCATGCTGGCGGGAGGCAAGCTCTTGCTGTGCGGCGTGTTGGCTGGACGCATGTATTACCTGCAGGTCATCGAGTCCGAACGCTTCAATGCGCTGGCCGATGAAAACCGGTTTTCATTACGTCTGTTAGAGCCGCCGCGGGGGCGTATCGTTGATCGGTTTGGAGCCCCACTCGCCGTCAATTCCCAGAACTACCGCGTGATGATGGTGTCCGAAGACGCAGCCAGCGTCGGTATCGGGGAAACTCTTGCCCGATTGTCATCGATCGTGCCGATGTCCGATGCGGAAGTAAGGAAAATCCTTCGCGAAATCAGCCGCAACCGAAGTTTCGTTCCCATCACGATCCGTGAAAACATCGCCTGGGAAGAAGTCGCCAAGGTCGAGGTCAACGCGCCGGACCTGCCCGGCATTTCCATTGATGAGGGCCGCAGCCGCTTTTATCCCCATGCGGATGATCTGGCGCACATCCTGGGGTACGTCGGCAAGGTGTCCGAGAAGGAAAAAACCGACGACCGGTTATTGGAACTGCCGGGCTTTCGCATAGGAAAGTCGGGTATGGAAAAGGTCCACGACTTGGCCCTTCGAGGGACGGGAGGCTCGTCCAAGGTCGAAGTGAACGCCTACGGCCGCGTTATCCGCGAGCATGAACGACGCGAGGGCTTGGCTGGAGCGGAGGTGCGCCTGACCATCGACCTCGCCTTGCAGAAGGAGGCCAACCGGTTGCTGTCGGAAGAGAAGAGCGCAGCGGCGGTTGTGATGGACGTGCATACAGGCGACGTGCTGGCTCTCTCGTCGATGCCCAGTTTTGACCCCAACGCCTTTGCTCGCGGCTTGTCGTCCAAGGAATGGCGGGCGCTGGTGAACGATCCCCACACACCGCTGAATAACAAAGCGATCTCCGGCCGCTATGCGCCAGGGTCCACGTTCAAGATGATCGTCGGTCTGGCTGCGTTGGAGCGGGGGATCGTCAATTCCGAGACTGAGATTTTCTGCGAGGGCCATCTGGAGTTCGGCGACGGTCGGTTCCACTGCTGGAAAAGGCGCGGCCACGGCACCATGAATTTGCATAGCGCCATTCAGCAGTCCTGCGACGTCTATTTTTACGAGACCGCGCGCCGTATTGGAATTGACCGAATTGCCGAAATGGCGCGCCGGTTCGGTATCGGCGTTGAGACCGGTTTGGACTTGCCGGGCGAGTCCAAAGGCTTGATGCCGACCAAAGCCTGGAAGCGTAAAGCCCTTAATCGCCCCTGGCATCAGGGAGAAACGCTGATCGCCGGCATCGGTCAGGGATACGTTCTGACGACGCCGTTGCAGCTTTGCGTCATGACCGCGCGGATGGTGAACGGCGGGCGCAAAGTAATCCCGCGCTTGACCCTGCTTCCGGGGGGGAGGCGGAATGTCGAGGAAGAATCCGCGTCCGTCGGCGTTTCTCAAACGCATCTGAGTCAGATGTTGAAAGCCATGGACTCGGTGAACAACAGTCCGCTCGGAACCGCTTATAAGGCGCGTATAAAAGATCCGGCCTTCGCCATGGGGGGGAAAACGGGCACGTCTCAGGTGCGGCGTATTTCCAGGGCGGAACGGGAAAAAGGGGTGCTGAAAAATGCTGAATTACCCTGGGACCAACGCGATCATGCCTTATTTGTCGGTTACGCTCCCGTTCATCAACCGCGTTATGCGGTGTCCGTTGTGGTTCAACATGGCGGCGGCGGGTCGGCCGTCGCGGCCCCCATCGCGCGCGATATTCTTCAGATTGCCCAAGACCGTGATAGCGCGCGCCGGGACGAAACCCTTGAAGCGTTGCTGGACCGCAAGAGAATTGAACAACTCGGACAAGCGGAAGCGCCTGACAACGGCACGGCAGGTTCGGCGGCCGGCTTGACGCCCGCGTCGTTCGAGCCGGTGCGGTAGGGAGAGAGGAAACCATGGCCTACCGCGATGACGCCCTCAACCCGCCGGATTTTTCGCTCCGCGAGAAACTCTGGCAGATGCACTGGCTGTTCATTCTCATGCTGACGGCGACGTCGTCCATTGGTTTCGTCATGCTTTATTCCGCCGCCGGCGGGCAGTTCGACCCCTGGGCGAAGCGCCAGATCATCTTATTTGGCGCGGGGGTTTGCGCTTTGATTTTTGTCGCCCTGGTCGATATCCGGATATGGCTGAAATACGCCTACGTCATTTACGCCATGGGATTGCTGTTATTGGTCGGCGTTGAATTTATCGGTGAAACGCGAAACCAATCGACGCGATGGCTGGAGTTGGGCTCGTTTCGTCTACAACCTTCCGAGCCCATGAAGGTCGCCCTGGTGTTGGCCCTGGCGCGTTATTATCACGGCCTCGGCGTCGAAGACGTCGGGCGCTGGACCACCTTGATCATCCCGGTCATTTTGGCGGCGCTCCCCATGGTCTTGATTTTGCGCCAACCGGATTTGGGAACGGCCATGATGCTGGGTATCGCCACCATCGCCATTGTGTTCATGGCGGGTGTGCGAATATGGAAATTTCTACTGGCGGGGGGGCTGGGACTTGCGCTGGCTCCCGTTGCTTGGCAATTTTTGCGCGATTATCAAAAACAGCGGATTCTGACGTTGTTCGACCCAGAGCGCGATCCGCTGGGCGCGGGCTATCACATCATCCAGTCCAAGATCGCCTTTGGCGCCGGCGGCTTTCTCGGCAAAGGGCTTGGCGAGGGAACACAGGCTCACCTGAATTATCTTCCCGAACGCCACACCGACTTCATTTTCACCATGCTGGCGGAAGAGTTCGGTTTGGTGGGCAGCGTGGGGCTCCTTAGTCTTTATCTGATCATCATGATCTATGGCGTTTTTATCGCCATCCGCTGCCGTTCTCATTTTGGCAGGCTGTTGGGCGGCGGCGTGGTCATCACCTTCTCTCTGTTCGCCTTTATCAACATGGCCATGGTCATGGGCCTGATCCCCGTTGTTGGTGTGCCGTTGCCATTGGTCTCCTATGGGGGGACGGCGATGATGACGTTGTTGGGGGCGTTTGGATTGCTCATGAACGTTTGGATTCACCGCGACGTGGTGATCGGCAGGCGTGGCGTGAACGACGAGCTCTAGAGCGCGTCACGTTTGATTGGGTTCATGCTTAGCCAAGAGGGTTTTTCCTATTGGCTGGGCATGGACGGCCCGGCAGGGCGCCAGCTTTATCGGAAGCGCACCGAAACCGCAGTTGCCGTACCGCCGCCCGGTTTACTTGAGGCGGGGACTGCCGCCGCCATGGCCACGCCGTCCGCCCCGCCCCGATAACGCCCTGATAACGCGCGCTGTGACGCGCGCTTTGAACAATTCGGCGCGACCTCCGTGCAGACAGCCCCCGTGTGGACAGGGCCGCCGCGCTCGAAGATCCGAGAGACGCCGGAGGTGGTCATCTTTCCATAAGCGCCGTGCGCCAGAAAGGCTCTCGCCCGCTTCCACCGCGCCGGACAAGGGCCGCGCCGCCTCGCGGGCTAAGAAAATCCGTTCCTGTGAACCACCATTAAACCACCGTCAAACCGCCATGAAAGGCGTCTTTGCCCGGATGCTGATGGAACTGGCCAGTCAAAGCGCCGAAACGGACATGCTGACGGACGCGGTTTACGCCGCCGCGCCCGGCGCCGGGCGGCTTCGCCGTCCGCAAGGCCGCCGAACCGGCGGCGAAACAATGCATAATCTCGCGGGTTTTCTTCCCGGAAACACGCGAGCGCTTTGCATATTTGGCGCATTTGTTTTCACCTCACGCCATCACCGCATGACCAAATAGCCTTATGACCAAAACCAATCGATCGGCTAGGCGTGACACATAATTTTTTCTGTTATCTATGTCATCTCCTTGAATATTACCTCATTCGTCCGCATAGAACCCTTGACCCGCCTCGACCCACGGCGGGGACGCTCTGACGAGAGATTGATATACGGGACATTCGGGAACGTGCGCCCCCGGCAAATAACCGATACTCATGAGAAATTCGCCGGTGATTTCTCCGCCCGTGAACTTGAAGGTCTTTCTGAAGAGCCTCACCCACTCTTTCCTCGGCAAAGGGTGATGGGCGGCGATCCAGTTCGCGAAACCGCCGTGACTGCCGCGAAACCCTTGGATCACCCGCGCATTATGGATGATCGCGTTGACTTTCAAGCGGTTTCGAACGATACGCTGATCACCGAGCAGGCACGCGGCGTCCGCGTCCCCGTAAGCCGCCACCTTATCAACGGCGTACCCGTCAAAAGCGGCCCGCATACCGTCTCGTTTTTGAAGAATCAACGACCAGTTCAATCCGGCTTGGAATATCTCCATTGCGAGGCGCTCCATCAGAACGGTCTCATCCGTTTCCGAAAAGCCGTATTCCGTGTCGTGATAAGGGCCGTGAAGCGGATGGCCGGGGGCGCTGTCGCAATAAGAAGTCATCGCGCGGATCTGGTCAACTCGCGCGGAAACCGACAAGACCTGACTCATGGACGGCGTAGAAAATGGCGAAAAATACCGCCGCGACGCCCGTCGTTATTAAACATTTAAGCGCCATTCGCGGGTTCGCCGGCGCGCCTGGGTCCTCGCCCGGATTGCGCTCGTGGTCTTCCAGACGGCGAACGCCGAACGGCAACACCATGAACAACGTGATGAACCAGAATACGCCATAGACGGCGATGGCGGTGGTCAGAGACACGTATCCGGGCCCTTATGCCTGTTCCAGCTCGACCAGAGCGCCGAACATGTCTTTCGGATGCAGAAACAGAACCGGTTTGCCGTGGGCGCCGATTTTCGGTTCGCCATCGCCCAGCACCCTCATACCGCCGTTCTTCAACTTGTCACGCGCCGCCATGATGTCCTCGACTTCGTAGCAGACGTGATGGATGCCGCCCGCAGGGTTTTTGTCCAGGAAGCCCCGAATGGGCGAGCCCTCGCCCAACGGGTGCAGCAGTTCGATCTTGGTGTTCGGCAACTCGACGAAAACCACCGTGACGCCATGATCCGGCTCGTCTTGCGGGTCCGATACGCTGGCGCCCAAGGTCGCGCGGTAGGCGGCGGCGGCCTCCTCCAGATCAGGCACCGCGATCGCAACGTGGTTCAATCGTCCAATCATGGTCTCACCTCAAGGCCAATAGTGTTATTCAACCCTTTTCAGATACGCGCGACGTGAACGGTTGTCACGGGCTTCTGATCCAATTCGGCGCGAAAAGCGCGTCTGACGGCAATTCGGACCGCTTCCGCCACCGCGTCATCGTCACTTCGCTGACCGGGCCGCAAGCGCTTGACGGCAAGTTCCGCCGCGTCCAGGGCCAAATCGATAGCTGGATCCTCGTCTTCGTTCTCAACGAGACCAATAGTGGAAATTAGCGGCTCGTCCGCCAGGACATTTCCATCCATGACGATAGAGACGTGGGCCACGCCGTTGAACAACGCCCGCGTGCGGGTTCTGACCAGTTCGCCTTCCAGAGGCACGATCCGCTCCCCCGCCGCCGCCAAACGTCCCGACGGCGCCACGTCGATGATCTTGGCGTCACCGGGAGCCAATCGGACCATCTGGCCGTTTTCCGCCACCACGACCTGCTCTATCTGGCGTTCACGGGCCAGTTCCGCGTGACGCGCCAGATGGCGCGCCTCGCCATGAACCGGGATGGCGATTTTGGGCCGCACCATCTGATACATATGGCTGAGTTCATCACGGTTGGGATGCCCCGAGACATGGATGAAGCGGTCATCGGCCGTGACGATCTTGATCCCTTGGCGCACAAGATTGTTCTGCATGGCGCCGATGGCGGCCTCGTTACCCGGAATGACACGAGACGAGAAGATAACCGTGTCGCCCTTCCCCATGGAAACGCGCGGATGATCATTCCGGGCGATCCGCGCCAGCGCCGCGCGGGGCTCCCCCTGGCTGCCGGTGCAGACGATCAGCACCTTGTCATCGGGAATAGCCTCGGCGTCGTCCTCATCCGCGAAGGACGCGACGCCGTCAAGATAACCCAGGCTTCGCGCCGCAGAAGTGGTTTTCCTCAACGACCGGCCGGCCAGCACGACCGTCCGGCCGCAGGCTTCCGCGGCTTTTGCAATGGATTTCAACCGAGCCACATTGGTCGCGAAGCACGCCACGGCCACTTTACCGCCGCATTCCTTGATGGCGGCGGTCAGGTTCGCCTCCAAATCCCCTTCCGAGCCGCTTTCGCCCGGCTCGAAGACATTGGTCGAGTCGCAGACCATGGCCAGCACGCCCGCGTCACCCAACTCACGGATGGCTGTTTCGTCCGGCGTCTCGCCAATCACAGGGTCCGGGTCGAACTTCCAGTCGCCTGTGTGCATGACCGTTCCGAGCGGTGTTCTCACCACGACGGCGTTGGGCTCCGGGATGGAATGGGTCAGCGTCAAGAATTCCAGATCAAAGGGTCCGGCGGAGAACTTGGAACCCAGGGGCAGAACGGTCACTTCCGCCTCATCGGTCAAATCCGCTTCCGCCAGTTTCGGTGCCAGCAGAGCCGCCGCGAAAGGCGTCGCATAGATAGGACAACGTAAACGGTCCCACAGATGATGTACGGCGCCCAAATGATCCTCGTGGGCATGGGTCAGCACGATGGCTTCCAATTGGCTGTTGCGTTCCTCGATAAACGCCGGATCCGGCATCATGATATCGACGCCGGGCGGATAGCCGTCGCCAAAGGTGACGCCAAGATCCACGATTAACCAACGCTCGCTCCCTTCCGGCCCATAGCCGTAAAGGTTCAGGTTCATGCCGATTTCCCCGGCTCCGCCAAGAGGCAGAAACAGGAACTCGTCCTGTCCGGAGCCGCTCATCCGCAGTTGGTCCGATAAATGTGATAGAGCCCGTCGAGCGTCAAGTCAGGCTCCACATGGTTGATGCTATCCGTCGCCTCGTCGAACATGGGCGCCAGGCCGCCCGTGGCGATCACCGTGTCAGAACAAGGCGTCTCGTCACCGATGCGCCGGATGATGCCTTCAACGAGACCAACGTAACCCCAGAAAATACCCGACTGCATGGCGGAAACAGTGTCCTTGCCCACGACATGAGCGGGTTTCCTAACTTCAATATGGGGCAGTTTCGCGGCCGCCATCTCCAACGCCGACAAAGACAAATTCAGTCCCGGCGCGATTACGCCGCCCGCATAAGCGCCCTCTTCATCCACCAGATCAAAGGTCGTCGCCGTGCCGAAATCGATCACTGTTAGGCGGCCGCCGTATTTTTCATGCGCGGCCCGGGTGTTCACCAACCGGTCGGCGCCCACTTGATCAGGCCGGTCCACCTTTACGCCAACACCCAACTCGCACCCTTGCTCTTCGACCACAAGGGGTTCGCAGCCGAAGTAGCGCTTGCAAAGCGTCTTCAGATTGAACAGGGCCGCCGGCGCCACGCAGGCGATGATGGCGCCGGTGATGTGACCGGGCTTCATGCCCGCCAAGTCTATCAAGGCGCGCAACCAAACGCCCAGTTCGTCCGCCGTCCGTTCGGGTTTCGTCGTCGCCCGCCAACATCCTTGAATAACGCCCTGCTCATTGTATACCGCGAAGACCGTATTCGTGTTACCTGCATCGACCGCCAGCAGCATGACCTCAAGCCTCCGCCAGAGCCGGGAAATAGACGTCGCCCGCCGTTACCGTCCGTGTCGTCCCCGCCATCTTCAGAACCAGCGCGCCCGTTTCGTCGATATCATGGAAGACGCCTTCGACGGTTTCGCCGTCCAGACGGACTCGAATGGTCTTGCCCTTGCCGCCCGCGCGCCAAAGCCAGGTTTTGCGTATCTTGCCGAACCCGCCGTCTTCGAGCCAGATCTCGACCCAGGGCGGGATGGCCTTGCAAAGCGACTGCAACATTTCGCCGGGCTCGACATGGCCCATTTGCTCGGCCGCCAGGGACGTCGCTTTGAATTCCGTGTCCGCCGGGTGGTGGATCAGGTTAATGCCGATTCCCAATACAAGATAATCTGCGGGAGTCTCCGCGTCACCGCCTTCGGCCTCCAGCAGCAAGCCCGCGACCTTGCGTTCGTTCAGCAAGACGTCGTTAGGCCACTTCATGGAAACCTGATGACCCGGTTCTCCCACCGCGCCCAGCGCGTCAAAAACAGCCAATCCAGCGACGAAACTAAGCTGCGCGGCTTCCGGTAACGGACACTCCGGGCGCAGGATAAAGCTTGCCGAGAAATTGCCGCGGGGCGTCTCCCATGCGCGGCTGCGGCGACCACGGCCCTCGGTCTGCTCCAGCGCCCAAACGACGGTGCCGTCCGGAGCGGCGCCCTCGCCTTGACGCGCCAGTTTATGCGCTTCCGCATTGGTGCTGCCTACGCTGTCGAAGGAAACCAGATTGAAGACTGCCGGCAGGCGCGGTTTGGTCATGGCGGTGTCCGCTCTCGCGCATTCTCAATACCGCGCTAGTTTTAAGGCGTTCCGAGGCGCCGATCAACCGCCGAACAGAGTCTTGGCCGCTGTTTCCGCAGGCTCCAGCACCGACGATGGCCAGATGAAGAAGAAACATACGATGAAAGCGGACACACCCATGACGACACTCAATTCTCGCGGCACTCTGGCGTCCAGCGCGTCTTCCACGTCATCGAAATACATCACCTTGATAATCCGAAGGTAATAGAACGCCCCGATCACGCTGGTCACCACGCCGATGACGGCGAGCGTGAACAACTCGGTCTCGATCGCCGCCCAGAAGATATAAAGCTTCGAGAAGAACCCGGCCGCTGGCGGAATACCGGCCATGGAGAACATGAAGATCAGCATGGACGCCGCGACATACGGATGAGACTTCGAGAGACCGGAAAGATCGGAAATGTTCTCCACCATTCGATCACCCCGCTTCATGCAGAGAACGCAGGCGAAAGCTCCCAGATTCATGGCGAGATAGATGGCGAGATAAACCAGCACGCCGCGAACGCCCACTTCATTACCCACGCAAAGGCCGATGAGCGCGTAGCCCACATGACCGATGGAGGAATACGCCATCAGACGCTTGATGTTTGTCTGGTTGATGGCGGCGAGAGCGCCCAGAGTCATGGACCCGATGGAGATCAGCATCAATATCTGGCGCCATTCACTCAGCATGTCGCCGAACGGCTCGGCCAGAACCCGGACGAACAGACAGACAGCGGCGATTTTCGGCGCCACCGAGAAAAAGGCCGTCACCGGCGTCGGCGCGCCTTCGTAGACATCCGGAGTCCACATATGGAAAGGCACGGCGGAGACCTTGAAAGCGAGACCGGCAATCAGAAACACGATGCCGAAGACCAGACCCACCCCCGGCTCGCCGTCTTTCAAGACAGCCGCGATCTGATCGAAGTTGGTCGTCCCGGTGAAGCCGTAGACCAGCGAGGCGCCATAAAGCAGCATACCCGACGCCAGCGCGCCCAAAACGAAATACTTCAGACCCGCTTCCGTCGAGCGCGTGTCGTCGCGCTGGAAGGACGCGATGACATAGAGCGACAAAGACTGCATCTCGAGCCCCATATAGAGCGAGATCAAGTCATTCGCGCTGACCATCAGCATCATGCCGAGCGTTGCGAAGATAACAAGAATACCGTATTCGAACCGCGCGACGCCGGCGCGCTCGATATAGCCCTGAGCCATGACAATGGCGGCGATGGAGGCCAGCAGGACAAGAACCTTCGCGAACGTCGAGAACGGATCCGACACAAACAATCCGTCAAAGGCCGTGACCGTCCGGCCAGCGGAGAAACTGGCCACCAACAACAGCGTCAACGCCAGCACGGTAATCGATAGACCGGAAATCAGCCGGGAGGACGGCGCGTCCTGATCGGCCAGCGCATTTTTTTGAAACACGCCGAACATCAAGAGCGCCATGATCATCACGGCGGCGAACAGTTCCGGGAGCGCCGGAATGACGTTAGGGATTTCCGCGACGGGCATCTTGTCTCTCTCCTTGCCTACTGCCGCGCCAGCGCCGGCGGACCGGCGGCCTTCAGGGCTTCTTGGACGTTGCCGAGGAGATTCTCGACCGAGACATGCATGACCTCCAGGAACGGCACGGGATAAATCCCCATGACCAGGGTCAGGATAATCAGCGGAGCGAAGACCGCGATCTCGCGCTTATCCATGTCCAGAATTCTCACCAAATGCTCTTTCGTCAGCTTGCCGAAGATGATTCGGCGATAAAGATAAAGCATGTAGCACGCGCCCAGGATCACTCCGGTCGACGCCAGCGCCGCCACCCAGGTATTGTCCTGGAAGGTGCCCAGCAGGACCAGGAACTCGCCCACGAAACCACTAGTGCCCGGGAAGCCGATGCTGGCCATCATGAACAGCATGAACACCATGGCGTAAGCCGGCATGCGCTCGGCCAGACCGCCGTAATGATCGATTTCCCGGCTGTGTTCGCGGTCGTAAACCACACCAACGATCAGAAACAACGCGGCCGAGACCAGGCCGTGGCTGATCATGGTGTAAATCGCGCCCTCAATCCCCTGAACGGTCAAGGTGAAGACCCCGATGGAGACAAAGCCCATATGGGCGACCGACGAATAGGCGATCAGCTTCTTCATATCGTGCTGCGCCAGCGCCACCAGAGACGTGTATATGATCGCGACCACCGACATGGTGTAGACCAGCGGCGTGAAGAAGACGGACGCTTCGGGAAACATGGGGAGCGAAAAACGCAGGAAGCCATAGCCGCCGAACTTCAACAGCACGCCCGCCAGAACGACGGAGCCCGCCGTCGGGGCCTCAACGTGGGCGTCCGGCAGCCAGGTGTGCACGGGCCACATGGGAAGTTTGACCGCGAAAGACGCGAAGAAGGCCAGCCAGAGCCAGATTTCCAGCTTTCCCGGAAAATCAAAGGCCAGCAGTTTTACGATGTCGGTCGTTCCAGCCTCGAACACCATGGCCAGCATGGCCAGCAACATCAAGACCGAACCCAGCAGCGTGTAGAGAAACATCTTGAAGGTCGCATAGATACGCCGCGGTCCGCCCCAAACGCCGATGATGACGAACATCGGGATCAGGACCGCTTCGAAGAAAATGTAAAACAAGAACAAATCAAGCGACGCGAACATCCCGATCATGAAGGTTTCCAGGATCAGGAAGGCGATCATGTATTCCTTCACGCGGGTCTTGACGGCGTCCCAGGCGCTCAAGATGCAAATCGGCGTCAGCAACGTGGTCAACAGGATGAACAGCATGGAAACGCCGTCCACGCCGACGTGATAGTCGACGCCGCCGCCGTCCAGCACATTCATCCAGGCGGCCTTTTCGACGAACTGGAAGCCGGCCGCCGTACGGTCGAAGTCGGTCCAAAGGAACAAGGACAGGACGAACACCGTCATCGACGTCCACATCGCGACATTGCGCGCATTGCGCCGGACGGTCTCTTCGCCGCCCCGGATGAACAGGATCATCCCGACCCCCACCAACGGCAGGAAGATCAACAGCGATAAAAGCGGCCAGTTACCCATGCTTCAAATCCCGACTTTCCTCCACCCGTCAACCGGCGCTGGTGAACAAATACCAGGTTATCAAGATGACAACCCCCACCAGCATGGCGAAGGCGTAGTGATAAAGATAGCCGGACTGCATTGCCGACGCCCGCCTGGCAAGGCGCGCCACGGTGGCCGAGACGCCATCGGGCCCCAAACCGTCGATCAGCGTTCCGTCACCGGTTTTCCAGAAGTTACGCCCAAGATAGAACGACGGACGGACGAACGACTTGTCGAACAACTCGTCGAAGTACCATTTGTTCAACAAGAACCGGTAGACGCCCTGGAACCGGGCCGCCAGCTTGTCCGGCAGGTCCGGCTTGAACATGTAGAACACATAAGCCAGGCCAATCCCGCAGACACCGACGATCAGCGGCAGCAGCTTCACCCAGAGCGGCACGTGGTGGGCGTTCTCCAGCGCCGGATGGCTATCCAGCACCAGGATTGAGTCGCCCCAGAACGCGTTCACGCCGTCTCCGACGAAGTTGGCGTAGCCAAGATACCCCGCAAGACAGGCGCCGCCCGCCAGGACCAGCAGAGGAACGATCATCACCGGCGGGCTTTCATGGACATGCGCCATGGTGTGTTCGTCCGCGCGCGGTTCGCCGTGGAAGGTCATGATCAACAGACGCCAGGAATAGAACGCCGTCAGGAAGGCCGCCAGAATGCCAAGCCAGAAAGCTAACTGGCCGACCGGCGTATGCGCCGCGTAAGCCGCCTCCAGGACGATATCCTTGGAATAGAACCCAGCGAACGGCCAGACGCCCGCCAACGCCAGAGAGCCGATCCACATCAGGATGTAGGTCACCTTCACGTGCTTCCAGATGCCGCCCATCTTGCGCATGTCCTGCTCGTCCGACATGGCGTGGATCACAGAACCGGCCCCCAGGAACAGCAGCGCCTTGAAAAATCCGTGGGTCATCAGGTGGAATATGCCGGCGGAATAGGCGGATACGCCGCAAGCAAAGAACATGTAGCCCAGTTGCGAGCAGGTCGAGTAGGCGATCACGCGCTTGATGTCATTCTGCACGCAGCCCACAGTCGCCGCGAATATGCAAGTCAGCGCCCCAATGATGGTGACGGCGGCAAGCGCGGCGGCGGAGTATTCGAACATCGGGCTCAAGCGCGCCACCATGAACACGCCAGCCGTCACCATGGTCGCGGCGTGGATCAGGGCGGAGACCGGCGTCGGACCCTCCATGGCGTCCGGCAGCCAGGTATGCAGGCCGAGTTGCGCCGATTTACCCATGGCGCCGACGAAAAGCAGCAGACAGCAGACGGTCAGCGCGTGAAATTCGCCGCCGAAGACATTGAAGGCCGTATCGGCGTGCCGCGGGGCGGCTTTGAAAATCGTATCGAAATGAACGCTGTCGAACAGCATGAAAGTCGCGAAGATGCCGAGCGCGAAGCCGAAGTCGCCCACCCGGTTGACGACGAAGGCCTTGATGGCGGCGGCGTTGGCGCTGGGTTTCTCGTACCAGAATCCGATCAGCAGGTAGGACGCGAGACCAACTCCTTCCCAGCCGAAGAACAACTGAACCAGATTATCCGCCGTAACCAGCATCAACATGAAGAAGGTGAACAGCGACAGATAACACATGAAGCGCGGCACGGCCCTGTCGTGGTGCATATAACCCACGGAATAGACATGCACACAGGCGGAGACCGTGGTGACGACGATCATCATCACAGCGGTCAACTGATCGACGCGAAGCGCCCAGCTGACCTCCAGCGTACCGGAGTCAATCCAAGTGAACAGTTCCACCGTGCGGGGATTGCCGCCAAGGGCCACATCGAAGAACAACACCCATGCGCAAACGGCGGACAGGATCAAGCCGCCACAGGTGACGGCCTGGGCCAGCACGTCCATCTTGTGCGATTTTTCCCTATCCGCGCCCAAGCGCATGAAAACGATGACGGCCGCCAGCACGGCCCCGGCCAGAGGCAGGAAGACGGTCAGTTTTTCAAGCACGGCGCCTACCCCCTCATCACATTGATGTCTTCAACCGCGATAGTGCCGCGATTGCGGAAAAAGATGACCAAAATGGCGAGGCCGATGGCGGCCTCGGCCGCCGCGACGGTCAGGATGAACAGCGAGAACACCTGGCCGGCCAGGTCGCCCAGTTCCGCCGAAAACGCCACCAGATTGATGTTCACCGCGAGCAACATGAGTTCGATCGACATCAAGATGATAATGACGTTTTTTCTGTTCAGAAAAATTCCGAATATCCCAAGCGTGAACAGGATCGCGGCGACGGTCAGGTAATGGCCCAGCCCAACGTCCAGCATCAGATGCCCTTCCCTGTCTCGACCTTGACGACTTCGACGGTCTCCTCGGCGCGCCGGGCCAGCTGGTTTTCGATTTTCTGCTTCTTGACGCCCGGACGGTGGCGATGCGTCAGCACGATGGCGCCGATCATGGCCAGCAACAGGATCATGCCCGCCGCCTGGAACAGATAGGCGTAGCGAGTATAGATCAACTGGCCCAGGGCGTCCGTGTTGCCGATGTCTTGCGGCGCGGGCGCTTTCGCCAAAATGGCGTTTCCCGCCTCCGGCGCCAGCCGCCAACCGCCCACAACAACCGCCAGTTCGGCCAACAGGATCAAGCCGATCAATCCGCCAATCGGCAGATATTGAAGAAAACCCTGGCGCAACCGCACGAAGTCGATGTCGAGCATCATGACCACGAACATGAACAGCACCGCCACCGCGCCAACGTAAACGACCACCAATATCATGGCCAGGAACTCAGCCCCCAACAGCACGAACAGCCCGGCCGAGTTGAAGAACGCCAGGATCAGGAACAGCACCGAGTGCACCGGATTCCTGGATGATATGACCATCATGCCCGACGCCACGGCGATGCCGGCGAACAGATAAAACGCAAGGTCAGCGACCACCATGAATCCCACCTCAACCCATGGCCTTGCGCGGGAACCGCAAAACCCGGCCTAATCCTCGATCTCCCGGTCCCCTAAAGACCGGTTGCGCTGGATCGCGCCAGCGCCCCCGCTTAACGATAAGGCGCATCCGCCCGTAACCGTTCAGCCAGCTCGGTTTCCCAACGGTCCCCATTCGCCAGCAATTTGTCCTTGTCGTACATCAGCTCCTCGCGCGTCTCCGTCGCGAATTCGAAGTTCGGTCCTTCGACAATGGCGTCCACCGGGCAAGCTTCCTCGCACATGCCGCAATAAATGCATTTCACCATGTCGATGTCATAGCGCGTGGTGCGGCGCGAGCCGTCATCGCGGGGTTCCGCCTCGATGGTTATGGCTTGCGCCGGGCAAATGGCCTCGCAAAGTTTGCAAGCGATACAGCGCTCTTCGCCGTTGGGATAGCGGCGCAACGCGTGTTCGCCCCGAAACCGGGGACTCAGCGCGCCTTTTTCATAGGGATAGTTCAGCGTCACCTTGGGTTTCATGAAATACTTCAAGGTGAGCGCCATGCCGGAAACCAGTTCGCTCAGCAAAAGGGCTTTGGCGCCGCGGGCGATCATGCTCATTGCTTTTCTTCTCCCCTACCCCTTAGCCGGCCCGGCCCGGAACAATGTCGAACGCGATCAGCACACCCGCCGTCGCCGCCACGGCGAACAACGAGATCGGCAGAAAGACTTTCCATCCCAGCCGCATTAACTGGTCATAGCGATAGCGCGGGAAGGTCGCCCGCACCCAAATGAAAACGAACAACAGAAAGGCGATCTTCAGGCCGAACCAAATGGGTCCCGGAACCCAGTTGAACGGCGCAATGTCAAAAGGCGGCAGCCAGCCGCCCAAAAACAGCACGGCCGTCATCGCCGACATCAGGATCATGTTGGCGTATTCGCCCAGGAAAAAGAGCGCGAAGGCCATGGCCGAATATTCAACATTATAACCCGCGACCAGTTCCGCTTCCGCTTCCGGCAAGTCGAACGGGTGCCGGTTGGTTTCCGCCAATGTCGATATGAAGAAGATCACCGCCATGGGGAATAGGGGAATGACGAACCAAAGATCGCGCTGCGCCTCGACAATGGCGCTTAAATTAAGCGACCCCACACACAGCAGCACGGTGATGATCACAAAGCCCATGGAAACTTCGTAAGACACCATCTGCGCCGCCGACCGCAGGGCGCCAAGGAAAGCGTAGCGAGAGTTCGACGCCCACCCGGCCATCAGAATGCCGTAGACGCCGAGCGACGAGATCGCGAACAGGAACAAAATACCCACGTTGATGTCGGCCAGAACCAGTCCCTCGCCGAACGGAATAACCGCCCAGGCGACAATTGCCAGGATGAAGGTAAGCAGCGGCGCCATGATAAACACCGCCGGGTCCGCGCCGGACGGGATAATGGTCTCCTTGGAAAACAGTTTCAAGCCGTCGGCGATGGGTTGCAGCAGACCGAAGGGGCCGACGACGTTCGGGCCTTTGCGGAGCTGCATGGAGCCGATGACCTTACGCTCCGCGTAAGTCAGATAGGCCACCGACAGCAAAACGGGCACGACGATGAACAGAATCTTGATAACGATCCAAAGGGCGGGCCAGATAAAGCCATTCCATGCTTCAACCATCGGCGCCGGTCCGTTCTTGTTCCGCCGTGCCGAACACATCCGAGCATTCGGCCATGGTGGCCGAAACCCGGCTGATCGGATCGGTCATGTAGAAATTCCGAATGGGCGACAGGAACGGCGTGGAGTCCGTCTCGCCTTCCTCGCCGAACGCGTCCCACTTGGCGGGCGTCACCCGATCAATAGCCAGGAACGTCTTATTCGCCTTACCCAAGGCTTGGCGCACGTCCGCTATCGAATTGAATCCAATTGATTTACCAAGCACATCGGAAAGAGCGCGAATAATCCGCCAATCCTCTTTCGCCTCACCCGGCGGAAAGCTGGCGCGGCTCGCGCGCTGCACCCGGCCTTCCGTGTTGACGAAGGTCCCGTCTTTTTCCGTATAGGCCGCACCCGGCAGAATCACGTCGGCGCGATGGGCGCCCCGGTCGCCATGGTGGCCCTGGTAGATGACGAAGGCGCCGCCCAACCTGGCGGTGTCGATCTCGTCCGCGCCCAAGAGATACACGGCCTTGATCTTTCCGATCGAGGCCGCATCCAGAATCCCGGCCGTGTCCTTGCCCCGGCCGCCGGGAACGAACCCGAGGTCTAAACCGCCAACGCGGGCCGCCGCCGTGTGGAGCACGTTAAAGCCGTTCCAATCATCCCTTATCAGGCCGCAGGTCTCGGCAATCTTGCGGCAAAGCGCCATGACAGCCGCGCCATCGTTCCGGGTCAGCGCCCCCTGGCCGACAATGATCATCGGCTTTTCGGCGCCCTTCAGTGTTTTGGTCGCGTCGCCCTTACCCGCCGCGATTTCCCCCAGCGCTTCAGCGCCATCGCCCAGGTGGGTGTAAGGATAGGTCAAATCACCAAGACCGGCGCCGACCGCCATGATTGTCGCGCCGCCCGCGCGGTGGCGCTTGCGAATGCGCGCGTTCAAAACAGCCGCCTCGTGGCGCGGGTTGCTGCCGGCCAGCAGGATGACGTCCGCTTCTTCAATACCGGCGATACCGGAATTAAACAGATACGAGGACCGCACCTTCGGATTTAAGGCCGCGCCATCCTGACGGCAGTCCATGTTGGGGGAACCCAGCCCCTTCATCAGGGTTTTCAGCGCCAGCATACTCTCACAATCGACCGTGTCACCCGCAAACGCGGCGATTTCCGAGCCCTTCAGACCGTCCAGCCCGGCCTTGACGGCGCCAAAAGCCTCACTCCATGACGCGGGAGTCAGCTTGCCGTTTTTCCGGACGTAAGGACGGTCGAGGCGCTGTTTAGTCAGGCCGTCACAAGCATAGCGCGTCTTATCGGAAATCCATTCCTCGTTCACGTCCTCGTTCAAGCGCGGCAGAACGCGCATCACCTGAGCCCCCCTGGTGTCGACGCGAATGGCGGAGCCAACGGCGTCCATCACATCGACACTTTCCGTTTTTCTCAACTCCCATGACCGGGCGGAGAACGCATAGGGCTTGGACGTAAGCGCCCCCACCGGGCACAAGTCCACCATACAGCCAGACAGCTCCGATGTGATCGCTTTATCAACGTAGGTGGTGATTTCAGCCCCTTCGCCGCGGCCCGTCAGCCCCAACTCCGGCACGCCCGCGATTTCCGTCGCGAACCGGACACAGCGGGTGCAGTGAATACAACGGGTCATGATCGTCTTGATGACCGGGCCCATGTATTTGTCCTCGACCGCGCGTTTGTTTTCCTTATAGCGCGAGCGGTCCATGCCATAGGCCATCGCCTGATCCTGAAGGTCGCACTCGCCGCCCTGGTCACAAATCGGGCAATCCAGCGGGTGGTTGATTAGCAGGAATTCCATCACCCCCTTGCGCATCTTGCGCACTTCCGGCGTGTTGGTATGGACCACCATGCCGTCGCCGGCGGGCATGGCGCAACTCGCCACCGGCTTCGGGCTGCGGTCCATGCCAACCAGACACATGCGGCAGTTGCCCGCGATGGACAGCTGCTCGTGATAGCAGAAACGCGGAATTTCAATACCGGCCGCCTCGCAGGCCTGAAGAACGGTCAGACCGTCCTCAACTTCGTATTCGGCGCCGTCAATGGTCAGCTTCGGCATATCGTTTCTCGCACCCTGGTCCCCACCTTAATCGGCCGCCTGCCGCATGCGGGCTTTGTAGTCCAAAATGCGTCTTTCCATCTCTGGGCGGAAATGCCGGATCAGCCCTTGAATAGGCCAGGCCGCCGCATCACCCAGCGCGCAGATGGTATGGCCTTCGACTTGTTTCGTTACATCGTGCAGAACGTCGATTTCGTCTATATCGGCGTCGCCTTTGGTCATACGTTCCATCACCCGCCACATCCAGCCCGTGCCTTCCCGGCACGGCGTGCATTGGCCGCAACTTTCGTGCTTGTAGAATTCAGCCAGGCGCGTGATCGCCTTGACGATGTCAGTCGATTTGTCCATGACGATCACCGCCGCCGTTCCGAGGCCCGATTGGACCTCCCGTAAGGCGTCAAAATCCATCAAAACGTCGTCGCAGACCGGTTTCGGCAACACCGGCACGGACGAGCCGCCCGGAATCACCGCCAACAGATTGTCCCAGCCGCCAGTGACGCCGCCCGCGTGACGCTCGATCAATTCCCTTAGAGGCACCGACATGGCTTCTTCGACGGTGCAGGGGTTATTCACGTGGCCCGAAATGTTGAACAGCTTGGTGCCCGAGTTCCGATTGCGGCCTATGCCGGCAAACCAGGAAGCGCCGCGGCGCAGAATCTCTGGAACGACCGCGATGCTCTCCACATTGTTCACCGTGGTCGGGCAGCCCCAAACGCCGACGCCCGCCGGAAAGGGCGGCTTCAGGCGCGGCTGGCCTTTCTTGCCTTCAAGACTCTCGATCAGCGCGGTTTCCTCGCCGCAGATATAGGCCCCCGCCCCCGCATGGACGTAGAAATCGAACTTATAGCCCGACCCGCAGGCGTTATCGCCGATGAGGCCCGCCTCGTAGCATTCGTCCACCGCCTGCTGGAGCGCCGCGATCTCGTGATAAAACTCGCCGCGCACATAGCAGTAAGCCGCATGCGCCCGCATGGCGACGCAAGCCAGCAGCGCGCCCTCAATCAGCTTGTGCGGCTCGGAATACATAATCTCCCGGTCTTTACAGGTCCCGGGCTCCCCCTCGTCGGCGTTGATCACCAGGAAATGCGGCCGCTCGCCGGCTTCTTTGGGCATAAAGGACCACTTCATGCCAGTGGGGAAGCCCGCCCCGCCGCGTCCGCGCAGACCGGACTCCTTGACCTCTTCAATGATCTTATCGACACCCATCTCGATCAGCTTCTTGGCGCCGTCCCAATCACCGCGCTTCCTAGCGCCCGCCAGCGTCCGCTCGCCGAGACCATAAATGTTGGTAAAGATGCGATCCTTGTCCGCCAGCATCAATCATCTCCCTCCGCGCCTGGCGCGGCCTTATCGGGATAGAATTCCGTCAACGTGGTCAACCCCCCCGCCGGCTCACAGCGGTGGCGCTTGCCTTGAGAGCCCGTCTTCGGCGCGCCGCCGGCGCGCAGTTCGTTCAGAATGTTGGCCGTGCCGCCGTCATCCAGGTCTTCATAGTAATCGTCGTTGATCTGCATCATCGGCGCGTTGACGCACGCGCCCAGGCATTCAACCTCCAGTAACGTGAACATGCCGTCTTTGGTTGTTTGACCGGGCTTGATTCCCAACACCCTCTCGCACGCCGCCATGACGTTGTCGGAGCCGCGCAGCCAGCAAGGCGTCGTGCCGCATACCTGAACGAAGTATTTACCGACCGGTTCCAGATTATACATGGTGTAAAAGGTCGCCACCTCGTAAACCCGGATCGGCGCCATCTCAAGCATGTCGGCGATGTAATCCATAGCCGCTTGGGGCACCCAGCCACCCGACTGACGTTGCGCCAGATCTAGCAACGGCATGACGGCGGACTGCTGCCGGCCTTCCGGATACTTCGCGATGATCTTCGTCGCGGTTTCCATGTTCTCCGGCGAAAAGACGAAACTGTCGGGCTGGAAATCGGCTTTTGCGGTGCTCATCCCCAAACGCCCCTTACCTGTCTATCTCGCCGAACACCACGTCGAGCGAACCGATATTGGCGCAGATATCAGCCAGCATGTGGCCTTTCGAGATGAATTCCGTGGCCGCTAAATGAGCGAATCCCGGCGCGCGGATTTTACAGCGGTAGGGTTTGTTGGAACCGTCCGACACCAGGTACACCCCGAATTCGCCCTTCGGCGCCTCAACGGCTGTATAGGTTTCACCCGCAGGCACGTGATAACCCTCGGTATAAAGCTTGAAATGATGGATCAGCGCTTCCATCGACTGCTTCATTTCAGAGCGTTCGGGAGGGGCGATCTTGTTGTTCTCGACCTTGGAGGAGCCCGTCGGCATGGTGTCGACAGCCTGTTTGATGATTTTCAGGCTCTCACGCATTTCCTTCATGCGCACCAGATAACGGTCATAGCAATCGCCATGCTTACCGACGGGCAGGTCGAAATCGAAATCTTCGTAACTGTCATAGGGCTGCGACTTCCGCAGGTCCCAGGCAATTCCGGACGCGCGCAGATTGGGGCCAGTAAAGCCCCAGTCGTAGCACTCTTCAGCCGAGATCACACCGATATCCACCGTGCGCTGTTTGAATATCCGGTTCTCGGTCAACAGGCTCTCCAGATCGTCCATGAACTTCGGAAAGCCCTCGGCCCACCGGGCGATATCTTCCAGAAGCCCTGCGGGCAGGTCCCGCGCGACGCCGCCCGGGCGGAAGTAAGCCATGTGCAGCCGCGCGCCGGACGCCCGTTCGCAAAATTCCATCAGCTTCTCACGCTCTTCAAAGCCCCATAGCATGGGCGTCATGGCGCCCACGTCCATCGCGAAAGCGGTGATGTTCAGGATGTGGTTCAAAATACGGCCGATTTCCGCATAGAGAACCCGGATATACTGCGCGCGCTTCGGAAGTTCCAACCCCAGCAGCTTCTCCGTCGCCAGCGCGAAGGCGTGCTCTTGATTCTGCGGCGCCACGTAGTCCAGACGGTCGAAATACGGCACCGCCTGGACGTAATTCTTGTACTCGATCAGCTTTTCCGTGCCCCGGTGCAGCAAACCGATATGCGGATCCGCCCGCTCAACCACTTCACCGTCCATCTCAAGCACCAGGCGCAACACACCGTGCGCCGCCGGGTGCTGCGGGCCAAAGTTCAGGTTGTAGTTCTTAATCTGAGTTTCGATGCCGGCCATGGTCCATCAAGCCCTCGCCTCGCCGTCCTCTTCGGATGCGTCCGCTTTTTCGTCGCCGGGCGGCAATATCCGCTCCATCCCTTCCCAGGGGCTGACGAAATCGAATGACCGGAACTCCTGAGCGAGCTTCACCGGTTCATAAACCACACGCTTCTGTTCGTCGTCATAGCGCACTTCGACATAACCTGTGAGCGGGAAGTCCTTCCGCAACGGATGACCCTCGAAACCGTAGTCGGTCAACAACCGGCGCAGGTCGGGGTGGCCCGAAAAATAAATGCCGTAGAGGTCATAGGCCTCGCGCTCGAACCAGTTTGCCGCGCTATAGAGTTCGACACAACTGGGAACGGGCTCGTCCTCGTCGGTCCGCACCTTGACGCGAAGCCGCATGTTGTGAACCAAACTCAACAGGTTATAAACGACTTCAAACCGGGGATCGTCATCGGGATGATCGACTCCACAGATATCGACCAAAATCTTGAACAGGCAGTTGGCGTCGTCGCGCGCGAACTTAAGCACCTTATTGATGCTGTCGCGCCGCACGGAAATCATCAACTCGCCCAGACCGATTTCGGCGCCGGCCACCTCATCGGGCAACTTGGCGGCGAACAGATCGCCAAGATCTTTCAGTTGCTGGTCCATTTTCGCCAACGCCGCCGAAGCAACGCCCTTAAACATCGTCCTAGCCCCGGATCAACGAACCCGTGCGCTTGATCTTTTTCTGCAATTGCAATACGCCGTAAACCAACGCCTCGGCGGTCGGAGGGCAGCCCGGCACGTAAACGTCCACCGGCACGACGCGGTCGCATCCCCTGACAACCGCATAGGAATAGTGATAATACCCGCCGCCATTGGCGCAAGACCCCATGGAAATCACATATCTGGGCTCAGCCATCTGATCGTAGACCTTTCGGAACGCCGGCGCCATTTTGTTGGTCAGCGTGCCGGCCACGATCATTAAATCCGACTGACGCGGGCTCGGGCGCGGCACCACGCCGAAACGGTCGAGGTCGTAACGCGGCATATAGGAATGGATCATCTCGACGGCGCAGCACGCCAGGCCGAATGTCATCGGCCAAAGAGACCCTGTGCGGGCCCAGTTCACGACCTTGTCCACATTGGCCAGCACGAAGCCCTTGTCTTCCAGTTCCCCGGTGACTTTGCGCAGGATCTCGTCTTGCCGGGCGCCAGGTCCGATGGACCCGCCGCCCTCCGGCGCGCGCGGCGTCGGCGATTCCTTGCCAAAGTTTACTCCCATTCGAGGGCTCCCTTCCGCCATTCATAGATGAAACCGATGGTCAGAACGCCAAGGAAAATCATCATCGACCAGAAACCGAAAAGCCCGGTTTCGCCAAGGCTCACAGCCCACGGAAACAGAAAGGCCACTTCCAGATCGAAGATGATGAACAGGATGGCGACCAGATAGAAGCGAACGTCGAACTTGCCGCGGCTGTCATCGAACGCCTCAAAGCCACACTCGTATGCCGAGAGTTTTTCCGCGTCGGGGTTTTGACGCGCGATAATCAGTGACGCGGCCAGGATAATGATCGCCAACGCGACGGCCAATCCGATAAAGATCAGAATGGGAAGGTATTCGACGAGAAGTTCGTCCACTGCCCTCTCCTCAATTCGGGCTTTCCCCTCCCGTTCGAGGGGTCAAAGCAAGCCAAGCCGATCACACGAGTCAGCCGTCACACTTTGGATGTATACCAGCGTGAAGCCCGGCGTCAAACCGATAGCGTTGATATATTGGAATATTTTGCCCCACGCGCCATATCATTGATATGACGAAGATCGCGGAGCGGGAGGTTTACAGCCGCTCGAACACGGCGTTACGGCAGACTTTCGATGGTTGACCCGCCATTTCACAGCCTCGCCAATCCCAAGCGGTCCGGGAACGATGGCGGGAGTGACGGGACTCGAACCCGCGGCCTCCGGCGTGACAGGCCGGCGCTCTAACCAACTGAGCTACACCCCCGGCGTGTGGCCAATGACGGGGTTCAAAGACCTTGGTCAGATGCTCCGTCCATCAAGGGAGCGCGATCTTTAATCCCTCGCGGATGGGGTGTCAAGCAGCAGAGACAGTCTTTTGACAGGCCTTCATCGAACCCCCGCAAGGGAGGGACCAGGCGCGGAGACCGCCCCCTGCCGGAAACTTCTGAAACAGTATGGAAACGGATGGTGGGCGGTGACGGGATCGAACCGCCGACCCTCTGGGTGTAAACCAGATGCTCTCCCAGCTGAGCTAACCGCCCGCAAAATCCTGTCATAAAGAACAGAGGACCGTTCCGCAACGGCGGAAAATCATATCGAACGCATATTAGAGCCGATCATCCAGACCGTGGCGCAGGACGCCGGTTCTTACCCCGCGCTTTCGGACGGCCGGAAAATGAAATTGAAGACATAGTCTTCCACCTTGGCGTTCCGGTGCTGGCGGACCGGATCAAAGCCCTCGAACGAGGCCAACCGTTCACCGAGCACATATCGGCATTCATAGCCAAGCGCGACGACATCGGCGACCATATCCTCAATGGGGCGGCCCGTATGTTTTTCCTCCAGTTCAAGCATCATCACCGGCCGGTCACGTTCGATCGTTTCCCGGGCGCCCTCAATGACGCGCGTTTCCGCGCCCTCGACGTCGATTTTCATGAAACCGACATCCTCAATGCCCAGATCATCCAATCGGCTGCACTGGACCGAAAGCACGCCGTGGGCGCTGGTCACCTTGTCCGTGCTCAAGCTCGCTCCCTGATTGGAAAAGCCTTTGGCGGACCGGGGGATGAACAAGTTGGCGGACCCGGTCACGTCGCTGAGCGCCATCGGGTGCAAATCAATTTTGCCGCGGCCCCATTTCTTCAAAACCTTGAACAGTTTCGGGTTCGGCTCGAAGGCGTGGACGCGGCGGCTATGGAGCGATAAGGCGTAGGCGTAGACCCCTTTATTGGCGCCGACGTCCAGCGAGGTCCGCGCCGGGTCGGCCAGTTCGGGAATGAAGCGCAGTTCCTTCTCTCCGCGCCTGAGGCTCTTCTGGTAGAGATATCGAATGTAGAGCGGAGCCGGCACGAACAGGCGTTTAAGCGTCTCTTCGAGAGTTTCCGGAGGTTCCCACTGATGGTTTTCGATCATTTCGTCCTTTGCGGCGGCCACGTTGTTGGCGGCTTCTCCGCGCCCGGACTTGCCGGGTTGCCACGGCGGCCGCGCGCGTAACGCGCAAGCTTCTTATTCCGGTTCGCCCGGGGGCGGTCAGCCAACGGGAGCGGTATATCATGCCTTAATCCGCGAAAACCCGCACCGCAGGCATGACCCGTCAATCATTGTGGTGGATTATCGACCCTGAAGCATGACATATCGGGATCACCCGGGGAATGGAAGGTCAGTCATGAAAAAGCGGCTGACCGAAAGGCCAGCCGCTCTCTCGAATTCCTCCGGCTCGTCTTAGTTGACCGAGTCCTTCAGGCCTTTGCCGGCTTTGAACTTCGGCTGCTTCGACGCCGGTATTTGGATCGTTTCGCCGGTCCGCGGATTGCGGCCCGTGGTGGCCGCGCGCGCGGAGACGCTGAACGTGCCGAAACCGACAAGACGAACTTCATCTCCACTCTTCAGCGCACCCGTAATCGTGTCGAAAACACCATCGACCGCACTCGCGGAATCAGATTTGGACAGGCCGGTGCTGGTGGCGACGGCGGCAACGAGATCATTCTTATTCAATGGAACGGCCTCCTTCTTGAAAGCATGTTGGGACAAAATTATGCGTGATTACTTGGAGTGAATTCCCCCTGAAACCGTCGCGAATGTAATGCGCATATCTCGCGGGCGTCAACGTAAGAACGAGGGTTTTCCCCAGTTTTTTCAGACTTTCAGGGGATTGATGGTGTGCACAAGTTTGTGAGCCGCCACCGCTTACCTGGGCCGCGGGGAAAACGGTCCGCTACCGGCGTTACCGGGAGGGCGGCCTGGATTACACGAAAAGGTATACATTAGAAGGGGATAGATTCCTTAGTGCTTCACCAGGCCGCCGACGTCGTCATCGTCGGGGCTGGAAGGCGGCAGATCGCCTGCCTTGCTCTCTTCTTCGGACTCGTGCCACTCAACGGGCGTTAATTCCTTGACCAAAGCATGGCTCAGAACCTCATCCGCCATGGTGACGGCGATGATTTCGAGGCCGCGCTTAACATTTTCGGGAATCTCAGTCAGATCTTTCTCGTTATCCTTTGGGATGAGAACGGTTTTAATGCCCCCCCGGTGCGCGGCCAAAAGTTTCTCTTTCAATCCACCGATGGGCAGCACACGGCCGCGCAAAGTGACTTCACCGGTCATGGCGACGTCCTTGCGGATCGGAATATCCGTCAGCAATGAAACGATTGAGGTCACCATGCCGACACCAGCAGATGGGCCATCCTTCGGCGTCGCCCCCTCGGGTACGTGAACGTGGATGTCACGCTTGTTGAAGAGCGGCGGCAGAATCCCCAACGTCGTCGCGCGGGATTGAACGAAAGACTTCGCGGCCTGGATCGACTCCTGCATGACGTCACCCAGTTTACCAGTGATGATCATCTTGCCCTTGCCCGGCACCACGACCGATTCGATGGACAGCAACTCGCCGCCCACTTCGGTCCAGGCCAAACCAGTGACCACACCGACCATGTCTTCCTGTTCCGCGCTGCCGAAGCGGTATTTCCGTATGCCGGCGTATTTTTCAAGATTGCGAGACGTCACCTTAATTTCGGCGGTCTTGCCCATCATGATTTCCTTGATGCCCTTCCGGGCAAGGTTCGCCAGCTCGCGTTCCAGGTTCCGCACCCCGGACTCACGGGTGTAATAACGGATCAAGTCGCGTAGCGCACCGTCGGAAATAGACCATTCATTCTTCTTCAGACCGTGCGCCTTCACTTGTTTGCAAATCAGGTGACGCTTGGAAATCTCAATCTTTTCGTTTTCCGTGTAACCCGAGAGGCGAATGATCTCCATCCGGTCCAAAAGCGGCCCCGGCATGTTCAGCGTGTTCGCCGTGGTCAGGAACATCACATCCGACAGATCGTAATCGACCTCAAGATAGTGGTCGTTGAACGTGTTGTTTTGTTCCGGATCCAGGACCTCCAACAGCGCCGACGCCGGATCGCCCCGCCAGTCGTTCCCCATCTTGTCCACTTCGTCCAGCAAGAACAGAGGGTTTGACTTCTTGGCTTTCTTCATGCCCTGAATGACTTTGCCGGGCATGGACCCTATGTAGGTCCGCCGGTGGCCGCGCACTTCCGACTCATCGCGCACCCCGCCCAGGGACATGCGGACAAAATTCCGGCCCGTCGCGTTCGCAATGGATTTACCAAGCGACGTTTTCCCGACTCCCGGAGGACCGACGAGACAGAGAATTGGTCCTGTCACCTTATTGGTGCGCTGCTGCACGGCGAGATATTCCAAAATCCGCTCTTTGACTTTTTCCAAGCCATAGTGATCGGCGTTCAGGATTTTCTCCGCTTCCGCGATGTCCTTTTTGACGCGCGAGCGCTGCTTCCAAGGAATATTGAGAAGCCAATCCAGGTAGTTCCGGACCACGGTCGCTTCCGCGGACATGGGCGACATGGACTTCAGCTTTTTCAACTCCGCGTGGGCCTTTTCCTTGGCCTCTTTGGAGAGCTTGGTCTTCTCGATTTTTTCTTCCAGCTCCTGGGTTTCGTCTCGACTATCGTCGGTTTCGCCCAGTTCCTTCTGAATGGCTTTCAGTTGTTCGTTCAGATAGTACTCGCGCTGGGTCTTCTCCATCTGGCGTTTGACCCGGTTGCGAATCTTCTTCTCGACCTGAAGCACGCCGATTTCCGACTCCATATGCGCATAAACACGCTCCAGCCGCTCGGCGACCTTCGGAATTTCCAGCAATTCCTGCTTTTCGGAAATCTTCAGCGCGAGGTGAGACGCGATGGTGTCGGCCAGCTTGCTCGCCTCATCAATCTGGTTGATCGAGACAAGCACTTCAGGCGGAATCTTTTTGTTCAGTTTGATGTATTGCTCAAACTGAGCAACCACCGAGCGGCCGAGCGCTTCCAGTTCCTGCTCGTCCGCTTCTCCTTCCGGAATTAGATCGGCGTCCACTTCAAAGAAGTGCGGATTATCCGCGAAGCTGGCGATTTTAGCGCGCTGTGCGCCCTCGACCAGAACCTTCACCGTGCCATCGGGCAACTTCAGCAACTGCAAGACCGTGGAAACCGTGCCGACGTCATATATGCCGTCCGGCCCCGGATCGTCCTCCGCCGCGTTTTTCTGAGCCACCAGCAGAATTTGTTTGTCGTCCTGCATGACGTCTTCCAACGCCCGGACGGATTTTTCCCGGCCCACAAAAAGCGGCACGATCATGTGGGGAAACACCACAATATCGCGTAGCGGCAGAACGGGAAGTTTTTCGGATGTTTGCCCTGTCAGCATAAGACCTCGCGAATAGGGAGTCTGTCGGCGCGGAAAGGAAGAAACCGCGCCTAATCGGCTGAAAAGTGCGCCCAAGGGAGGGTTTGGTCAAGTGGACCATCTGTTGAAAAGCCCAAATATTGGGAATGAGCGCGTTTTTTGCCCATTTTGAGGATAAATTATGAGAGATTTGCACAGAAAACGCGGTTCGAACGCGGTTGACCGGCGCTGAAACGCCGGTCAACGCGGACAATCCATCCGTTTTCGAGGAAATTTTAGGCGGTGCTTTCCACGTCGCCCCGGCGGTCGGCGTAGATGAACAGCGGATTTCCGCCGTCATCGACGACTTCCTTGTTGATCACCACTTCCTCAATCCCATCCATGGTCGGCAGGTCGAACATGGTGTCGAGCAGGATTCCCTCCATGATCGAACGCAGACCGCGGGCGCCCGTCTTCCGCTCCACAGCCTTGCCGGCGACGGAGCCCAGGGCCGGGTCGGAGAACGTCAGCTTGACGTCTTCCATCTCGAACAGGCGTTGATACTGTTTCACCAACGCGTTCTTCGGCTTGGTGAGAATTTCGACCAGGGCCTCCTCGTCCAGGTCCTCCAGAGTGGCGACCACGGGCAGACGACCCACGAATTCGGGAATGAGGCCGAATTTCAACAAATCTTCCGGCTCCACCTCTCGAAGGATTTCACCGGTCTGACGCTCGTCCGGCGCGCGCACGTTCGCGCCGAAGCCAATGGACGAACCCTTGCCGCGGGCGGAAATGATCTTATCAAGTCCGGCGAAAGCTCCCCCGCAGATGAACAGAATGTTGGTCGTGTCCACTTGCAGGAATTCCTGCTGCGGGTGTTTGCGCCCACCCTGAGGAGGCACACTGGCGACCGTCCCTTCCATGATCTTCAGCAACGCCTGCTGAACGCCCTCGCCCGACACGTCCCGCGTGATCGACGGGTTGTCGGACTTGCGGCTGATTTTATCCACTTCGTCGATATAAACGATGCCGCGCTGGGCCCGCTCGACGTTGTAATCAGCGGCTTGCAGCAGTTTCAGAATAATGTTCTCGACGTCTTCACCCACGTAACCGGCCTCGGTCAGCGTGGTGGCGTCCGCCATGGTGAAGGGCACGTCCAGAATACGCGCGAGCGTTTGCGCCAACAACGTCTTGCCGCAGCCGGTGGGACCGACCAGCAAAATGTTCGACTTGGCCAATTCGACGTCGTTGCCCTTCCCGCCGTGGTTCAGCCGCTTGTAGTGGTTGTGCACCGCCACGGACAGGACGCGCTTCGCCCATGCCTGGCCGATGACGTAATCATCCAGCACCTTGAAAATGTCCTGCGGCGTCGGCACGCCGTCACCAGACTTCACAAGATTCGTTTTGTGCTCCTCACGGATGATATCCATGCAGAGCTCGACGCACTCGTCACAAATGAACACCGTGGGCCCCGCGATCAGTTTGCGGACCTCGTGCTGGCTCTTTCCGCAGAAGGAGCAGTAGAGAGTGTTCTTGGAGTCACTGCCGGTGGTCTTGCTCATATCATCTCCAAAGCCGGGGCCGTGGCGCCCTTCGGGAGTCATGTTAGCCGCAGGTTTTGACGCCATACAATGAGAAAACGGCGAAAAACCATTTTCCGGTAACGGAACCGGACGCAAAAAGAAACCCTTATTTTTCGCGGACGGGCGGGCGGACGCGCCGGTCTTCTCGCGTGTGACGCATGAGCGGAAAACCCGGCCCTACTCGTCGGCCTCTTCCCCGACAGGGCGGCTATCCACGACCTCGTCAATCAAACCAAAGGTTTTCGCATCCTCCGGCTTCATGAAATTGTCACGTTCCATTGCCTTCTCAATGGTTTCGATATCTTGGCCCGTGTGGTCCACATAGATTTGGTTGAGACGCTCACGGAGAGCGAGGATTTCTTTTGCGTGAATTTCGATATCCGTCGCTTGACCCTGGAACCCGCCGGAGGGCTGGTGGATCATGATTCGCGCATTGGGCAATGCATAACGCTTGTCCTTGGCGCCGGCGGCCAGCAGCAGCGACCCCATGGACGCGGCTTGACCAATGCAGACGGTGGACACTTCCGGGCGGATGTAGCGCATCGTGTCATAGATCGCGAGACCCGACGTCACCACGCCACCCGGCGAGTTAATATAAAAGGAGATGTCCTTCGACGGGTTTTCCGACTCCAGGAACAGCAATTGCGCGCAGATAAGGCTGGAAACATGATCTTCAACCGGGCCGGTCAGGAAAATAATGCGCTCCTTCAACAGGCGCGAATAGATGTCATAGGCCCGCTCGCCGCGATTCGTGGTTTCCACCACCATCGGCACAAGGGCGTTCATGTACGTATCAAGCGGATCTTTCATAATCTCAAAGCCTTCCTGTCGTCATCTGCGAGTTCATTGACGCCCGCTTTGTATTTAAGCCGAAACGGCGAGGCCCGAAAGCCCCGCCGTTCCGTATTTCGAGACATAAGCGAAATTACTTCACGCCAGCCTTTTTCCCCGGCGCGGCCCTCTTGGGCTTTTCGGCGTCCTCCCCGCCGGCGTCGTCCGCCTTGGCCGCCGGCTTACCCTTGGCGGATTTTTTCCTGGCCGGTTTCCTTTCCGTCTCCTCCGCCTCGCGGTCCGCTTCCAGAACCTTGATCAGGTCCTCAAACGTGGCGGGCTTCTCGGTCACGTCGGCCAGCTCCGAGATGAAATCAACGATCTTGTCTTCGTAGATCGGCGCCTTCAGTCGTTCTTGAGCCTGCGGGTTCGACTGAAAGAACTCCAAGATTTGCTTCTCTTGTCCCGGGTGATTCCGAGCTTCTTGCATCATGGCCTTGTTGACGTCGTCCTGACCGACTTCGATCAGGTTCCGGCGGCCGACCTCGGACAGCAAAAGACCCAGCTTGACGCGGCGGTCGGCGATCTCCTTGAGTTCGGCCTTCCGCTCTTCTTCCGGCCAGTCGTCATGGCCGTGATCGTGATCATGGCCGTCATCGCTCTGATGATGTTGCTCATCATGATCTTTCTTTTGCTGTTGGAACTGCCGCCAGACTTCCTCGAACTCGCGCTCAGCCATTTTCGGCGGAATTTCGAAGCTATGCTCGTCCGCAAGCTTGTCCAGGATAGACTGCTTCATGCGCACACGAGCCAGATTATCGAATTCCTTGCGCTGCTCCTCGACGATTTTTTCCTTCAGATCATCCAGGCTGGCGGCGCCCATCTTGGCCGCCAGTTCGTCGTTGATCTCGGCCGGGGCGGCTTCCTTGATTTCGCGCACCTTGCACTCAAAGACCGCGTCTTTACCAGCCAATTGTTCGGCGCCGTAATCGTCCGGAAATTTCACCTCGACGCTCACGTCGGCGCCGGCGCCGGCGCCGATAAGCTGATCCTCGAAGCCCGGAATAAAAGAGTTGGAACCCAGCTCCAGTTCATAACCATCGGCCGCGCCGCCCGGGAAAGCCTCGCCGTCCACTTTGCCTAGGAAATCGATGACGACGACGTCGCCAGACTTGGCCTTGCGTTTGCGCTTCAAGGGCGTCGAGGTCTTGTGCATGTCGGCCATGCGGGTCAACGCCTCATCGACGGCCTTTTGGTCCGGATCCAGGACCATTTTCTCCAACTTCAGTTTGGAGAAATCCATGGGCTCAATCTCGGGCAGGATTTCGATGGACATTTTGTATTCCAAATCCTTGCCTTCGTCGAAAGAGACGATCTCAATCTCGGGCTGAACCGCCGGACGCAGTCCCCGTTCGTTCAGGGCTTGCTGGGACGAATCATTTACGGCTTTCTCGATAATTTCGCCCATAACGGCCGGGCCATAGCGTTTCCGCAAAATCTTGACCGGCACCTTGCCCGGGCGGAATCCGGGAAGAGTCGCGGTGGCGGCGACTTCTTCCAGACGCGTCATGATTTTTTCCTCGATCTCGCCAGCGGCCAGCGTCACGCTGAACTCGCGGCTGAGGCCTTCGGACTGAGTCTCAACAACTTGCATGAATGAACTCCTCAAGGCGCTTTGGCGCGCTGGCGTCTTTCATCGCCGGCCATCGGCGCGGGCTGCCGGGTTGATGACCTTGAAACGTCCGATTTGCGTCGGGCGCGGGACAGGCCGAAAGCCATCGCGATCCATCGGCAATCGCTTATCCGAACAAGGCATCAAGGGAACGGAAGGGTTGGGTTTATAGGCCGGGCCGGGGCTGGAAGCAATTGTAAATGAGCCCCTTTGCGTGTTGTCCGGGTTAACCGTTCTATATGGGAACGCCGCCCCCGCACGCCACATGGGAACGCCCCCGCGCGAGCGAGAGTCCGGTCTTTGATCGCCCGCTTGATCACCCGCCCAGATTGCCGTGCAGCCGGCGTCGGCCGGACGCGCCAAAGCCAGTGCGGCTTCCCCGGACCGTCTCTCTGGCGCGCGCGTTGGTCATACAATCGTGGTCGGCGGCGGCGAAAGTATGTTCAGGCCTCCCAGCCTTGAGCCGCTCTCATATGGGCGCCGCCCCCAACCTATACGCCCCCGGAAAGATCAAGGACCAGACGGAACGGGGAAGTTACGAAAATGGTGCGGCTGGAGGGACTCGAACCCCCACGGCTCTCGCCACCAGAACCTAAATCTGGCGTGTCTACCAGTTTCACCACAGCCGCGTGCCGGAGCGCGGGACCATAATCGCGCTCACTGGCGGACTCAAGTCTTCAAAAGCCCTTTCACGGCTGTCGATGCGTTCACCTCGCCTGTCGCCGTGTAGGCCTCGTGGTTCGCCTCGATCCGGCCCAAGTCATAAAGGTAGTTCACCATGATCCCGGCGGACTGCCTCATCCCGTTCGCCGACGTGTCGCCCATCCAGTTGACACGCTCCAGGCGGGCGCCGTTGGTCTGGTGAAAATGGGCGACCGGATCCAGGGCTCGTCCACCACGTCCCTTGGCTTCTGTCAAATAACGCGTCACCAGGCGCTTCAACGGCGTCTCAAGCGAGCCCTTGATTCCGTCGTCCCGGCGCCAGTCGTCCCGTTCAAGAGCCGTCCTCAAGGCGCCCTTCGCGCCGCCAGTGAGGCCACAGGCCGCCACCAGAGCCTTACGTTCCGCGGCCGTCAGCAGATTGGGTTCCCCATCCGCCAGCGCGCCGTCCAGCCATTTCCGGAACCCCGGCACCGGCGACAGGGTCGCGAAGGTCTTCAAGTTGGGAAACTCCGCCGCCAGACTGCCCGCCACACGCTTGATCAGGAAATTGCCGAAACTAATGCCCGCCAATCCTTGTTGCGCATTCGATATGGAATAGAAAATGGCCGTGTCCGCCACATCCGGATTCATTACCGGCGCGTCCCGGTCCAATAGCGTCTGAACGTTGTCCGCAATACCGTTGACCAGAGCCACTTCAACGAAAATCAACGGCTCGTGCGGCATCCGGGGATGAAAATAACCAAAGCAGCGCCGGTCCGAGTCCAGCCGGTCTTTCAGGTCTTCCCAGCCCTTGATCGCGTGAACGGCCTCATATTCGATGAGCTTTTCCAGGACGGCGGCCGAACTGGAATCCCAGGTCATCCGGGTAAGCTCCAGGAAATCCACATCGAACCAGCTCGTCAAGATTTCGCGAAGGTCTGTTTCCATGGATTTCAGAAGCGGGTCCTTCCTGGCGAGCGGCAACAGTTCAGCCCTGAGATCGACCAGAAACTTCACTCCGTCCGGCAACGCGTTGAACTGTGTCAGCAGCCGTTTCCATGGGGCCTCTAAGGCTTTGCGGAGCGCCCCTTCCGATTTGATGCGGGCCTCGTCATCGGCGGCCCGCCGATGCTCGGTAATCGCCGCGTTCACGGCCGCCTCGTCAACGCCGAAATTCTCCGCCATCAAACGCAAGAACCGCTCGCGCCCCTGGGCGTCCAAGGCGAGATAAACCTGACCCAGGGCCGCCGCCCGCCCGCGGGCCGATACGTCTCCCCCCTTGTTCTCCAGGCATTCCGTCATCTGGGCGCGGAGAGCCTTCGCGTCGTCTGCCGGCAAGTCGGGACGCAGGCTCGCCGTTTCGTGAGTATAATCCGTTCCCGCGATGGTCTGCCAGCCGCGCTTCAGATTGCGGATCGTCCGGTTGAGAAAACCAACTGTCTCCGATTGAGGTTTGACCTCGTTCATGTCGATGACCTGCGTCTTGTTCGCATAATGTTTTCAGGGGCGCCGCCCCGCTATTCCCACATTCAGCGACACCCTACCACATCAAGATCACGTGGTCCCGTTTTCCGCCAACCCAAGCGCTTTTGGCAGCAATTCCGGAAGGTCCTCGGCGATCAAGCCGGGTCCGGCCAGTTGTCCTGCGCGCCCCTGAATCCAGACGCCGGCGGCCGCGGCGTCAAAGGCCGTCATACCGCCCGCCAGCAAACCGGCGATCGCACCCGCCAGGACATCCCCCGTTCCGCCGGTCGCCAGATAAGGCGTCGCCGTTTCATTGACGACCGCGCGACCGTCGGGCGCGGCGATAACCGTATCCGGGCCTTTCAGAACCACGATGGAGCCGGAGATTTCCGCGGCCGCGCCCGCAGCCTCCAGCCGCCCGCCCCGTCCATCCGTCAAATCCGGAAACAGGCGCGCGAACTCTCCCCAATGCGGAGTTAAAACACAGTCGGCGCGCGACAAGGCGAACAGATCTTCCGGGTTGCGCTGAAAACACGACAGGGCGTCCGCATCGAGCACGGCGGGTTTACCCGCCTTAAGGGCCGCCAACACCAAAGACCGCGTCTCCGGCGTGTCACCCGCCCCGGGCCCGATCAAAAGCGCCGTTCCCCGCTCCGGCGTTAGGGCGTCAACAGCGGCGGCCTCGCCCGGCGCCCCTTTTATCAGCAAGCCCGGTTCGGACGCCGCATAAATAGGTTCCACCCGTTCGGGACAGACCAGAGTGAGCAACCCCGCGCCCAGCCGCCGGGCGGCGCGCGCCGCCAACCTGGGGGCGCCGGTCATTTCCGCGCCGCCCCATAGCGTCAAATGGCCCCGGGTGTATTTATGGCTGCCGGGTCCGGGGCGCGGGATTTTACCGGCCCAAAGGGTGTGGCTGTTTGCGAACGTTTTCGCGCCCACGCTCTCAACAATCGCATCCGGAATACCGATATCCGCGACCCGCGCCACGCCGCAGAGGTCCCGGCCCGGATAGAGAAGGTGGGCGGGCTTCCGCCGGCAGAAAGTGACCGTTACGGCGGCCCGGGCGGCCGCGCCCAGCACTTGACCCGTGTCGCCCGCGACGCCACTCGGCAAATCGACGGCGACGACGGGAGCGTTCGCGGCGTCCATCGCCTCCACCGCCGCTTTGGCGGCGCCTTCCAAGGGGCGCGCCAATCCCGCGCCGAACATGGCGTCGATAAGAACACCCGCGTCATCGGAGATTTGGGTGATATCCAGAGGTTCTGTCGCTCCTTGCCAATCGCCGGCCGCCAGCGCCGCGTCGCCGTGTAAATTCTCCGGTCCGCCCAGCAGCATCAAGCGCACGTCCCGTCCCCGGCGTCTTAGCGCCTCGGCCGCGGCAAACCCGTCGCCGCCATTATTACCGGGTCCCGCGAGCACGAGCGCCAAGCCTTCCGGCGCGACCTCCTGGGCGGCGTCGGCGACCGCCGCGCCAGCCGCCGCCATCAACTCAATCCCCGGCGTTCCCGCCGCGATCGCCGCCCGGTCGGCGGCGTCCATCTGAGCCGTTGTCAGAATAATACCGGAGGTCTTCGGGTCGAACGTCATAAACTCATCATACAAACCTGGGACACGCACATGCCTGTTTTCCGCGCGCAAGGCGGCTCTGGGTTCCCGCCCGCGCGGGAATGACATGCTGGCGCCGGGCGAGGCGGGATCGTCATGCGAGTCCCCCCACGGCGGCGCGGCCCGCCGCCCGGCATGACCGGGCCCATGCGCCTTGAGCCCAAAAGGGCGCTCGGGGAAAATACATCACCTGCGGGCCCAGCCAAGCGGTCTTAGAGGACCGGCTCCAATATCCCGTGTTCTTAGCAATCCTCTCCGGGGCCAAACCGGAATCTCGAACCGCCCGAACCATTACAGATTCAACGGAAAGACTTGACCGTGTTCGCCAGAATCGGCCACGCTGCCGGCGCGTCCTTGATGCGAAAGACCCGCGCGGCGGCCGTCAATGGTTTGACCGGCGCCGCGGCGAAGACGGACTGACGAATGAATATCCACGCCATGGCCTTGGGATTGCACGCCTTCCTTGCCGTCGTCTGGGTCGGCGGTATGTTTTTCGCCTATTTCGTGCTCCGCCATTCCATCGTCAAGTTGGAACCGGCTCCGGAGCGTCTGAAGCTCTGGGCGCGGACCTTCCAAAAGTTCTTCCCCTGGGTCTGGATGGCCGCCATCGGGATGCCGCTCACTGGTCATTTGGTGATCGGGATGACCTATCAAGGGGGCCTCGCCGCCGCGCCGAGGCACGTCGTCTGGATGATCACTCTCGGCTACGTCATGATCGTGATCTATCTGTTCTTGCAAGCATGGCCCTATCGCAAATTCAAGAGGGCCGTCGCCGAGGAACGCTGGCCCGGCGCGGCGGACCAACTCAACATGATCCGCCGCTTTGTCGCCACCAACATGTGGCTGGGCGTCGCGACCACAGTGATCGCGATTACCGGACATTTATGGGCTTAGCGGCGTTGGTCTCAACACCCGGTTTTCCAGCGAGAGAGCCGGAATCCGGTTTTGGTGAGCGCTCCCTGGCTCTCGTCGGGGTGACGCGGGCCTTTTAGGCCGGACGGCAAGACGGCGCCTCCACACAGGCCGCGACGCCGCCGCCGCCACGGGACGGCTTGACCCTCGCCTTGTACGCATCGGCCTTGTTCGGCTCCCGCACGCCGATGATAACCTCAACATCCATATTTTCACGCGGCTGGCCGAAGGCGCCGGCGGCGGTCAGGAAATTCCGCCAAAGCGCATTCCGGACCGTGCGCTCGGACGCCTTGATGGAGTCGGAACCGTGAATGTCCGTCCCCATGCCCAGTTACAGCGCCAACCGTTTTCTCGCCCATTTTCTCGCCCATTTTCTCGCCATACCGGTTTTTCTCTTTCAGCCGTCTTTCAACGCCGAGGTAATCCAAATTTCGGATTTAAGGGTTCGGTTGACCGGACATTTCTCCGCGATCTCCAGCAACCTTCGTCGCGTCGGCTCGTCGAGGTCGCCTTCGACCTCGATCGTCTTATCAATCTTGTCGAGCTTGCCCTTCCGCGTTTCACAGGTCTCGCAGTCCTCGGCGTGAACTTTGTTATGGCTGAGCGACACCGTCACCTTGTCAAGCGGAACGCCCTTGTGATTCGCATACATGCGAATGGTCATAGAGGTGCAGGCGCCAAGCCCCGCCAACAGGAAATCATAGGGACCGGGGCCCGTATCCGTTCCGCCGGCAGAGACGGGCTCATCCGCCAGCAGCACGTGCTTGCCGTTCAGCGAAACGACGTTCTGAAACCCGCCCTCGCCCGTTTCCCGAACGATCACCTCGCCCCGCCTGGCCGTCGGCGCGACGACGGATTTTGGAGCGGCGGCGTTTTCCACATACCGTCTCGCCCATCCCCCGATGACGGCCGCGACATATTCTGCGTCGTCCTTGCGGCTGAGCAGGTGGTCCGCGTTGTCGAGGGAAACAAAGCTCTTGGGATGTTTCGCCGCCATATAGATTTTCGCCGCGTTCTCAATATCCACCGTGGCGTCCACCGGCGAGTGGAAAATCAACAGCGCCTTGCCCATGGACGCGATGGCCTGTTCCATCTTCTGGTCTTGGATGTCGTCCAGAAACTGCTTCTTTATCTTGAACGGCCGTCCGACCAGCAAAACGTCCGCCTCGCCCTTCTCATTGATTTCATCAACATCGTTTTGAAAGTGGCGCGACACGTGCGCCGGGTCCGCCGGGGCGCCGATGGTGATGACCGCCTTGGCTTCCGGCGCCTGAGCCGCCGCCACAAGCACTGCGGCGCCGCCCAACGAATGGCCGATGAGCATCCGGGGAGCTTGGTAGGTATCGCGCATAAACTCGGTCGCCGCGACCAGATCGCCGACGTTCGAAGAGAAATTCGTATTCGCGAAATCTCCCTCGCTGGCGCCAAGCCCCGTAAAATCAAACCGCAAGACGGCCACGCCGTCATCCGTGAGGGCACGGGCCACCCGCGACGCGGCGAACACATCCTTGGTGCAGGAAAAACAGTGCGCCCAGAGCGCGTAGGCCCGGGGTTCGCCGTCCGGCAGGTCCAGCCGGGCCGCCAGCGTCTCACCCGATGCGCCTTTGAAACTGACTTTCTCACTGCGCGCCATGCTCACTCCTTAATTAACTCCGGTTGAGCGGAGCCATTACCGTTCCGCGTTGCATATAAGCGCTTCACCCGTAAGATGCGAACGCCCATCCGTAAGGAAGAGCCCATCCGTAAGGAAGAGAGAGTCCCATGATTGATCAGCCGTTCAACGAACCCGATGTCGAGGTGGAAAAGGTCGAGACGGTCTTTCAAGGCTATTTCCGCATGGACAGATGGACGTTGAGGCGCCGCTCCTTTGAGGCCGGCTGGAGCGGCCTCATGACTCGCGAGGTGCTGGAACGCGGTCACGCGACGGCCGTCCTCCCCTATGACCCGGTCCGCGACGAGGTGGCCCTGATCGAGCAGTACCGGGTGGGGTGTCACGCCAGTCTGGACAGTCCGGCCTGGCTGGGCGAACGTCCCACGCCCTGGTTGATCGAAGTGGTCGCCGGCATCATTGACGAAGGCGAGACGCCAGAGGCGGTCGCGCGCCGTGAAACCTTGGAAGAAGCGGGTCTCGACATCGAAATCCTTGAGCATATATCGACCTTCCTGGTCAGTCCGGGCGCGGTGTCGGAAACCATCGCGGCGTATGTCGCCAAAGTCGATACGTCAAAGGCGGGCGGCGTTCATGGTCTGGATCAAGAACACGAAGACATCCGCGTGCTCACTCTGCCCGTCGGGGACGCGTTTCAACTGGTCCGCAGCGGCCAGATGAACAACGTCACCGGACTTGCCATGCTGATGTGGCTTGAGCTGAACCATGAAACCCTGAGGGAACGCTGGTTGCGGCGTTGACGAAAACCCCGTTCAGCTTTTAGGCGGCGGCGTGAAAACCGTTGTCGGTAAAGACGGTTTTTCCGGTCACGCCGTCCATCTGATCAGACGCCCGGAAAGCCGCCATGCCGCCGACCCGCCCGATAATCACCAGGGCATGGCGCGGGCCGCCGCCGCTTCCATTAACTCGCCGAACCGCTCAATACCGGACACGGCGCGAAAGCAATGGAATAGAGAACGAAATCCAGTTCTCCCCACGCCTCGGCGATGGCGTCGAAACAGGTCTTCAACCGACCGGGCTCGCGAACGCCGCAAGGCGGGAACAAGGTCCTGCCGAGCGCGCCCCTAAGCGGCTTCACGCATGGTTTCGCCTTGTCGTTGAGATACGTAATCACCAATTCCGCGCCGGCTTTTTGGAACGCTTTCGCATAGCCGCACGGAAAAACCCGGCTCATCTCTTCCCGCCGTTCCGGCGAAATCGGGAGTCCGGTGTTCAGGAGCCCCCCGGCTTTCACCGGGATGGCGAGCCCGCGGCCCTTGTCCAGGATGGGTTAACCGGCCACATCGCGGTACCATTGCGGTGATCGTTTTCCGCGAAAGCTGGCGAGCCCCTCCATGGCTTCCGCGGACTGGCGTTTGTCCGAGTGCGCCCTGGCCAGGGCCTCGGCCGTCGCGGCGCCGACCTCCGTTTCAGCGAGACGAAGAGTCGCTTCCTTGGTCAGGCGCACGGCTTCCGGTCCATTCCGAAGCAGGGAGTCGATTACCCGCTCCGCCGTCCGTTCCAACTGAAGGTTCGGCACGACCTCGTGAACCAAACCCATTTCCCGGGCCCGCTCCGCCGTGAACTTTTCCGCCGTCAGGGCGTAACGCCGGGTATTGCGCGCGCCCATGGCCGCATTCAGTTGCGGCAGAATGGGATGAGGCACCAGCCCCCAACGCACTTCGGAAACGGCGAACTGAGCGTCTTCCGCGGCCACAACCACGTCACATGCCGCTAGAAGCCCCGTGCCGCCCCCAATGCACCCCCCCTGGACGACAGCCACGGTCGGCTTGGGGCAGAGGTCCAGGTTACGGACAAGGTTTTCGGTCTGGCGGCTGACGTCCATGTTGACGTCATCCGATTGACCGGCGACGTCCGTAAGCCATCCCAGGTCCGCGCCCGCCTGGAAATAGCGGCCCGTCCCACGGAAAACGATAACCCGTACGTCGCCGCGGTTTTCAAGCTTCGGGATGCTCTCGTTCAACAAGCGAATCATCTCGCCGTTATAGGCGTTCTTCAGCTTCGGGCGGTTCAGCGTCACCATCGCGACGCCTCGTTTATCGACTTTCACGAGAACGGCGTCTTCCGCCATGGCTTCCTCCATTTGACCAGTGCCCTCGGGTCACTTGGTATCTGGTATGCCAAAGTAATACCCGAGCTGTCTCGCCGTTTCAAGCGCGGCCAATACGCGGTCTCCGCTTTTTCCCGTGACAGTCCGCTTGATTGCGCGCGGGGGACCCCGCTACAGTCCGCCAACATCCTTGATCAACGCTCAATCATCGGGAAATCGCCCAAATGAACATCAAACAAGGTCTGGTCGGCGCCATCGGCAACACGCCCCTCATCCGCTTGAACAAGTTTTCCGAGGAAACGGGCTGTGAAATTCTGGGCAAGGCCGAATTCCTGAACCCGGGCCAATCGGTCAAGGACCGCCCGGCGCGCCAGATGATTTTGGAGGCCGAGGCGCGCGGCGACTTGAAACCCGGCGGCCTGATTGTCGAGGGCACGGCGGGCAATACAGGAATTGGTTTGGCGCTTGTCGCCAACGCGCGGGGTTATCGCACCCGGATCATCATTCCGGACACGCAATCTCAGGAGAAGAAAGACATGCTGCGGCTGTGCGGCGCCGAGTTGGTCGAGGTTCCGGCAAAACCGTTCTCCGATCCCAACAATTACCAGCACGTGGCGCGCCGCATGGCCGATGAGTTGGCGGCGACCGAAGAGAACGGCGTCATCTTCGCCGATCAATGGAACAACATGGATAACCGCAAGGCCCACTACACATCGACGGGCCCGGAAATCTGGACCCAGACGGACGGCAAGGTGGACGGGTTCATCTGCGCGGTCGGCACCGGCGGCACCCTGGCCGGCACGTCGAGCTATCTCCGCAAAAAGAACTCGAACGTTGTGATCGGTTGCGCCGACCCGTTGGGCGCCGCCATGCACAGCCTGTTCACCACTGGCGAGGCGATAGCCTCCAGCGGCGGATCCATTTCGGAAGGCATCGGTCTGGGGCGCGTTACCTGTATCATCGAAGACGTCAAGGTCGATCATGCTTGGCAAATTCCCGACCAGGAAATGCTGCCCATCTGCTTCGACCTGGTGCGGCGCGAGGGGCTTTGCCTTGGCGGCTCGGCCGCCATAAACGTCGCGGGCGCCGTCCGGCTCGCCAGGGAAATGGGTCCCGGCCATACGATTGTGACCATCTTGTGCGATCCGGGCACGCGTTATGCGTCCAAGCTGTTCAACCCGGAATTTCTCAAGTCCAAGGGTCTACCGGTCCCGAGCTGGCTCGCCTGAACACGGAGACGTTCAAACATGGAATTCAAAAACCCGGACGCCCTGGTCACCACTCAATGGCTCGCCGGCCATCTAGACGCACCAGACGTGCGCGTCATCGACGCCACCAGTTTCCTGCCCACGGCCGGCCGGAACCCGCGGTCGGAATACGAGGACCGTCACATTCCAGGCGCCGTCTTCTTTGACATCAATGACATCCGGGACAAGGATAATCCGCTGCCGCATATGCTGCCGGAACCGGAGATATTCTCATCCAAGGTCCGAAAGCTCGGTCTGGGCGACGGGTCGCGCATCGTAGCTTATGACGCCAACGGCGGTTTCATGGCCGCCGCCCGCGCCTGGTGGATGTTCCGCGCCTTCGGACACAAGGATGTCGCCGTGCTGGACGGCGGTTTGCCGAAATGGCTGGCGGAGGGCCGGCGGACGGACGATCTGCCCCTGGCGGCGCAGGCCCGCCACTTCACCGCGCGCTTCGACCACACGCTGGTTCGCGACGTCAGGCAGATGATACGGAATGTCGAGACAGGCAAGGATCAAGTCATCGACGCCCGCGCCGCCGGCCGTTTCGCGGGTACGGACCCGGAACCCCATCCAGTAAAAAAATCCGGCCATATTCCCGGCAGTCAGTCGCTTCCCTACATGAAATTGATCAATCCGAATAATCATTTCCAATTCCGGAACCCCGACGAAATCGCCAAGATTCTTGACGAGCTCGACCTTGATATGACGAAACCCGTGACGGCCACGTGCGGCTCCGGCGTCACCGCCGCCTTCCTCGCGCTGGGTTTCTTTCTGATGGGCAAGGAAGACGTCGCGGTCTATGACGGCAGCTGGGCCGAATGGGGCGATCATCCGGATACGCCGGTGGAAACCTGATGGAAACCGCCCCGGCCGGACACGGCAAAATCGACGTCACCGTCACCTCGCTGGAGATGCTGGAGGCGCCCGTTCGGGACGCTCCGCCGCCGCCGCCCGGCGACGTCAAAATTATCCGGTCCCAGCACCCAAGCCTCGCCTTCTACAGGTTCCTCTACAATACCGTCGGCGAGCCCTGGGCCTGGTGGGAGCGGCGCGTCATGTCCGACGAGGATTTGAGCGCCATCGTCCAAGACCCTCTGGTCGAAGTCCATGTGCTCTATCAGGCGGGCACGCCGGCCGGCTATTTCGAGCTTGACCGCCGCGACATGCCGGATATCGAACTGGCGTACTTTGGCCTCACGCCGGACGCGATTGGCAAGGGACTGGGCGGTTATCTGCTGGGAGAGGCGGTCCGCGCCGCCTGGTCATACGCCCCGCTGCGTTTATGGGTGCATACCTGCACGCTGGACCATCCCAGGGCGCTCGGCGTTTACCAGCAAGCGGGCTTCAAGCCGTTCGCCCGAAAAACCGAAATCATTGACGATCCCAAAAACCATTTCTAATCCAGTTCAACTCAATCGATCCATATTGGCGGACGTATTGGCGGATGTGTCATGGACCGCTGCGGCCGGGCCGCAGATAATTTCAACGCGGCTGGCGATTAAATAACGTAACCGAATTTCCCGGCTCAAGGCCCTCATTTCTAGATTCATGTTGAAGTTCAGATAGATGCGGTACGCTTCACCGGGTTGAGGGCGCCGTTCCGTTTTGTCATTCTCCGCCCCTGTTTCGTCATTCCCACACCCCTGTCATTCCCGCGCAGGCGGGAATCCGGAACAACCTCAGTCGCTCGATCATTAGCTGGAACGCGGGCCGCCGCGCTGGATTCCCGCCTGCGCGGGAATACCCCCCGGGCGGGGGAATCTCAAACCGCCTGAACCGCTACATTCGCAGTTCTTGCGTTGACCAGACACCCGCGTACCTGCATTCTCTCCACCGTGAACGTTACGAAGATCCACGCTATGTCGGGTTTCTCGCTGAATACAACAGTCTTTACCCGGCCCGGGGTAGCTCCCTTGGCCTTGGCGAATAGGCGAGGCCTCATGATTCTTCGTGATGTTCACAAGGCCCGGCGCCACGGCGCCGGGAAACAGCGTCATGGGAGAAGTCCGAAATGCAAAAATTACCCGTTCCAATTTTTCTCGCCAGTTTCTCGGTGACCGCAAACACGCCAGCAACCACCGCTTTGTCTAGAGCGAGCCGGCCGGCGAAACGCAGAGCCGCGCGGTAAACTGTTACGGTTTGGCGGTAACAGCCAGCCGCAATGCGACCGTGAGTCAAATAATTTAAGGAACAGGCAGGATGAACATCAGAAAAACGAGCTTCTTTATCGCAACGGCGTCGGCGTTATCTTTCATAGCGGTGCTCGCATATAACATCGTTGATCGTTTTAATGTGCGAACTGCGAGTAAAAATGTTCAAGTAAGCATCGAGGCGCTGAGCGTCTTGAATAAAGCGATCATCGAGTTATCCCTTGAACGGTCCGTCATGCAGGTGACGCTCAACCTCGACAGCCCCATCCAGACCCCCTTTAAAAAACTGCTCGACGAACAACGCCGGAAATCCGACAGCGGGTTCGAGGAAACGATCGCCCTGGTGGCTGGCGGGGACGATTTCAGGCGGGGCGGCGAATTTCTTGACGCTTTAAGGAAACGCCGCGCCAGCATCGCGGATATTCGCTCAACAGCCGACCGTCTTTTGACGGTCCCTCTTACTGATCGAAACAGGGACCAACTCAAAAGCCTTCCGGTCTCGATGAAGGCGGATATCACCAGGTTTGCGTCCCTTCCGCTATTGCTGAGTCCTGTGAACGCCCGCGTTCCGTCCACTGTCTTGACGTTAAAGCAAATCCAGGAGGCCGCCTGGAAGGTCCGGGAATTCGGCGGCCGGGAACGAACCTATCTGGCGATCGCGACGGCGACGGGCCGGAGCATTGACAAGGACACGCTCAGCCTCATGCGCAAAGATCACACGATCGCCGTGGAAGCCATGTCCGAATTGTCCCTTCTGTCCGGCCACGTTGGTCTGGATGACCAGGTTCGCCAGGGAATCAGGACCGTTTCCGATGTTTATTTTAACTCTTATGAGCGGCTTAGACAGTCGATCCTGGCGGCGTCGGCGAAAAGCGAGTCCTATTCCGTTCAGTTCCAGGACTTCTTCACCGAATCCTCCGACGCTCTGGGAACCGCGGTCAATCTGTCTTATCTCGCTGGCGGCATCATGGCCGACTACATGGGTCAGCTTCGCAGGGAAGCGACCGCCGGGGTCGTTATATTCGCCGTTTTGTTTCTACTGGCCGTATTTTTGTGCGGTTTTCAGATCTACTTCACCCGCGCGAGAATATCGAACCGTATCTTGAAATTGGCGGACCAGATGCGGACCTTGACTCAAGGCGACACCGATATCGACCTTGAGGGATTAAGTTCGTCCGATGAAATCGGCGAAATGACGAAAAGCGTGGAAGTCTTTCGACAGAACGGCATTCGCACCCGGGAATTGGAACGCGAGGCGAAAGAACGGGAAGAAAGGACCGCCGAGGAACGCCGCGCCCTGATGAACGAACTGGCGTCCGACTTCGAACAATTGCTGGGCGCGTCCCTTTCCATGATCGAACAGCAAACGGAGGAACTGCGCAAAACGGCGGACGGGCTTGTCGAAAAATCGAAAACAAGCGGCCGGCGCAGCCTGTCGGTGGCGGACGCCTCGCAAAACACGTCCGACAGCGTTCAAAACGTCGCCAAAAGCGGGAGCGAGTTGTCTTCCACCATTCAAAAAGTCTCCACGAACGTCTCCGAGACGACAGCGGCCATGCGAAGCGTGGTGGGAGAAGTCAATGACGCCGCAAACCGGATAAATATGCTCAAGCAAGCGTCGGAGCAGATCGGCAGCGTGGTCGCGTTGATCACGGACATTGCGGGTCAAACGAATCTGCTGGCGCTCAACGCGACCATCGAGGCCGCCCGGGCGGGCGGCGCGGGGAAAGGGTTCGCCGTGGTCGCCTCGGAAGTGAAGAACCTCTCTTCACAGACCGAGAAAGCGACGGCGCGGATCGATAAAGAGATCAAGACCATCCAGTCCCAGACCGGGAGCGCCGTCGAAAGCATCCTTAAGATCGAACAATCCATTCAGTCAACCGACGAGGTCATTTCGGCCATTGCCTCGACCATCGAAGAACAAGCCGCGGTAACCAGCCAAATCGCGGACACTATGGATAATATCTCCGATGACGCCGAAAAAGTGACCGATGAGATTTCCTGCGTCTGTCAGGCGGCGGCCGGTTCGTCCGGCGCCGCGATCAAGGTCATGTGGTCGGTCATGGACCTTGCGGAAGCCCGGCAGGCCCTGCGGGACGGCTCCCAAAGGTTCCTCTCCGAACTTCGGAACGGCTAATTCCGGCGCGCTTTCCCGGCGCATCGCCGCCTGGCTGCAACATGCCGGACATCTGGCGCGTTACGCCATCACACGGGGTCGCTTTAGGGATTTCCAAGAGGATTCTTTTGTTGTTCAAAACGCCAGCCGGAAAAGGCGGCCGGCATATCATGGCGCGGCCTTTTCCGCCGATCTCCGGGAGCGGGTGATTTCGGCGGTCATTCGTGGGTCATTCGCGGCGGGATGCCCTGCCGCGGGGCGAGACGCCGTTTTGGGATTGGCGAGAGCACGGCGGTTTCCTGGCTGTCGCGGCGGTCTGGGCCGGATGACCGGGCGCAAGCGTCGCGCGATCCAGGGGGACTGACGCGCGCTGACCGCGCGCCCGGACCAGCGGGGGGATTTCATGTCGCCAGGGCTTGTCTCCGGGCTGACAGGCCGGAGTCTTGTGGTGGATTGCCGCCCGGTCTGGACCTTTGTCCATGAACAGGGGCTTCGATATAAAAAGGCATCGGCCGCAAGCGAACACGACCGCCCGGACACGGCGCGGCTCCACAAATCAGCTCCCTCGGCCAGACTGATCTAGAGCGTTTGGGCGCGCCGCCGCCCCGCATGTTCTCCGTCATTCCCGCGCCCCCGTTTTGTCATTCCAGCGAAGGCGGGAATCCAGCGCGACGGCCCGCGTTGCAACCCAGTCGTGAGCGACAAAGGTCAGTCTAGGCTCCCGCCTTAGCAGGAGATGAAGCGTTGGCTTTATTAAATGATCGTCATACAAACCCCACCCCCGCGAAAGGGCGTTTTGGCGCTGTTCGCGCTCATCATGGGTGACGGAGGTCAGTTTGAAAACCGCCACGCCCCACGAATGCGCGAACCACGCCAAAAATGCGGGATATGAACATACCCAATGTCATAACGCTCTAGGCGGCGTGTTCATTCAGGGGGTTTTCGCGCGGGCGGATTTCTGATTCAAGATCGCAAACAGGGGCGGTCTCAAGCACAAGACCATTGACGGGCGCGCAATGGCCGCAGATCGCGCATCTGACAGCGGGCGAAGCGGGTGAACGGGGCAGGACCGGGAATGACCCCCGGCTTTTCATTGACGCCGTTCCTTGGTTGGCCCGGGGGGCCGCGCCATGGCGGGACCCGCCGCCGGAACCTGGCCATTGGAAGCCGGTCCACACGCGGTTCCGGCGCTGGGCGCGGGCCGGGGTTCGGCAGGCTCTTATCAAGGCGTTGGCCAAGGACCCGGACTTCGAATACGTGCCGACCGGCGCCGCGACCTCAACGGTTCACGCCGGCGCCGCCTTTCGAAAGGGGGCTTGAAGCTGGCGCCATCGGGCGATCCAGGGGCGGTCCGGCAACCAAAGCCCATGCCGCCGCCGATGCGCCCAGCCAGCCGATGCGCTTCGAGATCACGCCCGGCCAGCCGCTCCGCTTGGAAATCACGCCGGGCCAGTCACGCCGGGCCAGTCACGCCGGGCCAGCGGGGCGGCGCGCCCCAGGCGCGGGACTTGAGCGCGGGCCTCGAAGGCGTTGGTCACGTCATCGCCGGCGCCGCCTATGACGCGCGGCGGCGGTCATCCGCGCGGCTTCATCGCCTGCGAACCGGGGGCAAGCGCGCGGATCAAGCGGAACCCGGCCCGGACAGAGCGCTATCCCATCAATCAGGCGATCTACAAGGAACGCCGTCTGGCCGAGTGTTTCCGCAACAGGATCGAACGCATCCAGCGCGTCGCCTTGCGATGCGGGAAAACAATCGCATCCTTCAAGGCGTTCGTACGCCTCGCCCGCGCTATGACGTGGATCACTTAAATGAACACGCCGCGCTAGGGCCCGACATGGAACTCACGGAAGTGAAAAAGGGGAAACATCGCGGCGCGGCATGTTTTTGCGCGTCGCTAAAACAACTCTCAAGCCGGCAACAGCCCCCAAACCCAGAATTCGGAGGTCCCCCGGCACGGAATACGTAACGGTTTGTTAGTGGGCTAAAATCTGACTCAGGAACAGTTTGGTCCGATCATGCCGCGGGTTGGAGAAGAACGGTTCCGGCTCGTTCTCTTCGATGATTTCGCCGCCATCCATGAAGATGACCCGGTCGGCGACGGTGCGCGCGAAACCCATTTCATGGGTCACGCAGAGCATGGTCATGCCGGTCTCGGCGAGGCTCACCATGGTGTCCAACACCTCTTTGATCATCTCTGGATCAAGCGCCGACGTCGGTTCGTCGAACAGCATGATGTTCGGCGCCATGCAGAGCGAACGGGCGATGGCCACACGCTGCTGCTGCCCCCCAGAGAGTTGACCCGGATATTTCAAAGCCTGCTCGGGAATCTTGACCCGCTCCAGGTACTTCATGGCGATGGCTTCCGCCTCCTCTTTCGGCGTTTGGCGCACCCAAACCGGGCCGAGCGTGCAGTTCTCCAGCACAGTCAGATGAGGGAAAAGGTTGAAATGCTGAAACACCATGCCGACTTCGCGGCGAATGGCGTCGATGTTCTTGAGATCGTTGGTAAGCTCGATGCCGTCAACGATGATCCGCCCTTGCTGATGCTCTTCCAGACGGTTGACGCAGCGAATCAACGTGGACTTGCCCGAACCGGACGGTCCGCAGATCACGATCCGTTCGCCCTTCTTGACGTTCAGATTGATATTTTTCAGCACGTGAAAATCGCCGTACCATTTGTGCATCTCGGTGACCTTGATGATGTCCTCGTCCGACGCCGCGGAGGCCATCGGGTTTTCTCTGGAGGCGGTCATGATCTCACTCATTCCTTGATACTCCCTGTTGGGACGGGCGGCCCGGACGCCTTAGCGCTTGTGCCCCCGATGTAATTGGTTCTCCAGCCACAGCGAATAACGCGACATGCCGAAGCAACAGACGAAGAAGAACAACGCGATGAACACGTAGACCTCTGTCGAAAGTCCTTGCCAGTTCGTGTTGGCGAGGATCGAATCGGACATGCCAAGCGGATCGAGAAGCCCGATCACGATCACCAGCGTGGTGTCCTTGAACAGGCCGATGAAGGTGTTGACGATCCCGGGGATCGAAATCTTCAGGGCTTGAGGCAGGATGATCAGCCGCATGGACTGCCAGTATTTCAGGCCCATGGCGTCGGCGGCTTCATATTGGCCGCGCGGGATGGCCTGAAGACCGCCGCGTATGACCTCGGCGATATAGGCGCTGGAGAACAGCGTCACCATGATCAGCACCCGAAGCAGCAGATTGAAGTGCGTGCCCGGCGGCAGGAAGTAATTGAGCATCGTGGACGCGACGAACAAAAGCGTGATCAACGGCACGCCCCGGATGAACTCAATGAAGCACACGCATGACGCCTGGATAATCGGCAGTTTGGATTGCCTTCCGAGCGCGAGCACGACGCCGATCGGCAACGAGAACATGATGCCCGTGACGCCGATCACCAAGGTCAACAGGAACCCGCCGAACTGGTCGGTCGTGACCGGCGCCAGACCGAAACCGCCCAGCAACAGCCAAGCCGCGACGACCGGATAGAGGACCGAGTAAATCATCGCGTGCTTGCGGTGGGGCGTTTTCTCGTACAGCAACGGTATGAGCGCCAGCAACAGCATGAAAAACGCCAGCACGGGGCGCCATCGCTCGGTTTCCGGATAGAAACCGAACGTGAAGTTCTCCAGGTTGGCGAGAACCACCGCCCAGCACGCCCCGTCGCCGGCCTCCTGACACGCTCTCCGGTCGGGGGCGAACACCACGGCGTCCGTCACGAACCACTGAAACGCGCCCGGCACGATCAGGTAAAGCAGGTAAACCGAAACGAACGTCAGAAACGCGTTGGTCGGCGTGCCGATCAACGCCTTGCGCGTCTTATAGACGACGCTGTCCGTATTGACCGGCGGCGGCAGACTCGGGTGAGCGCCCGGCTCGTATCCCCCCCCCCCTTGTTTGAGGGCCATGGTCGCGGGTTGTGAGGCCATCGCGCCCTCTCCCTAACGTTCTTTCAGCTTGATGGACTTGTTGTACCAGTTCATCAGCGCCGAAATGCTGAGCGAGATGATCAAGTACAGAGACAGCACCATCATCATGGTCTCCATCTCTTTCCCGGTCTGCATCAGCGAAATGCCGCCCAAGGTCGCGACGATGTCCATGTAACCGATGGCGATCGCGAGCGACGAATTCTTGGTCAGGTTCAGGTACTGAGAAGTGAGCGGCGGAATGATAACGCGAAGGGCCTGCGGGATGATGATCAGCTTAAGCGTCCGTGAACGGCTGACCCCCAGCGCCGAGGCCGCCTCCCACTGGCCGCGGCTGACCGACTGGATCCCCGCGCGCACGATTTCCGCGATGAACGCCGCCGTGTAAAGAGACAACGCCAGCCAGAGCGCCAAGAACTCCGGCAGGATATTCACGCCCCCTTGTACGTTAAAGCGGCCGGACTTCGGCATATCCCAGTCAATGGGCGCTCCGGTGACGACGAACGTCACGGCGGGCGGCCCGAGGATCAAGCCGAGACCAACCCAGAAGACGGGATAGATCTTACCCGTCTCATCCTGGCGTTTCCGGGCCCAGCGTCTAAATGCAATGGCGCCCGCCACCCCCGCCACGAACGCGATGACGGTCAGATAGAACAGATCGCCAATGATCGGATCCGGCGAATAAAGTCCCCGGTTCGTCGCGAAGAAGGTGTCGGAGATGTTCACCGCGTTGCGGGGGTGCGGCAGGCTGTGCACGATGATCGCGTGGATCAGCAGGATATGCAGCAAAACCGGCACGTTCCGGGTGAATTCCACGAAACAATAGATGATCCGGTTGATCAGAAAGTTGGGCGACAACCGCAACACGCCGAACAAAAAGCCGACAATGGTCGCCAGCACGATGCCGCATCCCGCGATCAGCAGGGTGTTCAACAGGCCCACCTGAGCGGCGCGGAGGTGCGTGTCGGAGTTGGTGTAGCTGATCAGCGTCTGGTTGATGTCGTAGCCCGCGGGCTCAAGCAGAAAATCAAAGCTGAAGGTCTTGCCCAGCGCCGTCAGGTTGGCGACCGCGTTCGAAATAATGAACCAGAAAAAGACGACCAAGCCAAGGACCGTCAATATCTGAAAGATGACGGATCTGGCTTCCTTGTCGTACCAAAGCGTCAGGAGCGGATTTCGCCCCACCGAGGCTTCGCCCGCCGATGCTCCGGGAAACAGATCCGCCTTGGACATAACGCTTCCCCCTGCCAAAACCGCCATCCGCCCGTGGATTGGGGTTACGGCGTTAAGTCTCCCCGCGCGCGTCCGGTTAATGTGTTGTAGCCGTTTTTGGCTCCGCCGGAACGCCGCATACGTAGTTTTAAGAGGAAAACGGCGCCTCGGAAAGTCCGGAGCGCCGTTTTCGTGCGTGTCTCTTAGCGGAAGGGCGGCGAGTACTGAAGGCCGCCATTCGTATACAGAGCGTTCAAGCCGCGCTCCAGGCCAATGTCCGTTTTCGGACCGATGTTACGGTCGAAAATTTCACCGTAGTTGCCAACGGCGGCGACGACGCGTTTGGCCCAGTCCTTATCCAGACCCAACTGCTCGCCCAGCGTGCCTTCGACGCCCAGCATACGTTTGATTTCCTTGTTGCTGGTGGAATCTCCGATGGAGCCGACGTTGGCCTGGGTGATGCCCAATTCCTCGGCCGCGATGGTGGCGTTGAAAACCCAGCGGACGATGTCCGCCCACTGATCGTCGCCATGACGGACAACCGGACCCAACGGCTCTTTCGAGATGATTTCGGGCAGGATCACGTGATCGTCGGGATTTTCGAACGTGGAACGCGTCGCCGCCAGGGCGGAAGCGTCCGTGGTGTACACGTCGCAACGTCCCGCTAGGTAGTTTTCACGCGATTCCGAGTTCTTTTCGATCGGAACCGGGTTGTACTTCATCTTGTTGACCGTAAAGAAGTCGGCGAGGTTCAACTCGGTCGTGGTGCCGGTCTGGATGCACACGGTCGCGCCGTCCAGGTCCTTGGCGCTTTGCACGCCAAGCTTCTTCGGCACCATGAAACCCTGGCCGTCGTAATAGTTGACGCCGACGAAAGTCAGCTTGATGTCGGCGTCGCGGGTGAAGGTCCAGGTGGTGTTCCGCCAAAGAACGTCGCCTTCGCCGGAGTTCAGGATGGTGAAACGGGTCTTGCCGGTGGACGGCACGTATTTCACCTTGTCGGGGTCGCCCAGCACCGCCGCCGCGGTGGCCCGGCAGAAATCGACGTCAAACCCCTTATATTTACCGCTTTCATCGACGGCCGCGAAACCAGCGACGCCCGTGGACACGACGCAACGCAGAACGCCCGCCTTTCTCACGTCCTCAAGCGTCGAGGCGTGAGTTGCGGTCGAAACGAAGGCGGCGGCCGCAACCGCTGCGGCAATTCCTGCTTTTTTCAACATTTGCATTTAGCTCCCTAGCTTAGGTGTTTTGTATCAAATGGTCATACAGGCACAGGTTTCGCACAGCCGCGAAACACTCCGGAAGGATGTGTACCAAAAATAAAAAAAATCGTCAAAGGCGAGACGGCGCCTTTCCATATAGAACTTCGTGATTTTCCCGCCCGCCATCCGTTGACGGCCCGCCCACGATCACGGACAAGGACATTCTGATATTCCGCGTCAGCCGGCGGATGTGTAAAAAGACCGGGGTGGGAAAACCGGCAAGCGCGTCCCTTTCCGCTCGTGAACTGTTGACGGCGGCCGACAGGCCAGGGGCCGGAACAGCCGCGCCCCGCGCTCAAACCGGATGAGGTCCGCGCCTGGCGTAAAGCCCCGACGGTCTCCCGCCGGGGCCGGATCGCCGCCAAAACCGCGAACGATTATTTGACCGTTATGGTGATCTTTTCCGACGTCACGGGCGGATCGTGGGGCACGTGGCTCCAATCGCCCAGGACAAGCTGAAGGGTGTGTTTGCCCTGCGGCAGTTCGACCTTCGTTTCCGTTTGTCCGCCGCCGAAGTGAAGATGGTTGTCGTCCTTGCCGATCGCATAGTCGGAGCCTGGCGTCGGCGCGTTGATGATCAAGTGATGATGACCCGTTTTCTTTTTCTCCACGCCGGCGGGCGCCACGCCCATGCCGGACAATCCCATGACCACATGCACGGGGTTGGAAACCACGGCGCCGTTCACCGGCTTGATGAAATAGACTTTCGCGTCCTTGGGTGACGGCGTGTCGCCCGCCTGGGCCGCCGTTACGGCGACAAGAGCCGTCAGAAAAACAACAAAACCGCGCAACACCAGCATTCTCCTTGTTCCGTCAATGACTACAAATCCCGTTTTCCGCACACTTCTATTGAGTTTTTTTATTCTTCGCCGCGCATCATAGCCCCGAGATCAAACTCGATCAATCAATCAGGCGTGATTTTTTTCTCCCCCCCAAACACACGGCCCCCATCGCCTTTCAAGTCCCGAAGTCCCGACGGCGTCCCGAAAGAACCGGGGATTCCACGATAGAGGCGAACGCCCCCGTCGTTTACCACTTCCCCCTCGCTTCCCGTCCGCCTAAAACGGAACGCGCAAGCAAACGAGGGATGACGATGAGCGACAAGAAACATCGCCCGGACACGGTTCTGGCTCACGCCGGGCTGAAACCCGAAACTAACCACGGAATACCCAATCCGCCGGTCTATTACGCATCGACCGTCCTGTTTCCCACCCTGGACGCGTTCGAGAACCGCGACGGCATGGGGGAATTCCAGGGCGTGCGGTATGGCCGCACCGGCACGCCCACCCAGTTCGCCTTTGAAGAGGCCGTCACCGCCCTTCATGGCGGACACAAGACCGTGTCGTTTCCGTCCGGCCTCGCGGCCGTGACGTCCGCCATGCTGACCTTCCTGCGGAACGGGGATCATGTGCTGATCGCGGACACGGTCTATGGACCAACGCGCGCGCGCGCGTTCGGGAACGTGCTGCGACGCGCGGGCGTCGAGGGAACCTTTTATGACCCCCTGATCGGCGCCGAAATCGCGGACCTTATTCGGCCCAACACCAAGGTCGTCTATATGGAGAGCCCCGGCAGTCACACCTTCGAGATGCAGGACGTGCCTGCGATCTGCGCCGCGGCCGGGGCAAAAAGCGTCTTGACGCTGATCGACAACACCTGGTCGTCGCCGCTGTTCTGTCAACCCGTCAAGCTGGGCGTGGACGTGGTCATCGAGTCCGCGACGAAATACATCGTCGGTCATTCGGACGCCATGCTGGGAACCGTCACGGTCACCACCGAACAACAGTTTCAAGAACTGAAGACCATGGCCAACTCGCTGGGCGTCCGCGCGGGGCCGGACGAATGTTTCCTAGGCCTCCGGGGGCTGCGGACTATGGGGGTGAGGCTGGAACGTCAAATGAGGGCGGGCGTAGACATGGCCGAATGGCTCAAGGCGCGGCCCGAGGTCACGCGCGTGATGCACCCGGCGTTGCCCGACGATCCGGGCCACGCCCTGTGGAAACGCGACCATTCGGGGGCTTCCAGCTTGTTCGGCGCCGTGTTGGACCCGAAATACGGGCGGAGCCGCGTGGAAGCGATGCTGAACGGGCTGGAACTGTTCGGCATGGGCGCCAGTTGGGGCGGATACGAAAGCCTCGTCATTCCCACCCATCCCCATAAAAACCGCACGGCGACGGAATGGACCGAACCCGGTCAATGCCTTCGGTTCCATATCGGACTGGAAGACCCGGACGATTTGAGAGAAGACCTGGACGCGGGCCTCGCCCGATTGAGAGCGGCGTGATGGATTATCAAGCGCCCGGGGAAAGCGACATCGACGCCCTCGTCGCGGATCTGGCCTATACGTCCGATGGCTTGATCCCCGCTATCGCCCAACAGCACGGCACGGGCGAGGTGCTGATGATGGCCTGGATGAACGCGGAGGCCGTTCGTGAAACCCTGAAAACCGGCCGCGTTTGTTACTGGTCCCGGTCGCGCGGCGAGCTGTGGCGCAAGGGCGAAAGCTCCGGGCAGGTCCAGACGTTGCGGGAATTTCGCTGGGACTGCGACCGGGACACGATCCTGCTGATCGTTAACCAGGAAGGCGTCGCCTGTCACACAGGACGGCGCAATTGCTTCTTCAACGCAATGCGAAAGGGCGCTATACAAATCATATCAAGCATAGAGAAAGACCCGAAGAAACTCTATGGCGAGCGCGCCTGACAACAACCCTCCCGTCCCGTCCGCCTCCGGCGCTCCCAACACGGGCGCTGGCCAGCGGCGGGCGAAGGCCATCCCCGTCAACGTGCTGACCGGGTTCCTGGGCTCCGGCAAAACCACGCTTTTGAACAAGCTGCTCGCTCACCCGGACATGGGCGAGTCGGCGGTCCTGGTGAACGAATTCGGCGAGATCGGAATCGACCACCTGCTGGTCAGGGAAACGCGCGAGGACGCGGTGCTGCTGAACTCCGGCTGTCTTTGCTGCACGGTTCGCGGCGACTTGGTGAACGCCATGCGCGAGTTGTTCTGGCAGCGGGTGGACCTGAGCGTTCCGCGCTTCAAGCGGCTGATTATCGAAACCACCGGCCTCGCCGATCCCGCCCCCGTCATCCACACGCTGATGACGGATCCCACCATTGGCGGGCGCTACCGGTTCGACGGCGTCGTCACGACGGTGGACGCGGTGAACGGTCCGGGATTGCTGGAGACGCAAACGGAGTCCCTCAAGCAAGCGGCCGTCGCCGACCGGATCGTCGTGACCAAGACCGACTTGGCGGCGGCGGAGCAAATCCGCGACGTGAGGTCGCGCCTCCACGGTCTGAACCCCGGCGCCTTGCTGTTCGACGCCTCCGACGATCTTCATCCTGACATGCTGTTCAACGCGGGGCTGTTCGACGAGAAAACCCGCATACCCGACGTCGCGAAATGGCTGCGCGAGGAAGCCGTGTCCGGCGCCCGCGCCAATGACCACGCCGATAACCATGCCGATGACCATGCCGATGACCACGCTAATGACCATGACCACGGACGTCACCCTCACGACGTCAACCGGCATGGCGAACATATCCAAAGCTTCTGCGTGACGCTGGACGCCCCCGTCCGCTGGGAGGGCTTCGCGACCTGTATCGAGATGCTGACGGCGACGCAGGGCGAGAATCTGCTTCGGATCAAGGGAATCCTGAACGTGGACGGCGAGGACGGCCCCATCGCCGTTCACGGCGTCCAGCACCTGTTCCATCCGCCGGTGCGGCTTCCCGGCTGGCCCGGCGAGGACCGGCGCTCCAAACTGGTCTTCATCACCCGCGACATCGGCAAACAACCGATAGAGGACGTCATGAAGGCCTTCACCGGCGGCGATGGTTGAATTGTTTAGACTGGCCGGCGGACTGGGCCGAAACCGGGTTTCGTCGATGACCTCGCCAACCCCCGGCGCGTGGTTCTTTGTACAATCCCCTACTATATTGTAATAGGGGCTGAGTTCACAATCGCGGGTAATCTAAAAATAAAACAAGATTAGAAAGACATTATGAAATTTATAGACTTATTCGCGGGTTTGGGGGGATTTCATCAGGCGCTATCCAGCGGGGGAGCTGAATGTGTATTTGCGTCCGAACTCAACTCAGAGTTGGCTAATCTTTATGAAGCCAATTTCGGCATTCGCCCCGTAGGCGATATCCGTGCCATCGATCTTCAGATAATTCCCGCCCATGACATATTGTGTGCTGGTTTTCCATGCCAGCCTTTCTCCAAAGCAGGAGACCAAAAAGGCCTTGAATGCCCGCAATGGGGCAACTTATTCGATTACATTGTAGAGATATTGAAGCTAAAAACCCCCCGCTTCTTCATTATTGAAAATGTCCCAAATCTCATGCGCCACAACAAAGGCAAGACTTGGGAACTTATCTGCGATCAACTCAGCAACCTGGGATATGACATCAGTTACAAGCGTCTTTCCCCTCATATGTTCGGAATTCCGCAAAAGCGTGAGCGCGCCTTTATTGTAGGTGACCGCGAAGGGCTTTTGGACTTTGAATGGCCAATACCCGATAAGACGCCAACGTCTATCCGTAGCGTATTGGATGAAAAGCCTAAAGACGCTCATTTCTTGAATGCTGAACATCTCCGCTTCATGGAGGCGTGGCAAAAACTCATTCGTGCGTTTCCCAAAAACGAGGATTTGCCGTCTTTTCCGATTTGGGCGATGGAATTTGGCGCTGATTACCCCATCGATGGTTTCACGCCATATAAGATGAACTACAAAGGCCTGGAAGATTTCAAAGGAGCGTTTGGTCAGAGTCTTTGCGGTCTTTCGCCCAGTGAGGTGCACGACGCACTTCCAGTTTATGCACGGACAAAACTAAACCGTTTTCCAGATTGGAAAATCGACTTCATCCAAAAGAACAGAGATTTCTATGATCGCCATCGCACGATCATTAATCCGTGGATCGACGAAATTAAAGACTTTCCGCCAAGCTTCCAAAAACTCGAATGGAACTACAAGAACGGCGCCCGAAGCTTGTGGAAGCATATTATCCAGTTTCGGGCCAGCGGCATCCGGGTTAAGCGCGAGAGCACCGCGCCGTCCCTTATTGCCATGACAACAAGCCAAGTTCCCATCATCGCATGGAAGAAACGTTACATGACGCCGCGTGAGTGCAGCCGCCTTCAAAGCATGGGCGACCTCAAGCATTTGCCCGACACCAAAGATAGAGCTTACAAGGCGTTTGGGAATGCCGTGAATGTTGATGTTGTTCGCAAGATCCTCAACGCGCTTATTAACCGGGGACCGCAACAAGCGGAGTTGGCGGGGGCGGCGGAATAATGGCGCAACTGAATTCTGTAAACATCCGACCCGGTGTAAATGTCCTATCCGTCCTTCCCTACCTAAATTACAAAGCATGGTTTGCATTAGCGGAATTCGTTGATAACGCGATCCAAAGCAGCCTTGATAAGCAAAAGGAACTGAAAAAAATCCATGGCGACGACTATTGCTTGTGCGTCGATATCCATTTCGATCAGCCGGACAATAGCATCACAATTACAGATAATGCGGGCGGTATCGCCGAATCAGATTATCAACGTGCTTTTCGTCCTGCCGAGATACCGCCAGACGCTTCAGGGCTCTCTGAATTCGGTATGGGCATGAAGAGTGCGGCCTGCTGGTTTGCACCAAATTGGAGTGTTCGAACGACTGCTTTGGGAGAGAATTTAGAGCGCACTATCATCTTCGATATTGAGAAAATCATCGAAGACAGTACCGAAGAATTGAACGTGGTTTCTTCCCAAATTGCTGCCGATAAACACCATACCGAAGTTCGTTTGGACAATATCCGCAAGTTCCCGCGTGGTCGGACAGTCCAAAAAATCAAAGATCATCTCTCCAGTATTTACCGCGTCTTCATCCGCGACGGGTCAATGGTTTTGCGCGTTGACGGTGAAGCACTGGCTTTCAGCGATCCTTTTATCCTCAATGCACCAAGCTATTGTGACCCGGATGGTCCATCGATCACGTGGAAGAAAGACATCAATATTGACCTCGGAGAAGGAAAATCCGCGACCGGCTTTGTTGCTATTCGTGAGCCGGGGAGCACGAAACTCGCTGGCTTGGCGCTGTTCAGACGCAAACGCCTGATTTTGGGAAGTTACGACGAAACCTACCGACCCGAGGACATTTTTGGCAGTTCTAACACGTTTCCATATCAGCGTCTCTTTGGCGAAATTCATCTGCGCGGCTTTCACGTCAGTCACACTAAAGACGGCATAAAGTGGGATGAGAGTGAAGAAATCTTTCTGCAGGAGTTACGAAAAGAACTTTCGGGGAATGTTTTTCCCTTGCTACAGCAGGCTCGCGAGCACAGAAGCAAAAAAGACGCGACGGCGACGCGTAAGGAAGCGAAAACCGCAATGAGCGCAGTCGCTCAAAGGCTTAATGATCAAAATTTGACCCCCACAACTTCTGATAGCTTGGGAGATAAACCTTGCGCGCCCACCAACGATACCGAAGAGCAGGCCCAAGTCCCGTTGCCCGACCTTCCTGAAAGCGAAAATGAGCATACCGAGTTCAAGATGCGCTTTCGCAGTGAAGATTGGATCGTCGCTATCGAACTATCTTATGCGGACGACGGAGCAAACTGGTTAGAGATCAGAAATCATCCCGCTATTACCGACCCTGAGCCGCGCCGGATCACGGTTCGCATTGCGATGCTCAATCCATTTATGGCCCAGTTCCCAACCTTGGACTCTGAAAGCTTTATTGCAGTTCTCAACATCGCGGCTGCCATTGCCCTTTCGGAAGTCGCGGCAGGTGAGCTAGGCGAGCGAAACCCTTCAACGATCCGACGTTTTGCCAACGAAATTTTGAAGAACCAAATGTCTCGGAGGCTCTCTGATGACTAAGGACGCCGTTCAGTGGTCGCCACGGAAAGGTGATGCGTTTACCAAGTTGTTGAAAGCCATAACCCTTTCCCCAGAAGAAAAAAAACGGCTTGTAAAGGAAACCACTTCTATCCTTAAGGATTGCGTTGATCCTCAAAAAGACGGCTCTCGGAACACAGGTCTCGTGATTGGCTATGTGCAAAGCGGAAAAACACTGTCCTTCACCAGCCTATCAGCTCTCGCGCGGGATAACGGCTATCGTCTTGTTATCTTGCTCGCAGGAACGACAAACAATCTTGTTGAACAGTCCTTCGAGCGCCTCAAGCAAGATTTGGACATTGCCGGCGCGCGCGAATGGAACCTCTTCACTACCCAGCAGAAAGCATTTCAGAAAGATGAAGTGGCGCGCGTAAATACGGGGCTCGCCAACTGGCGAAGAGGTAATCCTCGCGCGCGTACAATTCTAATTGTTTCCATGAAACAGCATCAGCACTTGGATAATTTGGCCAAGCTGCTTTCCGACTCCAACTTCTCGGATGTTCCGACGCTTATCATTGATGATGAAGGCGATCAGGCCGGGATGAACACCAAAGCCAAACAAGATGACGAGAGCACGACCTATTCTCGCATCCAAGCGCTCCGAGCGGTCTTTCCGCACCATAGCTACATCCTGTATACAGCGACTCCTCAAGCCCCATTACTTATCAGCCGTATCGACGCACTCTCTCCAGATTTCGGGCGCGTTTTGACGCCGGGAACGCACTATGTGGGCGGACAAGAGTTCTTTGTCGAAGGCGCCGATGAGTACATAAAGCTAATCCCGTCCAGTGAGGTCGCTGACAGAAATGGTCCGCCGTCCAAACCGCCCGACAGTCTGTTAGCGGCCTTACGAGAGTTCTTTATTGGTGTGGCAATTGGATTGCTGGAAGAGGAGTTCCAAAAAGGCAAGAACCGCTCGATGATGATCCACCCGGCGATTGCCAAAGACGAGCACCTCATGTTCGCTCGCTGGGCACGTCAGATAAAAGATCATTGGGCTTCTATACTTCAAGATGCTACGGACCCTGAGCACGCAGATTTGATCAAGGCGTTCGAAGATTCCGCTAAAAGCCTTTTCAAGACGTATGAGACAGATTTGGCCTTTAAAGATATCGCGCCCGTCTTGTTTGAGGCGATTGAAGAAACGGCGGTTGCGGAACTCAACACGCGTGAGAAAAGCCGCATCGTTTCAGTAGATTGGCGGGGTGAATACAGTTGGATATTGGTTGGTGGTATTGGGCTTGACCGAGGCTTTACGGTTGAGGGTTTGACGGTCAGCTATATGCCCCGCTCCACGGGAGTCGGGAATGCCGACAATATTCAACAAAGAGCCAGATTTTTTGGATACAAAAAGCCTTATTTAGGGCTTTGTCGTATCTATCTGACATCGGCAAATATTGATGCGTTCACAGACTACGTAAAACACGAGGAGTCAATTCGTGAGTCTATTCGTCTCCACCTTGAGAATGGCAAGACTCTGAAGGACTGGCGCAGAGTTTATTCTCTTAATCCCAATCTCAAACCTACGCGTTCGTCTGTCATCTTGCTTGAGATGTACCAGTCCAAGGGACGTGGTGGCTGGATCGTGCCAGATCATCCTTTTGACGATATTGAAATTATTTCTGAGAACCGTGACGTCACGAAAGAAATTTTAAAAACTTTCGATTTCTCCACTCTTGCCGAAGACGGTTGGAACGACGCTCAAATTGTCCCGAAATTTAGCAACGACATCATACTATCTGATATTACACCGCTGATTGGACAGTTTCGGTATAAATGGCCCGACGACAATTTAAAACACGGGGCGATAATGCTTGGTTTACAGAAACTGATCATGAATGAGCCAACAGCGAAATGCAGCTTCTACGCTTTGTCAGGACCATGGTCGGGCGTCGACTCAAAACGGTCTTTGACTAACAAAGAACGTCCTAAAATCCGAAATCTCTTCCAAGGTTCCAACGCGAGAACGAACTATCCCGGCGCCCGCGCTTTGATTTCAGAAGAAGCTATAACCTTCCAACTTCACCGATATGACATAGAGACTGCGGACAAGAAGCAAATGCTTCATGACGTTCCAATTTTAGCAGTGCATGTTCCTGCCCAACTGGCGGAGCGTATATGGATAGAACGCTGACACGCCATGTTTTACGAACCCTCGTCATCAACCTTTTTCGCGTCCGGATTGGTTATCAGACGCGCACGCGTCATGACGCCTTCGAGGACCCCCGCGCCTACTGTTTCGGCAGATAATGCGGCTCGTGCTTCAGAACGATGTTGAAGCTGATCGTGATCCGCGTTTCCTTGGACAGGTTCGGATGAACGAAGTGACTGAGAAACGCGGGCCAGAGCATCATCAGCCCGGGTTCGGGCAGCACCGTGTATTCCGGATCGACATAGGGGTCCCCGGCGATGGCCGACATGTTCACCGCGCCCCTCGGATCATAGAACGTGATCGAGGACGGCCGCGCGTCCGGCCGGTTTCGCGTGGTTTCCCTGGACGACGGGATTTTCAGATAATAGGTCCCGCTCAGATAGGCGCCGGGATGATTGTGCGCGTCGTGATAGTCCCCAAGACGGTTGACGTTGGGCCAGCCCTGAATTTGCCAGTTCACCGGGTAATCGATTCCCAGCCGCCGCAGGTATTCAATGACCGTCCCATTCACCTGATCGCGCAGCCAGTTCACGCCGGGATGATCCCGGTTGAACAGATCGGGCGCCAGATAGTCCGTGGTCAGATCACGGTTTTGCCTTTCCATCTCCCGGATCAGCTTGATCAGCGAGCGGGTGGGCTCCTCGAAGTCCGGCAGCCGGCGGCTCACCAGCTTCGTGGGCCAAAGGTCGAGAACCGTGGCGTCGCTCATGATTTTGGCCTCTTTCCTCGTCTGCGGGGGCGCGGCGCCGGGGGACGGCGCGGCGCCGTTCTCCGCATAGGAGATATCCGCCCCGTTGGCAATCTCCCGTCCCCATCTCTCATCTCGGGCGCCGCGGGCTCACGCCCGTGACACGTTTCCGTCATCGGGGATGACAGCCCCCCGCCGCGCGCCTAGTATTTCATCATGGACCGTATTCTTGTTCTTGCGATGGAGACAAACAGATGTTCTCGATGTTCGGCCTGGCCAAGAAATCCGAAATGGTGGCGCGCGAAGCCGCCCTTCCCGGCCGCGAGGCGGCCATTCCGTCCCCCGACACGCATTATGTCAACGCCAAGCGCATCAAGCCGCCGTTTCCGGCGGGGCTGGAGCGGATCGTTTTCGGGCTTGGCTGCTTCTGGGGCGCCGAGCGCATGTTCTGGAAACTGCCGGGCGTCTACTCGACGGCGGTGGGATACGCTGCGGGATTCACCCCCAACCCGACCTACGAGGAAGTCTGCTCAGGGATGACCGGCCATAACGAGGTGGTTCTGGTAAACCACGACCCCAGGCAAATCGCCATTGAGGACCTGATGCGCGTCTTCTGGGAAGGCCACGATCCGACGCAAGGCATGCGCCAGGGCAATGACCGCGGCACGCAGTACCGGTCCGGCGTTTATGTCCATTCGAAAGAACAGCGCGAGGCGGCGGAAACCACCAGGGCCGCCTACCAGAAACAGTTGTCCCGCGCCGGTTACGGCAAGATCACGACGGAAATTAGGGACGCCGGCCCATTCTATTACGCGGAAGACTATCATCAACAGTATCTGGCGAAGAACCCGCGCGGCTATTGCGGTCTCGGCGGCACGGGCGTTGGCTGCCCGGTCGGCCTGAACGCCTGAGACGGCCGCCCTCGGGCTCTCTTCCTAAATCAGACGCCGGCGCTGGAAATCCTCCACGGCGTCGGCGAGACTTTCCGCCAGCGGACGGCAGGCGAGTCCTAGATCGCCGGCGGCGGCCCGGTTGCTTAATCTGGGCGCGGCCCTCGCGATTTGAACCCCGGCGAGCGGCGCTTTGGGCGGCTTGCGCGTTATCCTGTCGGACATCCAGGTTTCTAGCCCGGCGAACGCCTCGGCCATCACGCCCGGCACGCGGCCGCGGGGCATTCCCCTGCCCGACGCCTTCGCCAGAAGTTTCAACATTTCGGACATAGCGACCGCGTGTCCGCCCATCAGATAGCGGGCGCCCGCCCGCCCCCTGTCGCGTGCGGAGATATAGCCCAGCGCCAAGTCCCGCACGTCGATCAGGTTCATATTGGCCTCAAGGTAGGCGGGCGTCCCGCCCCGCAGAAAATCCAGCAACATGAGGCTGGGGGGCGTCAGCCCGGCGTCGCCGGGTCCGACCGGCATGGTCGGCGCGACAATGGACACGCTCAAGCCCGACCGGGCCGCTTCCAGCGCGGCTTGATCGGCCATCCATTTCGACCGCGCGTAATCGCCGAACAGGTCATCGGGCCGCATGTTTTCCGCGGCCTCCTCGCCCGCCTCCCGGGACGGATCGCTCCCCCGCCCCACATAGACCGTGATGCTGGAGGTATGAACGACGCGCCCGGCTCCGGCGTTCTCGGCCGCCGCCAAAACATTGACGGCGCCGCGCGTGTTGACTTCCTGATAACCCGCCGGATCGGGCCGCCAGAGACGCGGATCGCCTGCGACGTGAAAGACGGCGCTCGCCCCCTTCATGGCGCGGGCCAGAAAAGCGGCGTCCGTGATCGAGCCCTCGATATAAGTCACGCCGTCAACCGGGGTCTCGGGCGTCTTCACATCAAAGACTGTGACGCTTTCACCCCGCTTGACGAGCGCTTGAACCAAGGCGCCGCCGATAAAACCCGCGCCCCCGGTGACGAAATTCCCGCTCATGTCCCCTTCTTTGGACAAACCAGCAGGGCGCTCTCGATAACCGATCCCGCCACAAAAAACCGCGGCGTTTCCACGATACTGGTCGCGGCGGAAAACCCCCCGTTTTCATAGAGGACCTCGACGGCGGCGTCTGGCGACCCGGGGTTCCTGATACGGATTAGACGGCTGGGTACTGGCCCGCTCCAACCGTTCAGAGCCAAGAAAAGGGAAAACGGCGCCGGGAGCGTCGCCGCCAGCAGCGATCCGTCCAACCCGATCGAAAGGTTGTCCGGCCCGGCGGCAAGCTCAATATCGAAATTCCGCTCCCGGCCGAAAGGACCTTTCGGCGCGGGGCGTCCGGTCTTTTCCTCTGCTTGACCGAAGACGGCGATCCGCCGCCCCTGGGTTTCGGCGATGAAAACCCGGTTGTCCGACGCGTTCACAGCCACTCCGTTCGCGAACGCCAGGCCTTCCGCGAAAGCGCCGAGATCACCCGCCGCACTCAGGTGGCGCACCTCGCCGTCACCGAGGTTGAAAACCGTCTCAAGGATCTTGTCCACTCCCTCGCAGGCTCCCCGGTCCCTGGAGAACAACCAACCTCCGGCCGGCGCGCCGGCAATATCGTTGGCGTTGCAATAGGATGACGCGGCGTCGGTCTTCCGGTGCGTCAGCACGCGGCCGTCCCAGGAGAATAGATCCAGCATGGTGCCGCGGGGTCCCGCTCCTTCCCGCCTGTGAGTATGGTTGATGACCGCGAGCGTCGCATCCGAGAGAGCGATGCCGTGAGGCCGGAAATCAGGCCGTCCGGGCGTCAGGTTTCGCGCCATCAGCGCCCCTTCGCCCGCCAGATCGCCGACGCTCAAACGATAGATTCCACCCTGAGCGCCGCTTTCGTCCAACCGGTCAAAAGCCGAGATCAGAAGCGCTCCGTTCTCCGCGTCAAAGTCGAGGTCCTCGGGACCGGCGACGGGCGCGCCGGCCGTCTCGTCCAGCAACGGCCGCGCCAGACATTTTCCGTTCAAAGTCCCCGCTTCCGAGGCCGGCGCGGTCATGCAGAGCGCAATCAGCGCGGCCGGAACCAAGATTCTCACGCCGCCCCTTGACATGGATATCCCCAATGATCCAAGAACCGCCCCCAATTGGCGTTGACCGCCTCGATAACGCCCGGGTCATCCGGGAACCTGTTCTTCCGGTAATCCCCGATGGTGTCCAGATAGCCTTGAAACCTCGGCGCCGCCGCTTCGAAATCGCCCAAATCCAGCGCCCGGTAAATCTGGCCGATAGCGCCCAGAGGGTTATTGTCCAGGGTCTCGTAACCGATCTCGATGAACTGTTCGGGCGAGAGGTCTGTGGTGTCCTTGATGACGGCGTCCATTATCCGTCCATAGGTTTTTACGATCAGCGCGTCGATATCGACGTGATCCCAGGATTGGAAGGCGAACTCGGCGAACAGCTTCTTGTAGAAATTCCGCATGGACCGGAACACCGCATAGGGATCGCGATGGATATGGATGAACTTGGCGTCCGGGAACAGGCGGCGCAATTGCACGATCCGGGCCGTATAAACCGGGTTCTTGATCAGCAGCCGTTTACCGCCAAACTTCAATTCCAACTTGTACATTAAATAAAGGAACACCCGCTCCCAGCGCGCGATATCCGTGTCCGTCAGCCCGTCCATGAAGACGCCGGAGTCGAAGTAGCGCTCCAGCCGCTCCGGGAAATAGATCGCATGGTAGTAAGAGATGTCCATCATGTTGGCGAGCGGAACCTCATCCTCCTGGGGGCTGTCCGGATTGACGGGGATCGCATCGACAAATCGGTGTTCGGGCAGCGCCTTCTCCAGCAGGGGCCGGAACAGACGGCAAACGCCGAACATGTCCCACGGCATCCCGGCGGCCAGCGGGGGAACGTAGGCGAACCCGTCCCGGACCATGGTGTTATAGAGATGCGTGGTGCCGGAGCGCCAATGGCCCAAAATGAACACGGGCGATCTGGGTTTGGGACGGTTTTTCAGCTTTGCCGCGACATAGACCTTCTCCCCCAGCGTGAACGGCAGCCGACCGGCGACGGCCCCCGCCACGCCCAGGACACGCGGGATATGAGCGGCTGGAATGCCGCCTGATCGATTGAGAACCCGAAATATGGTGGAGAGGTCGCTGCCCGCGAGCGGATGAGAAAAGCGGCTGGCCATGAAGCGCCCTGAAAAGTCAAGAATTACCGATGAAATAGGCGCAGATAAGTGCCATGTCCTGCAAAGGCGGGCAAGTCCCATCGCGGAAACGGCGCCGTAACCGCAGCCCGTCAGGATTCGTCAAACGGGACTGGCGGCGGGGCCGTCAATTTTTCGATTTTTTTCTTGCGCGCTTTTTGTATCTTTTTTCCAAGAATTTTTTCTTGTTTTTTAAGCTCTTGTTCTAATTTTTTAATTCGTTTGTTAAGGTTTTCTATGTTCGCGAGACGCTCCGTTCTCTGGCGCTGATTCCGCTTGCGCCACCATTTCCGGAACCGCCACTCGCCAGCCGCGTAAAGCAGTCCGAGCCCAGCGACACCGCACACGACGGCCGTGGTGAAATAGGCGATTTTATGAATGGAAACGACCGCTCCCCAGAATCCGATAGTGGTCAGACACGCCGCCGTCATGAACAATAGACGCCGCGTGACGGGATCATCCTTCCGCGCTTCGGACTCGGATTGCGCGACGGCGATGGCGATTTCCGTCTTCGCCATGGCCTGCCATTTTTTGAACGGCATCCCCTCGCTTATCGTCCGGCCTTCGCGGATGAATTGTTCCAGACGCATCATGACATATTCAGCGCGCTCTTCCGGGGTCGGCTGGGCCGGTAAACTAACATCCGGCCCGCCTTCGTCATCGGCGCTGGAAGTTTTGTCTTCCGCTTGTTTTTTTCGCGCTGTCTTGGGGTCGCCATCCCCCTCATCCCTCACCCCGGCCGCGCGCCTGCGCTTGGGCGCCGGGGTGTGGACCCAATCGTCCTCCTCAAAGAACGCCTTTTCGGGGGTGCTCATCTTCCCGACCTTACCCTCCTTCGGATAAAAGAGAAATAAAGCGGCGTGGTTAAGAGAGCGTAAGGACCGTCACGCCCGGGATATCCGCCCGCTCCGCGTTCCACTCAAGCCGCCCGCAAGAGACGTTCAAGCGCGTCTTCCAGGCGGGTGCGGGCGGCTTGCGCCTCGGTCAATTTCTCGCGTTCCGTCTCGACCACCGCTTCGGGCGCGTTAGCGACGAATTTCTCGTTGCCAAGCTTCTTCTCGAACCGCGTGATCTCGGCGTTCTGCTTGGCGATTTCTTTCTCCAAGCGGCCCCGCTCGGCCGCCAGGTCAATCACGTCCGCAATGTGCAGCACCAGCGTCGCCTCGTCCAGAACGTCCTGCACGGCGCCTTTCGGGATGTCCTGGGACGCCTCGGCGCTCTCAAGTCGGGCAAGGCGCAGAATCAGCTCTTTATGGGTTTTCAGCATGGCTGCGTGCTCCGCCGAGGCGTCCTTCAAGGTCAAGGGTATTTTCGCCGAGGGCGGCACGTTAATTTCAGACCGGACGGCGCGGACAGTGGTAATCAGACGCACGACCCAATCCATCTCGGCGTTTACCGTGTCATCGATCAGCGCCGGGTCATAGCTGGGCCAGCTGCTCGAAATCAGCATCCCGCCGCGCGGCGCGCGCGCGCGCCATAGCTCCTCGGTGATGAACGGCATGATCGGGTGCAGCAGCGTGATGATCTGATCCAGCGCCCATGCGGCGGTCGCGCGGGTTTCCGGCTTCGCCGCCTCGCCGCCGCCTTGCAAGATAGGCTTCGCGAATTCCACGTACCAGTCGCAGAAAGTGTTCCAACTGAACTGATAAAGCGCGCCGGCCGCTTCGTTGAACTTATAGGTCTCAAGCGCCGTGGTCGTCGCCCGCTCCGCTTCAACGACTTTGCCAACGATCCATTTGTTCAACGTCAGCGTCACCGAGGCCGGGTCGAAACCGGCCACCGGCTCGCAGCCGTTCATCTGACAGAATCGCGCCGCGTTCCAGATCTTGGTGCAGAAGTTCCTGTAGCCCTCAACCCGGCTTTCGGCGAGCTTGATGTCCCGCCCCTGGGCGGCGAAAGCCGTCAACGTAAACCGGAGCGCGTCCGCGCCGTATTTCTCAATCAACTCCAGGGGGTCGATGACGTTGCCCTTGGACTTGGACATCTTCTGGCCCTTCTCATCACGGACCAAGGCGTGAATATAGACGTCTTTGAAGGGTGCTTCCCTCATGAATTCCATACCGAACATCATCATCCGGGCCACCCAGAAGAAGATGATGTCGAACCCGGTGATCAGGACGCTGGTGGGGTAGTGTTTCGCCAGTTCCGGAGTCTCGTCCGGCCAGCCCAGCGTTGAGAACGGCCATAGAGCGGACGAGAACCAGGTATCCAATACGTCTGGGTCACGGGTGAGTTTTCTTGTCTCTCCATAATGCGCGTCCGCCTTGGCTTGCGCCTCCTGTTCGGTTAATGCAACGAAAATCTCGCCGTCCGGTCCGAACCAAGCCGGAATCTGATGACCCCACCAGAGTTGGCGGGAGATACACCAGGGCTGAATGTTGCGCATCCATTCAAAGTATGTGTTCTCCCAACTCTTCGGAACAAACACCGTATCACCGTTCTCAACGGCGGCGATGGCGGGCTTGGCGAGCGTTTTGGCGTCCACGAACCATTGATCCATCAGCCAGGGCTCAATCACCACTCCGGAGCGGTCTCCGTAGGGGATTGACATGTCGTTGTCTTCGGTTTTCTCCAGAAACCCCAGCTCCCTCATGTCCGCGACGACGGCTTTCCGGGCGGCGTAACGATCCATCCCCCGGTATTTCCTGGGCGCGTTTTCGTTCATCGCCGCCGTCGCCGTCAGCACGTTCACCATATCGAGGTTCCGGCGTTTACCAACCTCGAAATCGTTGAAATCGTGAGCTGGCGTCATCTTCACCGCGCCCGACCCCTTTTCCGGATCGGCGTACTCGTCCGCTACAATGGGGATGCGGCGCCCGACGAGCGGCAGGACGCAGTGCTTGCCGACCAGATGTTCGTAACGCTCATCGTCCGGGTGCACGGCGACGCCGGTGTCGCCCAGCATGGTTTCCGGGCGGGTGGTGCCAACAGTCAGGTAGACGCCCTCCTCACCCTCGACCGGGTACTTGAAGTACCACATCCGGCCCTTCTGTTCCCGCTGTTCGACCTCAAGATCGGAAATCGCGGTCTGTAACTTCGGATCCCAGTTCACCAACCGCTTGTCCCGGTAAATCAGGCCCTTTTCGTGGAGTTCGACGAAGACTTTGAGGACCGCGGCCGACAAGCCCTCGTCCATGGTGAAGCGCTCGCGCGACCAGTCGGCGGACGCGCCCAAACGGCGCAGTTGGCCGATGATGGCGCCGCCGGACTCTTCTTTCCACTCCCAGACGCGCTCGACAAATTCCTCACGGCCCAGGTCCGTCCGCTTCACGCCGTCCGCGTCCAGCATGCGTTCGACCACCATTTGAGTCGCGATCCCGGCGTGGTCCGTGCCCACTTGCCAAAGCACGTTCCCGCCCTTCATGCGCCGCCAGCGAATCAGGATGTCCTGAAGCGTATTGTTGAGCGCGTGGCCCATGTGCAGACTGCCCGTCACATTGGGCGGCGGAATGACGATGGTATAAGGGTGGCCGTCCGGGTTTTTCTTGATGGAGAAGCTGTCCGCCGCCTCCCACTTGGCGTAAATCTCCGCTTCGATCCGATCAGCGGAATAGGTTTTTTCCAGCTCAGCCATAGCCGGTGTCCCTCAAGTAATCTGTTGGACGGGCAATCCGTTCGGAATAAGAGACGCATGTAAAAACGCGCTCGCCAACGCTTCGGCGAGCGCGCAATGTAACGATTGCGCTGGAGCGTTTAAAGCCCTGATTAGCTCCAGTTATCGAGGCCTTCGGCGCGATTCACCATGGTGTCGATTTCCTTCTTCACCAAACGCTCGATCAGGTAGGGCAGGTTGCGGTCCAGCCATTCGCGCAGGATGGGTTTCAGCATCTCGCGAACAATGCCCTCCATAGTGGTGTCGTGATCGCCGCCCGAATAGACCGGCAGATCCCGCCGATCTAGGATGGCGCGGGCCAATTCCTGCAAAATGTCGGAGCCGGCCAGCGAGGTGGGTTGAGAGACAACCGCGTCCGGCGCCACCATATCAGGCGTCAACTCCATGATGTCGGCCATGGGTTGCGGAACGGGCTCTGGCGCGGGAGCCGCCATGGCGGCCGCGGGAAACGGTTCCGGGGCGGGCGGAGACTCAAATTGATCGGACGCTGGTTCGGGGGGGCGCTCAGCATCGATTTCATCAGTCACATCCATCGGTTCTGGTTCTGGCGCCGGCTCGAACATGGCGTCTATGTCGTCCGCCGCCATGGGCCCGGACTCAGGTTCCGCCGACGGTTCGGGTTTTGGCGCCGAATCGGGTTCTGGCGCCGGATCGGGTTCCGCCGCCGCTTCCCGGCCCTCGCCGCCCTCGTCTTCCTCTTCCGAAAGTATCTTGCGGATGGAAGCGAGGATGTCTTCCATTGACGGCTCGGAGCCTTCCGCTGCCTCGGCTTTTTCGCTCATGATCCCAGACACCTTCCAATGACCATTCCGTTTATGCAAACGAACGGCGGATCATTCGGCGTGGCGTCCGGCGGACTCCCCGGCCCAAACGGCGCCACGCATTCCCTACAAACTAACGCCCATGAAACACGATGGTTTCTTAAAATTTAGTATATTGAGAAAATAAAAGGAACGGCCGGCCACGCCCGCTTAGTCCGCCTGACCGGACGAGCCGCCGCCCACCCAACGATCTCGAACTTCCAGATAATGATCCAGCGGGTCGTAAAATGCGACGGAAAGTTTCAAATCTCGCGCTGTCATCCGGCCAATGGCGTCCAGGACTTCATACGCCGCGACCGCCGTGTCCCGCTGAGCCCGCGCCAGCCCGACACGCGAGTCCAACAGTTCCTGTTCGGCGTCCAAAATATCCAAAACGGTCCGCGAGCCCACGGCCGCCTCGCGCTCCACGCCGTCCAAGGCGACGATATTGGCTTCGACCTGAGTTTCGAAGGATTTCACCCGTCCACGCGCCGTCACCAAATTTTCCCAGTTGGACGTGGCGTCCTCCACCGCGTCACGGCGCGCCCGATCAATCAACTGCGCTTCCTCAGCCACGGCCTGTTTGGCTTCGCGAAGTTCGGAATAAACCTCGCCCTGCTGGTAAATCGGCATGGACAGCGAGACCATCAACTCCGCGACATCCGAACGGCCTTTCTCTCCCTGTGACTGGAACGAACGCACGACACTGCCTCTCAGAGTGAGTTCGGGAAGCAATCGCCCCCTCACTTCCCGAACGTTGTCCCTCGCCGCCAACCGGTCAAACTCGGCGGCCATGACTTCCGGGTTTTGAGTCGCCGCCAACTGAACGGCTTCCGTGCGATTGGCGGGAAGTCCGCCAGGCTCTGAAGGAACGGCCAACCGCCGCGGCGCCGGAAGACCAACGACATTTTCAAAATTCGCGCGCGACGATTCCAGAGAGGCTTCCGCCTCAATTCGGTCCGCCGTCGCCCCGGCCAAACGAGCTTGGGCCTGATGCACGTCGGTGCGCGTGATCTCACCCACTTCAAACCGGTCCCGCGCCGCCTCCAACTGACGTTCAAGGATCTTTTCGTTGTTGATGTTGAGCGATAACACCGCTTCATCGCGGAACACGTTCAGGAACGCCGTCGCGGCCGCCAGTAAAACATCCTGTTCCGTGTCAATCAGACGCGCGCGCCCGGCACGGACCGTGTTCTCCGCCTCTCCGATGGCGGCGGACGTCCGTCCCCCCCGAAACAGGGATTGGCTGACGGCGACGCCAAAACTTCCCGGACTCCGGCGCTGACTGCGGTTCGTCGCGCGGGCCGTGTTCCGGTTGGCTTCAATTCCGACGCCGCCCGACACTTCCACGTTCGGGCGCCAGCCGGCCAGCGCCTGGGGCACTTGTTCATCCGTTCGACGCAAACCGGCGCGCTCGCCCAACAGGGTAGGGTTATTGGTATAGGCGGCCGCCAGCGCTTCGCCGATGGACATGGCCGCCGCCTTCGCCGCGCCGAAGGCGACGGCGAAAATAGCCGCCAGGGCGGCGGTCGCCAGCGGACCGGGTTTACGCATCGTCCTTCTTTCCATAACTCACCAGGCGGCGCACGGTTAAACGAACGCGTCTCCGGGGGTTCACGCCAATCATGATCGCCCAGCAGGTTAACAAACCCGCAAACGCACGCAAGCGATTGTGTGGCCCTAGAATGAAAAGACTGGTTCGGGGCGAAAACCCGGCAGTTCCGGAGTCCCGGCGTCGAAAAGTTCGCGCTTCGAGCAGACACCATGATCGCGGACGATCAGAATTGCGCGGCCCAGCGTGCTGGCGGGCCGAGCCTCAATGGCGACCAAGCGGCCGCCATCGGCCAACTGGTCCTGTAATCCAATGGGAACTTCCGTCACGGCGCCATTGACAAAAATCACGTCGTACGGCGCCTGGTCGGCGTAGCCTGCCACCAGAGCGCCCTCCATCACCGCGATGGTGTCCAGCCCTTGATCGTCGAAGGATTGTTCGGACGCCTTAATCAGGGACTCATCGCTTTCGACGCCCACCACAGTGCTGCAAAGTTTCGCCAACAGCGCCGCCACATAGCCCGCGCCGCTGCCGATGACCAAGGCGACGTCCTCGGGCTCCGCCCGCGCTGCTTGTAAAAGCCGTCCGATAATCATGGGCTCCATCATGAAGCGGCCGTCGGCGACATTCAGCGCTTCATCCGCATATGCGATCCCATGACGGCGCTTGGGCAGGAACACCTCGCGCGGCGTGTCTTCCATAGCCGCGATGATCCGCTCATCCGTCACCCTGTTGGGCAAAATCTGGCTGTCGATCATGTGCCGACGGGCCGCGCTGAAGTCCATGATGACCCTCCCATGAACGTCCCCGCCGCCGCGGGGAGACACAATCCGGGCCCGGCCGGATGAAACGTCCGGCGACAACCGGCCGCCGCCCCCGTCCTGGGTATAAGCCCGTGCGCGGGGAAACACAATGGCGCGAGTATGATACGGGATATGACGTGATCCCGATAACGCTCCAAACGCTGTCCGTTTTGATGACCACGCGAGACGCATTTTCGGTGCTTGACCCTTCAGGGCGATCTGGGTAATGTCCGGCCTTTCTCGCGGTCGGGCGGCAATTCGCGCCGCGCGGACTTCCGTCAAACGATCCGCAGGACGGCTCGGACGATGTGGGGTCGGACTTTCCGCACGGCGGTGTTCCGATGGCGCGGTGGCGGAGTGGCTACGCAGCGGCCTGCAAAGCCGTGTACACCGGTTCGATTCCGGTCCGCGCCTCCATCTTGATCCGGTGTAGCTCAGTGGTAGAGCAATCGGCTGTTAACCGATCGGTCGTAGGTTCGAATCCTACCGCCGGAGCCAGTTCGAAAACGGGACCTTTGCTCATCGCGAAAGTCCCGTTTTTTCTTAGCCAGCCGTCTTCCAGATATCCAGGCGCCCTCCCGTGTTTCCTCCATTGGATGAATGGCGGGTGATCCGAGCCCATATCCATGGCATGTTAAAATCCGCTCTGCCCCTTCCATGAGCGGGAGAGGACGAGGAAAGGGCGGACGGACACGGACTAAAGACCGCCGGCGAAAGAATGTCGAGACGACAAGAATTACTGATCTCGAGCGGGTTGCTGCTCGGCGGCTTGGCGCCGCTCGTGCTGTCGGTCGGCTTGTCCGCGCCGGCACAGTCGAGCGGCCAACGCACCTGCCGCGTCGCGGCGCCGGGCCCCATCGTCCACACGCAAGCAACCCATGGCCGCCTCTCCTACGACAACTCGCGCACCCTGAAACAGTTACAACGTATGCGCTCCAGCATCACCAACAGCCGGGCGACGGGAGCAGGCTGGTTCGTGCTGGGCTTGACACGGAACAGCGGCGTCACCCAACGGCTCCGTGTCGGCATAAAGGGTCATCCGGCCCGGAACGGCTATTATTGCGTCACCCTCAGTTCAGTCGATCTGTCATTGAGCTATGACTCGATAGACGTGTTTATCGCGCGCCGGTACAGACCGGGGACGTGTGAGCACGACGCCGTGTTGGAGCACGAAAACGGCCATGTAAACAACTTTCGCGACACCTTCGACCGGTTTGTTCCGAAAGTGGAACGGGCGGTCAAGGCGGCCGCCAACCGCCAGCCGGGTCTTTATACCAGGACGCTCGGCCCGGCCCTTCGGGAATTCCAGGCGCGCCTTACCCGGACCGCCTCTCCGCTGCTCGACGAGATGGTCCGCCAAGTCAACGAAGCCGACGCCCGGCTCGACGCACCGCGAAGCTACCGCGCCAATCAGGCGCGATGCGACAACTGGTAGGTTCAGGCGCCCGCTAGGTCCGGCCGGGTTTGAAGCCCCGCCCCTTCTCGACGGCCGCGTCGCCAAACCGCCCCCGGATTTTGTCCATCACGGCTTCCACCTCCACACGGCGCGCCCTGTCCGGATCAGCCAAATCACCCATGGAAGAAACCCCGCCCGCCGGCGTCAGTTTCTGGACGCCCACCCCCAGCAAACGAAATCGCCGGGCGGGACCGGTCTCGGTGACAAGCATGGGCTCGGCGGCGCGGAAGATGTCGTCCGCCAGTTGGGTCGCCGTCAGCAGCGTGCTTGAGCGGGTCAGCGTTCGAAAATCAGCCGTTTTCAACTTCAACACAATGGCGCATCCCGCAATCTCCCTTGCCTTCAGGCGTTTAGAGACTTTTTCCGAGAGCCGCCACAACACACGCGTCAAGGTTTCCGGATCATGGATGTCCGTTTCAAACGTCGTCTCCGCCGACACGCTTTTAGCGTCGCCGCCTGGCGCGACTTTTCGGTCGTCCCGCCCCCACGCGAACCGGGCGAGCCGGCCGCCGATGGCGCCGTATCGTTTGACCAGATACGCCTCATCAAATGTCCGCAGATCCGCGATAAGGCGGATACCGTCGTTCTCCAGCCGGCTTCGAAGGGACTTTCCAACACCCCAGATTATGCCGACCGGCTTCTCGGCCAGAAAACCGGCCGCGTCGCCCTTGCCGATGACGCTAAATCCTCGAGGTTTGTCGAGGTCCGAGGCGATTTTGGCGAGAAACTTATTGTAGCTCAGTCCGACGGACGCCGTGATACGGACCTCATCTTCGATACGGCGGACCAACCTAGTCAAAATCCGCGCCGGAGGGGCGCCATGAAGCGCTTCCGTCCCCGTCAAATCCAGAAACGCCTCGTCGATGGAAAGCGGTTCAACCAAGGGCGTCAGGCTCTGCATCAACTCTCGCACCTGGCGGCCGGCGGCGGCATATTTTTCCATGTCGGGCCGGATGACAACCGCTTCCGGACACACTTTCAGCGCCTTGAACATGGGCATGGCCGAGCGCACCCCTTTGATACGCGCGACGTAACAGCAGGCCGAGACCACACCCCGCCGCCCTCCACCAACGATAACCGGCTTGCTCCGCAATGCGGGATCATCACGCTTTTCAACGGCCGCGTAGAACGCGTCACAATCGATATGGGCGATGGAGAGGGATAAAAGCTCGTCATGGCCCAACAATCGGCGCGAGCCGCAAAGAGTGCAACTCAAGCGCCCGGCATCGACAGTTTCCGAACAGTCTCGGCACACGGCCGGCATGCGGCAAACCCCCTATTTGACCGATACGGTATGCTAAAACGCCTCCGTTGATATCCGCTCGGCGAATATTTACCCTGGAGCCGCTTGACCCCGGCCGGACCGGAAGCAACTATAAGGCGCGAGGCCTCCGTCACGCGGCGGCGGCGCCGATTGGTCTAATTTAGTCACCGCGGTTCCAATGGCAAAAAAGAAACCGGATCGCCAATTCAGTATCGCTTCTGGATTTGATAGGGATGGCAGAGCAACTTGAGGACGCTGGTTCGGATGATCCACTGCTGGAAGCGCAGAAGGAAATCCGCCAACTGAAAACGACGATCTCCGCTCTCCGCGAAGAGTTGGAGGCGCAAGCTTATGAAAAAACCCGGGCTGTCCAGGAAGCGGCGGCCCGATCAACCGATGAAATAAATCAACTGAAAGAAACAATCACGTCCCTTCGAGAAAAAATGGAGCAGGTTGTTTTCGAGCGTGATCAGACGATTCAAGAGACCAAATCGGCCGGCTATGACGAAATCCAGCAACTTCGCAAGACCGCGTCCGCGTTGCGTGAACAGTTAGAAAATACGTCGTTCGAGCACCAGGAAAATATCCAGGCTTTCAACCGCGCCATGAAAGACGAAGTCGGCCAATTACAGGAGACTGTCTCTGCGCTGCGAAATGAATTGGAGAAACGGGTGGAGGCGCGCGGTGACCATTAATCTTCGCCCTCCCCAATCCATCGACGCGAATGAATTTGAAGACGGGCCGGCCATTCCGCCGGACGGTTCGGATATTGGCCGGATCAGTGATCAACGCCTTAGGGAAGCGAACAAGCGCCTGAAGGAAGCGAACAAACGGCTGAAACAGGCGGAGATGCTGCTAAACGTCTCGCGCCGGGTTGACGCCATCAACAGCCTGGACGAGGTGCTGGAAACCATCGTCGAAATGATCACATGGGAATTGAATGCGGAACGTGGCTCGCTGTTCTTGAACGATGCGATCACGGGCGAGCTTTACTCTCGCGTCGCGCAGGGCAATTTCCAGCGCGAGATACGCATCCTGAACGACACCGGCGTGGCGGGCTGGGTATTTCAGAACGGCCAGGGCGAGATCATCCACGACGCCTACGCCGATTCCCGGTTTAACCGCACCATTGATGAAAACACGGGCTTTAAAACCCGCAATATATGCTGCGCCCCGGTGAAGACCGTCAAAGGCGACCTGATTGGCGTCGTTCAATGTCTGAATAAAAAAAATGGGAACTTCGACGGCGATGACCTGGACCTGCTGGAGGCGATCACCACACAGGCCGCCGTGGCGCTTCAGTCCACCCAGTTCGTTGAGCATATGCAAAAATCACGGGAACAGGAAATGACGTTCCTGGACATGGTGTCGGATGTGACGTCGGAACTGGAACTCGGCTCTCTGCTGTCGCGCGTCATGGAAGAGGCGACGCGCATGCTGAACGCGGACCGTTCAACACTGTTCTTGAACGACGATAAAACCAACGAGTTGTTTTCCCGCGTCGCCATGGGCGACAGCCTTGGCGAGATCAGGCTGCCCAATCACTCGGGCATTGCCGGCGCGGTGTTTACATCGGGCGAGACCGTCAACATTCCCTACGCCTACGCGGATCTGCGCTTCAATCCGGCTTTCGATAAGAAGACGGGTTACTTCACCCGCTCCATCCTGTGCGTTCCCGTCGCCAACAAGTCCGGCAAGGTCATCGGCGTCACTCAAGTGCTGAACAAACGCGGCGGTCCGTTCAACGAAGACGACGAAACCCGGCTCAAGGCCTTCACCGCGCAGGTCTCCATCGCGCTCGAGAACGCCAAGCTCTTCGAAGACGTTCAAAACATGAAGAACTATAACGAAAGCATGCTGGAGTCGATGTCGAACGCGGTGATCACCATCGACGAAGAGTGGAACATTGTCACCTGCAACGCCGCCAGCGAGCGGATTCTAAGGGTAAAGTCCGAAGCCATCATCGGCGGCAACGCCACAGAGTTCTTCCGTGAAGACAACGGATGGATCATCGCGAAGATGGAGCGGGTGTTCGAGACTGGCGGGGGCGACGTCATCATGGATGGACAATTCTGCGTTACGGACGAAGAGAGGGGTGACGAGACCATCTCCGTCAATATCTCCATCCTGCCTCTGCGTTCGCAGGAGGGAAAAAGCCTTGGCATCATGGTGATGATGGAGGACATCTCGTCCGAGAAACGCATGAAATCCACGATGTCGCGATACATGGACCCCGGCCTGGCCGATCAGTTGATGCAGGGAAACGATGACATACTGGGCGGCAAGAGCCTGGAAGCGACCGTGCTGTTCTCCGACGTCAGAAGCTTCACCACCTTGACCGAAAAACTGGGCCCGCAAGGCACTATCGCCATGCTGAACGAATACTTCACCATTATGGTGGATTGCATCAGCGCGGAAGGCGGCATGTTGGACAAATTCATCGGTGACGCCATCATGGCCGGTTTCGGCGTGCCGCTGCCCAGCGACGACGACCCTGACCGGGCCGTTCGCGCCGCCATCGCCATGCTGAAACAATTGGACGGTTGGAACGCCAAGCGCGTCGCCAACGGCGATGTGCCTATCGACATGGGCGTCGGTCTCAACACGGATCAAGTGGTTTCCGGCAACATCGGCTCGCCGAAACGCATGGATTTCACCATGATCGGTGATGGGGTGAATCTGGCGGCGCGTCTAGAAAGCGCGTGTAAGCAGTATTCCGCCAAGCTTTTGATCAGCGAGTTCACCCACGCCAAACTGAAGGGCGCCTACCGGACCCGGGATGTGGACAAAGTCATCGTCAAGGGTAAAACTGAACCCGTAACAGTCTACGAAATCCTTGATTTTCATACGGACAAGACATTCCCGAACATGATCAACGCCGTAGACGCGTTCAGGAACGGCCGGCGGTTTTATGAACAAGGTGATTTCGATAAAGCCGCTGAATACTTCAAGGAATGCCTCGGCGCCAATGAAAACGACAAACTCGCGCAAATCTATATTCAGCGTTGCGAGAGATTAAGGACGGAACCGCCCGAGCATTGGAACGGCGTCTGGGTCATGACGTCCAAGTAACCCGTTACCGGACAATCCGGCGGGGTCAAGGAAATCCGGAGTGCAGAACCAGTGGATAACAGCAACAAGGTCAAAGCCGCGCTAGAGCAAATCCAGCGAGAATTTATCGATGCTTCCATCGAGCGCCTGGATCAGCTGGACAACATGCTCATCGCCATGAGGCGGAAGGACGAGGCCTTCTCCGAGACCCTCGGGGATTTTCTCCGCCATGTCCACAGCTTGAAAGGTCAAGGCGGCACGTTTGATCTGCCCGCCATAACTCATATCGCGCACGCCCTGGAAGATTATGTCGAAGTCTCGCCAAATATCGGCGAAAAAGAACTGGATGGGGTTCAGATATACTGCGACAGGATGAGGCGTGTATTCGAAACCGGCGAAAATCCGCCGGATGACGAACTTCAGCAACTGCTGAGGTTGAGCACCGCAGGCATGAACGCCGAGGAAATAGCCGGTCAGGACCGTAAGGCGGTTGATATGCTGTTGGTCATGCCCAAGGGCCTTCAACGCAAGATCATCGCACAAGAACTCGACTCCTGCGGTTTTCGCGTGATCATCGCGAAAAACCCGATCCAGGCCCTGGATCTCGCCCTGACTCATGGGTCGCAGATGGTGCTGGCCACCATGGTCATGCAGCCAATAACCGGTTTGGAACTGGCGCGCTGTATGCGCCAAATCAAAAAAACCAGCGACGTCCGCTTCATTTTGATGACCAGCGACGACAACAATGAAAGCGACACCTTTACGTTGCCGAAAAACACGGTCATCGTACGCAAGGGCAAGGATTTTACCGAAGATCTGGCGCTGGCCTTGATGAAATGGGGTGTGTTCGGCAATCTGGCCGCTTAGAGTCCCCCGACCTCAAAACCCAATCAAGCCGGATTACTTGGTTGTCGCCACGAAAACGCCGTCCCAATCCGCGGGCGGCGGATTTTTCCGGTAATCCTCGATCCGCTCGTCATAGACGTCGCACAGCACGTCAAGGTTGGCCTCGATGGACCAGCACTTGTTCTCCTCATTCCCGCGTGCGCGGACCTCATCGAACATGGCCCGCGCCTCGTCCCATTTCTGGCGGCGATAGGTCTCCTGCGCGTCGTAAATCAGCCGGCGAAGCTCTTTGAACTCAGGCTTCCGCGCGACTTCCTCGTCACCCAACAAACCGTAAATATAGACGCCTTCGAGTTTGCCCTTAACACGGATGAAATCCAGATCGATGACGGCGAGCGTATCTTCCACTTTCTCAAAGGTGCTGGCGCCGATCACGACGTTCATGCCGTAACTCTTGGACTGTCCCTCAAGGCGGGCGGCCAAGTTGACGGTGTCGCCCAGGACGGAATAGTCGAAGCGCTGATCGGACCCCATGTTGCCGACGACGGCGGGGCCGGAGTTGAGGCCCAAGCCCACTTTCAATGGTACGTGTTTCCGTCCTTCGTCCCTGGCTTCCTGTTCGAGCCGCGCGTTCAACGGACCCATCTCGGCCAGCATCGCGAGCGCCGAGCGGCAGCCGTCTATTTCATGATTTTCGTTGTCCAGAGGCGCGTTCCAAAAGGCCATGATGCAGTCGCCCATGTACTTGTCGATTGTGCCGTGGCGCTCCAGGATCGCGTTCGTCAATGGCGTCAAAAGCTTGTTGATCAGTTTGGTGAGCCCGACGGGATCGAATTGCTCGGAAATGGTTGTGAACCCTCGGACGTCGCAGAACAGCAGCGTCAACTCGCGCTGCTCGCCACCCAGCTTCAGCTTATCCGGATCGGACGCCAACTGCTCCACCATGTCCGGGGACAGGTAGTGGGCGAACGCGCCGCGCACTTGCTTCTTCTGCGCTTCTTCCCGCGCGTAGTTGAGATACGTCAGCGTGGAATAGAGCAGGAAGATACAAACGCCGGTGTAGGCCGCGTCGATCAAAATCTTGTGCTCGGCGAACGCCCACCAGCTCCCCATGCCGATGCCCACGATGGACGTCACCCAGACCAGAAACGTCCATTTGGCGCCCAGCCAGGGCACCAGGACGATCATGATCAGGCCGCCGACGAAGATGACGATCTGTTCCAACGCAAAGGCGAAGTTGGGACGCTTCAGATAATCCTGGTTGAGCGCCGCCTCAATGATCTGGGCGTGCACTTCCACGCCGGGAATGTTGGGCTCCGTCGGAATGGCCCGGATATCCTTCAGGCCAACGGCGCTCGTGCCCAAGATGGTCATCTTGCCGCGCAGCAGTTCCGGGTCGACGGCGCCGTTGAGAATGTCCTTGGCGGGGATGTACTTGTCCGGGTCATGCTCCGAGAAGTAGGGCCAAATGCGGCCGTTGGCGTCGGTCGGCAGGTACAAACCGGGTTGCAGCGTCAACTTGCTGGGCATCGTGAAACCAGCCGGGAAGAACAGCTGGCTTCGCAGTTTGAAACCTTTCGGAATGGTAAGCGCCGCATCCAGTTTCGAGCCCTTGGCCAGCGTCCGTCCATCGGGTGTTTTGAAGGCGTCCAGGAACTGAAATCCAACCGGCAACGTTAAATCCTCGCGGAACTTGAACCCGGCCGGCAGACCAATGGGTTTCTTCACCTTCAATCCTTGCTTGAGGGAACGGCCCTTAGAAATGGCGACTTCCTTCGCGCCCAACTGATCCATGCGAAGCAGGATGGATGGGCGTCCCGTCGCGACGCGCAACATTTCAACGGACAGCGCCGTGAACATATGGCCGTCCTTGGCGAACAGCGCGGGCACCCGGCGGATGATGCCGTCGCCCTCAGGGAACACGGTGAATAGGCCGTGACCGCTGTTTCGCCCTCTGGCCGCCTGTTCGATAACCGGCACGTTACGAACCATGGCGTTCAGGTTGGTCAGCACCTGTTCGGGTTTTGGCGCCGCCTTGCTCTCTCTAATGACCGCGATGGATTTCTTAACGGGACCCGTCGTGCGTTCGTCCTTCACCCCTTGCAAACCTGAATAGCCCAACACCACGCGGCTGCGTTTGATGGTGTCGGCAAAGATGGCGTCATTGGATTTAAATGTCTTCAGCTTGTCTTTGGTCTGGTCATCCAGGCCCTTCAGGTTTTCAGCGATCAAGGATGGATTCATCCGGTCGGGCTCGGCGAAAACCACGTCGAAAGCGACCAGCACGGCGCCAAGCTTCAGGGCGTTCTGGACGAGTTGCGCCAAAACATCGCGCGGCCATGGCCACTGACCGACTTCGGCCAGGCTTTCCTCGTCCAAGTCGATGACCATGACCGGCTTTTGCGCCTGAGACGGAATCTCACGCGGTTTAATCTGCTGGTAGATGTCGAAGACCTTAAAACGGAACAGGTCAATTTGAGGAATTTCCAGGCGGTAGACCGTAATGAAAGCCGCCAGCATGACGAAGCCCACGATCCGCTCGATACTGACGGCGCCCTTGCCGAGTGCTTTGAGGCCGGCGCCGGCGCCGTCAAGGAAACGCCCGACGCCTCCGGGTTTTTTGGGCGTTTTCTTCGGCGGTTTTTCCACCCCGTCCAACGCTGGCGGCGCGGACGCGGTTTGGTCAGGTCTGACCTCGTCGGGCATTCCCATCGCCTTCTAAAATGACCGGTTTTAAGCCTTGATCGGCGGCGCCCGGCTGGTCCATTGGAAAAGTTTAGCATGGAACCGGTCTGATCAATGAAAAAATACGGGGAAACTTAATCTGTATGATGGCGCGCCCTCTGTTCATTCCGCCTTTACCTTCGTAGATTAAGACCAAGTCTGGGGGCGTTTGGGAGCAGCGCATACATGGCTGAAGAGCCGGACACACAAAACACCAGATGGCTCAGGCCTTTCCTGCGTCCCATGATGGGGACGTTCCGGGAAGTTCTTGTCATGTCCGGCTTTGTGAACCTAATCGCGCTGGCCACGCCCGTCTTCACCATGCAGGTCTACGACCGGGTTGTTTTTAAAGAGGGAATCTCCACCCTTTGGGGCCTGGTCATCGGTATGGTTCTGGTCATCCTATTCGATCTGATCTTGAAGATGACCCGGGCGCGGATCATGCAATCCGTCGCGCTGAAGGCGGATGTGGAAGTAGGCCGAAAGCTGTTCGACAAGCTCATGGCGCTGCCTTTGTCGGAACTTGAGTCAAAACCGGCGAGCCATTGGCAAGCGCTGTTCCGCGACGTCGATACGGTGCGGAACGTGATTTCCGGCGCAACGGCTGTTCTCGCCGTCGATTTACCCTTCGTTTTCCTGTTCTTGATCCTGCTCATCGTCATCGCGCCGGCCGTGACTCCTGTGTTGCTGGTTATCCTGCCGCTGTTCATGTTTGTCGCCTGGCGGTCCGGCAACGTGATGGCCCAAGCCAACCAGGAAGAACGCCAATCCAACATCAACCGGGATGAGTTGATCGCCGAGATGTTGGCGGGACGAACGACCATCAAGGCCCTCGCCCTCGACCGGGCCATGCGTCCCGTGTGGGAAGAGCGCCACGCGGACAACATCCGCCAATCCATGGAACGCGGCATGAAGACCGACTTCTACTCCAACGTCGGCGGCGCCATCACCATGGGAACCACCTTGATGATAACCACGGTGGGCGCCCTGGCCATTGTCGAACAGGAACTCACCATGGGCGCGCTCATCGCCGCCAACATGCTGTCTGGAAGACTGCTGGGACCGCTCAACCAGCTTGTTCAACAGTGGCGGAACTTTAACCAATTCAAGCAGGCCGTGAGCCGCTTGGGAGAAACCTTCAACACGCCCGGCGAGCGCCAGGAAAGCGAAGTCGCCATGACCACGCCGTGCGGCGAGTTGCTGGTTGAAAACGTCACTTTTTCTTATGCTGCGGAACTGAAACCGGTACTGAACGGCGTCACCTGCACGCTGCGCGCCGGCGGCGTCCACGCGCTGGTCGGACGAAACGGGTCCGGCAAGACGACATTGCTCAAAATGCTTCAAGGGCTTTACCGCCCAACACAAGGCCGGGTGCTGATTGACGGCGCGGATATCGCCCAGTTCACCCGCGCGGAGCTTGCGGACTGGATGGGCTATGTGCCCCAGGAATGCGTGCTGTTCGCCGGCACCATCCGCGACAACATCACCCACCGCAACCCCAAAGCATCCGATAACGAGGTGATCAAAGCGGCCAAAGCCGCTGGTGTGCACCAATTCATTATCGACTTGCCCGATGGTTACGCCAGTGACATCGGAGAAGCGGGCCGGCGCTTGTCAGGCGGTCAGCGCCAACGCATCGCCATCGCCCGCGCTCTCATCGGCGATCCCTGTGTCTTGATGATGGACGAACCTTCTGCTTCACTCGACCGCCAAGCGGAGCAGGCGCTCCGCGCAACGCTGAAGGAACTCAGCCGCACGCGCTCGGTTATCCTGGTGACCCACAGTCCGATCTTGCTGGCGGCCTGCGATGACTTGATCGCGCTGGATCACGGCCACATCGCTCTCGCCGGGCCGGCCGCCGAAATTCTGCCCAAGATGTTCGGTCAGCAGCCCATGCAAGCACCCCCGGCGTCCGGGGAACCGGCGGCGAAGCCCGGGGAAAAACCTGCCGCAAAAGCGGCGCGGGCGAAGGCGTCCGCCCCTCCGGCTCAAAAGCCGCCGCCGCGGAAGCCCGCTCCTCGGCGCGAACGGCTGGAACAGCGGGCGCCGCCCCCGAAGGCGGCGCCTCGGCAACCGGTTCCGGACGGCGCGCTCGCTCGAATCGCGCCCAGGAAAATCCCAGCCGGTCAGGCGAAACCCGCCACGCCGGTCCAAAAACCGCCGTCAGCGCCACCCGCCGCCGCCCATCCTCCGGCGCGCCCAGCGCCGCAAGCCGTCCAGCCGGCGCGCCCAGCGCCGCAAGCCGTCCAGCCGGCGCCAGCCGCTCAATCCACTCAACCGGCAAAGGCCGCGCCCCCGCCGCCATCGCCTCCCCCCGCGCCGAAACCGGAACGGGCGGCGAAGCCCGCCAGGACGAAGACGAATGATCCCTATCATGATATTCTCTCCGGCCTCTCTAACGAGGACAGATAACCGCCATGCCGCGTGACGACGCTTCCGAGCCCGGTGGTCCGCGTATTCAGCCGCGGACTTCTCCGCTTGAACAGTTGCTGGAAGAAAAGAAGACCCCCGGTTGGCGTTTCGTCACCTGGCCTGTCATCGCGTTGGTGACAGGTTCGCTGGTTTGGTCTAATTTCGCCACGTTGGATGAGGTCAGCATTGCGTCCGGCGAGGTGAAGCCGCTCGGCAACACAAAAGTTGTCCAACACCTGGAAGGCGGAATCGTTCAGGAAATCTACGTCCAGGAGGGCGACTCCGTCACCGAGGGCCAACAACTGATGCAGTTGGACTTGGCGTCCAGCGGCGCCAATGAGGAAGAGTTAATCGTCCGTTTGGATAGCGAACTTCTCGTGCGCGCCCGCCTGCAAGCGGAAGCCGAGGGACGCCTGCGCATCCGGTTTCCGCAAGAGGTCGCCAAGCGCCGCCCCATCCTGGTCACCGCGCAAGAACAGGCATTTAGCGCCAGGAAGCGTGAAGCGGCCGCGTCTTTAAGCGTGCTGCGCGAACAAGTCCGTCAGCGCGAGTTGGACGTGGAAGAACTTCTAGGAGGGCGCAAGACGGCGATTCGCAACCACCAGTTGGCGTCCGAGCGCCTGAAACTCTCCGCCTCGCTGTTGGCCGACGGTCTGACGGCCCGCATCGAACACCTGGAACTGGAAGCCGAGGTTCAGAACCTCGAAGGGGAAATGCAGGCGCTGGGGCAAAGCATTCCCCGCGCCCGGGCCGCCGTCTCGGAAGCGCGGCAACGGGTGGAAGAGACGATCGAGGGCCTGCGCCGCGAAGCCCGCGAGCAACTGGGCGAGATTGAGCAAAACATCGCCCGGACGCGCGAATTGGTCGCGCAAGCCGAGGAACAAGGCGTTCGGGCGGAGATCAAGAGTCCAACCGACGGAATCATTCAAAACATGTCGGTCAATACCGTCGGGGGCGTCGTCCGCGCCGGTGATCCGATCATGGAAATCGTGCCGACCGGGGACAAGCTGGTGATCGAGGCGAAACTGAACCCGACGGAACGCGGCTTTGTCACCGTCAATCAACCGGCGACCGTGAAAGTCACGACTTATGACTTCGTGCGATACGGCGGACTGGACGGCCGGGTTATTCAGGTCGCGCCCGACGCCTCGACCAACGATGACGGGACGCCGTTTTTCCGTGTGATCGTGGAAACGGACAAGACCTACCTGGGCCAACGCGAGGGAGAGCTGCCCATCACGCCCGGGATGCAAGCTTCCGTCGATATCAAGACGGGCAAGAAAACCGTGCTTGATTACTTGATCAAACCGGTCCTGCAACTGAAAGAAGAAGCCTTCAGAGAGCGATAATTCGCGCGCCTCCGCCGCAAGCATCACTTGCGCTAACGATTTGTTACACTTTACACTTCTATCATCGGGAAACAGGGTTTTCGAGGCGCCATGTGGTCCACGTCCTCACAGGCGAGACCATTAAGTGAATAGGTTACAGGCGAGACTTCATGTCACTTTCGACAATTGCCGCCATTATGGTGGCGTTCGGGCTATTCGTGGGCGCGATTGTGCTCGAGACGGACAATGTTTGGCTGTTCCTGAGTTTATCCAGCCTGGCCATCGTCGTTGGCGGCACCATGGCGTCCACATTCATCGCTTACGAACCGCGTTACGTCATCCTTTCCCTGAAGCTGATTTACCGGGTTCTTTTCTCGCCGAAAGTCGGGCGGAACGTCCTGAAATCCGAAGTGGGCCGCATCATCCGTTGGGCTTATACGGTCCAAAAGCGGGGTGTCCCCGCCCTGGAAACCGAAGCCGAGAAGTCAGTTCGCGGTGATAAATTCCTGCGCTTCGGCGTGGACATGGTCGTCAGCGGATACACCGGCGCGGAAGTTCAAGAAATTCTGACCAACGCCATCGAATCCGCCTTCGGCCGAAATACCGTCCAAGTGGACATTCTGCGCGCCATGGGCGGCGCCTCCCCCGCGTTTGGCATGATCGGAACTTTGATTGGTCTGATAATTATGTTGGATAACCTGGAAGGTGACCCGTCGTCTCTTGGCGCCGGTCTCGCCGTGGCCCTGTTGACCACGCTCTATGGCGTTCTATTCGCCCGCCTCGTCTACCTGCCGGCGGCGACTAAAATCCAGCAGCGCGAGGAGATCGTGCGCTTTCGGAACTATCTGATCGCCGAAGGTTTGGCGCTTCTGGCCGAAAAGAAAAATCCCCGTTACATCCAAGACCGCATGAACAGCTTCCTGGATCCAGCCATTCACTTCAATATCGACAAGATGAAGAAGTAAGGGAGAGCGCGGCCATGCCCATGCCCAAGAAGAAGACTGGCGGCGACAAGTTCGAAGAAGACTGGCTGATTACGTTTTCGGACGCCGTCACCCTGTTGATGGCCTTCTTCGTCATGATGCTGACCTTCGCCGAATATGACATTCCCGCGTTCGAGGAGGCTGCCCAGGCGATCAAGCGAGAAGTCGCCGGCAAGGCCGAAATCTCGACGACGGAAAAGCTCAAGCTCGACATTGAAGACGTCGTCTTTCAACTGCAAGCCGATCAGGTCGTCCAGGTCACCAAGGACGAAAAGGGGATAACGATTGATCTGGCCAGTAACGCGTTTTACGAACCAGGCTCGGCGGTGCTGAGAGAAGCCGCCATTCCCGTGCTGGAAAAGATCACGGAAACGCTGCTGGCGCCGCGCTACGACACCTACAATATCGCCGTTGAGGGTCATACGGACGACGACCCCATTTCAACGGAGTTGTTTCCCTCCAACTGGGAATTGGCCGGCCGCCGCGCGTCCCGTGTGGTTCGTTTCTTCATTGAAAACAGCGTTGCCGACGTGAAGCTTCACTCCACCAGTTTCGCGGACACGAAACCAAAAGTTCCCAATCGCGACACCGACGGGAACGCGATTCCCGAAAACCAATCGACCAACCGCCGGACATCCATCCGTGTACAACCGATGTCGCTGAAGGAACGGGGCCGTTGGATTGCATACCAAACGGAAGAGCGCCGCAAACGCAAGGAAGCCGAACGTGAGGCGAAAGCGCAAGAGGAGAGCGAAGCGGAACGCCTGACACAAGAACAAGAACGTCAAGAAGCGGTTCCGGGCGCGGGTCAGTCCCAGCCCCCGGAATTTCCGGCGCCGACCCGCTAAGCGGGCCATATTGGCCTTTCTAGACGGCCTTATTCATTGATCGTCAACTCCATGCCCTCTCGGCAGACGAAACAGCCGTCCCAGACGGCTTTCGCCTCTTCTGCAAGGTTATCCATGAAATCATCCGTGTGCTCAGGATCATGGTGGAAGATCGCGAGCTTTTTGACGTTCGCCATTTGACAAAGCCTCATGCCCTCGTTCCACGTGGAATGGCCCCAACCGATCTTCATGAGGAATTCCTCTTCCGTATAGGTCGAGTCGTAAATCACCATGTCTGCCCCCTCGATAAGGCCGAGAATGCTCTCGTCCGGCTTACCCGGCACGTGCTCCGTATCAGTGATGTAGCAGACCGACGCGCCATCGTGCTCAATTCGGTAGCCCGTCGCTCCGTTTGGATGATTGAGCGCCGCTGTTTTTATGCAAATGTCGTCATTCAGCTTGAAACTTTCACCAGCCTCGAAGTCCTCATATCTGAGTCGGGCCTGCATGGCTTCCAAAGGCACGGGAAACATCGGGTTGTGCATCTGGATCGATAGGACGTTCTCAATTCCTCCCTGCCCCTGACCTTTTAGATGACCCGCCATAATGTGAAAGGAGCGCTCCGGATCATAGGCCGGCTCAAAGAAGGGAAAACCACTAATATGGTCCCAATGGGTATGAGTCAGCAGGATATGGCTATCCTTGATATCCGAATCCATGAACGACTGCCCATATCCGCGAAGGCCTGTCCCGGCATCCAGCACAAAGCGATGCGCACCAGTATCAATTTCGATACAACTGGTGTTGCCGCCATACTTCATATGCTGCGGCGTCGCACAGGCAATGCTGCCTCGAACTCCCCAAAATTTCAGCCGTAACGCCATGTTACTTTCGGCATTTTGTCAGCACTCCAACGAAATCCCGCGCCGGGCCGGAACAAATTGAAACTTACAACTTAATTAGTTTCCGCGAGACCACTTAGAAGATTAGTTCCACCCAAGTCAAATACTTACCACAATAAAAAAGGTTAACACCACACTCCGGTCAATACAGATAACGATGGCAGGGTTTTATCGGATCGTTCCGACAATTGTCTTGGATCATATGTATCAATCTTCTTAATTTGAGTTAATTGGCTCGACGCGTCAAGAAGGTCATTGCGTCGCCGCCACACGGACCAGGCCGGCGCCTCTTTCCCCATCCGGCTGGAAAGCCGGGCCGCGGTCATGACGCCGGCCGGGTGGCGAACAGGTCCCGCCCATGAAAACGGCGCCTGGGTTCGGCGATTCGGAACGCATTTTCCAAGCGCCAAACATTGATGAGCGATCACGAACAATCTCAAAATTCCGTTGCCGGGATCTGTCGTCAAGCGCTGGTCCGCCTCCGCCACAGGCGCCGGGCGGGCCGGTTCAACGTCTGGATCAAGACAGCCGCGACGACCATTTCCGCCGCCGGAAAGGCCGAAGCGGCGGCCAAAAATCATGCGATTCGGGACAAAAAGACGGAAAAGCGGTTCCTGTTTCGGCGTCCGCTCATTTTCATTGCCGATGAAGCACGCCCGACAATTAGCAGCATTCCATGAGGAAAACTGCCAACCCGCTGATATTACTAATTTATTGAGACTGGCAAAAAGTGCTGTCAAAATTAACAAGCTGTATCCGTGAAATATACGGAGCGGTGATAAGATAGATATGAGGTTTCGCATGACATATTCGAAGAAAAACACCCTTGGAGAGGCCCCCACCGACTTTCAACTCCGCCTTCGGGGATATCGCCTGACGACGGCTGAGATCACCTATCGGTTACCTGATTACCCGGCCATCCTACAAGAGTTCGTTTGGCAGAAATTGGACCTTGCGCCGAAATTTCCGGAACTCCGCAAGTTTTTGGATTTTTGGCAACACACTCTGGAAGGTCCTCTGGTCGCCGTCACCGTTGCCTCATCCGAATTATTGAAACCTCAAGAATTCCGGCTTGCGGAGGGCGAGTTCCGCCTAAACTGACGCTTCCAAACGAAAACGGACCCCCTCGAAAGGGGTCCGTCAAAGATTCGGAGTTCGGACCGCGCTAGGCCGGCTGAGCATTCGGCTCGGGGCCCAGGATGAACTTCTTCACCTTATCGAAGGCCCGATTCTCAAGCTGACGGACCCGCTCACGGCTAATACCATAGACTTTGCCTAAATCCTCCAGCGTTGACGGGTCGTCGCTCAGACGGCGCTCCGTCAAGATGTGACGCTCCCGCTCCGGCAACTCGGACAAGGCGTTCGCCAACATGGCGCGGCGCTGGGACATCTCTTCTTCCTCCCCAAACGTCGCCTCGGGTGACAGACGATCATCTTCCAAGGCGTCCTGGAATTCCGCGCCGTCGTCTTCCTGGCTCATGGGCGCGTTCAACGAAAAGTCCCGCGCGGCCATCCGGCGGTTCATATACGTGATGTCTTCCGGCGAGACGCCAGTTTCGTCCGACAACCGCTTTGCTTCCGAAGGGTCGAGTTCGCCGTTATCCAGAATCTTCAAGCGTCCCTTCAAGCTCCGCAAGGAGAAGAACAACTTCTTCTGAGACGCGACGGTGCCCATTTTGACCAGCGACCAGGACTTCAGAATGTATTCGGTGATGGCGGCCTTGATCCACCACATGGCGTAGGTGGACAGGCGGAATCCGCGATCCGGATCGAATTTCTTCACGGCCTTCATCAGACCGATATTGCCTTCAGACACCAGGTCCGCCATCGGCAGGCCGTAGCCGCGATAGCCCATGGCGATTTTGGCGACTAAGCGAAGGTGCGAGGTCACCAGCTGGTGCGCGGCGTCCACGTCGCCGTTCTCAACCCAGCGCACGGCAAGCAATTGTTCTTCCTCTTTCTCCAGGATCGGAAAGGTCCAAACTTCCCGGAAATATTGGCTTAAACCGTTTTCGGCCGGCACGACGGGCAAGGAGATGGAGCTCATTTTCTGTTCCCTATTCAAGCGGCGCTCAAGGCGCCGTGTTTTTACCTGTTGGCTTTGATTATGCGGAGATTACGGCAGCCTTATGGCAATTGGATCACACAGCCGCGTGATCAGCATCCGGAAACCGGTCATCTCCATTTGGGAACGAATGTTGTGCGAAAAGACATGTCATCGTCATATCCTCCTTTGGAAGCAATATGCGGATCGGCGGCGCGCCCAAGACGCATCAATTTCCCGACTGCGACCGGCGCGCCGGACAGCCCCATAACGGGCGCTATCCTTGAAAAATCTAACAAATGAGAAAGGGCGCGTCAAATAACGCCGCCGCCAGACGGCGAATGCTCAACAAAACCGCAAAGCCAGTCTACTTAAGCCAGTCTACTTCACGATCCGGCCGCCTTCCGCTGACGCCAGAGGTTCCCCCCCAGCCGGGTCTGGATATTCATTAAGTCCCGGCGAAAAATCTGGAATAGGCGGAAGGCCGATGTCGTCGCCGTTGGCGATTTCAGACGCCCGCTGCTGACGATACAGGCTTCGAACGGCCGCATAGTAATCCACGGACGTCACGCGAAGCCGTTCAAATTCGTCAATGAAATCGGCGAATTCCAGGAATCCCCCGGTCGCGGCCAGGCCATAGCGAATGGCCTCCTTGTCAATATTATCAAGATACAGCCCGAGCGGGTTGAAAAAGCTATCGACAAACAACTTGCCCAGCGCGTCACGCGGGTTCGACGGACCCAGAATCGGTAAAACGAGATAGAAGCCTTCCCCAATTCCGTAAACGCCGAGGGTCTGACCAAAGTCCTCCCTGTGCGGCTTTAGACCGATTTCAGCGGCGAAGTCCGCCATACCGCCCATGCCCGCAGTCGTGTTCAGGAAAAACCGGGTTAGCGTGATTAGCGCCCGATCCACTTCCAGTTGCAATACGTCATTGACAAATGTGATCGGAGCGGCGGCGTTTTTAAACGTGTTGGAAACCGCCAAACGCCCATTGACGGGGATGGTTTCGTTGTAGAAACGGGCGATCGGTCCGAGAAAACTGTCCTGAAACACATCGTTGAAACCAAAAACAGCCCGGTTCACCGTTTCCAGAGGATCGTTCGCATCGTTTTCATCGGACTGCGCGTAAAGGCGCAAATCTTGATCGGGCAGCACGCCGGAGTCCGAAACATCTTCTGCGAACACGGCGGACGTGCTTATCGTGCTTATCGCGAAAATGAGCGCGGCTGAAAAAAACAACGATGCGAAACGGCGATTGCGAACCATATCCTCTATTCTTTAGCTTTCTCCGGCGCACGAAGACACACTGTACGTTCGACGATCAGACCGAGAACGCCTCGCCAGGCGCACGAGGCGCAAGGGACCTCCACGTCCGTGACGTTTTTTGATTTCTTCACTCCAGCTACAGTAATATGAGATGGTGAGGCATCCTGCAAGACGGCGTCACGCAAAAAAACCAATTTCACGATTATTTTTTCGGGCGCGGCGGCATGACGCGCCCGATGTGAATCTTTTGATGACGACCCGGCACGGTTACCCGCTTTCACGTAACGTGATTGGCTTCGTTAAGTGAATTCAATGCATGATTCCGCAATTGCTCCGCCCTTTTTTCCTGCTTTCTGGGTTGTCCCGCCCGGCAGACCAAAATGATTACCTTTTAATCGCCCGAATCGCCTTAATCACTCGAATCACCGATAGACTTCCGGTGATCCAGCCACTTGACGGAGAGCACGAAAAGATGATCCCTCGCCAAGCCCTGCCCATGCTTGCCTTGTCATTCGTCTTCGGCCTAGCCGTTCTCTTCCTCCTCGCGCCCCACTCGGTCGAGGCATCCAAGGACCGGAAAAGCGCCAAAGCCGTCGTTGAAATGTTTCACCAGGGTCTGCTGGACACCATGAAGGCTGGCGGGACGCTTGGAGTTAAGGAACGTTTTCAGCGCCTAAGCCCCATTATAGACGAAGCGTTCCTTTTGGATCTCACCCTTCGCGGCGCCACGGGGCGCGCGGCTTGGCGCAAAGGGGCGCCACAAGAAAAGGCCGCCTTGAGCGCCGCGTTTCGGGACTGGACAATAGGCAATTACGCGGCGAACTTCAAAAAATTCGATGGCCACAGCTTTCAAACGATCAAGGTAAGCCCCGGTCCCCGCAAAGGTTCGGAACTGGTGGAAACCAGGCTCTTCTCGCCCAACGCCAGGCCCGTGACCTTTACCTACCTGATGATTGAGGGCAAAGAAGGCTGGGGCATATACGACGTCCTCATAAAACGGGGATCGGCCACGATCAGCCAATTGTCCAAACAAAAGTCGGAATTCAAGAATCCGGTCTCTCAAGGACTGGACGCCCTCACGGCCCTGCTTCGCGACGGAACGAACACCGCGCTTACGGAATAGGCGCGCCTTCAAAGACGCCTTAGCTCCAGCAACGCGGGCAACACCACCAGGGTGCATGGGAGCGTCAACGAAATGGCGATCATCAACAGAAGTCCCATGCTGGCCGTCCCCGGATGGGCCGAAAGCGCAATCGACCCGAACGACCCAATGGTCGTCAGCGCGCTTAGCAGAACCGCCTTTGGCGTCGATGTGGCGAAGGCGCCGCGCCGTCCCGTCCCGCCGGTCCTCGCGATTTCCTCCCGTTCTCTGAAAACCAGATGAATGCCGTAATCCACGCTGAGCCCGAACAACAGCGGCAACACGATGATGTTGGCAAAATTAAACGCCAGACCGAAAATCACGACCACCGCGGTCGTCAGCAACGCCGCCAAAATCAACGGCGCGAAAATGATCATCGCGTCCCGCGGACTCCGGGTCACCACAAGCAACAATAAAAAGATCACCGCGACAGCCAGCGTGAAAGCCGTCTGGAACGCAGTCCGCACTTCCCTGGAGCCCTCGCGAATAATGAAGGGCGTCCCCGTCGCGGCCGGCGCGGCCCGCCCCACAGCCTCGACGAACGATTCCAGGTGGGCCGGATTGCGGAGGTCTTGGGCCGGGTAGACCTGAACACGCGCCGCGCCGCCGGGAGACAGATACTGTTCTCGGACAATCGCCGGCAGGTCCCCGACTCCAAAAGGCTCCGCATCCAGGGACCGCCGCAGGGCTGCGGCCCGCCTGGGAAATCCACCGATCAATGCGTCATTCAGGGTTTCCAGCGCCGCCTCGTCGATTCCGCGAAGAGCCTTAGCCGCCCGGTCCGAGGCTTGGCGTAAATCCGAATCGCCCGCCCCCGAGGAAACCAGGCGGTCGAGAGCACTCAAGAGAGTCGCCACAGCCGTCATAGTTTTCGTTGCGTCAAAAGCCGGCCTCCCTCCGCCGTCGGGCAACGACGGCGCCATTTGAAACGCTAAATCACCGATGATTTCGGTTTTCTCGCCGACTTCATCACCGGGCAGGAAACGGGACAGCGTCACCGTCGCGGCAACCTCCTTCAATAGGTCCAACCTTTCCGCCAGCGCCCGGGCCGCCTCCAGGTCCGGCGCCGGAACTTCGGCGATATAGGGCGTCGTCCGCTTGTCATCCGCCAACTCCAGCAGAGTGGAGACGGACTCCGTTCCCTGTTCCTTCAGGTTCAACGGATCAAAATCGAACCGGACATGGGGTACGGCAAAGGCTGCGATAACCGACAAGCAAAGCGCGCCCGCAACGACGCCGCGGGGCGAGCGCCGGGCCAAGCGATTAATCTTTCCAGCAAAACCCCAACCGTCAGGCTCTTTCTTTACAAACTTCCCTCTTTCAGTGGATGGCGGCAACAGCGTGATCATGGCTGGAAGCACGGTGAAATTCGCCGCGAGCGCGATAAACATACCCGTTCCTGCGATTACCCCAAGTTCCGCCAGCCCCACGTAAGCGGTCGGAAAAAACGAATAGAACGCGATCGCGGCCGTCAAAGCGCAGAGACTCAGCACGCCGCCTAATCCGTCGGCCGCGTGCGCCAGGGCCTGGCCGACCGGATCTCCCGCGATTTGCCTCTCTCGAAACCGTAAACAGAAGTGTATGCCGAAATCGACGCTGATCCCCAGGAACAAAACGGCGAAGGCGACGGATATCAAGTTCAATTGTCCAACCAGCAATATGGCCGCGGCCGCCGTCCAAACGAGCCCAAGAACCAGTGTGGTCAGAACACTCAAGACCAGACGCGCCGAGCCCAATCCGAAAAACAGCAGCGTTGTGACGAGCAAGAACGACACCCCTCCCGCGAGGCCGAGGCCGTCCCGGACGCTGCGGAGTTCGTCCTGCTTCAACGCCGCCTTTCCCGTGAACCGCGCGGTAACGGCGCCGGAACCGTCCCAGCCCTTGTCCGCGCGAATCTCCCGCAACGCCGCCAGGGTTTTTCTCGCGGGATTGAGCGAACCGTAGTCAAGCACCGGGTCCACCAGAATCAGACGCCGCGACGGCGCCTCTGCGCCGTCCAGCAGGTTACGCCAGGACAACGTGGCGTCCTCACCGGCGGCTAGACGCTCAATGACATCCGCGGCGCCGGTCAGCATCAGTCCCAGCGGAGCGGGCGTCCGCCCGCCATCCGCGGCTTGCTCCAACGCATCCGCCAGCAACGAGAATAACGTGGCGATGGAGGTGTCCGCCCAAAGGCTCGCCAGAAAAGGCTGCGCTTCCGCCAGGCGCACAGACAGAGCGTCCAACTCCTCGACGCTGAGAAGAAACAAGCCATTCCGGTTCAGAAAGGGCTCGGACATCGGATCCAAAACGGCCAGAAAGGCGTCGGGCCTTTGCTTGAGGGCGTCGATTAGCTCAAGCGCCGCATCCTCCAGACGGTCCGGGTTGTCCGCGTCGAGCACCACCACCACACTTTCCTCAAACGCGGGAAAGGCCGCATCCAGGGCGGCGTTGTTTTGGCGATAGGAAAGTTCAGACGAAAGAAGCTGTTCGGTGTCCGTGTTAATCTTAAAGCTTGTCACCAAGCACGCCACAGCTAATAGGGTTAATAACCCGGCGCAGATCATGACCAGCCACGCGCGCCGCCCGACGGCGCCGACAAATTCCGCGATTTGATGATCGTACCGGGAAGATGCGCCGCTCACGGATGCCTGGATCCCATAAGCTTGAGAGAAAACCTGCTTCACAGCTTATAGAAAACGGGCCAACTCTTCACAATGTCGTTCTTGGAAACTCTCCCGATTTGCCCGCGCGCGGCGCGCGGGACCGCATTGTATACAAACCAAAATCCTGGATTTTCAGGGATAAACCGGTTCACGTTCGAGCAATCTCCTCTTTAATTTTTCGAAAAAAATTATTATTTTCCCGCACTCATGCTGATACAGGCAAGCGGCCCTTGGGGTTCGCCGGCGCCGCGACGTGACGTCATAGACCGGCACGATTACCGGTTCGCCGGCAAATTCTCTTCGAACGGCGATCTTGCCGGAGAGAGCAACACAAGGTCAGGCACGCGCATGGCAAAGTCGATTGACGTTCTTTTGGCTAATCCACGGGGTTTTTGCGCTGGCGTGGAACGCGCCATCGAAATCGTCGAACGGGCGCTTGAAATTCATGGACCGCCCGTCTACGTCCGTCACGAGATCGTTCATAACAAACGCGTGGTCGAAACGCTGCGCGCCAAAGGTGCGGTCTTCGTCGAGGAGGTCTCCGACGTACCGGACGGCGCCATTACGATCTTTAGCGCGCACGGCGTCGCCGAAGCGGTCGAGATAGAAGCCAAGCATCGCGACCTGCCGGTGATTGACGCGACCTGCCCGCTGGTCTCCAAGGTCCACAAGGAAGGCCAGAACCACACCGAGAAAGGCCGTCAAGTCATCTTGATAGGTCACCAGGGCCACCCGGAAGTCGAAGGCACTCAAGGCCGGATTCCCGGCGGCGTCCTCCTGGTGGAAACCCCCGGGGACGTCGAGGTCCTGGAAGTTCGCGATCCGTCGATGCTGGCTTACGTCACGCAAACCACCTTGAGCGTCGATGAAACCCGCGACACCATCACCGCGCTGCAAAACCGGTTTCCCAAGATCGTTGGCCCGGATGTGAAAAACATCTGCTATGCGACGCAAAACCGCCAACAAGCAGTCCGCAACCTGGCTGAAAAAGTGGACGTGCTGTTAGTTGTCGGCGCCAAGAATTCATCGAACTCCAACCGGCTGCGCGAAATCGGCGCGGAGTCCGGCGTGCCCAGCTATTTAATCGACGACGCCAGCCTGCTCAATGAGGAATGGTTGAGAAACGCCGACAGCATCGGCATTACCGCAGGGGCGTCCGCGCCTGAAGAATTGGTTCAGGAATTGATCACGGCCCTCGGCAAATTGGGTGCGGCAACCTTCAAGAACCTGGATGGCGTCGAGGAAAACATCGTCTTTAAACTGCCGAAAGAGCTGGCGCAACCGGGCGCCGCCGGCGATTGATCCGGCGTCCTTTTTCCAACAGGAGATTTCTTAGAATGGGCGTGCCTCTTATTCAGCAAGCTCGCGTCGGCGCTTACATCATGAAGCAGCGCATCAAGGGAAACGATAAGTACCCGCTGGTCCTGATGCTTGAGCCGCTGTTCCGCTGTAATCTGGCCTGCCCGGGCTGCGGCAAGATTGATTATGAGGATGATATCCTGAACAAACGCTTGAGCGTTGAAGAATGCTTGCGGGCAGTGGACGAGTGTGGCGCGCCGATCGTCTCCATCCCCGGCGGCGAGCCGCTGATCCATAAGGATATCAAGGAAATCGTCGAGGGTATCACGGCTCGCGGGAAATTCGTCTATCTCTGCACGAACGCCCTTTTACTCAAGAAGAAGCTCGGCCTGTTCACCCCGACGCCTTATCTGACTTTCTCCGTTCACCTGGACGGCATGAAGGACCATCACGACAAGGCCGTCGATCAGGAAGGCGCCTTCGACAAGGCGGTCGAGGCCATCCGCGAGGCAAAGAAACGCGGTTTCCGGGTTAACGTGAACTGCACGCTGTTCGATCAGATGTCGGCGGATGAAGCCGCCGAATTTTTTGATTTCTGCATCCACGATCTGGATATCGCGGGCATCACGGTCTCGCCGGGTTATGCGTACGAGCGCGCACCCAACCAGGAACACTTCCTGAACCGTCAAGGCACGAAGCAACTGTTCCGCGACATCTTCAAAAAGCCGGGCGCCAAAAAATGGCGCTTTAGCCAGTCGGCCCTGTTTCTCGACTATCTGGCCGGCAACCAGGAATACAGATGTCAACCTTGGGGCAACCCGACCCGTAATGTCTTCGGATGGCAGCGGCCTTGCTATCTGCTGGGCGAGGGCTATGCGGACAGTTTTTCTCAGTTGATGGACGAGACCAACTGGGAAATCTACGGCACCGGAAACTATGAAAAATGCGCCGAGTGCATGGTGCACTGCGGTTACGAACCGACGGCCGTGAACGACACGGTGAAGAGTCCGCTGAAAGCGCTGGGTGTGTTTCTGCGCGGGCCTAGAACCGATGGTCCCATGGCGCCCGAGATCGATATGTCAAACCAGCGCCCGGCCCGGTTTGTATTCGAGGGTCTGGTAAAAACCCGAACCGAGCAGTTGGCCGGGCGGGAAGCGAAAGAGCGCCTAGCGGCTCGCGGCGAAGGCGGGGATCAGCACGCCGGCCATGCGGCCTAGGGTCTGAAAGGCCGGGCCGCTTTCGCGGCCAAGGCGTATTAACGCCCCGAAATCTCCCGGATGGGTCAGCAGCCCGCCTATGAGACTGAACGCGCGCACTTGGCCGCGGCCGCCAACGGCGGCGCCGACCCATTCCGGAATGGCCGTGCCGCTGGTGTCCGACACCGCGCGGGCAACGACGAACGGCACACCCTCGGCGCGCGCCGCTTCGGCGATTTCATGGCTTTCCATATCGACGGCGGACGCGCCCGTACCCGTGAAAAGGTTTGCTTTCTTCGCAGGCGTATCGATCAGGCGCTGAGAGCCGAAAACTTGATATTCGGTCTCCAGGGCCGGTCCTTCACCAACCATCCGCCGGCGAAGCGATTTCATCCACTCCATATCGCAGGGAATATCCCGGCCAAGGGGCGTTCTCACGGAATTCGGGATAATCGGATCACCGGGCTTCAATGACGGATCCAGTCCGCCCGCCGTTCCAAAGCTGATCAGACCCTCCGCGCCTTCTCGAATGGCGGAACGGGCCAACTCGCCCCCGCGCCCGCCCCGGGCGCCCGTTACATAGATCAGGAGCGAAATATCAAGACAACCCTTGAGCGCCGCGAGCGCTTCCCGCTTAACCCCGCAGATGACAGCAAGTTGCGCCAAGGATGCGGCCGCGGTCTCAAATGCCGTGGGTTGGACGTTTGGTGTTGGAGCGCTTTAAATTACGATACCGCGCCAATGTCCAAAGCGGGAAGAACGCGCTATATCCGTGATAGGTGATATAGAACACCTTGGGAAAGCCGACCGCGTTGAACAACTCTTCTTCCCATTTCCCGCCATCGCGCGGGTGGGCGAGCAGGTAATCGACACCTCGCTTTACCTCGCCGCCGTCGATTTCACCAGCCGCCATCAAGGCCAGTAAGGCCCAGGCGGTCTGGGACGGCGTGGAGTCCTTGACTAAATCTCTTGTTTCTTCCCAATAGCTGCCGCCGTCCTCGCCCCAGCCGCCGTCCGCGCGCTGACGGGACTTCAGCCAGGCAACGGCTTTCTGAATATAGGGCTGAGACATGTCCTCGCCGGCGCCGTTCAACGCCGTCAGCACGGACCAGGTCCCGTAAACGTAGTTCGTACCCCAGCGGCCAAACCAGGACCCGTCTTCTTCCTGTTCCGATTTCAGAAAATCGACGCCGCGGCGTACGGCTGGATGATTCCGGTCATACCCCAATTGCGCCAACATCCCGACGCAGCGAGCGCTGACGTCGGAAGTTGGCGGGTCCAACAGCGCTCCGTGATCAGCGAACGGAATGTGGTTTAGATAGAATGCCGTGTTATCGACGTCGAACGCCCCCCAACCGCCGTTGGAAGACTGCATGGCCAATATCCATTCGGCGCCCCGGTCAATGGCTTCTTTGTATCGTTCCGGGTCGGCGCGGTGCAGCGCCATAATAACGACAGCCGTATCGTCAACGTCTGGATAATGATCGTTCCAATACTGGAACGCCCAGCCGCCAGGGCGGGCGTCCGGCGCTTTTGCGGCCCAGTCGCCCTTGACGTCCAGGATTTGGCGGCCGGTCAACCAACCGGCGGCGCGTTCCACCATCTCGTCGTCAACGCCCACGCCCGACTCCATCAACGCATGCATACTGAGCGAGGTGTCCCACACGGGAGACAGGCACGGCTGACAGTAGGCCTCGTCGTCCTTGACGATCAGCAGCTTATCAATGGATTTCCGGGTGATGACGAAGTCCGGATCATCCTTGGGATAGCCCAGGATATGAAACGCCATCGCCGCGTTGGCCATGGCCGGGAAGATGCCGCCTAATCCGTCCTCGCCGTTCAAGCGTTCTTTGACAAAGACCATGCAGCGGTCAATGGCGATTTGCTCGATTTTTTTCGGGATCAGCGGTTCCGCCAGGCGAGCCACGCGGTCCAGGCCCAGCAGGACCGTCCCGATGGGATGGCCCGTCGGATTTGTTTGAAAGTCTTTCTCCGCGAAGGGATCGGACAGGAACAGTTCCTGGATATCGGCGTTCCGCGGATTCTCGGCCACTGGCTTCAAGGCCGCCAGCACGAACAGTGGGATCATCACCGTCCGTGACCAATAAGACACCTTATCGATATGGAACGGCGCCCAACGCGGCAGCAGAATGGCTTCCGGCCGGATAACCGGCGCGGCGCGCCAGGGCGCCTGGGCGAACAGAGCCAGCGTGATGCGCGTGAAGACGTTAACTTTCGAGGCCCCGCCCGCCTCTAAAATCGCCTTTCGGGCTTCCACCATATGCGGCGCGTTGATGTCGTCACCAATGATTTTGAGAGCGAAATAAGCCTTAACGGAGGCGCTCAGATCAAAATCACCGCCGCGGAACAGCGGCCAGCCGCAGTGCTTGCCTTGAACCCGTCGCAGATAGACGCCGATCTTCCGTTCCAACACGTCATTCGGCTCGCCCAGGAAATGGTTGAGCAAAACGTACTCAGCGGGAATTGTTGCGTCGGCCTCAAGCTCGAACGCCCAGTGGCCGTCCTCGGCTTGGTTCTCCTTAATCCACGAGCGGGCCTCGCCGATCGTTTCATCGACGAGAACGTCAGCGGCCACGGGAGAGGTATGATCCGCGGTCGGGGCGCTTTCCAACATGCTAATCAGTCACGGTTTCCAGGTGAACGACTCTAAGAAATCAATGGAACTCAACAGCGTCAGAAGTGATCATGAGGCTTAAGCCGCGCTTTTTCGCAAATGCCGCATTGTTTTTCAAGGTTTAGACACATAGCCGGTTACCGCTCTCGCGGCAATGCTACCCGAGACAAGGCTGCCTTCAATGGTCGCGGGCAGGCCCGTATCCGTCCAATCCCCCGCAAGAAAGAGGTTTTCCCAGTTCGTCACCGCGCCCGGGCGCTTTTTGACCGCAACGGGCGTTTGAGAAAACGTCGCGCGTTTTTCTTTAACAACTCGGTATGCGGGCAACGGCGCATCGTCTCCCAAATCGAGGATAAGCCGGACTTCAGACCACAACGCGCCGGCAATATAGCCGGCGGACCGCCTCGCCAACGCATCGGCGGCGCTAACCGTCGCCGAAACCAGGTCGCCGCGCTTAAAGACCCAGTGACATTGCCCCCCGACCGCCCCGATCAAATGGAGCGGCTCGCCTTCTTCCGGCAAAAGGAAGTGCGCATTGACAATGGCATGGGCGTCAGTCGGCAGGTCGAGAGAGGGAACAAGGCCGCTCAACACCCAGGATGGCAAAGCGGACACCACCGCGTCGTCTTTTCCCAGTTCTATCTCTTCTTCCGGCAACACCAGAGCGGCGCACCTTTTGTCGTCAATCTCAAGAGCGCGAACACGCTTGTTGAAATGAATCTCCGCCTCCCGTTCCCCCAGCCAGGCGATCGCCGGATCAACAAGGGCTTCCGACAAGCCCTTGCGCGCTATGGCTGGACGACAGGCCGCCTCACCCCGTCCAAAGGTCTCGCGCATGACCGGCCAAAGCAAGGCCGCTGACGCTTGATCACAAGGCGTGTTCGTCACCCCGACGGCCAAGGGTTCCCAGAATCGCTCGTAAAGAGCGCCAGCGTCACATAGCAGACCGCCGATGGTGTCCTCGGGCTTCGCGCGGGCAAGGCGCAATCCCTTGATGTAATCACTCAAGCTGGACCCCGGCGCCCGTCCCCATCCGAACAGCACGGACCAAGGAATGACCCCGCTATCCGGCCGCACGGTCCAGCGTTCGCCCGTCCGGACATCGACGAAAGGGTATTCAGCGCGGTTAGGGATATTGAACGGACGGTCCGCGCCAATGGTCTCCGCAAAGCCATGGACAGCCGTATTGCCGCTAAGAACCAGATGATTACCATTATCAATGCGCCGCCCGAGCGCCTCGTCATAGAATGACCGGCATCGTCCGCCAGCGTGTCCGGCGGCTTCATAAAGCGAGACCCGGTGTCCCGCCTCCGTCAAGCGGACGGCGGCGGATAACCCCGCCAAACCGGCGCCGATGACGTGAACGCGGCCAGACATGGGGTGCTCAGAATAATCCGTGGCGGACGGCCAACAGAAGCTTCATGGGCCTCGACGGCCCAACCCGCTCGTCAAACCTTTCCCAGCCGCGCGCCATCATGGCGTCATAAATCCGACCGTAGACCGCCTTCATCATAATGGCCGGTTTGACCAACCGCCTGTCGCAGGTCCTCAGGATATCTTCCGTCTCGGAGAACCGTTTACCGGCCAGGACAGCCAAATCACCAAGAACAGCGGGCAGGTTCCCGTCCGTAACCACCTTGTCCGGATCGGTCTCGATGATTCCATGACGGCGAAGCTCGGCGATGGGGATGTAAAGACGGTTCCGCGCCGCATCCTCGGCCACATCGCGCAGAATGTTGGTCAATTGCAGCGCCTGCCCAAGCGCGAACGACAAGCGTTCGCCAGTCTGACGGTCCAGGCCGAACACCCCGCAACAGAGCCGGCCCACGGCGCAAGCGACGCGATCACAGTAAAGCTCCAGTTCCTCGACATCGGCAATCGAAAGGATTTCCGCCGCATCCATCTCCATTCCGTCGATGACGGCGATAAAATCCTCGGCGTGAAGGTTGAACGCCTCGATCTTGGGCTTGAGCGCCACCGTGATGGGATCGCCCGGCCGTCCTTGATAGAGAACGTCGATTTCCGCCCGCCAGCGCTTCAACCCGGCAATCTTATCGGGTAGCGGCGCCGGCTCGTCGGCGATGTCATCCACTTCACGGCAAAAGGCGTAAATCGCGAACATGGCCCGGCGCTTATGTTCGGGCAAGAACCGCATGGCCCAGTAAAATGACGTTCCGGACGCCTTGACAATATCGTCAATGCGCCGTTCGGCCGCTTCCGGGTCGAGCCGCATGGGAGTTCCACCGTCCATCATGGCGCGCAGGAATACACGAGCGGCCGCCTCGCGTCACGGAGGTTCTGAGGCCGCCATTCAACCATGCCCCCCTCGCCTTTTGAGCATGTCCGCCTTTTCCAGGCTCCATCCCGTCCCCGCCAATGACTCAACGCCGGGGAAACAATCATGTGGGTATGGAGAATTCCAGCGACAGGCGGCGGCAATTCCGCATCAGACGCATGGATTTTCGCGGCCTTGGCGCCTTGATGAACAACCCAGAGCTTGCCCGCCCAACCGCTTTTCGCAGGTTTTCCGGTAATCGCGCGCGGACACCGCCGGCTCCCCCTTGGCCGTTGCGGCGCGGCGCGGGCGGACAGCGGAACGATCCAGATAACGCCGGTCGGAAGAGCCAGATAGAACAGCGGCTTTCCTAGCGCCGCGCGGGTTTCAGGCCCAGCAACACGCGCATCACGCCCTTGACGGCGCACCATGCGTAACCCGCCTTGGACAGCGCGACGCGGCCCGCCAGCGGATCTTCACGCCGGAGCTTTCCCGCCAACGCCCAGGCGATCTCTATGATGGCCGCAGACTCAATGGCGAGCCGTTTCGAACAAACGCCGGTTGGCAGGGCCTCGGCTTCTCGTAAGAGCGACTCCGTCCCATCCAAACAGCGATCAAGGACACGGCGGATTTCCCGCGATGCTCGCGGCGCTTCCAGCGCCTCCACGCACGTCCCGGCGTCCGCCAACCAATCACTGGGCAGGTATACCCGGTCCATCTCGCGGTAATCTTCCCGGCAGTCCTGAAGGTGATTGATCACTTGCAGCGCGCTGCAAAGCGCGTCTGAAGGCCCATAGCCGTCCTCCGACCCACCGTGCAGGTCGATCAAGTACCGCCCAACAGGCGCCGCCGAGCGGATGCAGTAGCGCATGAGATCATCCCAATCGGCGGTGCGGCCCTTTACGGCGTCCTGCTTGAAGGCGTCAATCAAATCCACGCAATGCTGGGCCGTCACGCCCATTTCCAACAGCGAGCGCCGCATTCGGTGGCCGGTTTCGTAGGCAGGGTCTTCAGCCCCCGCTCCGACGCCGGTGACGGCCTCTTCGAATTTCCGAAGGCGCACGATTTTCTCGTCCGGCGATATGTCCATGCCGTCCGCGATGTCGTCAATGGCGCGGGCGAAACGATAGAACACCGCGATATGAGACCGCAGGCGCGCAGGCAGGAGAAACGATCCGACCGGAAAGTTCTCATATGCGGCGTCCTTGCCGGACGGCGTCTCCACGGAGGCGGCTTGAATTGTCAATCAGGCCTCCTTTGCGGAGGTCTCAGGATCGGTTTGTCCAAGAAGCGTCAGTTCGCTTGAGACTGAGACTTTGCAATGCTTTCGCGCATTTTATCGAGCAGAACGCCAATGGAGTCGCCGTTGTTCTTGATGATCGAACCAAATTCTTTTCTCTGCGTCACAGACATGCTCAGTCCATTCACCAAGATATCGACGATTTTGTAGATCGGCTTTCCATTCTTTTCACGGCGTAAAACCCGCCATTTTACCTCAACGGGTTGTTTGGCGCCCGGCTGTTTCAAATCAGTTTTAACCAAGAAGTCGTGCTCGGAACGCGCATCGACGCTATTCACATCCAGCGTTTCGCCGGAATAATTCGCGAAAGCGTCCACATAGCGCTCAACAAGCATTTGTTCAAACAGCGTGATGTAGGTTTTCCGCTGTTCTTTCGTGGCTTTTCGCCAATTCGGTTTCCCCAGCACAAAACGCGCGATCAGTTTAGCGGCGAAATACCTATCAATCAGGTCCCTGAAACGTTCGCGGCGGACGTCTCGGGAAATGTCTCTAACCGTCAGCGAGGAGACCACTACCTCCGCCATGTTTTCAACAAGCGCGCGCGCGTCAGCCGTCCCGTCATCGACACCCGCATTCGCGGGCATCGCGGTCAGAAGCAGGAACACGGAAAAAGCGGGGACCGGAAAACGTAGAAACATCATCATATGTCTGCATGTCTCCATACTTGATATGGCTCGTCAATGTAAAGGAATGAGTCGGCGGACGCCTGTCTCGCACCAAGTGTTCCGCCGGAACGAGCCGCCAAATAAATCGCCCATCGCCGATGAGAAATCAAGGGCTCGAATGCGGCCGGGCAATGGGCGATATGGACAAAACAAGAACATTCAGAGGAACACCGTTATAAAAGCTCTATCAACATTTCATGATCAGCGCCCGGAGTCAGTGGTGTGGGACACATGGATAAAAAATCCGAGTGGACCGGGTGCGTCATGCCCGGGCCTGTAATCATTTTGACGAGATCGTTCGTCTTTTCACGGATAAAGGCGCCGAGACTAACAATGAAGCCGTCTCTCAGGCCACCCGCGCGCTTCAATACGCATCGCCCGCCCGCGAAGCCGGCGGTGAGGCGGCGCTGGTTACCGCCGCCCTCTCGCAGGTATCGGACACCTTCTCCAAAACCATGGCGCCGATGCGGCCGAACGCGGTGTTGACGGCAAACACAAGGACATCGGCGCGGCGGGCAGGTTCGCGGACTTAAGCGTCACGGGCGGCGGCCACGAACCGGTCCCGATAGCCGTCCCGCAGCGCCGGATACCATGCCGGCATCGGGGGCCAAGGCCAGAGGTTGTCCAGCGCGCCGTTTGGATAGGCTTCCTTAAACGATTTCTCGCGATGCTCATCCAGATACGCCATCACGCCCGTGGCGACGGAATTATAACCGGTTAAATTGGCGAGCAAGGCGCCATTCTCGGGTCTAGTGACGAAATCAATGAACGCACGAATGGTGCCCATATTCTTTGCCCCATTGGGAATGGCCAAGCCATCCAGCCAGGCGAACGCGCCTTCCTTGGGCGCCGCATACCTCACCGGCTCGCCCCGCTGGCGTAACCGGATGGGCGGCCCGTCCCAGGTCTGGCCAAGAACGATGCCGTTCCTCGTAAACCCGCTCTCCTGCGTTTCCGCATCGTTCCACAGCACTTTCGGCCACCGCACATGGTCCAACATGAACTTTAGAACGCCATCCCAGATTCGGCGCGCCTTGTCTTCATCCATGTAGGCTTCCTCGAAGGGCGGCAATTCGCCTCGCGCCGCCAATAAACGGCCGGCGCCGGCCATCATGGACTGCGGCCGCCCCATGGTGAGACCCCGCATTTCCGGCAGCCACAGATCGGCGAAACTCAGTTCTTCATGAGAGGGCGTCCATTTATCCGTCCGCCAGGCCAGCCCCTCCGTCCCCCAAACGAACGGCACCATATAGAGCCGACCGTTCCAGGAAAACTTTTCGGCAATCTTGAGCATGCGCGGCTGGATGCGGTGCGCCGGCGCGAAGTTCATGTCGATTGGCGTGAGCAGATCTAGATTTTCCCACAGCCCCCGCCGGTCCGCGGTGGGGCTCACCAAATCAAATCCGCGTCCCCGCGTCGCCCGCAGCTTGGTCACCAGTTCCTGGTTCGAGCCATATCCGATGTGATTGATCCGGATGCCCGTATCGGCCTCGAACTTGACCTGGAACGCCTTGGGAAGATAGTCGGACCAGATCAGAAGCCGGAGCGTGTCGCGTTCGGCCTTGGAGCTTCTGACGATGAAGGGAGCCGACAAAGGAGCCGCCGCCAACACCAAACCCGCTTTCGACAAACGCCGCAGAATCCGCCGCCGTCCCCGCGATGGGGACCGGGCCGTGTCGCCGCCGGTTTGCGCCGCGGCTGGGCGGTTTTTTGCGATCCAGGTCATGGTTATTGGGGTCCGGGAGCCCGCTGAACACCAATGCCGAAGCGGCAATCCCAGCAAGCCAGTTGTCATGATCAAGAATGCCACGGAGTTCGCGGGCGCACAAGGTCCAATGAATTTCCACGCCTTGGCCCAACGGCCTTGTTTTACAGGTGTTTGGCGTATCGCCCTCGCTCAGAAACGGTCGGCGGCGAAAGCCGAAATATCCTCATTGGGGCGCCGCCCCTGAATGAGCGCCGAGACCCAGCGCGCCGTCTGCGGCGCCGTGGTCAGACCGATATGCTGATGTCCAAAGGCGTAAATGACCCTCTCGTTCCGGGGCGAGCGATCGATAACAGGCAGCGTATCCGGCAGCGTGGGCCGGTAACCGATCCATTCCGTAACCCCATCGCCATTTGTCTTCAGCCCCGGCAAGACCCGGCTTGCGGCTTTCGCGATGGCCTTCGCCCGGTCATAATTGGGCGGTTCGTCCAGACCGGCCAATTCGACGGTCCCAGCCAGCCGAAGTCCCATTTCCATCGGCGTGATAGCGAACTTCAAATCACCGGCCAGCAGGGCGTTTTCAACCTTGACGCCGGGCTCGGCAATGGTCGTGTGATAGCCCCGTTCGGTATCCAGCGGGAAGCTGTCGCCAAGTTTGACCGCCAGGCGCGCGGAGAACGCCCCGGCGGCCACGACCAACTGTCCAGCCTTGATGGTCCCGGTTTCCAACCGCAACATAACCCCGCCTTCGTCTACGGAGACGCCGGTGACTTCCGTCTCAATGACGCGGCCGCCGAATGCCTGGAACGAGCGGGCGTGGGCTTTTACCAATCCACCCGGATTTAAACAGAAGGCGTGGAGCTGAATGAGATAGGCCCATCGGTAATCGGGACTCAAGGCCGGTTCAACGGCGTTGATCTCTCCCGGCGCCAGGGGCTTGACGGGAACCCCAAGCTCTCGGCGCAAATCCATGCCGGGTCTGGCTTTCCGAAAAGCCGCCTCGGAGCCGTAGACGTAATAGAGCGGCTTATCAACCAGCAAGTCCGCGCACCCGGACTCGCGCGCCCACCGCCAATGCTTGTCAACCGCCCCCTGGGTCAGAATGCGCAGCGCGTCCGCCCCTTTGCGAAACGGCTCCGGCCTCGCGCTCAGAACCATTTTCACCAGCCATGGCAGCATTCGCGGAACATGGGACCACCTCAGCGACAAGGGTCCCAGGGGATCCATCAGCCACTTTGGAATTTGGCTCAGAACCCCCGGCTCCATCTGCGGCAGCGTAGAATATTCCGCAATCAGCCCGGCATTGCCGAACGACGTCCCCTCACCCGGCGGCAACCGGTCAATCAGGACAACGCGCTTGCCGGCCTTAGCGAGCGCAAGCGCGGAGCAGGTGCCGACAACGCCGGCCCCGATGACGGCGACGTCAAAGGGCGCGTCCTCAGCCATCGGCGCGCGATTTGAGATCATTGTAAAGCCCGTCCGGCACCTCAACGCCGCCATTCAAGGCTTCCCTCCTAAGGCCGCGGCGGCGTTGTCCGGGAAGGCGCGCGCCGGCTTGCTCCAGATAAGCGGTCATAAGGGTTTCCACGCGCTCGGCGAACGCGGCGCCGCCCGCGAACCTGGCGGGGTCGATGACGATGAAGAACTGGCCTATATGCGGCGGCGGGCCGTCGTCCGTGAAAAAGCTTGACGCTTCGAAACCGTGGTTGGATCCGGTCAGACTGGCCGCCAGAATTTCGACCATTAGAACGAGCGCCGCCCCCTTGGCGCCGCCCATGGGCAGTAGCGAGCCGGACATGGCCGCCCTCGCATCCGTCGTGGCGTTCCCGTCACCATCGACGGCCCAGCCTTCGGGGATGGACTCGCCCTTGTCCGCAGCCAGCTTGATCCTGCCGCGCGCGACCTTGGACATTGACGTGTCAATCACGAGCACCGGGGCGTTTTCGCGGGGACAACCAAAGGCAATGGGGTTGGTGCCAAAGATCGCGCGCGAACCTCCCCAGGGCGCGATGGCTTCCGGCGAGTTGGCGAACCCAAGGGCCACATGGCCCTTCTCGGCCATGCGCTCGACGGGATGGCCCAGCACCCCGCCGTGGTGCGAGTTGCCGATCGCGCAGGCCGCGACGCCCGTTTCACCGATGACGCCCTCAACGGCGTCCAATCCGGATCGAATGGCCGGATAGGCGAAACCGGATTTGGCGTCAACACGGATCGACGCCGCCGCCGTCCTGGAAACGACCGGCGCCGCATGGCCATCCACTTTGCCGCTTTTCGCTTGATCCGCGTAGGCCGGCAGACGCGACAGACCATGGCTGGCGAGACCGTCCAATTCCGCAGCGGCCAGGGCTTCCGCAACGGACTTTGCGTTATCCGCCGAGACGTTCGAGTTCATCAGAACGGCAACCGCCAGATCGCGCATGTCCTCCAAGGTGAGTCGCGGCATTCGTTTTCTTCCTTCCAGTGATGCTTATTCAACTCACCCTATCAGCGACAGCGTTGGCGATCATATTGGAAACGCGGGTCTCCGCCTCGACCGTGCGGGCGCCCGCGTGGGGTGTGACGATCAGGTTGGGAACGTCCTTGAAAATATTCCCGGCGGGCAAGGGTTCCGTATCGAACACATCCAGGAACGCGCCGCCCAGGTGGCCGCTTTTGAGACCCGCAGCCAGATCCGCCTCGTTCACGACGCCGCCCCGCGCGAGATTGAGCACCAACGCGCCCTTCCGCAGTTTGGCGATGGCGTTGGCGTCAATCAAATCGCGGGTTTCACCGTTCAGGGGAACATGGACGCTTACGGCGTCAGAGGCGGCCAGCAGCGCATCCATGGTCGCCGCGCGCTCGACGCCGGCGCCGGACCAGGACGCCGCATCGGCCGGGACATAAGGGTCCCACGCGACGACCTTCATGCCAACGCCTTTCGCCCGCCAGGCCAGCGCGCGTCCGATAGAACCGAAGCCCGCGACGCCAAGGGTTTTTCCGTTCACCTCAAACCCCATCAGGGATTGGCGCGGCCACTCTCCCGACAGCGTTTTTTCGGTAACGTGATAGCATCCGCGGAACAGGACAAACAGCGCCCCGATGGCCATCTCGGCCACCGAGTCGGAATTGGCGCCGGCCGCCGGGAACACGTCAACGCCGCGGGCCCCGCAGTCCGCCATGTCGATGTTGTCGAGGCCGACGCCCAATCGTCCGACGCAGAGCAGACTGTCCGCCGCTTCCAACACGGCGCCCCGCACCTGGGTCTGGTTCCGGACAATCAACCCCTTAACCCCCGCCATCAGCGCCGGGATATCTTCCTGGCGGTCCTGCAAGTCCGGGTGGTAGGCGACGTCGAAGCGTTCCCTCAACATGGCGACGGCCGGGCCGTCCATGAACTCGGTGATCAGGATGTCGGGCATGGCTGTTCTCTGCATTCCAACGAGCCCGTCACCCAGGCGAAAGCTGGAGTCCTCTTTCGGACTCCGGTTTTTACTGGAATGACAATTCAACACGGGCGTTGAGGCCATCCCGCGCTTCCTCTTGTCACCCCCGCGCGGGCGGGCGTCCAAACCGGATAGGCGCCGCGCGTTACGCGCTCCGATAAAGCTTGGTGAACACGTACTCTTTGTGACCCAGCGCCTCGGCGGCCGTCAGACGGCCGTTCGCGGTTCGAAGCGTGATGTCGATCAGCGCGTCACCGGCTTGGTCCATATTCATCTCGCGGCGCAGAATGCCGGAACAATCGAGATCGACGTGCTCGGACATTTCACGCGCGGTCCGCGGGTTGGCGGTCAGCTTGATCACCGGCTCGACCGGGTTGCCAATGACGTTGCCCTGGCCCGTCGGGAACAGGTGCACCGTGAAGCCCGCCGCCATCTGAAGGGTAACGCACTCGGCGGCCGCCGAGGACGTGTCCATGAAATAGAGGCCCGGCCCCTTGGAAGGCTCCTCGGCCGGGGTCAGGACGTCAACGAAGCTGGTCTCCTTGCCGATCTTCTGGACGTTGCCGAAGGCTTTCTCCTCAATAGTCGTCAGACCGCCCTCGATATTGCCTTTGGTCGGCTGAGAGTCGGACAAGTCGGACGTCTTGTGCGGCTCAATCACCTCGTCCATGTAGGCCTGCCAGGTGTCCAGGAACTTCTTGGCGGCTTCCGGCGTGGCGGCCCGCTTGGCGCAAACCTCCTCAGCGCCGGTGATTTCCGACGTTTCGCCAAAGCAGGTGGTCACGCCCCATTTGTCCGCCTTGTCAATGAAGTTGCCGACGGCGGGGTTCGAGGCGAGGCCGGACGTGGTGTCGGACTCGCCGCACTTGACGGACACCCAAAGCTCTCCCACATCGCATTTCTCGCGCTGTTTTTCGGACGCCCACTGGGAGAATTCCTTCGCCTTCCTCGACGCGTCATGGATGGTCTTGAAGTCTCCGTTGCGTTCAATGGCGAACCCCGCGACGGGCTTGCCGGTCTTGGCGATGCCGTCGGTGACGACCTTGGTCCATTGCGGCTCGATCCCGATGACCACGACAGCGGCCACGTTCGGGTTGGAGCCCGTGCCGATCAGGGTTCGGAAATGCAGGTCCAGATCGGCGCCGAACTGTAGACGGCCATAGGGGTGCGGCAGCGCCATGACGCCCTTGACGTTGTTGGCGACCGCCTCACAAGCGGCGTTCGACAAATCGTCCAACGGCAGAATGACGACATGGTTGCGAACGCCGACACGGCCATTTTCGCGGCGATAGCCCCAGAAGGCGGGTTTGGTTCCCGGCTTATAGCACTTGAGGCCTTCCTCGCCGGTCATCATGGTGGGCATTCCGGATGCGTCAGGCATGATTACCACCTCTTCGTCTTGATGTTTTGGGTATGAGCGTGTCCGCCAGTGGGAATATCGGCGACGGCTTTTCCGATGTCATAGCCGTACTTCAAGATGGTGTCGCCGTCCCTGATGTCGGACAGGGCGACCTTGTGGCCAATGGGAATATCGTTGAGACATTTGACGTGGATGGTCTCGTCGGTCTCCATGATCCAGCCTTCCAGTTCGGCGCCAGCCTGAATCCCTTCAACGACGATAACGCCCACCGTGTCCACCTTGTCGTGGACAAGGAAGTGAGGTCCGGGCACTTGTTTCCTCCATTATGGTTCAAGGTTTGTTTTTCGCGATCAGACGGCTGTCGTACGCCTGAACTAAAGGTCTGTCAAGCGGCAACTCCTATATAGGTCTGCGTCAGTCTTTCCCATGCTCGTTCACGCCGTCAAACTCGCCGCTCCGGCGATGATCATGCCGACCCCCAACCACTGCCGCACCGTCATGCTTTCCTTCAGGACGAGCCGGGCCAGGATCACCGTGACCCCCGTGAAACCCGACGAGATCACCACGGCGATTTCCGCGTCCGGCCCATGGGCGGCGATGACGGCGAAGAACCCCATCGTGTCGAGCAGCCCTTGCGCGCAAGCCAGAAGCAACCAGGGCCAAAGCGGTCCATTCCCAAACAGTCCGGGGCGTTGACGGGGAACCAGCAAAACGAGGCCCGCCGTCAGCGCTGAGGCGATCCGCCCCGCCCATGCGGCTTGCGCCTCGCCCATTTCCGCCGCCGCCTGCTGGCCGAACCAGATCGTGACCGCGAAGATGGCGCCCGCGCTCAGCGCGGCGACGACGGTCTTGCGGTTCCCTCCCCCGGCGCCGTGCTCCGGCGCCGGGCCGTGGCGTGAAACGGCGAGGCAGCCGGCCATGACGACGGCGATGGCCGCGAATTGCGCAAGCGTGGGGACGGAACCCTCGGCGGCCGCGATCAACAGGGCGAAGACGGGATAGACGCCGACCAACGGCGAGGCGACGCTCACCGGTCCCCGCACCAGCGCCCAATAGAACATTCCCGTCGCGATCATCGCCGAGACGCCGGCGGCGATGGCGAGGCCGTAAGCTTTGGCGCCACCCCCGACGACCGGATGGCCGCTCAGATAAATCCCGGCGGTGAGCGCGGCTGCGCCCGCGCTCATCATCACGAAGAGCGCCAGACACACGCCCATGCGCGCGCCCGTGAAACGCGCGATGAAGTCCGCCGCGCCCCAGCTCAGCGCAGACGCGGCGCCCCAGAGCGCCGCGGTCACGGCTTACCCGCGTAAAAGCGGGCCAATCTATTCGTCGGCACGTCGAGCGCTCCCTTCAACGCGGCGTAACCCGCCCACTGACGTGACGTGAACACTTATTCCGCCACGGTTTTACCAGAACCACCAGATACAAGGCGGCGCGGACCGGGACAAATATAATCCGGTTAATAGGCGGTCACGGGCGGCGGCGACCTCAATCATTCAGTCCTAATCGTTGCGCCCCGCGGTTTTTAATTCGCAATAAAATCAATTGTGAAAAATGACGCGGTATTTTGAGAGTTTTCATTTTTTTCTTTATTTGTTGCGGTTTTTATACGGCTTTCAAGACCATTGAAAAAGGGGCTGAATTTTAATCGCCCTCGCGTTCATGGACTCGAAGATTGTGGGGTCCGCCTCGCGGTTCTGTTAGATTATCCCAACTTGAGGGATCAACCGGGCTATGCGCTAAACGGCCGGCGGACCGGTGACGGCTTTAGGGAAACCATGAACGACCAACAAACGTTGCGGCAAAAGCTGGAAGCACTGCGTCAAGAGCATCGCGACCTGGACAACGCCATTAGCCATATCGAAGACGCCCCCGCGTCCGGTCAATTGATGATTCAACGCATGAAAAAGCGAAAACTGGCCCTGAGAGATCAAATCATCCAACTCGAAAGCCAGTTGATTCCGGACATCATCGCTTAAAGGTTTTCCGTCCGCGCTATATTGCGGACCAGATCGAAATCGGCGGCCTCCAAAGCCTGCTCAACGGTCATGCCAAGCTCCAGCATGGAAAAACCGCCCACGGCCGTAAGCTTGATGCCGTCGATCACCGCGACGTCATTGACTCGTTGAATGAGCCAGTTAAGCCGTTGACGCGCTTCTTCCGGCGTGTCGGTTACGACCAGGGCGCCGACATCGTTTCCTCCCAGAAGTCCCAGAGCCGCCGTGCCGCGATCCGAGCAGTTGAGCGCCTCCGCCGCAACGCCCAAAGCTCTGTCCAGAACATGGCGGCCGTGCTCGCGTCTGATCTCGTCGGCGTTGACCACATGGGCCAGAATCAACGCGGGCTTCATGGACATGCCATCCATGCGCCTGATGGCGCGTTCGACCCGCTCTTCAAAACCGAAACGGTTGAGCAACGGAAGAAAAGAATGATGACGCGTCGATCTGCGTTCCCTGTCGAGAGCTTCCTGCACCCGCATCAATTCATCGCGGAGCGTCACGATCTGCGCGGCGACGCCCTCAAGCAGGCGCTGAGAAGCGGCGTCGCTATCGGCTATCCTTGCAAGCAACCCGTCAACATAGTCTTTCGGATCAATGCGCTCGCGCCGCCGGCGCTCCTTGGCGGGCTTTTCTCCATAAGCGGCGGCCTTATGACCGGCGGAAAAATATGGCATGATCGACACTCGCGTTTTGAAGCTGGCGCGCTTCATCCCGACCGGTTATCCGGCCCTTCCCGCCCGCCGGAGATCGCGGTCCGCCGCCTCGACGGCGGCCAGGGGACTCACGCCCGGGTTCAGATCGACAACTCCGACTCTGACCTTTAGATAAGAGCCGCCCGCCTGAACGGTCACCAAATGCTCCGCGAGACGGCTGGCCTTGGCCCGCGCGCCGTCCAAACCGCCCTCGACAACGACCAGGCCGAAGTCCCCGCCGCCAATGCACCCGTGGATCAGCGCCTGAACCCAGCCGGCGGAAATAACGCCCGCTATTTGTTTCAACGCGTCGTCAAGCGCCAAGCGTCCCTCCTTGACGCGTATTTCCCAGCCGTTCTCCAGGGCGACCAGTATCAAACTGGCGCGCGCGCCAGTTCGTTCGATACGGTGAGTCAACCGGTCCAGGTCGTGGATAAAACCCGCTCGATTCATGGTGGGCAAAAAAGAGTGTGTTTCCTTGCCCCGTTCGGCTTCATCCCGCTCACGCTGGGTGACTTCCAGGCGGCGGCGTATCAAATCCGCTTTGGCCGCCAAATCCTCAAACGCATGGCGAACGGTGTCGGAAACGTCCTCATCGATCAACAAGCCCTCGATCTGAATGGCTTGTTCTAAATCACCCGCCGTCTGTTGGTCGCGCCGGCCCTTTCCGGACTCGCCGTCTTTCTGCCCGTCACCCGGTTGCCGCCGATTCGCATTCTGACCCGCCGGCTGAGCGGCGATGGCGTTATTCACCTCCATTGGCTTTCTCCCGTCACTCTGCGGTCGTCTCGGCTTCCCCGTCCCGCGCCGAACATAGAGTCGTCTGAAGAATAAATTAGCATCACGTGGTTAATAATGGGTTAGCGCCTCTGTTGGCGGGAAAGTAAATCATGGAACCCTTGCAAGGGACGGATCGCCGCCTATAATCCGCAGCTTTTCCGGGCCGCAGGAAGCTCTAGCGGTCAAGGCGCCAAAAGGAGACTTTCATGGCTGACGCCCCGCTGGTCGGCATTATCATGGGAAGCCAGTCGGATTGGCCGACCATGCGTCATGCGGCGGAGGTTCTGGAGCAATTGAGCGTACCCTTCGAGGCGCGCATCGTCTCCGCGCACCGGACACCCGACCGCCTTTACGCCTACGCCAAGGAAGCCAAGGGCCGCGGCCTGAAAGTTATCATCGCGGGCGCGGGCGGCGCCGCCCACCTGCCGGGCATGACCGCCGCGATGACCCCTCTCCCCGTGTTTGGCGTGCCTGTCGAGAGCCAGGCGCTGAACGGCCGGGACTCGCTTCTCTCCATCGTCCAAATGCCTGCTGGAATCCCTGTGGGCGCCTTGGCGATCGGCAAAGCGGGCGCGGCCAACGCCGGGCTTCTCGCCAGTGCGGTGATTGCCCTGATGGACGAAAAAGTCGCCGGCGCCCTGGATGCGTTCCGCGCCGCGCAAACGGCAAAAACAGCCGGCTTCCCCGTTGACGAAGCGGACGCGTAAAGTCGATAAAATGGCCGAGAAATCCTTTCGCCCCCTCCCTCCCGGTTCCACAATCGGCGTCATGGGCGGCGGCCAACTGGGCCGGATGACCGCACTGGCGGCCGCGCGGCTAGGCTACAAGACCCACATTTTCGCCGACGGACACGGACAGCCCGGCGGGCAAGTCTCGAACGCTGTCACCGTTGCTGACTATACGAATGAAGCGGCGCTTAAATCCTTTGCCGAAGACTGCGACGTGGTGACGTTCGAATTCGAGAACGTCCCCGCGCAAGCCGGTGAGTTCCTGTTGAAGCACGCCCTGGTTCGCCCGAACCCGAATATTCTGGCCATCGCCCAGGATCGCCTGGCGGAAAAGGATTTCGTCAATAAAATCGCGCCAACGACGGCGTATCGGAAAGTCTCTTCGCCGAAGGAGCTGGAAGAAGCCTCAAATGAATTGGGACCGCCATGTGTCTTAAAAACGTCCCGCATGGGCTATGACGGCAAGGGCCAGGTGTTGATCGCGCCGGACTGTGACTACCGGGCGGCCTGGGACGCCATGGTAGCGGCGCTGGACTCCAGCCTCGGCGTTGTGGAGGCTTTCGTCGATCTGGAACGTGAAATTTCCGTTATCACGGCCCGGTCGCCTGGCGGCGGGCGGGCAACCTATCCAGCGGTCGAGAACCGGCATGTGAACCATATCCTCGACACGACCGTGGCGCCGGCGAATCTTCCGTATGGCGTGGCGGAGCAAGCTATTCAAATCGCTCATGACATCGCCGACGCGCTCGGCATGGTAGGCTTGCTGGCGGTCGAAATGTTCGTCACCCGCCAAGGCGGGTTATTGGTGAACGAATTGGCTCCCCGGCCGCATAATTCCGGTCATTGGACCATGGACGCTTGCGAGACCGGTCAATTCGAGCAATTTGTCCGCGCCGTTTGCGGGCTTCCGCTAGGCAGTGTCGAACGCCACCACGATGCGGTCATGCGGAACCTGATCGGGGATGACGTGAACGGCTGGCCGGACCTGATGGCCGAACCCCGCGCCCGGCTTCATCTCTACGGCAAGTCGGAAGCCCGCCCGGGCCGCAAGATGGGGCACGTCAACCGGCTTTACCCCCTGGGCAGCCTAAGCGCGGGATAGCGTGTATACGCAAAACCGGGATTATCCCCCTAACCTCTCCATAGACCGGGACGTGGACCCCATAGGATAAAAAGGAGGTTGGGCCATGACGCCGTCAAACACGAAATTTATCGCCTCAGCGCTGGCCAAGGCCGTCTTGGCCGCCGGAATTGTCACGTCATTGTCAGGCTGCGCGCTGCTGATGACCAAGAAAGAACGCCTGGCCATGCATGGCGGCGCCTGCGCCGGCTACGGCCTCAAGACCGGTACGAATAAATACTCGGACTGCGTTCATGGAGAAGAGCGGCAATATCAACAACGGCTTGATAAGGGCGTCGCGGGTATAGGATCAATGATCGGGAATTATTATGGTGATCGCCGGCGCGAAAAGAGAGAACGCGCCGCAAGGTCGTTCACGTCACTTTCCTCCAGCTTCTACCAACCGCGGTTTTCCGGTAAAATTTGCGCCTATACCGAGATTTTGAACGGTAAATGGACGTCCGAATGTCACTAAGGATGACGCACGGACCATGTACGCAACCATGGTCCGCCGGATTTACGCGACACCGCCCGCGAAAGCGCCGGCCAGATCCCGCAGCGTCAGGCGGCGGGTCTTGTAGGCTTCCAAGAGTTCGATCTCGACGGCGACGGAGCGCCCCAGTTCGGACATAACGGTCTCGCGCACATATCGGCGGAGATCTCCGGACTGCCCCGGATAGGCCAACACATTGGTGATCAACTCGCGGCGCACCAGCGGCGGGAACTTGAGCAATTCCCCGACCAGCAACTGCTTCACCATCACAGGGATTCGGGTCGATCCAAACAAACGGTCGAGACAAAAGCTGTAGATCCCAAAATCGAGGCGCCCGGCCACATCGCTCGTGAAGGCCTGGAACTCCTCAAGGAAGTTTCGCGCCGCCATGCGGCCATCCATCAACTGGCGAACGACATCCAGGAAATCACGATAGCGCTTGCGGGCCGGGGACATTTGGTCACCCAGCGACGCCTCAAGCGCCTGGATTTCCACCTCACGAAACCCCCGTTCCATCAGCGATCTGGCCGAATTCCGAACCCGGTCGTCAAGGGCCTGGGCCTCGATCAGCGTAAACAATTCCTCATATCGATCACGGTTCTTGCCTTTCAGTCTGGACGCCCGCGCGCCCAAGGGCAGGACCGCGGCTTGAGCGACGAGTTTGTCTTTCGAAAACATGGCCGCCATGGCCGCCGCGTCTTTCGGGAAGCGGCTGGTGTTAAAATCATCGGTGATGATGAAACGATGATTGTCGGCCACCGTGAGGTAGCGGCCTAAATGACAGCATTCGACAAAATGATCGGCGAGATGACGGGGATGACCAGCCGGCGGAGACACGCCCGGCGCCGGAGCGGGCTTCGGATGGGCCGCGTGTTTGCCGTTAATGGGACCGTTCGGACTCAGGCTTGCGCTCACCGTCTCTCATCCTATTTTCAGACTTCCGGTGCGTGAACCCTACCGGGCTGAGGTTAACAGCTTATCAATAGTGGACCGAATCTGACCAGGGATGTCGACGTGAAAAGCGTCTAGCGCGCCTAGCGGCGCCTTCCTCTGGGCACACGCGGACGCAAACGCTTGAAAAAAGAAACCGGGTCCGGGAAATCACCGAACCGCCGCTTCAGTTTGGCTTGATAGCCGGGGATTTTCATAACGTCCGCGATACGGCGGTCCAGGAAATTCCAGGTGTCGCCAAGACCTTCCGAGCTGTCGTCCAGCCAGTAAAGCAACGTGGACGCATAAACCGGCGCCAGCAGGCCACGCTTGGTGTAGTGGTTGAAGTCCGCCGCCCGGTCGCCCGCCGCGCGCCATATGTGATCACACGTCCGCCAAGCCATCCGCGGCGTTATCACGGCGTTTTGCGGCAGCGCCATGAACGACAGAATCCGGCGCACGGATTCCCGGTGGGGGGTTAGAAACTCAAGCCGCGCCCGAACACCGGCCGCAACCCGGTCCCGGACGCGCATGTTCTCCAAATCCATCCCGTCCAGACGGGCCAGCATGTGACGATCCGCCCAATCGGCGTAATGCATGGCCGCTTCCCGGAGGCCGTTCGGAAAGGCGCGGTCCGCGCGGTCCGGCGTAAAGCCCGCGTCTCCCGCGCCGCGCCGGAGCGCTTCCCAAGACCATCCGTCAAAAGCAACATGGTCCAGGGCGTTCTCAATGATCGCGTCTCTAACGACGCGGAACGCCGCCTTGGCTTCCGCTGCGGTCATGGTGACTTTTTCCACATTCCTTGTCATTCCACCGCCTCCGTCTCCGCGCTTTCTTCGGATACGGTGGTACGCGGCGCCCGGACCATTTCTTCCGTGTAGGCCAAAGTCGAGAGATCGGTCATGCGCATCGGATAGAGGACGCCATCCAGGTGGTCGCATTCGTGCTGAACGACGCGGGCGTGATAGCCCGCCGCCTCGCGCTCCAGCGGATCGCCGCTCGGCAAGAAGCCAGAGTACTTAATTCGGGCGCGCCTGGGCACACGGCCCGTCATGCCGGGCAGAGACAGGCATCCCTCCCAGTCCTCGACCGTCTCATCGCTCAAAGGCGTGACGACCGGGTTGATCAAGACCGTCAGGGGCACGTCCTGTTTGTCCTCGCAGCGCTCGCCCGGCACACGAAACACCACGATGCGCAGCGGCACGTGGACTTGCGGAGCGGACAGGCCGATCCCCGGCGCGTCCGCCATGGTCTCCACCATATCCGCGATCAGGCCGTGAATCCTGGGGTCGGTGGGATCCGGCACATCCCGCGCCTTGCTCATCAAGGCCGGATGTCCCATGCGGGCGATTTTCAAAATGGCCATGACGCTTCCCCTCGACGGTTTGGCAGGGATGATAAGTGGCGCAAACCCGCTTCACAAACAAGAAAAGCTGTGTTAGAAACCGCGCCTCCGGAGAGGAGAAATCTTCCCCGAACCGTGTTCCTTGTCCTTGACGGGTGATTTAAACAACCCCGGCAAGACAATCAAACCTGGGAGTTGATGTTCGCCGTGCAAGTGATCGTTCGTGACAATAATGTGGACCAGGCCCTGAAAGCGCTCAAGAAGAAGATGCAGCGCGAGGGCGTCTTCCGGGAAATGAAACTGCGCCGGAGCTATGAAAAACCGTCGGAAAAGCGCGCCCGGGAAAAGTCCGAGGCCGTGCGCCGAGCCCGGAAACTGGAACGCAAGCGGATCGAGCGCGAAGGCTTCTAAGCTTGTAACGCTATCCGGAAGCGCGTTGTGGAACGCGCCCGGATTTAATACGTGAAACCGCGTGCGTAAAACCGCGACCGGCCGCCGGGTTCGCGGTTTTTTTAATTCTAATTACGTTAAATTTACAGCCTTTTAAAAATCCAAGGCGTTATGACATCGGGTGGGGTCGGTTCATGGGCTTCCAAGCGGTTTGATCCGTCATTCCCGCGCCCCTGCTTTGCCATTCCCGCGTAGGCGGGAATCCAGAGCAACCTTCATCACTCGATCATTGCCCGAAACGCGGACCGCCGCGCTGGACCCCCGCCTTGGCGGGGGTGAAAAATAATAACGCGGGAATGATGCGTTGGTTCCATGCGGGATCGACGTTACGCCGCGGCCTCGCGAAGGGCGTCCGCCAAGCATCGAAAGCTATGGGAATTACAGCGGTCGGCGTCAAACCGCTCGCCAATCACGCGCGCCGCCTCGACCTTCGGCAATCCGCCTTTGTGATATCCATGCTTTTGCAGCACCCTCTCGAACCGTTCCCAGGTTCTCCCCTTGACGGCGTCGGGGTTTCTGAACTGCTGTTTCCGGGGAATGCCGTCGGGAACGTCGGGGTAGGATTCCAGCACCGCCCGCCAATCGCCGAAATACCAGGCTTCGAGCTCCTCGACGGCGATCCGGGTGACAACCCGCCAAATATCAGAACCGGCGGCCCGCTTGGATTTAAGCTCGGCCGACCGGCACGCGGTTTCAAGGCGTTCCTTGAGTTTGGCGCAATCGTCGTCGTCGCGATCCACGACGATGACGACCCGGTAATTTTCGGGCAGCCAGTTCACATAGCCCCTGAGACGATTTTCGAGATTTCTCAGAAAGGCCCGTTTGCCTTGAAATGGATGAGTCGTGAAGGTGCTTCCCTCGGGCAGGAATCTTGGCAGCCCGGCCTTGAGAAAAGCTTCCATGGACGGCTCTTCCAACAGGAATTCAAAATGCGCGGGCATCGATCATCGCCTGTTCGACATGTCGCGGGAAGGCAGCCCGCCATCGGTCAGCGGGTCGCCGACGCCCAAATGTCCCTCCATCCACAAGTCGCCCAGTTGCGCGCCCGCGTCCATGAAGGCCGCGACCTTTTTATCCGATCCAACGGAATGGCATTGCGTATAGCCATTTTCGTTACGCCACAGCACACGGACTTCCCCGGGCCGCAGCGCGTTGAGGAAAAAGGGCGAATGGGTCGTTACCAGAATCTGCGCCGTTTTGGCGGCCGAACGGCACTCTTCCGCTAGATCGTAAAGCAACCGCGGGTGGAGGAAGTTTTCCGGTTCCTCGACGCCGATGAACGGCGGCGGCGGATCGTGAAGCAAAACCAGATAGGCCAGCATCTTGAGCGTGCCGTCCGAGGCGAACCGGGCCATGACCGGGTCATCGAACGGCGCGTCCTTGACCTGCAAAAGCAGCCGTCCGTCGGGCATCGCCTCGGCTGTTATCTTTTCGATCCGCGGAACCCGCTCTTGCAGCTTTCCGAAAATTTGATCCAGCCGTTGGGAGTATTGTTCGGATAGATACTGAATGACGTTGGCGAGGTTGTCGCCGGTCCGGCTCAACTGTTCCAGCGGCCCGGCTTCCGGTTGTCCGCGCGCCTTGTCCGCCGACAGATAGGACATATGCCAGCCCATGACGAAATCCCTGAACGCCACGACACGGGGATTGTCCGCCAATTGGCCGAGCGCGCTGACGGCGAGCGTGTCGGGAGAACTCAGCGGAACCGCGACCCGTTCATCGTTCTCGTCCGGCATTTCCCCGGATGCGACGCTGCCGTCGCCGCGCTTGTACTCCATGAAGCGAAACGGTCTTCCCCGGCTGCGGCGTTTCCATTCAAGCCGTTCGTGCGTCACGACCGGTCCGCCGTTTTCCTCGTCGATCTTCAAACCATACGTGATCAGCGGGGTTTTGCGCCGTTCACGGTATTTGATTTCGATCATGACGGGACCCGCCTCGCCCCGCGTTTTCAACTCCCGCGCCCTGCCGCGCTTGTCCCAGGCGCTCCGCAAACCGGTTTGAAAACATTCCGAAAGAAAGGCGAACACGTCGAAGACGGTCGATTTGCCGCTGCCGTTCGGGCCCAGCAGGACCGTCAACGGCGTAATATCCTTAATCTCGACATTCGCCAAGGCGCGAAAGTTCCGGACCGCGAGCCGTTCGATGCGGGCGGGGGCCGGTTGGGTGCTCATCGGAATGTTTCCATCATGGGCCCGGGTCGGTCAGGCACGGCGACCATAACACGGCCTTCCCGGCGGCGCGGCGGCGGCGTTCCCGTTTATTGCGCCATGCCCGCGACGATTTCCTCCGTCATCTTCTTGGCGTCGCCGAACAGCATCATGGTGTTGTCGGCGTAGAACATCGGATTATCGACGCCCGCGTAACCGGGCGACAATGATCTCTTGACGAACAGGACCGTGCCGGCCTTTTCCACATCCAAGATGGGCATTCCGGCGATGGGAGATTGGGGATCCGTCTTGGCGCTCGGGTTCGTGACGTCGTTGGCTCCAATCACGTAAGCCACGTCGGCGGTCGAGAATTCGTGGTTGATCTCTTCCAGTTCGAACACTTCGTCATAGGGAATATTGGCTTCCGCCAGCAGCACGTTCATATGCCCCGGCATCCGGCCGGCCACCGGGTGGATGGCGTATTTGACCTCGACGTCCTCAGCCTTCAGCGCGTCGGCCATTTCGCGGACGGCGTGCTGGGCTTGCGCCACGGCCATGCCGTAGCCCGGCACGATAATGACTTTCGAGGCGTTCCTCATGATGAACGCCGCGTCGTCGGCTGCGCCTGCTTTGGCGTTCTTGTCACCGATCGAGGACGGGCCGCCGGAAGCCGTATCGCCGCCGAAACCGCCCAACAGCACGTTGACGATAGAGCGGTTCATGCCTTTACACATGATGTAACTGAGAATGGCGCCCGAGGAACCGACCAGAGCGCCGGTGATGATCAGCGCCGGGTTCGAAAGGGTGAAACCAATACCGGCCGCCGCCCATCCCGAATAGGAGTTCAGCATGGACACCACGACCGGCATGTCGGCGCCGCCGATCGGGATGATCAACAGGAAGCCGATGGCGAACGCCAAAACGACAATCGCCCAGTACATCTCGCGGCTTTCCGAACCAGTGAACATCGCGATCAAGACGGCGATGCCGACGCCAACAGCCAGATTCAGCTTGTGTTGACCGATGAAGGTGATCGGATTGCCGGACATAACGCCCTTCAGCTTGGCGAACGCGATCACCGAGCCCGAGAACGTGACGGCGCCGATAGCCGCGCCCAGCGACATCTCGATCAAACTGGCCGTGTGGATCGAACCAATTTCCCCGATACCGTAAGCGGCCGGATTGTAGAGCGCCGAGGTCGCGACGAACACGGCGGCCAGCCCCACCAGCGAGTGGAAGGCGGCGACCAGTTCCGGCAGCGACGTCATTTCGATCCTCAACGCGATTACCGTCCCGATGGAGCCGCCGATCAGGATCGCCAGCAGGATCATGCCGTAACTGTTGACTTCGGGGTTCATCAACGTGGTGAGGACGGCGATCGCCATGCCCGCCATGCCGAACAGGTTTCCGCGCCGGGCGGTCACCGGGGACGACAGTCCGCGGAGCGCCAGAATGAACAGCACGGAGGAAACGAGATAGGCGTATCCCACCCAGGAAGCGGTCATCTGTCAGGCCTCCCCTATTTGTCTTTTTTCTTGAACATGGCCAACATTCGCCGGGTGACGATGAAGCCGCCGAAGATGTTGACCGACGCCAAAAGAACGGCGAAAAAGCCCATCCATTTCGCGAACCCGTCGGCGTCCATCGGCCCGGCGGCCAGGATGCCGCCGACAATGATCACCGACGAAATCGCGTTGGTGACCCCCATCAATGGCGAGTGCAACGCCGGGGTGACGGACCAGACGACGTAATAGCCGACGAAACACGCCAGCACGAAGACGGTAAACAGTCCCAAAAAAGGGTCGCCGCCGCCAACCTGCGCCGCAGCCTGCCCAACGACCTGCGTCGCCTCGCTGGCCAGGACTTCGGCTTGTCTAGCGAGGCTGGCGGCCGCGTTGGCGATCTCCGCGGCCTTGTCGGCGATGGTTGCCGCATCCATGGCTTAACCCTCCTTCTTCTCTTCGGCGCCGGCGTCTCCAGCCGGCGCGCTGGGCGCCGGGGTGTCGATCACGGGGGGGCCGGCCGCGGGCGTCTTGGCGGCTGTGGATTTCGCCACCGGTTTTTTGGCCGCCAGTTTTCTGGCTGATGGTTTTTTTGCCGCTGGTGTTTTGGCCGCCAGTTTTCTGGCTGATGGTTTTTTTGCCGCTGGTGTTTTGGCCGCCGCCGCGCCGGCCAGGGCTTCCTTGACCCGTTCGTTAACGATCTCACCGGACTTTGTGACGGCGCATCCTTTGACGATCTCGTCATCCCAGTCGATCTTCAGCGATTTCGTCTCGCCATCGACCAGTGGGGTCAGGAAGTTCAGGATGTTTTTGGCGTAAAGGTCGGACGCCGTTTCCGCCAAGCGTCCCGGCAAATTGAGCGCGCCGATGATCTTAACCCCGTTTTCAGTGGTGACAATCCCGCCCGCCTTGGTCAGTTCGCAGTTGCCGCCCGCTTCCGCCGCCAAATCAACGATCACGGCGCCGGCCTTCATGCTCTCGACCATCTTCCTCGTGATCAGCCTCGGCGCAGGGCGGCCCGGGATCAGGGCCGTGGTGATCACCACGTCCTGTTTGGTCAGATGCTCGGCCACCTTCCGCTTTTGCTTCTCGTAATACTCAGGCGGCATCTCCCTGGCGTATCCGCCCTCGGTCTCCGCTTCCCTTTCCATTTCCGGATCAACTTCCAGGAATTTGCCTCCCAGGGACGCCACTTGTTCCCTGGTCGCCGGGCGAACGTCGGTCGCGGTGACGACGGCGCCCAGGCGCTTGGCCGTCGCGATGGCCTGCAATCCGGCGACGCCGACGCCCATGACGAAGGCTTTCGCCGGCGGCACGGTGCCGGCCGCGGTCATCATCATCGGGAACGACCGGCCGTATTCCGACGCGGCCTCCAGCACGGCCTTGTAGCCCGCCAGATTGGCCTGCGACGACAGGATATCCATACTCTGGGCCCGGGTGATCCGGGGCGCTAATTCCATGGCGAAGGCGGTGATTCCCGCCTTCTCGAACCGCCTCACGTCATCCGGGGACGTCAGCGCCCGCAACCCGGCGATCACAATGGCGTCTTTTTTTAGTTTGGACATCAGCGCCGCGGCGGGGGCGTTCACGCCCAACACAACGGCGGCGTTTTTAACAGCCGCCGCGGCGTCTTTCGCGATGGACGCGCCCGCTTCCTTGAAAGCGGAGTCGGAAAAACCCGCGTGCGCTCCGGCGCCTTGTTCAACGACGACGGAGGCGCCGAGACCGATCAGCTTTTTCACCACGGCGGGCGACGCGGCGACACGTGTTTCTCCCGCGCTCTGGTCTTTCGGGACAGCAATCTTCATTGATGGGACCTTTCTCGAACCATGGGCCCTGACAACGGAACTTTCGACGGAACTTTCCGCGCGCCCGAGCGCAAACAGCGCGCGAGTAATGGCTGGACATACTCCGCCCAGGGGTTTCTGGCAAGTTTTCAGCACGGCGATTCGCGGAGATGATCATCCGAGTCAGGAAATCATGCTTTTTTTGGTGCTTAGAGTCCGATTCGGAAGGTATGATATGACGTCCTGCTCCTGCCAGGAACCACGTGACGCGGCGGATGTGCGCGATCAGCGGCCGCGTTTCGGCGCTGGCGATGGGTTGTTCCCAGTCCTTGGCCGGTCCTTGATCAGTCCGCGGCGCCGTCCAGGCCCAGCGAACGCAAGCGAACGTCCGCCCGGCGACCCGGCGCCGGGGGATGACCTCGAAGCCCTTGGCGGCGGTGGAACGGTTGACGGCCCCGGCGGTCCAGCGCCCGGTCTTTTCCAGCGCGCCTCCGGGTTTCGGCCCGCCATGGCCGCCATCGGCGCGGACATGACGCGGCCGCGCGAAGGAATGACGAATGGAGCCGAGAACGCCGCACGCGCCGTCCCGGGCCTGAATGTTGGCGCCGTGAACGGCCAGGACGGCCAACAGTCCCGCCGCGCCGGGGAACGCTGCGGCGAATGGCATGGACGACGCCCGAAACGGCCCGCTGGCCGTCAACACTGGCAACCCGCGCGGCGGCGGAAAGCGGGGCCCGGCGCGCCGGAGGCGTTCCGCCGTCAGCCAGAATCGACCGCTCGTCCGATCTCTCCCGTGATGCGCGCCGTTGAACGGAAACGTCACTGTAAACCATAACCGCAAACCAAAAAATCAAGGCGGCTTAAGCCTAGGCGTGACCCTTTCACAATAACGTTTCTGATGTATCCGGTATTTTCCGCGCCGCGTGATTAACCCTATCCAGAGCGGAAAGGCCCTCATTTCCCTGATTCTTTATTCCCGGCGACGTATCCGCTATAATAAAAATCGTGAATGTGCGCAATCGGTATGGGATCTTTTTATGGCGTTGGATCAAATTTCTGCAGCGGAAATGACGCCGGAAGAGAAGGCGGAGGGTGCGAGGAAGGCGGCCAGCTTTCTGAAGGCGCTCGCCAACGAAAGCCGTTTGATGATTCTGTGCGTGCTGGCGGAGCGCGAGATGAATGTCTCGGAACTCGAACACGCGCTTGGCATCCGCCAACCCAACTTGTCTCAGCAACTTGCCCGGCTCCGCGCCGATGATCTGGTCGCCACCCGCCAGGAAGGTAAGCAGGTCTATTACTCGCTCGCCAGCCATGAGACGGAGCGCATCATTGGCCTGATGTATGAGATGTTCTGCGCAACTCCCGGCGCCGGACAAAAAAAAGCCTCGCCAGCGGGAGAAAAGACCAGATCGGCGTTACAGGACGTTGCTTAAAAGTTCACAGGGCAGCAGCGCCATCCATCCAGGGATCATGGCGTCAAGGCTTCTACTGGCCTTGAAGCACGGTTCAGGTCCACATGGTCGAAACACGCAACACGAGCCTTTAGAGCCTGTCACGCATTGTCGGAATCGCATTAGACTCCCAAGAGGTCTGGTATGTGATTAAAGACGGACGCCAGGGCCGTCACCGCCTCAAGGAAACCGGGCGGCGATACGACAACTGGGGTTCCGGCGCGCTTCCGGTAAAGCCGGCGCCCTGCCGGGCCGCTCCGGGAAAAACTTTCTCAGCTCGGCGTGACCCTAATAAATTCGCAGCAATTCATAATCTTTGAACCATTCCAAGCGTCTGATTTTACCGCATTCGGCCATGACGTCCCGTACGGTTGAGAAACGGTTTAAATGTTTTCCGGGCGCTTTACGAACAAAGCCGCCATCCAGAAAAATCGCGTAACGGGGGTTTAACACACCAACCAGGGATGGCGAGCCCGCCCGTCCGCGGCCCTAGACGGACTCTTACAACAAGGCGGGCGGACGGGGTTAATCGCCTCGTGGAGTCGTCTTGATCGCCGAATCTGTCACCTCATATTTAAGCTGCGGCGCGGAGAAACCGGGTCATATTTGAGTTTTAGGCGCGATTCGCGTTGGGTTTTTCAGCCGGACGCGCTATACCCGCGCCATGTCCGGCTCGCGCAAAAACCTGGTGGGCCTCTCGCGGGAGGAACTCACGGCGGAACTCGCTTCCATCAGCGAGAAACCGTTCCGCGCGAAACAGCTCTGGCGTTGGATATATAACCGGGGCGAAACCAGCTTCGCCGGGATGACCACGCTCGGCAAGGGCTTGCGGGAAAAACTGGCCGGGCGGTACGAGGTTCGCAAACCCGCCGTGTCCGCCGTGCGGACTTCCAGGGACCGGACGCGCAAATGGCTGATGGCCTTTGACGACGGAAATGAGGCGGAGACCGTCTATATCCCGGAAGACGGTCGGGGCGCCGTCTGTATTTCCAGTCAGGTGGGCTGCACGCTGACCTGCCCCTTTTGCCATACCGGCACGCAAAAGCTGGTCCGCGGCCTGACCCCGGCGGAGATCGTCGGCCAGTTCATGGTCGCGCGCGATTCCTACGGCGAATGGCCGACGCCCAAGGACGGCGGGCGGCTGATTTCCAACATCGTCATGATGGGCATGGGCGAGCCGCTGTTGAATTACGAAAACGTGGCCAAGGCGCTCAAGATCATCATGGACGGCGAGGGGATTTCCCTGTCCAAACGGCGCATCACGCTGTCCACGTCCGGCGTGGCGCCCATGATTGGGCGTTGCGGCCGCGAACTGGGCGTGAATCTCGCGATTTCTCTTCATGCGGTGACCGACGAGCTTCGCGACGTGATTGTGCCCATCAACCGGAAATACCCGCTGAAGGAGCTGCTCCGGGCGTGCCGGGAGTACCCGTCCGCCAACAACGCGCGGCGCATCACCTTCGAGTACGTCATGCTGCGCGGCGTGAATGATTCGGAGGCCGACGCACGCGAGTTGCTGCGCCTGGTCAGGGGCGTGCCGGCCAAATTCAACCTGATCCCCTTCAATCCCTGGCCCGGCGCGCCTTATGAGCGCTCGACCCGGTCCCGGATGGAAAAGTTCGCTAAAATCATCAATGACGGCGGCTATTCGTCGCCCATAAGGACGCCGCGCGGTCGAGACATCATGGCCGCCTGCGGTCAACTGAAATCCGCCAGCGTCCGCGAACGCACGGCCCGCATGGCCGGACGGCTGGAGGCGATGGTTCCCCTGGAAGCCCCGGCCCGGCCGGATAATCCGTCATTCCCGCCCCCTTCGAAATAGTCCATGACGGCGATCCGGGCGCGGTTTTCCCGGATTCCGGCTTTCGCCGGAATGACGCGGCGGAAGGAATCGAAGATGTCCAAAGGACCCGCTCCCGGCTTCAAATCCCGCCCCGGCCATCGGGTGGAGACCCTGATTTCCCCGAAACGCGTCCGCGCCTCGGCCGCCGGCGTCGTCATCGCCGACACGCGCCGGGCGCGCCTGCTCCGCGAAACCCGCCACACGCCGGTTTATTACTTCCCCAGGGAAGACGTGCGGACCGGCGAGTTCCTGACGCCGAACGATCATTCGACGTTCTGTCCGTTCAAGGGCCGCGCCAGCCACTGGGACATGAAGGCGGGAGACCGGGTTATCGGGAACGCAGCCTGGGCGTACGAGGATCCGTGGGACGAGTGCCTGCCGCTCAAGGGGCTTATGGCGTTCTACTGGAACAAGATGGACACCTGGTTCGAGGACGACGAGCAGGTCTTCGTCCATGCCCGCGACCCGTTCGTCCGCCTGGACGTCTTGCGGAACCGCGCGCCGCTTCGCATCGTTCATGACGGCCGGGAGCTGGCGAATTCGTCGGATTACCTGGTGCTTTACGAGACCGCGCTGATCCCGCGCCATTACATTCCGAGGAACGACGTCAACCTTGACTTGATGACGGCGGGCGGGCGGGAAACCCAATGTCCTTATAAGGGCCGGGCGCGCTATTGGTCGGCGCCGGGCGCCGGCGGCGAAGACATCGCCTGGTCCTATGAGGAGCCGCAGCCCGAGGCGGGCCGCATCCGGAACCATATCTGCTTTTATCAGGAGCGCGTGGACCTTCTGGAGATCAATGGGGAGGCTATCGAGAAACCGGAAAGCCGCTGGGCCCGGGGGTGGCGGCTGGCGCCATGAGCGGCCATTTCCGTTTAAGCGCCAAATCCGCTAATCAACAGACATCTTGTTCGCACCTCAAACGCAGGCGGTTCCTCTCATGTCACTCTCGCCCCCGGCCACCGCGGCGCCCGCCGGCGCCAAGGAAGGAAAGTGGACCCAGGGCGCGGCGCCGTATCTGCTGCTGAGCCTGTTTTGCGCCATCCTTTACCTGCCCGGACTGGACAGCCTGCCTCCGCTTGACAGAGACGAGGCGCGCTTTATCCAGGCCACCAGCCAGATGCTGGAAACGGGCGATTACGTCAACATCCGGTTCCAGGAAGAACCCCGGCATAAAAAACCGGCGGGCGTCCACTGGCTGCAAGTCTTGAGCGTCAAGGCCCTCACCGATCCGGCGGACCGCGAGCTTTGGGCCTACCGGGCGCCGTCCGCGCTCGGCGCATGGCTGGCCGTGCTTTTTACCTTTGCCGCCGGCGCCCGGTTATTCGACCGGCGAACGGCGCTTATGGGCGCCGTGATGCTGGCGGGCTGCGTGATGGTGCAGATGGAGGCCCATCAGGCCAAGACGGACGCCACCCTGTTGGGATTCACCACGATGGCCATGGCGGCTCTCGCCCGGGTGTATGGTCACGCGCGCGGCCACGGGCCCGATCCGGGCGTCTATTGGTGGCCGCTCTTCTGGGTCGGCGCCGGCGCCGGCGTCCTGATCAAGGGTCCAATCACGCCCGTGGTGGTTTTGTTGACCATATTGACGCTCTGCGCCGCCGACAGAAAGCTGTTTCCTCTGGCGAGGCTGAGGCCGGCGCCGGGGATCGTGCTGGCGGCGGCCGTCGCGGGTCCGTGGTTCTATCTGATCCAGGCGCAAGGCGCGTCCTCCGTCCCGGGCGAGACCTTCCTGATCACCGCCATCAAGACGGATCTGATACCCAAACTCGTGAGCGCTCAGGAAAGCCACGGCGCGCCGCCCGGTTACTTCGCCGGCTTGATGATCGCGTTTTTCTTCCCGGCGTCGCTTTACGCCTGGCCGGCGCTTTACCGCGCGGTGAAAGCGCGGGAAGAAACCGGCGTCCGGTTTTGTCTCGCCTGGCTGATCCCGGCGTGGGCCATGTTCGAGATCGCGCCAACCAAGCTTCCGCATTACACGCTGCCGCTCTATCCGGCCCTGGCGCTGATCACGGCTTGGGCGCTGATGCGGGTGGTGCGGCTGCGCGACGAGCGGTTCCCGCCCCTGATCATGGCGCCCCTGGGCGTTCTTTGGGGCGTTTTGGCCCTCGCCCTCTCGGCCGCCGCCGTGGCGCTCGCGCTTTGGTTCGGAACGGCGCCGGCCAACCTGGGCGCCGTCCTGATCGGGGCGGGCGGGTTGCTGCTGCCCTTGGCGCTTTATGTGCAGTTCCAAACGCTGGCCCATGAAACCGCCGCCCGGAACCTGATCGTCGCGATGAGCGTCTTTGCCGCGGCGGTCCTGGGCGGCGTGTTGCCCCGCATCGACGCCATGTGGCCCAGCCGCGCCGCCGCCCAAATCGTCGAAACCCACGCGCCGCACGCCCAGGTGGCCGCGGCCGGGTTCCACGAACCCAGCCTGGTTTTCCTGCTGGGCACGGAAACCAAACTGACCGACGCCAAGGGCGCCGCCCGGCATCTTCTGGAAACGCCGAACGGCGCGGCCGTGATTGAAATCAAACAACGCCTCGCATTCCGGAACGCGCTCGGAGACCGGGCCGCCGACTTCCGCGAAGTCGGCGCAGTTTCGGGCGTCAACTATTCCAAGGGCGATCCCGTGAACCTGCGGGTGTATGTCCGGAAAGCGCCTTGATTTTCGAGGGCAAGAAGCGCTGGCCAAATTGTGTCGAGCGCCCTCATGGCGGTTCCGACGATGTTTCCGAGTGCAAAGACCACCGGCCAATGCCGTATCGGTGCAAGTCGTGTCGTAAGCATTTCAGCGTCCGTATCGGCACGGTGCTGGCTGAGTCCCGTATCCCGTTGCACAAGTGGTTGTTGGCGATCTATATAATGACGACCGCCCGCAAAGGCCTCCCGTTTACACAGATGGCCCGTAAACTTAGCACCACTTAAAAAACCGCATGGTTCTTGGTCCAGCGCATCCGCGAGACTTGGATGGTTTCGAGCGGCGGCGGCGGCGGCGGCGGCGACATGGGGCCGACCGTTGAGGTCGATCAAACATTCGCCGGCGGCCGCGAACGCAACAAACACTCACACAAGAAGCTGCGGGCGGGCCGTAGCGCCGTCGGCAAGCAGGTCGTTATGGGCGTCATAGAGCGTGGTGGCAAGGTCGTCGCTGGTCCGGCTCCCTCAACAGACGGTCCTACCTTGAAAAGCGTAATCAAGCACCATGGTGCTCCTGGCTCAGCTATCTATACTGGCAATCACGTGAGTTATCGCGGGATACAGAGTTACAAGCATGTCGCCGTCAACCACGGCGTCGGTGAGTTTGTCCGTGATCAGACCCATACGAACGGCATTGAGAGTTTCTGGGCGCTCCTGAAACGCGGCTACTACGGCGTCTATCACTACATGAGCTCAAAACATCTAAACCGTTACGTGAACGAGTTCTCGTTCCGTCACAACACGTCCCATGTGGACACCATCAAATTTATCGGCATGACCGCTGCCCGCATGGTTGGTCATCGTCTAACCTACAAGGCACTAGCGCATGGCTAAGCCGCCCAAAGACATTGATTCGGTCTCGGACATCTCAGCAAACGCGGTTGACGCTCTCGTATCACCCAAAGAGCCTGAGCAGAACAAAAAGGCCCTAACCCAGACCGAGTTCAACTTCGAAACAGTTTCCTATCACGGTAACGGTGAACTCGGCGACGTGGACGGCATCACTCTGGACCCAGACAGAGAGACGATGTGGGCCAGCACTGAGCAGATGTCGAAGTTGTTCGGCCGGAAGCCCAATACGATCACGGAACACGTTCGGAACATCTTCAAAGAAGGTGAGCTAGATGAGGCGACAGTTGCTCAGAAATTCCGAGTAACTGCCAAGGGCGGCGAATCTTACATGGTTCTGCACTACAACCTCGATGTTGTTCTCTCCGTTGGCTATCGAGTGAGCTCCCGGCAGGCGACGAAGTTCCGCCAGTGGGCCACCAATACTCTCAAGAAGTATATTCTGCAAGGCTATGCAATCAACGAGCGTCGGCTTGAGGAAGATCCGCGCGCGCTCAAGAGGTTGGCCGCAGAAGTCCGCACCCTTCGGACAAAAGAAAAGAACATCTATCAAGCCGTGCGCGACTGCTTCAAGCTGAGTTCAGTTGATTACGACTCTAAATCGCAAAAAAGGCATTCTTTCTATGCCAAACTTCAAGACAAGTTCACTTACGCGATTACCGGAGAGACCGCGGCCCAAATCGTCCTAAGCCGCGCAGATGGCATGAAGGACTTCATGGGGCTTACCTCAACAAAATCCGGTCGGCCAACAAAGCAGGATGCTACTGTCGGCAAGAACTACCTCGATTCCGAAGAACTCTATGCGCTTCACATTTTGTGTGAGCAGTTTTTGCTCTTTGCCGAGAGCAAGGCGATCCGAGGTCAGGCCCTGACCATGAAAGAGATGGACGAGAAATTCGACCAGCTATTGGAAGTTCAGGGCTATCCGGTTTTCAGCGAGTACGGCGCTTATCTCAAGGACGCCGCGCTGGCGCATGCTGAGCGAGAGCTAGAGGTATACCGGCAACGGATGCGCCTTGAAGGGAAAACACTCAAAGGCGAAAAATCTTAACAACGGTCTCCGGGATTGATGAAGGCTTGGTTACCGGCCAATGGCTAGATAGATATATAGGTCCTTTTTTAAGGCCCGGTTTATCGTTTTGGCCTAATATGCCGGGTTCATGAGCAAACCGACCCGCCCGCCCGAACCGGATGGCGTCAAGCCTTTCGACCCGCCGCCGCCGGGGGGCGCGCGCGCGCGGCGGTTCGCCATGGGTTGGCCCGGGGCCGTTCGGCGCGAGATAGGGCGGATGCCTTATCTCTATTCCTTCATCATCGTCGCGCACGTGTCCGCGCTGATGATGGCGTTTGAGCGTGACTGGATTCTCCGCCTGCGCTTCTCCATCGACCGGGAATGGCGGGAATTCTTCAACGCGGTGGGTCATCTCGGCAAGCCGGAGCAGTATATCGCCGTCTGCCTGGCCGCCATCGCCATCCACCGCGCCGCCGGGAAATTCGGTCTCTGGCCTCATCTTCACGGCCGCCTCCGCCGCTTCGCACGCGCGGGTGTTTATGTCGCCGCGTCGATCCTGGCCGGTGGAGTCGTTCTGAACCTCGCGAAGTTCGTCATCGGGCGATGGCGGCCAAGGGCGCTGTTCGCCGACGGCGCGTATGGGTTCGAGATGTTCAACACGGATTTCGGCATGAACTCGTTCCCGTCCGGCCATTCCCAAATGGCGTTCTCTCTGGCCGCGGCGCTCTGTTTCGTCTATCCGCGGTTCGCGTGGGCGTACCTGAGTCTCGCCGCCTTCATCGCGCTCAGCCGCCTGGGCGCCACGGTGCACTTCCCGGCGGACGTGTTGATGGGGTCCTACATCGGCGTCTGCTCCGCCCTTTTGATCAAGAAGCACGTGTTCGATAAACGCGGCGTGGAGGTCCGGGTCCGGTTCCGGGACAATAGCCGGAACGGCGGGTAATCTCCCCGCCCGGCGGACGAACGCCCATCGGGCGGCGGGAAGGGTCATGGGATTGATCGTGCGGCGCTTTCGCCTATACTCCGCGCTTTCCTTTCCCAACCCCCTCTTCCTCAAGGACTTCTCCCATGGCTTCGGATGTCAAAAAGGTCGTGCTCGCATATTCGGGCGGTTTGGACACTTCCGTTATCCTGCGCTGGCTTCAGGATCATTACGGCGCGGAGGTCGTGACCTTCACCGCCGATCTGGGTCAGGGCGGGGAATTGGAGCCCGCCCGCCGGAAGGCCGAGATGCTGGGCGTCCGGGACATCTTCGTCGAAGACCTGCGCGAGGAATTCGTAAGGGATTACGTTTTCCCCATGTTCCGCGCAAACGCCGTTTACGAGGGCGCCTACCTGCTGGGCACCGCCATCGCGCGTCCGCTGATCGCCAAGCGCCAGATCGAGATCGCGCGGAAGACCGGCGCGGACGCCGTGGCCCACGGCGCGACGGGCAAGGGCAACGATCAGGTCCGGTTCGAAATCGGCTATTACGCCCGCAACCCGGACATCAGGATCATCGCGCCCTGGCGGGAATGGGATCTGACGAGCCGCTCGAAACTGATCAGCTACGCCGAAAAACATCAAATCCCCATCCCCAGGGACAAACGGGGCGAGGCGCCCTATTCCCAGGACGCCAACCTGTTGCATATCTCGTCCGAGGGCAAGGCGCTGGAGGACCCCTGGGAAGAGCCGCCGGAAGACATCCTCACCCGCGTCACGCCGCCTTGGAACGCGCCCGACGAAGTCACCGAAATCACCATCGATTTCGAAAAGGGCGACCCGGCCGCCGTCAACGGCGAGCAGCTCTCGCCCGCCATGCTTCTGGCCAGGCTCAACGAATTGGGCGGACGGAACGGCGTCGGCGTTTTGGACATCGTCGAGAACCGCTTCGTCGGCATGAAATCCCGGGGCGTCTACGAAACGCCCGGCGGCACCGTGCTGTTCACGGCGCGGCGCGCGATGGAGAGTCTGACGCTCGACGGCGGTGCCATGCATCAGAAAGACGAACTGACGGCCCGTTACGCCGAACTGGTCTACAACGGCTTCTGGTTCGCGCCCGAGCGCGAAATGCTGCAAGCCGCCATCGATCTGGCGTCTGAACGCGTCACTGGCGCTGTCCGCCTGAAACTCTATAAAGGCAACGTCATCGTCACGGGCCGCAAATCGCCCAACTCGCTCTATGACGGGGAACTGGTGACCTTCGAGGAGGACACGGTCTATGACCAGCGCGACGCCCAGGGGTTCATCAAGCTGAACGCCCTCCGGCTTCGGGTGGCCGCAAGGCGGAACGGCGGCTAGGGCGTCCCGCCATTGGGCGGGGCCTATTCATGGGTTTCCACGCGGTTTGGCCCGTCATTCCCGCGCGGGCGGGGTCCGTATGACGATCCCGCATGGAGCCAACGCGTCACCCCCGCGCTCATTTTGTCATTCCCGTTCTTTCCTTGTCATTCCCGCCTTGTCATTCCCGCGCGGGCGGGAATGCAGGTCACCCTCCATCAATCGATCATTGGCCTTCACTTGTACTAAGTTGACTGCGGTAATAAGTTGACCGCGGGCCGCCGCGCCGGACCCCCGCCTTCGCGGGGGCGGCAAAATAATAGGAGGATGACGCCTTGGCGGCAAAGGCGCTTCCCCGCAAGGCCCGCGCATCGGCTTCGAAAAGTCCAACGAGGGGATGCGGACGGGTCCGCAAGGCCGTCAACGCCGTCCCGAACGTCCGCGCGCGCCATGAACGCGCTGGCCGGCCCAGCGCCCAGCCGCCTCAGCCCAGCAGCCGCCGCCGCCCGAGCCAATAGGCGTAAACGGCGGCGGGAATCAGGGTGACGCCAGTGCGGCGCATCTTGCCGGGCCGCGCCAAGCTGGACGTTAAAACATAGGCGCGCGCGTGGATATTGGTGCGCTCGACAAAGCTGACCAGCTCTTCCGGACCGGACCGGGATTTGGCGTATCCGTCACCCCAGTCCATCTCGTAAACATACGCGGGGCGGCCGGAGCCGGCGTCCATCGTCATCAGATCGACGCGCCCGCCCTTCCAGCTCGCGTATGCGAGGCGCGCCGCCACGCCGGAGCCCAGCCATTGACCGACAATGGCTGTTTCCGCCAAGCGCGGAAACGCGGGTTCGTCCGGACCCGTCACGCCAAACAGCGCGGCATGAAGGCTGGCGGACGTCAGATAGACCTTGAACGCGACCTGACGCTGAAACCGGCCGGCGTATTTATCGACCCGGACCACACGGCGGATCAGAAAAGCCCTTTCCAGATAATCCAGATATTTCCGGAGCGTGTTTTTCGCGAGATCGAGCTTCCTCGCGAGCTCTTCATAGGCCAACTCCCCGCCCGTATTCCGCGCCAGCGTCACGAACAGGCGGATCAGCCCTTGCGTGTCGCTGACGCCGTGCAGCCCCGCATGATCCTTATGCAGAACCCGGTCTATAAGCTGGTCGCGGATAAATCCCGCGTCGAGGGGCGGGGGCGGCGCTTTCGGGTCTCCCGGCCCGCCGGCGGCCGGGACCACCCCCTCGGGAAAGCCGCCCAGATTGACGTATTGAATGAATTCCCGGTTAAGGTCCCTCAGGGCCGCCGCGCCCAGGCTCAGACGAAACCCCGGTTTCTCTCCATCCCCATCCCGCGACAGGATTGTTTCCCGCCCCCGGAACCGCAGATATTCCAGGAACGTCAACGGCGGTAAAACATATGTTTCCATCGTCCCGTCCGTCTTGCCGGACACGAAATCCGGAACGCCGGACGACAAACCGGCGACGATGCGGACAGCCGGAAAAGCTTTTTGTACATCGAGAAGTTGCTTTTCCCAATTGGAAAGAAACGGCGCCTCGTCCAGGAATAAATACCAGCGCTGATGAACGCCGGCGGGAACCTTGTCCTGGAATATCCTCACCAGGTCCGCCAACGGCGCGCCGGCGTAGACCGGGGCGCTCAACGGCGCGAACATGACCCGGGCCGGCGGGACGCCGCGCCGGACACAATCGGCCAGCGCCTGGCGGAGCAGGACCGTTTTGCCGGCGCGCGGCGGCCCCGCCAACAGCAACGGCTTGTCCGCCTTGGGTTCGAGCACCTTGTCCAGGAAACCGGCGTAATAGGCGCGCCGCGGAAGTTGGCGGAGGCGAACCCCGGCGCCTGGCCGTAAATCCCACCAGGGATTGTCTCCGGCAAGCCGTCCCGACAACTGATCAAGGCCGATTTCGAGCACCCTGGCCTCTTAACTAAGACCGCAATAATGAATAAGATCACAAAAATGAGCCTATTCGAACAGAGTGTTGAAGAAATTCTGGTTCGTCAAGGCGGATGAATGAAAGTTTGCCGCATCAAGAGAATACCGCGTCCAATCTCCGGCGCAGATCGTGAATGGCGTCCGTCTCGAACCAGGGGTTCTTTTTCAACCAAATGGTGGCGCGCCAGCTTGGGTGCGGCGTAGGGAAATAATCCGGCGCATAGTCCCGCCAACTCCTCACCGTTTCCGTCACGGTTTTCTTGGCTGATTCGCCCAGATAGCGGGCTTGGGCGTAACCGCCGACCAGGAGAGTCAGGCGAATGTCCGGCAACAGCGCCCGCAACGTCCCGTGCCAGTGTGGCGCGCATTCCTTCCGGGGCGGTTTGTCGCCGCCCTTGTCTTGTTTGCCGGGATAGCAAAACCCCATGGGCATGACGGCGATACGGGTTTCGTCATAAAAAGCGTCCTTGTCCATGCCCAGCCAGTCCCGCAACCGGTCGCCGGAGGGGTCGTTCCAAGGAACGCCGGTTTCATGGACCCTCGTTCCCGGTGCCTGGCCGATGATCAACAGCCGCGCCGCGGCCGTCATGCGGACGATGGGACGGGGACCCAAGGGAAGGTCCCCGCAGATGGAACAGGCGCGAACCTCCCTCAACGTCTCCTCAAGCCGCGTCACGATTCTCCGCCTTTTTGTTCGCCCCCCGCGCGGGAACGGCGCCGCGCGGCCGGACCCCGGCGCGTCACGTCAAACACCTTGTTCGAGGACATGATCGACAAACGCCGGGACGATTTCCGCCGCCGGACCATGGATCGCCTCATCGAAGCGGCCGACCCCGGCGCTAGGTTCCAAATTGAGTTCCACGGTCCGCGCGCCGGCGACGCGTCCCGCCAACTCGACAAAGCCCGCCGCCGGATAAACATTGCCGGATGTCCCGATGGAGATGAACAGGCCGCAGCGCGTCAGCGCATTCTGGATCGCCTCCATGGCGAATGGCGTTTCGCCGAACCAGACCACGTGGGGGCGGAGCCCGCCAACCTCCCCGCACCTCCCGCAAGCCTCGGCGACGGCCAGATCTTCCCGGCGCGCGCGAACGTCCCCGCAGCGCTCACAGCGGATTTTCAGCAATTCGCCATGCATGTGGATCAGATTACGGGACCCGGCGCGCTCATGCAGATCATCGATGTTCTGGGTCACCAGCAGAACCTCGCCGGAATACGCGCGCTCCAGACGCGCCAAGGCGCCGTGAGCCGCGTTGGGAATGACGTCCGCCTTGACGAGGCGGCGGCGGCGCGCGTTATAGAACGCCTGCACCCGGTCTGGATTCCGGCGGAAGGCGCCGGGCGTTGCGACGTCCTCGATCCGTACTTCCGCCCAGACGCCGTCTTCATCGCGAAAAGTGGACAACCCGCTTTCCTTGGAAACGCCGGCGCCGGTTAGAATAACGATGGAGGACGGATCGGACATGGATCGGAAACTTCCGTTGCGTTTGGGCGTCCGCTGAACAATAAAGGCCGGACGGAAGAAGAGGAAGCCATGCCGTCACATGAACCCACGCCGCTACATAAGGTCCGCGTGCTGTTCGTCTGTTTGGGCAACATCTGCCGCTCGCCCACGGCCGAGGGCGTTTTCCGCGACATGGCCGCCCGCGAGGGGCTGGGCGGGGTTATCGGCACGGACAGCGCCGGCACCGGCAGTTGGCATATCGGCGATCCCCCGGACCCGCGCGCGCAAGCTTCCGCCAAAAAACGCGGCTATGACATCTCCGGTCTGCGCGCCCGCCAAACCCGGGCCGCGGACTTCGACTGCTTCGATTACATCCTGGCGATGGACCGCTCGAACTTCGCCAACATGCGCACGCTGAACGGCGGCGGGACGGGCGGAAAACTCCATCTGTTCTTGGATTTCGCCGACGGACCCAAAGGCCGGGAAGTGCCCGACCCCTATTACGGCGATCAGTCGGACTATGAAAAAGCCTTCGGCCTGATTGAGGCCGCGTCACGCGGGCTGTTGGCCCACATCCAAGCGGCGGATCTGGCCTGAGTGCTGGTTATTTTCGATTGCGACGGCGTTCTGGTGGACAGCGAGGTGATCGCGTCGCGCGTTCTGGCTGCGGAGCTTTCCCGGCTGGGCCATCCCATCACGTCCGGGCAAGTCCGCGCCCGCTTCACCGGAAAACGAATGCGTGACGTGTTGGCGGAAGTGGCCGAAACAGGCGTCGAGATTCCGGACGGCTTTCTGCCCGCCTTGAAACAGCGCGACATGGAGGCGTTCAAGGCGGGGCTGGAACCGATCCCCTTTGTCCGCGGCGCGCTCCGCGAACTGCCCCATCGCCGCTGTGTGGCCTCGTCGGGCTCAATGGAAAAGATGACCTTCACCCTCACGCACACCGGGCTGATGCCGTATCTGACGCCGTATCTGTTCAGCGCTTTTTGCGTCGAGAACGGCAAGCCGGCGCCGGACGTGTTCCTGCGGGCCGCGCGGGAAATGGGCGCGCCGCCTCCGGATTGCGTCGTGATTGAGGACTCCGCGGCCGGCGTGACGGCTGGCAAGGCGGCGGGCATGCGGGTGCTGGGCTTCACCGGCGGAGCGCATGTAAGGGATATTGACGGCTATCCGGACCGGCTGCGCGGACTTGGCGCGGACGCCGTGTTCAGCGACATGCGGCGGCTCAATGAATTTTTATAGCCGCCGCCCAGGCGAACGCTCAGCGGACCAGCGCCTGGAGCGGATATTCCGCGATGGCCTCATAGTGAGCCCCTTCTCCGCCCAGCGTGCTTTCATAGAGATGAAAGCCGCCGACCTCGAAGAACGGCGTGCGCAGTCCGGCGTTACCGGACAGGAAGCCGTCCGCCGCCGTCTCCGGCGCGTCCTTGGCGCGGGCGAGCGTGACATGGGGTTTGAACTTGCGCCCGCCGGGCGGCATGGCGGCCGATTGACAGGCGCGTTCGACCTTTGACTGTAAATGCGTCAACGCGCCTTCCGGATCGACCCCGGCCCAGAGCGCCCGCAGCCGTCCGCGGCGCGCGAAACCGCCGACGCCGGAAATCCGCAAGCTGAAACCGGGCGCCTCGACGTCACGAAGCGCCGTGTCTATATCGCGGGCTTGATGACGGCCGACCTCGCCGATAAAGCGCAACGTGAGGTGATAATTTTCCGGGGGAGTCCATCTGACGCCGGGGACGCCGCCCGTCAGGCCGCTTAAACGCCGCCGGATGCGCCCGGGCAGGGCCAAGGCGACGAATAGACGCATGGCGAGGTCCTCTCAACACGGTGATTTCAATGTGGTTTCGATGGCGACTCACTGTCTCCGTTGCAAGCCCCGGCGAGTAAGGTTGGGAACCCCGCCCGGGGCGTCAAGGCGCCGGGTTGGGGATATCTTGATGTATTCTCTCAATCCCCGCCAGCACTTCGTTGTTCAGCACCAGCTCTTCCGCGTCCAGGTTGGTCTTCAGTTGCTCCAGCGTCGTCGCGCCGATGATGGTCGACGTCAGGAACGGCCGCGCATTGACATAGGCTATCGCCATTTGCGCTGGGTCCAACCCGTTATCCCGCGCCAGTTTCACGTATTCCCGCGTCGCCTTGACGCCGTTCGGTTTGAAATGGCGGCGGAATCCTGGAAACAGCGCGAGGCGGCTTCCAGCCGGCGCGGGACCGTCCAGATATTTTCCGCTCAAGGCGCCAAACCCCAGCGGCGAATAGGCCAGCAAACCGGCGTTTTCGCGAATCGCCATTTCCGCCAGCCCCACCTCGAAGGTCCGGTTCAGCAGATTGTAGGGGTTCTGGATCGAGACGATCCGGGTCCGGGCCGCAGGACCCGCTTCCCATAGCCGCAATAGGGCCGAGACACCCCAGGGCGTCTCGTTCGACACGCCCAGCGAGCGGATTTTACCCGCCTTGATCAGCTCTTCGGCGGCCTCCAGGGTTTCCTCGAAAGGCGTAAAGGGAGCGGCGGCGTCCCGCTGAAAGCCCAGTTTGCCGAAATAGTTCGACGCGCGCTCCGGCCAGTGGGTCTGATAGACGTCGATATAATCGGTTTGAAGCCGCCTCAGGCTCAGGTCCACCGCTTCGATCATCTGCCTGCGGCCGAACGTCAAATCACCGTTCCGGATATGACCCAGCCCCTCGCCGGGCCCCGTGATCTTGGTGGCCACGATCATCTTACCGCGATTACCCCGCGCCTTCATCCAGGACCCGACGATACGCTCCGAATCGCCCTGTGTCTTGGGGTCGCGGGGGAAGCTGTACATTTCGGCGGTGTCCAGAAAGTTCACGCCGCGGTCCGCGGCCATGTCCATCTGCGAGTGGCCTTCCCGTTCGGTGTTTTGCGCGCCGAAGGTCATGGTTCCCAGACAGACTCGGCTGACCATCACGCCGGTCCGGCCGAGTTCACGCGTTTCCATGGTGGAATCTCCTTGCTTCTTGAACGTTAAAACAGCGGCGCGCCGCGGCGGCATGACATTAAACATATTCATATCCCGCGCCCATATTCCGTCACCCCCGCCTTCACTTTGTCGCCCCCGCGAAGGCGGGGGGTCCAAACCATCCTTCGTCACACATGAGCGACCGTCACGCATGAGCGGCCATCACTCACGAATGAGCCGGAACGCGGGCCGCCCGGCTGGATTCCCGCCATTGGCTATTCCGAGGGGGGCGGGAATGACAAGGCCAAGGGTGCAAGAATGACACGGTAAGAGTGCGGGAACGGCAAAGTGAGTACGGAATGACAAAACAGGAGCGCAGGGAATGACAAGGTGAAGGATGAGGGAATGACGGGAACATGCCGCTGCGCCCGGCCCCGCTTAGAGGTCCGGCGCGCGAAGCGCGGCGCCGGCCTCCGGCGCCGGCAGCGCCTCGACGCCGCGAAGGTTGCGTTCGATGGCGCGGGTGCGGACCTCGGCCTGATCGATTTCCCTGGACGCTTGGTTGAGTTTGGTTTTCACTTTTTCCAGGACGCCGCCGAATTTGCCGAATTCCGCCTTCACGGCGCCCAGGACCTCCCAAACTTCCGAGGACCGCTTCTGAATGGCCAGCGTCCGGAAACCCATCTGAAGGCTGTTCAGCAGCGCGGTGAAGGTGGTGTGCCCGACGACGACAACGCGGTAATCCCGTTGCAGGGCGTCCACCAGTCCGGGGCGGCGCCCTCACCCCGCCAAAGCGTTCCGCATCTATCCGAACCCGCGCGGGCGCTAGGCGCTGTCCAGAAATCCGGCCAGTTTTTGCCCGAGACCCTTCAGCATATCCGGTTTGGTCTCGCATTCCCAAACGACAAGATGACGCCAGCCCACCTCGTCAAGCGCCTCAAGCGAAAGCCTGTCGCGTTCCCTGTCGCGTTCGATTTTACGTGACCAGTAACGGGCGTTCGTTTTTGGGACTCGCGCGCCGCGCGGACAGTCGTGACCATGCCAGAAGCAACCGTGAACGAAGATGACTTTCCGGCGGCCCGGAAACACGATGTCCGGGCTTCCCGGCAGGTCTTTTCGATGCAGCCTGTAACGATACCCGGCGGCGTGGAGAAGGCGCCGGACCTTTAGTTCCAATCCGGTGTTTTCGCTTTTGACGGCTTGCATGGTCCGCCGCCGGATATGGCTGGGCGGCGTGCTAGGCACGGCGAATGAGGGTTTCTTCGGACACCCTTTGAACCGTCCCGTTTCGTTCGATTGGCGTTACACCGGAGGCCGGCTCGCGCATTTGTCCAGACTCTTCGGCGAGTGTCCGTAAATCCTGATTTTGTTCGCATGGGATCGTGCTCATGCGACCGCCCGCGTTGACCCGGACGCCGAGTTCAGTAATGGTTCGATCACGTAATTCGCGATGTGCCTCACGACGGGAACGACGACCCCGTCTCCGGTTAAATGATAGGCCTCGTTGTAATTGGCGGGCAGCTTGTACTCGTCCGGCAGTCCCATCAATCGCGCCGTTTCACGGCTGGAAATCAAGCGGGACCTTATTTTGCCGCCCTCAACGGCCATGATCAACTGGCGGCTGGAGCCGCCGGCGGGAGTCCGCAGGCATCCGGCGATATCGTCGAAGCGGACTTCGGCGCACTGAACTTTCCGGCCATTGGCGTCGCGCCGGGTCCGTTTGTAAAGGGTCCCCACGCATTTGCCCGCGGAAGCGGCCGCGCGCTCGACCTTGGATCGATTCCGGTCGTTCATCATGGTCAAAAGCGCCCCGGTTTCCTCTCTCGAATGCCATTCGACGCTTTTGGGGGGGTCTTCAATTATGTCAATAAATCTGACATTACGTTTCGCAGGCTCGGGAAACCGCCACCAAATCCAATTCTCCCGGATTGGGGCCGCCAAGCGGTCTCGCGCGGTTCGAAGCGCTCGATTGTGCCAGGGGGCGAGCGGGACGGGCGAGACGAGGACGCCGGGAATGGCGAGGTCTTTTCTAGCTCCGATGATGAACAAGCGCGGACGGGATTGAGGAACGAAGAGTTCGGCGTCGATGACAAAAGCGCCGGTATTATACCCGCTCTTTTTGAACGCCGCGCAAATAGCCGCGAAATCCCCGCCCCCGTGGGAGGACAAGGCGCCGCAGACGTTCTCGAGGGCGATGACGTCCGGCGCGCGCCCTTCCGCAATCAGGTCCTCGACCAAACTCCAGAACGGCCAGAAGGCGCCGGAACGGCGGCCCCCGAGACCGGCGCCTCCGCCCGCCAGTGACAGGTCCTGGCAAGGAAACGAGGCCCAGACAAGATTCGCGTGTCCGCGTATGCCGGACGCGGACATCCTTCCGACATCGCCAAGCGCGAACGAGCCGTCTCCCCAATTTTCGACGTAGGAGCGGCCCTTTTTCGGGTCGAAATCATTCGCGAACAGACACCGCCAACCCGGCCCCAACCCGGCGCGGGCCATGCCGCCGCCGGCGAAAAACTCGAAGAAGCCGTACATTCAATAACTCCCAGAGACTCCTTTGCGAGATTCTTTTGTGATAAGCGGTCCTTGTTCGCAAGCGTTTTCTCGCCAATGACGGAACCGGCCGCGGACGGCCGCGCGTCATTGAATTATTAGAGGAAAACACGCGGGAGATGACGATTGCCGGGCCGATTGTCTATCCCGGGGCGGTCAATTCCGCCAACCACTCCGCCACGTCGCGCACCACGTGATGAATGTGCCCGCCATCCGGTTGGTCCCGCGCCCGATCACCGTCCGCCGTCACCCAGACCGTCGTCATGCCCAGGTCGTAGGCGGGCTTCAGGTTTTTCGCCATGTCCTCGACCATCACGGCCGTCGCGGGATCGACGCCGTGGGCGGCGAGCATCCTGGGATATATCTCCGGCGCCGGTTTCGGGACGTAGCCGGACGCCACGATATCGAAAACGCCCTCGAAGTGGCGCGTGACGCCCAGCCGGCCGCAGACGTTCTCGGCGTGCCTCACATCCCCATTGGTGTAGATCACCTTGCGCCCCGGAAGCCTGCCGAGGGCCTCGCTCAGGCGGGGGGCCGGATTAATGGGCGTCAGGTCGATATCGTGGGCCGCGTCCATGAATTCCCTGGGGTCCACGTCATGCGCCGTCATCAAGCCCCGCATGGTGGTGCCGTGCTCGCGGAACAATTCCTTTTGCATCCGCCTAGCGTCCGTCAACGGGATATCCAGCGTTCTGGAAATAAACCGGCTCATGTTCCAATCGACTTGGGCGAACAGGCCGCAAGAGGCAGGATAGAGGGTATTGTCGAGGTCGAACACCCAGGTTTCCGCGTTCACCAAATCGCGCGTCTCTCGGGGTGAGGGGGAGTTTGGGGAAAATAGCGGATTTTTTTGGGCGCTGGCGTCCATACCATAGTTGTGGGCCGCTTGAGCGGTCCATGCAAGAGGAAACCGGGGTTGACGGAGTCTTCCAGGCGCCCGTGTGCAGCGGCGGTGACGAAGGGTCCGTCACCGGTCCGCCGTCAAATCTCAATCGGGTACGATCAACGTTCCCGCTCCTCCCGCAGTGAACAGTTCAACGAGAATGCCGTGGGGCCTGGTTCCGTCAAGAATGGCCGCTCCCTCGCAGCCGGCGGCGACGGCGTCCAGGCAGGTTTCCACCTTGGGGATCATGCCGCCCGTGATGACGCCGTCCGACAGCCGTTCTTTCGCCTGCGACACCGTCATCTCGGTGATCAGGCGTTTGTTTTTGTCCAGAACGCCTGGTACGTCGGTCAGCATGAACAGACGTTTCGCGCGGCTGGCCCCGGCGACGGCGCCGGCGGCGGTGTCGGCGTTGACGTTTAACGTCTCGCCCTCGGGACCGGCGCCGATTGGGGCGATCACGGGGGTGATTTGCGCTTCGTGAAAGGCGTCCAGCACGGTGGTGTCCAAAATCGAAGGCTGACCGACCAGACCCAGATCAACGGCTTTTTCGATGTTGCTCTCCGGATCGCGTTGGGTCCGGCGCAGGCGCTCGCACTTGATCAGGTTGCCGTCTTTACCCGAAATGCCGACGGCGAAACCGCCCGCATTGTTGATATGACTGACGATTTCCTTGTTGATGGCCCCGCACAGCACCATTTCGGCGACACCCACGGTCGCCGCGTCGGTCACACGAAGCCCGTCGATGAACTGGCTTTCAATGTCCAGTTTCTTAAGCATGTTGCCGATCTGCGGACCGCCGCCGTGCACGACCACCGGATATGCGCCGCATTGGCGCAACAACACGATGTCGCGGGCGAAGATCCTGGCCATTTCCAAGTCGCCCATGGCGTGGCCGCCGTATTTAATGACAATGGTCTGGCCGGTGTGCCGGCGCATGTAGGGAAGCGCTTCGGAGATGACCTTGGCCTGGGCCTCGAAGGCCCCGGTCTCTCTGCGGCCAATTTCCCCGCTGTTGTTATTGCTCATCAAAGCCGCCCGATTGATGGTTGTTTTTTTGGAATTTTATCGTGAAACGCCTGGGCCGCCAACCCATTGCGGCGCGGCGGCGTTTTCCGACTTGCCGGGTTGGTTTGAAAGGTCCGCCAGCCGCACCCGCAACGCCTCGACGCCGTTGAATTTCCTGGCGCTGGTGATCAGGATTTCCGGATGCCCTGCGGCGTGGGATTTGAGTTCCCCGCCAATCTCGCCCATCAGTCTGTCCAACATCCCCGGGGTCACCTTGTCCGCCTTGGTCAGGATGACCTGATAAGGTTGAGCGGCCGCGTCCAACATGGCCATTACCGCATGATCACTGGGTTTCAGGCCATGGCGGGAATCGACGAGGACGAGGGTTCGCCGCAGTTGCCGGCGGCCCTTGAGGTAGGCGTTGACGGCTTTGGCCCAACCGGCCGCCTGGTCTTTTGGCGCTTGCGCGTATCCATAGCCCGGCAGATCGCAGATCATCAGCCGCCCCGCCAAATCAAAGAAGTTGAGTTGCTGTGTGCGTCCCGGCGTGTTGGATGTGCGGGCCACGCCTTTCCGGCCCAGCAATGCGTTGATCAAGGACGATTTGCCGACGTTGGAGCGTCCGGCGAGGGCGATTTCAGGCAGGCCGGTGTCCGGGACTTGTTCCAGTCTCGCGGCGCCCAGCAGGAAGGTCACCGGCTGAGCGAATAGCCGGTTCGCTTCCTTGATCCGATCAGGGTCCAGCTCGGTCATCGGATGGCCGGAAGCGCGGCGATCAACTCGCCGGGACCCCCATCTTTCTCATGATCACCCATTGCTGAAGGATCGACAGCGCGTTGTTGAAGGTCCAGTAGATCACCAAACCGGCCGGGAAGGTGGCCAGCAGAAAGGTGAACAACACGGGCAGCAGCAACATTACCTTGGCCTGAACGGGGTCGGGCGGCTGCGGGTTCAGTTTCTGCTGCAACCACATGGAAACGCCCATCAACAGCGGCCAGACGCCGATCAGCGGAATCCAAGCGGGCGGCGTCCAGGGGATCAGGCCGAACAGGTTGAACATGGTGGTCGGGTCCGGGGCGGACAGGTCCTGTATCCAGCCGAAGAACGGCGCATGGCGGACTTCGATGGTGACGAACAGCACCTTATAAAGCGCGAAGAAAACCGGAATCTGCACCAGGATCGGCAAACAACCCGACGCCGGGTTGGCTCCCTCCCTTTTGTACAGTTTCATCATTTCCTCCTGCAATTTCATCTTGTCGTCGCCATACCGCTCGCGAAGCTTGACCATTTCCGGCTGGAGCTTTTTCAGCTTGGACAGAGACTTGTAGGATTTATTGGCAAGCGGGAAGAAAGCCAGCTTGATGGCGATGGTGAGCAGGATGATCGCGGCGCCGTAGTTGCCGACGGCTTCATAAATCCAGAGCAGCCCATAGAAGATCGGCCGCGTCAGGAAGTAGAACCAGCCCCAGTCGATGGTCAGATCGAACCGGTCAATGCCTCGGGTCTCCTCATAGGCGTCAAGGACGCGGACCTCCTTGGCACCGGCGAAGAAATCGCTTTCGACGGACCGGGCGCCCCCGGCCGGCACGGTTACCAACTCACCTAGATAATCCACCTGATAGGTGTCGACCCGGCCGCGCTGAACATAGCGGTATTTTTGCTGAACCTTGCTCTGTTGGTTCGGCACCAGGGCGGTCAGCCAGTATTTGTCGGTGATCCCCAGCCAGCCGCCGGTGGAGGCGGCGTTAACCGTCTTCTGTTCGCGCAGGTCGTCGTAATCGATTTCCTGGAGCGCTCCGCCGGCGACTCCCAGCAGACCTTCATGTAAAACGAAGAAGCCCGATGTCTCGGGCGTGCCGTGCCGTGAAATCAGACCGTAGGGATAAAGCGCGACCGCGTTTCCGGATTTGTTCTCGACAGTCTGGTTGACGTGGAACATGAAGTTTTCATCCAGCGTCAAGGTGCGCTTGAAGATCAATCCCTCGCCATTATCCCAGGTCAGCGTCACCGGAGCGTCAATCGTCAGCGTCTGGCGATTGGCGGTCCAAAGCGTGGCGTCGCCGGGCGTCTTGACGGACGCGTCCGCAGGGACCCAGCCGAACTGGGCGAAATAAGGATTGGACGCGCCCCTGGGGTTCAATAGCGTAATCGCGGTTTCACGCTTCAGAGTCTCGAAATAGTCGGCCAGCGTCAGGTCGTCGATCCGCCCGCCTTCCAGCGCTATGGAACCCGCTAGCCGGGGCGTGTCGATTCTGACGCGCGCCTGTTTGGAAATCAGATCGCTTCGGCTCCCGGACGCGACCGGCGTCACGGCGCCGGACACGTCGTCCGCGCCGGGAACCTGCGGGACGGAAGCGTCGTTCGGCTCCGCGCGCGGAACGGCGGGTCGCGTGGCGCCGCCTTGCTGGGCGGGCGGCTGGCCCGCCTGTTCGGCCGTTTGCCGGTCGGGCGGCAAATCCGCGCGCTGAGAGGCGAAGAAGAATTCAAAGCCCAGCAAAATCGCCAGGGAGAGGACAACCGCCAGAATGAGGTTCTTATTATCGATCATAAGGGGACTCTAGAAACCGGTTCGAGTGAGAGACGCGCCGCAGGCGCGGGCGCCGTAGTTTTTCGGGCGCCGGATCAATACCCCCCTCGGCCCACGGATGACAGCGCGCGACGCGCCGCGCCGCCAGAATGCTTCCCTTGACCGGTCCGTGAAGCCTCAAGGCGTCCAGGGCGTAGCGCGAACAGGTCGGATGGTAGCGGCAGCTCATGGGCAGGACCGGGGACGCCAGGCGGCGATAGGCCCAAATCGGAAGGCTCGCCAGCCAGACGGCGGCCTTGTTGAAAAACCTCATGGCGCGGAATCCCACTCCAGATGAAAGGGCGCCGGGAACGCGGTCCGTCGGGCCGTTTCTCGCGCGCCCCTTAAGGACCATAGACGCCAAGACGTTTCAACGCCTTTTGCAAATCTTTGACCAATGACGTGAAGTTTCTGGCCGCCGTGCCGGCTCTTCCGATGACGACCAGATCGATCCCCGGCGTCATGGCGCCGGAGACGACTTCACCGACGGCCGCTTTTAAACGGCGGCGGACGCGGTTCCTGACAACGGCGCCGCCCACTTTCCTGGTAACCGTGAAACCGACTCGAAGTCCCGCCGCACCGGCGGCGCCGGGTCGATTCCAAGCCTGGACCACCATACCGGGGGTTGCGATTTTTTGGCCGAGACGCGCCACACGCAGGAAATCGGCGCGGCGTTTCAGCCGGGCGGGGATTTTCGGTTCTTGCTTTTTCCCGTGGCCGTTCATGGACGTGACGCCCCCGCCGGGGGCGAGCCCGGAAGGACCGGCGGTTTAAGCCGACAGGCGCTTGCGGCCCTTGGCGCGGCGAGCGGCCAGAACCCGCCGCCCGCCGACGGTGGCCATGCGCGCGCGGAAACCATGGCGGCGCTTGCGCACCAGCTTGCTGGGTTGAAAAGTCCGTTTCACGTGCCGTGCTCCGTAAAAATGGCGAGCGCGGGTTTTAAGCGGTTCGTCCCGTTAAGTCAACGTCCCCTCGGGCATTTACAATGGTTCGGGCGGTTTGGAAACTCCCCCGCCCCGGACCGGTCATTCGGAATGCGGGCCATTGCGCTGGATTTCCGCCTTCGCGGGAATGACACAGCAAGGACAGGGAATAACGAAACGGGGCCGCGCCCTCAATCGGGCAAAGCGTCTCACATGTTTCTGAACTTGCGCACATTCAGCCCGGCGCTCGCCAGAATGTGTATCGCTGGACGCAATAAATTCTTGTATTAGGCTTGCCGCATAAGCATACACGTATTGTTAGACAAGATGTGATTTGTTGACGGGGTGTGACGCTTGAACGCGCGCGGGTGAACGTATCAGCCGGTTGGCGTATGAGCGGGCGGGTCTTGCGCCGCGACAATGGGAGGCCGCGATGCCGGACGATTGCGTCGATTCAAGGATTGAGCGCGGCCATGAATGGAAACCGGACACTCTCGGCGCTGTCCGGCGGGGATAGGGAACCACGGATGACGGATGATCAGGGGCTCAAGAAAACCGGCTTATCCCTCGGCAAATTATTGCCTGTCGCGCTGCTCTGCGCCGGCGTCGGCGCGTTCTTTGTTTTAGGTCTTGATGAATACGTCACGCTGGAAACGCTGCGTGAAAACCGCGTCGCTCTTCTAGAGTGGACCAGCGCCAATCAGGCTTTGGCCGTCGGCGTCTATATGTTGGCTTACGTCATCGTGGTCGCCTTCTCGCTGCCTGGCGGCGCGGTGATGACGCTGACGGGCGGCTTTGTGTTCGGAACCGTGTTCGGCACGCTCTATACGGTTGTTGGGGCGACTATCGGCGCAATCGTGATCTTCCTGGCGGCGAGATACGCGTTCTATGATTTCTTCCACGCCAAGGCGGGTAATTTTCTTCATAAAATGGAAGACGGCTTCCGCGAAAACGCGATGTCCTACATATTGGTCTTACGCCTGGTGCCGATTTTCCCGTTCTTCATCGTGAACCTGGTTCCGGCGTTCCTGGGCGTGCCGGTCCGCGTCTATTTCATCGGAACGCTGCTGGGCATCATTCCCGGAACGGCTGTCTTTTCAAGCGTCGGCAACGGCCTCGGCGCTGTTTTTGACGCAGGCCAAGACCCGGACCTCGGCATTATCTTCTCACCCGAGATCATTGGTCCGATCATTGGTTTGGCGGTCTTGTCCCTAATCCCCGCCGTCTACAAGAAAATCAACGCCAAGAAGGCTTGATCGTTCCGCGGCCGGCGGGTTTCTAGAAGTTGGAGCGCGCTGGGAGCGTCCGCGCGCCGGCGCATGAAAAGGGGGTGTTAGGATGGTCGAGCATATCGAAGCCGATATCTGTGTCATTGGCGGCGGATCCGGAGGATTAAGCGTCGCTGCGGGCGCGTCTCAAATGGGCGCGAAAACCGTTTTGTTTGAAAAGGGCAAGATGGGCGGCGATTGCTTGAACTACGGCTGTGTCCCCTCCAAAGCCTTGCTGGCGGCGGGGCACGCGGCGGATGCGATCCGGCACGCGCCGGCCTTTGGCGTTTCAGGCGGCGAGCTCAAGATCGACGAAGCGGGCGTGTACGGCCATGTCCACGGCGTCATCAAGGCGATCGAGCCGCATGACTCCGTCGAGCGTTTTGAAAGCCTGGGCGTCACCGTTATCGAGGACGCCGCCCGCTTTACAGGTCCCCGCGAGGTTGCGGGCGGAGGCAAAGCCGTTCGGGCGAAGTATTTCGTCGTCGCGACGGGCTCAAGCGCGATGACGCCGCCCATTCCAGGTTTGGATATGATCGACTACCTGACCAACGAGACGATTTTTTATCGCGACAGCCTGCCCAAACGGCTGTTGATCGTCGGCGGCGGCGTTATCGGGGTCGAGATGGGCCAGGCGCATAACTCGCTGGGCTCCCGGGTCGCCATCATCGACCAGGCTCCGCTCATCGGCGCGGAAGACCCGGAATTGGTGGATGTGGTTCGTCAACGCCTAATTCGGGATGGCGTGACGCTGCGCGAAAATGAAAAAGTCCTCCGCGTCGAAAAAACGGAAAAGGGCGCCGCGGTGATTACCGAGAAAGACGGCGCGGAACATCGGGTCGAGGGGACCGATGTCCTGGTCGCCGTCGGCCGCAAGCCTAACGTGGACGGTCTGGACCTTGAAAAAGCCGGCGTCGAGTATTCCAAAAAGGGCGTCGATGTGGACGCCCGGCTTCGGACGTCGAACAAGCGGGTGTTCGCGATCGGGGATGTGAACGGCGGCCCCCAGTTCACTCATGTGGCCGGGTACCAGGCGGGCGTTGTGATTAGGAACGCCTTGTTCAAAATTCCGGGCAAGGCCGATTATTCCGCGGTCCCCAGGGTCACGTACGTGAATCCGGAACTGGCGACCATTGGCCTCAGTGAAAAGCGCGCCAGGGAGGCCGGGCGGCGGATCAACGTGCTGCGCTGGTCCTATGGTGAAAACGACCGCGCCGTGGCGGAGGCCGTGAACGATGGTTTCATCAAGGTGATCGTCACGCCGAAAGGGGACATATTGGGCGCTGGCATCGTCGGCGCGCGCGCCGGGGATTTATTGCAGCCATGGATCCTCGCGATGACGAAAAAATTGAAGATCGGTGATATGGCGCGATTCATCGCTCCATACCCAACCCTGGGCGAGGTGAGCAAACGGGCGGCCGGGAGCTTCTACACGCCGAAATTATTCAGTGAAAAGACCCAGAAACTCGTGCGATTCTTGTTGAAATTCTAATCGCGAAATCAAAACCACAAGGCGCGGCATAACCGAAGGATGACTCTTTTGGTCGAACATCGGCCTCAACAACCGAACCCGATGACGGGGTTGTCGGCGCGGTTGCTGCTGTTGACGGTCGTTTTCGTGATGTTCGCCGAGATGTTTATCTGGGCGCCCTCCGTCGCGCGTTACCGGCAAAACTATCTGCAAGAGAAAATCGTCCAGGCTCATTTGGCGACCTTGGCCTATGACCTGGTGAAGGGCCGCAAGGCGATCAACAATCTTCGCGAGCAACTCTTGAGCGACACAGACACCTACGGCATAGCGTTTCGCCAAGGCGACAAGCGCCGGTTGATCCAGGCCATGGAAAGGGAGATGCCGTTGAGCGTGGATAAGACGTTTGATTTGCGTGACAGCACTTTTTTCGGTTTGATCGGCGACGCCTTTGATGTCCTGGCTCAGGCTGGCAACCGGGTGATTCGCGTCATAGGCGTTCCTCCTCAGGCGCCGGACAATGAAATCGAGATCGTTATTGACGAGACTTCCATGCGCGACCGGATGGTCGAGTTTTCGGGCCGAATTCTGTCGCTTTCGCTGGGCATCTCGTTTTTTACCGCGGGCCTTCTGTATTTGAGCCTTCAGTGGCTGATGGTCGGACCAATGCGGCGGATGATTTCATCCATGGCCGGCTTTCGCGCCGCGCCGGAGGATGAAACGAGGGCGCTGGAACATAGCGCGCGATCCGACGAAATAGGCGTGGCGTTCCGCGAGTTGAACCACATGCAGACCGAACTGAGAAACGCCCTGAGGCAAAAAAATCGGCTGGCCACGCTGGGCGCCGCCGTGGCCAAGGTAAACCACGATCTGCGTAACACGCTGGCGACCGCCGTGCTGGCGTCGGACAAACTGGCGGCCAGCGAGGATCCAGAGGTGCGGCGGGTCACGCCCCAGCTTTATCGGGCGATCGACCGCGCGGTGAACCTTTGCGGTCAGACCTTGAATTATGTATCGGACACTGCGCCCGCCCTCTCCCTAAGCGCGTTTCCCGTCGCGGATTTGTTGAACGACGTCGGCGACGCCGTCACCGCCATGGACGCGGCGCCGGAGGACTTTGGTTGGATCGTCGAGGAGGCGGGCGATCTGGAAATCCTTGCGGACCAGGAGCAGCTGTTTCGAGTGATCATGAACCTGGGGATCAACTCCATACAGGCGGGGGCGACGCGGGTTACGGCGCGCGCGCGCGCCGGCGCGGATGAGACGTATCCCCGCTTCGTCATCGATATTTTGGATAACGGCCCAGGTCTCCCCCAACGCACGAAAGACAAGTTGTTTCAACCGTTCGCCGGTTCGGCGCGTGAGGGGGGCACGGGGCTCGGCCTGGTCATCGCGCGTGATATCTTGAAGGCGCACGGCGGTGATTTACGGCTTCTAAAATCGGACGGGGAGGGAACGGCTTTTTGCTTAGAATTGCCAAACCGGGTAATCGGGGATGACAGCCGTCCGGCGTCCGCCGCGTGAGGATCGAATGACCGAGCGGCAAGACGCGAATTGGAACCCTGATCAATATCTGAAGTTCGCCGAGCCCCGGTTGCGGCCGGCGCTTGATCTCATGGCCCGGGTGCGTCACGACAACCCGCGGATGATCTATGACCTGGGTTGCGGCCCGGGTAACGTGACGGGGTTTTTGCTGGACCGTTGGCGGACGGCCCGGGTCACCGGCGTCGATAATTCCGTCTCCATGCTTGAGAAAGCCAGGGCGGGGCGCCCCGATATCGGCTGGGAGTATGCGGACCTTGGCGATTGGGCGCCGGATCGGCCTGCGGACATTCTCTATTCCAACGCGGCTCTTCATTGGTTGCTGCCGGACCATGCGGGTCTGTTCAAGCGGTTGTTGGAGGGTCTGGCCGCGGCGGGTGTTCTGGCTGTTCAAATGCCTCGCAATATCGAAGCGCCTTCGCATCAATTGATTTATGAGACGGCGAAAGCGCAGACCTGGCGTGTGAAGCTGGAGAAGCCAGTTTCCGAGGAACGCCGCGTTCCCCCGCCCGAATTCTATTATGATTTGTTGAGCCCCTTGGCCGAGAGCGTGGATGTTTGGCAGACTACCTATACTCAGGTGCTGGAAGGAGAAAACCCGGTCGCGGAGTACACGAAGGGGTCGGTCTTGAAACCGTTCCTGGACGCGCTCGACGACGATGCGGAGCGTGACGCCTTCTTCCGGGCTTATACAGAGAAAGTGAATGCGGTTTATCCGGCGCGGGCGGACGGTAAGACCTTGTTCCCGTTCACGCGGATTTTCATGATTGTGGCCGCCAGAAGCTGACGGCTCCTTCTAAGGCGTTATGCCATTATATGTATTCATATCCCGCGTTATTATTATTGGCTCACGCCTAGCGGAGAGGGTGTTCCCGGAGCGGCCTAACTCCAAGGCGGCCTGGCAGGGCGCCGGCTTTACCGGAAGCGCGCCAGAAGCGCGCCAGAAGCGCAATTGCCGTATCGCCGCCGGGTTTTCTTGAGGCGGGAGAAGCGGGGGCCGCCGCCGCCATGGCGCAAAGGCCGCCGGCCGTGCCGCCGCCCAGGTTCCTTGAGGCGGATGTGGAGGCGGGGGTGGAAAGCGTGTTTGGGCGTTCCCTTGACCTTGGCGGGCCTGGCCCCGGCGGGTCCCCGGAACCCCTTGGCGGTTTCCTGCAAATCCCCGGTCCCGTTGATGGGAACACGCCCTCTTGCGCGCCCGTCTTTTGAATGACCGGCTCTTTTGAATAATCAGCGCAGTAATGACCGTAACTGGGGACGGTCAATCCGTCCTGGCCGCGCCGTCCGCCAGAGGAGGCGACGGTCCCGGCGTCCGCCTCGCCCCCCCCGGTAACGCCCTGATAACGCGCCCTGTGACGCGCGCTTTGAAAAATCCGGCGCGGTCTCGGTATGGACAGGCCCCGTGTGGAGATGTTCCGTGTGGACAGGGCCGCCGCGCTCGAAGGCGCGAGAGACCCCGGAGATGGCCGTCTTTTCATAAGCGCCGCGCCCCCGTTTGCCTTTGACGCACCGGGCGCCGAGAGACTCTCGTCCACTTTCCACCACGCCGTACAAGGGCCGCGCCGCCTCGCGGGCCAGGAAAATCCGTTCCCGTGAACCACCATTAAACCACCATGGACGCGGTTTACGCCGCCGCGCGCGGCGGCGTAAACTCAGCCGTTCGCAGGGCCGTTCGTAAAGCCGCCGAACCGGCGGCGAAACAAAGCATAATTTCGCGGGTTTTCTTCCCGGAAACACGCGAGCGCTTTGTATATTTGGCGTATTTGTTTTCACTTCACGCCATCGCCGCATGACCAAATAACCGTATGACCAAAACCAGTCGATCAGCTGGGCGTGGTCCATTTTTATAGACGATAATCTCATAATCATATGTTTTGATGTAGTAGGCAGGTACTACCCGTATGGGGTTTGACCGCCTTATGGTTTGGTTGTGGACTTTGTGAGGCGAATCCAGTGATCCGCGCCATGGCCGCTGTCGATGGTTAACGTGTGAAGGAATGGGGGGCATGAGCAAAAACAGTATTGATCGGGCGATCACACGCAGACAATTGTTGGCGAAAAGCGCGGCGTTTGGCGCGGCGTTCGCGGTCGGAGCCGGGTTTGTCGCCAATCAAACCGCGGCTTGGGCGATTGAAGTCCAGCATCTTAAACCGGAGACAATGGCGACTCTTATTCAGATGGCGCGCGACATATACCCGCATGACCACGTCGGAGACGAATTCTACGCGGCGGCCGTCAAGGGATATGACGCCGCCGAAAACAGAAACAAGGTGGAGGCCGGCGTCGCGGCCCTCAACGCCGCAGCCGTCGGGAAGGGACACCCAAGCTACGTGGAAACGGTTTGGGAGCGTGACCGCGCCGCCATACTGCGCGATATGGAGGAAAGTCCTTTTTTCCAAACCGTCCGCGGCGGCCTGGTGACCGGGCTCTACAATCAAAAAGCGGTTTGGCCCTTGTTTGGCTATGAGGGCGAGAGCTATTCCAAAGGCGGCTACATCAAACACGGATTCGACGACATAAACTGGCTTTAAACGAAGGACAACGAGATGACTGCGCCATTTTCCAAAAATGATGACAGCGTTGTTATTGTAATCGGAACAGGCGCCGGGGGCGGTGTTCTCGCCAATGAACTCGCGCAAAAAGGGATTAGTGTCGTCGCGCTTGAAGCGGGTGGACGCTACTTGCCGGAAGACTATGTTAATGATGAGTGGGAAAGTTTTGGCCAGTTGGCGTGGGTTGATCCCCGGACAACATCGGGTGACTGGCGGGTCGCAAGGGATTTCTCTGGTCTCCCCGCCTGGATTGTGAAAGCGGTCGGCGGGGCCACAACCCATTGGGCGGGCGCTTCATTGCGCTTTCAGGAGCACGAATGGAAAGCGGCCACGACATACGGCGGCGTTCAGGGAGCAAACTTGCTGGACTGGCCGATTGACTCCGCTGAAATGGATCCCTGGTACACCAAGGCTGAAAACAAGTTAGGAGTGACGCGCACGGGAGGAAGAGCCGGGCTGCCGGGATGCAACAATTACAAGGTTTTTGAAGCGGGCGCCAAGAAACTCGGATACAAGCAGATTAACACTGGACGCATGGCGATCAACAGCGCGGAATACGATGGCCGTCTCGCCTGCCAACAAACCGGTTTTTGCTTTCAAGGCTGCAAATGGGGAGCGAAATGGTCGGCGGCCTACACCGACATACCCCGCGGCGAAGCCACAGGAAACCTTGAGGTGCGCGAGAAATCACATGCCGCTCGAATAACGCACGACGCCGAAGGTAAAATAAATGGTGTCGAATATTTTGACGAGAACGGCGCCTTGCACATGCAAAAGGCGCGTGTGGTCTGCCTGGCCGGCAATTCATTCGAAAGCCCCCGCATACTCTTGAACTCCGCTTCCAACATGTTCCCGGATGGATTGGCGAATTCGTCGGGCCAGGTTGGCCGAAATTACATGCGGCACATGACGGGTTCCGTCTATGCGGTGTTCGACAAACCCGTGAGGATGTGGCGCGGCACCACGATGGCCGGAATCATTACGGATGAGTCGCGCCATGATCCGAGCCGCGGTTTTGTTGGCGGGTATGAGATGGAAACCTTGGCTTTGGGGCTGCCCTTCATGGCGGCGTTCCTTGATCCGGGCGCCTGGGGACGGGAATTCACATCGGCGCTTGATTCCTATGAAAACATGGCGGGCATGTGGCTGGTCGGCGAAGATATGCCGCAAGAAACCAACCGGGTCACTCTCAATCATGATGTAAAGGATCAGTGGGGACTGCCGGTCGTGAATGTGCATTTCGACGATCATCCTAATGACGTCGCCATGCGCAATCATGCCTATAAACAAGGCGCCGCGCTCTATGACGCCGTTGGCGCCACCCGCACGTTCCCGACGCCGCCGTACCCATCCACCCATAACCTCGGCACGAATCGGATGTCACAAAACCCGCGCGATGGCGTCGTGGACAAGTGGGGCAGAACCCACGACATCGGCAACCTGTATGTTTCAGATGGCAGCGTGTTTACGACCGGCGCGGCGGAAAATCCGACGCTTACCATCGTCGCGTTGGCCATTCGGCAGGCAGACCACCTTGCGTCCGAAATGGCGGCGGGGAATTTGTAGAAACAGCGGCCCGGGCCGTGGAGTGACAGACGTCATCTCCATGACTTCGGCGGCTTTTCGCCGGAAAACGCCGGATTACTCCCTCCTCGTCCATCCATTCTTCCCCCCTTCCAGGGGTGTCGCGTGAACGGCTTTGCCGGGTTGGAGCCGCGGCCCGTTTTGTCGTTCCCCCGGTCCTGTCGCGTCATTCCCGCAGCCCCGCCCCCGTCATTCCCGCGAAGGCGGGAATCCATCGCGGCGGCCCGTGTTCCAAATGACCGGTCCGGGGCGGGGGAGTCTCAAACCGCCTGAACCGTTACAATGCGACTCCCTTGATTTGGGTAATGGGAAAACTATACTCGAACGCGTCGTTTGTTGTTAAAAGACCGGCGAGGTTTCGGCTGTCAACGGTTCGAGAAGAGTGAAACGAGAAATTCCTCCGGCTGGCGTCAAGAAAAAGCAAATCCGGTTTTCGGGCGAAACGGTCGTTCATTTCATGTGCACGGTGAAGCCAAGTCTGGTTTTTTGCGCGTTTTAAACCAACTTGAGGCTGGATATTCACATAAGAGCTTCGGGAAGCAATGTCACGCTACACGCAAATTGAGGTCCAGGTTCAGCAAAACGACCGCTGGAGCATTCACGCCCAGTATCCGGTAAACAAAAAGGATGACGCGGTCAGCGAAGCGAGGAAAATCGAGAAAACCCCCGGCTTCGACGCGGTAAAGGTCATCAAGGAAGTTTATGACTCGCGAGAAGGCTTTCATCGCGAGTACACGATCTACAAAGGTCCGAGAGATTTCCAGGAGCATAAAGGGTATCGGGATATTGGCGGCGCTCCTTCTTCGAAAGAAAAAAAAGAGGATGAGGAACCCGATTGGTCGTTAAGCGGTGACGACGACTATTATCAGGACGATGCGAACCCGGATGAGGAGTTTTACTCCGATGAGCCCGTACGCAAGAAAAAATTCGCGCCGCGGAAACAATCAACCGTCGCCAACGCACTGGTGAAGATGCTTTTTTTAGCCCTGGCCAGCCTTGTCGTGGCCATCGGTTTTTCTGTTTTGTTCTCCACGTACTTCCACGGTAAGACGTTGTTCGGCATTAGAATGGCGGGGGCGGCCGAGGCCAACGCCCTGTTTGTGATTTTCGTCGTCTCCTTCTTGCTGACGGCGATTTCTCTCTCCGTCGCCTACTTCAAGAACATCAGTTTGACCGACGGAAAACGGCGTCCAGGCAAGCGGATAGGCGCCGTCATGTCTTTCGAACAGGCGAGCGCGATAGAGTCGGCTCAAGACGCCGTTCTCAAAGAGGAGGGATCAGTGCGCGATTGGTTGAATGAGGCCAATGGAGACCTCTCCATTCAAGCGGAACAGCCAGGGGAAGACTCCACTCAACCGGAACAGTCGAGGGAAGACCTGGAAACCAATGATCGCCTGCGGGACAAACTGGCGGATCAAAAACCGGAAGACGCGGCGGCCGTCATAACCCAGGAAGGCGCGGGCGCCAGCGTCGATCAGGCCGGAGATATGGACGATCAAGGCCGGAAACAAAAAGCCTACATGATGAAGTTTCTAACCCAGTTGATGGCGGCGGCGGGCGGGGACAAAAAGAAGCTGGATAACCACACCAAATTCGGCCTCAACCTGTTCCTTGCCGGCGCCTGTGAGACACTCGCGTCAAAAAAAGGCATGAATCAGGGTGTGCGGGCGCGCATTCTGGCCGACACCGTTCAGGTGCTTGGCTTCAAGAAATCTCACGCCGCCGCCTTTGCGGAGCGCTATGAGGAATATCTCATGCAAGACAGCCGCTATATGAGCATGTTTCAGGCGGGACGGAACGCCATGCACAATCATATCGACGACAATGTTTCCGGGCTGAAGCATATGGTCTCGGCTCTGAAGGAATGGAATCAACCGAAACAGAAGCATGAGCAAACTCATGTGATCGCCGTTATGTTCACTGATATTGCCAACTCCACGGCGCTTACCCAGAAACTGGGGGATGCCGGCGCGCAGGAAGTGATCAGAGCCCACAACAAAGTCGTCCGTGAAGCGCTTACCATGTACAAGGGCAAGGAAGTCAAACACACCGGCGACGGTATGATGATGTCTTTTGAGCAGCCGACGAACGCCGTCTTGGCCGCCGTGACGATCCAGCGTGAAATCAATAAATTCCGGGCCGCCAACCCGGCAAAGCCGCTTCAAGTCAAAATCGGCGTCAACGCGGGCGAGCCCATTTGCGAGGACAACGACCTGTTCGGCACGACCGTGCAACTGGCGGCCCGCATTGTCGATAAAGCCAACGTTGACCAGATTCTTGTTTCCGACACCGTTAAGGGTATCTGCACCGGCAAGGGGTTCGGGTTCACCAACCGGGGCGGATTCAAGATGAAGGGCTTCTCCGAGGATGTCGTCTTGTATGAAGTCTCTTGGCGCGCGGCTCCTGAGGCTAAGGCGTCCTGAGCGCCCTCTCCAGAAGCCGAATCAAAAAATCATCCACCGGAACTTGCGCGGGTAATTCCGCGTGCATAGCTGATGGACGTGGGAAACGCCAATTGTGGGTTCCCAAACCTGTTTCCCGGGCGCCGTCAGGGCTCAGCAAACGGCAAAGCCCCGATGCGGGAATTCGGATTATCCGTTACGCCCGCAGTCCGGGAACACCATGTAGCTCAATGGAGGATATGGTTATGCGCACCATCGATTTTACCCCCCTTTTCCGTCATTCCGTCGGTTTTGACCGGCTTGAGCGTATGCTTGAATCCGCGACGCGGATGGAGCAGTCGCCCAGCTATCCACCCTACAACATCAAGCAGTTGGGTGAGGATGCATACCTGATTTCCATGGCCGTCGCCGGATTCTCCGATGACGACCTCGAAATCACGGTGACCGGGGACACGCTGTTGGTTACGGGCCGGAAAGCTGGCGCGGAAGATGCGGAAAGAGCCGAAGACAGCGCCATTTATCTGCATCGCGGCATCGCCGAGCGCGCCTTCGAGCACAAGTTTCAGCTTGCCGACGACATAAAGGTTCAAGGCGGCTCGCTTGAAAACGGCCTGCTTCATGTCGAGTTGAAGCGGATCGTCCCGGAAGAGAAGAAACCGCGCAAGATCGCCATTAACGGCGGCTCCGGCGCGACAGCCATCACAAACAAGAAAGCCGCTTGACACGGCTTTATGTGAACAGACGCCGGACGGGCGGCGCGGTCTCCATAACCAGAGGCCGCGCCGTTCCTGTCAGGGCTGAAGATAGCCCTAGACCCGGTTTCGAACAGCTTGAATCGAAGTTGCCGAATTGATGATTCAAGATAGAGGCTGGAACGAGGTGGCCAGCCTTTACGCCGAAAGCTTTAGATCAGGATTTGACGGACCGTGTGATTGACGCGGTTTTGGACGGCGGCGCGACCCGCCGCAGTGCGGCCATGCGGTTTGGTCTCAATGCTTCGACAGCGGCCGAATGGGTTGACGCGGCCACACTGAAAGACGAGATGGCCGCAGTGGTCCAGGCCGAGACCGAGGCGCTGCGCGCGGACGTGGCGGAGACGATGCGCCAGGAGCTGGCCGACGCCTCGGCCCTGGCGCGTCGGATGGCGGCCCTCTGGTCAACGATGATGAATTGGGCGAGGCCCGCCCGGTTCCGGTCGTCGAGGTGGCGAGCGCCGCCGGGGCCGGATCGGCGGCGGATATGGAAACCGTCACTGGCCGCGTCTGGTTCCGCCGCTCATGGCTCGACGATCACGCCATCGACCCGACGCGATGCGTGGTCATCGGCGTTCGGGGCGATTCCATGCACCCCACTCTTGTGGACGGCTGTTCCATCCTGGTGGACCGCGCCCGCGTCCGCCGCCGGGCCGGACATATAGCCGGACATATATATGTGATCCGCACTGGCGACGGCCTCCTCGCCAAGCGGCTCGGCAAGGACGAGGCGGGCGGCTGGATGCACAAAAGCGACAACCAGGTCGAACCCGCCCGCGTCTGGTCCGACGATCAGGAGATTGGCGAAATCATCGGTCGGGTGTTGCGGACGGCTAGGCTGATGATCGTGGACGGCCGGGGCAGAATAAAGGATATGTTAAGGTACAAACATAAGCACCAAAGGCGAAGTGTATTGCTATTTAGTAGACGCAAGAGGTGCTAAATGTCGGAATTAGTCGTCCCGCACGTTGTTGTTGAAGCTCTGCAAGCCATTCGGATACAAACGGATGTCGTTACAACGCTCTCATCCGGCGGGGCGGGTGTGGTCATCGTCACGTGGGCGCGTCTCTTGGGCATCTTTGATGATGCCAATCTGACCAACTTCAGGTGTCCGTTCTTCTTGATCTTTCCTCTTGCTCTTTTTATTGTGGCGATAATCGACGGTTATTATATCGGTTCTCAAATCACCGGATACTACCTTGAGGTCGCAAACGGCAAGAACGCGTCTACAGGCATGGATATTACGGACGCCCGGCAGCATTTCCTCTGCGATTACAGGCCTGTCTTTTATTGGACGATGCTTATCCAGCTTTGTGTTAGTGCGGTTGGAATTATTACGCTCGCCATTTGGTACGGCTGGAATGCATACGGTATGAAAAAGGAACGAAAATGAGGCGCTTGTTCACAAAGATCATTTTTTTCGTGTCTGTGATTTTGGTTTCGGGCGGTTCCGCCAACGCACAGAACATAGATATAGAAACCATTATCAATGATCTACAAAGAAACGGGCCGCCGGTCGAGATCGTAAACTCACCGCTTTTGTTTCTATTCGCAAGAGAATGGGATGCTGAGATCAACAAAAGGCGGAACTACACAATGGCTGGAATTAACCAGTATATGAATCTAATGAACCCTGGCGAAAACCTGCTCCTAGATAGGATTAACGCTTTGAACGAGAGACAAGTAAGGGATTTATTGCTTAATCAGGATACTGAAGATGCGTTCGAGGATGCTTATTGTAATGCTAAAAGCTCGGGCTCTTCCGTTGGTATGATTGCCCCTGAGCGAGTTCTAAAGTACTGGATAATAAGCGTGCTGATCGAAGAGCCTAGGACTCAGTGGTGCCCGTTTTATCCGATCACTCGCTGCTGATAGATCAAACCATTTGCCCGCCGTCATCCGCCCCCGCCCCCTGAGATCAGCACCTCCCTCGCGCGCCGTATGGCGTTGGCGGTATAGCGTGTTTCGACGGCCTCAATATCGGCCCAATCGAACAGCGCCCGCGTCTCCGGCGCATCGTTGAGCGAGAGGATGAAGCGTCCCTTGAGGCGCTTGAGCATCTCGGCCAGACGTTCGAAGTCGGCCCGTGCGGGTGATTGGAAATATCCCGCATTTCCAGATAGACAAGGTCGCCTGCCGCATTACAGCAGGCCGATGGCGGCGCCATGTATAATGTGTCCGCCGAACCTATCGTCGCGCCTTGTCCCGCCCGAATACAGGAATGTATTCAAGGCGTCTCTAGGCGGCGGTCTTCGGCGGCGCTCGACCGTGATTGCCGCCGGGGCCACCCAGCGGCGCCGCGAAAAGGCCAGAATCCAGTTCCCACTTCCAAAATGCGAAAATCCGGCCAAAATTACGATTTCATGTTTAATATCAGGCTGTTATCATAAGTGGGAACTGGATTTCCCACTTAATTTTCCGGCGGATCGCCCGCATTTGCCATTAACCATTGATATTGAACCATTTTTGGAACCGGCCGGAAATTTCGGGCGGGGCGGGTGTGATATTCAATTTTGCCTGTCGCCGATAAAACGGCGTCCGTGCCGCCACGTGCCACGATAGGCCGCTATATCGCATTGAAATGCCAATATATTTCGGTTCGAAACCCCCGGTATGCCGTTAAATTCCGGTATATGCCGTTTCCACAGTTTTAACCGTCGCGTTACATCAAGGACCTCCTAAAAATACTCAATCAGGTTCTTAAAATGCTTTTAGGGGGGTGGCGGTTAGACGTCCAGTCTTGTGGCCGGGCGGCCCTTCCTCGACGCCGCCCGGATCATCGGCAAGGTTCGCTGGACGGCGAGGTCTTTACCAGGGGCACGCCTGACTCCCAAGAAGTTCCCTCTTTCAGGGTTCCACTTTCCGTCGATTTCTGCATCGCCGCATCCGTCTAACATATTGTTTTTAAATCTGAAAAAGGGAAAGTGGAAACCTAATAAGCGGGGTTGCGCCACGGTTTCCATTTTCACGCCGAAAGAGGAAACCTCGAAAACCCCTGGATTTCCGCCGAAACCCTTACTGAGCGCCCGTTTCGGGGTGACCATTCCCGATCAAAAAGTTTCCAAAATGAAGCGAAAAACGACCAATTCTGACCAAAATTGACCAAAACCTATTCAGAGGGCAAAATCACCCAAAAGCCCTTGTTCTCTGCGTCGTTGAGCCTTCTAAAATGAGCCGAAAAAGTTTCTAAAATTAGGCGGTACCCCACAGTCACACTCAACGCTATTTATGGGTTTACGGTTCAAGCCGCCGGCTCGGTCACCGTCGGGATCGGGCCTTCCGCCCGGCTATTGACAAACTGATCGACGAAGGCGTTGCCGCTGGCGCGCATTTCCGTCGTTGGCCCATCCCAAATGACCGCGCCGTTCCACAGCATCGCCGCGCGCGAGGCGGTCCGGGCGGCCCCTTTCATGTCGCTGTTGACGGAAACCGCCGTCGCCCCCGAGCGGGTCACCACATCATTGATTAAATCATTGATAATATTTGACATAATGGGATCGAGTCCGGCCGTCGGCTCATCCAGCAGCAGCACGTCCGGATCGGTTGAGACGGCCCGGGCGATACCGGCGCGCTTTTGCATGCCGCCCGATAGATCCGAGGGGAACAAATCAGCCTCTCTCGCCGCCAAACCAACATTCGCCAGTTTTTCAATCGCGATTTCGCGCGCTTTCGCTCGAGACACGCCACGCTCGCGCAACAGCCGGAACGCGACGTTTTCCCAAACGGGCAAGCTATCGAACAGACCGGATTTCTGAAACACCATGCCGAAGCGGTTCGCTAAATCGCGGCGTATTTTAGACGCGCCCGGAGTGATCACGACGCCATCGACCGTCAACCGCCCGCCATCATGGTGGTGAACGCCGATCAAGGTTTTCAGAAGAACTGTCTTTCCGGCGCCCGATGGACCGATAACGGCCACTGACTCACCCGCGCCGACCGTCAAATTCACGCCGTCAAGGACACGGTTTTCAGAAAACCGCTTCACCAATCCGTCCATCTCTATGCGCGCGCCGGCCATGGCTTTCCGATACCTGAGACGGACGGCGCGTTCAACGCCGTAATCACGGGCGTGACGAATCATCATCCCGCAACCGCCGCGAAGAAAAGGACTGAACCTGCCGGCCCAGTCCTTTTCTTCATTTCATAGCGCTTTAGGGAGTTAATCCAGAATCTTCAGATTCTGCGCCGCCATCTTACCGTTACGGCCTTCGACCAGTTCGTATTCGATTTTTTGGTCTTCGGCCAATCCGTTCAAACCAGCGCGCTCAACCGCGCTGATATGGACGAAGGCGTCATCACCTCCTTCATCGGGACGAATGAAACCGTAGCCTTTTTGGGAGTTGAACCACTTAACCGTGCCTGTGCTCATTGAGTCGCGCCTTACAATTTGCCCAACCGTTCAAACGATTTACGGGCGTTAGAGAAAACCAGCGAACAGTCCCGCTCAATCAGCGGCCGGGTTGCAAAGACGAGATTTCAGATATCCAGAACGAAGAAACCGCAGTACGAGGCTGGAGGGCCGGATATTCCGACCAACGGAAGCGCCGACCTGAAGCCCGGTCTCCATGCGCGCCCGCGTCCTTGTTCAAAGGTTTTTGAAATGCTCTATGCCCGCGCCGCCACTCAAAAAAGACCGTTTGCCATGCCGAAGCTCGCTCGGCACGAGAGAACCCTACCCTAAAAAAACGTACTAAACCACTTTACATTTTTACAACGCGGCCTGTTTTACGTCGATTTTTCGGTCAAAATTGGTTTATGCTGCGCCGCACATGCAAGTCCTTGCGGTTTGCGCGGCTCCGGCGGCAACGTCTCTTATTCGGATAAGGAATGTCTGTTCTTGCTATATTACGCCCATGAAATGCAGCGTCTGGCCATGGTTCCAGCGCGGGAAATGATCAACGCCGTGCGCGTCGCTTCTACAAATCCCTTCAGCCCGCTGTCGTACATGCCCGTCGGCAAGATGATCAGTTCCGCAGCCGACGTGATGGAGCAAATAACGCGCCGGTATGGGAAACCGGAATGGAGAATCTCTTCGACCACTGTCGGCGGCAAGGAAATTCCAGTCCGCGTCGAGGAAAGGATTCACCGAAGCTATTGTCAACTTCTCCATTTTGAACGCGGCACGAAACGCAAGGATCCGAAACTGCTGATCGTGGCCCCTCTGTCCGGTCACTACGCCACACTTTTGCGGGGCACGGTCGAGACATTCCTGCCAAATCACGACGTCTACGTCACCGATTGGAAAGACGCGCGCTATATATCCGTGGAGGCCGACAACTTCAATCTGTCCGATTACATCGACTATCTGATCGATTTCCTGCACTACCTTGGGCCGGACACCCATGTCATGGCCGTCTGCCAACCGAGCGTGCCGGTTATGGCCGCCGTGGCGGTGATGTCGGGCTGGGGTGACTTGTGCGCGCCTTCGACCATGACGCTGATCGGCGGTCCCATCGACACACGGAAGAGTCCGACCGCCGTTAATAAACTAGCCCAGGATCAACCAATCGAGTGGTTCGAACGGAACGTCATCGCAACCGTTCCCCCCCCCTATCCCGGCGCGGGCCGGAAGGTGTATCCCGGCTTCATACAGCTGACCAACTTCATCTCTATGAATCTGGACCGGCACGTGGCCTCGTTGAACGAACTGTTCGACCATCTGGTCGAGGGAGACGAGGAGGAGGCCGGGCGCAAACGCTCCTTCTACGAGGAATACCTCGCCGTGATGGACTTGCCGGCGGAATTTTTTCTGCAGACCGTGAAGACCGTCTTTCAAGACCATGAACTCCCCGAGGGCGTCATGCGCGCGCGCTGGCAACCGGTCGATCTGGGCAAGATCACCAAAACCGCGATTCTCTGCGTCGAGGGAGAATTGGACGACATTTCGGGCGTCGGCCAAACCAGGGCCGCCCTTGAGCTGACCCCCAATCTGGATTCGGACATGAAGGCCTATCATCTGCAATTGGGCGCTGGACACTACGGTGTGTTCAACGGCGGCAAGTTCCGCCGGGAAATCGCGCCGAAGATCGGGCGGTTCATTCGCGAACATTCTCTCGCAAACCGGGCCCGGAAAGCCGCCGCCGGGTAAACCTAGACCCCGCCGCCGCGGCAGGTCTTATCGACGGCGACGCACCCGGATTTTTTGAGGAAATTGATGCTGTCGGCCTTTTGCGCGATAAAGCAGATCCAGTCGGTGTTTTCGCAGGACGCGAGCGCGGCTTCGTTCCTGTAATAGTCGTTGAGCGTCTGAGCGCCAGTGATGCGCGCGCCGTTGTACTTGCGCGCGCCCGTTTGTCATTCCCGCACAGGCGGGAATCCAGACCGGCCTTTGTCACCCATGACACGTCGAAACGCGGATCGCCCGGCGAACATGGCGAACCGCGTCACGCCCCGCCGGTTTCGTCCCACGCGCGGCGGTCGAGGGCTTTCATGGCGTCGGTGACGGCGACGGTCTCGACGCTGACGCGGGTGACGCGGCCCAGCAGGTCGATGACCTTTTCCTTGTAATCGGCGAAGCGGTAGGTGTTGAATTTTTCCCGGATGGTCGGGTCGCGGGGCGTCTTTTCCTTGTGCTGGTCGAGCACCCAGTCGATGGCCGCGCGGTTGCCGAGTTTGTAGCGCCACGCGTCCACCGGCGCCCCGGTCAGTTGCGTGTCGGCGTCGATGCGGATGGCGCCGGTTTCGGGATCGGAGCGCAAAATCACTTTTGGCGCGATACCCCCGGCGCGGGCCTTCGGCGCGTCCACGCGCTCAAGCGGCCAGGGATCGACGTTCTCATAGTTGATATGCAGGTCCATCAGCCGCGCGCCCCATCCGGCCCATTGCGCGAAGTCGGGATAGAGGGGGATGCGCGGAAACTCCCGCCTCAAGTTGATGGCGTAGGTCTCGCGATAGACCGGGTCGTGCAGCACGGCGTAGCAGTAATGAAAGATGTCGTCCCTGGTAACGTCATCGCCGTATCGCGCCCGAAACTTCCGCAACGCCCAGTCGGTGATGTTGTCGATACGCTCGCCGGAGGATGTGTAGCGGTGGCGTGTAACGATGGACGCCGGGTCTGCAGAGTACAAATTCAGATTTGCGATAAGGTTTGATCCCAAAAGGCTAAAAGGTTGCCTGTCGCCTTTGAGAATGACCAATCCGGCGTTATCGGAACCCTTGGGAAACATTGATGACCATTCGGCAGGTCGGTCAATCGCAAATGTTGAACCGGTTATGAAACGCGCAACATAGGGTCTGTATAATATTTTCTGAGTTTCAGATTTTTCGAATTTTGCTAAAAGGCCAGACTCAAAACGGCGACGTAGCGTTGCCGAGGTTTTTAGTTCTGGCGGAAACACGCCGGTACGATCTGGTTGGTTAAAACTCTCGACAAAAGCGGTCATTTTTCGTGCCAAAGGCTCCTTGTCAAAATCAATCACCCACTCATCCCGATTGGTTGAAACTCCCAAAGAAAACAACTTGAAGATCGCCTGTTCCTGTCCGTCCACCTTCGTTGCCTTGGTTTTCTTGTCGGCGATGGGCAGCAGGTGGTCCCATTCGTTCTCCACTTGGTTGATCCAGTCGCCGCATTCGGACGGTTCGATGCGTTGCATTTTAATGGACGATAGATCGGTCCCGGCCAGAAACGACAATTTGTCCTCCGCCGTCTCCATCTCCGGGCGACGCGCGTAGCGGATGACAGCCGGGTCTTTTTGCTTCTTGCGTGTCTTGCGCTTGACCATGAAGACGATGGCGACGCCGGTCTGGATGCCGAACACGTTGTGTTTGGTGCCGGAAATTTTCGGGTTGGCCCGCACGTCGCCGCCAAGATCAACGACATGGATGTCGGAAAACATGTCCACGACATCGGCCCGGAACCCGTCGAAGGTCCGGCTGTCGATGAAGGACCGGTTGGTGACGAAGGCGATCACGCCCTCGCCGCCCAGGCGGTCGGCGGCCCAGCGGTGGAAGCGGGCGTACATGTCGTAGACCTTGGTCTTTTGCGCCGTGGAGCGCGCCACATAGGTCTTTTTGATGCGTTCGTCCACGTCCCGGTAGGCGCGGTTCTTGTTGTTGTCGTTCTCGTTCTGCTGGTTGGCGTTATAGGGCGGGTTGCCGATGATGACGGAAATCGTCCGCGCGTTCTGGCGCTTGACCCGCGCGATGTTCTCGTCCGACAAGGCGCCGAACATCTCGCTTTGATGGCCGGAACGGGCGCCCAGCGCGGTCACGTTGTCCAGCGTGTCGACGAAACACAGGTTCGGGTATTCCGCGTAGGCCCCGGTGATGGCGGCGTATGTCGCCTCGATGTTCAGGTTGGCGACGTAATAGGGCAAAATCGCCGCCTCGTTGGCGTGCAGTTCGTTTTTGTATTTATGGGCGAGCTTTTCCGGCCGACCGCGAAAGTGTTCCAGCAGTTCGCAGACGAACGTGCCCGTGCCCGTGCAGGGGTCCAGAATATCCACCCGCTCGTCGATCAGGCCGCGCCCGAAATGCTCGCGGCACAGCCAATCGGCCCCGTCGATCATGAAGCGCACGATCTCGTTCGGCGTGTAGACCACGCCCAGCCGGTCGGCGGCCTTGGGGTTGTAGACCTTGTAGAAGGTCTCATAGATCACTTTCAGGAACCGCTGTTTCTCGGCGTGCGCGGTGATCGAGGCCGCCGCCGAACGAATCGCGGCGTAATAGGGTTCCAGCGCCCTCAACGTGTCGCGCTTGACCGCGCCCCGGAAGAATTTCCCTTCCAGTTTGTAGAGCTTGGCGGCGATGTTGTTCTCGCGGTGGAAATCGCCCTCGTTGAAAACATGGTTGAAGATTTCCTCCGTCAGGATGTGCTGGATCAGCATTTCGCGGATGTCGGCCTCGCCGATCGTCGGGTTGATGGCGCCCTTGGCGTGGTCGAGGAAGGCGGCGGCGTCCCGCCTGAAGTCCCGGTTGTCCGCGTAGGCGGCGTCGATCTTGGCGCGGAGCGCGTCAAGGACCGCCGGCAGGTCGATTTTGAACTGTTCCACCGCCTTGCGGAAATCGGCGATTTCGGGCCGCTCGTATCCGAAGAACAGGTCAAGCAGACGCGACAGATCATTCTCGTCCCGCATGGAGGCGCGCACGATTTCCGCGCCGTGTTGGTAAAGCACCGCGGTCTCGGAGTTTTCGAAAATGATGTTGTCGGTGGGGTAGCCTTTGGAAATCTTGGCGGCGATTTCCGCGTCCAGGTCGTCCTTCGTGTCCTTGGCCTCCCAATAGCCGAGCGGCACCCGCAGGTCGTGGACGATGGTCCCGTCGGGTTGGACCCTCGTTTTCAGTTTGGTCTCGAACCCGTGCTCCTCAAGAAAAAACAAGCCTTTCGATATGGCGCATTTTTTCAGCAGGTCACGGAAAGCCGGGCGGATGGTCTGTTCGTTGAGCGAGCCGGACATCTTTCTGATCCGGTCGAGCTCGCCGAGAAATTGAATGACCGGCGCAGAACTCAAATGACCTCTCCCCCATGTCTTATGTCTTACGGGCATATCTCGCGGGCGCGATGATAAAGGCAAAATTGATTCCGGCCAAACCGGTTCGATATTTTACTCTCTCCATTTTTGTTTTCCGCATCATGCGGGCGTGGGAACGGGGAACGACTCCGTCGGCCCGCGCTCCTTATTTCGTCATTCCGGCTCTCTTAACTTTGTCATTCCCGCAAAGGCGGGAATCCAGCGCGTCGGTCCGCGTTCCGATCTGTCGTGAATGATGAACGGTCATGCGCGACGACCAGTCATGCGTGACAAGGGATGCTCTGGACCTCCGCCTTCGCGGGGGCGACAAAATGGGGGTGCGGGGGGTGACAAAATGGATGCGCGGGAACGATCTTGCGCTCCATGATCGGCGTCAGGGTATCCGAAGAGGCGCCGGGAATGATCCCGGCGTAGAGGCTTAGACCTTGCCGCCCCGCTTCGACAAGCCGGATACCGGCACTTTTCCCGCCGCGCCGCGGCCCCGCTTTCTCTTTCGGTTGCCGCCGGAGTAACTCTCGTCCCCTTCCACCCCGGTCCCGCCATCGAACAGGGCCTGGCTCTTGGCGCCGGGCTCAAAGGCGATGATCGCGCGTGGACGGCGAAAAAAGCACGCCGCCGTCTTGCGGGCCGGGAAAACCCGTTCCCGTGAACCACCATTAAACCGCCATGAAAGGCGTCTTTGCCCGGATGCTAATGGAACTGGCCGGTCAAAGCGCCGAAACGGACACGCTGACGGACACGGTTTACGCCGCCGCGCGCGGCGCCCGGCCGGCTCAGCCGTTCGCAGGGCCGTCCGCGAGGCCGCCGAACCGGCGGCGAAACAACGCGCGGCCGCGCGAAGTTTCTTCCCGGAAACACGCGAACGCCCCGTACGTTTTTTCACTTCACGCCATGGCCGTATGACCAAATAGCCTTATGACCAAAACCAGTCGATCAGCTGGGCGTGACACATAATTTACTTTCGCCGCTGGCGACGTGATTGGTCAAACCGTGCTGGTCCGCGCGTCAGCCGCCGCTTTGGAACCAGGAATATTTATGTCTTTTCCAGACAAGCACCTGGAACTGGCAAAAAAACGTATGGTATTCGATGACGACAGTCCCTACCCCTGGTAGTATAATCTTATATGGCTAAAATAGTCGATATACGAACTGGCGCGGCAACGCCGTCCACCAGTGAGGTGGAAGGGACGTCCTCTGGCGGGCGAGACGTCATCAATGATTTGCGCGCCGCGATTAGCCACGATTTACGCACTCCCCTGAACACCATCATTGGCTTCGCCGACATGATGGAGCGGGAGATGTTGGGGCCAATCAGCAATCCACGTTACCGCGAATACGTCGGGGTTATTTCCAAAGCCGGCCGCGGCATGCTTGAACTGGTGAACGGCATCCTCGACCGCAAGCGTTTCGAGAACATTCGAGGCGGCGAACGGGAATATCGCCACGTCATTGATCTGGCGCCGGACCTGATTTGCATTTGCACGAATGGCTTGATCGATCTGATGAACCCGGCCGGGGCCGACATGTTGGGTGTTTGGCCTGCGGCCGATTTGATCGGCAAACCCTTCACGAATTTTGTTCAACCTGATTATCAAGCGCTTTTCGCGGGCGGCATGGAAAACTTGATGAACGAACGCCTTCGCGTGCCGATGAAACTGATCCGGGCGAACAATCGGGAACTGGAAGTCGAACTCGCGGCTTTGGCCTACAGCGAAGACGATGGACCCGAAGACCGCTCCCATGCGGAGACTGACGAAAACGCAACGGTGATGCTGATCGCGCGTGACATGACAGAACGGAACCGCGCGCTTCAGGCCATCACGACGCGAGAGGAACTCCTGCGTAAAATCATGGATACGGTGACCGATGGGATCATCACCATTAATGAATTCGGCGTCATCGAGATGCTGAACCCGGCTGCGGAAACCCTGTTTGGTTATTACACGGGCGAATTAATCGGACGCAACATCAACGAATTGATCCTGGATGACTCGCTTTTCGGAAAGGACGGCGAACTTAAACGCTATTTGGAAACTGGCGTGTCCCGCATGATGGGCCGCCCTCTTGAAGTCAACGGCCGCAGAAAAGACGGTTCCGCCATACCCGTCGAAGTCGGCGTCAATGAAATGCGGTTTTCCGGCCGCCGCCTGTTCATCGGCGCGGTTCGCGACATCACGGACCGGAAAGAAACGGAAGAACGCCTGAGGGATTTGGCGACACGCGATCCCCTCACCCGTTTACCCAACCGGAACCTGTTCATGGAGAGACTGGAGAGGGCTATTCGCAAGGCCGGACTCTCGCCGGACGGCGGGTTTGCGGTTTTGTTCGCGGATCTGGACAACTTCAAAACCATCAATGACGCCTTGGGTCACGTAACGGGCGACCGTGTTATCCAATTAGCTGGCCAGCGCTTGAGTTCATGCGCACGCCTCGGGGACACCGTCGCCCATCTCTCTGGCGACGAATTCATGATTATTCTGGAAGACGTCACAGACGAAACAGCCGCCGCCGGTATTGCCCAGGAGATGCTGGATAACCTGGCTAAACCCTTCAAGGTGGATGGCCGCGAGGTTTTCACCTCTGGCAGCATCGGTGTGGTGATGTACCCCCTGAACGCCGATTCCATCGTCGAAATCATGCGCAACGTCGACACCGCCGTCCACTTCGCCAAACAACAGGGCCGCGCCAATTATCAGTTCTACAACGCCAGGCTCGGCGAGGATGTCCAGAGGCGCCTGGAGATGGAAAACGGCCTTCGCCGCGCCGTCGACAACGGCGAACTTGAACTCTATTTCCAAGCCAAAGTGGATTTGGAAACCCGGCGCGTCAAAGGCGCCGAGGCGCTTATCCGCTGGCACCATCCCACGATGGGCATGGTGCCGCCCTTTGAATTCATCACAGTCGCCGAGAAGAGCGGGCTGATAGTGCCTATCGGGGATTGGGTGCTGGAAGAAGCCTGCCGCCGGGCGAGGGGTTGGATGGACGAAGGGTTTGAAGGCATGCACGTGGCCGTCAACTTGTCCGCGATGCAGTTCCTCCACGGCGATCTGACCAACCAAGTCGGTCGAATACTGGAGGACACACGGCTGCCCGCCTCGCTGCTGGATTTGGAATTAACGGAAAGCATGTTGGTCAGCAACGCGGACGAGACCATTCGCACGCTGAACTCTTTGAAGGATCAAGGCGTCCATGTCTCAATGGATGACTTTGGGACAGGTTATTCGTCGCTGAGCTACCTGACGAAATTCCCGCTCGACTCGCTGAAGATCGACCGGGCGTTCGTGGCGAACCTGCCGGACGACCCGAACGCCGTCGCCATCGCCCGAGCAATCATATCAATGGCTCAGAACCTGGGACTCAACATCGTCGCGGAGGGCGTGGAAACGGAAAGGCAAGTGAGCTTCCTCCACGCGCTCGGCTGTCATGTGGGCCAGGGGTACTTGTTCAGCAAACCCATCCCCGACGCCGAATTTATCGGCCTTTGCCGCGACACAGGCGGGCTGTTCAGTCGAAAAGGCCGGGCGAAGTAGCTTTTTGATCAGAGAGCAAACAATTCCCTAGGTTTCAATGATGGCGTCGATATCACTTTGCGCCATGGTTTCCATCCCGCCGTGGATAATGCCGGCGGCCGTATCCATCAGGCGTTGGATCATCTTGGACATGATGCCGGCTTGCTCACGCAGCAGGTCGTCGTTTCCCTGCTCAATCACTTGATCAAGATACCGCACGGCGCCGCTGATCGCTGCGTTCAATTGTGTAATGGTCTGATCGAAAGGCTCACGATATTTCAGCGGAACCACCTCATAGGCTTCGACGGCGATTTCCTTGTCGGCGATGGAACTATCGGCGAAGTGTTGGACATAACTCTTCGGCGCCCACATCTTCACGTCTTCCATGATTTCAGGCATGTCGGGAACCATCTCGAGCAGCATAACTATCTCATTGAAATGGTTGAGATAATCAGTCGCGAGAAGCGTCTCCGGATTGAGATTCGAATCCGCAGCCCGTGCTTTCACTTCTAAATATGCGGCGTCTTCCGCCACGCCTTACTCCCGCCGTCAACGCCGGACTGGCCGCACACAGCGTGCCTTCCCAGTCTTCCGGCTAGGTAGCAAGCTATGCGAGTCCAAGCAAACAATAAAACAAACTTCCGCCCTGCTGGCGGGCGTTAAACGATTATAATACACAAGGATAATTCCGAAAATGAAAGAACACGCGGCCCGGACGGCTTGAGTTAATCGCACGCTTTCGGCATTCTTCCGCGCTCGCATATTCACTGAAAAAATACAATCATGGCATCTGATCGGGTTTATCTGTTCGACACCACGCTTCGGGACGGCGCCCAAACACAGGGCGTCGATTTCAATCCCGCGGACAAGAACGCCATCGCCGCCGCTTTGGACCAATTGGGGGTGGATTACGTTGAGGGCGGCTGGCCCGGCGCCAATCCAACGGACGACGAGTTCTTTTCGGCGCCGCCAGCGTTGCGCAACGCGACATTAGTGGCCTTCGGCATGACGCGCCGTCCGGGCCGCAGCGCCGATAACGACCCCGGCCTCGCCAGTATCCTGGGCGCCAAAGCGCGCGCGGTCTGCATGGTCGGAAAATCCTGGGATTTTCATGTGGACGCCGCCCTTGAGATCACGCGGGAGGAAAACCTGGCGATGATCAAGGACAGCGTCATTCACGCCAAGGACCGCATGGACGAGGTCATGTTCGACGCGGAACATTTCTTCGACGGCTATAAAGCCAATCCGTCATTCGCAATGGCCTGCCTGGAAACTGCGTATGAAAGCGGCGCGCGCTGGGTCGTCCTGTGTGACACCAACGGGGGTGCGCTGCCTGATGAAATTGAAATGATCGTCGGCAAGGTGACCAAGGTTATTCCCGGCCGTCATGTCGGCGTTCACGCCCATAACGATACGGGGAACGCCGTCGCCAACTCGCTCGCCGCCGTTCGCGCGGGCGCTCGTCAGGTGCAAGGGACGATCAACGGCCTGGGCGAGCGTTGCGGCAATGCGGACATGATTTCCCTGATCCCATCGCTGATGCTGAAGATGGGATTGGAGACAGGCGTCTCATCGGACGGCCTGAGGCGTCTCACCAGCGTCTCGCGTCTGTTGGACGAGCGGATCAATCGCGCCTCCAATCGAAGCGCGCCCTATGTCGGCGAGAGCGCCTTCGCGCACAAGGGCGGCTTGCATGTCTCGGCGGTGGAAAAAGATCCGAGGACCTATGAACACATCGAACCCGGCCTGGTGGGCAATCAACGCCAGATCGTGGTTTCCGACCAGGCGGGCCGGGCGAATATCTTGGCCCGGTTTCGCGAGATCGGCATCGGCGTCGAACCGGAGAACCCGAAGGTGAACCGGCTGGTCGAGACGGTCAAGGAACAAGAGTTCGAGGGCTACGCCTATGACGGGGCTGAAGCCAGCTTCGAACTGTTGGCTAGGCGCGCGCTGGATCAAGTGCCAAACTATTTCCGTCTCGATAGCTTTCGTGTCATCGACGAACGGCGTTGGAATGCGCGGAACGAACTGGTGACGATTTCCGAAGCGACGGTGAAACTGACAGTGGCCGGCGAGCAATATATGACCGTCGCGGAAGGGAACGGTCCAGTGAACGCGCTGGACGCCGCCATGAGGAAGGTTCTGCTGAGTGTTTATCCAAGTCTCGACGATCTCCGGCTGATCGACTACAAGGTCCGAATTCTCACACCCGGCGACGGTACGCGTGCGATCACCCGCGTCGTCATTGAGTCAGGCGACGGCGGCAATCGCGAAAACTGGTCCACGGTCGGCGTCTCGCCCAACATCATCGACGCCTCTTATGCGGCCCTCAGGGACAGCATCGTGTTCAAGCTTTTCTCGGACGGCGTCACCTCGCGGACCGGCTCCTGAAATGGCCGGCGCCGGCATGACCAAGGCGGAGCGCGGCGCCCAAGGCGTCGATCCGGCCGCGCCTGCCGTTGTGCTGATTGAACCGCAACTGGGCGTCAACATCGGCATGTGCGCCCGCGCCATGCTGAACTGCGGCTTGGGCGAGATGCGCATCGTCGGTCCCAGAGACGGCTGGCCAAACCCGGACGCCCCTCCCGCCGCCTCGGGCGCGACCGTCATTCTGGACAACGCAAGGATATACGAGACCACGCGTGACGCCGTCGCGGACCTGAACATGGTCTACGCCACAACAGCCCGTGAACGCGATATGACCAAGCGCGTCGTCACCGGCGAACAGGCGGCGAGGGAAATCCGCGCCCTGGCGGCCGGGGACGGCAAGGCGGGCATCCTGTTCGGCAAGGAAGCCAGCGGGCTGGATAATGAGGACGTCTCAATCGCGGACGCCGTTTTGAATGTGCCGCTAAACCCGGGCTTCACATCGCTGAACCTCGCGCAGGCGGTGTTGTTGACCGGCTATGCATGGCGAACGGCGGGCGATGCGGCGGAGGCCTCACGCCTTGAAACGCCGCGCCAAACCCGGCTGGCGAATAAGGAAGAGATGCTGGGCCTGTTCGATCATTTGGAGCGGGAATTGGACATCTGCGGATTTCTCCATCCGCCTGAAAAAGCAGCCGTGATGCGCCGCAACATCCGCAACGCCCTGGGCCGCGCGCGAATGACGGAACAGGAAGTCCGCACCTTCCGCGGAATCGTCAAGGCTCTCCGCCGGGGACCTTATCCCAAAAAGGGCCCCGAAAAGGGCGAGGCGTGGAGCGACTCCAAAAAGCATACATCTCCCCCCCGCGAGGGCGAAGGTCCGCTCACGACGCAATCCGGACTCCCGCCCGCGCGGGAATGACGCGCCCCCTGCGTTATTCTTTCACCACCCCCGCTTTCACCTTGCCGCCCCCGCGAAGGCGGGGGTCCAGATCAACCTCCGTCACTCGATCATCGGTTGGAACGCGGGCCGCCCCGCTGGATTCTCGCCCGCGATCAGGGCGTGCGCGGCGGGCAAGCTGTTCCCGGCGAGGCGCGCCGTTGAACGGAGACGTCACTGTAAACCATAACCGCAAACCAAAAAATCAGGGCGGCTTAAGCCTAGGCGACTCACCCCCAGCCAGGCGGTCCGCGTTCCGGTTTATCGTGAGCGACGGCCGGTCATGCGTGACAACCCATCATGCGTGATAAGGGTCGGTCTGGACCCCTCGCCTTCGCGGGGGTGACGGAGTGTGGCGAGGGAATGACGGAGCGAGGGCGCGGGGGTGACGAAATAATAACGCGGGGGGCGCGTCGGCTCCATGCGGGATCGCCATACGGACTCCGCCTTGGCGGAAGGACGCTTTGGCGCCGGAGACGTTTTCCCGCAAGGCTTGAGCACCGGCGCCAAAAGGACGGGCGGCGTCCTGAAAACCGTCGCGCCCAATGAATGCGCGAACGGCGTCAAAAACGCCGGGCATGAATAGATCTGGGGCTAAAGTAGCTAAGAGCCTTTGGAGGTTTTATAATGGCTATGACGTACACACGCAGAAGCCGTCTCACGGCCCGGCAACAAAGCCGCTTGATTGAGCGCTTTGTCGCCGGCGGCGCGGCGCGGGCGTGGTCTGGGATTGTGGGGGTTCGGGCAAACACGGCGCCCCGGTTTTTCATGCGTCTTCGCCGGTTGATCGCCAGCAAGCTGGCGAGCTACCGATTGTATGGCGAAGTTGAAGCGGATGAGAGCTATTTCGGCGGCGTCCGAAAGGGCAGGCGTGGCCGCGGCGCGGCTGGTAAAGTCGCGGTGTTCGGGTTTTTGAAGCGTGGCGGAAAGGTCTACACCGCCATCATCCCAAACGCCGGGACGAAGACCTTGCTTCCCATCATCGCTCCCCATCATCCACGAGAAGGTCGGGCCAGACAGTATTGTCTACACGGATACTTTCGGAGCCTATAACGCTTTGGATGTGTCGGACTTCCATCACCAGCGGATCAACCATTCAAAGCTGTTCGCCGATGACCGGAACCACATCAATGGGATTGAGAATTTTTGGAACCAGGCGAAGCGCCATATGCGCACGTACAACGGCGTCAAACCGGACAATTTCCACGGGTTCTTGAAGCAGTGTGAATGGCGCTTCAATGGAGGAAGCCATGCTGATCTAATCAAGCAACTGAAAGCATGGTATAAATCCGATAAACACTAACACCTTAGATACTTTAGCCCCATGTTTTATATATAAAGGATCATGTTCAGCCGAGTAGATTTTTCCGAGACGGCCTAACTCTAAGGCGGCCCGGCAGGGCGCCGGCTTTACCGGAAATGCGCCGGAACTGCGGTTGCCGTATCGCCTCCCGGTTTCCTTGAGGCGGGAGAAGCGGGGGCCGCCGCCATGGCGCGAAGGCCGCCGCTCGGGTTCCTTGAGGCGGATGTGGAGGCGAGGGTGGAAAGTGTGTTTGGGCGTCTCCTTGCATTTGGCGGGCCCGGCCTTGGCAGTTCCCCAGAAATCCCCGGTCCCGTTAATGGGAACACGCCCTCTTGCGCGCCCGTCTTTTGAATGACCTGCTCTTTTGAATAATCAGCGCGGTAATGACCGTTACCGGAGGCCAGCCGGTCCGTCCTGGCCGCGCCGTCCGCCAGAGGAGGCGACGGCGACGGCCTCGGCGTCCGCCTCGCCCCCGGTAACGCCCTGATGACGCGCCCTGTGACGCGCGTTTTGAACAATCCGGCGCCGGTCTCCGTGTGGACAGGGCCGCCGCGCTCGAAGGCGCGAGAGACCCCGGAGACGGCCGTCTTTCCATAAGCGCCGCGCCCCCCGACGCACCCCCCCAACACACCGGGCGCTGAAGAGAGTCAATCAACGGAATGGCTTCCGAATTGGCCCGGTGCGCGCCCCTGACCCTTGTCCGTCGCGCTGGGGGGCGAAGAGACTCTCGCCCGCTTCCACCAAGCCTAACAGGGGCCGCGACGCCTCGCGGGCCGGGAAAATCCGTTCCCGTGAACCACCATTAAACCACCGTCAAACCGCCATGAAAGGCGTCTTTGCCCGGATGCTGATGGAACTGGCCGGTCAGAGCGCCGAAACGGACATGCTGACGGACGCGGTTTACGCCGCCGCGCCCGGCGCCGGGCGGCTTCGCCGTCCGCAAGGCCGCCGAACCGGCGGCGAAACAATGCATAATCTCGCGGGTTTTCTTCCCGGAAACACGCGAGCGCTTTGCATATTTGGCGTAGGGGCTGTCCTAGACAATCATCTAAGATATTGTTTAACCTATTATTTCATTTGGTTAATTGGAGTGACGTGTCCCTGTTGTTAAATCGCCGCTCACATTCTTTCGAACATAGCCCGAATTGGGCCTTCGGAACACCCATTGAATCGGCGCATATGACGCTTCGCCTGGTTCCAAAAATTCTCAATCCCATTGATGCGGTTCCGGTCATCGGCGAACAGCTTTGAATGGTTGATCCGCTGGTGATGGAAGTCCGACACATCCAAAGCGTTATAGGCTCCGAAAGTATCCGTGTAGACAATACTGTCTGGCTCGACCTTCTCGTGGATGATGGGGAGCAAGGTCTTCGTCCTGGCGTTTGGGATGATGGCGGTGTAGACCTTCGCGCCCCGCTTCAACAGGCCGGATACCGGTATTTTCCCCGCAGCGCCACGGCCCCGTTCGCCCTTTCGGACGCCGCCGAAATAGCTTTCATCCACCTCAATCTCGCCGCCAAGCGTGGCTTCGCTCCCGGCTTCCAGTTCCAGAACAATCAGTTCACGTAAACGGGGATAGAAAAAGGCCGCCGTATTGCGATGGACGCCACATAAGCGAGAAGCCGTGCGGGCTGTCGTACCCGCAACAAAATGCTCGATCAAACGGTCCTGTTTATAAGGACTAAGCCTGCTCTTACGCATACGTCCCATGATAGCCCAATAATCAGTTATATAGGACAGACCCTAATAAAATAGCAATAACAACGACCGTTCTTCGTTGCATGGGCGAGTGTTAGGATCACAATACCAAATGATCGCAATCAGCTCTTGGATGCAGGCTGAAACCGGAAAGTATCCTCACCGCATAAGAATACGAGCATGAACTCATATTCAGGCCGGACCAGTCAGTTCGCGGACGTGCGCTGCCATTGCTCTGCATACTTACGAGCTGTCATCACCGCATTCGGCTGATAATTAAACTGAACAAGTTGTGCTTTATAAGCGGCAATATCCTCAACGGTCGCAGCATTCTGAAAGAGACAAGCGAGTTGTTGGCCATCGCCATTGAACAAGGTGGGGATCGGATTGAGCTTGGGAATCAGGATGCAGATGAACTCGCAGAGGTGGTAAACAGCTAGTGACCATTGGTTTGCTTGCCAGCTAAGGTTCTGGTTGAACGCTTAAACCAAAACCAGCCAACCCAGAGCACTGCATAAAGAAAAATGATTGCTAGAATTGCGGGTTGCGGGTTTTCGATTGTGCTGACTGAACCCGCATAGGATGCGACGGCCACATAAGGTACCGTGCTAAGCGCAAAGAATACTAGATATTTTAGAAACGGCATTCGGGTTGCGCCTGCCATACAGGCAGTTACTTCAGGCACAATTGGGGCTGCCCGGGACAACATGATCATCATTGGACCACTTGTTTGAAACGTCTCGACCATCGCCGTTCGATCTACCTCGTCCTTCACCAGAAATCCAATCGCCTTATCCGCCAACAGTCTGCTGATTGCATAGCCACCAAAAGCGGCAAGCGACATGCCAGTTAACCCAGCAAGAAACCCGAATGGAAATCCAAGAAAGAAGCCAGCCAGGATAGTGATGGTCAATGTCGGCACAGCAACAAACAAATCTATAAACAGCAGCAGAATTACCAGCCCGGCTATCCAAACCAGGTTTGCTGCCTGAAGTGCTTCCAGCCAAGTCTGCACGTTCTCAACGGTCAGGATTCCAAGAACACGCCCCAGAATGAAGGTTGTTGCAAAAATTGCTCCCAAGATGAGCATCACTTTTATGAGTGGACGCACGGGCTAGCTCCTTTTCATGATCTTGCAGGCGATTGAGGGCGCAAGGCGTGCAATCAAGCGGAGCAGCTTCACCTTACCGATGTCGATGGTTGTTTTACCGCTCGCTAGCCCTTTAACGATGCCGCGTGCTGCGTCAGCTGATGTGAGCTTTCCGGTACCCCTGCCCTTTGTCATCCTGGTTTCCACCAGTGGCAGGAATGCCTGCACGACATTTATGTTTGTGCGCTCAAATTGATAGGCAAGCGATTGAGACAGAATGTTCAACCCTCCTTTTGTTGCGCAGTAAACTGCGGAACTTGTCTTTGGTGCCAATGCCAGACCTGAATTTATGTTGAGGATTGTTGCCGTTGCGCTTTTCTTCAAAACCGGAAGGAGCGTCGATATCAACAGTGCCGGCGCAGCGAGATTGGTATGTATCTCGTTCCCAATGGTCTCCAAATCGAAGTCTGGGTCGAGAAAGGAAGGGGTGTTCTGGATCGCTGCGTTGTTGATCAGGACGTCAACAACCTCATCTGATTTAGCTATCGTTTTTCCAGCAGATACAACCGCTTTGAGATCAGCAAGATCCGCTTCAATAATTGTCAGCTTGGGAAATTCAGATCGCAACGCACTCAGTCTGTCTGATATGCGCCCAACAACAGTTAACCGGTTTTCCGGGTAAAGCTGGCGCACGAGTTCTAAACCAATGCCGGATGTCGCACCGGTTATGACAATATGCTTCGTTTGCAAGATAATTGACTCTTATTCAAATCACGCCGTATTTGTGCAGTTCTAACGCTCCTTTTGGGTCAGCGCATTAACCGAGGTTAAGAGAATTGAATTTTTCAGAGCTTTTGGAAAAACACGGGCAACCAGTGATGCGATCACGCGGCGAGTATTTGTTCCGACAGGGCGAACAGGATACAGCCGTGTATTTTATCAGGTCCGGCCTGTTAAAGGCGTATTACCTTTCCGAAGATGGAAAAGAAAACATCAAATCTTTTTTGCTTCCTGGCGATGCGATCGGAAGCCTGAAAGGGTTTTTCGGAGAAGACGGTTGCAGCTTTAACCTCGTGTGCCTACAGGATTGCGCACTCATCAGTCTGAATTTTCAAGTTCTCTACGAGGAGAGCCGTAAGCATCTGACGCTGGCAAATGAAGTCGTCGACTTCCTGATCAAGTTTGCCATGAAGAAGGAGAACCGGGAATTTGAACTCCTTTGCCTTGCACCGGAACAACGCTACATCCGTATCCTTGAGCAGGCGCCCGAACTGGTTGAGAAACTGCCGCAGATCGAAATCGCTCGTTTTCTTGGCGTTACACCTGTTGGCCTGAGCCGGATCAAGAAACGGGTACTTGCAACAGACTAATCGTTGGTTTTTGCCTAGAAAGACCCGCAACACAATTCCCTCGCTCAGTTTCCGGGAAATGCCGTCTAAGTATCACCTACGATGAACAAGGTAGGCATGGCTTCGCTCCCGGCTTCCAGTTCCAGAACAATCAGTTCACGTAAACGGGGATAGAAAAAGGCCGCCGTATTGCGATGGACGCCACATCAGTGAGAAGCCGTGCGGGCTGTCGTACCCGCAACAAAATGCTCGATCAAACGGTCCTGTTTATAAGGACTAAGCCTGCTCTTACGCATACGTCCCATGATAACCCAATAATCAGTTATATAGGACAGACCCTTGGCGTATTTGTTTTCATTTCACGCCATCGCCGCATGACCAAATAGCCGTATGACCAAAACCAGTCGATCAGCTGGGCGTGATTCAATACTATTGTTATGCGGGAGAGAAAATTACTCCTCTGGAACAGCGGTTATTTTCCTGTACAAGTCCCTGGATGGAACGCGGGAGATGCTATTTTGCCGCTCCCTGCGTCAATGGTCGCCTTTATCGCATCACGTATAATATGCTTTTCCAGTTTGGGGTTGGCCTCAACGGCGCTCAGCAATAGACGCGCCATGGCGACCTCTCCCGGATGAATCTCATCAAAAAACTCAGCGTTCCCCGCGCCATGGGCCGCTGCGTCATGACCATCGTAAAAAACGCTCGGGAAGCGCCGTTTCATGCTCTCCCGCCATTTCGTAATCCACATATACCTTGGGTCGTCCTGTAACAACCGGTTGGCTAACGGCGCGATTGGCGGCGCGATGATCATCAACTCCGTACCGGCCGCTAAGACTTCATCGACAAAGACCGAGATCGCATGCATCGCCGAGGCCGAAATGCTTTGGTCCTCCAGAAAATGACTTGCTTTTCTTAAAAATCCCTTGGTTCGGAATACACTGATCCAATCATGTTCAAGGATTTTCTCGCCGAGGCAAAAAGAGCCATCTGGCCGAAAGCCCTGGCCCGTGCGACGCGCATTCAGGCCAATCGTATTCGAAACCCCGCCAAAAACTAGCTTGGGAATGTCCGCCAAGGGCAATAGACCGTCCGCCAACAGTTTCCAGAGAAGCGTATCAGGCCTCTGTACCGCTCTTTCACCGTCGAAATGGATTGGTGAAATTGGCCGGACTTTCGAAGCTGTGCGCGCGGACTCGCCATAGCCCCACCAATCCGCGAACAAAATTATAAGTTCTGGCGGGTTGAGAGAAAGATGGCGCCGCCACAACGATAACGCTTTGTAGGGGCCATTGGAGAGGCCGCCGAGATTATAAAAATCTCTGTTGAACACGCTCTCGCGCACGTGCAGTGAGCGACTGGTTCCCATAACAACAACTTGCGCCTGGCGTTTCTTCAAAGACTCGAGCTTGACCTGACCCAACGGGTGCGCAAGGCCGCCATAAATCAAGCGTCCGCTTTGCTGTCGGTCAACGATCGACAAGACGGACGCCATCTCGCCGGAACGGAACAAGATAACTGCCCCTAAGGCGACGATTGATAATAAAATAAAATATCCAAAAATAATAAATCGACCCATGAATTTTTGATCTCCTTTTGTTTTATGATATTTTAAAAAGAACATAAAAATGACCCTAAAACTGAAAATACAGGAATTTTTGAGGCGCGCCGCCAAAATACAATGCGCCGATGAAGAGGCCCACGACAAAAATTCCAAACAAAAATCCAAACGTTGGCCGCATCCATATATTGGTTGAACCGTATTGCCGGATGAATTTGGCGTGATCAAGCGCGGGACGGTATGACGCTAGGCACTGATAGATATTGGGTCCAAGGATCGAAATTAAAATACCAACGACAATGGCCCCGAGACCCTGAACGCCGCCCGCCGATAACAAGGCATAAGCATGGGCGCCATCGAAATCGACAAACGGAGACAATGCGCCGGGCACGAAATTCGACAACCTGTTGGGTATTAAGATACCGCCCTGACCGAGCAATCCTTTCCAAATGACAAACGCGGTTTCCATTGTTTGTGCTCGAAAAAGGACCCAGGCCATCATCACAAACGCCATGGTCGCAAACCAGCCGATTGGGGCAGGAGGAACCCATCCAAAGCGCCGGCACCCATGAGCGGCGGCGAGCCCAACACCGTGAATCAAGCCCCAAATCAAGAAAGTGTGTCCCGCTCCGTGCCACAAACCGCCTAGCAACATGGTGAGGGTGATCGCGCCTGTTTGCCGGGCGAAGCCATGCCGGTTGCCGCCAAGCGGCCGGTAAAGCGCCATGGACAGGAACCGGCCCAGGGTGACGTGCCACCGCCGCCAAAAATCGATCAGAGATCGCGAACGATACGGCGACCAAAAATTGATGGGAAGCCGGATACCGAACATTCTTGCGAGACCAAGCGCCATGTCGCTATAGGCGGAAAAGTCGAAGTAGATTTGCACGGCGTAGCCAACAGTTCCAGTCCAAGCCGTCAACAAGTCCACGTTACCGGTTAACGCCGCACTGGCGAAAACATGATCCACAATCCGGCTGACCGGTTCGGCAATCAACGCCATTTTCGCGAAACCGAAAATAAATATCGTCCCGCCCACCGCCATATTGGCGTAGACTGGTCTTGAAAGCGTTCGCAACCGCCGAAGCTGTGGAATCAGTTCCTTCGGAAGCACGATCGGACCCGCGATCAATTGTGGGAAAAACGCCAAGTACGTCAGGCTTTCCAGCCAGCTATCCGCCAACCGGCCATCCTTGGGCGTGCCGCCCCGGTAAACCGCCCCAAGAAACGCCAAGGCCTGGAAGGTGTAAAAGCTCAACCCTATCGGCAAGGGGGGCACGCCGGCGACCGCGGAACCGCCCACGACCGAAGCCGCGAAATTGAGATATTTATAAAAGAAAAGCGGAGCGAGGATTCCAATCACCGAGCTTGCGAACACCAAGCGCCGCAAGCGTCCCGCACTATAGTGGCCACCCGCAAGCATGATCCCGCTCACCCAGATCAGAAGCGCCAGGTCACGGGGTTCTGTATATGCGTAAAAACACAAAGACCCGCCATATACCCATATTATGGCGGCGCGCCCAAAATTCCGGACAAAAATATAATAAAAAACCAAAAATATTGACAAAAATAACCAAATAAAAACTGGATCATGATATAACATAAAATATCACTTATTAATTTAAAATTGATTTTATTTTTGGGGCTGACATAGATAGCTGAGAAATTCTATTGATTTCAGATGGTTAGGGCAAGGTCTTGCGCCTTTTCGATCTGGCTTGAGTTCATTCGTTCCCAATGGCGTCGCTGGACTCAGCCGCTAACTTATCCCCGGATGACACGGCGATATTTAACCACATATGGAGGCGGACAAAATCCTGTGGAACACCTCGTCCTTTTTCGTACATCACACCCAGACCAGCCTGGGTAATGTCACTTCCCTGTTCGGCGGGAGGCGTCCATTCACGGAGGGCGGTTTTGTAATCACCTCTTTTGAAGGCGGCCGCACCTTTTAGAAAATCAGCGCTCTCGCCCGCCCCATGCTTCCGAGATGCATGGCGAGGATCAGGCAAAGTGCGACTGTTATGCTTCTCATATCGGCACTATAACAAAACCCATTGGGAGTGGAAGAGGTAGGGAGGGGATTTAACGCATCCCTATCGAACCCCTTTCGCGTTTTGTCATTTCCGTCTTCCCGTTTTGTCGCCGCCCGCGCCCGGGCCGCGGTCCAAACCTGACAAAGCGTCCCGCATGTATTTGAACCCGCACGGATAGATTCCAGTCAATTGAGCGGAGAACCGGCAATGGACTTGCCGAGCGGCAGGGCGGCCCGCGCACAGGCGGCGGAAGCGCCGGGCGGTTAACTTTGTCGGCGCAAACGCTTGAACTTTCAAGGGGGCCAACCGTATGCTTTTTCACGGTGGTTTTCACCTTGGCGTGCGTGAAAATCGGTTTTCTATATGGAGGAACGCCATGGGAAAATCTTTTACAATTGACAAGGACGCCTTTCCAGATTTGCCTCAGCTCATGCTGGTCACGGTAAACGCGCTGAGGAAAATGGGCGGCTCCGCCACCATCCATGAACTCTACGAAACCATAGTCGAAGACGAAGAAGTCACCGAAGAAGAACAATCCTGGCTAATGCCGAACGACAGGCGTTCCAGGTTGAGCTACTATCTGGCTTGGTCTCGAACCTATCTTAAACACGGCGACGCCCTTGAGAATTCAAGCCGCGGTGTTTGGGCGCTCTCGGATACGGGCAAGAGGATAACCAATCGTAACCAAACCGTTCAAATTCGCGCTCAAGTACTCCAAGAACTCCGTTCCAAGCGTCTCAAGAAGGATCAGCCGGAAAACCCAGGTCATGCGGTTTCGCGGCCCAGCCGCTCCTTTGAAGAGACGGACGATGACGATGAAAACGATTGGAAATCCAGTCTTCTTGGAGCCCTCAAGGATATGCATCCATCGGCATTTGAAAGGCTGTCGCAGAGGTTGTTGAGAGAAGCGGGGTTTGTGAAAGTAGAGGTACGGGGGCGGACAGGCGACGGCGGGATCGATGGTGTCGGCGTGCTAAGAATAAACCTCATCTCTTTCCAGGTTTATTTTCAATGCAAGCGCTATAAAGGAAACGTGGGCGCAAAAGAAATTCGGGATTTTCGTGGAGCTCTTCAAGGCCGCGCCGACAAAGGGTTATTTATCACGACGGGTACATTTACGAGCCAGGCCTCGGAAGAAGCAACGCGAGACGGAGCCATCCCAATCGATTTGATAGATGGAGAACAATTATGTGACCTGCTAAGGCAATACGAACTCGGGGTCGCAACCACCCGGATTGAGAAAATCGACGTCAAGCCGGATTGGTTCGAAAGCGTTTAGTGTGGACGCTTTCAGCGCCCCTCCCGCCACCAGGCGAGCATGAGCAACGACAGCGCCAGCAGCATGAGAGCGACGCCCGGCAACAGCGGCGCCTCCTTCAGGCCCGTCACCACGTACGCCTTGTGGCTGACGAGTCCGAGCCAGCCGCGCCCAGCCGTGTCGCGCCCGGCCTTGACCCGCCGGATGTCGGGAAGCCCGTCGCTCAGCCATACGCTGGCGCCGCCGCTGGCCGTGACCAGGGGCGCCAAAACCTCATCCGTGGCGCGCAGGTCGGACAACTCCAACGGATTAAGTTTTCCGGCGGCGGCCAGCGCGATGTGCTCTCCGTCCGCCAGCCGGTAAAGACCGATCTCGTCAATATCGAGCGTGGCCGACGCGACGCCCTTCGCCGTGGCGGGAAGCTTGAGCGTGGTTTCCTCGCCCGACGGCGCCGTCACGGTGACGCCGGGCGTTTCCCGGGCGAGCGTGCGGCGCTCCACGGTCAAGGTCCGCCCTTTCACCGACGCCTTCAATCGTTCTTCCTCCAGATCTGGTTCTTTCATCAGCCAGTGCGCCAGACGCCGCAGCAGTTCGCCTTGCGGCCCGCCCCCCTCGTAGCCCCGGGCCCAAAGCCAGATGTGGTCGGACATCAATTGAGCGACACGGCCCTCGCCGACCCGCTCCAGCACCAGCAGCGGGGCGCCCCCGGCCCCGGTGATCAGCGTCTCGCCGCCCTTCACGTCCCCCTGAACCTGGCGGAACCACCGCCCCCAACTGGGAGCTTCCTCGGGACCGGAGGCTTTGGCGAGCGGCTCCGTCACCGGGTGGCGGCGCCCAAGATCGGAAGCGCGTGGTTTGAACCCCTGGCTCAGCACATCGCCCGTCGGCGCCACCGGCAGCACGTTCCGAAGGCCGGTCAGATACAGGCTTTCAAGACCGGCGAATTCAGGCCCCACGGCCAGCAGCAGCGCGCCCCCCTTTCGAACATACTCGGCGATGTTCACCAGATGGCGCCGCGGGATGACGTCACGCACCAGATAGCGGTCAAACACGATCAGGTCGAATTCGTCCAGGCGCTCCTCGAACAGTTGGCGGGTCGGAAACGCGATCAGGGCCAGTTCGTTGGTCGGCGTGAAGTCTTCCTTGTCCGGCGGGCGCAGAATGGTGAAGTGAACCAGATCGACGCTGGGGTCCGACTTGAGCAGATTCCGCCAAGTGCGTTCTCCGGGATGCGGCTGACCGGAAATCAACAACACCCGCAAGCGGTCCCGCACCCCGTTTATCCGCACGAGAGCCGTATTGTTGACGGTGGACAGTTCACCCGCCAACGGCGTGACTTCCAACTCGACCAGCGCCGGGCCGGCATGATCGAGAGTGACCTTGCTCTCGCGGACCTCGCCGGCGGGCGCGAGGGCCGTTTCCACCTTTTTGCCGTCAACGCGGATCTGGACGGAAACCTGGCCTCCCGCAGCCGCCGCACCGCGGTCCTCGACCTGATAAGAGATCGTCACCTGTTTGCCGACGATGCCATAGGCGGGCGCTTGCGTGACAACCAGGTGGCGGTCACGCTCGTTCTTCGCCCCTGTCAACAGCACATGGACAGGAGCGCCGAAGCGCCGCTCCTCCACATCGCCGGGCAAATCATGAACCTGACCGTCGGTGACCAGGACGGCGCCCGCGAACCGGCTGGCGGGAACGTCCGCCAAGGCGGTCTCCAGGGCGGAGTAAAGCCGTGTGCCCCTGTCCCGGACCCCGGCGTCGTCGGTAACGCGGACGAGACGGACGTCCAGGTTCGTCTCCACGTCCAGGCGTTCGCGGAGTTTGACCTCCGCCTCGGCCACTTGGGAAAGCCGCTCTCCGGTCCGCTGGCTGGACGTTTCATCCAGAACGACAACCACGATGTCGTCTTGCGGGCCGCGTTCCTCCCGAACCACGCGCGGGTCCATCAAGGCGAGGAACAACGTCCCCAGAAAGGCCAGCCGGCACCAGCCGCGGCCGTCCCGAACCAGGCTGATCCCCAGCAAGACGAGCGATATGGCGCCGAATATCGCCAGAATCCAGGGAGCGGCCAGGGGCGCGAACTGAATGCTGTCACCCGGACTCACGGGTAACGCTCCCTCATTGACCCAGCCTCTTGATGATTTCCGGCAAGTGCACCTGGTCGCCCTTGTAGTTTCCGGTCAGTGAATACATCACCAGATTGACGCCGAAACGGAAGGCGATCTCGCGCTGGCGCTCGCCGCCGGGCACGACCGGCAGCAAGGGACGCTTGGTCCGTTCATCCAGAGCCCAGGCTTGCGCCCAACCGTTCGCCCCGGCGACAACCGGCGAAACACCATCGTTCACCCGCTCGCCGGCACGCTCGACGAACAGCGGGCCGTTTTGAAAACGCCCCGGATAATTCGGCAAAAGATAAAACGACCGGCCGATCACATGGCCCGGCGGCGCGGCCACCAGGGGCGGGATATCCAGGTTCCGGGCGAGGCGCGCCAATTCTTCCGGCTGAACGCCGGCGCCGGCGCCTGTGTCGAAAATAATATTGCCGCCGTTTCGCAAGAACCGGTTGATGTTGCCCCTGGAGACTTCGGCGAGGTCCGCCGCGCCCGGAACAACGGCCCAGTAGATCAATGGATAGAACGCGAGTTCGTCAATGCTGGGATCGACGCTGCGGGAAGGCGCCAGTTCGACGGCTGTCCGGCGGTGCAGGATCAGCCTCAAGCCGTCCAGCCCCAGACGCGTCAACTCATCGACTTCCGGATTACCCGTCAGCACGTAGGCCAACCGGGTTTCCGCAGCGAGTTCAATGGCCGGCGCGTCATCCTTATCCGCGCCCCGATCGGCATCCTGGGCCGCATCCTGGGCCGCCGCCGGTCCGGCGCCCGCCGTCAGAACGCCCAACGCCAGCGCGCCCGCGACCGGTCCCGGCCGAAGTATCCCGCGTAGAACCAAGGAGGCGGCAAAATCAACCAGAGCCAGAATAAGAGCCGCCAACAAAAGGCCCGGCCGCAAATCCGTCGCCGGGGCGATCCGATAATCCCGGATATCAGCGCCGGTGAGGGTGGCGCGAAGGGCGGCCGTCTCGCCCACGTGAGGGCCGAGGTTCAAGGCCCGCCGGTTCGGGCCCTGGCCGTAAAGGCCCGGCGGATGGGACGCTTGCGGCGCGGCGTCTGCGAAAACGGCGCCGTCGATGGCGCGGACATCGCCAGGGGCCGGTCTAAGGCGGCCGAACCCGTCAAGAGTCTCAATGGGCCCCAGGGGTTTCGCATCGGTCTTCTCGGTCACCCCCTGGGATAAATCCACCAGCCGCCGCAACATATCGACGTAAAGACCGGAGAGCGGCAAGTTCGACCATTGCGTATTCGCCGTGGTGTGAACCAGCACCAGCCAGCCGCCGCCCCGCGCTTCGGCCGTCACCAGGGGCGTTCCGTCGGTCAGCTTCGCCCAGGTCTTATCCGCCAAATTCACCGACGGCCGCGCCAGGACCTGGCGGGCGACCCTCACATCCGGGGGAATACTAAGACCCGCGAAGGGACTGTCGGAGGGAAAATCCGCAAGCGCCGCGGGCTTGGCCCAACTCAGCGCCCCGCCGATCACCCGGTCTCCGCTTCTCAGATCGACGGGCAACAACGCCCCGTCTTTCGAAACGGCGCCGCCGTCCCGCGTCGCCTTGGCGAGCAACGGGCCGGCAAAACGCACCAAAACGCCGCCGTCCGATATCCAATCGTTTAGAATCTTGCGTTCCCCGGGGTCCAGAACACCCGGATCGGCCATGACCATGACGGACAAATCGCGGGCAAGGAGATCTGCGACGGCGCCTTTGCGGACTTCCGTGAAAGGGGAGAGGGCGCGGTCCAGATAGTAGCTGGACGTCAGTAAGGGAAGGTCCTGCCCGCCGCCGCCGGCGGCGATCCCCACGGGCCGGCGGCGCCAGCGTTCATCGACCAACAGAACGGACGCGGCGCTGAACGCGTTCTCGATATCCAGGCGCGCGACCTTGTTGGCGAGCGCGCTGGGGAGGTCCAGCCGGGCGATGGCTTCCACGTCACCCGCTCCGAAAACCAGGGGGCGGCGGGCGAGCAGGCGTCCCTTCTCATCAAGTGCGCGGACTTGAACGGTTTCAGCCGCGCCGGCTTCGACGCGAACGACCGGCACTTTGAAGACGCCCGTCTCGACCGCCGGCGCCAGAACGAGTTTGAGCGACGCGCCGCCGCCGGGCGCGATCACGTCCACGGCGCCATAAGGCTTTAAGCCATCCAGAAACGCCTGGGCGCCCCCATGGTCAAGTCCATCGGACAGCCAGATTACCTGGGCGGCGCCGTCCGGCGTTAATCCCTCATCGGACGTTAACCGCCGAAGGGCGCCAGCGCGGTCGGGGAACCAGGGAGACGGTTGAAGCCCGTCCGTTGCTTGCGCCGCGGCGCGCGCCGTCCCGACGGCCAACGGCGGCAGATCACCCGCGCCGGTCTGGCGCGTGGTGGTCAGAACGGCGACGGGCCGGCCCTCCCGACCGGCCTTAGCGGTGATTGAACGAATGAAGTCCTTGCGCGCGCCCCAACCGGGCCCGGACGCCCAGCCATCATCAACGACCAGCAAAACCGGCCCGGTTCCGAACCAGTTTTCCGCTTCCTCGATCAGGGGGCGGGCGGACGCGAGGATCAACAGCGCCGCCAGCAGAAAGCGCAAGATCATCAACCAGGGCGGCGTCCTCGCCGAACTTTCTTGGGTGCTGAACAGCCCCGTCAAAAGCCGCAAGGCCGGGAACTTGATCCGCGCAGGCATGGGCGGCATTAGACGCAGCAGCCACCAAACGACTGGTAAGGCCAGCAAGCCGGTCAATGCCCAGGGCGCGGCAAACGCAAGGGTTCCCAGGTTCAACATCGCCGTTCCCACCGTCCCCGTGTTTCCGACAACAGCAGGAACAGGGACATGACGATGGCTTCCGGCCGGTTATCCGTGATGTGCTGAGAAAACGTCCAACCCATCGTCCGGCACAAGGCGCGTAAGCCGTCAGTGTGGCGCGCCAGTTCTTCCCGGTAGGCGTCCCGAACCGTCTCGACACGTCCGATCGTCAGCCTCCCCTCGCCTTCCATGCCTTCAAACTCCACGCGTCCCTCAAAAGGCAGCGTTTCTTCCGCCGGATCAAGCACCTGGATGACGTGACCGACGGCGCCCTGGGCGGCAAAGCACCGCAGGTTTTCGGCTATCTCGGGCAAAGGCGGGAGAAAATCCCCCATCAAGACGACCCGGCCATGGCGCGGCACCATTTGGGCGGCGGGCAGGCTGTCGCGCGGCGCGCGCTCTTCTTCCAGGGCGGCCGCCACGTTGAGAAGCGCGCGCCGGCCCGTCGCCGGCTGCTGAACATCGCCCATCAAGGCGATGCGCTCACCGGCGCGGACCAGCAGGACCGCCAAAGACAGCAGGATAAGGTCCGCGCGTTCCGCCTTGAAGCCCCCGCCGTCTCTGGACCGGTAATCCATGGACGCCGAGCCGTCCCGCCAGAACCAGACGCTCTGCGCCGCTTCCCATTCCATTTCCCGGAGAAACACCCGGTCGGACCGCGCGGATTGCCGCCAATCGACCATCTGCATCGGATCGCCCCATTCGTATTGCCGGTATTGCCAGAAGGTCTCGCCCTGCCCCACTCGACGCCGGCCGTGCACGCCCTGGCTGACCGTCGCCGCGACGCGTTCCGCCGCCACCAGCAAAGGCGGCAGGCGGGCGGTCAGCAATTCCGCCTGATGGTGCGTTTCCGGAATGGAATAGGGAAGCGCCATAGGCCAGACTTATCCCAGAGCCGCCGTCAAGCGGCCGATGACGTCGCCCAGGGTCAAGCCTTCGGCCCGGGCGCCGAAGTTCAACGCCATTCGGTGTTTCAGGACGGGTTCCGCCAAAGCAACCACATCATCCACGGACGGCGCCAACCGGCCCTCTAAAACGGCGCGCGCCCGGACGGCCCGCATCATCGCCTGGCTGGCCCGCGGCCCCGGCCCCCAGGAGACGTGCGCCGCCACTTCGGGGATGTCGCTGGACTCGGGACGTCCCAGGCGCACAAGGGTCAGAATGGCGTCGATGACGCTCTCGCCGACCGGAATATGACGCACCAAGGATTGGGCTTTCAGAAGCTTCCCAGCCGTCAAGACGCGCTTTGCCTCAGCCTCGTCCGCGCCGGTCGTCTTGATCAAGATTTCCCGCTCCGACGTGACGTCGGGATAGGCGATGTCCACCTGCATCAGGAACCGGTCCAATTGGGCCTCGGGAAGTGGATAGGTGCCTTCCTGTTCGATGGGGTTTTGGGTGGCCAGCACATGGAACGGTTCCGGCAGATCGTGATAATGCCCGGCGACGGAGACGCGATGCTCCTGCATGGCTTGGAGCATCGCCGATTGGGTCCGGGGGCTTGCCCGGTTGATCTCATCCGCCATCAACAATTGAGAGAACACGGGTCCCCGAATGAAACGGAAGGAGCGCTTGCCGCTCTCTGTCTCCTCCAGAACCTCGGAACCCAGTATGTCGCCCGGCATCAAGTCGGGCGTGAACTGCACGCGCCGCTCATCCAGACCGAACACCGTGCCCAGCGTCTGCACCAGGCGTGTTTTGCCCAAGCCCGGCACACCGACCAACAGACAGTGGCCGCCCGCCAGCAACGTCACAAGCGTCTCGTCGATGACGCGCTCCTGACCGAAAATAACCCGCCCGACGCCATCGCGCGCGTCCTTCATGTCGGCGACCAGCTTATCAACGGCGTCGAGCAGCTCGTCGTTGATTTCCGTTGCGGTGTTGTCAGACGCCATGTGATCCGTATCCTTACAGCCTGCGTTATGCGAGGCTCTTCCGGCCTCTCGTCTTAAACATGCGCCGATGGGCGCCCGCCCGCAATGGCGTCAATGGCCTCTCTGGATGATTGAGCGGACCCTTGTATTCATGACCAAGACACCCAAAAACCCCGGCGCCTTGCCTTCGTTCGCGTCCGCCGTAAAACCGCGCCAACCAGCGCCGAAACCGCCCGCGGGCATTACTCCGAGCGGGCGTCAGACCGTTTGCGGCGACATCGACATGCGCATCGACCGCAACGGCTTATGGCATTATGCAGGTTCCCCCATCGGCCGCAAGGAACTGGTCAAACTGTTCTCAACGGTTCTCAGACGCGACCATGACGGAGACCACTGGCTGATCACACCGGTGGAAATGTGCAGAATCACGGTGGAAGACGCGGCTTACCTAGGCGTCGAGTTAACCGTTTCCGGTGAAGGTCAATCCCAAAACCTTGAGCTTCGAACCAACATTGACGAAATCGTGACCATCGGAGAGGGTCACCCCTTGCGCATCGACTCGGACCCGGAAACCGGTGCGCCCGCGCCCTATGTCGCTCTCAACCGGGGCCTGGAAGCGCGTCTTGCGCGATCTGTGTTCTATCAACTCGTTGAACTTGGGGTTGAACACCGGCAAAATCACGAACGCCTTTACGGTGTGTGGAGCGGCGGCGTGTTTTTCCCCCTTGGCTCCATGCGGGACGTCATGGACGGCGAACAAGACACATGAAGCGGTGAGGCGGATGATCGACACGCCCAACGGCGCTCCCGTGTCCCGTTCGCCGGAGTGCGATTTTTCCGAGCGGTTTATCGTCCAGACTCTGGACGGCCGTAAACCGGGAGCGGCGAAGCCCAGAGGCGACCACGACCTGAATCCGGGAATGAGCGCCGCCGGCCAATTAAGCGCGGCGGCTGTCCTGGTGCCCCTTGTCCGCCGCCCGGCGGGGCTTACCATGATGCTTACCCAGCGGACCGACCATCTGGATCATCATCCGGGCCAAATCAGCTTTCCCGGCGGCCGCGCCGACCCCGGGGACGAAAACGCGCTGGCGACCGCGCTGCGTGAAACCGAGGAGGAAATCGGTCTCGACCGCCGTCATATCGAGATCATCGGCTGTCTGGACCGTTACATTACCCGGACCGCTTTCGAGGTCGTGCCGGTGGTGGGGCTGGTGACGCCGCCTTTCGAGATTACCAGGGAAGCCTTCGAGGTGGCGGACGTGTTTGAAGTGCCGCTCGAATTCTTGATGAACGAAAACAATCACGAACGCCACGTTCGGGAAACCAATGGACGGAGCCGGGAATTCCACGCCATGCCTTACCAAGACCGCTTCATCTGGGGAGCGACGGCGGGGATGATCCGCAACATGCACGATATTCTCCGCGACGCCGCCGCCCTAAATTCCCCACCCGGCTGATTGCAGTCCGCCCAGATGCGCGTATCTTAGTCGCGCCATGAGAATATTCTTGCTCAACTATCTGCTGCCGCTGGCCCTGCCCACCGTGGCGTACCTGGGCTGGGTTTACTACTGCCGCAAACGCGCCGACGCTGGGGAAGATCCGCCTGCGGTCACGCGCGGCGGTTTGTTTTGGTCCGTCATGGCGGGCGCGGGGTTGATGGTCGCCGGTCTGGCGGCCGTCGCCCTGCTGCAGGGCGGGCGGCCCGACGCCGATTACCAACCGCCGCAGTTCAAGGACGGCGAAATCGTCGGGCCCCGTTTCCAGAAACAATAGGCCGCACCCATGGCGCCCTACACCAAGGACGAAGAGGAAGTCACTTTCGAGGTCAGGATGGCGACCGACACGGCCATGGGGCAATTGACGCCTCAGGCCTGGATGGAAGCGCCGGAGACGCAGCGTCTTATCGACGTCTTTCGTGACGAAGGCGAGGAAATCCGCTTCGCCGGCGGCTGCGTGCGTGACGCCCTGGCCAACCGGGAAGTCACCGATATCGACATGGCGACGCCGCTGACGCCGGATAAAGTCACCACGCTTCTGGAACGCGCCGGCATCAAGGTCATCCCCACCGGCGTCGATCATGGCTCCGTCACGGCGGTGGTTGACGGCGCTGCTTTCGAGATCACGACGCTCCGTCGCGACGAGGAGACCGACGGCCGGCGCGCGCGGGTGAAATTCACCAGTTCCTGGGTGGAGGACGCCCGGCGGCGGGACTTTACCTTTAACGCCTTATCAGCGGATCGTCTGGGTGCGGTCTATGACCCATTTAACGGGATCGCCGATCTGGCCCACGGTAAAGTACGTTTCGTCGGCCGCGCCGATGACCGGGTGCGGGAGGACTACCTGCGTATTTTGCGGTATTTCCGGTTTTACGCGCGCTTCGGCCGCCCGCCCGCCGACAAGGACGCGACGGAGGCCTGCCGATCAAACAAGGAGGGCCTCCGCCGGTTGTCCGGTGAGCGAGTCTGGAAAGAGATGAAGCTGATCCTGCTGGGTCCCGAGCCGGCGGACGTCTGCATCATGATGCGGGGCTTGGGCGTGTTGAAGGTCATCTTGCCGGAGGCCCTGGGCGAGGTAACGCCCCTTCGCATGAAGGCCTGGCTGACCAACCGGGCGATCAGGGTGAACGGCGTCGAGGCGGAGGCGGTGCGCCGGCTTGCCGCCTTGGTGATCCCCGATCCCGGCCGTCAGCTTGAAACCCCGCCCAGGGAACGCGCCCTTGCCATTGCGGAGCGCTGGAAATTCTCCAATTCCGAACGCGACCGGCTAGTCGCCCTGCTGGCGCCGGAGATGGACGTCTCTCCCGACATGTCCGGGTCCGAAAAGCGGCGCGCGCTCCATCGTCTGGGGCCGGAGACCGTCCGCGACACGGCGCTTCTGAATTGGGCCATGGAACTCGCCGTCACCCCACGGCTGCCCCGCGCGCGCACGGAAGCCTTCATTGCGCTGTTGGATAGCTGCCACGCCTGGACAGACGTTCAACTTCCCATCTCGGGCCAGGATGTATTGGACCAGGGGATCAAGGCCGGACCCGCCGTTGGCGAAATCCTGCTGCGAGTCGAGTCTTGGTGGGAAGCGGCTGATTACCAGCCAAGCCGTGAGGACTGCCTCGCCGAGATGAAAAGACTGCTCTCTCGATAGACGCCTGTCACGATAGACGTCCCGTCACGGCCACGCCGTATCCGGCGGAAGGGACATTAAAACGGCTTCGACATTGCCGCCGGTCTTCAGTCCAAAAATTGTGCCCCGGTCATAAAGAAGATTGAACTCCACATAGCGTCCGCGCTTGACGCGTTGTTTGTCTTTCTCTCCTTCGGTCCACGCCGCGTTCATGTGCTTCCGGGCCAGGTCCGTATAGGCTTTGACGAAGGCGCGGCCCACATCCCGGGTGAAAGCGAAATCCGCCTCCCAATCGCCCGTGGCCAGATTGTCATAGAATATTCCGCCCACGCCGCGGGCTTCGTTCCGGTGAGGCAGGAAAAAATAGTCGTCACACCAGACCTTAAAGCGCGGATAATAGGCCGCGTCGTGGGCGTCGCACGCTTTTCGGAACGAGTCATGGAAATGCGCCGTGTCCTCATCCAACGGGAAGACGGGCGTCAAATCCCCGCCGCCGCCGAACCAGCCCTTGGTGGTGACGATCATCCGTGTGTTCATATGCGCCGCGGGCACATGCGGATTTTGCGGATGGATGACGACAGAAATCCCAGACGCCCAAAACCGGGGGTCTTTGGCGGCGCCGGGGATGTTTTCCCGAAACTCCTTGGAGAACGCGCCCCAGACGGTGGATACGTTCACGCCGGCTTTCTCGAATACGCGCCCGCCGCGCAAGATGGACATGACGCCGCCGCCGCCCGATTCCGTCTCGGCGGGGCGTTCCCATGCTTTCCGTTCAAACCTTCCCGGCGCCTCCGCGCTGGTGCCGTTTGGCCCCGTAACATCGTCCTCGATATCTTCCAGCGACTTACAGAGATCGTCGCGCAGTGTCTCAAACCAGGCCTTCGCTCGTGACTTCGCCCCGTCGGTTTGAAAAGTGGGGCTTTCCACCATGGGAAAGGCGTGGGAACGCATGGATTTACTCCTCGGGCGGGAACGCGCTTGTCTGCCTAAGCGCCTCGCCCAGAACCATCGCAGCGGAGGCCGCCAGATTCAAGGACCGCATCCCCGGCGCCATGGGAATCCGAACCCTCTCATCGGCGGCGGCGTGGACCTCTTCCGGCGCACCGCCGCTTTCCCGGCCGAAGAGCAGGACATCGCCCGGTTTGAAGGAAAACTCGTCAAGCCGGGCGGAGCCTTTGGTCGTCAGCAAAACGAGGCGATCAGCGGATTCGCCGGCCAGGAATCGAGACCACGAGGCGTGTCGCGTGAGAACCACGGTTTGCAAGTAATCCATCCCCGCGCGGCGCATGGATTTTTCGGACCACACGAAACCGCAGGGCTCGATAATGTGAGCCGCCACCCCCAAACAGGCGCAGGTACGAAGCACAGCCCCCGTATTTTGAGGTATATCGGGCTGATACAAGGCCAAATGCATACTGTTAGTCATCACGTTTCATATATGAGCCGCCGGCAATCTCTTGAGAGAAAACAAACGCTTAAATCCTTGCAAGAAAGCCCCAAGCTGAATAATGTCCGCCCGCGGGCCGCCCGTTCACGGGAGCCTGACGCTTGTTTGGCGCTTATTCCTTTGATCCAGCTTGCGTCAAAACAGCGTAAGCGTTTTAAAATATCCGTTTTCCCGGACCTTGATGACCATATATCCTCGGTGAAGACAGTAAAAAGAGGAGTTCCCATGAGCAACACGGCAGACACGGCGCCGGACACCTCGATCGACGAGGCCACCCGCCGCGATTTCCTGACGTTATCGACTGCTGCGATGGGCGCTGTTGGTGTCGCCGTCGCCGCATGGCCGTTCGTAGACAGTCTGAACCCGGCGGCCGATACATTGGCCCTCGCGACCACAGAAGTGGATCTCAGCGCCATTGACGAAGGCATGAGCATCACCGTGACTTGGCAGGGCAAGCCGGTGTTCGTCCGCCACCGCACGGCGGAAGAGATCAAGGAAGCCGAGGACGTCAATCTCAGCGTGCTGGTCGATCCGCAAAAGGACTCCGCCCGGGTCATAAAGCCCGAATGGCTGATCATGATCGGTATCTGCACGCACCTGGGCTGTATCCCGCTGGGTCAAAGGGACGGCGATCAAAAAGGCGAATTCAACGGCTGGTTCTGCCCGTGCCATGGGTCGCACTATGACACCTCGGGCCGGATTCGAAAAGGTCCGGCGCCGATAAACCTGGTCGTTCCGGACTATGAATTCCTGTCTGAAACGCAAGTGAAGATAGGCTAAGGGAGAAGACATAATGAGCGCTCCGCGAAACCTCCCCCCGGTTGCGAAATGGATTGAGCACCGCCTGCCGGTCTTTTCGTTCATCAACCATTCCGCCGTTGAGTATCCGACGCCGAAGAATCTGAACTATTTCTGGAACTTCGGCTCGCTCGCCGGCGTCACGCTGGTGATCATGATTGTCACCGGCCTGTTTCTGGCGATGCACTACACGCCGCATACGGACCATGCCTTCGCGTCCGTCGAACGCATCATGCGCGACGTCAACGGCGGCTGGCTGATCCGCTATCTGCATATGAACGGCGCCAGCTTCTTCTTTATTGTGGTTTACATCCACATTTTCCGCGGCATGTACTACGGCTCTTACAAACAGCCGCGCGAACTGCTCTGGATTATTGGCGTGTTCATCCTGCTGGCTATGATGGCCACCGCCTTCATGGGCTACGTCCTGCCTTGGGGTCAGATGAGCTTCTGGGGCGCCACCGTGATCACCAACCTGTTCTCGGCCTTCCCCATTGTGGGCGAGTCGATCGTGACCCTTCTGTGGGGCGGCTTCGCGGTTGACAATCCGACGTTGAACCGGTTCTTCGTGCTTCACTTCCTGATGCCGTTCGTGATCTTCGGTCTGGTGTTCATCCATCTCTGGGCCTTGCACCATCACAGATCCAATAACCCGGTCGGCGTGGACATCAAAGGTCCGGAAGACACCATTCCGTTCCATCCCTATTTCACGATCAAGGATCTTTTTGGTCTCGGCGTGTTCCTGATCTTCCTCGTCGGCGTGGTCGCCTTCGCCCCCAACTTCCTTGGGCACCCGGACAATTACATCGAAGCCGATCCCCTGGTGACGCCGGCGCACATCGTTCCGGAGTGGTACTTTCTGCCGTTCTACGCGATCCTTCGGGCCTTCACGGACGACTTCATCGTGTACCAGGTGGTCTCGCTGGGCGGCTTTCTGATGGACGCCAAACTGGCGGGTGTGCTGGCGATGTTCTCTTCCGTCCTGATCCTCTGCCTGCTGCCCTGGCTGGACCGCTCCAAGGTCCGTTCCGCCAACTACCGGCCGACCTACTTCTGGTTCTTCTGGATATTCGCCGCCGATTGCGTGGTGCTGACGATTGTCGGCGGCAAACCGGCGGAAGGCGTCTGGGTTCCGATCGGACAAGTGGCGACCGCCTACTACTTCACCCACTTCATCGTTATCATCCCGCTGTTGGGTATTCTGGAACGGCCGAAACCGCTGCCGGAGAGCATCTCGGCCGCCGTGCTCGCCAAATCCGGCGGCGCGACGGCGCAGCCCGCGGAATAGGGAGTTAAAACAATGAAACTCAAATCTCTCCTCGCCGCCGCTCTGGTGGCCGTCACGGGCCATGCCGCCGACGCGGACGCCGCGGGCGGCAAACCGTCCGCCCCGGACCAGGACTGGACCTTCTCGGGGATTTTCGGCACTTACGACAAACAACAGCTTCAGCGCGGGTATCAGGTTTACAAGGAGGTCTGTGCAAGTTGTCATTCCATGAACCTGGTCGCCTACCGGAACCTGTCCGCTCTCGGGTATTCCGATGACCAGATCAAAGCGCTCGCGTCCGAAATCGAGGTGACCGACGGGCCGGACGACGAAGGCGAGTATTTCGAGCGCCCGGGGATTCCCGCCGACCACTTTCCAGATCCGTTCGAAAACGCCCTGGCCGCGGCCGCGGCCAACGGCGGCGCCGTGCCGCCGGACCTCAGCCTGATCGCCAAAGCGCGGTTCGACGGCCCCAACTACCTTTACGCTCTGCTCGCCGAGGGTTATGTGGAAGCGCCGCCCGCATTGGGACTGCCCGAGGACGCCATCTACAACAAGTACTTCGGCGGCGCGATCAAGATGGCCCAGCCCATGGAAGACGGCGCAGTCGAGTACGCCGACGGTGCCGAGGCGACGTTATCGCAAATGTCCAAGGACGTGGTCGCGTTCCTGAACTGGGCGGCCGAGCCGGAACTGGAAGCACGCAAGCGCATGGGCGTTTCCGCCATTTTGTTCCTGCTGGTGCTCACCGGAATGCTCTACGCCCTGAAGCGTAAGATTTGGGCGGACGTCGATCACTAAGCCGCGTTCGCCGCCTCCATAAAAATCCCCGGCCGCCCGGTTGGGGATTCTTATGAGAATTATATCTGAAAGTAACATTTCCTGATGTATGACTAATCTATTTTGGGGTGGCCCGGTCAATCTGCGGGATTGAAGAATGTTTCCCGAAATTTGTCCATTGAAGCTTCAAGCATGTCGTACTCCTGTTCCAGTTCGACTGGAGTCGAGTGGTAGTGGGAGTGGGCCAACTTTTCTCTCAAACTGTTTCGATCAAGCGTCATGTCAAATTTACCATTGATTGGGCAATGGCCCAATGAGCCAGTGAGGCCCAAGCTATAAACCTACAAAACGCATTGAGTCTCTGCTGTTTGGGTCATTGGACCAAGTATACTTTGGAGGCGCTATCGGGTCGTCAGTCTATTGAAGCGGTCTACAAATCACCCCAAACTTACTCATGCAATCATAGCAGTATCTGCCTGTATCGTGATCACGCCCCTTTACGGCAACCACATAATATCCATCAGGACATCGGCTGGTCGCGGTCCACACCTTCTCGCCACCACCCACGAATGGCTGCTCCAACTCAGAGGTGGCCGCTCCAATAGCTTTAATCCGGCTGTCCATTTCTCTTAGCATTTCAAGGGTTTTTTTGTTTTCTTCTTCAAGAAATTCAATCTCCGGCAGAATTGCGGCGCGTATCATTTTTGCAAGGCGGCCTCCGCTCGCCCAATTCCCAATGAACCCCAATATGCTCAAGGCCAACGCGCCACATACTAAAACCCCGATCTGTTCGAGAAATTTTCGCATTTGTGCGTACCTAGAAAATTTTTAGGATATTTGTGGTTAGATTGCGTTAGACATCTCATATAAAGGGTTATGATCGGTAATTCTTTACCATAATACGCCATCTAAATCAAGGGGCCGCCCCGGATAATCACCTTAGATGACGGTTAACCCATTGTCCTGGTTACGTTAATTGGCCTAAAGGGTCGCTGTGGCTGAATCGCCGCTCGCATTCCTTCGAATATAGCCCGAATTGGGCCTTCGGAACACCATTGAACCGGCGCATGCGGCGCTTCGTCTGGGACCAGAAGTTCTCGATTCCGTTGGTATGATTTCTGTCGTCCGCGAAGCGCTCCGAATGGTTGATGCGCAAGTGATGGAAGTCCGACACATCAAGGGCGTCATAACCCTTCCAGCCGTCGGAGTAGACAATGTTGTCGGGAACGACCGTGCGTTCGATGATCAGCGTCAGGGTTTTCGAAGAGGCGTCATCAGACGATCTTGCTTATACATATTCAAACGGCTCTTGCGCATGGCGCCCATAATAACGTCTAATCCGGGTCAGCCCCTTACCGCAAAAAAATTTCCGAGCGGATGTCTCTTAAACGCGCCGCCAAAGGCGAGCCGGTTTCCATCAATAGTTGAATGTGGCCATTCCGCGCCCTCGGCAGGATGACACGCTCCGATCCGCCGCCATCCTCACGGACAAACAGAACCCTGGGTTCTCTTGACGCGTCTTCCAGCTCCAAAATAACGTAAAGCTGACTGGCGTCCGCCCGCGACGCCTTGAAAGTCATCCTGGCGCCCGGAATCTCACGGCGCTCAACCTGTCCGGAACTGGCGGCGGCGACCATGGGGAAGCGCATATGGGCGACGTTCTCAAGAAGCCGCTGAAAGTCCCCCGCCAAGCGTTCATCGTTCGCAAGGCTGGCCAAAAGCCCCTCGCCCGGGAGATACAGGGGATTGGTGGCGTATTGATAAAGGTCTCTGAAACCAGGCCGCGTCATGGCGTGGTCCTCTCTTTTTCGGACCAGCCCGTCCGCCAGGGTCGCCGCGTCCAGGGTCTCCGCGATCAGGGCGGCGAGGGGAGAGTCCGCCGGGACCGACTTCTCAGACATGGGCCTCTCCATAAAGCCGCTTGAATTGGTTGGCGAAGACGGGCGCGTCCTGGGTGAATTGCCGGTTCCAATCGCGGGCCGGGGCGTTAATGCGGACAAACCGCTCCAAAACCCGTTCCAAGGGCCCCAGATGCCTCGGCGCCTCGCTGAAACCATCCATGGTTTCGGGACGCGATCTTTCCTCTGGGCGGAATCCTTGGCGGGCGATCCCCTTCAGCGCCCGCCGGGCCTCAATCATAAGATCGGCAAGGGCGCCCCCCGGTTGAACGGCGTCGGAGAAAAAACGCCGCAGGGCCTCTTCCGCCTGAAACGACACGACGGTCGCGTCTCCCCACTGCGGCTCGTCACGCAAGACGCCGCGCACGCCGCTCAAATCCGCATCCGGCGCCAGATCGACCGCCAGGGCGAGCGCTTCCGGGCGTTGTCCCTCCACCATGACGGCGAAACAGGCGAGCTTCAGACGGCGGAGATGCCGCGTGAGACCCTCATAGACGTCCAAACGTCCCGCGTAGGTCTCTTCCGGAACCTGTTCGATCAGCGCCGACATTCCGGCGGGACCCACCTTTCGGCGAAGACCGTTTGTGATGCGCGCCTGCGCCTTGCCAAAGACGGCGTTGCGCATGACCGACAAGGGAAACCGCTCGCCGGCGTTTCCGTCGAAGCTCAGATCCGCGAGCGCGTCCTGTTCCCGGCCATTGATGAACTTGATCGCGGCGAGGGGGTGATTTCGGAACGGCTCCAATAAATCGGAGGTCTCGTCCGCCGCCGCCAACAAGCCCTCCACATCGCCGGGATCGACCTCGCCAGCTTCACGGTCCGTCCCGATGCTCTTGGCGGCGGATAGTCCCACGCGGTCCAGCGCCGCCCGCAAAACCCGCGTCAGCCGGGCCGCCGTTTGGAACACGCGTCCGAAGGTCCTTACTTCCAAACCCCCGGGGCTGTCCGTCTGGCCGGCTTCCAGCCAATAGGTCAACACGGCGTCGTCGTTCAACCCATCCAGGTCCAGGTCTCCGCCCGACCGGTCACTCAGGAATTCCATAAAGCTTCGATTCTGTTTTTGCACCTGGACGCTGGGCAGGTGCTCTTTTAAATAGCCATAGAGCGCGCGGGACAACGCATTCGCCACGTCGCCAACGCCAGAGGCCGTGACGTGACCGCTCAGAAGCGGCGCCACCGTCTCGTCCAGAACTTGATACCCAAGCGTGGTCACCATGAACTCCAGCATGGCGGCCAACACGGGCATCCGGGAGTAGCTGAGGACGAATATCCTGTCGCCAAGCTTGACGATGAGGCCGCGTTCGCCGCTGCTCGTGAAGCGGCGCGGCGTCATGCCGTCAAAAGTCATCCGGAACGCGCCCGGCGTCGCGCGCTCAACACCCCAAAACAGGTTCTCATAGCGCCCGGCCGCGTCACAATCGGCCGCCGCGAGAATCAAATGGGAAAGTTCGAGGAAGCTTGCCGAATATGTTCTGCAAACGATCATCCGCGCCAGTTCGCGGCGGACTCGCGCCCCATAGCGCGGCTGGCCGTCCCCATCCGTCGCGTCGGCCAGAAGCTGGAACGCTTGATTGAGGGCTTCCGATTTCCCTTCTTCAAGAATCAGTTGTTCCGCCGAGATACTGTCCATCCGTTCCGTCCCAATCGCCAAAACTCCCGCCGATACTTCGCCTCAAGCTTTCTCACCCGCCGAACATAACCCCTGGTCGCTGGAATGACGCGGGCGTTCGGCCATGCTCCGACCGCAGAGCCGCCATTATAATACGACAACGCCAAATCAACACGTCCCTTATAACGGGTAATAAGGCGGCCCAGGAAATGCAGCCCGATCCGCGCGTTGAGCCGGGCGTCCCACAGCATATCCGGAGAAACGCCATACTCCCCCCTGCCCGTCGCCGGCATGATTTGCATGACGCCCCGCGCCCCCGCATGGCTTTCGGCGCGCGGGTCGAAGTTGCTCTCGGCATGGGCGACGGCGAGTGCGAGAGAAACCGGAATACCAAGGTTGCGGGCTTCGCGGGCGACAAGACGTTTAATCTCGGAACGCTCCGGGCGGCGCCTTCGTTCGCGGGACGCGGCGGCCGGGCGGCTGATCAGACCCGCTCCCGCCATGCTTGCCGCTCCGGCTGAAAATTCTCGCAAAAACTTACGCCTGGACGGCTGTTCCGTCTCGCGGCCGATCAACAAAGACGACGGCTTCATCGGCGGTCTCTCCATAGCGCCAGTCGTCCGCGTAACGGACGATACGTCTTTCCGGACGAGCGGCGTCCGGCGTCGCCAAAGTCATCCAGATAATTTTCCGGCACGCCCAGACCGGGCTGAGCCGGTTCGCGGTCATGTTCCAAGGCCGCCCCGTCAATAGCGGTCTCAACGTCGCCGCGCTGTTCGCCAGACAGTTCGGCATGGTCCGTGAACCGGCGTTCCTCCACCCAGCGTCCGTCGCGCCGTTCCATGCGCCAAGGGCTGTCGAGGTCTTCCTCGCGCCGGTCCGCTCGCGGAGACCGGTCTTGCCGTTCGCCGCGCTGCGGCGCGCCCGACTCATCACGTCCCATCCATTCCGCCAGTTTACGCTCTTCGGTCAGCACCCGGTTGACGTAGGCGTCAATGTCGCCTTCAACCCGTTGCGCGCCGGCGGTTTCGTCCAGAGGACCCAAACCGTATGATCTGACCGCGGCGCCCCATTCGCCGTTGTTCCGCTCCAAGGCGTTCCGCAGTAACGCAAGGCCGACCCGGATGTTGACGGACACGTCCCATAAGCGGTCCGGGTCCAGGCCGAATTCTCTCTCGGCCACATGGGGCGGAACTTGGAAAAGCCCGCGTCCGCCGCTTACGCCCTCCGCATCGGCGATGTGATCGCTTTCAATCTTGGCGACAGCCAGGGCCAGCGTGACCGGAACGCCGGCGCGCCGCGCGCCCCAGACGATCATCCGTTGGACTTTACCGATGTTGAAACGCCGCGCCGCGCCCGCGTCATTTGCGATGAGGGGCGGCACAGCGATGACGGGGACGGCCGCCGCCGCGCTCAGCACCCTACGGAAGGCCGCTCTGCGTGAGAGATTTGATTCTTTGCCCATGGTCTTCCGCCTCATCTTGCGTTCATGGCGCGGTCAAGCGCGTTTCGCCATTTCTCATCCAGGGGCGACACCAGCAGGTCGGCGGCGTTAATCCGCGAACGCGCCCGCATGGCGTCGGCGAGGGACGCCGCCGGATCGACCGCCAGGATGACCCGTCCCTCGAACGCTCCGCCCCCAACCGTGACCGGCTTCAGGTCGCGGCCGTAGAACCGTCCCCCCTGAAACAGGATGAGAGTGTCTTCCGCCGTGACCTTCCGAACGGCCGTCTCGGGCGCACCATCCCGGGGCGGCGCGAATTGGGCGAGAACCGCCTCTTTCACCCGGCCTTTCGCGGTTTCCGCCGCTTCACCCGCCCCCATGGAAACCAGCGTCAGGACCATCAAACTGAAAAACGCCATCGCGAGGGCCAGAGCGATTTCGGTCATGGCGTTACCGTAGTGTGAACTGTCCACGCGTGCTCTCCTTGAATGTCAGACGTCATTCACCGCCAGGGTTATGGCCAGGGTTATGGAAGGAACGGATGAATTTTTTCGCCCGCCACGATTTTCATCGCTGGCGTCGCCGCGCCCTTGACGTATCATCGTGGTCAAGAGAAAGCTGCCAGAGGAAGTGAGGGCGGTTATGACGCTCACCGGAGATTGGAATTACCCGACGCGTGTCCGCTTCGGAGCCGGACGCATCGCGGACTTGCCCGCCGCCTGCCGGGAAGCGGGGATGGAAATTCCCCTGGTCGTGACGGACCCGGGCTTGGTCAAACTGCCTTACATTTCGGAAGTGACCGGCGTTTTGAAGCAAGCCGGCATGGGGGCGGACGTCTTTTCCGACGTGCGGGAAAACCCCACGGAGGAAAACGTCGCCGCTGGCGTCGCCGCCTATAAGCGCAGCGCGCATGACGGCGTTGTCGCGTTCGGCGGCGGCAGCGCGCTCGACGCCGCAAAAGCCATCGCGCTCATGGTTGGACAAACTCAACCGCTTTGGGCGTTCGAAGACTTGGGCGACAACTGGAAACGGGTCAACGTGGCGGGCATGGCGCCGGTCGTCGCCGTTCCGACTACGGCGGGCACGGGATCGGAAGTCGGCCGGGCGTCGGTCATCACGGACTCGGTCAGACATGTAAAACGGCTGATTTTTCATCCCAGGATGTTGCCGGTCCAGGTTATCGCCGACCCCTGTCTGACACTTGGCCTGCCTCCCCATTTGACGGCGGCGACGGGCATGGACGCGCTCAGCCATAACCTGGAAGCCTTCTGCGCGCCTTCTTTCCATCCCATGGCGCGCGGCATCGCCAAAGAAGGCATAAAGCTGGTCAAGGCCAATCTAGTGAACGCCGTGAAAGATGGAACCGACGTGAACGCCCGGGCCGGAATGCTGGCGGCCTCCACCATGGGCGCGACGGCCTTTCAACGGGGCCTGGGAGCGATGCATGCGCTGGCGCACCCCTTGGGCGCGCTGCACAGCGCGCATCACGGGCTTTTGAACGCCATCCTGATGCCTTATGTGTTGAGACGAAACATGGAAGCGATCAATTCGGATCTGGCGGAACTCGCCCTCGTCCTCTCGCTTCGCGGCGCGCCGGGTCAAGCGGTGCTGGACTGGGTTCTGGCTCTCCGCGCTGAAATCGGCATTCCGCGCAGCCTGAAGGACATCGGCATCGACGGCGGCGACGCGGATGCTGTCGCCCGAATGGCGACCGAAGACGCTGCGGCGGCGACCAACCCTGTTCAACTCTCGGAAGACGACTACCGGGCGCTCTATCTGGCGGCGGTGGAAGGCGGCGTCTGAGCCCGTGGCGAGAAAACATCCATGACCAGGAAAACAGCCCTGATCACCGGGTCGGGCCGGAACATTGGCAAGGCGTGCGCCCTTCGCCTGGCGTCGGACGGGTTCAATGTGGTTTTGAACGGCTCTGGCGGCAAGGACGCCTGCGAAGCCGTGGCGGAAGCGTGCCGGGCGAAGGGGACGGACGCGCTGGTCGTCATGGCGGACGTGGGCACGAGGGAGGGTTGCGAGGCGCTGGCGGATGCGGCGTTGGGTGAATTCGGACGGATCGACGTCTTGCTGAACAACGCCGCCGTCCGTCCCCCGGACAAGTTCCTGGATATGACGGAAGAGCAATGGTTCCGCGTTCTGGATGTCGGACTGACCGCGTCCTTCCGCCTGTCGCGGGCTTTCCTGCCCGGCATGGTCGCGGGAGGCTGGGGCCGCATCGTCAACTTCGCCGGCATGAACGCCATTCACGGCTATAACGGCCGCGCCCATGTGTCCGCGTCCAAGCATGGATCCTGGGGACTGACAAAAGCGCTCGCCAAGGAATTCGCCCCTCACGGCGTCACCGCCAACATCATCTCGCCGGGTCCGATCAAGCCGGAAGAAGCGGAAGAGCATATGCGCAAGCACATCGAGGAGACAGCCCAAAAGGTCCCGTCCGGACGCATGGGCGAACCGGCGGAGGTCGCGGCCATGGTGGGGCTGCTTTGCGCGCCCGGGGGCGGCTACGTTAATGGTCAACTCCTGCAGGTGAACGGAGGGGCGGAAACATGACGATTCCCAGCGCCATGCGCGGCGTTCAATTAACCGGTTACGGCGGGCCGGAAATGCTGCGCTTGAAAGACGGCATCCCAACCCCGTCGCCCGCCCCGGCGGATGTGGTCGTCAAGGTCGCCGCCGCCGGGGTCAACAACACTGACGTCAACACCCGCGTCGGCTGGTATGCGAGGGGCGAGGTCGGCGGAGACGACTCCACCTGGTCCGGGGCCGCGCTCCGGTTTCCCCGCATCCAGGGCGCCGACGTCTGCGGCCATATCGCCGTCGTTGGAGACGCGGTGGACGCGGCGCGCGTCGGAGAACGGGTCATCATCGAACCCTGCCTTTGGGAATGGGACGGCAAGCGGATGGACAGTCCCTATTACCTCGGTTCGGAATGCGATGGGGGGTTCGCCGAATATGTGCGCGCGCCCTCACGTTACGCGCACGCCGTCAACTCCGCTCTCAGCGATGTGGAGTTGGCGTCTTTCCCCTGTTCCTACTCGACGGCCGAGAACATGCTGACCCGGGCGCGGGTTCGGAAAGGCGACCGGGTTCTGGTGACCGGCGCCTCCGGCGGTGTGGGTTCCGCCGCCGTCCAACTGGCGCGCGCGCGCGGCGCCCATGTCATCGCCGTCACCAGCCCGGCGAAAGCTGACGGCCTGAAGGCTCTGGGCGCGGAGCAAACCGTCGGGCGAAACGATGATCTGGTGGAGGCCTTGGGCCGGAACAGCGTCGATGTGGTCATTGATCTGGTCGCGGGCCGGGCATGGCCCGCGCTGCTGGACGTCATGCGGCCGTTCGGCCGTTATTCGGTCGCGGGCGCGATCGCGGGTCCGCTGGTGGAGCTGGACGTGCGCACGCTTTATCTCAAGGACCTGAGTTTCTTCGGCTGCACCGTTCTGGAACCGGAGGTCTTCGCCAATCTTGTGAGGCGCATCGAAAGCGGCGCCGTTGAACCGTTGGTCGCGGGCGTCTTTCCTCTGGAGGACATCGCCGCCGCCCAGGAAGCGTTCCAGCAAAAAGCCCATACGGGCAAACTCGTTCTGAGCGTGGGATAAGGCCATGACCGGCGTTCATCCGCGCGGCGTTCCGGGCCGCAGCGGCGGGTGCGGCGCGGAACGCCGTGCTAGTAAATCGTTGGCCGAGGGGCTTGCCAAGGCCTCAAGCGCACGGCTGCAATAAAGACACTGACCCCAGGCTTTTTCAACATGCTCTCCTCCCCCTGCGTGACTTGGTTGTTGGTGTTACTCGGCAATTTAGAGGAGCGGAGTCATTATCATTATCCGTCATTCTCCGGGCAAGGACCTGGCTGTCCAGCGGACCCCGCTGATGATCTCCATGCCGCCGGACCAGGCGCGGCCGGGTTCCACCTCATTCCCGATAAGAATGAAAACTGACTGACTTCAGACCGGCCTGGGATATCATGCGGTCCCGAGCCGGGCTGTCCGAAGACATCCAAAACAGCTGTAAAAAATCCCACGCGTCCGGCCAAATGTTTGGTCCCGGCATTTGATGGCGCGGATTTCCATTGGACTGGAAGGACTCCCATGGGATGGGTATTACGCGGGAGCGCCGTGACGGCGGAGGCGGTCCGCCGGCTAATACAAGATAGTAGTCATGAGAGCCAGAGAGCGATCCAAAGCGTTACGGGATCAATCCGAAGACCGCCGCCAAATGGAAGAAACGATCCTGGGCGAGGGATTCGCCGGCGGGGCCAGGAGAGCCCAAACCTGCGGTCTTGACGATTGAAAAAGAAGCTGTTTTTGCCGCTTTCCGTCAGCGGGCGGATAATCGCCGCCAACGCGTTCGAGGCGCTGGTTTATGATGTTCGCCGCCGCGCCGCATCGGCTATAACGGTCCTTAAGATGTAAGGAGCCGTTATGGATCTAGCCCTGCCTGAACACGTTGACGCCGTTCGTCTGCAAATTCGCGAGTTCGTCGAAGAAGAGGTCATGCCGCTGGAGGCGGACCGCTCGAATTACGACGCTCATGAAAATATCCGCGAGGACGTGCTGGAAGGCGTCCGCGCCAAGGCCAAGGCCGCCGGGCTCTGGGCGCTCGGGATGCCGGAAGAACGGGGCGGAAGGGGCTTCGGCGCCGTCGGCATGGCGGCGTGCTATGAGGAAATGAACCGCTCCATTTTCGGGCCTGTTTGTTTCAACGCGGCGGCGCCTGACGACGGCAATATGTTCGTGCTGAATAAGGTGGCGACGGAAGCGCAGAAGGAAAAGTGGCTCCAGCCGATCATCGACGGCCGGGCGCGCTCTTCCATTGTCATGACCGAGCCCGCCCCCGGATCGGGGTCCGACCCCGGCGGTATGATGCTGACCCGCGCGACGCCCAAAGGGAACGGCTCCTGGGTGATCCAGGGACGCAAGTGGTATATCACGGGCGCGCGGTCCGCGTCGCACTTTATCCTTTTGGCGCGCACGTCGGACGAGGAGCGGCGCAACCTGACCGCTTTTCTGTTCCATAAAGACCAGCCTGGCTGGGAGATCGTCCGGCGCATCCCGATCATGGGGCCGGAGGAACACGGCGGGCATTGCGAACTGAAGTTCGACGGGCTGGAAATCCCCGACGAGAACCGCTTGATGGGTGTTGGAGAGGGGATGAAGTGCGTGCAAATCCGCCTTGGCGCCGCGCGTCTCACTCACTGCATGCGCTGGCTGGGCCTGTCCAGGCGCGCTCTCGAAATCGCCCGGGAACATATCGGCGCCCGCATGGCGTTTGGCGCGAAACTGGCGGACCGGGAGAGCGTCCAACTGCTTATGGGCCACGCCGCCATGCAAATCCAGACGGGCAGACTGCTGACCATGCAGGCGGCTTACAAGCTGGACCGGGGCGAACGCGCGCGGGCGGAAGTCTCTGCCGCCAAGGTGCAGGTCGCGGACACGCTGCACACCTGTGTGGACACGGCCATTCAATTGCTGGGCGGCAAGGGCTATTCCAAGGACACGGTGCTGGAATGGATGTACCGTTACGCCCGCCAGGCCCGGCTGGTGGACGGCGCGTCGGAAGTGCACAAGATGATCATCGCCAACCAGTTCCGCGAGAAAGGCGCCGATTTCTGGTCATGGGGCTGACACGGAGAAACTGGCCCGCGCTTGAAGCCTATATCGCAAAGCGCGCGGGCGCCGGGTGCCGCGTCACGGCGCTGGACAGGCTTTCCGGCGGAGCCATTCAGGAAAACTATCATCTGAAGCTGACCATGGCGGGCGGCGAATGGCGGGGCGAGCACGACCTGGTGCTAAGGCGCGACAGCCCGTCGTCCGTCCCCGTTTCGCTTAGCCGCGCGCGGGAATACGCGCTTTTGAAAACGGTCTGCGGCGCGGGCGTGAAAGCGCCCAGGCCGTGCCTGCTTTGCGAAGACGAGAGCGTGATCGGCGGGCCGTTCTTCATCATGCGTTTCGCGAAAGGGGAAACGGCGGGACATAAGCTGGCGAAAGCGCCGCCGTCCGACGCCCTGGTGCGTGATATCGGCGCGAACCTGGCGCGGCTTCACGCCTTGACGCCGCCGATTGACGTCTTGGATTTCCTGCCTGTTCCGGAAGCGCCCGCCGCAAAAGCCCGCATCGCGGATTACCGCGGGTTCCTTGACGCGCTGCCGGGCGTCCATCCGGCGGTTGAATGGGGCCTGACGTGGTGCGAGCGGCATTCGCCGCCCGACGGCGCGCTGGTTCTCTGCCACCGGGATTACCGCACCGGCAATCTGGTGATCGACGGCGAGGAATTGGTGACGGCGCTTGATTGGGAATTCGCGGGTTTTTCATCCCCCCTAGAGGACATCGGCTGGTTTCTGGCGAAGTGCTGGCGGTTTGGAAGAAACGGCCAGGAAGCCGGCGGACTCGGGGCCCGCGACGCCTTCTATGCGGGCTATGAGGAGGCGTCGGGCTGCGTGATCGACCGGAAAGCGGTCTATTTTTGGGAAGTAATGGCGCATATCCGTTGGGCCGTGATCGCGCTTCAGCAGGCGCGCCGCCATGTTTCGGGCGAAGAGGAAAACATCGAGATGGCGTTGACGGCGCATGTGGCGCCCACGCTGGAATATGAGATTTTGTCCATGACGGGACCTGAATGATGAGAGACCAGCCATCGGGATTGGACTTGCTGGCCATCGCCCGGAAAGTGGCGCGCGAAGACCTGGCCGCCGGGCTTTCAGGCGGCGACCGCCACAAAGCGTTGATGATCGCCAACGCCATCGCCATCGCCGCCCGGCAGTTGGAAGAAAAGCCGTTTGAGCCTGTCCTCGACCTGACGGCGCTCAAGCGAGACATCCGGGCCGGCCGGTTGGACGCGGACGCCCATGCGGCGCTCATGACCTTGACGCTCGCCAAGCTCAAGGAGAGCAATCCGAAATACCCGGCGGGTGATTAGCGTCACGCGGCTGACCCGGCGCCGGCGGCCGGGCGCGGCCTTGCCGAACCGCCGTTCCGGCGCCCTTGCCGCGTGGGCGGGGTTTGCATGACGACCCCTCATGGGCCGGTACGTCACCCCCGCGCCTTTAATTCGTCACCCCCGCGAAGGCGGGCGTCCAGTGCGGCGGCCCGCGTTCCAAGCCAGTCATGCGTGACAAAGCGATGGTCTGAATTCCCGCCCTCGCGGGAATGACATGCTGACGTTGGGCGAGGCCGTCACGCAATCCTCCAGCGCCGCGCCCGCCGACGCAAGTCGGACCGGCCGGCAACTCGGCCTTGAGGATTGTTCGCCCGTCGGCGGACCCGCCCAAATAGGCATCCGCGCCTCCGCTGAGTTGCGGAGCACAAAGCTCACGGGGCGGCCATTGCGCGCCCTTTTCGCCTTTGTTGCCCGCCTCCCAATCTTAAACGGTAGACCCCGGCGCATAAACTTCGACCTCATCCCACGGCGTGCCCCGCAGCAATTTGATTTGGTCGGGGTCTTCAAGGGTTTCACCATGCCTCGGTATTGATAGCGCCGACCGTTGATAGAACGGGGTCAAGACCGGCTAAGTCCAAGCAATGTTCTGGACCATAAGTGAACGTACGGAGGGCGCGTAGCGCATGACGCCAATTGTCCGGTAAAACCGAATGCCAATTGGGATAGGAAAAGTCATCCCGGTCTCCGGTTTCATGACTAACCAATTAGATGCCCGCGATCTTCCCCCTTAACCCAGGATCGATATCAAGTTCGCTTGATTTCGTGATGTAGCAGACAGTGATGAAGGGGTCGGTCAATTCCTTGAGTAAAGTGCTCTGACTTTCCTGGTGTGTCCAACTGACCATGCCCCATGTTTTTAGAGGCCAGTCCCATAAGGACGTTAACAAAACGCTGTGGCCGCGATCCCAAATATTACTTGGCGGCGCCCCGGTTTCGTGGGCAGCCGCGCTCACGCGCCTGTCCCCGGCGGAACTTACGGGGTCGTTTTTGTGCAGAAATCAAAAGGGCTTCCCGAGCGTCCGGCACCGCTCCCGGACCGCCTGCCGGCATGGATGCGTTCGAGGATTCCGATGGCGATCATATCCTCTTATAAATGGCCCATGGCGGCCCTGCGCGTCCCCCGCCGCCGCTCAAGCCACCCGGTCGTAAACCAGGTTGGGCGAGACCCAGCGTTCGGTCGTGGCCATATCCGCCTTTTTCCGGCGGGCGTAATCCCTCACCTGGTCCTTCGAGACGCGGCCGACGCCGAAATATCTGGCTTGTTCGTGAGCGAGGTAGAAACCCGAAACGCTGGCCGCCGGGGTCATGGCGAAGTTCTCCGTCAACGTCACTCCGATGGCGTTCGCCGCGTTCAGCAGCTTGAACAGCGTCGTTTTTTCTGAATGGTCCGGGCAGGCCGGATAGCCGGGGGCGGGGCGGACGCCGCGATACTTCTCGGCGATCAGATCGTCGTTGGACAGGTTCTCCTCCGCCGCGTACCCCCAGAACTCGTTTCGCACGCGCTCGTGCATCCGTTCGGCGAGGGCCTCGGCCAGCCGGTCCGCCAGGGCCTTGAGCAGGATATCGCTGTAATCGTCATGGGCCGCCTTGAATTCGTCCAGCTTCCCATCGACGCCGAGTCCCGCCGTGACGCAGAAGCCGCCCACGTAATCGGCGCCGCCGGCCGTTTGCGGCGCCACGAAATCCGCCAGGCACATGTTCGCCTGTCCCTCGCGCTTCGCCATTTGCTGACGCAGGAAGTGCAGATCGACCGGCCGTCCGCCGACATCCAGGCGCACATCGTCGCCGATGGAATTGGCGGGCCAGAAACCGATGACCGCCTTGGCGGTCAACCATTTTTCACCGACAATCCGCCGCAGCATGGCGTCGGCGTCATGTTTGAGATCGCGCGCGGCGGCGCCCACGGTCTCGTCATCCAGGATGGCCGGATACGCGCCCGCCAATTCCCAGGCGCGGAAGAACGGCGTCCAATCGATGCGCGCCGTCAGCTCGGCAAGGTCATAGTCCTCGAACACGCGCGTCCCGGTAAACGTGGGCGCCGCCGGTTGATAATCCGTCCAGTCGATCTGGAACTTATTCGCCCGCGCCGCCTCGATGGAGATTTGGTTGTCGGCCTTGGACCGGCCCGCATGACGATCCCGGACGGCTTGATAGTCATCGGCGACGCCCGCCACGAAATCGTTCCTCAAGGTGTCGGACAGCAGGTTCGACGCCACGCCGACGGAACGCGACGCGTCCACCACGTGGATGGTCGGACCGGAATATTTCGGCGCCACCTTCACGGCCGTGTGGACCTTGGACGTCGTAGCGCCGCCGATCAGCAGCGGCAGGTCGAAGCCCTGGCGCTCCATCTCGGCGGCTACGCTCACCATCTCGTCCAGGCTCGGCGTGATCAGGCCGGACAGGCCGATGACGTCCACGTTCTCCTCAAGCGCGGCGGCGAGAATTTTTTGATACGGCGCCATGACGCCCAGATCGACGACGTCATAGCCGTTGCATTGCAGCACCACGCCGACGATGTTCTTGCCGATGTCATGCACGTCGCCCTTGACCGTCGCCATCAATATCTTGCCCTTGGCGGATGCGCCGCCCAGTTCGGCCTTTTCCCTCTCCAGGTAAGGCGTCAGATAGGCGACGCTTTTCTTCATCACACGCGCCGATTTGACCACTTGGGGCAGGAACATCTGGCCGGAACCGAACAAGTCGCCGACGATGTTCATGCCGTCCATCAGGGGGCCTTCGATGACGTTGATGGGACGGCCGTACTTTTGACGGGCCTCTTCGGTGTCTTCCTCGATGTAATCGCCGACGCCGTTGACCAGGGCGTGGCTCAAACGCGCCTCGACGCCGCCCTCGCGCCAGGAAATATCCTCTTTCCCGGCTTTCGCCTGGCCCCTCACCGTGTCGGCGATTTCGACCAGTTCTTCCTGGGCCTCCGGGCGGCGGTTCAGAACGACGTCCTCGACCAGTTCCCGCAGGTCTTCGGGGATATCGGCATAGACCGCCAACTGACCCGCGTTGACAATAGCCATGTCGAGACCCGCCTTAATGGCGTGATAAAGGAATACCGAATGCATGGTTTCGCGGACCGCGTTGTTGCCGCGGAATGAGAACGACATGTTGGAAAGACCGCCCGAAGTATGCACGTGGGCGAGTTCTTTCTTGATGGTCCGCGTCGCCTCGATGAAGTCCTTCGAGAAATTGTCGTGCTCGGACATTCCCGTGGCGATGGGAAAGATGTTGCTGTCGAAAATGATGTCCTCGGGCGGAAAACCGACTTCGTCCATCAGTATGCGATAGCTGCGTTTGGCGATCTCCACCATGCGCTCATACGAGTCCGCCTGGCCCCTTTCATCGAAGGCCATGACGACAACTGCGGCGCCGAAGCGCATGATTTCGCGCGCTTGTTCCTTGAGCGCCTCCTCGCCTTCTTTCAAGCTGATGGAGTTCACCACGCCCTTGCCCTGAATACAGCGAAGCCCGGCCCGCAAGATTGACCATTTCGATGAGTCGATCATCACAGGCACACGGCTGATATCGGGCTCGGACGCGATCAGGTTCAGGAAATCCGTCATGGCCTTTTCGCCTTCGAGCATGGCGTCGTCCATGTTCACGTCGATCACCTGCGCGCCGTTCATCACTTGCTGGCGGGCGATTTCGAGGGCTGAGTCGAAGTCGCCCTCGCGGATCAGCTTGGCGAATTTGGCCGAACCCGCGACGTTGGTCCGCTCGCCCACGTTGATGAAGCCGGTGACGTCGTTGACGACCAGGGGTTCAAGCCCCGACAGGCGGCAGGTGTGATCGGAAGAGGGGAAGCGGCGCGGGCGCGCGCCGGCGACGGCGTCGCCTATCGCTTTCACGTGGTCCGGCGTCGTGCCGCAACAGCCGCCCGCCATATTGACCAGGCCCGCTTCCGCGAACTCACGAATGATACCGGCCATGTACTCCGGCGTGTCGTCGTATTCACCGAACTCATTGGGCAGGCCCGCGTTCGGGTAAACGCTGACCGGCACGTTGGCGATATCGGCGACGGCCTTCAGGTGCGGGCGCATGTCGGCCGCGCCCAGGGCGCAATTGAAACCTATGGAGATGGGATTGGCGTGGCTGACCGACACCCAGAACGCTTCGGCCGTTTGACCCGATAGCGTGCGGCCCGAGGCGTCCGTGATGGTGCCGGAAATCATCACTGGCCATTTCCGGCCCAGGTCGTCGAACAGCTTCAGGACCGCATAGACGGCGGCCTTGGCGTTCAGGGTGTCGAAGATAGTCTCAATCAACAGGATATCCACGCCCCCGTCGGTCAACGCGCGGGCGGCTTCCGTGTAACTCTCGACCAGCCGGTCAAAAGTGACGGCGCGGTAACCTGGATTGTTCACATCCGGCGAGATGGACGCGGTTTGGTTGGTTGGACCCAGCGCGCCCGCCACGTAGCGCGGCTTATCCGGCGTCTTGGCGGTCCAGGCGTCGGCGGCTGCGCGGGCCAAACGCGCGCTGGCGTGGTTTAATTCGTAGACCATATCCCCCATGGCGTAATCGGCCTGGCTGATGCTGGTCGCGTTGAAGGTGTTGGTTGACAGAATGTCGGCGCCGGCGCTTAGGAACCGCTCGTGGATGCTCCGGATCATCACGGGTTGCGTGACGCTCAACAAATCGTTGTTGCCCTTCAGGTCCTGGCCGAAGTCCGCGAACCGCTCACCTCGATACGCGCCTTCGTCGGGGCCGTGTTCCTGGATCATGGTGCCCATGCCGCCGTCCAGCACCAGGATGCGGTCCTTCAGCAGGTCGCGCAGGTCCCGCGTGCGGTCCGGTTGGGGATGGGACGTGAAGCGGCCGGAAGGTTGAGACATGGCGCGTGCTTTCAAGACTGATTATTCCGCTGCCGCAGCGTCGGCGCGAACGCCGAGGATATGGCAGGTGGCGAAACTTAGGTCCGCCTGATTCAAGGTGTAGAAGTGGAATTGCTTGACGCCGTAGGCATGGAGCGCGCGGCACTGCTCGGCGGCGAGCGAGGCGGCGACCAGCTTGTGCGTCATCGGGTCGTTCTCAAGTCCCTCGAACAACTCTCCCATCCATTTCGGCACGCTGGCGCCGCAGCGGGCGGAGAACCGCGCGACGTTCTTGAAATTATGGATCGGCATGACGCCTGGAATGATCGGCGCCGTGATGCCGGCGGCTCGCGCCCGGTCCAGGAATCGCGGAAAGATATCGACGTCGAGGAAATATTGCGTAATGGCCCGATCGGCGCCGGCGTCGATTTTCCGCTTCAGGTTATCCAAATCGGCGTCGGGGCCGGCGGCGTCCGGGTGCGCTTCAGGATAGGCGCCGACGCTGATCTCGAAGCCGGCGATTTTTTTGAGGCCCGCCACGAGATCATTGGCGTAGGCGTAGCCGCCCGGATGAGGCTGATAGGTGGTTTGGCCTTTTGGCGCGTCACCGCGAAGCGCGACGATATGGCGCACGCCGGCGTCCCAATAGGCCCGAGCCACGTCATCGACCTCTTCGCGGGTCGCCTCGACGCATGTCAAGTGGGCGGCGGGCTTCAACCCGGTTTCGGTCAAAATCCGGGAGACCGTCGCGTGGGTGCGCTCCCGGGTCGAGCCGCCGGCGCCGTAGGTGACCGATACATAATCGGGGGATAACGGCGCCAGACGCTGAATACTGTTCCAAAGCGTCTGTTCGGACCCTTCCGAGGCGGGCGGGAAAAACTCGAACGACACCGAGACGTCAGCCGGCAAAGGAGCCGAGATGGACAGGTTCGGCAAGGGCGGGCGGCCCTTGGCGGTCATATGCTGAATGTCGGTGATGACGTCTCGGGCGCGGCGTATCATTGGACGGTCGCTATTGAATGGTTTCTGTCGTGTCGCGGCTGTATCGCGGAACAAAGGAGACGGCGGTCTCATTCTTTTGCGCGAGCCAAATGGAAACGGTAAGCGGATTGCCCGGCAGCCGCCGGGTCTTGACCAGTTTCAGACCGGCGGCGGAGCACCAGCTTTCAACCTCGTCATCCTTGAAGCCCAGGCGCCGGTGCTTGTGTTCGCGGCGAAGGTCCTCCAGATCATGCGGGGCGAAATCGGCGATCAAAAGATGGCCGTCGGACGTCATCACTTGCGACGCCGTCTCAATCGCCGACGCGGGATCGTCGAGGAAGTGCAGAACCTGATGAATGGTGATGGCGTCGAAGCTGCCGGACGGGAAAGGCAACCGCGCCAGATTGGCGTGGCGGACCTTGATGTGCGTCGCGCCGGCTTTTTCCAGATTGGCGCGGGCGACGGCCAGCATTTCGCGGCTGATGTCGACGCCTTGGCCGTGTTCGATGCGGTCCGCCATCAGCTCCAAGATGCGGCCCGTGCCCGTGCCGATATCCAGCAGGTTCCTGATCCCGGCGCTGGGCAACAGATCGAGCATGGCGGCTTCCACTTGCGCGTCATCGACATGAAGCGAGCGGAGCCGGTCCCAAAATTGGGCGTTTTGATTGAAGTATTGAGCGGCTTCCTCGGCGCGCTCCAACTTGATCCGGGCGAGGCGTTCGCGGTCGCGTTTTAAAACGGCGTCATTCAACGGCGCCAGATCAACCAGCCGTCTGGCGGGTTCCGCCAAGGGACCGGAAGAGATCAGTCCATAGAACACCCAGCCGCCTTCCGGCGTGCGATCCAGAAGACCTGCGTGAGTCAGGACTTTCAAGTGGCGGGACACCCGCGGCTGGGACTGGTCGAGCACCCGGACCAATTCGGTGACGGTCACGTCACCGGACGCGCAAAGCACGAGAATACGCAGCCGCGTCGGTTCGGCGGCCGCGCGCATCGCTTCCATGACATGATCCATGCTTAACATAAAGAGAGTTTTATATATAAAGATATATTTATGTCAATATAAAATCTTGACCACCCGGCGAACGTCAAACCCCAGCGGATAGGGACTTGCATCCCACGCCGGACCTGATAATTCGAAGGGAAGAAAGAGGAGACGACCCGTGAGTGCGGATGGCTTCCCCATCACTCGGCGGCGGATGCTGGCCGGCGCCGGCGCGTTGTGCGTCGGCGGTCTTCTTCCCCCTGGCGCGTCAAAGGCCGCAGGGGCCTTGATCACCCGTCCCATTCCGAAAACGGGTGAGCGCATTCCGGCCCTCGGGATGGGCACCTGGATCACCTTCAACGTGGGGCGCGGCGGGAAATTGCGCGCCGCGCGTCTCGAAGTCCTGAAAATGTTCTTCGATATGGGCGGCGGCATGGTGGACTCGTCCCCCATGTACGGCTCCGCCCAGGACGTCATTGGCTGGTGCCTGAACCACATGCCGGATGAGGAGAAACGCGGGCTTTTTTCCGCCACCAAGGTTTGGACCCCGGCTGGCGGCTCCGGGGCCGGGCAAGTGGCTGACGCCAAGCGCCTTTGGAATATTCCCGCGTTTGATTTGATGCAGATCCATAATCTGGTCGATTGGCGGGACCACCTCGCCATGCTGCGCGAGAAAAAGGCGGCGGGCGAAATCCGCCATATTGGGATCACCACGTCGCACGGTTCCCGCCATTCGGAAATGATCAAAATTTTGAAATCGGAAGAGTTGGACTTCGTTCAGTTCACCTACAACGTCCTAGACCGCGAGGCGGAAAAAGTGTTGCTCCCGCTCTCCGCCGAACGTGGCGCCGCCGTGATCGTCAACCGCCCGTTCCGGCGGGGCGGCCTGTTCGATCATATCGGGAACGCGCCGCCGCCCAGTTGGGCGAAAGAGATCGGCGCGGAAAACTGGGCTCAGGTGTTGTTGAAGTTCATTATTTCGCACCCCGCCGTCACCTGCGCTATTCCGGCGACGTCCAAGACGCCGCACATGGTGGAGAACATGAACGCGCTGAAGGGGCCGTTGCCGGACGCGGCTCTTCGAAAACGCATCATCGAAACGGTTGAGAGCCTCTAGGGCATGGCGTTCTCTTCTGGCCTTCCCTATACGGCAGAGGTCTATTTCGCGTCGCTGGCCGAACTGAACGCGGACACGGCGCCCATCGCCGCAGTGGGCGTGGCGCTCCCCGTCCTGGCGGTGTTGAGCGCGCGCCGGCGTCCATGGCTTTCTCTTCTCCTCATAACCCCTCTTTGCGTGAGCGTCGGGTTCTTCCACGAGCTTCGCATGATGGCGGCGCTCAATTTTCTGGCGCCCGTCCATGCGGCGGGATGGATGGCGCAAGGCGCGTTGCTGGTTTGGTTTGGCGTGTCCATGCGGGGGACGCTACAGGCGGTTCGCGTATCGCGGCGCGGAATTGGGGGCGCGGTGGCGTTCGCGGGAATCATACTTTACCCGGCGGGGCTTCTGGTTTCGGGCGTCGAAGTCAGCGCGCTTCCCTCGCCGGGGTTGTCGCCCCAGTCAACGGCCCTGGTGACCGCCGGAATTCTCCTGATGGCGTTGGAGCGTCCGCCCTTGATCTTGTTGTTGACGCCGCTGGCCTGGTCGGGTGTGAGCGCTGTTTCCGCATTCCTGTTGGATTTTCCGCCGGATTATGCGGTGAGTATATTGTTGTTGTTGGCAAGCGTCCTGATTTTCCGGTCCCAGCTGGAAGCCGGGCGTTCTTGACGTCTCTTGTTTTTCGTGTGATCCGGGGACGGTCCATGGCCGTCCGTCCGCGACGGCGTTGGATATTCTGGAAAACCCTCAAGCCACGCCGCTCGGAAAAGACGGCGCCCATGCGGGCGGCGTGGCTGAAGAGAGACAATGGATAGAGACATGGATATGGAATTCGACACGTCCCGGAAATTGGCGGCGGAAGCATTGGGTACGGCGCTTCTGCTGGCGGTCGTCGTGGGCTCCGGCGTCATGGGGGAAACCTTGGCGGGCGGGAATGTCGCCATCGCGCTTTTGGGCAACACGATCGCGACCGGCGCCATTCTCTTCGTCCTGATCACCATCTTTGGTCCGATCTCGGGCGCCCATTTCAACCCGGCGGTGACGCTGTGTTTCGTCATGCGAAAAGAAATCGGCGTTGGGCTGGCGGCCGCTTACGCCAGCGTTCAAGTGGCCGGAGGGCTGTTGGGCGTCTGGGCGGCGCATACCATGTTCGAACAGGAAATCTTCCAGATATCGACCAAGCCGCGCGCCGGCGCCGCGCAATGGTTCTCGGAAGGCGTCGCGACGTTCGGTCTGGTGGCGGCGATCCTGGGAGCCGTGAAGTTTCGCGCCGAAGCCGTGCCCGCCGCCGTGGGTCTCTATATCACCGCGGGCTATTGGTTCACCGCGTCCACCAGCTTCGCCAACCCGGCCGTCACCATCGCGCGGTCCTTTACCGATACGTTTTCCGGCGTTCACCCGCCGCACGCGCCCGGATTCATCGCGGCCCAGTTCGCCGGCGCCGTCATGGCGGCGTTGCTGATGGGATGGCTGTTAGCCGCCCGGCGTCAGCGCCTGGACGACGCCGAGAGTGAGCGGAACGGTAAGTAAGCTGATCAACGTCTGAAGGCTGATGATGGTCGCCATCAAGTTGGCGTCGCCCCCCATTTGACGGGACAGCGTAAAGGCGCCGGTCGCCGTCGGCATGGAGCCGTAAAGCGCGGCGACGAGCAGTGGAACGCCATTGACGCCCAGTTGAACGGCGATGAAAACCGCCGCCGCCGGGAACAGGACCATCTTCAACAAGGTCGCCAGGAAAAATGGCGGCAGATTGACCCTGATCCTTTCCACCGCCAGATTGGCGCCAATGGCGAGCAAAAGGATAGGCAGGGCGGCCCGGCCCAAAATTTCCGACACGTCGTGCAAGATGGGGACGCGTCCGCCGTGGGCCAGGTTAAGGATCAGACCCAGCGAGACGGACAGGATCAGCGGGTTGCGCGCAAGATCGCGGATCAGCGCGCCCGCCAGGCCGTGATCCTTGTCGCGCGGATGGATGACCGTCATGGCGCTCACCATGACGACGTTCGTCGGCGGAACCAGAACCGCCGTCGCCAGCGTCGCCAACGCCAGACCCTCGGCGCCGTAGAGTCGTTCCGTGATCGCAAGGGCGATGAAGGTGTTGTGCCGGGCGGATCCTTGCAGAACCGACGTCATGACGGGGGCGGCGTGACCCGCCAGTTTCGACATCGAAAGCGCGACCATGCTCACGGCGATGAACGCGCCGACGATGGCGCCGACGAAGGGACCCGCCAGCCCTTCCGCGATCGCACTGGCCGATGTGTTGTGGAACAGAAGCGCGGGCAGCAAAATCCAATAGACCAATCTGTCGTTCACGTTCCAAAAGTCGCGCGACGGAACGCCGTTCCGCCGCAGGATATGACCCAGCATGATCAGCAGGAAGACGGGAATGATGGAAAGCAGAATGTCGATCATCGCGCGGCGCCCTGTTTAAAACACCGCGCGTCTTATCAGATTGAGACCGATGAGGAACATGCAGACCAGCAGCACTTTGCGGAACCGGTCCTGATTGAGCATATCCCGGATACGCTCGCCGATCTTGATGCCCGCCATACCGGGGAGGATCGCGGCCAGCGACAGCCAGATGGTCATTTCGTTCAAAAGGCCGTTCGCCCAGTATCCCAGGGTCAGCGGCAGCGACCCCATGAACCAAATAAGGCCAATGGATCGCACCCAGGTATCCTTGTCCAGCTTCAGCATCAGCATATACATCAGCATGGGCGGACCCCAGATGGTCGTCAGCCCTCCCAATATGCCGCCGACCATGCCCGCCAGCGGCTGGGTCAGTTTTTCCAGCCTGGGAGATAGGGCGTTTTGAGGCGGCTTGAAGAACTGCGCCGCGCTGAACACGCAGACCGCGGCCCCCAGGGTTCCGAATAAGCCGGCGGCGCTTAGCTTGGTGACCAACAAGGCGCCAAGCCACAGAAACCCGGCCAGGAAAACAATCAAAATCCAGAACCGGCGTAACGGCGCCATCGGATTCCCCATGCTGGCCGCCTGGTAAAAATTGGTCGCGACGATGGGCATGACCAACAGCGCCAGGACCGTTTGGGCGGGCAGGAAGTTCAAACTGATGGCCATGGTGACGATGGGAAGGCCAATTCCCGTCACGCCCTTGACAATCCCGCCAACGATGAGCGCGCCGGCGAGGCCAGCGACGATATGAGGTTCTAACCCGAACATTTGGACGTCACCCGCCGGCATTCATTCATCGTCTCGGGCGCGCGGCCTGTGAGAACCGCCGCCTCGCCGACGAGTCGCCAAAGCAACCGGTCGCTGATCTTTTTGATCTTATTCATGACGATATTTGAGAGCAATTAGTTCAATTTAAACAACGTGGCGGGTGAAATCTTCGCCTCAATGGCGGTAACGACCTGATCCATATCGACGTTCGCTTCCGCCTGCGAGCCCAGACATACCGTAACCCCCTCTGTATTTGTGCTGAAACGCTCATCCAATTTTAGTCGATGACCCGCATCATCATGGACAAGCTTGTAAGAATGAAAATGCATGGGGTCGGCGTCACGCGGCGCGCTCAGGCGCCCAAAACTGAATGTGCGCTTCATATAATTCAACAAACAGTCCTGGATTATTAGCACAAGGTTCTTGTTCATGTGTTCGAACGTGCTGATTTTGTGATGTATTTGCAGAAGATGTAGACAATCCACAAATACCTGCCCGCGCTCCGTGAGACGGTTCGGGCGGATCATGACTGGCGCAGGTTCGCGCCCATGGTGAATAGTACATGTGCCTATGGAAATTCCAGGTTGGGACTTTCGGACTTTGAAACATCGTTTACCGGCAAACGGGCAATTCTGATCTCCAACGATGCGCCGCCAGTCAGCATCGGGATTCGCGGCGACATCGACACCAAAAAGATCAACCACCTTACTCATGTTAATTTCTCAAGGCGCTCCTTACTCATCTCAATGTATTCCGCCGAGATGTCTATACCGATCGCTCTCCGGCCAAGCGTCTTCGCGACAACCATGGTCGTCCCGGTGCCGCAAAAAGGATCTAGCACGACGCCGGTTGGCGGACATGTCGCCAAGATGGGAATCCGACACAAGTCTTCAGGGTATGGCGCGAAGTGCCCTTTCCGCTTTTGGGTATCTTCCGGAATTATGTCCCAAACATCCGATGGTTTCGTGCCATTGGGATGATACTTTAAAAAATAATATCCTTTATCGCGAAGCTCCTTAGCGCGACCGGATAGCTTTTCGCTATCAGAGTGCGTCGTGCGTTGCTGACCACGAATTATCATCCGAAAATCCGACAAGCGGCCCTGACTAATTTCGTTAAGAATATCGTTGAGCGCCACCAGGGCGTTTCTCTTTTCTTCCACGGAAAGTTCGGTCGAGAGTTCGACTTGGCGTCTATAGCGCACTCCGGAAACACCGGTCGCCGAGACAACCGCGCCGTTTCGCACCTTGGCTTTTCGCGGTTTTGTTCGAATGGCGTCGGCGTCGTAATAACACTTCTTCGATTTCACGAAATGAAAGAGGTCTTCGTAGACATGTCGAAGTTTGTCACGTGAGTTATCGGGGGAGCCCTTGACTTTATGCCAGATCACGTCATTGCGGAGAATCCAGCGTTGTTCGTCAATGAGACGTAGGGCTATTCGCCACGGGATACCCATAAGTGACTTTTTTTGGTATGCGTCGCCCACGTTCAACCAAAAAGAACCCGTTGGTTTTAGTACACGCCGGATTTGCTCGGCCACCATGCAAAGAGCATCGACGTATTCACCGACTGTCTGCTCAAGGCCAACACCACCGCCGCTATATTCGCGCTGTCCCCAGTAAGGCGGCGACGTAACACAGCAATCGATGCTGCCATCCGGCATCGTGCTTAACACCTGTAGCGCGTCACCGCGGTGAAGTTCCATTTGTGGCGCGGACACCAAGCGCTCGGCCCGGTCAGTCATAGAGAACCCCGTATGGAAAACATGGATACCGTATGCGGCAACCCTTCTGTGGTCAATCGCCGCTCACGGTGGATCGAACTGTAAGATACAATAAGCGGGCGGCCATCGATTTAAATTGTGGTCGACCAGCGGCGGCGGGCGATCCGGAGCGCGATGGTCGAGGCGCATGAAATTCCTTGTGAGTTTTTGTTCAATGGCGGCTTATCATAAAGTGCATCCGCCGCCCGTCGAGCAGGAAAGACGGGCGGCGTGCCCGATTAGGGAAAGGAACCGACCGTGGCTCTGGCGCCGAACCGCCAAACCGCAACCACATCCGCGGACCGATTGGGGCAGGCGGCGCTTGATCCCCGCCGGCCGCTGGAGGCGGGCCGGCCGCGGCCGCTGACGTTGACCTATCGGGCGGGGGCGTTGGGTATCGCAGAGGGCGGCGCGGTGCGGTTTTTGTTCCGCACCGCCGCCGGAGTCGGCCCCTTTCAGACGCGCGCCTCGGCTGAACCCAATTTCACTTCTATCGATTCGCCGGCCGGTGTTCAAGTGTCCGCCGATTACGCGGCCGATGGCGCGCCGGAACCGTGGAGCAAGGTGCTGACCCTGCGCCTCATCGAGGGGGCGTTGCGGGACGGCGACTGGCTGAAGGTCCATTTCGGGAAGGGCGATTCCGTCGAGAGCGGGCTGCTGGCGCCGGCTGTTTCCGGCGTGGCGCTTGACATGCGCCTGGAAGTCGATGCGTCCGGCGCCCGGAATTTCGAGGCCGGCGGCCCGGTCACGGCGCTTCCCATTGTTTCCGGTCCGCCGGCGCGCTGGCGGCTGTTGATCCCGTCCCAGAGACGGGTGGGCGAGCCGTTTCGGCTGGGCGCGCGGGCCGAAGACGCGTTCGGCAATCCCACCGAGCGGGCGGAGGGACGGTTTCGTCTGAAAGCCAGCCGTCCGACAGCCGGGTTGCCGGATATGGTCGTCTTTCGCCCAGGCTCGCCCGCGGAAATCATGGAGGGCGTCGCGGCTTTGGCGCCCGGCGACTTGATGATCGAGATGCTGAATGACGATGAGAGCGTGCTTGCCCGCAGCAATCCTATGAGGGTGGCCGCCGATGGAGCGGAGCGGTTCTATTGGGGCGATTTGAATGCGGCGTCGGCTGGGGCTGGCGGGCTGGGACGTGTGCGGGACGTGTTTTCGATCGGACGGGACCGGGCGTTTTTGGATGTCGCCGCGCACCGGGGACTGGATCGCTTGACCGGCAAGGCTCATTGGGATGACGTCCGTCAGGCCGCGCTGGAAGCCGGAGGGTTTGGCCGTTTCGTCGGCCTGGCTGGGTTCGAGTGGACCGCCACGCCCGCGCAAGGGGGCGGACGGGGCGTTGTCTTTGGCGCGCCGGGCGCGGCGGCGGTTGCGCGCGCGTCCAGCCCGGCGCCGCGCGATGACTGGGCGGGACCGGAAGCCGCGCGTCTGCCGGCGTTGTTCCAGAGCCTGAAAGGCCGCGACGCCGTCGTCATCGCGTCCGGCGCGCGCCGCCCTGCCGATTTGTCCGGGGCGGCCGATGAAGACCTTGAGCGGGCCGTCGAAATCCATTCCAGCCGCGGGACGGCTGAATGGCTTTTGCGGGACGCCCTGGCGCGAGGCCGCCGGGTCGGCGTCACAGCTTCATCGGCCGCCGATGACGGCCGGCCGGGCCTGCGGGGCGGACTAACATGTTTCATCGCCCGTGAATTGTCCGCCGCCGAGATTCTTTCCGCGCTGAGGAAACGGCGCACATATGCGACGACCGGCTCTCGGCCTTATGTTCATGTCGCCGTTGAGTTTCCAGAACCCGCCACACGATTGGAGGGAGCCGGCGGACTGGGTGAAACGGACCATGCCGTCATGGGGGACGCGGTGCGGGTCTCCGCTAAGCGCGCCATGCTGAAGCTGGACATCATGGCCGAAGCGCCCATCGAACGGGTCGAACTTTGGAACGGCGCGCTTTTGGTTCAGATCTTTCAAACATTCGCCGCGCCCTTGCTCGGTAATCGGATCCGGGTGTCCTTCGAAGGGGCGAACACGCGGGGCGGCGCCCGGCCCGCCGTCTGGGACGGCGAAGCGTCCATTGGCGGCAATGCGATTGAGCGCGCGGCGCCCTTCGGCGTCACCCATCTGACTAAAATTCGGGCGGAACAAACGGCCTGGACGGCGGTCACTTGGGGCGGGCGGGCCGGGTTTGATCTATGGTTGGCCGATAAAGTCACGGGCTGGCTCCGCGTGAAAACCCCCGTGCGCCATATCAGCGTACCGGTCACCGATATCGGGATGGCGGGACTCCGGTTGGACTGCGGAGGCGCCGGCCGCCAACTGAGCTTTCATCGTTTGCCTGATCAGTTGAAGAGCACGGCGTTCCGCCTGAATGCGCCGTTAAAGCTCTCGAATGACGCCGAGGACGCCTACTTCGTCAAGATCGTGCAGGAAGACGGCCACATGGCCTGGACCAGTCCTGTCTTCATCGGCTCTTGACGGCGCAACCGGATCGGCATGAGCGGTTTCGATCATTTGGTGTTGGCGACGCCCGACTTGGACAAGGCGGCCCGGTTCTATGAAGCGATGGGGTTCAGGTTGACGCCTCGCGGCCATCACCCGTTTGGGACGGATAACCGTCTGATTCAATTGAGTGACCGGACCTACATCGAGTTGCTGGCTGTCGAGCGCCCGGAGCAGGTTCCGGCGGACGGGACGGATGATTTCAATTTCGCGGGTTTTAACCGTGACGCTTTAAGCGAGCGCTCCGGGATGACGTTGCTGGCCATGCGTTCCGGGGATTTCCGCGCGGACCGGGCGCGCTTTGTCAAAGCGGGCCTGACCCCCTATCCGCCTTTCTCTTTTGGCCGGGAGGGAAAGACGGCGGCGGGGCGGACGGTGAGGCTCGCGTTCAATCTGACCTTCCTCAAAGAAGACCGCTTTGATCGGGCGGGCTTCTTCACCTGCCACCACGAGCACCCGCCAGAAGCGTTTTGGGCGCCGGATTTTAGGACCAGCCGAATGGGGCGAAGGGTGTCGCGGAAGTCATCATGATGGGCGAAAACCCGCCGAATTACGCCCAGTTCCTCGGTTGCCTGGACAGTGAGGCCAGCGTCGCCGTTGATGGCGGCGTGTTGCGGATCACGTTTTCCACAGGCCAATGCCTGAACTTGCTGAGCCCGCCGGAGTTCGCGAAACGCTTCCCGGGACTAGGCTCGCTCTCGGCCATAGCGGGGCCGCGGTTCATGGGTTATCGCCTGCAATGCGGCGCCCTGGATGGCTTGGGACGTTCCTTAGGCGCTAAAGGCGTTCCGTTTCACGCCAGCCGTGAGCGCCTCTGGCTGGAGCCGGGCGTTGCGGAAGGCTGTGTTATTGAGATTGTATCCGCCTAAAGACCTATATAGGACTTGACCGGCGCGACCGCCGGATTTACGAATCCCACGAGAAGACTAACAAGTCCGGGAGATGGCGAGAAGCATGGAAATCGCCGAACTGATGGATGTGTTGAAAGATGATCCGGCGGACGCGCCGAAATACCTGCAATTGTCGGACGGGCTTGCCGCCGCCATCGAACAAGGACGGCTTGGGGTCGGGGACCGCCTGCCGTCCGAAGCGGAGCTGGCGGCGGGCTTGCCGGTAAGCCTCGGCACTGTTCAAAAGGCGCTGAATCATTTGGCCGGGCGGGGCATGGTGGTGCGTCGTCACGGCCACGGCACCTTTGTCGGCGAACGGGCCATGCCGTCGGGTGATCTCTGGCATTTCCGCTTTCCCGGCGCGGACGGGAACTTGTCTCCGGTCTACACCAGTATCCTCGGCGTCGGAGAGACGGAAACCCGGGGGCCCTGGTCCGATTATCTGGACGGCGGCAGCTTTGTCTTAATCGAACGTCTCATTGACGTTGACCGCGCCGTCACCGGCCTTGCCCGCATGTATCTGGATATGTCTCTGTTCAGCGACATGCTGACCGTGCCGCCCGTTGACATGGAGGGCGTCAATATCCGGGCTTACTTGAGAAATGCCTTTGGCGTCCGCACCGTGACCGTTCGCGAAGAAGTCAATTGCCAAGCGCTGCCCCATGACGTGGCGACCGCGCTGGGGCTGAGCCATGGTCAGGCGGGTCTGATTTTTCATATGGCGGGCGCCGGCGAAAAGGCCCGGCCGCTGCATTACCAGATTGCCTATTTCCCGCCATCCGGCCGGCGCCTTGAGATGGGGGAGAAGCACGGATGAACGAAACCTTGAAAGTTGATATCTGGCGGGGCGCTGATGAAGGCGGCTTCGAGACTTTCCAAGTGCCGCGCCGGAAAAGCCAGACGGTGCTGGATGTCGTCACCTATGTGCAGCGGAACCTGGATCCGTCGTTGAGCTACCGGTTCGCGTGCCGGGTGGGCGTCTGCGGCTCCTGCGCCATGACGGTGAATGGTCAACCGCGCTGGACTTGCCGCACCCATGTCGCCAGGGCGGCCGACGATGGAATGCTTCGGATTCAGCCGCTCTCGAACCTGAGCGTGATCAAGGACCTCTCTGTCGATATGACGGATTTTTTCGAGAAATGGCGGGATGCGAAGGGTCAGTTCGTCCCCACCGCCACGCGCCACGATGATTTCCAGAAGGTGAAACCCGGCGGCAAGAAACGCCAGGCGGCCAGCGCCGGGATTGAGTGCATCAACTGCGGGGTCTGCCATTCGGCCTGTGACGTGGTGTCTTGGAACAAGGATTACCTGGGTCCGGCGGCGCTCAATCGCGCGTGGACTTTGGTTAACGACGTCAGGGACGGCGGGCGGAAAGAGCGTCTGGCCGCAGTCGCTGGGGACGCTGGCTGCCATGCCTGCCATTCCCATCAAGGCTGCGCACGGTTTTGTCCGAAACAACTGAATCCCACGGCGGGGATCGCGGGCCTGAAACGCTTGACCGCCATGGCGGCGCTGAAGGGTGAGATATGATGGCCCCTGATTATCGCTCGCCGCCCCGGCGGAAGCTGGAATCCGGTTTCTCCGGGATAGAGGACACCGGCTTTCGCCGGAATGACGTCAAGCAGGAGAGAAGATGATCATGAGCGCCCGGTCCGAGACCCTTGGATGGCTGGCCCAGCGCGTCACCGCGGCGATTTTGGCGGTCTGCGTGGCGGCGCATTTGGTGACTGTCATTATGGCTGTTCAAGGCGGTCTTACGGCGAGGGAGATCGTTGCGCGCACGTCGGGCGATGAAGCCTGGCTCGCGTTCTATTCCGTCTTCATCCTGGCCGCCGCCATTCACGCGCCCATTGGACTCCGTGCGATTTTGAAAGAGTCCGCCGGCTGGTCGAACAAGGCGCTGCATTGGATGATGATCGTGCTGTTCGCCGTCATCTGTGTGTTGGGCTTCCGGGCTGTGTGGGGGCTTTATGCATTCGAGGTTTGAACCAATAAAACCGCCCCCGCCCTCTCCGCGCGGGCGGGGGGTTGACCCGCGGGCGGGAAGATACGCCGCCGAACCGGCTCATCATCCGGGCGGGGCGGCGTTGATGGCGTCCGAATGCCCGCCCGTGCGGCGTGACGGGGGAGAGAGCCTATGAAGGCCCACCGTAACCACGCCAACTATTGGGCCTTTCTGGCGCATCGGATTTCCGGTCTCGCCCTCCTGCTGTTTCTGCCCGCGCACTTCCTTGTCCTGGGTCTCGCCATCGAGGGCGCGGCGACGCTGGACGGGTTCCTGGCGTGGACGGCGAACCCTGTCATGAAGGCGGTGGAAACCGGTCTGGTGGTCTTGCTGGCGGCGCATCTGGCGGGCGGGCTTCGCCTGCTGGCCATTGAGTTTCTGCCCTGGCGGGACTGGCAAAAGAGTGTGGTGGCGGCGAGCGCGGGCGTCTCGCTCGCCATTGGCCTTCTGTTTCTCTTGAATGCGGATTAGGGCGATGGTCATCGGTTCTTTCGTTTTGGGAGAGATCGAATTGGCGTTGTTGCTGGGGGCCTTTCTGGCGGCCTTTGTCGCCGGCGCGGCCGGTTTTGGCGACGCTCTGGCGGCGGGCGCCGTTTGGCTGCATGTTTTCCCTCCCGCCGAAGCGGCTCCCCTGATCGTGTTCACCGGTCTGGCTGTGCATATCCTTGCTTACGCGCGCCTTCACAAGGAACTCGATACCGCCCACTTGGCGCCGTTCTTGGGCCTTGGCGCGCTGGGCGTGCCGTTCGGGGCCTACCTGCTGACTCATGTCGCGGCGGAGCCGCTTCGCCTCGCCGTCGGCGGGTTTCTGATTGTCTACGGCCTCGGCCTTTTCCTGATGAGGGATCCGCCCGCCGTCGTGGCCGGGGGCAAAAAACTGGACGCCGTCGCGGGCGGAATTGGCGGCGTGCTGGGCGGCATGATTGGCATGTCCGGCGCGGCGCCCGCCCTTTGGTGCGGCTTGCGCGGCTGGGACAGGGAAAAAGCGCGCGGCGTCAGTCAGCCCTACATCCTCGTCATGCATGTCCTAAGCCTCGCCGCCATGGCCCACGCAGGTCTGGTGAGCATGGAAACTCTGGAGCGTTTCGCCTGGGGCCTGCCCGCCGTCGCCGCCGGCACGCTGGCCGGCGTCGCCCTTTACCGATTACTCGACGAACAACTCTTCCGCCGCCAGATTCTCTTGATTCTGGCCGTTGCGGGAGTGACCCTGGTTATCTGAGGAACCCATGAAACTCGACCTGCAAGCTCTTGAAGAAGCCTCGAAGACCCTCTACATCAAGGCGCTCAAAATCCTGCCGCCGGACATTAAGGAGGGATTCCGGAAACTGGACGCGACGGAGACGGACCCCACGGGCAAGTCCATCCTGGCCACCATGATCCAAAACGTCGATGTGGCGGAGGAGACCGGCAACCTGCTCTGTCAGGACACCGGGATTCCCATCTACAACGTGAAGATCGGGCGCGGCGTGGAATTGGACGGGTTCGAGATGAAAGAGGCCATCCGGCGCGGCTGCGAGCGGGCGACAAGGGAATATCCGCTGCGGTCTTCCGTCGTTCACGCCATCACGCGGCGAAACAATCATACCTCTTGCGGCGAGCGCGTGCCGGTCATCACCATCGATTTCGTCGAACAGTCCGACGTTTTCGAGATTGAGATGATCCCTAAGGGGTCGGGCTCCGAAAACGGATCATTCCTTAAGATGTGCGTTCCGGCGGATGGAGTGGAGGGCGTCACCACCTTCGTCGTCGATAAGGTGATCGAGGCGGGCGGGCGCGTTTGTCCGCCGACGATCGTCGGCGTGGGCGTCGGCGGCACGTCGGACCTCTGCGCCAAGCTCGCGAAAATCGCGGGCGCCCGCCCGCTGGGCAGCGTCTGTTCCGACCCGGAAGGGGCGAAGCTGGAGAAACGGCTGTCCGCCGCCGTCAACGCGCTGGGCATCGGCCCGCAAGGACTGGGCGGCGACAGCACCGCCTTCGCCGTTCATGTGGAAACCGCAGCCACACACATCACCATGAATCCGGTGGCGGTCAACATCATGTGCCACTCCGCCCGCCGCGCCCGCGCGACCTTCACGCCGGAGGGGGTGGAACTTGGTTTTTAGATTGACGCCGCCCCGGCGCGGGCGGGCGTGACAAGGAGTTTTATTCGATGACCCGGCACACCCTGCACATGCCCTGCGCCGAAGAGCAAATCCGCGAACTGCGCGCCGGGGACATGGTGGTCCTGGAAGACTGGCTTTACGGCATCCGGGACGCGACGCAGATTCACATGTTCGACCATGGCCGCAAGACCAGGTTCGACCTTAACGGCCACGCGGTGATCCATACCGCGCCAAACGTCAGGAAAGTCGATCCCACCAATGAATGCCCGGCGGGGTATCAATCGGTCTGTATCGGCACGACGACCTCGCAACGGATGGAGCGCTTCACCCGTCCCTTGATGGAACGCGAAGGCGTGCGCGCCATCATCGGCAAGGGCGGCCTTGGCGAGGAAAGCAAGGCCGCGTTCCAGCGCCTGGGCGGCGTCTACCTCGCCGTCACCGGCGGCGCGGCGGCGCTGGAAACCACCTGGATCGAGCGGATCACGGACGTAGACATGGACGACCTCAATCCGGAAAGCCTTTGGGAGTTCCGGATCAAGGGGTTCGGCCCGCTGCTGGTCGGCATGGACGCCCATGGGGGATCGCTCTACGACACAGTGCGTGCGACGGCGGCGGACAGGCGGGCGGAAGCGTTGAGATTGGCGGGGGCGGGGGAATGACGGCGCCCCGCGCTTGCCGGCGCCCCGGCGAACGCCGGGAGCCAGACTCGCCGGGAGGGCGGATTTCGGCTTTCGCCGGTATGACGGGGAAGAATTAGCGTGATGACCTTCGAAACCCACCAAACCGATGTCCTGATCCTGGGGTCCGGCGGGGCTGGCCTGTTCGCCGCTCTTCACGCCAAACAGGCCGCTCCCGATCTCGACGTCACCATCGCCGTCAAGGGGCTCCTGGGCAAGACCGGCTGCACGCGCATGGTGCAGGGTGGTTATAACGCCGCGCTTGCACCGGGAGACTCGGCCGAGCGCCACTTCATGGACACGGTCGAGGGCGGCAAATGGCTGAACAATCAGGATCTCGCCTGGACACTGGTGACCGAAGCCCAGGTGCGCATCCGCGAGCTTGAGAACGAACTGGGCTGTTTCTTCGACCGGAACCCGGACGGCTCCATCCACCAGAAAGCCTTCGCCGGGCAAACATTCGACCGCACCGTGCACAAGGGCGACCTGACGGGCATTGAGATCATCAACCGCCTGATGGAGCAGGTCTGGGCCCGCGGCGTCAAGCGGCTGGAGGATCATCGCGCCATCGCGCTGATTAAATCCCGGGACGGCGAACGGCTGTCGGGCTGTCTGATGATCGACATGCGAACCGGCGGCTTCCGCTTTATCCAGGCCAAGGCGGCGCTGCTGGCCACGGGCGGCGGGCCGTCCATGTACAAATACCACACGCCGTCCGGCGACAAGGCCTGCGACGGCATGGCCATGGCGCTCCGCGCGGGTCTCGGGCTCCGTGACATGGAAATGGTTCAGTTCCACCCCACCGGCCTGATCGCGGGTGACGACACGCGCATCACCGGGACCATCATCGAAGAGGGACTGCGCGGCTTTGGCGGCCATTTGCTAAGCGGCGGCGGGCGGCGCTTCATGCATAAATATGACGAACGCGGCGAGCGCGCCACGCGGGATATCGTTTCGCGCGCCATGCTGACCGAGATGCGCGCGGGCGACACGGCGCCCCATGGCGGGCTCTACATCACCATGAGGCATCTGGACGGCGCGCGGGTGGCCGAGAATTTCAAGGGTATGGTGGAGCGTTGCGCCGACTGCGGATTTGATCTGGTCTCCGGCCTGGTCGAGGTCGTCCCCACCGCGCATTACATGATGGGCGGCGTCGAGTTCGCGAAAGACGGCGCGACCAGCGTTCCGGCGCTTTTCGCGGCGGGCGAGGACACCGGCGGCGTTCACGGCGCGAACCGGCTGGGCGGCAACGGCGTCGCCAACTCCACCGTGTTCGGCGGCCTTGCGGGCGACGCCATGGGCGCCTGGGCGCCGAAGGAAGGCGCGTTCGCCGAGCCGGACCGGGAGGCCATCGAGACGGCCATTCTCGCCGCCACGCATCCCATCCGGCGAACCCCCGGTCCCATTGATCCGGTCCGCAAACAGTTGTTCGAGGTGATGTGGGAAGACGCCGGCATCCTGCGTGACGCGGAAAGTCTCACCCGCGCGGCGGCGAAACTGGACGAGTTGGACGCGGAACTCGACACCATCGGGATTCACGGCGACGGCGCGGACGCGCTCGCTTATAACCTGACCTGGCATGACTGGCTGAACCTGAAGAACCTGATTCTGACGTCAAAGGCCATCACGGCCGCCGCGTCGGCGCGCGAGGATAGCCGCGGCGCCCATTACCGCGAGGACTTCCCCGACGTCCGCGACGTGGAGAATTCCCGTCACACCGTCGTCACTCAAGACACGCCGGGCGCCATCCGGGTGGACACCGCCCCTGTCGATTTCACCATCGTCAAGCCGGGGGAGACGATCCTGACGGAAGACGCGGCGGAGTAAGGTGATGGTGTTTCAGAAAAATTATCCAAATAGAATCCTTACCGCCCTATTCCGCACTCGGCCACACTGAATCCGGTATCGACCGGGGCGCCGCCGTCTTCTAAGCCGGTCAATGAGTCCCGAGCCTGAAATTTACACTAAACCCGTCCCGCTGTTTACGCTATAGAGTGGCTGAGCGCGCGCCCTTAACCGCCGGGTCAACATCCTGAACTTTATCAACCACGGCTTGTTCATTTCTCCATGTTTGTTAAATCCAACACTCGAACCCCGTATTTTTGCGTTACGAAGCTCGAAAAAACTGCTCGTATGCAATTAGCCGAGTACAATGTTTACCTGCACAAAAATGATATTTTTTCAAAAATCACCAAATCCCCCTATGCGCCGGCCGATATCTGGCGTGATTGGTCTTCGGAAACATTTATAGGCTTTTCTTCCGAGTTGATTTCGTTCAAATCGGGCCACAATTTCGAGCAAGCCGAGCGGCTGTTCGGCGTCGGAAACAACAAATCTCTCTTATCGAGATTGAAAAACGCCGCCGCAATTTTGACGCGCCTTCATGCCGAACGCGAAATGACTCCCGTTAAAAGAGAGAGGCGGTTTGAACAACTGTGTGGCTCTTTGAATATCCCGCAAAACTTAACGGCGGCCTACAATCACCATCCGCTTAGTTTCTTGCATACATGGGAAGTGGAATTAATAGTACAGAAAAATATCCCGTCTTCTGACAGATCTGGCGCGTATTTAGAGATTGGTGCGGGCGCGGGAGTCAATGTTTTAATACAAAATATGCTATGGGGCTGCCGGTGTTTTATTGTGGATTTGCCTGACACAATACCTGCGGCATTTATTTATATAAAATCTATTTTACCAAATTCGAAAATAATTCTACCTCATGAAATCTCAAATGGCATGGCATTGGACAAACATGATTTTGTATTCTTGACGCCGCTCCAGATTGATATTATTCCTGACGGATATTGCAATAATGCCTGCAACGCATCAAGTTTTGGAGAGATGGAAATAAATGTTGTCAATAAATATATTAAATACATCGATAAAAAATTAAAAAAACATGGAATATTTATATCCAAAAACCAAGAAAAATCCAGACATATAAAAGAAAATCAATTTTCAAATTATAACTTGAATAACTTTGAAAAAATTTTTCTTGAGAATTCAAAATATACTGCATCTTTTCCCCCATATTTAAAATATATTTGTTATATTGGTAAAAAATTGTAGATTTACTGAATATTTTTATACTCAGGAAACACTTTCACGCTTGGCGCGGGCGCCGCGGCCAAATCCTCTTTCCTGCGGCAAGACCAATCGTCACTCATCCCGCCCGAACGGATGCCAGCCGTCGGGGCTTTCGATTTCGACCACCCAGAGGTCTTCGTCATAGCCAATTTGACGGCGGATGTAGTCGTCGGCGTCCGTCTCCGGCGTCAACGCGCCGCCGAGGGCTTCCTCAAACACCACGCCGCCGTCCATGTCGGATGTCTGGCGGAGCACCTTGCACCCCTCGCGGCCAATGACGAGTTTCACCAAGAGCGTACCACCCCGCTCGTCCCCCTTGCGCGTGACATAAGCCGGGACGCCCCGCCGCGAGCATTGCGCGAGGTGGGCCCGGATATAGAGATCAGCCTTTAAACGCGACATGCGCGCGTTTCCTCGTTCCCCGCCATTTGGTCAAAATCATCCGCCGCTTTCGCGAAAGCGCGCGAAAACGACAGTCCGCCGTCTCCCTAATAGCGGATTCCGGCTTTCGCCGGAATGGCCGGGTTCGAGATATGGAGAATTGCGAAGACCGGCGCTTTGGTCTACACCCTGCCGACCGGTTCCCCCCCCTGAAATTCGAGGTCATCCATGTCTTATCAGTACTCGCTCGTCATGAAGGACGTCCGCAAGGTTTACGCTGGCGGCAAAGAGATATTGAAGGGGCTGACCCTGTCGTTCCTGCCCGAGGCGAAGATCGGCGTGCTTGGCGTCAACGGCGCCGGCAAATCGACCCTGATGAGGATGATCGCGGGCAGGGACAAGGACTTTTCCGGCGAAATGTTCGTCGCCGACGGCGTGCGGGTGGGTTACTTGGAGCAGGAACCGGAACTGGACCCCGCGCTGACGGTCCAGGAAAACGTCATGCGGGGTCTCGGCGCCGTGAAAGACATGCTCGATAAGTTCAACGAGCTATCCGCCAAATTCGCCGAGCCCATGGCGGACGACGAAATGAACGAACTGCTGACCGAACAGGGCGAGCTTCAAGAGAAGATCGACGCGGCGGACGGCTGGGAGCTGGAACGCACCATCGAAATCGCCATGGACGCGCTGCGCTGTCCGCCGGGCGGCGCGGACGTGACAAAGCTTTCGGGCGGCGAGCGCCGCCGCGTCGCCCTTTGCCGTTTGCTGCTGCAAAAGCCCGAAATTCTGCTGCTTGACGAGCCGACCAACCACCTCGACGCGGAAAGCGTCGCGTGGCTCGAGAAACACCTGGCGGACTACAAGGGAACCGTCATCATGGTGACCCATGACCGCTATTTCCTGGATAACGTGACGGGTTGGATTCTGGAACTCGACCGGGGCCGGGGCATTCCGTACGAAGGCAATTATTCCGCCTGGCTGGAACAAAAGCAGAAGCGCCTCCAGCAGGAGGAACGCGAGGAGAGCGCGCGCCAGCGCATCCTGAAGCAGGAAATGGAGTGGATCGGCAAATCCCAGAAAGCGCGCCAAGCCAAGGGTAAGGCCCGCATCCAGCGTTATGAGGACTTGGTCGCCCAATCCGGCGCCCGGACGGAAAACACCGCTCAAATCATCATCCCGACGCCGGAACGCCTGGGCGGTCTGGTGATCGAGGCCGAACATTTGAGAAAGGGCTTCGAGGACCGCATGTTGGTTGAGGACCTGAGCTTCAAGATTCCGGCGGGCGCCATCGTCGGCGTTATCGGAGCGAACGGCGCGGGTAAAACCACGCTTTTCCGCATGATCACGGACCAGGAACAACCGGACGGCGGCTCGATCAAGATCGGTGAAACGGTGAAGCTCGGCTACGTCGATCAAAGCCGCGACGCCCTCGACGGCGAGCGCACGGTCTGGGCGGAAATCTCGGATGAAAACGACGAGATTGAGCTTGGCGGACGCAAGATGCAATCGCGGTCTTATGTCGCGCAATTCAACTTCAAGGGCGCCGATCAGCAAAAGAAAGTCGACCGGCTATCGGGCGGGGAGCGCAACCGCGTGCACCTGGCCAAGATGCTGAAATCCGGCGCCAACGTCCTGCTGCTCGACGAACCGACCAACGATCTGGACCTAGACACCTTGCGCGCGCTGGAGGACGCGATTGACGGCTTCGCGGGCTGCGTCCTGATCACGTCGCACGATCGTTGGTTCCTGGACCGTTTGGCGACCCACATCATCGCGTTCGAGGGTAACTCGGAGGTTGTCTGGTTCGAGGGCAACTTCGAGGATTACGAAGAGGACAAGAAACGCCGCCTGGGCGAGGACGCCGTCAACCCGCACCGGATCAAGTACAAGCCGCTGACGCGCTAGATTGAATGATCTATAGCACGTCCGGCCTGATCTGGCGCCGCTTTTTGAAAGGGGCGGGGGTCGCCCGTTTTGACGCGGCGTCTGTCAGGTCAGGGCGGACGTGCCGCAGATCAAGCCTGGAACGTTTTCTTTCAGATCTGTTGATCGCCGCCGTCGATGGCCTCAAGGGGTTCCCCGAAGCGGTCAACGCCACCTTCGCGGACGCCACCTTCGCGGACGCCACCTTTCCGCACGCCGCCGTGCAAACCTGCATCGTGCGCCTGATCCGTCCTTCCATGAAATTCCATGAATTTTGCCTCATGGAAGGATCGCAAACATGTGGCGCGGGAGCTGAAAGCCGTCCACCGCGCCGCCGACGCCGACGCCGGCGACGAACCTGGCCGCCTTGGCTGAGTTCGAGGCTGGGCCGCGGGGGAAAAGATATCCGGCCGTCGCGCAAAGCTGGCGGCGCAATTGGGAGCAGGTCATCCCCTTCTTCGCTTTCCCAAAAGCGGTGCGGCGGATGATCCACACCACCAATGCTATCGAGCCCTTGAACGCGAAAATCCGCTGTCCTGTCAGAACGCGAGGCCGCCAGAACGCCAGGCCGCCAGAACGCCAGGCCGCTTCCCCCGTGACGACGCGGCGGCAAAGCTGTTATATCTGGCGCTCAATCATGCGGTCCGGTCTTGGAAGCGGCCGCCGCGTGAATGGACCGGGGCGAAAACACAGTTCGCCATCATCTTCGGCGAACGATTCCTCACTGTGTGATAAATCGGCACAGGCAAAAACTGTCTGACAGTCCCCTGTCGGAGGGCGCAGGCGCCGATATAGTAGAGGTCTGCTGACAGACCCGCGCCCTTCAACAGCGCCCGCATAGCCTTCAACGTCCCCGCATAGCCTTCAACGTCGCCGCATAGAAGGCGTCCTGCGCCCCCAGACGGCCGCGATGGGCCGTGTTGATCCCGCCCCAAGCCTGGTCATCCTGCCCCAAGTCTGATCATCCAGCTCCAAGCCTGCCCCCAAGCCCGCCTCAAGCCTGGTCGTCCAGCGTTTTCTTCTCCAGCGCCTGGACCTGGGCCCCGCCTGGACCTGAGTCCCGCCCGGCCGCCAGGCCATCTTCGGCGGCCTTGGCCTCAAGCGCCTTCAGGCGGCGCTTGAAGATGGCGAGGCCGTGACGAAGCCAAATGGAGCGCACCGCGCGGGCGGCGGCCGCGCCTGAGATCGGGAAGACCGCCTCCGCGGCCCCGTCTATGACCGCGAGCGCCGCCAGCAAGGCGTGGATCACGCCGCGCTTGCGCAACTCGTTCGAGACGCGGACCTGCCCGGGCGACGGGCGCCCGATGGCATAGGCGGCGACGGCCCGCCCGGTCTCTTCGTCAATCTGGTTCTTCAGGCCGGTTCTTCAGATTCGCCGCCCGCCGGGGCTTCTCTAACAGCGCCTCGGCGCCGCCTTGTTCAACCGCGTCGCGGCGCCGCTAAAACGTGTCCCTGGACAATCCCGTCACCGGACAGGCCTTGGACACGTTGCCCAATTCCCCGGCCCAATTCCCCGGCCCAATTCCCCGGCCCAATTCCCCGGCCAAGTTCAGAAGTGCAACTTTGTGACGGATGATTTTTTGATTACGCCCGTCCATAAGGGTCACCTCTTTCATGGGTTTGATGGTTTTCATGGGTTTCATGGGTTTGATGGTGTGGTTAAGCGCCGCTGTCAAAACCGCCAACCCTTTATCAAAACCGCCAACCCTTTATCAAAACCGGCGACCCTTTATCAAAACTGGTAACCCCCGCCCCTTTCAAAAAGCGGCGGGAGCGGCGTCAGATCAAGTCTGAAATACTACAGATAATAAGAGAAATTATGCCTATTTTTCTACTTTTACGCCGAAAGAGAAAACCTCAAAAACCCCTGGATTTCCGCCGAAACCCTTACTGAACGTCCGTTTTGGAGTGACCATTCCCAATCAAAAAGTTTCCAAAATGAAGCGAAAAACGACCATTTTTTACCAAAACTGATCAAAATCCGTTTTCACCCCAAAAATCCCCAAAACCCTTTATTTTTTGCGGCTTTGAGCCTTCTAAAATGAGCCGGAAAAGTTTCTAAAATTGGGCGGCGCCCCACAGGTGCGCCGCCATAACCGGATCGAAGCGCCCTGGTATATTGACGGGCCAATAAACGGCAGGGGCTTCCGTGTCTATGTCGAGAAGGTCCTCGTGCTCGCCCTTAAGCCCGGCGATGTCGCCGTCATGTACAATCTTGGCTCTCACAAATCCAAGGCCGTGCAAAGCGCCATATATCTAATGTCATAGTGCTCTAAGCAGCGGCGCTGGCGGGACTCAAGAAAGAACATTTCCCCGATTTTTCCTCGATAAAATTGGGGAAACCTTAAAATATTCGAGACACGTTCTGAAAACTTTGAGTAACTAAATTGTTGCAAAAATCCGGTGGCTCTCCTAGCTTCCGCCGCTCTGGACAGGTGCGCGAGTGGCTGAAGCGGGCTCCCTGCTAAGGAGTTAAGCCCTGACAAGGGGCTTCGAGGGTTCGAATCCCTCCCTGTCCGCCACCCCCCACAGGCGGCTTAGGGTTGGCGGAGATGACCGAACCGCCGCTTCAGCAATAACGCCTTATTAAAGCGCGCGCCAAATTGGTGTTGTAGCGCGACAAATGGTTTGGGCGCCAACGACACATGATTTGATAGCCGCGCGACTTGATTTATTTAGCGCGCCGGGTCATTGCTTAGGATCAGTATACGTGGCATGGGTCTTACTCTGGGGAGTCTGGCTGGTAGAACGTCATCCAGTGCGTTTTAAGGTTCTGGGTTGTGGTGTGCCCAAACAACGGATGGCGGGGGAAGCAGGCAAGCACCTCCCTGATTGGAATTTGGGTCTCATTCCATTTAAAGATCAGGGTTCCGCCCGGACGCGGCGCCCGCCAGCATTCATTGAAACCCGCCGTCAGGTCGCCTTGCCAGGTTTCAGGGTCTAAGCGCCCATACTTTTTAACCATCCACGCACTATCCCCACCCCGTTTCAGATGAGGCGGGTCGAACACAACCAGTTGGAAGGTTTTGTCGGCGAAAGGCAGGTCCCGGAAGTCCATGATCCGGTCCGGCTCAACTTTCAGTGTGCGCCCGTCGCAAAGGGTATATTCTCCGGCGCGGCGGTCGCCACAGAGGACTTCAGGGCTATCCCCGTCAAACCAGAACATTTTACCGCCGCAGCACGGGTCAAGAACCTGTTTCATCCGGACGCTGGCGTTCCGGCCGTCATGTGACGTCCGGCGGCGCGGCGGCGACGCCGACGACCATCATGCCGCCCAGACGAATGGTCAGCCGGTATTCAAGCTCTTTCAGGTCCCGCCTGGTGGACGCCGCCAATTCTTCGATGTTTAGTTTGGTGGTTGCCTCCAGTTCCTTGATCTCGCGGCGGATAAGCTCAATGTCGGCCTTGGTGTTCAACTGCTCGCCGATGATGCGTGACTGCGCTCTCCGGCCAGGGCTTCGGCTTGGCGGTCCGGCATCCCGGCGGCGATCATGTTCTTAACAAACGCATGCGCGTCAAAGGCAAGGGCGCTCATGGCCGCACGATACCATTTCCTCGGCGGTCGAGATCAACGAGCGGCGCTACGGCGCCGTTGCCCAGAAAGACGAGCTGCCGCGCCACCGGAGACCCCCGGGTCCATGGCTGTTTCCCGGCGTTTCAGCGCTTGCCCGGCCGGAGTCCGGCGCGCTATGTGTGGAGGCTCGAAAACCGGAGAGGGAAATCAACCGTCATGGCTGATCCATCCGACGCTGGCGGCGGCTGGCGAAGCCCGGCGGCGCGCGCGGCCCAGGCGGGGCATTTCCTGGACCGTGAAACCGGAGCGCCCGTGCCGCCCATTCACGCGTCCACGACCTTTGCGCGCGGCGCGGATCACGAACTGATCGGCGATTATATCTATGCGCGTAATGGAAATCCCACCTGCGCGCGGCTCGAAAACCTGATGGCCGATCTGGACGAGGGCGCGGCGTCCATGGCGTTCGCCTCGGGCCTCGCCGCCGTCGCCGCCGTATTCGAAACCGTGCCGGCCGGCGGCCGCGTGGTGGCGCCGAGGGTGATGTATCACGGCGCGCGGTCCTTGCTTAAGCGCATGGCGGCGAAGCGCGGTCTGATCGCCGAGTTCTTTGACCCGGCCGACGCGGATGACCTGGCGCGGGTCGCCGGCGCGGCGCCTGTTGATTTGGTCTGGGTCGAGACCTCCGTCAACCCGACCTGGGATGTCGTTGACGTCGCCGCGGCCGCCGGGATCGCGCGCGGCGCAGGAGCCGTTCTGGCCGTTGACGCCACGGTGACCCCGCCGCCAACCATCCGGCCGTTGAGCCTGGGAGCGGATATCGTCTTCCAGTCGGCGACCAAGTACCTGAACGGACATTCGGACGTGCTGGCGGGCGTGTTGACGGCGCGCGAGGCGAACGACCGCTGGGCCGAGATCGGGGATATCCGGAAACTGGCGGGCGGCGTGCTGGGACCGTTTGAGGCTTGGTTGCTGCTCCGCGGTCTTCGCACGCTGTATCTCCGGTTCGAGCGGGCGTCCGAAAACGCCATGAGACTCGCCCGCCATTTCGACGGCCATCCGAAAGTCGAGACCGTCCTGTATCCCGGCCTTGAGGCCCATCCCGGACACGCCGTCGCCCGGCGGCAATTCACAGGAGGTTTTGGCGGCATGTTGTCGCTGATGATCAAGGGCGGCGAGGAGGCGGCCAAGGCTGTTTGCGCCAACTGCGAACTGTTCATTCACGCCACGTCGCTGGGCGGGGTTGAAAGTTTGATCGAGCACCGGCGGACGGTCGAGCCGCCGGACAGCCCGGCGCCCGGCAATCTTCTGCGATTGTCGGCCGGCGTCGAGCCAGCCGACGACCTGATCGCGGATCTGGAGCGGGCGCTCGCGTGAGGAGCAGGGCCTAGCTCTGCCGGTAGTTCGGCGCCTCCCGGCTGATCGTGATGTCGTGGACGTGGCTTTCGCGCAGCCCCGCGTTGGTGACGCGGCGGAACCGCGCCTTGGACCGCAGATCCGCGATGGTCGCCGCGCCCGTGTAGCCCATGGCGGCCTTCAAGCCGCCCACGAGCTGATGGATGATGTTGGCGACGGGGCCGCGATAGGGGACGCGTCCCTCGACGCCCTCCGGCACCAGCTTCAATTGGTTGGAGACCTCGGCCTGGAAATACCGGTCCGCCGAGCCCCGCGCCATGGCGCCGAGAGAGCCCATGCCGCGGTAGGACTTGTAGGAACGTCCCTGATAGAGCAGCACCTCGCCAGGGCTTTCATCCGTGCCGGCGAAGAGCGAGCCGATCATCACGGCCTCCGCGCCGGCCGCGACGGCTTTTGCGATGTCGCCGGAATATTTGACGCCGCCGTCCGCGATGCAGGGAACGCCCGCGGCCCGGCACGCCTCCGCCGTTTCCATGACGGCGGAGAATTGGGGCATCCCGACGCCGGCGACCATGCGCGTGGTGCAGATCGTGCCGGGTCCGATGCCCACCTTGACGCAATCCGCCCCAGCGCCGATCAACGCTTTCGCCGCGTCCGGCGTCGCTACGTTGCCCGCGACGATCTGCGTGCGGTTGGACGCCCGTTTGATCCGCTCAACGGTCTGAATGACGCCCGACGAATGCCCATGGGCCGTGTCCACGACGACGACGTCGACCCCGGCGTCCATCAGGGCCTCGGTCCGCTCAACGCCGCCCTCGCCGACGCCCGTGGCCGCCGCCACGCGCAAGCGCCCATGTTCGTCCTTGCAGGCGTTCGGGTGGGCCTGGGCCTTCTCTATATCCTTCACGGTGATCAGGCCGGCGCAGCGATAGGCGTCGTCCACGACGATCAGGCGTTCAATCCGGTGTTTGTGCAGAAGCTTCTTGGCTTCCTCCTTGTCGACGCCGTCGCGCACGGTGATCAGGCGCGCGTCCCTGCGGTCTGCGGTCATCAATTCGGAGACCGGCTGCTCCATGTCGTCCGCGAAGCGGATGTCACGGTTGGTCAGGATGCCCACAAGCTCGCCCGTGCCGCGCTCAATGACCGGCAGACCCGAAAAACCCTGGGTTTCCTTGATGTGGACCGCTTCCGCAAGCGTTTGATCCGGATAGAGCGTCAACGGGTTGATCACCATGCCAGATTCGAACTTCTTCACCTTTCGGACCTCGGCGGCCTGTTCTTCCGGCGTGAGATTTTTGTGCAGGACGCCGACGCCGCCCGCCTGAGCCATCGCGATGGCGAGCGGCGCTTCCGTCACCGTGTCCATGGCGGCGGACAGAAGAGGTATGCCGAGGCTGATCGTTTTCGTCAGGCGCGTGCGGGTGTCCGCCGCCGCCGGCAACACGTCGGAAGCCCCCGGCGCCAGAAGAACGTCGTCAAAGGTGAGGGCTTCTTTAAATTCCATGGGGCCAGGCTCCGCCAACGGTTCGGATTGGCGCGCCATCTTACACGGGAAAGGCATGGGCACAAGCGGGATGGTCGGCCGCCGCCCCGCGTTTTCCCCGTCCTTCCCGCGCCCTTGCTGTGTCCTTCCCGCAAAGGCGGGAATCCAGCCGGGCGGTCTGCGTTCCGGGTTGTCATGAGTGACGGTCGCTCATTCGTACCGCTCATGCGTGACGGTCGCTCATGTGTGACGAAAGATGGTCTGAACCCCCGCCTTCGCGGGGGCGACAAGGTGAAGGTGGGGGTGACGAAGAAGGGCCAAGGGTGACGGAATATGGGCGCGGGTTTGATCGCTTGACTCCCCTGGCGCCCTCCGCCATTTTCCGGCCACCTTTTCCAAGCCTCCCCTTCTACGAAAGCAGGCCACGCAAGCGGGCCGCAAAAGCAGGACCGACGCCATGAACCAGCACGCCCAACTGGAAACCGCCATCGACGCCGCGTGGGAAACCCGCGGCGGCGTCAACGCCCGGACCGCGGGCGAGGTCCGGGACGCCGTCGAAACGGCGCTGGAATTGCTGGACAAGGGCGAGGCGCGGGTCGCGGAAAGGACCGCCGGCGGGTGGGCCGTCAACCAGTGGCTGAAGAAAGCCGTGCTGCTTTCTTTCCGCCTGGCGGACATGGCGCCGATTTCTGGCGGCCCGGGCGGCTCCGTATGGTGGGACAAAGTTCCCAGCAAATTCGACGGCATGGACGCCGCCGCGTTCCAGGCCGCCGGCTTCCGGGCCGTTCCCAACTGCGCCGTGCGCAAGTCCGCCTATATCGCGCCGGGCGTGGTTCTCATGCCGAGCTTCGTTAACCTGGGCGCCTATGTGGACGAGGGCACCATGGTCGACACCTGGGCCACTGTCGGATCGTGCGCCCAAGTGGGCAAAAACTGTCACATCTCGGGCGGCGCGGGCCTTGGGGGCGTGCTGGAGCCCATCCAGGCCGGGCCGGTCATTATTGAGGACAACTGCTTCGTCGGCGCCCGTTCGGAAATCGTCGAGGGCGTTATCGTCGGCGAAGGTTCCGTCATCTCCATGGGCGTCTTCATCGGCGCCTCCACCAAAATCGTCGATCGCGCCACGGGCGAGGTGACGTACGGCAAGGTGCCGCCCTATTCCGTCGTCGTGCCGGGCTCGTTGCCCGCAAGGCCGGCCGCGGACGGATCGAACGCCCAGAGCCCGTCACTCTATTGCGCGGTCATCATCAAGACCGTGGACGAGAAGACCCGGTCCAAGACGTCGCTGAACGATTTGCTAAGAGATTAGGGCGACTTTTCAGGTTATTGTTTCTTAGGGTATTGTTTCCCGTGTCATTCCGGACACGTGTTTCCTTTGAGTCCGCAAGTTGCCGGGAAAGCCGGCGGTCCGAAATCCAGGAATCCCGATGACGCGGCCATCTTCCGGGCTCCGGGATCAACGCCCGCCTCCAAAACCGCAAATGCTTCCGGGGCCGCCTGGGGTCCGGGACGGCGAAACAGGGAATTGACGCGAATGGACGCCGTAACGCTGTCCGAAGAACTGATCAGATGCCCTTCCGTCACACCGGCGGAGGGCGGCGCGCTGGATCTTTTGCAGGCGCGGCTGGAGACGCTGGGCTTCACCTGTCACCGGCTGGTGTTTTCCGATGAGAACACGCCGGACGTGGACAATCTCTACGCCCGCCTGGGCGCGTGCGGACCGAACTTCTGTTTCGCCGGCCATACGGACGTTGTTCCGCCGGGCGATCCGGGCCGTTGGACGAGCGATCCGTTCAAACCGGAAGTGCGCGGCGGCAAGCTCTATGGCCGGGGCGCGTCCGACATGAAATGCGCCATCGCCGCCATGGTCGCGGGCACGTCCGCGTTCATCGGCGGGAACGCGGATTTCGGCGGATCGATTTCATTCCTGATTACGGGCGATGAGGAAGGCCCCGGCGTCAACGGCACCCGCAAGGTGCTGAACTGGATGCGGGAGAACGGCGAACGAATCGACGCCTGCCTGGTGGGTGAGCCCACAAATCCGCTTGAGTTGGGCGAGATGGCCAAAATCGGCCGGCGCGGCAGCCTGAACTGCTGGCTGACGGTCAAGGGCGTGCAGGGCCACAGCGCCTATCCTCATCTGGCGGATAATCCAGTGCACCGGCTGATGAAAATGCTTGGCAACATGCTGGCGCCGCTGGACGAGGGGACGGAGCATTTCCCCGCCACCACCGTCGCCGTCACCACCGCCGACGTCGCCAATCCGGCGGCCAACGTGATCCCGGCGGAGGCTACGGGCCGGTTCAACATCCGATTCAACGACCTGCATACGGGCGAGAGCCTGAAACAGTTGATCAAGGAACGCTGCGACGCGGCCTATGGGGACGGCGAAACGCCGGATTACGACATAACGGTGAGGGTCTCGGGCGAGGCGTTCCTGACCCCGCCGGGGCCGCTCAGCGATGTCGTCGCGGGCGCGGTCAAACATATCACGGGCCGCGATCCAGCCCTCGGCACCACGGGCGGTACGTCGGACGCGCGCTTTATCAAGGACGTTTGTCCGGTCATCGAGTTCGGCATGATGAACGAAACGGCCCACAAGGTGGACGAGTTCAGCCCCGTCGAGGACATACGTAGATTAGCGGACATCTACAAAGAGACGCTCTCACGCTATTTTTCTTGAAATATTGTCCCGGGCTCTGGGTGGCTGATCATGCTGACGACCGCGGAAGTCGCACAAGGCGTCACCGGCGCGCTGAAACTGGCGCGCGGCGACCGCAGTGGATTACAGTGGTTCGACACGTCCGACAGAGGCGTGAAACGCGCTTTCCTGGCTCCGCTTCTGGTGGCCCCGTTCTACGCCGTCATCATGGTTCACCAGTTCTTCACCGCCGTCGAGATGACGGGCTTCATCCCCTATTTGCTGGTGAAGACCATCACGTTTGTCGCCGGTTGGGCGGTTTTCCCCGTCGCTGCCCATGAACTTTGCGGACTGGCCGGCAAGCGTGAGGGATACCGGCGGTTGGTGGTGGCCTACATCTGGATTGGCGTGATTCTCTCTTTCGCCCAGTTCCCCCTGTTTCTGCTGGGTGTCACGGGCCTGTTCGGCGACCTGACCGGTTTTCTCTATTTACTTTTTCAAGCCGCCGTGTTGGCGCTGGTCGGCTACACCGTAAAAGTCACCTTGGACACGACCTTGAGCGTCACCCTGGCGTTCGTCTCGGCGGAATTCGTTCTGACCTTGATGGTGTTTCAGTACGGCGACTTGTTAACCCCCTGAAAAAGCCGCCGAACGTCCATCCGCCCCATGATTGACGCGGGGACAATACAGAACACGTTCACCGGAAACAGCCCTGTGCGGGCGGAGGCGAACCCGCTTCGTCATTCGCCTGGTATGGCCGCCCGCCCGCCGCCACATCCTCACGATCAACCGCCCCCGCCATAAATCACCGCCGTCAAATAGAGTCCCTCCGGGGGCGCGGCGGGGCCGGCGGCTTGCCGGTCACGCGCCTTCAAGGCGGCCGTGACGTTATCGGCCGTCCATTTCCCCTCGCCCACCAACTTCAACGTGCCGGCGAAATTCCTGACCTGACGATGCAAAAAGGAACGCGCCCAAAGGGTCAGGTGAATCTCTTCCCCGACCCGGCTGACGTCGAACCGGTCCAGCGTCTTTACCGGTGATTTCGACTGACAGTGAACGGCGCGAAAACTGGTGAAGTCATGGCGTCCCAGAAGACGTTTCGCCGCGGCGTCCATGGCTGCGGCGTCCAGCGGCGCCGGAACCCACCAAACGCGGCCCCGGGCGACGGCGGCCGGGCCGCGGCGGTTCAGGATGCGATAGAGATAGCGCCGCTCCGTCGCGGAAAAGCGGGCGTGAAAGGTCTCGTCGACTTGTTCCGACTCCAGCACCACGATCGGTGACGGTTTCAGATGAAAATTAAGCGCGTCGCGAACCCGGTCCGCCCGCCAATCCTTCCCGAGATCAATATGGGCGACTTGCCCCAGCGCGTGAACGCCCGTGTCCGTGCGTCCCGCGCCTTGCGCGATCACCGTCTCGCCCGTGAACGCCCGCGCGGCCTCTTCCAGCCGCTGCTGAACAGTCAAGCCGTTGCGTTGACGCTGCCAACCGGCGAACGGTCCGCCATCGTATTCGATGGTCAACTTAAAGCGCGGCATGGCCAGTCGTATAACCTTTCTTTCGGATATGGTGTTATAAGTAGCTTCCGGGCGTTATAAATGCTTATTATTGGCGTGTTTTTAACCGGAATGACACCGGACCAAGATTTATGAGTTCTGATCCCGCCGAAGTCTTTCCGCCCCCGGGCGTTCCAACCGGCGTCGCCTCCGATCAACGGGACGCGGACCGTGACGCCTTGCATATCCTGCCGCTGTCGATCCTGCCGTTCCAGACCCCATCGCTCAAGCGCGCCCGTTTGATCAAAAACGCCCGGCTGAACAGCGTGGTTGAGTTGTTCCGGGGCCAGGGCATCGGGTCCGGGCAAATGAGCGTCGAGGAACTCGCCAAGGACTACGGATGGTCAGGCAAGGGCCGCCGGCGGCATCCGGATCTGGTGATGCTGCGGAAATTGGCGCCGCTGCCGTCTTATGACGTCTATTCCCTCCGTATGCTGTTTCGCGAGGAAGGACTCGAGGTGAACTCCGTCGACGATCTGAAGCTGTCGGACAGTAAAACCCAGGAGTTGACTAAATATATGACCCAGTTTACCCGGCCATTGGTCCAACAGATCTACGGCGGCGAGGATATGGAGATTCAGACTTTTGACGATCTGGTCAACTTGTTCCAAAACCCGGACGTCGCGATGGTGAGGCAAAAGCTGGACACCCTGGCGCAAAAACTCCGTATCAAAATGCGCGACGTGCCCAAGTTCCTGGAAGATTACGGCGATGTCTTCCTGTCCCTCTCCTATTATCGCTCGTGCATGGATGCGTTGGAGCCCGTAATCGACGAATTCATGGACTCCATGGACGAAATTCGGAATAACTTCCAACTCCGCAGCAACGTCAATCTGATGAACACCTGTCAGTTGATCGAGGGGGTGATCACCAATCTGATGGCCGCCATCTCGGGCCGGTTCGAGACCTTTGACCGTTATACGAACGGCATGTGGGACGACTTGTCGGCGGACCGGTTCAAGACCGTGAAGACGTTCATCGAGGAATATCACACCACGATCGGCGGCTCCTTGTGCGCATTGACGGTCAAAATGAACGCCTTTACGACGCTGTTCCCAACGCCGCAGGTGGGCGGCCCCATCAAACGGGGCGAGTTCATCATGTCTGAAATGAAACAGGGCATTGAGAAAGTACAGGAGATTCAAGCCAAATCGCCGGCGATCGAAACCGTTGAATGGGCGAAATAAAAGGCTTTTTCGCGCGACCGCCAGCGAGCGTTTTTTCCGCTCTCGCCAGAAACCCTTAAAAAAACAAAAGACCTTATCAACGAATTAGCATAAAGTCTGCTCCAGGGACCAGGCGGAATATCCGCTCCGCCAAGAAGGCGGCCGCGTTTATTGCGGCTTTGACGGTGAACCGGGCGGTAACCGGGGGAAATGGAACGGAACGGTGAACGAAGGACGCGTGACCACATTCGCAGAGTTGGAGGACGACCTCGTCGATTTCGATCGGGACTCGCTCCATACCCTTGCGCTGAACGTCATACCGATCCGCACGCCGCCGCTGAAGCGTGCGCGTCTAATCAAGAACACCCGCTTTGAGAGCGTCGTCGAAATCTTTTCCGACAAGGAAACCGGGTCTGGTCAAATGGCCATTGACGCGCTGCCGGGTGAGTTCGGCTGGTCTGAGGGTTTCCGCCACCCGGACATGGTGATGCTCAAGAAGCTTGGCGAATTGCCTTCCTACGACGTCTATTCCCTTCGAATTTCTCTGCGTGAACTCGGGATAGAGGTGAACAACGTCGAGCATCTCAAACTTTCAGAGAGCAAAAGCGCGGAGTTGACGGAGTATATGCGCGACTTCACTCACCCGTTGATCATGCAGATTTATGGCGGGGACGACGTCTCGATTCAGGGCTTTCAAGACGTCATCAAACTGTTCCGGTCGCCGGACAAGAAAAACGCCCTCGAAAAACTGAAAGTGATGGCGCAAAAACTGTCCATCAAAATCGAGGAGGTCCCCCGATTTATCGAGGATTACGGTGATATCTTCCTGTCGCTCAGCTATTACAAAAGCATTCTGGACGAGATCGAACCGACGATCACCGAGTTCCTGGACACCATGGACCTGCTGCGTGAGAACTACGCGATGAAGAATAATCCGTCCCTGATGCAGACCTTGGACATGATGACCAGCACCATTAACGAACTGATGGCGGCCATCACTGGCCGGTTCGAGAACTTCGACCGCGGCACCAAACATATGTGGGACAACGTCTCGGCGGAGCGCTTCCGCCAAGTGGAGGCCTTGATCAAGGGCTATCACACCACCATCGGCGGCGTGCTGTGCGCCCTTTCGGTTAAAATGGACGCCTGGTCGGAGTTGTTCCCGAACATGGAAGTGGGCGGTCCCGGCCGCCGCGCTGAATTCATCATGACCGAGATGAAACAGGGCATGGACCGTATCCAGACCATTGAGGATTCCGCCCCTATGCTGGCGGCGTTGGAATAGGCGCCCGCCCGCGCCGGGCATGTCTATGTGATCCGCACCGGCGGCGGCCTGACCGCCAAGCGGCTGGGCAAGGACAGGACCGGCGGCTGGGTCATGATCAGTGACAATCCGGCCTGGCCCGAAACGGCCCTCCCCGACGACGCCCGGATCACCGGCGAGGTCCGATGGACGGTGATATCCTTGCCGAAATCCTTGCAAGGAGGCGGCCTTGGCGCTTTACCCATCCCCGCCGCCGCGCCCGAATCGGCTCTCAATGATAACCGCTGGCGCACTTCGGCAACCAGACGATGACCGGCAAGCCCCTGACTTGGGGCGGGAGGTCCGCGCTTCCCGGCGCGAGGTGATCATAGACGCGCCCATACAATGAATGCGTCAAGCATCAACCAAGAGAGGACGAGATAGATGCAAGAGAGGACGAGATAGATGGAACATGAAACGTCCAGGGCGGCGTGGAGCGATCTTTTCAAGCCCCCGTCTGTTGCGCCGAACGCCATAAAGGGGGGATGGGAGAAGCCCTCGGACAACGGCTTCCAGGGAAAATCCGTGAAGCCGCCATTCAGATCACGGACGGTCCGGCGCTTGAAGGGATTGACCGCGCGGTCACGCAACTCAAAGCGCAATATAATGGAAGGGTCATGCCTAGCTGAGAGGTTTTTTTTCCAAGATTGCTTAGCAAAATTTTATACTTGTCGTCACGTCGATGATTGTATCGCCGTTCGGTTTCTTTCAGGTGCGGGTGGAAAGTGTGTTTAGACAGCCCCTTGAACCTGGCGAGGCGGACTTTCGCCATGCCCCAAAAGCCTTCGACGCCATTTATATGGACGGAACCTCGCACGAACGCGTCTCTGGCGTGGCCGACGCGGGCCCGTAGCCGAGGTCGATCATCAGTCCGTTATAGGCCGCGCCATCCGTCGGAGTTGATGACGGCCCTGGCGTGACATTGCCCCTGATAATGTCCTGTAACGCGGGCTTTGAGCGGTCGGATACGATCTCCGTACAGACTTGGCCGTCGCGCTCGAAGATGCCGAAGACAACCGTCTTGCCATAAGCGCCACGACCGCGTTTGCCCTTGACGCGCCGTGCGCCGGAGAAACTCTCATCGACCTCGACGACGCCGAACAGCGCGCGCCGGGCTTCGCAGGCCTGGAAGACCCGCTCGCGCAAACCGCAATAGATACGGTTCACCGTATTGCGGTTCAGGCGGCTCAATTGCGACGCATGGTGCGCCGCTTGGTGCGCCGCCTGGAAGGCGCTCAGGTCTGCGGCGAATACCGGACGGCTTCGCGAATTTTAGCTGCGGAAATCCTTGAACGTTCCGCATACTTGTTGTTCATCGCCGTGCTTGGCTTTACGCCTCTTTTTAAGACGCTCAACTAGGCATGAGCCAGAATTAATTCCCGGGCCCGTGATATCTCACTATGCTCTAATTATCTTTCCGCCTGAGACCGCGCCGCTGCGTAGACAGCCAGGGTTTTCCTTTAGCAAACCTCGCGGCCTGTGTGCTGACGGGCAAAGGCGGATTCTTCGGGGAAACGACTGCGAAGAGTGAGACAAGGGCTTTCGGCGAATTTATGTATCAGACTCCTGCAGCCTCGCGGGCGGGGAAAATCCGTTTCCGTCAACCACCATCAAACCATCGTTAAACCGCCATGAAAGGTGTCTTTGCCCGGATGCTAATGGAACTGGCCGGTCAAAGCGCCGAAACGGACACGCTGATAAATGCGGTTTACGCCGCCGCAGGCGGCGCCGACCGGCTCAACCGTTCGACTCAGCCGTTCGCAGGGCCGCCGAACCGGCGGCGAAATAACACGCGATCTGGCGGATTTACTTCCCGGAAACACGCGAGCGCCGCGCATGTTTTTTCACTTCACGCCATGGACGTATGATCAAACAGCCTTACGACCAAAACCAATCGACCGGCTGGGGATGTCCCTGAATTATTTTGCGTGTTTTGTTTTGCGTTCAGAACTCTGCGGCGTTTTACCGCCATATGATATAATCAGCAATAAATATACGCTAAACGTGTATCAATTCTCTAGTCCTTGGAATTCAGGGCATACCCCCATCCCTCGCATCGGGACCGGTTCATGACTACGTTATGACCTTCTCATTATAGGAATACGGATTAGGACGGCTGAATGCGTTCCTTGAGTGACAGCCCGGCCCCCGGGGGGCCTCGAAACGACTGGCGGACGATCAGGACCCTGATTCCTTATCTCTGGCCCAGAGATGAGCCAGGGCTCAGGGGCCGAGTCGTCCTGGCGGTGATCTTTTTAGCCGCCGCCAAGGGCGCGACCGTCGCCATTCCTGTGATCTACAAGTACGCCGTCGACGCGCTCAGCCCGGCGCCCGGCGCGGCGGCGGACGGAGCTATCGTGACCGAAGCCGTTACAGCGGTCCCTGTGTTCCTCCTGATCGCTTATGGCGTTACCCGGATTGCCGGCCAGGCTTTTGGCGAACTGCGTGACGCCATCTTCGCTCGTGTCGCCCAGCGCGCCATTCGTCTCTCGGGCCTCAAAACCTTCCGGCATCTGCACAGGCTCTCGCTCCGCTTTCATTTGAACCGCAAAACCGGCGGCGTCAGCCGGGCGGTGGAGCGCGGCACCAAGGGTATAGAATTCCTGCTGCGTTTTATGCTGTTCAACATTCTGCCGACCTTGTTCGAGGTGCTGCTGACCTGCGCCATCCTGTGGTACCTGTTCGGATTCTGGTTCGCCGCCGTCACGTTCGGCGCCATTGCGATTTATATCTACTGGACGTTGGCGGTGACTGAATGGCGGATCAAGTTCCGCCGGGCCATGAACTCATCCGACAACGAGGCGACCACGCGCGCGATCGACAGTCTGTTGAATTTCGAGACCGTCAAGTATTTCGGCAATGAAGCCCATGAAGCCAACCGCTTCGACGCGTCGCTTAAGGGCTATGAGGACGCGGCTGTCAAAAGCAACACGACCCTGGCCCTTCTCAATATCGGCCAGGGCGTAATCATCGCCATCGCGATGACAGCCGTCATGTGGATGGCTGCGGCGGGTCTTGTCGCCGGGCATATGACCATCGGGGATTTCGTGATGGTGAACGCCTATCTGCTGCAACTTTATATGCCCTTGAATTTCCTGGGTTTCGTTTACCGCGAGATCAAGCAATCGCTGACCGATATGGAGCATATGTTCGGCCTGTTGGACGAGAAGCCCGAGGTCGAGGACAAGGCGGACGCGCGGCCGCTCAAAAACGCAAAAGGCGCCATCCAGTTCAACGGCGTCTCTTTCGCCTACGATCCCCGCCGCCAGGTGCTGGATGACGTCAGTTTCGAGGTGCCGAGCGGCGCGTCCATCGCCATCGTCGGCCCCAGCGGATCCGGCAAGTCCACCATCTCGCGCCTCGTCTACCGGTTCTACGACGCGACGGCCGGGACGGTGGCCATCGGGGACGAGGACGTGCGCGACGTCACCCAGGAGAGCCTCCGCGCCGCCATCGGGATGGTTCCGCAGGACACCGTGCTGTTCAACGACACGATCTTTTACAACATCGCCTACGGCCGCCCCGGCGCCACGCCGTCCGAGGTCGAGGAAGCCGCCAGGCTGGCCCGCGTCCACGATTTCATCATGGCCCAGCCGGACGGCTATCAGACGATGGTCGGTGAGCGGGGCCTAAAATTGTCAGGCGGCGAGAAGCAACGCGTCGCCATTGCGCGCACAGTTCTCAAGAACCCGGAAATCCTCATTTTCGACGAGGCGACGTCGGCGCTCGACAGCAAGACCGAGCAGGAAATCCTGACCTCGTTTCATGAGGTCAGCGCCCATCGGACGACGCTGACGATCGCCCACCGGCTGTCTACCATCGTCAACGCGGACGAGATCATCGTTCTCGACGCGGGGAGGATAGTGGAGCGCGGGGCGCACACCGTTCTGCTCGCCCAGGACGGCCGCTATGCGGATATGTGGACGCGCCAGCAGAAACAGGCGGAAGTTCAAGAGCAACTCAAAGCGGTTTCCGGCGAGGCCGAACTGGTCACGTCCCCGGCCGCTTGCGACGCGGCGGAATAATCACCCCAAGCGTGGGAGCCGCGATGAAATATCGGTTATTCGCCGGCGGTTATCCACCCGCCGCCCAGGCAACGGCTGTCTTGGTAGAAGACGCAGGCCTGGCCCGGAGCGACGCCGTTTTGGGGCTTATCGAAGCTCACGCGCGCGCGGGCGTCATCGACGCCGAGCACGACAGCTGGGACTGGCGGCGCGGCGGAGCGGATTTTTACTGCGACGCGGTGGATTTTGCCGCGAAGCCGCTCATCACCCAGCCAATTCACATCCATGGCGGTCAACGATGACCGGCCCAGTTCCGACTTCGGCCCCACAACGACCTCACGGGTTTCCGGGCGCAGCTTCACCACATAGAGCGGTTCCGCCGTCCCGCCGACGCCGATGCCCCGGCGCTGGCCCACGGTGAACCTGATGACGCCCTCGTGTCGGCCCAGCACCTCGCCCGCCGCCGTCACGATATTGCCCGGCTCATGGGCTTCCGGGCGGAGCTTCTCGACCACGCTGGCGTAATCCCCGTTGGGGACGAAACAGATATCCTGACTGTCCGGCTTGTCGGCGACCGGCAGGTTGAAGCGCTCGGCATGGGCGCGGGTTTCGGATTTTTTCATGCCGCCCAGCGGGAAACGCACGAAGTCCAATTGATCCCTTGTGGTCGCGAACAGGAAATAGCTCTGATCCTTGGCGGCGTCCTCGGCGCGGTGAAGTTCCGCCCCTTCGTCACCATCGACGCGTTTAACGTAATGCCCCGTCACCAGCGCGCCGGCGCCCAAGTCCCGCGCCTGGCCCAGCAGATCCCTGAACTTTACTGTCTGATTACAGCGCACGCAGGGGATCGGCGTTTCACCGCGCAGGTACGTATCCGCGAAATCATCCATCACCTGGTCCCTGAACCGGCTTTCATAATTCAGGACGTAATGGGGAATGCCCAGTGTATCGGCGACGCGCCTGGCGTCGTGGATATCTTGACCGGCGCAGCAGGCCCCCTTGCGCTCAACGGCCGCGCCATGGTCGTAGAGTTGCATGGTCATGCCGACGACGTCATAGCCCGCCTCCACCATCAGGGCGGCGGTCACAGACGAGTCCACGCCGCCGGACATGGCGACGACGACACGGGCGTCTTTCGGGTTTTTATCGATACCGAGTTTGATCATGGGGCGGAATATACGCTCAATCCCTCATGCGGCAAGGTCAACCGGCCAGAATGCGGGGGGCTCGCCAGCCTGTCCGCCCCGCCGCTTCGGGACGGCGGAGCGGAAATTGATCCGGCGCGGAACCGCCAAAACGCCGACAAGGGAAAAAACGGCGGGCCCGCCTGGGTATGGGCGGATCACGGGCGGGCGGCTTGCGCGCGCGCGCATGGGGGATTACATGTACGGCGTCCATGATTAGAGGAAAACCACATGTCCGATGTCACCGCGGCTTCCGACGACGTTCCGAACGGCCCGCGGCCGGCGGGTCTTGGCGCGCGCCTTGGCCGTGGCTTCAAGCATCGCTGCCCCAACTGCGGGGAACATCATCTCTTCCGGTCTTATTTGAAGCAGGTGAAAAGTTGCGGCGTTTGTCAAGCGGAACTGGGTGATATCCGGGCGGACGATTTCCCGCCCTACGTCACCATGTTCCTGGTCGGCCATATTGTCGTTCCGCTGATCCTGGTGGTGGAGCAATTTTACGCGCCATCGACATGGATTCATCTGGCGCTTTGGCTGCCGCTCGCCTGCATCATGCTGTTCGTGCTGATGCCGCGCGTCAAGGGCGCGATCATCGGCCTTATGTGGCATCTGCGGATCAAGGGCGGCGAGTTCCAGTAAGCGGCCCCTAAACCGCGTCCAGCCCCATCCGCCAAAAGGCGATTTCCAGACGCGTCGCTTCCGAAAAGATTTTCTGTAGGCTTTCGTTGCGGCCCGGCCCGGCGCGCCGTTCGTACAAGCAACTCAGGCGCTCTTCCTCGGCGCGCGCGACACTTTGGAAGTCCTCGGAGGCGTACGTCTCGATCCAGGGGAGATACGGATTGCCGTCCAATTGGGTTTCCGGCGAGGCGGCCAGCGTCTTCCCAATCTCGGCGTATCCGCACATACACGGGGCGAGCGCCACGTGCAGATCCAATAGATCGCCACGAAGTCCCGTTTCCAGGACGAATCGCGTATACGCCAACGTCGCGCCGTCCTCCGGCGTCTGTGACATATCCGCCTCGCTCAACCCCCAGGCGGCGCAAAATGAGACGTGAAGCCGCATTTCCTCGTCCACAACCGCTTTTAAACCATCGGCCGCCTGGCGAATATCGCTCAACGTCTCGCCCTTGTAGGCCGCCAGAGCATAGGCCCGGGCAAAGTGAGTCAGGAACAGGTAGTCTTGGATCAGATAATGACGAAAGGCCGTCTCGGGCAGCGAGCCGTCAGCCAGCCGCCGGACGAACGCGTGGTTGACATACGCTTCCCACTCGGACGCGGCGGCGGATTTAAGCCGTTGAAACAAGGCCATGATTACTCCATCTCCAAACGTTTGATTTCCGGCCATACGGTTGATCGGGCGCGTTCCAGGTCGGCGGTGAAATCAATCTCCGTCCAAGGCAGGCCGGTTACGTCGAGCGCGGTTAAACGCGGCATTCGACCGCTCCGGATTTCCAATCTCAGAATATCTTCATAGTTTCCGTCCGCTCCCTGGGCGTATGCCCGGGTTATGGCCTCAAGCAGCATTGCCGCCCGGTCCCGGGACAACCGCGCGAACCCCAGCCACTCGCCCGCCCCGCCGGCGTCACTCCGCACGTCCTTGCCCAGATCAACAACCCGGCCCTCCCGAGCCACGAGTTTCACAGGTTCGTCTCCCGGGACGAAATTCCGGTCAAAGGGCAGAACATCCCGGCCGGCGGCCCTCATGCGTTCCAGGACATCCTTGGGGTACAGCACATCCCCGTCCAACACCCATACGTCATCCGCTCCCCGGACGAAGCCCGCCGCGCGACCCAGCGACGAAGCGGATTTCAGATCATGGCTGGGATTATCGATCAAACTGATCGAGAGACCGGGCCGCGCATCCGCCAGCTTCCCGGCTTCCGCCTCCACCAGGTCTATGCGAAAGCCCGCGACAACGGCAATTTCGACCAATCCGATCATGGACAGATTATCAAGATGACGAGCCAGGAGAGTCTGGCCGCCCACCTTGAGCAACACTTTGGGAACGGCCGCCGCTCTTGAAAAGCGCGCGCCCCGTCCTGCGCCCAGGATGACCGCCCGGCTGATCCCCGTCATGCCGTCTCAATGGCGGCCGCCAGGGCGAGCAGCTCCTCGTCCCGTCCAGGCCCGGCCAACAGCGACAACCCGACAGGCGCCCCCTTGACACGCCCCGCCGGAATGGAAATCTGAGGCAGCTTCGCGATACCGGCGAAGCTTGTGAATTCGACAATGCGCCGGCGAACGCCATCCAACGACGCCTCGTCCGAGTCCCGATAGGGAGCGATGACCGGGACCGTCGGCGTCATGATCACCCCATTCGCCCCCAAAAGGCGCACCAAATCTTGTGTCATTTCAGCACGCGCCCTATCAGCCCACGCTTTCTGTTCAACCGTCACGGAAGCGGCGAATGCAAACCGCTCGCGAACGCCGGGTCCAAAGGAAGGAGAATTTTTTCTGATCCACTCCCCATGCGCGCGCCAAGCCTCCCAGGCCTGAACCGTTCGAAACACCTCGAACCCATGCGCCAGCCCACCCCCGGCCAGGGTGATGGACTCCGCGTGACCGTATACCGCTTCGAACTTTCGGCGCAATGGCCGCAGAGCTTGCGTGATGTCCTCGCCCGCGTCGGCGAACAGATCCTGGGCGATAAGAAATCGCGGCGCCGGGTCCACGCGTCCGGCGTTCATTCCGAAAGCCAAACCAGTCCTGGCGAAGTCCGCCGCGCCGCGCGCGAACCAGCCGCACACGTCGAAGCTCTCCGCCAAGGGCATGGCGCCGGTCATATCTAGCCGTCCGTGGGTCGGCCGGATTCCATAAAGGCCGCAAAACGAAGCCGGCGCCCGGATCGAGCCGCCGGTGTCGGATCCCAGCGCGATATCCGCCAGCCCGGCGGCGACGGCCGCGGCGGAGCCCGAGGACGACCCTCCGGGCGCCCGCTCGGCGGCGGCTGAATTCGTGGGCGTGCCGTAATGGGCGTTTCGGCCGATCAAACTGTAAGCCATCTCATCGGTCTGGGTTTTGCCAATGATGTCGGCTCCCGCATCCAGGATCTGTTTGACCACAACCGCGTGCCCGGCCGCCGCCGGGCGGTCTTTCGCCCAGTCGGGGCAACCGAACGTGGTCACATGCCCCTCGATGTCGTAAATATCCTTGACCGCGCAGGTTAAGCCCTTCAGCGGACCGTCTTGAGCGCCGGGCAGGATAAAGATATCAGTGAAGGCGTTGACCGTGTCTTGCATCGGACCTCGTTGATTTCCAAGGGCGCCGGCGCCGGATGGAACGCAGGTCGGCGCCTTAGGCTTCAACGGCCGCCGGGACCAGACCGGAGCTTTCTCGAAAAACCGGGCGCCGTCAATCGGCGCGCCGCCATAGGGCTCGTGACATGGGCGTCAGTCCGGGTGACGGTCCAGCCAATCCGCCGCCTTCTCATAAGCCCGGCCGATCCGAAGCGCCATGGCTTCGGCCCGGGGCGCGCAGATGATCTGAAGGCTAATGGGAAGTCCGGTTCCGGCGGTGAAGCCGTTCGGAATGGCCAGACCGCAAAGCCCCAAATAATTCGCGACACGCGTCGTACCCGCCGGGGTCGCCGCCTCATCGACGTCGTTGACGGGAATCGCGGGCGCGCGGGTCGTCGGCGACAGGAATGCGTCCATTTGTTCGAACACGGGACGGAACGCCGACTTTGCCCGCTCGCGCTCGGCCAAGACGGACAGATAGGCGTCCGCCGTCATGGTCTTGCCCGGCTCCAGGCGCCGGCGGACGAATTGATCCACCTTGCCGCCCGCCTTTTCAAGAACGGCCCTGTTCGCGTGATATCCCTCGGCGGCGATGATCTCCATGGCCGCGTCCTTATGGGCGTCGAAATGGACGGCCGGTTTGAAAGGGACGATCTCCGCGCCTAGGTTGGCCAAGGCGTCGGCCGAGCGCCGGAAGGCCGCGACGACCTCACCGTCGTAATCCCGAAGCCACGCCTCCGGGATCGTTCCGATCCGAAGTCCCTTCACGCCGCGCTCGATGTCATGGAAAAGCCCGCAGCCCTTTTCGAGATCGGCGTTTACCCGGTCCGGCGGCGCGCCGCGCATCACCTCGAACATCAAAGCCGCGTCGATAACCGAGCGCGTCATGGGTCCCGGCGTGTCCAGCGTGGCGGAGAGCGGAATAATTCCGTCCGTGGGCAGCACGCCTTCCGTCACCTTCAACCCCACTAGGCCGCAAAACGCCGCCGGCAGGCGCACGCTGCCGCCCGTGTCGGTGCCGACGGCGCCCGCAGCGAAGCCAGCCGCGACGGCGACGCCCGATCCGGCGCTCGACCCGCCCGGCACGCGGTGAACCGTCATGTCCCAGGGGTTCCAGGGCGTTCCCATATGCTCATTGGTGCCCCAGCCGCCCATGGCCATCTCGGTGGTCATGGTCTTGCCGGTGCAAATCGCCCCCGCCGCGTGAAGTCTGGCGGCGACCGTCGCGGTCGCGGGGGATATCCTTCGCGAGCGCTCCGGCGAACCGCCGGTCGTCACCCTTCCCCGGACGTCAATCAGGTCTTTCAACGCTATCCCGACGCCGGTCAACGGCCCGGGCGAGGCGCCATGCTTGAACGCGAGAGCCGCCGCTTCCGCCTGTCCCAGGGCTTCATCGCCATAATCGCGGATATAGGCGTTCAAGCCGCCGTCGAAGGCTAGAACCCGCGACAGATGGGCGCTCATCACATCTAGAGGCGACAGACCGCCGTCGCGGTATCTTTTATGAAGCGCATGGATCGGCAGGTAGTGCGGTGCGTCGGTCATGGCGCTCTCAATATCAAACAGGAGACAGCATGTCGCTTGTGCAAAGTAAGAGGGGACAAGCCCTGGAATCAATCCCGCTCTCGCGCGCCTCCGGGAAGCGTCGCGCGCGGCGCATGACGTGCGCCACGCACATTATGCGTACGCGCTTCATTCAAGGTGCGGAAGCGGCGGACGCGCCCCTCGTCTTCACTCGTCTTCATGCGCCATCAAGCTTCCTGGCGGTCCATCGGACCTCGCCGATGATCCGGGCGTCTTCGGGGAAGGCCGCGTCGGGCCAGGCCGGATTGTCGCTGATCATGACCCAGCCGCCGGTCTTGTCCCTGCCCAGCCGCTTGGCCACCAGGCCGTCGCCCGTGCGGATCACGTAGACGCGCCCGGCGCGGCGGCGGACACGGGCGCGGTCGACGAGAATGGAACAGCCGTCGGCAAGCGTGGGTTCCATGGAATCGCCCCTGACGCCAATGACCACGCATTGCGTCGGGTCAACGCCGTGACCATCGAGCCATGACCGCTGGAACCAGACGCGCCCCCTTGCCGGCGCGTTGTCGACGTCAAGACCGCCGCCGCCCGCCGCCACGCTCAGATCATGGACGGCGACGGGGCGCGAGGCGGCGGACGCCCCATTGTCATGGTTATCATGGCTGTCACGGCCCGCCGCCGCCACGGCGTCCGCGAGACCGGCCCGCGCCGCCGCCAACTCCCTGCGCAGCGTCTTGGCCTGATCCGCCCGGGCTTCCCGCGCTTCCTGGCGCAGCGCCCCGATCTCGGCGCGGACCGCGGCGATCATCTCGTCCTTCAGGGCGGCCCCGTCAACCCCGCCCGCGTCCTCGAGTCGTTTCTCCGGGGTCTTGAGGGCGGAGCCGGAGGGCGGATCGAACGCGACGGCGATCTCGCGGGGAAGCGCGGCCCCCGGCCTGTCTCCATGCGCGGGCCGGGGGCCGCCGCGCCGTCTCAGCGCGTCAAGTATCCCGTCCGCCCCCGCGTCGGCGGGCAGGCCGAGTAATCGGGCGATCTCCGCGAGGCGCGGCGGGCCGAAATAGAATTCGAGGCCGAGGGCGCGGGCGATTTCGATAAGCCGGTCGGACTTGGCGGCCCTGCCCTCCAGGACGTAACGAATGGCGTTGTCCGGCAGCCCCGCGTCCAGCGCCGCCCGGTATGGCGCGCGGCCCTGCTGCTTGAGCCTTTTTCGGACGACCCGCGCGATCTCGGCGTGTTCCATTCGCTATTTTTAGCCAATAACGCCCGCCGGCGCAATAACGGGCTTGACAAATCGCTACATATAGCGGAATATAATCGCTATTAATAGCGAATTAACCGTACGTCCAACCCCAACCCATGAGAGGTGAGCGATGACCATCGATAACACTGAAACCCGCTGGGTGTACGCCGGCGACGGAAGAACGACGCGGTTCGCCTACACCAACAAGATATTCACGCCCTCGGATTTGAAAGTCTATGTCGGCGGCGTGGCCCGCGAGTCGGGCTATTCGGTCACCAACGCGGGCGTCAAAAACCAGGGCTCGGTCGTGTTCGACGAGGCCCCGGCGGAGGGGCTGGATGTGGTGCTGGTGCGCAACGCCGCAGACCTGCAGACGGCCAAATACCCCGGGACGGCGGCCGGTCTCGAGTCCTCGCTGGACCGCCGGACCGCGGTCAGCCAGCAGCAGGCCGATCAAATCAGGCGGAGCGTGAGGCGCCCGGAGCAATCGGTGGAGACCTATCCGATCCTGTGGCCGGACGGGGCGTCCGACCAAGACAGGACCTTGATGGTGTCCCGGAGCGGCCTGACGCTGGGGCCGTCCGCCTCTGGCATCGAGGACGCCCGGCGAAACGCCGCCGCCGCGCAGGCCGGCGCCAGGGAAGCGTCCAGACGGGCCGCCGCCGCCGAGACGGCCGCGGTCGAAACCCAGGCCCGGCTCGAGGCCATTAGCCCGTTCGAGTTTCACGGGTTCCGGCGGCTGGCGGACGGGTCCCTGGAGTGGACCCGGAATTCCGAAGGAACATTCAACGCGGCGGATTACGTGGATTGGGTTGTCTGGCCCGCCGGCGTGAACGCTTCTCTCAACACTCAAGGTGAACTGGAGGTCATGACCTGATGGTTACGGTCAATCTTGGAAAACTCGTCTATCTGTGGCGGGGCGAATACTCGGCGGCGGAGACCTATGCGGCCTACGACGTCTGCCGGCACCGGAACGACGTCCACATCTGCACCGCAGACGCGGCGGCGGGCGAGACCCCGGCGTCCGCCCCGGACAAATGGGACCTCATGACCAAAGGCGCGGCGGCGGTGGCGTCCCAGGCCCAGGCGGAGGCTGGTTCCAATAACGCCGCGGCCATGACGCCGCTGCGCGTCGCGCAGGCGATCGCGGCCCTGTCGCCCGGATTGCCTGCCGGCGCCATCATCACGTCCGCGTCTATGACGGCGCCGGGTGGTTATCTCTATTGCAACGGCGCCGCGATTTCCCGAACGGTTTACGCGACTTTATTCGCGGCCATCGGCACGGCCTTTGGCGCGGGGGACGGTTCGTCAACCTTCAATATTCCCGACCTGCGCGGAGAGTTCCTGCGCGGCTGGGACAACGGGCGCGGCGTTGATGACGGCAGGGTCTTCGGATCGGTACAAGGCCACGCACTAGGACGACACCAACATTATTTATCCAATGGCGTGGCGCATAACCGTAATGAACATGCCGGAGGAAACGGGGGATCGATAGGAAGTTCCAGACAGGGCTCATTACCCTATAACTCGTACACAACCCCGGCGGGCGGTTCCGAGACCCGCCCCCGCAACGTCGCGTTCAACTTTTACATCAAATACTAGGAGGCGTGGATATGGCACGCAAAACCGCCTATTGCTTCTCTCCCGTCACGGGGGAATATCTGGGCGCCGAAGCCGCGCAGCCCAGCCCGTTGGAAGTGGATACATATCTCTTGCCCGCCAACGCCACTTTCAAGGAACCGCCTTGCGCGAATACAGGCGAAACCGCCGTTTGGTCCGGCGGCGGCTGGACGATCAAGCGGGATTGGCGGGACGGGGAACATCGGCTTCCCGATGAAACGCGCCACAAGATCGCCGCCATTGATGAAGGACAGCCGGATGGCGCGTTGGACGCGCCGCCGCCGCGCGCTTTTGACGCTGTAAAGGGACAGGCTCTGGCGGCGATCAAAGCCGAACACGCCCGAGCGTTGAATGAATCAACAAGGCACGCGACCCCGGAAGAACGGGACACTTGGATAGTGAAGGCGGAAGCCGCCCGTGCGTGGTCAAACAGTTCAGCCACCAAAGCGCAGATTGGCCTGCTAACAAGCGAGGCGGATGCGGCTGGTGAAACCGCCCAGGAATTGGCGGCGAGGATCGGAAACCGTCACGAGGCTTATCTGAGCTTGATCGGCGCGGCCGCCGGGGCAAGGCGCCGCGCGGAAAAGCGGGTTCAGGCCTGCCGGTCCGCCGCCGAAGTCGAAAGCGCCCTCGCCGCTTTTTCAGAAGAAACGCGGATCGCGATTACCACATGGCGGGAGAGATAGGCTGTATCGAGTTTTACAAAACCTCTTGTCGTTTCGCGATGGAAGCGCACGGCAATATATTGGGCGCCACGCCGTTTCGTCACCCGCCTTTCCACGATGTCAAGGGATGGTCGCGGATTGCTTTTGTGAATGTGTAGCGACCGCCGGCGAACGGGCGGCCCCTCACGAGACCCATGCGGAGCCCTTTGCAGGCATGAACGGGCGGGCGGCGGCGGTTCCGGTATCGTCAAATCAGATACAAAGGCGAGCCAAAGGCCGCGGGCGGAACGATAACCCGATCCGGCGGATATACCTGGCGCGCGTTCACTGGCGCCGGCTGGTTGGAGATGAGCGGCGGACGCCGCCCCAATAAGGATTATGGATCAACCAACATTTCAAGAGTCGTGGACAGTGAGGCGGGATATATAGGTAGGCGAGTTTTTCGCAGACGCATAATATTGCAAAACGTATAATATTTCACTGTCAGAGCGGGTAGAGGGCAATTTGGTCGATAGGGATGTAGCTATTCAGTCTTGTAAGAGAAACCTTGCTCAACCCATCACGGAAGACGATGCGTTCACCTGCTTGTAGTTCCCAAGTGAGCGTATCGCCATTCATGATCGGCTCGGGGTCCGAAGTCAGCACTCCAGCCTCGGCGGGCGCTGTGAGCGTCATTACGATTCGAACGGGCTGTGCAGCTTTCAATATCCTCACAAACCCTCGGTCATATCTGTGGCCCACATAGTGCCAATAAGGTCTCATCCCGCTATTTTTCGCAGCGGCTTCCACATCTCGGTCATTTCCGTCTATCTCGCCCAGAAAAACCGGGGCACCGTCGATCTTGGGCGCCCTCGATTCCAGAATCAATTTCTCTCCCTCGGCGGCCATATTCATCGTTTGCGGGTCCTGATAAAAAGAGGGATCGGAGTCTTCACCCAAGCGGTAAAAAACGTCTTCAAATTTCGCGCCGGCCGCTAACCCAAAAATGGGTCAACCAACACCTCCCGCTCATCCGGCATTTTCACCAAAAGCGCCGAGTGAGCAGCGGTGTTCGTCACCATATTCCATTGAACGGACTCGAACCCTTCTTGCCTTAAAACGAAAGAGAGCATGTTTGCGGCATGGTTACAAAGACCTCTTTCAGCGTGAGTTTCGATCACGCCTCTGGGAAAGCGCATAAATCCGGGTAGATAGCGATGGATTAAGTATGGACCGACACGCAAAAGAGGATCAATCCAGGGGTTCACATGCTCAAATTTCCGAAAGACTTCACGGGTGATGGCAATAACTTTTTCATCTTGGCTTCGTGGCGAATGTTTCTTGTAAGCTTCTTCGATAATGGCGTTGGCTTTTTCCTCCGCTCCGGAAACGCTGACATGTTTCACACCCACCCAGCCAGCAAAACCAGAAAAAACAACCGCGCCTCCGATTATCGACAGATATTTAAGTGTAGTACTTCCAAACATACTGTGTATTCCCACTGGGTCGTGTTTAAATATTGTCATCACAATGTATTAAGAGGTTCTATTTCATTTTCAAGAGAGGATCACATGACATCACATCGCCGTCAAGATTTATGGGCCATGTATGGGGTTTGCTTGCGCCCCGCCTTCCCGGCCGCAAGGGGAGTTGGGGCGGCGGGCCGCCGCCTCCATGGCGCGAAGGCCGCCGGTCGTGCCGCCGCCGCAAGCCGCCGGTTGCGATCCGGTTAGCGGGGGACGCGCGTTTCAGATGGCGAGGGCGCGGCGAAATCCGCCGCCGCCTTCACCAGGGCCGAGCGAATCCCCGGCTCCATGGCGGAATGGCCCGCGTCGGGCACAACGACGTAGCGCGCCCGCGGCCAGGCGTTGTGCAATTCGTCCGCCGCTGCGGTTGGGCAGATCATATCATAACGCCCTTGAACGATGGTGGCCGGCAAATGCTGAATGCGGTTGATGTTCGCGAGGATATGATCCTCGCCGAGGAAGACGTTATTCACGAAATAATGCGCCTCGATCCGGGCCAGGGAAAGCGCGCCGCGGCCCGCGCCAAGCGGGTTCGCGCTCGCTGGCAATAATGTCGAGCAACTGCTCTCATAGCGGCTCCAAGCCTCGGCCGCGGGCGTGTGAACCGCCGGATCACCGCTGGTCAGGCGGATATGATAGTTGGTCAGCAGATCGGTTCGCTCGGCTTCGGGCAAGGCTTCGGAAAAACGTCTCCACATTTCCGGATAGACCTTGGCGATTCCGTAAAGAAACCAGTCGATTTCACTGCGGCGGCCCAAAAAGACGCCGCGCAGGATAAAGCCGCGGCAGGACCCGGGGTGCGCGATCCCATAGGCCAATGCGAGCGTGGAGCCCCAAGAGCCGCCGAACACCAGCCAGCTATCGATTTCCAGATGCCGCCGCAATTTTTCGATGTCGTTGATCAGATCCTGTGTTGTGTTGCTTTCAACCGAGGCGAAGGGCGTCGAGCGGCCCGCGCCACGCTGGTCAAATATGACGATCCGGTAATCCGACGGTGAAAAGAACCGGCGGTGCGACGGGTTGCTGCCCGCCCCGGGTCCGCCGTGCAGGAATATGACCGGAACGCCCTCCGGGTTGCCCGACTGTTCCCAGAAAACGCGATGTCCGCCGCCCACATCAAGAAAGCCCGTCTGGAACGGCTCAATGCGGGGAAACAGGCCGGGCTTCGCCGCGGTCATCAAAGGCGGCCCTCGATGGCGTAGGCCAGCAACCGGACGACTTGTTCCGGCGTTTCCGCCGTCGCCAGCGCCTCGCCGTCCACTTCCTTAAGCGGGTGGGTGAGCGACGGGTCGTGCAGCGTCACATAGGGTTTGCCCAGCGCCGCCGCGTAGCCCGCGTCGAACGCGGCGTTCCATTGTTTGTATTTATCGCCGAAGCGGACAACGACCAGATCCGACTTGCCAATCAAGGTGCGGGTGCGGATGGCGTTGACGCGCGCGCCCTTGTGGTCTTTCCAGAAACTCTTGTCCTCTCCGCCCAGGATGGCGACGCCGCAGTCGTCGCTTGAGGCGTGATCGGTGACGGGCGAGACGAAAGTCACGTCCAGGTTTTCGGTTTTCGCGCCGTCAACGACGCGCTCACGCCAATCGGTGTGAATTTCACCGGAGAGATAAACGGTCCAGGTCATAAGAGGGTCCCTCCATTTTCATACCAGTTTCAGGGCGGTTTCCGCCCGCCCGCCGGGCCGGTCGGGCGGGACGGTTCTTGCGGGCCGGGATGGTTTCGCGGCGTCGGACCGCGCGCGCGATCAACGTAGCCGGGTTCGTGGGGCCGGATAAACCCCCGGCGGACAAGAAAATGCGGACAAGAAAATCAAGCGCCGCCCTGGAACGATTCAATTCGGAGCCGTCCGCGCCGCCCGCCAACGACCCGTGTTTTGTTCCAATGTTGAAAATGCGGACGAGGGATGAAAATACCGGATTCACAAAGTTCTGAATATCAAGTAGAATCTGAGTTAGAGAGAAAAATCATGACTTTACAAAGTGTTGAGAAGATCGTCAAAGAGGTGGTTTCCGAACGCTTCGCGGGCGTCCCGATAGAATCGGTCCGGGTGAAATCCGCGTTCGACGAATTCGATGACCCGATTCTCAGGGTCACCATCGTGTTGGATGTGGAGGAGGGAGCCCTCGATCCGACTCGCACGTTGGGAATGATTCGATTATTACGGCCCCGTTTGGCGGAGATCGGGGAAGACGCTTTTCCCATTATCTCGTATGTCGCGAAATCCGAAATGGACAGATTGGGCCTTGAAGTCGTCTGATCTTCTTCAATGCGCCTTGGGTTTGGCGACAATGGACGCCGGAAGGCCGAAACAGGTCAACCTGCGCAGGGCGACGAGCACGGCGTATTACGCGCTGTTCCATTGCCTGGCGCGCCAGGCGGCGGACCGGTTCATCGGCGGCGCCGGAAGCGACCGGAGTTCGCCAGCTTGGCGTCAAACCTACCGTGCTTTAGAGCATCGTGTCGCCAAGAACAATATGAAGCGCGATGATGTCATGGATCGCTTTCCACCAGGAATTCAGGATTTCGCGAATACGTTCATCAGGCTTCAGGATAAACGGCATCGGGCCGATTACGATCCGCTTGAAGACTTCCGCAAGACCGCCGTTCTAACCGACATCGCGGAGTGCCACGCGGTCATCGATGGTTTTCAGGGCAGTCGGGTCAAGGACCGCCGGGCGTTCGCGGCGCTGTTCAAGCATCGGTGAGGCTTTGTCAACACAGAGGAGTTGGATTATATCCAACCCATGACCGCCGATCCTATTCATGAGCCCGCCCTTTTTCAGCCGCAAAAACGCGCCGCCACCGGCGCTTTGGCGGATTTCGCGCTGGAAAGCCCCTTCGAACCGTCGGGCGATCAGCCCGCCGCCATCAAGGAGCTGACGGCGGGGCTCAAGGCCGGCGAGCGGGACCAGGTGTTGCTGGGAGTGACCGGATCGGGCAAGACCTTCACCATGGCCCATGTGATCAGGAACATGGGCCGGCCCGCCCTGGTGCTGGCGCCGAACAAGACCTTGGCGGCGCAGCTCTATGGCGAGATGAAGGAATTCTTCCCGGCGAACTCGGTGGAGTACTTCGTCAGCTACTACGATTATTATCAGCCGGAAGCCTACGTGCCGCGCACGGACACCTACATCGAGAAGGACGCGAGCGTCAACGAACAGATTGATCGCATGCGCCACGCCGCCACTCGCGCCCTTCTGGAGCGCGAGGACGTCGTTGTCGTCGCCTCGGTCAGTTGCATTTACGGCATCGGCGCCGTCGAGACCTATTCTGAAATGCTGGTCAAGCTGGAGGCCGGCGGCGCCGCGGAGCGGGATAGGCTGCTAAAGCGGTTGGTGGCGCTGCAATACAAACGGAACGACGCGGCTTTCTTCCGGGGGACGTTCCGCGTGCGTGGCGACCTGGTGGAGATATTTCCCTCGCACCTGGAAGATCGCGCCTGGCGAATCTCGCTGTTCGGGGACGAGGTCGAGGGAATTTGGGAAATCGATCCGCTGACGGGCGAGAGGGCCGACTCCCTGGACGCCGTCACCATTTACCCCAACAGCCACTACGTGACGCCCCGCCCGACCCTGATGCAGGCCATCCCGCAAATACGGGCCGAAATGAAGCGGCGGGTGGACCAGTTCCGAGAGTGGGGAAAGTTGCTGGAAGCCCAGCGTTTGGAAGAGAGAACGACCTTCGATCTGGAGATGCTGGAGACCGCCGGACATTGTTCCGGTATCGAAAATTACAGCAGATACCTTACGGGCCGCCCCCCTGGCAGCCCCCCGCCGACCCTGTTCGAGTACCTGCCCGGAAACGCCCTTCTGATCGTTGACGAGAGCCACGTGACGGTGCCGCAGATCGGGGGGATGTTCCGGGGCGATTATAATCGGAAAAGCACCCTGGCCGAGCATGGATTCCGGCTGCCGAGCTGTATCGACAACCGGCCCCTGAAGTTCGAGGAATGGGACGTCATGCGCCCCCAGTCAGTATTCGTTTCGGCGACGCCCGGACCGTGGGAGATGGAACGGACCGGAGGCGTGTTCACCGAACAAGTGGTTCGCCCCACCGGCCTGATTGATCCGGAATGTATCGTCCGCCCCGCGGAGCAACAGGTTGATGATCTGCTTCATGAGGTCAAGCGGGCGGCCCAGCGGGGCTTCCGCGCCCTGGTGACGACGCTGACCAAACGCATGGCGGAGGACTTGACCGAGTACATGCACGAACAAGGCGTGCGTGTGCGTTACATGCATTCGGACATTGATACGCTGGAGCGCATTGAGATTATCCGTGATTTGCGCCTGGGCGCTTTCGACGTGCTGGTTGGCATCAACCTGTTGCGCGAAGGTCTGGATATTCCGGAATGCGCCCTGGTTGCGATACTGGATGCGGACAAGGAGGGCTTTCTGCGCTCCAAAACATCGCTCGTTCAGACCATCGGCCGCGCGGCCCGGAACGTCGAGGGGCGGGTGCTGCTCTACGCGGACAAGATGACCGACAGCCTGGAATACGCCATTGGCGAGACCAACCGGCGGCGTGAAAAGCAGATGGCCTATAACGAAGCGCGCGGCATTACCCCCCGGTCGGTGAAGCGCGAGCTTTCCAAGGCGCTGGAAAGCGTTTATGAGCAGTCCGATTACTACACGGTGGATACGGGCCTGGCCAAGAGCCAGGACGCCTTTGTCGGCCACAATCTCGCCGCCGTGATCGATGACCTGAAAGAGACGATGAAAAAGGCGGCGGGCGACTTGGAATTCGAAGAAGCCGCCCGGCTGCGTGACGAAATCCGCCGCTTGGAGGCTCAGGACCTGGGCCTTCATAAAGCCGGCGTCGCGCCCAAGGCCGCCATGGCTGCGGGGGCGGACAACGCCACGGCGTCCAAAGCCGCCGGCAAGCGGGCCTATGACGACCGGAAGAAAGCGCGAACCTCAAACGGTTCCAAAGGCCGCCGCGCCACCTTCAAATCTCCCGGCGCGCCCGGTTATGAAGGCCGCGGAACGCGCGGCGGCCGGGGGAAGAGGGAACGGGGCCAATAACGGCGCTACCAGGCGCCCGCCGCCAACTCAAGGGAGAAGGGAGAAAAGGATGCCGCGTGTCGTCTTGATCACGGGAGCCGGATCCGGAATCGGCCGGGCCACGGCGCTGCGGTTTCTGGCGGGCGGTGATCATGTCGTTTTGGCCGGGCGGCGGGAGGACGCGCTGGAGAAAACCGTCAAGATGGCGGGTGACGCGGGCGCGGGCACCCTTTGTATTCCGGCCGACGTCGCGAATGACGCCAACGTGGACGCCTTGTTTGAGCAAATCGCCGCGCGCCATGGCCGGTTGGACGTGGCGTTCAACAACGCGGGCGTCAACGCGCCAGGCGCGCCGTTCGAGGATTTGGCCCGGGAGAAATGGCGTCAGGTGGTCGATGTGAACCTGACTGGCGCCTTCCTGATTTCCCAGCTCGCCTTTCGTATGATGAAGGACCAGGACCCGCGCGGGGGACGCATCATCATGAACGGGTCAATTTCCGCTCATGCCCCAAGACCGGACTCCGCCCCCTACACGGCGGCCAAGCACGCCGTCACGGGCCTCACCAAGTCGCTTAGCTTGGATGGCCGGAAGTATGATATTATTGTAAGCCAAATTGACATAGGAAACGCCGTGTCGCCATTGACCGAGCGCATGGCGTCAGGCGCGGGGGTGCGTCAGGCCGACGGCTCAATGGCCGTGGAGCCGCGCATGGATGTGGAGCATTGCGCCGACGCGGTCTGGCGCATGGCGTCGCTGCCCTTGGACGTAAATATTCAGTTCATGACGATTATGGCGTCCAAGATGCCCTTCGTGGGGCGCGGGTGACGGTCCCGCTTTTCGCGCTGGGACGCCCACTGGGACGCCACTGGGATGAAGATGTTTTTCAAGACTCCGGCGGCTGGAGCGGATCGGTCAGGTCCGTGACCCGCTTGATGAACTTGTTATAGCGGAATTCGGAAATCTCGAAAGTCCAGCCCGTTACCGCTTTTTTCAAGTCTTCGCCAAGATGCGCCGCCGCAGCGCCGCCGACGCTGATCTCCATATAATATTTCGCCCGCTCATCCGCTTCTTCGGCGGCGGCCTTCCAGAAGCGTGACGTCAGCTCAAGCCCGTCAAAGGTTTCATAGACGAAGGTCACGTCAGGCGTTTCGCCCAGCGCGACGGCGCCTTTCGGAAATGCGTCTTCCAGCACATGATCGCCGATGGACGATGCGACGGCGTTGACGGTGAAAGCGTTTTTGGGCGCCCGGTCATCCGGCGCGCCGTCCAGAATGTAATCGCCGTCGTCCACTTGATCCTTGAAAACGGAGAAAGTCTCGCCGTCCGGGAAGGTCACGCGGACCTGGCGGACGCCCTTGGGTTCCAGTTTCACCGGATTCCGGTCGATCCAGTCGCGCGCTTCCGGGCCCATATCCAGCTCGCCTTTGGCGAGCCAGGTTTGTGGATCGCCCTCGAAGCGGACATAGACGGCGCCCTCCGTCTCCCCTTCCAGTCCCGTCCGGGCGGCGCCGGTGATGACGTCGGCCACCTTTTCGCCGGCTGTGTTGAAGAGCTCCACGCGCGATGACTTCGACGCTGGATGACCGGGATCCCGAAGTCCCAGGAATTCATAGCGTTCCGGAAGCCTAGTCTTGGGCGCGAGATAGGTCAGCCCGCTCATTTGTATCAGCATCCTGTTGATCAGCGCCGGGTTGGCGCCATAACCGCCACGCTCCGCCATGGTCCAGCCGGCGCCGTCCTTCTCGAACGTCAGCGCGCCCAGTTCCTTGGTTTTCAGGACGACTTTGACAACGTCGTTAAGGTTTTCCTCCAATCCCGGGATGAGCGGTTCACCGGCTTTCGCCACGGTATAATCGCCGGGCCGAGACAGCAGCGAGAAAACGGCGAGCGCGACGCTGGCGGCGGTCAGGCCCAACAGAAGAAGAAAGGAACGCGGGGTCATATCCGTCGATGCCTTCTATTCCGATAGGGCCCGCGTGTGGCGCGAGCGGCGCGCCGCCGCAAGGCCCAATGTGATCAGGCACAGCGCCAGCGGAATGGCGGCGATGTTCAGGAACTTCAGTAACGCGTCCAGTTCGTCGATATCCTTTCGGAGTTCATGTTGAACGTCCCGCAGGTCCCGGCGGATCAGAATCATGTCCCGGCGGAAACCCTCGATGGCTTTCTTTTCGGCTTGGGACAGGACGGCCTCGCCGGACGCCCGCTCCCGGCTGGTCAACCGCAGCAACTCGTCCTGGGTCGAACGGAGCTTGCCTTGCAGTTCATCCTGTTTGGCGCGGAATTCTCGCTCGGCCGCCAATCGGATGTTCTCAACGCGGGAGAATGGCCGGCGTGAGTCGTCCCGGGAACGAAGCCCCGCCAGCGCCGCGCCGCCGGAAAGGGTCTCCAGCGCGTTGATGACGAAGTTCGCGTTATCCGCATAGGGCAGGACGAGACGCTCGCCATAGGCCTGATTGACGTCCGCCCAGAGCCCCTCGTGCAACAGGTCCGTGTCGGCGACCAGAATGACGTTCAGCGGCTTGGTCGTCTCTGCGGCGTGCGGCGCGCCCGGGATTTCCTTAATCGCCTGATCCACGCCTGGTCCCGGTGGACGGCCGTCTGGAAAGGCGGATTTCGCCGGGCCGGTGACGCGCGCCGCCATGGTAAGCGGCGCGCCCGACGCCTGGAAGTCACGGAACAGGGCCACGATGTCGATCCGGCCTTGGATCTTGGAAACCGGCAGCGCCTGGGATCTCTCCGTCGTTTGCAGAAGCGGCGTCAGGGTCGTGGTCGCGCCCTCCACCGGCCGCAGAACGCCGGCGGTTCCGAGGTTCAACGACGTAATGTCGCCGATCACCGTATCGTCAACGGCCATATTGTCACGGGTCAGCGTGTTCCAGGCGACATAGCGCGTAACGGCGACCCGGCCTTGCTGGCGGACGTTGACGCGCCGCGCGGTTTCAATGTCGGCGGCCAGGGTCTCCGGCATCAGTTCAACCCCCCAGGCGTTCAGAAGCGGACCGAGATCGGAGGGTGACGGCGCTTGCCCGCGCGCCACGGGTTGCAGTTCCGCGTTCTCGTCCATGAAGGCCAGGACAGGCCCGCCCTTGATGGCGAATTGGTCGATGGCGTAGAGCGTTTCAGGCGACAATTCACGCGGGTGCGCCAGCATCAGCAGGTCGATATCGTCCGGCACCGCGTCCACTTGAGCCGGTAACGGGCGGACATCGAAGAACTCCCGGATCTGGTCCATGATCACCCAGGGCCGCCGCGGCGGTTGACCGGGCGCGAACCCGCCGGTCAGGGGCAAGGACGAGATAAGGCCTACGGCGGGCCGGCGGACGTTGGACAAGTTATGGATCAGTTTGGTCAGATCGTATTCCAAGAAGCGTTCCCGTTCGCGGGCCAGAAACGCGATGGTTTCCTGTCCGCCGATGCTGTTGGCGCCCGCGACGCCGAAGTAACCATGATCGCCGGTGTTGGTGTAGGGCACTCCGCGAAGGCCGAAGGTGACGGCGCGGTCTTCCAGGTCCGAGAAGGGTTTCGGGTTGTGGAACTCCAGCCGGATATTACCGTCGGCCAGCGACGCGTAGCGCTCCAGAAATTCACGAACGCGGGTCGCATAGGCCGCTTGGTCGGGGAAGGCCTCGCCCAGCTCCCGGGTAAAAAACATACGAAGCGTAACCGGCTCCTCCAGGCTCGTCAGAACCTGTTCGGTCGCGTCCGAAAGCGTAAACAGCCCGCGTTCCGTCAGGTCCAGCTGCCCGGAACGGAACGTCAGCCCCGCGAAGACGTTGACGGCCAGGAACAGAATGGCGGCAAGTGCGACGCCGATGAGGCCCAAGCGGTTCTGGTCGATGGTTTTTAGCGCGCTCATCCCCGCCATTTCCCTTACGCCGACTTCTTCAACTCAACGGCGATGACGTTGACGAACAGCCAAAAGCCGATCAGCGAGATGAAATAGATGACGTCGCGGATGTCGATGACGCCCTTGGTGACGGCCTCGAAGCGCGTCAGGAAGCTTAGGCTGGCGATCGTATCGACAATCAGGGGCGGCGCCCAGGCATGGAAGAAACTCAGTACGATGTCGAGGCCCGACATGGTGAACAGGAAGCAGACCGCGGCGGCGATGATGAAGGCGATGACCTGATTTTTCGTGGTCGCCGACATGGCCGAGCCGATGGCGATGAAACCGCCCGCCATCAGGAAGCTGCCCACATAACCCGCGGCGATGACGCCGTTATCCGGCGCGCCCAGGTAGTTCACGGTAAGCCAGATGGGAAATGTCAGAACCAACGCGATTCCGCAAAAAGCCCAGGCGGCGAGGAACTTACCCAGTACCGCTTGCGCGGTGGTGACGGGAAGCGTCATCAAAAGTTCAATGGCGCCGCTTTTGCGTTCTTCCGCCCAAAGCCTCATGGAAACAGCCGGGATCAGGATCAGATAAAGCCAAGGGTGGAACTGGAAAAAAGAACGCAGATCAGCCTGACCGCGGCTGAAGAACCCGCCCAGGTAGAACGTGAAGGCGCCGGTCAGCGCCAGGAAGATGACGATGAAGACAAGCGCCAGGGGCGTGGCGAAGTAGCCCCCCAACTCGCGTTTGGCGACGATCCGTACATTAACGAGCGCGCCAGTCATTGGGCGGCCCGCTTGAGTCCCTGATCGTCCGCCGTGATGTCGCGGAAAACCTGATCCAGCGCGCCCTTTTCCACGTAAAGCTCATCCGGCGCGACGCCCTTGGCGCGTAACAGGTCCGCCACGGGCAGGGCGACCGACACGCCGGATTCGGGTTTGATCAGGCATTCGCCGGCGCCGGGGGCTTGTTGAACGCCGGCGACGCCGGAGATGGATTTCAGGCCGGCAATGACCGCAGTGTCCAAGGGCCGCTGGGTTCGCACGACGACCGTGTTGTGATTGGCGGCGCGCGCGACCAGTTCCCTCGGCGTGCCGTCGGCCAGCACACGGCCGTGGGCGATGATCGTCGCGCGGGTGCAAACCGCCTCCACCTCTTCCAGAATGTGGGTCGAGATGATGATGGCCTTGTCCTCGGCCATGGATTTGATCAGTTCGCGGACCTGGTGCTTCTGGTTCGGATCCAGCCCGTCCGTCGGTTCATCCATGATCAATACGTCCGGATCGTGCAGGATGGCCTGGGCCAGACCGACACGGCGCTTGTAGCCTTTGGACAGCGTTTCCACAGGGCGGTCGATGACTTCGCGCAGGTTGGCGAGTTCATTTACCCGGTCGACGCGTTTGGCGCGTTCCGCCCCGCCGTAGCCGCGGATTTCCGCGATGAACGTCAGAAACGCCCGCGCCGTCATGTCGCCATAGCCCGGTGCCCCTTCCGGCAGATACCCAATCACGCGTTTCACGGCCAAAGGTTCCGTCACGACGTCGTGACCCAGCACGGCGGCCGATCCGGCGGTCGGCGGCATATAGCCGGTGACCATTTTCATGGTGGTGGATTTCCCGGCCCCGTTGGGACCAAGAAATCCCAGCACCTCGCCGCGCTCGACGGACATCGAAACGCCGTCCACCGCGAGCACGGGACCAAAACGCTTCGTCAGGTTGGTGATTTCGATCATTCCAGGCATCGCAGGCGATTTAGGCCGCAAGGCGCCGTTACGCAAGCATGACGCAGAAAAAATCGGCTGAAAAAATGATGGATTAGTAACGTGCGGGCGATGGAGCCGGGCCGGACACGGCTTCCGTCACGATGCCGCAAAGGTTCATTGGATCGAAGGGTTTGTCGAAGATTTGGGCGGCCCCCAGGCGGGCGGCCCGGCGGCGGTCGGAGTCTTCCGCCGCGCCGGTCATGATAAAGACCTTCAAGTCATGTCCGATGGACCGCAAATGCGCCAGGAGTTCCAGGCCGTGCATGCCGGGCATTTGCAGATCCAGCAGCAAGCAGCCTTTGGGAAGTTCCGGAAGGGCGTCAAAGAACGCCTCGCCGGACGGGAATGAGCGCACATCGTGGCCGCTGATCTCCAGAATAACCTGAAGCGACTCTCGAACGGCGGCGTCGTCATCGACAATGTAGATCATTCTGTCGTCCCGCCGCAGAGCCTCTTTCGTGGCCAATACAGTCCGGCTAAACTACAATGATCGTTAATTTTGGATGGGAGACGCCGGGTTTGGAATACGGTTATACCCCTAGGGGCTTGTCCTGACGGAAGGAAACGGCGCGGCTGTGAACCGCCGCCCGGTCAACCGCCCCGCCCTCTCCTCAAGCGCACACCCGTTCAGATATGGATGGCGCGTCCGTCCACGCCGAGCGCCGCTTCCTTGACCGCTTCGGGCAGACCCGGATGGCCGTGACAAATGCGCGCCAGATCTTCCGAGGAGCCGCCGAACTCCATGACGTTGATCACCTCCTGGATCAAGTCGCCGGCCGCAGGGCCAATGATGTGGGCGCCCAGGATGGCGTCCGTCGCCTCGTCCGCGATGATTTTGACGAAGCCGTCCGTATCGGCGTTGCAGCGCGCCCGGCTGTTGGCCGTGAAGGGAAACTTACCGACGCGATACTTGACGCCGGCTTGCTTAAGTTGCTCTTCCGTCTTGCCGACGTTGGCGACTTCCGGATGGGTATAGACGACGCCGGGAACGGCGTTATAGTCGATGTGGCCCGTCTGGCCGGCCATGATCTCAACGCAGACGACGCCCTCTTCCTCCGCCTTATGCGCCAGCATCATGCCGCCGATGACGTCACCGATGGCGTAGACGCCCTCGACGTCCGTTTGGAAATCCTCATCGACCTCCAAGAAACCGCGATCCGTGGTCCTCAGGCCGATATTCTCCAGACCCAGCCCTTCCGTATAGGGACGGCGACCGATGGAAACGAGAACCGTATCCACCTTCATTTCCTCCGCGCCGCCGCCATCGCGCGGTTCCATGGAAAGGGTGACGGATGTCTTGGTTTTCCTGGCTCCGGTTACCTTGGTGGCCATCTTGAAGGCGACGCCCTGTTTTCCCAGGATGCGCCTCATCTGTTTGGAGACCTCGCCATCCATGCCCGGCAGCACCGCATCCAGGTACTCGACAACGGTCACCTCCGCGCCAAGACGCCGCCAGACGGAGCCCAACTCTAGCCCGATGACGCCCGCGCCAATCACGGCCATTTTCCTGGGCACCTTGGCGAGATTCAGCGCGCCGGTTGACGAAACGATTTGCTTCTCGTCAATTTCGACACCCGGCAGCGGGGTCGTGTCGGAGCCCGTCGCGATCAGAATGTTTCTGGTCCCGAGCGTGACCGCCTTCCCGCCCTTGCCCGCGGGCTTCACGGAAACCTCACCGGCGCCGGCAATCGTTCCCCAACCCTCGTGAACGTCTACTTTGTTCTTCTTCATCAAGAACGCGACGCCGCTAGTAAGGTCATCGACCACTTTGGATTTCCGGGCCATCATCTGTTTCAGGTTCAGCTTCAGTCCCGAGACGTCGATGCCGTGGGACGCGAAATCGCGCGCCGCCATTTCGTAATGATGGGATGATTGCAGCATGGCTTTCGACGGGATACAGCCGACGTTCAGGCACGTGCCGCCCAAACGGCCGCGGCCTTCGACAATCGCCGTCCTCAACCCCAATTGCGCCGCGCGGATCGCCGCCACATACCCGCCGGGTCCAGCCCCGATAACCACCAGATCGTAATCGTCGCTCATCGCTTGTTTTCTCCCGTCTTGTCATCTCCGCGAAGACGGAGACCCAGCTTCCGGCCGGTCTGGATTCCCGCTTTCGCGGGAATGACGCGAATGACTATACGTCCAACAGAATCCTCTGTGGATCCTCGATGCATTCCTTGACGCGCACCAGGAACGAGACGGCTTCGCGGCCATCGACGATCCGGTGATCATAGCTGAGGGCCAAATACATCATGGGGCGGACTTCAATATTGTCGCCACACGCCATGGGGCGCTTTTGAATTTTGTGCATGCCCAGAATGGCGGACTGCGGCATGTTGAGGATCGGCATGGAGTTCAAAGACCCGAACACCCCGCCGTTCGAGATGGTGAAGGTGCCGCCCTGCATCTCGTCAATGCCCAACTTGCCGTCCCGGGCGCGCTTGCCGAAGTTGGCGATGGTGCCCTCAATCCCCGAGAATGTCATTTCGTCCGCGTCGCGCAGCACCGGCACGACCAGCCCCTTGGGCGATCCCACGGCCACACCGATGTTGTAATAGTTCTTATAGACGATCTCGTCGCCGAAGATTTCTGCGTTCACCGCCGGCCATTCCTTCAGCGCGATGCACGCCGCGCGGACAAAAAACGACATGAAACCCATGCGGGCCCCGTGTTTCTTCTCGAACGCGTCCTTGTAGTGGTTCCGAAGCTCCATCACCGAACCCATGTCCACCTCGTTCCAGGTGGTCAACATGGCGGCTGTGTTTTGCGCCTCTTTCAGGCGCGTGGCGATAACCTTGCGCAGCTTGGTCATCTTGACCCGTTCTTCCAGCGGGTTGTCGGGGCGCGCGGCGGCCGCGGGCGCGAACATGTTGTCGATCGACGGTGGCGGAGAGAAAAGACCCGCCGGCGCGCCACCCGGTGTTTTGGCGGCCGTGCCCGCCTGTATCGCGCGCATCACGTCGCCTTTGGTGATCCGGCCTTTGGGACCCGTGCCCTGGATCTTGCCGGGATCCAGATTGTTGTCCTCGACCAGTTTGCGAACCGCTGGGGACAACGGCGCCGTCGCCTTGCCGCCAACGGGAACGCCGGGGGACGCCGCCGGGGCGGGAGCGGGCGGCGGGGCGGGAGCGGGCGGCGGGGCGGGAGCGGGCGCCGAGGCGGGAGCGGACGCCGAGGCGGGAGCGGACGCGGCGGGTTTCGCCGCCGGGGCGCCCGCCGTCATCACGCCAATCCGCTGGCCGGGGCCGACTTCCGCGCCTTGATCAAACTCGATGGCCGCCAGGACGCCGGCGGTTGGCGCGTTCACCTCGATGGTCACCTTGTCCGTTTCGACCTCGACCAGCAGTTCATCCGCGTCAACCGCGTCGCCGGCCTTTTTGGCCCAGGCGCCCAGCGTGCCCGTGGAAACCGATTCGCCCATCACCGGCGTGAGGATTTCCACGGCGTTCCCGCCAGACGCCGGAGCAACCGCCGCCGTGGCGGGGGGGGATGGAGCAGCGGCGGGGGCGGTTCCGGCGGAGCCCTCGTCCAGGGTGCACAGCAGCGCGCCGACGGCGACTTCCGCTCCTTCCCCGGCGACGATGCCGCCCATCGCGCCCGCAGCGGGCGCGTTGACCTCGACCGTTACCTTGTCGGTTTCCAGTTCACACAAAGGCTCGTCCCGGGCGACGGCGTCGCCGGGGGCCTTGAACCATTTGGCGACGATCGCCTCGGTAACGCTCTCACCCAGCGCCGGGACGTTTACTTCAATGGCCATGGAAGTGTTCCTTCATCCTCATGCGACCAGGGCGGGGACGCGGCTCAGCGCTTGCCCCGTGTTTTCCCCGGCGGGGTCAACGCCGCGCCGATCAGGGATTTTTGTTCGTCGGCGTGACGCTTGGCGAGACCGGTCGCCGGTGACGCCGCCGGGCCGCGCCCTGAATAGCTGGGCAGGCGTTGATCCTTGCCAAGCTCGTCCATTACCTCCAACAGCGGCTCCAGCACGTAGGACCAGGAACCCATGTTGCGGGGTTCTTCCTGACACCACATGATTTCCGCGTTCTTGAACGGTTTCAATTCTTCCAGAAGCGCCGATTTCGGGAACGGAAAAAGTTGCTCCAAACGCATCAGATAAACATCCTTGACGCCACGCGCCTCGCGTTCCTCCAACAGGTCATAATAGACCTTGCCGGCGCACAGCACGACGCGCTTGATCTTGGCGGGCGCGGCCAGCCCGTCCTTGCCGTCGTCCCATAGCACGCGGTGGAAGGTGGCGTCCGCCCCCATCTCTTCCAGGCGCGAGACGCAGCGCTTGTGGCGCAGGAGAGACTTCGGCGTCATCAGAATCAGCGGTTTCCGGAAATCCCGTCGAATCTGGCGGCGTAACGCATGGAAGTAGTTGGCGGGCGACGTCACGTTACAGACCTGCCAGTTATCATCCGCCGAATTCTGAAGATAGCGCTCAAGCCGCGCCGAGGAGTGTTCCGGCCCCTGGCCTTCATAACCGTGAGGCAACAGCATGACGACGCCCGACATGCGAAGCCACTTGGTTTCACCGGATGAGATGAACTGATCGATGATCACTTGAGCCCCGTTGGCGAAGTCGCCGAATTGCGCTTCCCAAAGGGTGAGGGTCTGAGGCTCGGCCAGGGAATAGCCGTACTCAAAACCCAGCACGCCAGCTTCGGACAGAGGTGAATTCAACACCTCGAACGGCGCCTGGCCAAAGCGGATGTTGTTCAACGGCGTGAAGCGGTCTTCGTTCTCCTGATCGATCAGCACGGCGTGGCGCTGCGAGAAGGTGCCGCGCTCCGAGTCCTGGCCCGACAACCGGACCGGATGACCTTCCAGAAGCAGAGTGCCGAACGCCAGCGCTTCCGCCGTCGCCCAATCAATACCTTCGCCAGTGTCGATCATCTTCCGCTTGGCGTCCAACTGGCGTTTGATTTTGGAATGCAGGTTGAAGTTTTCCGGAACACTGGTGAGCGACGCGCCGACTTCTTTCAAGAAATCCATGTTGACGCCGGTCTTGCCGCGCCGGGCGTCGTTGGTCGCCAGAGAAAGGCCGGCCCATTTGCCGTCCAGCCAGTCGGCCTTGTTGGCCTTGTAGCCGGCGGCGGCCTCGAAGGCCGCGTCGAGCTGGCTGGAGAATTCCTTGATCTGACCCTTGATCTCGTCTTCCGACATGACCTTTTCCTTGATCAGCCGCTGCGCGTACATGTTCAGCGTGGTCGGATGCCTGGCGATGGCGTTGTACATTTTCGGCTGGGTGAACGTCGGCTCATCTCCTTCGTTGTGGCCGTGGCGGCGGTAACAGATCAAATCGACGACCACGTCCTTTTTGAACCGTTGGCGGTATTCAATGGCGATCCGTGCGCAATGCACGGCCGCTTCCACATCATCGGAATTCACGTGGAAGATGGGCGCCGCCACCATCTTGGCCACGTCCGAGCAATAGGGCGACGAGCGGTGCTGCTTCGGATTGGTGGTGAAACCGATCTGGTTGTTGATGATGATATGGATCGTGCCGCCCGTCTGGTAGCCGTAGAGTTGGCTGAGTTCGAGAGCCTCCGGCACCAGGCCCTGACCGGCGAAAGCCGCGTCGCCGTGTAACAGCAGGGTCGCGACTTTTTCCATCTCGCTGTCGTTCTTCTGGCGCTGTTTGGCGCGTACCTTACCCAGGCAAACAGTGTTCACGCATTCCAGGTGCGACGGGTTGGCCGTGAGGGACAGGTGAACGGAACGTCCGTCAAAGGACCGGTCCGCGCTGGCGCCCAGGTGATACTTCACATCGCCCGATCCGCCGACGTCCTCGGGCTTCGACGCGCCGCCCTGGAATTCGTGGAAGATCGCCTGAAACGGTTTCGACATGACGTTGGCCAGAACGTTCAAGCGGCCCCGGTGGGCCATGCCGAGCACGACTTCCTCCAGGCCCAGTTGCGAGCCGCGCTTGAATATCTGCTCCATGGCCGGAACCAGGCTTTCCCCGCCGTCCAGGCCGAAGCGTTTGGTGCCGGTGAATTTCTTGTCCAAATAGCGCTCAAACCCCTCCGTTTCGATCAGACGGTTGAGGATCGCCTTCTTGCCTTCCTTGGTGAAGGTGGTCTGGTTGTGAATACGCTCAATGCGTTCTTGCAGCCAGGTTTTCTCTTCCGGGTCCTGGATGTGCATGAACTCAAGGCCGATGGACCCGCAGTATGTTTCCTGAAGTATCCGCACAATCTCGCGCACGGTGGCGGTTTCCAGCCCCAGCACGTAGTTGATGAAGATCTCGCGGTCCATGTCCTTTTCCGTGAAGCCATAAGTCGCGGGATCGAGCTCGGGGTGATTTTCCGGCGGCGTCAAGCCAAGAGGATCGGTGTTCGCATGCAAATGACCGCGCACCCGATAGGCCCGGATCAGCATCAGGGCGCGGATACTGTCCATTGTGGCTTCGCGCACCTTGGCGCCGCTGACGCGCCTGGCGCCGCGGAAGTTGCGGGCTTCCTCGGGAGGGCGGCTATCGTCATCGCCGTGCATTTGCTCGGACAATGAGGAGACCTCCGTGCCGCCAATGACGCGGCCGTCGGCTGGCGACCAACTGGCGCCTTCCTGTTCCCGGCTGACAATCCGGCGGTCGTCTTCCAGATCTTTGAAGAATTCCTGCCACTGGAGATCAACGCCGCCCGGGTCGTCCTGGTAGCGTTCGTAGAGTTCGGCAATATAGACGGCGTTGCCCGTATACAGAAATTGCGAAGGGTCGAGATCGGCGTGGCTCATGCGATACGGCGCGCCGCTTGCCGGCGCGCCCTCCCCTATGTGGTCATGCTCTTGGGATCATATGAGGAAGAAGCGCCCGCATTGAAGCTTTTTTTATTTGTTTAAAGACGGTTACGCCCGCAGCCCGGCGCGGGTCGCGGATGCGCCGCGTTTCATGCGAGCCGGTCTTCGGAGCAATTGACTCAGCCCGGAAAGATCTCGGCCATTCTGGCGCCGATATCGGCCGGGCTGTCGACGACATGAACGCCCGCGCCCTTCATGGCGGCGATCTTGTCTTCCGCGCCGCCCTTGCCGCCGGAAATGATGGCCCCGGCGTGCCCCATACGCCGGCCCGGAGGGGCCGTGCGTCCGGCGATGAAACCGACAACCGGTTTCTTGCAGCCGGACGCTTTCAGAAGTTCCGCGCCGTCTTCTTCCGCCGATCCGCCGATCTCGCCAATCATGACGATGGCTTCCGTGGCGTCGTCCTCGATGAACATGGTCAGCGCGTCGACGAAGCCGGTGCCGTTCACCGGGTCTCCGCCGATGCCGATGCAGGTGGTTTGACCTAAACCGGCGGCGGTTGTTTGCGCGACGGCCTCGTAGGTCAGCGTGCCCGAACGGGACACGACGCCCACCTTGCCCGGTTTGTGGATATGGCCCGGCATGATGCCGATTTTACACTCGCCGGGCGTGATGACTCCCGGACAATTCGGGCCGATCAGCCGAGTATTGGAGGTTTGCAGCGCACGTTTCACGGCGATCATGTCCATCACTGGAATACCTTCGGTGATGCAACAGACCAGCGGGATTTCCGCATCAATAGCTTCCATGATCGCATCGGCCGCGAAGGGCGGCGGCACGTAGATCACCGATGCGTCGGCGCCCGTTTTATCAACCGCGTCGGCCACCGTGTCGAACACCGGCAGATCCAAATGTTTGGAGCCGCCCTTGCCCGGCGTCACGCCGCCGACCATTTTCGTGCCGTAGGCGATGGCTTGTTCGGAGTGGAAAGTGCCCTGCGCGCCGGTGAATCCCTGGCAGATCACTCTGGTGCCGGAGTTTACGAGAACGGCCATGGTTTATGCCTCCTTCACGGCGGCGACGATCTTCCGCGCCGCGTCCGACAGATTATCGGCGGATTTGATGGGCAAGCCGCTGTCAGCCAGAATCCGCTTGCCTTTTTCGACGTTGGTGCCTTCCAGACGGACGACCAGAGGCACGTTTAGGCTGACCTCCCTGGCCGCGGCCACGACGCCTTCGGCGATCACGTCGCAGCGCATGATGCCGCCGAAGATGTTGACCAGGATGCCCTCGACGTTGGGATCGGAGAGAATGATCTTGAAGGCTTCGGTGACGCGCTCTTTCGTGGCGCCGCCGCCCACGTCCAGAAAGTTCGCGGGCGAGCCGCCGACCAGCTGGATGATGTCCATGGTCGCCATGGCCAGGCCCGCGCCGTTCACCATGCAGCCGATGGAGCCGTCTAGCTTGATGTAGTTCAGTTCGTGCTTGGCGGCGCGAAGTTCCATGGGATCTTCTTCGTCCTCATCGCGCATCGCGTCCACGTCCTTTTGACGGAATAGCGCGTTGTCGTCGAAGTTCATTTTGGCGTCGAGCGCGACGACGTCGCCGGATCCGGTGACGACCAGCGGGTTGATTTCCACCAACGAGCAATCCGTGTCGCAATAGGCCCGGTAGAGCGCCATGACGAACGTGACGCAGGATTTCACCTGCGCGCCCTCAAGGCCCAGACCGAACGCGATCTTGCGCGCATGGTAGGGCTGAACGCCGGTGATCGGATCGATCCGCACTTTGATGATCTTCTCGGGCGTTTCGCGGGCGACCTCCTCGATTTCCATGCCGCCCTCGGTCGAGGCCATGATCGTAAGGCGGGACGTCTCGCGGTCCAGCAACATGCCGAGGTACAGTTCGCGGGCAATGTCGCAGCCGTCCTCGATATAGAGGCGTTTGACTTCCTTACCCGCCTCGCCGGTCTGCTTGGTGACCAGGGTCCGGCCCAGCATGGCCTCGGCGTTGGCTTTCACCTCGCCGATGGACTTGGAGACGCGCACGCCGCCCTTGCCGCCGGGATCGTCTTTGAAGCGCCCCGCGCCGCGGCCACCGGCGTGTATCTGGGATTTCACGACCCAGACCGGGCCGCCCAGTTCCTCCGCTTGTCTGACGGCTTCTTCCGGCGTGCGGGCGACCCCGCCTTTCGGCGTCGCCACCCCGTATTTTCTCAGGAGTTCCTTGCCCTGATACTCGTGGATATTCATGTTAGACCTCTCCTGCCGGGTCTTCGGGCGGGCGGGTTGCGCCCGAAGACGTCCATCCCCGGTTCAGCCCGCCTTCCTGGTTATCTCGACCAGTTCCTTTACGGCCGCGACCGAAACGTCGAAATTGGCTTTTTCCTCGGCGTCCAGCTCAATCTCAACGATGCGTTCGACGCCGCCCTCGCCAATCACGACCGGCACGCCGACGTAAATGCCGTCAACGCCATATTGGCCGCTAAGGTATGCGGCGCAGGGCATGACGCGTTTCTTGTCCTTGAGATACGAGTCCGCCATGGCGATAGCGGAGGACGCCGGGGCGTAAAAGGCGGAGCCGGTTTTCAGCAACGCGACGATCTCGCCGCCGCCGCCCCGCGTGCGCTTGACGATCGCGTCGATTTTTTCTTGAGTGGACCAGCCCATCTTGATCAAGTCGGGGACCGGAATGCCCGCGACGGTGGAGTAGCGGATCGACGGCACCATGGTGTCGCCGTGGCCGCCCAGCACGAAGGCGGTGACGTCTTCGACGGAGACGTTGAATTCCTCGGCCAGGAAGTAGCGGAACCGGGCGCTGTCCAGCACGCCGGCCATGCCGACGACTTTCCCGGCTGGCAGGCCGGAGGCTTCTTGAAGCACTTGCACCATGGCGTCCAGCGGGTTGGTGATGCAGATGACAAAGGCGTTCGGCGCATTCTTTTTAACGCCTTCGCCGACCTGCTTCATGACGCTGGTGTTAATGCCGATCAGATCGTCGCGGCTCATGCCGGGTTTCCGCGCCACGCCGGCGGTGACGATGCAAACATCGGCGCCCGCGATGGCGTCGTAGCTGTTGGCCCCGGTCATGACGGAGTCAAAGCCCTCGACCGGCGAACTCTCGACCAAATCCAGCGCTTTGCCCTGGGGAACGCCCTCGGCGATGTCGAATAAGACGACGTCGCCCAGTTCCTTTAAGCCGGCCAAGTGCGCCAGCGTGCCGCCGATGTTGCCCGCGCCGATCAGCGCAATCTTATTTCGTGCCATCAGAGCCCCTCCAATCCAGATCGCGAGTTGAGGAAGACGCCGATCAACCATGCCCGCCGCCGTCCCTGCTGGCGCACCGCGCTCCCGTCCGGCGCAAACAGCCGAGAATTGTGGTACTCCCTTTCGCGGGAAAGGGCAACACGCGGGGCCGTTGCATGAGACGCGCCAGACTTTTGAGCGCGCGTGGATGGGCCAGAGGCAGCCGCGCGTCCGGAAACGTCTCCGAATCCGGTCATGCGGCCTGGCGTTCGGGATTATGCGGCTGGGCGATGTAATCCTCGGCCTGCATCTCCATCAGGCGGGAGACCGTGCGTTCAAACTCAAACGCGCCGTCTCCTTCCGTGTAGAGTTCCTGCGGGGGCGCGTCCGCGCTGATCACCACATTGGCGCGCGCGTCATAGAGCGCGTCGATCAGCGTGACGAAGCGTTTCGCCTGGTTGCGGTTTTCCGGCCCCAGTTTCGGCACGCCGCGGATGAACACCGTATGGAACCGCCCGGCGATCGCCAGATAGTCGCCGGGCCCCAGGGGCCGGCCGCAGAGCTCCTCGAAGCTGGAATAGGCGACGCCTTCCGCGGCGAGAGACAGGGGCACGTCCCGGCCGTTCGCCATCAGTCTCACCGGGCGCGCCTCGGCGCAGAGCGTCAGGTCACGGAACCCGGTTTTCAACCGCTGTTCCGCGTCGTCATCGGCGGGCGTCATGTAAGAGTTCAGGGCGCGCAGACGCTCCAGCCGGTAGTCGACGCCATTATCCAATTCCAGGACGTCCATCTTTTCCATGAACAGATTGATAAAGGGCAAGAAACGGTCGCGCTGCAGGCCGTCCCTGTATAAATCCTCTGGATGCCGGTTGGACGTCGCCACGACGACGACGCCCGCCTCGAACAGTGTTTCGAACAGCCGTCCCAGAATCATGGCGTCCGCAATATCGGTGACGTGGAACTCGTCAAAGCAAAGCAGCCACGCCTGATCGACGATAACCTTCGCCAACGCCGGCAGCGGGTCTTTGGATTGGGCGGCCTTGCCCGCTTTCTGGGCCTCACGGAAGGCGTGCACCCGTTTATGCACTTCTTGCATGAAAGCGTGGAAGTGAACGTGCTTGCGTTCCGATATCGCGGCGTTTTCGTAGAACAGGTCCATCAACATGGTCTTGCCGCGTCCAACCCCGCCCCACATGTAAAGACCCTTTGGCGTCGGCAGTTTCTTTTTCCCGAAACCCAGCCGTTGGCGCCAGCCGGTCCGGCCCATCTGCTGGCTGTAGTCCTGAAGATTCTCGTAAAGCAGTTGAAGCGCGCCGACCGCACGCGCTTGCGCTGGGTCCGGATGGACGGTCTCGTCCTCCAGCATTCCGCGATAGGCGTCGATGGGTTCGTTGACGACGAACACGTAAGTTCAATCTCCGCTTGTTTTGGTCTCGGATGAGAACAATAAAGATTACGCCGGATGACGGAGCGCGTCCATCAACGGCGCCGGGGCGGGGCTTTGAGACGGGCGTGTTAGCCGCGGCCGGAAACGCGGGCCTGACTGGGTCGCGAATCGGGCTTGGGCGGCGGGGCGCCTGCAGACGCGCGGTCTTCGGAAACCTTGGCCGGCGCCGGCGTTGTGACCGTGGAACGTCTCGGCAGGAACAGGGACTCCATCTCGCGGCGATAGAGGCGGACCTCGTCCGTATCGCCTTTCTCGGCATCTTCCCACTCGACATCTTCCCAGCGGATAACGCGGCCCGGCCGTATGGCTTGCTTCAAGGTGACCAGGGGCAGCAAACCCAGCGGGACGGCGTTCATGTCCTGTGCTTTTCGGGCCGGCAGCAGACGCGCCGTAATGCTCTCCATAATGGAGGGGAAGGCCTCGCCCGGTTTCAGACTTTCCGCCGCTTCTGCGGCCAGATCGGCTTGCAACGCGCGCGGCGAGGCGGCGGGCGCGCCCAACAAGCCGATTTGAGCGATGGAAACGCCGAGTTCGACGCCCGAGAATGAGGCGGTTCTCACGTGAGCGCCGTATACGCCCGATGAGGTTAGAACGGCGCCTTGGTCTTTCAGAATCTTCCGGACCGCCTTCGTCGGCGCTTCGTAGACGGCGAAGGCCCGCATACTCCCCGGAAACTCCACCGTTTCGAGGTCCGTATCCGATAACCGAACGTGCGTCAATTGCCCGGATGCGGAGAGTTGACCCCCCGCCGGTTTGGGAACGGCGGTTTTTAACAAGTCGCGGACCGTGGTCATCACGCAAGAATTGGGCGTGTCGGGCAGGGTTAACCCGGTGGCGTTCGCGAGGCTGGCCAGTTGAGCCATTTGGCCGGTGGTGGAGTCGCGGCCGGAGATAAAGCCCGCGGAGGTCACCTCCAAACCATTGAGGCGCGCCCAATCGACCAGATCGCAGGCGATAGCTGCGGGCGACCCCGAGCCAAGGCTGTATATGACGTTCTTCCGAATGGCGTCTCTTGCCAGCAAGGGTCCGACCAAGGCGTCCGCAAGGGCGTTCAGCATAATGACGTGGCGGCCCCGTTCGACGGCGGCGCGAGCCAGACTGACGGCTTTTGGAACGGACGGTTCGGCGATGACGACGATTTCCAGGCCGCCCGCGTCAATCAGGCGCGCGGCGTCCTCCGTCGCGAGGGTCTGGCCGCCGGCAAGGGCTTTGGCCATGGAACAAGTGGTGATTTTTGATGACGGCCATCCGGCGTCCAGGAGCGTTCGGGAGGCGCTCGCCCCGCTGTCGGCCGCCAAGGCCACGATGTGGAAACCGGGCTGGCGCGAGGCGGCGCTCAAAAATCCGCGGACGGAAAAATCCACGCCGACAATGCCGATCCGAAGGGGCCGGTCATCGCGAACGCGGGCGCTCAAAAGGCTGGTTAGGCTCATCATCCGTCCCTGTTGGAGGTTTGGCGTGCCAGGCCGGGTCGCGCGTTCCTACATGCCGGATAGGGTTGTGTTCCTCTCCGGCGGACACCTTGTCATCCACTGACGCCGCCTTGGTTTGACGATTGGCCACGGGGCGACAAGAGGCGTGTCTTCGGTTACTCTACACCAACAAAATTCAAAGCTGGATTCTAAACGGAAGAAAGACGGAAATTTGTTTGACTGGATTTTGACGAACGAGCCGGCGCTGCGTTTCGGCTGCTTCGCCGCCATGGTCGCCGTGATGATGACGTTGGAGGCCATATGGCCCAAGCGCGTTCGCCGGGAAACGCGCGCGCGCCGCTGGGTCATCAACGCCTCGATCATCGCCCTGGATACGGTCATCGTCCGGTTTCTTGTGCCGCTGTTGCCTGTTGGGGCCGCTTTGTGGGCCGCTAGTCAGGGCGTCGGCCTGTTCAACCTCGTCACCGCGCCGGAGCCCGTCGCGGTGGCCGGCGCGATCTTGATGTTGGATTTGATCATCTATCTGCAGCACATGATGTTTCACCATGTTCCCATTCTCTGGCGCCTGCACCGGATGCATCACACGGACCTGGATTTGGACGTCTCGTCCGGCGGGCGTTTTCATCCCGTCGAAATCGTCCTGTCCATCGCCATCAAGATCGCCGCCGTCGTTTTGTTGGGGGCGCCCGCCGCCGCCGTCGTTTTATTCGAGATCGTGTTGAACGCCACCAGTCTGTTCAATCATGCGAACCTGCGCCTGCCGGGCTGGCTGGATCGGGTGTTGCGCCTGATTTTGGTGACGCCGGACATGCATCGGGTGCACCACTCGGCGCGCATGGAGGAGACCAACAGCAACTTCGGCTTCAACGTCACATGGTGGGATCGAATGTTCGGTACATATCGAGCCCAACCGGCTGATGGGCATAACGGGATGACGCTGGGTCTTCGGGGGTATCAAGACCCTGTTGAATTGGGAATCGGAAAACTCCTTGTTCAGCCTTTCCGTGAGTCCCGTGCGCGGCCGGGCTGCATAACGGACGGCTTGGGCGGGGAAAGCTGAATTTTGAACGATCCCCAGGGTCAATTTTCGCGCCCCGCGCGGAACAACGCGGCGGCGGGGGTGGTTGCCTTGGCCTTGAGACCGCCGGATTTCCCGGAACCGGGGTGAAGGCAAAACATGAAACGGCACGGCCATCCTGCGGGCGGAAGCCGTTCAAGTTCCTTCCTTGACGCCGAGCGCCCGGCGCATGTCCGCCGCGAGAGCTGCGTCCCCCGCCCGTCCCCGGGCGTCCAACGCGGCGATGGCGGCGGCTTGATCTGCGGGCTTGCGGTTCTGTGACAGTTTCCGTTTGCCCTCGATCCTGGTTACCAGCATGCGAAAGACGACCAACCCTTTCATCTGAGCGCGCATGAAGTCCAGTTCGAGTTCGTCAGCCGACCAGGGGGCGGGACGCATTCCTTCCATGGCCGCCGTCAATTCATCCAGCACACGTCGCGTTTCCGCCTCATCCGTCACGGCGGCGGGGCGGCCTTCCACGTAAACGCTGGAATAATTCCAGGCCGGCGCCAGCCGGTCATTCACGTAATAACGCGGCGAAATATAGCCATGCTCGCCTTGAAAGATGGCGAGCGCTTCGGTTTTTCCATCCAGCAACCTTACATGCGGATTGGCCCTCGCCATATGTCCGATCAAGGCCGGGTCCCCGCTTTCTCCGTATTCGATCCGCAGCGGCAGATGCGTGGCGATGAAACCATCGGGGCCATGACTGACCAGGGCCGCGAAGTTGAACGCGTTGACCAGGGCCAACTGATCGTTCATGTCCGGCATGTCGAAATGAGGCGGGCGTTACATCGGCGTGTCCTCAACGGGTCAAAAGCACCGCAGTTCCATAGCGGGCCGATTCAAGTGAGGGCGAGACCCATTTCCGTCATGGACAGGGGGCCAAGGCGTTTCTACTCTTCCGGCCGCTCATGGATGAAGGAGCGTCACAATGGATGAAGATCATTTCAACATGCAGGTAAGGAAGTTTTTGAAGACTGTCGGCGTCACCGCTCAGCGGGAGATCGAGGCCGCCGTGCGCGAGGCGTTGGCGAACGGCGGCCTTGACGGGACGGACACGGTCAAGGCGGTCGTCACGTTGGAGATTCCGCGCTTGGGGAAAAGTCACAGGCTTGAGGGCTTGATTGAAGTCGGCCGGCGGGACACGTCTCGGGAAAACGGGATGAACTGAACTTTCCGGTCATTCCCGCGCGGGCGGGCGGGATTTTTTCGATCACCCCGCCCGTTGCGCCAGGGACTTCTTGATCTCGGCGATGGCCTTGCCGGGGTTCAAGCCCTTTGGGCATGTGTTCGTGCAGTTCATGATGGTGTGGCAGCGGTAAAGCCGGAACGGGTCGTTCAGGTTGTCCAGCCGCTTTCCGGTGGCCTCGTCCCGGCTGTCCGCGATCCAGCGATATGCCTGCAACAGCACGGCCGGGCCCAGGTAACGGTCGCCGTTCCACCAGTAGCTGGGGCATGACGTCTGACAGGAAAAGCATAAGATGCATTCCCACAGGCCGTCCAGCTTTTCGCGTTCCTCCGGCGATTGAAGCCGCTCCCGGTTCGGCGCGGGCGTGTCGGCCCGAAGCCACGGTTCAATCGATTTCAACTGGGCGTAGGGCACGTTCAGATCCGGCACGAGGTCTTTCACCACCGGCATGTGCGGCAGGGGATAGATATGACAATCGCCTTTGACGTCCATGATCGCCTTGGTGCAGGCCAGCGTGTTGACGCCATCAATGTTGAACGCGCAGGACCCGCACACGCCTTCCCGGCAGGACCGGCGGAAGGTGAGGGATGAGTCCATCTCGTTTTTGATTTTGAGCAAAGCGTCCAAAACCATCGGGCCGCACTTGTCCAAATCCACCTCGAACGTGTCCAGGCGCGGGTTCTCGCCCGTATCCGGATCCCAGCGGTAAATCTTGAATTTCTTGACGCCGCCCGCCCCTTCGGGCGCCTTGAAGGTTTTGCCCGGTTTGATCTTCGAGTTGGCGGGCAGGCTCAATTCAACCATTTTTCTGCTCCTCTTACCCCGGCCTTAACAGACCCGGGCCTTAATAGACCCGGGCCTTTGGCTCGATGTATTCAACCTCGTCCGTCAACGTCCAGGTGTGGACCGGGCGGTAATCGATGGTGACCTTGCCCTCGCCGTCGATCCAGGCCAGCGTGTGTTTCATCCAATTCTCGTCATCGCGGTCCGGATAGTCCTCATGCGCGTGGGCGCCCCGGCTTTCCTGGCGGGCGCGGGCCGAATGGATGGTCGTCATGGCGTTGATCATCAGGTTCTGAAGTTCCAGCCCCTCGACCAGATCCGAGTTCCAGATCATGGAGCGGTCCTCAATCCGGACGTCATCCAGCGCGCGCCATATCGCGTCGATCTTTTTAACGCCTTCCTCCAGGATTTCCTTGGTCCGGAAGACGGCTGCGTTTTCCTGCATGACGCGTTGCATACGGTCGCGAATTTCGGAAACGCGCGTGCCGCCGTTGGCGTTCCGCATCTTGTCCAGGCGGTCGAGCGCGCCGTCCGCGCAGCCCTTGCGGAAGGGACGGAGCGGCGTTCCCGGCTTGACGACCTCGCCGGCGCGGATGCCGGCGGCGCGGCCGAACACGATCAAATCCAGGAGCGAGTTGGTGCCCAGACGGTTCGCGCCATGAACGGACGAACACGCCGCCTCGCCCACCGCCATCAGACCGGCAAGCACGGCGTCCGGATCGTCCTGGGTCGGATTGAGCGCCTCGGTCATGTAGTTGGTCGGGACGCCGCCCATGTTGTAGTGCACGGTCGGCAGGACGGGGATCGGTTCCCGGGCCGCATCGACGCCGGCGAAGATCCGCGCCGTTTCCGTAATGCCGGGCAGACGCTTGTGCAGCGTTTCCGCGCCCAAGTGTTCCAGGTGCAGGAAGATGTGATCCTTGTTCTCGCCCACACCGCGCCCCTCGCGGATCTCCATGGCCATGGAGCGTGAAACCACGTCCCGGCTGGCGAGGTCTTTGGCGGTCGGCGCATAGCGCTCCATGAACCGTTCGCCCTCCGAGTTGGTGAGGTAGCCTCCCTCGCCGCGGGCTCCCTCGGTCACCAAACAGCCGGAGCCGTAAATGCCGGTTGGATGGAACTGAACAAATTCCTGATCTTCCAGCGGAAGCCCGGCCCGCGCGAACATGGCGTTGCCGTCACCCGTGCAGGTATGGGCGGACGTGCAAGAGAAATAAGACCGGCCGTAGCCGCCCGTCGCCAGCACCGTAAGATGGCCGCGGAAGACATGCAGCGCGCCGTCGTCCAGGTTCCAGGCGACCAGGCCCTCGCAAGCGCCGTCGTCGCCCATGATCAGATCGATGGCGATGTATTCCACATAGAATTCGGCGTTATGTTTCAGGCACTGCTGGTAAAGCGTGTGCAGCATGGCGTGGCCGGTCCGGTCGGCGGCGGCGCAAGCGCGTTGCACGGGGGCCTCGCCGAAGTTCCGCATGTGACCGCCGAAGGGGCGCTGATAAATCTTGCCCTCGTCCGTGCGGGAAAACGGCATTCCGTAATGTTCGAGTTCGATCACCGACGGCACGGCCTCGCGGCACATGTATTCAATAGCGTCCTGGTCGCCCAGCCAGTCCGATCCCTTCACAGTGTCGTACATGTGCCATTCCCAGTGGTCCTCGGCCATGTTGCCAAGCGCCGCGGACACGCCGCCCTGGGCCGCCACGGTGTGGGAGCGGGTCGGGAACACCTTGGTGACGCAAGCGGTTTTCAGGCCCGCCGCGGCCATGCCCAGCGTGGCTCGCAGGCCGGCGCCGCCAGCGCCCAGCACGACGACGTCGTATTTATGGTCAATGAGTTCGTAAGCCTGGTTCATGTCTGGTCTCTATTCCTCAAATCAGCCGCCGAAGGTCAACCGCAGAACCGCGAAGACGCAGCTGGCGCCCAGGAAAATCGCGCCCAGTCTCACAAGGGCGAGAGAGACGGTTTTAACCGCCTCATTGTGGATGTAGTCCTCAATCACGACCCGCAGGCCCAACTGCGCATGATAAAACATGGCGAGGCTGAGCAGGATCAGCAGCAGCGGATTGTAATGCGCGCCCGCCCACGTCTTGAAGGCGGCCAGGTCCGCGCCGGTCAAATCCACAATCGAGAATACGAACCACAGGACCAGCGGGATTAGCGCAACGCCGGATAAACGCTGGGACAGCCAGTGGCCGGCGCCTTCGTTGGCGGCGCCGAGGCCCCGGACGCGGGCGAGGTGGGATTTCATTTCCATCTTGCGGCTCCCCCTCAGAAATAGGCCATGAACAAGGTGATTGAGGCCATCACGACGGCCCAGATGATCACCATCACACCCGACGCCCGGACCTGATCGAGTTCGAAGCCCTTGCCGGCGTCCCAGAACAGATGCCGGACCCCGTTGCCCATGTGATAGAACAGGGCGAAACAGAGCCCCCAGAGAACGAGTTGGCCCAAAAGCGATCCGATCAGGCTCCGCGCCCAATCATAGACATCCTCGGAATAGGTCGCGGACGTCAGCCAGAAAGCGAACAGCAAGGAGCCCGCCGCTAATGCGACGCCGGTCGCTCGGTGGGTGATCGAGAGGATCGACGTGATTTGCGGCCGGTACACCTGTAGATGAGGGGAGAGAGGACGGTTGGATTGCGCCATGGGAAACCTCGTTTCGCTCCTATCCCGTTTCGCCGTCGGTGATGGGGGCGGGGCGGGATGTGGTTGGCCCGGCGCATCATGATGCGGACGGAAAACCAACGATCGATAGTGCGCCGCAAAACTACCCAAACTTATGCCGCCGGGTAAACCTCCGTTTTCACGTCACTATTCCCAATAAAGGGAAACGCGGCGGATGAATGATTATACATCTTCAGGTATATCATAAACCTTTTGTTTCGCCTTTAGATTGCTTGAAATCTTGTCCAACTTACACGGCAAAACCAAAAGTTCCATAAATCTTTGGAAAACATAATTCTACGTGTGTCATTCCCATGCCCTTGTGGATGACCTGGGGATGGGTTGGGGACAAAGGTGCTTGTTTTACACAGGAATCGGCTTTCATCCCCGTTTTCCCGTATTGCCGGATTAGACGCCCGAGTTCAAGCTTTCTTTCAAGCGCGGATCAGGCGCTGGCTCACTCAGAGCGAATCTTTCGGGATTCCGGCTTTCCTCGGAAAGGCTCTGAACGGTCCAAAGGGTGGTTCCCGTCCTTCCCGGGCGGAACGCCTGGCGAGACCGGACGCTGGTCACAGCCGCAAACCGGCGCCTTGCCGGAAGACGCCTTGGCCGCCGTCGCGAGACCTCGGCGGACACCCTTCCGGAGACGGCAGGCCAGTCGTGGCGTAACCCTGCCCATAGCAGGGCTGCGGCTGGAACGCCAATCAAGGGCTGGCGCTTGAGCCTGCGTGGAGCCTGGCTGGCTCCGAAAAGAGGCGTCAGGAGTGTTCGGCGCCCGCCCAGGGTGCGGGTCTTCCGGGAGAGTCCTCCTGGTCGCGGCCTTGAAACTCTGGAACATCGGCCCGGACACGCGGCGCGGACTTCCCAGGGTCCGCGCCCCTGGCCCTTTTCTTTTTTCCCTCCCTGGCTCCCGGAAGTCCGGGAATATTTTTTGGAAACGGCGGGACCGGCGTCTTCCTGGACGATGAGGCCGGGGCTTGGGCCAACGCGGTTTGAGCCCCGGTTTTTGCCGAAGTAACGTGTCATGACCGCCGGGGCGGGTTCCCGGGACGGCGGCCAAATGCGCGAGTCAGCCGCGCGGCGCCAACGCCCAGTAATCGAAATCGAGAATAACGGCCGGATCATATTTCCCGTCATCACCCTTCAGCGGAAAACTGGAGCAAGGCTGGTCCCTCGTCGCGACCAGACGCAAGCGGAGCGCCCCCAGATCACCGCGTCCCGGCGCCTCGGCCTTATCGAGCACCTCCGACCAAGCGTGAATGGTGGAGCCCGCGAAGAACGGGTTGGCGTGCGCGCCGCCGTTAATCGCCGCGATGCGGCACACGTTGCCCAACCCATTGAACGACAGGGCGCGGGCCATGCTGATGACGTGCCCCCCATAGATCAACCGCCGCCCGAACCGGCTGTCCGACTGCGTCAACTGATTGAAATGAACCCTGGCCGTGTTCTGGTAAAGGCGCGTCGCCAGCATATGCTCCGCTTCTTCCACCGTCACGCCATCCACGTGGTCGATCCTTTCGCCCACGTCATAATCGTCCCACCGGTGTGCGCCGCCCGCCAGGCCCGGATCGTAATTGGCGAAGTCGGCGCCCGAATGCACATAAAGCCGGTCCGCCGTCACGGCGCCGGCCAGTTCCGGCGCCGTCGGGGCCGGCGCGGGCGACGCCGCGTCGCGTTTGTTCACCATGACCCAGCGGACGTATTCCAGCACCGTCTCGCCGCGTTGATTCCGGCCCGTCGTCCGGACGTAAACGATTCCGGTCTCGCCGTTGGAGTTCTCTTTCAACCCGATGACCTCGGAGGCCGCGTCCAGCGTGTCGCCTGGATAGACCGGCTCGAGGAATCGCCCCTCCGCATAGCCCAGATTGGCGACGGCGTTGAGCGACACGTCCGGCACGGTTTTCCCGAATACGATATGAAAGACCAGAAGATCGTCCACGGGCGCGGCTTCATACCCCAAACCTGCGGCGAACATGTCGGACGATTGCAGCGCGAAACGGGTCGGATAAAGCGCGGTGTAAAGGGAAACGTCGCCTGTCGTCACCGTGCGCGGCGGCGCATGGCGCAGCACCTGGCCGACGGAGAAGTCCTCAAAGAAATTGCCGGCGCTGGCTTTGGTCATGTGCGCATCTCTCTTCTGTCATTCCGGCGTAGGCCGGAGTCCGGTTTTCGCGATGAGGCGGAGTCCGGCTTTCGCCGGAATGACGCGGGGGATGATCAAGCCTTTTCCATCTTCTTGATCATCTCCGCCATGGCGACCAGGCGTTTCGCGCTTTCCACATGCAGGTTCTCGACCAGTTTGCCGTCCACCGTGGTGACGCCGAGACCTTTGCCCTTCGCCTCGGCATGGGCCGCGATGATCTTTCGCGCCCAGGCGGCGTCCGCGCTGGACGGCGCGAAAATCTCGTTCGCCGCATTGATCGTTTTCGGGTGGATCAGCGTCTTGCCGTCCATGCCCAATTCCTTGCCCTGAACGCAGCTTTCCCGAAAGCCCGCGTCGTCGTTCAAGTCCATATGCACGCCATCCAGAACGGCGATCCCCGCGGCCTTGGCCGCAAGCACGCAGACTTCCAGGGACCAGAGGAACGGTGTTCGGCTCGGTGTGTGGGCCGCGCCGAGGTCCTTGGCGAGGTCGTTGGCGCCGAAAACAAGGCCGCCGACGCGGGGGCTCGAGAACGCGATCTCTTCCGCGTGCAGTATGCCGAGCGGGGTTTCCATCATGCACCAGATGGCGAGGCCGTCCGGCGCGCCCGCCTCGCGCAGAACTTTTTCAGCCGCATCGACCATGGCCTTGCTTTCGACCTTGGGCAGCAGCGCCGCGTCGGCGCCCATCTTGGCGGCGGCCCTCAAGTCGTCCTTGCCCCAGGGCGTGTCAAGACCGTTGACGCGGACCAGAACTTCCCGATTGCCGTAACCGCCCTCTTTCAACGCGGCCGCGATTCCGGTCCGCGCCGCGTCCTTGGCGTCCGGCGCCACGGCGTCTTCCATGTCAAGGATCAAGCCGTCGGCGGCGAGACCGCGGCCTTTCTCAAGCGCCCGGGCGTTCGACCCCGGCATATAGAGGACGGAGCGGCGGGGACGGGCGGTGGCGGCCATGGGGCATCTATCGTTCGGTTTTCGGAAGACGTGGACGTCGCGCCGCACACTAGCAACGGTCCTTCCGCCGTGGCAAGGTGGCGTGTGGCCGTACTGTCGATCAATTCCCGAGTCGCCCGCGGTTTCGTCGGAAACAGCGTCGCCGGTCCGGCCTTGTTGGCCGCCGGAACGGAGCCCTGGTGCGTTGACGCCGCGCGCTTCTCCAACCATCCCGGCCACGGCGTTCATCAGGGGCGGGTGACGTCCGCTCGCGAACTGCGCTCCATGATTGACGGCGTGGTGTCGTTGCGTTCCGCGGACAATCCCTTGTGCGACGCCGTTTTGACCGGATATCTGGGAACCCCGGAGAACGGCGCGGAAGCCCTTGGCGCCGTTCGGTCGTTGCGCCAAATAGGCAATCCCGCGCTTTATGTTTGCGACCCGGTGTTGGGCGACACGGAAAGCGGCGTGTATGTCGCCGAGGGTCTCGTCCGCTTTTTTCGCGACGACGCCCTGCCGGCCGCCGACGTCATTTTACCAAATCAATTCGAGCTGGGATTGCTGAGCGGCGGCGCCGTCACCAGTTTGGAACAGACGGCCGCGGCGGTCCGGTTGCTCCGCCACGCCCGCCCGGACCGGGTTGTCGTGGTGACGTCCGTCGCCGGTGACGGCGCGAGCGGCGGTTCCATCGGCGTCTTGGTCGCGGACGGGGACGGCGAATGGTTGATCGAGGCGCCGATGCTTGAGCGCCGGGCGAAGGGGACGGGAGATCTGTTGGCGGCCGTGTTCACGGCGAGGCTGGTCCAGCGGGCGCTGTCCAGGGACGCGGCCAGGAACGCGGCCGAGGAAGCTGTCGCGTTTGTCCACCGCGTTCTTGAGGGGACACGGGAAGACAGCCTGGATCTTGATTTGCCAAACCATGTGGCTGTTTTCGGAGAGAACCCGGCGCGCTTCCGGGCTCGCGCGATTGCGTGATTACTCAAGCGTCATATCGACGTGGTTTTCGACTGCCTGCGTCTCACGGTTCTCAAAGGAAGAAAATTATATGTTCGGGAATTTCTCGCCGCCGCCGTTTTGGCCGCCGCCGGGTTCCCCGCCGCTCGCGCGGCTGACGACCCCCGCAGGCCGGGCGTCAGGAGCCGGCGCCCCGTCCGCGGGCCGACAGCTCTTCCTGCGAGATCCGTTGCCTGACCGTCCAGGTGGACTTCATAAAGGCGATCAAACCCCAGATTTGATTCTCGGTCAGCTTGCCGCCGAAGGGCTCCGGATGAATGACCACGGGATGGGCGCCTTCGGGAACCGGGCGGTCTCCCCTCGCGATAAGGCGGTAGATGTCGTCGTCCGACGTCTTCCAGACATCGCCCACGGTGTTCAGCGCCGATCCGGCGCGCAACGCGTTCCCTTGCACGGTTTTGTGCCAGGTCGGTTTCCCACGCAAGTCAAGGCCGTGGCAGACCGCGCAGTTCTGCTGATAGGCGAGCCGGCCAATACTCACCTGCTCGCGATTCTCGGCCGACGCACGCAATTCCAACGCCCGTGAGTTCGCCGAGACATAGGCGATCACGCCAACGCTGGCGGCCAAAACCCCGAGACCAGCGTAAAGCCCGATCCTGGAATAGGTTTTTTTCGAACGTGGAGGCGCGGTCGTCGTCATGATAGTTCCGAATTGGATGCCTTAAAGCGGCCCTTACGCCGCTTTACGCAGAAACGTCCGGGTCAGTTCTTCGGCGATTTGAACGGCGTTGAGCGCCGCGCCCTTCTTGAGGTTGTCAGCCACGATCCACATGGAAAGGCCGTTATCCACCGTCGGGTCCATACGTATCCGGCTGACATAAACCGCATCCTCGCCCACGCATTCCGCTGGCGTCACATAGCCCTCGTCCTCGCGGTGATCGACCACGACGACGCCCGGCGCCCGCCTCAAGGCTTCGCGCGCGGCGTCTTCATCGACCTCGTTTTCAAATTCAAGGTTCACGGCCTCGGCGTGGCCGACGAAGACCGGCACCCGGACGCAGGTGGCGTTCACCTTGATCGCCGGATCCAGAATCTTCTTGGTTTCGGCCATCATTTTCCACTCCTCCCTGGTCGAGCCGTCGTCCATGAACACGTCGATGTGGGGAATGCAGTTAAAGGCGATCTGCTTCGTGAATTTCGCCTGATGGTCACGCCAGGGCTGGTTCGCATAAATGCCGCGGGTCTGATTGAACAGCTCGTCCATGGCGTCTTTGCCGCCGCCCGAGACCGACTGATACGTGGCGACGACGACGCGCTTGATGACCGCCAGATCGTGCAATGGTTTCAGCGCGGCGACCATTTGAATGGTCGAGCAGTTGGGGTTCGCGATGATGCCTTTTTTGGTGTGGCCGGAAAGGGCGCCCGGGTTCACTTCCGGCACCACCAGCGGCACGTCCGGGTCCATGCGGAAGTGCGACGTGTTGTCGATCACGATGGCGCCGGCTTTGGCGGCGATGGGGGAGTATTTCGCCGAAACGGACGCGCCCGGGCTCGACAGAACGATATCCACGCCGTCAAAATCAAAGGTCTCCAGGTTCTCGACCTTGAGAACCTCGTCCTCGCCGAACGAGATTTCCCTGCCCGCCGAACGCGGCGAGGCCAGCGGAATCACCTCGTCCAGCGGAAAGTCCCGTTCCGCCAATAAATTCAGGACTTCCCGGCCCACGTTGCCCGTGGCGCCGGCGACCGCGACCGTGTAACCCATCTCACATACTCCCACATTCCCGGGTCCCGCGCCGGCCCGTCTCGCCCGATAAAGTCAAGGCCCGCCAGGTGCGCGGGCCGTTTCTTCCGCTCATCCATCAAGCGGCGGAAAACGCGGGCGTCACCTCGTCTTGGCGGAAATCTTGGCCGCCGTCTTTCTGGCGCCCGTCTTTTTGGCGGCCATATTTTTGGCGGCCGGGCCAAGCGCGGCGGCGGCGCGCCGAGACCTGATCATGGGCCGTGGTTTACGCCGGTTTCATGCGCGAATCAAGAGCAAGCCGTGTTATAAAACCGTTCAGGCGTTCGCGATGAACGGTCGTGCGGGAGCCCGGACAATGGAAAACCAATCCCTGGTGCTGGATTTTGTCGAGTGGGTGGCCAGGAAGCCGCGCTCTCTTCAAGAAGTGATTGAGACCTGGGGAACGCATTGCCCGCGCCTGACCATCTGGGAAGACGCTATCGACCGGAAGCTGGTGGAACGCGCCTGTCCCTCCGGCGCCTGTCCCTCTGGCGCCTGTCCCTCTGGCGGCGGTCCCGGCCGGGGTCAGGTCGTCAAGGTGACGGGGACGGGGTTGAACCTGTTGACGGAAACAGGCCGGCGCGCCGGACCCGCCGTGTCCCAACCTTCTACATCATCGCCCGCCGCCGGCCATACGCCGGGTTAGGGTTTTAATTTGTCATCCCCGCGCGCTTTCATTCTGTCATTCCTTCTCACGCTTCGTCATTCCCGCCCTCACTTCGTCATTCCCGCGAAGGCGGTAATCCAGTGTCGGGAAGCCAGTCTGGCGGCCCGCATTCCAACCAATCATAAGGGACAAGGGTTTGGTCTGGACCCCCGCCTTCGCGGGGGTGACAGAGTAAAAGCGCGGGACACGACGATCATAACGGATCGTCGTTCCTTCGAGCTTTAAGCATACCCGGCAAGGTAAATAAATAGCGCATCAAGAGGTCGGCGAATTTGTGAAGTTCACCAGCCTCCTCGGGGGTAAAAGGCTCTTCGTCGTGCGCGGCCTCATTACCTTCCAGGCGAACGTAGTGCGCCCAATCCGCTAATTCTTTGGTGATTGTTCCATTTTTCGCGAGCGTATCGATACGCGACACAAGGGGGCCGTCGATGTCCGGGGCAATAATTTTCAATCCGACATCGACACTTTTTCGGAACATTGCGCCAGCCGCGTTGGGTCCGGTTATAATGTTGTCAACAGCCTCGCCGAAGAATTGTGCGACATTATTCGGCAGATGTTCAGGCAGTGTGGGAGTGCTTATTCCCGGATACATATTCACAATACGAAAGGAATCTGTATCAATACAGTAATGATTGTCCAAATTATAGCTTCTATCAAGCACATGGAAATCAAAACAAACGCTGAGAGAACAAACGCCGCACTTAAAAAACGCGAGGATGTTTTCCGGCGCTTTTACTGGACGATATTCGTACAGAAGCGAGAAACTCGCCGACTTGGAACCGCAATGCGGACAATCGTGAGATAGGGCGGTCATGACAGGGCGTCCCGCCAGTTCAAGCCGCCAGTTTATCCAGCTCCGCCGTCAGGGCCTGGCCCATCTGCCGGGTCGAGACCAGCTCGCAGCCGTCCGACATGACGTCGCCGGTCCGCTTGCCGGACGCCAGCACATTGGCGGCGGCTTTTTCGATCAAATCAGCGTCCTCGCCCATGCCGAAGGAATAGCGCAGCATCATGGCGAACGAGAACACCATGGCGAGCGGGTTGGCCTTGCCCTCGCCAGCGATATCGGGGGCGGAGCCGTGGACCGGCTCGTAAAGCGCCTTGCGCCGCCCGCTTTCGTCTTCCGCGCCCAGGGACGCGGACGGCAGCATGCCCAACGAGCCCGTCAACATGGCGGCGCAATCGCTGAGGATATCTCCGAAAAGGTTGTCAGTGACCAGCACGTCGAACTGCTTCGGCGCGCGCACCAACTGCATGGCGCAGTTGTCGGCCAGGATGTTGTGGAACTCGACGCCGGGGAATTCCTTGGCGACGCTTTCGGCCACTTCCCTCCACAGCACGCCGGTTTCCATGACGTTGTTCTTTTCCGCCGAGTGGACCTTGCCGGACCGCTTGCCCGCCAGTTCAAAGGCGACGCGGCAAACGCGCTTGATCTCGGACGTGGTGTAGACCTGGGTGTCAACGGCGCGCTTCTCGCCATTGCCGAGGTCTTCGATTCCGCGGGGTTCGCCGAAATAAACGCCGCCGGTCAGTTCGCGGACAATCAGCATGTCGAGACCGGAAACTAGTTCCGCTTTCAGTGACGACGCTTCCGCCAGGGCGGGCGTCACAACCGCCGGACGCAGGTTGGCGTACAGGTCCAGTTCCTTGCGCAGCTTCAAAAGGCCCGCTTCCGGGCGGATGTCGCGGGCGACGCCGTCCCATTTTGGACCGCCGACGGCGCCCAGAAGGACTGCGTCCACGTTCATGGCTTTATCCAGCGTGTGGTCGGCCAGCGGCGTCTTGCGGGCGTCGATGGCGCAGCCGCCGATCAGGTCTTCCTCGACGTCGAAGGAAACGGATCGGCGATTGTCCATCCAGCCGATCACGGTCTTTACTTCGTTCATCACTTCCGGGCCGACGCCATCGCCGGCGAGCATCAGGAGTTTCTTGTTGGCGGCCATTCTTCCGGTTCCTCTCGAATCTGGAAATATCGTCACCCCGGCGAAAGCCGGGGTCCTGCCCGGCGGCGGGTTCCGGCTTTTGCTGGAATGGCGGCAATCGGGGTTATTCCGCCGCGCTCATCCAGGGCTGGCTGGCGGCGCGCCGGGCTTCGAAGTCGTCAATCTTCCCGCTGTTCTCCATAGTGAGGCCGATGTCGTCCAGGCCGTTCAGCAGGCAGTGCTTCTTGAACTGATCCAGATCGAAGGCGATTTCACCGCCGTCCGGGCCCCGGATGGTTTGAGTTTCCAGATCGATGGTGAGCGTCGCGTTGGCGCCGCGGCCGGCGTCGTCCATCAATTTCACCAAGTCTTCTTCCGACACTGTGATGGGAAGGATGCCGTTCTTGAAGCAGTTGTTGTAGAAAATGTCGGCGAAGCTGGTGGAAATCACGCAGCGAACGCCAAAGTCCAGCAGCGCCCAGGGGGCGTGCTCGCGGGACGAGCCACAGCCGAAATTGTCAGCGGCGACGATGATTTTCGCGTTCCGGTAGGCGTCCTTGTTCAAAACGAATTCCGGGTTCTCGGCGCCGTTCTCGTTATAACGCATTTCATAGAACAACGACTTGCCCAGACCCGAGCGCTCAATGGTGGTCAGGAACTGCTTCGGGATGATCATGTCCGTGTCGATGTTGATGATGTCCAAGGGGGCGGCGACACCAGTCAGGGTCGTGAATTTTTCCATCTCGTTTTCTCCGGCTCCTCGCTGTTTTTCGATCACTTGATCCGGTTTCGGCCCGCCTGCGTGACGGACCGCGGCATGGAACTCCGCCATCCGCCGGCGCCAATCGAGAGGGTCGCGCCTGAAGAGGCGGCGGCGTTCATTACCATTAGCCAATCAGTTTCCGGACGTCGGCCAGACGGCCCGTGATCGACGCCGCGGCCGCCATGGCCGGGCTGACGAGGTGCGTGCGCCCGCCGGGACCCTGGCGGCCCTTGAAGTTCCGGTTGGAGGTGGATGCGCAACGCTCGCCCGGCCGCAGTTTGTCCAGGTTCATGGCCAGACACATGGAACAGCCGGGTTCGCGCCACTGCCAGCCGGCCTCGATCAGAATTTCATCCAGACCTTCCTGTTCCGCCATTTCCTTGACTAGGCCCGAGCCCGGCACCATCAGCGCCTCTACGTTGTCGGCGACTTCCCGGCCCTTGACGATTTCGGCGACGGCGCGGATGTCCTCAATCCGGCCGTTGGTGCAGCTTCCGACAAAGACTTTATCGACCTTGATGTCCTCCATCCTCATGCCGGCTTCCAGCCCCATGTAATCAAGGGCGGCCCGTACGGCCGCGGCTTTCGCCGGATTGTCGTAATCAGACGGATCGGGCACTGTGGCCGAGATGGGCGCCACGTCTTCCGGCGATGTGCCCCAGGTGACTTGGGGCTCGATTTCCGACACTTCCAGAACGATTTCCTTGTCGTAGGCCGAGCCCTCGTCGCTGGGGAGCCCCCGCCAATAGGCGACGGCGGCCTCCCAGGCGGCGCCTTTGGGCGATTTCGACCGGCCTTTCAGGTACTCGAACGTCTTTTCATCCGGCGCGATCAGGCCGGCGCGGGCGCCGCCCTCGATGGTCATGTTGCAAACCGTCATGCGGCCTTCCATCGACAGATCGCGGATCGCCTCGCCGGCGTATTCGACGACATAGCCCGTGCCGCCGCCGGCGCCGATTTTACCGATAATGGCCAGCACCAGGTCTTTGGCCGTGCAGCCCGGCGGCAGCTTGCCGTTCACGGTGATCCGCATGTTCCTCAAGGGTTGCTGCAACAGGGTTTGCGTCGCCAGCACGTGTTCCACCTCGGAAGTCCCAATGCCGAACGCCAGCGCGCCGAAGGCGCCGTGCGTGGCCGTGTGGCTGTCGCCGCAGACGATGGTCGCGCCGGGCAGGGTAAAGCCCTGTTCCGGGCCGATGATATGGACGATGCCCTGGCGCGCGTCATCGACGTCGAACAACTCGACGCCGAACTCCCCGCAATTCCTGGTCAGCGTCTCCAGCTGAATCTTGCCGTCCGGCGTGGACATGCCGTTGGCCCGCTCATCCGGGTCGGTGGAAACATTGTGATCGGCGACGGCCAGGGTCAGGTCTGGGCGGCGCACTTCGCGTCCGGCGTTCCGAAGTCCCTCGAACGCCTGCGGGCTGGTCACTTCGTGGACTAGGTGCCGGTCGATATACAGCAGGCAGGTGCCGTCCTCTTGCCGGTTGACCAGATGACTTTCCCAGATTTTGTCGAACAGGGTCTTGGGCCGGGACATCGACGTCCTTCCTAGTTTTTGGTTTTCAACAGATAACCGGGAGCCGCATTCCCGGATTGGAAGGCGGGATTATAGGCCGGAATTCCGCAGACTCCAGATTTAGTTGCCGGAAAGGCCGCCAAATGGGACGCGCCCCCGGCGAAAGCGGGGATTCTTCGATAAAAACTGGAATCCGGCCTTCGCTGGGGCGGCGGCTTTCGGATGATCCGGGAAGGATTAATCCCCGGACGTGGCCGCCGCCTCCCCCGCTTCGGCGGCGCCGTCGCCGGACTTGGCTTCGCCGGCTTCCTTGGCCCGCCGCTCGGCGGCTTCCTGGGCGTGACGGTCCCGCTCCTCTTTCAGGCGGCGGGCCTCGGCCTTGTCGGCGGCGGTCAGCTTGGCGGCCAGACCGTCCGTCTTCTCGGCGATCCGGGCCGACTTGCCCCGGCGGTCGCGCAGGTAATAGAGCTTGGCCCGGCGGACGTCGCCGCGGCGAACCACTTCGACGCTGGCGACGTTCGGCGAGAACAGCGGAAAGACACGTTCCACACCCTCGCCGTAGGAGATCTTCCGCACCGTGAAGGCCGAATTCAGGCCGGCGTTCTTGCGTGCGATGACCACGCCTTCGAAGGCTTGCAGACGCTCGCGCGCGCCTTCGATGACCTTTACGCTCACCTTGACGGTGTCGCCCGGCGCGAAGACCGGCGTCTTTTTATCGGCGGTCAGCTTGGCTCGCTGTTCCAGTTCCAATTGTTCGATGATGTTCATGGGCTTATCCACTTCCTTGCTTTCACCTTTTTTCCCGTTCGTAGGCCGCCCATAAATCCGGACGCCGTTCCCGGGTCGCATCCTCACGTTGGCGCAGCCGCCAGTCCTTGATCCTTTCATGGTGTCCCGAAAGCAATACTTCCGGAACCTCGCGCCCGTCCCAGACTTGAGGCCGGGTGTAGTGGGGGTATTCCAGCAATCCCCCCTCGAAACTCTCCTCCGCCAGCGAGGCGTCTTTTCCAATCACGCCCGGCAACAACCGGACGCAGGCGTCCAGAAGCGTCAGGGCGGCCGGCTCGCCGCCGGACAGAATGAAATCGCCGAGGCTGATTTCTTCCGCCGCGCGGGCCTCCAGCACCCGCTGGTCCACCCCTTCGAACCGGCCGCAGAGCAGCACCACGCCAGGGCCGTCCGCCAGTTCTCCCGCCTTTTGCTGATCCAGCCGCCGCCCGCGGGGGCTCAGGTGGATCAGCGGCCGTTCGTCGTCTTCGGCGCGCGCCGCCTCAAGCGCCGCATCGACCACATCGGGCCGCATCACCATGCCGGGGCCGCCGCCGAAGGGGGAGTCATCGACCGAGCGGCGCCTGCCGCCCGCGCGGTCTCTGATATCCACGGTGTCGAGCCGCCAATCGCCCCGCTCCAGCGCGGCGCCCGCGAGCGAGAAGCCCAGCGGCCCCGGAAACATCTCCGGGAAGATCGTGACGGCCGTGGCTCTCCAGCACATGAATCAGCCTTTCCCCCGGTCATCGCCCCGGGCCTTCTGCGGCGGATCGTCCAGCAGACCATCCGGCGGGTCGATGACGACGACGCCTTCCGACAGTCTCACCTCGGGGACGCAGACCTTGGTGAAGGGCACCAGCACGGCGCCGAACTCACCGCCCCGGATTTCCAGAACATCCCCGGCGCCGAAGTCCTCGACCCCTTTGACGACGCCCAGAGACCCATCGGGACCCATCGCGTTGAGACCGATCAGGTCCGAGACATAGAACTCGTCTTCTTCCGCCTCGGGTAACCTGGCGGCGTTGACGAAAAGTCTCGCGCCTTTCAACGCCTCGGCCTGGTCGCGGTTCCGAACCTCCTTCAGCCGGGCGGTCACGACCCCCTTGGCGACGCCGGTGACCTTGACGTCGAAGCGCCCGGCCGCATTTTCGATTTCGACCGGGCCATAGGCGCCGATATCTTCCGGGTCATCGGTAAAACTCTTGATCCGGACGTCGCCCTTGACGCCCCGGGCTCCGATCACAACGCCGACGCAGACGCGCGCCGCTTGTCCACCCGTTCGGTTATCGGGAGTGTTCACTGGCTAAACTGTTCTCCTTCTCTGCCTCGCTTTCTTTGCCTCACTTTTCCGTCGCCGTTTCTTCTTCAGCGGGCGCCTCTTCCGCCGGCGCTTCCCCATCCGCCGGGTCTCCGGCGGGAGCTTCTTCGGCGGCGGTCTTGGATTCCGCTTCTGCTTTGACTTTCAGCTTGTCTTCTTTTTCGCGCATGCGCTCGACCGTCTTCGGCTTCGGCCGTGTGGATTTGTCCTGCCTCGCCGGGACCGGCCGGGCGTCCATCAGGCCGGCGTCGCCGAGGAAGCGGTGCACACGGTCGGACGGGCGGGCGCCCTTCTCCAGCCAGTATTTGGCGCGCTCGGCGTCGATTTTGACGCGCTCTCCCGAATCTTTCGGCAGCATGGGATTATAGGAACCAATACGCTCAATGAACCGGCCGTCACGCGGCGCGCGGCTGTCGGCGACAACGATGCGGTAGAAGGGGCGTTTCTTGGCCCCGCCCCGGCTAAGGCGAATGCGAACTGACATTTGGGTTCAAGTCCTTTCCGTTTCGAATGCTTGGCGTCCGTGTTGTTCCGTTTCAGGCGCCGGGTTCAAGCGCTATCTGGGGAAATTCAGCGGCGGCGTTATGCCGCCCATCAGGCCCGCGAGACCTTTCCCCCCTTGCTTGCCAACCTTCTTCATCATATCCGCCATCTGACGGTGTTGTTTGAGAACCTTGTTGACGTCAGAGACCGTGGTGCCGGATCCGGCGGCTATGCGTTTGCGGCGCGACCCATTGATAAGCTTCGGGTTTTGCCGTTCCTTGCTGGTCATGGACAGAATAATGGCTTCTTGATGAGCGATCATTTTGCCGTCCACGTTGTGCGCCGCCATCCGCTGCTTGACGTTGCGCGCGCCCGGCAACATGCCCAGCAGGCTATCCAGGCCGCCCATCTTCTTGATCTGTTTGAACTGCTGGGCCATGTCGTTCAGCGTGAACTGGCCGCGCATCATTTTTTTGGCGAGCTGCTGGGCTTCTTCCTCGCCGACTTGAGCCTGAGCCTTTTCGACAAGGCCGACGACGTCGCCCATGCCCAAAATGGCGCCGGCGACGCGACGCGCGTCGAAGGCGTCGAGCGCGTCCATCTTTTCTCCGGTCCCGATCAGCTTCAGCGGCTTGCCGGTCACTTGGCGCATGGAGAGGGCCGCGCCGCCGCGCGCGTCGCCATCGACGCGGGTTAACACAATACCGCTGAGACCGACTTTCTCGTTGAATTCCCTGGCGACGTTGACCGCGTCCTGACCGGTCATGGCGTCCGCCACCAGCAGCGTTTCCCGAGGCGCGGCGGCCATGCGCACGGACACCACTTCGCTCATCATCCGCTGATCAATCGCAAGACGGCCGGCCGTATCCAGGATAAGCGCGTCATAACCCCCGGTCTTGGCCGCTTTGACCGCGCGGTTGGTGATGGCGACGGGCTGCTCACCCATCATGGGCGTCAGCACGGAGACGTCCGCTTGCCCGCCTAGAACCTGCAACTGCTTTTGAGCGGCCGGGCGGTAAACGTCCAGGGAGGCCAACATGACTTTCTTCTTGTGACGCTCTTTCAAACGCAGCGCGATTTTGGCCGAGGTCGTGGTCTTGCCGGAGCCCTGCAAACCCACCATCAAGTAAACCACCGGCGGATTGCCGTCGATGATCAGGCCCGCCTGCTCGCCCGGATCGTCCGGGGAAAGCATCTCGACGAGAGCGTCGTTGACAATCTTGACCACCATCTGCCCCGGCGAGACGGAGCGGATGACCTCCTGGCCAACGGCCTTCTCTTTAACGGAAGCGATGAAGTCCTTGACGACGGGGAGCGCCACGTCGGCTTCCAGCAACGCCACGCGCACTTCGCGCAGCGCGGCCTCGACGTCGGTTTCCTTCAGCGCCCCGCGTTTTTTCAGCCCGTCGAATATGCCTGTCAGACGTTCGCCCAGAGACTCGAACATGGGTTCCGACCAATCCTTCATCACCAGCGCCCGCCATCATGGCGAACACCCACCCGCGAATGCGCCAGCGCACGAAACTCGTGGACTGGCGTGGCCCCTGAGAGCTGTCGCGAAAGCGGACCCCGCGCTCCTGGGAGAATGAACAGGGCGTGTCCTAGGGAAATCGAGCGCTCATGTCAAGGAGTCGCCAAGGAAAGCGCCGTTCACGGACGCAATCCGGCGGTTCGTGAGGGCCCCGCCTGTCCGGCGCGCGCGATTTACCGAGATTTTTTCCCGAATGTCGTTTTCTCCCGAATGTCGTAACGCTTTTAGGTTCTGAATAGAGGATTATATTGAAATTCAACTCTTGGCCGCGTTATGGGCGCGTGTTAATGAGTTGTAAATTTTTGAACACACTATTTTATTTAGAGGGACGCATACCCATGCCGCGAGCATTCAACGACCCCATGGACAATTTGGCCGTTCGTATTGGCTTGCGGGTCCGTAACGTTCGCAAGGACCGTCGGCTGGCGACGGCTGACGTGGCCGCTTATCTTGGTATTTCGGACCAGAACTATCTGCGCCGGGAAAAGGGGCTTACGGCGTTTCGGATGGGGGAACTGGTCTCGTTGGCGACGGCGTTCGGGATGTCCATCGACGCCCTGTTGGAAGTACGGGCCGAAATCCCCGAAACGGGGGCCGGCGCTCAACGGCCCGATCAGGCCAGACGGGAAGAGGCGGAGCAATTCGCGGCCGTTTTTCAAGCCATCGCCGACCCGGATGTCCGCCGCGCCATCCGCCATGTGGTTAATCAGCTGGGCAATGACGCCGAGAGGTAATCGGCGGGTTGATCCGGCTCCGTCAATCCGGGCAGGGTTCCGGTCATGGAATCCAACCCGCCCGGTTATGATGCGATCAACCGCCGTTCGGCGCGCCATGGCCTGGTCTGCCGGGGCGGATTCCATGCGGGGGCGGGCGACCCGGGAACGGGTTCAATTATTCTTCTCGGCGACGCCGGGGGCGGCCTCTGGCCGGCTTTCGCGGCCGAGCGCCTAGATGAAGACAATCCTCTGGACTCCTGGACGCGGCGCGCCGTCGATCCGCTTGCCCGGGAGTGGGGCGCGCGGGCGCTTTATCCCTTTGACGGACCGCCCCATCACCCGTTTCAGCAATGGGCCAAACGGGCGGAGGGTCTCGGTCAATCCCCCATCGGCCCCTTGATCCACCCGGCATACGGACTTTGGCGCGCATACCGCGCGGCGCTCGTGTTTGACGCGGTGGTCGAGGGCGTCCCCCGGCCTTTACAGGGATCGCCGCCTTGCGGGACGTGCGTTGAAAAACCCTGTCTCGCCGCGTGTCCTGCGGGCGCCTTCGGCGGCGGCGGTCTCGACGTCCCGAAATGCCTGGATCATATCGAGACGCAAACCGGCGGCGATTGCCGGGAGAGAGGCTGCCGGGCGCGCCTCGCCTGTCCGGTGGGCGCGGAACACGCCTACTCCGCCGCGCGGCAGGCATTCCATATGGCGTGGTTTTCGCATCGGCGTGGGCGGTCGTGAAGAAGATCGGGGAAACGCATATGAGCGGAATTTACCGGCGGCGGGTCCTTGGGCGGGCGCCGGGAGTAAGAGCCGCCCGGATATGGACCTTATCTGGAGCTTTGCTGGACATCGCCGCCCCGCCGGGCGTATATCCCGCCCATGGAACCGTTGAACTTCATCAAGATGCACGGCCTCGGCAACGACTTCGTTGTCCTGGACGCGCGCGAGTCGGATCTAGTGCTGACGCCGAAACAGGCGCGGGCGATCGCCGACCGGCGGCGCGGCGTCGGCTGTGATCAACTGATTGTCCTGGAAGAGCCGGAGAATTCCCTGGCCGACGTTTTCATGCGCATTCGCAATCCGGACGGCGGCGAGGCGGAGGCCTGCGGCAACGCGGCGCGCTGCGTCGCTTCCATGATGATGACGCAAAACAATGCCGGTCATCTGGTCATCGAAACCGCCGCCGGGCTGCTCGACGCGGAAACCACTAAGAACGGTCTGGTCAGCGTGGACATGGGAGCGGCGAAGCTTGATTGGCGCGATATTCCACTTTCCAGGGCCTGCGACACCCTGAAGACGCCCATTGAGGCCGGCCCTCTAAAGAACCCGGTCGGCGTCAATATTGGCAATCCCCACGCCGTATTCTTCGTTGACGATGCGGAAGCGGTGAAGCTCGGCGTCTTCGGTCCCGTGCTCGAGAAGCACGAGATGTTCCCCGATTTCGCCAATATCGAGGTCTGCCATGTGAACGCGGATGGCTCCATCCGTATGCGGGTGTGGGAGCGGGGAGCCGGAATTACTCAGGCCTGCGGCTCCGGCGCCTGTGCGGCGATCGTGGCTGCGGCGCGGCGCGGCTTGATCGAGGGGCGGGCGGCGGACGTCCATCTGGACGGCGGGACGCTGGCCATGGAATGGCTGCCGGACGATCACGTGCTGATGACCGGGCCGACCGCCACGAGTTTCGCCGGCGCCATTCACCCCTCTCTTCTTGAAACTGCGCACTAGGGCGTCGATCATGGCGGAAACCCGGGTGATCACCATGGGCTGCCGGCTCAACGCCTTCGAGTCGGAAGTGATCCGCCGCCATGCCCGGACGGCGGGTCTCAATGACGCCATCGTGGTCAACACCTGCGCCGTGACGCGCGAGGCCGAACGCCAGGCCCGCCAGACCATCCGCCGGACGCGCCGCGATAACCCGGGCGCCAGAATCATCGCCACCGGCTGCGCCGCCCAGCTGAACCCGTCCGGTTTCGCCGCCATGGACGAAGTGGATCAAGTCCTGGGTAATGAGGAAAAGCTCATGCTTTCCTCATTCATGGCCGGCGCGCCGGCCGCCGCCGTCAACGACATCATGTCCGTGCGCGAAACCGCGCGGCATTTGATTGGGGGGTTCGGCGGCCGCACGCGGGCTTTCCTGCAAGTTCAGCAGGGCTGTGATCACCGTTGCACCTTCTGCGTTATCCCGTTCGCGCGGGGAAATAACCGCTCGCTGCCCATGGGCGCCCTGGTGAACCAGGTCCGTGATCTGGTGGATCGGGGCTTCGCCGAGGTGGTGCTGACCGGCGTCGATATCTGTTCCTATGGCGGCGATCTTCCGGGCGCGCCCACTCTGGGCCGATTGGTGAGGCGCCTGTTGAAACAGGCCCCGGAACTGCGCCGGTTGCGGCTCTCTTCCCTCGACCCGGCGGCCGTGGATGAGGATTTGTTCGGCGCGCTGGCGAATGAAGAACGCCTGATGCCGCATCTGCATCTCTCGCTTCAGGCCATGGATGACATGGTTTTGAAGCGCATGAAGCGCCGTCATTCGCGGGGCGACGCCTTTCGCGTGATTGAGCGCGCGCGCGCGCTGCGCCCGGACACCGTGTTCGGCGCCGACCTGATCGCCGGTTTCCCGACGGAAACGGACGCGATGTTCGAAAACACGCTGTCCTCGGTCGATGATCTGGGTCTCACGCATCTGCATGTCTTTCCCTATTCCGAGCGCGACGGCACACCGGCGGCGAGGATGCCCGCCGTTCCCGGGCCGGTTCGAAAACAGCGCGCGCGCCTGATCCGGGAGCGGGGCGAGGCGCGCCTGGCCGGTTTCATGGCGGATCAGGTGGGCGCGCGCGCGACTGTCCTGATCGAAAAAGACGGGGCCGGGCTGACGGATCATTACGCGCCCTTGAAGCTTGACCGGGAGATGGAACCGGGCGCGCTCGTCGCCGCCACCGTCACTGGCGTCGAAGACGGCGTGATGACGGGCCGGGTTCTCGGTCGATGAGCGGCGAGCCGGAAACCGGCTGGTTCGGCCGGCTGAAGTCGGGATTGTCGCGGTCGTCGGAAAAAGTCGCTGGCGGTATAACGGAGCTCTTCACCAAACGCAGGCTTGACGACGGCGCGCTCCGGGATTTGGAAGAGATTCTGATCCAGGGCGACCTGGGCGTCTCGACGGCGGCGAAGCTCTCGGCGTCGCTGGCCTCGACGCGGTTTGACAAGGAAGTCACGGATGAGGAAGTGCGTGAGGCATTGGCTGCGGACATCGCCAGGATACTGGAACCCGTGGCCGCGCCGCTCGAAATCGATCTGGCGCGCAAGCCCTTCGTCATCCTGGTGTGCGGCGTGAACGGGTCGGGCAAGACCACGACCATCGGCAAGTTCGCCAGGCGGTTCCAGGAACAGGGCAGGTCGGTGATGCTGGCCGCTGGCGACACCTTCCGCGCGGCGGCCATCGAACAGCTGACCATTTGGTCGGAGCGCAACAACTGCCCCATCGTCGCCGGGGAACCGGGTGCGGACGCGGCGGGTCTTGTGTTCGAAGCCGTTGAAAGGGCGAACAAGGCCGGCGCGGACGTGCTGCTGATCGACACGGCCGGGCGGCTTCATAACAAAACGGATCTGATGGACGAACTGAGGAAGATCGTCCGGGTTGTAAAAAAAATTGACAAAACGGCGCCCCACGCCACACTCCTAGTGATGGACGCCACGACCGGTCAAAACGCCCACAATCAGGTCGAGGTCTTCCGGCAAGCCGTTGACGTGTCCGGCCTCGTCATGACCAAGCTGGACGGGACGGCCAAGGGCGGAGTGATTGTCGCCCTCGCCGAGAAATTCGGCCTGCCCGTCCACGCCGTCGGTGTCGGCGAGGGAGCCGATGACTTGCGGCCCTTTGAGGCGGACGCCTTCGCCAGGTCGCTGATGGGCCTGGATTGACGCTCCGCCCCCGGCCCCCCCCGGCCGCCCCGGCTCGCTTGGCCGCGCGCCGCCCTCTTCCAGTTTTCCTTTCTTCGGATCAAACGCCGATATGAAGGGAACCCCCAAAGCATTATGGCGTTGAGTAGAGCCGCTTTAGGGATTCCCAAACGGTTTGATCCGTCCTTCCCGCGCTTTCATTCGGTCATTCCCGCGCAGACGGGAATCCAGCCGGGCGGCCCGCGTTCCAACCCGCTCATACGTGGATGGCCAATGACTGGTTGACAAAGAGTGGCCTGGACCCCCGCCTTCGCGGGGCGACGGAATAAGAGCGCGGACGCAGCGCCTTGACGGGGGGCGTTGCTTCTTAAGGCTCAAGCACCGGTTCCGAAAGGTCGTGCGGCACCCGGAAAAACCGTAAAGCCCAAAAAATACGCGAACACCATCAAAAATGCGGGGTATGTATGAGCTTATCAAACGTCATAACGCGCTAGGGCTTTTCCGGCAACCCCGGCAAAAGTTCTGGATCGACGGGCACGCCATTCCACGTCACCCCCCAATGAAGATGCGGGCCGGTTGAGCGACCTGAGCTCCCGACCGCCCCGATAATGTCATTTTTGTTTACAAAATCGCTAATCTTGACCGACACCTTGTCCATATGAATGTAGACGGACGTCAGGCCCAATCCATGATCCAGCAGCACGGTCTTGCCGTTGAAGAACATGCCGGTCCCGGCGCCAAAGGCGACCCTCACCACGCCATCGGCCATGGCGCGGACTTCGGAGCCAATGGGGGCGGCGATATCAACGCCGTAATGCGGGCGTCTGGGCTTTCCGTTGAGGATTCTTTGCGAGCCGTAAACCCCGGAGACAGGGCCTTTCGCCGGCCATGCGAAACCGCTTTCGAAAAACGGCTTTTCGTTGTGGACGGCTTCCGCGCGCCCCGCCGCCATCAATTGCTTCTCGCCTTTGATGCGCGCCAGGTCGAGGTTCAGGGGCGTCACCTTTCTGTGCGGCAGGCCGTCGATGCGCTGAATGTCGAAGGCGCGCTTTTCCAGAGGCAAGATACGAACCTCGGGCGCGCCGCCGGGCGGCGCCTGGATCAGGACGGCTTTTTCCTGGTCCCGCCCAAAACCCAGCAGGAACGTGCCGTCCGAGGCCACGGGCACGCGCTTGCCGTCCAGCGTCAGGGCCGTGCCGGGAGCCGCCTGTCCCTTCACAAGTCCCCCCTGGGCGAGTTGTCCGGTGAGGTCCAGGGCGTGGGCGGGCGGAGCGTGTAACAGAGCCAGCAAGACCGCCGCCGCCGCCGCGGGGACGGGGCTCCGGAATAACCGGTGACCGGGCGCCCGCCTCCGCAGGCATGTCAATAAGGACGCGGCGTTCGTCCAATGCGTCATTCCCGCGGAATCCGGAACCCGGTTTCCAGGAGCGGGCCGTGGCCCTCGCCGGGGTGACGGATGAGGCCGGACTTTCAAAACAGCGATTCCTGACGGCCGTCGGATTTGATGTTTTTGGATTTTGGTTTGGGGGCGGATTTGGCCGAGCCCGTCACCGCGACGCCGACCTCGCCGTCTTTCAGTTTCACGGACAACCCGTCGCCCGGTTTCAAACCTTTGACCGAACCGACCAGAGACCCCGCGCCGTCGATCACCAGGGCGAAGCCCCGGTCCAGGACGCGTTCATAGGAATAACTATCGAGAAGCTGGCCCAAGTGAGCGAGGCGGTTGCGGCGGTCGCTCAGCAGACGCGCGCCCAAGGCCCGCAACTGGCGCGCTTCCGCATCCAGCCGTGCGCCGCCTTGGGCGATCAGATGGCGGGGCGGCGCGAGCCGCGAGCCGGCCGCCGTCACGTGGCCGCGCCGGCGCGTCATGACCGTCTGGAGGGCGTTGCCGAACCGTTCCGACCAGTCATCCAGGCGTTGCGCCATGTCTTGAACCCGGCGTTTGGGATCAGGCAGCGCGCGGCCCAGAATTTCCACTTCGCGGCCCAGATCGCGAAGCCGCCGCCCGGCGGCGCCCGTCAGACGGGCTTCATTATCCGCCAGCAACGCCATCAATTCGGCCCTTACGGGAACCGCCATTTCTGCGGCTGCGGTTGGCGTGGGGGCCCGGCGATCGGACGCGTAATCGATCAGCGTGGTGTCCGTCTCGTGCCCAATGGCGCTGATCAGCGGGATGGAGCATTCGGCGGCGGCGCGGACAACGATTTCCTCGTTGAAGGCCCAAAGGTCCTCTAACGAGCCGCCGCCCCTGGCGACGATCAGAACGTCGGGGCGCGCGTCCGCCGCGCTGAAACCGCCGATGGCGGCGGCGATCTCCGCAGCGGCCCCCTCGCCTTGCACCCGGACGGGCGCCAACAGCACATATCTCGGGAAGCGGTCCTCCAGGCGGCGGAGAATATCCCGGATGACGGCGCCCGTGGGTGACGTGACGACGCCGATGGTTTCCGGCAAAAACGGGATGCCGCGCTTGCGCCCTTCGTCGAACAAGCCTTCCGCAGCCAGTTTTTTGCGCCGGTCCTCAAGCAGCTTCAACAACGCTCCCTGGCCCGCCAGCTCCATCCGGTCGATGACGATTTGATATTTCGAGCGGCCGGGGTAGGTGGTCAGCCGGCCCGTGGCGATGACTTCCATGCCGTCTTCCGGCGCCAGTCCCAGGCGCCCCGCCCCGCCCCGCCAGCAGACGCCATCGAGCACCGCGCCGGAATCCTTCAACGCCATGTAAAGATGGCCGGACGACGCGCGCTTGAAGCCTGATATCTCGCCCCGGACCCGCACCCGCGAGAAGCGCTCCTCTACGGACGTTTTGAGCGCCTGTGAAAGTTCGGAAATGGAAAAAGTCGGCGTATTATCGCCAACTTCTAATGTCTTATCTGTATCTTCCGGCGTCATGCTGGCATTATGAAGGGGCGGATCGAGCCGGACAACGCCTGAGACGGAGATCGGTTAACCAAGGGACGTTGGAATGAAGATATTGTTGGTTGGCGGCGGCGGTCGCGAACACGCGCTGGCCATGGCGATTTCGGCGTCGCCGCTCTGTGAAAAACTCTATTGCGCGCCGGGAAACGCGGGCATCGCCGCCGAGGCGGAATGCGTCGATATCGCGGCGGAGGATATTGAAGGGTTGTGCGGTTTCGCCAAAAGCAATGGCGTCGATTTCGCCGTCATCGGCCCGGAGGCGCCGCTGGTCGCCGGCGTCGCCGACCAGTTGACCAGAATCGGCGTGAAGGTCTTTGGCCCCAGCGCGGCGGCGGCGCGGCTGGAGGGCTCCAAGGGCTTCGCTAAGGACCTCTGCGCCAAATACAATATTCCGACCGCCGGCTATGGCCGCTTTGACGAGCCGGACGGCGCCTATGAGTTCATCCGAACCCATGGCGCGCCCATTGTCGTGAAGGCGGACGGCCTGGCCGCCGGCAAGGGCGTCATCGTCGCGCACAACACGAATGAGGCTTATGCCGCCGTTGACCACATTATGGTCGAGGACTCCCTTGCCGGCGCCGGCGCGGAGGTGGTCATTGAGGAGTTCCTGGAAGGCGAGGAGGTCAGCTTCTTCGCCCTTGCCGACGGCGCGCGCGCGCTCCCCCTCATCGGCGCGCAGGATCACAAGCGCGCCTTTGACGGCGACGAAGGCCCCAACACGGGCGGCATGGGGGCCTATTCCCCGGCGCCTGTTCTGGATGACGCCATGGCCGCGCAGGTCATGGACGAGATCATCACGCCGACGGTCAACGCCATGACCAGAGAGGGCGCGCCGTTCAAGGGCGTGCTGTTCGCCGGCCTGATGATAACGGCCGGCGGCCCGCGATTGATCGAATACAACGTGCGTTTCGGGGACCCGGAATGTCAGGTGCTGATGGCCCGCCTGACATCCGACCTTTTGCCGGCCCTGGTGGCCTGCGCGGACGGCGACGTATCCGGCGTCGAACTGAACTGGTCGAACGAGTCGGCGCTGTTGGTGGTGATGGCGTCCGATGGTTACCCCGGCGGCTACCGGAAAGGCGATAATGTAAATAAAGTTGATGAAGTGAACGCGCTGGACAACGTGATGGTCTATCACGCCGGGACAGCCCGGAACGACGGTCGGCTGGTGAATTCGGGAGGCCGTGTGCTTGGCGTGACAGGCTGCGGGGCGACGTTGGCCGAGGCGCGAAAACGCGCCTATGCGGCCTGCGAGACCATCGACTGGGATGGCGGTTTTTACCGCAAGGATATCGGCTGGAGGGCCTTGAAAAGCAGGCCATAAGCCCGATACGCCGGTGTGGCGCGGCGGTCTGGCGTTGTTCACGGGCGGCGGACCACAGCGGTCGTCGGCCGTTCGGCGCCGGATGCCGCGCCGGCCGCCGAAAGCGCGGGACCGATTGCGGCTATTACCTTGCCGGAGCCCATCGGTTCATGAGGGTTTTCATTACGGGGCGGCGCCTTTCCCCCCGCCGGGAGGGTCCGTGTGGACGGCTTACATTAAGCATGAGCGGGAATGACGATCATGAGAACAGGCGCTGAAACGGCGGCGCCCGGACCGGGCTCTTCATTCCATCAAGGACAAAGGGCGATTTATTTCGGCAAGCCCTTCAAGCGCTCTTCAACCCTGGCGGCCTTTTCCGTCTCGCCCAGAACGCGATAGGCCCGCAACAGGCGCTTCCACCCATCGGCGTCGTTTGGTTCGTCCCGAAGCCGGGACGCCAGCCGGTCCACCATGGACCTGATAAACGCCTCGCGGTCTTCCGCCGACAGCTCTTTAGCGGCTTCCACGTCCGCTTGCGTCGGCCCGGGCGAGGCGGCGGAGGCGGTTTCCGTTCGCGTCCCGCCCCGGGGCTCGCCGGCCGCCGGGCTTTGTCTTGACGCCGCGCGGGCGGCGGCCAAGCGGTTCGCCAGGTTCCGGGCGCTTCCGGTTGGTTCCAACTCCGCCGGATCGACATTCAGTTCCCGGGCCGCTCTGGAAATTTGATCCCGAACAACCGGCAGCCAAGGCGCGTCATTCGGCGAGATCGCGATCAAGTCCACCCAATCCCGCAGCGCGGTTTGGAGGTCGCCGTTCTGGGCTTTCGCGAGCGCCAGATAATAACGGGATTTCGGTTCAAACGGCGCCTGGCCGGAAACGGCCGCCAGAATCGTTCTGGCTTCTTCCGTCACGGTCATCCCGGAGGTCAAAATCAGTATTTCGGCGTAAGCCACTTCCACGTCCAGACGGCCGTTCGCGGAGTCGCGCGCCTTGGCGTGCGCTTGCCTGGCTTCCTCGAAACGCTCCAGCGACATATAGCTCCTCCCCAGCAATAGCCACCCCTCGACGTCGGTTGGGTTGTCTTTCAGGCGCCGGGCCAACCGCTGAACCAACGAAGCCATGCCCGCTTGCGGCGCACCCGCCGATTGACCGCCGCGGTCTTGGTGAGGCGCGCCTTGGACCTCGGCCTGCCGCGCCTGAATATCGCGCGACGCGTGGGGTAAATCGGGCCGGTCCGGGCTGCCCAAGTGGAAATAAAGCGCGAAGGCGGCGGCGGGGACGGCGGCGGCGATGACAGCGGGCAGGATTTTCGAAGGCGCCTTGGCGGAGCCGTCGTCCCGGATGCCGGATTGATCAGCGGCGTGCAGGATGCGCCGCTCGATTTCCAGTCGGGCGGCGCCAGCTTCCTCGTCGCTCAACAAACCCCGGCCGTGGTCGATGTCCACCTCGCGCAATTGGTCGCGAAAGATGGTCATGTCGAAGGCGGCGCGGTCTTCCAGAGCGGGCGGTCTGCCGGAAATGGTCAGCGATATCCAACCCACCGTCAGAACGCTCAGCGTCCCGGCCATCAGCAGGAAGGTAATCATGAGGCTTCTCCGTCACCGTCTTTCAACAGGAAGTCCAGCCGTTTGCGTTCGGCGCCGCTCAGCGGTCTCGCGGCCGCCGCCGCGCGCGCGGCGCCCGCGCGAGCCTGACCCCGGCGATAGAAATAGATGACGGACGACAAACCCAGGACGGCGAAGACGGCCGGCCCGGCCCAGAGTATGATCGTCGCTCCCTTCACCGGCGGGCGAAGCAGCACAAAATCGCCGTACCTATCGACAACGAAATCAATGATCTCCCGGTCAGACCGGTCATCCAGCAACAACTCGCGCACGAGGACGCGGAGGTCCTTGGCCAGATCTGCATCCGAATCATCAATCGACTGGTTCTGACAGACAAGACAACGCAGTTCCTTGGAAATCTCTCTCGCGCGCTTTTCCAGCAAAGGGTCGGCCAGCGCCTCGCCGGGTTGCACGGCGTGGACGGGAGAAGACACGAGCGCGAGAAGACTGAACAAGAGGGCGGGAACGCGCATCACCCCTCCGCCAGCAATTGCCGGATGATTGGCAGAATTTCGGTTTCCAGATCATCATTGACGATCGGCCCAACCTTTTTGTAGCGAATGCGGCCGGCCTTATCGACGATGAAGGTCTCCGGCACGCCATAGACGCCCCACTCGATGCCCGCGCGGCCCGAGCGGTCGGCGCCGATGGCCGTATAGCCGTCGCCCAGTTCCGCAAGCCAGCCAATGGCGGCCTCGGCTTCGTCCTTGTAGTTGAGGCCGTAAACCGGGGTCAGGTTCATCTCGGCGAGCCGGTTAATGTTGGGATGTTCCGCCCGGCACGGCGCGCACCAGCTGGCGAATATATTCACGACGCTGACGCCGCCTTTTAGATCCGAGGTCGCGAACCCCTTTTGTTTCGCGAGATAGCCCTCGATGGGCGGCAGGTCGAAGCTCGGGGCGGGCTGGTCGATCAGGGCCGATGGAATGACATGGGGGTCTTTGGTTAGGCCCACGGCGAAGAATCCGGCCAAACCGCACAGGATCACCAGCGGGATCGCGAAGACCAGCCGGTTCCGCCCGGACGCCGCGTCCATTTCGTCAGTTTCGCGCATTTCGCGGGTTCCGAACCATGGGTGAAATCGTCTCCTCCAAATCCTGAACGGTTGATGTCCCGCCGTGTCTCAGGCGGACGGCGCCGCCGCCGGCAAAGGCCGCTGGCGCGGCTTTGGCGCCCCAACCCGGTGGCGTCTGTCCGACAAACTCGCCACGCCGCCGAAAACCATGATCGTCACGCCAACCCACATCCAGGCCACCAGCGGGTTGAAATAGAGCCGGGTGACAAAGGCGCCGCCAGTTCCTTGCGGGTCCCCAACGACGGCGTAGAGGTCGCCGAGGAATGTCGGATGGATGGCGGCTTCCGTGGTGGGTTGGCCGGAGACGTTGTAGACGCGTTTCTCCGGGTTCAGCCTGGCGACCGGTTCGCCATTCCTCAGCACCGTGAAATGACCAAGAATGGAACGGTAATTGGGTCCGAGAACGCCCTTCGCGCCATCGAAACGGAACTCATAACCACTCAAGGTGACGCTATCGCCGGGCTTCATGACCTGGACGCTTTCCCGCACCCAGACACCCGCCCCGGTCATGCCCGCGATGGTGATGGCGAGGCCCAGATGGGCCAGCGTCATGCCCCAGCCCGCGCGGGGAATTCGGACGGCGCGGCTGAGAGATTTCGCCAGCGGCTCGCGGAACAGGCGGACGCGCTCGGCCAAATCGACGATCACGCCCACCCCCAGCCAGGCGGCCAGGGCCAGGCCGGCGGGGCCCATGAACGGCCCGTCCGTGATCAGCGCCCAAGCGCCGAGCGCGGCGAGCGCCGCCGCGATCATCGCGGGCCAGAGCGACCGGAGGGCGGCCTGCCAATCGCCGCGCTTCCAGCTCAGCATCGGCCCAATGGCCATGGCGATGATCATCGGCGCCATCATCGGGATGAAAACGGCGTTGAAGAAGGGCGCGCCGACGGAGACCTTGCCGCCGTCCACGGCGTCCAGCAGCAGGGGATAGAGCGTGCCCAGCAGAACGGAGGCGGCGGCCGCCGACATCACCAGATTGTTGAACAACAACGCGCCCTCCCGGCTGATCGGCTGGAACAGACCGGTTGAGGTCAGCCGCGGTCCGCGCCAGGCGTACAGCGCGAGCGAACCGCCAATCACGAGAACGAGCAGCACCAAGATGAAGGCGCCGCGCTGCGGATCGACCGCGAAGGCGTGTACGGACGTCAGCACGCCTGAACGCACAAGGAAAGTGCCGAGCAAGCTGAACGAGAAGGTGACGATGGCCAGCAGAATGGTCCAGCCTTTCAAGGCGTCGCGTTTCTCGACCACGGTCGCGGAATGCAACAGCGCCGTGCCGGCCAGCCAGGGCATGAAGCTCGCGTTTTCGACCGGATCCCAAAACCACCAGCCGCCCCAACCAAGTTCGTAATAGGCCCACCAACTGCCGAGCGCGATGCCGGCGGTCAGGAAAATCCAAGCCGCCAGCGTCCAAGGCCGGACCCAGCGCGCCCAGGCGGCGTCCACACGCCCCTCGATCAGGGCGGCGATGGCGAATGAGAACGCCATGGAGAAGCCCACATAGCCCAGATAGAGCATGGGCGGATGGATCGCGAGGCCCGGGTCCTGAAGCAAGGGGTTCAGATCCTGGCCGTTGACGGGGGCCGGAAACAGCCGCTCGAACGGGTTCGAGGTCAGCAGGATGAACAGATAAAATCCCACGGCGACCAGCGCTTGGACGGCCAACACGCGAGCCCGGAGCGTCGGCGGCAGATTACCGCCAAAGATCGCGACGGCGGAGCCAAACAGACTCATGATCAGCATCCACAAAAGCATCGAGCCTTCATGGTTTCCCCAAACGCCTGAAATCTTATAGATCAGCGGTTTGTCCGTGTGACTGTTCGCCGCCACGTTCAGCACCGAGAAATCCGATGTGACGTAGAGGTTGGTCAGGCAGGCGAAGGAGACGCCGACCAACGCGAATTGAACGATGGCGGCGGGTTTGGCGGCGGCCATCCACTGGCTGTTCAGTTTCGCCGCGCCCACCATCGGGACGATGGATTGCAGAACGGCGATCGCCGCCGCGAGGACAAGGGCGAAATGGCCGATCTCAGCGGTCATGGGCTTCTCCCGGACAAACCCTCTCCCCCGGGGAGAGGGGGCGGAGGCGAAAAGCCCTGGCCGGATGCGGGGACGTCATCAATAATTTCCCTCCGCGCCCTTCCATTGGCCCGATTTCCTCAAGGCGTCGGCGACTTCGGGCGGCAGATACGTTTCATCGTGCTTCGCCAGGACTTCCTCGGCCTTGAAGACGCCGTTCACCAGTTTACCTTCCGCGACCACACCCTGGCCCGCGCGGAACAGATCCGGCAGGATGCCGACATAGCTGACCGTAACGGTGTGCGCGTTGTCGGTGACGTCGAATTGAACTTCCGGCGGGTTGGATTTATCCACGCTGCCGTCCTCCACCAAACCACCCAGACGAAACCGCTTGCCGGCGCTCACCTTGCCGGCTTTCACGTCAGTGGGCGAATGGAAGAAGACGATGTTGTCCTCGAAAGCGTTCAACGTCAGCGCGGCCGCCGCGCCCAGAAGACACAACCCCAACATGACGAAGGACAACCGTTTATGCTTGCGCTTCATGCCGTCCCGCTTCCTTTCGCTCGGTCATGGATTTCTCGGCTGTCTCCAGGTCCCGCTCGGCCCGCTTGCAGCCCCGCCAACTGGTCACCAAAAGGGCGACCAGCACGGCGAAAACAATGGCGTAGCTGGGCCAGATGTAGGCGGCGTGGCCGCCCATGCTCAGGAACTCTCCGAGATTTTCCATCGAAACAAGCCGGAAACCATTGTTTTTGTACGGTCTTAAAACCTGTCCGCCGAGCAGAAAATAGGCAAAAAAAGGCCCCGGTTCAATGATCCGCGTCAACCGGGGCCGTGACCAAAGGCAAATGTGAACGCGCCGCGTTTTACATTTGAAGCGCGCCTTCAGCGTTTTCACCAAGCCATCGGCGGCCGATTGCTTGCGGTCCCGGCGGTTCCCGCGCGCCCAGCGCATGAAATCCCAGCGGATTTCATGCGATGCGTTTTGCGCCGGCAAGCAGTTCTTGACGTTCCTTGGCGTGCGCGTGAAGCGCCGCTCAACACGGTCGAACCAGCGGCGCGTTATTAGGGCCGGACCTGGTTCAAATCCAATAGCGGGTGCGGGCGGCCAGGCGCGGCGCGGCCATGAAGTTTTGGGCGTTCTTGTCGTATCGGGTTGCGATGCGCCGGAAGTCCTTGAAGCGTCCGAACACGCGCCTGGCGGCGGGTCGGTTTTTGTAACGCCTGGCGCCGGAAGGATGGGGCGCTTTCCGGTTGGACCTGTTCGGAATGACGGGCGTGACGCGCCGCCGTTCCCGCCAGGCCCGCCAACGGGACCCGCCATTGGGACCCGCCAATGGCTAGCGCCGCGGCCTTTATCCGCGATCAGGCGGGCGGCGGCGTCCGTGAGGGCTTGAACGCAAGCCGCCCTTTTCCGCCGCCGGCGCGGCGGCGCGCCTGGACGTGCGTCGTATCAGCGGAAATCCCGTCAGGCGTCCCTGCCAACACCGGTTTCGCGAACACGCGCCGCCAACGGCCTTTCCGCGGCCGGCGGTCTAGCAGTCGAGGATTGGCGGTCGCGGAGCAGCGCCGAGGGGCCGCAACACGCGGACGGCGCCCGGCATCACCCGTTCGTCATCACCCCGTCCACGTCCCGCGCGCGGCCCGGTGCGGCGGATGCGGTTTGATCAGCTCCCATTGTTCGTCCAAAAGCTAAAAACAGCCCTTCATGGCCTGAAACCTCCGGCAATCCGTTCCAAGATATCGAACCCGCTAATGGGTGATGGGTTCCGGCCCTAGAACGGCAAGAAGCGGGCGATCAGGCTGTTCATCCAGCCATGCATGGAAATGGGCGCGTTTGTGGCGGCCAAACAGATGCAGGGCTCATCCGGATCGACGACGGGCTGGTGCACGGTGCCGCTGTCCGCCTGCTCTACATCGCCGCGGGCGAAGCGCCCAAAATCATCCGAATAGCCGCCGGACAGAATTAAGGTCATTTCCTGGCCTTTGTGGCCGTGGATCGGCACGGCCGCGCCCGGAGCGATTTTCATGAGACCGGCCTTGCCTTTTCCGGCGCCCGGCTCGATGGGCAGATATTCAATGCCGAAACCTAGTTTCTTCCATTTTGCCGCGCCGGTGCGGTCCAAAAGGTAAGATCTCAGGGGTTCCGGATAAAGAGTGTGTTCCGGCTTGTCCAATAACTTCGCGCGGTCGATCCTGATCGGCGCCGGGTCCCGGTCCGCCATGTAAAGTTTGCCCAGAACGGATTCCAGCGCGCCGTCCGACATGGCCACGGGAGCGGCGTCTTCCATCAGACAACCGGCGACGCTTTCCGCCTTTTCGACAACCGAGCGGCACCTGGGACACAATGCCATATGGGTGGCGACGACAAGCGACGCCGCCTCGTCCAACTGTCCACCGGCGTATGACCACAGCACATCGTCGGTCGGGTGGTGTTCGATCTTCATACAACATTCTCCAACAGGGCGTGGATACGCGCGCACGCCAGACGCAGCCGCGACTTGACCGTGCCGAGCGGAATACCCAGTTTCTCCGCGATGGCGCTATGCGACATGTCTTCAAAGAACGACAATCGCACGACCGCCGCCTGCTCCTTGGACAGTTTTCCCAACGCCTCTCTCACGAGGACTTGTTCCTCGCCGCGCTGCACTTCCGTATCCGCCGAGGGTTCGGGATCCGGAACCAGCGCGGGGTCTTCATAATCAAACTCGGGGCGCTTCTCGCGCCGGATCGCGTCGATCCGCAGGTTTCGCGCGATCGTGAAAATCCAGGTGCCGGCCGACGCCTTCTTCCGATCAAACAGCCGGGCCTTGCGCCAAACCGTCAGCAACGCCTCTTGCGCGAGTTCGTCAGCCTGCCCCTCGACCGCGCCCAAACGGATCATATAGGCCTTCACCCTGGGCGCGTAATACGCGAAAAGTTCGGCGAACGCGTCCTGATCGCCGCTTTCCGTAATTGTTTCCAGCAGTTCAGTCATCCGGGCGGCCCCGGTTCCCAGGGGACGGACGCGGCCCTTGGGGTCCTTATTGGACGCGAGGGGCGGAGCGGATGGTTGCTTCTTATACAGGTCTGTCATGGCGAGCGGCATAACCATATTACGGGGTGGTTCGACGTTCGGATCATATTCCGCCGATTACGGCGCCCCCGCCTCAGTAAAAGACGAGACCGAAGTAATTACAAAGAATTTGATCGACTCGGCGGTGAGCGGCGTAAGCAGAACGTCAACCCGCAGCGGAAAAGTTTTTTTGTGGCGGCGCCTCGAACAATCCCCACATCCTTACTCTGATCAACAACCACTCCGGCCAAATGTCCGACATTTCCTCACAAACACCTCATCATCCGGCGCTTCCGCTCGACGTCGCCGTCATCGGCGGCGGCATCTCGGGCATGAGCGCCGCGTGGCTGCTGTCCCAGACTCATAACGTTACGGTGTTCGAGAGAGAAAACCGGATCGGCGGGCACAGCAACACGGTGGAAGCCCGCGTTGGACCAGGCGCCCCCATTCCGGTGGATACGGGCTTTATCGTCTACAACACGATCAACTATCCGAACCTGATCGCGTTGTTCGAGCACCTGGGCGTCGAGACCCAGCCCAGCAATATGTCCTTTGCGGCGTCGCTGGAGCGCGGACGTCTGGAATACGCCGGCAACAATCTGTTCACCATGTTCGCCCAGAAGCGCAATCTGTTCCGGCCCCGCTATTGGCGGATGCTGCGCGAGATCATGCGCTTTTACAAGAACGCGCCGTCGCTGCTGGAGCGCCCGGATGCGGACACCTTGTCACTTGGCGCCGTCCTTGATGAGGGCGGCTATTCGGACGCGCTGGCGATGGATCACCTGCTGCCCATGGGTGCGGCCATCTGGTCGTCGTCCGTCGAGGAGATGACACGTTATCCAGCCGCCGCCTTTGTCCGCTTTTTCGTCAGTCATGGCCTTCTGAAGATGACGGACCGCCCTGAGTGGCGAACGGTGAGGGGCGGCAGCCGCGAATACGTGAAACGATTGAGGGCGTCCTGTGGAGACCGCGTCCAGATCGATTCCGGCGCGGCCGGCGTCGTGCGCAAAGACAGCGGCGCATTCGTCGAAAACGCCGCCGGCTTCGCGCGGCGCTTCGATAAGGTCCTGATCGCGACCCACGCGGACGAGGCGCTCGGTCTGTTGCGAGATCCCAGCGCCGGCGAACAGGCTTTGCTGTCGAAATTCACCTATCAGGAAAACCGGGCTATCCTCCATCAAGACCCCGCCTTGATGCCCAGACGGAAAGCCGTCTGGTCTAGTTGGAACTATTTGACCGAAAAGTCGGATCGCGGCGCCAAGGTGTGTGTGACCTATTGGATGAACTTGTTACAAAACTTGCCGAACGAGCACCCGCTGTTCGTCACCTTGAACCCTCTTCAAGAACCAAAAGCGGTCGGCGTGCTTCGTGAGTTTCTCTATACGCATCCGGTCTTTGACCAAGACGCGTTCCAGGCGCAGCGTGAGTTGTGGTCTTTGCAAGGTGATCGGAACACCTGGTTCGCCGGAAGCTATTTCGGCCACGGCTTTCACGAGGACGGTCTGCAATCGGGGCTTGCGGCCGCGGAAGACCTGGGCGGCGTGCGCCGGCCTTGGTCGGTCGAAAACGAGTCCGGCCGGCTTTATCTGCCCGAGGCGCGACGGAAGGCCGCGTGAGAGCCATGTCCGAGTTGCATTCCGCCCTCTACCGGGGCACTGTCGTCCATCGTCGGCACAGGCCTAAGGCGCACACGCTGAAGTATCAGGTGTTCTATCTGCTGCTGGACCTCGACGAGGTCGAGAACGGCGCGGCCTCGGTCGGCCCGCTTCGCCTCAATAAGCGCGGTTTTGTCTCGTTCCGCCACGCGGACCACGGCCCCGGCGAAGCCCTTCCTCTCCGCCCTTGGGTTGAAGGCGAGTTGGCGAAAGCGGATGTCCGCTTGGCGGGCGGGCGCATTCAATTGATGTGCTTCCCCCGAGTCGCGGGCTACGTCTTCAATCCGCTCTCCGTCTATTTCTGTTACGATCATGCGGGCGTCCTGGCGGCGCTGCTGTATGAAGTCACCAATACGTTCAAAGAACGTCACACCTACGTCATCCCTGTTAATCCATGCGACAAGGGCGTGATTGAACAGGCGTGCGGCAAAGAAATGTATGTCTCGCCATTCATCACGCTCGACAGCCGCTACGCTTTCAAAGTCCTGCCGCCGGCGGACCGTCTCGCCGTCGCCATTCGTCAAAGCGACGCGGAAGGCGTTTTGCTGGACGCGTCATTCACCGGCAACCGGGAACCGCTGAACTCGGGAACCTTGCGCGCAGCCCTCGCCCGCTTCCCCCTGATCACCGTTAAGGTCATCGCGGCCATTCATTGGGAAGCGCTGAAACTCTGGTTGAAACGCATTCCCCCGGTGGCCCGCGCGCCGGCCCCTGAAACCCCGACGTCGATTATCCGCACTGGCGGCGTTCCGCCCGCCCAACCCGCAGAGTCGCCGTAACCAAAACCCTGACACATCACGGACCACGGACCCATCATGAAGTTAACGACCGCTGTCGCTCTTGCTCCTTTTGGCCTCTATGCGCTAGGCGCGCTCGGACCGGGACGCCGCCTTATGAAAGGCGGGCTGGCGCGCGCCGCGCGTTATCTGTCCGCCGGACGCATTACTGTGCAATTCCCGGACGGCGGCGGCGAGACGTATCAAGGCGCCGCAGAAGGCCCGCATGCGGCCTTGCGCTTCAAATCCTGGAGCGCCATCCGCCGGATTGTCATGAACGGCGATATGGGTCTGGCCGAGGCCTATATGTCCGGTGAGGTGGAAACACCCGACTTGCGAACCTTGTTGGCGTTCGGCGCCAGCAATCAAAAGGCGCTGAATGACAGTATTCCAGGTCTTCCATTTGTCAACGGCCTTGACCGTTTACGCCACGTGATGCGGCCCAACAGCAAACAAGGCAGCCGCAGGAATATTGCCTATCACTATGATCTCGGCAACGCGTTCTATGAAAAGTGGCTGGACGAGAACATGTCCTATTCTTCCGCGTTTTTCACAAACGAGACGGACAACCTGCCCGCCGCTCAGGTGCGTAAGTTCGAAAGATTGGCGGAAGAATTGGATATCGAATCCGGAATGCGCGTTCTGGAAATTGGCTGCGGCTGGGGCACGGCCGCCGTGCATTTGGCGAAACATCACGATGTGCGTGTGACGGGCGTTACGCTGTCGGAAGAACAGTTCACCTATGCCCGCGCGCTGGTTCGAAAGGAAGGTTTGGAAGACCGGGTCGATATCAGGCTTCAGGATTATCGGGACGTGGAGGGGGTTTTTGACCGCATCGTTTCCGTCGAAATGTTCGAAGCCGTCGGCGAGGCCAACTGGCCGACGTACTTTCAGACGGTGCGCGCCTTGCTGGCCGACGGCGCCCGCGCGGTTCTACAGGTCATCACCATCGACAACGAAATGTTCGCCCGCTATCGCCAGAGTTGCGATTTCATTCAGCGTTATATTTTCCCGGGCGGCATGTTGCCCAGTCCCAACGCCTTGCGGGCGTCAGCCGAGGGGCAGGGCCTGGCCCTCAACCGCCAAGAGTTTTTCGGTTCGTCCTACGCTGAAACCTTGAAGATCTGGAACGGCCGGTTCCAAGACGCTTGGGAGGATATCCGGCCGCTGGGCTTCGACGACCGCTTCAAGGCCATGTGGGAATACTATTTGGCCTACTGCGAGGCGGGCTTCCGGGCCGGCAGCATCGACGTCGGGCACTTCACCCTGGTCAAACGTTAAGCGGTCCGCGTCATGCCGTCCGGCCGTATGCGGCGTCCCGCCTTCTGGTCCTATGTTCTGCCCGGCCTCGTGCTGGGCATGCCGACGATCCCCGTCTATGTCCATATGCCGGCGTTCTATGCGGAAACACTGGGCCTCGGTTTGACGGTCACGGGCTTCGTGCTGTTCGCCGCCCGGCTGTTTGACACCATCACCGATCCCGCCGCAGGTGTGCTGAGTGATCGATTGAACGGCGGCTGGGGCCGGTTCGGACGGCGTAAGCCCCTGATCCTGATCGGCGGACTGATCACGGGCTTGGGCCTGGTCAAGCTGTTATCCCCCGACGAAACGGTGACACGCGGGTATTTGTTCATCTGGTCCATCACGCTTTATTGCGGCTGGACGTTGATCGCTGTCCCTTACGCCGCCTGGGGGGCGGAGCTCACCCGTAACGCGGACGAACGCGCCAAGCTGACGGGCGCGCGCGAGGGCGCCATGCTGCTGGGTGTGCTGATCGCGGCCTCGCTGCCCGCCGCCGCTGGTTTCGATCAAACCGGGGACGGCGCCCGGGCCACGGCGGAAGGCATGGCGCTCATCGCCTGGACCGCGATCGGATTGGGCGTTCCGGTTTTGGCGGCGCTTTTGACCTTGACGCCGGATTCCCCCTCCACGAACCGTCCGCCGCCGCCGTCACTCGCGCGGGCCAGGGCGAGTCTCGGCCAGATGGCGCGCAATAAGCCTTTCATCCGTTTGTTGGGCGCCTGGTTCGTCAACGGGCTGGCGAACGGCGTCCCGGCTGTCCTGTTCCCCCTTTATCTCGATCATGCGCTGCTGGCGGACGCGGGCGAGAAAAGTTTGCTGATCCTGGCTTACTTCCTGGCCGGCGTGGCCGCCATTCCGGGTTGGGTCGCGCTGAGCGCGCGCGCCGGCAAACACCGGGTCTGGTGCATCTCAATGATCATCGCCTGCGCGGCTTTCCTGGCCGTCCCGTTCCTGGAGCCGGGAGCCGTCATCCCGTTCCTGATCATTTGCCTGATCACGGGCGCCGCACTCGGCGCGGACCTGGCCTTGCCGCCCGCCATGCAGGCCGACGTGGTTGATTACGACACCTTACGCACCAAAGGACGCCGCGCCGGCAGCTACTTCGCGCTTTGGAGCATGTCCACCAAGCTAGCCTTGGCGGGCTCGGTCGCGATCGCGTTTCCCGCCATTGAGCGGCTTGGCTTCAAGAGCGGTGAAAATCCGCTGGAAACACAAGGAGTTTTCGCTCTTGTCCTGATCTACGCCGGACTGCCCATCGTATTTAAATTGGTCGCGGTCATGGTGGTGTGGCGCCATCCGCTGGATGTGAGGCGGCAGCGGATCATTCGCCGCCGATTGGACCGCCGGGAGCGGCGCCAAGCCGCCGGCCCGGCTGGAGTTTAAGGATTGCCTGATGTTTCAAGGCCTGCGCCTGTCCGCCGCGAGGTTCGCTTTGCGGGAATGTTCAAGCATAAAGCTCGGCAACTTCAACAATGCGGCGCCGGAGTTCCGTATCGAGGAATACTTCCTGGGGCAAACCCGGGCCTGGGGCGTCTTCGAGGACCGCTTCGGCAAATTGCGGCGGCAGTTCACCGTTGACGTCACCGGCGCCCGCGAGGGCGACGTGATCACACTTGATGAACATTTCGAGTACGCCGACGGCGGACAGGACCGGCGCGTCTGGGAAATCACCATCGTCGGTGACAGGCGATACGAAGGCCGCGCGAATGACGTGGTTGGCGTCGCCAAGGGGGCCGCCAAAGGCAATGTGCTGAACTGGGCCTATGATCTTAACTTGAAAGTGGGCGGGCGCGCCGTTCAAGTACGTTTCGACGACTGGATGTTCCTGCAACCGGACGGGGTGCTGATTAATCGAGCCGCCGTCAGTAAGTTCGGGATCGAGATTGGCCAGGTGACGCTGACCTTCAAAAAGGTTGACGGCGCGGTCTCCACCCCGCCGCTAACCGGCCTGAAGCCGCCGCCGCAGCACGCGCAGTAGCGGCCCGATAATCGGGAACGTCTCGTACAGCCCCCGGGCCGCGTCCCAATAATCGACATGCTCGGTAACCACGCCCTGATCATTCAAGGTCACGCGCGACGCGCCGCTGACGGCCCACTTCCCGCCTCGAAGCACACCGTCAAGGCGCCAGGCGATCAGCGCGACAGAACCGTCCAGCATTCTGTTCTCGACGGCGAATGTGACGTCTGAAACATTTTCAAACATGTCACGAAAAATGCGCTTCACCGCGCCGATGTCGCGGACGTCATTGAACGGATCGGCAAAATGGACGTCCGACGCCATGACCGCGTCCAGCGTCTCAAGATTGTCAGCCCGCAACGCACACAAGGTTTCCAGGTAGCGCGTCAATCCGGTTTCTATCGTGTTCACATCATGCGCCTTGTCAGTTTGAAGAACAGCCAGTAGGGCAGGAAACCAAGGGCTTTCAGAATCAAGACGAAACGTGTCGGAAAGGCGATCTCAAACCGGTCCGCCGCCATGCCGTCCACGATCCGTTCGGCGGCTTCATCGGCGTCCATCAGGAATGGCATGGGAAACTCGTTTTTGTCCGTCAGCGGCGTTCTGACGAACCCCGGATTGACGACGCTCAAGATCACGCCTTTACGTTCCAGCTCCACGCGCATGGACTCGCACATGTTGATCAGCGCCGCCTTGGACGCTCCATAGGCGCTGGCGAAGGGTAATCCTTGATAACCGGAAACGGACGACACGACGCCCAACCGGCCGCGCCGGCGCTTTACCATCCGCTTCATGATGGGATCCAAGCAAAGCACGGTTCCCATCAAGTTAATCTCAATCTGATCCCGGAACATATCCACGTCGAAGTCGGCCACGCCAAAGCGGATATAGGTTCCCGCGTTCATCAGCGCCCATTCGATGGGACCCAACTCATCCTCGATCCGCTTAACAGCGGCGGCGCAGGCGTCTTTATCGGTGATATTCAGTGGATAGGATTTGACGGAACCGGCGAGTGACGCGGCCTCTTCCGACAGCGCCGCGAGTTCATCCTCGTTTCTGGCGCTCGCCGCCACGGTCCAATTCCGCGCCGCCAGGTGAAGAGCGACGGCTCGACCGATGCCTTTGCTGGCCCCCGTGATCCACGCGACACGCTTAACGGATGTATCGGCCATCCGTTTCCCGGCCGGTCAGCTTCTGGCCGCCCGGCCCGCAAATCTCGCAGACATACTCGATGGTCTGACCACCCTTGGCCTGGAACTTCATCCTCACCCAGCGTCCGGCCTTGTCGTACCAGACCCGATTGCGCAGTTCGCCTTGATAATCATAGCGGGTCGCCACGCGGGGGCCGGCGCCCGTTTCAACCGTTTCCTCGTCACCCTTGACGATCATCACTTCGTTGGGACGTCCAGTCAGCGTATTCAGAACGACGCCCAGCCGGGTGTTTAAGACGGCCGGATTCCAATGGTTGGTCGGAAAGATTTCAGCCGCCGCCTCATGACGGCCCTTCGGCCCCTCGATAATCAGTTTATTCCCGGCGTTCACGGCGTTCACAACCGTTAATTCACCGTTATCGTCGATCCTCGCGCTGAGGTCCGCGAGTTTGCCGCCGCGCCAGGTCGCGTCCGAGCGATAGGAGAATTCGTATGCGCTGAAAAACAGGAATTTGACGCCGATGTTGAAATCCGAGCGAACTTTCAGGCCGTCTTCGGTCTTATCGAATGAGACGACGTGCGAACCGACAGGACTGCCGTCCATCAACACGTTGAAGCGGATTTCCGAACCGTAAAGCGCAAACGGATCGGCGGCGGCCGCGAAAGACGTCTCGGCGGCGCCGGCCAGACCCGCCGTCAACACACCGGCGGCAAGGCGGGTTTTCAGCGATTTCATTGGTTTGCGAATGATCATCCCTGAAAGGTCTTCGTCAGTTCCCGGGTTCGTTCTCTGACACGGGTCAAATGGTCCACATCCATATGAGAAAGATTACGCAAGATAACGGCTATACGATGATTCCGCCGGAATCGATCAAAGTGACGATCAAGAAAGCCCCAATATAACGAATTGAAGGGACAGGCAACCTCGCCGCGCCGAAATTCCGTGTCCGCCGAGGGTTCGGGACCCGGAATCAGCGCGGGGTTCTTCATAGTCAAACTCGGGACGCTTCCGGCGCCGGACCGCCCGCGGTCGTGTGACCCCGGGCATAACGACCCTGCGCTCGACAACACGGCGCCGATCAGCCGTGATCGATCGTGGTTTGAACGTCGGCCTCGATCGAGTGCTGGAACGTGCCGGCCCTCAGTCGCAAACTGTCTTCGATGATTGACGTCAACGCCGCGATGCTGATGAGGAATCCCGAGATCGGAACAATCGTGATCGCATACTTCTTTGGCATGTAATTCGGCTTGAAGACGAACCCGCCATCCTCCCAGGCGAAATACCACATCTCCCAGTATTTGCCGCCCATGGTCGAAACCGCTTCCATTCCATAAACGATCATCACGATACTCAGGCCGAAAATGACAAGCGTCCAGAATTGCTGGATAGCGAATGCAACTTTCAGAGGAAACCATGAATAGATGATGTCCAAAGCAATGTGGTCCTTATCGCGGACCGTTAGCGCAAGGGCGAAAAAGACCAGCCAGATATTGCTGAGCACAGTCAGGAGATCGCCCCAAACGGGCGGATCTTCGAACACATAGCGCATCACGACCGAGTAGACCGTGAACGCCACCATCATCCCCAAAAGCGTGACGCAGAAAGCAGTCAAAATGTTTTTGACCATGCGATCAATAAAAACAGCCGCGCTCAGCATGAGATGCACCTTCGGCTATTCTCTTCGGCGCGCGCGCCGTCGCCTCGACCTGGAGACGTACGGGGCCGAACTGAAATCATTTCGCAAACCCAAAGACGCGGGGAAGATACATTGTGATATCCGGAATAACGATAAGCACGAACAAGAGCGCGAAAAGCGCGACGAGATAGGGCGCCATCATCACCGCGACCTTTTCCAGGCGCACTCCAGCGATTGCGCCGGCCGTGAAGAATGCGACGCCGACAGGCGGTGTGACGGACCCGATCAGAAACCCGACGACGACGACTAGTGCGGCTTGCACGTCTGGGTATCCAGCTTTCATCATCACGTCGACCAGCACCGGCCCCGCGACGATGATATTGGCGGCCGAGTCCATGACCATGCCGAGCAGACAGATGAACAACACCAGGACCAATGCGAAGAGAAGCGGATTGTAGGTATAGCCGAGCAGCCACTGCTCTAGCTGATTGACCGCGCCGAGGGACGTCAGCAGCCAACTGAAAGGCCCCGCCGCGGCGATGATGATGAACACCATGGCGGAATTCTTAAAAGCGCGGACAAACGCGCTTTTGCAATTATTCCAGTTGATCGTGCGATAGACGAAAAGGCCCACGATAAGCGCGATCGTCGCGGTAAGGGCGCCAGCTTCAACCACCCCCGCGATACCGAATACGACCGATCCGACCAACACGATGGGAATAAGCAGCGCGAAAGAAGATTTGTATCCAACGATTGCGATCGCCTTCAGGCTGAACGGTTCCGCGCTACGTTCAAAGTTGTTCCGGTATGCGAAGATGTGGTTGATGACCATCAACAATGCGCCAATCATGAGGCCCGGTATGACGCCGCCGGCGAAAAGCGCGCCCACCGAAATGCCGCCGGCATTGGCCAGAACGATCATCATGATGGACGGCGGAATGATCCCGCCGATCGTTGAACTGACCGCCGTGATCGCGGCCGCGAACGCCGACGGGTAACCTGCCTTTTTCATCGCCGGCACAAGCAGGGATCCGACTGTGGCGGTGTCAGCGACCACGGATCCATTCATCCCCGCAAAGAACATGCTAACCAGCACATTTGCCTGCGCCATGCTGCCCCGCATTCGGCCAATCAAGCGCCGGCTCAGTTCGACCAGCCTGTCGGTGATCGTTGCGCTGGTCATCAATTCACCAGTCAGCATAAAAAACGGGATTGCGGTCAAAGGCACCGAGTCGATCGCGCTGAACATTTGACTCGGGATCAGAATCATCGGCGCGGCGTCGGTGATGAGAATGTACACCACCGGGATCAGAATCATCGTGAAGCCAACAGGTGCGCCGAGCATTATCAGCAGCACGAGAATGACCAGAAGAACAACGCTTTCCATCGAGGGCTGGCCCTTATACGGCCTCTTATATTGCGTTCGCTTACGAGATTAAATTCAACGATCAAAGGTAGCGTAAAATAAAATCCACGCCACCTTTGATCGTTATCCGGTGAAGGGAATTAAAGTGCGCCAGCTTTCTCAAGCTGTGTGATGAACGTCGTCATGCCCTGTTCTTCCAAAACCCGGCGGGCTGTTTTCGGATCGAACGAACCTTTCGCATTTAGCCATGCGTCAATCGCGCCCGCGCGCCACTTCGTCATCTCCTCTTCAGTTGGCACATACCATTCCTTGATCGATTTCTTGATTTCAGCCTCGCCCGCTGAAACCCATGCGCGATCAAGCTCTTGCACCTTCTGACCAAAGGCCTTGGCGGCTGTGTGCAGCCATCCTTTTTCCTCATCGGTCAAAGCGTCATACTGGCGCTTGTCCATGGACAATTGGTTGCCAGACCATGAGCCGCCGATCTCGGTGAAGTATTTTGCAACCTCATGGAGCTTGGCGACATGCTGCCACGGCGTTGCGACATATTGACCCGAAACGACCCCTGTTTGCAGGCCTTGATAGAGCTGCGCCCAATCATAGGGAACCGGCACCGCGCCCCAATTCTTTACCAAGGTGTATTCAATCGGGCTCTTGGTGACGCGCCATTTGACGCCTTTCATGTCGGCGGGGACATGCACCGGGCCATGGGCGTTGCCCAGTTGACGGAAACCACCGCTGGAATAGACCGTCAAACAGACATGCCCGGCTTCTTGCGCCGCGATGTCGCATTGTTTTTTTGTCAGCCAACTTGACGATATCCGGTCCGCGTCTTCAATGCTTTTGAAAATATACGGCAAATCAAAGATCGCCAGCGCCGTACCGAAATTGCCGAAGTTTGCGGTCGAACTCGTCCAGAGCGCCAGAAGCCCTTGGTTTGCCTGCTCGCCGCAGGATTGCTCGCTGCAAAGCGACTTTCGGTAATGGGGCTCAATCGTCATTTTCCCGCCGGATACTTTTTCAAGCGTCGGGATCAGCGCCTGATCAATAGCGTCACCAATCGGCATTCCCTTGAAGCCCACAGTACCGAGCTTCAACACTTTTTGAGCAAGAACAGGTTGTGCAAACAACACCATTGCAACTGCGATACAAAGTGTCTTGCATATGGATTTTACCCTCATTGATCTCGTCTCCCAGTTGGTGGAAATTTACATGGCTGCATCTTTCACTGTGCAATTTCCAACGGTAAAGTGACAGATTGCTTGAATGAAAGTGACAGTTGAGATTGCGTCCGCCACGATCGATTGAAGCTCGTTAAAATTGGCGCGCCGGAGTCCGTCATACGATCTATTGGAGAGTGCACGTGATATCCACGACGACGCAATTTCTAGAGCTTCCCAAATCCTCGAACCTCAGCTTGAGAGATCAAATCTGCGAGGCGGTAAGCTCGGCGATTATGTCTGATTCATTGGCTCATGACCGTCCGCTTCCATCGTGCCGGGAGCTGGCGAATCAACTCGGCGTCTCTCGAAATACCGTTTTCGCGGCATACAACCGTTTGGTCGATTTGGAGTTTTTGGTTTCCCGCGACAGATCCGGTTACTTCGTCAACCCCCAAATAGTGACGGTTCAGCGGGCACGGCTAAAAAGCAGCGCGGCACGCACGGACATACAAGATTGCCCGGTAAAATTTCCGGCAAATGACTTGACGCCTGTGGTCAATCCACTGGATTGGAACTCCTACCCCTATCCCTTCATTTACAACCAGATCGATCCGGGTCTGTTCCCAGTGGATGGTTGGCGCGAATGCTCGCGGCAGGCCCTGGGCCGCAAGACAATGCCGGTCTGGGCCGCCGATTCCGTCGAAAGCGACAGCCCGCAACTGGTGCAGCAGTTGCGTCAAAGATTGCTGAATACACGTGGCATATATGCGGAAGAAGACGAAATCTTGATCACGCTGGGTTCTCAAAACGCATTGTTCATTTTGGCGATGATTTTTGCCTATTCAGGCAAACCTGTGGCGCTTGAAGACCCTGGTTTTTTCGGCGCTAGAAACGCATTTCGATATGCGGGAAGCGAATTGATCGGCGTGCCAATCGATGAAAACGGTATCTTGCCCAAGGCCATCCCGCGCGAGTGCCGGCTGGTTTTCACCACGCCGAGCCATCAGTTTCCAACGATGGTCACAATGAGCCAGAAGCGCCGCGAGGCGTTACTCGAAGCGGCGGCCGCCAAGAACTTCTTGATCATCGAGGATGATTACGAGGCGGAAATGAACTATGCCGCCGCCAAATCAACGCCATCCATGCGATCAATGGATCGCACGGGTCGTGTGATTTATGTCGGCAGCCTGTCGAAAACCGTATCGCCGGGTATTCGAATGGGCTTTATCGTGGCTCATCGCGATATCATCCGTGAAGCGCGCGTTGCCCGCGGGGTGATGATGCGTCACCCACCGATGATCGTGCAGGAGATTGTTGCGTTGTTTTTTCAACTGGGCCACTACGATATACATCTCCGCCATATTGAACGACGCTACCAGAAACGCTGGCAGGCCATGGATGCGGCGCTGACACGGCATCTAGGGATGATGAAGCGAACCGAGTCGAAGGGCGGCACGTCATTTTGGTTAACCGGCCCCAAAGGGTTTGACTCATCCGAATTAGCCGTTCGCTTGCGCGATAGGGGAGTGCTGATCGATAGAGGCCGGGACTATTATTTGAACTACGATAACAACCAAAGCTTTCGGCTGGGTTTTGCCTACGTACCGGTTTCCAAACTTGAGGATGGCGTCAAAATAATCGCCGAGGAAGCCCGGGCGTTATTATGACCGCCAAAAGACAGGATTGATTCCATCTGTCCCTTCGAATGGCCGCACCTGTCTCTCGCCGAATTCCGAAAAATCCAGTTATCTGCCTGGCGGACGTCCTGACTGGTCATGTTCGGACGCCGCCAACTATCGCATCAAGGGGAATGGATATTTGAAAGACCGAAATAAAATCAATCAGAGCGTAACGCCATTCCAGTTCCGCGTCCCCGATGACATCCTTGAAGGCGTCATACATCGCGTCGCGACGTATCCTTGGCATGAAATGCCCGATGATGGGGGGTGGGGCTACGGCACCAACATGGAGTATCTCAAAGAACTTTGTGCTTATTGGGTGAATGGCTTTGAGTGGCGCGCGCAGGAAGCCAGGATCAATACGTTCTCGCATTTCAAGACGCCAATCGACGGAATCGATATGCACTTCATCCACGAAGCGGGCAGCGGCCCTAACCCGACGCCGTTGATGATCAGCCACGGTTGGCCGGGGTCAGTCGCCGAGTTCTTCAATTTGATAGAACCGTTGGCGCATCCGGAACGGTTTGGCGGCGATATTGAGGATGCGTTTACGGTCATTGCTCCCTCATTACCGGGTTTCGGGTTCTCCGGACCCCCGCCGCGCCCCTATGGACCGCGCAAAATGGCGTCGGTCATCAACTCCCTGATGACCGACGCCTTGGGATTTGACCGCTACATCGCCCAAGGCGGAGATTGGGGCGGCGCGATCTGTTCGTGGCTCGGCTATGACCATGCTCCCGCCTGTTCGGCCATTCACATCAACGTGCTGACCATGCGTCATCCCGACGGCCCTCAGACTCCCGAAGAGAAAGCCTGGAAAATACAATTCGACCGCGACCAGGTCATGCAAAACGGCTACCGCACACTTCAGGCGACCCGGCCGCAGTCATTAAGCTACGCAATGATGGACAGTCCGGTGGGCATTGCCGCTTGGCTGGTCGAAAAGTTCCACGATTGGTCAGACGTGAACCCGGGCGAGATCGAAACCGCACATTCCAAGGATGAACTGCTCACCAACATCATGATCTACATCACGACGCGCACCTTTAATACGGCATCGTGGATCTACTACGGGCGGCGGGAGGAAGGCGGGCGCATTCTGTCCCCGGAAGGAAAACGAGTAGAAGTCCCGACGGGTTGCGCAGTGTTTCCAGCCGAGATGTTGAATTGGCCGCCCCGTTCCTATGCCGAACGGATCTACAACATCCAGCATTGGACTGAGATGCCTCGTGGTGGCCACTTTGCCGCGATGGAAGAACCGGAATTGCTGCTGAACGATATTCGTAAATTCTCCCGTAGCCTGCGCGGTTAAGCCGACATCAAGGTTCAATGATTGCAGCCGTCAAATGTTGTTCCGTTTATCACCCGGATGCGCCCATCCCGATACGACGGTTTGAGGTGAGGTCACGGCGCTAGCCGGGAAATTGGTGTTCCACGCCCAAGCGTTCATCGAAAGTGAGCATCAAGTCGCCATCTCCAGCGGCGCCTTCTCCCTTCTCCATCCACAATCCGGCTACCGGTGAGCACCCCGCCAAAGTTGCGCACTGCGGTCTCAACGACGTCGACAAAGCGGTCAAGGCGCCGCGCCGGGCTTTCGAAGACGGCGCATGGTCCCGCGCCGCGCCCGAACACCGCAAGGAAGCGCCGATTAAGCTAATCGATCTGGTAAGCGCCCGGGCCAACGAATTGGCGGTGATGGAAAGCACCGGTTGCGGCAAGGCGGGTTTTCAGCGATTTCATCGGTTTGCGAATGATCATCCCTGAAAGGTCTTCGTCAGTTCCCGGGTTCGTTCTCTGACACGAGTCAAATGGTCCACGTCCATATGAGAAAGATTACGCAAGATAACGGCCATACGATGATTCCGCCGGAATCGATCAAAGTGACGATCAAGAAAGCCCCAATATAACGAATTGAAGGGACAAGCAACCTCGCCGACGGTTTGTTTAACGTCATACCGGCAATTACGGCAATAATCCGACATGCGGTTTATGTACTTACCCGAAGCGGCATAGGGCTTCGTCGCCATAATCCCGCCATCGGCATAGAGCGCCATGCCGTGGGTGTTCGGCATCTCAACCCATTCATAGGCGTCCGCGTAAACAGCCAGATACCACTCGTTCACTTGTTTGGGATCAATCCCCGCCAGAAGCGCGAAGTTCCCGATCACCATCAGGCGCTGAATATGATGGGCGTAGGCCTCGTCCAAGGTTTGCCCAATGGATTGGCGCAGACAGTTCATGTCCGTCTCGCCCGTCCAAAAGAAATCCGGCAAATCCAGTGTCGCGCCGAGTTCATTGGTTTCGCCGTAATCCGGCATCTTCAGCCAGTAGACGCCGCGAACATATTCCCGCCAGCCGATGATCTGGCGGATGAAGCCCTCGACGGCGTTCAGGGGCGCGCGTCCCGAATGATAGGCGGCCTCCGCCCGTCCACAGACATCCAATGGGTCTAATAATCCGGCGTTGATGTAGGGCGACAGGATGGAATGGAACACCCATGGCTCGCCCTCTTTCATGGCGTCCTGGTAGTCGCCGAACAGGGGCAGCGCGAAGTCGATGAAGTGTTGAAGCGCCTGTTCCGCTCCGGCCGCGGTGACGGCGAAATGAAAGCCGTCCAGCTTGCCGTAATGGTTTGGAAAGCGCTCGCGCACAAGATCCAGAACGGCTTGCGTCACGGCGTCCGGGCGCGCCCTGAACGGCATGGGCGGCGTCAAGGACCTGGGCAGTTTCTTGCGGTTCTCCTGGTCGAGGTTCCATTGCCCGCCGACAGGCCGCTCACCCTCCATCAACAAGCCGGTTTTCCTGCGCATCTCGCGGTAAAAGTATTCCATTGTGAGACGTTCGCGCCCGTCCGCCCAGGCTTTGAAATCCACGATGGAACAGATAAAGCGGTCATCCGCGCGAACCTCGACGGGAACGCCGAGTTCCGTTTTCCAGCGTTCCATATCTTGTTGCAATCGCCATTCGCCGCACTCGGTGACGACGAGGCGCCCGGCCCCCAACCGTTCCACCGCCCGGGCGACCTCGCTGGACATGGCGCCGGTGTTCGCCGGGTCGGTCAGCGTCACGTAATCGACGGAGATATTACGTCCCCGCAGCTCTTCGGCGAAATGCCGCATGGCGGACAAGATAAACGCGATCTTCTTTGGATGATGAGGAACGTATGCGCACTCATCCGCGCACTCGACCATCAGGATCGTGTCGGCGGCTTTATCCAGGTCCCGGAGCGAGGACAGCCCCAGTGACAACTGATCGCCGAGGACAAAGCGCAGCGTGTTCGTCATGCGCGGGATACGCGCGGTTCGCCCGGGACGATCAGTTTCCGAACGGCGCCATGATCGCCTGGGTGTCGAGGCCATGGACGCGGTAGACGTCTTGCAGCGCGCCCGTTTGCCCGAACGTCTCGACACCAAGCGGGTCGATGACGGCGCCCTTTACGCCCGCCAGCCAACTCAACGCCGCCGGGTGCCCGTCCAGTACGGTCACCATCCGGGAGCCCGGCGCGACGCCGTCGAACAGCCCGCCAACATGGCTGTCCGCCTTACCCGCGCGCCAATCGCCGTAAAGAACGTCCGGCGACGTCACGGCGAGCAGGCCAACCTCCTGTCCCCGCTCACGCAGGTTCATCACGGCGGCTTCCGCTTCCGGCGCGACGGCGCCGGTGTAGGCGACGACGCCTGCGTCGGCCGAACCCGGCTCCATCCGCCAATAGGCGCCGGCGACGACGCCGGCCTTCAGCGCGTCCGTCATGACGCGCTCAGGCGCCGTTTGCGGCCGGGTGGAGAGGCGCAAATAGACCGAACCGCCGTCATCGGCCTGCATGTGCTCAAAGCCCTCGCGCATGATGACGGAAAGCTCATCGGCGTAGGCCGGTTCGTAGTATTTCAAGCCCGGCTGCCCCATACCGATCAACGGCGTGGAGATTGACTGGTGCGCCCCCCCTTCCGGCGCCAGCGTGACGCCCGACGGCGTCGCGACGACCATGAAGCGGGCGTCTTGGTAACAAGCATAGTTCAACGCGTCCAGGCCCCGCTGAATGAACGGATCATAGAGCGTGCCGATGGGCAGCAAGCGCTCGCCGAACAGGGAATGGCTAAGCCCCAAGGCGCCAAGCGCGATGAACAGGTTGTTCTCCGCGATGCCCAACTCCAGATGCTGGCCTTCGTCGTTGGCGCCCCACTTCTGGATAGAGGCCACGCGCTCTTTCTTGAAAGTGTCCTCTTTCTCATCGCGGGCGAATACGCCCCGGCGGTTCACCCAGGGGCCAAGGTTGGTGGAGACGGTCACGTCCGGCGATGCGGTGACGATCCGGTCGGCGAGTTCCTCATCCGTGCCGGCGAGTTCATGAAGGATTTTGCCAAACGCCTCTTGCGTGGACAACGCGCCGCCCTTGATCGCCGGCAGGTTTTCAGGCACGGCGACCTTCGGCGCGTCAAGCCGGCGGTTCCCGGCTTGCGCGAACGGCGCCCGCGACAGAAACGCGCGCAAGTCCGCCTCCCTTTCTTCCATGCCGGCGAAGGGCTCCCATTCGTCTCCTTCGCGGATACCGAGGCTGTCGCGGAAGCCCGCGATCTGGTCCGGCGTCATGACGCCCGCGTGGTTGTCTTTGTGGCCCGCCAGCGGCAAGCCCCAGCCTTTAACCGTGTAGGCCAGAAAACAAGTCGGCACGTCGTCGTCAGCCGCCGCGAAAGCCTCACATATGGTCGGCAGGCAGTGGCCGCCCAAGTTCGCCATCAAGTCTTGCAGCGAGGCGTCATCGTGTTCGGCCAATAACTCCGCGACGCCGTCCTCACCGCCGATGTCCGTTTCCAGATGTTTGCGCCAAGCCGCCCCCCCTTGGAACGTCAGCGCGGAATAAAGCTCGTTCGGGCAATCGTTGATCCATTTTTTCAGCGCCTTGCCGCCCGGCTTCTTGAAGGCTTCGCGCATCAGCCCGCCATACTTCATGACGATGACGCGCCAGCCCGCCGCGCGGAACAGGCGGTCAATCAAGCGGAACAAACTGTCCGTCACCACGCCGTCCAGGCTCTGGCGGTTGTAATCAATGATCCACCAGGTGTTGCGCAGGTCATGTTTCCAGCCTTCTAGAATGGCCTCGTACATATTGCCCTCATCCATCTCCGCGTCGCCGACGACAGCGATCATGCGGCCGGGTTCCCGGTTGCGGACCCGCTCCACCTGCCGGCGGACGTAATCCTGGGTGAGGGACGCGAACACGGTCATGGCCGGACCCAGCCCGACGGAGCCTGTCGAGAAGTCCACGTCATCCGTATCCTTCGTGCGGCTGGGATAGCTTTGCGCGCCGCCCAGGCCCCGGAAATTTTCCAGCTTCCCGCGCGTCTGATTGCCGAACAGATACTGGATCGCGTGATAGACCGGCGATGCGTGGGGTTTGACGGCGATCCGGTCTTGCGGGCGGGCGGCGTGGAAATAAAGCGCAGTCAGAAGGGCGGCGGAGGACGCGCTGGAAGCTTGGTGTCCGCCGACCTTCAGCGCGTCGGCGGGGTTTTCCGGTTTCGCCCGCAGATGGTTGGCGTTATGGATCATCCAACTCGACAGCCACAGGACCCGCCGCTTCAGGTCCGTCAGGTTTTTGACGATTTCCGCATCCGCGCCGCCCCCAGGACGGGTGTCGGCGAGCATATCGGCATCGGGCGGCGCCATGGCGGATTCCTCTTTTTGGATATTCGTGCGAGTTTACGCCAAACGGCGCCGCAGGTGGTTGCGTTTCGACCCAATATTAATAGCATTTGGGCAATAATCACTTTATAAAAATCGTTTTGAAGGCAAATTATGCCAAAAATGATCCTCGATGCGATAGACAGAAAGATTCTGTCCGAATTGCAAAAGGACGCCCGGATACGCAATGTGGATCTGGCGGAGCGGGTCGGCTTATCCGCCTCGCCGTGCCTGCGCCGCGTGAAAGCGCTGGAGAACGGCGGCGTCATCCGGGACTGCGTGACGCTGGTTGATCAAGGCGCCGTTGGATTGCCCGTCAGCGTCTTCATCACGGTGACTTTGGAGCGCCAGGTGGAGAAAGCGCTGGAACCCTTTGAGACCGCAGTCCACGATTGGCCGGAAGTGATGGAATGCTATTTGATGACCGGCGAGGGGGATTATCTGCTCCGCGTCGTCACAGCGGACTTGAGCGCATACGAGCGGTTCTTGATGGACAAACTCACCCGTGTGCCCGGCATCGCCAACATCAAGTCGTCGTTCGCCCTGAAACAGGTGGTCTACCGGACGGCGCTGCCTGTGTCGGACCAATCCGGCGCTTGAGCGCCCCTGTTAGGCGTCAATCACCCTTAGGCGTCAATCACCACGTCGCCCTTTGGCGACGAGCAGCAAAGCAGCACCTCGTCCGCTTCCGGCTCGATGACGGAAGGATCGTTATATTCAATTTCACCGGAGACCAGGGGAACCTTGCAGGTGTGGCAGAATCCAGAGCGGCACGAGAACGGCGGCGTGACGCCGTTGGCTTCGGCCAACTCCAGCAACGTGTCGTGGCTGCCGTCCCAGACGAAATCTTTTCCAGACCCGGAGAACGACACGCTGGGTCCGCCGCCGGCGCCCGCCGCAGAGGCGGTGGCCGCGGCTGCGGGAACTTCGAACAGTTCGCCGTCGCCGAAGAATTCGTAGTGGATTCGGTCTTGCGCCATGCCGGCGTCACGCAGCCCCTGGTAGAGCGCCTTCATGAACGGGACGGGTCCGCACATATAAACTCGCGCTTTGTCCGGAATCAGCCCATCGGGTAACGCGGCCTTCAGCTTATCGACGTCAAGCCGGCCCTCAATATCCGAAGCGTCGCCTTCCGCCGGCTGGTCCATGGCGACATGCAAGTGGATGTTCCGGTGATTGTTCGCCAGTTCCTTCAAGTGCGGGCCGAACGCCTGGACATGGCTGTTCAGCACCGCATGGAACAAATGCGCCTCGCGGTCAATCAGGTTCTCGGCGATGTGATTCACCATGGCCAGCAAGGGCGTGACGCCCACGCCGCCCGCCAACAGAACCAACGGGTCCGCGCCGTCGTCCAAATAGAAATCACCGCTGGGCGCGCGAACGGGAATCTCGGACCCCACCCCCACTTCGTCATGCAGGTGCTTGGACGCCACGCCCTCCGGTTCCCGCTTCACACTGATCCGGTAACAGCCGTCCTTGGGCCCGGAGTCGGACAGCGTATAGGTGCGAGCCACCGGTCCGCCGTGTCCAGGCACGGCGAAGTCGAAGCCCAGAAACTGACCGGGACGATAGGCCGGCAAGGCGGCTCCATCCTTCGGCGCCAAGTAGAACGACTTGATGATCCCGCTTTCGGGATGAAGGGCGCGAACGATGAAGGGCTTCGTCCCGGTCCAATTTTCAGGATTGGTCATCGGCGGTTCTCTCGGTTTCCAATACGGCGTTGGTTACTTGGCGGGTCGTGGCGTCCCCGCCCGAATCGCGGGGCGGCGCGTCCTCGAACAGGTAACCCGTTCCATCGCGGCCATCAAGCGCGTTGCGGCGTTTTTCCCGCCCATGTGATCCAGCGTCATGACGCCGGACCAGAACGAGCCGATGAGGTTTGCCGGCGCCTTGTCCGATGACGCCGGAAGCGGAACCGTGGATGGACTCAAACATGGGCGGGGAACCACCCTCGGGCCGCGGGTTCCCGCCCGGCGCGGCGCCCGGCGACCCGATATCGCCTCATTAAGAAATTCTCCGGACCGAGATTGACAAACGAGGATGGAATGGGCTGTTTTTGAGCGTTTGTCCGCCGCCGGCTTACTTGATCGCCAAATAACGACGCGCGGGACCCGTCCTCGACCGGGTTTGCGCGGGCCATCCATAAACGCGGCCTGTTTGTGTGACGTCATTGGTCACATCCCGGGAGTCTACTCAACCTTGGCTCGATTGAACCATAAAGCTGCTTGGGAATCGTTCGTCAATTGGTGCCGGACGCGCGGCTTGAAACCGCTGCCGGCCAATCCGTGGACGGTCGCCGCCTATGCGCGCTGGTGCGAAACCCGGCACAAATACAACACGATCATCGCGTTGATGAAGGCCATCGCCAGGGAACATGCCGTGAAATCCCGGAAACGGCCGGATCGCGACCCGCTCGTCACCAAGGTTCTGAACACCATTGAGGAACGCCAGGCGCGGCGTCAACTGGAAAAAGCCCGGCAGGCCGCCTTGTTCCATGCGGACGATTTCACGATGAAAGAGCCCCCGCCGCCCGCCGCGCGAAAGGAAAAGAAAGCGGAGAACCCCATCGGGCGGGTGCTCCGTTCCAGCCCGAAACTGGTGTCCCGCCGCCCGTCGCTGACTTGACGTCCGCCGAATTCCTCCTCGCCGGCGAATTTCATGCTGCCCGCGCGTCCCGCTCGCCGGGCGTCCCTCACGCCAAAGACGGCCGAGGCCGCGGCTGATTATGTGGCCGGGTCCTCCGATGCGCGGATTCGGATGGATGCGGGACGCCTTGCCGGATCGGGATTGCGGCCCCGGCCCCGGCCCCGTTCCGTCATTTCCCCGCACCCATTTTGTCATCCACGCGCTCTCGTTTCGTCATTCCCGCGAAAGCGGGAATCCAGCGCGGCGGCGCCGGGCGGGACAGTCTAATCCATCCCTTCGAACGGTTTCGCCGGGAAACACCGCGCGGACGGGGGCTGGGGGACGAAGCGTTGTTTGAATTTTACGCCGCCGTGCCGCCGACCGTCAGGCCCTCGATCTTCAGCGTCGGTTGACCCACGCCGACGGGCACCCCTTGGCCATCCTTGCCGCAGGTGCCGACGCCGCTGTCCAATTCCATGTCGTTGCCGATCATGGAAACCTTGGTCAGCACGTCCGGGCCGTTGCCGATCAGCGTCGCGCCCTTGAGGGGACGGCCCAGCTTGCCGCCCTCGATTTCATACGCTTCCGTGCAGGAGAACACGAACTTGCCGGACGTGATGTCCACCTGGCCGCCGCCGAAGCTGACCGCATAGACGCCTTTATCGACGCTTTCGATAATCTCGTCCGGTTCCTTGCCGCCGCCCAGCATATAGGTGTTGGTCATGCGCGGCATGGGTTGATGCGCATATGACTCGCGCCTGCCGTTGCCCGTCGGCTCCATGCCCATCAGACGCGCGTTTAGCCGGTCCTGCATGTAGCCCTTCAAGACGCCGTCCTCGATCAAGACCGTGTTCGACGCCGGTGTGCCCTCGTCGTCGATGGTGAGGGACCCGCGCCGGTCTTCCAACGTGCCGTCATCGACGACGGTGACGCCGGGAGACGCCACGCGTTCACCCATGAGATCCGCGAAGGCCGAGGTTTTCTTGCGGTTCAAGTCGCCCTCAAGACCATGACCAATCGCCTCGTGCAGCAAAATGCCCGGCCAGCCGGAACCAAGCACCACCGGCGCCTCACCGGCCGGGGCCGGGACGGAGAACATGTTCACATCCGCTTGGCGGAGCGCTTCGTCGGCGATCTCCGCCCAGTTTTCCCGCTTCAAGTAATGGTCGTAGGTCACCCGGCCGCCGGCGCCGAAGTTGCCGGTTTCCATCCGTCCGTCTTTCTCCAACACGACGGAGACGTTGACGCGGACCAGCGGGCGGATGTCCGCCACGTGCCGGCCGCCGTTCCGGATAATGCGCACCGCCTGCCAGTTCCCCGACAGAGACGCGGAGACTTGCGCCACGCGGCCGTCCTTGCCGCGCAGGTAGGCGTCGATATCGGCCAGCAGCCTTACCTTGGTTTCGAAATCCACCAACGCCAGCGGGTTGTCATCCATGTAAAGCGAGGCGTTCGTTCCCTGGGGTTCGTCCGCGTTCGCTCCGCCCTGGCCGCGATTGACGGCCTTCACCGTGCCGCCGGCGCGTTTGATGGCGTCTTCGGAGAGTTCGGATGAATGGGAATAGCCCGTGCTTTCGCCAGAAATGGCGCGAAGCCCAAAGCCTTGAGCGGTGTCGAAGCTGGCGCTTTTCACCTTGCCGTCGTCGAACGCGATGCTTTCCGATTGGCGGTATTCCAGGAACAGTTCGCCATCGTCCATTTGATGCAGCGCATTGTCCACCAATCGCTCGACCTTGGTCTGGGACATTCCTGTGCGGTCAAAAAAGAGCTTGTCCGTCGCGGCAAGATCGGTCATTGGGTGAGCCCTCTATAGTGTCAATCATCGGATCGTGTATACGGCTTGAGTAACAGGCCTTAGGACCCTAGCACAGATATAGGTCCGTCAATCAAAGTTCGCGACCGAGGCTGGAGAGTTTTAAACCGATGCTCCCCGAACACCCGCTGCGCCGGCATTTGTCCGAGGAAATTCACGCCCGGCCGCCGGAGATGCTGCGCTCGCCGTGCCGTTTGTCGCATCTGGCGGCGATCACGGGTGAGGGAAGTTTGGAAACCGATCACGCTCATCTGACCACGCTTTGCGGGTATTTCAAGGTGGCGCCGCCAGCGGCCGGGGTGAACCATTTCTCCCAAGACTTCGGCCCCTTCCGGTTGAAATGGGAGCGGCATACGGAATTCTCCAGCTACACGATTATCGATCAAACGCCGTTCGACGAGCCGTTCAAGGACACACCCCTGGAAAAACTGCCGAAGGATTGGTTGGATGCGGCGCCGGGCGAGTTGATCTCCGCCTGTCACGTGGTGGTGGAGCCTGGCGAGGCGGAAAAGCGGGACACCCTGTCGCTGGCGGGTCTTTTCGACAGTAATCCGTTGGCGTCTTCGATCATTGCGGAAGGCCGGGGTCAGATTTGGACAGACTTTCACATGCACAGCGACGGATGCGAGCGTTACCTTATCAGGGCCATTGATCTGGGAGAGGGCTCGCTGGGCCGTGTGGCGCAGCGGGTGTTGGAAATCAGCACGTACCGCATGATGGCCATGCTGGCTTTCCCGCTCGCGAAGGACAACCGGCCAGCGGTGACCAATATCGAGCAGGAGCTTTCCGGCGCCATTCAGACCATGGGCGCGCCCCAAGGCGAGGACGAAGCAAGAAAACTGCTGAACGATCTGTCACGCATGGCGGGCGAGGCGGAAGCCATTTCCGTCGCCGTCACCTATCGGTTTTCCGCCGCGCGGGCCTATTACGAATTGATCAAACGGCGGATGGGAAACATGCGGGAAAAGCGGGCGCCGGGGTTCCCGCCGGCGTTCGATTTGCTGGACCGTAGATTGGCGCCCGCCATGGAAAGCTGCGAGAATTTGGCCGGCCGGCTGGACTCGCTTTCCGCCCGAATTGGACGCGCGAGTTCCTTGCTTCGAACACGCGTCGATGTGGCCTTGGAAGCGCAGAACAGGGACCTGCTGAGCAACATGGACCGGCGGGCGAGACTTCAGCTCCGCTTGCAACAAACCGTCGAGGGGCTCTCCGTCGTCGCCATAAGCTATTACCTGCTCAGCGTCATTTCCTATGTCGCGGACGGGGCGAAGACGGCCGGATGGCTGAAGATTGCCCCGGACCTCGTTGTTTTAGGCGCTTTCCCGCTTGTTGTCGGCGGCTTTTGGTGGGCGCTTCGAAAAGCCCGGAAGAAGCGTCACGGCGGCGGCCGGGATTTCTGATCCAGACCGCCGCCCCGGCGAAAGAGAGGGGCTTGGCGCGAAGGGTTTGACACCATCTCAATCGTCCTCGCCGCTCCCGGTTTTCAGCCCCATACTCCTGTTTTGTCAGCCTCTTTTCCCGGTTTGTCATTCCCGTGAAGGCCGGAATCCAGCGCGGCGGCGCGCGTTCCAACCAATCATGAATGACAAGGGCCGCTCTGGGCTCCCGCCCGCGCGGGAATCACGCCCTGACGCCATTCGCGCTCATCCCCCTTGACCTCCCCAAATTCGAATGTATCCTCCGCACTCATCGTGGTGATTTGTCCGACCGGCTTGCGGCCACGTAAAACTCCGCTAAAGAGGTCCGTGGAAGACATCCGTCGCTGGCGGTCCCCCGGTCTCTTTGAGGCGCGGGGGTTTTTCATGCTCATTCTGCATGTAAGGGAAAAGAGATGAGAGACAAAGAAACAGCCAGATCCTGGCGTCCGGCGACCCAACTGGTGCGGGGCGGCACCAAGCGTTCCGGCTTTGAGGAAACGTCCGAAGCGATTTTCGCGACGTCGGGCTATGTCTATGGCTCGGCCGAGCAAGCGGAAGCGGCGTTCAAAGGCGATGTCGAACGTTATATCTATTCCCGTTACGCCAACCCCACCGTCGCCATGTTCGAAGAGAGAATGGCGTTGCTGGAGGGGGCGGACTACTGCGCCGGTTTGGCGAGCGGCATGGCGGCGATGTTTGCGGCTTGCGCCTCTCAGGTAAGGGCTGGCGATCGAGTCGTGGCGTCTCGCGCCCTTTTCGGATCGTGTCTCTACATCATCCAGGACCAACTGCCGAAATTCGGCGTTGTGACGGAAATCGTTGACGGGACGGATTATGACCAGTGGGAACGGGCGCTTTCCAGACCCGCCAACCTCGTGTTTTTGGAAACACCCTCGAATCCGGCGCTGGAAATCATCGACCTGAAGCGCGTGGCGGACCTGGCTCATGCGGCGGGGGCCAAGGTCATTGTCGATAATGTGTTCGCGACCCCCATACTTCAGCGTCCATTGCGGTTTGGCGCAGACATCGTAATGTACTCAACCACCAAGCATGTGGACGGCCAAGGCCGGACATTGGGCGGCGCGCTGCTGACCAATGACGAAGAGTTCGTCAAAGACCGCCTCATTCCCTGGATGAGGCACACGGGGCCAGCCATAAGCCCATTCAACGCCTGGGTGATGTTGAAGGGTTTGGAGACGCTGCCGGTGCGCGTGGACAGGCATTGTGAGAACGCCGAAGCCGTCGCCCGGCGCCTGCGGACGCTTCCGGGCGTCTCCAAGGTTATCTATCCGGGGCTCGGCGACCACCCGCAGCACGACTTGGCCATGAGGCAAATGTCGGGCAAGGGTTCGACAATGGTCGCGTTCGAGCTGGAGGGGGGCAAGGAAGCCGCCTTCAAAGTGCTGAACGCGCTTCAATTGGTGGATATTTCCAATAACCTGGGCGACGCGAAGTCGCTCGCGACCCATCCCGCGACGACGACGCATCAGCGTTTACCGGAAGAGGAGAGAACCCGCCTCGGGATTACGGACGGGTTGATCCGTTTTTCCGCAGGTTTGGAGGACGCGGAGGATTTGAAAGAGGATCTCACGCGCGCGCTGGATTCAATTTAAAGGCTCGCCGCAGGATTAAGCGCATGAGAAGAAGAAATGCGTCCCGGTTTGAAAAACCTGACGGAAATCAGCTTTGACGCCAGGGAAGGCCATCGACTTTCCATCCGTTGACGGCGCCCCTATGGCGGTCGGCGTTCATGTCGCCTTCAAAACCGTGGGCGACGTTGAAGCACCGCGTATAGCCCAACTTGGTGACGGCTATGGCGGCGTCACGCGACCGTTGGCCGGAACGGCATAGAAAATAAACCGGCGTTTCCGCAGCGCGGGCGATGCTGACGACTTGTTGGGTAAATCCAGCGTTCAGCTCACCCGCCGGAAACCGCTTCCACGGGATCAGCGCCGGCTCACGGCCAAGAGACGTCAAATCGGGAACGCCCACATAGCTCCATTCCGCGTCCGTTCGCACATCCACCAGCAGCGCCTCCGGATTGGCCTTCAGCGCTTCCCAAGCGTCTTTCGGCGTCACGTCGCCCGCATAGCCGCTCATGGGTTCGCCTCCATTTTCAGAAATTGGATCAAGTGCGGAGATAACGGCGATTGGACCTCACTCGTCCAGCACTTTCAGCATATCGGCCACAGCCGTGAACTTACGCCGGGGGGCGCCGGCGCCATCGGCGGCGGCTTCTTCCGCCGTTTCGATTTTTCGCCAGCCATCGAAATCGACGACGCGCGCGCCCGTGGCCGCTAGATGCGCCTTTAACGCCTCGCGGCCCGGTTTATCGGAGCCGCCAGCGAAATCGCGGCATATGTGTTCGGCGGCCGCGACGCCATCGGGGCGGTTGGAGGAGATCACCCCCGTGGGGCCTCGTTTGATCCAGCCAACGGCATAAACGCCGTCCATGACCTTGCCGTCATCATTGGGGATTGCGCCGGCCGCCTCGTCATAGGGAAGCCCAGGAACAGGCTCGACCCGATAACCGATGGCGGCGACAACAAGGCCGCAAGGAATATCAAAGGTTTCACCCGTGCCTTTTACGCGGCCGTCAACCCGTTCGGTACGCTCGAAACGAACCGCCTCGACGCGCCCGCCGCCCAGGATTTCGACGGGGCTTGCGAAAAATTCGAAGTTCAATCGCTTCGGCTTGGAGGCTGGGTCATTCTCCGTATAGCCGCGCAGCGTGTCCAGATTACGCTTCGCCAGCCGGGCGGCGCGGGGCTCCATATCATCGGGAACCGTTTCCGGAATCTGGCTGGGCTTGGCCAGCGGCACCGTCTCGGGCAGCGTGCCCAACTCGCGGAGTTCCGCGCTGGTGAACCTGGCTTCCAGCGGACCCCGGCGAGCGCAGAGATAAGACTCTTTCAGTGTCCGGTTCTCAAGCGCCTCGGCCGCGTGAGCGGCGATATCCGAAGTAGAGAGGCCGCGTTTCGTTCGGGCCAGAATGCGCGCGCAATCCAGCGCCACGTTGCCGGCCCCGATGACCACCGCCGTCTCGACGTTCAAGTCCGGCTCCAGGCTGCGGAAATCCGGATGGCCGTTGTACCAACCAACAAACGCCGCAGAGCCGTGAACACCTTTCATATCCGCGCCCGGAACGCCGAGCTTTCTATCTCCGGGCGCCCCCACGGCCAGCACGACGGCGTCGTACATTTCGCGAAGCTCGTCCAGGCCGACGTCCCGGCCCACCTCCACATTGCCAAAATAATTCACGGCGCCGAACAGCGCGGTTTTTTCATACCGCTTGGCGACTTTCTTGGTCATTTGATGGTCCGGCGCGACGCCGCCCCGGATCAAGCCATAAGGTGTCGGCAAGCGCTCAATGATATCGATGTCGATGGAACAACCCGTCTTCGACAAAGCCTCAGCCGTGTAGAATCCCGCCGGCCCTGATCCGATGATCGCAACGGAAATCGCCACGCCGTACAGTATCCCCTCAATCGCTGGTTGAAGACGGCCGCGCCATTCTTATTATTTATTCGACTTTCCAGGTATGACCTTTGCGCAGAAGGGCGTTGAAGTCACCCCCTTTTTCGGTCTTTTGACGCTGGATCATATTCATGACCCCTTCATCATAGGAAACAGCGGGGTTGCAGTAGATCACCCCGATGGCGACGGGCAGCGGAGTCTCCATGGAGGCCAGCAAAACCGCCATCGTCTGATTAGTCTCGTCATGGACCAGAACGTCTTTTTCGGCGACGCCGCCCTCTCCAATGGTGACGGCGGCGATTTTCAAAGTTCTGGTGTCCAGAACCAGACCCTTGTTCCGTTCCTTGCCAAAAATCAACGGTTGTCCAGCGACACAATCGATCATGGCGTCGCTGGCGACGGCTTTTTCCGTGAAGTGATCGAACACGCCGTCATTGTAGACCTTGCAGTTCTGGAAGACCTCAACGAACGACGCTCCCTTGTGGCCATGCGCGCGCGCCAGGACGCCCGGCATATGCTTCTGCATGTGATCGACCGCGCGGGCGACGAAGCGGGCCCCGGAACCCAGGGCGAGCAGAGCGGCGGAGACCGGCGCGTCCACCGAGCCCCCGGGCGTTGACGGAGACGTTGTGCCGAGCCGCGAGGTGGGTGAATACTGGCCCTTGGTCAGGCCATAGATCTCGTTGTTGAACAGCAAGAAGTTCACATCCACATTCCGGCGTAACACGTGCATCAAATGATTGCCGCCAATCGACAGGGCGTCGCCGTCGCCGGATACGATCCAGACGTCCAGTTCCGGGTTCGCGAGCTTCACCCCCGTCGCCACCGCGGGCGCGCGGCCATGGATGGTGTGAATGCCGTAGGTGGACATGTAATAGGGAAATCGCGCGGCGCAGCCGATACCGGAGACGAACACGGTCCTGGATGGATCCGATTGAAGGTCGGCGAGCGTTTTCCGCACACCTTTCAGGATCGCGTAGTCGCCGCAGCCCGGGCACCAGCGGACTTCCTGGTCGGATGCGTAATCCTTCGGGCTGAATTTCTTATCTTCCGGAGCAGTGACGTTCATCTCAAGCCTCCAGCCGCTCGATCAGGACGGCTTCGATTTCGCCGATTTTGAAGGGTTGACCGGAAACCTTGTTCAGACCTTCAGCTTCTATCAGCAGTTGTCCGCGCAACAAGCTCAGCAGTTGTCCGTTATTCATTTCCGGAACGATCACGTGTTCGAAGCCCGACAGCAGGTCGCTCAGGTTTTTCGGCAGGGGCCAGATGTGGCGCAGGTGAATGTGGCTCACCAATTGGCCCTGGGCGCGCAAATTGGCCACCGCCCGGCTGATCGGTCCGTAGGTGGAGCCCCAACCGACCACGGCGAGCTTGCCGGTCGCATCGCCGTCTTCCACGTCCTGAGGCGGAATGTCGTCGGCGATCCGCAGAATTTTCTCGGCGCGGGTGTCGGTCATTTTTTGGTGATTGTCCGGATCGTAGGAAATATGCCCCGAGTCATAGTCCTTCTCGAGGCCGCCGATGCGATGTTCAAGTCCCGGCGTGCCCGGCTTGGCCCAGACCCGGCCCAGCGTTTTCTCGTCGCGCAGGAACGGATGGAAGCCTTCCGTCTCCTTATGGAACGTGACCGGGAATGGTTCATAAGCGTCCATATCGGGAATTTTCCAGGGTTCCGCCGCGTTGCTGATGTAACCGTCAGCCAACAGATAGACAGGCGTCATATACTTGGTGGCCAGGCGGCAGGCCTCAATGGCTGTTTCGAAACAATCGGACGGCGAGCGAATGGCCAGGACGGGGACGGGGGCGTCCCCATTACGGCCATAGACCGCCTGATAAAGGTCCGATTGTTCCGTCTTGGTCGGCATGCCGGTCGATGGGCCGGCGCGTTGAACGTTGACGACGACCAGGGGAAGTTCCGTCGAAATCGCCAAACCAATCGCTTCGGTTTTCAGCGCGACGCCTGGGCCGCTTGATGACGTCACGCCAAGCGATCCGGCGTAGGAGGCGCCAATGGCCGCGCAAGCCGCCGCGATTTCGTCTTCCGCCTGGAAGGTGGTGACGTTGAAATCCGCCATGGTGGAAAGCGTATGCAGCAAGGGCGAGGCCGGCGTGATCGGATAGCTTGCGAATATCATCGGCAGGCCGGCCAGTTTCGCGCCCGCGGCCAAGCCCCACGCAAGGGCTTCGCCGCCGGTGACCGTGCGATAGAGACCAGCGCCGATTTTTGCCGGCTCCACCAGGAAGCCCGAAACGCCATCCGGCATTTCAACGGTTTCAGCGACCATATGGCCCGCGTTCATAGCGGCGATGTTGGCTTCGGCCAGTTCCGGTTTCCTGGCGAACTTGGATTTCAGCCAGTCCGCCGTCGGCCGTCGGTCGCGGCCGTACATCCAGTAGACGAAACCTAACGTCCAGAAGTTCTTGCAACGTTGAGCGTCCTTGTTGCCGAGGCCCGACTCCTTCACCGCTTCCATGGTGAATTTGGTGATGTCCAGCGCGATCACGCGGTAATCCGCAAGGCTGCCGTCTTCCAGCGGGTTGACGCCGTATTTCGCCTTGCGCAGGTTCTTGTCCACGAACGCGCCTGTATCGGCGATGATCACGCCGCCCTTCTTCAGTTTCTTCAGCTCAACCCTCAGCGCCGCCGGGTTCATGGCGACCAGCATGTCGAATTGATCGCCAGCGGTCTTGATGACGCGGGAGCCGAAGTTGATCTGGAAGGCGGAAACTCCGAAGAGCGTCCCTTGCGGCGCGCGAATCTCGGCGGGGAAATCCGGGAAGGTCGCGAGATCGTTACCGGCAAGAGCGGTGGATTGAGTGAATTGAGAGCCGGTTATCTGCATACCGTCGCCGGAGTCGCCCGCGAAACGCACAACGGCGCTTTGGATCAGTTGGCGGTCCGTGACGGTCGGCTGCGACCCGGCGAGAGCGGACGAGGCCATGTCTTGTCGTTTCCAGGGCGCGCGGGGAGAACCGCGCGGATCGTTTCAGATTTTCTTGACTGTGAGTTAGTAAAGTCAGAACTAGAGCCCGGCGCGATGATTTGATTATCCGCGTTGATGTCCGGGGACCGTTATTTAGAACAAGGTCTCCCGGGGAACAACACCATGTCTATAGGGTTATCGTTCACCGATGCTTAAGCGGATGGCGTGCTTGGAGAGAATTTAGCGTGGTCAAACGCTGGCGCGTCGTGCCCGGGACCCCTATCTTCGCCGAATGCCTTTGCTCCGCGTCACTCAAAGAGACACTCCATGACCCAGCCGCTTGACCTGCTCGACACCCTGCTTTCCAAAGCCAAAGCGAAGGGAGCGGACGCCGCCGACGCGGTCTACGTAAGCGGTCAATCGTTGTCCTTGTCCCAGCGTCTGGGCGAGCCCGAAGACCTGGATCGTTCAGAAGGCCGGGACGCCGGCCTGCGTGTCTTCATTGGCAAGCGGCAAGCGATCGTCTCTTCGTCCGACACGGGGACCGGCGCTCTGGATGAGTTGGTCGAGCGTGCGCTCGCCATGGCCAAGGCCGTGCCGGAAGACGAATTCGCGGGGGTCGCCGATCCGGACCAGTTGGCGGCGGACATCCCCGACGTCGATGGCTTCGACGGATTTGAACCGTCCGCGGAGAAGCTGATCGAACTCGCGGGCGTCACGGAAGACGCCGCCCGCGGGATCGAAGGGGTGACAAACTCGGAAGGCGCCGAAGCCAGCTGGGGCACGACGGAAATCGCCATCGCCGCGTCCAACGGTTTCGCCGAACGGCGCCGCGGATCACGTTTCAGCGTTTCCGTCTCGGTGTTGGCTGGCGAGGGCACGGGCATGGAGCGCGATTACGATTACGACTCCAAGGTTTTCTTTGAGGACTTGCAAGACGCCGCCGCCATCGGCGCCTCGGCGGGCAGGAAAGCCGTTGAGCGTTTGAACCCCAGAAAAGTCGAAACCCGCCAGGCGCCGGTTGTATACGACCCGCGCGTCGCGGGATCCATCGTCCGTCACCTGGCCGGCGCGGTGAACGGCGCTTCCGTCGCCCGGGGCACGTCGTTCCTGAAGGACAAGATGGGCGAGCGGGTGTTCCCGGAGGGCGTCACCATTATCGACGATCCCTTGATGCCACGGGGCTTAAACTCAAAGCCGTTCGATGGCGAAGGTCTCGCCACCCGGCGCCACAACGTCGTCGATAAGGGAAGGTTGACGACCTGGTTTTTGAATCTGCGCTCCGCGCGTCAGTTGGGTTTGGCGCCCACGGGCCATGCGTCGCGTGGTGTTTCCAGCCCGCCGGGATCGGGTTCAACGAACCTTTATCTGGCGGCGGGGGATATCTCGCGCGGCGACATGATCAGGCAGATCGACAACGGCTTTTACGTCACCGAGTTGATCGGCATGGGTCTTAACGGGGTGACGGGGGATTACAGCCGGGGCGCCACGGGGTTCTGGATCGAGAACGGCGAGATCGCTTACCCAGTCAGTGAAATGACCATCGCGGGGAACCTGAAGGACATGTTCATGAACCTAACGCCGGCGGATGATTTGGAATTCCGCTATGGCGTCAACGCGCCGACGGTGCGCATTGACGGCATGACGGTGGCGGGGAAGTAGATACTTGATGGAAGAGGCGTTCGGCACCCAGGTTCAATCGCGGCATGGCCGTAATATCCGCGTCATGCTCCACCCGAGCCGGCGGCGGCGCTGGATGGCCCCTGTGATGAACCTGATGGTTGAACATGCGCGCGCCAAGAACCGGCGGCGTCTGGCGCGGATGACGTCAATGATTCTTGAAAGAACCCTGAAATCAAGCCAGGCGCGGCGCATCCTTGTTGGTGGCGGGGGAGCCGCGCGTGTTATTCTCCGCCGCTGGTGTTTCGTGCTGCGAGTTTCCGTTGTCAGATAGACCTGTCCATCGTTCGTCCCGAAAACTCCTCGGCCGCCTGCTGCGGGAGAATGTCCGCCATTATTGGGGCTGGATCGCGTTGGCGCTCATCGCCATGGCGATCACCTCGGCGGCGACGGGGTTCAGCGCGAAGTTCATGGAGAACATCGTCAACGATATTTTCGTTCAGGCGCGCGAGGATTTGCTATGGCCGACGGCGGCGGTGGTCTTTGTCGTCTTTGCCGTGAAGGGCCTGTCGGCGTACGCGCAAGCCACCTTGATGGCCTATGTGGGGCAGCGGATCGTCGCGGACAACCAGGTCCGCCTGTTCGACCACATCGCGCGCATGGACGTGGCCTATTTTCACAACACCAACACGGGTGACCTGATCGCGCGTTTTCTCTATGACGTCAACGCCATGCGCGGCGCGGTGTCGGATGTGTTGACCAGCCTGGGAAAGGACCTGTTAACCCTTATCGCCTTGATTGCGGTGATGTTTTATCAAGATTGGGTCCTGGCCGCCGTTTCGTTCCTTGTGTTCCCGGCGGCCCTTCTGCCCATCGTCAAGTTGGGCAGGCGCATGCGCAAGGTGGCGGCCAACACGCAGGTTGAGACCGGCCTGTTCACCACGCTTTTGGAGCAGACCATCAACGGCATGCGGGTGGTGAAGGCCTATGGCATGGAGGCGTATGAAACCGGCCGGGTGCGTTCATTGGTGGAGCGTGTCTTCCAATTGAGCATGAAAGCCATCCGGACCCGGGCCATGGCCAGCCCGATCATGGAGAGCCTGGGCGGCTTTGCGATTGGGGTTGTCATCCTTTATGGCGGCGCGCGCGTCATCGACGGCGCGACGACGGCCGGGGCGTTCTTCTCATTCATCACCGCGCTTTTGCTGGCGTATGAGCCCATGAAGCGTCTGGCCAACCTGAACGTGTCGCTTCAGACCGGCCTGGCCGGCGCGGATCGTCTGTTTCACCTGCTTGACACGCCGGCGGGTATTCAACAAAAACCCGACGCCATCGCGTTGCCGCCCATTGAAGGGCACGTCCAGTTCCGCGGCGTGACCTTCTCCTATGGACCCGAAGTGCCGGCGTTGGCTGGCGTCAACATTGACATCCCGGCGGGTAAGACCGTCGCCCTGGTGGGGCCGTCCGGCGCCGGCAAGACGACAATCCTCAACATGGTGCCGCGCTTTTACGACGCGGAAGCCGGCGCCGTGTTGATTGACGGGCATGACGTTCGGGACGTCACCTTCGATTCCTTGAGGTCCAATATCGCGCTCGTCAGCCAGGACGTTACCTTGTTCGACGACACCGTGCGCGCGAACATCGCATATGGGCGTTTGGGCGCCTCTCAAGAAGAGATCGAGGACGCCGCCCGGCATGCGGCCGCTCACGACTTCATTCTCGAACTCTCCAATGGATACGACACGATGGTCGGCGAGCAAGGCGTGAGGCTGTCCGGCGGCCAACGCCAGCGCTTGGCCATCGCGCGGGCCATGCTGAAAAACGCGCCTGTTCTGCTTTTGGATGAGGCGACATCGGCTCTTGACGCCGAGAGCGAGCGCCACATTCAAACGGCCTTGGAAGATTTAATGAAGGATAGAACCACCCTGGTCATCGCACACCGTCTGTCCACGGTCATGAATGCGGATCGAATTTACGTTGTGCGGGCGGGCAAGATTGCGGAAATGGGCGCCCACGCCGAGTTGATCGCCAAGGATGGGCTTTATCGCCGCCTGCACGATTTGCAATTTGGCGAAGATGCAGCCGAAGCGACGGCTTGATGGTCAAGCAATTCGTCAAGAGAGTCTCCAAGAATGAAAACCTGCGGCGATTTCTCTGCTGGGCCGGATCGCTTTACATCCGCTTGGTGATCGGGACCTGCCGATGGCGGGTGGTTGGAGCGGACGCGGCGCGGGATCATTGGGCCCGGCGGCGGCCCTTCATCCTGTGTTTTTGGCACGGCCGTTTATTGATGATGCCCCATTGCTGGCCCCGTGAGCGCACTATTCACATGCTGATCTCCGGGCATCGAGACGGACAACTGATCGCCGGTACGGTCTCGCACTTCGGCATTGAGACGGTCAAGGGCTCCACGACGCGGGGTGGAGCACGGGCGCTGCGCGCCATGCTGCAGGTGCTCAAAACCGGCGGCTATGTGGGGATTACGCCGGATGGTCCGCGAGGGCCGCGCATGCGGTCCGGTGAAGGCGCCGTCAACGTGGCCAGGATGGCCGGCGTGCCGATCATCCCGGCGACATTCGGCGTCCGTAGCGGGCGCGTGCTCGGGACTTGGGACCGGTTTCTGGTCGCATTGCCGTTTTCCGATGGCGTCATTGTCTGGGGCGAACCAATCACGGTTGAGCGGCGAGCCGATGCGGAAGCCATCGAGACGGCGCGTCTGGCCGTTGAGGACAGCCTCAACGCCATCACGGCGGAAGCCGACCGGTTGACCAGGCGTTCGCCGGTTCAACCGGCTCCCGCGACCGGTCTCAAAGTCAACGGGGCCGGGGCGTAGATGCTGAAGCTCTATCGAGTCCTCACCACCTTGGCGTGGCCGCTGATCCTCGTTTACCTTGGTAAGCGGCTTCGGGCGGGTAAGGAAGATCCCCTTCGGTTTAACGAGCGCCTTGGTCGATCGTCGTCGCCCAGGCCCAAGGGAAAACTCCTCTGGATGCACGCGGCGAGCGTTGGGGAGAGTTTGTCTCTTTTGGCGCTCATCGAGCATTTGCGGGCCAGACGTCCGGGCCTAAATCTGATGGTGACCACGGGCACGGTAACGTCGGCGCAAGTATTGGCGGAACGATTGCCGAAAGGCGTTATCCATCAGTTCATGCCGTTCGACACCGCCGGCAAGGCCAACCGCTTTCTGGATCATTGGAAACCCGACCTGACCATTTGGGTCGAGTCGGAATTTTGGCCGAACATGCTCTCCACCGTGAAAAAGCGTAAAATCCCAAGCATCTTGATCAATGGACGGGTCTCGGCGAAATCCTTCGGCAATTGGAAGCGGGTCCCCGGCGTCATCAAGGAGTTGCTGTCCACCTTCAGCTTGGCGCTGGGGCAGACCCCGGCGGATGCGGATCGTTTGGCCGCGCTGGGCGCCGTGACGGCGCGTTCCGTCGGCAATCTGAAATTCGCGGCCCCGCCGCTGCCGGTCTCGGATATGGATTTCAAAGCGTTGCGCGACATGATCAAGGAACGGCCAGTATGGTTGGCGGCGAGCACTTGGCCCGGTGAGGAAGCAATCGCGGCGCGAGCCCATCTCTTGCTCAAAGCGAAATCATCAAATATTTTAACGATTATTGTCCCGCGTCATCCAGTGCGCGCCCCGGAAATTCTCGACGCCTTGCGGGAGACCGGATTGTCCGTGGCGCGCCGAAGCGCGGGTCAGCCGCCCGGCCCGGACACGGATATTTACCTCGCCGACACCATTGGAGAACTGGGCCTGTTCATGCGCCTTGCCCAGGTCGTTTTCATGGGGAAATCCCTGACGGCGCCCGGGGGACAGAATCCAATCGAACCGGCGCGGCTGGGGAGGCCGGTGTTGTTTGGTCCGAAAATGGACAATTTCGACGAAGTGCGTCACCGGATGATCGGCGCCGGCGCGGCGATTGAGGTGTCTGACGCGGGGGCGTTGGAGATTGCCCTCGCGAACTTGATCGCCGATCCGGCCCGCATGGAAGAACTGGGAACCGCAGCGCGGACCTTCGCCGAGCGCGAAGCGTATGTCGTTGAGCGCGTGATGGAGGAGTTGGCGCCTTATCTCGAGCCGCTGGCCGGGCTTGTTCGTGATCGGACGGGAGCCCCGTGATGCCGGGCCCGCCGGCATTTTGGTATAGCCGTAACCTTTCGGGCGTCGCCCAATGTCTGGCTCCGCTCGGATGGTTTTATGGCGCGGCGGCGGCGTATCGTCTCGCGACGGGCGCGCGCGCCTCCGCCGGCGCGCCGGTTATCTGTGTCGGCAATCTCGTGGCGGGCGGCGCCGGCAAAACGCCCGTGGTGCGCGATTTTGTCCGCCGGTTGACGGGCGCCGGCCGTAAACCGCATGTGATCAGCAGGGGATACGGCGGCCGGTTGACCTCGCTCCGCCGGATCGACCCTTCGACGGACACGGCGGCGGTCGTTGGGGATGAGGCGCTGATGCTGGCGGCGGACGGCCCCGTTTGGGCCGGACCGGACCGTGTGACGGCGGCGCGCGAGGCCGTCTCCCAAGGCGCTGACGCATTGGTGTTGGATGATGGTTTTCAGGATGCGGCTCTCCACCATGATTTGGCCTTGGTCGTTACGGACGGGCAAGCCGGGTTCGGCAACGGCCTGGTTATCCCGGCGGGTCCCTTGCGTGAACCTGTTTCACGTGGTCTTAAACGGGCGGACGTGGTGGCTGTTATGGGACCCGATGATTGCGGCGTCGGCGATATTACGCGGCGCTCCGGTCCGGACGGTCCGGCGGTTTGGAACGCCGTCGTCAGACCCGGCGATCTCCCCGTTCCTGCCGGAACCCGCGTGCTGGCGTTCGCCGGTATCGGCAGGCCGCGAAAGTTTTTCGACACCCTGAAAGGCGCCGGGCTGAGCGTTGTGGAAGCCAAGGCGTTTCCGGACCATCACGCGTTTTCAACGCCGGAACTGGACGCCTTGAAACAGCGGGCCGCGCGCCGCGCCCTCAAGCTGGTGACGACGGAAAAGGATTGGGCTCGCTTGCCGGTTTCGCGCCGTGACGGCATAGAAGTCTTGACAATTACCCTGCAATGGCACGACGAAGCAGCCATCGAGCGGCGTTTGGCCGCTTTGTTTGGTTGACGCCTCAGCACAGAAGCAGTCCCCATGGTCCATGTTCCCGGTCCTCTCAACCGGTATGTCTTTCACACGATCCAGGCGGCCGGCGCGTTCATCCTATTCCTGTGCTTTCGCGTTCTGCCCATCGACGCGGCGTCGGCGCTCGGCGGGTTCGCCGCCCGAGCCGTCGGTCCCCGGCTGAAGTTGAGCGAACAGGCGCGCGGGAATCTCCGCAACGCCTATCCGGAAAAGCCAGCGGCCGAGATCGAGGCCGTCGTCAAGGACATGTGGGCGCATTTAGGGCGGGTGGCCGCCGAGTATCCCCATTTGGGCAAGATTGACGTTTACGATCCCAATGGACGCGTCGAAGTGATTGGCGGCGAACATGTGGACGCGCTGCGTGACGACGGCAAGCCCGGTATTTTTTATTCCGGCCATATCGGCAATTGGGAAATCGTCTCTTTAGGCGCGACGCAGCGCGATTTGCCGCTGGACCGTATTTATCGCGAAGCCAATAATCGAATGGTGGAATGGCTCTATCGTCAAGGCCGGTCGTCCGTCGAGGGTGCGTTGATCAAGAAAGGCCCCCGGGGGGTTCGTGAACTGCTGGGGGTTTTTAGGAAAGGCCGCCACCTTGGCATGTTGGTCGATCAGAAAATGAATGACGGCATTTCCGTGCCGTTCTTCGGCCGGGATGCGATGACGGCGCCGGCGTTGGCGGAAATGGCGCTGCGGCATGATTGCCCCGTGGTCGCCGCCCGGGTGAAACGATTGAGGGGCGCGCGGTTTTTGTTGGAGATTTTACCACCCATCCGGTTCGAAAAGACCGGTGACAAGCGCGCCGACCTGCGCGCCGCCATGACGCGCGTGAACGCCCAATTGGAAAGCTTCATCCGGGACGCGCCGGAACAGTGGCTCTGGCTTCACAACCGTTGGCCGGATTGAGGCGCGTCATGCCGGTCACGCCCAGAGATCCCACCCGCGAGATTCTTCGTTTTTGGTTCGAAGGCGACGGCGCGGTGGCGCCGGGAACTCATCGGCGGGTTTGGTTCCGCCAATCGGATGATTTCGACGCGGACGTTCGCGAACGGTTCCTCGCCGACCATCATGCGGCCGCCAAGGGGGCGTTGGATGATTTGGCGGCGCGCCGGGACGGCGCGCTCGCCCTGATCCTGTTGCTGGATCAAGTGCCCAGGAATCTATTTCGGAACAGCCCGCAAGCGTTCGCGACGGACGCCAAGGCGCTGAAGATTGCGGAGGCCGCCTTGAAAGCGGGTTTCGATCACGGACGCCCGGAGACCGAGCGCACTTTTTTCTACCTTCCCTTCCAGCATGCGGAGTCCGTCGGCGTTCAACGCCGGGCGGTCGATCTGTTCAAGGATTTCGACCGGTTGGAGTCCGTAAAGGCGGCGGAGGACCATCTTCGCGTCATCAAGCGGTTCGGACGCTTTCCTCACCGGAATGAAGTACTGCGCCGCGCCTCGACGGCCGAGGAACGGACGTTCTTGACGGAACACGGCCGGGGCTTCTGATAGAATTTTTGACCCGCGCCATCCGCCGGAGGCGATGACGGCGGTGGCGTCCGCCTCGCCCCCGATAACGCGCCCTATGACGCACGCTTTGAACAATCCGGCGCGGTCTCCGTATGAACAGGCCCCATGTGGACAGGCCCCACGTGGAGATATTCCGTGTGGGCAGGGCCGCCGCGTTCGAAGACGCGAGAGACGCCGGAGACGGTCATCTTTCCATAAGCGCCGCGCCTGACGCACTAGGCGGCGCGCCCCCCGACTCGCCGGGCGGCGAGACAACGCGCGAGCGCGCGGAGGTTCTTCCCGGAAACACGCGAACGCCCCGCATGTTTTTTCCACTTCACGCCATGGCCTTATGACCAAATAGCCGTATGACCAAAACCAACCAATCGGCTGGGCGTGATCCATAGTATTATTCCGGCGGCGATTGAGGCCGGGACGGCAGGAATGCGTATGCTTCGCGGGCGTCAGCCAACAACTTCGCGCTTTCACCGTCGATGCGGCTTTTCAGTTCCCGCATGAACTCCTTGCGGTCCATGCCCGGCGCGATGGGGGGTAAAACCTTGAGCACCACCTCGCCCGGGAACTTGATGACGCCAAAGCGCCCCCAGTAGATTCCAGAGTTAAGCGCGACGGGGACCACAGGCGCGCCGGCCGTCTTGTAAATCGCCGCGACGCCTGGATGGTAGGGTACGTCCTCGTCCGGCGCGGCGCGGGTGCCTTCCGGGAAAATAATGGGTTGCCGGCCAAGCGACAAGGCGCGCTTGGCTTCTTCCGTCAGCTTCTTCAAAGCGTTCGCCCCGGCGGCCCGGTCAACGACGATGGAGCCGGCCTTTTGAAACCCGAGCTTCCAGAAGGGTATGTTACCCAGTTCCTGTTTCAGCACGTAAACCGGGTCCGGCGTCAGGCCGTGAAACGCCATGGTGTCCCATGCCGATTGGTGCTTTGAGGCGACCACATAAGCCGGGTCCGCCGGCAGGTTTTCCCGCCCCTCAATGCGCGCCTTCAACCCGACAATCCAGCGCAATCCCCATCTCGCGCCAATCCCCCACAGGTTCAACACCGCTTGCAGGAAAGGCCGCGGGAAACACACGAAAATCGGCAGGCACAGAGTGATAAACCCCGTCCAGAGGAAATAATAGCCAGTGAAAATTATGGAACGGAAACGGATCATGAAAACTGTTCGGCCAGTTCGATCAGGTTCAGCACGCGGTGCCGGATCCAGGCGGCGATCATTTTGTTGTATTCACCGGCAATGAGACTGGCGGTGCCGGGCCAAGCCCACCATTCCGCCTGTTTGACATGCGAGGGGAAAACGGGGTGCGGGATCACGGCTAGGTCCGGAGCGAAATCCTGGAATTCCAAAAGTGACCGCGGCATATGATAGGCCGCCGTTACCAAACGCAGGCTTTTGTACCCCTCACGGCGCATCCAGGCCGCCGTTTCGGCGGCGTTCTCGGCGGTGTTGACGGCGTTTCCGATTCCGATCTTATCCCCAAGGTCCCCCGCGCTTCTCTTGGCGACGGCAAGCAGGCGCTGAACGTCCAGCCCCCGGTAAACGCCGGACACGAACAGATGTTCGGCCAATCTTCCATCCAGCAAGTCCAGGCCGGTCCTCAGCCGTTCGCTTCCCCCGGTTAGGACAACGATGGCGTCCGTCGCGGTTTTGCCGTCGGCCACCTGCTCAGGGATGGTGTTGGCGAAATGGAACAGGCCCGCTCCCCAAATGAAGGCAAGCACGATCACCGCCGCCGACAGATTGGCGAGGACACGGGGACCCTTGCGTCTGGACCGGTGCGCCATAAGCCGGTTACGTCATTTGCTTCAGGCCGCGAATGACCGTGGAACGGGCGCTCCACATGGCGATTACCGCGACGATGACAGGGATGGCGAGAGCAACGGCGATCTGAGACGCGCCGAATGTCACATCCGGAATCAAGTTGTCTCCCGCCCGCATGGCGAAGTAACGCATGGCGCCCAAAGCGGGGACCGCCAGCGACAATCCCAGGAGTCCGCCTTTCAAACCATGTCTGAGGGCCCGGTCGGCGAACTGTTTGGCGATATAGCTGTCTTGGGCGCCGATCAGATGCAAAACCTCGATGGCGTCTTGATGGATCGCGAGACCGGTTCGAGTGGTGAAAACGACCGTACCGACCGTTGCGAGGACGATCAGGGCCAGGACGCCAGCGGCGATTCCCTCAATGGTCTCAAGCAGGCGTATCAAATGCCGCAACCAAACCCTGTGATCGTCAACGGCGACACCTGGAATCCGATCCCTCAACGTGGTTTGTAACGCAGCCGCGTCCAGTCCGCCCGGCGCCGCCGTCACGTCGATCAGACGGGGCAGCGGCAAACCTTCCAAATCCCGGTTGGCGCCAATCCAGGGCTCCAGCAAGCCCAGCAAGGCGTCGTCATTCAGCACCTCATAGCGCGCCACGTCACCATGAGCGGCCAGAACGGACAAAACCCCCGCCAGGCGTTCCTCATCGTCCTTCGCATCCGTTCCAGGAGCCACCTGCACCGTTAGGGTGCCGGAAACGCCGCCGCTCCATTGCCGCGCGGTCTCGGACACGACCAACAACGCGACACCGGCCAAAATCGCCATGAACACCATGAAAGCGATCAGCCAGGGCAGGAATCGGCCCAGCTTGTCGCGCTCCAAAGCGAGGTCCGAGCGACGGCGTAACATGTCAATCCCCTTCGAACCTTACAATAACCGCTCAACGGTGTCCGCCCGCTCGCCGTCTCCGTGCCTGTCCGGGCTCGACGCGATGGGCGGCTCAAACGCCATCATCGGATCCGCGTCCTGAAATTTCATGGCGCCGGCGTCGATCCGCATGACGGGGTGGTTCATATTCTTCACCAAACCCAGATTGTGCGTGGCGACCAGGACCGTTGTGCCCAAACGATTGAGTTCCTCGAACAGATGCAGCAAGCGCACGCCCATTTTGTCGTCGACATTGCCAGTGGGTTCGTCCGCCAGAAGTAATTTCGGACGGGTTATGACGGCGCGTGCGATGGCGACACGTTGCTGCTGCCCCCCGGAAAGAGTCGTCGGCCGGGCGTCCAGATGGTTTTTCAAGCCCACCCAGTTCAGCAACTCGACGACGAACTTCCGGATCTCCCCCTCGCGTTGACCCGCGACCCGAAGCGGAAGCGCCACATTGTCGTAAGCCGACAGATGGTCCAGCAATCTGAATTCCTGAAAAACGACGCCGATACGGCGGCGCATCGCCGGCAACTCCCGTCTGGAAACAGTCGTGATATCCTTCCCAAACAACTTGATCAGGCCACGCGTCGGCCGTAAAGCCAGGTACATGAGACGCAGTAAGGACGACTTACCCGCTCCACTCTCGCCCAGGAGGAAATGAAACGAACCTTGCTCCAACTCAAAGCTGAGATCTTGGAGAACTTCAGGGCCGAGACCATATCGGAGCCCCACGTTCTCGAAACGAATGACCGGATCGGTGGAAATGGCGCGCCCCTCTGTTTTTCTTTGCATTGTTAATAATCGGGAAAATTCTTGACCCGACAATGCCATGGCCTCCCGGGGAGGTCCAGCGCGGGTTGCTTTCCAAAATTTGCCCGCATATAAAGGGGCAGAGTATAATAAAAGAAGCCTTTCATGCGTATTACTTGTCCAAATTGTCAGACTCGCTACGCCTTGACTGAACAGCAACTTGGCGCTGGCCGTAATGTGAGTTGTTCAAATTGCGGACAGGTGTGGTTTGCCGATCCCGTTTCGGCGGAGCCCGACCCCGCGGCTCTGCCGCCGCGCCGCGCCGCGCTTCAGCAGCCGCCGCCGCGGTATGGCGCGCCGCCGGGGTATCCGCCTCCCTATCCCCCCCAAGCCGCCGCCTATGCGGGCGCGCCGGGCTATCCGCCGCCTCAACCCGGCGCCTACCCCGGATATCCGCCGCCGCCGAACCCCGCCCAAACCGCTGTTCCAGTTCCGCCGCCTCCAGCTCCGCCGCCTCCAGCTCCGCCGCCTCCGGCTCCGCCGCCTCCGGCTCCGCCGCCAGCTGCGGTTCCCGAAACTCCCGACAAACCCGAGCCGGCTCCCATCCAGGAACCTGCGGACGAATTGATTTCGACCGACGATCTGGACGCCATGTTCGACGACGACGATGAAGGCCCGGCTTTCGACTCCTTCGTCGATATCGACGAGAAAAATTCCGATGACGCGGAAATCGAAGATCCGGACGAAATGGAAGAGCCGGATGATATTCCGGATATGTTCACGCCGGACGACCAAGAGCCGGACGATGAAACGCCGCGGAAACGCGGCTGGATCAAATTGGTCTTTGTCCTGCTGCTTGTCCTGATCTTCGGGAGCGTTGGCGCATTCTTCTTCGCCCGCGGCGTGTTGATTGAGATGCACCCGCCCCTGAAAGACATCTATGAGTCGATCGGCTTAGTCGAATTGGGCGAGGGGTTGCAGATTCAGCAACCCGAGTTCGAACAGGAAGTAGAGGGCGGCCTCGAAGTCCTGATCGTCAAGGCGCTGATCACCAACGTCAGCGACAAGACGCGGGAAGTGCCGCTTATTCGGGCGACGCTGCTGGATCAAGAATTCAACGTGCTTTCGACGACAGACATGGCGCCGTTAAAAAGTGAACTCGAAAAGGGCGAGAGCATATCGGCGAAAATCCGCATCAAGGAACCGTCTCCGCTACGCCGCCGCGTGACCGTCACCTTCGTCGAGGCGGCGGAATCCGGCGCCGGACAATAAAAAACACTCATCAACGATCATCGGCGGCGGCACAACGCCGCCCCGAGATCAGAATTGCCGAAGCAACCGGTCGATATATTGCCGTTCCAATTCGGGACGCCGCCGTTCACCGGACCGGCGCAGCAGTTCCTGAAGGATTTCCCTGGCCCGGATTGTCTCCCGCCGCGTCGGCACACGGGTTGTTCCGTCGTTGGCCGCGCCAAAGCTGCCGTTCCGGTCATTGCGGCCAAAGGGATCACCGCCGCCGCGCCGCCGCCCCTGACCGCCCTGGCCCTGACGGCCCAACCGCATGGCGCCGCCCAGTTGCCGCGACATTTGCCGCTGGGCGGATTGCGCCGCGTCACGCAGGTTCTCCAGCGCTTCCGTTTGATGGGGAAGAGCGTTGCCCGGACGATTTTGTTGAAGCTGTTCCGTGGCGCTTCGCATGGATCGATCAGCCTGTCCCATGGAGTCAGGGATACCGCCGAACAGACGGTCCATGTCCAACATCATCCGGCCAAGGGCGCGGCGGAGCGTGTCTTGCGCTTCGGCGGCCCCTGGCCGATGACCCTGACCTTGTTGTCCTTGCCGCCGCTGGCCCCGCTGATCTTGCTCCCAGCTTTGACGCTGGTCTTGCCGGCCGCCGGATTGGGAACCGGATTGCCGGGAGCCCCGGCCTTGCTGGTCCTGTTGGTTTTCACGCTGACGACGAAGTTGTTCAGCGCGCTCTTCCAACAAACGGGCGAGGTCTTGCGGTGTTAGCCCTTCTTGATTTTGACCTTGTTGATTTTGGCCGCCCGGTGGAGGAAGGTTTTCCCGCGTTAAAGGCTGGCCGCCCCGTTGACGTTGAGCGTCTTGAAAAGTTTCATCCAACAAACGCTGTTGACGTTGCGACAAATCTTGCAGAGCACGCATCAAGTTCCGCGACTCTTCCATCCGCGCCACCTGTTCGGGCGACATGTCGAGGCCGTTGCGGATGGCTTCCATGGCGTTTTCAAGCTGGCGAAGCAAGTCACGCGCGGCGTCAACGGCGCCCGCCCGCAACAAATCCTCGGCGTCCTGCGTTAACTGCCGCAAGTCGGTGGTTGAGGCCGGATTCAGGTTTTCGTCAAGCAACGGCAACTCTGTGATGTTCTGCTCCTGAAGCCGTTGCGCCAGGGCTTTCAGATACTGGTCCATGGCGTTGCGCACATCTTCCATCAGGGCGGTCAGTTCGTCCGGCTGCGCGCCATTCGCCAAGGCTTCCATCAACGCTTTTTGCCGATCCCGCAGGTTCTGCTCGGCGATGGCGAAATCACCATCCTCAATTCGCAACGCCAATTGCCAGAGAAGGCTCTGCACCGTCGCGACGTTCCGGTCCGAGGGCTCGGCAGCCAGCCGGCCGCGCGCGACGCTGATTCCCAGGAACGATACGGTGTCATCGTGGAAATGCCGGGGCCGGCGCATGATTTCACCCAACCGGTCGATGACTTCGCGCACCGCTTTCGGGTTGGGCGTATTCAGCGTCTTACGCTGCTGAACCAATGCGCGAGCGACCGGATGATTGAAAACGCGCTCCGGCAAGAGGAAGCGGAGCGGCTCACTCTCGCCCTTCTGGCCCTTGGTGTCGAAGGCTTCCAGGGCGCCGGTCACCTCGGTTCCGGCCCAGGGGTGAGCGCTGAGATCATTGACGCCGTTGCCTTGCGCCTCTCGCACGCCCGGTCGCGGCAGAGGAAGCGCCAGCCTGATCCAGGGCTTGCCTCCCGGCACGGCGCGCCCGTCCAAATGCCGGATGATCAGGTCCACGTTCGCCAGACCATGGTCGTCCAAAACCTCGAAATTGGTCTTCAGGGCGGCGCGCCCGGTCTTTGAAGGTTTGGCGAGGAATTCCGCCGTGGGCGGTTGATCGGGCAGAACGTCCAGCTTCCAGGAAGCCAGCGTTTCACCGGCGGCGCGCACGGCTAATATCGTGGCGCCGGGTTTGGTCAACACCGTTTCCGAGCGATATCCCTCACGGCACCGTCCGTCCGCCGTTTCGGCGGCCAACGGTTCAAAGGTCCGGATATCGTCACCCAGCGCTAAATCCGGCGCCCGGCTCATCCCCTGGACCTGGGCCAGCAGCACGCTGTCTGCGGGAACGGAGAGAAACGCGGGCGGGGCGCCGGGCGCGCCGGCTTCGGTCGCCGCTTCATCATCGCCGCCCATGGTCAATTGGATAGGGGCGAGACCTGTGTAGGCGGGCGGCGTGATCCAAACGGTGACGCCGAAGTTCTCTCCGCCGGCGACCGCAGGCAAGGGCGAGAGCGCCCGAATCAGGCGGTCTCCGCCATCCGTGAACCCGGTCGCAGCGCCGACGACGAACACCATCACGGCGATGGTGCGAAGGGCCAAGGGATCATACTTACCCACATCCGGATTGGGCGCTTTGACATTGAGCGGCGCCATGGCGTCCGCCACGCGCTCTTGGTGGCGCCGCCAAAGGTGTTGGGAAATGCGGCTCGCGGCGGCCGCCGGCAGTTGGTCATTCAGCGCCGTCAGCGGCCTGTGTTCGAGCCCGCTGTCCACCTCCAGGCGCCGGCGGGCGTCCTGGCGCGCGATGGCCCTGAAACCAGGCGACGCGCGCGCCGCCGTCCAAAAGAAGGCAATGGCGAAAGCGATCAAGGCGACGGCATGAAGCCAGCCCGGCAGCAGCGGCAACAGATCCATGAGGACGACGCCGGCGAACACCAGGACAACGGCGGCAACGCGCCAAAGACGCGGCCAAAGTTGCTCCCAGAACAGCGAGGCTGAAGCCAATCGCATCATCAGATGAACTTTAACGCCGCCATTCTTCATTCGTGCATCTCCCTGGGAACTTACGTTCCCGTCGAACGGGCCGTTTCCCCGCCATTCAGCCAGGCCGGCAGTTTTTCGTGGCGCATCATTTCCTCAACCCCGATGGCGCTTCGGACGATTTCGTATCGATCCCCGTCCACCAGCACCTCCGGCGCCAAGGCGCGCGCGTTATAAGTGGATGACATCACGGCGCCATACGCGCCGCAAGAGCGAACCGCGATCAAGTCTCCGGGAGCAAGCGGCGGCAACTCCCGCTGTTGGGCGATATAGTCGCCTGTCTCGCAGACCGGACCGACCACATCAACTGTTTGGGGCCGTATACCCGGCGCCGGCTGACGAACCGTCTCAACGGCATGATAAGCCTCGTAAAGCGTCGGCCGTATCAGGTCGTTCATGGCCCCATCAATGATCGCGAAAGTACGGGCCTCACCGGTTTTCATGAAGATCACCCTGGAAACGAAAATGCCCGCGTTGCCGGCAATCATGCGGCCGGGCTCAACAGCGAAATGGCAGTTCTCAAGGCCCCGCATAACGTCCACGACCATCTCGCCATATTCCGCCGGCGACGGCGGCGTCATTTCGCCGGGGGTGTGATAGGGGATACCCAGACCGCCGCCCAAATCAATGCGGCCGATGGCGTGGCCCTCCGCCCGCAGAGTCTCGACCAACTCCCGCACACGCGTGTAGGCCCGCCGAAACGGCTCCAAGTCGGTCAATTGAGATCCGATGTGAACGGCGATCCCAACAGGATCCAGCCCGGGCAACTCGCGGGCCCGGGCGTAGATCTCTTTGGTTCGAGTCCAATCGATCCCGAACTTGTTTTCACTTCTGCCCGTCGTGATTTTCTCATGGGTCCTCGCATCGATATCCGGGTTGACCCTGATCGCGACGGGCGCGCGTTTGCCCAACCGGACCGCGACCTCGCTCAGGGCTTCCAGCTCCGGCTCTGATTCGACATTCAGCTGAAAAATATCGGCGCCGAGCGCCCGGGCCATTTCCCCGGGCGTTTTGCCGACCCCGGAAAAAACGACCTTCGACGCCGGGACGCCGGCGGCCAGAACACGTGTCAACTCGCCGCCGGAAACCACGTCCGCGCCGGCTCCCTCGGACGCCAAGGTCGCGATCACGCCCAAATTACCGTTGGCTTTCACGGCGTAGAAAATGGTGTGTTCAAGGCTTGATAGCGCCTGGTCCAACACCTGATAGTGACGTTTCAAAGTCGCCGACGAATAGCAGAAGAACGGCGTCCCGACGGCGGCCGCAATGGCGTTGACAGGCACTTCCTCAACGTGAAGCGCGCCGTCGCGATAGGAAAAATGGTCCATCACCAAGAGTCTTTCCATCGGTCAGGGGCGGCGCCCTGACGGTCATGCGTGCCTATTAAATAAGCGGATTGGGCCGAAGAATCGAGGATTGCCGTCAACGGGCCGGCGGCGCGGCCGGCTGCAAAGGCTGAAACGGCGCTGGTTTGAACCCGGTATCGCCGGACCGGTCCAAACGCAGCCCGAATCTTTCAGACTCCCCTTGCCCGGACGCCTCGCGCGAAAACAAGGTCTCGAAACGCCGGTTGACCGCTTCGGCGTCCTCTGGGTAATAGGGATAGGCGCCAGGGTAGTCGCTCCCCTCGGGAAACTCCGGCTGCGCTTTGCGGCCGCACCCGGCGAGCGCCAAAACGACCGCGCACAGGATAACGAACGCGGCCAAGCCGCGTTCCCGTCCCAACACCGTTCCGAATCGAAGCATCACGGTTTCCTACAATCCGAAGCGCTCACGCGCCGACTTTACTTGAGCCCGAACACTATCCGGGGCCGTGCCGCCAAAACTTCGGCGGCTTGACACTGAATTCTCAACTCCCAATACAGAGTATACATCTTCCGTAATATCCGGGTCCACGGCGCGCATCTCATCCAGCGGCAGGCCCGCCAAATCACAATCGGCGGCCTCGGCCTTGCGCACCAACTCGCCAGTGACGCGGTGCGCGTCGCGGAAAGGACGGCCAAGCACCCGCACCAGCCAGTCCGCCAGGTCCGTCGCCGTCGTGAAGCCCCGACCCGCGTCCGATTTCATTCTGTCGCGATTAATGGTCATGTCCCGGATCATGCCGGCGCTAGCCGCGATGCAAAGCGACAAGTTATCGACCGCGTCGAACACCGGTTCCTTGTCCTCCTGCATGTCCTTGCCGTAGGTCAGCGGCAAGCCCTTCATGGCCATCGTAAGACTGTTTAGCGCGCCGGTGACACGCCCGGCTTTCGCTCTCACCAGCTCGGCCGCGTCGGGGTTGCGTTTTTGCGGCATAATGGATGAACCCGTGGAAAAGGCGTCGGACAGCTTGACATAGCCGAACTGTTCGGAACACCAGAGCACGATCTCTTCGGCCAGACGTGACAAATGAACGCCGCATATGGCCCCTGCGGAAAGAAATTCCAGGGCAAAGTCGCGGTCGGACACGCTGTCGATGGAGTTTGCCGTGGGCCGGTCGAACCCCAACGCTTCCGCCGTCGCGTGCCGGTCAATGGGAAAAGAGGTGCCGGCCAGGGCCGCAGCGCCCAATGGGCATTCGTTCAACCGCGCCCGGCAATCGGCCAGACGGCCCCGGTCACGGCCGATCATCTCGGCGTAGGCCAGCATATGATGGCCAAACGTGACGGGCTGAGCCGCTTGCAAGTGGGTAAAACCGGGCATGACGGCGCCGGCTTCCCGTTCGGCCTTGTCAACCAGCGCCGTTTGCAGGTCTTTCAACGCATCCGCCATGCCGTCTATGGCGCCGCGCACCCAAAGTTTGAAGTCCGTCGCCACCTGGTCGTTTCTGGATCGCGCTGTGTGCAGACGACCAGCGGGCGGCCCGGCGATTTCGCGCAGCCTCGCTTCCACATTCATATGAATGTCTTCCAGCGCCCGCGAGAAAGTGAACGAACCGGACTCGATCTCGGTTTTGACCTGGTCGAGCCCTTTTAGAATTTCCGCCAAGTCCGCGTCCGAGATGATTCCCTGTGACGCCAGCATCGCCGCGTGCGCCTTGCTCCCCGCCACATCCTGGGCGTAGAAGCGCTTGTCGAAATCAATCGAGGCGTTGATCTCCTCCATAATCGCATCGGGACCGGAGGTGAAACGCCCGCCCCATATCTGGCTAGCGTCCCGGCCTTGTGCTTTGGAGGCGTGCGTCTGTTGCGTCTTGGGCTTGCCGTTGCCAGCTTGATCGGCCATTCATATCTCCTGGGTCTAATCGGTTCCCACTCTTCGGATCAAAGAGAGCTTGCGAAATGTGGCGGCACCTTACTCAAAACCGGGCTTTATCCACAAGTTTGGGCCTGTTCGCCTTCTTGCTGCCGTTGGTTCTGCCGGATACGTCCTCCGCCGCGGCGGAACGGCCGCATCAGTGCGCGGCCGATGGTGACAGCTTCGCCAACTTCGACGTTCTCGATCCGCTTTCGGATACGACGGAAGTCGCCTTTACGGGTCCCGGCGGCAATCCGGTCACGCTGGCCGATTACGCCAGGCAAGGCCGCGCCGTGGTGCTGAACTTCTGGGCGACTTGGTGTGCTCCGTGCGTGCGCGAGATGCCGCATCTGGATGATTTGAAGGCGAAAGTCAAAGGCGACGGTATTGATGTTCTGGCCGTCTCCGGCGACAGGGGCGGCTCAAGGAAAGTTGATCCGTTCTTCAAGAAACATGGATACAAGAATCTGGAACAACACTTTGATCTAAAAGGTGAATTTGCTCGGGCGCTGAAAGTTCGAGGACTGCCGACAACCATTCTGATTGATGCGGATGGCAAGCAACGTGTTCGGGTCCGGGGCGCCGCCGAGTGGAATTCGCCGGAGACCGTGGCCTACATTCGCAGCTGCCTGACGCCCAACGGCGAGAGCCCCGCCTAGGTCATGCGCCGCGCCCTTCCCATTTCCTGCCTGATGAGCTTGATGGCGCTTTCTGCATGCGCGCCTCGCGGCGAGGTCTGGATTAATCCGGACGCCGGGCGGGAACAATGGCCGGCGGACCGGGCTGAATGCCGGCGCCTCGCCCGCCAGGAAGAAGAGCGCGATTTCCTGAATAATCCCCATCGAACGTCCAACGCCGTCGCCAACGAAGCGACGAGGGTGTCCAGAAATTTCGCCCTTATCGACGCCCGCCGCCGGGGTCAACGGCTGTTCGAGACCTGCATGCGGCGGCGCGGCTATATCGCCAGGCGTTAACGGATGGGGACGTCCCATGGGTGAACAATCGGACAAACGGCGAAACCGCCCGGCCGCGCGGCCGGGCAAGGGGGCTGGCGGCCGTTCCTCGGCGTCCAACGCCGATAAGACATCTCGGAGCTTGATCGGAACGCCTGGCCTGGCGGATTTGATTGCCGGCGTTAACGCGGCGCCCGAGAATTTCTCACCCGACGCCTGGATCGATTTGGCGGGACCAAAGCCGGGTTCGGCGGAAATCAACCGGCTGCGCCGGTTCCGCGAGGCTGCGGCCAAGGATTCCGGCCACGGTCTGGATGGACATCGGTCACGGCCGGAACGCCTGGAGAGCCTTCGGACGGAACTGAAGCGCCGCGGCCTCGACGGCTTTATCGTCCCGCGATCCGACGAACACCAGGGCGAGTACGTTTCGAAACGGGCCGAACGGCTGCGCTGGCTGACCGGCTTCGACGGCTCGGCCGGTCTGGCCATCGTCCTGATCGCCGGGGCGGCCGTATTCGTTGACGGCCGCTATACGCTGCAAGCGGACGCGCAAGTTGACGGGGACCTCTACGATATTCGGCACGCCGCCAATCAACCGGCGGCGGCTTGGCTAAGGGAAAACCTGCAACCGGGTCAGCGTCTGGGGTTTGATCCCTGGCTTCTGACGCAGGCGCAAGCGCGGCGGTACCGCGAGACATGCGCGGAGATCGGCGCCGAGTTGGTGGCGCTTGATGACAATCCCCTAGACGCGGTGTGGACGGATCAGCCGCCGGCGCCCATCTCTCCCGTGGTCCCTCATCCAAGGCGCTTCGCCGGCGAAACGAGCCATGACAAGCGGAAACGCCTGGGCGTCAGGCTCGCCGGCGCAGGCGCCGACGCCCAAGTGTTGTCGCAACCCGACAGCATCGCCTGGTTGCTGAACGTGCGCGGCGCCGACGTCCCGCGCACGCCGTTACCCCTGTCATTCGGCCTGCTCCATGCCTCGGGCGAGGTCGATTGGTTTATCGACCAGAGAAAATTGCATCCAAAACTGGCGAGACGCCTGCCCGCCGATGTTCGGGTTCGGGAACCGGCGGCATTCGGCGCCGTTCTGGATGGCCTCGGAAAACAGGGGAAAACCGTTCGTATCGACACGGCGCTCGACCCTGATTGGGTGATGTCCCGGCTGGAGGCGTCCGGCGCCGCCGTCATAAAGGGGGCCGACGTGTGTCTGTTGCCGAAGGCCATCAAGAACAAGACGGAAATCGACGGCGCGCGCGGCGCCCATCGCCGCGACGGGGCCGCGCTCGTCCGTTTTCTCGCGTGGCTCTCGGAAGCGGTCAGGGGCGGCAAGGTGACCGAGATTGAGGCTTGCGGGAAACTTCGGGCCTTTCGGGCCGAGAACGAACATTTCCGGGACCTCAGCTTCGACACCATTTCCGGGGCCGGGCCGAACGGGGCCATTATTCATTACCGGGTCACGCCCCAGACGGATAGACGGCTGAGGAGTGGTTCGCTTTTCCTGCTGGACTCCGGCGGCCAATACCTGGACGGCACGACGGACGTCACCCGCACAATAGCCATTGGCCGCCCAAAGAAGGAGATGCGCGAGAACTTCACACGCGTGTTGAAGGGCCATATCGCGATTGCCCGCGCCGTCTTCCCAGAAGGAACCACCGGCAGCCAGTTGGACCCTCTGGCCCGCCAGGCGCTCTGGGAAGCGGGCCTGGACTACGACCACGGCACCGGGCATGGCGTCGGCAGTTACCTCTCCGTCCATGAGGGGCCACACCGGATTTCCAAGGCGCCCAGCGCCGTTGCGTTGAAACCGGGCATGGTGATCTCTAACGAGCCGGGTTATTACAAACCCGGCGCCTATGGCGTTCGCATCGAAAACCTGGTGCTGGTCGAAAAAGCGCCCTCGATCAAGGGAGCCGAGCGGTCCATGTTGCGCTTTGAGACGCTGACACTGGCGCCGATCGACCTCACTCTCGTGGTCCCCGGAATGTTGACGGCGGACGAGATCGGCTGGCTGAACGGCTACCATCAACGGGTTTGGCGCGAACTGAGGGGCCGGCTGGACAAATTCACGCGCGCCTGGTTGAAGGCGGCCACCCGCGGGATCACGGCGGGCTGAAGTCTTCCCGTCCTTATCACTGTCCCTGTCCCTGGCCCTGGCCCTGGCCTTTTCGATAAAGGTAGACAGGCGAGCGGTGAATATCGGCCGCCCGTATGCGTTTGACCGGGTTCCAGCCGGGCAGCGAAAATGTGTTGGACAGAATCAAGGCCCCCTCGGGCAGTTCGGCAAGGAACTTTTCGCCCAGACGCGCCATGGCGGACGGAAACAGATAAATCGTCGCCAGCCCGGCCCGGCTGACGTCCATTTTCTGGACGCTGCCCCATCGAATGGTCAGATTATTCGCCGTCCGTCCCTTCGCCCGGCACCAGGCGATGAGACATGGCAACGGCGACAGCTCGACCGCGATCACGCGGTTTTCCGGGTAGCGGCGAGCGAGTTTCAAGGCGACTCCGCCCCAACCGGCCCCCATTTCGATGATCTCGCCCTCCACGGCACCGGGCAGCAGTCGTTCCATCACCCGCCACGTCGGCCTGTTCGTCGGCATGGGCGGCACGCCCGTCCAAAGCGTGCCTCCCAACACCATCAGGATCAGAGTCACCAGGGCCGTCAGGGCGATGAACTCGGCGATCATTTCTCATCCCATGGTTGAAAAAACTTGCAAAATTTCCTTGCGGGGCGGAAAAGTCTCGCGTGGTCGGCGTTGGCGGGCGGGCGTCCATGGGACGCTGCGGCCCGGCGCGAACACGATAATAAGATGACGTCGTTACCGATATCCTAATCAAGGGGAACGGATCATGTTCTTTAAGAGGAGTCTGGAGCGCCTGACCGCGCCGGACAAGCCCATCGATCCCGATTGGCGGAAAACGGAGAGCGGAAAGTTCGCCCGGTTTATCCGTCTGGACCCCATGACCATGAAACTCAAGGGCCGGACAGGCGTTTTCATACTCTGGAACGGCGGCGTTCGTCCAACCTGGGTCTTCGTTGGTTCCAGCCGGGACCTCGCACGGGATTTTCAATGGTGCGCGGAAAACAAGGACATCACCTATTACGAGAACTTCGGCGGCCTGTTCTGTAGCTGGGCTTACATCAAAAGGGAATACCAGGCGGGCGCCGTTCGCTATTTGACGCAGGTCGCGAAACCGGCCGTCTCCAATCCCCTCGCGCCCGGCTCGTCCGTCGCCCCCATCGCCGTCGCCCTGCCGGGCGCCAAGGCGGGCAAGTAAATCATTTCCACACCGCTTGACGCGGTAAGCGGAACGAATATTCCGCTTTGTCACTCCCGCTCTTATAACGTCACCCCCGCGAAGGCAGGGGTCCGGCGCGGCGGGCGGTTGCGGACAAAATCGTTTTTGAGCGGCTATTCCGTCGGGGTTCCTGTATAAGGGATTTTCCCTTATACAGGAATTCCTGTGGTGTACATGGGAGATTAGCGCATGTATGACAGCAAGGTTATAGCAAACAGGCTTATTGATCTCGCGTCCGATAATGACGAAACGCTAACGCCAATGCAGATTTTAAAGTTGGTGTACATCGCGCACGGTTGGATGCTTGGTCTTTATCGCCGCCCACTGATCAGTGATGAGATCCAGGCATGGCAGTATGGTCCCGTTATCCCGGGTCTGTACAATGCTCTCCGCGAATACAGAGGAAGTCCGGTCACCCAGCGGATTAAATGCAAGGAGGCTGCGCTTGACGACCCATCCGAAAGCATCGTTTCCCAGGTTTATAATCAGTACGGAAAGATGAGCGGTCCAGCCCTGTCCCGGTTAACTCATGCGCCGGCGACGCCCTGGGCGCTCACATACGAACCGGGAAGTTTCGGGCTGAGGATTTCGGATGATCTCATTGAGGACAGTTATGCAAATCGGGCGGTGAGAGCTATTCAGCCCAAGCCGATGGCGGCGATTGAATAACAAATCAGGATTGCGGCGAGCCAGAACCCGAAAAACGACTCCCGCCGCTTTCGCCCGAAGAAGAAGCCGCGATTATTGCCAACGAGGCGGCCGACTCCCGTGGCGCCGACGAGGCCAAGCAGTTAAATAGCGGGTTTACTGCTGATGAAATCAGGAAACGTGCGCTCGCAAGAGAAGCCGACCGGACGGAAATTTTCCGGGACCACTTTGAACGCATCGCGATAGTGATCTTATATGCTTTCGCTGTCGCGTTGATGGTGATCGGCGTTGCATGGGTGTATCATCTGGTGGCGTTTCCCGAATGGCCACGTCTTCCAGACAAACAGGTTGAGCAGTTACACGCAATAGTCATCGGCGGGCTTGTCGCGAATCTTGCAACTGGGCACTTCAAAAAGAGATTGAACAGCTAGAACCACCGTCATTGACTCATCATCACGGCGGATAGGGACGCCGCCAATGGCGTGTTCCTTGTCAATTGGCGCATGTCCGGCAGCGGAAGTCCGCCGCTGGCCGGATGTCCAACTCCGCCTTTGGGGTAGGAAGCCGTGGATATGGGGTCACAGCAGCTTCACGAGGGCCGCCACGGCGCCGACGGCCACCACCATCATGGCGCCAAGGCGGATGGTCATGCGCTGTTCCAATTCCCGGATATCGCGCTTGAGAGAATCCTCAATCTCCCTCATGTCACGCTTGAGCGAGCCCTCAAGCTCCTTCATGTCGCGTTTGAGCGCGGTTTCCAGTTCCTTTATGTCGCGTTTGAGCGCGGTTTCCAGTTCCTTTATGTCGCGCTTGAGTCCGGTTTCCAGTTCCTTCGCGTCCCGCTTGGTCGCCAGGCCTGAATCAATCAGGCGGGACTGTTCGTCGGCCAGGACTTCCGCCTGGGCTTCCGGCATCCCGGCCCCGGTCAGGCGTTTCACGTAGGCGTGCGTGTCAAAGGCGGCGTTTCCCATGGGGCGATCCTAGCGGCGGCGCGGCGGCGCGCCAAGGGCCAAAACCGGCCTCTTAAATTCCGCCGCACCCGCGAAGGCGGGGGGCCAGCGGGGTTGCCCAGGGCCTTGAGATCGCAATTCAAGACGGCAGAAGAAATGTGTATTTTAACAACATTTTATTTCAATATTTAACGCCAATTCATTAGAGTGACATTTAAATATTTTTTCCCCAGACAATTTCTTGATTTTATAAAGCGAGAAATTTGTTTTAAATTTTCTTGACTTGTACGAATGCCGGTGTATATTTCTACAATTGTTTTTTCAGGAATTTCATATAAAAACAGATCGGATTCATCACATGCCGGAGATTTACTCTGAAATATCCCGCTTTTATTTATCATATTTTCTCTAAAATACATTTTTCAACCCTAACCTCTTCTTCATAAGACCAATATAAAGCCTTGTAGAGAAACAATCGTTGCAGTTTTTCGTAATGGTTCTGCATAAAATTATATGTATCACCCGGGATCATTCCCTCTCCCCGGATGGCGTCGGCAAGTGGATAAGTCGGTCGTTGGGATACATAAACCATGGAACCGAATTGCGCGGGAATCAGATTTATTTCAACATCTACAAATCCCGTCCTAATGGCATCAATCCCGATCACAAAACCGCCATGTTTGTCGGCATAGTGCGCCCACATCAGGGGATTGGTCGGCGTTCGCGTCAAACAGAGAATACCGGTTGTATTCGCCATTATTTGGCCCTTAAACATTTGACCAATGCCATTAAACATACCCTCAATTTGATTTACCTCTTCAAGAGGTGGAAATCGTGGAAAATCGAACGGATCATTGAAGTGGTGGGGTTGTGTAAATCGGATATGGCGAGTCTCAATAACCCGTTTCGCGCTCTCAAAATCCATGTATTTGTAGAGGATCACGGCGTCGTCTCCATGATCTGTGTTTCTCCTTCGGATTCTTTAAGTAGATACAGCGCGTCCAGGCGCGGCGCTTGCGACCCGGCGCCACAAGCGCGGGTCAGGCTGGTTTCTTGGCGCTCCGGCGCCGTTTGCGTTTTTGTTTCGACGCGGCCTCCAGCGGCGCGGTCATTTTTTCGTAAAGTCCGAACAGGTGTTCGACCCGTTCGCGGTCGGACTTGAACCCGCCCCGCTTGTAAAGCTTATCCACGGCCCGGTCCAAGGCCCGGTGGGCCTTTCGCAAATCCGGGGGCGTCAAGTCCGGGTCGTAAAGGTCGGCGAGGCTGGCGTCCGGGTGGTTCCGGCGGGCGTCGAGAATGTTCCGCGCCAGCGGCTCCAGCGATTTCAGTTCGTCCCCGCCCGCGGGCGGCATGGGGAAGGTGTTGTAGACGAGGCCAATGGAATATCGATAACGGCTTTCCAATCTACCACCGATATGGCGAAGCCAACTCATGTGCATGGCGGAAATCAGCAGTCCGAAATGAACTTTACTTGCGTTTTGCATTATCCTGACGAGATTACTGGGTATCGTCGGCGGTTCCAGCCATCCTATTGGCGCATACTCCCTACGCTCGGAACTTACTTCGGGAAGCACCATAAATCCCTTGTCGGGAACCACGGTCACGTGAAACCGCGTTGGCGTGTCGGCGAGCTGTAAAGATGAAACGCCCGGTTGCTTGATTGAATCGAGCGGCTTTCCCTTTGCCGGAATTTTTCCCGAACGGTAATCGCGAACCCGCGATATCACTTCCCTCACCTTCGGCAACTGCTTCAATCGCCCCGGCGGCGAATTTCCGACAAACAGGATATATCTTTTCTCGCCATGCAAAAATTCCCTGCTTCCAACGTATGGCCGAATCAACGCGGCCGCGCCGGGTTCATCGCGAAGGAACGCGCGGCGCTGTTCTTCCGAAAATATGTAGTGGCCCCCATCAATGGGTTTCGAACCGATAATCAGCTTCGGCAACCCGTTCAGCGCCTTGCCCGTTTCCTTGACGACCAGATGCGGGTTTGTCAGACCGCCCGCGTCGAACAGATAGGGCGACAACGCAAGGTGCGCCGTCTCATCCGGCTCGCCGTTGATGTCCTCGTAAGAGAAAAGGCGCTTGCGGCCGGGCGTGGCGGCGCGTTTGGTCAGGCCGATTATGACCACGTGGACGTGCGCCTTGCCGCGCGCGTCCGACCCCCAGGCGAAGGTGCGGTGGGCGAACGCGATTTCCAGGCCGCACCGGTTGAACAGGATCGGCCAAAGCTGGGCGACCTGTTCGCCCTGAGTGATCGAATTGGTGGCGACGAAGCCGATCCGGGCATTGCCCGTTTTGACGTATTCCCCCGCCTTGACGAACCAGGCGGCGACGTAATCGAGCGTTCCGCCCGAACCGCCCAGGGCGGCGATCCCGCGCACTTGCGCGCGCTGTTCCGCCGACTGGTGCTTCGCGCCGACGAAGGGCGGATTGCCATAGACGTATGAGCATTTTTCCGGCGCCAACAGGTCCGCCCAATCCGTTTCCAGGGCGTCGGCGTGCAGGATGCGCGGCGAGCGTTTCAGCGGAATGCGCGTATAGGTCAGGCCGAATTCCAAACTGAGCCGGTTGTTCATAATGTGGTCCATCATCCACAGCGCGGTTTCGGCGATGCGCGCCGGGAACTCGCCGATTTCGACGCCGTAAAACCGGTCCACGTCGATGACGGAAAGGGTTTTCGCCAGCGCGTTCAACTGATCCGGCGGGTGGATTTCCCTCAACACCTCGATTTCCAGCAGGCGGAGTTCGCGGTAGGTGACGACCAGGAAGTTGCCGCAGCCGCAGGCCGGATCGAGGAACGTCAGTTCGCCCAGTTTTTCCTGGAACTTGATCAATTCGGGCCTGCGGCGGCTGTCGCGCCGGGTCTTGAGCCGCGCGAATTCCGCCCGCAGGTCGTCCAAAAACAGCGGCTCGATTACCTTCAGGATGTTCTTTTCGGTCGTGTAGTGCGCGCCCCGCTCGCGCCTTTCGCGCTTGTCCATGACCGATTGGAACAGCGAGCCGAAAATCGCCGGCGAGATTTCCGACCAATCGAACCGGCAGGCCTCGATCAGCCGGTTCCGCATGTCCGAATTGAACGACGGGATCGGCAAGTGTTCCCGGAACAGGTCGCCGTTCACGTAGGGAAAACGCTCAAGGTCCTCGTCGAGGTTGCGCGAACGCCCGTCCTCGGGCGTGTTCAGCGTCTGAAACAAGTTCGCGAACCAGCCCCCCAAATCCGATCCGTCCTCCCGCGCGCGGGTCTCCAGAAGGTCCATGAAGATGTCGCGCGGTTCGAAAATGCCGGTGTCGTCGGCGAACAGGCAAAACACCGTCCGAACCAGAAACCGCTCCAGGTCGTGGCCCTTGTAGCCGGACTCCTCCAGGGCGTCGTGCAGCTTGCCGACCAGTTCGGCGGCCTTGACGTTCACCGGGTCCTGATCGCGGAACGTCCGTTTGCGCACGCCGATGACGAAGCCAAACTTCTCGACGTGCGCGGGCAGGTCGGCGAGGTCGAACCTAGCCTCCTCGCCCGCGTCCAGGTCGTAAAGCTCGAACGTCCGGAAATCGCTCAGCAAGACAAAACGCGGCAGGTCCGCGTCCTTCAAACCCGGAAAGTAATCAAGGGCCTGGGTCTTGGCCTTTTCCAGGCTCATGCCCATGCTTTTCTGTTCGACCAGCAAAACGCCCCGCCAGAACAAGTCGATGAACCCGCGCCTGTCTTCCGCCAGGCCCCTCACCGGCTGCTCAAAGGCGGCGACGCGGCGGACCGGAACGCCGAAGATGTCGAAGAAGTCCTTGTAAAAAAGCTGAGTCTGGCCCTTTTCGTACCCCTCGCCCTCCCATTGCCTGGCGAAGGCGGCGGCGCGGACCCGGATTTCGTTCCATGAGAGACGCATGTAAACCCCGTTGCGCGAGGGCGTGAACGATCTTGACGCTTATAAGAGTTAACCGCCGGAACACAAAGCCGTTAGGCGGGCGGGGACGACGCCGCTTTCGGTTTGTCTGCCCCGTACCCCCGCGCTTTGTCACCCGCGCGCTCTTATCTCGTCGCCCCCGCGAAGGCGGGGGTCCCGCGCGGCGTCCTGCGTCGCGACTTATCATAAGTGACGGCCAATAATCGAGCGGCAAGGGATGCTCTGGATTCCCGCCTTCGCGGGAATGACAAATCGGCGGCGCGGATGATTTGACGTCCGATCTTCCGCTTCATTGCGTTCATGCGTCAAATCAAACCCGGTTTCCTTGGATTTCGAGGCTGTCGGTTAATGCGGCGGGCCGTATTCAACGCATCCGTACTCAACCATAAGGCCGGGACGTCAAGGTTAAGGACGCCAAGGTTAAGGGCGCCAAGGTTCGGGGCGCAAGGTCAGGCCGCTTTCCGCGCCGCGCCGTCCACCACCTCGACGATTTCCGCCATGATGGCCGTGAGGTCGAAGTTTTTCGGCGTGTAGACGCGCGCGACTCCGGCTTCCAACAGGATATTTTCGTCTTCCGGCGGGATGATCCCCCCCGCGACGACGGGCACGTCGTCCAGCCCCTGGTCCCGCATGCGGGCCATCACGTCGGTCACCAACCGCACGTGGCTGCCGGACAGAATGGACAGCCCCACGACGTGGACTCCCTCATCGGCGGCGGCGCGGACGATCTGTTCGGGCGTCAGGCGGATGCCTTCATAGACGACCTCGAAACCCGCGTCCCGGGCGCGGACGGCGATCTGTTCCGCCCCGTTGGAATGACCGTCCAGGCCGGGCTTGCCCACCAGCATCTTGAGCCGCCGGCCCAGACGGCCCGAGACCTCGCCCACCCGTTCGCGGACCGGTTCGATATCGCCCGGGGACGTAAGCGGGCCGCCGACGCCGACGCCCGTCGGCGCCCGGTATTCGCCGTAAACCCGGCGAAGCGCGTCGCCCCACTCGCCCGTCGTGACGCCCGCGTGGGCGCAAGCGATGGAGGGCTCCATGATGTTGCGGTTTTCCTGGGCGGCGTCGCGAAGCGCGTTCAACGCCGTCTCGGCCGCCTTGTGGTCGCGTTCATCCCGCCAGGCCCTCAGACTCGCGATTTGCTCTTCTTCCGCCTCGGGGTTGACCACGAGGATGGCGTCCGCTTCCGCCGCCAGCGGACTTTCCGCGGCCTCCGTATAGCGGTTCACGCCGACGACGATCTGATCGCCCGCCTCGATATCGTTCAAGCGCCGGGCGTTGCTCTCGACCAGGCGCTGTTTCATATAGCCGGTCTCGATGGCCCGCACGGCGCCGCCCATGCCGTCGATTTTGGCGAGCTCCGCCAGCGCTTCCTCTTTCAACGCCCGGACCTTGCCCTCCACGACGGGCGAGCCGTCGAAGATGTCTTCGAACTCCAGCAGGTCGGTTTCGAACGCGACAATTTGCTGAAGCCGGAGCGACCATTGCTGATCCCAGGGGCGCGGCAGGCCCATGGCCTCGTTCCAGGCGGGCAACTGAACGGCGCGGGCCCGGGCGTTCCTGGAAAGCGTCACAGCCAGCATTTCCAGGAGAATCCGGTAGACGTTATTTTCCGGCTGCTGCTCCGTGAGACCCAGGGAGTTCACCTGCACCCCATAGCGGAAGCGGCGCATCTTGGGATCTTCGACGCCGAACCGGCTGGCGGTGATCTCGTCCCAGAGTTCGGTGAACGCGCGCATCTTGCACATCTCGGTGACGAACTTGACGCCCGCGTTGACGAAGAAGCTGATCCGCCCCGCCACCTTGGCGAAATCCCCGCCGGGAACTTGACCGGCCGCCTTCACCGCCTCCAAAACGGCGATGGCGTTGGCGAGCGCGAACGCCAATTCCTGAACCGGCGTCGCGCCGGCTTCCTGCAAGTGGTAGGAACAAATGTTGACCGGGTTCCATTTCGGCGCTTCCTTATAGGTAAACGCGATGACGTCCGCCGTCAGCTTCATGGACGGTTCCGGCGGGAAAATATAGGTTCCGCGGCTAAGGTATTCCTTCAGGACGTCGTTCTGCGTGGTTCCCGCCAGCGACGCGCGCTCGGCGCCCTGCCGCTCCGCGCAGGCGATATACAGCGCCAGCAACCAAGGCGCCGGCGCGTTGATGGTCATGGACGTATTCATCTCACCGAGCGGAATCCCGTCGAACAGCGTCCGCATATCGCCCAAATGACCGATGGGAACGCCCACCTTGCCGACTTCCCCCCTGGCGAGAGCGTGGTCCGCGTCATAACCGGTCTGGGTCGGCAGGTCGAAAGCCACGGACAAACCAGTCTGCCCTTTCGCCAGATTGGTCCGGTAGAGCTTGTTGCTCTCCGCCGCGGACGAATGCCCCGAATAGGTTCTGAACAGCCACGGCCGGTCCCTTTCCGGTTTCGCGTCGCCTCCGCCAGCCTTAGCGCCTGCAATATTATCGCTCATCTTGTCCGCCGCTTTCTCGTCATGCATGTCATCATGGAATTTTTTAACGTATTGAATTATAATATTTTTTCGAAACGCCGAACAATCCAGCACGAAATAAAATTTCATCTCTGGAGATTTTTACGAAATCTAGCAATTTGTGCGTTGCAAATAAAGAAATAAGACGATAGGACTTCGAAAAATATGACGCCTGTATGACAGCGCGCGGTTTGCGGGCCGGGTTTCCGGCGCGGGCGTCCCGGGGGCAATAACGGAACGGATACGAAGGATTGCCGACATGAACGAGACCGCCGAAGTGATTGATCCGCGTTTGGACCTGCCGAAGAAAGATCTTTACGAGGTTGGCGAGATTCCGCCGCTAGGCCACGTGCCGAAGCGGATGTACGCCTGGGCCATTCGCCAAGAGCGTCACGGCGAGCCGGAAACGGCCATGCGGGTGGAAGCGGTCGACATCCCAGAACTGGACAGCCACGACGTTCTGGTCATGGTGATGGCGGCCGGCGTGAATTACAACGGCGTCTGGGCGTCCCTGGGCCAGCCGATTTCGCCGTTCGATTATCACAAGGCGGAATACCACATCGCGGGCTCGGACGCGTCCGGCGTCGTCTGGGCCGTGGGCTCGAAAGTGAAGCGCTTCAAGGTTGGCGACGAAGTGGTCGTTCATTGCAACCAGGACGATGGAGACGACGAAGAATGCAACGGCGGCGATCCCATGTTCTCCACGTCCCAGCGCATTTGGGGCTATGAGACGCCCGATGGGTCTTTCGCGCAGTTCTGCCGCGTCCAGGACCGTCAATGCATGCCGCGCCCCAGACACCTGAGCTGGGAGGAAAGCGCCTGCTACACGCTGGTGCTGGCGACCGCCTACCGGATGCTGTTCGGCCACCGGCCGCACATCCTGCGTCCCGGCCACAATGTGCTGATCTGGGGCGCTTCCGGCGGCCTGGGCTCCATGGCCGTTCAGCTCTGCGCCACCGCCGGGGCTAACGCGATCGGGGTGATTTCGGACGAGGGAAAGCGCGACTTCGTGATGTCCCTGGGCGCCAAGGCGGTCTTGAACCGCAAGGATTTCGACTGTTGGGGTCAACTGCCAGAGGTCAATGGGCCGGGCTTCAAAGAATACATGAAGGAAACCCGCAGGTTCGGCAAAGCCATCTGGGAGATCACGGGCAAAGGCAACGACGTGGACTTCGTGTTCGAGCATCCGGGCGAGAGCACCTTCCCGGTCAGCTGCAACATCGTGAAGCGCGGCGGCATGGTGGTCTTCTGCGCGGGCACGACGGGCTACAACCTGACCATGGACGCGCGTTTCGTCTGGATGCGCCAGAAGCGGATTCAGGGCAGCCACTTCGCCAACCTGCATCAGGCGTCGCAAGCCAACCAACTGGTTATCGAGCGGCGTCTCGATCCCTGCATGTCCGAGGTGTTCAGTTGGGACGACATCCCCGAAGCCCACATGAAAATGCGCCGGAACGAGCACAAGCCTGGCAACATGGCCGTTCTGGTCCAGGCCAGGCGGCCGGGCCTGCGGACTTTGGAAGACTGCATCGAAGGGTAAGTTTTCCTTTCATGGCCCGGGCCGGGCCGCGCGCCGGTGAACCGGCCCGGCGAACCGACGACGGGGAGGCGAGACGCCGCCCGGTCTTTTGGCGCCGACGCCCAAGCCTTGCGGGGAAACGTCTCCGGCGCCAAGGCGGGGTCCGTAGCGGCGGTCCCGCATAAAGCCAACGCGCCCCCCGCGTTATTATTTCGTCACCCCCGCGCTCACTTTGTCACTCCCGCAAAGGCGAAAGTCCAGCGCGGCGGCCCGCGTTCCAACCAATGATCGAGTGACGGAAGATGGTCCGGACTCCCGCCTCAAAGCCGCCCGCGAGGCTGCAGGAGTCTGATACATAAATTCGCCGAAAGCCCTTGTCTCACTCTTCGCAGTCGTTTCCCCGAAGAATCCGCCTTTGCCCGTCAGCACACAGGCCGCGAGGTTTGCTAAAGGAAAACCCTGGCTGTCTACGCAGCGGCGCGGTCTCAGGCGGAAAGATAATTAGAGCATAGTGAGATATCACGGGCCCGGGAATTAATTCTGGCTCATGCCTAGTTGAGCGTCTTAAAAAGAGGCGTAAAGCCAAGCACGGCGATGAACAACAAGTATGCGGAACGTTCAAGGATTTCCGCAGCTAAAATTCGCGAAGCCGTCCGGTATTCGCCGCAGACCTGAGCGCCTTCCAGGCGGCGCACCAAGCGGCGCACCATGCGTCGCAATTGAGCCGCCTGAACCGCAATACGGTGAACCGTATCTATTGCGGTTTGCGCGAGCGGGTCTTCCAGGCCTGCGAAGCCCGGCGCGCGCTGTTCGGCGTCGTCGAGGTCGATGAGAGTTTCTCCGGCGCACGGCGCGTCAAGGGCAAACGCGGTCGTGGCGCTTATGGCAAGACGGTTGTCTTCGGCATCTTCGAGCGCGACGGCCAAGTCTGTACGGAGATCGTATCCGACCGCTCAAAGCCCGCGTTACAGGACATTATCAGGGGCAATGTCACGCCAGGGCCGTCATCAACTCCGACGGATGGCGCGGCCTATAACGGACTGATGATCGACCTCGGCTACGGGCCCGCGTCGGCCACGCCAGAGACGCGTTCGTGCGAGGTTCCGTCCATATAAATGGCGTCGAAGGCTTTTGGGGCATGGCGAAAGTCCGCCTCGCCAGGTTCAAGGGGCTGTCTAAACACACTTTCCACCCGCACCTGAAAGAAACCGAACGGCGATACAATCATCGACGTGACGACAAGTATAAAATTTTGCTAAGCAATCTTGGAAAAAAAACCTCTCAGCTAGGCATGACCCTTCCATTATATTGCGCTTTGAGTTGCGTGACCGCGCGGTCAATCCCTTCAAGCGCCGGACCGTCCGTGATCTGAATGGCGGCTTCACGGATTTTCCCTGGAAGCCGTTGTCCGAGGGCTTCTCCCATCCCCCCTTTATGGCGTTCGGCGCAACAGACGGGGGCTTGAAAAGATCGCTCCACGCCGCCCTGGACGTTTCATGTTCCATCTATCTCGTCCTCTCTTGCATCTATCTCGTCCTCTCTTGGTTGATGCTTGACGCATTCATTGTATGGGCGCGTCTATGATCACCTCGCGCCGGGAAGCGCGGACCTCCCGCCCCAAGTCAGGGGCTTGCCGGTCATCGTCTGGTTGCCGAAGTGCGCCAGCGGTTATCATTGAGAGCCGATTCGGGCGCGGCGGCGGGGGATGTTTACTCTGCGCGGTCTTGCCGCTGAATTGGCGGACCAGGGCCTTGCGGTGGATTATCGCCCGGTCTGGACCGTTGTCTATGAGCAGGGACCGGGTTACAAAAAAGACGCTGGTCGCCAGTGAGCGGGGGGTCGCCAGTGAGCGGGACCGCCCGGACGCGGCGCGGCGGCGGGGATGGGTAAAGCGCCAAGGCCGCATTGAGCCCTCCCGGCTGGTTTTCACCGGCGAGACCTGGACCAAGACCGGCATGACGCCCCTGAGGGGCTGGTCCCCGCGCAGAGAACAACTCAAGGGCGCGCCGCCGGGCGATCTTTATATTTTTCTCTCCATCCGCCCGCACCGGTTCTTTCAGCGCGACGCCGCCGACATCCACTGCCGGGTCCCCATTCCCATGACGACGGCGGCGCTGGGCGGTCAGATCGAAGTGCCCACGATCGAGGGCAGACTGGCCCGGATCACGATTCCGGAAGGGGCCGCGACGGGCCATAAATTCCGCCTGGGGCGCCAAGGGCATGACGGTCATGCGCGCTTCCGCCAGGGGCGACATGTTCGTCGAGGTGGTCGTGGAAACGCCCGTCAACATGACGGCGGAACAAAAAGACCTGCTCCGCCGGTTCGCCGAGGCCGGCGGCGACGGGGACCAGTCGCCTGAAAGCACGGGCTTCTTCTCCAAGGTCAAGGACCTCTGGGAAGACTTGCGGGATTAACGCTCAAGCGCTGACCACCCAACTTTGTCCGTTCTGACTTTCAACGATCTTGACGGCGGCGGTTCTATTGAACGTCGCCATATAAGCGTGATGGACGCTCAGGACGGCTTCTTGAAGCATTTGATCGTCTTCCAATTTCTCGATTTTTAGACCAAATCCGGAACAATCGCCGGCTGAGAAGTGATGCTCATGGCTGGAGGTCTCATTGGTGTCCATCAACCTGGCGACGCATGTTTTCGCAAGATCATCACGGTTCGTTTCGGCCTCGAACATTCCATCGGCCAGCCAACGCTCCACCATTTTTTGGGAGGCGTCCACCGCCTGCTCAAACCTCGAGACATCCGTCGGCAGGAACTTCGAAAACACATACTTCCAGAAGATTTCGCGGTTCGGATTGGACTTGATTTCCTTTAGAGCTTTTTCGATCTCGTCTCGTACCGCCGCTGCGGCGAAGCCCCGAATCTGGGGATCAAATGGACCCAGCGAGGACTGTTTGCCCATCACAATTTCCCGAGCGGCGCACACAATCATGGCGCCGGCGGACAGGGCGGGCTGAGGGACCACAACCCTGATGTCTTTTCCAAATAAATTGTACAGATACTCTACGATTGCCCGGGTGGCCTCGATTCCGCCGCCCGGCGTGTGTAGAAGCAGATCAAGACCATGCTGTCGGTCAAGGCTGTAAACGGCTGACATGAAGCCGTTCGTGTCATGGTCACCGATGGCCGCGGCCGAGTGCGCCGCTTTTTGAAGCCAGCCCGAGTAGTAACATATGACATTTCGATTAGTGTGTGAGAACAGTTGGCCGACATACTTTTTTCTGGCGCGATCACATGCTTCTTCGCCAGAGACGTCAGAGAGGCGCTGGGCTTCTTCAATCTGGCTGTCGATTTGGTTCCAACTTGGCGTTCCACCCCTTCGGCATGGAATATGAGCGCGTTGTAATGGGGGTGTCCGACGTGTATGCCGTGAATCCGGTTGAGGAACCGGGCACGTCAACGCCCACATGGTCCGCCGTCACTTTTTTGACGTCCTCTTCAAGACGGGACGGTTTGGCGTTGCCGGAAGTCATTGATTAAACCGTTTAGCCAATATGAAAAACAGATTCCAATGGCTCGAATCATACTTTAACTCAAGCCGAGTCGTCAAGTTTTTCAAGAAAGCGCGGAGACGTTTCAATCCGCGATCAACCCCCGCAACCGATAGAGCGCCTCCAGCGCCTGGCGGGGGGTGAGATCGTCGGGGTTCATGTTCCTCAGTTCCTCCTCGACGGCGGACGGCTCCGCGCGCGTCCGGCCCGGCGCGCCCGCCGGCCGGTCCGCCATGGCGGCGAAGAGCGGAAGATCGTCGGCCAGTTTGGTGACGGCCGAGGACTGTTCTCCCTCTTCCAGGCGCCTCAGAACCTCGCCGGCCCGCGTGATCACCTCGCCGGGAAGACCAGCCAGGCCGCCCACATGGATGCCGTATGACCGGTCCGCCGCGCCCGCGCCCACCTCATGCAGGAAAACCACGTCGCCTTCCCATTCCTTGACCCGCATGGTGTGGCATTCGAGGCCGTCCAGCCGGCCGCGGAGCGCGGTGAGTTCGTGATAATGGGTCGCGAACAGGCACCGGCAGGCGTTCCGGTCGTGGAGGTGCTCGACGACCGCCCAGGCGATCGACAGGCCGTCGTAAGTGGCGGTTCCCCGGCCGATTTCATCCAAGATGACCAGCGCCTTCGGACCCGCCTGATTGAGGATCGCCGCCGTTTCCATCATCTCCACCATGAAGGTGGACCGTCCGCGCGCCAGATCGTCCGCCGCGCCCACGCGGGAAAACAACTGATCCACAACGCCGATCTCGGCGGCGGCGGCGGGCACGTAAGCGCCGATTTGCGCCAGAATGGCGATCAAGGCGTTCTGGCGGAGAAACGTCGATTTGCCCGCCATGTTGGGGCCCGTCAGCAGCCACAGCCGCCCGGCGGCCCCGCCATCGGTCAAATCGCAGTCGTTGGCGACGAACGCCTCCTTTTCCGTTTTCAACGCCGCCTCGACCACCGGATGACGGCCCTGTTCGATTCTGAAACGCCGGTCCGCCGTCAATTTGGGCCGGCAATAGTCGTAATCGCGGGCGAGTTCCGCGAGGCCCCGCGCCACGTCGATGGCGGCGAGCGCGCCGGCGGCGGCCCCGATTCGTCCGGCCTCGTCGGTTACGGCCGCGCGGAGTTGATCGAAAATTTCCATCTCCAGCGCGGCCGCCCGGTCGGCGGCCTTGGCGATCCTGCTCTCGAGTTCGGACAGTTCCACCGTCGAGAAGCGCACCGCGTTCTTCACCGTCTGACGGTGGATGAAGGGGCTGTTTTCGTCGTTCAGCGGAATCCTGTCCGCTTGTTTGGCGGGAACTTCGATAAAATACCCCAAAACATTGTTATGTTTGATTTTTAGGCTGATGGTGCCTGTCCGGTCTTGATACCCCGACTGCAGCGTGGCGATCAGCCGGCGGCTTTCGTCGCGCAGGGTCCGCAACTCATCCAGTTCCGGGGCGTGGCCCGCCCGAATGAACCCGCCGTCTCGCGCCAGCAAGGGCGGGTCATCGTTCAGCGCGTGGCTCAAAAGCGTCGTCAGCTCTTCAAAACCCAGTAAATCTGCGGCATTGCGGGCAAGACCGCCGGGCGGATCATGAGCCGTTAATTGCGTAGAAATCGCCGCCGCCGCGGTCAGTCCGTTCCCGATCGCCGTCAAGTCCCTTGGCCCGCCCCGGTCCAAAGTCAGGCGGGAAAGCGCTCGCTCCATATCCGGGCATTCTTTCAGCAAAGCCTTTATATTATCCGATAATTCACTGTTATTATAAAATAATGTTACGTCAGACAGGCGTTCGTCGATGGCGCCGATGTCGGTCAGGGGCGCGGATAGGCGCTCGGCGAGCGCGCGCGCGCCGGCGCCCGTGACGGTTCGGTCGATGACCGAGAGCAGCGATCCCTTCCGGTCGCCGGACATGGCGCGGGTGAGTTCCAGATTCCGGCGCGTCGCCGCATCAATGCCCATGACCGCTTTTCGCGACACCTGATGGGGCCGGGAAAGGCGCGGCAGTTTGCCCTTTTGCGTCAACGCCACATAATCCACCAAGGCCCCGGCGGCGGCCATTTCCGCGCGGCTGAAGGCGCCGAAGCCTTCCAGCGAGCCGACCTTGAACAGGCTCTTCAGACGCCGCTTGCCGTTCTCGCTGTCGAACCGCGCGGCGGGGACCGGCGACAGCGCCGCGTCCCATTCCAGAAGCGCCGGCTTCAGAGGGTGGCCGTCATTCAGGAACCGGTCCGGGGCGAGCAGTTCTCCCGGCTCGATCCGGGCGAGGGCCGCGTTCAAGGACGCGGGATCGGCGGCCTGGGTCAGAAACACGCCCGTGGAGACGTCGATCCAGGCCAGCGCCAATTCACCTTGCGCCTCGCAAAGAGCGCACAGGTAATTGTGCCGGCGTGAGTCCAGAAGCGTGTCCTCGGTCAAGGTGCCGGGCGTGAAGACACGTTTGACGCCGCGTTTGACGACCGCCTTGGCGCCGCGTTTTTTGGCGTCCGCCGGATCCTCCATCTGTTCGGCGACGGCGACCTTGAAGCCCTGGCGTATCAGGCGGGTCAAATAGCTGTGGTGGCTATGCACGGGAACTCCGCACATGGGGATATTCTCGCCCAGATGCTTGCCCCGGCTGGTCAGCGCGATGTCCAACGCCGCCGCCGCTTGAACGGCGTCCTCAAAGAACAACTCGTAAAAATCGCCCATGCGGTAGAACAGAAGCGCGCCGGGATGGGCCTCCTTGATCTCGAGGAACTGCGCCATCATGGGCGTCACGCCGTCCGTGGGCTTCGCCCGGGTCGAGGCGGCGTTCGGGGCGGCGTCCGGGGCGGCGTTCCCGGGAGGACTGGCGTCTGGCGGCACGGCGTCGTTTTTCATCGTTGGCGGGTGATCTCATCGCCATATTAAGGAACGCCCCCGGCGCGCCAAGCCCCGCCGGGGAGATATTTTCCACAATTTCGCCCGTCAGCGGTTTCTTTTGTGGATGGCTGCGCCTGGACAAGGGTCTTTCCACGCCGGGGGCAAAATAAAAGGGGCTGACCCTGATAACCCGGATTTGGCGTTATTATGGGAGTTCTGCGCGAGAGCCGCCAGGGCGGACGTAAGCAGGGCGGACGTAAGCAGGGCGGGCGTAAACAAGAGCGATTGACGGAGCGTTTCGTGTCCGGCCCGGCCGGGCGCGAAAGCGCGCCCGGCATCATTTTTTGATCCGCTCTCCCAAGGATCGGCGCGGCGGCTTCCCTGGGCCGGGGCCTGAACAGGCCCCAATCCGTGCGGGGCGGCCCGCAAGGCGGCGGCGTATTTTTCCGCCGTTTGCGCGAGAGCGCCGCCTTTGAGGCGGAAACCATATTAACCGGGTCGAGAACTTATGATTCCGGGCGAACCATTGCGCGCGCCGATTCAATGGTGTTTCGAAGGCCCGGTTCGGGCTATGTTTGAGAGAGCGTGAGCGGCGTTTTGACAACACTGACCCCGCAAATCAATTAACGCAATTAGGGCAATGGGTTAATCGTTATCCAGGATAACTGTCCGGGGCGGCCTCAAATAAAATCAATGCCGGGGTAAAAATAAACCGCGGTATTCGCCCATGATCACCCTTCAAGAGGACATCCAGATCATGACCGGGAATTCTGACGACAAGATATACGAAGAAGCGCTTCGAATGCACGCCGAAGGGCGTCCGGGCAAGTTGGCCGTGCGGGCGACCAAACCGCTGACCACGCAATACGACCTGACGCTGGCCTATTCGCCGGGCGTCGCGGCGCCGTGTCTCGCCATCGCCGAGGACGAGCGGCGGTCCTATGTCTACACCGCGCGGGGAAACGTGGTCGGGGTGTTGTCGAATGGAACGGCGGTTCTCGGACTGGGGAATATCGGCGCCGCCGCAGCGCGCCCGGTGATGGAGGGAAAATCCGTTCTCTTCAAGCGCTTCGCCGATATAGACGGCGTCAATGTGGAGATCGACACGCCCGATGTGGACGAGTTCGTCGATTGCGCGAAATACCTCGGCAAGGCGTTCGGCGGAATCAACCTCGAGGACATAAAGGCGCCGGAGTGCTTCGTTATCGAAGAGCGCTTGAAAGAGCTGCTGGATATTCCGGTGTTCCATGACGATCAGCACGGCACGGCGATCATCACGGCCGCCGGCCTCATCAATGGTCTGCATCTCACCGGCCGCGACATCAAGAATTGCAGGATCGTGGTGAACGGCGCGGGCGCCGCCTCGATCGCATGTCTGGAACTGTTCAATTTACTGGGCATGCCTGCCGGGAACGCCATTGTCTGCGATTCCAAGGGCGTCATTTACGAGGGCCGCGCCGAGGGCATGAACCAGTGGAAGTCCAAGTGGGCGGCGAAGACGGACGCCCGCACTTTGGCGGAAGCCATGAGAGGAGCCGATTGTTTCGTTGGCGTTTCGGTCGAGGGGGCGGTCACCGGGGACATGGTGAAGGATATGGCGGCTGATCCGCTGATCTTCGCCATGGCGAATCCGGCGCCTGAAATTTGGCCGGAGGAAGTCGCCAAGGTCCGCAGCGACGCGATCATGGCGACCGGCCGGTCCGATTACCCGAACCAGATCAACAATGTGCTATGCTTTCCGTTCCTGTTCCGGGGCGCGTTGGACGTCCACGCCAGCGCGATCAACGAAGAGATGAAAGTCGCCGCCGCGCACGCCCTGGCCAATCTCGCGCGCGAGCATGTGCCGGAAGAGGTCGATGCGATTTACGGCAAGGGCCATTTGTCCTACGGGCGGGATTACCTGATCCCGACGCCGTTCGATCCGCGCCTGATCGTATCGATTCCGAAAGCGGTGGCCAAGGCCGCCATGGATTCCGGCGTCGCCCGCAAACAGATCAAGGATATGGCCGCTTATGAGGTGGAACTCGCCGCCAGAATGGATCCGTTGATCGGCGGCATGCAGGGCATCCTGAACGACGTCAAGAAGAACCCGAAACGTGTGGTCTTCGCCGAAGGCGAGGAAGAGAAAGCCATTCGCGCGGCGTATGACTTCCAGGCCCAGGGGTTCGGCGCGCCCATCCTGGTCGGCCGGGAAGAGATCATTGACGAGACGATCAAGGCGTTGGGGCTGCCGAAACTGCCGGGCATTGAAATCTCCAACGCCCGGTTGTCCGCGAAGAACGAAGTGTATACCGATTTCCTCTATGAACGGCTTCAGCGCAAGGGTTCGCTTCGCCGGGATTGCCAGCGCCGCGTAAACCAGAATCGGAATATTTTCGCGGCCTGCATGGTGGGGATGGGAGACGCGGACGCCATGGTGACGGGATTGACCCGCCACTACGGGGTCAACGTGGCCGATGTCGAGAAGGTTCTGGGTCCGGACGACAACTCGGACGTCTTCGGGCTTTCCCTGTTGCTTTATCAGGGCCGGATGTTGTTTGTGGCGGATACGGCCCTGCACGAATTGCCCTCGCCGGAACAACTCGCGGCGTTCGCCGCTCATACCGCTTCCATCGCCAGGTCCATGGGCCAGACCCCGCGTGTGGCGTTTTTGTCGTACGGTAATTTCGGCAATCCGGACCGCCCGCGGACCCAGGTGATGCGCGCTGCCGTCGCCGAGTTGGATAAGCGGGACCACGATTTTGAGTTCGATGGCGAGATGGCCGTGGATACGGCCCTCAATCCGGATTTGCTGGCGCGTTATCCTTTCTGCCGCCTGACCCAGCCCGCCAACGTCTTGATCATGCCTGGACTGCACGCGGCGCGGATTTCCACGCGGATGCTCGGCGCCATGGGCGCCGCGACGGTGATTGGCCCCTTGATGTACGGCTTTGACAAGCCGGCCCAGATCGTGCCGATGAGCGCCGGCGTTTCCGACCTGGTGACCGTGGCCGCCCTGGCGGCGCACCAGGCGCACACGGGCGAGTAGGGAAGCCCCCCTTGCCGGACGCCGCCGCCGCGCGGTTTCGAGGAAGACGTCCGCACTCCGGCTTTCGCGGGGAATGGCGGAACGCCACGCGGGGAATGGCCCAGAGCGTTACGGCGTTGAGCGGAGCCGCGTTAGGGACTTCCAAACGGTTCGATCCATCATCCCCGCGCCCCGTTTCGTCATTCCCACGCAGGCGGGAATCCAGCGCGGCGTTACAACCGGACTCCGCCTTCGCCAGGGTGACGAAGAAGGCGCGGGGGACGACAAATAATAGCGCTGGCGGCGGCGCCCCGGCGGGGCGGGCGCGTTTCTTCTCAAGGTTCACGCACCGGTTCCGAAAGGCCGGGAAAAAGGGCGTGGACGGCGCCCCGGAGGCTGTAACCGGCGCCTGGAAAACCGTCACGCCCAATGAATGCGCGAACCACGTCAAACATGCGGGATATGAACGTATCTAACGTCATAACGCTCTAAGCCGGCGAATAAACCGGCGTCTTCGCCCTGGCCACGGCCTCCCGCAACGCCCCGGCCACTTCCAGGCGCTCCGCCGGGGTCAGGAACGCGCCGATCACCAGGCTTCGCTCCCGCAGTTTAAGCATTAATTTACTTTCGTGCCTGGGCGGATCGTCCATTACGACGCTCAGCCATTGGGGTTGAAAGGTCCAGGTGCGCGTCCTGCCCCAATGGTCGATCTTGTTCACCGTCAGCGCCCGGTAGGTGACGTCAACGGTTTCCCTGGACCGGGCCCGCAACAGATTCAGGCGAAAGGCGATATAAAGACCAAGCGCCTCAAGCCCCATGAATCCGGCGACGGGCCAGGCGCCGGACAACAGGAAAATTGTCGCCGGCGGGAAAAGGATGACGAACAGGAAGATCATGAAATAATGGACGGATTTCAGGTTTCCGCTGCGATGCGGGCGCAAGACGGCGGAAAAAAGAACCTCGTCCGGGTTCCCGTGACGTGGGGCTTGTTGGGTCATCACTGGATTCCAGCGCAAGTTTCGGGCTGGCGCAAGGGCCGGGGCCCGTTAAATTATGGTCTATGAAAAAAACCGACATCGCCGATTTCTATTCCCGCCTCCGCGAGATCAATCCGAACCCCCGGTCGGATTTGGAATGGACCAATCCGTACACGCTGCTGGTCGCCGTGGTGCTGAGCGCGCAGGCCACGGACGCGGGCGTCAACAGGGCGACCAGGGATCTTTTCAAGGCCGCCGGCACGCCGGAGAAAATGGTCGCGCTGGGTGAGGAGACGGTGCGCGATCACATAAAGACCATCGGGCTTTATCGCAACAAGGCGAGGAACACGATCCTGCTGTCGGAGCGGCTGATCGCCGAGCACGGCTCGAAAGTCCCCAACGACCAGGCGGCCTTGGAAGCCCTGCCCGGCGTTGGCCGGAAAACCGCCAACGTCGTGCGCAATATTGTCTTCGGGGAACCCGCCATCGCCGTCGACACCCACATTTTCCGGGTTTCGAACCGCACGGGCCTGGCGCCGGGCAAGAACGTGCTTGAGGTGGAAAGAAAACTCGTGAGGCGCACGCCCAAGGAATTCGCGCTTCACGCCCACCACTGGCTGATCCTGCATGGACGCTATGTCTGCAAGGCGCGAAAACCCGATTGCGTGAGCTGTAAGGTGATCGATCTTTGCCGGTTCAAGGGAAAGACGGCGTAATCCGGCGCCGTTCCCGCGCGGGCGGAAGTCCGGGACACGGGCGCTCACCCCGCCTTCGCCGGATCGCTTTCGCGAACAAAGCGTTTGAGGCAGGCCGTTAAATCCTGTTTCGCGCCGTCGCCGTCCTGGGCCTCAATGTGATCCGCGAGCCACGGTCCGGTCCCTTTGTCCCGATAGAGAAACGCCGCCACCCGGCAGGTCTCGCCCTGATAACGCAACAGCCGGGTCTGGAAGTCACGGCGTTCAAACACCGGTTCGCCCAGAATCTTCGTCAAAGAGGTCTCATCCAGTTTCACCAGGGACCCTGGATCGATGACGCGAAAAGGGCGCGGTTTCGAAAGCGCGGCCCGCCGTTCGGGATTGGATCGTCCAGGATTGAACGTCTCGGGCGCCTTGGGCGCCGCGGCCGACCCGCCAGCGCCCGCAGTTGACGCCGGCGGCGGCGTCGAGTTGTCCAAAGAGGCGGCTTCACAGCCCGGCAGCAGGGCCGCAGTCAATAATAACGCAGAGCGGACCGGGGCGCGGCGCAATGGTCCTTAAACGTCGTCCGGCTGAAGAGTCTGCATGTCGCCGGAAACCTCGCCGCCCTGCTCAATGAGTATCTTGCCGTACCGTACCGTGCCGTTGATGCGCCCGCCCGCCCGGACGATCAGGCGGTCCTTGGCGATCAGCTCGCCCTCGAACCGGCCGGAGATGTCGGCTTCGTCCACCGTCGCGTCGCCGCGGAACACGCCGCTGGGCGCGACTTCGATCAGCCGGGCGCAGGGAAGGGTGACTTCCGCCTGGCCCTCGACGACCAGTTTGCCGCATTCCGTGATCTCGCCTTTCAGGCAGATGTCGCGCCCGACGATCAGACGTTTGGAGTCCGACGACGAGTCAATGGCGCGGGCGCGTTCCACACGGCGCGGTCCGCCGGGAATTTCGGGTGGTCGGCGGGGCGCGTCCGGCTGCGCGCCGACGCCCGTGGGCGGCTTGGCCGGCGCGTGGCTGCCTTTACGGGAAAAGGGTTTCAGGGGCGGTGCATCGAAATCTTCTTCAGACACGGGAGCCTCGATCATCTCTGGCGCGGCGGCGGCGCTGGGTTCTTTTTTGGTAAACACTGTGGCCGCCTCTGACGTCTCGTTTACGCGTGGCCGCGCCGTTCGTCCAGTTTTTTACCGGTATGGGGCGTCATCTTTGTGGACAAGGGCGGCGGTATGGCCCGCGTGTCCGTTCAGCCGGTCTTCAGCGGCGATCCGGTCCGGCGCCCGTGAGATTTGCGCCGGGGGTTCGAGTCTGGGGAAATCCGCCCTTTTTCCGCCAATCCTCGAACAGATGCAACATCGCCGCCGTGGCCACGACAGGCGTCAACAAGTTGACGACGGGAATGGTCAGGGAGAACGCAGTCAGGACGCCCGCCATGAACACGCCAACCTTATGATCCTTTCGAAGACGCCGCGCGTCGTCCGCGGAAAGACGGCGGGCTGCGACCAGTTCGAAATATTCCCGCCCGATAAGGTGCCCGTTCACCGCGTAAAACAGGATCGGATAGAGCACGGCGGTAAAGATGAACGGCAGAAGCAATATGTTCAGCGCGACCATGACGCCTAAAAACTTGAGGCCGCCTAAGACCGCCTCTTTCATGGGCTGACCGGGCGCCGGCGGGAGTTCCGGGTAGTGCCGGCTTTCGACCGTCTCCGCGACCTGGTCCAGGAACACGGACACCATGGCGGAAACGGCCCCCGGAAACAAAATGAAAGTCAAAACCGCGGCGGCCAGTCCGCCGAGCAGGTCAACCGCGGACTCCAGAAAGCCCCAGGCGAACAATGTTGTGTGATCAAGCAACGCCAACACCGCGGCCCACAAGCCGGCAAGGACGGCGGCCGCGAGCGCGGCGCTGATCCAGAGCGGCTTTCGCGTCTGTTCATCGCCCAGTTGGCGAACGCCCTTGATGAATGCGGAGATCATGGCGCGGGTCTTTGATCTATCGGCCAAGAGGGCCGGTCATTGTTTCTCGATATAGGCGAGGCCGCACGGGGATTGCCTGACGCGAAGCGGCGAGCGTGTCTTGGAAAGATAGTCGTGGACGGCCTTTGCGCATCCCTCCCAATAATAATAATCGTCGATCAGGATGACGCCGCCGTCCACCACCTGATCGAAGAGATTGTCCAGAATGGTCATGGTGGAGGCGCACCAATCGCCGTCCATGCGCAGCACCGAGATGCCGTTTTGGACGCTGGTTCCGGGGAGAGTTTCCTCGAACCAGCCTTTGTGAACCTCGACCTTATCCCGGGCGCCTGGAATGCGGGCGAGAGTTTCCTCAAACTCCGCCAGATCGGCGACGTTATTCCTGGCGATCAGGTTTCCGCTCGATTGGAGCTCCACCGCGCGCGCCGTCTTCGGCCAAATCCGCCTTGGGCAAGCCTTCAAAGGAATCAAAGAAATAGAAGCGCCCGGCGGTCCGGAAGAATTCGACCAGCCCGAACGCCACGCCGCCCCGCCAAACGCCGCACTCGACGACGGATTGCCTTTCGAGGCCGCGCCTACCGATTACTTGACCGGCAAACGCCAGGGTCTCGCCATATTGCATGAGGGAGGTCATGGTGAGCCTGCGGTATTTTAGCCAAAGCGGCCACGCTTTCAGAACCCCCGACCGGAAAGAAACGGACCGGGCGTTTATAGGGCTATATTTCATTGGGCTGGCGGTTCCGGCGAAATGGGCGCGCGACCACCGCGCATGTCCGAAAGCCGGCGGCTTACAGGAACCATCGCTCGCTGACAAGCCCGGATCCGGCGGCGCGGCGCGGTTCGAGCGGGTTGAGACTCCGGCTTGGCCCCAAGAAAGCGCGTTTGCAATACAGTCCATTGGGGCGGTTCCTCGCGGCGCCAAAATGTCATTCCCCCGAAGGCGGGGTCTAAGAGCATCCCTTATGGAGCCAAGGCGCCGCCCGCGCGACGCTCCGCCGCCCGCGGCCCGGACAGGCGTCTCGCATCCATCCGAACCCGCACGGCCGCCGCCGCAGGCCGTCCGTCATCCCATGATCAACCCCCATCAAACCCAGGGCGTTAATGGGCTTTCCGCTTGGTTTATCGGCGGACCCGCGTATACTCCGCCGCAGGCTGGACCAGCGGCCGAACCAGCGGCCGAACCAGCGGCCCGCCTCGTTTTCGCGTATCCAAGGCCCGATCATGACCCTGACCAAGTTCCACGTCGCCGGTATCGGCAACGCCATCGTCGATATTACCGCCAGGACGGAACCCTGGTTCCTGGAGTCTCATGAACTCTCCAAGGGCGCCATGACGCTGATCGACGCGGGACGGGCGGCCGGGCTGTACGCCGAACTTGGCCCCGCCGTCGAAAGCTCCGGCGGTTCCGCCGCCAACACCATCGCCGGTCTCGCCGGACTCGGAGCCCGCACCGCTTACATCGGCAAGGTCAAGGACGACGTGCTGGGCGGCGTTTTCCGCCATGACGTCAAATCGCTTGGTGTTTATTTCGAGACGCCGGGTTCAACCGGGAAAGCCCCGACGGCGAGCTGTCTGGTTCTCGTGACGCCCGACGCGGACCGAACCATGTTGACTCATTTGGGCGCTTGCGTGGAGCTGGGTCCGGATGACGTCGAGGAGGCGGTGATAGCCGAGTCCGCCGTAACCTATCTGGAGGGTTATCTGTTCGACCCGCCCGCCGCCAAGGAAGCCTTCCGCAAGGCGGCCTCCATCGCCCGCGGGGCGGGTAACGAGGTGGCGCTGAGCCTGTCCGATCCATTTTGCGTTGAACGTCACCGCCATGCGTTCCTGGAGTTGGTGAGCGAGGACGTCGATATTCTGTTCGCCAACGAGGACGAGATCGTTTCGCTCTATCAGGCGTCCAGCTTCGACGAAGCCATGCGGGCCGTGCGCGGCCACTGCGAAGTCGCGGTGCTGACCCGCGGCCGAAAGGGCTCCGTCGTCGTCTCCGGCCAAGAGGTCCACGTTGTCGAAGCGGAACCCGTCACCCAGGTCGTCGACACAACGGGGGCCGGCGACGCCTACGCGGCCGGGTTCCTCCATGGCCGCACCCACGGCCGGGACCTCGCTGCGGCGGCCCGCATGGGCGGCGTCATGGCCGCCGAGGTCATTTCCCATCTGGGCGCCCGGGCCGCGGCCGACCCGCAGGTTCTCATGGCCGGCAAGATCAAGGGCTAGGAAAAAGCTCATGACTCGAGACATCCGCAACATCGCGATCATCGCGCACGTCGATCATGGCAAGACCACGCTGGTTGACGCGATGATGATGCAGTCCGGCGCGTTCCGGGACAACCAGCGGGTCGCCGAGCGGGCCATGGATTCCGGCGACCTGGAGCGCGAGCGCGGCATCACCATCATGGCGAAATGCACCTCCGTCACTTGGAAGAATACGCGGATCAACATCGTCGATACGCCGGGCCACTCGGATTTCGGCGCGGAAGTGGAACGAATTTTGGGCATGGTCGACTCGGTCATTTTGCTGATCGACGCCGCCGAGGGCCCCATGCCGCAAACCAAGTTCGTGACGTCGAAGGCGTTGGATTTGGGCCTCAGGCCCATCGTCGTGGTGAACAAACTCGACCGTCCGGACGCCAGGCCGGAAGAAGCGCATGAAGAGTGCTTCGATCTGTTCGCCAACCTGGGCGCCAATGACGAGCAATTGGATTTTCCGATACTCTACGCGTCGGGCCGGAACGGTTGGGCGGCGGACGATCCGGCCAAGATGGAAGGCGATCTGTCGCCGCTCTTCGACTTGATCCTGAAGCACGTGCCGAAGCCCAAGGTCGGCGCCGCCGGCGCGCCCTTCAAAATGCTGGTTGTGACGATCGAGAGTGACCCATACCTGGGCCGCGTTCTGACGGGCCGCGTTCAATCCGGAGCCGTCAAGCCGAACATGCCGGTCAAGGGGCTGACCCGGGATGGAAACACCGTTGAGCGGGGCCGGGTCAGCAAGATTCTGATCTTCAACGACATCAAGCGGAACCCGGTGGAAAAAGCCGAGGCGGGCGACATCGTCGCCATCGCGGGCCTGTCGAAGGCGACCGTGTCGGATACTCTTTGTGATCCCGCCGTGGAAGAACCCCTCGCCGCCCGGCCCATTGATCCGCCGACGCTGTCCGTCACCTTTGGGATCAACGACTCTCCCTTCGCCGGCAGGGAAGGCGGCAAGGTTCAGTCCCGTGTGATCCTGGAGCGCCTTGAACGAGAGGCCGAGAGCAACGTCGCTATTCACGTCTCGCCCACGGAGGACGCCGACGCGTTCGAGGTGGCGGGCCGGGGCGAATTGCAGTTGGGCGTGCTGATCGAAACCATGCGCCGGGAAGGTTTCGAATTGACCATCGGCCGTCCGCGCGTGTTGTTCAAATTGGAAAACGGCCAGCGGTTGGAGCCCATCGAGGAGGTGCGGGTCGATGTTGACGAGGCCTACTCCGGCGCGGTGGTCGAATCCTTGAGCGTCCGCAAGGGCGAGATCAAGGAAATGAAGCCCTCGGGAGGCGGAAAAGCGCGTCTGGTCTTCCACGTTCCGACGCGGGGTTTGATCGGTTATCACGGCGATTTTCTGACCGAAACGCGCGGAACCGGCGTCATGTCCAGGCTGTTCCACGGCCATGCGCCGCACCGCGGCCCAGTCCCGGGCCGCCGAAACGGCGTGCTGATTTCGAACGCCCGGGGCAAAAGCGCCGGTTACGCCTTGGCCGGTCTGGAAGAGCGCGGCGTTTTGTTCATCGGCTCCGGCGAGGATGTTTACGAAGGCATGATGATCGGCGAGAACGCCAAGCCGGGGGATTTGGAAGTGAACCCGCTGAAGTCGAAACAGCTGACCAACTTCCGGGCCTCGGGCAAGGACGACGCCATCAAATTGACTCCGCCCCGCCGCCTGACGTTGGAACAGGCCATCAGCTATATCGGTGACGACGAATGCGTCGAGGTGACGCCGGGGTCCGTCCGTCTCCGCAAGGCGGTTCTGGATCCGCACGAACGCAAGAGGGCGGCCCGGACGAGGGAAGCGTCTTGAGGTCCGGTCCGTCATTCCCGCGCAAGCGGCAGTCCGCCGCCCGGGAGCGGACCCCGCTTTTCAATGGGGCGTCCGGGGCGGCGAGTCTCCCCGGCGCGCGTCAGTCGCCGCGCCGGGACATCACGGCCAGCACCGTGTCGGCCGCCCGTTTGCCGTTCACCACCTCTCGCGCCCGGTGTTTTGACAGCAAATCCCGGAACACCCCCCAATGCCGGAGAACAACGGGCAGCCGGGCGAGTCCAGATCGCGGTTTTCCCACGGCGTCACACGTTTGTTTAAGGGCGCGCTTCAGCGCGGACTTCGGTTTCGGCATACGAAGCGCCAAATTCAGATTTGCTTTTTCTCCGAGAGTTTCCAACGATTTTTTATTCCATCGCGTGAGATGATGGGGCGGCAAATTCATCAGGTCGGGTGAAAGGTATTCACGGGTCATGGGTGAATAAGGAACAGAGAAAACGATACGGCCCGAGGGCGTCAAAACCTGTTTCAGGTCCTGGATCAATTTTAGAGGTTCCGCCACATGTTCCAGGACATGGCTGAGAACGACCATATCATAGCGCCGGTCCGCGCCGCCGGTGAGGTCTTCCAGCGCCTTGGCTTCCACGTCGGCGCCTTTCGCCCGGGCGGCCCTGGCGGATTGGCCGCTGAGGTCGACGCCGGACGCGGTGACGTGTTTGAGCGGTTTCAGGCTAATGAGAAAATCACCCGCGCCCGCTCCCAACTCCAACAGCCTGAGAGGCTCGCGTGTTTCGTTCAGCAGACGCCGGATTTCCGCCCATTCCCAGCGTTCGCCGGCATGATACCCGGGAAACCGCGTCAACCAGGCGTAATAGGCCGCGCTTCCGGGAATCATCGGGTCGGCGAACACCAGATCGCAGGCGCCGCAACGCTCTATTGCGTAATCCCGCTCCAGAATATCCTCGGGCGGCGCGGCGCCGAAAACGGCGCGCAACGCCGCCCGCACGTCGTCCGCGGTGACGGCGAACTCCCGGACGCCGCCGGCGCGGCAGATTGGACAAACGGCGGCCATGACGGTTACGTCTATAACAGGTTGGCCGGTGTTCATGAACGGTAATTGACAGCGCGCGCGCGCGCCCGCACTCTCTCGGCATGTCCAAGATCATTCACGCAAGCTGCGTCGCCGTCGCCGGGCGCGGCGTTCTGTTGTTGGGAGACAGCGGGGCGGGAAAATCCGATATGGCCTTGCGCTTGATCGACGCGGGCGCGCATTTGATCAGCGACGATCAGGTCGTTGTAAGGGCGGATGGCGGCCAGCTGTTGGCGTCTCCCCCGGAAAAACTGGCCGGTCTGTTGGAATTGCGCGGTATTGGCGTTCTCCGGCTTCCGTTCGAGACCGACGTGCCCTTGGCGATGGCGGTCAATCTGGAGCCCGGCGCGACAACGGAACGCCTGCCTGGTCCCGACGCCGTTCGAATTAACCGCATATCGCTGCAAACGGTCACGCTGAATCCCCTGACGGTTTCCGCGCCCGCCAAAATTCGCGCCTATTTGACCTATCCCGCAGCGGAAGGGGCGCCGGTCGATCATGTCTGACGCGGAAGGAACGTCCTTCCGGGAAAAGCTGGTGCTGGTGACGGGGGTCTCCGGCGCGGGCAAGTCGTCGGCCTTGAAAGCGCTTGAGGATCTGGGTTTCGAGACGGTGGACAATCTGCCCCTGTCCCTTATTGACCGCCTGGTCGCGGCGGAAGGGGCGCCGGTCCCTCTCGCCGCCGGAATAGATATCCGAACCCGCGATTTCGAACCGGATACTTTTTCGAAACATGTGGCGCGTCTCAAGCGGCGGGGCGGCCTGGAGGTTCATGTCCTGTTCATGGATTGCCATGATGACGTCTTGGCCCGGCGCTTCGCGGAAACCCGCCGCCGGCATCCTCTGGCCATCGACCGTCCGGTGGCCGACGGCGTTCAGCGCGAACGGGCGTTGATGGCGCCGGTTCGCGAACTGGCCGGCGTTGTGATGGATACGACGGATCTATCGCCCGGCGACGCCAAACGCCTGTTGGAGAATTTCTTCGGCGAGACGGAGCGGCAACGCCTTTCGCTGCATGTTCAATCCTTCGCTTACAAAGGCGGCGTGCCGCGGGACGCTGATCTGGTGTTCGATGTCCGGTTCTTGCGGAATCCCCATTATGTGGCGGCCCTTCGCCCGCTTACGGGAAAAGCCCCGTCCGTCCGGGCCCATATCGAAAAAGACGCTGGTTTCCCAGCGTTTTTCCAGAGTTTGACTGGTTTGCTGGACCCGTTGCTGCCGCGTTACGAGGCAGAGGGGAAAAGCTACCTGACCATCGCCGTTGGATGCACCGGCGGCCGGCACCGGTCGGTTTTCGTAGCCGAGCGCCTGACCGGGCATCTGCGCAACGGCGGCCTCCGCGTTCATTTGAGGCATAGGGACTTGGACAAATCCCAAGTTTAGGCTCAATATCACTCTCAACGCCGCCGGGTTCCGCCTGACGCTCTTTTGTGAAGCCCGTGAAGCCGGGGGCTTTATCTTTCACAACAGGAAGGCCCGGGACCTGAAAAGCCCGGAACTTGAAAGAATGGTCGTTTCCCGATGATCGGAATGGTCGTTGTTACACACGGTGACTTGGCGTCGGAGTTTATTGGCGCGTTAGAGCACGTCGTCGGACCGCAAGAGCAAATCGCCAAGGTTTGCATCGGGCCCGACGACGATATGGAGGCCCGCCGCCAGGACATCATTGATCAGGTCAAGGCCGTGGACAAGGGCGAGGGCGTCGTCGTCTTGACCGACATGTTCGGCGGCACGCCGTCCAATCTTGCGATTTCCATCATGGGCGGCGGCGCCATTGAGGTGATTGCCGGAATCAACCTGCCCATGTTGATCAAGCTGGCGACGGTACGGAAGTCGGAAGACCTGCGGACCTCCGTCACAGAGGCCCAGGAAGCCGGGCGGCGCTATATCAACATCGCGTCGCGGTTGCTGACCCAAGGCGCCGGCTAGCGGATTCTTGAATACTGGAACGCCGTTGTGCCCAGACAAACTGTTACTATTTGTAATATACGCGGTCTGCACGCCCGCGCGGCGGCCAAATTCGCCAAGCTTGCTGGAACCTTCGAGGCCATGGTCGGCGTTTCCAAGGACGGCCAGACGGTGACGGGGACCTCTATCATGGGGCTGATGATGCTTGCGGCGGCCAAAGGCAGCGACATTGAAGTGAGCGCGGACGGCGCCGACGAGGCGGCCGCGCTCGAAGCGCTGGTCGGTCTCGTCAAGGAGCGATTCGAGGAGGACGAATAGCCGTGGCGAGGCCCGGGGAAATCCGCCTGGAGGGTGCCGGCGTCGCGCCCGGCGTCGCGAGCGGTCCGGCGTATGTGCGCGACACCGGCGCGCTTGACGTCCCGGAATACACGATCCCGCGTGAGCGGATCGGCGACGAGCGCAAACGGCTGGAGGCCGCCATCCGCCTTGCGCGCATGCAGATTAACCGGCTTCGCGACGTGGCGGCGGAAAGCGAAGTCGCCGATGATATGGCGTTTTTGTTCGATGCATATCTTCAGATGCTGAAAGATTCCCGATTGGTTCGGGGCCCCAGGGCGCGGATCGTCGGCAACCTGGTGAACGCGGAAGCCGCCGTGCAGGCCGAATTGCACGATCTGATGGCGGCGTTTCAGGCCATGGACGACGCCTATCTGGCGGCGCGTGTGGAAGACGTGCGCGAGGTCGGCAACCGCTTGCTTCGGAACTTGATGCGCAAACCCATCCGGGCGTTCTCCGCCGCGCCCGAAGGCAGTGTCCTGATGGCCGAGTCCCTAAGCCCGGCGGACGCGGCCCAGCTTGATCCCGCCCGCGTGTCCGGCGTCGTGACGGAAATCGGCGGCGCCGAGGGGCACTCGGCCATTATGGCCCGCGCTTTGGGGATTCCGCTCGTTCTTGGCATTTCCAATCTGGTGACGTCCGTCGAGACGGGCACGCCTGTGGTCATTGATGGAACCCGCGGGATCGTGGTCCTGAATCCAACGGCGCGGACTCGCGATGTGTATCAACGCATCTCCGCCGACGACGCCAGGGAAGAGGCGCGCTTCGCCCGCCTTCGCGAAGTCCCCGCGATTACCCGCGACAAGGTGGACATTCGGCTTCACGCCAATGTGGAACTCCCGATCGAGATGGACATGGTGGAGAAAAACGGCGCCGGGGGAATTGGTCTTTTGCGCACGGAATTCATGTTCATGGCCAGGGACGACGTGCCGTCCGAGGAAGAGCAGTACGAGACGTTGAAAGGCATTGTCGAACGCTTGAACGGTCAAACCGCCACCATCAGAACGCTGGATGTGGGCGGTGAAAAACCGGCGCGGGCGCTTCTGGGCGATTTGGACGAGGCGGCCGCGTCCGCCCTGGGTTTGCGGGGCATTCGCCTGTCGCTTAGCCGGGACGACGTGTTGGAGCCTCAGCTTCGCGCGATCTTGAGGGTGTCCGCTCATGGTCCTGTGCGTATCCTGTTGCCGATGGTTTCCAACGTGACGGAATTAAAGCGGACCCGCCGGGCCCTTGAGAAGGCCGCCCGGGATTTGAGGCGGGACGGCGTTCCCGTTGTTGATCCGCCGCCGCCTCTGGGGGCCATGATCGAGGTGCCGGCGGCGGCGCTTTCCGCCGACGCGCTGGCCCACTTCGCGGACTTCTTCGCCGTCGGGTCCAACGATCTCACCATGTATACCTTGGCGACGGACCGGACCAATGAGCATGTCTCGCATCTCTTTGATCCGCTGCATCCCGGCGTGCTTCGGCTGATCCAGTTCACGGCCTCGGCCGCGCTTAGAAACCGCGTCCCCATTTCGCTTTGCGGCGAGATGGCGGGGGACCCGCGCTACACGCCGCTGTTGCTGGGTCTGGGCATCCGCGAACTATCCATGGTCCCCAGCGCCATCCCGCGCGTGAAACAACGCATCCGGGACATGGACTTGGGCGCCGCCGCGAGCCGGGCCAACGCGATCATGGATCAGGTAGATCCCGCCCGGATCGCGATGCTGCTGGATGATTTCAACGGGTTGGCGTAGCCGCCCTCCAACGCCGCCTTTTTCCTTCCCATCGCCCCTTTATCCCTCCCGTCATCCCCGCGGCGGCGGGGGTCCGGTCATAACGCCGTCCAGTTTCCGCCTTTGCGGGAATAACGGAGTAGGGGCGCGGGAATGACGTGCTGGCGTCAGCAAGAGCGTCATCCAAACCCCGCGCGCACGGGAAGGGCTCCCCGGCACCGGGCGCATCCGTCTAATCCAACCCCTCGAACAGTTCTGTCGAGAGATACCGCTCGGCGAAGCTGGGAAGGATGACGACGATGGTTTTGTCCGCCATATCCGGGCGTTCGGAAACCTCAAGGGCGGCGGCGAGGGCCGCGCCGGACGAGACGCCGCCGGGAACGCCCTCGAGCCGCGCGGCCAGACGGGCGGTTTTGAACGCTGTTTCATTACCGATCCGCAACACTTCGTCAATAGCGCCGCGCTTCAGGTTGCCGGGAACGAAGCCCGCCCCAATGCCCTGGATTTTGTGACGGCCGGGCAGACCGCCGGACAGCACGGGGCTGTCTTCGGGCTCGACGGCGATCATCCTGATCGCCGGATTGCGGGGTTTCAGCACATCGGCGACGCCGGTGAGCGTTCCGCCGGTGCCGACGCCGGCGATCACCGCATCCACGTTCCCGCCCGTGTCCGTCCAGATTTCCTCCGCCGTCGTGACGCGGTGAATGGCCGGGTTGGCGGGATTATCGAACTGTTGCAGCATGACGGCGCCGGGAATCATGCCGGCCAGCTGACCGGCGCGTTTCAACGCGCCTTTCATTCCCATGTTCGCGGGCGTCAGTTCAATTTCCGCGCCCAGGTGCAACAGCATCTTGCGCCGTTCAAAGGACATGCTCTCCGGCATGGTGAGGATCAAGCGGTACCCCTTGGCCGCGCAGACGAAAGCAAGCGCGATTCCCGTGTTGCCCGAGGTTGGTTCGATCAAGGTGGCGCCAGGTCCAATCCGCCCGTCCGCCTCCGCCGCCTCGACCATGGCGAGGCCAATCCGGTCCTTCACCGACGCCAGCGGATTAAAGAACTCGCACTTCGCCAAAATCGCGGCGGAGGTTTTCGCGTGCTCGGCCAGACGCGGCAGCCTCACCAGCGGCGTCGCGCCGATGGTGTCCAGCAGGCTGTCGTAGACGCGGCCCCTGGGTTCCGTCCGAAAAGCGGGTTCTGATCCCTTCACGCCGTCCATGACCTAAATGGCGAAATCCAGATTGGCGCGCCCCTCGCTCTCGATCCCCTGGCCGTCCGCCTGGGAACAAAGGTCTTCGATGGTCATCCCGGCCAATCGGTTCATGGCCGTGACGCGCAGTTCCGACCAGATGGGGTGAACGACCTTCTGCCCTAGTTCCGAGCCCTCCTCGACGCCGCCGCCGTTCGCTTCCGTCAGGTCGTCCACCACGCGAACGATGTCGGCGACGGTGATCCGGCGCCGTTCGCGGGCCAGGCGGTAGCCGCCGCGGGGACCGCGGACGCCCACTAGAATTGCCGCCCGCACCAGGCGTTGCAAGGTCTGTTCAAGGTAGCGCCGCGGAATATTCTGGCGCCGGGTGATGTCGCCGGATTGCACGGGTTCCTCGCCCGCGTGATAGGCGATATCCAACACCGCCTCTATGGCGTAGAGCGTCTTTTTGTGCAGACGGAGCATGGGCCGGATCTCCTCTAAACCTTAACCGGCGCCGGTCGAGCCGAAGCCCCCGGCGCCCCGCCCGGTGCCGCTTAAATCCTCCACTTCTTGCCAGGCGACGCTGAGCGCCCGCCCCACCACGACCTGAGCAACGCGCATGCCCCGCCTGATCTCGAACGGTTCCGTTCCCGCGTTGATCAGGATGACGCCCACTTCTCCCCGGTAATCCGCGTCAATGGTGCCGGGCGCGTTCAGGACCGTGACGCCGTGCTTGAGCGCCAGGCCGGAACGCGGGCGGACCTGAGCCTCGAAGCCCACGGGTAACGCCATGGCGATTCCAGTCGGCACCAGCAGATAGGCCCCCGGCGTCAGCGTGACGGGCGCTTCCACGGCGGCCGCAAGATCAAAGCCCGCGCTGGCCGCCGTTTGAGCGCCCGGCGGGGGAAGGCCCGCGCCGTTCGGCAGGCGCTTGATCTTGACGGTGACGTCCAGAGCGCCGGGCATCGCCGTCAGGCCGCCCCGTCCGCGCCGAAATGACCGGCGACGCGGTTGGCGAGCCGCCGGGCGACGTCCGCTTTACTCATGCGCGGCCAATTTTCCACGCCGGCCTCTGAAATCAGATGAACCGTGTTCGCGTCTCCGCCAAAGACGCCGGCCGCAGGCGAAACGTCGTTCGCCACAATCCAGTCGCATCCCTTGCGCGCGCGCTTGGACGCGGCGTGTTCGATAACGTTTTCCGTCTCGGCCGCGAAGCCGACGACCAGGGACGGCCGCTTGTTGCCGGCTTGAGACAGCGTTTTCAGAATGTCCGGGTTCTCCGCCATGACGAGGGCCGGAGGACCGCCCGCTTCTTTTTTGATCTTTTGATCCGCCGCGTTGGCCACGCGCCAATCCGCGACGGCGGCCGCGCAAACGGCGATATCGGCGGGAAGCGCGTCTTCGCAGGCGGCCAGCATATCCCGGGCGCTTTCGACGCGCACGGTGGTGACGCCCGCCGGATCCGGCAGGTGCGTCGGGCCGGAGATCAAAACCGTTTCCGCGCCTAATTTGGCGAGAGCCCCGGCGATGGCGTGGCCTTGCTTGCCCGACGAACGATTGGCGATATGGCGCACGGGGTCGATGGGCTCATGCGTCGGGCCGCTGGTGACGACGGCCCGCCGTCCATTGAGCTTGCCGTTCCCATCCAGGAAGGATTTCACGGCGGCGGCGATTTCAGCCGGCTCGGCCATGCGGCCGGGACCGTATTCGCCGCAGGCCATGTCCCCGTCATCCGGGCCCAGAAAGATAATGCCGCGCGCCTTTAGGGTCGCGATGTTGGCCTGGGTCGCGGGGTGTTCCCACATGCGGACATTCATGGCGGGGGCCGCGATCACCGGTTTGTCGGTCGCGAGGAGCGCCGCCGCCGCCAGACCGCTCGCGAGGCCGTTCGCCATTCTGGCCAGAATATCGGCGGTGGCCGGGGCGACGAGAAGAACGTCGGCGTCCCGGCTGAGCTGGATATGGCCCATTTCCGCTTCATCGGTGAGGTCGAAGATTTCCTGGCGCACCTTGCCGCCGGAGACGGCGCCCAAGGCAAGGGGGGTGACGAATTGCGCGCCGCCCCGGGTCAGCACACAGCGCACGGCCATGCCGCGTTCCTTGAGTTTGCGAACGAGGTCGGGGGTCTTGTAGGCGGCGATCCCGCCGGTAACGATCAGAAGCACACGTTTCACGGCCGCCCGCATCCCTTTCAAGCAAAGGTCAATCCCATGTTCGAAGACTTTTATGCCTGTCCTTTTAGGGGTACGCAAATATTTTACGGGAAACAAGTGTGATATTGCCGTGATCAAGGGAATGGAGTGATCCGCCGTTCGCCCAAGGGGTATGACGTCGGGCGGGATCGATTCATGGGTTCCAAGCGGTTCGATCCGTCACTCCCGCCCTTGCTTCGTCATTCCCGCGCTTCCCCGCTCCGTCATTCCCGCAAAGGCGGGAATCCAGCCGGGCGGGTCCGCGTTCCGGCTTAATCATGAGCGATGGACCCGTCATCAAGCGGCGAAGGGCGCACTGGATCCCCGGGACCCCCGCCTTCGCGGGAGTGACGAAGAGAGGACGGGAATGACGAAGTGTGGCGCGGGGCGCGCGTATAACGCGGAGGCGGCGGAATGCGGGCCCGGGGGCGGCGCGTCGGCTCCATGCGGGGCCGTCACAGGCCCCGCCCGCGCTGGATTACGGTTAATGACGCCTCCACCGGTTCTTCCCCGTCCCGGCCGCCCGGATCATGCGGTCTTGTTGATCCGGACGGGCAGCAAAAGAACCAGGCCCGCCAGAAAAAACAGGATAATCGTCGCCATGCCGGCCCGTTGACTGTCGAACGCCGCCGTCGTCCAGGCCAGCAGCAGAGGACCGAGGAACGCCGTCGCTTTTCCAGACAACGCGTAGAGCCCGAACATTTCCGTCCGCACGCCGTCCGGCGCCAGACGCGCCATCATGGACCGGCTGGCGGCTTGCGCGGGTCCCACGAAAACGCCCAACGGCAGGCCGAACACCCAAAAAAGAAGTTTGGTGTCCACGATGACAAGGGCGGCGCCGCATACGGTCAATCCAATGATGCTAATGACAATTACCGGTTTCGGCCCCCACCGGTCATCAAGGGGCGCGAAGACAGCCGCGCCCAGGCCCGCCGTCACATTCAGCGCGACGCCGTACACGATGAGTTCGTCAAATCCCATCCCGAAGGCGCCCGCCGCGTAAACGCCGCCAAAGGCGAACAACGTCGTCAGCCCGTCCGCATAGAGCATGTGCGCGGCAAGAAACCGGGGAACCGGTTCGTGGCGGCGGATATGGCGGAGGGTGTCCCTTAATTGTCCGAGCCCCGCCCGCGCGGCGGCTCCGACCGTGACCGGGCGGGAAGATTCATCCGGCGTGAGGAAAAAAAGGGGCAGGCTAAAGAGAATCAGCCATATCCCAACAAGCGGCCCCGTGGCCCGAAGGTGCTCGTAAGTCTCTTTGTCAAGGCCGAACCAGGGCGTCTCGGCTTGCACGAAACCGCCAAGCGTCACCGCCAGGCAAACCAGCCCGCCCAGATAGCCAAGCCCCCAGGCCCAACCGGACCAGCGCCCGATGCGGTCCGGCCTCGCCAATCCCGGCAACATGGCGTTATAGAACGAACCCGCCAGTTCCAGGCAGAAGGCGGCGGCGCCAAAAGCGGCAAGGCCGTAAACCAGCGTGTCCGCGCCCGGCGCGACACGCCACAACGTACAGGAAGCGAGCGCGGCCGTTAATGTCAGTCCAATAATCCACGGTTTCCTCCTTCCCAGATTATCGGTGATCGCGCCTAAAACAGGCGCCAGGACAGCAACCGCGAACGCCGAGGCGCTGACCGCGTATCCCCAAAGCTCGGTTCCCCGTTCCGGCGTTTCCGCCACCACCTTGGTGACGTACGCCGAGAACACGAACGTCGAGATGACCGTGAAGAACGCCGAATTCGCCCAGTCATAGAATGACCAGCCGATCAGGCCCTTGGTGTTTTCGGGGGTCGCGCGCATGGTCATGGATCGTCATTCCCGGGGCTGGTGATGAAGGGTTTTACCACAATGGCGTGATGATCCCTTGAAACCCTGGCGTCATTCCCGCGAAGGCGGGAATCCAGAGCAATCTTTGTCACTCGATCATTGGCCATCACTTGGGGTTAAGCCGGAACGCGGGGGTTAAGCCGGAACGCCGGCCGCCCGGCTGGATTTGCACCTGCGCGGGAATGACAAAAGGGGCGGGAATGGTGAAACGAGGACACGGCCTCGCTCCGGCAAGACGTCTCGCCGTCCATCCGAACCCGCCGCCCGCCTAACCGTTCGCTTCCGCCAGTTGGCGCAACTGCCGGGAGGCGACGGCCACCATGGAAAGATCGCTCACTTCCGTCTGCCAGAGTTCGTTTAGCAGAATCTCGGTTTGATCAACAGCCGCCCGGTTGGCGGCGATCCAGACGTCCACCACTTTCGCCGGTTTCATGTTCCGGCCCATATGATCGAGCGCATGGGACGCCAGACCGAGCTGGTGATTATAGATTTCCTCCACCAGGGCGTCATTGGCCAATTGCCGCCAATGGGTGTCGGAGTCGAGGCCGCTCGCCGCCGCCCGCAAGCGGCCCAGCCGGAACCGGGTGCCGATGGCGAAATAGACTTGCGCCACAACCCCCACATCCATCCTGCGCTTGTTGGCCAGGCGGATGATGTCGCAAGCCGAGTAGAGGTTCACCAGATGCGAAATCCGGTGCGCGAGGGACTGGGGCGCCTTGTCGTTCAGATAAGGCGCCGCGCGGCGCTTCATGTCGTCGATATAGTGAGGCGGCACGACTTTGCCGATTTGGCCGGCGAGCCGGGTCATGCCGGGGCCGTATTCCGCGATGTGCGCGCCAATATCCAGGCCCGCCTGACCATTGCGCAGGAACCAGAGCGTCACCCACTGAAGAAGATGGTTTATGTCTTCCAGCATGGATGTTTGCGCGTGGGCCGGCGCTTTGTTGTCGAGCGCCTCGATCGCGGTCCAGAGCGGGCGCAGGTTCAACACCTGGCGGGCGATCACATAGGCCCGGGCGATTTCCGGCGCATCCTGGCCGGTTTTCTCCATGAACTCGGAGACGAAGGTTTCCCCGACCCGGTCGATCATGGAGTTCGTGACCCGGGTCGCTATGATCTCGCGCCGCAGACGGTGTCCCTTGATGTCCGGCAACAGCTTGCCCCGAAGCGGAGTCGGGAAATAACTCACCAGTTCGTCCGTCAGGTAGGCGTCGTCGGGCACGCCGGACTCCAGTATCCGCTCATAGAGCCAGTTTTTGGCGTGGCTGATCAGGACGGAAACCTCGGGCCGGGCCAGACCGTGTTTGGCGGCGGCCCGCTCTTGCAGGGTCTCCTCGTCGGGCAGGAACTCGACAGCCCGGTTGAAGACGCCCTCGCGTTCCAGCATGCGCATCAGGCGCGACTGGCTGTCCAGCGCATGGAAGCCGCGGGACGAGATCAAGGTGATCGCCTGGGTCTGGCGGTAATTGTGCGCCAAGACCAGCTCGCTCACCTCATCGGTCATCCTGGCCAGCAGGTTGTTGCGTTGCTTGCCGGACATCTCGCCCCGGCCCATGGGGGCGTTGAGCAGAATCTTGATGTTGACCTCATGGTCCGAACAATCCACGCCGGCGGAGTTGTCGATGCTGTCTGTGTTCAACCGTCCGCCGCGAAGCGCGTACTCGATCCGCCCCAACTGCGTGCAGCCCAGGTTCGCGCCCTCGCCGATCACCTTGCATTTCATGTCGCCGCCGTTGACCCGGATGGCGTCATTCGCCCGGTCGCCCGCGTCCGAATTGGACTCGGTCGAGGCCTTGACGTAGGTGCCGATGCCGCCGAACCACATGAGATCGGCGCTCGACGTTAGAATCGCGGTCATCAGCTCGTTCGGCGTGACGTTATCCCTGGCGAGGCCGAAGCATTTCTTGATTTCGGGCGTCAGTTTCAGCGATTTCGCCGAGCGCTCGTAAATCATGCCGCCCTTGGACATGATTTTGGGGTCGTAGTCCGTCCAGGCGGACCGGCCCATGTCGAACAGGCGTTTGCGCTCCTGGAAGCTTTTCTTGGGATCCGGGTTCGGGTCGCAGAAGATATGCAGGTGATTAAACGCGCCCAGCAGCTTGATGTGCCCGCTGAGCAGCATGCCGTTGCCGAACACGTCGCCGGACATGTCGCCCACGCCGCAGACGGTGAAATCCCGCGTCTGGGTGTCGAGGCCCATTTCACGGAAATGCCGCTTCACCGATTCCCAGGCGCCCTTGGCCGTAATGCCCATGCCCTTGTGGTCGTAGCCCCGCGAGCCCCCGGACGCGAACGCGTCGCCCAGCCAGTGCCCGTAATCGGCCGACACCCCGTTGGCGATGTCCGAGAACGTCGCTGTGCCCTTGTCCGCCGCGACCACCAGATAGGGGTCGTCGTCGTCGCGGCGCTCCACGCGCCTCGGCGGCGCAACCTTTGCGCCCTTCAGATTGTCGGTGACGTCCAGAAGGCCGGAGATGAAAATCTTGTAGCACTCGACGCCCTCGGCCTGGAACGCCTCGCGGCCGCCTTCCGCAGGCGGACGCTTCACCACGAAGCCGCCTTTGGAGCCGACGGGGACGATCACCGCGTTCTTGACCTGCTGCGCCTTCACAAGCCCCAGAATCTCGGTCCGGAAATCCTCATGGCGGTCGGACCAGCGCAAGCCGCCCCGCGCGACGTAGCCGAAGCGAAGATGCGCGCCCTCGACCCTGGGACTGTAGACGAAAATCTCGCGAAGGGGACGCGGCAGGGGCAAGTCCGTGACGCCCTGGGACGCGAACTTGAACGAGACATGGGTTTTCGGCCCGCCGGTCTCTGAATCTTTCTGGAAGAAGTTGGTTCTCAGGGTCTGCTCGATCAAGTTGATGAAGCGCGTGAGAATCTTGTCGTCATCCGCGCTGGAAACCCCCTCCAGGGCGTGTTCGACGCGCGCCAGGACGCCGGCCGCGGCTTTTTCACGATCCGCCTTTTTTCTGAAGGCCGCGTCCGGATCGAACCGGGTCGTGAACAGCCGGATCAGATCCTTGGTGATGTCCAGGTACCGGGCCAACGCGCTTTCCATGTAGGCCTGGGAATAGGGAATTCCCATCTGACGCAGGCATTTGCAATAGGCGCGCAGCACCACGACCTCGCGCCAGGTCAGCCCGCCCAGGGCGACCAGGCCGTTGAAACCGTCGCTCTCGATCTCGCCGCGCCAGACACGCAGGAACGCCTCTTCGAATTTGTCCCGGATGGCCGGGATGTGAACCGCTTGGCCGTCGCGGGTCTCCAGACCGAAATCCTGCAAAATGATCGGAACGCCCCCCGAATCGCTGGGCCGGATTTCGTAGGGACGCTCGTCCAGCACCCGGAAGCCCATGTGCTCGAAGACGGGCAGGACATCCGACAGAGGCAGATTCCTGCCCAGATGATAGGTTTTGAAACGGACGGTGTTTTCCTTGCCGCCGTCGCCCCGGAACAAGGACAAACCTATCGACGCCAGACCCTCGGCGGCGCAGGCCTGTTGGTCCGCGATCATGCGCTCCATGACGGCGATGTCCTCCATCGCCTGCGGGCCGTCATAGGCCGCCTGATAACCGGGTCCGAAGGCCTTGCCGTAGCGGCGGTTGAGCCGCAGCGCCTCGCGCTCCCCATAGGCGCCGGACATCCGTTCGAGCAGGCGGTCGGACCAGGACCGGGCCGCGGCCGCCAGCCGTTTTTCGATCTCGCCGACGTCATAGGGCGGAATTTTGCCCATCCGGGTCGCAATAATCATGTGGATGCGGGCAAGCGGCGCGTCGCCCAGAAGAGTCGAGAACACCACCGGGCGGCCATCGAAGGCGGCGCCTAGGATTTCCTGAATCTTCTCGCGCAATTCCGTCGTATGGCGGTCCCGCGGCACGTAGACGAGACAGGACATGAACCGCTCGAACTCGTCTTTTCTGACAAACAAGGCGGTCCGCTGGCGCTCCTGCAAATGCAGGACGCCCATCGCCGTTTCGAACAAATGGTCTTCTGAGACCTGGAACAGTTCGTCCCGGGGATAGGTCTCCAGGATATTCAAAAGCGCCTTGCCGTCGTGACTGCCGGGGGGCAGGCCGGCGCGTTCGGCCACCCGCTGAATCCGGCGCCGGAGCTGTGGAATGTCGCGGGGGTTCTTGTTGTAGGCCGCGGACGTGAAAAGGCCGGCGAAGATATGCTGGCCGGCCACCTTTCCCTTGGCGTCGAACGTCTTGATCACAAGAGCGTCCAGATGCGCCGGACGATGCACGGTGGAGCGGTGATTGCCTTTGGTGACCATCAAGAGATTTGGCGTTGTGATGAAACGGCGCACGGCCCCGGGCACCTGGGCCATATCCGCCAACTCGTCAAAAACCAGGGTTCCCGGATCCCGCAGCAGGCCCCGTCCGGATTTGGCGTCGACCGAGACCGTCACCTTCTCGCCGCCGCCTTCAATGGCGTAGAAGCGGTAGCCCAAAAAGATGAAATTGTTGTCGCGCGCCCAACGCAGGAACTCCCGGACCTCCGTGCGCGCCTCGTCATCGACGGCGGCGACGGGCCGGGCCAGGTCATCGATCACCCGCGCCATTTTCTCGCGCATGGGCCGCCAATCCTGAACGCTGACCCGGACATCCTTGAGCGTCTTGACGACATCCGCCCTCAGGGCCTTCATCTCGGACGGACCGGCCTCGTCGACCTCCAGATGCATCCAGGATTCCATGACGGCGCCCTCATCGGACTCCCCCGGTTTCAGGATGCGGACAAGCTTTCCCCCGGCGTCCCGGAAAACCTTGAAAATGGGATGAATGACCAGATGAACCCCTAACCCCCGGCGGTTGACCGCGGCCGTGACCGAGTCGACCAGGAACGGCATGTCCTCGCCGACCAGTTGCAAGACCAGCCGTTCGGCCGACCAGCCGTCCCTTTTTTGATCCGGAACGAACAGGCGGACATGGGATTTCCCCGCCTTGCGCCCGGCGCCCAGCTCCATATGCGCCTTGACCATCCGCATCAGGTCCGGCGCGTGACGGCCGTTCAAATCTTGCGGGGGCACGTGATCGAAATATTCCGCGATCAGCGCGGCCAAGGTTTCGCCGCCTCCGCCCTTTACCGCTTTTTTCGCCGCCCTCGCGGCGGAAGCCACAAGACCGCCGCCGGCCGTTTCCGTTTTGGACATTGAACCTCTCCCATTGCGCCGCCCGCCCCCGGGCGCAGGCGTTTTTTGATTTTAATATATTTTCATCACGGTAATTGATAATTTCACGAGACAGAAGCATCCCCGGACGAAACCCGGGCGGAGCCCCCCAAGACGGCCCGGCCCGGACGAGGACAAGACAGCCCGGACGAGGACCGCCCGGACAAGGAGCGCGCCGCGTCAGCGCGCGATCATCAAAAGCGTCAAATCGTCGTCCGGCGGGGCGCTGACGGACGAGTCGAACCATTCGCGGAGTCCGGCGAGCGTTCCTTCATCGACTCCGGCCCCGTAAAGCCGTGTCAACTCACCGCAAATCTCGGCCTCGCTTAAATACTCACCCTCATGATTTGGCGTCTCAATCAAGGCGTCGCTGTAGAGAAACAAATATTCCCCCTCGCCGAAGCTGGATTTGTGCCGGTCGTACGTCGCGGTTTTTGAGAGCCCCAATGGGATTCCCCGCGTCGATAAAACGCCGGCGCCGGCCTTTAGGGGATTGGGCGAGCCCGCGGCCGAATACGTCAAGCTGTTATCGGCTATATCGACGACGCCATAGAACATGGTCGCGTACTGGCCGCGCGGAAGGAGCGACGCCAGATACTTATTCAATTCGGACAACACCTCATCCGGAGCCTTGTCGGGACTGACGACATTGCCCGTCGTTATCACCGTGTGGAGGCGGAAGACATTGAAGCACGGCCCCACGCCATGGCCGCTGAAATCCACCACGAAGATGGCGAAGCGCGTTTCGCTCAATGGCGACACGCCCCACCAATCCCCGCCCAACTCGGACGAGGGCTGATACAGCGCCTGAAGATTGACGCCGTATTTTTCGCGGATGGCTTCCCGCGCCTCCTTATCCGGCAGCAGGTCCTCGAGCATACGCCGCGCTGCGCCCAGTTCCGCCTGCAGGTTTTTGCGGTATCGCGTCAACTCAATGATAAGCATCCGGTTTTCAAGCTGTTTATGGACCCGGTCGGACAAAAGGGCCGGATCGAGCGGCTTCAGCAAAACATCCGACGCTCCCGCCGCCATAGCCTTGTTTTGGAACCCGGATTCCTTACGGGCGCTGGAAATGATGATCGGAATATCCTTCAGCCTGGGATGATCCCGTATACGTTTCGTCAGCTCGAATCCATTCATTTCGGGCATTTCCACATCGAGAATGGCCAGGTCCGGTTTCTCGCCAACGGCCAGCAGCTTGTTCCAAGCCTCCAGACCGTTTTCCGCGAAGACCAGGTTTTCATAGCCTTCTTCCTCGAGATGAAGCCGCATGACGGTCCGCATCAACTCTTCGTCATCGGTGATCAAAATCCGGCATTTCGCCAGTGAGCCGACCAATTCGCCGGCGTCGGCTAGATTGCCGCCGTCATCGTCGCCCAGCCATTCCGGGATATTGGTTTCAACACGCGCGGCGCCCGCGCCCGGGGCTCCCTCTGTTTCCCTTCCGGCCTGCGGTATGCGGCCGGCGAAGGGGAAATGGATGACGGCGGTGCGGCCCTTATCTTCATAAACCAGGGAATGGACCATTATATGCATCAAGGCGACGCCGCGGTTGGACGCCTTGTCATGGTTCTCCATGGACATATCCAGGCGATCGGGGTTGAACCCCGCGCCCTCGTCTCCAATCCGGACGCAAAGTCTTGGTTCGCCGCCCTCGCCGTCGATAAAGGCGTGAACGCTGATTCGCCGATTGGCGATTTCGGGGGTCTCCAGTTTCGCCTCGATCTCCGCTTGAAACTGGGCGAAGTCGTCAATGGATTTATAGTCCGGCGAGGCGAGGTTCATGTTTCCATGAATCATCGCATTGGAGAGCGTTTCCGAAAGGATCGTGTGGACCGACGACGCCTGGTCCTCGACAAGACCGAAATAGGCGCCGATGACCCGGCCGAACAGTTCGGCCGTTGGGTTTTTGTAGGCGGCAAGCGTGCTGATGTCGGCGAAAAACCCCCGGCAATGACGCCCCCGTTCGACGAGTTCGCGCCAGCGCGCGGGATTCGAGTGCGCGCCGCCGGCCTCGGGGACCTCGATAACGCACAGAGAGCCTGTGTTTCCGGCGTCCCTAAGAACGGCGCCGAGGTCACCTTTGAAGACCCGCACCCGCAGGGGGTTGTCCTTATCCGGAGCCACGCCTTCCAGCGACCGGAGCACGGCATCCGTCTCGGCCTCGGAAAGACCGTAAACCGCAAGCCAATCAGCGTCCCGGTCCGGCAAGGGCGTCGCAGGACCCGGCACCAGATCAGTCCGCGATGCTCATCATCTGGTCAAACTTGGAGATATCCAGGAGCTTGCGGACCTGGCCCGACGCCCCCTTGACCGTTAATTTTTTGCTCTGTTCTTCCGTCGCGTCGTTCACCAGAACAAGCATTCCCAGGCCGGACGAGTCGATATGGCTGAGGCCGGAAAGATCCAGGGTGACGTTGCTGGAATCCGAACCTTCCAGTTCCCCGATCAGGCCCCTGATCTTGGGGTTGTCGGAAAAGCCGAACGACCCGGTCATCTTGAATTCAAGCGTCCCCGCGTTGTCGGATTTCTTGTATTCCACCAGTTCTCTCCTCGAAACGTCTTAAAGGGCGCGAAACTTGATTTTCATCGGTTGGGTAATTGTTCTCTAACGGCAAGGCAATCATTTTACGACGCCGCGCCGCCATGTTCAACTGTTCATGAGGCTATTCGTGAGAATGTTAATCAGCCGCCACGCTGTCGTCGCGCGCCACGCTCTCGTCGCGAAGCGCCGACAGGAAACTCCGCGAACCTTCGTCCAGATTGTCCCGTATCTCTTTCAAGTCGTCAATGGACCAGATAACCTTGATGGCGATGCCGGACGACCCGGCCGACGCCTGACAGACATAGGCAATTTCCTCGGTGACCGTCGTCGCTTCTTCGGAAATCGCGCCCATGTTTTGGGAAATCTGATCCGCCGCAGCGGATTGTTCCTCAACGGCGGCCGCGATGGCGGAAACCACCTGATCCGCGTCACGGATGGAGTTCTCGATGCTGCGGATGCTATCGACGGCGCTGCCCGTCTGGTCTTGGATCGACTGAATTTCCTGGGAAATTTGCGAGGTCGCCTTTTCCGTCTGCGTGGACAGGTTTTTCACCTCCGCGGCCACGACGGCGAAACCCTTGCCCGCCTCGCCGGCCCTCGCCGCCTCGATGGTGGCGTTCAAGGCCAGCAAATTGGTTTGACCCGCGATGTCGTTGATCAACTGAACCACATTGCCGATTTCCTGGGACGCCTCTTGCAGCGACGAGATTCGCGACGCAGCGTCATCCACCTCGCGCACCACGGCCTGCATGGTGGCCGTCGTTTCGGCGATACGCTCGGAAACCTCCCGGATGGTGTCGGACAATTCGGTCCCGCTGACCGCCACCGCCTCCACCTTGTCCGACGTGCCTAGGGAGGCCTCGGCGACCTTCAGGCTTCGGCCCCCGCTCGAATCCGACTTTTCAACGAGCGTTTCCGCGATGTGCTCCAAACTGTCCGTTTGTTTGTTGATGTCCCGCATCATCTCGCTCATGGTCTGCTCGAACTCAGAGGAAAGCCCGGCCAGCAGTTGGGCGCGGGTCCGCTCCGCCTCCTCCTGGGCCTCCAGCGCCTTTTTCTCGAGCAGTTCGCGTTCTTCGGCTTGAGCCCGGAAAATCTCCAGCGCCCTGCCAATGTCGCCGAATTCGTCCTCCCGCTCCCGCATCCCGACCTGGAAATCGTGATCGCCGCCCGCCAGCCGGTTGATGTCGCCGAGGGCTTGCTTCAGACCCGTGCCGATCCGGCGGCCCATGAAGACGCCGACGCTGGCGACGAGCAGCATGAGAACGACGTCAACAATAATCAACTGAACCTCGCTGGCCACAAACGCGTCGGCCTCTTTCACGGCGACCTTGGCGGCGTCCCGGCCAATGGCCTGTTCGACCTCGTACATCAGGTTGATCCGCTTGGTCGCCGCGTCAAACCATTCCTTGCCGGTCACGCCCTCTGGGTCCCTGGTGTCCGGAATTCGCGCCAGGACCCCGCGCCATTCGACGACCTGGTCAACCTCGGGACCCGCGATGGTCTGATCGAACAGCGCCCTTTGCTTTTTGGTCGCAAAATTCTTGAATTCGTCCAAGAACGCTTTTTCCTGCGCGAGTTTATCGTAATAGGCGAAATATTGTTCCGTGTCGTACTTGCCCTCGGCCGCGCGGTTCAGCACGACGGCGCCGATGGCGCGTTCCAGCCCCGCGGCCTCTTTCGCCTCCACCAGCGTCAGGTAGGGCAGAAGGTAATGGTTCAGCTCCCGCGACGGATTCGCCTCGGCCACCTTGGAAATAAGAACGACCAGATCATGAATGATCTTCGAGTAGAACTTGACGTTCTCGGGGATTGTCGTGTTCCGCCGGTCGGCTTTTTCCCGGTGCGCTGGAATCTCGCGCTTGTCCTCGATGATCTCGTCGATGAATTCGGACAGATCGGGATCGAGAACACGAATGTTCGTTCGCTCGACGGTCTCGATGAAGCCTTCCAGCGCGGGGTCCGCCAGCGCCCGCTGCCGTCCGAGCGCCTGAACGTTGTCCAGGCCGTAACCGGACGAGATGACGCCGACCGTCTGGCCGCGCTCCTTTTGCAACTCGTGAATCACCGCGCTGGCCGCGGCGCTGATTTCGGCGAGCGGCAGAAGCACCTCGAACTGTTTTGAAAGCTGGTGCTTGTCCCAGATGTTGAAGGCGCTCAGGATAAGAAGGCCCGTAATGGGAATTCCGACCATCAGGATAATCTGGGCGCGTAACGTCTTTAACATGGTCCCGCCAACTCCTCTCCCGCGCGCGGCTCCGCGCGCTTTCATATTTCCCTGCGCACAGGGTCAAGCCATGAGGCCTGTTGGGTATCTTAAGTCGTAGAATCCATTGGCGCCAGTCTTAGATTTAGAATATGACGGTTCAAGTTTTCCGGGTCTTCCCGGTCCGGGGTGCCCTTCCCGCGTGGGCGGGAATGATAAATAAGCGCGGGGGAATGACGAAACGGGGCCGCGTCCCCATCACACGCGTATCCTGCGCCCATCCCGCGCGTATCCTGCGCCCATCCCGCGCGTATCCGGCTCGACCCGGAATAAAAGCCCGCAGGTTCTCAAAAACCGGCGGACACGCGCATGACGACGCCGCGCTCAGAGATATCGTCAGAGATATTATAAGTTGAAATCAGGGACTCGACTCCGGGCGCCGGCGGGAAGAGGGACTGGAACAATGGAGCGGGCGATGAGATTCGAACTCACGACCTAAACCTTGGCAAGGTTTCGCTCTACCCCTGAGCTACGCCCGCGCTCCGTCGAGGGAGGCGAGGGTATAGCCGCCTTGAAAATCGATTGCAAGGGAGTTCGTCGATCCGGTTTTCACGGCCGCGCCGTCATACGCCCGTCCCCGGCCTTGACCCGCCGCCGGAGGCCCGAGGCGCGGCTTGGGACTTGCAGTTCCGCCCGGCTCCGGCCATCTTTCATTCATTATGCCGAAATCCCGGCGGCCCGACACCGGCGCCGGAAACCCAAGGAGCCGATGCCCATGTCTCTGATTCTCGACCAGCACGGCGCGCCGGACCAGCGAACCCCCCAGCGCGGCCCGGACGGCGCGGACCTGATCAAGGACGCCAACACCGAGACCTTCATGGCGGACGTCGTGGAGGCGTCTCAAGAGACGCCGGTCATCGTCGATTTCTGGGCGCCCTGGTGCGGTCCCTGCAAACAGTTGGGTCCAGCGCTTGAGAAAGCCGTCAAAAACGCCGGCGGGCTGGTCAAAATGGTCAAGGTCAACGTCGATGAGAACCAGGAAATCGCCGCCCAGATGCGGGTGCAGTCGATTCCGGCGGTCTACGCCTTTCATCAAGGCCGTCCCGTGGACGCCTTTCAGGGCGCCGTCCCGGAAAGCCAGATCAAATCCTTCATCGATAAACTGACCAAGGGCGCGAAATCCCCGCTGGACCAGACGCTGGAGGCCGCCGACGAGGCCATGGCCGGGGGCGACGCGGAAACCGCCCTCGCCGCTTACGAGGAAATCCGCGCCCAGGACCCGGCGCACCTGAAGGCCGCCGCCGGCGCGCTGCGCGCCCTGACCGCGCTGGGCGAGATCACGGAGGCGGAACAGCTTCTGGCCTCGCTGCCGGCCGACACGCGCATGAAAGCGGACGTCGCCGCCGCCGCATCCGCCCTCGAACTCGCCCGCGAGACCGGCGGCGGGACTGGCGACGCGGCGGAACTGAGGGCCAGGCTGGACGCCAACCCGGCGGACCATCAAACGCGGTTTGATCTGGCGGCGGCGCACATCGCCGCCAACGACCACGAGGCCGCCATCGACCAACTGCTGGAACTGATCCGCCGCGACCGGGCCTGGGATGACGAGGCCGGGCGGAAGCAATTGTTGAAAGTCTTCGATACGCTCGGCAACGCTCACGAATTGACCGTTTCGGGCCGCCGGCACCTGTCTTCCGTTCTGTTCTCTTGAACCGCCATGAACCAAGACACCCGATATCCGGACGCCGGCGGCCTGCCCGGCGCCATCCCGGTGTTCCCCTTGCCGGGCGCGCTCTTGTTGCCGGACGGGCAACTGCCGCTGAACATCTTCGAACCGCGCTATCTGAACATGGTCATCGACGCGTTGGGCCAAGGCCGCCTGATCGGCATGATCCAGCCGGTCCCGAAAGAGGACCAGGACCCGATCACGGATCATGTGGATATTTACCGGGTCGGCTGCGTCGGGCGGATCACCGAGTTTTCGGAAACCGGCGACGGGCGGCTGCTGATCACCTTGACGGGGGTCAGCCGCTTCCGGGTCGTGGAAGAGTTGGCGGAATCGAACGGCTATCGCCGCGTCCAGGCCGACTATGGTCCCTTCGCCGGCGACATGGCCGACCGGGAAGAGGGCGCGGACGTCATGGACCGGCGGGAATTGATCGGCGTGGTGAAACGCTATTTCCATGTGCGCGGCATGGAAACGGACTGGTCCGCCCTGGAAGAGGCGGAAGAACACGTCCTGATCACCTCGCTCGCCATGGCGTGTCCTTTCGAGGTGCGCGAAAAACAGGCGCTTTTGGAGGCGGACACTCTGGTTCAGCGCGCCGAAATGCTGACCGGTCTCATGGAAATGGAAACCCTGGGAGCGGCGGACGGCGGCCCGGACGTCACGCATTAATTAAACATCAAGGAGACCGAGGATGAGTGATCGGAAAGTCGATCCCAAATTGCTGGAAATTTTGGTCTGCCCGCTGACCAAGGCGCCGCTGGACTACGACGAGGCCGCCGGCGAGTTGATCAGCGCGGGGGCCGGTCTCGCCTATCCCATCCGCGACGGCGTTCCCATCATGCTGCCGGACGAGGCCCGCAAGCTGGACGGGAACGCCGCCGGCAATGGCTGACCGGCGCGGCGGCGCGCCCACGCCCACGCCCACGGAGCTTCGCGTCAAAAAGGAAGAAAAGGTGCTGGAGATCGATTTCGACGACGGCGCCAGTTTCCGCATACCCGCCGAACTGCTGCGCGTCGAAAGCCCGTCGGCGGAAGTGCAAGGCCATGGGCCGGGACAGAAAACCGTCGTCGCGGGCCGCCGCCATGTCAACATCATCGGCGTAGAGCCGGTCGGCAACTACGCCGTCCGCCTGACGTTCGACGACCTGCATGACACCGGCATCTATTCATGGGAGACGCTCTACAGGTTCGGCGCCGAGCGGGACCGGATGTGGGCGGACTATCTGGAGGCGCTGAAAGCCAAGGGACTCGGCCGGGATCCCTGAAACGTCATGAAACCAGACGCGGACACGCGCGCCCCCCGCGGGTTTGGCCGTTGGCGCATTCATGGGGCGCGTGACGGCGTTCAGGACGCCGTTGGCGGCCCCGCGCCCGCCGTCCGGCCTTTCTTCGGCCGGTGTTTGAGCATCGATAAGCCCCCCGCCGCCGCCTTGGCGCCCTTCCGCGTTATTATTTCGCCCCCCCCCGAAGGCGGGGGTCCAGGCCAGCCTTCGCCGCTTGATGATTGTCTGGAACGCGCCGCGCCTTGCTGGATTCCCGCCTTCGCGGGAATGACAAAGTGAGGGCGGGAATGACAAAGTGAGGGCGGGAATGACAAAGAGTAAGCGGGAACGGCAAAACGGGCGCGCGGGCATGGCAGAGAGCAAGCGGGCATGACGGGAAACATGCGGGGGCGTTCGCCCTGACGTTCCGGCCCCTTCGCCGGCCGGCGTCTTGCGCAGCGGATCAACCCTCTTGGGAATCCATGAAAGGGCCCCGCCCAACGGCCTGACGCTCTAGGCGCCGCGGGCCCCCGGCCGCATGATTCTCGGCAACTCACCCGCCTCGCCCATGGCGTGGCGCATCAAAAACCTTTTCAGCCCGCCTGTTTTGTTGACCGCCGCCAACCCGATGTCCCTGGCCAGTCGAACGGGCGGAATGTCGTTGGAGAACAGACGGTTGAGAGCATCCGTCATGCCCTCCATCAACGCATTGTCGAACCGGCGCCAGCGCGCGTAGCGCTCCAGCACGGGGGCGGAGCCAATATCCAGCCCAATCCTGCAGGCGTCCTCGATCACCTCGGCCAGCGCCGCGATATCGCGCAGCCCCATGTTAAGGCCTTGCCCCGCGATCGGATGAATGACGTGAAGCGCGTCCCCAACTAGGGCCAGCCGCCGGGTGGCGGCCCGGTGGGCGAACCGAAGCCCCAGCGGATATGAGAACCGCGGGCCCGCCAGCGAGAGCGGCCCCAGGAATCCGCCGAACCGGACGGCGGCCTCGGCCAGGAATTCACGGTCGTCAAGGTCCAGAAGCCGCCGCGCCAGATCTGTCCGCTCCGTCCAGACCAGAGAGGATTGACGCCCCGGCCGCTCCGGGTCGCCCAGGATGGGAAGAATGGCGAAGGGGCCAGCGGGCAAGAAATGTTCGTGGGCCACGAAACCGTGGTGGGACTCATGGCTGATCGTGCAGACGATCGCCGTTTGGCCGTACATCCAGCCGCTGGTCTTGACGCCGGCGGCCTCGCGGACAAGGGAGCCGCGTCCGTCCGCGCCGATCACCAGCGGACTCTTGACGCTCCGGCCGTCCTCCAAATGGACGGTCGCGGCCCCCGCGCCGGTCTCGACGGACGCCACGCCCACACCGGAAAACGCATGGATCGCCGGGTGCTTGGAAAGGCGCTGATGAATGGCTTGGCGCATATGCCGGTTTTCCAGCATGTACCCGAAAGGCCCGCCCACATCCCGTGAGTCATAGTGCAGAAACAAAAGCGACTCGCCGTCGGCGACGCGTATGTCCTCGATGGGCGCCGCCTTGTCTTCCATTAAGGGCCAGAGACCGGCGGCGCGGAACACGCGATGGGTGGCCCGCGCGACGGCCGACGCGCGTCCGTCGAAACCACCGCCGAGACCGGCGCCCGCCGGAGCCTTGTCGATTAAGGCGACTTCCAGCCCCTGATCGGCCAGAAGGAGCGCCAACGTCCCGCCAACCAGCCCGGCGCCGGCGATCGTCACGCCGGCGGCGACCGTCACGCCGGCGTCGGGCCGGGAGGGCCCCGGCGCGCGCGGAACGGATAAGGACGCCTCGTTCATGACCGGCAGAGTGATCCCGCCGGCGCGGCCTGTCCAGGGAAAGAACCGCGAATTCACTGCCTAAAAAACCAGCGGGCGCCTAAAAATTAGCCATTTCTGGCGCTCCATTTTTCAGCGGAGGCGCCCCGGAATTGACGTAGCCATTGTTTTAATTGTGTTTTTTGGATTCATCGATTTCGGCACGATTCTTGAGGCGGGAGACCGAACCCGTGTTGTTCAAGATCTGGACAGCGCCGGCGCGCGCAGCGGCTCTGGGGGGCTTAACCAGCCGGGCGGCGGCCGCGCGAGACCAAACGAAAGGAAAACCAGATGAAGCTCGTAATGGCTGTCGTCAAGCCCTTCAAATTGGAGGAGGTCCGCGAGGCCCTCACTCCGCTGGGCGTTGAAGGCATGACGGTAAGCGAGGTCAAAGGCTTCGGCCGGCAGAAGGGTCAGGCCGAGATTTACCGCGGGGCGGAATACGTCGTGAACTTTCTGCCCAAGGTGAAGATCGAAATTGGGGTTGTGGACGAACAGGTCGAACAAGTCGTTGAAACCATTCAGAAAATAGCTCAGACCGGCAAGATCGGCGACGGTAAGATATTCGTCTATCCGTTGGAACAGGCCGTGCGGATCCGAACGGCCGAGACCGGCGTGGAAGCGCTTTAGGGACATGATCATGACGACCAAGCGCAAAATCGCCCTTTTCGCGGGCGTCGGCCTGCCGGCCATCGGTCTTGGAGGCGCTGCCCACGCCGCGCCCGACGCCGAAACGGCCTACATCCTCAACACGCTGAGCTTCATGTTCCACGGCGTGCTCGTGTTCTGGATGGCCTGCGGGTTCGCCATGCTGGAAGCCGGTCTTGTCCGCTCCAAGAACACCACCTTGCAGCTGACCAAAAACATCTCGTTGTTCTCGGTCGCCGCCGTCATGTACTTCCTGATCGGTTACAACCTGATGTACGCCGACGTGTCGGGCTGGATCGGTTCCGGCGGCGTATGGGGTCCCGATGACGCCGGCACCTTGGAAGGCGCGTTCGGCGGCGAGGGCGGCGACGAGGGCGCCGCCCACTCGGCGGCCTCCGACTGGTTCTTTCAGATGGTTTTCGTCGCCGCCACCGCCTCGGTCGTCTCCGGCGCCCTGGCCGAGCGGATCAAACTGTGGCCGTTCCTGATCTTCGTCGCGACGCTGACCGGCGTTATCTATCCGATCCAGGGGTCCTGGACCTGGGGCGGCGGCTGGCTTTCCGAAATGGGCTTCGCCGATTTCGCGGGCTCGACGATCGTTCACTCGGTTGGCGGCTGGGCCGCTCTCGCGGGCGCCCTTATCCTGGGCGCTCGGAAAGGCAAGTACGGCGCCGACGGTTCCGTGAACCCGATGCCGGGCGCCAATCTGCCGCTCGCCACGCTGGGCGCGTTCATCCTGTGGATGGGCTGGTTCGGCTTCAACGGCGGGTCGCAGCTGTCCATGGACTCCGCCGCCGACGTCATCGTAATCGCCAACATCTACGTCAACACCAACACGGCGGCCGCGGGCGGCGTGCTGGCCGCGATGATCCTGACCCAGGTCATCTACAAAAAGGTCGATCTGACCATGGCGCTGAACGGCGCCCTGGCGGGTCTGGTCTCGATCACGGCTCAACCGGACACGCCAAGCCCGTCGCTGGCCCTGTTCATCGGCGCCGTCGGCGGCGTCCTGGTCGTTGTCTTCGTTCCGTTGCTGGACAAACTGAAAATCGACGACGTGGTGGGCGCCATCCCCGTCCATCTGGCGGCCGGCGTCTGGGGCACGGTCGCCGTGACATTCTCCAACGCCGACGCCAATTTGACGACCCAGCTCATCGGCGTCGCCGCCATCGGCGCCTTCGCCTTCGCCGCCTCCGCCGGCGTCTTCGCGATCCTCAAGGCCGCCATGGGGCTTCGGTGTTCCGTGGAAGAGGAGGAGACCGGACTCGATCAGGCCGAGTGCGGCATGGAGGCCTACCCCGAATTCGGTCGCGGGTCGCAAATGGTCTAGGGCGTCACGCCATTGGATATATCTATGCCCCATCGTGCGGTTTTGACATGGTTGACACGCTCGCGGGAAGGACAAAGAAAGGGCGGGAATGACGGATCAAATCGCTTGGAAACGATAAATAAACCTCGCCCAGCATCATAACGCCCTAGGGACCAGCCCGCCCGGTCGAATTTTTTAACGGCTTAGTAACCACGGCTGGCGGATAAGGGTCCCATGACGCGTTCAAGCACATCTTCCCGGGGGCGGGCCCCCGCAGCGGCGCTGTTCCCCGCCGGGACCGGCGCGTTTTGCCGCCGCCGCCTGGCGGAAATCGGCGGCGTTCTGCTGATTGGACTCGCGGCGTTCATGGGCGCGGCGTTGATCACCTTCACGCCCGGCGATCCGTCGCTGAACACCGCCGCGCCCATCCGGCCCGGCAACCTGCCCGGCAACCTGATGGGGCTTCCGGGCGCCTTCGCCGCCGATATGATGATTCAATTGGCGGGCGCCGCGTCGGTCTTGCCGCCGGTCGTTCTGCTTGCCTGGGGCTGGCGGCTGACCCGGTCCCGCCGCCTGCGGGGTCTCGCCTGGCGCCTGGCCGCGCTTCCCCTCGCCCTGACCGGGACGGCCCTGGTCCTCGCGCCCCTGGACCCGCCGGCGGCCTGGCCATTGACCGCAGGCCTCGGCGGCGTCATGGGCGACCTGGGCCTGACGCTCACGCTAAAGGCGGCCGCCCTGACTCCAGTGGCCGGCGCGCCCGCCTGGATCACCGGCGGCCTGGGCCTGGTCTCGGTCTGCGCCTTCATAGGCGCCCTGGGCGTTTCGCCCGGGGACTGGCGGGCGGCGGCGAAGATGTCCATTCGCGCGGCTCGCCGGGCCTGGGAAGCCTGCGCCGCCGGCTCCGGGCGCGCGGCGGCGTTGATCCGCCGGCTCCGCGGCCGGGAAACCGTCATCGTCGCCCCTGCTTTGGGCGGCGAACCGGTTTCCGGGGCAAAATCCCGCAATCTGGTCGCCTCGCGCAAACCCGGGCCGAAGCAGGGCCGGAAAGCCGCGGAACAGAACCAGCCGTCCCTGTTCACAGACGGCGGCGGCTTTCAGCGCCCGCCGCTGAGCATCCTGTCCGGCCAGGACGCGCCGCGGGCAACGGCCGTCGATCCGCACAAGCTGGAGCGGAACGCGGCGTTTCTCGCCTCCGTCCTGGAGGATTTCGGCATTCGGGGCGAGATCGTCAAAGTCCGGCCCGGCCCCGTGGTCACGCTTTACGAGTTGGAACCCGCGCCCGGCACCAAAACATCCCGCGTGGTGGGACTCGCGGATGACGTCGCACGGTCCATGAGCGCGGTCTCCGTCCGTGTCGCCGTCGTCCCAGGCCGGAGCGTCATCGGAATCGAACTGCCGAATAATGATCGGGAAATGGTTGGGCTTAGGGAACTTTTGGCGTCAGAGACTTTCGAGAAGTCCAAATCGAAATTGCCGTTGGTGCTCGGCAAGGACATCGGCGGCGCCCCGGTCACCGCCGATCTCGCAGCCATGCCGCACCTGCTGATCGCGGGCACCACCGGCTCGGGTAAATCCGTCGGCATGAACGCCATGATCATGTCGCTTCTGTATCGCCACGGCCCGGAAGACTGCCGCTTCATCATGATTGATCCGAAGATGCTGGAGTTGTCGGTTTACGAGGGCGTTCCCCATTTGCTGACGCCGGTGGTGACGGACCCCAAGAAAGCCGTCGTCGCCCTGAAATGGGCCGTCCGCGAGATGGAAGAGCGCTACAAGGCCATGTCGCAGCTCGGCGTGCGCAACATCGGCAACTACAATGATCGCATCGAACAAGCCGTCAAAAAGGGCGAAACGCTGACCCGGCGCGTCCAAACGGGCTTTGACGCGGAGGGCAAACCGGCCTTCGAGGAACAGCCGCTGCCCATGGAGCCGCTGCCGTTCATCGTCGTCATCGTCGATGAAATGGCCGATCTCATGCTGGTCGCCGGCAAGGACGTCGAAGCCGCCATCCAGCGTCTGGCGCAAATGGCGCGGGCCGCGGGCATTCACCTGATCATGGCGACGCAACGCCCAAGCGTTGACGTGATCACCGGCACGATCAAGGCCAACTTCCCCACGCGCGTCAGCTTTCAGGTCACGTCGAAAATCGACAGCCGCACCATCCTGGGCGAACAGGGCGCCGAGCAACTGCTGGGCAAGGGCGACATGCTGCACATGGCCGGCGGCGGACGCGTCGCCCGCGTGCACGGCCCCTTTGTTTCCGACGAGGAGGTCGAGGCCGTGGTCGAACACCTGAAGGCCCAGGGCGCGCCGGAGTTCGTCGAGGAAATCACCAGGGACGAGGACGAGCCCGGCGGCGGGGACGGATCAAGCGGCGGCGCTTGCGGCGACGAACTGTACGACAAGGCCGTCGCCCTCGTCGCCCGCGAAGGCAAGGCCTCCACCAGTTTCGTCCAGCGCCACCTGCAAATCGGCTACAACCGCGCCGCCAGGCTGATCGAGAAGATGGAAGCCGAGGGCGTCGTCAGCGCCGCCGACCGCGTCGGCCGCCGGGAAGTGCTGGTCGGCGCCCGCTAGGGGGTTATGATATTGGGGCGTTATGACATGGGCGGGTTCGATTCATGGGTTTCCAATAGGCTTGATCCGTCACTCCCGCTTACTCCTTGTCATTCCCGCGCCCTCGCTTTGTCATTCCCGCGAAGGCGGGAATCCAGCGCGATGATCCGCCTTCCAACCTGGTCATGCGCGATAAAGGGCGGTCTGGACCCCCGCCTGCGCGGGGGTGACAAAATAATAACGCAGGGTATGAACATATCCAATGTCATAACGCCATAGGACGTTCGGGGCTTCATGCTCGCCCACCCGGCGGCCCGTTTCACCAGACCCGCGCCCCGGCGGATGGAATGGAAAAATGGCCGGACGGCCCCGAACGGCCGGAGATAAAGGCGTTGCGGCGAAGGGCCTCCGAAAACCGGCGCCCGACCGTTTCCGGCCCGGCGGCGGATGGAGATCAAACGACGGATGGTTTTGGAGTCCGGCTGATTCCGCGAAACCCCAAGGTTTTCGGTTTTCACTTCCTGTTTTCATTAAATATATCAATGGGGTAGAGGTAAATCTCCCGTCGGTTTCCGGCAAAGTACGTGGGAACCGGAATTGACGCCATGTCCCGCTCCGTTCACGCCACCCGACCCATGATCCCGCCGTCGCCGCCTCGATGTTCGGGAGTGGGCGCGTCTCGCCGTGCCGATTATCGTTGGCCGGGACCTCAAGCGCGGCTTTGGTTTATCGATCACTTGCACCTGGGTATCGGTTCACCGCCTTCACCCACGGAGTTGACGTGAATACCTTTAGCGGGTGTAGCGGGTGGGCACTTTCCATCGCCCTGACCTGTGGACGGAGAGTTATTTCCATAGGATGGTTGTAGCTTTTCGCCACCCCCACCCACGGACTTTGTTTTACTGTCTTCGATGGGTAAGGATGAAGGTGTCTGTTTTCCGTCACCTACGGAACGATCCGTGTCGGGATTGTTAGGTCGCTGTTTTTTCTTGTGCGGCTGTGCTTCCGGGCCAAACCCGAATACCGGATTATAACCTCGTCCTTGGTTGTCTGTGGCGAAGTCTGATTGAGACAACAACATGCCAGAAGAGTTCTGTCTCACGATTTGGCTGGCATTCAGTTTTTGGTCATCGGCAACCGAACCGACTCCCGTTGAAGACCGCAGCATGTTGTTGACTTTATTCTGGATCATGTCAGACACGGCGTGGCTTTCCTGTGATGCTGGCGGGTCAACAAGAATTGCCTTGTTCTTACACGCTTCATCCGCCCAGCATGTGAAGTAGCACTCATCGTAGATTGAGCAATATATGATCTCTACATCAAGTTCCCGATCAATCAGTTTGTTTAAAAGGCCCTCATTTGCGTATTCCGGTAACGTGGACAACAACGTAACGCTCTTTTCTGCCCTTATCATATCACCATCAAAAAAGATGTTGTGGTAAGGCTTTCGCTGGACAAAGACTCTGCCCTCACGAGGGCGAATAACCCCATCCCAATCGCTGACAAGGCTCTCATTGTCCTTGATTTGGAACCTTTTGATGCGAGCTGGCCCCACCCCTGCATTTTCAAGAAATAATCCGATCATTTCTCCAGGTATGGATGTGGATTTCTGATGGTGGAAATTGAGCTTTGGAAGTACTGAGAGTTTGTTCGACTTCCACGTTTGATAAGCCTGAGTACCAGCGAGTAACAACCCGCTTATCGAAATGATAACCGTAATAATTTGCATAGGAGATCGCAAAGATATTGAAGATCGGCGCCATTGCGGTTCGCTTGGGCCTTTCGCGTCAGTTTGATCAGTCACGTGATTTCCCTTCCACCTTCACCATCAACGTCAGCGCGTTTCCCCATGACTCAATCTAAATGAAGCTGGGATCACTTGAGGCCACCCTGATGATTACAATTCTATCTTAACAACAGAAATGATTGAGAGTCGGTTCGAACGCGGTATCCGTCATGCCCCTGGCTAAGGTCCCCGCCATCCAGCATGCCTCGCTGATGGCCTCCGTGTCATCGGACCAAGCGCGGGCGGGTTCCCGTTCATTGTCGCTTTTGCGCATTCAGCCGCCCGTCCCGTCCCCGCCCGGGCGCTTGGCGGCCAGGCCGCCCGCCGGGGCGGATGACGTGGACATGCCCGGCGCGGCGACCCTCTCGTAAGCATTCTGCGTGGGCGAAGCCGCCGAGGACATGGAATTCTCTCCTGTGACGCGGAATTGAGATAATTTTTAGCATAACATGCAAAAAGAGTTCATAGTTTTAATTGCTCTCTAAATACGAGTCATTGATTCCTTTTCGGCTCACCCCCTCACATACGGAGGAAAGGATGACCCGGCCGGCGGGAGCGGACGCCCGGCCGAGAGGCTCAAGGGAACGCGCGTTGAGACGCCCCTTCCATTGGACCGCCGCCGTTCATGGAAACTCGCCCGCCTTTGGGTTCGATGATGAATTCCCGCGCCTCGCCGATTGCGCCGGCGGAGCCAACCCGTCTATCTATGGTCCATGCGATTGTTCTTCCATTTGCCGCCCGTCTCCGCGCTGGCGCTCGTCTCCGCGCTGGCGCTCGTCTCCGCGCTGGCGCTCGTCTCCGCGCTTTCTTCGGCCTCCGCAAGCGCCCAGCCGAAGCGGCTGACGCCCGGGGAGCACCGGCTGGTTGACCGGTTGGAGGCCCATCTGAACGGGCTGACGACGCTCCGGTCCCGCTTCATCCAGCTGTCTTCGAACGGCGGTCAGGCGGAAGGGCTGATTTTTTTATCCCGGCCGAAGAATCTCCGCATCGAATACCTTGCGCCGAATCCCATCCTGCTGGTCACGTCTGGTGAATTTCTGAGCTATTACGACAAGGAAGTGGAACAAGTGTCCCACATCCGGATTGAGAACACACCGGCCGAATTCCTGTTGCGCGACACCATCTCGTTTCGCGCCGAAGGGGTGGCGATTCACCGTCTGGAGACCGCGCGCGGCCAGATTCTAATCACCGTGGGGAGGGCGGACGAGGATTTGGGGGGAACGATCACTTTTATCTTCAACGCGAATCCAGTGGCCTTACGGAAATGGAGCGTGACCGATCCGCAAGGAGTCACGACCGACATCACGCTCGTCGATCCGTTCCTCGGCGCGCCGCTGGACCCGACATTGTTCAAGTTCGAGGCGCCCGCCGAAGCCGGTGACGGGAGGTGATCCCGGCGCATGGCCGCGCGTCTTTGCGCCGTGCTTGACGCATGGCCGGCGGTCGTTGGAGGCGTCTGACCGGCGGACGGCGGATAAACGCCGGCGGCTGTACCACATCTATTTGGGCGCCGGACGCCTTGAGCCCGCGGCGCGGTCATGCCGCGATTCATGCGGAAACACGCGGCTGGGACACGCCATCGGACCAGGCGCTCGCGCGGCTGTTGTGAAATCGAACTGATTGGGTCCGCAGACCCCGCCCGCGTCATTCGCCCGGCCTTTCGGAACCAGTGCTTGAGTCTTGAAAAGAGCCCCCGCCGGCTTCAGGGCGTCATTCCACTATCGTTATTATTACGCAGCCCACGCACTTTTACTCCGTCACCCCCGCGAAGATGGGGGTCCAGACCGCCCTTCATCACGCATGAGCGGCCATTATTTACGATAAGCCGGACTGCGGGACGCCCGATTGGACTCCCGCCATGGGCTATTCCGAAGGGGGGCGGGAATGACGGAATGAGAACGCGCGAAGGACGCTCTAGCCCCATGAGGCGCCGTTATCCAAACCCCGCCCGCCCGCGCGCCGCGCGGACGTCATCCGTGTCAAAACACGGAGCATGAACACGCCTGATCTCATAACGTGCTAGGGAACCAGTTTGTACCCGCCGGACTCGGTCACCAAAATGCGCGCGTTCGCCGGATCGGGCTCGATCTTCTGGCGCAGGCGGTAAACATGGGTTTCCAGCGTGTGCGTCGTGACTCCGGCGTTATAGCCCCAGACCTCATCCAGCAGGACGCCGCGGCCAACCGCCTTGTCGCCCGCCCGGTACAGGAATTTCAGGATCGCCGTTTCCTTGTCTGTCAGACGGATCTTCTTCTCCGTCCCGTTTTCGATCAGCATCTTGTTCGCGGGCAGGAAACTGTAGGGACCGATCGTGAAAACCGCGTCGTCCGAACGCTCGTGCTGGCGAATATGCGCCCGGATGCGCGCCAGCAGAACACCCAGCCGGAAAGGCTTGGTGACATAATCGTTGGCGCCCGCGTCCAAACCCAGAATCGTGTCCGCCTCCGTGCCGGCTCCGGTCAACATGATGATGGGCGAGGTCACGCCGTTTCGCCGCATGGCCTTGCAAACTTCACGGCCATCCATGTCGGGCAGCCCGACGTCCAGCATGATCACGTCATAATGGTCTTCCTTGGCGATCTTGAGCGCCTCCGCGCCGGTTCCACAGGTCACGGTCTTGAACTCGTCGTGCAACCCCAGTTGCTCGTTGAGCGTTTCGACGAATTCTGGTTCGTCATCCACGATCAGGAGATTTTTTTCGCCAGTCATGCCGTTACGCTCACCTTGATCTTCTCAAGCGGCCCTTGAAGACTGCTCCCCCGCCTCTTGTTTCGCGCGCTTTCCCGTCACATTAGGCTCGAAAGAACTCAACGCCACTTTATTTATGCGTTTATATGCATGATAACCAAGGACTCAAGGCGTTTTAGCCTCAACCGCCTGTTGCGGGTCCCATTTTCGGTTCCCCCGACCCCAAGGCCCGGATCAAGGCCCGGATGAAAAATCGACGACAGACCCCCTCCGCCGTCCCCGCCCCCGGTCCGCTGGACCGGCGCGACATGCCGGCGACGCGCGAACCGGCGTCACTGGTCACAGTTGACCGCGCGGCGGCGGAGCTGCGCCGGGGGCGGCTGGTCGCGATTCAAGGGGCGGGCGGACAGGCGGCGCTCGTCCGCGCCGTCGAGCGGCTCGACGAGAGCGCCCTGGATAACCTGCGCGAAACGGCCGGCGCGCAACCTGTTCTGGTCATCACCGCGCGGCGGGCGGTGGTTCTGGGCCTGAAGGCCCCCAAAAGCAGGGTCGTCGCCGTCGGGCCCAGTGACGGAAAGCTCACGGCGGGCGGCGCCGTCGCCCTGGCCGACCCGGTAACCGGCGCCGTTCAGGCGGACACGCCGCTTCATGTCGAGGAAACGAGCCCTTATGACCGGCGGGCTGCGGCCGTCCAGTTGATGAAGATCGCGCGGCTTCTGCCCGCCGCCGCCGTCGCCGACATCGACACCGGTCCCGGCGGCGATCTCGAGGCCTGGGCCCGGCGGCGCGACATCATTTTGGCCGATGGGGGCGACATCTTTCGTTACGAGGTCTCGGAAGCGCGCACCCTCTCCATTGTCGGCGAGGCCCGCGTTCCGGTTTTTCCCGCGCCGGATCTGGAAACACGTCTGTACGCCTTTCGCCCGGCGGACGGCGGACTGGAGCACCTCGCCCTGGTTATCGGCGATCCGCCCCGCGGCGAACCGGTGTTGGCGCGGCTTCATTCGGAATGTTTCACGGGTGATTTGCTGGGCAGCCTGCGCTGCGACTGCGGCGACCAGTTGAAGGGCGCCATGGAGGAAATCGGCCGGAAGTCCGGCGGAATTCTGCTTTACCTGGCGCAGGAGGGCCGCGGCATCGGCCTGGTCAATAAACTGCGCGCCTACGAGTTGCAGGACAAGGGCTTCGACACGATCGACGCCAACGAGCAGTTGGGATTCGAGCCGGACGAGCGGATTTATTTGCCCGCCGCCCAGATGTTCCGCCTGTTAGGGTTTGAGTCGGTTCGCCTGCTGACCAACAATCCGGACAAGGTCGCCGCCCTTGCGCGGGCCGGCATCGCCGTAACGGAGCGGGTCGCCCACCGGTTCCCGTCGAACCGGCATAACGAAGCGTACCTGAGGACCAAGCGCGAACGGTCGGGACATCTGTTCTAGGGCGTTATGACATTGGGCATGGTCACGCGCCCCGAGCTTTGACACGGTTGACGCGTTCGTGACGCGCATGACGGTTTTCAGGACGCCGCGCCGGCCTTGCGGAGGAACGCCGCCGGCGCCAAGGCGTCCTTCGCGCGCTCTTGTTTTGCCGCCTTCGCGGTATTTATTCGTCATCCCCGCGAAGGCGGGGTTTGGATGACGATTAGACTGGCGCGCCGACCCGCGTTCAGCTTATTACACGTGACGGTCCGTGATCGAGTGATGGAGGGTGACTTGGATTCCCGCCTTCGCGGAAATGACAAAGGACGAGCGGGAATGACGAAGCAAGGACGCGGAAATGACGGATCGAACCGCTTGGAAACCCATGAACCGGCACCGCCCAATGTCATGACGCTCCCGGTGACGGCAAGCGGGACGCGTCCGGGCCCCGGCCTTTCGTCCCCGAAAAAAGGCTTCATGCCCTTGTGATCCTGGTGACCTGGATCACATCGCCCGTTGACGCGCTTACCTATAATTGTATCCACGCTGGGGCGCGCCCCTCCCTGGAAACGCCCTGGCGGCCTCCCTGTCAAACTTCGAGCCTCCCCATGGGGAGGCTCCTTTTTTCGGTATGACGGCCGGGCGCCGCAAGCCCCGGCCCGGCAAACCGGTGACGCCGGTCTGCCATATCATGGAAGACGTCCATGCCGTCCGGCAATCTGGGCCAACCCCGGTCCAACACGGCCCCGCCGGCGGCCGGCCGCTGGATCGCGATAAGAGACGCCGCTTTGTCAGCCTCCCTCTTTTCCGCCCGGGGATATGGGCTTCGGCAGGCGTCAGGCGTTCATACGGCGGGCGTCCCTCCAGGTTCATGGTTTCTCATTCCTTATCGGTAATCGTCAGGTTGGACGTCGGGCGCTTTCCCCGCCGCCAGTCCCGGGGCGTGACGAATTGACCGGACCAAATCCCCAGGCGTTCGCGTTTGGCCGTTTCTTCTTCGGGGATGAACCGGGGGGAATATCGGCGATACGCGACGGTCCAGCCGTTCAAGACCATCCACCGGTTCAGGTTGACGCCGCCCGCGCGGCAGACGGACAGATAACGCCCGTACCGGTCCCGGCCGTTGGCATGGCAGATCACGGGCCGTTCTCCGATCTTTTCGATCAGGGCCTTCGTGGCCGCCCGTCCGCACCGCCATGCGGAGCCGTTGGCCCGGAGGCAATGCTGGCGACGCTCCGGCGCGTCGATGCCCTGTAATCTGTGGCGGTCGTCGCCCAGATTGATGGAGTCCCCATCGACCACGCGAACCAGATTGCTTCCGCCGCCGGACGTGGACCGCGCGGACAGGACAAGACCGATGACGAGAATGGCCACATAGGGCGCGGCGCGCATGGAACTCCCCAATGAGGCCAGGGCTTGCAACGCGTCCGCCGCAAGATGGCTTCATTGATCCTCTGATCGGGGAGTTAGAAAACCGCGCTAACACGGCCCTGTGACCTTTAGGCGGGAAGCCCTGGACATACGTCACAGGCTCCCCGACCGCAGAGGTCGAGGGTGGTTTATTCGGTCCCACCGGACCGGTTAGCGCGGGGTTTCTAATCCCCGGGAACCGTTCGTCCCGGTTCCAAGGGGTAGGTTATAGGGGATCGCGCTCTGGATAAAGGGAAGAGCCTCGCGACGGATCGCAATCGGCTTCCAGTCCGGGGCGTGTCTATGTGTCAAGGCTGGTTTTGAGGCTTTTCTCGATGTCCCCGCCAAAGACCAAAACCAGTTCTTTGGGGAGACACGGCTGCGGAGGTAACAGACCGTCCCCGGCGTCATCGAATTTGGAATTTTCGCCGCCCCCGGCGGCCAACCGCGCACTGGAAACGCGCGCTGGAAACGCGCGCCGCCTGGAAATCATAAGGCGCCGCTATGTATGGAAACTTAGGTTTCCCGGCGGTTTCGGAAGAAATGGTGCCGCCAGGGTGACTTGAACACCCGACCCCCGCATTACGAATGCGATGCTCTACCAACTGAGCTATGGCGGCTCCGGATAACGGAAAGCCTTTGAAGACGAACCGTCACAAGGACTTCAAGCGGGCCGGACCCGAAAGGAACGTCAAGCGGTGGCCGCTTTAAGTCCGCAACATATCCCGCGGCGCCCGCGCGCTGTCAAGCGAAGCCTTGCCCCGATAGCGTCCCGCCCCAACGCCGTCACAATCGCGCGGAAAGGCCGCGGCCCCCTGAAATCAACGAACGCCAGGCCGCGAGGCGTCCGGCGGCGGCGGGGCGGCGCGTTCGGCGGACGTTTCCGGCGCCGGTATGTCTGGCGGCGGTATGTCTGGCGGCGGAGGCGTCACGGAAAGGGCGCTCCCCACGCCGCCCGGAACAACCGGCGCCTTGCCGCCCGCCGGAACGGGCGCCGTCCCGCCGCCCCCGGCCAGACGCTCCAACCGCGCCGCCGTCTTCCACGTCAATGTGTCGAACGCCCGGCATTGTCCGCAGATCGCCGACCAATCCTCGGTCGCCGCGCCGCACGCGCCGCACACCCAGGCCGGATCCGGATCCGCCATAGAGGCCCGCAGCAACAGTTCGCGCGCCGCACCGAGATCTTGACGCTGCGCCTCTTCCACCTGGGCCATCAAACGCGCCGCGCGGCCAAGAGCCCCGGCGCGCGCGGCGTCCATCCCGCCCGGCGCCAGGATCGGCGCCAGCCTCGCCCGGGCGTCCCCCCAAAACCGGGCCTTCACCGCCTCGGCCGCGACCGCCAGAGCGCTTTCCACATGCTCCCCGGCCCCGCTGGAAAGCTTTTGAGCCGCCCGGTAACGCGCCGGCGCGTCCGCAGCCCCGGCCGCGCTCATGTAAGGCTCGACCAGCGACGGATGCGGTTGTTCCGGCCAAGCCTTTTCTAACAGTTGGCGGACCTTCCTGGTCCGCCCGTCCGCGATCAGCCGCTCCGCGTACCGCGCCGTCGCCGGCGCCAAACCGGGCGCCAGGTCATGCGCCTGTTTCAGGCCCGCCAGCTCGCCCGCCGCGTCGCCCGCCTTGCGCGCGGTCCTCGACGCCTCGAAGGCCGTCACCGCGCGGCGGCGTCTGGCCGCATCCTGTCCGATCAATTTATGGCGCGCCTGGCCGTCATTCACCACGCCCGCCTCGATCCAGCGGCCCGCCTCGGACTGCAACCGGAACAGAGCGTCCGCCACCCATTCGCTTCCAGGCCGCAGGGCATGGGCGCGCTTGGCGATTTCCATGGCCGTATCCGGGTCGCCGCGCTTCAAGGCCTGGGTGAGAAGGCCGCGGAGACCCAGAAATTCCATGTCCGGCCTGCCGGCCATCGCCTTGAAAAAGGTCTCAGCGGCTTTCTCGTCTCCACCAAGCTGAGCCGTCTGGGCGGACAAGAGAAGCGTCAGCGGCGGATCGTTCAATAACGCCTCGGCGCGCCTTGAATGGCGTTTGGCCTCTTGCGCGTCACCGGCGGCGGCGGCGACCATGCCTTTGGTCAGCGCCTCGTATCCCTGGCGGCGGCGGCGGGCGCGCCACGCCTCCATGATTTTACGCGGGCCGCGCTTCAAATATCCAATCAACCCGATAACGGCGGAGGACGCGGCCGAAAACAGCAGAACGGCCGCCGCCGTCAGCCACACCGGCAGAAAATACTCCGCGCCCAGCCATTGAACGCGCACCGTCCCCGGATTGTCCGCGACCCAGACGACGCCCGCCGCGAGCCCGATCAACAGGACCAGAAAAACGATCGCTCTGATCACGAGTCTAGCCTCCGGCGTTCGCGGGCGGCAGCAAGGACACGGCGTACCCATTCAATCCCGCCAGGGCGCGCTCGACGCCAAGCCGCGTCTCCGCCGCCTTGAACCAATCCGCCAGTGGCGCTTTCGACGGTTCGGGCAGGCCCCGCAGAATGCTCATGGCCGCCTCCAAATCCCCGGCGTCCAGCGCGTCCTCGGCCTCATTCAAAAGCGCGTCGGCGCTGCCCGGTTCGGCCGCCGCGCCCGTTCGGCGGGATTTCACCAGTTGGGATACGGTCACGCGGGCCCGGTCGATCCAACCGCCGCCGGACGCCGGCGAAACAGGGACGCCGCTGGCCGCCGCCGCGCCCGCGGCGGCTTCCGGAAACCGGATTTTCAAGGCGCTCAACGCCGGCGCGCCGGTTTTCGCGTGGACCCGCAGACTCGCCAACGCGGGCTTCAGGCTCTCGACATCCCCCAAGACGGCGCGAAGCGCCTCCAGGTCGGCCTCGAAAGGTCCGCCTTGGCGGACACGGTCACGCAACTGAACGAGCGCGAGAATGATCGCCCGCGCGCGCGCCGCCTCCGCCCCGGCCGCGGGCGGCGGCGTCTCTTCCAGTTCTCTCAAACGGCGGTTGACTTCTCGCAACTGTGACGTCAGCCGCCGGTTTTGCTCCCTGGCCGTTTCCGCCCCGCTCTTTTCCAAACGGTCCAGACGGTCCGCCAGGTTTTCCAACCGCCCGCCGCCGCCTTCCAGCCGGGATAGGCGCTCGGACAGGGCTCTAATCGACTTGTCGGCGGCTTTCGCCCGGTCAATGGACGCGCTTGAGTCGATCACCTGACGGATTTCCGCGAGACCGGCTTCCAGGCCCTGAATCCGGCTCATCAAGGCCGCCAGCTCCCGGCTCCGCCCGGCGCGTGTTTTCTCCAGCGCCTCAAGAGCGGTCGAGCGCTCCGACTCCAAATTCCGCGCGCGCTCTTCCAGCGCGTCCAGACGGCCGGTCAAGGCGGACGTCAGCGGATCATCCGGGCTGGCTGGCTGGCCCAGAAAGGGAAGCGCGGCGGCGAGCCGGTCCGACCACCAGGGCATGCTGACGCCGCCGATGATGATCAACATGGCCAAGACCAGGGACATCCAGGCCAGCGCGCGAACGGCCCCCGTGGCGCGGGAGTCCCCGGTTTCCCGGTCGCGAACCGTCTTGGAAGCCGCGTCCGCGCTGGCGGGCGGGGCGGCCTTGGCGCTGGCGGGCGGGGCGGGGTCCGCTTTTTTCCGCGCGGATTTCGCGGATTTGGAGGCCGCGGAAGCCGCCGCCTTCGCCGCCGGGGCTTTATTGCTCAACGGTTTACCGGTTTCGCCGGACGTCTTGGCCGGTTTGTCAAACCCGGAGGGGGTGGGCTTTTTCATGGTTTTGTTGTTCCCGCAGATGGTTTCGCCGAATCAGGCGAGTCATCGTCGAAATTCTCAAGCCGGGGCGCAGCATAGCCCTGTCGGGCGGCGGTTGATAGGGAGTCTAGGCCCTCATTTCCGTAATAATCAAATCAAGGCCAGCAAGGCCCCGGTATCCGGCGTTTCCGCGACCTTGACCGTCATCCCCGGCAAATCTCCAAGAGCGCGCCTCACATTTTCGCTCAGGCAAAAGGCCGTCAAGGTTTCCGCCGCGCCGCTCAGCCCCGCCGATTGAACAAGGGCGGCGAAGGTTTTCGCCGTCCGGGGGGAAAACAGCAGCACGCCGTTCAGATTTCCGGCGGCCAGGGCCGTCACCGCCGCGCCGGAGAGTTTCTCCGCCGCGCCGGCCTCATAAAGAACCGCCCTGCGATAGACGAATCCCGCCGCCGTCACCCGGCCCGCCAAGTTCCCGGCGGCTTTCGTTCCCGCGGCGTGCAGCAGCGCCCCATCCTTGGGGCGGAGCGACGAAACAACTAGATCAGCCAGCTTATCCACATCCCCGCAGGCGGCGCGGACATCGGTGAACCCCGCTTCCCGCGCCGCTTCGGCCGTGGCGGCGCCGACGGCGAGAGCGGGCAACGCCGTCACCGCGCGGTCTTCGATCACCGGAAAGCCGCTCCGCGCCTCTAGGGCGCGAACCCCGTTGGCGCTGGTGAAAAGCAGGGCTTGCGCGCCGCCGGCGTCCAGAACGGGGTCCAGATTGAAACGAACGTCCAGCAGTGGCTCAATCAAACACTCATGCCCCAGCCCTTCGAGCCGCTCCCTCAAGGGCCCGGAGTCCGCGAGCGGGCGGGTCAGCAAAAGCCGCATTAGTCCCCCGGATCGCCGAAGAAGCCGGGACCGGCCATGTCCTTCAACACACGGCCGGCCTCAAGGCCCAGCGCCCGGGCGTCGCCGGGGGCGCCGCTCAATTCGTGGCGGTGAATCACGCCGCCGTCGGGCCGCGCCACTAGACCGCGGAGCGTCATTCGGCCACTCCCGTCAACACTCGCCAGACCAGCGATGGGCGTGCGGCAGGATCCGTCCAGGGCTTCCAGCATGGCGCGCTCGGCCGTCACGCACATCGCCGTAATGGGGCAACCGACCGCGCCCAGCAGTTCCCTGATCCGTTCATCGTCCTCACGGCACGTGATCCCGACCGCGCCCTGGGCGGCGGCGGGCAGCATTTCATCGGGCTCGAACGTATGAGCGATCACGTCCGCCATCCCCAGGCGGTTGAGTCCCGCACGGGCCAGAATGGTCGCGTCCGCAGCGCCCTCGTCCAGCTTCCGAAGCCGCGTTTGAACGTTGCCGCGAAACAGCGTGACCTTGAGATCAGGGCGCTGGTTGAGCACTTGGGCTTGTCTTCGTACCGACGACGTTCCAACCGCGGCGCCCGGCGGCAGATCATCCAGACTGGCCGCCTTTGGAGACAGAAACGCGTCGCGCGCGTCTTCACGGGGCAGCACTGCGGCGATCACGACGCCGCCGGGCATCCAGGTTTCCAGATCCTTCATGGAATGCACGGCGAAATCGACGCGCCCGTCCAACTGCGCCCGGTCCAGTTCCTTGGAAAACAGTCCCTTGCCCCCGATTTCCGCCAACGGCCGGTCGAGCACCCGGTCGCCGGTGGTTTGAATTTCGACCACTTCGACGCCGCCGCCCGGCGGCGAATTACCCATGGACGCCAGCAGCAGGTCGCGCGCCTCATAGGCCTGGGCGAGCGCCAGGGGACTGCTGCGGGTGCCAAGTTTCAAGTGAGTGAAAGTCAACGCGCGCCGTCCTGTCCGGTATTTTTAGGGCGACAAGCCTGCTGGCCAACCGCCGCGGCCATCTTTAAAGTCCGCGTCCCGCACTGCAAGTCAGAAATGTTGGATATGTTCACATGCCGGCGCCGTTGAAAGTTTTGGGCATTGAGACAAGCTGCGACGAAACCGCCGCGGCGGTCGTGACGGAGACGCGTGAAATTCTCTCCAACGTGGTTCTTTCTCAAACGGAAATTCACGCGCCTTTCGCCGGCGTGGTGCCGGAAAACGCCGCGCGCGCGCATCTGGACCACATGGACGGCGTCGCCGCCGCCGCGCTGGATGAGGCCGGCGTCGCGCTGGATGAAATCGACGCCGTGGCCTCCACCTGCGGGCCGGGCCTGATCGGCGGCGTCATGGTGGGCGCGATGACGGGGAAGGCGCTGGCGTGGGCGGCGGGCAAGCCCTTCCTCGCCGTCAATCATCTGGAAGGCCACGCGCTCACCCCCCGCCTCGCCAACGGCGCGCCGTTCCCCTATCTCTTGCTTCTGGCGTCCGGCGGCCATACACAGGTCCTGGCCGTCACGGACGTGGGCGGCTACAGCCGCCTCGGCGCCACCATCGACGACGCCATCGGCGAGGCGTTTGACAAGACCGCCAGAATGCTGGGGCTCGCCTATCCGGGCGGACCGGCGGTGGAGGCGCGGGCGCAGCAGGGCGACCCAACCCGGTTTGCCCTGCCAAGACCAATGAAAGGCCGGCCGGGGTGCGATTTTTCGTTCTCGGGCCTCAAGACCAAGGTCCGCGAAACAATCGAGGCGCTTCCCGAAGGTCCCGTGTCGGACAAGGATACGGCGGACCTGTGCGCCAGTTTCCAGGCTGCGGCCGTGGACGCCGTGGCGGATCGGGTCAAGCGCGCCGTCACGATATTCTCGAACCGCTTCGGGAGCGGTCACACGCTGGTCGCTGCGGGGGGCGTGGCCGCGAACAAGACGCTCCGCGCCCGGCTGGAGGGTCTGGCGGGCGACGCGGGCATGACCTTCGCCGCGCCGCCCCCGGCGCTTTGCACCGACAACGGCGCCATGATCGCCTGGGCTGGATTGGAGCGGTTGAAACGCGGCCTGACGGACCCCCTTGACTTCAAACCCCGGCCCCGCTGGCCGCTGGACCCGGACGCCCCGCCCGCCATCGGCGCGGGCGTCAAGGCCTGACGCCGGCGGCCTTGCCGGCCTCGTCCGCATTCCCTAGTGTCGCTTCATGCAAAAGATCGCCGTTATCGGAGCGGGAGCCTGGGGGTCCGCGCTCGCCCACCTCGCCGCCGCCAATGGCCGCGATGTCGTCCTGCAAGCCCGTGATCAGGACATAGCCTCGGAAATCAACGCTTCTCACACCAACCAGACATACCTTCCCGGCGTCCCGCTTCATCCCGGCGTCAAGGCGGTCGCCGACCCGCTGGAAGCGGTCGAGGACGCCGACGCGGCGATTCTGGCCGTGCCCAGCCAATTCCTGCGCGCCGTCTGTTCGCTGATGGCGGCGGGCGGGCCGGTGCGCTGTCCCGTGCTGATCTGCTCGAAGGGGATCGAGTCCGGCACTGGCGCGTTGATGAGCGAACTGGTCGCCGAGGAGTTGCCGGACGCCGATATCGCCGTCCTTTCCGGACCGACGTTCGCCAGGGAGGTCGCGAAAGGGCTTCCAACCGCCGTCACGCTCGCCGCGCAAAGCAGGAAGGTCGCCGACGCCTTCGTCGAGGCCATCGGACGGCCCGAATTTCGGCCCTATACCTCCGGCGACGTCGTGGGAGCGGAGATCGGAGGCGCCGTGAAGAATGTGCTGGCCATCGCGTGCGGCGTCGTTGAGGGCAAGGGATTGGGCGACAACACGCGGGCGGCCCTGATTACGCGGGGCCTGGCCGAGGTCGTCCGGCTGGGGGCCGCGAAGGGCGCGCGCGCCGCAACGCTGATGGGACTCTGCGGGGCCGGCGATCTGACGCTGACGTGCAACGCCATGCAGTCCCGGAATTTCTCGCTCGGCGTGGCGCTTGGCCGGGGCGAGACCCTCGCGGACGTCCTGAACGGCCGGAAAGCCGTGACCGAAGGCGTTTATTCCGCGCCGGCCGTGATCGAACTGGCTGAAAGGCTGGGGGTTGACATGCCCATATCCGCGGCGGTCAACGAAATCCTGACTCACGGCAAGGACATCGATACCGTGATCCGGGATTTGCTGTCCCGCCCCTTCACCGCCGAGGGACCGTGACGCCGGCGCCGGCGCCCAGGGATTTAGAATTGATCGGCCCGCCCCATAGAGACCCCGCCCCATAGAGACAAGGACTCATCTCATGTTTTTCGTGATCTATTGTGTCGATAAACCCGGCTCGTCCGCACTGCGCGCAAGCACGCGGCCGGCGCATATGGATTACCTGAGGGCGAACGCCGCCAGGATCGCCGCGGCGGGGCCGTTCGAGTCGGATGACGGTGAAATCATGACCGGCTCGCTGCTGATCGTCGATATGGCGGACAAGGCTGAGGTCCGGGCTTTCTGCGACGGCGACCCTTACGCCAAGGCCGGCCTGTTCGAGCGGGTGGAAATCCGCCGCTGGAAACGGACCATGCCGGCGGAATGACTCCCGTCTTTCTTTGCGCGCTGGATGACGTCCCCGACGGCGGCTCGGCCGGGTTCGCCGCGGGGGAGGCCGGCGAATTCGGTTTTCGCAACGGCGTCATGCTGATTCGCCGGGGCGGCGAAGTCTTCGCCTATGAAAACAGCTGCCCCCATACCGGCGCGCCGCTGGACTTCACGCCCGGCCGGTTCCTGACCAGGGACGGCGGTCATATTCTATGCGCGGTCCACGGCGCGCTGTTTCGCATCGAGGACGGCCATTGCGTGTCGGGCCCTTGCGCGGGCGGCGCGCTGAGGCCGGTTTCCATTTCCATCATTGAGGGCGCCGTTCACCTGAACGATTGAGCCGGACTGGCGCGCGTCCCCATGCGCGCCGGAGGCGTTTTGCTTGTGACGGAGCCGAAAATCCGCATAATTCCCCTTAATCCGCAAGCAGCCGCCAAGGCGGCTCGTAAAAATCACCGACCAGGGGGGTGTTCGCCGTGTCCGATGTCCGCGTTTTTCCCGTACCCGGGGAAGTTGCCGACCGCGCTCTTGTCGACAACAGCACGTATCTGGCGATGTACAAGCAATCCGTGGAGGACCCGGAGGGGTTTTGGGCGGAACACGGCAAGCGCATCGACTGGATAAAGCCCTATTCGAAGATCAAGAACGTCAACTACATGATCCCGGACGTGTCCATCAAATGGTTCGAGGACGGGACGCTGAACGCCTCCGCCAACTGCATCGACCGTCATCTGGCGGCCCGGGGCGATCAAGTCGCCATCATCTGGGAAGGCGACGAACCGACGGACGACAAGAAGATCACCTACAAAGAGCTTCACGAGCGCGTTTGCCGGCTCGCCAACGCCATGAAGGCTCAAGGCGTGGGCAAGGGCGACCGGGTCTGCATCTATATGCCCATGGTGCCGGAAGCGGCCTACGCCATGCTGGCCTGCGCGCGCATCGGCGCCGTGCATTCCATCGTCTTCGGCGGGTTTTCACCGGACGCTCTGGCTCAGCGCATCAACGACAGCGATTGCAAAATGGTCGTCACCGCGGACGAGGGCGTTCGCGGCGGGCGGAAAATTCCGCTGAAGGCCAGCACGGACAAGGCCCTGGAAAGCTGCCCTTGCACGACGTCGGTGATCGTCGTGAAACGCACCGGCGGGGACGTCGGCTGGGTCGAGGGACGGGACGTCTGGTACGACGACGTGACGTCGGCCGCGCCGCCCAACTGCCAGCCGGAGGAAATGTCGGCCGAGGACCCCATGTTCATCCTCTACACCTCCGGCTCCACCGGCAAGCCGAAGGGCGTTCTTCACACGACCGGCGGCTATATGGTCTGGGCGTCGTTCACGCATCAATACGTGTTCGACTACCACGACGGTGAAATTTATTGGTGCACAGCCGACGTGGGATGGGTCACGGGTCACAGCTATATCGTCTATGGCCCGCTGGCCAACGGGGCGACGACGGTCATGTTCGAGGGCGTTCCCAACTATCCGGACACGTCGCGCTTCTGGCGGGTTTGCGACAAGCACGGCGTTTCCATCCTCTACACCGCTCCCACCGCGATCCGCGCCCTGATGCGCGACGGCGACGGTCCGGTCAAGAAAACCAGCCGGAAATCCCTGCGGCTGCTGGGCTCGGTGGGCGAACCCATCAACCCGGAGGCCTGGATGTGGTACCATAACGTGGTCGGCGAGGGCCGCTGCCCCATTGTCGACACATGGTGGCAGACGGAAACCGGCGGCGTCATGATCAGCCCGCTGCCGGGCGCCACCGCACTAAAACCGGGCTCCGCCACGCGGCCGCTGCCGGGGGTCCGGCCTCAACTGGTCGGCGCGGAAGGAAACGTGCTGGAAGGCGCTGCGGACGGCAATCTTTGCATAATCGACGGCTGGCCCGGTCAAATGCGCACGATCCATGGCGACCACCAGCGCTTCATGGACACCTATTTCTCCACCTACAAGGGCAAGTACTTCACCGGCGACGGCTGCCGCAGGGATGAAGACGGTTATTACTGGATCACCGGCCGGGTCGACGACGTGATCAACGTCTCCGGCCACCGCATGGGCACCGCAGAAGTGGAAAGCGCGCTGGTCGCCCATGACAAGGTGTCCGAGGCCGCCGTCGTCGGCGCGCCCCATGACATCAAGGGCCAGGGCATCTACGCCTACGTCACCCTGAAAGCGGGCGAGGAACCGTCGGATGAGCTTAGGAAAGAGCTGGTTCAATGGGTCCGCAAGGAAATCGGTCCGATCGCGTCGCCGGATTGGCTCCAATGGGCGCCGGGACTGCCGAAAACGCGGTCCGGCAAGATCATGCGCCGCATCCTGCGCAAAATCGCCGAAAACGAGTTCTCCAATCTGGGCGACACCTCGACCCTGGCCGAACCCGCCGTTGTCGACGACCTGATCGGGAACCGCCAGAACCGCTGATCGGCCTGCCGCGGCGCCGGGCGGACCGGTTACGGGCGGCGCGGTTGCAGGCGGAGCGGTTGCGGGCGGCGGGCGGACTTGAGGGTTCGGCCCTTCCCCGCCCCGGCCGCGCCTTGAGCCGCAGCGGATAAAAGCGCCCTGGCCTTCTCATATCCCTCTCTGTAAAGAGGAGGGACAAGCGGTCATGGTCGCGCGCGTATCGACGGTCGCCTTCCAGGGCGTCCAGGTCCTGGATGTAGACGTCCAGGTTCAAACATCGGGCGGCATGCCGCACTTTCAGATCGTCGGCTTGCCCGACAAGGCCGTCGCCGAAAGCCGGGAGAGGGTTCGCGCCGCGCTTCACGCCATGGGTCTCGCGCTGCCGCCCCGCCGCATCACCGTCAATCTGGCGCCCGCGGACCTGGCGAAGGAAGGCAGTCACTTTGATTTGCCCATCGCGCTCGGACTGCTGGCCGCGATGGACGTCATTCCACCCGAGGACTTGGCGTGCCACACGGCCCTGGGAGAACTGGCCCTGGATGGCCGGTTGAGCCCCGTAGCCGGCGTTCTGCCCGCGGCCCTGCACGCGAAATCGAAAAACCAGGGCTTGATCTGCCCCAGCGCCCAGGGTCCGGAAGCGGCCTGGGCGGACGCCGGCGCCGTTCTGGCGGCGCCGAGTCTTCTTCACGTCGTCAATCACCTCAAGGGGAATCAAATGCTGGCCGCGCCGTCGCCGGGGGAAATGAAGGACGGGGCGCAATACCCGGATTTGAGAGACATAAAGGGGCAGGAGAACGCCAAACGCGCCCTGGAGGTGGCGGCGGCGGGGGGACACAACCTCTTGATGGTGGGGCCGCCGGGATCCGGAAAATCGATGCTGGCGGCCCGTCTGCCAGGGTTGCTGCCGCCCTTGAGCGCACGCGAGATTCTGGACGTCAGCATGATCCAGTCGCTCGCGGGCGAACTGACGGACGGGCGCTTGAACCGGCGGCGCCCCTTTCGGGACCCTCACCATTCCGCCTCCCTGCCGGCCCTTGCCGGCGGCGGGTTGCGCGCCAGGCCCGGAGAAATCTCGCTCGCCCATCTCGGCGTTCTTTTCCTTGATGAATTGCCCGAGTTTCAGCGGGGCGTGCTCGAAACGCTCCGCCAGCCTCTGGAAACCGGGCGCGTGACGATTTCCCGGGCCAACGCGCACGTCACCTACCCGGCGCGCTTTCAATTAATCGCGGCCATGAACCCGTGCCGCTGCGGATACCTGGGCGAGCCGGCGGACGCCTGCCCGCGCGCGCCCCGCTGCGGCCAGGATTACCAGGCCAGAATTTCCGGCCCGCTGTACGACCGGATCGACGTGCATGTGGATGTTCCAGCCGTAAGTCCCCGCGACTTGAGTTTGCCCGCGCCAAGAGAGGGATCATCGGACGTCGCGTCCAGGGTCGCCGCGGCGCGGGATCGTCAAACGGCGCGTTTCGACGCTCTGGGCGCCGGGGATTGCCGGTTGAACGCCCACGCCGACGGCGAGGTTCTGGAGAAAATCGCGGATCCGGACGACGCCGGGCGTCAATTGCTGACGCGGGCCGCCGACCGGTTGCGGTTTTCGGCAAGAGCGTATCACCGCGTGCTGCGCGTCGCCCGGACGCTTGCGGACCTGGATCAAAGCGAACGGATTCACCGGCGTCATATCGCCGAGGCCGTCTCTTACCGCCGGCGGACGCCGGGCGTCAATTGCTGACGCGGGCCGCAGACCGGTTGCGGTTTTCGGCGAGAGCGTATCACCGCGCGCCGCGCGTCGCCCAAACGCCCCCGGACCTGGATCAAAGCGAACGGATTCACCGGCGTCATATCGCCGAAGCCGTCTCTTACCGCCGGCGGACGCCGGGACTCGGCGACGGGCGGGGCTAGTCCTTTTTTGGATAGGCGCAGATGAAAAAGCCCGACTCTTTGATGATATCCCGTATTTGGTCGAACTGCTGGAATTGGCTGGCGACGGCGAAAACGGCCGCCGAGGCCGCGGCCTCCAGGCCATGGCCAAAAATCGCCTCATGAGAGGACATGGTCACTTCCAGATTATCCGCATCGGTGATGATCAGATAATCCAACCGGCCTGGCCGGTGCAGAAAAATCAGATCCTCTGGAGCGCGGGGGTCGCCGTGAGCAAAGGCGGTCATCGTTATATCTCCCTTATTGTCCCGATATTTCCCTTATTGTCCCGGGACCGGCCCGGAAAATTTAGCCTGGATGGCGATTAACCCGTTGTTTTATTAAATTTTTATCGCGCCAATTGGCTCAACGGGTCACTGTCGTCAAATCGCCGCCCACACTTATTCGACTATAACCCGAATCGGGCCTTCGGAACACATTGAATCGGCGCGTGTAACGGTTCAGGCGGCTTGAGACTCCGGCGCGGCCTCGGAAAGGGCGTCCGGAACGCGGGCCATTGTTGGGTCGCGCCTCCGCGCCGCCGGGGGGCACAGAAAATCCCGCACGGGCCGGGCCGTCCTTCCCGCGCGGGCGGGAATTCAGGGCGCCCTTTGTCACCCGATCATTGAGTGCCGCTCATGATTGGCCGGAACGCGGTCCGCCGCGCTGGATTTCCGCCCGCGCGGGAAGGGCGGAGCGAGGACGCGCGGGGACGACAAAACGGAGCCCTCCGGCCCCGGCCCCGCCAAAACGCGCCGCATCCATCCGAACGCGCGCGCATGGGCGAACCGGCGCGCGGTCCTGTTTCGCATCCGCGTCCGGCGATCACCCGTTCTTCCCGCCCAGCATCCGCCCGGCCGGTTCGCCGCCGACGATGTGAAAATGCAAGTGAGGCACTTCCTGATGACCGTGCGCGCCGCAGTTTGAAATCACGCGATAGCCGCTGTCCGACACGCTCTGGTCCCTGGCGATTTTCCCCATGGCCCGCACGTAAGCGGTAATCTCTTCATCGGAGGCCGTTTCGGCAAAATCCTGGAACCCCTCGTAGGCGCCTTTAGGAATCACCAGAACATGGGTCGCGCGCTGCGGCTGGATGTCCTCGAAGGCCAAGACATGATCGTCCTCATAAACGGTTTTGTTAGGAATCTCGCCCCGCAGGATTTTCGCGAACACATTTTGATCGTCGTAAGCCATGACATCCTCCGTCGGAATTAAGCGATCATGATCGGGAGCGGCGGCGTTTTTCGGCGATGCCGGATTGCCCGGTCCGCCTGGCGAGGTCCGCATAAACGTCCTCCGGCCGCACGCCCTTGGCGGCCCAAAGGACCAGCAAGTGGTAGAGAAGGTCCGCACTTTCCGCGGCCAAGGCTTTTCCGTCCCGGGCCACGGCGGCGATCACGGCCTCCGTCGCTTCTTCGCCCAGTTTCTGAGCTATTTTCTCCAAACCCTTGGAGTAAAGATTTGCCGTATAGCTTTCATCGGGCGGCGCGCCTTTCCGCGCCTCGATGACCGCAAACAGCTCGCTCAAGGTTTCCGGGCCCGCCATTCAAGCCGCCTCCCCGTCCAGGCGGACCGCGGCCCCATTTTCCGCCATGTACCGCTTCGCCTCGCCGATGGAATACTCGCCAAAATGGAAGATGGACGCCGCCAGGACGGCGGACGCCCGGCCTTTCGTCACGCCCTCGACCAAATGATCCAGGGCGCCCGCGCCCCCCGACGCGATCACCGGCGCCGGAACCGCGCCGGCGACGGCGCGGGTGAGGGGAATGTCGAAGCCTTCTTTCGTGCCGTCCCGGTCCATGGAAGTGAGCAGAATCTCGCCAGCCCCCAGTTCAACCATCCTCTCGCACCAGGAAACCGTCTCCAGTCCCGTTCTCTTGCGCCCGCCGTGGGTGAAAATCTCCCATCGCGAGCCGGAAACCCGTTTGGAGTCAACGGCGGCGACGATACATTGGGCGCCGAACTTCTCGGCCGCCCGCTTGACGAATCCGGGGTTCTCGACGGCGGCCGTGTTGATGGAAACCTTGTCCGCGCCGGCCAGCAAGAGCTTCCGGATGTCGTCCACCGTCCGCACTCCGCCGCCGACGGTCAAGGGCATGAAGCATTGCTCCGCCGTCCGGGCCACAACGTCGAAAATAGTCTCCCGGTCCTCGTGGCTGGCGGTGATGTCCAGAAAGGCGAGCTCGTCCGCGCCCGCCGCGTCATAGACCCTGGCCTGCTCCACCGGATCGCCGGCGTCGATCAGACCGGCGAAGTTGACGCCCTTGACCACCCGGCCTTTGTTGACGTCTAAACACGGAATAATACGGCATTTCAACATAATAAAATCTTTTTTTAAGGTCAGGAGGCAAGAAATCGGACCGCCTCGGCCACATCGACCGTCCCATCATAGACCGCACGACCCGAGATCACACCCTCCAGGACGCCGCCGCCTCTGGCCTTCAGGCCGCGCAAGTCGTCCATGGAACTGACGCCGCCGGACGCGATGACCGGAATGGAGGTGCTCCGCGCCAATTCAAGCGTCGCGTCCACGTTGGGCCCCTCCATCGCGCCGTCTTTGGAAATATCCGTGAATATCAGCGCGCCGACGCCCGCGTCCTCGAACCGCCCGGCAAGTTCGAGCGCGGTGACGCCGGCCGTTTCCGTCCATCCCTCGACGGCGATTTTGCCGTCCCGCGCATCGACGCCGACGGCGACGCGGCCCGGATGGGCGCGGCAAGCCTCGACGACCAGGCCAGGGTCGCGCAGCGCCGCCGTGCCCAGGATCACGCGCCGCACGCCCTTCTCCAGCCAGGCTTCCAGCGTTTCCCGGTCGCGAACGCCCCCGCCCAACTCCACGGGGATGTCCAGGGCGTCCAGGATGGCGTCCACGGCCTCGCCGTTGACGGACCGGCCCTCGAAGGCGCCATTGAGATCCACCAGGTGCAGCCACTCAGCGCCGGCGTCCTGAAACGTCCTGGCCTGCGCCGCCGGATTGTCGGAAAACACGGTCGCCCGGTTCATTTCACCCTTATAAAGGCGCACGCATTGGCCGTCCTTCAGGTCAATAGCGGGAAAGAAAATCATATTATTTTTAACTCTTTGTGGTTTATTTTACGGACGCCACTTTAGGAAATTGGCGATCAGCCGCAACCCGACCGTCTGGCTCTTTTCGGGGTGGAATTGCGTGCCCACCATGTTGTCCCGGCCGACAACGGCCGCCACGGAACCCCCGTAATCCGCCGTCGCCAGCACCGCCGCAGGGTCGTCGGCGACAATGTGATACGAGTGGACGAAATAGGCGTGATCGCCGGCGCCCAACCCCGCCAGGACAGGGTGGCCGGACGCCCGGATGCTGAGGTCGTTCCAGCCCATATGGGGAATTTTCAATGACTTGTCAGACGGCGCCAAGGCGCGAACGCAGCCGTTGATCCAGCCAAGCCCGGGCGTTTCGCCGAACTCGAACCCGGCGCCGGCCATTAGCTGGGCCCCGACGCAAACCCCTAAAAACGGTGCGCCGCGCTTGACGACCGCGTCGGTCAGCGCCCCGGCCATGCCGTCAACGGCGTCCAGACCCCGCTTGCAATCGGCGAAGGTGCCGACGCCCGGCAACATGATGTGATCAGCCTTCGCCGCCACATCCGGATCAGCCGTCACCTTGACGGCGCGGGAGTCGCCGCTTTCCGCCAGAACGCGCTCGAACGCCTTGGCGGCGGACCGAAGGTTGCCAGATCCATAATCAATGATGGCGACGGTCACGCCCGGCGCCCTTGAACGGAAACCGCCCGAACCAGGTCCCGGGCCGCGGCCGCGTCGATTAGACAGAATTTCCGAAGCGCAGACGCCGGATCGGACGCCTCCACGACGCCGCGCTCCGAATAGCCGCCGCGCAGCAGACGCCAGGCCCGCAAATCGGAGGCGCGAAGTCCGATCAGGACGCTAAGACCCAGATAGAGGATCACGCCGCCTTGGGGCAGGACCGCTTCCGCGGCGGCGGCCAGACCCGGGACCGCCACTAGCAGGGCGGCGCCCGGCGCCCACATGCCGCGCCAGAGCGCCCAGGCGCCGCCGAACAGAAAGGCCGCCCAGTCGAACCGGTCGGACAGAATCCGTATGTCCGTGTCCACATCCACGGGCGGCGAGCGCATAAAAACAGAATAAGTCGTCATTTTAGAAGTCTTTATCCAAACTTCTTAAAGTCTGCCCTTGGTCGAGGGAACCTCATCCGCCTTGCGCGGATCAATCTCAATGGCCTGGCGGAAGGCTCGCGCCAGTCCCTTGTAGCAGGATTCGACGATATGGTGGTTGTTCTCGCCATAGATGTTCTCGACGTGGAGCGTTACGCCGGCGGCCTGCGCGAAGGCCTGGAACCATTCCCTGAACAACTCCGTATCCATCTCGCCCAGTTTCGGGCGGGTGAAATCCACCTTCCAAATCAGGTAGGGCCGGTTGGAAATGTCCATCGAGACGCGGCTGAGCGTTTCGTCCATGGGAATCATGGCCGAACCGTAACGGGTGATTCCCTTGCGGTCGCCCAGGGCCTTGGTCACCGCCTCGCCCACCGCGATGCCGACATCTTCCGTTGTGTGGTGAAAATCGATGTGGAGATCGCCCTTGGCGCGGACCTTCAGGTCCATCAGGGAATGGCGCGAGAACTGCTCCAGCATGTGGTCGAGAAAGCCGATTCCCGTCTCGACGTCGTATTGGCCCGCGCCGTCGAGGTTCAACTCGACGGAAATGCTGGTTTCCTTGGTTGTGCGTTCAACACCGCCGGTTCTCATTTTTTTCTCCGGATGCACGGATGCCATCGAGTGGTCATAACCAAGAACAACGAACATTTCGAGCAGAGAAACTCAGTCGAACTTCGCCAGAATGTCGCCCCGGCCCGACCGGAACCGGCGGGCGACCGGGATAAAATTCGCCCAACTCAGAACGACGGGCTCGGGTAGATACACCGTAGCGCCGATCATTTGCGAGAGGATTTTATACAATCCCAGAAGTTTGAAGACCTTCCTGCCCAGGACATGGGGATGCAGAGACAACGCGAGGTAGGCTTTCCGGTCCCGGCAAAACCCGAGAAGATCTTTGTAAATCAGATACTCCGCCCCCTCAATATCGCATTTGACGACGCCGGCGTCCCGAATTTCCGGAACGACGTCCTTGAACGCCCGGAATTTCGCGGCGGTGGATTCCGTTCTCGTCCGCCCCTCGACGATATCGTCCGCGTCGAACACGCTGGACGCGCTGTCGCCAAAGGCGAACCGCTTGTAGAGCCGCCTTTCCCCGGCGGTCGGCAAAAGACCGTAATGGTGAACCCGCAGTTTGTCTCGAAGGCCGTTGAGTTCGACATTACGGACCAGGGATTCATGCGCGATATCGTCGGGCTCGAACGCGTGGCATTTCGTCGCCCCCGACAGCAGGGCAAATATCGCGGTCCAGCCGACATAGGCGCCGATATCGATGAACACCCGCCCCGGCGCATGGGCGGCCAGAAACTGGAACAGGTCCGTTTCCCAGCCTTCTTGCTCGAATATCCGAACGAAGCGCCGTTCAAATTCCGACTCGCAGACGATCACGATGTTTTTGCCAAGAACCGGCAGCACCGCCGTTCGCGCCGTTCCCTCCATCTTCGCGTCTTCCATCTTTGTCCGGTCCGCCTTTCAAACCCACACAATCGACAAGGTCACACCTTGTAATCCCAATCGGCGCGGGCGAAAAAACCCGTCGCGCGATATTGAGCAATGCAGACATAGCCCCGCTCGAGAAGGTGTTTGTAAACGCCGCTTGAGATCAGATCCGCCATCGTGTCGATCAAAACCTCGACCATGACGACTTTCGGCCGGTGTTTATCGAGATCGAGCCCGCGCAGCGCCTCCAGATCATGCCTCTCCACATCGATCGTGATCAAGTCGATAGACCGGTCGGGCAGTTCGGCCCCGATAACGTCGTCAAGCGTCCGGACGGGGACTTTCTCTTCCCGGAACGGCTTGCCGATGCGGCCGCTCCACTCCAGCGCGTGATCCTTGTTCAAGGTGTTCAGGCCGCTGCCGGGGTCGAAAATATAGGCCGTGAGTTCGCCCGCCCGCGCGCTCACGCCGCACCGAAGGTTTTTATCCTGCGGCCGAAACATGTTGCAAAGATCAATGTTTCCTTGCGTGATGTCGATGTTAAGACCGCGCCAGCCGGCCTGATACAGCGCATAAGTGACATTGCCGATAATGGGATGATTACATCCCGCATCGACGAACGTTCCCCAGGCCGCGCCGCGTTTGGTGAACAAGCGGTGCAACAGGATATCCTCGCCCCAGCCGCCGTTTGATCGCAGCGGTTTCGCCTTCCAAACACGGTAGCGTTTGTAAATCGGCGTCGGCTTGATCCATTTCTCTTTGAATTTTTTCAGCATACCGGCCATACACGGGACCCCGAACGGCGAAACAGGCCGAGAGACGTAGAGGATAAGCCAGACCATGGCAAGTGACGTCACCTTCGTTCTGACCAGTTGCGGCCGGATGGATTTGCTGGATGAGACGCTGGAGAGCTTTTTCACCCACAACACCTATCCCATCGAGCGCCACCTGCTGGTGGAGGACTCGGCCGACCCCGATTGCTGGACGCATCTTGAAAAAACCTGGGGCGGCAGGGTCACGCCGCGCCTGAACCGGGAAAAGAAAGGTCAAATCCGCTCCATCGTCGAGACCTATGAATTGGTCGATACGCCCTACGTCTTTCATTGCGAGGACGACTGGCTGTTCACGCGCCCGGGCTTCATCGAGGAAACCAAACCGCATCTGGAATGGGATCAGCGGCTTATCCAGACCTGGATGATCGCGGAAAAGGCGGCGAACGCGGAAGGGATTTTCACCTGGGAAAAGGTTCCGGGACCTTTTCAGGACGCCATCCGCCGCGCCGTGTGCCGGGACAGCCTGGATTGGGGCCACTTTTCATTCAATCCGGGTCTGAAACGGATGTCGGATTATCGAAAAATCGGCGGATATGGCCGATTCACCAACGAACTGGACATCTCCGTGACTTACCGGGAGCTGGGTTATTACTGCGCCATTCTGAACGAGCCCGCCGTCCGCCATCTCGGCGACGGCCGGGCGGTCCACGACCCCACCCGTAAATGGCCCAAGCGGCGGAAATGGAACAAACCGGCGGGCTGGCGGCGGCTCTGGGGCCACATCAAGCCGGGCGGGATCTAGGCCGGACGAAACCCTCCCCGCTTTCGGATTCGAAAACGCGGCCTATATCATCTTCACGTTTTTCACGTTCCAACCTGGACGGGGACCCGGCCTTGCCCTCCGAACACATCTCCTCATGGCGCGGCACCACCATTCTGGCCGTGCGGAAAAACGGTCACGTCGTCGTCGCCGGCGACGGCCAGGTGTCCCTCGGCGACACGGTCGTCAAAGCGAACGCGCGCAAGGTCCGGCGCCTGGGCGGCGGCGGCGTGGTCGCCGGTTTCGCCGGCGCGACGGCCGACGCCTTCACGCTGTTCGAGCGTCTGGAACAAAAGCTGGAAGCCCACCCGGCACAGTTGACGCGCGCGTGCGTGGAGCTGGCCAAGGATTGGCGGACGGACCGCTATCTTCGAAGACTGGAGGCGATGATGGCCGTGGCGGACAGGGACGTCTCGCTGGTCCTCACCGGCACCGGCGACGTGTTGGAGCCTCAAGACGGCCTGATCGGGATTGGATCAGGGGGTAATTACGCCCTCTCCGCAGCCCGGGCGCTGATGGATATCGACGGTCTGGGCGCGGAGGAAATCGCCCGGAAATCCATGGCCGTCGCGGCGGACATTTGCGTCTACACCAATGAAAACGTCATTATTGAAAGCATTTAGGTGGGTTCTCTCATGACCAGTTTCACCCCGCGCGAGATCGTTTCCGAACTGGACCGCCACATCATCGGTCAGCGGGACGCCAAAAAAGCCGTCGCGGTCGCCCTTCGGAACCGCTGGCGCCGTCAGCGGCTGCCCGACGCGCTTAAGGAGGAGGTCCTGCCCAAGAACATTCTGATGATCGGTCCGACTGGCGTCGGCAAAACGGAAGTCGCGCGCCGTCTGGCTAAGCTCGCTCAAGCCCCCTTCATCAAGGTCGAGGCCACCAAATTCACGGAAGTCGGTTACGTGGGCCGGGATGTGGAGCAAATCATCCGGGATCTGCTTGAATCCGCCATTCACATGATCCGCGACCGGCAGCGCAAACAGATGACGGCGAAGGCGGAAGTGCTGGCGGAAGAGCGCGTTCTGGACGCGCTGGTGGGCGGGAACGCGGGCTCGGCGACACGGGAGTCCTTCCGCGTGAAGCTTCGCCAAAACCAACTGAACGACAAGGAAATCGAGATTGAGGTCGCCGCCGCAGGCGGTCCCGGCGCTTTGCCGTCTTTCGAGATTCCCGGCATGCCCGGCTCACAGATCGGCATGTTGAATCTGAACGACATCATGGGAAAAGCCTTCGGCCCACAGAAGAAAAAGAAAAAGATGACGGTCGGCGAATCCTATGAACTGCTGGTTCAGGAAGAAGCGGACAATCTGCTCGACGAGGAAAATATCGTGGCGGAAGCCATCGATTCGGTCGAGAACGACGGCATCGTCTTTCTGGACGAAATCGACAAAATCGCGGCCCGGTCCGAAATGAAGGGCGGCGACGTCAGCCGCGAGGGCGTGCAGCGGGACCTGCTGCCGCTGATCGAGGGCGCCACGGTCTCCACCAAGCATGGCGCGGTGAACACGGACCATATCCTGTTCATCGCGTCCGGCGCCTTCCATGTGTCGAAACCCAGCGATATGTTGCCGGAGCTTCAAGGCCGCCTGCCCATCCGGGTGGAACTAAGGGCTCTCACCCGGGATGATTTCGTCCGAATCCTGACCGAACCGGAAGCGTCGCTGTTGAAACAGTACCAGGCGTTGATGAAGACGGAGGACGTCACGCTTACCTTCACCGGCGACGCCATCGGCGCGCTGGCCGATTTGGCCGTCGAGATCAACACGGGCGTCGAGAACATCGGCGCGCGGCGCTTGCATACGGTGATGGAAAAGCTTCTAGAGGAAATCAGTTTTTCCGCATCCGAGCAATCCGGCGCATCCATCGAAATCGACAAGGCGTATGTCGAGGAGCGCGTCGCGCCGCTGGCCAAGAACGCCGATCTGTCGAGGTTTATTCTCTAAGTTTTCATGACATTAGGCGGCGCTGGTTTACCGGCTCCCAAGAGGTTTGATCCTTCACCCCTGCGTCCGCCGCCGCGCCCATGCGCCCCTGGCGCGTTATTATTTATCGTCCCCGCGAAGGCGGGGGTCCAGACCGCCTCTTGTCACGCATGACGGGCCGTCCCTCAAGATAAGCCGAAACGTGGGCCGCGCGGCCTGCGGCGCCGACCGTCACTCCAGGACAGACCCCGGGACAAATCCATGACCCGAGCGGCGCCAATCTGGCGGCTCAATCAAGGCCGGACCCTAGCGCGCCGGCCCGCCGATTTTCTTGACGGACGCCCGGCCCTTGATCTCGGCCAAAACCCAATCGATGGTGTCCTCGTCAAGCGCCCGGATATCCCTGGATATCCGGTTCGCAAGTTCCGTGGCCTTGGGAGTCAGTCCGGCCGTGTCCACGACGATCCGCGGATGGGACAACTCGGCGAGGTCCCTCAATTCTTCCGCGCCGTCCCACATGAGATTGAAATAGCCGGTGATTTGCTGAACGAGGCCAGGGGACGGCCGGCCGCGGCGGCCGTGTTCCAGGGCCGAGAAATAGGCGGATGAAACACCGAGGTCCTCCGCCATCTTCTTCAACGTCACGCCCTGGCTCTTCCGAAGTTCTCTGATTTTCTCGCCAAAGGGCGTCATTGATCAGTCCCCGTGTTTCCGGCGTTTCAGCAGCACGTAAAGCGCGCCCTCGCCGCCGTCCTTGGGGACCGCGTGAGAAAAGCCCCGGACAAACTGGCGAAGGCCCGGCCCGTTGAGCCACCCCGGCGCCGCTTGCCGGATGGCCCCGATCCGGCCGTCGAGGCGCGCGCCCTTGCCCGTGATCACGAGAACCGCGCGGCGGCCCCGCCGGAACGATGACCGCAAGAAGGCGTCAAGGGCGCGTTCCGCCTCCGTCAGCGAAAGCCCGTGAAGATCAATCCGGCCCTCGATCTCCACCTTACCCCGGCGCATGCGGGTTTGCGTCCGGCGATCCAGGCCGGGCCCCCCGCCATGCGTAAGGGGTTTCAAGACCGTTGTCCGTGAAATCCCCGGCGGCGGCGGGGGCGATGGGGGCGATGGCGGTTCGCGCCCCGGGATGGCGGCCTGTTCGCGGGACGGGGACGGCAAATCCTCGAACGAAGGATCATAATCACGGCCTTCCAGGCGCTCCACATCTCCGGTGACCCGCCGCCAGAGGCGGGCGTCCTCGGACGTCAGGGCCTTGGCGCGCCGTTCAGTTTTCATCGTCCTCAATCACAATGATGTGCAGGTTCTTGGGCCCATGGGCGCCGAGGAACAGGGTCAGCTCGATATCGGCCGTCCGCGACGGCCCCGTGATCCAGTTGACGGCGCGGGGCATGAACCGTTCGCCGCCGCCGCCCTCTTTCCCCGTCCGCTCCGAGCGCAGCCGCGACCACATATCTTCATATGAGCCGCCGATATCGGAAGCCCGGACGACGGCAATGTGCGTGAGCGGCAGGAAATTGTTGGTGGTCGGATTGTCGGGCCCGGATGTGAAGAAGAGCGTGCCGGTTTCCGCGATCCCGCCGTACGCACGGCTGACGCCGGCCGTATCCGCGCCGTCACCCTTGCCTGTCCGCCGCTCCAGCGTGGGCGCCGAGTCCCAGTCCGCGGACCGAAGCAGGGGATCCGGCGTCAGCTTGACCCTGGCCGGCAGGTTTCGCGAGGCGAGATAATCGGCGACGGCGCGGGGAATGTCCTTGTTCGCCGCCACCCGGGCGACCGTCGCGTGCGCCCGTTCCGCCTCGCCCTGGAAGCGGTCAACCAGGTCATCCCGATCAGCCAGGCCGCGTCCCGGAATCAGGTTCCGGCCATGCGCCGCGATCCGGTCCCGGACGGTTTTGGCGCGCGTTCCGTCATCCGCGGACGCTTTCAACCGGCGTCTGATCGCGCCCATGATCTCGGACCGCGCGCCGCTCATTTCCGCAGCCCCCCCGTCAACGGATTGACGCCGCCCCCCCGGAGTCCCTTGTGATAGGCGGAAATGAAGCTGTCCCCCTGGGGAGCCGGCAAATCGCGGGCGCCCGTCCACCCGCCCGCCAGCGGCATCCAGCGGAATCTCCCTTTTCCGCCCGCCAGTTCCGCCATGACGCCAACGCCAAGACCGGTCAGCATCCGATAGAGCCCGGGCCGTTTCGCGAGCCAGGCCCAGGCCTTCAGGATCCGCCCGCCGGCGGAGGCGCGCTTTTCACGCTCGAATTGTTTTTCCCGCCAGGCGCGGAGCATTTTCGGCAACGGTATCCGCATGGGGCAGACGCTTTCACATTTCCCGCAAAGCGTCGAGGCGTTCGGCAAATGCCCCGCCTCGTGAACGCCGATCAGGCCCGGCGTCAGAACGGCGCCCATCGGCCCCGAATAGACCCAGCCATAGGCGTGGCCGCCGATGGCGTTATAAACCGGGCAGTGATTGAGGCACGCGCCGCAACGGATGCAACGCAACATCTCCTGAAACTCGGTGCCCAGCAGATCGGTCCGGCCGTTATCCAAAAGAACGACGTGGTATTCCTCCGGCCCATCCAGATCATGGGGACGTTTCGGACCGGTGCAGAACGTGGTGTAGACGGTAATGTCCTGGCCGGTTCCTGATCGCGACAGCAGACGCAGAATGGTGGACGCGTCCTCCAGGGTGGGCACGACCTTTTCAATGCTGGCGACGACGATATGAACGCGGGGCAGGGAATAGGTAAGGTCCGCGTTGCCCTCGTTCGTGACCAGGACGTTCGAGCCCGTCTCGGCGATCAGGAAGTTCGCCCCCGTCAGGCCCACGTCCGCGTCGAGATACTTTTGACGCAGCCTTTCCCGCGCCTCCTCCAGAAGTGAGCGCGGATCGTCCAGATTCCGGCCGGGATCCAGATCGTCGTGCTTTTCACGGAAGGTTTCCTCCACCTGGCCCTTGGTCAAGTGAACGGCTGGCGCGATGATATGGCTGGGCGGTTCGCCACGAAGTTGAATGATGTATTCACCCAGGTCGGTCTCAATGGGCGTGACGCCATTCTTTTCGAGATGCTCATTGAGGGCGATTTCCTCGCCGATCATGGACTTCGACTTGGTGACGGTCCTCGCGTCCGCGTTCCGGCAGATTTCCAGAATCCTGTCCCGCGCCGCCGCCGCGTCCTTGCACCAGTGAACATGGCCGCCGGCTTCCCTCACCCGGGCCTCGTAGCGTTCGAGATAAAGGTCCAGGTGTTCGAGAACATGGTTTTTGATGTCCCGGCCCTTGTCGCGGAGATCCTCGAACTCGGGCAGGCGGGCGACGGCTTCCAGCCGTTTGACGGGAAATCCGCCCGCCAGCATGTCCAGCGCCTGGCGCAATCGTCGATCTCCAAGGGCTTCCCTGGCGTTGTCCTTGAACGTCCGGGTCCGGCTTTCCATCAGTCGTCATCCTCGCGCGCGCGGCCCTCGGCGATGGGCGGCGCCCCGGTCATCCCCGCCAGAACTTCCGCCACATGACGGACTTCCACAGATGAGCCGCGCCGCTTCAAGCGCCCGGCCATGTTCAGCAAACACCCCATGTCGCCGGCCAGCAGCACGTCCGCGCCGGTTTTTTCAATATCCTCGGCTTTGTTGTTGACCATCTGTTCGGAAATATCCGGATATTTGACGCAGAAGAGGCCGCCAAAACCGCAGCAGGTTTCCGGGATTTCGCCCTCCGTCAGCGACAGGCCCCTCACCGATTCCAGAAGGGCGCGGGGTTGAACCTTCACGCCCAGTTCCCTTAATCCCGAACAGCTGTCGTGATACGTGACGTTCCGCTCGAACGCCGCGTCCACCGGCGGCGCTTTCATCACGTCCGCCAGAAAGCTAGTCAGTTCATACGTCTTTTCGGACATTTTGGCGGCCCGGGCGGACCAGACGCCGTCTTCCTCGAACAGTCCCGGATAATGGTGCGAGATCATGCCGGCGCAGGACCCGCTGGGCGCGACGATATAGTCGTACTCCTCGAACGCCTCGATCACCTGTTTCGCGATGCCGCGGGCGCCGCCCGCGTCGCCCGAATTATAGGCCGGTTGGCCGCAGCACGTTTGCGCCATCGGCGCCTCGACCACGCAGCCGGCGTCTTCTAGAAGCTTCACCGCAGCGAAACCGACGCTTGGCCGCATCAAGTCCACAAGACACGTGACGAACAAGCCGGTGCGCGGGGATTTGGGAACCATGGACTCTATCTCTTCCGGCGATCCGCTAGGGTTTCGGCAATAACAGGTAATAAACGCCCTTTTCATTCATCCGGCCCGCCGCCAGCTCCGCCTCGACGCCGGCTCCCCAGTAAAGATCGCCGCGAACGGGGCCTTTGATGGCGGATCCCGCGTCTTGAGCGACGACGCCGCGGCGAAGAGGCGTTTCGCCGCTCGGGTCGCGGGGGTCCTTCGTCTGAAGCCAGACCGGCAGGCCAAGCTTGATGAACTTGGGATCCACGGCCATGGAACGGCGCGCCGTCAGCACGACGTTCTGAGCGCCGACTGGGCCCTTGCCAGGATTGAGACGGAAGAAGATAAACGACTTGTTCCGTTGCATCAAATCGGTTCCGGCGACCGGGTTGTCGTTCAACCATGTCCGGATGGTGTCCAGGGACACGTTTTGAAGCTTCAGAATCCCGCGGGCCGCCAACTCGCGCCCGATCGCCGTGTACCGGTGGCCGTTCCGGCCCGAAAACGCCAACCGAATCTCCGATCCGTCCGGCAAAACGGCCCGGCCTGAACCCTGGACGTGCAGAAAGAACACGTCCGCCAGGTTGTCCGCCCAAAGGATTTCCAGGTTTTGTCCCTTCAGGGCGCCCCGCTCGATTTGCGCGCGTGTGTGATAGGGAACAAGCTTCCCATCCACCAACCGCCCCGCCAGCCGGCGGCCCTTCAGCTCAGGGTCGAAGCCGCCCAGGTTGACGGGAATCAAGTCGGCGGGCCGGGAATAGATAGGGTAGCGATACCGGCCGTCGGGCTCATAGGAAGCCCGGACTTCCGCTTCATAGTATCCGGTGAATTTGCCTGTTTCCTCCAGACCGTTTCGCGCCAGATAGGGCTGAAAGGTCTGCTCGAAGAAAAATTGAACGGCGGCGCGGTTCGACGGGCTGACCCGTCCGCCAGCCTCGCAGGCTTTTCTCAAATCACCCATGGTCCCATGGACAACGCGCGTGCCAAGCAATTCATTATCCCGGCCGACCGGGAGCGCTGGACAGGACTTCAGAAAGGCGCCGAGCAGCTTGGCGTGATTATCGCTTTTCCATCCGGCCAGGTCCGTGAACTCGTGCTTGACCAGGGTCAGCCGCTCTTCCGGCGGTTCCGGCGCGTCGGCGTCGCGGAGAGGCGCCAGTGAACAGGCGGAGAGAAACGCCGCGCTCAAGAGCGTCAGACTCCGGAGGGTAAGCTTCGCCAACCTTGGCACCGGGCGTCTCACTCGGGGCTGTGCGTGGCGACAAGCTGCCAGTTGGGATCACGGGATTTCGTGTCACGCGCGAAGGTCCAGAAATCCGTCGCCGTGACCACTTGACTCGGATGACCGTCAATAACCTCGCCCGCCTCGTCGCGCGTGACGTTCACCTGTTCGGTCACGAATTTGACCGTCACGTGGGCGACGCGGCCTTCCATGTAAGCTTCCATGATGTCGGCGCTTTTGACCCCAACCAGGGTGTCTTCAACGGTTTCGCCGGCGGCTTCGCGCGCGTTGATCGCGTCTAGGAAATTACCGAACACCGCGTCGTCCAGCAGCGGCCTCAAGGCTCCGGCGTCGCCCTTCGCGAAGGCCGTCAGGATCATCTCGAAGGCGGCGCGCGCGCCGGCGGCGAATTCATCGGGATCAAAGGCGGGGTCCGCGACGCGGATCTGGATCAACCCGGCGCCGAGCGGATCGTCGTCAGCTTGCGGGCCGGCCGCCTGTTGAAGCAGTTCCGTTTCGCCATCCGCCTTGGCGCGGTCCGGCATCTGGATGACGTTATCGTCGTTGTCCCGCCGCGGCCGGAACGGGTCGCGGTGCGTCGTGTTCTCGTTGCCGTCGCGCCGGCCCAGCACGCCGCGCAGACGCAGCACCAGGAACGCCGCGATCATCGCGAACAGTATAATGTCAATGGATTGAAAGCCTTCCATGGCCGTCAGGCCCTCTCGTCATCTTGGGCCCGGAGAACCGTTCCGGGCGAAAGCAATTTTCCCTTGTGTCGTCTCTTGTATCACACTTTCCGGATCATTCCGCCAGCTTTACGGCGCCGGGCCTACCATTCAACCGGTTTTCCAACCATATCCATATATGGCGGCGGAAACAGATCATATCCGCAGGCCAGACATAGACCCTAACCCGCGAAAGAACAACCCGCCGTGCCGTTTCTTCTTCTCGCCTTCATTATCGTCCCGATCATGGAAATCGCTGTTTTCATTGAGGTTGGCGGCTATTTGGGATTGTGGCCAACGATCGGGATCGTCATCCTGACCGCCGCCGCCGGCGCGGCGATGCTCCGCCAACAGGGGTTCAACACACTGCGCCGGGCGCAAGCCTCCGCCAATCGGGGCGAGCTTCCCCTGGCCGAGCTTTTGGAAGGTGTCTGTCTTTTGTTCGCGGGCGCCCTGCTTCTCACACCAGGGTTCGTGACGGACGTTTTCGGTTTGGCGCTCATGCTGCCCCCGGTTCGAGGCGGGCTCGGGACACGGCTGTTCAACGCCTTTAAGCATTCCCCGGGCGTTTCCATGCGCATGGATGGCGGCGGGCCAGGTTTTGACCGGTCCCGGCCGGGGCCGGTCATTGACGGCGATTTCGAGGAAATCGGCCCAGAACGGATGAAAGACTCTTCGAACCGCCAAACCGGTCCCCGTTGACGCGCCCGGGCGGGTCAAACCGTTTGCCGCTCCCCCGGGAAAGGTGGTAACAGCACTCGACCGCCAATCATGCTGGAGAAACAGGCCATGGCCGAAGAAGCGCCGGAAGAAGTTAAAACCGAGATTAACGTGAACGGCCAGTTCATCAAGGACCTCTCGTTCGAGGTTCCGGGCGCGCCGGACATTTTCATCGAGGCGCCGTCCGATCAGCCGAAAATGGAACTAAACCTGGATGTCCAAGTGCACGGCGCCGCCGACAATGTTTTCGAGGTTGTGCTTTACGTCAACGCGCAAGCGAACGTGGGCGCTCAGGTCGCCTATATCCTGGATCTGAAGTACGCCGGCGTGTTCGGCGTCCAGGCGCCGGAACAATACCAGGGCCCCATCCTGTTCGGCGAATGTCCCCGTTTGCTGTTCCCATTCGCCCGCGCCGTGATCGTCGATGTGACCCGCGACGGCGGCTTTCAGCCCCTGATGCTGGGCCCGATCGATTTCATGGCGCTCTACCGGCAGAACGCCGGGAACATAGAGCTTAGCGGCGGGGACAAAAAAGCGTAGGCGGGTCCGGGATCAGGTCCGCCAGACCGGTTCCTTCACTTTTTCCAGGAACGCCGCGTGGCGCGCGGCTTCCTCCTTAGTCGGCGCGTGCGGGCGCGCCGGACGCGGTTCCGCGTTGGCGGTCTGGACGGGGCCGCCGTCTTCCGCCGCCGCGTCTTTCGCTAATTCCAAATCCGGTTGGCGGCCGCCGATCAGCTCCAGATAAACGGACGCCAGCAAATCCGCGTCAACCAGCGCGCCGTGCAGTTTCCGGTGGGAATTATCGATCCCGAACCGCTTGCAAAGCGCGTCAAGGCCGGCGGGCGCGCCGGGAAACTTCCGCCGCGCCATGGCGACCGTGTCCGTCGATCGTTCCATCGGCACGGCGGGACGTTTCAACCGGGCTAGTTCGGCGTTGATGAAGCCCATGTCGAAGGGCGCGTTGTGAATGATCAGCCGCGCGCCGCCGATGAATTCGAGAAATGCGTCGGCGACGTCCGCGAAGACCGGGAAGCCGGCCAGGAACTCCCCAGAGAGTTGGTGAACCCGGTATGCTTCTTCTGGCATGTCCCGCTCCGGGTTGACGTATTGATGATACGTCCGGCCCGTTGGCACATGGTTGACCAACTCGACACAGCCGATCTCCACCAGCCGGTGGTCGTTCAGGGGATCAAGGCCGGTCGTTTCCGTATCCAGTACAATCTCGCGCATGGTCCGCCTTTGACTCCGGAAGGGTTCGGGTGATTCCAGAAAGGGTCAGGCGCGGAGCGTCCTCAGCACCCGGCGAAGGGAGCGGAAAGTATACCCCTTGCCGAGCCCCGTCTGAACGACGAAATCGGCCTGTTTGCGTTTTTCCCCGGCCGGCGTCTGACGGGCCAGGATGGTCTTCATCTTCTCCCGCGTCATGCCGGACCGGGCCATAACGCGGCGGCGCTGGATCCGGTCCGGACAGCTTACGACGATCACCGCGTCACACCGGCTCTCGCCGTTGGTTTCGAACAGAAGCGGAATATCCAGAACGGCGATAGGCGTTCGGCGGCGGCGCTCGCGCTGGATGAACGCGGTTTCTGACCGGCGGACCCCCGGATGGATAATAGCCTCGAGTTTTTCGAGCGCGGCGTCGTTTCCGAAAACTTCTCCGCCCAAGGTTTGACGGTCCACGGTTCCGTCCCTCACCGCGCCGGGAAAGGCCGTTTCGATTTCAGGAACAGCCGCGCCGCCCCTCGCCATAAGCCCGTGCGCGGCGGCGTCCGCGTCGTGAACGGGGACGCCCAAACGTCTCAGCATTCCCGCCGCCGTCGATTTCCCCATGGCCATGGAGCCCGTCAGGCCGACGATTTTCATCCGCGTTGGCCCAGCCCGGCCAGAACGTGGCCGCGCAATTCGTCCGTGACCTCGGGACGGCCCGCCTGGAACCAGGCCTCAAATCCCGGCCGCGCCTGATGAAGCAGCATCCCCAGTCCATCGACAACCGGGTTGCCGCGCTCTTTCGCGGCGTTCAGCAGGGGCGTGGTCAACGGGTTATAAACAATGTCCGTCACCACCGCCGTTTCCGGCAAATTGGACAAGCCGATCTCCAGCGGGTCCTTGCCGGTCATGCCGAGGCTCGTGGCGTTCACCAACAGGCCGGCCTCCTCGAGGATCGCCTCCCGGCCTTCCCAGGGGACCGCCGTAATGGGTCCGCCAAAAACCGCCGCCAGTTCCGCCGCGCGGGCGTCCGTTCGATTGGCGAGCCGGACGTCCGGGACGCCTGCGTCAATCAGGGCCGCTAGGACCGCTCTCGCCGCCCCGCCGGCGCCGAGAATCACGGCTGGCGCGGACCCTGGGTCCCAATCGGGGGCGCCCAGACGCAGGTTTTCCATGAAACCGAAGGCGTCCGTGTTGCCGCCCACGAGCCCGCCGCCGTCTTCCACAATAATCGTATTGACGGCGCCGATACGCCGCGCAGCCGGACTTATCTCGTCAACGGCCTCCAGGGCCGCCTCCTTGTGGGGAATGGTGACGTTGCAGCCCCGGAAGCCCAACGCGGGGAGGGCCCGAACCGCCTCGGTGATCCTTTCAGGGCGGACCGGCATCGGCACATAAACGCCATCGACGCCCAAGCGGTCCAGCCAGAACGCATGAAGCCTGGGAGAAAGCGAATGCCCGACAGGCCACCCCATGACGCCCGCCACCTTGGTTTTCCCGGATCGGCCGGTCATTCTTCTCCGCCTTACTTTCCAATCACGCCGCAGGCGACGCCGAACTCGCTCGACAAACGGGCGAGCTCCGTAACCACGGGCGTCAGCGGCAGGCCCATTATGGAGAACGTATCGCCCTCGATCATTTCAAACAATTGACCGCCAAGACCTTCCAGCCGATAGGCCCCGGCGGTGGTCAACACAGTCTCGCCCGCACGGACCAAATACGTGTCGATGGCGGATGGACTCAGATGTCTCATGGTCAAGGCGGCCCGGTTCGAGAACTCCCAATGAACCGCGCCGCCGCGCAGAAACACCACTCCGTTCACCAGGTGATGGGTCTTTCCGGAAAGGGCCGACAGGGTTTCCCGCGCGGCGTCCATCGTCGGCGGCTTGCCGAACCACGCGTTTTCCAGAACCAGAAGTTGATCGGCCGCCAAGATAAGGTCGGACGGGCGGGACGCCGCGACGGCGCGCGCCTTCGCCACGGCCAAATCCAGCGCCGTTCGTTCCGGAGCGCGGTTGCTCCGCCGGGCTTCTTCCTTGATTACGTCTTCATCAACGCCGGCGGGTATCTGTTCGAACGTCAGTCCGGCGCCGTTCAGCACGACCGCCCGCGCCCGGCTGCCCGAGGCAAGGACGAAACGATTCCCCGCCGACGTCATCAAGCGGTTTGCCCCGGCGCGCCCTGGCGCTTCGCGTAGAGCTGCAGAACGTTCGCCGCCGTTTCCTCAATGGATCGGCGGGTGACGTTGATCACCGGCCATCCGTGCCTGGAGAATAAACGCCGGGCCTCCGTGAGTTCCTGCTTTACCGCGTCGATATCCACGTAGCTGCCGCCATCGTCCTGATTCAAAAGTTTCAAGCGCTGGCGCCGGATTTCTACAAGACGCCTGGGATCATTGATCAAGCCGACGATCAGCGGACCGCAGGCCTTCAAGAGCGAGTCCGGCGGCGCCACCCCGGGCACGAAGGGGATGTTCGCCGTCTTGACGCCGCGGTTCGCCAGATAAACGCTGGTCGGCGTTTTGGACGTCCTGGATACCCCCACCAGAACGACATCCGCGTCATCAATGTCCCAGGCGCACTGGCCGTCATCGTGACTAAGAGCGAAGTGCATGGCCTCGATCCGTTTGAAATAATCGGCGTCCAGCAGATGCTGACCGCCTGGACGGGCATGGACTTTTGCGTTCAGATAGCCGCCCAATGTGGAAAGCACCGGATCCAGAATAGGGATATGCGGCGCCATCAAACGCCGGCAACCCTCTTCCAGGCGCCGGCGCATGTCCGGGTCCACCAGGGTGTAGAGCACGACGCCTGGATATTCCCGGATCGCCGCGACGACTTCTGACACATGGTCTTGAGAACGAACCATGGACCAGACATGTTCTTTGGGAACAATTCCGTCGAATTGGGAAAGACAGGCGCGGGCGACAAGAACGGCCGTTTCGCCAGTCGAGTCGGAAACCAAGTGAATATGGAACTCTTTCATGCCTGGGATGTCCACTGGACGAAGTGGGGATAACACGGAAATTACCGAAAACAGGGTCATTCCATTCCGGTTCGCGCTCATGGATACACAGCCGCCGCCGGACTGTAAAACACTATCCAGTCATTTCCATTACCGGTATAAGCGGACGGAAGTAAGGGTTTATCCCCTTTATCCTCTATTCAACAGCCGTTACGGGAACGACGCGAATCCGGGAATTTTTCCAGATCACTCCCGCGGTTATCCCGGATCGGGCATGTTGTTTTCCGTCATGATGATAATCCGGGGATGGAACAGGGATTGATTTAATCCCCGGTTTCCTGTTGTCCAACAACCACTACAACCTTTCTTATAAAAATATATAAATGTTAGGGGTTGCTTGGTTCCAAGGCTGATCGGACCCGGATGAACCCGCCGAACTTGGTTCGTAAAGGAAAGAGAAAACGTGTGAAGAAACTGTTGCGTGTTCTGTCCGGAGAAGCCCTTTCCCCTCCGCCCGTGTGGATGATGCGCCAGGCCGGGCGGTACCTGCCGGAGTATCGGGAGGTCCGGAAAACGGCGGTCAACTTTCTGGATTTTTGCTATTCCCCCGAATTGGCTGTCGAGGTGACGCTCCAGCCGATCCGGAAATATGGTTTCGACGCGTCGATCCTGTTTTCCGATATTCTTGTCATACCGGACGCCTTGGGCCAAAAAGTCGAATTCCAAGAAGGGGTGGGACCGGTTCTGGGAGCCATCCAGGCGGACGCGGACATTGACGCCCTGGACGCGGACCGGGTGCTGGACCATCTGGCCCCGGTGTTCGAGACGGTGACGCGGCTTCGGAATGAACTGCCGCGGGAAACGGCGTTAATCGGTTTCGCTGGTTCGCCTTGGACGGTCGCGTTTTACATGTTCGAGGGCCGGAGCGGGAAAGACGGCGCGACGTTGAAGGAATGGGCGTACTCGCGGTCCGAAGCCTTTGAACGGGTGATCGACATTCTGGTCGGCGCGACGACGGATTATTTGTGCGCTCAGGCCGAAGCGGGCGCGGAAGCGCTGCAATTGTTCGACAGCTGGGCGGGCGTCGCGTCGGAGGATTTATTCGCGCGCTACATAATCAGACCCACGAAGCGGATCGTCGATAGCGTTCGGGCGAGGCATCCGTCCATTCCCATTATCGGTTTTCCGAGACAAGCGGGCGCGCTTTATGGCCGTTACGCTCATGAGACCGGCGTGAACGGGATCGGCGTTGATCCGCAAACGCCGCTTGGCTGGATCAAGGATCAAGCGCCCCCGGGTTGCGCGCTTCAGGGCAATCTGGATAATATTTTACTGGCCGCCGGCGGCGCGGGGATGGATGCGGCCGTCAATCGTTTGCTGGACGAGATGGAAGGGACGCCGTTTATATTCAACCTGGGTCACGGTATTATTCCCAAAACGCCGCCCGGGAACGTCAGCCGGGTGCTGGATGTGATCCGGGCGCGGGGTTGATCCGGTATATCATCGCTCCTTCCATTAGATCTTTGAAGTTTCCAGATTGATGACAACAAAACGCGCCGTTGTTCTGTTCAACCTCGGCGGTCCGGATAAACCGGACTCGGTCCAACCGTTTCTGTTCAACCTTTTCAACGATCCGGCCATAATCGGCGCGCCGGCTCCCGTTCGCTGGCTGCTGGCGAAGTTCATCTCGGCGCGCCGCGCGCCCATCGCGCGCGAGATTTATTCGAACCTTGGCGGCGGTTCGCCCCTGGTCCCCCAGACGGAAGCGCAAGCCTCCGCCCTGGAGGAGGCGCTGAGGGAAAAGGGGGTGGAGAGCAGGGTCTTCATCTGTATGCGTTATTGGCATCCGATGAGCGGGGAGACGGCGCGGGCGGTGAAAGATTTCGGGCCGGACGAGATTGTTTTGTTGCCGCTCTATCCGCAGTTCTCGACGTCGACGACAGGTTCGTCGTTGAAGGACTGGCGCCGGGCCGCCAAGAAAGTGGGAATCACCGCGCCGACCCGCGCGCTGGGTTGCTATCCGACGGAGCGGGGTTTTGTCGCCGCGGAACGGGACCTAATCGCGAAAGGCGTCGCGGAAGCCACGATTGACGGAAAGAAGCCCCGGATTTTGTTCTCCGCTCACGGGCTGCCGAAGAAGATCGTCAACGCCGGCGATCCTTATCAATGGCAAGTGGAGCAAACGGCGGCGGCGATTGTCGGGGGGATGGATCAAACGGCCTTTGAGTGGATTGTTTGTTATCAAAGCCGTGTCGGGCCGCTGGAATGGATTGGTCCATCGACCGATGAGGAAATTGAACGAGCGGGCAGAGATCGCGTCGCGGTCGTCGTCGTGCCGCTAGCTTTCGTGTCGGAACATTCCGAAACGCTGGTCGAACTTGATATCGAATACAGGGAATTGGCCGAGGAACATCATCTGCCGGGTTATGTCCGTGTTCCGGCGGTGCAGACGCATCCGCTCTTTATCGAAGGCTTGGCCCGTCTGGTTCGAGTCGCGTCAACGGGCGGCCTGGACTGCGCCCATCCCAGCGGCCGGCGGATCTGTCCCGATAAATGGATTAAATGTCCCTGCGCCGGGACCGGGGAAACTGCGGCGGCCGATTAGGGACGAAGGGCGCGTTAAAATATGATGGAAGCCGGTTCACCCGCTCACGATTGGATCAAGGCGTTCCATGTCGTCAGCATTATCGCCTGGATGGCGGGATTGCTCTATCTGCCCCGGCTGTTCGTTTATCATTGCGCTGCGGAAGCCGGGTCGGATCAGTCGGAGACCTTCAAGGTGATGGAGCGGCGTTTGATGCGGGCGATCATGAATCCGGCGATGCTCGCCTCGATCCTGTCCGGCGCGGTTTTGGCCGCCGGGTTTGGACCGGAGATTTGGCGCCAAGGCTGGTTTCACGTGAAGCTTGTCTGTATTTTCGCTCTGATCGGATCGCATATGACGATGGCGAGACACCGGCGCTTGTTCGAGGCCGATCTGAATGAAAAAACTCATGTCTATTTTCGCGTTCTCAACGAGGTGCCAACGTTGTTGATGATCATATTGGTGGTTATGGCCGTCGTTCAGCCGTTCTAGGATTGAGGTTTCAGTGAACCGTTCCCCAAATTCTTCATTTGACTAACGGGTGGCGGCCCGGTACGTGTTAGCGGTTTCCTCCCGAACAGAACCGTGGAGCCGTTCCATAAGAGAACGGGCATGCGTCCGGCGGGTGGTCCAAACGCCCACGCCGATGGGAAACGGGGCGTTTTCCCGATCCCGCCGCGCCGGTTCCCATCTCAACCCCGTCCCCGTCTTGAATCGGATCATCTTTCCCGGCCCGATGACCTGAATAAAAGCCGCCTCGCGCGCGGCCCCGTTCCAAATCCCGCCACCCGGTTTTCATCTGTCCCCGAGTTGACGCGCCCATGAACCTGAAAGAACTGAAAGAAAAATCACCGGCCGATCTGCTGGCCTACGCCGAAGAACTGGAGATTGAAAACGCCAGTTCGCTCCGGCGCCAGGACATGATGTTCGCCATCTTGAAACAGCTCGCGGAGAATGACGTCGCCATCTTTGGCCATGGGGTTTTGGAAGTGCTGCAAGACGGCTTCGGTTTCCTGCGTTCTCCCGAGGCGAACTACTTGCCGGGTCCCGACGACATTTACGTCTCCCCCAGCCAGGTGCGGCGGTTTGGTCTTCGCACGGGGGATACGGTTGAGGGCGAAATTCGCGCGCCGAGAGACGGCGAGCGTTATTTCGCGCTTTTGAAGGTTAACATCATCAATTTCGAGGATCCGGGCGCGGTTCGCCACCGCATCAACTTCGACAATCTGACGCCGCTTTATCCGGAAGAGCGTCTGGCGATGGAAATCGATGATCCAAAACACAAGGACCCGACGTCCCGCGTGCTGGATCTGATCTGCCCGATCGGCAAGGGCCAGCGCGCCTTGATCGTCGCGCCTCCCCGGACGGGCAAGACGGTGATGCTGCAAAACATCGCGCACTCCATCGCGGCCAATCACCCGGAGTGCTATCTGATCGTTCTGTTGATCGACGAACGGCCGGAAGAGGTGACGGACATGGACCGGTCCGTGCGCGGCGAGGTCATCAGTTCGACCTTCGACGAACCAGCCACGCGTCATGTCCAAGTGACGGAAATGGTGATCGAGAAGGCTAAGCGCCTGGTCGAACACAAACGCGACGTGGTGATCTTGCTGGACTCCATCACCCGCCTGGCCCGGGCCTACAACACGGTGGTGCCGTCTTCGGGCAAGGTGCTGACCGGCGGTGTGGACGCCAACGCCCTGCAGCGGCCGAAGCGGTTCTTCGGCGCGGCCCGGAACATCGAAGAGGGCGGTTCGCTGACGATTATCGCGACGGCCCTGATCGAGACCGGTTCGCGAATGGATGAGGTCATCTTCGAGGAGTTCAAGGGCACCGGCAATTCAGAAATCATTCTGGACCGCAAACTGTCGGACAAACGGACCTGGCCGTCGTTGGACATCACCAAATCAGGCACCCGGAAAGAGGACCTTCTGGTCGAGAAGGGCGTGTTGTCGAAGATGTGGGTGCTGCGCCGGATTCTCATGCCGATGGGCGCCACGGATTCTATGGATTTCCTGCTGTCCAAGCTGAAGGAAAACAAGAACAACGCCGAGTTCTTCGACTCTATGAATAGTTGACGATCATTAATGATGCGGATGACCGATCTGCTCATTTCGGTTCCGATATTGCCGTCACATAATAAGGCCGTGTTGACGATTTGAGCGCAAGGCGGGGGAAATGCTTGCCGCCGCGCTGAATCGCGGCCCCATCATAGGGTCTCAGCTAATGCGGATTGCGCTGGAAATAACCGGGTTGGGCTTTTGTCTCTTACTGCGAAATGAAAAATCGGCTGACGGAGAACCTTGAGGTGAACGACGGTTTTCTGCGTGTGTTTATGCCGGATTTGGGTGTGATTTCACGATTGGGCGCGCCTGCGTTCGCGCCCAGGCGCCATCCCAAATATGTATCGTGCGGATAACGAAATAATCGGTGAGGACATGATTGCGGGATTTAGACGATTCGATGAAAAAGCCACGGCGCAAGGCGACCTCAACCAAGGCCGTTGACGCCGACCAAAACCAGGTTCCGACGCCCACCTTGAAACTTGACCAAAAGGTGATGGACGGTTTGCCTGTGGAGACTGTCTGGGCTCTTGTTCAGAGCCAATCTTTTCTTCGCTCTGGCTGTAAAAGAGCAAAGCCATCGTCACTCTTGGGAGATTGAGGAGCTTGGTTTCGAGGCGCAGCGGGCGATAGGCGAACCATGGGTCGCCGGGGCATTAACGGCGCCCACTGTTTTCGGGGCTGCCGGCAAGTTCCTAACGCGGAGCGGCAAGCCGGAGTCCGAAAAAAAGAGATCAGGATCAAATCGCCTCGGCGGTAGACGCCGACGATATATTCCCCGGCGGCGGGCGCTGAGTGAGTGAGCGGCGGTTCCTCCGCTCGGCGCTTTCCGGCGTGGCGGAGCGTTTTTTCTGGTCCGCTACCCCTGATTCTATTCCGTCACCCCCTCGCCCCCGCTTTGTCACCTCCGCGAAGGCGGGAATCCAGACCACCCTTTGTCACGTATGACCGGCCATCTCTCATGACAGGCCGGAACGCGGGCCGTCGCGCTGAACCCCCGCCTTCGCGGGGGTGACAAAATAATAACCGGGGGAATGACAAAAAGGCGTTGGAGATTTTATGGAATCAACACTGTGCAGCCCGTGGTCTTGCGGCCCTCAAGGTCCGTATGAGCTTGCACGACGTCGTCCAGGGCGTATTCCTGGTTGACGGCGATTTTCACCGCGCCGTCCGCGACCGCGTTGACGACGCCCTCGCCAGCCTCCCGCAGAAGTTCGGGGGTCGAGGTGTGCGTCGCCAGCGTCGGGCGGGTGACATAGAGGGAGCCCTTAGGCGCCAGCACGCCGATATCCAGGGGATCGGGTTTGCCTGTGGCGTTGCCGTAGGAAACGTAGGCGCCGAAGGAACGCAGGCTGTCGATGCTGTCCATCATGGTCGCTTTGCCGATGGAGTCGTAAGCGCAGGCCGCGCCCTCGCCGCCGGTGATCTGTTTGACGCGTTCCGGAATGTTCTCCGTGGAATAGTTGATGGCGTGCGCCGCGCCGGCCGCCTTGGCGATTTCGGCTTTCGCGTCCGATCCCACACAGCCGATTACGACCGCGCCCTTGGCTTTAGCCCATTGACACAGAATCTGGCCGACGCCGCCGGCGGCCGCGTAAACCAGAACGGGCTCGCCCGGCTGGACCTTATACGTCCGGTGCAAAAGGTAATAAGCGGTCATACCCTTCAGCATCATGGCCGCTGCGGTCTTGTCGTCGATGGCGGCGGGAATCTTCACCGCGCGCCAGGCCGGAATGTTCCGGACCGCCGCATAGCCGCCTACGTTCATGGGATAGGCGACCCGGTCGCCCTCTTTCATGTCCGTGACGCCAGCGCCGACGGCGGAGACCGTCCCGGCCCCTTCCATGCCGATAACCACCGGCAAGCCGTCCAGGGGGTAAAGGCCCGAGCGCAGATAGGTGTCGATATAGTTCAGACCGCAAGCGCTCTGGCTGATCTGGATTTCGCTCTCGCCCGGCGCGGCGACCTCGATATCCTCGACCTTCAGCACTTCAGGTCCGCCGGTTTCGTGAATGCGCACGGCTTTCACCATTGATGTTCTCCTTGATCGAATTGTGTCTGGATCGGGTTGTGTCTGGAAGGCTGATTGACGGACGTTCCCAACATGACGGTTTCGGTTGGGAAGGGCAATGTTCAAAACAGGGACGCTCCGGCCGGGCTGTTCTCCAGGACGGGCGGGGGGCCCGCCCTTTTTTGGGTTTTCGAATCGATCCAGGCCGCGCGGACGGCGGCGTCCGCCGCCTCGCGGCCCGGCGCCAGCCCGGCCGGAGCGTCCAGATAGGTTTCCCCCGTCAGACGCGCTTCCTGATCGCCGCGCCCAGGGCGTCCGGATCGGTGATCGGCGGCGAACAGGCCGTTCCGACACAAACGTAGGCCGCCGCCTTGCCCTCGACCGGTCCCTTGCCATGGGCGGGATGGCCGCCGGGCGGTTCCGCGCCGCCCACCCGGTTGAGCACCAGGTTCGGATGGCCTGTCCGGCGGGCGGCGGCGGCAAGCGAATCGGCGTCCCCGCCCGTTCCGACGATGACCACCTGAACGCCGAATTCCAAGATCTCGTACCCGGCGAGCAAGGCGCCCTGATGAACACGGTCTTGCGCGCCGGTTCCGGCCAGACCGTCGATGGCGCGCCGGGCCCGGTCCGCGTAATCCGGCTTGCCGCTTAGATGATAAAGCCGCGCGAGCACCTCGACGGCCGTGCCGTTTCCGGCCGGCGCCGCGTTGTCGTGATGGACCTTGTTCCGGATGATTAAGCCGGGGGTGTCGTCGGCGGCCAGGAAATAGCCGCCCCTTTCCGGATCGCGATAGCGGCGCTCCACGGTCTCCATCCAGGCCTCTGCGTGAGCGGGGTAGGATGCGTCGCCCGTCGCCTCGAACAGCATCAGGGCCGCGCGGGACATGTTGGCGTAATCATCAAGCGTCGCCGGGTGCGCGGCCCGCCCATCGCACCAGCAATGAAGCAGGCGCCCGGGTTCGGGACTCAGGTTGTCCAGCACGAATTGAAAGGCGGTCTTGGCGGGGTCCAGCCAGCCGGGCCTGTCGAACGCTCCGGCGGCCTTGGCCAGGGCTGCGATGGTCATGCCGTTCCAGTCGGCGAGCACCTTGCCGTCGCGGCCGGGCCAGACACGCCCGGCGCGAACGCCGAAGAGTTTCCGCCGGCCGTCTTCCAGGCGTTTCTCAAGGGCGTGGTCCTGGAAAGCGGCGGCGTCCCGGGAACGGTTAAGAATGTTTGCTCCTTCCCAGTTTCCGCCGGGCGTGACGCCGTAGGCCTTTTTGAATTCCGGCGCGGCGTCGCCGAGGATCTCGCCGATCTCCGTGTCGGACCAGACGTAGAACCTTCCCTCCACCCCCTCCGAGTCCGCGTCATAGGCGCTGATGAATCCGAACGCGCCGCCGTCGCTGGAACGCATTTCCCGGATCAGCCAGTCAACGGTTTCCGAGGCGCGGGCGGGATAGACCGGATTGCCCCCGGCTCTCGCGTCGTTGGGCCATACCTCCGCCATCAATTCCAGCAACAGCGCGTTATCGTAGAGCATCTTCTCGAAATGGGGCGCGAGCCAATGGGCGTCCGTTGAATAACGGGCGAAACCGCCGCCCAGGTGGTCATAAATGCCGCCCTGGCAAATTGCGCTCAGCGTGCCCGTCACGGCTTCCCGGAAAAGCGCGCCGCCGGTCCGCAGGTACGCGCGCCAGAGGCCCTGGAAGAAACTCACCTGCGGAAATTTGGGCGCGCCGTGGACGCCGCCGTGAATCGGGTCCACATAGCGGATGGCCATGGCCGACGTTTCATCGAGGATTTCACGCGACAGCCCGCCGCCGGCTTCCGGCGTGGCGAGTTTTTTGAGCGCGTCCCTCACCCGGTCCGCGTTGCTGGCGATTTTGCCGCGTTCGGACCGGTAGGTTTCGGACAGAGACAGCAGCACCTGGCGAAAGCCCGGGCGTCCATAACGGCTTTCAGGCGGAAAGTAGGTGCCGCCCCAGAAGGGTTCCAGGTCCGGCGTCAAAAACATGGTGAGCGGCCAGCCGCCATTTTCACCCAGCACGGCCAGTGCGTTTTGATAGATGTTGTCAATATCCGGCCGCTCTTCCCGGTCCACCTTGATGTTGATGAAATGCTCGTTCATCAGCGCCGCGGCGCCGTCATTTTCAAAACTTTCGTGCGCCATGACATGGCACCAGTGACACGCCGCGTACCCGATGGACAGCAAAATGGGCTTGTCTTGTTCCCTCGCCGCCGCCAGCGCTTCGTCTCCCCAGGCGTACCAATGCACGGGGTTGTCCTCGTGTTGTTTCAGATACGGGCTGGTTTCCTCGGCGAGGCGGTTGCGGGTCATTAAAGAGCTCCTGTCACCGGAAAACCATGGACCTTGGCGGGGTTCGCCGGAAAATGACCGTTGTGGCGGGGCGCCATGCGGGCCATCTTACAAGGATATGGATCAAAGCGGCGTCTGAACCAGGAGACTTGATCATGAAAGTTACGGTGAATGTCGATTGCACGCCGGAGGAGGCGCGCGCTTTCTTCGGCCTGCCCGACGTGAAACCCACGCAAGACGCCCTGATGGCCGAACTGGAAGAACGAATGCGCGCGAATCTGGACGCCATGGACCCGGAAACCATGGTCAAGACCTGGATGCCCGCCGGCGTTCAGGGCCTTGATCAGTTGCGGAAGATGTTCTGGCCGGGGATGACCGGCGCGCCGGATGATCCCGATAAAGGATCCGCCAAGAAATGAACGACTCCCTTGATGACCGCGTTGCGCCCGCGGACCCCGCGCTTTATTTCGACGCGCATGTTTTCGTTTGCACGAACCGGCGCCCCGATGGGCATGAGCGCGGATGCTGCGCCGCCAAGAACTCGGTGACGCTCCGCAATTACATGAAGGCCCGGGCGAAGGAACTGGGCTTTAAGAACGTGCGCGTCAATTCGGCGGGCTGTTTGGACCGCTGCGAGCGGGGTCCGGCCGTCGTGATCTACCCGGAAGGCGTCTGGTACACGGTCGCGACCCGGGAAGACGTGGATCGGGTGTTGGAACGGCATATCCGCGACGGCGGCCGTGTGGATGATATTATGTTGAGGCCAACGGACAAATAACAACGGCGTATTGTGTTTTCGGCGCCAGACGCTTTTTGGAATGTTTTTGGCCAGAATGTTTTTGGTCAGAATGTTTTTTGGCGGGATGAATGACGGACGCCACGGCTGATCAAACCATCTTTGCGCTGGCGTCGGGCCGGGCCGGAGCGGCCGTCGCCGTCATCCGGATCTCAGGCCCAGCGGCTGGTGACGTTCTTTCCGGTCTGACCGGCCGCCCCATATCCGGCCACGAACCCCGAAAGGCCTGTCTCCGGACCCTTCGCGACGCGGGAGAGGCCATCGACCAGTCCCTTGTCCTCTGGTTTCCCGGCCCGGCGAGCTTCACCGGCGAGGACATGGCGGAGCTTCATGTCCATGGCGGCGAGGCGGTGATTGAGGCTCTGCTTCAGGCGATCGGGCGGCGCGCGGGGTGCCGGGCGGCGGAACCGGGAGAGTTCACGCGGCGCGCGTTTGAGAACGGCAAGCTCGATCTTACCCAGGCGGAGGGGATCGCGGACCTGGTGGCGGCGGAGACGGAAGCCCAGCGCCGCCAAGCTCTGCGCCAGACGGAGGGCGCGCTGGGACGGCTCTACGCGTCTTGGCGGGAGCGCCTGGTTCGCGCGGCGGCTTATCTGGAGGCGGCCATCGACTTCGCCGAGGATGATTTGCCGGACGATTTGACGGAACAGGTGGCCTCCGTTCTGGATGGGGTTCGGCAGGAACTGGCGGCGCATCTGGCGGACCATGGCCGGGGACGGCGCCTGCGCGATGGCGTCCGTTTGGCGATACTGGGCCGCCCGAACGCCGGGAAATCCAGCTTTCTCAACTGGCTGGCGGGGCGGGACGCGGCGATCGTTTCCGCCACGCCCGGCACGACGCGGGACGTTGTTCAGGTCGTCTTGAATCTCGGCGGTTATCCGGTCGCCGCCGCCGACACGGCGGGGGTTAGGAAAACGGACGACCCCGTCGAGGCGGAAGGCGTGCGCCGGGCGAAGGCGGCGGCGGCGGGCGCGGACGTGCGCCTTCTGATCCTCGACGGGGCCCGGGCCGAACCGGAAAGCGGCCTGGCTGCGGAGCTTTCTCTTGAGGCCGGGGACGTCGTGGCCTGGAACAAGTCCGATCTGTCGCCGCGCGCGCCGGAAAATTGGGCCGGGTTCGACGTGACGGCGATTTCGCTGAAAACCGGGTCCGGCTTGGGGGAGCTGGAGTCCCGGCTGACCGGGCGGGTGTCCGCGCTGTCCGGCGTGACCGGCGCGCCCGCCCCGACGCGCGCCCGCCACCGCCTGGCCCTGGAAGACGCTGAGGCGGCGATGGTCCGGGCGGGCGACGGCTGGCGGGACGGTCTGGGGCCGGAGGTCGTCGCCGAGGACGTCCGCGCGGCGAGCGGCGCTTTGGGCGCAATCACCGGCCGCGTCGGGGTGGAGGACCTTCTGGACGTCATTTTCAAGGATTTCTGCATCGGCAAGTAAGCGCCGTTTGGCGGATCGTTGTTTCACGTGAAACAACGCCGGACATCGCCGAATAACGCCGACAGCCGCAAGATGATGTGATTGCCCCGGCTTTCGAATACCAAAAACCACATAAGCGATTTTGATTGGTTCTATATTTTCGGCTCATGACAGGACCGGGCCGCGCGTTTCGTTTGACCCGCCGCGTCATTCCCGCGCGGGCGGGATTTGTATGACGGTCTCGCATGGGGCGAATGCACGCGCGCCGCATTATTATTTTGTCGCCTCCCGCGCCCGCACCCCGCACCCCCGCGCACTTATTTCGTCACCCCCGCGAAGGCGGGGGTCCAGACCACCCTTTGTCACGCATGAGTGATTGCCGCGCGTGAACGGCCATCATTACTCCCGGCAGGCCGGAACAATGCGGACCGTCCGGCTGGATTCCCGCCTGCGCGGGAATGACAAAGAAAGAACGGGAATGACAAGGTGGGGGCGGGAACGCCGCCCAGAGGGCGATTTGCCCTAAGTCCTTCATCGGACTCAATGTTTTGGTTGTTTTTATGTTAAATGATTCGACTCACGCTTCATGTTGTGCTTTATAAAAAAGAGTCGCCCCAGATATTGGGGCGACTCTAATTAGCTAGCGCCCCTGTGGCGGAATCGGTAGACGCGCCGGACTTGCACTCCGGTGGGCACGTACTGAGAGCTCAGTATCCCATGCGGGTTCAAATCCCGCCAGGGGCACCAACTTTTTATGAATCATTACGGACTCCGCGTCAAGCCGGAATATCGACGCCGCTCGCCGACCATGCTTCTGGCAATAGGCATCATTTAATCCGGCGGTTCCGAAGCCTGGTTATTATGGCGTTATGGCCAACGGCGTTTTGGGCGGGATCGTATATAATTCCGTTTCGTTTGACCCGCCGCGCCCGCGCCCATAAAGTCCGGCGTTTCTTGAATGACGGTTTTTGAATGACGTTTCTTGAATCGGGACGGACCTGTGGGGTCTCCTGCGGGGTCTCTGGCCGGGTTGAGCGATGGATCGGATTGGGATGTGATTTGGGACGTGATCGTTGTCGGAGGCGGGCACGCGGGCGCGGAGGCGGCCGCGGCCGCAGCGCGGGTCGGCGCGCGGACTCTTCTGTTGACCCACAAGCCGGAAACCATCGGCGAGATGTCGTGCAATCCCGCGATCGGCGGGCTGGCGAAAGGCCAACTGGTCAGAGAAATCGACGCCCTGGACGGCGTCATGGGCCGGGCGATCGACCAGGCCGGCATCCAGTTTCGGATGCTCAACCGGAGCAAAGGGCCGGCTGTTCGGGGTCCGCGCGCTCAAGCGGACCGGAAGCTTTATCGCCAGGCGATCCAGGCGCTTCTGGCCGAACAGGAAAACCTGACCATCACGGCGGGCGCCGTGGACGATCTGATCCGGGCCGGTGACGGCCGCGCCGCCGGCGTCAAGACGCTGGACGGCAAGGAATATCGCGCGGGTGCGGTCGTCGTCACGACCGGGACGTTCCTGAGAGGGCTGATTCACCTGGGCGCGCGGCGCGTTCCGGCCGGCCGCGCGGGGGACAAGCCGGCGGTCGGGTTGGCGGAGACGTTCGATGATTTGGGGTTTCGCCTGGGCCGCCTGAAGACGGGAACGCCGCCGCGCCTGGATGGGCGGACCATCGATTGGAACGCGCTGGAGGAGCAAAAGGGCGACGATCCGCCGACTCCGTTCAGTTACCTGACCGATAAGATCACGACGCCGCAAGTATCCTGTTTCATTACCGAAACCACGCCGAAGGTTCATGATCTGATCCAAAAGAACATCCATCGCTCGCCCGCGTTCTCAGGCCGGATCGAAGGACCGGGACCGCGCTATTGTCCCTCCATCGAAGATAAGGTGGCGCGCTTCGCCGGGCGGTCGAGCCATCGGATTTTCCTTGAGCCCGAGGGTTTGGACGATCCCACCGTTTATCCCAACGGGATTTCGACCTCATTGCCCGAAGAGGTTCAGTTGGCCATGCTGGCGGAAATCCGGGGTCTGGAGAAGGCCATCATGCTTCAGCCGGGTTACGCCATCGAATATGACTTCGTTGATCCGCGGGAACTGAAACCGACGCTGGAAACAAAGCGGGCGCCGGGGCTTTATCTCGCCGGACAGATCAACGGCACCACCGGTTATGAGGAGGCGGGGGCCCAGGGCCTGATCGCGGGAACCAACGCGGCGCTTGGCGCCGGCGGGGCGGATGGAGCGGACGGGACGTTCGTGCCGGACCGGGCGGACGGCTATATCGGCGTGATGATCGATGATCTGGTGACGCTTGGCGTCCAAGAACCGTACCGCATGTTCACGTCGCGGGCCGAGTACCGTCTGTTGTTGCGGGCGGACAACGCGGACCAGCGCTTGACGGAAAAAGGCGCGGCCGTTGGTCTGGTCGGATTTCAACGGCAGTCGGCCCATGCGAGGAAGAAAGCCGCGCTGGCCGCCGGCCGGGAACGGTTGACGCGGGCGACGGCGACGCCCGGCGAATTGGCCGCCAGGGGCCTGACCGTGAACAGGGACGGCGTCCGGCGGAGCGCCTGGCGGGTTCTGGCGTATCCCAACGTTGACGCGGACGACGTCCGCCGCCTTTGGCCCGAGACGGCGGACATCCCCCCGCCGGTCATGGATCAACTCGTGATCGAGGCTGGATACGCGGATTACGTCAAACGCCAGGAAGCGGATATTCGCGCGTTCCGGCGGGACGAGGGCTTGCGCCTGCCCGATGATTTGGATTACGGCGCCGTCGCCGGTTTGTCGAACGAGGCGCGGGAGAAGCTGGAAACCGCGCGGCCCGCGACGCTGGGCGCGGCGGGACGAATTTCAGGCGTGACGCCGGCGGCCCTGACCCTGCTGCTGGGTCATGTGAAAAAGCGCCGGGACCGGCCGGCGGCTTGAGCCCCGCCATGTTTCACGTGAAACAATGAACGGTTTCTCCGCGCGGCGCGTCCAAGAGGAACTGGGTCTTGGCGACTCCGACCGGGAGCGGCTGGAGACCTATGTCGCGCTGCTCGGGAAATGGCAGTCGAAAATCAATCTGATCGGCCCCGCGACGCTGGGCGGCGTCTGGCGCCGGCATATTCTCGACAGCGCGCAGTTGCTGCCGTTCATCCGGGACACGGACCGGATCATCATGGATCTGGGCAGCGGAGCCGGATTGCCGGGGTTGATTCTGGCGATTCTGAGCGGCAGAAGGGCCGTTCTGGTCGAAAGCGACCACCGAAAAGCCGCTTTTTTGCGCGAGGCCGCGAGACTTGTGGACGCCTCTGTGGATATCGCCGTGAAACGTATTGAGGCGCTTGAGGCTCGGGACGCCGATCTGATCACGTCGCGCGCCCTGGCCCCATTGGATAAGTTGTTGGAATACAGCCACCTTCATCTTAAGCCCGGCGGTAGATGCTTGTTTTTGAAGGGCCGGTCCGCCGCTGATGAATTGACCGCCTGCCGAAACCAATGGAAAATGACCGTCGTCCGGCGCCCCAGCCGGTCCGATCCGGCGGGCGTTGTTCTGGAAATCGAGGGTTTGCGGAAAGTATCATGACAGAAAGTCTTTCGGGCGCCGCGCGCGGCGCGGCCCGCGTCATAGCCGTCGCCAACCAAAAAGGCGGTGTGGGAAAGACCACGACGGCCGTCAATCTGGGAACGGCCCTGGCGGCCGTGGAAAAGCGGGTGTTGCTGATCGACCTGGATCCGCAAGGCAACGCCTCGACCGGGCTTGGCGTCGCTAAGGACCGGCGCGCCGTCAATTCCTATCATCTGCTGATCGGCGCGGCCCCGTTGCAGGCGGCGATTCAGGCGACGGACATTCCGGGGCTGGAGATCGTGCCGTCCGGGCTGGATTTGTCCGGCGCCGAACCGGAGCTGGTCGATGAGGACCGGCGCGAACATCAGCTTTCCCGGCGTCTCGGCGCCGCGTCCGGGGACTATGATTATATCCTGATCGATTGCCCCCCGGCTCTCGGGTTGCTGACGGTGAACGCCCTGGCGGCCGCGCAAGCGGTTCTCGTGCCGCTTCAATGCGAGTTCTTCGCCCTTGAGGGGGTTAGCCAGTTGATGACCACGATTGAGCGGGTCAAAAACGCCTTCAACCCGGGCCTTGAAATCCAGGGCATCGTGTTGACCATGTTCGACAAAAGAAACAATCTGTCCGGCATGGTGGCGAACGACGTCCGGGATTATTTCGGCGAGAAGGTCTACCGGACGGTTATTCCGCGGAATGTCCGGATTTCGGAAGCGCCCAGTCATGGCTGTCCGGTGATCGTCTACGACACGGCGTGCGCCGGTTCGCGGGCTTATTTGAGCCTGGCCAGCGAAGTCATTCATCGTGAACGCCGGCTCTCGGCCTGACGCCTTGGGGGCTGGGAGCATGGCGGAGAAGAAACGAGGGTTGGGGCGCGGTCTATCAGCTCTCCTGGGCGACGAAAAACCGCCCGTTGTGACGGGCGGCCCTGCGGGCGGGGGCGTTCGCCGGATCGCCGTCCATCACCTGCATCCGGGCGAATATCAGCCGCGGCGGCGCATGTCCGACGCGGAAATCGACGAACTCGCCGGCAGCATCCGGGACAAGGGCGTTCTATCGCCCTTGTTGGTGAGAGAGCATCCCGGCAAGACCGGAGAGTTCGAGATCATCGCCGGGGAGCGGCGCTGGCGCGCGGCGCAGCGGGCTCAAGTCCATGAAGTGCCGGTCATGGTAAAGGCGCTCACCAATCGGGAAGCGCTCGAGGTGGGCTTGGTCGAGAACCTTCAGCGCGAGGATTTGACGCCCTTGGAGGAAGCCGAGGGCTATCAACGCCTGATGGAAGAGTTCCGGCATACGCAAGAGCTGCTCTCTAAGACGGTCGGCAAAAGCCGGAGCCATGTCGCGAACATGCTGCGTTTGTTGCGGCTGCCGGCGCAGGTGCGGACATTGCTGAACGAGGGCGCCATCAGCGCGGGTCACGCCCGGGCGCTTCTGTCTGCGCCCGACGCTGCGGCGGCGGCGAAAACTGTCGTGACCAAGGGGCTGAACGTTCGTCAAACCGAGCAGTTGGTCCAGGATCTGGCCGCACCGAAATCCAGCGGCGGCGGGAGATCCGCCGCATCGGTGAAAAAAACCGGCGCAGCGGGGGACGCGGACACCCGTAACCTGGAAATGGACGTCGCCGATGTTCTGGGCTTGAAAGTGAATATCACATCGGATGGCGGAAAGGGCTTCGTAACCATTCATTTTCAGACATTGGATCAGTTGGATGATCTTCTGGAAAAGCTCAGCAAGCCATGAAACTCGCGAAACTTGCGATCAACGGCGTCCGCCGGACGCCGCCAGGCGAAGCAGCGCGCGGTGACAGACGGCCTCGGGGAGCGCGCCCGTGGTTTTGCAGGCCATCTCCGCCTCGCTCAGCATATGGATGGCGTTCGGCCACTGTTTCAGGGGCAAGCGGCGCAAAGCGGCGGCGAAAGCCGGTTTGTCCTTGAAAATAACGGGCGGCCGCAGATCATCGACGGCCTGGCTGGCTGATTTGCCCGACGCCATGTCGGCTGCGGCCAGATGCAGTCGGTGGCAGGCGCGTTGAACGGCGCGGATAATCTGGACGGCGCCAACGCCTTCGGCCATGGATTGGGCCAGTTGTCTGTCCATCGCCGGCGCGTCGCCGGTGAGGGCGGCGTTGACGAGGGCGTCAATGGCGGACGCGGCCGTGTCCCCGACGATTGCCGACGCGTCGTCCAAAGAAACTTCGCGTTTGTCCGAATCCGACATGTAAAGCGCCAGCTTGTCAAGCTCGCCCCGGGACACGCGTCTGTCGGAGCCCAGATGTTGAACCAGATACGCCTGGGCGTCCCGCGACGCGGTTAACCCGTGTTCTCCCAGGATGTTTCGAATCAGGTCTCCGGCGCTGCGCGCGTCGTCCGGATAACAGCCAATGGCGGCCGCGCCCTTGTCCTGTTCGCAGAGTTTCCGGAGCCTGGAGCGGGGTGAAAGCGCGCCCGCCATTAGAATGATGATCCCGTCGCCTGTTTCTCGCGCGAGGGCCGCTTCCACCGGGGCGGTCACCGAGTCCGCGGCGTCCGGCACCTTGATGACGCGCCTTCCGCCGCCAAAACCGATGGCGGCCCTTTCGTCCGCGAGACGGGAGGGCGCCGCTTTTATCGCTTGCGGTGTGACGGATACGACGGAGAAGGGGTCGTCCAGGGCGCCGGCGATCTTTTTTGCGAGAAGATCGGCGCGCTCCGAAATCAGACCTTGATCCGGCCCGAACAACAGGACGACCGCGACGTCTCCGCCCGGGTCGGCGATGAAACGGTCCGCCTTGGCGCCGCTGAACTTCATTTAAGACCGTTTCCGGTCAGATGATCACGAAGCGCGGCGGCCAGTTTCAGCCGCATGTCCTGGGCGACCCTTGATATGGCGCGAACGCGGGCGCTTCGCTGATGTTGCAGCGTGGCGAACTCCGAGGCGAGGATATTGAAACTGCTGACGGCGCGGGAAGAAGAACTGAAAATCACACGGCCCGTCCGGTTGTCGGTCAGTTGATAATCAGTCAGTAACCGGAGATTGGACCGCGTTGCGAAAGAGCTTTCCTGGACGGCTAAATCCTGTCTGTTCTCGGACGCCCGCACCAGCAATGTATACCTCGGACTGGCGGGCCGGCCCCGGGGCGTTAAAAGATCTAGCAAGTCGTTGGTCAACTGTTGTCCCAGACGGTAGGGCCGGGCCAGCCTGTTGTTTCGCGTGACCTGAACGGGGGCGATCCCGATCCGGGACAACTCCGCCGCCACGCCGGGTTCTCCCGCCGCCGGCGCGCGGTAAATGGGCTGGAAGCCGCACCCCGCCGTTCCCAGGGCGATAGATGCGAGGAATAAAATTCTAAGCAACGACATTCACAATCCTGTTCGGGACGACGATCACCTTTCGGGGCGGCGTTCCGCCGAGGGCCGCCCGAACCTTGTCGAGCGCCAAGGCCGCGGCCTCCGTTCGATCCCTTGGGTGATCCTTTGGAATCTCCAGGGTTCCCTTCAGTTTACCATTAACCTGAATGGCGAGGGTGACCGTATCGTCGTTCAGTTGTGAGTCGTCCGCCCGGGGCCAGGGCTGTCTCGCCAGCAAACCCCCGCCCGCGCCGAGGATCATCCATAACTCCTCGGCGAGGTGCGGCGTCATGGGCCCGATCAGAACGGTCAGGGTTTCCAAGGCGAAGCGTCTCGCCCAGGCCGAGTCGGCGCCTTCGGCTTTGTGGTTTTCAATGGCGTTGCTGAATTCCCGCAGCCGGGCGACGGCCCGGTTGAAGCGAAACCGGTCCAGGTCCCCGGACACCGCCGCAATGGTTTTATGACTCAGGCGGTAGAGGTCCGCCGCCGCCTTGCCGAGGTCTGCGGGCTTTTCGGCGCCGGGCGGCGCCAGTTCGGCGGGCGGGCCGGCGATCAAGCGATAGAGACGGTTCACGTAACGCCACGACCCCTCGACGCCCGCATCCGTCCATTCCAGGTCCCGGTCCGGCGGGCTGTCGGACAACATGAACAACCGCGCCGTGTCCGCGCCGTAAGCGTTCATGATGGTTTCCGGGTCCACCACGTTTTTCTTGGACTTGCTCATTTTTTCAGAGCGCCCGACGGTCACCGGAGCCCCCGTGCCGATCAAGACCGCCTTGCCGCCCTCGACCGCCACGTCGGCGGGGCTGAGCCATTTGCCGTCCGCGTCCCTGTACGTCTCATGACAGACCATTCCTTGAGTCATCAAGCCGGTAAATGGCTCATTTACAGATAAGTAGCCGCATTTCTTTAGGGCGCGGGTAAAGAAACGGCTATAAAGAAGGTGCAATACGGCGTGCTCGACGCCGCCAATATACTGGTCAACGCTCAGCCAGTAGTCTGTGGCTTCTTTCTCCAAGGGCTCATCGGCCCGCGGACAGGTGTAGCGTGCGAAATACCACGACGATTCGAAGAACGTGTCGAAGGTGTCCGTTTCGCGTTTCGCCGCCTTGCCGCATTTGGGGCAGGCGGCGTCGGACCAGGTGGGGTGGCGGGCCAGCGGATTGCCGGGTTGATCAAAGGTGACGTCATCCGGCAGGGTGACCGGAAGGTCCGTTTTCGGCACGGGGACCACACCGCAATCACCGCAGTGAATAACCGGAATCGGACAGCCCCAATAGCGTTGACGCGAGACGCCCCAGTCGCGCAGCCGGTAATTGACCGCGCGCGCGCCGATGTTCATTTCCTCCAGCCGGTCGATGACGGCGTTTTTCGCCGCCGGAACGTCCAGACCGTCCAGGAAGTCCGAGTTGATAATCACCCCGCCGCCGGTAAAGGCCTCCGCGCCGATTTCCACGTTATCCGCGGCGGTTCCTTCCGGCGCCACGACGGGGATCACGGAAAGCGCGTACTTGCGGGCGAAATCCAAGTCGCGTTGATCGTGGGCGGGGCAGCCGAAGACAGCTCCGCCGCCGTAGTCCATCAGAACGAAGTTGGCGGCGTAGACGGGCAGGGTCTTGCCCTTGATGAAGGGGTGGGCCGCCGTCAGGCCCGTGTCGAAACCCTTCTTTTCGGCCTGCTCCATGGCCGCCTCGCTGGTGCCCATACGGTTGCACTCCGATATGAACTCGTTCAACCCGTCATTCGTCGCGGCCAGCTTCAGGGACAGCGGATGATTGGCGGCGACGGCCAGGAAGGAGGCGCCAAAGATGGTGTCCGGGCGCGTCGTATAGACCTCAAGCGGTTCCGCCTCGCCGGAAATGACGAACCGGATGCGCGCGCCTTCCGAGCGGCCAATCCAGTTTTCCTGCATGACGCGGACCTTGCCGGGCCAGCGGTCAAGTGTCTTCAGGGCGTCCAGCAGGTCCCGCGCGTAGTCGGTGATCTTCAAGAACCACTGGCTCAGCCGGCGCTTTTCGACGAGAGCGCCCGATCTCCAGCCGCGTCCGTCGATGACCTGTTCATTGGCGAGAACGGTATTTTCGGCGGGATCCCAGTTCACCCAGGATTCCTTCCGGTAAACCAGCCCGGCCTTGAGAAAATCCAGAAATATTTTTTGTTCGTGAACGTAGTAACCGGGGTCGCAGGTGGCGAACTCACGGTCCCAGTCATAGGAGAGGCCCATGGACTTAAGCTGGTCGCGCATGGCGGCGATATTTTGTTTCGTCCAAACGGCGGGATGAACGCCGTTCTCAATGGCCGCGTTCTCGGCCGGCAGGCCAAAAGCGTCCCAGCCCATGGGGTGAAGCACGTTGAATCCCCTGGCCCGTTTGTAACGGGCGACGACGTCCCCCAATGTGTAATTCCGCACATGCCCCATATGGATGCGGCCCGATGGATAGGGAAACATCTCAAGCACGAAGTATTTTTCCTTGCCGTGGTCCACGCCGGCGCTGAAGACGGCCTGATCCTCCCAGGCTTTCCGCCAGCGCCGCTCGGCTTCTTTGAAATTATAACGGTCCATTCGGGCTCCTTGCCGGTTGTCGCGGGGAGCGCCATTTCCCGTCATGAGTCTGGGTGAGAACGCGCAGCGGACGGGAGGCCGGCTCCGTCCGCCCGGCGTTATTCCTCAAGAGATTGGCGGCGCAACTGACGGGCGCGGGTCAGGATGGCGTCCTCAATCTTAACCGCCGTGCCGTTAGGCAGCGCCGCGTCGGTCCAGCCCGCAGGCTGTTTGCGCTGGCTGAACACGGACACACGAAGACCGTCCGCCCGCAAGGTGGGGGTCAGAATAAACACGTTCACCTTGAACCGCTCATTCAGCGCGGGCGCCGCCGAATGCCAATCGGTCGTGATCACGCCCCCGAAGGGATCGGCGGTGGAGATCGGCATGAAGGAAATCGTGTCCAGCGCCGCCCGCCAGAGGAAGCTGTTGACCGCCACGCCGCCCTGGACCCTCGGCCCATCGTCGTTGAACAAATTCAGGCCGCCGGCGCCGAAGATGGTGTTGCGGTTCTGAAAATCCGTGTCCACGTTCTCCTCGTTATAGACAAACTCGCTTTTCTCGACGGCGCAGGCCGTCAGGCCGGCGGCCAGGGCCGCGCCGGCGGCTAATCGATGCAGAGAGCGAAATCGGGAATGGATCATGGCGCGCCGTTGATCTTTTGGAGAACGTCCATTAATTACGCCCTTCGCCCCGGAAATGGAAGGGCCGGCAATCATACAAAGCCGCCGATTTTCCGGCGGTTGTCCGCTAACGGGCTTGGCTCCGGCGTAAAATATCTTGCAGACCGCCAATCCCGGCGACGCCCAGTATGGGATGACCCCTTAGCCGCCGCAGCGTTTCGCGCCCGACGCCGCCCAACGCGAGGGGACGGGTCTTGTTTCGGCGCGCAGTCAACGCGAACCGGCGCGCGCCCAGCGCGGGCGCGTCCGGATGGCTGGCCGTGGAGAAGACCGGCGACAGCGTGACAAGATCCGCATGGGCCCTTTTTGCTCTTTGCAAGCCCGCGCCGCTATGCGCCGCCATGCTGAGCACCCAGCGTCCGCGCCAATGGCGTTTCCAGAAACCCGGCCCGCGCCGTCCCATCCAATCCGGCACATGAAGACCATCCGCCCGGAGTTGTCTCGCGAGACGGGCGTCGCCAGCGACGAGAAACACAACGGCGCGTTCCGAACAAAGAGCGCGCAGGGGTCTGGCCAGAGATAGGCGATTCGGGTGATTGTAATCGCGGAAAATGAAAACGGCGCCGCGCGGAAGCCGCCGGATCGCCCCGGCCGGGTCGGGCGAACGGGTCTGATCGGAAAACCGCGCGATGACGCCGACGCCGGGAAACGCCCGAACGCCGGACTTTCGAAGCCCGCGCGGGATTGCTACTCTCGCCATTGAACTTTTATGGGGGAGCGGCCGCCGCCCGCCAAGCCTTGATGCTTCCCTGATTGTCCAAAAGCCTGATTGTTCAAGAGAAGACGCCCCGATGATCCTCCAGCCTTCTGTCACCAGCCCTCCGGGCGGCGAAACCGGCGCTCTCCCGGACATCCCGGCCAATCTGGCGGGCGTGCGGGCCCAAATCTCGAAAGCGGCGGAAGCGGACGGCCGTTCCGCGACCGACGTGCGCCTTGTCGCCGTCAGCAAGACCTTTTCCGCGCCGCGCATTCGGTCCGCCCTTGCGGCCGGTCAGCGTGTCTTCGGCGAAAACCGGGTTCAAGAGGCGGAAGAAAAATGGCCGGCGCTTAGGGACGCCTTCCCGGATGTGCGCCTTCATTTGATCGGGCCGCTGCAAACCAATAAGGCGAGGAGGGCGTGCGCCCTGTTTGACGTCATCCAGACCGTGGACCGGCCAAAGCTGGCGCGGGCCATCGCGCGCGAAATCCGGGAAACGGGCAAAATGACGGAATGCTTCGTTCAGGTAAACACGGGCGCGGAGCCCCAGAAGGCCGGAGTCTCGCCGGATCAGGCCGACGACTTTGTCGCGTTTTGCCGGACCGGGTTGAATCTGCCGGTAAAGGGGCTGATGTGCGTTCCGCCCGTCGATGAGGAGGCCTCGCCGCACTTCGCGCTTCTGCGGGAAATGGCGAAACGCAACGGGCTCGCCGGGCTTTCCATGGGGATGAGCGCGGATTTCGAGACCGCCGTCCGGTTCGGCGCCACCCATGTGCGGGTCGGTTCGGGGATCTTCGGAGATCGCGCAAGGAAAACCTAATCTGGATTGACGAGCAGCCGGGTGAGCCGGTCCGCTTTTTTCAAGGCGCGGAGCAGGTGCGGTTTCCGCAGCGCGACGCAACCCTCCGTCGGCGCGCCGATAGGCCCGGAGAGATGAATAAAAATGGCGCTGCCTTTCCCGGAAACCGGCGGCGCGTCGTTGTAGGCCACCTCGACAATAAGATCATAAAGATGATCATCCCGCCATAAATCCTCATGGGATAATCGATAAGGCTTTCTAATTAGACGATTATAGGCCGGACTGGCCGGGTCGTCGCACCAGCCCAGGGCCGGTTTCAGAGGCAGGACGGGCAGACCGGTTTCCGGCCGTTCCAACCGGTCGGGACGATACATGACGCGGCGCAAGGGGTGGGTTCCGGCGGGCGTCGCCCCATCGCCCTCCTGTTTGGCCGAGGACGCCCCGCCGCGGCCCAGCCAGCAGGGCAGAAGGACGCCGCCCATATCGAGTTTGGCCATGACCGCGCCGGGACGGTCCGCTGTGATTATCCAATCCATGGAACTAATCTAAGGGCTCAGCGCCGTTCCGTATAGGCCGAGATGGCCAGATTCGGACGATGGGAGGGGTCCCGGTGCCGGAGGGCCGCCTGCCCGCGAATCCAGCGCTCTAGGATGTCCCCTTTGAAACCGCTGGACTCCCGGCCCCTTGAGCCGCCGCCGCCGTTCGCCGGGGTGGAGGTTTGGTCGGCGGCCGCCTTCTGCTCCATGAACAGGCTGGTCAATTCAACGCCGCCCGGATTGGGCGCCGCGGCCGTAACCGGCCAAATCGGCTGTCCGCGCGCGGTTGTCCGAACGCCTTTGGCGTAGGCTAGTTCGGCCCTCGCCCAGGCGGTGACGTCGGGAATGGGGCCGGATTCGTCCGCAGCGGATGAGACGGCGGCGGCGGACCGGGCCGGTTTCGCCGAATCCGCGTAACCGGCGGGGGTCTCCGCCGCCAAAGAGACCGGCCGCCCATCGGGAAGAACGTCAATATCGTGAGGCGCGGCCGGAACGGCGCCCGGCTCACTGTATGGCTCGCCGGGGCTGCCGGGGCTGGCGGCATAGGCCTGTCGCGCGCGGGCCCAGGCGCTGACCGAGTCGTTTTCCAAGCCAGACGGCGCGGCCGGGCCGTCCGGTTCGTTCCCGGCGGTCCGGGTCAGGGGTTGCGTGTCGCCGCCGCCGAAATCCAGGCCGATGGCGGCCAGCGCATATTCGCCGGCGTCCTTGCCCGTGCTTTCTTTGATTATTGAATTGCCGAGGGCCAGGAGGCCGCCAATGGGTCCGAGGAACAACGTTGAACCGGCGACGCGGGGCAGATGTCCAATCTCGTCGCCCGTCGCTTCTCTGTAAAGCGCCGCGACCACCGGAATGTGTTGCAGGGGGTTAAGCATGTCCAATACGTCCCAGAAGTCGAAACCGTCGTCTCCAAAAAAATTGACGCCTCCGTCCTCATCGTCCCCGTCGGCCGCCGCGCCCACGGCGGACTCCGGCGCGGGCGGTTTCGCGGGGTGGGGATGCGTGGCGGCGGGGAGGCCGTCAATGGACGAGGACATGAGGATATCGCTTTCCCGTTCGGACGTTTAGACGGTTTATTCGTCTTGTAGCGTCTGGAATGCAGACTCCATGCCAACGCCAAAGGTTTGATTTCCAGTCATTTACCGGCAATCGGAAGGGAAAATAATTCCGTCCCGCGTTCTTTGCGGGCAAGACATGCCGGGCCCGGAAACAAGGACCTAAGGCGTCATGACATTGGGGGGTGCCGGTTCATGGGTTTCCAAGCGGTTCGATCCGTCATTTCCGCGTCCCTGCTTCGTCATTCCCGCTCGTCCTTTGTCATTTCCGCGAAGGCGGGAATCCAAGTCACCCTCCATCACTCGATCACGGACCGTCACGTGTAATAAGCTGAACGCGGGTAATAAGCTGAACGCGGGTAATAAGTTGAACGCGGGTCAGCGCGCCAGTCTAATCGTCATCCAAACCCCGCCTTCGCGGGGATGACGAATAAATACCGCGAAGGCGGCAAAACAAGAGCGCGCGAAGGACGCCTTGGCGCCGGCGGCGTTCCTCCGCAAGGCCGGCGCGGCGTCCTGAAAACCGTCATGCGCGTCACGAACGCGTCAACCGTGTCAAAGCTCGGGGCGCGTGACCATGCCCAATGTCATAACGCCCTAGAACAGAACGTGACGATGGCCGCCAAGGCGCATAGCGGCGCCATGACCTTTGGGCGTCCGCCGGCGCGCGTCTCCAGTCCTTAGAGAGGGGCGGGGCTGTTCTCGATTGCGTGGCGCCGCCGTGCGGTTTTGCGTGACGGGATGCGGGGCGTAATTCCCTTGTCTTCACGGGCTTTGCGGCGCTGATCCGCCCGGAAGCGCCCGCGCGCTGGTGTAACCGCCGCGCCGCCGGAAACATTCTCAAGAGACGGCCGGGCGCGTCCGTGACGGTATGGAGCGCCCGCCTTTGGGCCGCCTTGTCAGGCGCCCGCCTCCCTTTTTCAGCCCCGCACCCGGGGCCGCGCGGTGCGTATCAAGATGGGCGGCGGCGATCGTCAGCGTGTCTGTGGGGTGTCCGTTTCGGCGCATTGAACGGCCAGTTCCATTAGCATATCAGCATCCGGGCGAAGACGGCTTTCCCGCCCCGCCGCTTCCAACGGCTATGGAGCGTCTTGCGCGGGCCGTAATCCCGGCGTCCCCGGCGGAACGCGCGGCTGGCCGCCGGGGACCATTGCGGTTGATGAAAACAACGCCGCGCGGAACGCGCTTGCCGTCAAACCGGGGCTTGGCCCCGGGACTTCGGGAAAAAGGGATCAAGCTTGGCCATCCGCGCATCGCTCAGCCAGTAAAGACCGCTCATGTCGCCGCTCCGGTGTGGAAGCCGCGCATCATGAAACGTGACAAAACCAACGCATCCCGGCCCTAGACGCGTTTGTAGAAATTACGATTCAGGAGGACGGCTTCCGACAGGGTGCGTTGGCGCGTGTTGGCGTCCTCGCGCACCAGAATGTAGTGCGGAACCGGCGTTCTGTCACTGCCTTTGCCGCTGACGACCCAGACGGTTCTCGGATCGTCCACCTTGACGAAACGGGTTCCCATTTTTATTTCGCGTTTGCGCATGAAGTTTTGTCCAAGCTTTCTTGTAAGCTTTTGTTCTTACCGTAGAAATTTAGGAGAAAGAGAAAAGATGCGTCCGTTCGGAAGGGGTCGGAACGGCTTTCACGCTCCTGCTCTTTCTTGGTACTCCCGTCCGGGCCGCTTTTCAATATCGTAAATGGGAAATTTTCCCGCCCGGGAGCTGTAATGCGGCGGATTTCCGGCTGCCCGGTCAAATCGATCCGGGCGCCGCGGCGCCCGGAATGCGGACAGTTAGGGTCTTTCTGAATAGGCTCATGACCCGCCGCTGGCGACTCAAGATGTTGGGACCGTCATCGCGTACATGGCGTTCAGGCCGGGGTCCACAGGCGCGCGGTCCCGCGCCGCCAGCCTGAACGCCGGGCCATTCGAATAAATCCGCGAATACTGTTGACCGCCGCCGCCACAGCCCCGGAACGAATTTATCCTATTTTTCATATGGTTAACTAGCATCTGGCTAGAGCCGCCGTGTCAAGGGTTCCGGGGCGCGCGAGATCCAAGTTCCGTCCCGGCCGAGGTTTGCATTGCGCCGCCCTTGTTTATTAACCAAGAAATCGGTGCGCGGCCAGACGCGGTTCCCTCATTTTCCGGTCTCCGGACCGCCTGGCGGTCAAGGTCTCACGAGGCGCCGGCGCGCGACGGGACCGGAGGGTATTTTGAGCTTGAAAAAATAACATTTGCAGTTAAACCTTGCGCCGGGGTTCGTTATTCGTTTCACGCGAGGTACGGTTTCCGGTCCTGGAAAGGCTCCGGGACACATTTTGAAGCGATGGTTCGTCATAAAGCGGAGATCGTTGATGATTGGGGCGAACAAGCGGTCCTACACCATTCCTTGTTCGAGCCGGTTTCGCGACCGGGTCCGGGCGCTGGCTGAAAGGCGCCGTGTGAACGTCGGCGATCTCGCCCGCTCCGTGCTTCTGGTCGTCCCCGCCGGCAGGATCAACGCCTTCCCCGATCCTGGAGACCCGGACCGTGACGATCGCGAAACCGTGATCCTGAAATCGGGTCCCGCAGCGGGGCGGCCGTGGCGGAGGAAGCCGCGATTGCAGGTTCGGATGGCGGCGGGCTATGACGTTGGCATGATGCGCAAGGCGCTGGGCCTGGCGCTGGTTTTGGGCGACGGATCGCTGAGCGTCAAGCTGACGCCGGTGACGGAGACGGAGCCGACGGCGCCCGTCCCGGACGACGCGCCTGAATCGCCGCAATCCCGTAACACGGAAGAGTTGATGCGGTTGCGTACCATTATTTCGATTTTATCTTTTGATCCCATCGCGGATGGCGTCAAGACCCGGGACGAGGCGTTGTTCGTCCTTGGCTTGCCGCCCGGCGGCGTGCCGGAAAAAAGCGTGCTTCGGGCCCGCTTTCGCATGTTGGCGACGATCCATCATCCGGACAGCGCGACGGGCGATCACGAACGCATGAGCCAACTCAACACGGCCATGGACGTGCTGCGCCATCATGCCTGAGGGGGCCGCCGGAACGGTGTCCGGCCCCGCCCTTTGACGGGTCCGTAACGAAGACGCCGCCGCCAAGCGCGTGCGGCGGCCCGCTTCGCCGTCGCCAAGACAAAGAATCAGGACAAAAGACTAGGATAAAAAAGGCCGCCAGGGCGAACCCGGGCGGCCTTTCCGAGGACATGCCGCGCCGGCTGATTATTCGCGGTTCCCGAGGAACTGGAGGAGGAACATGAAGAGGTTGATGAAATCGAGGTAAAGGCGTAAAGCGCCCGAAACCGACTTCTTCCGAGCCAGTTCCGCGCTGTCCCCCTCGAAGTACGTGGCCTTGATCTGTTGCGTGTCGAAGGCCGTCAGAGCGGAGAAGAGCAGCACGCCCAGAACCGTGATGACGAAGTGCAGGCCCGAACTCGCCAGGAATATGTTGACGATGCTGGCGAGCAGGATCCCGATCACGCCCATGATCAGGAAGGCGCCCATGGGGGCCAGGTCGCGCTTCGTGGTGTAGCCGTAGAGGCTGAGGCCCGCGAACGCGCCGGCGGTGACGAAGAACGTCCGCGCGATGCTTTCGCCGGTGAACGCGACGAAGATGTAGGCCAGCGACAGGCCCATCAGGCAGGCGAAGGCCCAGAAACAGGTTTGAGCGGCCGACGCGCTCATGGCGTGCAGGCGGGCGGAGAAGATAAAGACGAACGCCAGCGGCGCGAACATCACGACCCATTTCAGGGGCGTACCGTAGATCGCCTGCAAAAGCGGCTCCGACGTGGAAACGGCGAAGGCGACGGCGCCGGTCAGCGCCAGGCCGACGCACATGTAGTTGTAGACGCCCAGCATATAGGCGCGGAGACCGGCGTCGATATCCACGCCGGTGCCCGCCTGGGTTTGGGCGGTTCGAAGATTGAATCCTTTGTTCTGTCCGAGTGCCATCGAATACTCCCTTGGTGAACCGATCGTCGGGCGTCACAGGAAATCATCCCCGACTTGTGCATAATATGGCGCAAGCGCCGTCGAATTCAACGGTAAGCGGAGTGGGGATATTCGATATGAAACCGCCAAACTCCGGGGCCGTGTACCCGAGTGATTTACTCGTTCCGCCCGCGTGATTCATTCATTTCGAAGATGCGGCGCGGCCTTCTCGCCCAGCGCCCGCCAGGCGCCGATGAACCCGGCGCTCAGGGTCACCGCCAAACAGATCAGCACGGTCCGAACCGCCGTCGGGCCGTCGAACAGCCAATCACCGTCCATGACCTGGCTGACCACGGCCCAGGCGGCGGCCGTGCCCAGCAGCCCGCCGATGAGCCCCGTCACGGCGCCCAGAAGGCCATACTCCATCAAAAACGTCCTGGCGATCCGGGCGCGCCGGGCGCCAAGCACCTTGAACACGACCGCGTCGTAGACGCGCCGGTGATGCCCGGCGGCGATGGCGCCGGCCAGCACCAGGGCGCCGGCGGCGATGGTGATCAGCGCGGTCCCCGTCACCGTCCAGCCGATCCCGGCCAGAATGCGGGCGGCGGCTTCCAGCGCCTCGCGCACCCGGATGGACGAGACATTGGCGAACGCGTCGGACACCTGGCGTTCAATGGTTTCCTCGAGCTCTTCCGGCGCCTCGACGGCGGCGACGTGTGTGTGCGGAGCGCCTTCCAGGACGCCGGGCGAGAACAGCATGACGAAATCGAACCGCAGGGATGACCAGTTGATTTCCCGGAGCGACGCGATGGTCGCCGTAACGGGCACGCCCAGCACATCGACGGTCAGGGTGTCGCCCAGGTCCACGCCAAACCCAGCGGCGATATCGGCGTCCAGGGAAACGAGCGGCCGGCCCGAGTAGTCCTCCGGCCACCATTCGCCGGCGACCAATCGCGTCCCCTCGGGAATCTCGCGGGTGTAGGTCAGGCCCCGGTCGCCCCGCAGCGCCCAGCGGGCGTCGGGGCGCACGTCGGCCTGGTCTGCGGGCGCCCCGTTGATCTCTGTGATCCGGCCCCGAAGCGCCGGCGCCCGCCGGAAGCCGCCCGCGCCTTCGACGCCGGTGACGATTTCATCGAACCGGGCGGCCTGATCGGGCTGGATATCAAGGAAAAAGAACGCTGGCGCGTTTTCCGGCAGGCGGTCGTTCACCTGGCGGGTCATGTTGGCCTCAATCTGGCCAACCGCCACCAGGGCGGTCAGTCCCAGACCCAGCGAGAGCACGACGCTGGGAACGCTGGAGCCCGGGCGCGTCATGTTCGCCAGAACCAACCGCCAAAGCGCCGACGGCGGCTGTTTGATCCGGCGCGCGGCGGACATCACGGCGCCCGCCGAGACTCCGAGCAGTAAGAGGGTTCCGGCGGCGCCGGCCGCATACCAAGCCGCGAACCGGGGGTCCGTCGCCGTCCCGATCGTGAGCGCCGCCAGGGCGGCGGCGCCCAAACCCAGCAACAGCCAGTCGCCCTTCTGCGCGCGTCCGCCCGAATCCGCCGCGATCAAATTCCGGAACAAGGCCTGGGGCCGGACGTTCCGGGTCTTCGCCAGCGGCCAGAGCGCGAAGGTCAGCGCCGTCGTCAGCCCGAATCCGGCCGCCGCCGCCATCGGCTGCCAATAAATACCGGCGCGGGGGGCGACGGGCAGTTTACCGGCGACGGCGCCGAGACCCGCCCAAGGTAAAAGCGTGCCGATAATCAGGCCCAATGACACCGCCGCCACCGCTAGGCCCAGGATTTGCAACAGGTAGATCTTGAAAATAAGCCCGGATGGCGCGCCCAGGCATTTCAGCGTGGCGATGGTGGCCGTCTTGCCGTCCAGATAGCTTTTGACCGCGTTGGTGACGCCAACGCCGCCCACCAGCAGAACCGTTAGCCCGGCGAAGGTCAGGAACAGGGTCAGCCGGTCGACGAAGCGGCGGACGCCAGGGGCCGCCTCTTCCGCAGTGCGCAACTGCCAGCCCGCGTCGGGGAAAGTCTCCAGCAATCCCTGCACCACCGGGTCCAGCGCGCCGGGCGCCAGAACGGCCTTGTGGTAATAGCGGATCTGACTGCCCGGCTGGACAAGCCCGGTGCCGGGCAGCGCGTCACGGGCGATCATGAACCGCGGCCCAAAGGAAAATACGCTGGCCACCCGGTCCGGCTCTTTCTCGATCACGCCCCGGATTTGGAACTCCGCCTCGCCCAATTTCACGGTGTCGCCGACATTGATCCTTAAGCGTTCCATCAAACCGCCGTCGGCCACGGCGCCCCAAAGACTGTTGTTCCGCGCAAGTCTGCCGTGGAGCTCGCCGCTATCCTTCAACGTCAATACGCCCGCGAGCGGATAGCTTGCCTCGACGGCCTTCAACTCCACCAGCGACCGCCGGGCGTCCGGGTCCGCTGGCCGGACCATGGCGCGCATCTCGACCGTCGTGGTGACCGCCTCGGCGCGGGCGTCGATGAAGGCGAGCTGTTCCGGCGACGCGCCCCGATGGCTCAGGCGAAGGGACAAGTCGCCGCCCAGCAGCGACCGGCCGTCCGCGCGGAGCCCCCCGGTGAACGCGGCGCTGACCCCGCCCACGGCCGCGATGGCCGCGACGCCCAGCGCCAAACAGGCGAGAAAGATGCGAAAGCCCCTCAGCCCGCCCCGCATTTCGCGTCGGGCGTATGTGAGGGCGAGGGTCCAGCCGGCCATGGACTCAAGCCCCCCCCGCCGCGCGATCTTCTGCGATCAAGCCATCCCGAATGGTCAGCACGCGCGAGCAGCGCTCCGCCAGGCCGGGTTGGTGGGTGACCAGCAACAACGTCGTGCCGTGCCTGTCATGGAGGCCGAACAGAAGTTCGGACACATGGGCGCCGGTCTCTTCGTCCAGGTTGCCGGTGGGCTCGTCCGCCAGCAGAATCCCCGGCCGCCCGGCGAAGGCGCGGGCGAGGGCGACGCGCTGTTGCTCGCCGCCCGAAAGCTGACCGGGATAGTGGCTCAGGCGATGGCCCAGTCCAACCGCCTCCAGGCCCTCGCGCGCCTGACCGAACGGGTCGCCGGCGCCGGAAAACTCCAGCGGCACGGCGACGTTCTCCAGAGCCGTCATGGCGGGCACGAGGTGGAAGTTCTGAAACACGATCCCGATGTTTTCCCGGCGGAAATCCGCGAGTGCGTCTTCGGACATCCCGGTGATCCTGCGGTCCGCCACGTCGATGGAGCCGGACGTCGCGCGCTCTAGCCCCGACAGAACCATCAAAAGGCTGGTTTTGCCGGAACCGGACGGCCCCACAAGGCCGACGGTCTCGCCCTGGCGGATGGTCAGATCGACGCCTTTCAGGATGCGCACCTGGCCGGCGTCGCTTGGCAGGCTTAAATGAACAGCGGAGAGTTGGATGACCGCCGCCCCGTTTCGAGGCGCGCCGGCCGGTGATCTTTCGGTCGGGGGTTCGGCGTTGGGCACGGACGGTCTCCGAAGTTGAGCGGCTTAAGAGGAAGGCGCGGCGGTCATGGAATTCATGTTTTACATATCTAGGCCCGGCGGCGGGAATTCGCGAGGGCGCGCGCGGGGGATGTCGAGAGTTCTCTACGCCGGACTTTTGGTTTTGGTTCTGTGCGCGCCCCGGGAATCACCGGCGGCGGAACGGAAACTGCTGGTCCTGGGCGACAGCCTCGTGTCCGGCTATGGACTGGAACAGCGCGATGGTTTCGTCCCCCGGCTGGAGGCGGCTCTTCGTGACAAGGGGCTGTCCGTCAAGGTCATCAACGGGGGCGTCGCCGGCGACACGTCTGCGGGGGGCAAGTCCCGTCTCGCCTGGTCCCTGGCGGCGAAACCCGACGCGGTGATGGTGGGGCTCGGGGCGAACGACGGTCTTCGCGGCCTGAACCCCGGCGCCACGCGGGCCAATCTGACGTCCATTCTGGAAAAACTGCGCGGCCTGAACAAGCCCGTCCTGCTTGCGGGGATGCTCGCTCCGCCCAATCTGGGGCGTGAGTACGGCGAGGAGTTCAACGCCATTTACCCCGGCCTCTCGCGCGATTTCGGCGTGCCGCTTTATCCATTTTTCCTGGAAGGCGTGGCGTCGGTCCCCGCGCTTAACCAGCGGGACGGGATTCATCCCAACCTGGCCGGGGTTCAAGAAATCGTCAAACGTATCCTGCCCTACGTCGCCGCGCTGCTGGCCGGGGCCGGGGCGTAGGGCGCGTGTGCGGGTTTCGATCCGCCATGGCCCGGGGGGCCGAATGGTCCGGCGTGGCCAAGTCCCTGGCTGATCGGCTGGCGCCCCTGCCCGGGGGCGCGAACCTGGGTTTTCTTTACGTCACCAGCCATCTGGCTGGCGGCCTTTCCAGCATTCTCACCTTTCTGCGGCAGGTGACCGGGATTGAGGATTGGGCCGGCGCCGTCGGCGCCGGCGTCTTGTGCGGCCGTGACGAAGCCCACAGCGAGCCCGCCGCGTCCGTCATGGTTTGCGCCATGCCGAAAGGCGGTCACGCGGTCTATCCGGCGATTCGTCAAAGCGTCCGCGAATTGTCCGCAGACACCCGCAGCTGGCTGGGCGGCGGAGCGGCGCCGCTGGTCGTCGCTCATGGCGACCCCATGTCCGGGCGGCTGGCGGACTTGCTGGGCGAACTGGGCGATGAGACGTCCGGTTTTCTGGTCGGCGGTTTAAGCGCGTCCCGCGCGCGGGCTTTCGAAGCCGCGGGCGATTCCCCGGCCGGCGGCGTGTCGGGCGTGATGTTCTCTGGCGACATCGAGGTCGCGACGGGCCTGAGCCAGGGATGCGCGCCCCTGGCCGAACCCAGAATGGTGACGGAAGCCAGCAATAACGTGATCATGTCCATTGAGGGCCGCCCGGCTCTCGACGCCATGAAAGAGGATATCGGCGAGCTGCTGGCCCGTGATTTGAACCGGGCCGCCGGTTATATCCACGCGGCGTTTCCGGTTCCGGGATCGGACACGCGCGATTATCTGGTCCGGAATCTGATGGGCGCGGACACGGACCGGGGCTGGATCGCCGTCGGCGGCCGGGTGGACCGCGGCGACCGCATCATGTTCGTCCGCCGCGATCCGGCCGCCGCGAGGCGGGACCTGGACGAGATGGTCGATGGCTTGAAGGCCCGGCTGCCGTCCGGACCCAGGGGCGGGCTGTACTTCTCCTGCGTGGCGCGCGGCCCCAACATGTTCGGCAGGTCCGGCACCGAAATGGAACGGATCGCCGGCAAGCTTGGCGATGTCCCCATGGTCGGATTTTACGGCAACGGCGAAATTTCCGGCGGTCGGCTCTACGGCTATACGGGCGTCCTGGTGCTTTTTCTCTAGGCTTTATGACATTGGTTCTAAAGCGTTATGATGTTGGGCGGGGCCGACTCATGGGTTTCCAAGCGTTTCGATCCGTCATTCCCGCCCCCCTGGGTCCCCGAGGATTGATGAGCGTTATTTATTGACGTCGATAACGGTGCGGCCGCGCACCCGGCCTTTCAGAATATCGTTGGCGAGACCCGCCACGCCGGCGAGGCCAATCTCGTTCGTCATGGCGTCGAGCTTATCCAGCGGCAGTTCCCCGGCCAGACGGTTCCAGGCGGCGATACGGCGCTCCTTGGAGCACATGGCGCTGTCCACGCCACACAGGTTCACGCCGCGGAGCAGGAACGGCAACACGGTCGTTTTCAGTTCGGGCGAGGCGGCCAAGCCGACGGACGCGACGCAAGACCAATATTTCATGTTCGCTAGAACCGTGTGCAAGGTCGCGCCGCCCACGTTATCGATGGCGCCGATCCAGCGTTCGGCGCCCAATGGCCCGCGGGGCGCTGTTTCCAGCTCGGCGCGCTCAACAATCGCCGCCGCGCCCAAGTCCCTTAGGTAATCGTGGCTATCGGCGCTGCCCGTCGAGGCCGCGACTTCATAGCCGTTGCTGGCCAGCACCGCGGTCGCCACGCTGCCGACGCCGCCGGAACCGCCAGTGACCAGAACCTCGCCGTCCATGCTGGTCGAAAGACCGTGCTCCTCCAGCGTCATAATCGCCAGCAGCGCCGTCAGACCGGCCGTTCCCAACGCCATCGTCTGCTTGAGCGTCAAGCCATCCGGCTTCGGCACCAGCCAGCCGGAGCGCACGCGGGCTTTTTGGGCGTAGCCGCCCCAATAGACTTCCCCAACGCGCCAACCGGTCAGAATGACCTCGTCGCCGGCTTTGTAATCGGGGCTCTCGGAACTCTCGACCACGCCGCAGAAATCAATGCCCGGAATATGGGGATAATCGCGGACCAGCCTGCCCAGCCCATTCATCACCATACCGTCTTTATAGTTGAGCGTTGAATACTTTACCGTGACCGTAACGTCGCCCTCGGGCAGCTGGTCTTCGGTCAAGGTCTGGATTCCGGGCGTTACCTTGCCGTCCGCCTCTTCCAGAACGATCGCGTTGAAATCCGACATGCTGTTTCCTCTTCCCCGGCTGATTAACGATTGAATGACAGGTAATGAAGCATGGGGTTGTGGTCAATAACGAAGCGGGAAAGACAAGCCGGTCACGGGCGCTTTGGAAAAACGCCGCGATATTCCTAAAAATTTCGATCAAATAAATATAGGGTCTGTCCTATCTAATGGTTTTTGCTCAGACGGTTACCCGCTTGCATAGTACTTTCATGAGGTTTTCGGCGGGTCTGCAGTTGAAACGCCGTTCGCGCGCCTTGAGATAGAGATGAAAGCGCTGGCGCGGGACGCCGTTAAAGCGCCGGAGATGGCGCTTCGCCTGGTTCCAGAAGTTCCCGATGCCGGTGATGTGGTTCCGGTCGTCTGCAAAGGCCCCGGAGTGGTTGACGCGGACATGATGGAACGCCGGCGCGTCCAGCGCATCGCAGGCGTGGAAGCTTTCGGAATAGACGACGCTGTCAGGCTTGATCCTCTCCTGGATGATCGGAAAAAGCGTTGCCGTGCGTGGCTTTACGCCTCTTTTTAAGACACTCAACTAGGCATGAGCCTAACGGAAAAAACGTCCTGGGCTTCTTGGAATGGGAAATGAAGTTGGCGGCTGAACGGCGAAAAAGCGCCGCCGAAGGCGATTCCGCCGCCGCCATTGACGCGATACATGACGCGGCCCCGCTCAAGGACAGCCTTAAGAACCAACGCATTCTTCCCGTTTGGTTGGATGGATTGCCGGAAATCTTGAACGCGTTCATAAGCCTGATACGCCCATAGAGTTGTTTTAATGGCGTACCGTATTGCCGGGTTCCTTGAGTTTGTCCCGATATATCACGCATCGCCTGATAGGCCAGACCATCTTTCGTCACACATGAGCGACCGTCACGCATGAGCGGTACGAATGAGCGACCGTCGCTCATGACAACCCGGAACGCAGGCCGCCCGGCTGGATTCCCGCCATTGGCTATTCCGAGGGGGGCGGGAATGACAAAGTAAAGGCGGAGGGATGACGAAGAAAAAGCGGGGATGACGAAGCAAGGGGGCGGGAATGACGGATCAAACCGCTTGGAAACCCATGAATCGGCCCTATCGAAAACCCATGAACGACCCCGCCCAATGTCATGACGCCTTAGGGTTTTTCAACCAGAAAAAAAGCCGACACGCCGAAGGGCGGCTTCAACCTGGGCGCCAGAAAGACGTCCATTCGAAAGCACGCCGTCAAAATTTTATTGATGAAAGGCGTATTGATTTCGGTTTCGCTCCTCACGCCCGTCGCAACGCAGTTCAACAGTTTCCGGGCGAGCCAAATGACGGGAAACAGAATGAAGTTGAAATAAAACGATGACTGGACGTGCAAGCCGGCGCGTTCGATTTTCTCTGAAAGCGCGGGCAGTTTATAGCGTCGCCGGTGATGGCCGATTATGTCATTCCAACCCCAAAGGCCGTCGAAGCAGGGCACGGTAATGATCAAGCGCCCGCCCGGTCGAAGAACGCGCCCAAGTTCGTCGAGGGCGGCTTCGTCATCATCCAGATGCTCGATGACGTCCGTCGCCGTGATCAGGGCGAAACCGTCATTGGGAAAAGGGAGGCGCTCTATTCGGCCTTGAACAAGCCCCCCAAAGGATTTTTCCCGGCAGTAAGATAGGGCGTCCCAGCTAAAATCCGTTCCCGTCACATTCTGGAATCCGAGATCTTCGTACATGCGAAGATTGGTTCCGGCGCCCGTGCCGATATCCAGGACACGGTCATCGGCGCCGAGAGCCAGGGACCGAATGACGGTCGAAAACAAACGCCGGCGGCCGACGAACCACCAATGGGCGGCTTCGAGTTTCGCTTCCGCTTGGTAAACCTCAAGGTCCATTGGATGTGTTTCAGCCGGCCCGCTTGGATAGGACGGCGGATTTCAGTTTCGCAACGGGGTTTACCAGCCGCCCGGGGAGCATTTTGACAATAAGCTTCCGGGCCTTGAACAGAGGGGGAGAAATATCCCGGACCATCGCGTCATCGGGAATTTTTGTCGCCGCGACTTGGGGGGAAAGGCGGGTTTCCCAATCCCTATGGACGAACAAAAGCATATTGTAACGATACCAATAGGGTATTTGTTTGAAGTGGACGATTTCACTTCGAATACAGTCGAACGCCGAATAGCCTTTTTTCCTGAAAAACCGACGCCAATAGTCATAGGGCTGTTCGTTGACATGATTCTCTCCGCCTTGCCCGGGCGGCGCGGCGGAGAACAAGACCAAAGAGGCGTGCCTCGTCAAGGACTCGACGAACCGTTCCGCGTTTTCGGCCCGAACGTGTTCGGCAACCTCAAAACTGCAAGCCAGATCAAACGTCCGGCCCAAATCGACCGGTTCATTCAGGTCCTGGGCCTGAAAGGAACCGACCGGGATCGCGAGTTTGTAGCGGTCCACATAATCGCCGTCGACGCCTTGAATATCGGTGACGCCGTGCGCCGCCCAACAATTCAGCCAAGTCCCTTGCGCGCAGCCGATATCCAGAACGCTCTTGATCGGCGGCAGCTTTTTTAAGGCGATGGGAACGATCGGTTCCGCCGCCCGTTTGGATACCGACGAGGCATAGGAGAAAAAAGTTTCGTCATAAACCTTGCCGCTGTTTACGGGCCGTGACATTCGGAGGGTCCTTGATCGGGCAAAACGCGGGAGGATTGAAATTCTTTCATGTTTGTCAGGGCTAGCCAAGACCATAACAGCAAGCGATGATCGGCCTTGCCCGCTTGATGATTCTCGATCCGGCCCTTGAGCCACGTTGAATCGATGGCCAACGGCGCGTCGGACGGGATTGGAAGCTCTTTTAGCCAATCCGCCACCGGCATGCCGAATCCCTTCTTCTTCCGGTCCGCCACCCAATCGGGCAGCACCCGCCGAAGGGCGCGTTTCAACACCCGTTTTCGCTCTCCATTGTGAAACTTATGGGAGGCTGGCAGGCGCCGGACATAGTTGACCAGATCGATGTCGGCGAACACCGCGCGTGTCTCAAGGCCGCACATCATCGAGGCGCGGTCCGATTTGGTGAGAATATCATCGGGAAGATAGAGCGTGGTGTAGAACTCGAGCGATTTGTCGATCAAGGATTTGCCGGGATCCTCGCGCCAAACCGCCAAGGCTTCCGAATAAAGCTCCTCGGTCGAGACGGGCTCATAGAACAGCTCCTCCAGCTCCCCGGCGTCGGCCGGTCCAATCCAGCATGGGTTCCAAAGTTCCGCCTTGTGCGCCACGCCCTTGAGTGCGCGCCGGACCTTAAAGTCGAGGCTCATGTTGACGCTGGAGCGCGGGATCAGGTCGGCCAGACGGGTGACGGCGCGGTGAAGAAATTCCGGCACGGCCGCTCGATAGAGACGGGCGGATTTCAGCGCGGAAAAGGTGTCGTATCCCGCGAACAATTCATCCCCCGCGTCGCCGCTGAGCGCCACCGTGACGTGCTCGCGGGTAAACCGGGACAACAAATGGGCCGGGATCAGAGAGGCGTCGCCAAGCGGCTCGTCCATGGCCGACAGCGTCGGGCCGATCAGCTCCCGCAATCCCGCCAAATCGAGTATTTGTTCGAAATGATCCGTTCCGGCCGCGGCGGCCATGCGGCGCGCGTGGGCCGACTCATCGTAGCTCGGCTCGCGAAACCCGATGGCGAAGCTCTTGATCGCGCCGTCCGGATCGATGTCGCGCATCAAGGCCGTGATCGCGCTGGAATCGACGCCGCCCGACAGAAACACGCCTAACGGCACGTCGCTCATCAAACGCCGCTTAACGGCGGTTCGCAGCAGGGCCGCGACCTCCTCGGCCGCCTCATCCAGCGAGGGAGGGGTCTCGGCGGGTTCGATTCGGAACCGCCAATAGGCGTCAACGGACGCCGCGCCCGATCGCAGCCGGTAGAGCAGCGAGGCGCCGGGTTTTAGCTTTCTGACGTTTCGGTAAAGCGTTGTCTCGCCGGGAAAGAATTGGTGAGCCAGATATTTCTTGAGCGCCAGCGTATCCGTTTCGGTTGGAAAATCCGGATGCGCGTCAAAAACGCCAAGGTCCGAGCCAAAGACGAACAAGTCGTTGCGACGGCCCCAATAAAGCGGTTTTTCACCCATATGGTCGCGGGCCAGAAACAGGCAGCGTTGCTCGGCGTCCCAGATCGTGAAGGCGAACATGCCGTTCAGCCTCTCGGGCAGGGCCTCGCCCCACTCGCGCCAGCCGTGGATCAAAACTTCCGTGTCGCTATGATCGCTGACGAACCGGCGCCCGGCGTCGATCAGCTGTTTGCGAAGCTCCAGATGGTTGTATATCTCGCCGTTATAAATAACCGCGATCATGCCCGACGTATCCCACATGGGCTGGCGGCCGCCGTCGATGTCGATGATCGCCAGACGGCGGTGCCCCAGGAAGAGGGCGTTTTCCGGATCATGGTAATGACCCTCGCCGTCGGGACCCCGGTGGGCGATCCGGTCGGTCATCCGCTTCAGGTCGGCCGGGGAGCCCGGGCCGACAAATCCGGCAATGCCGCACATGAGGGATTAATCCAGGTTGATCTTGTTCTTGACGCTGTAAATCAGCTTGCCTTGGGATTCGTAATAGGTCCGTGAGAGGACCTCGGCGAGCAGGCCCATCAGGAAACAGATGAAGCTGGATGACAGAAACATGGCGGTCATCGTCGGCAAGGGCGTCAAGATAAAGGACACGCCCTCGGCCACTTTCAGCCAAACCGCCCAAAGACCGGTCGCGCCGGCCAGTCCCATCAGCAGCATGCCCAAACCGCCAAACACATGGATGGGCCTGGTCAGATAGCGCTCCAGGAAGATAATGAAAAAAAGGTCCAGCAGAACTTTGAAGGATCGGTTTAGGCCGTATTTCGAGCGGCCTTTGAGCCGGGCCCGGTGGTTGACCGGAATCTCCGTCACCTTGGCCCCCCGCCAGAACGCGTAGATCGGAATGAAACGGTGCATTTCGCCATAGAGCCTGACGCCCGCCATGATCTCGCGGCGATACGCCTTCATGGAGCAACCATAGTCGTGAAGACGCACGCCCGAGATGGCGGAAATCAGGCGGTTGGCGATCCAGCTCGGCAGCTTTCGGCTGAACGCGGCGTCCTGTCGGTCACGCCGCCACCCCGAGACCACGCCATAGCCCTCTTCGATCTTTGTCAGGAGCTGGGGGATGGAGGCCGGATCGTTTTGGCCGTCGCCGTCCATCGGGACGATGATTTTTCCGCTCGCATGATCAAAGCCCGCCATCATGGCCGCCGCTTGGCCGTAGTTCCTCAGCAGATTGACGACTTTGAATTGAGGACGCCGCGCCGTGACCTCGGTCATCTTCTCCAGGCTGGCGTCCAGGCTACCGTCGTTCACCATGATGACGTCATAGGCGAGGTCCAGCCCATCGAGCGCGCCAGCCAACTCGCCGGTCACGTCCTTGATGTTCTCCGCTTCGTTATAGAACGGGATAATGACGGTGACGTCGGGCGTTTCGCTGGGTTTGGGCGTGGTCTTTGGCATAAGGGTCAAAATCGTTTCAAGGCCGCCGCTTCTTTACCGCGTCGGCCAGAGCGTTGAGAGTCATCGCCCCTGTCATCAAGACGCCGGCGGCGGTTGGGATGATATATCGAAGGCTCATATTGAACGTCAGCAAAAAGACCGTATAACAGCCCCAATAGAGCAGCCACAGACCGATTGGGAAAATGTGCGCCTGGCCCGGCTGCCGCCGGGCCGTGATGATCTTTACAACGATCCAAACCCCGTATCCAAGACCGCCGAACACAATCGCCATGTTGAGCAGACGAAACGGCAGATGGGCGATGAACCAAATGACGTCTTCCGCCATGGCCGTTCCGGACAATAAACGCGAAAAACTCTCGCGCGTGAACGGACCCAGTGGATCGCCCGTGGTCCACAGGGAAATAAGGTAGGCCGTGTGGAGGGGGTTGAAAAGATCTAACAGGGGCCGGGGGGAAACAACACCGGGAATAGCCCGCGCCATTTCGGCGGGGTGTGTCCGCCAGGCCGTGAAATAGCGATCACGCATATCTGCAGCCACATCAACGTAGCGAAGACCATCCTTGGCTCGAACATGTTCGATCGCGGGCCAGACGTCATCGAATGTTCCCGAGCGTCTGGTTTCCCTCATATAGCGCCCGAGCGTGTCGTTGGATTCAAAAACCGGCGCCCCCGCCTTGTCGGCGAGCACCAAGACGTAAAGAAACCCGGTGGCGCCGCTCGTCGTCATGACGGCGGCCCCCAAGCGGCCCTCATTCCAGGCTTTGATGGTTTGCGCGCCGGCGAGGACAGGGCCGAGCGTCAAGACGAGCAGCAGCGCCGAGCGGGCAAGATTGACCGGCGGGGCGCGGAAAAGGGCGATCAGAAGTAAGGGGAACAGAGGCGCGAGCAGATAGAGGGTTGTTTCCCGCAATAAAACAAGAGCCAACAGAATCCCGCCGCATCCAATGGCGGTTCGGGCGTCAAGCCGAACTCCGGGTTTGACCAAAAGAGCGATCAGGATAGTGAACAGGCTCGCGTGAATGCTGTCGGTCAGCACCGATATGTCCAGCAAGAACGTGATCGACAGACTGTAAAGCGTCAGCAGAAGGACGGGTAAAAATAATCCTTCGAAAAACCGCCGGAAGAGTTGGAAAAGCGCGATATGCGCCGCCAGCGCGAATAACAACTGAACGCCGATCAGCCATGCCGCCCAATATTCACCGCCCACCAATTTGGCGAGAGCGATCAAGGCCGGGTAGCCGAAGATGCGCAGGTGAAGTGCGTGAAACACGTTATCGGCGTCGAGAAAATCCCCGGCGAACCAGCCATCGAAATCATCAAGCATGTAATCGGCGAAACCAATGTAACCGCCTCCGTCCGGCGGAATGATCACGCCCACCGACAAAACCGCGACGATCCGAAGGCTGATCAGGGCGGCGATAAGATAGATGACGGGCCGGTCAATGGTCCGGTCGCCGCGCCGTGCGTCTATGTCTAACATGATATAATTAGGGTCTGTCCTATATAACTGATTATTGTGTTATCATGGGACGTATGCGTAAGAGCAGGCTTAGTCCTTATAAACAGGACCGTTTGATCGAGCATTTTGTTGCGGGTACGACAGCCCGCACGGCTTCTCGCTTATGTGGCGTCTATCGCAATACGGCGGCCTTTTTCTATCCCCGTTTACGTGAACTGATTGTTCTGGAACTGGAAGCCGGGAGCGAAGCCCTGCTTGGCGGCGAGATTGAGGTGGATGAAAGCTATTTCGGCGGCGGGCGAAAGGGCGGCGCGGTCGTGGCGCTGCGGGGAAAATACCGGTATCCGGCCTGTTGAAGCGGGGCGGCGAGGTCTGACGAAGATCATACCGGACGCCTCAAGCGCGACACTGACGCCGGTCATGGAGCGGAAGATTGCGCCGGATAGTCTTGTCTGTTCCGATTGTTGGCGGGGCTGTAATGCGCTGGATGTTTCTGACTTTAGGCACTTCAGGATCAACCACCCGGAACTTTTTGCAGACAAGCACAATCCTATCAATGGAATTGAGAACTTTTGGAACCAGGCGAAGCGTCATATGCGCAAATTCAACGGTGTTCCGAAGGCTCATTTTGGGCTATTTTTGAAGGAGTGTGAGCGGCGATTTAACAACAGGGACCCGTCACTCCAATTAACCCAAATGAAACAATGGGTTAAACAATATCTTAGATGATTGTCTAGGACAGCCCCTATAATTATTTCTCCGTATTGATCAGCCGGTCAATCATCGCCAGCCGGTCCCTCAGTAATTCCGGGTCGCCCCGGGTCTCCAGGTTCAACCGCAGCAAGGGCTCCGTGTTTGAGGGACGGACGTTCAGCCGCCAATCCTGAAACACGAGGCTCAGGCCATCCGTTTCGTCGCGCTCCAGGGCCTGGGAGCCCAGCTTTTCGTCAATGCGCGCGAGCACGCCGGGAGCGGAGGAGACCCGGTAGTTGATTTCGCCGGAACAGGGGAACCGTCTCATCCGTTCGGATACGAGATCCGACAACGGCCGGCCCGTTTCGGAGATCAATTGCGCGACGAGCAGCCAGGGAATCATCCCGCTGTCGCAATAGGCGAAGTCGCGGAAATAATGATGGGCGCTCATCTCGCCGCCATAGACCGCGTCCTTGTCGCGCATGGTTTGTTTGATCAGCGCGTGCCCCGTCCGGCTTTGAAACGCCCGTCCGCCCATTTGCCCGACGATATCCAGGGTATTCCACGTCAGACGCGGATCATGGACGATGGCGGCGCCGGGATCGCGTTTCAAAAACATGGCGGCGAACAGCCCGACCAGATAGTAACCCTCGATGAAACAGCCCGCTTCATCGAAGAAGAAGCAGCGGTCGAAATCGCCGTCAAAGGCGGCGCCGAAGTCCGCTTGACGCTCCCGGACCGCGTCGGCCGTCGCCCGCCGCCGATCGGGCAAAAGCGGATTCGGCACGCCGTTCGGGAAAGTCCCGTCGGGCGTTTCCTGAATGACGGTCAACTCGAACGGAAGATCGCGGGCCAGCGCCCGGATGGCTGGACCCGCGCCGCCGTTTCCCGGATTGAGGACGATCTTCAGGGGCTTGAGCCGGTCCGGGTCGAGATAGCCCGTCAAATGCGCCGCATAGGCCGATTTATCCGGCGCGTTCGTCACGGTTCCCGGACGCCTGGCGCGCTCGATCACGGCGTTCGTTTCAAGGAGGTCCTGAACCCGGCCGCGAATATCGAGCAGGCCCGTGTCCGCTGAAATCGGGCGCGCGCCCGGCCCGACGAGCTTAAGGCCGTTATATCCTTTCGGATTGTGGCTGGCGGTGACCATGACGCCGCCGCCGGCCCCTTCTCGCTCGCGATGGAAGGTGTGGAAGTAGACTTCCTCGGAGCCGCAAAGGCCGATGTCGATGACGTCCGCGCCCGCCCCGGTCAAACCCTCGATCAAGGCGCCCGCCAGGCCGGGGCTTTCAAGGCGCGCGTCCTGGCCGACGACGACGGCGCCTGGATTGAAAATCTCGACGAAGGCCCGCCCGATCAGCTTGGCGAGCTCTTCGTTCAGGTGATCCGGCACCCGGCCTCGAATGTCGTAGGCCTTGAAGCAGCCGAGATCAGGCATCTTTCTTGGCGGGAGGGACCCGGTTCCAGTCGTCATCCAGACGAACGATGTCGTCCTCGCTCAAGACCGGTCCGCTTTGCACCTCGATCAGGGTGAGCTCGGTGCCGGTCCTGTTCTCCAGACGATGAGCGGCGCCGGCGGGGATATGGACGCTTTCGTTGGCGGCGAGCGCGAATTCCTCATCCCCCTTGGTGACCCAGGCCGTTCCCTCGACGACAATCCAATGCTCGGACCGGTGGTTGTGATATTGCAGGGAAATACGCGCGCCGGGGCGAACCGACAAGCGCTTCACCAGGTGCGTGTCATGGCGCTGAATAGTCTGGTAACTGCCCCAAGGCCGGTGGTTGCGTTCCCGGTCCAGCCATTCGTCCGATTGGGCTTCCGGCAGTCTGGCGAAGGCGCCGATCTCGGCCGCCGCCGTCTTCGGCGCGACCAGAACGCGGCCCTCCAGCGCGATGACGATCATGTCGGAAAGTCCATGAACCGTCGTCAGGGTCGCGTTATCGCTCCAAATCAGCGAACCCTTGGTGTCCATGGCCTTGACCGGCCCGCGCAGGGCGTTCCCGTTGTCCCCCGGGCCCATGGCGTTCGCCACTTGAGGCCAGGCCCCAATATCGCTCCAGCCCATATCGACGGGGATCACGGCGCCTTCCGCTGTTGGTTCCATGATCGCGATATCGAACGGCCGCGCGGGACAAGAATCGAACGCGGCCTTGTCCAAACGCAGGAAGTCCATATCTCTCGAGGCTTTGTCATACGCTTGACCGCAATGATCCAGTATCTCCGGCGCCAAGGCCTTGAAGGCGCGGAGAACGGCGGACGACGTCAAGACGAACATCCCGCTGTTCCACAGATGCCGGCCGTCTTCGATCAGCCGCCTCGCGGCCGCCGCGCCGGGTTTCTCGACGAACCGCTCAATGGCGCAAACGCCGGGATGGCCCGCCAGCGCGCCGCCTTTGCGAATATAGCCGTATTCCGTTTCCGGCCGGCTGGGTTCGACGCCGAAGGTGACCAGTTTACCGGCCTCTGCGGCCTTGGTTGCCCGGGCCAGCGCGCTTATGAAGGCGTCCTTGCGTTTGATCATGTGATCGGATGGGGCGATCAGGATCAGACCGCCCGGATCGATCGCTTCCACATGCAGCGCGGCGGCGGCGACGGCGGCGGCGGTGTCGCGCGGACGGGGTTCCAGCAAGATGGCTTGCGGCGAGATTCCGAAATCCGAGAAAGTTTGAGCCGCCAAAAACCGGTAATCCTCGCCGCTGACGATGATGGGCGGATGGAAACCGGGTCCTTGAAGGCGTTCCGCCGTTTCGATAATCAATGGCTTGTCCGACAAGAGCGGCAGGAATTGTTTGGGCCGGGGTCTGGTGGACAACGGCCAAAGCCTGGTCCCCGCGCCCCCTGACAAAATCACCGGATGAATCATGTGAGGCATGGTCCGCGCCCGTCTATCAGGTCAGGCTCTCGAATCGCCGGAGGAATAGGCGCGCCGCCAAGCCTGGAACATCAGAATGGTCCATAACCGATACTGCCAGTTCCGGGTTCCCGACAAGTGTTCCCGCCAAGCTTGCCGAATGGGCCGAGCGTCGAAGAGGCCGTCCTCGCGCAGTTTTGTCTCATCCAGCAAGTCCTGGGCCCAATCCCTCAGCGGCCCGCGCAGCCATTCGCCGATGGGCGCGCCGAATCCCATTTTCGGGCGTTCGATCAGGGAACTGGGCACATAGCGGTAGAGCACTTCGCGAAGCGCCCACTTCGTGACGCCGTTTTTGATCTTCATCGCTTGAGGCAGCCGCCAGGAAAACGCGACAACCCGATGATCGATCAAGGGGACACGGGCTTCCAACGACACGGCCATGGAGGCTCTGTCGACCTTGGTCAGGATGTCGTCCGGCAGGTAGGCCAGCGTGTCCATGAATTGCATGGCCGCGATAAAGTCCCCGCCGCCGGCGGTCGCGTCGCGCTCGGCCATGGGTCCGATCCGGCCGTCCAGTCCCGGCGTCAGCGCCTCTGGGGCGGGCCACAGACTGACCAGGTGGTCGTAGACCCCTTGTTGGTCAAGCGGCAGGATATCCGCCAGCTTGTGAGCCTTGTCGCCCATTTGCGGGGCGCGGAGTCCGGATGGAACGAGGGTGGACAGGGCCGTCCATTTGTCCGGCGGCAAGACCTTGATCGCGCGCGCCGCCAGCCGCCGGACCGGTTTGGGGATCATGGAAACGCGCCGCCACAGCCGATCCGCCAATTGGTACCGGTTATAGCCGGCGAACAATTCGTCTCCGCCGTCGCCCGAGAGCGACACCGTGACCTCGCGCCGGGCGAGGCGGGAGACCAGGAAGGCCGGAATTTGCGACGAGTCGGCGAACGGCTCGTCATAAATCGCCGCCAGGTTGGGAATCACGTCGCTGGCCTCGGAAGGCCCAACGTAAAGCTCTGTGTGGTCCGTGCCGAGATGCCGGGCGACCGCTTTCGCGTGCCGGGCCTCGTTGAAGCCGGCGTCGTTGAAGCCGATGGAAAAGGTTCGTATGGGCCGGGCGGATTGCGCCTGCATCAAAGCGGCGACCGTTGACGAGTCCACGCCGCCGGACAGAAAGGCTCCCAGCGGCACGTCGGCCGCCATTCGTCTGGACACAGCGTCGCGAAGCAACCGGTCAAGCTCCTCGACGGCCTGCCGTCCGGAGCCTTGAAACGGATCGGCGCGCCCTGCGGCCGCGACGGTTTCCAGGTCCCAGAAGACGGTCTCCCGCGGCGCGGCGCCGGCCGAGATCGTCACATAGGTTCCAGGCCGGACTTTCCGCGTTTTTCCGTGAATGGCGTGGGGCGCCGGCACATAAGCGAACCGGAGGTAGGCCGCCAGCGCCTCGCGGTTGAGCGTCCGGTCATAGCCGGGATGGCGCATCAGGGGTTTCAGCTCGGAGCCGAACAGCACGTCTCCGGCGGCGGTCTCCGCCCAATAAAGGGGTTTGATTCCCAATCGGTCCCGGGCCAGCGTCAATGTGCGGGCCTTCCGGTCCCACAGCGCGAACGCGAACATGCCGATGGCGGCCTTGAGGGCGCGGTCAACGCCTTGATGAGCGGCGGCTTCCAGCAGAACTTCCGTATCCGAACGTCCCCGGAATGGAAAGCCGCCGGGGAGCAGTTCGTCCGCCATCTCCCCGGCGTTGTAAATTTCGCCGTTGTAAACCAGCACATAGCGCCCGCAGGCCGAGACCATGGGTTGCCGCCCCGCATCCGACAAATCAATGACCGAAAGCCGCCGTTGAGCGAGCGCGATCCCGGCCGCCTCGTCCGCCCAGGCGCCCGCCGAGTCCGGACCCCGGTGGACCATGGCGCCATTCATTCGCTCGGCCAGGCCGATCATCTCGTCATGGGCCGCTGCGGCCTTGGGCGAGAGGAAGCCCGTAACGCCGCACATCAGTCCCGCCCCCCGCGCGGGGCGGGCGCGTAGACTGCCTCGTATACGGGCAAACGATCCTCGCGGCCAAGCATGGCGGCGGCCCTGCCGGCGATCCCGGCGCGGGTTTCCGCAGAGACGATGTTCGGGAGGGCGCCCGCGTCCGCCTCGATTAAAAGACCCAGGTCCGACGCGTGCCGGTGGCTGTCGATCACGGTGCCGGTCATGACCACGGAGAGACCCGTTAGGGCGTACTCGGCGAACTTGGTCGGACTAGCCACGTGATTGGCGGGGGTCGAGGCGCGGAGCATGAAACCGGCGTCCGCCGCGTTCAGGTACCGGTTCATCCGATCATTATGGACGGACATGACGGCGGCGCCGGTCATATCCCCGATGATCTTTCCCGCCTCGGCGGCGGCGGGCGTCAGCACGAGCAGCCTGACGTTCGGGTTTCGCCGCCGATAGGCGCGCCAGAGCGCCACCGTCTCCGGAAACATCTGATAGGACGCCAGTCCGCCGCTGTAGACGGTCAGAATCTCGTTATCGGCGACGCCAAGCTCGGCGCGGGCGTCTCGCCGAAGAACCGGATCAAAGAAAAACAGGTCCCGGCTGGCGGCGCAGGGGACGACCCAACTGGGTTTGTCCGGGGCCCAGCGCGCCGATTGCCGGGCACGCAGCGGCTCGCTGACAAAGAGGGCCCGGTCGGCGCGGCGCGCGATGCTGTCGAGCCGCGCCGCCGTCCTGCGCCTCATGACCGGACCCAACGGGCCGGCGCCGCGAAACCTGATTTCATCGACCGCGTCGCCGCGGCAATCCCAGATCAGGGGAACGCCCAAGCGGCGCGCGATTTCCATTCCGCAGAGCGTTCCGTAATCGGTCCGACCGTGCACATGGGTCACCCATCCCGCAAGGTCCGTCACGGCTTTCCAGGCGCGTGACGCGTTGATTCTTCCGGAAAAAGGAAGCGCCGGGCGCACGCCCTCGGCGACGGCGACGTCCGCCTCGGCGATTTCCGCGGCGCGGGCGGCGGCCTTTCTTTGATCCCGGGCTCCCTCGCCGCCCCATCCCATCGCGAGAATCCGTATATCAGCGACGCCCGCCCGCTGGATCAGGCGAATGTGGGTCAACGCCTGCGACACCACCACGCCATTGCCGAGCGGTTCAGAAACAACAAACAGGATGCGCGCCTTGCCGGCCATATCCCTCGGCGACTTTCAAATCGCGCCAGTCGGCGGATGCGGGCGCCAAAGGCCGCTCCAGACATCCATCCAGGATCACAAGGCGGTCCGCTTCCCGATGAACCGTGCGCATGACGGTCCAGTCATTGTCGGAGAGGACGGCGGCGATACCTGCCGGACCGGCGTAAAGACAGCGGCCTTTCGCGGTTTGGGCAAGTTCGAAAAGGGGCGCGTTCTCAACCGGCGACAGGATGTTTTGCGGACGTGGCGCGAAGTGCGCGCGCGCGTGCCGGTACCGGTTTCGCATATCCGCGTCCGCGCCGTAGACAAAGGCGCCGGGGTCGGTGATCAGCGGCTTGCCGTCGATTTCCAGTTCCACCGCCAGGTTGTCGTCATGGCCATGCCCCCATTCTCCGGCCAGCGCCGGGTCATAGGCCCTGAGCGCGAGATACATCCGGTCATTTCCGAGAATGAACAAACCGAAGCGGGGAAATGCGCCGGATAATTCCAGCGCCGCCAACCCGTCCGGTAAGGAGACGCCGGTTACGCGCCGATGGTCACCGGGAAGGGTCAGGATGGTTTCGCGGGATTGATCGAGGGTCCGCCGCTCACCAACGTCCTCCACCGGCCGCCGGACGCCCGGACGGTCCTTGCGCCAGCGCCGGTACAACGCCAGCGTTTGCGCGGTTTCCCGATCATCCCGGGGCCATACGAACTTGACGGCGGATCCAGAGTCCATGTCGCCGACCTGGTGAAGCAGGCCCGATGGTTTCGTGACCGCCTCCAGAAATGCGCCCGCATGAATCAGGCGGTTAATGGCGTCCGAGCCGATCAGTGATCCGTTTTCATGCCGGGGCAGGGCCTGTCCGTCCTGCGGAACCCGAAGGCCGAGCCCGCGCCGGTCGGCCGTTGAAATTCTCCGCGTCTCGGCGTCGTCGAACAAATCGGCCAGGGCGGCCGCCAAAAGCATCATTTCCAGGGACAGGCGGTGATATCCCGTGGACGCCTCGAAGCCGCCGCCGTCCGTTCTGAACTGCCGCAAAATCTCGACTTGCATCTGCTCGACGGCGAAGGCTTGCCAGGCCAGTGTCTCGGGCGTTTCCGGCAAATGGCTGGCGGCGAACAGGATACCCAGGATATTGCCGAGATAATGATTTCCCCGCGCGGTTTCCGACCATTCCAGGTGCCGAAGGATGTGGCGGGCGTGGTCGTCGAGAGAGGCGGTGACGACGGCGATGAATTCCTGATCGAGCGTGATCCCCGCGTCATGCAGGATGTCCAGCGCCAAGGTGATGCTGACGACGCGAAGCCCCTGTTCCATCGGCGTCCGCCAATGAACGCCGAACCGCGGCGGGTTGGAGGCGATGAAATCGAGAATTTGAGCCCTGATCTCGGCGACGAGACGGCCTTGTTTCTCCTTGTCCTCGTTGGCGTCTTCCCTGACGGCCAGCGCGGCGGCGGGCGGCAGGTGCTGGAGCCGCCCCAGCTCCCAGGGGATTTTGATGTCCGCGCCGTTTCCGGGGACGACGGTGACCCGGTCCCAGTACGTTTCGGCGGACCAGCGGCGGCCGGAACGGAAATCCCGCCGCCAATCAATGAACCGATAATCCCGGGCCGCCCAGGGACCTTCCGGGATCAAATCACGGACACTGTCGCGGATAAGGCGATTAGGGGAGGATACGCCAATGCCGGGTTTGTCCGGTCGTCCGGTTGCCACCGGACCCGAGCCTAAAAGATCGAAACAATGATCCAGGGACATCGCGAGAATGCGGGACGGCGGCGATACGGGAATTTCCAGCCCTGGAAGGCCGGACCGGTATCTGAAGTCCCGGCCTGTCGCGTGACTTCTTCCATAACTTGGGCGAAGCTTATCGCGAAACCATTGATGGTGGCGGGCGGCGCGGCGTTTAAAGGCGCCCGCAATTCGATAAATCATGCGAGTTTTCGGGCCGTGAAAAACCAAGTCGCCGCGCAAACCGCCGGGACGTAATCAGCCAGCGCGACATTCAGCTCAATCAGCGCCTGCGGGCGCAGCAGGGTCGCGCCCGTGAGATCGGCGCCCAGCAAGCTGCCGTTCCTCGTGTCCGTGATTTGAAGACCGGCGTTTTCGATGACGGCCCTGATCGCGCCGCGCGTGAAGAACTGAACATGCCCGCTTTCATGGTTGTACGGGATTTTCGTTTCCCGGGCGTCGTCGGCGCGTGATGTCCGATCCCCGCCCAAAAGCCAGCGTTTAACGGACCGTAGACCATGATAAAGACCGGCGCCGAAGATGATTTTCTTTTCGATCTCCGTCAGGCCGTGGCCGTTTGGAATGGAGATCAAGACGAGGCCGCCCGGCTTTAGATGTCCGGTCAACCGTTGAAGCGTGTCGCCGGGCGCGTCGAGATGTTCCAGCACTTCGGTCACCACCAAGGCGTCAAACAGTCCCGTTTCCGGTATTGACTCAGTGAACCGGACGTTGTTGGAGCCAAAGTGTTCGCGGGCGTGGTCCAGGGACGGCTGATGGATATCGACCCCGGTATATTGCCCGGTGTAGGGAATCAGATAGCGTCCCACATCGTTCGTATTGCCGCAACCGAAGTCCAGCACGGCAGGTTTATGGCCTAGCCGGACGGCCTCGTCCGAAAGAGCCTTGATAAAATACGCCACTCTTTTTCTGAGCGCGTATGGATCCTCGGGAGGCAGGAGCGGCGGGGCGGCGCCGTTCATCGACTCGTCGCGGCCCGCTTGAGAGTTTCGCGGAACCGCTCTCGAACCATCGGTGCGTCGTGACGCGCGGCGGCGCGCCGCGCGTTCTCCAGCAGTCTCCGCCGGTAGGGAATGTCCTCAATCAGCCGCAGCAATCCCGCATCCAGACTGGTTGGAGACGCGTCGTCCACCACATGGCCCCATTTCGCCTCGCGGGCGTATTCGACTTGTGCGAGCCCTTTGGGCCCGTAAACCAGCACCGGCGCGCCCGCAGCAAGATAGGCGGGCACTTTTGTCGGCATGGAATAGCGGATAAAACGGGCGCTCGCGGCGTCAAAATTTACTGGAAGAAGGAGAATGTCCGCGCGGCTGATACGCCTGAAGAAGTCCTCGTCGCAGCGGATGGGAGGTTCGAGACGGACGCAGGGGTCGATCAGCAATTGACCCTTGAATTGACGTTCGACATCCATCGGCGAACAGATCGTGACTTTTATGTTGAAGGCGGCCCGATTCAACCTCACGGCCGCCCGGCAACAGGCGGCGAGCGAAGAAAGCTGGGCGTTCGGGAAGATCGATCCCATGTAAAGGACGTCAACTGGATCGCCGACGGTGACGTCTTTTTTCGCAACGGGTTTCCAACGCTGGATATCGAGCGTGTTTTGAAAAGGCTGAAAGTCGAAGCCGTAACGGTCACGGTATTCCAGGCGCATGGCGTCGGAAACGCCAAGGTGGACCGACGCCCGCGCAAACGCCCGGTGCAAAAGCGTGGACATTTCCCGTCTGCGCGTCGGACCCAGCAGGCCCCGGCGATGATAATCGGACGGCCAATCGTCCATCATGTGGACGGCGCTGCGCAACTGGTAAGTCTGCGCCACTTGTTCGATCAGGCGCATCATGCCGTTGGACCCGAGAATAGTGTGGATCAGGTCCGGTTTGAAGTCCTCGATAAAGGCGCGAAGGCGCGGGGTGAGGGTCGCGCGCTCGGGGAAACTGTCGCCCAGCACGGCCACCGCCGCCGATTTCAAATAACGCGCCAGCCAGCGGACGGACGGGGGAGCCGCCGCCGGTCGGGCGGAACCATGGGAAGAGGGGCCGGCGCCGGACGCCCGGTAGCCCCGGCGCAGCCGGTCGAATGGCGGCGCGAGGTCCAGCTCCTCCGTTCCCAGAACGAAAAACCGTTCGCAGACGTCATTGGTCGTCGGCTCCGGGTCGTTATGGACACAAGCCAGGGCGTCCTTCGGCCATCCCGCGAACAGGTTGGAAAAGGTGACTCCGCCCCCTGTTGTTTTGTTGAACCCGTGTCCGCTGATGACCAATATTCGAGGATATTCGTGTTTGCTCAATGGTTTTTCACAGCTGTCAGCATGATGATCGGCGTATCACAGTCTGGAGTTGGATTCGGCTCCAGGCCCGTTGATTTGATCAAGCTTTGCCAAACGTCAGGGGATAATCGATTGCGCGAATTGATCAGATAATCGACGCGCGCCATATACCGTGTCTTACCGATCAGCCACGCACATCCGGGAAGCCCAAGGATCGACTGCTGTAGCCGTTCTCGTCGGCGGACTGAATGACGTTCGTCCGGCGCCGTGATAACCAACTTTCCGCCCGGCTTCAAGACTCGTGAGAGTTCAGCGAGAGTCTCGGCGGGGTCCGGTACGTACTCCATAACCGAAGAAGCAGTCACCATGTCAAACCGCGCGTCAAAAAATGGCAAGGGGGTTCCAGGCGTTAGCAAGACCGTCTGAAGCTCCGAATCGCCAGCGCATAGCGATGTACAAGCATCCAGCATCGCTTGCGAGACGTCGGCGATGGTGACATTCCAGCCCAATTCGCCAAAGGCGCGCGCGATATGCCCGCCGCCGCCGCCAAATTCCAAGAGGGTCGCGGTTTGATTCGGGGCGCCGCCCACTGCGTCAATGAAGCGTCCAACCCGCCCCGCCATATCTGGGTTATTGACATACCGGTCGATCCAATCTTCCGCCAAGTGATCGAAATATCGTGTGGATGCGCCGTTCAATGGGAAACACCAAGAATCTTTTTTTGGACGTCGAGAGCGATTCGGCCCGCCTGTAGTTGCTGCCAGAGCGGGACCGCGGCCTCGCCGGCGCGGACGGACGCGATGAAGGCCGCGAACTGCTCGGCGTGACCTTTCTCCGGCTTGCCGGCGGTTTTCATCGCGAGGTCGCGGCCCGCCGCCGTCAAGGTCTTGAAATCCTCGCCGGTGAACACGGCGCCGTCGCAGAAGACGTCATAGCGCTCCTTCGGGTGCGCCATGTGGCCTGCGGCGCTGTAGGTCAGCGTCGCGACGGACCCGTCGGCGAAGCCCAGGACAGCGCTGAAATTATCATCCCGGCGGAAGGCCTCCGTCGCCGGTTTGACGGCGGCCGCCCGCACGGAGACCACCTCCGCGCCGGTGAGATAGGTGAATAGGTCATAGAAATGGCAGGCCTCGCCGATATTCCGCCCGCCGCCCTCGGGTCCGTGGACCCAACTGCCGGGCGCCTGATAGCCGGCGTTGACCCGGTAGGATATCTGCATGGGGCCGTCGCGGCCCGCCAAGGCGGCCTTGAGCGCCGCAGCGTGAGGCGAGAATCGCCGGTTATGGCCGCTCAGCAGGACGGGGGCGCCGTCTTTGGCGTCCCGGTAAAACGCCTCGATGGCGTCCAGTTCGGCGTCCGTCAGGCCCAGGGGCTTCTCCACCAGCACATGCTTGCCCGCCTGGAGCGCTTTCAGCGCCATGGGTCCGTGAAGGTCGTGGCGCGTCGCGATCAGGACGGCGTCCACGTCCGCATCCCGGAGAACTTCCTCGATGGAGGTGCAGGCATGAACCGCGCCCGCCTGTTCCGCCACTTGCTTGGCCGTATGGCCGTTCCGGGTGACCACCGCGCGCAGCGCCGCGTCCCTGGACGCCTCGATCAGGGGAAGGTGCGTCGATTTCGCGAACCCGCCGGCGCCGACGAGGGCGATCCGCAAGGGACCGGAGTCCGCCGCGGCGGCGCCCTTGATCGCGACGCGGCGGCTGGCCTCGCGCGTTTCAAAACCCGGATAGGTCAGCAGCACGGCCAGGGGCGGATCATCGCCGTTCAAAGAGCCGTACGCCTCGCGGGCCTCGCTGATCTCGAACGCGCCGCCGACGAGAGGATCCGTATCGACCTTGCCCGAGGCGAGCAGGTCCAGATAGGCCGCCATGTTCCGGTTCTCGGTCCAGCGGACGTAGCCCACCGGATAATCCAGGCCGTCCCGCTCATAGGCGCTGTCGTAGCGGCCGGGTCCGTAGGAGGTGGAGATCAGGACGTCGATCTCTTTCTCGTAGATATCCGCCCGGTCGATATCCATGTTGACGTCGCCGACGATGACGCAGCGGCCCTTTCGGCGGGTGAGCCGCAGGGCCTCGGCGATGACGCCTTCTGATCGGGACGCGGCCGTGATGATGACCCCGTCCGCGCCCACGCCGCCGGTCAGGCGGTGGACGCGCTCGACAACCGCGCCGTCCGCCGCCTTCATTGTCGCGTCGGCGCCGAGAGACGAGGCGGTGTCCAGGCGGCCTTGGCGGGTGTCCGTGCCGATCACCCGGCAGCCGTTGGCTTTCAGTATCTGAACCGTCAACTGTCCCAGCAGCCCGAGACCGGCCACGACGAAGGTCTCGCCCAGGGTGGGATTGGCGCGGCGGACGCCTTGCAGCGCGATGGCGCCCAGGGTGACGGTTGACGCCGCGTTCAGGTCTAGTTTGTCCGGTATGGGAACGACCAGATTACGCGGCGCGCGGATGATTTCAGCGTGATAGGCCTCGGCCGAACCCGCGCAGGCGACTAGGCCGCCCACCTGGATGTCCTCAACTCCCCGGCCCGCCGCGATGACGCGCCCGGCCGCCGAGTAACCCGCCGGATAGGCGGCGGCAAGCTTTTGACCGACCAGACGCCTGGTCTCCCGGAGGCCTTGCGCGCGGGCGGTTTCCAAAACCTTGCGCACCTGATCGGGCCGCGCGCGCGCCCGGTCCCAGAGCGATAATGAGGCGCCTTTCATGCTGGACAGTTCCGTTCCCGGCGAAATGCAGGACGCGGCGACGGAAACGAGCACCGCGCCCGGCTCGGCGCCGGGAGCGGGCACGTCATCGACGATCACGCCGTCGCGGGAAAAAAGGACCTGTTTCATGATGGACCGAGAATATTCAAATAGAGATTTTCGAACCGGGAAAGTTCCAGTTCGCGGGTAAACTCTTGTTCTATCAACCTGCGGCCGTTCATGCCCAGCTTGGCGCGTAACGGTTCGTTTTCCAACAGTTCCCCGAGAGCCCCGCCGAGTTCCCGCGCCTGTTTGGGAGGCGAGAGAAACCCGGTTTCTCCATGTATGACGGCGTCTCTCACGCCGCCCGCGTCGGCGGCGACGACGGGGCGGCTCATCGCGAGCGCCTCCAGCGCCGTATTCGGCAGGTTCTCGACCGCGGATGGGATGACGACGATATCGGAAGCGGCGTACGCCAGTTTCAGGTTTTCCTCGTCACCGACGTAGCCCAGGGAATGAACGTCCTGAGAGACGGCGGTGCGCCAATGATCCGCCCCGGCCCCCGCCACGATCAATAACGAATCGCGCAGTTCGGGACGCGTCCGAAGGGCTTCGGCGAGAGTGTCCGTTCCCTTTCGGGGATTGTCATGGGCGATGTGCGCGCAAAACAGGATGCCGGTCTTGCCGCTGGCGACGCCGAGACGCTTCCGGGCCTCGGACCGGTCCATCGGCGAGTAGGCGCCGACGTCGATCCCGTTTGGAATTCGCACGACCGGAAATTCATCAAGCAACGGGCTTTGACGCGCGGCTTCCTCGGTCCAGGACGAGGGCGCGACGATGGTCATCGGCAAATCGCGGTAAAACCGTTTTTTCCTGCGCCAAAGATACCCTGTCAGATCAAGGCCGACCGGGGGATAGGCCGCCGTGTCCGGACAGCCGCCGCAGCCGGTTTTCCAACGGCTGCAATCGCCGGAGTACGCGCAATGTCCGGTCATCGGCCATTGGTCCGACAGCCGCCAAACCAAAGGAGCCCGGTTCGCCAAGACGGGAAGCCGCGCGACGTCCATGTAGCCGCCGTGAATGTTGAACAACTGGATGATATCGGCCGTCCGCACCCATGGGTGACGGCCCGCGCGTCTCGCTGCGGGAAGGGCGCAGTACTGGAGACCGGCCTTTGACGTGACGCGGTTGAATTGATGATTGAAATAGGCGGCGGCGCGGCCGGCGGCGAGGGGAGCGACGCGGTCGTCGGTCGAGGATTTGGAGCCCACGAGTATCCGGGAGTCCCAGCCCGAGGCCGTCAGTCCGTTATGCAGCCGCCAAGCGGAGCGGGCGGATCCGCCTTCGGTGTCCGATGTGGAAAAATGAACGATACGGCGGGTCAGAGGATCAGGAGGCGGCCCGCCTCTCCCACCAGAGCTGGAACATCAGAACGGCCCAGAGTTTTTTCGAATGATCCGCCGATCCGTCAAGGTGCGGCGTGACAATTCGCGCCTGGAGGGCGCTGGTGAAGACGCCTTGGCGCTTCAGAAAGGAATCCGCCGTGACCCGCTCGACCAGGGAACGAAGCTCGCCGCGCAGCCAAGCGCCTTGAGGAATTACGAATCCGCGCTTGGGAGCGTTGATCAGCGCCTTTGGCAACACCGGCGCCGCGGCCTGTCTCAGGAGACCCTTGATATTGAAGGGATTGGTTCGGATATCCGATGGTATTCGAGACACGAGATCGGTTAATCCATTGTCCAGAAACGGGGTTCGCGCCTCAAGGGAATGAGCCATGGAGAAGCGGTCCGTCATGAGCAGAAATTCGTCCGGCAATTGTGTTTCAATATCGACGAGGCTGGCGGCGTCCCTGACGGACGCGGTGGATCCGTCCGAGAGTCCATCGAACAGGAGGTCGTTGGTGTCCCGCCACGGCTTGGCCGATTGGGCCAGGACCTCTCGTTTTTCCGAGTCTGGCCAGTAGTAGCTGGCTTCAAAAAACGACTTCTGAAACAAGGCCTTGCCGATTTGATGTTTCCGGCGCGGCATGAGCCGGCGCAGCCGGCGGCCTTCAAGCGGGCTCCATTTCGCATAGTTGCCGAACATCTCGTCGCCGCCGGTTCCCGTGAGTCCAACCTTGACCTTTTCGCCCATGACCTTGAACACGAACCAGGATGGCAATCCGCCCCCGTAAGGTTCGTCCAGGCTGTCGACCATGGCCTCGAGTTCATCAAGCAACGCATCGGGTCGAAGGATGATCTCCTCGTGCCGCAATCCCCATTTTTCGGCGGCCAGCCGCGCAAGCGGCAGTTCGTCCAGCGGCGCGTTCTCCGGTCCGGAGAAACCCAGCGACACGGCCATGAGGTCGGTTCCGTTCCGCGCCGCGTATCCGGCGACCGCGGACGAGTCGAGTCCGCCCGACAAGGAAACCGCGACCGGAACATCCGACCAACACCAGCGCTTGACGGCCGCTTGTAATTCGGCGGCGATCATATGCGGCCAGTCTGATGGCCGGACATGATCATCCGGCTGGTATTTGAAACGCCACCAGCGGGTGAGCGCGACGTCGCCGGAACCGGTGTCGTAAACAAGAAAGTGACCGGGAGGAACGCGCCTGATGTCCCGGAAAACGGAACCGCCGCCTGGAATGAACATCAGGCTGAGATAATCGAAAGCGGCCTGAGGGTCCAATTCGCGCGAAACGAACGGAAGCGCCAGAAGACTCTTTATTTCGGAGGCGAAGGCGAACCGGCCGGATTGGTGAACATAATGCAGCGGCTTGATGCCGAAGCGGTCCCGGGCGCAGAGCACGGTTTGTTTTTCCGCGTCATGGAAGGCGAAGGCGAACATGCCGTTCAGCCAGGGAAGACAATCCGCGCCGTGTTTTTGCAGCAGCTTGAAAAGGGTTTCCGTATCCGAGCGGCCGCTTTCGAAAACCTCATCTTCCGCGAAATGGGCGCGTCTTAAATCAAGCGCGTTGAATATCTCGCCGTTGAAGACCATAGCGAACCGGCGGTCTTCGGAGACCATGGGCTGCCGCCCGCCGTCGATGTCGATGATCGCCAGCCGGCTCATGGCGAGACCCAGGCGTTTGTCCCGCGACAGCACTGCGCCCTGGTCGTCCGGTCCCCGGTGACGCTGGCGAACGTTCATGGCGGACAGCGCCTTCATGATTGATGGGCCACCCGATGGAAGGGAGAGTCCGGCTACGCCGCACATTGTGATGAATGGTTATGATTACCGGCGCCGGCGCGCGATGCGGCAAGCCCGCTCTGCTTCAGCGGGGCGGCCGCGGCGCCGAGGCCGCCGCGTCGAGGTTCTGGTTCTTCGGGGGCGGGAAGCCTTGGAGGTTCTTGCGTCCTCGAAGTGGCGCGTCCGCGGCATGGCGGCTCAACCTGACGGTTTTTCGCCATTGCCGAGAACCCCGTTTCCGCCCAAGCCGACGTCGATCCGCTCAAAGCCCGCTTCAATGAACCAACGCCGGACATCCTCGACGCGCATCGGGATATCATACTTCGGGGCCAGGGCGTCAAAAGTGTCCATGACGGCCCATTGCAGTTGATCTTCTTTTGACAGGCCAGTGTGCATGTAGTTCTGACACGGAACAATCGAACCAAGGTAATTTCCAATCTTGGGAATTCGTTTTATCGCGGTGTCAAACGGCAACCATTTCGGAATGAACCATTCCAGGAAGGCCATCAATTTTTCAGGCTTTATCCGCGTCGTGAGCCAACGCCACAGATACTTGGATTTCCAGGTTCGTATCTTCCCGTCCTTTAAATATACATCGATTGAGATACGGCCCCCGGGACGGACCATTTCGCATAGTTTTTGAAAGGCGCCTTCGGGATCGGGGGTGTGTTGAAGGACGCCGTGGCAGAAGACGTAATCGAAGCAATCGCGCCGAAACGGCATATCGAAGATATCGGCCTGAAAGAACAGAACATTCGGAAAATGGCCATTGTTCTGAAAGTTGGCGTTGACGGCGGAGGAAAAATCAAATGTCACCAGGTCCGCTTTGGCTTCGGCGAAAAGCCAGGTGAACCGTCCCGCGCCAGAACCCGCCTCAAGAACGGTTTTACCCCCGAGGTTATCGATATCCCAGCCGGTTTGCTTGAGCCGGAACAGCGTCATCCGGGTATTGTTCAGGTGATCAAATTGCTGGGTTTTAAACTTGCGCCACTGAAGAGCGAAGGCGTCATTGTAGTCATCATCCTCGTGGGCGCGGATAACGCCGCCGACGATTGAAAGCGGCGCTTCCAATCCAATGTCCACACAAGACTCATTGAATGTCGACGCGTCGCCGGAGACAAACACGCTGGACTTTAATTTATCAAATAAAATCTTTCTATTTGTATCCATCGGAAGGCTGGGCGCCATCGGCTCAATCTGCGGTCCGGCGCGCGATGCAGATAAGATGAGGCGCGCCCTGTGGACCGCTGATCAGACGTTTGATTAATCTTTTGGCCATGGCTTTTGGGTTGGGCCGCCGGTCAACGGACAAATCCGTCTCGATTGTTCGCGCCACGTCGAACCCCCTGGCGGTCAGCGTGTTGGCCAGCGATACCGGGGTCCAACTTCTGACATGTTGCCATCTATGAAACAGCTCGCCCGAGGCTGGACACATGATCATGCTTTTCGACAAGTCCTCGTTGTTGGGCGTAGTGAACACGGCGAGGCCGTTTGGCTTCAACAGGGCAAGCACGGCGTCAAGGGCGTCTTTTAAGTCCTCATCGGATAAATGCTCGATCACTTCGATCAGCAAGATGGCGTCTAAGCCGCCACGCAGAGGTTCGAGTTCTTCGGGCGGGAGGACGCCTTGGAAGTTCTTGTGTCCTTGAAGCAGTTCGTTTGCGGTCTGGCGGCTGGCCGGAGAGAGGTCCGTACCGTAAACCTCGGGGAACCGGGCGGCCAGATGAGGCAGCAGGTGACCCGCCCCGCAGCCGAAATCCAGCACACTGTTCGCTCCGCTCAAGTGCGGTTCCAAGGCGGCGGCGATCTGGGCGCCGAACTGGCGGGTAAAGTACGTTTCGGGATACTGGGATTGCCAGTCCCAGAATCGTTTGATCCGTTCGGGCGTCCATTCCATGAGGGGGCGGCCAGTCAAGACATATCCTCTGGCCGGGCGGGCGCCGCCGGTTCAACTGGAGACAGAAAATCTTCATCGCCGCTCGCGATCCAATCGGCGATCCGGCGCCAATCGGGCGTCTCGCCCCCGGAACCCGGATTCACCGTGAAGCGGGTGTCCAGACTGGCCGCGCGGTCCCGGCCGTATTCAAAGGTGACCGAGTTCAGCCAGGTGGGCCTCAGGTGGAAGACCCCGTATGCGAACCGGCGGGCGAGCTCGATTTCCCCGTCCGTCATTTTCGGCAAGTTGGTCAGGCCGGCCAGGGCCGCCTCGTATTCCTCGACGCCGCCTGGATCGATGGTGAACCCACGCCCGTCATAGCGCCCGGTTCCGGCGGTGATCACCCGGACGCCGCGCGCGGCGGCCTCTAGCCCGATAGTGCCGCGAACCGTCAGACAAACGTCGGTCACGGCCAAGAGTTGATCTGTTCTAATCTCGGTCTCGGGCATCAGAATGCGGAAATGATCCGGCGCCGCGCCGGTTAGTTTTCGAATAACGTCAAGCTCGCTCAAGGAACCGTTAAATCCATCCCGAATATTTTTCACGATGTTGGACGGATGAATCTTGATCAGCCAATTTACATCCGTTCGTTCCAAGGCGATTCGCACAACGTGCTCAAACCAATCTTGGTAATTTCGAAAGACATCAACGCCCCAGAAAAAAGTCGCGTCCCAGAAAAGGTGCGGCATAACGAGCACGGTTTTTTTATTTTTATCGAGGGATAGAATAGTACGAATCTCATCTGATGTTTTTTTATTAGTGAATAACTGGGTGCCGACCTCACCATACCATTCGCCCGACTCATAACCGTGGGTCAGTTCATGCCGTGTTTTTATTTCTTGGGGCTCTCCCCATTCCATGGAGCGGATAAGATTCCAACTCTTATCAGACAAGGAATGATAATGATCCAGGGTGTTGCGTCGAGCATAACGTTTTAGCACGATCACGCCGTTCCGGTGCGCGGCGTTCCAGATTATGACAGGGACGCCGCGGCTGAGGGCAAGGTCGAAACACTCGCCGAAGGGCGTATACCCTCGATCAATCATGACAATGTATGACGGCTTGACGCGGTCCAGCATGCGCCTCGCCCAACGCAACGCCCGATGGCTTCGCGCGAGGGCCAACAGCAAAGGTTTTTCAATTTCGGGATCAAAGAAATCAAAATCGCCGAGACGCAACCGCCTCATCAAGGTGGAAACCGCAAATCGCCCGCATCCGACGTCCGTGTCTGTAATCGTCAAGGGGCCGCCATTGGTGCGTGACTTATCAAGCTGCCCGCGCGCCCAAGACATATCGGCCGGTGATACGGCGTTCAGATTTGGCGTGTAATGGGATCTGGCCGCGCCCAGGATGGACATACGGTCTCTTGCAAATGGCTCCGCGCCGACAAGAACCTCGGATGGAACGCCATTGTGATTAAACGCTTCCATCAGGACGCGCTCAATCCGCGCGGTGGACATGGCGCCGAAGCTGAAGAAGAGGGCCGGCGCGCCGCCGTGACGGTTCAATGGAGGCCGTCCGGCGTCCTTGATTTCCTGGTGGAGATTTTTGATGGCGTTACGATGTTCGGCCGATCCGTCACGCCAGCGCAGAATCAAGTCGGCAATCGCCGGTGAACGCGTCAATAAGAATTCCTGAAGCCGGGATTTCACGGTGTTATTCCGCTCCTATAAGTAAATATTTCAAGGGGCTGTCCTATCTAATGCTTTCCGCTCAGACGGTTACCCGCTTGCATAGTACTTTCATGAGGTTTCCGGCGGGTCTGCAGTTGAAGCGCCGTTCGCGCTCCTTGAGATAGAGATGGAAGCGCTGGCGCGGGACGCCGTTAAAGCGCCGGAGATGGCGCTTCGCCTGGTTCCAGAAGGTCTCAACGCCGGTGATGTGGTTCCGGTCGTCTGCAAAGGCCCCGGAGTGGTTGACGCGGACATGATGGAACGCCGGCACGTCTAGCACGTCATAGGCTCTGAGCGTATCGGCGTAGACGATGGAATGTGGTCTGACTTTCTCCTTGGTGATGGGAAAAAGCGTATCGGAACGGGCATTTGGGATGATCATGGCCATTCCTTTTCAGGAGCCCGGAGACGGGAACCTTGCCCACAGCCTCTTTTACCCTTTCGCCCGCCGCCGAAATAACTCTCATTCACCTCGATCTCACCGCTCATCATGGCCGGCTCACGGCTCACGATCTTGTCGTGGATTGTCTCGCGAAGTTTGCGGAAGAAGAGGACCGCGGCGTTGCGATTGACGCCCGTCAATTCAGCCGCGAAACGCACCGTTGATCCCGCGCGGAAATACTTGATAGGCTCAATTGAACACTTCGGGATAGCCCGCCACGCCGCCCGCATTCGTGATTATTTCCGGGGCGAAAAGTCAGGAATCGCGTTCGTCGATTGCCAATCTTCGTGGATTCCGCGGCTAGCGGCGATGCGCCGGATGCCTTCCACCAGGTCAATGGCCGGAGAATATCCTAGTTTCGCCGCCGCGTGAGAGGTGTCGCAGTATCGGGTGATGATCTCGCGCTGCTCCGAGCGGTCGGAATGCTCAAAGGGCACGTGCTCGACCTCGAGTCCCTTGCCGGGAGCCAGTGTGTCGATGACCAACCGAGCCGCCTGGGCCATAGAATAAACTTGGCTGGAATTGCCGATGTTGAAAACGCCGTTCCGCGCCGCCGGGTTCTCGACAATTTTCCGGACGCCGCCACCAGCGTCTTCCACATGGCAGAATGAGCGGGTTTGCTCACCGTCACCGAACACTTGCGGGTTCTTTCCGTTCAACACCCGCTTCACGAAGCGCGACAGCGCGAACTGGGCGACCTGGCCCTCGCCATAGGTGTTGAAGAACCGGATGATGGTGTAGTTGAAGTTCGGTTTGATCTGGTGATAGCCGCGGGCCAACTCTTCACAGGCTAACTTGGTCACCGCGTAGACGGTTTTGCCTTTAAGCTCCGTCGTCTCGGTGACCGGATTTTCCGTCGGCTCGCCGTAGACTTCCGACGACGACGCGACAACGACATGATCCACCTTGTTGAGCGCTGCCGCCTCCAAGACGTTTTGGGTCCCGTTGATATTGATGTCCAAGCACAGCAAGCGGTTATCCTCGGTGCGCTTGACGCCGAGCATGGCAGCCAGATGGATGACGGCGTCAACGCCTTGGCAAGCGATGGCAAGCGACCATTTGTCCATGATTGTGCCGCTTTGAATCCGCAGATCGCCTAATTTTTGAAGCTCATGAAGCTCTTCGGCCCTCCGCTGCAATTGTTCCGTCAGGTCGTAGCAAGTGACCCGGTGGCCGGCGTTCAATAGCGTGCGGATCGCCGCGACGCCGATCATCCCGGCGCCGCCGGTCACCAAAGCGTGCTTGCACATCAACGCGGCCCTTCCCACCGATTGACTATCAGGTCTTCGAGACCGCGCGCCAGATCCACGTGAGGAGCATAGCCCAGAGTCTTGCGGGCTCTTGAGACGTCGGCCAGGGAATGGAGAATTTCGCCGTCCCGCCAAGGTTGGAAGTCCGGCATGTCGGCGATGTGGTTGTCGCCCGCCTTCACGAACGCCTCGCGGACGCCATGGAATAAGACGTCCAGGCGGGTCGGCACGCCGGTTCCAACGTTGAAAACCGTATTCCCGGCAATCGCCGGCCCGTCGGTTCTCGCGGCGGCCTGGATGGCGTCGCAGATATCGCGCACATGAACGAAGTCGCGAGTCGCGCCGCCATCGCCGAACAGCACGGGCCGCTCACCCCGCCGCATTGCGGATATCCATTTCGGGATGACCGCCGGATAACCGCCTGATGCCGGTTGGCGCGGCCCGAAGACATTGAAGAACCGAAGGCCGGCGGCGATAAAATCAGGCCGTGGGGCCATCATTCCGCCGGTTTCGATCTCAGTGATCAGTTTTGACGCCGCATAAGGGCTCACGGGCCGGGTCTCGGTCGTTTCTTTGAGCGGTAGGTCGTCGTTGTCCCCATAAACGGCGCAACTCGACGCGTAGACGAAGCGGCTTTTGTTCTCTGCCGCCTGATGCATAACGGTGTGGTGACCCACGACGTTGATTTTGAATGTCTCGTCGGGATCGTCGATGGAGCGGGCGACGGATACCTGGGCCGCCAAATGACAAACGATGTCACAACCGTCCATGGCTCCGGCGACAGTTTCCGGGTCGCGGATATCGCCTTCGACCATGGTGAAACGATTGCCGCCTGTGGCTTCGAGCAACTCGACATTAGCCCGCGTGCCAGCCGAAAAGTTATCCAGCCCCACGACGTGATGGCCGTCTCGCAAGAGACCTTCCGCCAGATTGCTGCCGATAAAGCCGGCGGCGCCGGTGATCAGCCAGCGCTCCGCAGCGTTCGGTGTCTCCGTCATCAATAGACCGTCTGTTTGTCCATCAGCGCGCGGTCGATGACCACATCCCGAAGCAAGCCGCAGATTCTGGGTCCGCTCTTCCCGTCGCCATAGGGGTTAATGGCGCGCTCGCACCGGCGCTTCACGTCCGGATCATTGAGGGCGGACAGAAGGCTTTCGAGAACCGCGTCCTTGCCGGTGTCGCAGTTGAGGATGTTATCCGCTTGAGGGCGGCCCCGCTGGCGGCTTCCGATATTGACGACAGGAGTTCGGAATGTGGGCGCCTCCAAGATACCAGAGGACGAATTCCCGACGAGCGCCGCCGCATTGAACATCAGGGTCATGTAATCATCCCGCTCAAGGTTGGTGATCGGCACGATCCGCGAATGGGTCTTGTAATCTTCGATCAGGTTTAATATCCCGCCATAGCCCAAGTCCGTGTTGGGATAAATCCAGAAAATCCTCAATCCGGTCTCCAGCGCCGCGTCGAGCGCTGCTTTCATCTGTTCGACCGCTTCGTCTCTTTCCGCCATGACAGGGTGCTGAACAAGCAACAGATAAGGCCCGGTCAAGTTGTGAACGGCGCCTTCGTGCGACGTGAATGAGGCCGAAAAATCCCGGTCCAAATCGTCGAGTTGCGGCGCGCCCGTGTTGTGAATCCGTTCCGGCTGTTCGCCCAGATTGACTAACCGGTCCGCAGAGTCCTGACAGGAGGCAAAGTGAATGTGGGCAAGCTTGGCGATGGCGTGGCGCGCGGCGTCGTCGATATGTCCGGATTTATCACCCGCTTGAACGTGCGCGACGGGAATGCCCATGTAGCAGGCGGCGACGACGGCGGTGAGCGTCTCGGCCCGGTCTCCATAGACCAGCAGAACGTCCGGATCAATCTTTTCCAGGGTTTGGGCGAAACCGATCATGGCCTCACCCATGGCGCGCGACCAGGCGCCTTTCCCATCCGCCGCGGGCGAGAGCGGCACTTCTGCGGTCACCGGAAACCCGTCTTTTCTGATGAGGTCCACGCTATTGCCCATCTCGGCCATCAGGTGCGCGCCCGTGACCAGTGTCAGGCATTCCAGTTCCGGGAAGTCCGCAATCATTGGACGCATGACATTCCGAGCATAACCGTAGGTTGCCCGGGAATCGAGCAGGTTTAGGATTTTTCTGCGCCCGGTCACTAGGTGAGATCGGTCCAGCGAATTTGCTTGTCGGCGGGGATGTCCGCCGCCGCAGTTCGTCCGAAAATGGCTTCCATCTCGGCGGCGGGAATGATGTTCCCGGCGGGACCCGGCCGTTTGACGGAAATGTTTGCGGCGCTCAGCGCGCAGCCTTTTGCAATCGGCGCGATTGACACGACGCTCTCACGCGCCCAGGCGGCGATCTGTTGTTCTTCCTCGAAGATCACGCGCTCCGAGCCGCCGGCGTCAAAGATCGCGCGCGCGCCCTGGCTCAACAGGCCGAGTTCGCGCGGCTCAATGGAAGACGCGTGGTCGGGCCCGGGCAGGCTCCGGTCGAACGTAATATGTTTCTCCAGAATACAAGCGCCAAGACCCACGGCGCCGAGCGCTCCCCAGATTGATGGGCAGTGATCGGACAAACCGACGGGGACTCCGAACGTCTCGCGATAAATTGGGATCATGCCGATGTTCAGACGCTCAGCCGGACAAGGGTAAATCGAGACGCAATGGGTCAACGCGAACGAGGCGCCCGCCTCTTTCAAGGTTTCCACCGTCCGGGCAATTTCGCGAATCTCCGACATGCCAGTGGAGACGATCATCGGCTTGCCCTTCGCTGCGATGTGTTTCTGTAGCGGAAGGTTGGTCAGTTCTCCCGAACCCACCTTGAAGACGCCGACGCCGATCTCTTCATGCAGAATGTCGGCGGACGCCCGGGAGAACGGCGTGCACATATAGTCGATGCCGATTTCCTTGCAAAAAGCCTTCAGTTCCTTGTGCGCCTCGACCGGCAGGTTCGTCCGGTCGAGCGCGTCCCAAAGAGGTTCGTCGAAATTGTCCGATTGAGGCGCGCCGCGAAGCATCTCGTCGTCCAGCACGTGGAATTGATACTTCACTGCGTCCGCCCCCATTGCCTTGGCCATAACGGCCATGTCCCGGGCCAAGTCCAGCCGGCCCTCGTGATTGATGCAGGCTTCCGCGATCAAATAAGGGGGGTGGCCCTCGCCGACGGGGCGGTCACCGATCATGATATGGGTTTTCGTCATCACTTTGGTTCTTCTAATCTCAAGATTGCTTCCGCCGTCGCGAAATCCATCATGCTGTTGATGTCAAAGGCTTGTTTGGCGTCAACGGGAAGAACGATTAACGGCTCCGCCAAGACGGTGTTCATGCGCCGTAACGCATCGGCCGCTGTTACATAAAGGGTTCCCGCTTCCCGGTAAAGGGGTGCGCGCGATTGACGCCGGCGGGGCGCGGATGGATCGAGCGGCGCGAACCCGCCACCGTGGTTTTTCCAAAAATAGGCGGAGTCCGGGGTCACGCAGACGAGACCGTTCGCTTGCTCATCCAGGACACGTCCAACGCCCGCGTCAATCGTCGCGGCCTCGCGAAATGGGGAGGTCGGCTCTAACGTGGCGACATAGTCGAACGTTTCGCCGTTTCGTTTTTGAACCTCCAACGCGTGGAGCAAGGCGGACTCGGTGGCGGCTTCCGGGCCGGCCAGCTCCGGCGGACGGTCGATGACGTCAACATCGAGGGAGCGCGCGATCTTCTTGATCTCGTCGTCATCCGTGGAGACGGCGATGCAAGAGAGCGACTGGGCCCGTTTCGCGGCGTCGATGGTGTGAACAATGAGCGGCGCCCCCCCGAGCGGGCGCTTATTTTTTCCGGGAACGCCCTCGGAGCCGCCCCGGGCGGGTATGACGGCCAGAACCTTGGCCTCGTTGGTCATGACGATTGTCCGGCGATTTTTTCGTTCTTGGCCGGGTGAAAATCCCTGAGTCGCGTCATTAGTTCGGCGATAGCGGCCTGGATGGAGCGCCTCGCGCCCCAGAACACGGCGAGAAGAACGCCAAGAGCCCACCACGCGCGATGAATGATTGGCGATGACAGGGCCTCGGCCAAGATCGCGCCCGCAGTCAAAAGGGTCGCGCTGAAAACCAGGAGGCCGAGCGCCTTCGGCGCCGCCCCGACCTTTGACGCGAAATAATTCAGCAACACAAGGCGGCAGACGCCGAACACCCCAGCTGCGGCGACGACGCCTATCACGCCCCATACCGGGATGACGAGAAGCGCGGTTCCCATGGCGCACGCAGCGGCGGCGGCGTCGATGACGCCTAGTTCCCGGCCCTTGCCGCAAACTATTAACAGGATCATCTGCGGTATGCTGTGTCTTTCTATCATGGCGGCGGCGACCAGGATCGGCGTGACCCACGCCAAATCGGTGAATTGACCGTTGCTCAGCCAATCAATGAAGGGCTCGGCGAGGAAAAGCAAAACGGCGCCGGCGCCCGTCAATATCAGGATGCTTAAATCTTGGACCATTATGACGCGCTCGTAATTGCGTTGATCACGGACATCCTCACGAAGGGCGGGCGTGGTCGCGTTGGAAATCGCCCGCACGCCGTGCATAAACATGTGCGGGTACTGCTGCGCGTGCGCCATGGCGCCCAGCGTGCTAAAACCCGCGGCCGATGCAAGCAGCGAGCGTTCGGTCAACTGTCTCAAACCATGCGTGCAGTTGGCCAGTCCGATTGACAATCCGACCTGAACGCATTCGCGCATGACCTCGCCGATGACCGCGAGGCGCAAGTGGCGCCGGATGATCAGCAAACAGCCGGCCAGGCCGATGACGGATGCGCACAGCAGGCCAATCAGCAGAACGGTCTCGTCATCCATGCCAAGCCCGTAAATCAGGCCCAGGACGACAACCATGGAAACAAGGGACTGCCCGATCTGAACGTACGCGAATCCTGCGGGTGAGCGAGCGATGATGGAATGGATTTGGGCCAGCGCTATGACGCCTCCAAACATTCCGTCAAAGACCGCGACCCCGGTGGCGAACCATGACAAGACACGGACTTCCGGCCAGATTGCCGTGACCTGCGGCCAACCGAACATGACGGCGAGGGCGAACGAACCGCCGGACAAAAGCGATACGAACAACAAGGACGAAATCATCTCGGAATTCCGTTCCGGGTCCTTCTCATCATGGAAATGATAGAAGACCTGGCCGACGCCCAAGGCGGATATGGAGCGTCCGAAGAGGGCGATCACCGATGCGAGAGCGAAAATTCCATAATGCTCCGCCGTAAGGACCCTGGTCGCGAGGGGCAGCACGGCAAATGGGGCCGCCATTTGAACAAGACCCGGAACCAACAGATAGATGAAGCGTTTTTCCAGTCTCTGCATGGATCGTCAATCGATGCTATGAAGCACGTATCGAGTGATGCTTGAGGACCCTGAAAAAAGTGCGGCGAAAGGGATAAGCCTCGGATGGACACCATTGATAGCGCGGTTATTCTGGCGGGCGGCCTTGGGTCGCGATTGAAGGGCGTCGTCAACGACCGCCCGAAACCCCTCGCGGACGTGGCGGGGCGCCCCTTCTTGTTTTACCTGCTGGAAAACCTTGAGTCGTTCGGTGTCCGGGACGTTGTTCTGGGCGTCGGGCATATGGCCGGCCTCATCGAACGAACGGTGGGCGACGCTCATCGCTCGGTGTCCGTCACCTACAGCCGCGAGGAGGTTCCCATGGGAACGGCCGGCGCGCTTGGTCTGGCGGAGCGATTCATCGCGGGTTCCGATTTTTTCATGCTCAACGGCGATTCGTTTTGCGACGTCAACTTGTCCAGATTGGCGGCGGCGCACAGGAAGGCGGGGGCGGTGTGCACGATGACCTTGACCGCCGTCGAGGACGTCTCGCGCTACGGCTCGGTCACGTGCGCCGATGACGGAGCGGTTACTTCCTTCCGCGAGAAGGGCGGACGGGTTGAACAGGGGCTCGTCAACGCGGGCGTTTACGCCTTTTCCGGTTCCGTCTTCGATCTTTTGCCCTCGGACGGGCCGTCGTCGATGGAGCGCGACATTTTGCCCCGGCTGATCGGAAACGGTCTGTTCGGCTTTTTTCATGAAGGGCGGTTCATTGATATCGGAACGCCCCAATCATATCAGGAGGCGCAAGACTTGTTCGCCGAATTTCAGGTCCAGTTGAACTGATCGGACCAGGCGGGCAGTTTATCGGTTACGGTTTTGATCTGCGCATTGCTCAATTCCTCGCGGAACGATCCTGTCTTTCCTTTTCTGAAATTGTTGACGTAACTCTCCTCGCGCGGCGTTTCGATTTTTTCGTCACGGAACTCGCCGCCGTAGCCGAAGAAGTCGAACATCTTCTTTACGTACCCATTCTGATCTGCGGCCAGATCGGTATATTCCGTCAAGCCGACATCAAGCGTTCGAGTCTTTGAATTCTTGTACGCCATCCACTGTTCGAGCCAATCGATGATTTTCGGATAATAGTTTTCGATCAGCCAGTCAATTTGTTCGTCCCGCGTGAGTTCATAGTGATTCTCGGCGATCACCCCGCTGATCTTCAATAAGTCGCGGTCCTCATCTTTCCCCGCGACCTCTGGGCGCGATACATGATGGCGCCAGGAGACGAGAGCGTCCCTGGGGTCTGTGAAATGAACGAGTACGCGGTCCAAACCGGAACTTTCCAGGGCGGATATATTGCATGTTGAGGCGGGCAAGTGGGATTTACAGTAAGCTCTTTTATTGACGACATTTCCTCGTAAAAAGGGATGGTCGGCAACCGACTTCAAAGCTTACCCATGTTCGAATGTAACGCTAGGCGTCCCCAGAATTTTTCTGGCGGTCTCCCGCAAAAAGGCGGAGCCGCTTTTTGGCAAGGTTATGACGACCATTGGGCGCCCAGCGCCCAGGGCGCTGCGCCCGGCGGGTCTTGAGATGGGATTTAAGCCGGTCTAGCAACATTGATTATCTCGCTTTTGGTTGAGAGAAACGATGGGCGGTCAAACGCGCCCGCAAGTTCCGGTTCCGTCTTCGATCTCTTGTCCCCGGGCGGACCGCCGCCGGTGGAGCGCGGCGGTTCGCCCAGGCCCAACGGTTTTCCGCCTAGCGGACCCGGACCAGATGGCCCAGGCGGTCAACGCCGCCGGCCTACTCGAAATTTCCGTCGGCCAGGAACTCCTCAAGCAGGGGAATCATGTACGCGGGGCGCTCCGAGAACGTCCCCTCCCCTGAGCAGTCGTCGAAGAAAACGACCCCGCCGGTCCGAACCCGTTTGCCGAACCGGTTGAAGTCGCTCCGCACGATCTCGGTCGTATGGCCGCCGTCGATGAGGACCGCGTCGACAACCTCCGAATTCACGTCTTCGATCTCAAGGGTTCTGGAGTCGCCCACCACGCGCCGGATGTCCAGGGCGTGGCGCCTGGCGAAATCGTCGATCTGATCAGCGTAGGTTCGATGGCCCGGAACGCCGGTCCGCGCCTCTTTCTCGTTGTTGTCCAAGGTCCAGACGATTCCGTCCTTGCCCATCGCGACGGCGAGCAGGACGGCGGACCCTCCCTTGTGGGCGCCCACGTCGATCGCCTTCTTGGCGCCTATTTCGCGGCAGACGTTGTGGATGTAGGCGGACATTCGGATCGTCAGGCCAAGCGTCGCGTGATTAAGGTTGTTGCTGAGGAACAGATCGCCCAGGTCGGAGAACCGAAGCCCGCCATCCGGGTTCTGGTGATCGATGCGAACCGTGTCCAGGTCCGGGTCTCTGTTCAAATGCGGTAAGAACCCCTCGATCACAGCGTATGTCCGGCGCTTGAAGGCGATGGAGATTATCTCCCGCAGGATTTCGTGCGGCAGGCGGTCGATTATGATCTCGAGACACCAGCGGAGGATATCGAGGCGCCGGCGGAGGAGGCTGCGGAGGAGTCTCATGACGCGCGGGGCTCCTTGATGATGAAACTCAAACGGTTGCCGCCGGAACGGCACCGGGGCGCAGGACCGAGCGGATTTCGTCCAATCCCCGAAACTCGGACGCGAAGGCTTCTTTGGATTTGACCTCGTTACGCCGCAGCTTGACGTCGATGGACACGCGGACGCTGCCTTACGGAAACCGCGTCGTAACTGTCATAGACCCGGAGCCATTCGTTTTCATCGATGCTCGTGGGGCCTTGGCGCAATTCAAATCCGGCGTTCTCGAAATCGCCCAGGACCGGAATCCACAGATGAACGATGTCGTCCGGTTCATTCGCCCAGATGTCGATATGAAGTTTGTCCGTCGCGTAGGGACGGTCCGACCGACCGCCGTCCACATGGATCAGGCGCAGGTTCGCCCAGGCCATGCCCGTGATTGCGCCGATCAGACCGGATTTCTCCATCAGCCGTAACAGGCATTGATGAAGCCGGACATAACCCAGGAAATTGAAATACGAAAACTTGATGATCGATCCGGGCGTCTCCGGCGGATTGATCCCGCCCGCCCGCCCGGACGGCGTCCAGAAAGGCCCGCTTCGTCGCCGGGGAGCGGACCCGGGCCGATTAACAAATGACGTCAATGGCGGCGCAGTCTAGCTCGGCGCGAAGATCATCGCCGAGCGGCAAGGTCCCGATCAGCGGATCGATCTCCCGCAGCCGTCCGTAATCATATTGTTCGCGGCGCCAGGCTTGCCGCTGGTTAAGGCTCATGAGCGCGTTCATCACAATTTCCCGTGCGTCTGGACATTGAACAAGGTTCGGGGATTACGTTAAGGCCGAGCGGAAAATTCGCGGGATGACGTCCGCCGCGTAATCCAGAGCTTCCCGCCCGACGCCCTGGTGGCAGCCGACTGAGACGCCGTGGGTCATCACGCGGCTCGCATGGACGAGATCGCCCACGGTCCGGTGCTCGAACATCTCAATGGCGGGTTGGCGGGCGATATTGCCGCAGATAATTGGACGGTTCTCGATCCCGGCCTCCGTCAATCCGGCGCGAAAACCAGCCACGTCAACGGCGTCGGCCAGGGTAAGGGGGAATCCGAACCACGAATGGTCGCCCTTTGGCGTCGTTGACTGAAGGGTGACGAGTTCACCCTGGGCCGAAAAGATGCGTCTCCAGCGCTCCGCCGCCTGTTTCCGCTTCTGGACGATTCCCCTCAGCTTCGGCGTTTGGACGGCGCCCATCGCGCCCTGCGGTTCGGTCAAGCGCAGGTTGAAGCCCAAATTGACGAACAGGAACTTCGGATCGATTTCTGGACGCGTGTCGTAATAGGGTTGAGGATCATTGACGTGCCGGACCCAGCCGTGGGCCCGGAGGATGCGCATCAACTCCGCTAGTCCGGCGTCCTCGGTGACGCAAATGCCGCCTTCAAGCGTCGTGATGTGATGGGAGAAATAAAAGCTGAACGTCCCGACGCGGCCAATGCCGCCGACGGGTTTTCCGTCATAGGCGGCGCCCATGGACTCGCAGCCGTCCTCAATCATAATCAGGTTATGCCGGGCGCGGATATCCATCAGCGCGTCCATGTCGCACGGGTTGCCGTAGACATGGACCGGCATGATAGCCCGGGTTTTCGGGCCGATCGCGCGCTCGACCTGCTCCGGATCAATATTCAGGGTGGCGGGGTCGATGTCCACGATGACCGGCGTCAGGCCGCATTGAATGAGCGGCCAGACCGTCGTTGACCAGGACAACGCGGAAACGACGACTTCGTCGCCGGGGCGCAAATGATCCTCGCAGGCGGGGTTGGTCAGGGCGGCGACGGCAAGCAGATTGGCCGAGGAGCCGGAATTGCAGGAAACCCCGTGGCCGTACCCGATAGTCCGGCAAAAGGCGTCCTCAAACCCGGCGACTTTCGGCCCCATGGTCACCATGGTCGTCAGGAGCGGCTCCAGCGCGGCCATGATTTCCGGCGCGCCGAAGGTGGGTTCATGCAGACGGATGCGCGGCGCCTCGCGGTCAAAGAGGTACCGCCGGTCCAGCGCCAGGAAGGCGTCCACTCTCTCTTCGATCTCGGTCAATAGGGTTTCGCGGTCGGGCATGGTCATCTGGCTTCTTCCATGGTTTCGTTCTTGCTGGTCCGTATCATGTCGATCAACTTTCGGCTGAAGACATCCGGGGCGAAGCATTGCTCGTAAACCCGCCGGCCGTTATCGCGAAGGCGCTGGTTGAGCGCCACGTCCGTCGCCGCCCGGCGGACCGCCTCGGCGACGCCCTCGGGCGTGTCGGACAGCAGGCAGTTCTCCCCGCTCACCAGTTCCGGGAGGGCTTCCTTGCTGTTCGAATGGGCGACCACGCATTGGGCGTAGGCCCAGCCGACGATATGGCGGGAGGCGATCACTCGGTGCGGTCCGGCATTATTGAGAGAAAGCAATATGTCCGCATTCATCAGTTCGGAATCAAGATCGTCGACAAACCCCCGCCGGATGACGCTATCCGGCGCCTCCTTCATCAATTGCTCGATTCGGGGTTGGGGTTTTCCTTTGCCGATGATGTGAACCTCAAAAGGCGTATCCGTTAGCTCTTTGTGAAGATGTGGAACGACGCCCTGAAGTAAGTACTGGAGACCAAAGGTCGTGGCCGTGCTGGCCAGACCGCCAATGTGTCCAATAATTTTTACCGGGTTGCCGGCCCTGGCTCTTGGAAGGCAGGGAATATTTGACCCATTTAATGGGTCGGAAAATGTCGTACCGATATATTTTGTTGCGTCATAATTATTTAAATTTGCTTCTTCTTCCGAGTTCTTGGAAGCGTATGCGACCCGGGAACAGTTGGATAGAAGCGAGAAATACGCTTTGCGCCAAGCCTTGATGTGTTGCTGATCCAGAAATCGTCTAATCATACCCCGAGAAACAGAGAAAACCCTTGATGTGTCCGGCGGAAATAAAGCCGGATTTTCAACTCGCGTCTTCATAGGATGATAATGAATATCGCCCTCAAAAGCAAAAATCGGAACACCCGAGATACTTGATAGGGCGGCCAATCCCTCAGCAGATGCAAAATTCATAATCGCGTCATAATTATTATCAATTACAATTTTTTCAAAATATTTTCTAAAATTAAGAGATGGATAATATAATGATAATTTATTTTTTAATAAAAAAATTTTTGATAAATTAATCATACGGTATATTAATTTGTTTCTTTTTTCTAGAATTGACTGTGGAAACTTTGGTTTTAGAATATGGATACCTTTTGATTTTATGTCTTCAATCAAAGCGATTTCGAATTCTCGTAATGGCATGACGCCAACATTTAGCGGATGCATAATCTGTAAGAAAATTTCAAACCCCGAGATCCGCATCTGCATCAGGACTTCATAGGTCTGAATGTTGATTGCCGACAAACTGGGATCGACGATCTCTCTGGCGGGAATGCCGTCGCAAACAAACAAAAGCTTCATCGCCTCAACTCCTACAGGCCATTGCCGTGAAAGATAATCTGGCTGCCGTCATGGTCCGCCTTGACGGGGACATGCAGCAGCTTGCCGAGGGACCGCAGCACGGAGGGCCGTTTGCCGGGCGGCACGAAGAACAGCATGAAGCCGCCGGCTCCCGCTCCCAGAAGTTTGCCGCCGAGCGCGCCTGCGGCGCAGCCGGTCCGGTAGATTTCATCTATCTCGTCGTTGCTGATCATGCTTGAGAGTTCGCGTTTCAGCATCCAGGAGTCGTGGAGCAATTCACCGAACGCCCGGACATCCGGTGATGGATCCAACAGCAGGTTCCGCGCCTCCGAAACCATGGCCGACATGGTTTCCAGTTGTTTGTGCTTCTTATCGATCTGCGCGACCTGCTCTTCGGCGATATCTGACGCCCGCCGGGTGAAATGCGTGAAAACCAGTACAATGTGATCCCAGAACGCCGCGCTTTTTTCGTCCGAAAGCGCGATGGGCTGCGTTTGAAAGGTCTGTTCCGCGCCGAACCGGATATGGTTCATGCCGCCGTAAGCGGCCGCGACCTGGTCTTGAGAGCCAACGGCTTCTCTCAGAACCTCCTGTTCGACCCGGATGGCTTCCAACGCGAGCTCACGCTTTCCCAGGTCTTCGCCGCGCAGGCTGGCCAGAGCGTGCAACAGACAGACGGTGAAGGTGGAACTCGAACCCATTCCCGACCGCGCGGGTATATCGGCTTGGTAGACCAGTTCGACCCCTTTGCCGCCGCCTCCCAGGTTCAAACATTCCCGAACGGCCGGGTGCTTGATTTCGCGGATGCTGTTGGTCTCTTCGGTGGAGTAGTACCGGATTCGGTATTTATAATCGAAGAACGGCGGCAGGTGGCGCAGGGTGACATAGCAGTACTTGTTGATGGTCGTGCTCAGCACTTGACCGCCGTGGACCTCATACCATTTGGGATAATCGGTGCCTCCTCCGAAAAAGGAGACGCGGAAAGGGGCGCGGCAGATGATCATCGAAGGGCTCGGATAAGCTCGTTCCAGACGCCTTATTCGCGCCAGTAATCTAGGATCATGCCGCGCTGATCGGCGTCGATGCCCAGGTCTTCGGCCAGCTTCAGGCCGCCCGTGATCATCTCCGTCATGGCTTCGTTATGGCTGGTCGAGATGACCGGAATGGACCGCAGGTGTTCGACGAACGGGTCCGTCGCCTTGTTGTTCAATAACTCGTCGTCCAGATCCCGCCAAAGATTGTGGGGGTTCCGGCGCTGGGTCACGACGGGTTCGCCGAAGCCAACGAGGTCACCAGTCGCATCGGATAGTTTGCAGATCACGAACGCGCTCCAGATGTCGGCGTTCCGCCCCGTCGACGCGGGCGTGAAATAGGCGCCGGCCACATCTCGGGAAACGGCTGTGTTCTGATTGTTCCAGGACGTCCAGATGCCCGGCGTGAGCGCGAAGTTGGGCCGGTAGTCTTGCTTCACGCCGACCACGCGGATTTTCCAGAACAGCCGTGCGATGGCGTCGATATCGAGGTCTTCCAGCACAAAACCGTTGATGACGCCAAGGCGCCCGGAACCAGGTTTGAGCGGCGCGGCGGCCTCATCCAGGAAACGCTGCTTCCAAGGATAGCTGCGCGGATAGAGCGGCACGCCGGATTTTTCAACGATTGCATGATAGACGTTGAACCAGCCGCTTTCAGACGTCACCGTCGGCATAGAGACCTGTTCGCCGGTTTGCTTGTGGAATCCGAAGAAATCCGCGTCGCCGACAAAGTTGTCGTCGTCCAGCATAATCAGGCGGGCGGCCCCTTCGGAATAGGCGATGTAGTTGGCCAGCATCTTCCGCCCGCCCCAGTTGTAGGGCAGCAACCCGTCCAGTTCCGGCTTGTCAGCCAGGTACGCTTTCTGGCGGTCCACATCGAAGTACTCGAACGCGTAACCCGTTTCCCTCGACAGGCTGGCGAGATAATCGGCGGTTTCCGCCGGCGTCTTGTAATCGCCGATAACGTAGAACCGGATGTCGTCATGGCCGTGCTTCCGCGCGTTCCCGCAAACGTCGCGGTAAAAGACCGGCACATGGATCGTCGTCGTGGTGACGGCTGTGAATGACATGGTGAGAGTATCTTCCGTGGGGCCGGGTTCGGATCAGCGCCGCGCGGGGCCGATATGCTCGCGCCACCAGGCGACGGTTTTTTCGATCCCGTGATCCAGGCCGGTGGCCGGCGACCAGCCGAGGTCTTTCCTCGCCTTGTCGCAGTTCAAGGCGAGCGAGGTCGGAATGGTCGGCTTGCGCAGATCGTGTTCGATGGCGAGACCGGGGTTCATGACCTTGACGATCTTGGCGGCCAATTCCTTGATTTGTGTGGCGTAGCCGAGGCCGCAGTTATAGAGCGCATAGCTGTCTCTTTGCCGCTCGATGGCGCGCTCGACGAAATCGATCAAGTCGCCGACATAAAGAAGGTCGCGCGCTTCCTCGCCGGTTCCCCAAACCACGATCTTGCCGTCCCTGGCGGCGCCCGCTTTGGCGATTGTCGCGCCGAACACGTGCGAGCGCTCCAGGTCGTATTTGTCATGCGGACCGTAGATGTTGGAATGGCGGATGACCGTGTGCCTGGTGACGCCGAGCCGCGAGAAGAACTCGCACATCTTCTCCACATAGACCTTGGTCCAACCGACCCCAAAATAGTGGGGATGGATGTCGAGGGACTCGTCGAAATCCGTTTCCAGCAGAGGGACGCCGCTCGATTGATACATCACCGTGCAGCTGAAGAAGATGAACTGCCCGACTTGGTGGTCGAAGGCGGCGCGGAGCAGCAGGGAGTTCATCACCGCGTTGTCCGAGACATGGATGTGGGGCCGGTTAACGATGTCGGCGGAACCGGATGTGGTCGCGGCCGCCTGGATGATGATGTCCACGCCCTTGCACACACGCTCGACATCCGCCGCCGAGGTCAGATCCGCCCGCGTCCATTCGACATTCTCAAAATCGAAGGCAGGGCGGTTGTGATAAACGGCGGTGACGTGATAGGCGTCCTTCGTGGCGAAATACTCGGTCATGTTCCGGCCGATGAAACCGGTCGCCCCGCATATCAAGATTCTCTTCTTCTCAGGCAATTTCTCAGGCATTCCGGTTCCCGGCGTGGATCAGACCCTATTTTCCACCGGCGACGGCCAGTTCCGCGCCGGTGACGTATGCTGATTGGTCGGACAGCAGCCAGACGACGGCTTCCGCCACTTCGTCCGGCGTGCCGGCGCGCGCCAGGGGAAGCGACCGGGCCGCGTCGCCGATGGGCTCATCCCCCTCAATCACGCCGGGCGACACTATGTTCACCCGGATTTGGGCCCCGGCCAACTCCCGGGCGGCGGACCTGGTAAAACCGATCATCCCGCTTTTGGCCGCCGCATAGTCGGCGATGCGGTAGCCGCCGGTTTTAGCGGCGAGGGACCCGACGCCGGCCGCCTCACCCGGTTGACCGAGCGCCATCCGTTCCCTGGCGAAGGCCCGCAGGCACCAGATATAGCCGGTCAGGGTGATTCCGACGCCGGCGGCTAGGTCGTCCGGCGTCTTCTCGACCAGCGGGCCGCGCTCGACCGGAGCGGCGGCGGCGTAGACCATCTTTCTGGGCCGAACATCCGAGAACAGCCCGGACACGGCGCCGCTGTCCGTGACGTCTAATTCAACGGCGCGCGCCGCGGCCCCTTCCCTCTCAAGCGTCAGAACGGGCTCCGGCGACGTGAGATAGGTTGCGACGGGTGACCAGCCTTGCCGGTTCGCGGCCCGGACGACGGCGCGTCCAATGGGTGAACTCGCGCCGATCACGAGGATTGAATTGTCCTGACCGGAGTTCAACGGACCAAGCCCCGCCCTTCCGCCGCCGGAACCAGGTCCGGGTCGGTGAACGGGTTGTAGCGCTCATCGGCCAGCCGGGCGTTGTCGCGATACCAGGCGATCGTTTGCTTGATGCCGTCTTCCAGCGAGACTTGCGGCTTGAAGCCATGGGATTCGGCGCGGCGCGTGTCCATGATCCGCCGCTTGTCGCCGGCGGGTTTCGAGACGTCCCACTTCAGCGTCAGCGGTTTGCCGATATTGGCGGCGACGATCTCCGCCGCCTCGCGGATCGTGGCGCCGGCGCCGCTGCCGAGATTCAGGGGCTCGGTGATGCCGTTTTCCACGGCGAACATCATGCCGCGCGCGACGTCTCCGGCGAAAATAAAGTCCCGGACGGGAGAGCCGTCGCCCCACACGTCAAGTTCTCCGTCCGCTTCCAGGGCTTTTCTGATCAATGATGGGATGACCATCGCGTTGGCCGTGTCGAAATTGTCGAACGGTCCATAGACGTTCGCCGGGCGGACAATGGAAACGCCGTCCCAGCCGTATTCGATTCGATAGGCGTCGGCTTGCAGTTCGCACATGCGTTTGGCCCAACCCGCGAACCGGTCGTTGGGCGACGGCCGGGTTTCCCAAACGCTGTCTTCCTCTAACACTTCCGCCGGGGCGTATACGCCGACGCTGCTGGTCAACAGATAGCGCTCGACGCCCGCGCGGCGGGCTGCTTCCATCATGTTCAGACCGAAGCTCAAGGTGGGCACGAAAAAGCTTGCGGGACGTCTCGCCGTCATGGCCGGCGAACCCTTCACGCCCGCCAGATGAAACACCAGCTCGATCCCGGCGCAGACCTTGACGCAGTTGGAGAATTCACGCAGATCGCATCGCACCACTTCGGCACCTTCCGGCGCGCGGGAGGCGTTATCCAGTGAAGCGACGCGCACGCTGGCGCCCGCCGCCTGGAGCAGTTTCACGAGCGGTTGGCCGATCATGCCGGTGCCGCCTGTCACCAAAACCGTTTTGCCGTCATAGAAGCTCATGCCGTCTCAGTCCCGTTGTCTGCGAGGCCGCGTGGAAAGGATCACGCGCTCGCGGTTCGGCGAACGCGGTCGCGGTGATAATTCAACAGGTCCTCCAAAGTCCGGCGGGCCGGGATTTCCGGTTCCCACCCCGTCGCCTGTTTGAACTTGGAGGTGTCGGGAATCTGCAAGGTGACGTCCGACGGTCTGACGAGGGACGGATCGACCTCGTGGGGAATATCCAGATCGCTGAAGCCAACAAGGGTTTGCAGCACCTCCCCGATGGTCATCGTCTCGCTGCCGCCAATATTATAGACCTCGCCCGGTTCGCCATGTTCAAGCAATAGCCAATAGGCTTTTACCGCGTCGCGCACGTCGGCCAGTGTGCGGACGCTGTTCAAGTTGCCGACCTTGATGACGCCGTCGGGGTGCGCGCCGCCCTCGATCTCGGCAATTTGCTTGGCGAAGGCGCTTTCGGCGAAAACCTCGCCGCGGCGGGGGCCGGTGTGGGTGAACATGCGGGTGCGGATCGTCTTCAGACCATGGGACATGAAATACTGCATGGCGATCATGTCCTCGCCCACCTTCGAGACCGCGTAGGGACTGGCCGGGCGGAATGGATTGGTTTCCGAAATGGGCACTTCGTCCTCGCGCACCTGGCCATAAACTTCCGAGGACGAACAGATATGGATCATTGGATCAAGGCCCGTCCGCCGGACCGAATCCATCAGGTTGGCGGCGCCGATGACGTTCACGGCGAGCGTGTCGGCCGCCATTTCGAAGCTGTCCATGACGTAGGATTGAGCCGCCAAATGGAAAATCCAGTCCGGCCGGACCTTTTCCATCACGGCGATCAGCGAATTCAAGTCGCGCAGGTCCGCGTGGTGCAGTTGAACGCGGTCAATGATTGGCTTGATGTTGTCCAACGGACTGCGCCACCGCTTGACGCCGTGGACTTCGACGTTTTGATGGTTGGCGAGGATATATTCGGCCAGGTGGCTGCCCACCATGCCGGTGACGCCAGTGATCAGAACACGCATCGTGTGACTTCCGCTAGAACGGGCCTTTGAAGTGACGATAGGTCTGGGTCATGGACGTCTCGGCGGGCACGGGCACGCCGTGATCCTCGCCGCCTCGAACCAGCCGTGCGGCCGCGCCGACCATGTCGCCGATCGTGGGATAATAGATGTCTTCCAGAGACTTGGCTGTTGGGCAGGGCGTGCGCGCCATGCCAAGCGTCTCGACCGGCGCCTTCAACGCCTCGGGACAGGCTTGCGCGACAATCCGGCAAATCTCCGCCGCCGTGCCGAAGGGGATCCAGCTTGTGTCCGCGACGACCAGTTTTCCGGTCCGCTTGACGCTTTCGGTAATCATCGTCTCGTCTGGGTGCGAGACGCAGTGCAGATCGATGACGTCACAACTGATGCCGGCCGTTTCCTCCAGATGTTTGGCGGCGCGGAGCGCCTCCAGGACCATTATGGAAGACGCGACGATCGTGACGTCGCCGCCAGTCCGCAGCTTCCGCGACGCCAGCGGCATTCCGGGCCGCTCCAGCGCCGCCGGGTCCATATCGAATTCCAGTTCGTAAAGCAGCCGGTGCTCAATGGACAGAACCGGACCCGGATAGTGCTGGGTCGCATAGGCGTAACTGTCGAGCACGGATTGCGCCGTCGCCGGCATGATCACAGTCAGGCCCGGGATATGCGCGAACAGGGATTGCGGGCTTTGGGAATGCTGCGCGCCTTGTCCCCAACTGCGTCCGATCACCGCGCGAATCAGCAAGGGGACGTGATACCGGCCGCCGAACATATAGCGGTATTTGGCGATCAGATTGATGATCTGGTTGCTCGCCAAGAGCATGAAGTCGGCCCGAATGTGGGTTTGGATCGGATAGACGCCATTGAGCGCCATGCCCAGCGCAACGCCCGCGACCCCCTCTTCGGCGAGCGGGGTGTCGAGGCAACGAGGGGCGCCGAATTCCTCATGGAGATTGAGGGTGGTTCCGAAGGTGCCCTTGAAATCGTCCACACCCTGGCCGACGAGCAGCGCTTGATCGTTCGTCGCCAGGGCGTTGCGCATGGAGATCATCAAGGCTTCCCGATAGCTCATCGGGCCCGTGATAGCGGCCGGATCAACGCACGCCCACGCAAGGGAATCGGCTTGCGCGCCGGCCGGGGTGTCGCAATCGGTCATCAACTCGTCGGCGCCGGGCCAGGGGCTTTCCTCGGCAAAGGAGACGGCCGCCTCGATTTGGGCTGATATTTCCGCTTCAAACCTGTCGCGCGTCGCCGCGTCCTGATCAAGCGGGTCCGCATCGACCCATGCGGCCATCTCTTCCGCGCCGCGATAGCCGAAGCGGAAGTCGTCGCCAATCCCGACATGCTCTTTCCGCCGGTAAACGATCACTTCGACAAACGCCGGCCCCTTGCTGGCGCGAACGCCGTCAACAATGGGTTTCAGCGTCTCGGCGATGGCCATGAAGTCCGCGCCGGCCCGGATTAAGTGGGCCTCGACGCCATAGGACCGGGCCTGGCGGCGCAAATCATAGCTTTGCCGGGCCGCGCGTTTTGAGTGGATGGCCAGATCATTGTTTTCGCAGAAAAATAGCACGGGTAACCGGTGCAGCGCGGCGAAGTTGACGCATTCATGATAGACGCCTTCTTCCGTCGCGCCGTCGCCGAACATGGCGACATGGACCCTTGATTCACCTTTCAGCCTGCTGGCGTAAGCGGCTCCCACCGCATGAGGGATCGAGCTGGAAACAACCGCCGACGCGCCCATCACGCCAACATCCGGCGCCGTTAGATGCATTGATCCCGCCTTGCCCTTGGCGGCGCCTCCCTGTTTCCCGTAAAGCTCGGCGAACATGACGTTCAGGTCGCCGCCGCGCGCGATGTAAATGCCGTGACTCCGATAGGTTGGGAACACCCAATCGTTCGGCTCCATGGCGGCGGCCAGTCCAACGGACGCGGCCTCCTGGCCGATGGAGAGGTGAACGGGGCTCTGAATCTTATCGCTGGGATACAGCTCGATGATCTTTTCCTCCACGCGGCGGATGAGCAGGCTGTCGTAAAACAGCCGCTCGTAAGGCGTTTTGTCGGAGGCGGCCATCTTGAGCTTTTCCTGGGACAGAACGCGGTCTCCGGCGGGGCTCAAGCGAGGGCTTCCGAAAGGTGTCCGCAAGCCCGTTGAGCGGCCTTGCCGTCCCAGAGGGGAATAACGGGCCGGCCGGGCTTCGGGTTCCCGAGGACTTGGCGTGCGGCGCCCGTCAGGGTCTTTGGGGACACGAGTTGATTCGTCCCCAGGTCAATGGTTACGGGGCGTTCCGTATTGCCGCGCAGCGTCAGGCAGGGAATGCCCAAGTAACTGGTTTCTTCCTGAACGCCGCCCGAGTCCGTAATCACCGCCCGGCTTCTCATGACCGCCGCCATGAACGGGATGTAGCCCATGGGCTTCGTGACGCGGATGTTCCGGTGATCGAGCATGGCTTTCAAACCGAACCCCTCCACCGCCTGGCGGGTTCTGGGATGAAGAGGCAAGATCAGACTGATCCCCTCGGCAATCTCCCCAAGCGACGAGAGAACCGCCGCCAGACGGTCTTTCCCGTCCACATTGGATGGCCGGTGCAGCGTGACGACGGCGAAGTCCGCGTCAGCCTCCGGGATGGGTTCCGCAGTTTCAATGCGATCCCGCAACATTTCGAAACTGTCAATCATGATGTTGCCGACGCGCTTGATCCGCTCCGGCGCGACGCCTTCCCGCAGCAAGTTCTGATCCGCGTCTTCGGACGGCGTCCAATGAATGTCGCATATGGAGTCCGTCGCCATGCGGTTGATCTCCTCGGGCATGGTCCGGTCGCCGCTGCGCAGACCCGCTTCCAAATGCGCCACGGTCAGATTCAATTTCTTGGCGGCCAGTGTGGCCGCCAGCGTCGAATTCACATCGCCCGCGACGACGACCATATCCGGGCGATGAGTCAGGCAAAGCCGTTCGTAGGCCACCATCACCCGCGCGGTGACCTCCGCGTGACCGCCGCCGCCAACGCCCAGATGATGGCCGGGGCCGGGCAGGCCCAGATCCCGCATGATCCGATCAGACATCATAGGGTCCGAATGCTGGCCCGTGTGGACCAGGACGGGCGTCATGCGGCCCTGGCGCGTCAACTCGCGCCAAAGCGGCGCGACCTTCATGAAATTAGGGCGCGCGCCCGCGACCAGATGAATGATGGGACGGTTCACACGGACTTCCCGGCTTCCGCGTTTTCAAGAAACCAATCATAGGTTTTGGCCAGGCCTTCACGGAGGAATGTCGCCGGCGCCCAGCCCGTGGCGGACAAACGGCCCGCATCGACAAATTTGCGCGGCATTCCGTCGGGCTTCGTTGCGTCGAAATCAATCCCGCCCTCGAAACCCACCGCGCCGCGCATTAAACGGGCGAGTTCGCCGATGCTGACTTCCTCGCCGCTGCCGACATTGACGTGCTCCGTCTCCGAGTAGCACCGCAACAAGTGCACCAAAGCATCGGCCAAGTCCTCCACATACATGAATTCCCGCCGCGGGCGGCCGGTTCCCCATACGGTCACCTTGTCCGCGCCGGAAATTTTCGCACCATGGAACCGGCTCATCATACCGGGGATCACGTGGCTCAGCATTGGATCGAAATTGTCCCCCGGGCCATAGAGGTTGTTCGGCATGGCCGAGATGTAGTCCCGCCCATACTGCCGCCGATAGGCCTGGCACAGCTTGACGCCGGCGATCTTCGAGAGCGCATACCATTCGTTGGTCGGCTCGAGCGGACCTGTGAGCAGCGCGCTTTCCGGAATCGGTTGAGGCGCTGATCGCGGATAGATGCAGGCGGAGCCCAGGAACATCAGCCGGTCCACATCCGCTTGATGCGCCGAGTCGATGATGTTCAGGGCGATCGCCAGATTATCCCGCAAGAATTCGACGGGGCGGGCGCTGTTGGCGTGAATACCGCCGACATGGGCCGCCGCGATGATGATCGCGTCGGGTTTGTTCGCAGCGATCCAGGCTTTGGTGGCGCTTTTGCTGGTCAAATCGACCTCATCCCGCGTCACCGTCAGAATATCGCAGTTTTCGGATTCCAGCCGCCGCCGCGCCGCGCCGCCCACCATGCCCCGGTGGCCGGCGACCCAGATCCGTTTTCCCGAGAGTGAATAGTGGCTCACCGCCCAGGTCCTACCCTGCGCCCGGCAGGTCTTGAAGGTCCGAGGCGACCATTTCGGAAACCATATCTTTCAGGCTGGTTTTCGCTTCCCAGCCGAGCGCCGCTTTCGCTTTTGAGGCGTCGCCCAACAGGGTTTCGACCTCGGTCGGACGGAAATGGCGCGGATCGACTTCAACCAAGACCCGCCCGTTCGACGCGTCGCGGCCAGTCTCCCCGGCTCCCTTTCCGGACCATTCAACGGCGACGCCCACTTCCGAGAAGGCGAGTTCGACGAACCGGCGGACGGTGTGCGTGACGCCTGTCGCCAGAACGTAATCGCCGGGCGCGGGTTGTTGAAGCATCAGCCACATGCCCTCGACATAGTCTTTCGCATGGCCCCAATCGCGCTTGGCGTCCAGGTTGCCCAGATAAAGCTTGTCCTGGCGGCCGCGGCTGATCGCCGCCACGGCGCGTGTGATCTTGCGGGTGACGAAGGTCTCTCCCCGGACCGGGCTTTCATGATTAAACAAGATGCCGTTCGACGCGTGCATGCCGTAGGCCTCGCGGTAGTTGGCGACAATCCAATAGGCGTAGAGCTTGGCCGCCGCATAAGGCGAGCGCGGACGGAACGGCGTGGTTTCGCGTTGCGGCGTCTCGGCGGCGTCGCCGTATAGCTCCGACGTGGACGCTTGATAGAACCGCGTCGCTTCTTCCCGGCCCAGAATGCGGATTGCTTCTAACAGGCGAAGAGTTCCCAAAGCGTCCGCATTGGCGGTGTATTCGGCGGTTTCGAAGCTGACCTGAACATGGCTTTGAGCCGCAAGGTTATAGATTTCGTCGGGTTGGGTTTCCCGCACGATGCGAATCAGGTTGGTCGCGTCGGTCATATCGCCGTAATGCAATTGGAACCGGATGTCCCGTTCATGCGGGTCCTGATATAGATGATCGACACGCGCCGTGTTCAGCAAGGACGAACGCCGCTTTACGCCATGAACCAGATAGCCTTTGTTCAACAGGAACTCGGCTAGGTAGGCGCCGTCCTGTCCCGTGACGCCTGTGATGAGGGCCGTTTTAGTCATTTTTTGATCCGGTTCGGCCACGCTACCGCCGTTCGGGTGACGGAGACGCCAACCGGGAAAGCGCGGCCAAGCTCGTCTGGGCCCCGGGGACCGGGGCCGGAAATCAGGCGGCCGGGGCCACCCAGCGCCTTGAGACGAATGTGGTGACTTGCCGCCCAAGCACGTCGAGGAGAACCTTGACGCGCTCGCGCGAACTCAATTCCAAAACAGTCGCCGTCAAATCGGCGAACGGCCCCGACACCAACCGGACCGCGGCGCCGGTCTCGATGTTGTCCAGCGTCAATGCGACGAGCCCGTCTTTTGACAAACTGGCGCGCAATCCCGTGATGAAGCCGTTCGGCAAAACGCTTGGGCGCGCCCCCTCAACGAGCAGCCGCGCGACGCCGAACGTCGAGTTGATGGGCGCCCAATTGGTTCGCTCCATATCCATCTCGACAAACAAATAGCCGGGGAAAACAGGGACCCGGGCCGTATCGATCTTCCGCGCGTGGCGGCGGGAGCGCTCCATGAAGGGCAGCCAGGCGTCAAACCCCTGGCGCTTCAGGTTGAACTCCGCCCGCGCCTCCTCGCGGGGTTTCGTTTGCACCACGCACCACGTCATCGTTCGGCGGTTTCCGACGAAGAGGGGGGAGAAAGTTTCAAAAACCCCGGCGCGAGAACCGGATGGTCCGGAAACAGTTCGCCGGCGCCGTCGAATTCCGCCTGGGGGCTGCGCGACGCCGTCAGCACAAGGGCGCAGCCGGCCTCGACGCCGGAGATGTCCCGGATAACGGGAAGGTCCGAAATATCGCCGATATTGGCGTCGCGATCAAAAACGCCAATCAGGTTCACGCCTGTTTCACGCGCGGCGATGGCCGCGATATCGGCCAGTTCGCCGCGGCCGATTAAAATGAAGCGGGTCGCCCCTTGCGCTCTGGCGCCGGAAAACAGGTCCGCGTACTCCTGTTTCGCCAGCCGGAAGAAGGAGAGCGAGTCTTCCAGGTATTTCGCCACGAGACGTGATTTCTCGCCAAGCCCTCTTGGCGTCAGATAGTAAGCGTAGCGTTTGCGGGGCGCGGTCTTGACCTTCACCAGCCCCTTGCGGACGGCGCGCTTCATCAACGCGTTGATCAGACCTGCGGACACCGCCAGCCGTTTGGCGAGTGACTGCTGGGAAACGACGGCTTCCCGTTCAAGCTCGCTCAACAAATTGATCCGCTGTTCCGCGGTGACCTTGTCCGGCACGGCCGACCACTCCCCTCATTCACGGTGTGAATAACCTTGGGACGCGCATCGTGTCAAGCGTCATGCTTCACGCCGTGAATGAAAATCCATGTCCGGAGTCAGGAGGTTGGAACGGATAATGGCTGTCACCCTTCGCGCTGAAACGACCACTTGATCCGCCCGGACTCTGGCCCTGTTTCGCCGTCGATGACGATCTGAAGGGTTCGCCTGCGCGTCGTTGCGAAGCCGGACTGATATACGCTTTCTTCCAGCGTGAGGGCGGAGGCGGAGGTTCGAAACCGCCAACCCTGGCCTCCCCCATGGCCTCCCCCCTGGCCTCCCGGCGGCAGACGCAGAAGAACGGCCTTGCCGCCTTCCAGCCGCGCCGCGCGGACATCCGGATGCAGATGAAACCGGATGGTGAACGGGACGCCGCCGGGGCCAATGATCTCATCCTTGCCTCGAAAGTCCGTTCCGTTCGAGGCCAGGTAAAGATCCCTGTTGTGGGTGACGCCGAACCTGACCAGATAGCCGCTGTGCGAGCCTTGAAGAAACGCTGATCCATCCTTGTCGTTGCGCCGCCAGGTGACCCGCTCGTTGTTGGCGGCGGGGAGGTCGAGGTCAAAGGCGTTCCGGTCCCGAACCGTCGCCGTGGAGTGAGCGGCGGTGGCGGAGAAGGCCCCGGCCCAGGGCGTTGAGGGGTCCGCGTCGTGACCGCAATTACCGACCAGTTTGCGCCGGCCGACGGACATCTCGAAACTCAACGGACCCGCATGGGCGCACGTTTGGTCCGGACCCAGGGCGCCCGTATCCGCCATCACGCGCGTCCGCCCGCCCTTCAAGACCTGATAACCCATGTGCGGCGCGCTGACCGACGCCTGGCCCTTGGCGTCGGCCATATCCAGTAATCGCTGTAAACTGGCGGGGTCTTCGCCGCCGCCGCCATTGAACGCGCCCAACCGGCCGTCGCCAAGGCGCAAACCTTTCAGGCACGCGACCAGACGGTCCTCGTATACCTGAAGGAACGCGGGCGGAGACCGCATGACCATACCGGCCGCCTGTTTCGCGGCGAGAATGTCGGCCAGGGCGGCGGCCGCCCTGTCGGGGTTGCGGGAGCGGTGGCCGCCGTCGGGGAGAATGTCGCGGGCGAGCAGGCGCTCAAACCGGTCGAGGCCGGGGTTCATATAATCCTGTAAGCCGTTCACATAGACGGCCGCCAGAATCAGGGCCAACCCCTCCGCCAAGGCGTCCGTGGCGGGAAGCGGGCTTAATGGCTGGCGGATCAGATGATTGGTTTGAGTCGCGATGCTGTCGATGTGGAGCCGGCGCGTCTCCTGGTTCATGCCGGGCGCGACAAGATCGTCGTTTTGCAGCCAGTGCGTCAATCGGCGGGCGAGGGTGCCGGACTCCCAACTGTCGGCGGCCCAGCGGGTGTGGCGGGATAGCCAGGCGCTTACCAATTCCGCCGCCAGCTCGCGGGGACGTCCGGGACCCAGGGGGCGCAAATGGCGGAGCCAGCCGAAGCGGTGGAGCGCCAGGGCCGCCGCGCGGCTGGGCATATCCCGATCCCAGATGGCGTCCGCAGTCTCGATCAGTTGACCGGCCAGGGGAAAACGGCCGTGCAGGATGCCCGCGCCGAGCATGGCGTCGCCGGCGGCCGGGTCCGGCGCCGCGCCCGAAATCCCAAACGCCCGCCGGCGTCTGAGCGACCAGGCGTACAGCGCGCTTTTGTAGTAGGTTCTTTTGAGAAGATTCATGGTCTGCCGGTGCCGCCGGAAATAGGGGGGATGATTATGCCGGTTTCAAAAGTCTGGCGGCAAAAAATCCATCGAGACCGCCCTCGTCCTCCCAATGAAAAGGCAGGGTTCGCAACATGCCGCGGCCGCAAATGAATTCCGCTTGGCCGCCGACGTCTTCTGGTTTGACCGGCTCGCGGACGGCGTCCGGCGTGGACTGAAGGAATCGGTCGATAATATCCGGCCCTTCTTCCGGCTGAAGAGAGCAGGTGGCGAAGACCAGCCGCCCGCCGGTTCTCAGCCAATCCCAGGCCCGCCCCAGCAAGGCGGATTGCAAACGGGTCAGTCTCTCGACGTCTTCCGGTGTTCGCTGATGGGGCAGTTCCGGATGGCGGCGGATCGTTCCGGTAGCGGAACATGGGGCGTCCAGCAGAATGGCGTCAAAGGGACGCTCCGGCTCCCAGGTCTTTGCGTCCGCCGCGATGACGGCGGCTTCCAGTCCGGCGCGCGCCAGATTGGCGGAGAGTTGTTTCAGGCGCCCGGCCGAGATATCCACCGCGGTGACGTTCGCCCCCGCCGCCGCCAATTGGAGCGTTTTGCCTCCGGGCGCCGCGCAGAGGTCCAGGCATCGCCGTCCTTGAACCGGGTTCAAGAGCCCGGCGGGAATGGCCGCCGCCGCGTCCTGCACCCACCAGCAGCCATCCTCGTAACCAGGCAGAAGGGGGATGGACCCGGCGTTCCGCAGCCGGATCGATCCGGTTGGCAAAAGAGCCGCCCCCAGCTTTCGCGCCCAGGCTTGCCCATCCCCGTCTCTAACCGTGATGTCCAGGGGCGCGGGATTAAGGTGTGCTTCGGCGATCCGTCTGGCCATGTCCTCGCCATATGCGCCGGCCCAGGAATCAAACAGCCAATCCGGGGTGTTGAGGCGCGCCGCGTCCATCTCGGCCCGGAGAGCGCCGCCGTCGCGTCCAACGCGCCTGAGCAGGGCGTTGATCAGTTTCCGGTAGGGCGCCAGCCCCGGGCCCATCGCCAGATCGGCGGCGGTCGAAACCGCGGCGTGGTCCGGGACGCCGGAAAACAGGAGTTGAGCGACGCCAAGCCTCAAGACGGCGCGCGCCCGCCTGGCGCGCCCGGCCAAGGGTTTATCCAAACAATGATCGATCAGCGCGTCGATTTCGCCCAGGCGCCGGATCTGCGTGGCGGACAGATGCCGCGCAAGCCCTCTGTCGGCTCCGGAGAGTTTTCCGAAAGAGCGGCTGTCATCCATGGCCTGGTCGAACGTGCGGTTCTTGTTCAGGACCGCGTGGACGAGTTCCAGGGCGGCGCGGCGGGGAAGAAGGCCCGAGTTTTTCATGCCTCCTCTCGCCCGGCGGCCGTCCGCGAATCAAGAGGGTTCAGCCCCAAGGCCGTTCCGCCGTTCCAGCTCGTGCGCGCGCCGGCATGTCCACAAGCCGCTGGATGCGGTTCCGCGTTTTGGGATGAGTGGAGAACAAGTTATCGACGGAATGTTTATGGAGCGGATTGACGATAAACATATGCGCGCTTGCCAGGTTGTTTTCCGCCGCCTGGTTGTCAATGGCCTGGGCGCCGCGTTCGAGTTTGTCCAGGGCCGAGGCCAGCCATTCCGGCCGTGCGCATATTTCCGCGCCCAGCTTGTCCGTCTCGTATTCCCGAGTCCGGCTGATCGCCATCTGAACCAACATGACCGCCAGCGGCGCCAGGATCATCAGCACGGCGGCGCCGATCAGGCCCAGTGGATTGTTTCGGGTGCCGCCGAGAAAAAGCGCGAGGTTCGCAAGCATGCCGACGGCGCCGGCGATGGCCGCCGTCAGGGTCATGATCAGTGTGTCGCGGTTCTTCACATGCGCCAGCTCGTGGGCCATGACGCCGGCGATTTCCTCGTGAGTCATCGCCTTCAAGCGCCCGGTGGTCGCGGCGACGGCGGCGTTCTCCGGATTACGCCCCGTCGCGAAGGCGTTTGGTTGCGGATTTTCGATGACATGGACCTTGGGCATGGGCAGGCCCGCGTTGTAAGCCAGTTGTTCGACGACGCCGTAAAGGGCGGGGGTGGAGGTTCTGTCCACCTCCCGCGCGCCGTACATGGCCAGGACCATCTTGTCCGAATTCCAGTAGGCGAGGAAGTTCACGCAGAGCGCGATGACGAACGCCAGCAGAACGCCCGGCCCGCCCCCCAGCATGAAGCCCGCGCCCAAAAACAACGCGGTGACGGCGGCCAACAGCACGGACGTGCGAAAGTATCCCATGGAAACCTCCATCGATCCGGGGACGCCCGGCGTCTTACCTGCCGGCGTCTTACCTGGAAGTGCTCGCGCATCCTGACTAAATCAAGCGCGCGCCCCGCCCGCCAAGAAAAGGTCACGATATCCAATGCCGAACGATTCCGGAGCCGATGACGCGAAACGCGCCGAACGCCTTGCCCGGGCGAAGGCTTTTCTGGGCGCGGGCCGGGGCAGCGCCGCTTCCGCGCCCGGTTTGAGGGAGAACGCGCCGCGCAAGGACCCGGCTGGCCGGAAAAGCGCGGACAAGCGGCCGGACCTGGATCCAACCCGCTACGGCGATTGGGAAAAGAACGGCCGCTGTATTGATTTCTGAACTCTCGCGGCGCCGGATCGCGCGGTGACGGCGGCGCGGTCCTTGCGCGGCGTTCAACCCTGCTTCATTGTGAATGTAATGAATAGCGGGGCGGCCGGCGTCTTCGGGTCGGCGTCACTTGAACACGGGGCGGAGTCAAAAGCTCGCTGGGTCATGGCGGCATGTTGTTTTTAAGGAATTTTTTTGGCGCCGCCGCCAGGGGCGCGCCGAAGAGGAAATCCTCCCGGAAGGCGCGGCGCGTCATGGGCGCCTTCGTGCCGTCTGGTATGACGGACACGGCCGCGTCCGTAGTCCTGGCGCGGCTTGACGGCGGGGACGAGGGCCGGCTCGCGACGGATCATCTGGCGCGCGTTTTCGGCGAGGTTCAGGATCTCGCCATCTACCGCCGGAGCCAATCCATCGCCCTCAATCACAAGATTCAACTGTTTGACGCCTTGCAGGCCGCCTCGGACGAGGGTGTGAAGTGGCTGGCCCAGGACGAGGCCGATGTTCTGATCTGGGGCGAGATCATTGATCTGGGCGCCTCCGTCACGTTGCGGTTTCAACCGAAAGCGGGCACTTTCGCCAATGTGTTCGGCCCGGCTGATCATCTGACCCTGCCGTTGCCTTTTCCGAAGGAATTGGATTGCTTGATTCTGGCGTCCTCGCTTGGGGCGCTGTTGCCGGTCCACGGCGGTTCCGGCAAGAAACTGGCGGAAGTGCTCGAACGCGAAATGAAACGGCTCGCGCGGGTATTGGAAAATCCGCCGGAGTTGGAACCATCCCATCTGGCGAGCGCCCTGGTCTGTTACGGGAATGCGGCGCTGGCGCTATGGGGCGCCGGGGGGGGCGGCTATCTCGACGCCGCCTTGAAAGCTTATCAACAGGCGAGCGAAACCATCGGGCGGCGCGATGACGTGTTGCTCTGGTCTCTGGCGGCGAACCATCACGCCCATGCTCTCCAGGCCAAGGGCGACCGGGACTCCGACGACGACGCGCTCGGCCGGGCGGTCGCCGCCTATCGGGACGTGGCGGATACTCTTGGCCGCTCCGCTTACCGGAACGAATGGGCGATGGCGCGGGTCAACATGGGGATGGCGTTGTTCAAGCTGGGCAATAAGGAAACATCCGTCGCCAAGTTGAAAGCCTCGGTTGAGGCGTTCGAGGAAGCCATCGGCGTTTTCGACCGGGAAACCCACCCCGGCAAACACGCCGAAGTGATGACTCAGTACGGCGCCGTGCTGCTCGCCTTGGGTGAGCGGGTTCAAGGCGAGCGGGTGCTGGAAAAAGCCATCGGCGTTTTCCGGCGCGCGCTCGCCGTCCGGCAAAGGGATATCGTGCCGATTCTTTGGGCTCAGACCGCGAATAACTTGGGGGCGGCGTGTTTCGCGCTCGCCAAGCGGGCGCCGGGCGAGGCGTTGGTGGCGGAGGCCGAGAAGAACTTCAAGGAAGCCGCCGAGGTCTTCCGGAAAGCCGGCCACGGGCGCCGCGCGGCGGTCATTCAAAAAAATCTTCAGCGCATCAAGGATTTGCGAAAGTCCGGCAAGTCCGGCAAGTCCGGGCGCCGGGAAGTTCCAGGCCGGTTTTAGAGCCTCGCCTCGATGGCGTCCCAGATGTCCGCATCCAGCGAGGAGCCGTCAAAGCGGTTGATCTCCTGAATGCCGGTGGGCGAGGTGACATTTATTTCGGTTATGTAATCACCAATGACGTCGATGCCGACGAAGATCAGCCCCCTGGCCTTCAGGTCCGGGCCCAGGGCTTCGCATATCTCGCGCTCCCGCCGGGTCAGCCCGGCCCTCTCCGCCCGCCCGCCCACATGCATGTTGGACCGCGCCTCGCCGTCCGCCGGGACCCGGTTGACCGCGCCGGCCGCCTCGCCGTCCACGAGGATGACGCGCTTGTCGCCGGCCCGCACGTCCGGAAGGTAGGCCTGCGCCATGATCGGCTCGGGAAACGACAGCTTAAACATTTCGATAAGAGAATGAAAATTTTGATCATCGGGCCGGAGCCGGAACACGCCGGCGCCGCCGTTGCCGTAAAGGGGTTTCAGGATGATGTCCTGGTGTTCGTCCCGGAACGCCTTGATGTCCTGCGCCGCGTTGGTGACCAGCGTCGGGGGCATGAATTCCTTGAATTTGGTGACATAGAGCTTCTCCGGCGCGTTTCGAACCTCCGCCGGATCGTTCACCACCAGCGTGTCCGGGTGAATCATTTCCAGCAGGTGCGTCGCCGTGACGTAGCCCATGTGAAAGGGCGGATCCTGACGCATCAGAATGACGTCCGTCCCGGTGAGGTCCACTTTGGTTTTTTCGCCGAGATCGAAATGATCGCCGCGCTTGCGGCGGACCGTCATGGGCTCGGCCCAGGCGGTCACCGCGCCGTCCTGATAGCTGAGGTCATTGGGATGATAGTGCAAGAGGTCATACCCGCGCTTTTGAGCCTCCAGCGCCAACTGAAAGGTGCTGTCGCCGTTGACGTCGATGGTTTTGATGTGGTCCATTTGAATGGCGACGGTGAGCGGCACAGGCGTTCTCCGGCTGGAAAGTCGGGCGGTTGGCGGCGGGCTAATTTAGCCTGGACCTGACTTTCTGCAACAACAACGACGCCTGGTAGGCGTCCTCGCCCGAGGCGCCGCGCTCCAAAAACGCCTCCAGGGCGCTCACCGCGTCGCGCATATGGCCCAGATTGGCGTGGATCACTCCCATTTCCCGGTAGAGGGCGGGACGGCGGGGGGCCAAGGCCGACATCGCGCGCAGGGTTGTCAGCGCCCCCTCCAAGTCGCCGCGCCGCGTTTGACGCACCCGGATGTTGTCCTGCAACCGGAGCAGGACGTCGATCTTGGTCATTTCCCGGAAATGATGAGGGGTTGGTTCCGCGTCCATGCCGGCCATGGCTTTCAGCATGGCGCGGAGTTCAACGATATTCACGGCGCGCAAGCCGGTGAAGGGGTCCAGCAGACGTTCCTCGCCGCGCCATCGGGCCTTTAGCAGAAACCGGCCCGGGAAGTTCACGCCGCTCAGCGGCCAGCCGAGCCGCTCGGCCGCTTCCATATAGAGCACGCCCAGCGCCACAGGCAGACCGTTCCGGGTGTCGATGACATGTGTGATGCTGGCGGCGTCCAGGTCGTCGAACACGTCATCCGCGCCGCCATAGCCGCCGCGCCGGGCGACGACGTCCCGAAGCGCCGTGATCCGCAAGTCCAGATCCGCGGACTCCGGATCCGGTCCCGCAAAGGCGCCGGCGTCCCTGGTCAACTGATCCATATGCCGGCGATAGGGGCCGGGGTTGACGCCCGGCCGCCGAATACGCGACAGAGCGAGGGCGGTCTCGAACAGAGGAACCTGGTCATGCGCCGCGCCGCCGGCGCCGATCAGCCGGGTCCAGGCGTCATCGCCGCCGCCGGAAGAGGGCGCGCGGGGCGGGGTTGTGTCTGGCGGCGGCGTCATGAGGATTTCCCGTCCGCTGGTTTTCCGGCTCCGGTCTTGATCCGCACATGGCTTACGACGTCGCGCACACGGGAAATTTCGCGGGCATGGTTGATCACCCGGCCGAGTTCTTCCCGGCTTTGCGCGACACCGATCAGGTAGATGACGGACCCAGTTGTTTCGATTTCATAATTAACCGCTGAAATTTCACGGTCAAGAGTGATCGCGGTCCGCAACTGGGTGGTGATCCAGCTGTCCCGCGCCGTGTCCTTGACGCCGCCGCCGCCGATCGCGATTTCATTGTAGACCTGCTTGATATCCGTCACTTCCCATGCCTTGCGCACGGCGACGGCCCGTTGTTCCTCGTCAGCAACGAACCCGGTCAGCAGCGCCCGGCCCTCGTGCACCTCGACGCCCACGTCAACCGCCAGGGTCTTGCCGGTCTCCAGATCATAATCCAGCAGCTTGCCGCGGATGCGCGCGTTCAGCGCCGTGTCGATGGCGACGCCGTCGACGCCTCTCTCGTCAAGGGCGGCTGTTCCGATGACGGCGCCGGCGCCGATGGCGGTTTGAACGCAAGCTTGCAGGGGGACGGCGGCGAGCAACAGAAGCGGCAGGGCGGGGAATCGGCGGGACATGGAGAGTATCCTGGCGGCGGCGGACGAAAGATAACGGACGGGGATGGCGAAAGTTTAGCGGCGGCCGGGGAAAAGTCCAAGGACGTCCGTCGCGGCGGCGCTATACCGGACGCCAAACATCCAGCATGTGCCGGGGCCAGCGGCCGTTCCGCACCAGGATCACGTCGAATCGGACGTCCAGGCCGCTCAGCGCCGGATGATCGGCCAGGTAGAGCGCCGCCGCGTCCATGATCCGTGCTTGCTGCCGGCGGGAGACCAGGTCTCCCTGATCGGCGGCGACGTCCCCTTTTTTGCGGTTCTTGACCTCGACAAAAGCGAGCAGGCCGCCGCGGCGCGCGACAAGGTCGATTTCTCCCCGTCCCGTTCGATAACGCCGCTCAATAATCCGGTAGCCCTTCGCACGAAGCCAGAGAGACGCCAGAAATTCCCCCGCCGCGCCCGCCTGATAGGCTTGCCGCCGCTCGGCCCGGCTTCTCACCCATCCCCCCCGCGGTTGAGTTCGAGCGCGCGTTGATAGAGGGTTTTTCGGGGAAGGCCCGTGATCTCCGCGACGGCGGCCGCGGCGTCCTTGACGGACATCGCCGCGAGCGCCGCGCGTAACCGCGCGTCCACGGTCTTCCCGCTTTGCGGGGCCTTTTCAGGCGGCGGACCGACGACGACGACAGCCTCGCCCTTGGGCGCGCCCTCCTCCCGGTAGCGCGCCGCGATCTCCAGCAGCGTGCCGCGCCTCACCTCTTCGTGCAGCTTGGTGATTTCGCGGGCGACGGCGGCGCCGCGGTCGCCCAGAACGTCCGCCATGTCGCCCAGAGAGACCGCCAGCCGCTTCACCGACTCCAGGAAAATCAACGTTCCGGGCACGGCCGCCACGCTCTCCAGCGCCCGGCGCCTGGCGCCCTGTTTTTGGGGCAGAAACCCATAGCTGAAAAACCGGTCGCTGGGCAGAGCGGATAGCGTCAGCGCGGCCAGCACGGATGAGGGGCCCGGAACGGCCGTGACCGCGACGCCGGCGGCGGCGCAGGCCCGGACCAGCTTATAGCCCGGATCGGAAATCAGCGGCGTTCCGGCGTCCGAGACCAACGCCACGCTTTCGCCCGAATTGATGCGTTCAATGATTCGGTCACGATCCGTTTCCGTGCTGTGATCGTGATAGCTCATCAAGCGGCCCTTGACGCCCAGCATCGAGAGCAGTCTGCCTGTGACCCGCGTGTCCTCGCAGGCGATCCGGCCGGCGCTCTCCAGGACGGCGCGCGCGCGGAATGACAAATCTCCGGCATTGCCGATGGGCGTCGCGACCAGATAGAGTGCGGGCTTCAAGGGCGATGGCGGCGAACTCCCGGCGTTGTCCGGCGCATGATTGTTTCGGGAGGATGATGGTGTCATTGATTGATCGGCTCCAAACGCGCGTCGGTTCGATAGCGGTTCCCGCCCTGTTCGCCCTCGCGGCTTGTTCCAACTTTCCCGAACCTGGACGGCAGTTGCAAGCGTCCGTTGAACCGGGCCGGGCCGCGCCCTTGGGCGGCGCGTTGCCCATTATCTCCGGCCCCGCCCGCGCGCCCGGACCGGTTCCCGAGGTTTTCGCCGCGCCCGAACCCGTCCCCGCGCGGGTGGAGCGGCCGGTCCCCGCGCCCGGCGCCGCGCCCGAGACGGAAACCACGTTTATCGCCGGCGCCGACGACGGCAAGACCCGAATCGCCGTTCTGCTGCCGTTGACCGGTCCGAACGCGCCGGTCGGCAGGGCGTTGCTGAATGCGGCTCAAATCGCGCTCTTCGATTTCGCCGGCGACAGGTTCGTCATGTTGACCCATGACACCCGGGGCACGCCCGAAGGCGCGGCCGACGCCGCGAGGCTGGCCATCGGCGATGGGGCCAAACTGATCGCCGGGCCGTTACTGGCCTCGTCCGTCGAGGCCGTCAAGCCAATCGCGGCCCAGGCGGACGTGCCGGTGATCGCGTTCTCGAGCGACCGGACCGTGGCGAGTCCGGGTGTTTACACGCTCGGCTTTTTGCCCGGCGATCAAATCCGCCGCGTCGTCCGCTTCGCCCGGTCGCGGGGAATTGAGCGGTTCGCCGCCCTGGCGCCTCAAAACGCCTATGGCGCCGCCGTGATGGCCGCCTACCGGGACGCCGTCGCGGAATCCGGCGGTCAATTGGTGACGTCCCGGTTCTATAGCCCGGCCGCGGAGGGCCATGACGAGATCGTCAAGGATCTGGCCAACTACGATCAGCGGCGGGCGGATCTGCTGGCGCAACGCCGGGAACTGGAAGGCGGGACGGACGAGGTCTCCCAGCGCGCCTTGAAACGCCTGGACCGGCTTCAGACCATCGGCGATTTGCCCTATGAGGCGCTGTTGGTCGCCGACGGCGGGGCGAGACTGCAAGCCATCGCCGCGCTGCTGCCTTTTTATGACATCGATCCGGCGAAAATCCGCATGTTGGGCACTGGCCAGTGGGACGTGCCGGGAATTGGGTCCGAACCCGCCCTGGCCGGCGCGTGGTTCGCGGCGCCCGAACCGCAGGCGCGTGAAGATTTCGAAGACCAGTATGAAGCGGTTTACGGCGCGAAACCGCCGCGCCTGGCGACGCTGGCTTATGACGCCGTGGCGTTGGCGTCGGTCTTGGGCGCGAACGGCGAAACGGACTCGCTGACGCCCGGGGCGTTGACCGACCCCGCCGGATTCGCGGGACGGGACGGAATCTTTCGCTTGAGGCCCGGCGGCGAGACGGAGCGCGGCCTTGCCGTCTTGCAAGTGGGTCCCCGCGGCAATCGCGTCGTTGATCCCGCTCCCCGGACGTTCGAGGCGCTGACCAACTAGTCTTGACTAAAAACCCAGAAGTCTCGCGGCCAGGCCGTCCAGGACCCGCCGTCCGGCGGCCGTGGCGCGGAGCGCCGGCGGCGTTTCCTCGAGATAGCCGGCGTCCAGCGCGGCGGCCCATGTCCCGGCGTCCAGCGCGTCTCTCAGAGCCACGCCGGTTTGGGATTGAAAGCGGGCCTTGTCGATGCCTTCGGTCAGGCGGAGCCCCATCATCACCCGCTCCATAATCCGGTCCTTCCGCGAGAGACGTCTTCGTTTGGCCGTGCCGTGGCCTTGGCTTTCCACCAACTCCAACCACCGCGCCGGGTTATGCACTTGATGGGTCGCGGTGACGCCATCCGGATCATAAAGTCTGCCGTGCGCGCCGGGGCCAACGCCGGCGTAGCCGCCTCCGCGCCAATAGGCGAGATTGTGCCGGCATTCGTCTCCGGGCCTCGCGTGGTTGGAAATTTCGTAAGCTGGTAATCCAGCGCCTTCCAGGACTTCGCGCGTGATCTCGAACAGGTTGGCGGCGGTGTTTTCATCAGCGGCCGTGACGCCGTGCCGGTAAAAGGCCGTCCCTGATTCGATGGTCAGTTGATAGACCGACAGGTGTCCGCCGGCGAGGGCGAGCGCGTCCGCCAGCTCCGCCCTCCAGGCGTCCGCCGTCTGTCCGGGCCGGGCGCAGATCAGATCGAAGCTGAACCGTTCAAAGACCGCGGCCGCCCGCTCGACGGCCCGGCGCGCCTCGTCCGCGCTGTGGCGCCGGCCCAGAAACCTTAGGGCGCCGTCATGGAACGATTGCACGCCCAACGAGACGCGATTGACGCCGGCGTCCCGGAAGGCGGGGAAGGTCTCCGCCTCCACGGTCGAGGGGTTGGCCTCCAGGGTGATTTCCAAATCGGGGGCGCAAGCGAAATCCCGCCTCACCGCCTCAATCAAGGCGCCCGCCGTCTCCGGCGCCATCAGGCTGGGGGTGCCGCCGCCGAAGAAGACGCTGGTGACGGTCTCGCCCGCCGCTGCGTCTTTGACGTGGCGTAAATCCGCCATCAGCGCGTCGCGCCAGCGCGCCTGATCGACGTTCTCCGCCGCGTGGCTGTTGAAATCGCAATAGGGGCATTTCGACAGACAAAACGGCCAATGGACGTAAACGCCGAAGCTCATGCGGTTATCTCGGCGGCAAACGAATGCCGGAGGCGCCTTGAGGGAGCCGGCCGTGTTGGTGCTTTGTGTGGAATTGTGTTTCATCCATCAAGAAGAAATCCGTTCCGACCGTATACATGACTTTCACCGCGCTTTACATGAGCGACAAAAACTATGCGCGTCTGATGATCGAGTCCGTTCACAGAACACGCCGCTTATATCCCGGCGTTCGCATTCGAATTTATGACTGGGGCCTCACTGATCGGCAACGGGCTGAAATCGCGTCAATGGAGGGGCTGGTTGACGTGGTTGACTGGACAGGGGCGATCGCTTCGCTGAAACCCGATGTTCCCGATGATCCGGGCGTTCAAATTCAGATCGCGAGGCAGGACAACGCGCGTGTTCCCTGCCTTCGGCGCAAGCTGAACAAATTCCTGATCCGCAAGGTTCCCAATTCCAACTGGGCGCGGCGTGTTGTCGAGCGCGCCTTTTTGTTTGAAGCGAAGCTGAAAGCCAAGGCCGATTGTTTTCTGGATGCGTCGCGATACTGCGGATCGGAGAAAATCATCGCGCTGGACGCCGGCGCCTACATCATCAGACCGATCAACGAGTTGCCCGCGCAGACAGGGAACGTGGTTGCCTGAACCCTCATGGAGCCAGAGCGTCCTTCCCGCGCCCGCACTCAGCCATCCCCCTCCGCTCTTTTTTGTCATTCCCGCCCCCTTCGGCATAGCCCATGACGGGAGTCCAGCGCGGCGGCCCGCGTTCGGGCTTATCATAAGTGGCGGTCGTTCATGCGTGACAAGGGGCGGTCTGGACCCCCGCCTTCGCGGGGGCGACGGCATAAGGGCGCGGGGCATGAACATACCCAATGTCATAACGCTTTAGGCAATTCTTCCGCCGCCCCGGTGGGCGGGGTCTTGGGCGGGGTCTTGGGCGGGGTCTTGGGCGTCACGCCGCGCCCTTATCGGCTTTCCAGCCGGCGACGCCCAGCAGTGCGTCCGTGTCCACGCACCCGGCCAAGTGCCGGGCCAGCGCGTCCAGCGCCGCGTCCACGCCCGCTTCAAAGGCTGTTTCGGCGAAGCCGCCTTCCCGGACGCCGGAGAGAAACGCGCGTCTGAAATCATCCGCCGCGAACAGGCCATGGACGTAGGCGCCGCGGACAAGCCCGTTTTCGGAAACGGCCCCTTCCGGCGCGCCGCCCAGCCTCAGCCAGGGGCGCTCCCGATCCGGACCCGCCGTTCGGCCGATATGAATTTCATAGCCGTGAAAGGCGTGAGCGGCGCCGGCGTCCGTGCCCGTGACGGCGGTCAGGGTTTTATCACCGCCCAGAACGGTTTCCACATTCAGCAAACCAAGACCGGGCACGGTTTCCGCCGGCCCCTCGATTCCGTCCGGATCGGCGATGGCGCGTCCCAGCATCTGATACCCCCCGCAGACGCCGACCACCATCCCGCCGCGCCGGACATGAGCGGCCAAATCGATATCCCAGCCGTTGGCGCGCACTTGTTTCAAGTCCGAAATGGTTGCTTTGGAGCCGGGAATCAGGATGACGTCGGCGTCGCCCGGCAGCGGTTGATGGTCATTGATGATGGAAACCTCGACATCCGGCTCGGCGATCAACGGGTCCAGATCGTCGAAGTTGGCGATGCGGGCAAGGCGCGGAACGGCGATCTTGACGGCGGCGCCAGGACGATTGGGGAGGCGCTCCGCCAACGCCATGGCGTCTTCCGCGGGAAGCTTTCGGGCGTCGGCGAAATAGGGGATGACGCCGAAGTTCGTCCAATTGGTATGCTCGCGAATGGTGGGATGGGCGTTATCGAAGAGCGCCGGATCGCCCCGGAATTTATTGATCAAGTAGCCTTTGACGCGATCTCTGTCCCCGGCGGGCAGAATCACGTGGGAGCCGACAAGGGAGGCGATCACTCCGCCGCGCTCGATATCCGCGACCAGACAGACCGGCGCTCCGGCCGCTTCCGCGAAGCCCATGTTGGCGATGTCCCCGGCGCGGAGATTCACCTCCGCCGGGCTGCCGGCTCCCTCGATCAAGACAAGATCGGCTTCGGATCTCAGGTTCTCGTAGCTTTCCATGACGGCGGAGAGCAGTCCGGGCTTCATCCGGTGGTAATCCCGCGCCTTGGCGTTGCCCAGAACCTCGCCTTGGACGACCACCTGGCTTCCCATGTCCGCCGTGGGTTTCAGCAGAACCGGGTTCATGTGGACGGACGGCGGCACGCGGCAGGCGCGCGCTTGCAGCGCTTGCGCGCGGCCGATCTCGCCCGTCATGTCCCCCGTCTCGCGCCTCGTCTTGTTAGCCGTCTTGTCAATCGTCACGGCCGCGTTGTTGGACATGTTTTGGGGTTTGAACGGCCGGACGGTCATCCCCCGGTTGGTGAACAGCCGGCACAATCCGGCCACCACCAATGACTTGCCGACGTCCGAGCCGGTGCCCTGAAACATCACGGCGCAAGAGGGGCCCTTATTTGGCAAGAGAGGCTCGGAGGCCGTCCGCGTCGGGATTACGGTTAGCCCCTTGAAGCACGATGGTTTGAGGCGTCGCTCCCGCCCCGTAATAAGCCTCGTTCAGATCCTTGCGGCGGATAAGGGCCGCGCCCTCGAGCGACAGGCCGGCGAACAGCCCGCCCCTGGCGTTCGCGAAGGCCAGAATATCCGCGCCCGCATTCGTGGTGGTGGAACCTTCCACCCCGACGCCGAACACGGCGACGGTTAGACCCGCGTCGGCGCCGAATTTTCCCTGGTTTTCGATGATGGCGTTGACGGCCTTGTCGTTCAGCAAGATCAGGACAACCTCCGTGCTTTGCACGCCGGCCTGAAAGCCCACGCTGGCGGCGCCCAAGGTGTAGAATGCGGGGTAGCCCCAGGCGTTCGCCCCCGTGCGCTTGACCAAAACCCCGGTGCCGCCCTCTCCGGCGCCGATGAAGCCCGCTTTCACGACATTGGGCAGGATAACCAGGGCTTTCGCGTCGTTCAGGTGGACGGCGAATTCCTTGAGCGTGTTGATGCCCTTGAACCGGTCAATGGTGGTTTTGGCTTGTTGCACGACATGGACGGCCTGAAGCGGCGGGTCGGGCTCCAGCGCCGAACAGGCGGAAAGAACGAGACTCAGAAGAAATGGAACAGGCAGAAACCGTTTCGTCATCGGCATATCCTATGATCTAAAACTCGATACCCGCTTGGGCTTTCACGCCGGACCGGAATGGGTGTTTCACCATGGTCATGTCGGTGACCATGTCGGCGATCTCAATCAGCGCGTCCTTGGCGTTGCGTCCCGTGACGACGATGTGCAGATCGCGCGGCTTGCGCATAAAGACATCCAACACTTCATCCAGCGGCAGGTTGCCATAGCGGAGCACGATGTTGAGTTCGTCCAGCAAAACCATTTTGTAGCCGGGGTCGTTGATCATTTCCTTGGCGCGCTCCCAGGCCGCGCGGGCGGCGGCCAGGTCGCGCTGACGGTCCTGGCTCTCCCAGGAGAAGCCCTCTCCCATGGCGTGAATATCGACGAGATCCGGGAACTTGTTCAAGACGTCCCGCTCGCCTGTTTCCCAAACCCCTTTGACGAACTGCACGACGCCGACTTTCATGCCATGGCCGACACAGCGGATCGCCATGCCCATGGCCGCAGTGGATTTGCCCTTGCCCTTGCCCGTATGGACGATCAGCAAGCCCCGCTCTTCGGTCTTGGTCGCGATGATCCTGTCTCGCGCCGCCTTTTTTTTCCTCATTTTCTCGGCGTGCCGGCGGTCCAGTTCCTCTTCCGGCATTTCCGGTTCGTCAGCCATACCGCCTCTCCTCGCGTCGCTCTTAGCTTATCCGCTCAGCGGCCGGCGCTCAACGCCGTCAATCGTTCCGAAACCGAATTTAACCGGCTGACCCACAGTCCGCGCTCTTGCGCCTCGCGAAGGCGCTCCGCCATGTCGCGCCGGGCCTCCGGATTGTGCTCGTTCAGAAACGCGAGAACGTCCTCATCGTCCAGGTAGGCCTGGAAAACGGCGTCAAAATGGTGATCCCTCACGCAGCGCGCCGTGGCCGCGAACGCAAACAAATAATCCACGGTCGCGGCCATTTCGAAGGCGCCCTTGTAGCCGTGACGCATGACGCCCTTGATCCATTTCGGATTGGTGACCCGCGCGCGGACCGTGCGGGCGATCTCGTCTTCCAGGGTGCGGACGCGCGGCGTCTCCGGTCGCGAATGGTCGTTATGATAAACGGCGGGCTGGTTGCCGGAAATGGTTCTTACGGCCGCGGTCATTCCCCCCTCGAACTGATAATAATCATCCGAATCGAGCAGGTCGTGTTCCCGGTTGTCCTGATTGTGGATAACCGCTTGAACGGCGCCCAGGCGCTTCTCGAACGCCGCGCGCCTAGCCTCGCCCTCCAGGCCAGATCCGTAGGCGTGGCCGCCCCAGGCGAGATAGGCGGCGGCCAGATCGGCGTCTGTTTCCCAGCCTTTTTCGTCGATCAGCGCCTGAAGACCGGCGCCATAGGCGCCCGGCTTGGAACCGAAAACCCGAAGGGAGGCCGTTTCCGCCGCCCCTCCCTCCGCCACCTCGGCCCGGACGGCGGCGGCGAGCGGGTTGTCGGTTTCCGGTTCGTCCAATTTGGCGACGGCGGCGGCGGCGGACGCCATCAAATCGATCAGGGCCGGAAACGCGTCCCTGAAGAACCCCGAGATTCTAAGTGTCACGTCCACCCTTGGCCGGCCCAGAACGGAAACGGGCAGCACCTCGAACCCGGTGACGCGGCGGCTGGCGGCGTCCCAGGCGGGTTTCACCCCCATCAAGGCTAACGCTTGCGCGATATCATCCCCGCCGGTGCGCATGTTGCTGGTGCCCCAGGCGCTGAGCGCCACGGAGCGGGGCCAGTCGCCGTGGTCCTGAGCATGGCGCTCGCACAGCAAATTGGCGGACGCCCACCCCAACCGCCAGGCGGCCGGAGTGGGCACGGTGCGGGTGTCGACGGAATAAAAATTCCGGCCCGTCGGCAGAACGTCCGGGCGGCCGCGCGTCGGCGCGCCGCTGGGTCCCGGTTCGACGAAGCGGCCGGCCAGCGCCGTCTTCAGGCCTTCCAGCTCGGACGCGCCGGCCCCTTCGACAAGGGGGCGGAGCGTGGTCTCGGCGGTTTGCAGAACCGCCCTCGCCGCCGTCCAATCCCCGGCGGGGGAGGCGGCGCCCGAAACCAGGGCGCGGGAGAGCGCCTCGAGCCGCTCAACCGTGTCTCCCTTGGTGCGCCAAGGGGCGTCCGCGAGCCCCTTGAGCGCCTCGGGCCTCGGGCCGTCATCCGCGTCGCCCAGCCCGCCGGCGAGGGGGTCGAATGGAATATTCAGATCCGCGCACAGGGCGCGGAGCAGGGACTGATCGCCCGGCCCCGTCCCTCGCGGCGCGCGAACCAGAGCGACAAGCAGGTCCGTCAATTGGTCGCCTTCGGGGGCGGCGCCGAAGATGTGAAGTCCGTCCCGGATCTGCGTTTCCTTCAACTCGCAAAGGTAATTGTCGAGTTTGGCCAGCGCGTCGTCCTCGCCGTCATCCCCGGCGATGCCGATATCCGCGTCCAGCCCGTGAACCCGGCAGAGGCCGAGGATGTTCTCTTTCAGCACCTTCAAACGGCGCGGATCGACGCCGGCGGCCTCGTAATATTCATCAACCAGCGCCTCCAGATCTTTCAAGGGTCCATAGCTCTCGGCGCGCGTCAGCGGCGGCGTCAGGTGGTCGATGATGACCGCTTGAGCGCGCCGTTTCGCTTGCGTTCCCTCGCCGGGATCATTGACGATGAAGGGATAGATGTGAGGCAACGGGCCGAAGACCGCTTCCGGGAAACAGGTTTCGGACAGCGCCAGCGCCTTGCCTGGAAGCCATTCCATATTGCCGTGCTTGCCGAAGTGAAGAACGGCGTCCGCCATGAAGCGCTCGCGCAGCCAGATGTAGAACGCGAGGTAGCCGTGGGGCGGAACCAGATCGGGCGAGTGGTAGGTTTCCTTGGGGTCGATGTTATAGCCGCGCGCGGGTTGCAGTCCGATAACAATATTGCCGGTCCGAAAGGCGGGGAGGGCGAAGGCGTCCAGATTCGATGAGAAAAACGGATCGGTTTCCGGCGCGCCCCAGCGCCCGGCGACGTGTTCGCGGACGCTCTCCGGCAACGCCTCGAAAGCCGTTTGATACGCCGCCAAGCTCAATGTTTCCCGGACTTCGCGGTCCACCCGCCGGCGATGATCGTTGGTCGGGCCGGCCTGGATATGACGGATGAGAGAGTCCCCGGTTTCAGGTGGCGCGCCGATTTCATAGCCTTCCGCTTTCAGGGCGCCAAGCGTCCGAACGACTCCGGCCGGAGTGTCGAGGCCGACGCCGTTGCCCAGCCGGGAATCCTTGTTGGGATAGTTCGCCAGCACGATGGCGACGCGCTTATGGCCGTTGGGCAGGCTCGCGAGTCTGGCCCAGTTCGCGGCCAGGTTCGCGACAAAGCGGAGGCGGTCGGGGACAGGCTCATAAGAAACGACGTCGCACTGGGTGTTGATGTCCCGCGCCGCGCGGCCTTTGAACGAAACAGCCCGGCTCAACACCCGCCCGTCCACTTCGGGAAGGGCCACGTTCATGGCGATGTCGCGGGCGGACAAGCCGCGCGCGGCCGTTTCCCATCCTTCCCGGTTGCCGCCCGAAAAAACCATTTGCAGGACGGGAACGCCGGCGCCGTCCAGCGGCGTTCCGCTAAACCGCCCGCCTGGTTTGGAGACCGCGAAGCCCGTTCCGTTCAGAATGACCGCAGGGCGGGCCTCGCCGGCGAGGCTTCGCCACACGCCGATGGAGACCGGGTCCTTCAAGCTTCTTAAATAAACCGGCAACGGGTTGAGCCCCGCTCGCCGCAATTCCTTGATAAGTCCATCGACGACGCCCGTGTTTCCGGCCTGAACGAGGGCCCGGTAAAAAGTGACGGCGCAAACGGGTTGGCGGGGCGCCCAGTGACCGGAAAGATCGCCGGCGTTCCGGGCCCGCCCGCCCGGCCAATAAAGCCCGGCGGCGGGCAGGGGTTTTGGTTCACGCCAGCCGGCGTCATGACCGATCAGCGCGGCGGCGAATTTAAGGAACTCGGCGGCGTTCTCCGCGCCGCCCTCGACCAGATACCGCCACAAGCGGTGAACCGTGTCCGCCGGCAAGGTGGAGAAACCCGAAAGCTCCGCGTCCGGCTGGTCGTCGCCCGGAAGAAAGGCGGCGGGAATGGAGAGGCGCCCGCAGAGTTCCGCCAATTGGTCTACGCCGTATGACCAGTAGCTGCGCCCGCCGAGAACCCGGACGACGACCAGTTTCGATTTCGATATGATCGTGTCCGCATACAGGTCCACAGACATGTTGTGGCCGAGGTGGAGAATGTTCGCGAGGCGCAGGGAGGGGGCCCGCGCGTCCTCGGTCAAACGTCCGCCTTGCGCGGCGGCGAGGGTCGCTAATTCCGTGTCTGCGGCGCTCAGGACGATGACGTCGCCTGGCGTTTGACCCAGATCGACGGCTTCCGAGCCGTCGTCGACGCCGCCGGGTTGGGCTGCCAGAAGGTGCATGGTCCGGCGCTCAAGAGGCCTTTTCAAGAGGCGTCAAATCGATCCGATCCGCATTCAACGCGCTGGCGACGGCGGCTTTGTCGACACCATGAAGGCCAATGACGACAAGGCGGCTTTCCCGCGTCTCGTCCGCCCGCCAAACCCGGTCGTAATAGCCGTCAATCCGGGGGCCGACGCCCTGGATGACATGGCGGCGGGGTTTGCCGGGAACATTCAGGACCCCCTTGAAGCGCAGCACGCCCTGGGTTTCCGCGATTTCCCCCAGCCGTTGGCCGACGGCCTTCGGGTCATCCGGGTCCGGCAGGCGGAGAATAAATGTTTCGAAATCGTCATGACCATGGCCGTCGTGGCCGTCATGACGGGATTTCCGGTTGTCCAACAGCTCTTCCACGGCCATGCCCATGCCCAGAACCAGACGCGGGTCGGCCGCGCTGTTGACGGTCTCGACAATGCGCGCGCCTTTCGGAGCCTGCCGCTCGATGGTTTCCCGCGCGGCGGCGCGTTGGGCGTCGTCGGCCAGATCCGCCTTGTTCATCAGCACGAGATCAGCGGACAGAAGCTGGTCCCCAAAAACTTCTTCCAGGGGCGAATGGTGATCCAGCCGTTCATCGTCCTCGCGCCGGGCGCGCACGGCGTCCGGATCATCCGCGAAGCGACCGGCGGCGACGGCGGGCGCGTCGATAACGGCGACAACGCCGTCGACGGTGACGCGGGCCTTGATTTCCGGCCAGGTGAACGCCTTGATCAAGGGTTTGGGCAGCGCCAAACCAGACGTTTCGATAATGATATGGTCAGGCGTTTCGTCCCGGTCCAGCAGCATTTCCATTGTGGGGAGGAAATCGTCGGCGACGGTGCAGCAGATGCAGCCGTTGGCGAGCTCAACAACGTCGTCTTCGCGGCATCCTTCGATCCCGCAGCCTTGCAGAATTTCCCGGTCCATGCCCAGATCGCCGAACTCATTGATGATCAGCGCGATCCGCTTGCCCTCCGACTGCCGCAGAAGATGCCGGATCAGCGTGGTTTTTCCGGCCCCGAGAAAGCCGGTGACGATTGTTGCCGGAATTTTCATGTGAAACCTCAAATCCGTCCTGTTGACGTCAGTATTCACCCCTTTAGCACGACCGGCAAGCCGGCGGCGACAAGAACCACGTGGTCCGCCCGGGCCGCCAGGCGTTGATTGAGCGCGCCCAAATGATCGGCGAACCGGCGCGCGGCGTGATTGTCCGGAACGACGCCGAGCCCCACCTCGCTGGAGACGAGGATCACAGGCCCGCGCGCGGCGTCCAGCGTCTCAACCAGTGATCTTGATTCGGACTCGACGTCTCCTCCGTGATGCATCAGGTTCCCCATCCAGGTGCCGAGGCATTCGATCAGCAAGGGACGGTCCGGCGCGGTCAGCCCGGCCACGCGCGCGGCCAGCGCGAGCGGTTCCTCGACGCACGCCCACGCTTCTCCCCGGCGCGCACGGTGGGCGTCGATGCGCGCCCGCATCTCATCGTCGAAGGCTTCCGCCGTCGCGAGGTAGGCGGCCTTTCCCGACGGCTCAAGGGCGCGCTTTTCGGCGTAAGCGCTTTTGCCGGACCGTTGCCCGCCAAGGATGAGCGTTATTCGGTCCTTCATCGAATATGACCGTCCTCAAATCCCGGCATGGGCACCGCAGGAGGGGTGTTGACGTGAACGATCCGCCAGTTCGCTCCCTTGCCGCGCAGCAAGCCGCCCTCGATATGTTCGAGACGGGTGATGGAGAGGGTGTGAATGGTGAAAGACATGCCGGCGCCGGGTTCCAGCCCGAGCGCGTGCGAAAGGGCCGCGCGGATCGTTCCTCCGTGACAAACGGCGACGATGTCGCGGCCCTTGTGGGTTTCCGTGAAGCGCTCGATCACGTTTCCGGTTCTGTCGATCAGGTCCTGAAAGCTTTCCCCGTTGGGTGGGCGGTTGCGCACGGGGTCACGCCAGAAGTCATCATAGAGCGCGGGGTTCCGCTTGCGCATGTCGTCCCAGCTATGGCCTTGCCAGTCACCGAAGGACTGCTCGCCCAGATTCGGTTCTTCCAGGGGCTCCGGATGGTCGAGACCCGCTTGCCCGATGGCGGCGGCGGTCAGCTTGGCGCGGCTTAAGTGCGAGGTCATCCAAACGGCGCCGGACGGCAGCAGTTTGGCGAGTCCGGCGAAACGCTCGGGGTCGTTCGTGTCGCATTCGACGTCATCGCCGCCGTAGATTTTTCCCTCCACGCCGATTACGGGCGCATGACGCACGAACCACCAGCGGGTGGGCGGACCGCCGGCCTCGCGGGACGCCGCGTCCCTGGAAGATGATTTCAGAAGGTTTTCGTCCATCAGTTCAGAGCTCCGCTCAGGGCGAACAGGAAGGCGATCTCGGCGGCCTGTTGCGTGGCGCCAAGGGTGTCGCCCGTATAGCCGCCCAGCTTTCGCGCCGCCAGGGCCTGCGTCAGGACCGCGCCCGCCAGCGCCGCGGCGGGGGCCCAAAGAACCAGAAAATTGAGCTGGAGCCCCTCCGCCAGCGGATCGCCGCCCAGCCAGAGCGTGGCGGCGGCGGTAATGACGGCGGCGAGCCCCAAACCGGTGAGAACGGAACGGCCGCGCGGTTTGCCGGCCCCCGCGCCCAATCCGTCCGGGCGTGCGGGATTCATCATCCACATGGGCGCCGCCATGCAAGAGCGGGACAGGGCGCCCGCCGCCGTCATGACCAGCAGCGCCGAACCCGGACCCGGCATGGAGGCCAGCAGGCTCGCCCGGACGCCGACGCTGAAGATCAGCGCCAGAACGCCATAGGCGCCGATTCGGCTGTCGCGCATGATCTCCAGGCGGCGTTCGCGCGCGGACGCGCCGAACCCGTCCGCCGTATCCGCCAAACCGTCCTCGTGCAACGCGCCGGTCAGCCATACTTGAGCGCAAATCGCCAGAAACGCGCAGGCCAGGGGATGCAAAGACATCCCGGACGCGCCCCACAGGACCAGTCCGGCGATTCCGCCGACTGCGGCGCCCGCCAGCGGCCATGCCCAAACGGACCGCGCAAGGGCGCGCCCGCCGCCGTCATGGGGCGCGGGCGGGGGAAGCCGTGTGAGAAACGCGAAGGCCAGCGCGACGTCCGCCAGCAATCCGCCGCGTGACGCGGGCGGCGTCTCGTGTTCTGATGATAATCCGTTCATACCCGGGTTATAAGGGAGAGATCCACATGCCGCCAGACGCCACAGCGTCCCGGATGAAAGGTTTGGATGACGCGCGGGATTTGTTCGGCGATCTGCCGCCCGCCGACGGGGCGGCCGTGGCCGCCGTCCGCGCCCGTGACGGCTTGCTGACCAAGCCCCAGGGCGCGCTCGGCGAATTGGAGGCGTTGGTCGAATGGCTGGCGGCGTGGCAAGGCCGCGCCGAGCCCCGGCTTGAGCGGGTGCGTTGTCTTGTCTTCGCGGGCAATCATGGGGTCGCGGCCAGGGGCGTCTCGGCCTTTCCCGCCAGCGTCACGGCGCAGATGGTGAACAACTTCCAGGCGGGCGGCGCGGCGATTAATCAGCTTTGCCGGACGGCGGGCGTTGAGCTGACGGTAATTCCCTTGATTTTGGACCGGCCCACCGCGGATATGACGAGAGAGCCCGCGCTTGGCGAGCGTGAATGCGCCGCTCACTTCGAAACAGGGTTCGACGCCGTGACGGGAGAGGAAGATCTTGTACTAATTGGTGAAATGGGGATCGGCAACACGTTCTCCGCCGCGGCGCTCTGTCATGCGCTGTTGGGCGGCGCCGCTGGCGACTGGACGGGGCGGGGCACCGGACTGGACGACGCCCGCCTGAAAGCCAAAACCCGGCTGGTGGATCAGGCCGCCGCCTTGCATGGCGGCGCCGGCGACGGGCTGGAGATGCTCAGGCGCCTGGGCGGGCGGGAACTGGCGGCGATGGCGGGCGCCGTGACCGGCGCCCGGGTCAAACGGGTTCCCGTCCTGCTGGATGGTTACGTCGCCGGCGCCGCCGCCCTTACGCTCCACGCGATCAATCCGCAGGCGCTGGGCCATGTGCGGGCGGCCCACGTTTCGGCCGAACCCGGTCATCGTTTGCTGTTGAGCAGGCTGGGCTTGCCACCCTTGCTTGATTTCGAAATGCGCTTGGGCGAGGCCTCCGGCGCAGCGTTGGCGGTTCCCCTGATCCGCGCGGCGCTGGCCTGTCATCAAGGCATGGCGACATTCGAGGACGCGGGTGTGGCCGGCAAGCTGTGAAGCAGTGTTTCCGGGACCGCCCGCCCGGGGCCATCCATCCCGTTCGAACGCGAACACCGGGAGGCGGCGCCTCGGCGGCGCGCGGACTTCATTGAATGATTCGAGCCTATTTCATCAGGCCGTCCTCGCCGAAAGGTTCGTCCTCCGCTTCCGCCGAGCGTTGAATGCGGTGTTTCAACTTTAACAAATCGCGCCGCCGGACGTCTTCCGCGATCAGCCCCTCGACGTAGCGGCCCTGGAACAGGCTGACGCCAAGAGAGCGGCAGAAATCAACGGACTCACGCGTATCACAGCGCGTCACGATCAGTTTTTCACCGCCGCCTTGCACGGCGAGTTCCCGAATACGGTCATGGGTCTCTTCTCCCGCGCTGGTCAGATCCGGATTCCAGATCAATTTAACCATGTCCGCGCCCAACCGTTCCCGGTCCACGATGAACAGTGTTTGCAGGGTCAATCCGTCCACCACGACACGGTAACCGCGCTCCTGGATGAAATCGCGCGCGAACAGGTAGCAGGAGAGATCGGAAAAGATGTCTTCTTTCTGAAGCTCGATGACCATCGCGCCGCGCCGGCTGGCCGAGATGTTGTCGTCGAACTGCTGAAAATCATCGCCGAGGATGGTTTTCACATTGGCGTTGATGCTGATCTCGCCAGAGATCGTGATGGCGTCGGTTTTCGACAGCATGGCCAGCATGCGCATGTCCAAGGTTTCGGTCAGATGATGGAACAGCCACCGGTTGGACGTCAAATTGACGCCGGGCATCAAGGTTTCGCGAAGATCGGAAATGGAAATGAACAGTTCCGAGAAGCGCTGCTCGGGGATCATCTTGCCGTCCACCTTGCAGATGAACTGACGCCGGACGAAATTGGAGAGATCGGCCCGGCTCAACGCGTCCTCGATCCGGGCCAGTATCTCCGGCGTCAGCGGTTCGCCTTGTTTTTGCTTGGCGCGAAGGGCGGCCCGCGCGTCCATCTTGGATCGAACCTGGGTCTGGCGCTTTTCCTCTTCGTCGATCATGCTCCCCGCCAGCTTGAGAATGTCGTCATATTCGTCCGCGCAGTCGTACCAGTCGGCGAAGGCGCTGCGGTTCTCCGCCTCCTCCGCGATCAGTGGGTCATCGGAGAAGAGAAATTTGATCTTTTGGACGAGGGTCTCGACTTGAGGCTGAATCTCGCGCTTGTAGGCGAAAAAGAGATCCGCGTTGGACAGCGTGAACAGCTGACCGCGCAGGTCGGCGATCAACGGCTCGAAGGTCGAGGTGGCCGCGCGAATATGCTGTTCCCGGCGGTTAAAGGGACGCAGGCGCGACAGGCGCACATGAACGACTTTGCGTTCGTCCTTGTGCTTCTCCAGGCGGCGAACATAGTCGAGCAGCAGGTTCTCCTGACTTTGCGCGCCGCCTTTTTGGGTTTCCGGTGTCAACGCCATTTCCGTTATCCGGCCATTCCGTCTAGACCATCGAGGACCGGCGCGCCCGCGCGCGCCTGCCCTCGATGCGCACTTTCTTCACCAACCGGTCCATCAAGTAACCCTGGAACCGGGTGACGCCCATTTTCACGCCCCATTGAACGGCCTTATCCGAATCGACGCGTGATAGAATGATCGACTCTCTGCCCGAGCTTCGGATGATGTTCTCCAGATCTTCAATGCGCGCGTCATCGACTTCGCCCTCGAACTCTTTGCCCCAGCCGATTTTGATGAAGTCCGCCTTTAAAAGAGACGGATCAAAGAATTGAATGGAGACGGGCGTGATTCCATCGATTAGAACGCGATAACCGTTCCGTTGCAGAATATCGCGAGCCACCAGAAAACTGTCGATGTCGGTAAAAATGTCGATCACCTGCACCTCGACGACAATATTTTCGGCCTGCGCGCCGGCGGTGCGGTGAAATAGCTGAAAGTCGCGGGATAAAACGGTGTCGATGTTCAGGTTGACGCTGATCGGTTCCGGCATGTCGGCGATGTTGAGCCGCGCCATGTTGGCCAGCATCGTGCGGTCCAGCATCTCGGTGATGTATTGAAACAGCCACAAAGAAGAGAAAAGGTTAATATTGGGGGCGATACGCTTTTTGAGGTCTCCGATGGATATGTAGGTCTCGCGGAATATCACCCCTTCCGGTCCGCCAGCGTCGATATGAAGGCAAAGCTGGTGACGAATCAGATCATCCAGTTTCAGGTTTAGCAGACGTTGGTGAATGGCGTTCAGATGTTTGGCGGTAATCGGCGCGCCCTGCTCTTTGGGATGTTTCAGGGCGTCTTTCGCCTTATCCCTCGCCTTGATTTCCGCTTCCCCGGCCAGGCGTGACATTTCGCGCTGAAACCCATTCATGTCGTCCAGATTGGACAGGTCGAACCAGGTGGACAGACGATCTTCCTCCAGGCCGGTTTCGTCGACTTCCGTCAGCGGGTCCTCGGAAAACAATGAACGCACTTTTTCCACCGGGGCTTCCACGTCCTCAATGGGGGTGTTACGGCAAAGCAACACCAGGTCGGCGTTGAGCATTTGGAAGACCGTACACTCGAAGTTGCCCACGACATAATCGAAATGGCGGACCGCCAGACGGATGAAATGCGGTTTGCGGTTTGACGGGCGCAGTTCGGAAAGATGAATGTGGACGGCGAAGAAGCCCGCCGGGTTGCTTGCGACCCGCCGCAGGCGATCAAGCAGGATCTTCTCTTCAAGCGTATCGGAATGAGCATTTTCCGCCATCGGCTTCCCATACCTTTATGGGCCACCTTTATGGACTGGCCCTTTCCTTAAACGCCGGTCCGGTTATCCATTCTAACAAACCCTTATCATTATGGGGAGAGATGATTAACAAGTTGATGGCGTGTGATTGCCGATGAGGGACGCGGGTGCTATTCAGGCGCCTTCCAATGATCAAGGGAATGCCGATGGCTGTTTCGTCCTTGAAAAAAACCGTTCTTGTGACCGGCGGCGCCGGTTTTTTAGGCTCGCACCTGTGTGAGCGCCTGCTGGATGACGGCCATGGCGTCATTTGCGTGGACAACTTCTACACCGGCGCCAAGGAGAATGTCGCCCATCTGCTGGATAACCCCTATTTCGAGATGGTGCGCCACGACGTGACCTTCCCGCTCTATGTAGAAATCGATCAAATCTATAATCTCGCCTGCCCGGCGTCGCCCGTTCACTATCAACGCGATCCGGTTCAGACGACGAAGACCAGCGTGCACGGGGCGATTAATATGCTTGGCCTCGCCAAGCGGGTGGGCGCGCGCATTCTTCAGGCGTCAACCAGCGAGGTTTACGGCGACCCCGACGTCCATCCGCAGCCGGAGGAATATCGGGGCGTGGTCAATCCCATTGGCGTTCGCGCCTGTTACGATGAGGGCAAACGCTGCGCGGAGACGCTGTTTTTCGATTATCATCGCCAACACGGGCTGAGTATCCGTGTGGCGCGGATTTTCAATACCTATGGCCCGCGGATGCATCCGGACGACGGCCGCGTGGTGTCCAACTTCATTCTCCAGGCGCTGCGGGGCGAACCGATTACCCTCCACGGAGACGGCGAACAAACCCGCTCGTTCTGTTATCGGGATGATCTGGTCGAGGGATTGATGCGCTTGATGGCCGCGCCCGACGAGGTAACAGGTCCGCTCAACATCGGCAATCCGGCCGAGTTCACAATCCGGGAATTGGCGGAATTGGTGATCGAGATGACTAACTCGAAGTCGGAGCTTGCCTATCTGCCGTTACCGCAAGACGACCCGATGCGGCGGCGGCCGGATATCACCAAAGCCAGGACGGTTTTGGGCTGGGAACCGGCCGTTCCGTTGCGCGAGGGTCTGGAGAAGACCATTGCGTATTTCGAAAAGCTTGCGTGACGGCTTCGCTCTTCCTTAACTCTTGGGGTCTAGATTGACCGCCTCTGACCGGGGGAAACCATGCTTCCATCGACGTTTTTCGATGACGAGTTCGATGAGCACGCCGCCGTTCTGACGGCCGCCCGCGCCCAATTGGCCGCGCCGTTCGCCGCGCTTCTCGCGGCCTGTCTGGACAGCCTCAAGGGCGGCGGCAAGCTTCTTTTCTGCGGCAATGGCGGCAGCGCGTCGGACGCCCAGCACCTGGCGGCGGAATTGACCGTTCGCTACAAAACCAATCGCGCGGCGATCCCGGCCATTGCCCTGACGACGGACACGTCGGCGTTGACGGCGATTGGCAATGACCTTGGTTTTGAAGAATTGTTCGCCCGCCAAATCGAGGCTTTGGGCCGCCCCGGCGACGTATTGATCGCCATTTCCACGTCCGGCCAAAGTCCCAACATCATTCGCGCCCTTGAACAGGCCAAAGCCCAGGGATTGGTGGCCGCGGGGCTTGGCGGCAAGGACGGCGGGCGCATGGCGGGCCGGGCGGATCCCTTATTGATCGTTCCGTCGAACACCACGGCGCGCATTCAGGAAACGCACATCATGCTGGGCCAGATGCTCTGCGGCGCCCTTGAAATAGAATTGGGATTGGTTCAGCCGTGACCCGCGAACAAGCCCGTCTGGCCGCCTTGACGGCGAGGCTTGCGGACGCGCGCGTCATGGTTGTCGGCGATGTGATGCTGGACCGCTTCGTGGAAGGGGCCGTCTCGCGGATTTCCCCGGAAGCCCCGATCCCCATCCTGAAGGTGACGGGTGAACAGCGGATGCTGGGCGGCGCCGGCAATGTCTCGCGGAACTTGACGTCCCTGGGTGTCAAAAATGATCTGGCCGCTGTCGTCGGCGCGGACGGCGCCGGCGATGAAGTTGCGGCCTTGGTGAAGGAAACCATCGGCGGCGAGGGCTTTCTGTTGCGGGACGGCGGCCGCCAGACGACAGTGAAAACGCGGTTTGTCGCCGGAAATCAGCAAATTCTTCGAGCCGACGCGGAAGACGCGGCGCCGGCGCCGGAGGAACTGGGTGTGGCGTTGTGCGAGGCGGTGTCCCCCCATCTGACGCCGGGCGTTGTCCTTGTCTTGTCCGATTACGGCAAGGGCGTGCTGACGCCCCTGGTGACCCGGCGCCTGGTGCGGGCCGCCAAAACGGCCGGCGTTCCCATTGTCGCCGACCCGAAGGGCCGGGATTTCAGCCGTTACGCCGGCGCCGCCCTGCTAACGCCGAATTTGAGGGAACTGGAGTTGGCGTCCGGACGGCCGGCGGCGGGCGACGCGGCTGTGACGGCCGCGGCCAGTCAAGTGATTGAAGAGGCCGGCGTGGAGGCGCTTTTGGTGACGCGGAGCGCCGAGGGCATGACATTGGTTACCGCATCGGGCGCGGTTCATCACCAAGGGGCCGAGGCGCGCGAGGTTTTCGACGTTTCCGGCGCGGGCGACACGGTCGTGGCGGCAATGGCGGCCGCCATGTCCTCGGGCGCGGATCTCGTGGACGCCATGGCGCTGGCCAACATCGCGGCGGGCGTTGTTGTCGGCAAGGTGGGCACGGCGGCTGTCCATGCGGACGACGTCATGCGTGAATTGCGCCGCTGGGATCTAAGCGGAGCGGACCAGAAAGTCCAGGCGCTGGAGCCCCTGTTGGACCGGGTGCGCGTATGGCGCCGCCAAGGGTTGAAAATCGGCTTCACCAACGGCTGCTTCGATTTGCTGCACCCCGGTCATGTGTCATTGTTGGCTCAGGCGCGCGCGGCTTGTGACCGCCTGATCGTCGGGCTCAACTCCGACGCTTCCGTCAAGCGCTTGAAAGGCGCGGATCGCCCCGTTCAGGGCGAGTTGGCGCGGGCGACCGTGCTGGGCTCGCTTGGCGATGTGGACGCGGTCGTCGTGTTCGGGGAAGACACGCCCCTTGAGCTTATCTCGCGATTGGCGCCTGACGTGTTGGTCAAGGGGGCGGATTACACGGTCGAAAAAGTCGTCGGCGCCGATATTGTCCGTAAGGCGGGCGGCAAAGTCGTTTTGGCCGAGTTGGCGCCCGGTCAGAGCACGACGCGGACCATCAAACGCCTTAAATCTTGATTTTCGGCGCACGTCAGCCGCGCGGGCGGGGTCCGTATAACGATCCCGCTGGAGCCAATGCGTCACCCCCGCGCCCATGCTCCGTCACCCCCGCGCGGGCGGGGGTCCGGACCACCCCTTGTCATGCAATCATTGGCCATCACTTAGTAATCGGCTGGAGCGCGGCCGCCCGGCTGGATTCCCGCCTGCGCGGGAATGACAAAGTGAGCGCGGGAATGACGGATCGAACCGTTTTGAAACCCATAAATCGATCCTGCCCAACATCATAACATTTTAGGGGCGGGATGTTCCTAATGGCGCTCGGGATGCTCGGGATGTGGCGCGCATCTGGCATGAACGCCTCTGGGTTTCGGTCCATCGCCGTCTTGGACGGGCGGCCGTCATTTGACAGGGACGGCCGGTCCCCTCATGGTGCTTCCGCCGCGCGCCGCCTGGCGGGCGTGGGACAGGTTTCGCTTTTCAAGGGAGATCGGCGATGTCGCGCTATCCGGGGCTGAACAGCCCGCTTCTGCTGGGCTTCGACCATTTCGAGCAAATGCTTGACAGAGTCGCCAAGGCGTCCAGCGACGGCTATCCCCCCTACAACATCGAGCAGATTGGTGAGAACGGCCTGCGCATCACCATCGCCGTCGCCGGTTTCACCGATGATGATCTGTCCGTGACGCTGGAAGACAACCAGTTGGTCATCCGGGGCAAGCGGCAGGACGACGGCCGCGACCGCGTCTTCATCCACCGCGGCATCGCGGCCCGTCAGTTTCAGCGCACGTTCGTCCTGGCCGAGGGCATTGAGGTTGCGGACGCCATCCTGGACAACGGCCTGTTGAACGTGGACCTGACCCGGGTCGTGCCGGAGCCGGAAATCAAATCGATCAAGATTAACAAGGGCGCCGCCAAGTCCGGGCGGACCATTGACGTCAAGCCGGACGATTGAACGCCGCCCGGGGGCCCGCGCCGCAGCGTTTCCACCCCCGCATCCGCTGGAACGATGGTTTTGGCGGGACGCGCGCCGTCTTTCCCCCGATCACCAAGAGCCGGGTGACGCCGGACCGGGCGCCGGGCGGGCGTCAAGCGGCTTGCGTGTTCTCGCCCGTTTCCGTCAGCAAGGCGTACAGCGCCTCGCTGGTGTCCGTGCCGCGCAGCTTTTCACACACGCCGTGATCACGCAGCAGGCGTGAAATCCGCGCCAGCGCCTTGAGATGATCCGCGCCGGCGTTTTCCGGGGCCAACAAAAGGAACACTAAATCGACCGGCTGATCGTCGATGGCGTTGAAATCGATAGGCGTGTCCAGGCGCGCGAACAAACCATGGAGACGGTCGAGACTTGCAAGTTTGCCGTGGGGGATCGCGATTCCATTGCCGACGCCGGTGGTTCCCAGGCGTTCGCGCTCCATCAAGACGTCAAAAATTTGACGGTCATTCACATCGACCAGGGAAGCGGCCGTCTCCGAGAGTTCCTGAAGAGCCTGCTTTTTGCTGGTCGCCTTAAGGTTGCAAACGACGGCGTCTTCCTTGATGAGGTCACGAATTTCCATATTTGTCCCCGGTATGTCCGAACGGTGTTGGTTCGTCCGCTCAGCCGGCCGCCTCTGCGGGGTCGATCCAACCGATGTTTCCGTCACTCCGGCGATACACCACGTTCAACCGGCCGGTTTTCGAGTCCCGGAACATCTGAACGGGCTGATCCGCCAAATCCATTTTCATAACTGCGGAGCCCACGGAAAGAGTCGGAATTTCCGCGGGCATTTCCGCGATGATTGTGGGCTGCGTCTCCTCGGGCAGCTCTTCATGTTCCGGCTCCGCTTGTACCACATAATGTTGCGCCGTTAAATTTTCCTCGGCGCCCTTGCCTTTGTGATTGGTCATGCGCCTGTGATAGCGCCGCATTTGCTTGGCGATCCGCTCCGCCGCGATATCGAACGCGCCGTGCGCGTCGCCGCCTTCTCCCTTGCCGTGAACCAACAGCCCGCGGTTCGGGTGGGCCGAGATTTCAACGTGGAACGCATGGCCTTGCTTGGAAACCACGACGTTCGCGTCGATCGGGTTCGGAAAGTACTTGCCGATGGCGTCCGCCAGGTTGGTTTCCGCGCGTTCGCGAAGAGCGTCCCCGACATTGATGCCCTTGCCGTTTACAGTGATGTTCATGAGCCTCAAGTTTCCCGATGGCCGGGATCCGCTCCAGGATCGCCAGCACCCAGGCGAACACCTTAAAACCAGAACCTCGCGCGGTAAATGAAAAACCCGGCATGGTTTTATCCGGGACCCCCGCCACGCGGACTTCGCCACGATTGCGCGGCGCGGCGGTCTCTTCAAAACAGGGGCGGGAACCTAGCCGCGCCGGCCGCCAATGTCAAACCGCGTCACGCCCGCAACCGGATCAGCCGATCGCATTCTTCTCGCGGCGGCGTTGAGCGGAGGATGGAATGCCCATGGACTCGCGGTATTTCGCGACTGTGCGGCGCGCGACGCCGACGCCGCCGTCTTTCAGGATGGCGGCGATTCTGTCGTCCGAAAGAGTCGCTTCCGCCGGCTCGTCGTCAATCAGCGATTTGATGCGGTGGCGGACGGACTCGGCCGAATGGGCCTCGCCCCCGTCGGCTGACGCGATAGAGGCGCTGAAGAAATACTTCAGTTCAAAAATTCCCCGCGGCGTCGCGATGAACTTGTTCGACGTCACCCGGCTGACCGTGCTTTCGTGCATGCCGATGACGTCGGCGATATTCCGGAGCACGAGGGGCTTCAGGTGCTCGACGCCCTTGACGAAAAAAGCGTCTTGCTGGCGCGCGAGTTCGCGGGAGACTTTTAAAATCGTCGTCGCCCGCTGATGAAGCGCCTTGACCAGCCAGTTGGCGGCGTTGAACTGCTCGGTGACATAGTTTTTGTCGTCCCTGGATTGGGTGGCGTCTGAAATCTCGGCGTAATACTGGTTGTTCACCAGAACGCGGGGGAGCGTCTCTGGGTTGAGTTCGATGATCCAACCGCCTCGCGGCTTCGGGCGCATCAAGACATCCGGGACAACGATCTGCGCGACTTCTTCCGAGAACATGGCGCCTGGTTTCGGCTGAAGCGCTCTCAATTCCGCCAGCATGTCGCGCAAGTCCTCGTCATCGACGCCGCATACTTCGCGCAGCGCCCTCCAGTCGTGTTTGGCGACCAGATCCAGGTTCTCGACCATGGCGGCCATGGCGGGATCGTACCGGTCCCGCTCGCGGAGCTGCGTGGCGAGGCATTCCTCCAGCGAGCGCGAGAAGACGCCCGCCGGTTCCAGACTTTGCAAAACGTGGAGCACGTCGTCAACGTCGTCATAAGCAACGGACAAACGCGCGGCGATATCGGAAAGTTCCGCCGTCAGATAGCCCGCGTCATCCACATTCTCCAACATGTCCCGCGCGATCAGGCGTTCGCGCGGCAGCGTCAAGGCCATGCCGATTTGTTCCGCCAGGTGCTCGCGCAAGGATTTTGACGCCGCCAATGTCTGTTGAAGGCCGGGCGGTTCGCCGTCGAACCCGCCGCCGCCCGCGCCGGAAACGTTGAAGCTCATGTCCGTTTGAACCTCCGGCGCGGCTTCCGTCACCGAGTCGTTGGTGTAGAGGTTCTGCATCTCCGCGTCGATATCAGCCTCCAGGGTGGGGGCGGCGTCGTTCGAAAGGTCCATGGTTTGCAGCGGCTCGTCCGCATCGATGGCGGCTTCCGGCGCGGCGCCGGGTCCGCCGCCGTCCGCCTCGGGCGCGGCTGTTTCCCGCCGCTCGATCTCAAGCGGTTCGCGCTCGCTTTCGTCACGTTCCAAAAGCGGGTTCCGCTCCAGTTCCCGCTCGACGTATTCGGCCAATTCCATATTGTTCAGTTGCAGCAGCTTGATCGCCTGCTGCAACTGCGGCGTCATGACCAGGGACTGGGATTGGCGCTGATCAAGGCGCGGCCCGATCGCCATCACCGCCTCCATGCCATGGGGCGGGGAGCGGCCGGCGCGGCGTTAAAGGCTGAAGCGGTCACCGAGGTACACACGGCGCACATCCTCGTTGCCGATGATGTCCGGCGGCGCGCCTTCCATCAGCATTACGCCGTCATGGATGATGTAGGCGCGCTCGATCACGTCCAGCGTCTCGCGGACGTTGTGGTCGGTAATCAGAACACCGATGCCGCGGTCCTTCAGATGGGCGACCAGAGCGCGGATATCGCCGACCGCAACGGGGTCGATGCCCGCGAACGGCTCATCCAGCAGAACGAAACGAGGGTTGGACGCCAACGCCCGCGCGATTTCCACCCGGCGGCGTTCTCCGCCCGAGAGGGCCAGGGCCGGCGTCCGGCGCAGGTGGGTGATGGAGAACTCCGCCAACAGGGCGTCTAGGACAGCTTCCCGCCGGTTGCGGTTCTTTTCCACGACCTCCAGCACCGCGCGAATGTTGTCTTCGACGGATAATCCCCGAAAGATGGAGGCTTCTTGCGGCAGATATCCAATGCCTAATCGGGAGCGGCGATACATGGGCAGTCCCGAAATATCCTGGCCATTCAGCATGATCGAGCCGTAGTCGGGCTGAATCAGCCCGGTGATCATGTAAAAGCAGGTGGTCTTGCCCGCGCCGTTGGGGCCCAGCAGGCCGACCACCTCACCGCGCTGAATATAAAGGCTGACGCCGCGCACCACGGGACGCTTCTTAAAGCTTTTGCCCAGGTTATTGGCGATCAAGCACCGGTCCGGGTTCTTAACCACGAGACGGGGACCGTGATCCGGGGCGCTGTCCGCGCCGCCGAACCCGCCGTCCCCGGTGTCGTGCGGTCGATCTTTCATGGAGTTCCCACTGTCAGGCGCATATCCGCAGATACGCTCCGCCCGCGTAGTCCAAATCTTGGCGCTGATTTTGCCTGGACAAGGTTTAACCGTCGAAAGTTAACGCCCGGTTTCCAAGCCATCAAGGGGTCGCGGTCAGTTTTGTTTTCTGTTTTTAGGCACAAGAATCCCCTTGGTTCTGCCGCCTGCGCCCGGCGGACAGCTAAAAAGCCGGCTGACGCCGGTGTTCAGGTTCACTTGAGTCTTGCAGCCCGTAAGCATGTTCTTGCCGCGGTGTATGCGGACTTTGCCGGTTAGCGTCGCAACGCCATTCCCCACATCGTAATCGCCGTAATCGCCATAGGCTTTGTCTCTGCCGGTGATGACCTCGACGTTCTCGAACGCCTCCATGCGATAAATTTCCGTCACACCCTTCTTGGTTTCGCGGAAAAACGCCGTCAGCACCTCGCCCTTCAGCGTTCGGCCCGGTTCTTTGGCGGCGGCGCCGCCACGCGCCACGGCCATTTGTTTGGCTTCCCAATATTCCAACTGTTGCGCGGCGGTGACCACTTGTTTGGGCGTCGTCAGCGTCGGCGTGGGGCCCGTCACCACCAGAATGGATTTGATGACGTCAAAGACGGCCTTCTCTCCCGTGACCTCGCCGTCCCGAGACAGGATCCGGACATTCCCGTCGGCGTCCAGACGGTAAACATCCGTCGATCCGTCGGCTTTCTCCTTGTAGAACGCCGTCAGCTGCTCGCCCAGCACCGTGACCTCGCCGCGCACGGCCTTGGCGTTGCCCCGGGCGAGGATGATCAGTTTGTCCTGTTGCCATTCGATGCCGTCGTCCGCGTAGACTTCCAGCGGCGTTTCTCCATCGCCCAGGTTCAGGCCTTGGGCATGGGCGGCGAGGGCGAGGAGGGGCAGGGCGGCGGCGAGGCCTGCGGCGAATAAGCGGCGTATCATTGGCGGGCCTCTTCGGGGAACAGTGTGAGCTTGGCCTTGCCGGTGAAGACGACGCGGTTGCCCCGCTCCAACAGGCGGAAACCCTCGCCGTCGATCATGCCGAAGGGGCCTTGCCCCTCGACCGGCGCGTCGCCGGCGGCGATCCCGGCCGCAAGATCAACGCTCGCCTGTTCCGTGCGGAACTCATAGCCCGTGTCGTGGAACAGGTTCACCTTGCCTTCCAAGTCCAGGGTTTCCTTTTCCCGCCCGAAAACGCCAGTGTCCGCAGTCAACACCAACCACGTGCCATCTTCCAAGGTGATGTCCGCTTTTGGACTCTCCAGACCGATTCTGACTTTGCCTTGCGGGACGTCCGGGCCGGACAGGCGCTTGGCTATATCTGCGGTCACCGCGTAGGGCCGGTTCTTCTCGTCAGTGCCCACATAGCGCGGATTCAACAGATTCGGATCGTCGTCGAGATTGCCGGTAGCCGCCGCGAAACCGATGCGGAAGCGCAAGTCGCCAGTCCGCAGGTGCGGCCATATGACCACCGCAGCCAACAAAAGAACAGCCGTTAAAGGCAGTAAAATCCTCATGCCTTTGACGAAATCCGTATACCGGCGTGTGTAACGCCGAACCACGCCCGGCCGCAATACGTTGAGGCCTTGGCGGCCGCCGGCGGGCGGCGGCTTTTCAACGGCTTCCGTCCGCATGAATCAAGCCGCTCCCGCGCGCAGGCAATCATGAATGTGCAGCACGCCGACGGGCTTCGCGTTCTCAACCACGAAGACGTTGGTGATTTGATGCTCGTTCATGAAGCCCACGGCCTCGCTGACGAGAACATCCGGCGCTAGGACGCGCCCGCCCGTGGTCATGACGTCGGCGGCCGTCCGCCGCATCAAATCGGACGCCATGTGACGGCGCAAGTCCCCGTCCGTGATCACGCCGGCGAGGCGTCCGTTTGCGTCCGTGACGCCGACGCAGCCCAGGCGTTTTTCCGTCATCACCAACAGCACGCTGTCCATCCTCGCGCCTAGTTCGGTCAATGGAACGGCGCCGCCGCCGTGCATCAGGTCGCGGACCTTCATCAACCGTTGACCCAATTTTCCGCCGGGATGCAGAACCTGAAAATCGTCCCGCGTGAAGCCTTTCATGGCAAGCAGCGTCACGGCCAGCGCGTCGCCCATGCCCAGCATGACTGTGGTCGATGTGGTGGGGGCGAGACCCATGGGGCAGGCTTCCGGCGCGGCGGGATAAACCAGGGAGACGTCGGCGGCCCTTGAGAGGGCGCTGTCCGCCTTGCCCGTCAAGGAAATCAGGGGAATCGAAAAGCGCCTGCAATAATCCACGAGATCCGACAACTCGGATGTCTCACCGGAATTGGAAAGCGCGAAAACCGCGTCATCGACGGTGATCATGCCAAGATCGCCATGGGACGCCTCGCCCGGATGAACATAAAGCGCGGGCGTGCCCGTGGAGGCGAAGGTCGCCGCGATCTTGCGGGCGACATGGCCGCTCTTGCCCATGCCTGTGACGACCACCCGGCCCGAAACTTTTGACAAAACGTCCAGGGCGCCGAGAAAATCGCCCCCCAGCGACGCGGCCAGTTGATCAAGCCCGCGCGCTTCCAGTTCCAACACGTCGCGCGCGAGGATCAGCGGGTCGGCGCCTTGGTCCGTTCTCGATGCCGGTTGGGTTCGCGGCGCGGCTGTCATCGGGTGACCGGGGGTCCTTGTCCTGGCTGCGTCTTTTTGGGCGGCCGCCTGAATTCCGCAGCGTTTCGCGAAGAACGGAGTATGCGTCCGGGGCCGTCCCCGGTCAATGCGGACACTCCTGCGGCTCAGTGGGAAAATATATCCGTTTCCGCCCAGCCCGCCAGATCAAGGGCGGCGCGCGTCGGCAAAAAACCGAAGCATTTTCGCGCGAGCTCCATGCGGTCCTCGCGCTCCAGCATGGCGTCCAGCGCCGCGCGGATCTCATGCAGGTAGAGCACGTCGCTGGCCGCGTATTTCAGTTGCGCGTCCGACAAATCATTCCGCGCCCAGTCCGAGGACTGTTGTTCCTTGTCCAACTCCACGCCCACCAGTTCGCGGGTGATGTCCTTCAGGCCATGCTTGTCTGTATAGGTGCGGACCAAGTGAGAGGCGATCTTGGTGCAGTAAATGGGGTTGACGTCGATGTTCAGATACCGCTTCAAGACGGCGACGTCGAAGCGCGCGTAATGAAACAGCTTGGTGACGCTCGCGTTTTCCATCAAGGCCGTCAGATTGGGAGCCGGCGCCGGTTCGGCGGCGATCTTCACCAAATGGCACACGCCGTCGCCGGCGGAGAGCTGCACCAGGCACAAGCGGTCTCGGTTGTGAACAAGTCCCCGGGTTTCGGAGTCGACGGCGACGCTGTTGGCGAAATCGAGTCCGCCGGGCAGATCGTCTTGGTGGAGGATTATCTCGGGTTTCATGGCCGCGCACTCTCTTGCGCAGACGGCTGGAAGTCAAGGGGCGCCTGCTTCCCGTTTGACGTCATGGCGGAGAGAGCTGGAGTCCGGGCGGTCCAGAGGCCGGTATGACGGATGAGACATTCAGCCGGGCGGCCGGGTGATCGGGCGGCTGGACGCGCTGAAATCAGCCAGTCCCGAACCACCAGCGTTTGTTGGTGCGGCGTTTGTTGGTGCCCAGGAGAAGACTCGAACTTCCACGACCTGATGGTCACTGGCACCTGAAGCCAGCGCGTCTACCAATTCCGCCACCTGGGCAGGGGCCTTGGCCTAAAGCCCGGAACGCCGCGCGTTCGGGAGCGCGAGAATTTACCGGCTCGCCCCTGGATGTCAACCGGCATTCGGGCGCTTTCCGGCCTGATTTTCCGTGACCGTCCGGAAAGCGCCCCCATATCCCACTCCATGTCCCGCGCCATGTCCGTTGAACATGGGGGCAAAAAACGGACTGATTCTCGCGCGCCATGAGAGTATCATGCGCCCCAGCGCGGAAAACCTCGAAAGGACAAAGGGCATGGATCGTCGTATCGTCACCGTGTTTGGCGGGTCCGGTTTCATCGGCCGGCATGTGACGCGCCGGCTGGCGGCCAAGGGCTATGGCGTTCGCGCCGCCGTGCGCGACGTGGAACGGGCGAAGTTCCTGAAGCCCATGGGCGACGTCGGCCAGGTGGTTCCCTGGCCCGCCGACGTTACGAATCCGGCCTCCGTCGCGGCCGCCGTTGACGGCGCGGAGTTGGTCGTCAATCTGGTGGGCGTTCTTTATGAAAGCGCCCGGCGCACCTTCGCCGCCATGCACAGGGAAGCCGCCAAGACGGTCGCCGAAGCGTCCGCCGCCGCCGGGGCGAGGCGGCTGGTTCATGTTTCCGCCTTGGGCGCCGATAGGAACGATCACGCAAAATATGCGCTAACCAAGCGGGCCGGAGAAGAAGCCGTGAGGGCCGCCTTCCCGGCCGCCGTCATCCTTCGCCCGAGCGTCGTATTTGGCCCGGAAGACAATTTCTTCAACCAGTTCGCGGCCATGGCCCGGGTCAGCCCGGTTCTGCCCATCATGGGCGCCTCGCCCGTTCCGGACTCGGATAACGCCGGCGGCCCCGATTTCCAGCCTGTCTATGTGGGCGATGTGGCGGACGCCGCCGCCGCCGCGCTTGAGCGGGACGGCGTAACCGGCGAAACCTTCGAACTGGGCGGGCCGGAAATCATGTCTTTCCGCGAGATCATGGAGCGGGTATGCCGGATGACCGGCAGAAAGCGTCTGCTGATCCCGGTGCCGTTCGTCCTGGCCGAGGCGCAGGCCGCGGTTCTGGGATTGCTGCCGAAGCCGCCGCTGACCCTGGACCAGGTTGAACTGCTGAAGCATGACAATGTGGTTTCGGAGGGAGCCAAGGGCTTAAGCGATCTCGGCGTTCAAGCGACCATGGCGAACGCCATCTTGCCGCTTTATCTCGGCAGGTTCAAGCCGAATCAGATATTCGGCGTTCAAAATCAATAGCTTAAAAGATATTTAATAGCCTGGGGGAAGGCCGGTGTGATCGACTGTTTCTTCCAGCTTGGCCGCCGACGAGATCAACTCGCCGAATTCCCTTAAGAACACGGAACCGGGCACCGTGCGCTGGATCAGCACGCTGCGCCGGTCGCTTTCATCGACTTTCCGGCGCACCAGCCGCAATTCGCTCAGCCGGTCCACGGCCCGCGTCACGGCGGGTTTTGAAATCCTCATCACATCCGCGAGTCCCCGGACCGTGTGCGGCGCCGGCGTCAAATAAACGCTCAGCAATAAGGCCATTTGACGGGCGGATAGATCCGGCGCGTCCATGCGGACGCTGCCGACAATGGCCCGGCGCCAAATGTCCAGGGCCTGTAATTCGTTCATCTCGAATGACATGGATAATGTTCACTTGTTCGTGGGGTCCAAAGTGTTCGGTCATTACGAACCCGCAACTTCTAGTCCATTTTCCGCCGCCTTGGCAAGCCGCCTTGGGATGGAAATTCCGGTCTTTATCCTTCTCCGGTCCGGAACCTGTTGACGACCATCCTGGCCATGGCGCGAAGGCCCATCGCCTCGCCGCCAACGGGTCTGCCCAGACGCTTGCGGTTGTTCCACGCCATGACGTCGACGTGGGCCCAGGGAGGGGCGGCGCCGGGTAAGCCGACAAAGTGTTCCAGGAACAGCGCGGCTGTGATGGCGCCCGCCAATCCGCCTTCCGGCGCGTTGTCCAAATCGCCGGTCCGGGCGTCCACCATGGCGCGGTAACCGGCCCAAAGCGGCATACGCCAGAGATTGTCGGACGCTCCCGCCCCGGCGCTCAGGATATCCGCGGCCAGGGTGTCGTCATTGCAGAACAGGGCCGGCAGTTCCGCCCCCAGCGCCACGCGGGCGGCGCCGGTAAGGGTGGCGAAATCGATCAGCAGAGCCGGGTTTTCCGACACGGCCTCCGTCAAGGCGTCGGACAGAATGACCCGGCCTTCCGCGTCCGTGTTGGATATTTCCACCGTCTTGCCGGATCGCGTGTCAACGACGTCCAGGGGCCGCATGGCGTTGGATGAAACACTGTTTTCGACGGCCGAAATCAAGACGCGCAGCCGGATGGGAACCCGCAGCGCCATCAGGATATGCGCCATGCCGAGCACATGGGCGGCTCCCCCCATGTCTTTTTTCATGAGCTTCATCCCGGACGCGGGCTTTAAATCCAGCCCGCCCGTGTCAAAGCAAACGCCTTTGCCCACCAGCGTGACCCTCGGGTTCGCCTCGCCGCCCCAGCGCACGTCGATCAGACGCGGTTCGTCGGCGGCGGCGCGGCCGACGGCGTGAATGGCCGGATAGTTTTTCGCCAGCAGATCGTCGCCGGCGATGACGGAGCATTCCGCGCGGTGCTCGGCCGCCAGGCGCTCAGCCGCCTCGGCCAAGCGGGACGGCCCCATGTGATTGGCCGGCGTGTTGATCAGGTCGCGGCATAGAAACGTGGCCCGGCCCTCGGCCAGGACCGTTTCCTTGTCCACGTTCCCCGGCCAGACCAGGCGGGCGAAACGATCAGACGGGGCGGCGTCTTCCGCAGTGTTGGCGGAAGTTTTGAACCGGTTGAATTGATAGGTTCCCAGTCCCCAGGCGAGCGCGGCCCCGGCGGCGGCGTCCGCTGGCAAGCCGCCCTCGATATGATAGCTTCCCCCGGGCAGCGCCGCCGGCAGTCCGGCCCAGAACCAGGCGGCGTCCGGGTCTGTCTTGCCGTTGGCCGCCGGGTCCGCCGGGCCGAGACCGAAGAGCGCCCGTCCGGCGGCGCCGTCCGGCGCCGGGAGAAGACAGGTTTGTCCGGCTTTCGCGTCAAATCCGTTGGCGTCGATCCAGGCGTTGACCGACGCCGGTTGATCCGCCCGCCAGCGTGGAAACAGGTCCGCGCTCAAGGGGACCAGAGGCGTTGAGGCCTTGGCGTCGTCGATAAGAAAAGCGTCGAATGGCGTATCGGGCATGGGGGCGTCTTTTAAATTTAGAGCGGGGCGTGAGCCGCCGGGCGCGCTTGATCATCAGTTGGTCATGGCCTGAGCCACGTCATCCTTATAACCGAACAGGGCGGGCTGGCCACCCGTGTGAAGATAAATCACCGCGCCGTCACCCTCGATGTTCAGGGGGTGGCCGGGCCGGGCCACGGCCATGGCGGCCGCCATTGATTTCGACGTGTAAACCGGATCAAGCACCAATCCCTCCAGGCGCGCGGCCTTCCTCATGGCGTCCCAGGTTTCCGGCGCGCCCTTGCCGTAACCCGGACCCAGAAAGGCGTCCGTCACCCGGATGTCGCTGTCCCTCAGCAAGCCGGGCCGCCCCACCAGATCGCACAAATTCCCGCAGACGGTCTCCACGCGCCGTTTCTGGAGTCCGGCGCCGCGGCGCACGCAGGCGCCGATCACCGGCCAATCGCAGCCCTTCAGGCGCAAACCGGTCAACACGCCAGCATGGGTCTGGCCGCTGCCGGACGCCAGCACCAGGGCTTTCACCTTAAGGTTCATCCCCGCGACTTGATCCAACAGTTCGAACGCCATGACCGAATAGCCGAGCGCGCCCAGCGGCGAATGGTTCGCGCCAAGGTGGATGACATAGGGGTTTCCGCCGCCGGCGCGGACCTCGGCGGCGATTTTTTCCAGATTTTCGTCCGCCGCGTCCTCGTCCCCACCGGCGGGAAAGGTCCGGAGTTCCGCGCCGAACAGTTTATCCAGCAAGACGTTGCCGCTTTCGCGGTAATCGCCGTTCATCCCGGCGACCCGGTCCTCCAGCTGCAAAATGGGACGCATGCCGTACTTCCGGGCGGCCGCGGCCGCCATCCGGACGTAGTTGGACTGCACGGCGCCGGTGATGATGATGGCGTCCGCGTCCCGTTCAACGGCCTGGCCCAGATAAAATTCCAACTGCCGGGCCTTGTTGCCGCCCATGGCCAATCCGGTCAGATCGTCCCGCTTAACCCAAATTTTGTTAAGGCGCTCCGACGCCTCCAGGCGCGCCATGCGTTCCAGCGCGGTGGGGACGTTGGCGAGACGGGCTTTCGCGAACGCGCGCGCGCCGACGGCCGCGTGATCTATGGGGGGCATGGACGTCATCGTTGAATGTCCTCTTAGTGTTGAATTTCCTTTGAGCCAGGAACCGCGCCGCCGCCCGGGCCGCGCGCCGGGAACGGGCATCTTTCGATCCGCGTCACGCCAGCCATCCCCGCCGGGTTCGGCCGCGGAATTCCCGGAAGTGGGCCGCGGCGTGGAAACGCGGGCCGGGCCGCCTCGCGAACCGCATGTCAGCGCGGCCGGCGGCGTGAATGGCCGGATAGTTTTTCGCCAGCAGATCGTCGCCGGCGATGACGGAGCATTCCGCGCGGCGCTCGGCCGCCAGGCGCTCAGCCGCCTCGGCCAAGCGGGACGGCCCCATGTGATTGGCCGGCGTGTTGATCAGGTCGCGGCATAGAAACGTGGCCCGGCCCTCGGCCAGGACCGTTTCCTTGTCCACGTTCCCCGGCCAGACCAAGCGGGGCGAGGTGTTGGCGCATAACGACAATTACCACGAATACAACATACTGATCAAAGGCGCTCAAGGGCTTAACCGCAACTGAGTGAGGACAAGAAGCCCGCCAGACAACTCAAGCCGGATCAGATGCTTGTTAAACCGGACACGGGTCTTGTATTCAGCTTTTTTCAGAGCAAGCGATTTAAAAAATTCCCATTGGAAACCTGATGCTTTAATTTGAATTCAGAGAAACGCAAAACAGCAATGACAGGGAGATTTAGTGCACAGAAAAAATATGGGCCCCTTTGACGACGACGAAAAAGACTATCGAATCAATATGTCTTTAGCGCGAGGTCTGTCCGTCCTGCGCGTGTTTGGCGCGGCCAGCAAGCCGCTTGGCAATGCCGAAATTGCCCGGCGTGTCGAGTTACCCAAGGCAACGGTTTCCCGGCTGACATTCACCTTAACCGAATTAGGTTATTTGAAATATGATGAAGACACCAGACGCTATTCACCCGGGGCCGCGATTCTGACACTCGGGTATGATGTGCTGGCCCGGATGGAGATTCGTGATTTCGCCCGCCCTTATATGCAAGAGTTGGCGGAGTACGCGGATGCATCCATCTATTTGGGTGCGCCCGACGGAATTGAGTTTATCTATATTGAAGCGTGCCGGACACCAGCATCCATGGCGATCCGATTGGACGTTGGGTCACGCATTCCCATGCTTACGACAGGAATGGGGCGAGCATATCTTGCGGCTTTACCCTTGGCGGATCGCGAGACGCTGATTGCCAGGATTGCGGCGGACTATGATGGCGGGGACAAATCCGGGATTGAGACCAGAACTCGGGCCGAAATTGCCCGCGCTGAGGAGCGGGGCTTCGCCATGAGTCACGGCGACTGGGTTTCTGAAGCCAATTCAGCTGGCGCTGTTGTGCGTCGGGCCGATGGTTTGCCTGTTTATGCTCTGAACGTGGGAGGGTTGCGATCAATCATTACCAACGAACGGCTGGAGGCCGATTTGGGTCCGCGTATTCTAGATATTGCGCGCCGGATCGAAACCTTGGCCCAAGGGATTCTTTAAAAGGTGCTTATTCAACGGCACTGGCCCTGTAGCGTTCGATCGTTTGGCGTATGCCGTCAAGTAAGGGCGTTTCCCGCCAGTCGCCAATAACCTGCCGCAGTGGCGCCACGTCAAAGTCCGATGATGGTGACACGCGAGTCTCTCCCGACCAGCCGACCTGTGCTTCGGGAACGACTTCACGAATTGCGGCAAGGACTTCATCAACAGAGGCAACCCTGTCCGTAATATCCGACAAGAGAGCGCCTTCCCAGGAGGATAGCGCCGCACGAATAAAAATATCAGCGAGATCACCAGCGAACTGAAAGCAACTGCGTGTCGTAAAGGGAATTTTATAGCTTTTGCCAAGCGCCGCAGCTTTGATCGCCTTAGTAATGGCCGAAGTTTCACCATCATCGCGCCCGAGACCATAAACAATACTGGGCCGCAATCCGAGACTGGATATCTTGTGATCCCGCCAGTAAATGCGCGCGATTTCCTCGCCGGTTTTCTTGTACACACCATAAAGGTTCGACGGAGCCTTGTCCGGTCCACGTGGCTTGGCGGCGATAGAGCTTGTGTAAATGATCCGTTTAATCCCGAACTTGCGAGAGGCCTCAAAAACATTTACGTGGCCTATTATATTGACCGCAGCGCCCGCGGCGGGCAGAGCGCGACAGGCGGGAATTTGCAAAGCCGCAAGATGGATAATTCCCGTCGGGCGGGTTTTCTTGATCAATGATTCAAGCGCACAAGTATTGGTGATGTCGCAGATATGGTAATCGATTCTGTCGGCGGGCAAGTCGGGACAGAGCGTTTTCAGCCTGCGGTAGTCATCATTGATATCAATAGCGATGACATGAATACTGGAGCACGCCAGCCTTGAAATGATCCACGATCCCAAAAACCCCGTGGCGCCGGTAATCAGAATACGCTCTTGTGCGGCGCTCAATTTTTTGTCCTTTCCAGACACCAGCGAATAGCGGGCCAGGCCAGTATAACCGCGGTAAGGACGAACAGGCTTAACGCGATGGGCCGTTCAAAGAACGCAAAAAACGATCCTCTGGTGAGTAAAAGACCCTGCCGTAGCGAGTTTTCAATCATCTGAGAGAGCACCATGCCGATCACCAAGGGAGCCAGGGGAAAACCAGCCTTGCGCAGGATGAAACCGGCGATTCCGGCCAGAAAGGCCGTTACAAGATCCAGTGGATTACCTCGCACCCCATAGGCCCCTATAAGTGCGATCACAACCACCATGGACATCAACAATGGCTCGGGCGCCTTTAAGACCCGGGTGAATAGTTGAGCTCCCAATACGCCGACGAAGAACATCACGATGTTAATGGCTATGAGAATCAGAAAAATCGCATATACGAGATCAAGGTTTTCAGCAAACAGCCGCGGTCCCGGAGCAAGTCCGTGAATGACAAAGGTGCCAAGCATCACCGCAGTGACCGGGTCTCCGGGGATGCCAAGAGCCAGTGTTGGCACCAGCGCCGAGCCCGTGACGGCATTGTTCGCGCTTTCGGCCGCCACAATTCCGTCTGGCTCGCCAGTGCCCAACTTGTCACGGTTCGGTGCTGAACGCTTGGCTTCGGAATATGCGATAAAGGCGGATGTGGCCGCACCGGTCCCCGGCAAGGCGCCAACAAACGAGCCGATCATGCAGGACTTGATCAGAAGCCGGAACCGTGGTCGCCACTCGGACATGGGCGGTAACCGAAAACCGATATTGTGGGCGATGAGCTGTTTGACTTCGTTTGACGCCGTTGCTCTGACAAAGACCTCGGACAATGCGAACAATCCGACGATTGCGGGAATTAACGAAATACCGGCCGTCAGTTCGAAAAGGCCGAAGGTAAAGCGCATGTCGCCTGTGACATGATCAAGCCCTACGGTTGCAATAAAGAGTCCTGTCGCTCCTGACAGCAGACCTTTGATCAGAGCGCCGCGCGAGACGTTTGCAATACAGATCAGCGCAAAGACGCCTAATGCAAAATATTCAATCGCGGTGAAATTTAGTGAGAATGCCGCAAGCTGGGGGGCCGCGACAATCAAAACAGCCACCGAAACAAGCCCGCCAATCACGGAGGCGGCTGTCGCCCAGCCAATCGCAAGGTCCGCATCCCCACGTTGAGCCATCGGAAAACCATCCAGCGCCGTAGCGGCCGCCTGGGGAGTGCCCGGCGTATTGATAATGATCGCCGAGATGGAACCGCCGTAAACCGAACCGCAGTAAATTCCCAACATCAAAGCCAAAGCCGGAACTTGTTCCATCGAATAGGTAAAGGGCAGAACCATGGTGATGCCAAGGACCGAACCCAGACCAGGCAATACACCTATGGCCACTCCCAGCAGCGTTCCGGCAAGGATCGATATCAGGGCGGATAGCGTCAGGATATGATCAAGACCAAGAGAGAAAAAACTGTCCATCAGATCACCTCAAACCAGGGAGAAGATGGCAGAATAATCAGGAAGACGCGGTCAAAGACGTACCAGATGACGAAGGTGTAGAGGACTGATAGGCCCAGAGTTATTTTCCAATTGTGATACCCCAGAATCAGCGGCATCAAAAAAGTAAAGAGAAGCGTGGGCAAAATGAACCCCGCCCAATCAATCGAAAAGATATAACACCCTGTCAGCGTCATCGCCGCGATGGGCATGATGGAAATGCGGATATTGGCCGTATTGTCCCGTTCACTATTGCTCCTGAAGGTCACAATCAGGGAAAGAAGCAGCATGGCGCCAAGAATGATACGTGGAAAGAACACCGGACCACGTCCGACGGTTAAAACCGATTTTTGATAGGCTTCGTCAAAAGTGTGAACAAACAGGCAGAACGACGCCAGAAGTATCAATACCCCCACAATACTCGTACAGGAAACCTTTGCCATGACGGCACGCTTTCATTTGGGTTTATTGACCGCGCCACCGCGCTGCAGGGACGCCGTGTGGTGTTTTCCCCGAACCCGAACCGGATTATTTTTTCAATCCGGCAGAGGTTAAAAGGTCTCCGTTTCTGGAAAATTCGGATGCGACAAACGCTTCAAATGCGGCTCCATCCATAAAGGCCACCGGCATCCGCAGATCGGCCATTCTCTCGGCGAAGACTGCTGAGTTCATGGCGGTTTTACAGGCGGCTTGCAATGCTGATTTGGCTTCGTCGGGAATGCCTTTTGGAGCCACAAGGCCACCCCAGATTGGAAAATGCATCGGTACGCCTTGCTCGCTGGCCGTTGGCAAATCATCAGCGGTCGACACTCTTTCGCTGGTCAGCATCGCCAGTGAACGAACCTGATCATTGTTTCTGGTCAAAAAGGAAATGTGGGCCACAAACATATCGACAGAGCCATCAAGCATCGCCTTGAAGGTTGGCGCCGATCCCTTGTACGGAATGAACGTAAAGTTCGCGCCTGATGCGGCGGCAAGAGCAAGCCCCGCTATATGCGGGATTGAGCCGACCGCCTGCACACCATAATTCAGTTCATTGGGATTGGCCTTTGCGTGGTCCAGCAGCCCCTGAAGCGAGCTGAACCGGCTGTTTTTGGACACGACCAGGGAAGAAGGCGCTGAATAGACTTGGCAAATATAGTCAAAATTTCCCGGATTGTATGGCAACTCGCGCAGATGAGGCTGGGTTGTCATCGGACCAACAGGGATCATCCCAAGGGTGTGGCCATCTGACTTGGCCCGCGCGGTTTCCGCCGCGCCAATTGTCCCGCCCGCCCCGGCCGTATTTTTAACCACAACTTTGGCGCCGAGCGCTTCAGCCAGAGGGCCCGCGAAAGTGCGTGTGGTTATGTCGGTGCCGCCACCCGCGCTGAACGGCACGATAATGGTTATTGGCCTTGCCGGGTAATCCGAGGCCAAAGCGATGCCGGCGAACCCCGCGGCCATCACCAAACCCGCAATGCATGAGCGAAAAAATTGCATCGGTGTTCTCCCGTGTCTGACTGCCAACAGGCAATTTGGTAAATCTTCCATCAACGTGCTTATACGACATTCCATTATTTTTTGAAACACAATTTCAAAAAATAATGGAATTACGTTTCAAATTATGTGAGATTAAAAGGATCATGCGCGTTTTGGCATGGGATGTTTATGCCGCGCCAAGACAGTTTTTCAGCACGTCACAGCGTGATTTTTGGCTGTTCCAACGCCACGCGCCTTGTTTCCCGACATCCCCGGAATTTGTTCGAAATAACAGAAAGGACGGTGGTCATGCTAACCAATGAAGGCATTATCAACACGTTTATCGAGGCGGGAGTCACCCGAGGCTTCACCTTGCCGGGGCTGGGCGTCACCTGGTCCCTGCCGGCGTTTTATGATCGGAAGGATGAATTTGACATCGTACTGGCGCGGACTGAACAAAGCGCCAGTGTCATGGCGCAGGTGGCGGGCAAAATGACCGGGCAACCCGGACTTCTGATGGCGCAGGGACCATTTGCCACATCGACCGGAGCCTTCGGTATTCTCGAAGGATATTTTTCCTCTTCGCCGATGGTCATTCTGACCGACACGTCTTGTTATGATGGTTTTGCCCAGCACGGTGTTTATCAAACCATGACGGGCGATTACGGCGCCGCGGACGCCTTTGCCGTCCTCAAGACCATGACCAAGTACGCAACCTACGCGACCACTCCGACCGAGGCCGTTTATGGAACCCAACTGGCCATCAAACACGCTTCAACCCCGCGGCAGGGTCCGGCGGCAATTGTCATGCGCAGTAATATCATCAAGGGAAAAGTGCCCGAAGAAAGCCGTGCCCAACTCTATCCGGTCGATGGGTATTTGCGTAACACGCCTCCCCGTGTGGACCGCGATGTAATAGATAAGATCGGGATACTGCTGGAAGGGGCGAGGCAACCAGTGATGATCATTGGCAACGGAGTCTACAGCAGTCGATCAGGCCCATCCCTACAGGCTTTGGCGGAACAAAACGGTATTGCGATTGCCTCAAGCTATCATGGCAAAGGCGCTATAGACGAAACAAGCGAGATTGCGGTTGGCATGATGGGCACCTGGGGGGCGGCCGCGGCGAACCGGATGGTCCAGGCGGCGGATGTCGTGCTGATTCTGGGCTGTTCTCTGGGACCTGAATACACCCGGTTCCGCGACGAAAAAATGATCCGCCCCGGAGATCAGACCATCATTCAGGTTGATCATGATCCACTGAATGCCGGCTGGGTCGTTCCGGTCGATCTTGCGGTAACGGGCGACGTGGGAGAAGTCGCCTCTCTCCTTGCCGACAGCCGTCCTCATGACGCGGGGCTCATCGCAACCCGCAAGCGGATGATCGCCAAAATCAAGGCCGCGAACGATTACGGCGTTCTGCCGAACTTTCCGACCAAACCCGGCACGGTGCATTATTCCGATATCATGCGCGGGTTACAGTCTTTTCTGACAAGTGACGATCTCCTGGCGCTGGATGCCGGCACCAACCGGATCTGGGCGACCTCACGACTGACCTTGCGCCACCCTGGTCAGCTTATCGCACCCGGCGGTATTGGCGGCATGGGCTGGAGCACCCCGGCGGCCACCAGCGCGAAAATTATCGCGCCGAAAAACCGGGTGACCGCTTTAATCGGAGATGGCGGTTTCGTGATGACCATGGACGCCATCGCCACAGCGGCCGAACGCGGCCTTGATGTAACTTATATAGTGGCGAATAACTCGGGGCTTGGCATGGTGCGTGATAATCTTGGCAACCAGAGAATCGCGGTGGACTTTCTGGATCATGATTTCACCAAAGTGGCCGAAGGATTGGGAGGCGGCGGTCTCACAGTGACCGAAGCAGATCAGATGCGGGATGCTTTGGAGGAGGCGCACAAACGGCGTGGCCCGGTATTGATCGACGTCAAGGTGGACCCGGCGGCAAGCCACCGCGACTGCTCTGATTACGATCAACTGTGAGGCACGACATGCGGCGTTTCAAAAAACGTACAATCCTGATCTCAGCTGGCGCCGACGGGCTGGGGTTGGGTGTGGCCGAGCGTTTCATCAGCGAAGGCGGGCGGGTTATAGTTCTTGACCGAAGTGAAGAGGCCATCGCACAGGCCAGATCGCGTCCCGAGGCGGCCGGCATTCACTTTGGAGCCGTTGATCTGCTTGATAAGGGTGCTCTGGGTGAATGGATTGAACAGATTAAGAAAGAAAGATATTGCATTGATACTCTGGTCAACAATGCTGGCGGCTCGCTCCACACTCCCTCCCGCTTCCTTGAAGAAAACGATGAGGATTGGAACAGAGTGCTGGCGCTGAATGTGACAGCGGCCGCAAGGTTGACACGTTTGGTGCTGCCACAGATGATCGAGGCCGGATTTGGACGCATCATCAATCTTGGTTCCAAGGCGGGACGCTATGGCAGTCTGTTTACCGGAGCCAACTACGTCGCCGCCAAAGGCGCGGTACAGTCGATGACGCTGCAACTGGCGCAAGAATTCGGCCCAGAGGGCGTCACCTGTAATGCGGTTTGCCCCGGCGCGATCCTGACCCCCCGTGTGAAAAGATTGCTGAGCGAGCGCATGACTCATGAGGAACGTGTGTCCATGGTTGAGAATATTCCCATGCGGCGTAACGGTACAATTGAAGACGTGGCCGCCGCCGTGGCGTTTCTTGCTTCGGACGAGGCCGGGTTCATCACAGGCCAGTTGATTGATGTGAACGGTGGGCAGGGGATGTGCTCGTAACGGGAAACATCAAACAAGGACACAATATGGAAGTGTCTGAAACACCCTCCGGAAGCCATCGGCGACCCGGGCGATTTGGACAATTTGTTCGTGCCCAACAAGGAGGGATATCCGCCGCTCCTGTCCGGCGTCAGCCTGAATATCCACAGCCAGATCGGCCACAGCCAGATCGGCAGGATGGCCTCGACCAGGTTTTCGTTCAGGGTCTCACGCGCCACAAGCCTCAGAGCGCTTTTTCGGCGCGTCGCGAGTCGATCTCGCGCTGCGGCAACGGCTCGCCTGTCCACCATACCATGGGGTAGGGTTTCATCATTGGATATGACAGTGTGACGTGATTTGATACGACGGTGTGACGTGACGCCAGGAGACCCGCCATGACCTCAACCAGCCCCCCGGCTTCTTCCGGCCAGGCTTCTTCTGGAACATGCGACCTGCTGATCACGGGCGCCACGATCATCGACGGCTCGGGCGGTCCCGAGACCTCGGGCGACGTGGCGCTCAAGGGCGGGCGGATCGCGGCCGCCGGGGACTTGCGGGACTGGCGCGCGGCCGAGACGGTGGACGCGTCGGGGTTGACGCTGGCGCCGGGCTTCATCGACGTTCACACCCATGACGACCGGCTGGCGATCACGGAACCCGGGATGGCTTGCAAAATCAGCCAAGGGGTCACCACGGTGGTCGCGGGTAATTGCGGGGTGAGCCTCGCCCCCTTCACGCCCGCCGGGCCCGGCGCGGCGCCGCCCGGACCCATGGCGTTGTTGGGCGAGCCCGGCGATTACAAGTACCCCCGTATGGCGGATTACGCGGAAGCGCTGGAGGCCGCGCCCCCCGCCCTGAACGTCGCCATGCTGACGGGCCACACAACGCTTCGCGCCGCCGTCATGGGCCAGACCATGGACGATCTCGCCCGCCCCGCGACGGGCGGGGAAATTGATCGCATGGCGGATCTGTTGACGGACAGTCTGACTGGCGGGGCCATCGGCCTGTCCACCGGGCTCGCCTATCCGACGGCCATCCACGCGCCGAGGGACGAGGTGATCGAACTCGCCCGGCGGCTTAAGGACGGGGACGCGCTCTATTGCACGCATATGCGTAACGAGGGCGAGACGCTTCTGGAAGCCCTCGATGAAACCATTGAGACCGCAGAGGCCGCCGGCGTCGCGACGGTGATCAGCCATCACAAATGCGTCGGCCGTCCCAACTGGGGAAAATCCGACAAGAGCCTCGCCAAGATCAAGGCGGCGCAAGCGCGCATGCGGCTGGACTTCGACGTTTATCCCTATACGGCGGGTTCCACCATCTTGATGGAGAGTTTTCTGTCCACGTCCGAGCGCACGACCATCACCTGGTCCGCGCCGCATCCTGAAATGACGGGCCGGGATTTCGACGGCGTGGTTGCGGAATGGGGATGTTCGGTCAAGACCGCGGTCGAGCGGTTGAGCCCGGCGGGCGCCATTTATTTCCGCATGGATGAAAAGGAAGTCCGCAAGATCATGGCCCATCCGGGCGCCATGATCGGCAGCGACGGCCTGCCCGTCGACGGCGGCAAGCCGCATCCCCGCCTTTGGGGGACCTTTCCCCGCGTGCTGGGCCGCTATTGCCGCGAGACGAATCTGTACCCGCTAACCGAGGGCGTCCACCGGATGACCGGCAAACCGGCGGCCGTGTTCGGTCTGAAGGACCGGGGCGTGATCCGCGAGGGGGCGCACGCGGACCTCGTTTTGTTCGACGCGGAAACAGTGATCGACATGGCGGATTTCGATGAACCGGAACGCCCCGCCCGTGGCGTCGAGCGCGTCATGGTCGCCGGGGAAACGGTCTGGCGGGACATGCGCTGGACCGGCGCGCGGCCCGGCGGGATGATCGGGCGGGAGGTTTGACCAACTCGATCCGCTCCAACTAATCGGCCCCCGCCGGCGCGCCCGACCGGCGGGGTTTTATCGCCGCGCTACTCGACGTCTTCGACAACACTGGACCGGTCCACTATTTTCGGCAGATTCTCCGCAAGCGCCAGGACGGTGGACGCGGCGCCGCACGCGGCCATGCGGCGGAAGGCGTCTTCATACTCGGCGGCCCCTTCGCCGTCGCCGCCGTTCCCGTCTTGAAGGGAACGAAGCGCGTGCTCGTAACCCAGCATGAGGATTCGCATGCCGAGAATGTACTTCTCGGTCACCACCTCGCGGGCGACGTCGCCACCCTGCTGGCGACGGTATTGCAAGTGATAGGCGTTGTCGTAATTGATCTTATAGACCACACCCTCCTCTCCCAGGTCTTCGATCACGCCGCCGTCGTGCTCGTTGAAGTCCTCGGGCCAACGCTCCACGGCGTACCCGTCAACGTCCCGGCCATCCTTGGTGAGAAGGACGCACTTCGGAAGCCCAAGCGTCGGAGTTTTTTTCTTAGGTGGTTTGGAAGGCGACGGCGAGGGGTTGGGATTAGGCGCTTGTTCTTCCGTTATCCGCAGAACCAACTCCTCGCTTTCCACGGCCTCGGCCATTGCGTCATCCTTGAGGCCGATCTTGAAGGTGAATGCGTCCCCAACCGCCAACGCCTCTTCCAACGGCTCGAAGTGGATGGTCAGCCTTCCGTCATGCAGGCTTTCCCGAATCCCGAATTTCTTCCGCACGCCGTCGTCGATGATGATCCGGCCGGGATTGCCGGCGCGGTTCAAGTAACCGTTTTCCGCGTCCGTGCGCGCCGCCACCGGGCGCGAACGACCGATCGGCACGTCAAGGCCGTTCTTGTTGAAACGCTCTTCCAGGCGGACGAAGGTCGGGCTGTATTTGCCCTCGTTCCATTCGCCCCCGCCATTCTCGGAATCCGTTTCATCACCGCCCCGGGCGGGCATATAAATCGTCGGATCACGTTGGGATAGGAGGCCCGCAAGGTTGCGGTCGGAATCGACCAGCTTTTGGAACAACTCGTTGCTCCCGGCCTTGGATGCGCGCTCCAGTTCCTGTTGAGAGATTTTCTTCTGGAGTTCCTTCAACGCCGGCGATTCCTTGATCACCGTCTTCACCTTGTCCTGGTAGCGCTCGCCGATAAGGGTGTTGCTGATATGCTCCCGGTCGCCTTTCCATACTTCTTCGGTATGGGCGGAAAACGTCAATTCGCTGGCGTCAACGAAGACAACCACCCGGTCCTTGAGCGCGGGAAACCCGCACTGCGAGAGATAGCCGCGCGACTGCTTGAATTGCACTTGGCCGTTGACCGTGTGAAAAACGCGATTGATATTCCGGGGGGCTTTCAACCAGCCCGGAATATCTCGCTTGAGGGGAATGGCGCTCACCGAAACCTTGCCGATTCCTGGGTCTTCGATGACGCCGACGGAGATTTCATCCTCCCCCGCCGCGTCCTCTTCTTCCTCCTCAAGACCTTCTTCCTTGTGGGAGCGCAGAAGCAAGAACTTCGTCCCGTGGAAAGGGCGCGGGTCCACACCCTCCGTGCGGGCTTTGCGATATTTTTGAGCGGCCTCGCGACTTTTTTTGGTCGTGGGTAGCCGCCGGAAGTCCAAAAGCCGGAACGGCAGGATGGTCTCGACCAGATTTTCGTTCAGGGTCTCACGCGGGCCCCTGAAGCTCAGAAACTTGGAGCCGATCTGATAGTCGAAGAGTTTCACCACCGTGCCGGTTTCGAGCCATCACACTGTCATAGCGCTTGCCGGTCATGGTGTGAAACGGGTGCAGATAGTCGCTATCGAAGGAGGGAATGCCCGTTTTTCTTGGGATGAAGTATTCGGCCACCGGCAAGTTATCGCCGTCATCTGGACGGCGGCGCATGAGCGTCCACGCCCAGCCGCTCTCGCCATCGTAACGGCGAGACACGATCAGCTTGAACCAGCGCCGTCCGCAGTACCGCAGCACTCCGGACGACCCCATGTTGTACTTGCCTTGGACGAAGGGAATGCTCTTCTTGTTCCCGGCGCTGAGGGACAAGAAGGTGTCTTCAAAGTTCTCGCCTCGCTGTCCCTCGCCATTATCGACGAAGGTGTAGCAGGGCCACCCCTTCTTTTTTGGACTTGGCGCCGGTGATACCGATGACGAGGTTCTTCTCGGCGAATTCCCGCAACCATTTGTCTTTCGGATCAAGATTGACCAGCTTGCCGCCCCGCAGGTTTTTCACCAGACGGTCCACGGCCTCGTACATGGTCTTCGGCGCGTCGGTCCCTTTGGGGTCAACGCCCTTCTGAAACGCGTGCTTCATCAACACCGCGTCAACCATGTTGGTCATGAGTTCGGTGAGCGCCTTGCCGCCGTCCGACGCTTGATTGGACGTCACATTAAAATTGGTGTCGCGATCATCGAGCGGCCGCCAGTTATCCCGATCCTTCATTTCCGGGACGGACTCGATGATTTTCTGCACATCCGCCTCGGACTCCGCGTTTAGAAAACGCAAACAAACATCTTTCGCATCCATTCCGGTCCACTCCGCCCCTGGATGTTCAATCGAGCGTAAAAGCGCCCTTCCCGTCCGATTTGGACGCCATATCGAAGCGTTTCTGACAGGCGTTTAGCTCTTCTTGGAGAGCCTTGAAAATCTTCGCCACGTCTTCATCAGTGAAGTCGTAGTTCGACCTGTTAGAGAGATTGCCGATAAGGTTTATGCATTTAATCGTTCTGTTTACGCGCTTGGTGGCTAGTTTGACGAATTTTTCACGGCCCAGAGAACCCATGTTTTTGCTCCAATACAAAATTTCCATAATTATGATAAATGCACTCGTACATTTTATAAAATCAACCATTAATTTTGTCGGTTTTTGATGTCTCGACGTGCAAAAAACGCTTCATGGTCATTGCGGTGGAGATGATATCGAGCTGGCGGGAACAAGCTGCGGCGCGCGCTTAAGACAGCGGCGTCGAGAGTCGCTGCGGCGGACGGTGTCCACGCGGGATTGGACCGGACGTCAAATGGGTTCCCCGATCCCGGTCATGGCAAGGTCAGACCGCTTTTTCGGCGCGGAGCGCCGATATCTCGCCGTCGCTGTAGCCCAGTTCGGCCAGGATCGCGTCCGTATCCCGGCCCAGCGTCGGCGGCGGACCGCCGGCCGTCAGCGGGGAGCCGTCCAGCCTGACGCCCGGACGCGCGATGTCGATGTGCGCCCGGTCCGTGCCGGGAACGGCCTCGAAGCGCGCGATCATGCCGCGCTCCGCGATCTGAGGTTCCGCCAACGCTTCCGGTACGCTCATCACGCGCCCCGCCGGAACGCCGGCCTCGTTGAAAAGGGTTTGCCAATCGGCGGCGGACCTGGCCGCCAGAGCGGCCTCCAGCTCCGCCGTCAGGGCCGCCCGGTTCTCAAGCCGGGCCTGACGCCCGGAAAACCGCGAATCGGCGATCAGCTCTTCCCGCCCCACAACACGCGCGGCGGCTTCGAACTGTTCCTGTTTATTGGCCGCGATGTTGATCAGGCCGTCGCCTGTCCTGAAGGTTCCGCTAGGGCTGGCGGTGAAGTTGTGGTTGCCCATGGGCTGGGGTTCTTCGCCCGTCACCAAATGGTTCGAAAGGACCCAGCCCATGGTGGACATCACCGCCTCCAGCATGGACACGTCGATGAAGGCGCCGCGCGCTTCCCTGGGCGCGGCCAAGGCGGACGCGATGGCGAAGGCCGCCGTCATGCCGCCGACCGTGTCGGCCACCGGATAACCCACGCGGCAGGGGGCGGTCTCCGGGGCGCCTGTGATGCTCATGACGCCCGACATGCCCTGGATGATCTGATCATAGGCCGGCAGGCTGCGAAGCGGCCCGTCTTGGCCGAAGCCGGAAATCGCGCAATAGATCAGGTTGGGCTTGACGGCTTTAAGAACGTCGTAGCCGACGCCCAGCCTGTCCATCACGCCGGGGCGGAAATTCTCCACCACGACGCGGGCCGTGGCGGCGAGTTCCTTGAACACGCGCTTTCCGGACGCGGCTTTCATGTTGATGGTGATGGAGCGCTTGCCGGAATTCTGCGCCAGGAAAGAGACGCCCATCTTTTTCGCGTTCAGGTCCGGGTCGGCCCCCAGCCGCCGGGCGAGGTCGCCGGCGCCCGGGACTTCCACCTTGATGACGTCCGCCCCCATATGCGCCAGTTGATGACAGCAGAACGGTCCCGCCAACACGTTGGTTAGATCAAGAATTCGAACGCCTTGCAGCGGTTTCATCACGGCGGCCTCGTCAAAGTAACCGGGGAACGCCCAACGCGAGATCCTGCCAGAACCAGAGCACGGCGGCCGTGCACAGCATCATGACGGCGAAGGGCCAGGCGCCCTTGACGACGTCCTCCAGTCTGGCCTTTCCCACCGCCTGGATGACGAACAGGTTGAGCCCGACGGGCGGCGTGATCAGCGCGGTTTCGATCAGGATGACGAAAAAGATGCCGAACCAGACCGGATCGACGCCCATCGCCTCCAGACTCGGGAACAGAACCGGCGCCATGATCAGCAGCATGGAGAGCGCTTCCAGGAAGAAGCCGATGAACAACAACACCAGACCGACCGCCAGAATGAACAAATGCGGGCTGGAGACATTCGACGTGATCAGTTCCGAAATGCTCTGCGGGATCAGGTACAGGGTGATGGCGTAGGAGAATACTTTCGCCCCGATGATGATCAGGAAGATCATGACCGTCGTCACCATGGCGTGGTGGGCGGCGTCCTTGATCTTCTCCCAATTCATGCGGCCCATGGCGAAGGTGATGGCCAGCGCCAGCACAAATCCGACGCCGGCGCTTTCCGACGGCGTGGCGATCCCGGCGTAGATGGAGCCGATAATCGCGGCGGCGAGCAGAACGGTGGGCGACGCCATAAGGGTGGCGCGCCGGCGTTCCGTCCAGCTGGCCTTGGGGACGGGCGTGTAACCGCCGCCGATGCCGGAATACGCGACGCCGTATATGACGAACACCCCGGCCAGGAACAGCCCCGGCCCGACGCCCGCCTTGAACAGGGTCGGGATGGAGGTTTCCGTCACCACCCCGAAGATGATGAGCGGGATGGACGGCGGGATCAGGATGCCGAGCGTTCCGCCCGCGGCCAGCATGCCCAGCGTGAACGGGCGGTCATAACCGCGCTTCTCCATTTCCGGGATGGCGACGGTGCCGATGGTGGCGGCGGTCGCGACGGATGAGCCTGAAATGGCCGCGAACAAGGCGCAGGACACGATCGTCGCGACGCCCAGACCGCCGGGCCAGTGACCGACCCAGCTCTGCACTGCGGCGAACAGGTCCTTGCCGACGCCGCCCCGCAGCAGGACGTTCGACATCAAGAGGAACATGGGGACGGCCAACAGCTCGAAGCTGTCCATGGCGCCGTACAGGCGCTGCGGCACGCCGACAAGCGGAAAGCCCTTCCAGATCAGCAGAAAGACGCCCAGCGAGCCAAGGGCGAAGGCGACGGGCACACGCAGCAGCAACAGTCCGGCGAGACCGCTCAGGATCAGAATGGACTCCATGGCTCAGACCTGCTCGCGCGCCTTGGCGACCGGAACGCCGGTCGTCCAGACGCGGATGATTTCGGTGATCGATTGAACGGCCATCCAGCCGAAACCAACCCAGAGAGAGGCGTGCGTCAGCCATTTTGGCGGAGCCAAAAAGGAGTCCGTGGTGTGTCCGGCCAGCGTCGCCTTGAGCCAGAGGTCATAACCGTACTTGGCCGTCACACAGCAGAACACCAAAATCATAAGCATGGCGAACGTCTCGGCGATCTTGCGCCGAAGGGTTCCGGCGTCCTTGAAAAAGACGTCGATCAGAATCAGTTCGCGGTGCTTGAGGGTGTGGGCGCCGGCGATGAACGTCGCCCAAATCTGGAAAATGCGCGACACCTCATCGACCCAGATCGTGGGGGCGGTGAAGACGTAGCGCATCACCACCTCGAAGGCGACGAACAGGCCGATGGCGAAGAACATCCAGGCCGCCAGACCGCCTGTCAAGTCGGTGATTTGATCGATTAGCCGCACCATGACCGGCGCCCTCCCTCGGCCAGGATATTCAACGGGATATTCAACAGGGAAGAACAGAAAGACCGTTCCCTCCCCGCCGTCATGTCCGCCCGCGCGGACATCCGGGCCGCCTCCACCGCCCCCGGCTCTTCGCCGGGGAACGATGGGGCCGGGAGGAACCGCCGCGCGGCGCGGCCTACTTGGCCGCCGCTATCACGTCGGCGGCGGTCTTTCCGCCGTTTTTGATGAAGCGCTCAACGACCGGCGCGGTGGCCTCGCGCCATTTCGCCCGCTCCGCGTCCGTCAACTCAATGACGTTCATCTTGGTCTTCAGGAACTCCAGCGCTTCCGCCTCGATGGCGAAGATTTTGCCGCGAAGCTCCCTTTCGACCTTCAGGCCGCACTCGTTGACGACCTTCCGCTTGTCGGCGCTCAGCGATTGATAGAAGTCCTCGTTCATCACCGCGACGAACTCGATGTCGCTGTCGAAGGTGAGCGTCATGTTCGGCATGACCTCGTAGAGTTTCCGCGATTTGGCGCCGGTAAGGCCGGTGACGCCGGCGTCCACGGCCCCCTGCTGATAGGCCAGGAACTGTTTGGAGCCGGACATCAGGGTCGGCGCGCCGCCCAGGGCCTCGACGGTCCAGCCCAGCAGCTTGCCGAACGTCCGGACCTTTTTGTCCTTGACGTCGGCGGGAACACGGATGGGCTCTTTAGAAAGATAAATGGTGCGTCCGAACGCCTGCCACCACAGAACGCGGGCGCCGGTTTGCTTCAGAACGGCCTCGTCCAATATCTTCCGTACGCTGGAGCCCGGCGCCGTCGCTTTTTTCACCTTGGCTTGCGAATCGAGCAGAAACGGAACGTAAATCGCGTCAACGGCCGGAACCGCGCCGGCGAAACGGGTGAGGGACGCCGTGCCCATTTCAATGGCGCCGGAGCCGACGGCCTCGGGCACCTGTTTATCCGTATAAAGCTGCGCGGACGGAAAAATTTGCACCTTCAGGTCCTTGTTGTTCGTTTCGACGCACTGCTTCCAGGCGTTCAGGTTAACGCCCAGCGGGTGTTTCAAGGGCAGTTGAAGGGTTACGCGGATGGTTTCGGCGGACGCGCCCCGCGCGCCGAGTGCGACAAGGGCGGCTGCGGCGCCCGCCATCAAGGCCTGACGGAATTTCATTGCAATGGTACTCCACAAATGGCCGCTTCGCGCGGCTCGACAAGGATGATTTTGGCTGCCCTGTTGGACAGAGACATATTCTTTATGAAACGCCAATGGTAAAGTAAAGCCCGACGGGAGAGCCGGATAGCCCGGGACAGGGGTGAAGCGGTGGAACGGGCGCTGACACTGCTCGACGCGTTCACGGCGGAAAAAGACGCCTTGACCTTGGCGCGGCTCGCCGAGCGGACGGGTTTTTACAAGAGCGCTATTCTGCGGCTGGCCGGGTCGCTTGAGCGGGTCGGTTATCTGACGCGCGACGGCGCCGGGATTTTCCGGCTGGGTCCGAGCTTGTGGCGATTGGGCGGGCTTTACCAGCGGGATTTCTAGTTCGGCGCGTTGATCCGCACCGCCCTTCGCCGGCTTCGGGACGCCACGGGCGAAACCGCGTCTTTCTATGTGCGCGGCGGCGGCGCGCATGTGTCTTTAACCGGGTGAATTCAAGGCAGGCGGTGAGGCATCACCTGAACGAAGGCGCGCGCCTGCCGCTGGAACGGGGGGCGCTTTCCGTCTCCGGCCTTCTCATGCGATTAAACGGCGACTGCATCGGGCATGGGCTCGATATGCTGAAACGCGAGGCGGCGGCGTTGGAACGCGGCCAGCAGAGCGCGTGAGTCCCGCCGCCGCTCCACGGCGCCGTTCCGGCGCGCCGCAAAGCCCGCCGCGCCCCGCTAGTCACGGCCTCTGATTTTTGCTATCCTGGTTTGTAAGTTTATAATGGGTTGTTTTTCGCCCTCTCTTAAATCACGCGCGCCCCGCCGAGGCGGGAAGTTAACCGCGTGGTCAACGTAAAACCTTTCACGTTCGAAGGATCGGCGTCAAGGAACTTGGCGAGTTGTAAAATCAACCATCGGGAGTATTTCAGAATGAAAACGCTTATTAAATCCGCCGCCGCCGCTGCGGTTTCCCTGTTCGTTGGCGTTCACGGCGCGGCGGCGGAACCCGGCGTCCACGGCGGCAAAATCGTGCTGGGCCAATCGGCGGCGCTGGGCGGTCCAGCGGCGGCATTGGGAACGGGCATGCGGGCGGGCCTTCTGGCGGCTTTCAAGGAGGCCAACGCGGCGGGCGGCGTTCACGGCCGAATGATCGAACTCAAAAGCTATGATGACGGATACGAGCCGGAACGGGCGATCGCCAACACCAAAAAGCTGATTGACGAAGACAAGGTTTTCGCCCTGATCGGCGCCGTCGGCACGCCGACCTCGAAGGCCGCTCAACCCATCTCGACGGAGAGAAAGGTGCCATACGTCGGACCGTTCACCGGCGCGGGTTTTCTTCGTAATAAAGAAAACGCCAATGTCATCAACGTCCGGGCGACTTACGGCCAGGAGACGGAAGCCTGGATCAAGCACCTGACCGAGGACCTGGGGTTCAAAAACATCGCGATCCTTTATCAAGACGACGCATTCGGGCGCGTTGGTCTTTCTGGCGTGACCAAGGCGATGACCAAACGCGGCCTGAAGATATCGGCGGAAGGCACCTATCCGAGGAACACGACGGCGGTCAAGCAAGCGGTGTTGAAAATTAAAAAGGTCAAGCCGGAAGCGGTCGTGATGGTCGGAGCCTACAAGCCCATCGCGGCGTTTATCAAGCTTGCGAAAAAGGTCAAGATGGACGCCGTGTTCGTCAACATATCGTTCGTCGGCTCCAAGGCGTTGTCCAGGGAATTGGGCAAGGACGGCGCCGGCGTTGTGATTACCCAGGTCGTTCCGTTCCCCTGGGACGAAAGCATTCCCGTGGTCGCCCAGTACCATAAGGCGCTGAAGGCCCATGACGCCCAGGAAAAGCCCGGTTTCGTCAGCCTTGAGGGCTATTTGGCCGGCAGGCTTACGGTCGAGGCGCTGAAGAAAGCTGGCAAGGACGTAACCCGCCAAGCGTTCCTGGACGCGATCTACAATACCGGAACGTTTGATCTGGGGGGCGCCAGGCTTGAATTTGGCCCCGGAGACAACCAAGGTATGGGCGAGGTTTTCCTGACCGTTATTCAGCCGGACGGCGGCTTCAAGTCCGTTTCCAAGCTATCGAGAACGGTAAACGAATAATCCTTTATCCCCCTCCTTGCGCGGCGGGGGCGCCCCGCTCCCAAGGCGTTCCCGAAGGCCGGAAACGGCGTTCGGTTGCTTTCTCGCCGGCCCCTTTTCTGGTAAATCTCCGGGGCGCGGCCGGAAGGCGGCGGGCCGGGGATCGGCCCCCGGGAACAGCTTGAAGCCCAAGGTGACAACGAAATGAACAACAAAGTTCGGGACGAAACGGTGAAATCGGGTGAAGACCGGTCTTCGGACGGGCGAAGCCTTGAAGCGGCCGGCGGCGGTGAAAATCCCGGCGCCGGCGGCCCGGCGGCGAACGGGGCGGTGAACGGACCGTCCGGGCTGGGGATCGGCGGGCGTCTTCTGGCTTCCGTGTCGGCGATTTTCCTAACCACCGTCGTATCGATCGCGGTGTCCTGGGTGGCGTTGACGAATTCCGCGGACACCCTAAGCGCCGTCATTTCCGAGAAATCCCCAGCGATCACCGACGCGCTTCGGCTGTCCGAAACCATCGCGAAAATCACCTCGGTCGCGCCGGCGCTGGCGGCCGCGAGGAACGACGGCGAACGCCGGGCCGTGAACGGAACCCTTCGCGAGACCTTGAGAAAATTCGACAAAATCGCGGACAAGGGGAAAATTCCGCCGGAGGCCCTGGAAGGGCTGAAACAGGCGGCGGGCGAACTGAACGATCAGATTTCGGAAATCGATTCCCGGGTCGCCGAGAGGAACGCCTTGGCGGATATGCTGCGCGGCATGTTGAAAAACTTGCGCGCGCTTCAAAAGGACATGGGCGTCTTGACCGCAAGCATTATCGACGACGTGACGTTCAATTTGTCCATCGGCGCGTCCGATCTTGACCTGACCAAACCGGGCGTTGTGCTGGAGTTCGTTGAAACCGGCGTCGAACCGCTTACCGCGGCTATGAACACAAAGGCTGAATCCAATCAGATCGTCGGATTGCTTGGAAACGCCGCGACCGAAACCGCGCCGGAAAACATACAACCAATTCGAGAGCGGTTCGTCGCTTCCCAGGCCCAGCTTGTCGGCAGCCTGTCGATTGTCGCCGACATTGAGGGCGCCGGGGACCTGGACAAAAAGGGCGAGAAATTGCTTCTGCTCGGCGATGGCGAATTGAACATTTTCGACGTCAGGTTCCGGGAACTTCAATTGCAGGCGGAAATGGAAAGGCTGTTGATCGACGCCCGGAAGCTCGCCAGCGATTTCTCGGTCCGAATCGGCGAAATCGTCGCCTCCGCCGAAGCGGAAATGGCGGCGCAGGCGGTTAAAGCGGATAGGCACAATGATGCGAACAAACGCGCTTTGGCGAGCATCGCCGCCTTGGCGCTCATTGTCGCGCTGGCCGTATATTTCACGTATGTGCGGAAACTGGCGGCCCGTCTGGCCGACTTGTCCGGGAATATGATCTCGCTGGCCGGCGGCGATTTGGATGTTGATGTCGCCCGGTCCGGGTCCGATGAAATCGCTAGCATGGCGGGCACCGTCCAGGTCTTCAAGGACAACGCGCTGGAGCGGCGGCGCCTGGAGGGCGAGGCGGAGGAGGCCGCCCGGCGGGCCGAGGTGGAGAAACAGCTTCTGATGCGCCGCCTGGCGGACGATTTCGAAAGCGAGATGAGCGGCGTCATCTCGACGGTGGGCGACGCGGCGGAACAGATGCACGGGTCCGCGCAGACCCTGTCGGACACGGCGCGGGACACCAGCGAGCAGGCCGTCACGGTGTCCTCCGCGGCCGAACAGGCGGCGATCAACGTGCAAACGGTTTCTTCCGCCGCCGAGGAACTGTCATCCTCCATCAACGAGATTTCAGCTCAGGTGTCGCGCTCGTCCGTCCGCTCGTCCGAGGCGGTTTCCCAGGCGGAGGAAACCAACACGACCGTGCGGCGGCTTTCCGCCGCCTCTCAGCACATCGGCGAGGTCGTCACCTTGATTAACGACATCGCGGAACAGACCAACTTGCTGGCGTTGAACGCCACCATCGAGGCCGCGCGGGCCGGGGAGGCCGGCAAGGGTTTCGCCGTCGTGGCGTCCGAGGTGAAGAACCTCGCCAACCAAACGGCGAAGGCGACGGGCGACATCGCGTCGCAGATCACCGAAATCCAATCGGCGACGGACTCGGCGGTGCTCGCCATCGGCGGGATTACCGACTCGGTCAGCGAGATCAATGAAATCGCCGCGTCGATTTCCGCGGCCATCGAACAGCAGGACGCCGCCACGCGCGAGATCGCGCGCAACGTCGAGCAGGCTTACAGGGGCACCCAGGAAGTCAGCGAGAACATCGGCCACGTGACGCGGGCCGCGGGGACGACGGGAGCGGCCGCGGGAGACATCCTGAACTCGGCGGGGGACATGAACAGGCAATCCGCGTTGCTGAATTCCAAGCTGATCGACTTTCTGAACGGCGTTCGGGACTCGCAAGACGAATTCGCGGCCCAAACCGGCCAGGAAGCCGCTCTTTAGAGCGCCGGCCGGTTGGTTCGCAACGCCCCTCGCCGCCTAAAAGCGGTTCCGGTGTTTCTGGGGCGTGAACAGGCTGCGGATGCGCCCCGCGGCCTTCCAGAGAGCGTCATGTGTTCAGGTCGTGGCCTTTCCGCGCAGCGCCTTGGCGCTAGGCGTGATTGTCACGCACCCCCCGGCGGTGCGGAGCGTGGCGCACCCTTGGCGGATTAACGCCCGGGCGGTTGCTCAGCCTGCGCAAGGCCGCGACGATCAAGAGCGCCGGCTCCTCGACCCGGTTTAATGGGGTAAGCTAACTGGCCGGGAAGCCGAAGCTCTGCTTTCCAACATTGATATGCAGGCGTTCAAGTCCCGTGATGAACAGGAGGCCGCCGGATACGCTGCGGTCATGGAAACCCATTCATGAAAGCTAGAATGCGATCCATATTACCGGGAATCATATTCGCCAGCTTCACCGGGACTTGCTCCAATACACGGATAGAGACGAGCGGCGCGGAGGCGCCTGCAAGACGCTGGACAGCCATGTTAAGTTAGCGCCTTTAGACGCTGGCGGCGACAGCCTTGGCGCGGTTTTTGAGACCGTCGCGCCTTTCGGCGCGCGCGCGCCCCAAGGCTTGCCGGGACAGCCACGACACGATCAAGGACCACATAAATCATTGACCGGGCGCGGCGCCCCGCAACGCCGTGGGACGGGCCGCAACGTATATTACTTCCTGAGTTCCGGATAAGAACTCCGAACGAACGGACACCATTTACATGAACGATAACAAGCGGCCGGAGTTCCTGATTTGGCTGACGGCCGGAATGGCCGCGCGTGGCCGAAAATGATTCTATTGTCTTTCCCGGGCGTGGCGGACCAGAGCGGCGAAGCGGTAGATTCCATGCACGAACTTCCCATAGGGCATCGTTAGAAACAGCCCGAGGACGACGCCGAGGTGCACCGCGAGGAGCACGCCCATCACGCTCGTTTCACGGAGAAACAAGAGCGCGAGGCCCGTCGCCGCCGTCAAGAACAACATGACCAGAAACGCCGCGTCCATGCCGAAACGATCCTCATCCGGGGTGTCCGGGTGCCGCGCCCATTTTGCTTTCAAGAGGCCGATGGGGCCGATGATGAGGCCAATGCCCCCTATGGCGCCGAAAACGACCGGCAAGTCCCACCAGGGGTAGGGCGCGATCCTGTCAAACAGATAGTGATAAAGCGTCGCGACGGAGGTGGCGGCAAAACACAGCATGAATCCGTAAAAGGTCATGTGATGGTATAGGCGTCTGGAGTCCGCCGGTTTTTCATCGTCATTCACACAACCGGCCCCGCCGCCATCCAGATAACGCAGCCGTCCGGCGTCGTGAACGGCTTGCCAGAGGGAACCGTGAAGATCGCCCTTCGCCGTTGGGCCGATGTCGGCCAGGAAATTGCGAAGCCCCATGACGAGCGCGAGGATGCTGAACGCGAAAACCGAGCCGAAAATTGCGACCATGGTGTTGTGGGGCATCAGCTTATAGAACGCGCCGGGGCCTGAATGAACGCCGAACAGGGTGTCCGGGTCCACCCATGCCATAAAGCCGGTCAGGAACCCGGCGGTGGACAGGCTGGCGATCAGCGTCACCCAAAGACCGTTCTTATTGAACAGGCCTCGAAGCGGACCCGGCCAAGCGTATCGGGCGTAAGAGTCGGTCCGTACCTTTGCCAGTGTTTCCGGCACATTCACCTGAAACTCGTGAGGCGGCGAAAACTGACAGTCGTAATAACAGGCTCCACAATTGTGACAGAGGTTGGCCAGGTAATTCAGATCGCCGTCCGGAAAGGTCCGGCGCATTTCCATTGCCGGGAAAACGGCGCAAAGGCCCTCACAGTAGCGGCACGAATTACAAATATTCATCAGCCGCGCCGCTTCCGCAAGGGGGGGCGAGGCGTGCGGGGTCACCGCATCATGTCCAGCGCTTGGATCAGTTCCGTCCATGGCGCGCGGCCTCCCGTCCCGCAATTCGGCCGAACACGGTCCCGATGGTCATTCCGACGCCAGCCGCATAGCCCTGACCCAGGATGTTGCCGGCCATGATCTCACCGGCGGAAAACATATTCGCCGCCGGCGCGCCGTCTTCCATCAGCATTCGGGCTTCCTTCGTCACCCGGACGCCCAGATAGGTAAAGGTGATCCCTGGGCGAACCGGATAGGCGTAATAGGGCGGCGTTTCTAATTTCCGGGCCCAATGGCTTTTTGGCGGCGTGAGCCCGTCGGTGCGGCAATCGTCCAGGATCGTATGGTCAAAGGAGCCGGGCTGAACGGCGGCGTTAAACTCCGATACGGTTTTTTCCAAGGCGGCCGCGTCCAATCCCAATTCGCCCGCCAAGCCCGCCATGGTGTCCGCCTTGATGGGGGGGTAAAGGGACGGCATGAACATCTCCAGGCACGGCGCGTCGAACAGGATATAGGCGATTTGATCCGGCTGTTGAGCCACAAGCCGGCCCCAGATGGCGTAGCGTTTCGGCCAGATATCCTCGCCTTCGTCATAGAAGCGTTCGGCCTTGTTGTTCACGACGACGCCGAAAACGACGCAGTCGAGCCGGGTGATAATCCCTCCATCGAATTTCGGCGCGCGGGCGTCGATGGCGACCGCGTGGCACTGGCCGGGGTCGCCGATGGTCTTTACGCCGGCGTTCATCAACATCCTTAGAACCGTGCCCTTGTTGGCGGCGGAGCCTCGTATCAGGAAGTTTTCCGCGGCCTCGCCCCAGGCTTCCCTCAGCCAGTCTATATTGGCCTCGAACCCGCCGGCGGCCGCCACGAGAGAACGCCCGGGCGCCGTTTTCTCGACGCCTTGATGACGCACGGCGGCGGATAGAAAAGTGCCCTCTTCAATCCGCAGGCTGACGACCTCGGCCTCATAGGCGACGTCGACGCCCAGCTCCACAGCTGTTTTGTAGAGGGCGTTCAACATGGCGCGCCCGCCGCCCAGGAAGAACGAATTGGTCCGGCCCAGGCCAAGGGCGCCGCTCAGAGACGGCTGGAAGCGCACGCCCTGTTCCTGGATCCAGGTGAGTATTTCCTTGGACTCGGCTATCATATGGCGCGCCAAATCCTCGTCCGTGCGGCCTTGTGTCACACGCAGCAGATCGTCGAGGAATTCCTCTTCCGGGTAGGGGCCGCTGAGCGTTTCCGTCGCCGCGTCGTGGGCGCAGCGCATGTTACGCGTATGACGTGTGTTGCCGCCGCGGTAAAATTTCGGCGCCGCTTCCAAAACAAGGACGGACGCGCCATTTCGCCGGGCGCTAATCGCCGCGCAAAGCGCGGCGTTGCCGCCTCCGGCGACAATCACATCGTGGTTTTTTTCAATCACCCGGAAGGACCCGTCCAGTATTGCGTGCAATTGTATGCAATATTAAATCCGCTGACAACAAACCTCATAAACGCTCATCTACCAATCAGGTCCTTGACTTTGGGAGCCAACTCCCTGAGCGGCAACACGGCCGAGCAGAGGCCCTTGACGGCGACAGCTCTGGGCATGCCCCATACGGTGCTGCTTTCTTGGTCTTGCGCGATCACCACGCCGCCGCCGCCGACAAGTTCCTGGGCGGCGTTGACGCCGTCCTGTCCCATACCGGTCAGGACCACGAGCAAGATATTCCTTGCGCCGTAGACGGTAATCAGCGAACGCAGCATGGGTTCCGCCGAAGGCCGGCAAAAGTTCTCGGGTGGGGTTTGATTGAGGCGCACCCGGGCGTTCCCGGGCGCTCCGGAGACCGTCATATGGTAATCCCCCGGCGCGACATGGATCATTCCGGGGTTCACGTGAACGCCGTTTAGGGCTTCGGCGCACGACCAGCCGGTCCGTTTGCGGATATGATCCGCCAGGGCTTTGGTGAAGCCGGCGGGCATGTGCTGAGTCAGGAAGACTGGTTGCGGGATGTCATTGGGCAAGGCGCCGAAGAAACTCACCAAGGCTTGCGGACCGCCTGTGGAACTGGCGACGGCGATGCAGGCCGGACGGACGGTGGAAAAGGGCCGCAGTTCGATTTTCGACACGTCGAGTAATTGAGCCGATGGCGGGGCGTGTTTTGGGGCGTCCACTCTCGGTTTTTCACGCCGGGCGTCCGTTAGGGCTTCCATGCAGCGCTTTAACTCCGCATTGAACGCGGAAATGCTCTGGTCCCTGGTATGCGCCGCCGGAGTTTGCATGTATTGCGCCGCGCCTTGGATAAGACCCTCCATGCCGCGTTTTACGTTGGCGAAGGTGAGTGTTGAGACCATCAGTATTTCAGCATTTGGATCGGCGTGAAGCGCGCGGCGTATTGTGATCAGCGGGTCCACGCTGTTATCGCCAATATCGATGATGATGACGTCAACGGGCTCCCGCCGGATGGCGCCGACCGCCGCAATGCCATCCCTGACCTGTAGAAAATTCTTGGAAAAGCCAAGGGTTTCCAGGCTTTTTCGGACAGGTTCCGCGACCACGGGCGAGACGCCGACCAGCAAAATAGTAGGGTCCGTCACGGTCATCTCCAACGCGGCCTCGCCTTTCGGTGACGGCTGTGAACCCGTCCAATCCGGTGATTTCTTCCGCCCGCCTTGTCTTACCCAGATGGCGGGACCCGGGCAAGTCCCGGAAGCGCCTGGATATGCGGGGTGTTTATCGCCCTCTCGATTGACGGAGCGGCGGCGCGCTCCTTATAAACCGTTTCAGAACTGGCGAGGGTTCTTTATGAGTTCTCTTTTTCTTGAAGAAGGCGAGCAATCCATGGCAATCGTCGATCGCCCGAACGCCCGGCCCAATAATCCGTGCTTTTCATCGGGGCCCTGCGCCAAGCGTCCCGGCTATGCCTTGGACTGTTTGAGGGGAGCGTTCCAGGGCCGCGCGCACCGCCATGAGGAGGGCAGGGCCAAGCTGTTGGAAGTGATTGAGCGTTCGCGCTCTGTCCTTGGCGTTCCGGCGGACTATAAGGTGGGCGTCCTGCCGGGTTCGGATACGGGCGCGTTCGAACTCGCTCTTTGGAACCTGTTGGGCGCGCGTGGCGTCGATTGCCTGGTGTGGGAACGCTTCGGCGCCGAATGGCGGATCGACGTCACAGACGAATTGAAGCTGCAAGACGTGCGTGTTTTGGAAGCCCCGTTTGGTGCGATTTGCGATTTGGACAGCGTGGATTTCTCGCGCGACGTCATCTTCACATGGAATGGGACGACGTCCGGCGTAATGGTGCCCAATGGCGATTGGATTGCTTCCGGCCGCGAGGGCCTGACGTTTTGCGACGCGACGTCCGCCGCCTTCGCGCTGGATTTGCCATGGGACAAACTGGATGTCACGACCTGGTCCTGGCAGAAGGCCATGGGCGGCGAGGCGGCTCACGGGATGCTGGTGATGAGCCCGCGCGCGGTTGAGCGGCTGGAGACGCACACGCCCGCCTGGCCGGTGCCGAAAATATTTCGGATTAAAAAGGACGGCAAATTGTTTGACGAGCCGTTTGAGGGAGCCACCTTGAATACGCCTTCCATGCTGTGCGTCGAAGACGCCATCGACGGATTGAAGTGGGCGGAAGAGATTGGCGGCGCGCCCGTTTTGCGCCGCCGCAACGCGGCCAACTTCGCCGCCATCGAGGCCTGGGTTGCACGCACGCCCTGGGTCGATTTTCTGTCCAGCGAACCGGCCATCCGCTCAACAACATCCGTGCAGCTGAAAGTGACCGACCCGGCGTTCGAGCATCTCTCGGATGATGAGATGAAGAATCAATGCAAACGAATCGTCCGGTTGGTCGAGGCGGAAGAGGCCGGCTATGATTTCGCCTCGCACCGCGCGGCGCCGGCCGGGTTCCGCATTTGGGCGGGCGCGACGGTGGAGACGACCGATCTGGAAGCGCTTTTTCCCTGGATCGAATGGGCCTTTCACCAGGTCCGCGCCGAGGTCGCCGAGGATACCGCATAGCCTGTTGGCGCGCGCCAACCTCAAGCGCCCTCGCTCACGCCCGCCCTTTAGCGGGAGTGTTTTTTCCCGCCGTGACGGTCATGCGAACCATGGCCGCTGTCGCCGGCGTCCCTGGCCGCCACGCCCTTGACGGGAACGTGGACGGTGATCTCGCCCGCGTTTTCAAAAATCAAGGTGACGGGAAATTTTTCACCTTCCTTAAGCGGCTTATGAAGGCCAAGCAGCATGATGTGATCGCCGCCGGGTTTGAATTCATGAGATTGTCCGGAAGATAACCCGACCCCTCCCTCGATGGCGCGCATACGCGCGACGCCGCCCTTGTGTTCGTGGGTGTGAAGTTCCGTCTTCCGGGCTGCGGGTGATTTGGCCCCGATCAAACGGTCGTCCCCGCTTCCCGTGTTCGCAATGGACAAATACACCGCGCCGTTTTTGACAGGACCCGGGGTCGCGCGGGCGAAGGAAGCGGAAATTTTGACGCCGCCGGCGGTCGAGTGACGTTTATGTTCGGCATGGGCCGGAGCGCAAAGAGCCGCAAAAGCCGCCAAGGCCGCGGCAAAGCCCATTATTTTCATGTCTGTCCTGTAAGTAATCGGAATGGAAAATTGTTACAGGAACGCTGGCGGGGCTCTGGGAAGGCTGGCCGCGCGCAACAGCGCCGAATGATTGGCGTTGGCCTCATGCGAGGAATTATAAGCCCCTTGTCCGATTGATAAAAGTATCCTTGCATACGGGTTTGGGGGGTAACGGACTCCCCCAAAAAGCCTGGCGGGCCGGGGCGGCCGCAGGGCATGGCGAACCTGGCCTCGCTCAGACTGGCTTATTGACAAGGATAGTTAAAAGCTGACGCGGCGGGAGACCGGCGGCCAAGGATCATGATTTCATGTTTGCGAATTTTTGGCCGCCGTTGGTTTGACGAGCGCCGGACCCCGCGTGATTTTTCTTGCTGCGGAGGCGGATTTCTTGAGAGGGGCGCGGTTTGGTTGGCGCGCCTGTGGAGACCGCCAAAGACCGCCAAAATGTTTAAGCCTTATTTCAAGGATCGCCGGGCCGTCATCAGTCGGCGGCGCCGTAGGCGATGGTTGGTTCGGTGACGGCCCCCGTTTCCGGGCCGACCCCGGCGAGGAGTGATTTTAGCCGCGAGCACACAAGCCCGACACATTTCCCGCATTGCGCCGAGCACCCATGGAATTCGTAGACCTCTTTCCAGTGACAGGCGCCGGACGTAATGGCCTTGTCGATCTTTTCCTCGTTCAGGCCGTTACAATTGCAAACGATCATATGTTTGTCTCTCTTGAGCTATTGATAACCATTGTCAATGCGATTGATTTGCAATGTCAACGCAAATGAGAACGACTCGCGCTCAAACTGAAATTAATAATTAATATCAATGGATTATGGGTATTGCCGTTGAAGAAATATTAAGGCACAATGCCGCCGCGAATGAAGCTTGCGGAAAGGATCAGGCAATTATGAAGGGTGAACCCAGGGTCATTGAACACCTGAACACGATTTTAAAAAATGAGCTGACGGCCATTAACCAATACTTTCTTCACGCCCGGATGCTCAAGGATTGGGGCTTCCACCGGTTGGCCGGTAAAGTCTACGAGGAGTCCATCGGAGAGATGAAGCACGCCGACATGATCATTGAGCGGCTGCTTGATCTGGATGGTCATCCGAATCTGCAAGATCTCGGGCGTCTCAAAATCGGCGAGACGGTTCCCGAGATGTTTGAAGCCGACATGTCCGTCGAAACTCTGAACCAGGGATGCCTGAAAGACGCCATTGCAGTTTGCGAGGACTCGCGGGATTTCGTCACCCGGGACGAGGTTTTCCAGCCCATTCTGAACGACACGGAAGAGCATATCGTCTGGCTGGAAACTCAACAAAGCCTGATCAAGGACACCGGCCTGCAAAACTATCTGCAGGAGCATATGTTCAAAGGAGACGGCGGCTAAACCGCCGTCTCCCTTTGATTTGGCCGGACGCGCTCAGGATCGCCCGATTCGTTCCATATCGTAAGGCGTGCTCTGATAGAGCATGTTGACCCAGTTGCCGTAGAGAATATGGGCGTTTGAGCGCCAGCGGTTCACGGGTTTTTTCCTTGCGTCGCCGCCCGGAAAATAATTGGCGGGCTTGGCGGTCCTGGCTCCCCTCCCGGCGTCGCGGCAATATTCGTCGCCAAGGGTGTTCGAGTCATATTCCAGGTGATTGAACATATGGACATGATTCAGGGCGGTGTCGTGAAGCAGGCAGAGACCCACTTCGTCCGATTGAACGAGAACCTTGATGTTCGGATGGGCGTCCAGATCCGCCGCATGGTTTTCCGTATGGCGGGAGACGGGCACCTTGAACTCGTCGTTTAGCCCGTGCGTCAGGATGTTGGCGGGATCGGCCACGCGGTGCTCGAAGACGCCGAACGCTTTCGCCGGTAACAGATATTTCGGAACCTTGTAGTGATAGTAAAGAGCCGCCTGCGCGCCCCAGCAGAGGTTGAACAGGCCATGGACGTTGGCTCGGGCCCATTCGAAAATTTCGCAGAGCTCCCGCCAGTAGATGACGTCCTCGAATTCGAGCGTTTCAATGGGGGCGCCGGTGACGATCATGCCGTCGAATTTGGCGTCCCTGAAGTCTGTCCATGGGTGGTAGAACGCCGCCATGTGCCGGCTGGACGCCGTCTTTGGCGTGTGCGTCGTCAGCTTCAGGAGCGTCATCTCGACCTGCAGAGGCGTCGAGCCCAGAAGGCGGGCCAGCTGCGTCTCGGTTTTTTCCTTTTCCGGCATCAGGTTCAGCACCGCGATTTTCAACGGGCGAATATCCTGTTTGGTCGCCGTATCCTCGTCAATCAGGGGGACGCCCTCGTTTTCGAGAATCCGGCGCGCCGGAAGATCGGCTGGAATTTTAATCGGCATTGTCGGCGCTTTCTCTGGCGTCAAACGTCCATGCCGCGGACTTCGGCGCGGCGCCGGCAAGCCTTAAGGTACGTCTCCGCGTTTGCGCGCGCGACGGGGCTGTCCTCGACCGCGTTACACATCACGGTGAACACGGTTTTCAGAAATACGTCCGGATCGGGCATGGGATTGGGCGACGCTGGGTTTCGATAGAGCTGGCCGGCGTCCAGGGTGAAGCCCATTTGATCGGCCATCTTTTGGTATCGCGGCCGGCGGAATTCGATGAGGTCGGGGAATAAGTCCCGGGCGAATTGTTTCACATCCACGCCCACGCCGTCGTCCGGCATGCCCGCCAGGCGGGGCATGATGAAATCCGGGTGATAGAACAGCGGTTTCGGATCTGTGACCGCACGGCGTTTAAACTCTTCCTCATCTTGTTCGCCGGCGCGGACGTAGAGCAGCAGCGTGTCTTCGGCGAGGGCCGAGGCCACAGGGTCGCCTGGATCGTCCAGATCGATAACCTCGCAAAGGCTGCCGGACGCGTCGTTGACGTAATCCTTGCACCTGTAAATATTCCAGGATTTATCGATGAAGCGCTCCGTGTCCATCATGCTTTGGCGCTCTCCGCCGGCATAAAGCCGCTGGCGTTTCAGGAACAGGCGCTTGTGCAGCCCTCCCTGGGCCGGATCGCCGAACATGCCCAGAAACGTCGAGACGGGAGCCAGATTGTCCACGGTGATGTTGTGATTGATGTATATCGAGTCGGACCGCAGCAATTCAGCCACGAATTGGTCTTCCATCCGCATGATCTTGAATTTGACGTTATCGACAATGCGCTCCGCCAGATACCGCGTGCCGATCCGGTAGTCGGCGGAAAAGTGAAACCAGTCAGCGGTCCTGCGGAGATGGGACGACAGCGCCGTCTTGCCGACACCGGACATCCCCAGGAGCGTGATCGCGTGGGGCAGGCGCCGGAACGCGTCGAACGAGGTAAGGGCGGGATCGGTCATGCCTCAACCAGACTGGGTCAGAGCCCGGTTGTCGCGCGAAGCGCGGGTTTTGTAAAGCCCGGTTATTTTTTAAGCATTTCGAACCGGTTTGACGCGCTCCCCTCTTCCCCCGCGCGCCGGGAATGCTCTAGACTGTTTCGCCTTATGGTAACCGCGTCCGAATGGGAGGACCCTCATGCAAAAATCCTTGAGCATCGATCCGGAAAAATGCACGGGCTGCTTGCAGTGCGAACTGGCTTGTTCCTACGAACTGGAGGGAGCGTTCAACCCCGCCAAATCGCGGATCAAGGTCTTCAGCTTTCATGACCAGGGCCGCTTCGTCCCCTACACCTGCACCCAGTGTGACGAGGCTTGGTGCATGCACGCCTGTCCGGTGGACGCGATTACGTTGGACAAAACCACAGGCGCCAAGCTTGTGCGCGACGACATCTGCGTCGGTTGCAAGGTCTGCACGATCGCGTGCCCGTTCGGCACGGTGAACTACAACGCCTCCACCGGCAAGGTCATTAAATGCGATCTCTGCGGCGGCGATCCGGAATGCGCCAAGGCCTGCCCCACGGACGCGATCACCTATGTGGACGCCAACTGGACGGGTTTGGAAAAGATGCGCCAATGGGCGGCCAAGACCGACGCCGGTCAGCAAGCCACGGCTTAAATCCAGATTTGAGAGGACGAAGACAATGGCATGGGCTAAACGCATTTTGCGGGTCAATCTCACGGACGGCTCCGCAAAGCACGAACCGCTCAATATGGAGTGGGCGAACCAATACCTGGGTCAGCGCGGCCTGGCGACGAAATACCTGGTTGAAGAGACCGACCCAAAAGTCGATCCCCTGTCGCCGGATAACAAACTGATCATGACCACGGGGCCTTTGACCGGCACCTGCGCATCCACCGCCGGGCGTTACTCGGTGGTGACCAAGGGCGCGTTGACGGGGGCGATCGCGTGTTCCAATTCGGGCGGTTTCTTCGGTAATGAGATGAAGAACGCCGGCCTTGATATGATCATTTTCGAGGGGCGGTCGCCGAAACCGGTTTACCTGATGATCGACAACGACGATGTGCGGTTGGCCGATGCGTCGGAGTTCTGGGGCGCCAGCGTCTGGGATACGGAAGAGGGCATCAAGAAAAAGCACAGCGACGAGCTGATTCGTGTCGCATCCATTGGTGTTTCGGGCGAGCGGGGCGTGAAGTACGCCTGTGTCGTCAATGACATGCACCGGGCCGCGGGGCGGTCGGGCGTCGGCGCGGTGATGGGATCGAAGAACCTGAAGGCGGTGGCGATCCGAGGCTCCTCGGGCGTTAGGATGGACGATCCGAAAGCGTTCTTAGAAGCGGCCAGCGCCGGCAAGAAAGTGCTGGCGGAGAATGCGGTGACAGGGCAAGGCCTGCCCACGTTCGGCACCCAGGTGTTGATGAACGTCATCAACGAGTCCGGCGCGCTGCCGACGCGGAACCACCGTGACGTGAAGTTCGAGGGGGCCCACAAGATTTCCGCCGAAGCCATGGCGGAGCCGCGTGAGTCCGACGGCAAACCCAACCTGATCCGGAACGCCGCGTGCTTCGGCTGCACCATCGCGTGCGGCCGGATTTCCACCGTCGAGCGAACGCACTACACGGTGGCCGAGCGGCCGCAATACCAGATCGCGTCCGGCGGTCTTGAGTACGAAGCCGCCTGGGCGCTGGGCGCCGCGACGGGCGTGGATGATCTCAACGCGCTGACGTTCGCCAATTTCATTTGTAACGAACAGGGCTTTGATCCCATCTCGTTCGGCGCCACCGTGGGCGCCGCCATGGAACTGTTCGAGGAAGGCGTCATCACGACCAAGGAGACCGGCGGGCTGGAAGTGAGGTTCGGCTCCGCCGAAGCGCTTACCCAATTGGCCGAACTCACCGGCCGGGGCGAGGGCTTCGGGGCGGAAATCGGTCTGGGCTCCAAGTTGCTCTGCGAGAAATACGGCAAGCCCGAGTTGGCCATGGTCGTGAAGGGCCAGGAATTCCCGGCTTACGACAGTCGCGGCGTGCAGGGCATGGGCTTGACCTATGCAACCTCCAACCGGGGCGCCTGTCACTTGCGGTCCTACACGGTCGCGTCGGAAATCATGGGAATCCCTGAAAAGACCGACCCGCTGTCGCCGGACGGCAAGGCGGGCCTCGTGAAAGCGTTCCAGGACGCGACAGCCGTGGTCGACTCGTCCGGACTTTGCGTGTTCACCACCTTTGCCTGGTCCATGGAGGACATCGCGCCGCAAATCGACGCGGCTTGCGAGGGTGAGTGGTCCGTGGACAACCTGCTGGAAGTGGGTGAGCGTATCTGGAACCTGGAACGGCAGTACAACATCGCGGCCGGCTTCACCGGCAAGGACGACACCCTGCCGCCCCGCCTTTTGAAGGACGCGGCTAAAGTCGGTCCGGCGGAAGGCAAGGTGAACCAGCTGGATAAGATGCTGCCGGAATATTACCAGATGCGCGGCTGGACCGCCGACGGCGTGCCGAGTAACGAGACAGTTTCCAGGCTGGGCTTGTAACCGGCCAAAAACACAGGCGCCGCCCCGGCGGAAACCGGGGTCCGCTGTTGCGGCGGACACCGGCTCGCGCTGGAATGACGGGATATGTGAGCAGGTGAGAATTCCATGACCTACGTGATCATCGGCGCGGGCCCTGCGGGTGTCCTGGCCGCGGAAACCCTAAGCAAGACCGACCCGTCCGGCGATATCGTCATGCTGGGCGGCGAGCCTGAACCGCCCTATTCGCGCATGGCCATTCCCTATTATCTGACGGGGCTGGTCGAGGAGCCGGGCACCTATCTGCGCAAGACGCCGGGTCACTACGAAACCCATGGCGTCACCTATGAGCACGCGCGGGTGGAAAAGGTCGATCCGTCGAGCAAGACGCTCACCCTGCAAGACGGCGGCGCGCGGACCTATGACAAGCTGCTGATCGCGACGGGGGCCTCGCCCATCAAGCCGCCGGTGCCGGGCCTCGACCTGCCTGGCGTGCATCACTGCTGGACGCTGGAAGACGCCCGTTCGATCATCGGTTTGGCGCACAAGGGCGCGGACGTGGTTCTGATGGGCGCGGGCTTCATCGGCTGTATCATCCTGGAAGCCCTCGTCGAGCGGGGCGTCAACCTGACCGTGGTCGAGGCGCTGGACCGCATGGTGCCCCGCATGATGAACGAGACCGCGGGCAACCTTATCAAGTCCTGGTGCCGATCAAAGGGCATTACGGTGCATACCTCCACCAAGGTGACCAGGATCGAAACCCGCGAGGACGTCAAGGGCGATTTGCTGCAAGTTGATCTGGATAACGGCGAAACGGTCCCGGCGAATTTGATTGTGGTCGCGGCTGGCGTGAAATCGAACATCGGTTTCTTGGAAGGCTCCGGCGTTGAAATGGAGCGGGGCGTCAAGGTGGACAAGCGCCTGCGGACCTCCGTCCCCGATATCTACGCGGCGGGCGATTGCGCCCAAGGGCCGGATTTCAACGGCGGCTGGGACGTGCACGCGATCCAGCCCACGGCGGCGGAGCATGGCCGCGTCGCGGCCCTCAACATGGCTGGCCGGACGACGGACTATAAAGGCAGCCTGAACATGAACGTGCTGGATACGGCCGGTCTGATCTCGACCTCATTCGGGGATTGGCGAGGTGGCGAGGGCGCCGAGTCTACGGAAGTGCTCGATGAGGCGGCCTACAAATACCTGCGCCTGAACTTCGAGGGGGACCACCTGGTCGGCGCGCTCAGCCTGGGGCGGACCGATCATATGGGCGTTCTGCGCGGATTGATCACTAACCGTGTTCCACTGGGCGAGTGGAAGCGGAAACTGATGGAAGATCCGCACAAGATCATGGACGCCTACGTGGCGTCGGTGCGCCCCTGACGCATGAACGTCACCGTCAAACTTTACGCATCGCTCGGCGAATACCTTCCGGCCGGCGCCAAGGACAACACGGTGGAGAGGTACAAGGCGCCGGGCGGCGCGACGGCCTCGGACATCATCACGGCGCTTGGCGTGCCGGCGGAAGTATGTCACCTCGTGCTGGTGAATGGTGTCTATCTGGCGCCTTCCGAACGCGGCGCCCGGGCGCTGCGGGAAAACGACGTGCTCGCCGTGTGGCCGCCAGTGGCGGGGGGATGAGTGAGAACGCGTCTCCGGTAATGGCGTCATTCCCGCATTGGCGGAAATCCGGAAGAACCAAAAGTCTGGACTTCCGGTTGCGCGGGAGCGGCGCCGATGGGTGAGCTGGCCGAAGTCAGGAAAGAAATGGCGCTCACCCGCGCCATGTTCTTCAAGGACGCCGCCAAGGCTCTGCGCTCGGACGCCTTCGAGAGGCGGCCCGACGGCGCGGTTCTTGCCGACGACCGGGGCACGCTCACCATAAGGCTTGGGGAAGAGCGGGTGCGGAAGCTGGGCCTCATGGAATTCCCCGCCATGTGGATCACGCTGATGTTTGAAGGCTATTCCGACTCGGATCGCGAGCAGGCCCTGGAATTTTTCTGGCGCGCCTATCAGCGCGGCGGCGGGTGACGGCGGCGGGCGGGCCGACGGCGTGTCAACCGTTCGTCCTGGTTCGCTTCTGGAAACCAGCAGTCTTTCGCGCCCCCGCTCTGTCCTTCCCGCGCAGGCGGGAATCCAGTGGGGCGGCGCGCGTTCCGGTTTGTCATGAGTGATGGCTCATGAGTGACGGCCCGTGATCAAGCGGCGAAGGGCGCGTTCTGGACCCCCGCCTTCGCGGGGGCGGCAAGCATAAGGCGCGGAGGCCGCGGAAGGGAGGCGCGGGCGCGCCGCCCCGCCGCCGTGGCCCGGGGCTTGGCTGCTGCTGGTGGAGGTCTGGCCGGAGACGATGGGGCGCGGCGGACAGGAAAAAGCCCCGCCGCAGGGACGCCGCGGCGGGCCTGGGGTGCGCGGGCCGGGCGGGGCCGTCAGCCGCCGCCGAAGAAGGCTTTCAGATACGGGATGACCTCGACCAGCAGGATCACCCCCAGCATCCAATAGACGAGGTTGAATTTGCCGCTGAATCGTTCATCCAGCGCCAGGATCTTGCCTTCCAGCCGCTCGACGTCGGCGTTCATCTTGCCTTCCAGGCCGATGAGCTTGCCTTCCAGCCGCTCGACGTCGGCCCTCATCTCGCCGCGAAGCGAGGTGATTTCCGATTGTATCTTGCCTTCCAGCCGCTCGATGTCGGACCTCACCTCGCCGCGAAATTCCATGAGGTCGGCTTTGGTCGCCATGCTTCCGCCCATGAACTCGGCGAGGGCCTCCACCTGGTCGCGGGTGAACCCGGCTTCTTCCAGTCTGAACGCGGGGACGGTCATGCGGTCTGTTCTCCTTCCTTTCACCTATATCAGTTTTCCGCGAAAAGGAAAGGGCGCCGCCGGGCGCGCCGCCCTTTTGCGCCATCGCCGCTTCCTGTTTTTCATGCCCGGATTCCCTTTCCGTCATTCCCGCGCTCTTACCCCGTTATTTCCGCTCCCGCTTTCTGTTTGTCATTCCCGCGCAGGCGAGAATCCAGTCGGGCGGCGCGCGTTCCGGTTTGTCATGAGTGATGGCTCATGAGTGACGGCCCGTGATCAAGCGGCGAAGGGCGCTCTGGACCCCCGCCTTCGCGGGGGTGACGAGGTGAGGGGCTGCGGCCCCTCCCCGGTAAAACGTTCCACATCTGTCTGAACTTGCATACGTTCACTTGCCCCGGCGCGCCCGCACCGGCATTCTGAGGCGTCGAAACGAGACGGGTTCCAGGACGGGCGCTTGTTTGAAGAAGAGAAACAGCCGCTGGCGCTTACTATTCGCCGGGCCGGGATATTCTCGGGCGCGCTGCTTGTCGCCCGCCAGGCGCCCGCCATGCTGGACCTGATCGCTCACGCCGGGCACATGCTGACCAACGGCCTGGCCCCGGCGACGCCGGTAAAGGCCCATGAGGCGTTCGACGCGGACGAACTGATGGCCCGGATCAGGGCGGTCCGGGCGGGCTTCCGGCAAGACACCGGGATTCGCGGTCTCGTTGAAACGTTGGCGGGCCAACTGGGCGGAGACCGGGACGACGCCTATTTCGACAGCCTGAATCTCCGTATCGCGCCGCCCGCCGCGAACCTTCCCCGGCCCGCTTGCCCGCTGCCGCCCCACCGGGACAGTTGGGCCTCGAACCTCTATCAGCAAATCAACATCTGGGCGCCTATCGCACCCTTGAGCGCGAAGCGCACCATGGTGCTCTATCCCGATTGCTGGAACAGGGCCGTGGCCAATGACAGCGCGGCGTGGAATCTGGATGAGTTGCGGCGCCTCGCCCGCGAGGGTGGGCGGGCGGACTATCCAGACCTGCCCACGGCCATGGACGGCCAAGCGTTGGGCGTGCCCGCGTCTGTCCTGATCGAGCCCGGAGATGTGTTGCTGTTCTCCGGCACCCACCTGCACGCCAGCCTGATGGACGATCCGTCCGAAACCCGGTTGAGCTTCGACACCCGCCTGGTGTTCGCCCGCGACGCGAGTGACGGGGCGGCGGCGCCAAACGTGGACGGAGAGGCCCTGCTCACAGCCTGGCGCTGGTTCAAGCGTTTGTCCGACGGCGCCGCTCTGGAGCCGCCGGGGCCGCGCGCGCGTTAACCACAAATATACAAATGTTTATTTTTTGTACGCTTTTGTATTTATTTTGATCTTATGAATGATAAATACGCGGCGCGTTTGCGGGATGGTTCGTTCTTGTTTTGTACGGTTACTGGTTGGCGTAGGGGTTGCCGCCCGTGCGCAGATTCAGCCGCACCGGCACCCCCCGGAGATCGAAATCCTCGCGGAGCGCGTTAACCAAATAACGGGAATAGCTGTCCGGCAATTCAGCCGCCCGGTTTGAGAATACCGCGAAGGTCGGCGGCCGGGTCTTGGCCTGCGTGATGTAACGAAGCCGGATGCGCTTGCCGCCTTTGCCGATGGGCGGCGGGTGGGCCGCGGTCACCGCGTCCAGCCAGCGATTAAGCGCGCCAGTGGGGACGCGGGCGTTCCAGGCCTCGTAGGCGTCCTCGACGGCGGGCGGGAGCCTATCCAGACCCTTGCCGGTGAGGGCGGAGCAGGTGATCACGGGAACGCCCCTCACCTGAGGCAGACTGGTCCGGAGACGGTCATTCAAGCGTTCGAGAGAGGCTTTGCGATCCGCTGCGGCGTCCCATTTGTTCACGGTGATCAACAAGGCGCGGCCCTCATTGATTACCCGCCTCGCAATGGTCAGGTCCTGGCGATCAAGCACCGCGTCCGCATCCAGAACCAAAACCACGACCTGGGCGAAGTTGATGGCCCGGATGGTTTCTCCCGCGCTCAAGGACTCCACCTTGCCCGTTACCTTAGACCGTTTGCGCAGGCCCGCCGTGTCGATCAGGCGAAAGGGACGGTCGCCGGATCGCCAACCGACGGATATGGAGTCCCGTGTGATGCCGGCTTCCGGACCGGTCAGCAGCCGATCCTCGCCCAGCAACCGGTTGATCAACGTGGATTTCCCGACGTTGGGACGACCGACGATGGCGAGTTGGATTTCCTCGCCGTCCGGGCGGGCGCCGGGCGCATCCCTATTTTCCTTGGATGAGCTTTCCTCTTCATCCCCCAAACTGACGGCCGCGGTCCGTTCCATGGCGGCCAGAGCTTCCCTGTCCGCAGCCTCGGCCAAATCCCAATGGGGCTCCAGCGCGCCGTACAACTCGCCAAGGCCCTGGCCATGTTCGGCGGACAGCGCGACGGGTTCGCCAAACCCCAGGGAATAGGCTTCCAGACGGCCGGCCTCGCTCCTGCGGCCCTCGCATTTGTTCGCGGCCAGGACGACAGGCGTTGATTGCGCGCGCAGCCAATCGGCGAAGTGTTCGTCCATCGGCGTCAGACCGGCTCGGGCGTCGATCAGCATGAGAGCCACATCCGCACCGGCCACGGCCCGTTCTGTTTGGCCCCTCATGCGGGCTTCGAGGGTGCCTTCCTCCGCTTCCTCCAAACCGGCCGTATCGATCAGAAGGAACTTCATATCACCGATGCGCGCCTCACCCTCGCGCCTGTCGCGCGTTACGCCCGGCGCGCCGTCAACGATTGCGAGGCGTTTGCCGACCAGGCGATTGAACAAGGTGGACTTGCCGACGTTGGGACGGCCGATGATGGCGACGGAGAGCGGCATACGGGGCCCCCGCAAAATCAGCGGTAAGCGACGAGTTCCGCGTCGTCCGTCAGGAAATAAACCGACTTACCGGCGGCGACCGGCGGCACGGAAACGCCGTCCGGCAACTCGACACGGCCGATGAAGCGCCCTGAATATGGCGAGAGCGCCCAGGCTTCGCCATGATTTCCGGCGATGATCAAGCGATCCGACGCCAGAAGCGGGCCGGTCCAGATGATCGGTTCCTCCTGATCCCGGGGGTTGGCGAACTGCGGCAAGGTTTGCACCCAATGCACGGCGCCGCGGTCCCGGCTGACGGCGGCCAACTCATTGTCGGAGGATAGAACGAACAGGTAATCACCGGCCACCCAGGGGCTTTCAACGCCGCCCGCGGGAAGGGTCCAGACGCGGCGTCCGGAACGGAGGTCATAAGCGGCCATGACGCCGGCGTGGCTGATCGCGAACACGCGGCCCCGGTCGATGATCGGGCGGCCCCGAATGTGGGAAAGGCCGGAAACGATGTCGGTTCGGTTGACCGACGCTAGGCTGTCCGCCCACAGCAGGTTACCGTTGTCCGCCCGGAGCGCGACCAACTCGCCAGATGAATACGCGGTCACCACGACCCCCTTATCGACGGCCGGGCTGGCGCCCCCGAGAAGGGCCGCTGTTTCCGAAATGCCGGTGTGAGTCCACAAGTCTCCGCCTGTTTTGGCGTTCAACGCAAATGTGCGATTGTCCAAAGTGACCACAAAGACGCGGCCGCCGCGCACGGTGGGAGCGGCCCGCATGGGAGCGCCGATGGTCTTACGCCAAATCTCGTCACCTGTCCCCGCGTCCAGGGCGACGACCTGACCGAACCCGCCGGACGCATAAACCACGCCGCCGTCCACGGCGACGGCGCCGGTGATGTGACCGTCGTCTTCTTCATCTGGGGTGATGTTCACATTCCAGATTTCATCACCGTCCTCCGCGCGCAGCGCGCGAATAACGCTCTCCGCGTCCATCGTATAAATAACACCGTCCGAGACGACCGGGGAACTCATCAGACGTTCTTCATCACTTTTGCCGGTGCCCACGTCGCGGCTCCAGGCTTCGGACAATCGCTCCGGAATTTCGATGTGGTGCATCGCATGATTCGCGAGCCCGCCCGCTTGCGGCCAGTTTGCCGTTGGGAAAGGGGCGGGCAGTAAAATTTGCTCTGAACGCGCCTCTGGGTCCAGAGAAATGCTGCGTTCGTTAAATAGTACGGGAACGCGTTCGCCTGGCAGTGGCGGCGCTTCGCGGTTAATGCCAAAAATTTCAGGAATGCCGCAGCCGCTCAACAGGGCGCTCAACAGGGCGCTCAACAGGGCGCTCAGCAAGAGCGGCGCGCCGGCGCCGGCCTTCACGTTCTTTGGTATGTCTCGCCGGGCTGTCATACTGGCCATATCCCTTTGTTTCAAAATGGCGGATTCGGCCGCCGCCTATTGGAGAATGGTTAACAATTCCGTTGCGCGCAAGCGCATCCGCCGGGGCGCTTCGTCATCATCGGCGATTTCCTGAAAGTAGCCCCTGGCGGCAGTCTTGTCGTTCTCCTCCAAAGCTATGACGCCCAGCAACTCCCGGGCGCTGTGACGCCACGCTTCGTTGGCGGCGTCCAGGGGCGCTAGGCGGCCTTTAAGCGCATCCAGGTCGCCTCCGGCGGACATCGTATGGATGGCCGTCAGGATCGCCGCATAGCCTTTGTAGAGTTCCGGCGTTTCCGCGGCGCCGGAAATGGCGCGAAACGCATCCGCAGCGCCTTCGTGGTCCCCTTGAGCGGCAAGCAGGCCCGCTTCCTCGAACCGCGCCAGCAGACCGTAGCCGCCTTTCAGGTTCCGCAACGTCTCAATGGCCTGTAACGCCCTGGCTGGGGCGCTCTCGGCGATTTGTTGGGCGGAGAACAGAATCTGTCCCAAGCGTTCCCGTTCCGCCCGGTCTTCTTGCTGCCGGTATTGCCAGCCAGCGACGCCCAGAACGATGGCGGCGCCCGCGACGATGAAGTAGCTTCCGTAGCGTTTCCAGACCTTCAAGGCCCGCTCCTGGCGCATCTCTTCCTCAATTTCGCGCAACAGAAGATCGTCGTTTTCTTCGGCCAAGGGAACTCTCCAGAACAAACAATCAGGGAATGAGGGACGCTCTTGCGGCGCCCGTCCGAGAAAGGCGGGCAAAATAATGTTATGCCGGGGAATTGGCAATTGCTAGGAATCGGGAGTATTATTTACGCCTCGTTAAGCGCCTCGCTCTTATAACCATGCTGCTGGGTTTGCGCCCGGCTGACGCCGCCGACTTGGGTGCCTGTGCGAATGATCATGAGTTCTGTGCGGATTGCCGTCCTTCTAACCGCCGTTGGCGCGCTCAACGCCTGCGCCATCCTCTTGCCCGCCGAAGCCGTCTCGTTAAGCGCTACCGATAAGACTCTGGAAGATCATTTGATTTCAGTGGCCAGCGGCAAGGATTGCTCCGTTTTGCGCTATCAGCATGGACGGACATACTGCAAGGAAGACGAACTCAATCCCAGCTATGACGAACTTTATTGTTATCGTAATCTGGGCGGCGTCACATGCTACAACCGGCCGGCCTTCGACGGCTCTCAACCCCGGATCGGTAACGAAGGCGGCCAAGCGCCCGTTCAATAACCATTAAGCGCCCGGAATACCTGAACCATTGATTTCACATGCCGTTGCTTGTGAATTTCCAGGTTCGGGACTCATTGACCAAGATGAAAGATGACGGCGGCGGCGCATGTGGCGGCGTGGAAGGTACGAGCACGCCCGCCGCATCCGGCCGCGGCGCGCCGCCGGTCCTTGCGAGCTGGACACGGGGGGCGGGACACACACGGAGGCGGCGTCTATGGTTTCGATCGCCCTGCCCGGAATTCACCGGCGTCCCATCCCCGGTCTCCGCCCGGCGTCCCCGCCGTCCTGGACAAGACAGGATGGATCAGGGAAATTATGCGGCGTAAGCGCCCTCCGGTTCATGGATTATGCTTAAGAATGGCCGCCGCTAAATACTGTCTGCTTTGCTTCGCGATTTTCAGTGGAGCATATGCCGCCTGGTTTTTCTTTGCGGCGGGCGGGGAAGATCAGATGAGGATGGGCGCGGCTGGCTTTATCCGCACTGTGGAACTATTGGAGGCGGAGGCGGAGGCCGGGGACTCCAGCGCGTATCGCCAACTCGGGGATTTGTATCAGACCACCGCTATTGCTCCGGGGCGGAATAAACAAAAAGCGCTTGGCTTTTTTCGAAAAGGCGCCAAGAGCGGTGACCCGGAGGCGCAATATCAGCTGGGCCGGGCTCATGCGATGGGCGTCTTGGTTCGCCAGGACTACGCCAAGGCGTCAAAGTGGTATCGAACCGCGGCGCTGTTGGGGGGTCACGCGGAGGCGAATTTCGCCTTGGGAGAGCTGTATTTCGCGGGACGGGGAGTGTTGAACGATCACGCCGAGGCGTTTCGGTTTTATGGCCGGGCGGCGGACCGCGGACATCCCGTCGCCCAATTCCTGGTGGGGTTGATGTTCAAAGAGGGATTCGGGGTCCGTTCAAACCGGGTTGAAGCCCTGAAATGGATGAGGTTGGCGGCTGATCACGATGCGGATGTTGTAGCCCACAATCCGTCATACAATCCCAAGCGGACACGGAGAAAGTTGGAGCAGACCTTGAGCGCCACGCAACGCAACGAAGCCGCCAGGCTGGCCGCCTCGTTCAAGCCGAAGCGATGAACGCGCCGATGAAACGCGCTCTTCGTTTGATCGTGCTTGAGGGTAATCCAGCCTCCATGTCGGAACGGCTCGCCGCCCTGGGGGCCGCGGCCAATGCGGAGATTTACGCCCGGAGCGTCCGCCATTTCGCGCCCGACGCGGATATTACCATCCTTCACCCGGCCGACGGACCGGCGTCTCTGCCCAAAGGCGTCGGCTGGTCCGATATAGACGGCGTTATCCTGGGCGGGTCGGGCTTGAACGTGACGTCGGCGTCTGACGAGCCCGAAATTCTGCGGCAGATTGACGTCATGCGGGCGGCCGCCGAGGCGTCCGTTCCCTTATTTGGCAGCTGCTGGGGATTGCAGGTCGCCGCCGTCGCCGCCGGGGGAGAGGTCGCTCCGTCACCCAATGGCCGGGAAGTTGGCGTCGCCCGCCGCATCAGGCTGACGGCTGGCGGAATGAGTCATCCCGTTTTTAAAGGAAAACCCGCCGTATTTGACGCGCCGTGCATTCATTTCGATGAGGTCGTCCGGCTGCCCGGTGGATCAACCGTCTTGGCGGATAACCATCACAGCGCCGTACAGGCGGCGGAAATTCCGATTGGGAACAGTACGTTCGCGGGGGTTCAATATCATCCGGAGTTTGACTTGGCGCACTTGGCGGCGCTTTACCGGCGCTTCGCCGAAGACCTGATCCATCAGGGGTTGTTCGCCGGCCGCGCGGACGTTGACGACTACGCCCGGCGAACGGAGGAACTCGGGCGTTGTCCGGACCGGAGGGATCTGGCGTGGCAACTCGCGATCGACGCCGATGTGACGGATATCGACCGGCGTTGCCGGGAAATCGGCAACTGGGTGCGGAATATAGGCATGTAAATTGATAAATCATCATAATTTCCACGCCCATTGCCGCATTCACCATCGCCGCGCCGCCGGGTATCGTTACAGGCTGCATCGAAAAGACCTGCCGGGAAGCCCGGACATCGTGTTTCCGGGCCGCCGGAAAGTCATCTTCGTTCACGGTTGCTTCTGGCATGGTCACGACTGTCCGCGCAGCGCGCGAGTCCCAAAAACGAACGCCCGTTACTGGTCACGTAAAATCGAACGCGACAGGGAACGCGACAGGCTTTCGCTTGAGGCGCTTGACAAGGCGGGCTGGCGCCATGGACGGCCAACAGTACGGCCAACAGTCCCGCCGCGCCGGTGACGATGCGGCGTTTGCGGCCCTTGATCTTCTTTCCGGCGTCACCGCCCGAAACGCCGCCGCTTTGCGTGGTTTTGACGCTCTGGCCATCGGCCGCGCCCGCCGATGGACGGCCTCGCGGGCCGTGACCTCGCGGGCCGTGACCTCGTGGGCTGTGACCTCGTGGGCCGCCACACCAAGATAATGATTGATCGTGCGCGCAAGAGCGGTGTCGCGCCAATCGTGGAAATATCGCCGCGCCGTGGATACCGGCGGAAAGCTGTCCGGCGACACGCGCCACTGGCCCCTCGTCACTGGCGCCCCGCCGAGGCCATGTACGGCGCCGCACCGGAAACGTCGCGCCGGCTCGCCGCGCGCGACCGGCCTGCGGGCTTCGCCGGCGGAAGAAACGGCTCGATATGGCCCCATTCCCCGTCCGCCGCCTGAAACGCGCGGGGCGGCGAAAACTGACAGCCGTGATAACGGACTCCACAGTTGTGACAGAGGTTGGCCAGGTAATTCAGATCGCCGTCCGTCGCGCCGCTTGCATGGCGCTCATATCGAGGCCCCCCATGCGCTCATATCAAGGACGAGTGATTTCAGTCCGCATCCCGCGCCTCCTCATTCGCCTTGATACAAACGAGAAAAGAACAACAGGCTGAAATCACTCACTTACTTTCGGATCAGGTTCTAGGCGGCCAGGTCCCCGGTGTACTCGCCGCGCGCCGGGTAGTTCTTCTTGATCGCGAAGTCCAGCGCCGCAACCAACTCCTTGAAGTGCGGACGAACGAACGGCATGGTTTGAACCGAGCCGTAATAAAGCGCGCCGTCCGGCTGAACCATGAACAATCCCGGTTCGGAGAACAACGCCGGCTCTTCGACGCCGATGGAGGTTTTGCCGCGAGACGTAGAGATGTAAAGACCCCACTCCTTGGCTTTTTTCAAACTCAGGCCGTATGCGAAACGTAATTTGGCCGCGCCGATTTTCTCGGCCATTTGCCTGGCGCGGTCCTCGCCGTCGGACGAAACGGCGACGCACGTGACGCCGCGAGCGGCGAATTCGTCAACCAGCTTCTCGAATTCGGTCAGGTAACTGGCGCAAAGCGGGCAGTGCAGGCCACGGTAAAAGCACACCACGGTGCCGCGCTCGGAGCCCTCATTATAGAGGTCAAATGCGCCGCCGCCCAGCAGGGGCAGCTTCAACCCAGGCACTTTCTGACGGGGAATAAGCATTGATCAATCTCCAAGCAGGTTTGTGGAACAAATGAGAATGAAAGGGTTATACCGGGTTACCTGGATAGATAAATCCGAAAAAAGGACCAAGCGCCCGGCATGAGCGAATTTGATCGCTTGTCCGCCTTGATTTCCCGGTTCTCCTTGCCGGTGGTCCCAAGCGGAACCGGTCGCGCGGTTCGTCGGCGATATGGGAAAAAGCCCTTTTAGGATTGGGAACTCAACGTGAGCTAAATCCGTTCGCTGAGCCAAATGGCCAGTTTCGAGCCGCTTTTGACCGCGCCCTTGATGAGTTGGTGTCCGGGCGCTTCCTCCGCGCCGCGGGCCAGACCGATATCGCGGTGTTCCAGCTCTTCTTGGCGGAATTTCTCGAACGTCTCGGCCAACTCCGTTTCGCCCTCGGCTTCCAGGCGTTTGATCTGACCGGCGTAGTGCTCGTCAATCGTTTCCTCGACGGCGACGGTGCACGCGTGAGCGGCCTTCTCGCCCAACAGCGCGCAACCCGCCCCCAGGGCGAAGCCCGCGACGTTCCAGAGCGGCATTAACGCGGTCGGGCGAACGCGGCGGTCGGCGATCAGTTGATTGAAGGTCTCGAAATGGGCCGCCTCCTGTTCTTGCATATGCTTTATTTCAGGGGCGGTCGGCGCGTCCTTCAGGACAGCCAATTGCCCGGCGTAAATCCGCGTGGCCCCGAATTCACCCGCATGATCGACCCGGATCATCCGCGCGACCTCCTCGCTGAGTTCCGGATCACCGGGCATGCGGGCGGGTTTTTGCGGTTTATCGTTATCAATGGGCCGGGTCATGGCGTTCAATCCGTCGAACCAAGGTAAACAGGAGGATGGCGAAAGCGGCTGAATACAGCACGTTCCACGTCGCCATGGAGAATCCCAGGAATGTCCAATCGATGGCGCCGCACGGCTTCTCCGCCGCTTGATTGAGGCCGGACAGCAGATCCCGAGTTGAAATCGCTCCCTGGACCCCGCCGTCACAAACCGCCGACGCCCACCAACGCTGTTCCACGCCGACGTGATAAACAGCAATGGCCGAACCAATGGCGAACGCGGCGCTGGCGACGCGCAACAGGAGCGTTTTCGTCCAGCCAAACCAAACGAGAACACCGGTCAAACCGGCGATCAAGAAAGGCGCGCGCTGGTACAGGCACAACTCGCAGGGCCGCGCGTCCAGGAAATACTGACTGTAGAGCGCGTAGGCGAGCGGTCCGAAACCGGCGGCGGCCAGACCTGTTCCCAATGCTTTGGATGACGTCGGCATAACCCATATATACGGGGGTTTTGATGTTCTCTCAACCGCGGGCCGGGGTAACGGAACGATTGCGGGCGCCGTCATTCCAGCGGGTGCCGGACGCCGGCGCCGGCTGGAGTGAACCCCGGCTTCCGCCGGAGCGGCGCCCGTCAATGGCCCGGCTTCCACACCCACATCAGGTACATGCCGTCAAAAGTGCGGGGCGCTGTTTCCTCGAACTCGGCCCAGGCGTCCAGGTTCAGGATTTCCTCCAGGCCGAATTTCTCGACGAACGGGCGCTCGACGGCGGGGTGGAGCTGAAACCCCCGGAACCTTAAACCCTCGGCGTCGAGGAACGTCTTGATATCGGACAGGCGGCAGGGAATTTCGTTCTCGTGAAGCGCCAGGTCACGGAAATTGCTTAAGGTATGGGCGTCGGACGAGGACGCGATATCCGGCCCTTCGACAACGATCTCGCCGGACAGCAACCGATGGCGGAAGTCGCGGATGGCGTCGGGCGTGACGGCGGCGTGTCGTTCGTCGAACGCCGCCCGAAGCGCCTTGACGTTTTCCCGCGCGACGGCGCTGTAGAGGCCGATGAACATCAACCCGCGCGGCTCCAGAATATCCGACAGCGCCTTCCAGCCCCGGTAAGGGTCGGCCATGTGGTGCAGGACGCCGATGCTCTCGATCACCTTGAAGGTCTCGCCGATTGTCCCGGCGTTCAGGATGTCGCCCCGCAGGAATCGCAATCGCCCGCAGCCGAAATCCTCCGCCTTCCGGGCGGCGTGGCCCAGGCTCGCCGAGCTGAGGTCGAGCGCCAGGATGTCGGCGTTGGGACCATAAAAGCTCTCCGCCCTCACGGCCTGCTCGCCCGTGCCGCAGCCGGCGACCAACACCTTGAAGGGTCCGTCCAGAAACGCCAGTTCCGGCTTGTCGAAATGGCCGCCCATCATGTGTCCGCCGCCGCCTTTGGGAGGCAGGTGCTCGGTCAGCCAGCGGGGATAGGGATTGGCCTCGTACTGGGCCCGCACCTTGGCGGACGCGGCGTCTCCGTCACCGCCGAGAACGGGTATCCGGGACGCCAGATCCATTTCCGTTTCACGCTCGGCCAGGGCTTCCCCGATCAAGGTTCCGAAGGGGGACGGCGCGCCGGCGGGCGCCTTTTCGAACACCTCGTGAACCGGTTTGTAGAACAGGGCGGGCAAACCGCCGCCGGACAGCGCCCGCCGCTCTCCGTCGCTGACGGCCCAGACGTATTCGTTGGACCGGCATTGGCGGGCGAGGGCGGCCGCGAAGCCGGCCGTGTCTCTGTCCGTCATCAAATCCGGGTCTTCCAGGAACCTCCGGCGCGCGGCGGTCAGCAGCCGCTCCCACGTCCAATCGCGGTTAACGCCGCGCGACAAAGCGGCCCGCGCCAGCGCGTCCGCCCGCGCCGCCCTGCCCGAACGTCCCAGCAGCACGCCGGCCGCCTGGTCCGCTCCCCCTTCCGCGCCGTCCGCGCTCAAAGCGGCGAAAACCGGCGCCCAGGCCTCCGCGCCCTTCGCCGCCTCGAAAGCGGCCGCCCCCAGGGCGCGGCCGTCGACGTCGTCAAAGCCCAGCGCCGCCGTCAGGCCCCTTGGATTGAGGAGCGACGCGTCCGCCGCCGCGCCCCGCCTGACGAGCGTGGAGAGCCGCCGGGCGGCGCCGTGGTCCGTTCTGTCCCATTGCAGGGCCGTGGAGAACGCCTTCGCCGCCAGATCGAAACGCTGCGCCGCCTGGAGCGCCCTGCCGGACAGATGATGAAGTTCCGCAGCCCGCGGTTCCCGCTTCAAGGCCCGGTCCAGCAAGTCAATGGCGTCCCCGGACCGGCCCGACCGCAGACAGGCGAGCGCCTCGTCATGGAGCTTTCGCGTCTTGGCGGATAACAGGCGGGACACGGGTTCAGGACAGCAGTTTGACGGCGGCGAAGCCGCCCGCCAGCAGGACGCAGGAAACGGCGAACACCAGACCCAGCCGCTTCTCAATGAACGCGCGAATGGGCGGACCAAACTTCCAGAGCAGGGCGGCGGTCAGGAAGAACCGGAGCCCCCGCGCCGCCACGCTCGCCGTCATGAAAATCACGACGTCGAGCCGTGTGACGCCGGACAGAATAGTGATGACCTTGTAGGGGAACGGCGTCACGCCGGCGATGAAGACGGACCAGGCCCCCCATTCGTTGTAGGTCTCCCGGAAGGTTCCGAACTTGGCGGTATGGCCGTAGAATTCCATCACCGGCCGGCCGATCTGTTCGAACAGGAAATAGCCGATCCCATAGCCCGCAAGTCCGCCCAGAACGGACGCCGCGGTGCAGATGAACGCGATCCGCCACGCCCGGTCCGGGTTCTTCAGCACCATGGGGATCAGCAACGCGTCGGGCGGAATGGGAAAGACCGAGCTTTCCGCGAACGAGACGCCCGCCAAAACCTTTTCCGAATGCCCGCCGCCCGCGAGGGACATGATCCAGTCATAGAGGCGGCGGAGCATGGGCGGACCTTTTGATCAAGTTTTTGGAGAGGATCGCGCGGGGACGTTGACGCGGGGACGTTGACGTGGGGGCGTTGGTAGCGCCTCGCGCCCCGCTTGTCACCCGTCTTCTTGTCACCCGTCCTCGCAAGGCGCGCGCCGCGGCGGATGGGGAGCGCGAACCCGGCCGCCGTCCCCGGGCTTGGCGGCTTGACCCGGGCGCGCGCGCGGACGGGCGGGGCGGATGACGGCGTTCGTGCTTGACGCCGGGCCGCCCAGGGCGGTACTTAGGCTCCCCTTCAAGGCGCGCGGGTGTGGCGGAATTGGTAGACGCGCCGGATTCAAAATCCGGTTCTGGCGACAGAGTGTCGGTTCGAGTCCGACCACCCGCACCAAGCCGTCCCCGGAGCCTCCTATCCGGAGAGCCGATTTTCCGGGGCGATCCGCCGGAGGGGGTTTCCAGGCATACCGGTCCGCCGCCGCCCTGGGTTGTCTGGGGGTTGTCTGACCGCCCGGAGAAGTGTGGCGATCCCGCCCGCCACCGGGGCGCCATTCCCGCGAAGGCGGGGGTCCAATCAGGGAATGGTCTGAATTCCCGCCTGCGCGGGAATGGCGGATCAAACCTCTTGGAAACCGCTTATGGAATCCGCATCTCTCTTGAATGTTTTCACGGCTTCTTTCCCGCGGTGGCGCATATTGGAATCTGCGGCTCGCGCCGGCATAAAATGAAGTCTCATTGTCTTCGGGGTCCTGAAAAACGCGGCGACGGCGTTCATGAAACCGTCCCTGTGCCCCGCTAATCCTGCCCCGCTAATCCTGCTTGACGCGCTTGACCTCGCGCATGGGCCGGGAAGCCCGGAAACGAAAGGGCGGTAGGACAATCAGCATCCACCGCCTTGGGAAGAGCCTTGGGGGGGGCTTGGGCGCCGCGTTGGAGTTCAAACGCCGTTGGCCTGAAAACTTCAAAGCCTATAAAACCGCTTGCGATCGGCGGAAGGTGATTCCGGGGTCAATGTTGACGTTTGAACGGTTAGACCTCTTGGATGATGGGTCGCCTAAATATTTGATCAATTTCCCTACCAAGCGCCATTAGCGAGAGAAATCCAAAATATCTTATATCGAAGATGGCTTGATCGGCCTTGTCGATGAAATATGGCGTCGATGAAATATGGCGCCTGAATATTTCGTCAATCGCCTTGCCGCCCCTAGGGTGTGGTAATGGGGGGTCGCCATGGGATGAAGTTCAACCGCTCATCGAGCAAACCTTGGCGGCTCTTGATGATGTCACGGTTTACATGCCAGAGGGCAGTTTAAGCCCGCCATAGTATGATGGCCCAATTTTAGAGATGACGAGCACGCGAGCCCTTCTCGTCAAAACAATTGGAGATTTCGAGAAATACTTTGGTGGACACCTAACACGTATATCATGACAGAAGATTGTTTATTTTCTCCAGGTAATGGGCCTAAATTTTAATGCCGGGTTTGAAAAGTGTGAATACGGCCCTTACGCGCCCGATTTGAAAAACATCTCAAAGTGATGGAGACCAAGGGGTTTATCGAAGGTTTTTCATCTCGTGAAATTCGTGTTAGTTTCAGCGCTTTCGCGCAAGCTAACGATTATCTCCAATCAAACAACATCAATGACGAGGCGAACCGTATAAAGAAACTCGAATTATTGATTGAGGGTTACGAGAGTCCTCTTGGAATGGAACTTTTATCAAGCGTCCATTTCCTCGCCACGAACGAGTGTAAATCATTGGTCGAAGACATTATCCATGCCATCCAATCTTGGACAGATCAAAAAGCTACTAAGTTCGGCCAAGAAAAAATTGAGAAAGCTCACCAAAGACTAGTCGAGGATGATCTGATTTCACCTTGACCGAACTCATCCTCAATGGCCCGGACAACGCCTCTCTCACCATCGTCCTCGCCCACGGCGCGGGCGCGCCGATGGACTCGCCTTTCATGGAGGCGTTCGCGGAAGGTCTGGCGGACGACGGGTTCCGGGTCGCGCGGTTCGAGTTCCCCTATATGGCGGAGCGGCGGACGACGGGAAGGAAACGCCCGCCCGACCCCCGCAAGGTTCTGCTTGAAACATGGAATGAGATGATTGAGGAACTCGGTCCGGAAACCCTGATCGTCGGCGGCAAGTCCATGGGCGGGCGGATGGCCTCGCTGGTCTGCGCCGAGCGGGAAGCTGCGGGTAATCCGCTTAAGGGTCTGGTCTGTCTGGGCTACCCCTTTCATCCGCTGGGGAAACCGGAAAAGCTCCGCGCCGGGCATCTGGAAAATCTTAAAACACCGGCGCTGATCTGCCAGGGAACCCGTGACGCGCTGGGCGCCCGGGATGAGGTCACGGGGTATCGATTATCGCCCGCCGTCACGCTTCATTGGCTGCCCGACGGCGATCACGGCTTTAAGCCGAGAAAGACGTCCGGCCATACGGAGGACCGGAACCGGCGCTCGGCGATCAACGCCGTTACTCAATTCGCCAAACAGCTCCGCCCCCATGCGCCTTGTTCATTTTAATCCGCTTTCATTCCCGGCCCCATGACACCGACGGCGTGAAGGAGTTCCTCCGCCGCGTCCCCGGCCTCACCGCCGGCGGCCGCCCAAACCTGAATTCCCCCGGCTGTTGGCTTTATGGCGGCGCGCGGGCCGGGCGACAGCGGGAAATGCCGAAACCAATGGCAAAAAATCAAACAACCCGTTCAAAAATATATGAATTTACAAGAGAACGCCCGGAAGCGCCGTCTTTCACGCTCCTCCAAACAGGACGGCATGCATGACACGCCCCGGCAAGAGAGTGAAGAGGCCGGTGACGACTAGAGCAAGGAAAAACAGATACGACATGCTTCTGCGATGCCGCTGAATGTCGCCCCGGCGCGCGGCCCTGATCCCGATCCACAGGCTTATGAGAACGATGGGGATCAACAAATGAACTGGCGAAAATATCCCCCAAATCCGTATTCCATAAATGAACGCCGCCGTGAGGGCGGTTCCGGCCATCAAGACGCACCAGACGTACCCGGCCAGACGGTGTGAAAAAGTTCCCTTGGGCATGAGCAATTGCAGGCTTCCCAGACCGAGGGCGGCGAGCGCCAGCGCCGCATGGTGCGGGACTGGGAACGGTTCAGCCCAAAGACGCGAAAAATCCGGCGTTAAATAATCCATTTCGAACAGCGCTTGATTGATCGATACGTCCGCAGCCTCAAAAAAGACGAACCCACGCCCCATCAGCCGCGTGATCCGGGCCGTTTGCACACGCCTTTTACGAATGTAGCACGTTCATCGCTGTCGTGGGAATAAGCCGGTCCAGCTGGCTGGCGCACGCCGTGCTTACGGACGCGGCGGGGAAGCCCCCCTTCGGGCCGGCGGGCATGGCGGTGTCCGGCCGGACCATGCGGCGCTCGCCGTTTTGACGGCTGAATGGGCCCGCGCCTTAATTCCTTCAAGTACCGTCCCGCCGCACCGGCAGGGCGGTTTCTTCTTTTATGGTGCAGACCACGATCCGCGATTGCGTGTCTGCGATGACGCCAAGGCCGTGGACATGATCGCGCAGGAAAACATCGAATGCCTGAATGCTGGGGCACAGAACCTTGATGACGTAATCAACGGCGCCAGTGATTTTCTCGCAGGTCACGACCTCGGGTCTCGCGACCATGGCGCGTTCGAATATTTCCATGTTCTCGCGGTTGGGCATAGCGAGTTTGATCAGCGCGTAGGCCACGAAGTCGAGGCCCAAGGCATGCCGGTCGGCGATCGCCACCGTGCGCTTGATGACGCCCATTTCCTTCAAGCGTTTTACACGCCGCCAGCAGGGCGTTTGCGACAGTCCGACCCGTTCCGCGAGTTCCGCCATAGAAATCTCGCCGTTCCCTTGCAGGAGATGGAGAATCCTGATCTCCCATTCATCGAAATTAGTTTCTTTCGTCATTTACCAAATTTCAAAAAAATGATCCCAAAATCTATCACTTAGGCGAGTAATTGGGAACATATCACTCCAAATTCCGCGTTATCCTTGTCAACAAACAAGCCAACGAGTTCAGAGGATACAGCCATGGCTTTCGATCATGCCGAATTCGATAAACACGAAGGTCTGACGTTCGCGCACGATGCGGCTTCCGGCCTGAACGCCATCATCGCCATTCACGACACCCGTTTGGGTCCCGCCCTTGGCGGCACGCGGTTTTGGAATTATGGAACCAGCGCGGACGCGCTGACCGACGTGCTGAGGCTATCGAGGGGGATGACCTATAAGAACGCTATCGCGGGCCTCAATTTCGGCGGCGGCAAGGCGGTCATTTGGGGAGCCCCCGAAACCGCCAAATCGCCCGCCCTTTGGCGCGCCTACGGCCGCGCGTTGAATGATCTGGGCGGGCGGTTCGTCACCGGCGAGGACGTTGGACTGACGGTCGGCGACGTGGACGAAGTGATGAAAACCAGCCGCTTCATCTCGGGCTCGTCCACCGGTCCCGCCGCCAGCGGCGACCCATCCGGTTTCACGGCGGAGGGTGTTTTTCTCGGATTGAAGGCCACCGCGAAAGCCGCCTTCGGCGGGACGGACGTCAAGGGCCTGCGTGTCGGGGTTCTGGGCTTGGGCGCGGTCGGCTGGAAATTGGCCGGAAAGCTCCACGATGCGGGCGCGAGTCTTGTGGTCGCCGACATCGACGCGGAAAAAGCGGCCCGGGCCGGGGAACTTTTCGGGGCCTCGGTTTCCGATCCGGCCTTCCTGGCCGCCGAGGACATGGACCTGTTCGCGCCCTGCGCCCTGGGCGGCGTCATCAACGAGGCCGCCCTTTCCCGGCTGAAAGCGAAAGCGATTGCGGGCGCCGCCAACAATCAACTGGCGACGCGGGATATGGACGCGGCCTTGGCGGCCGGCGGAGTCCTCTACGCCCCAGACTACGTCATCAATGGCGGCGGCGTCATGAATGTGGCGGCGGAAGCCGAAGGCGACTATGACGCGGATAGGGTTTGGGCGAACGTCGCGCGAATTCCCGGCACGCTCGGCACCATCTTCAAGCGCGCCAGAGCGACTGGGACGCCGACCAACATGATCGCGGACGCCATGGCGCAAGAGCGCTTGGAAGGCCCGAGGAAAGCCGCGTAAGCCTCCGCCGCCTCGTCGATGGGCGGGGCTTCGTAGGTCTTGAGCAGGTGGTTCCACCGCTCGAAGGCCCGTTGTTCCATGGTTTTGGAGCCGCCGTCTTCCCAATTTTCCACATTCTCGCTGTCGGAGAGCGCGCTCTCATGGAACGCCGTTTGATAGCGCCGCATGGTGTGGCTGGAGCCCAGGAAGTGACCGGCGGGCGGCACTTGGGCATAGGCGTCCCGGGCCAGTGCGTCTTCATTCAGATCAAGGCCGCAGAGCAGTTTCGCGTAGGCCCCCAGGCGGTCCGCGTCCATCACCAGCTTCTCGAACCCGGCCGCCAGCCCGCCCCCCAACCAGCCCGCGGCATGGAGCGTGAAGTTGGAGCCCGCCATGACGATGGAATGCATGCTGTCCGCGCTTTCATAGGCCGCCTACCTTGGACGCCGTCAGCGCCCGCCACAGCGGAGCGGCACGCCCAAGCGCCGCGCCAACTGACCGATCACGTAATTGGAAAGAACCGGTTCCGGCATACCAAAGGTCGGCGCGCCTGATTTCAGGCTCATGGAAGACAGGAAGTTCCCGAGCACGAACGGCGCGCCTGATTTGACGATCTGGCTGAACGCGCAGCACATCATCGCTTCGGCCAGGGCTTGAGCGATCGAAGCGGTCGTCGAGACCGGTCCCATGGCGCCGGACAGGATAACGGGCGCGACGATGACGCCCTGGCCTTGGACGCAGTAAACCCGGATGGCCTGGGTGACGACCTTGTCGGTCAGCAAGGGCGAGTTGATGTTCACATTGCCGAGAATCACGCACTAACCGTCGTCGACCACCTCATCGCCGTGGAGGATGCGCGCCATGGCGACCGAGTCCTCCGCGCGCGACATTTCCGTGATCGCGCCCAGGTGGGGCTTGTCGGTCCAGCGCATGTGGGCGTAGATCGTGTCCAGGCGGCGCGTCGAAACAGGAACGTCGCAGGGCTCGCAGGTGACGAAACCGGAGTGATGGAGTCCGTCCAGGCGATGGGTGATTTTCACCAGCCGCTCGAAATCCTCGATGGAGCCGTAACGCCGTCCCCTTTCCAGGTCCCGGACGAACGGCGGGCCGTGGACCGGCGCAAAAACCTGCCAGGTTCCGCCGATCTAAACGGAGCGAGCCGGGTTGCGGGCCACTTGGGTGAACTGGCCGGGCGCGGTCTTGCAAAGCTCCCGGATTATGCCCTTCGGCGCGCGGACGCGGGCTTCCTCGACATCCGCCCCGGCGTCTTTCCAGAGCCGAAGCGCCGCGCCGTCGCCGCGAAACTCCAGGCCGACTTCCTGCGTCAGCCAGTCGGCCTGATCTTCCAGCTTGATCAGCGCTTCCTCGTCCAGCGGATCAACGAAGGGAATTTTCCGCGCGATAAACGGCGCGGCGGGCCTGTTCGCCTGCCGCGCGCCGCCCCGCCTGCCGCTCCGTTTACGTCTTGGTCCGCCCATCACGCCCTCCAGACAAACCGTTGAACTCAGGCACGGTAACAGTGTGAGTCATGAAGAGATTCCCGCGGTTTTCCGAAAGCGGCTTTTCATGTCCGGCGGTGACAAGGCGCGTTCCGCCCGCGAGTCCCCATGAATGAGACGTTCGGTCAAAATCACACCCTTTTGTAATGGTTCGGGCGGTTTGAGACTCCGGCTTGACCCCGGTCACGCCCCCGGCGGGCCGCGCCGCCGGCGGGATTCGCATGACGATCCCGCCTGAAGCCAGCACGTCATCCCCGCGAAGGCGGGAGTCCAAACGGCGTCACCACTGGACCCCCGCCGCCGCGAGGGTGACGGAGCGAGGGCGGGGCGGACCGCTTGGCGCCTTGACCCGCGTCAAACCTTCAATGGGTTGGCCGAGAGGACGTCGCGGCGCGCCTTTAGTATTCAGCTTCTTTTTCAATCGCCTTGAGTTTTTCCAAGCTGTCGGCGGTCAATTGCAGCGACACGTTACCGGCGTCCGAGCGGATAATCAGATCGACGAACCAAACGCCCTCGGTCATTTCCAAGGGCTGACCGATATCGATGCTAATGATGTCTTCAATGTCGATGGAGAGGTTCTTATTGTCGTGAAATGATATGGCGGCGACGGTCTTTTCGGCTGACTTCCGCATGAGCGCCCTCCAAGCATGGAAAATCGAAATTCAGGTATCCCGAAGCCACCCGCCGAGCAGAAGGGACGCACCCAAGGTCCAATTTTCAAAGCTTATCCGAGAATTCCCTGTGCCGCCACCCCGGATGCAAGCGAGCCGCTCAAACCCAGGGCGATATACCAGGCGAAAGCGCCCCGCTTCATCAACGCGAGAACCGCCATGGCGGCCGGGATGCTGGTGACGCCGCCCGCGATCATAAAACCCATGGCGGCTCCGGGCGCCATGCCGAGTTCCATCAAACCGCTCACTGTCGGCACGGCCGCGTAACCATTGAGATAGGCGGGAATTCCCATCAAAACGCTTGCCGGGATAGTCCACCATCCATCGCCTCCCAGATAAGAGCCAATGGTCTCCGCCGGGATATAGGCCACCATCAGGCTTTCCAGCACGAACGCCAGCAACAGCCATTTGCCAAGAAAGAAACCGGTCCGCCCGCTTTCACTCCAGAACCGGCCGCGGCTATTCCGATCCTCCCAGAACCGCCAAACGATCTGTTTGTCCTTAATACCGGATTTCGGTTTACAGCCAGACCCGCAGCCACCCATGACCACATCACGAACGGGACTCGAGAACAATCCACGCCCGGTCAGCATGTGAGTGGCGTAACCAGCCGTCAGACCCAGCACGACCGCCGCGCCCGCCTTGACAAGCGTGAAGGCCAAACCGAACTCAGCCACCATCAGGATGAAGATTTCCGGGTCCATCAGCGGCGACGCGATCATGAACGCCATGACAGGCGCCAGTGGAACACCGGCCGCCAGGAGCCCGGCGATGATCGGCACGACGCCACATGAGCAGAACGGCGAAAACGCCCCGAACAGAGACGCCAGGAAAATGGCCGGAACGGGGTTTGCCTTGAAGACAGTAGCGATCTGCCCATCAAGACCGGTCGCCTTGGTCCAGGCGGCCGCCAGAACGGCCAGCACGATAAAGGGCGCGATACGGAACAAGGCTTCGCTGGTGAACGTGACCGTGGGCGTCACCTGTTCCGGCGCGAATGCGGCAAGCATCAGCATGACGGCCAGGGTGACCAGCAAGACCCGGTCGGTCTTTTTCAACAAATCCGATAAAGAACCGGGCTGAACAACAGACTCGCTCATCGCTCGAAATCCCTTACTCATCCGTCCCGGTTCTTGCGGGAGCGGCGTGGTTGACCGCAACCCCCAAACAACATTCATCGGCCAAGAAGTTAACGACGCCGCGCATGGCGTCGAAATTCGCATAACATCGGAGGTTCCGCCCTTCGCGCTCCTGGGCCACCAATCCCGCCCAAACCAGATGCGAAATGTGATGGCTCAAGGTTGACTTGGGAATCTCCAAGTGCGCCTGAATGTCGCCGACGGTCAAACCTTCCGGCCCCGCTTTCACCAGCAAACGAAAGGCCCGAAGGCGGTGCGGATTACCAAGTTCGGACAGTTGGCGGGCGGCCAGATTCGTATCCATGACGCCTAATATACGCCCTTTCTTCATTTTAAACAACTATATTTCTAGAAATTTCGAACTATTGGCGGGCCATCATTCCACGATGAACGAATCTCATCAACTCGTGAGCGACTTTCGCTTGCGGAGCCTGGGACCGCCATCTAATTTCACGTCACCCTAATGCCCGGCGCAAGGCAGTGGTCATGTACGTTCTCCACGACTTTCTTCCCTCCGGTAATGGCTTCAAGTGCCGCTTAATGCTGCGGTTTTTGAACCTGCCGTTCAAACTGGCGGAACACGATATTCTGGAAGGCGAAACCCGCACGGACCGCTTTTTGACGGAAAAGAACCCTAACGGCCGGATACCGGTTCTGGAGTTCGAAGACGGCACGACGCTGTCCGAGTCAGGCGCCATCCTGCACTACTTGGCGGAGGGATCGCCGTTTCTGCCCAAGGATCGCCGGGCCCATGCGGAAGTGCTCCGCTGGATGTTCTTTGAACAGTATACGCTTGAACCCAATATCGCCGTCCGGCGCTTCTGGCTCACGGAACAGGACGAGATGACGGAACTGCAACAATCACAGCTGCCCGAGAAGCTGGAAAAAGGCGCCGACGCGCTGCGCGTTCTGGAGATGGGTCTGAATGGCGGTCCGTGGCTGGTCGGCGAGAACGCGACCATCGCCGACATCATGAATTACGGCTATACCCATGTCGCGGGGGAAGGGGGTTACGATCTGGGTCTGTTTCCCAACATCCGCGCCTGGATCAAGCGGTTCCAGGAAATCCCCGGCTACGTACCCATTACAGAACGGGATTGCTCGACGGCATAGAGCGTCACCCCCGCAGCGTGGAATTATCCGGCCTTTTCGTTTTCCAGATCGACAATATCCCTGGGCTTCAGGTCAAGGGAGGCCGAATTCATGCAATACCGCAGACCGGTCGGCGCCGGGCCGTCGGGGAAGACATGGCCCAGATGCGCGTCACACCGCGAACAGACCACTTCCGTGCGCTTCATGAAAAAACTGAAATCCGTGTGTTCTTCGACCGCGTCCCCGTCGACCGGTTCCCAGAAGCTTGGCCAGCCCGTGCCGCTGTCGAATTTGGCGCCGCTGTCAAACAGCGGCTCACCGCAACAGACGCAGCAATAAACGCCCGGTTCCTTGCAGTTGTCGTATTTGCCCGTGAAGGCGCGCTCGGTGCCGGCCTTGCGTGTGATGTTGAACTGTTCGGGGGTGAGTTGCTCGCGCCATTCCCGAGGCGTTTTTTCAATCTTCGGCTTCTTGGCCATGACGGAAACTCCGGTCTGCAACTTATCCATCGCCGGACTATACGACCGATTCAGCGCCAAACCAACGGCCTCAAGCAAAGGTGATAGGCGCGCATCCCCTAGAATTTGCCATCGTACGCCTCACGGCCGATGGGGCACGCGATCACCGTGAAACCATCCGCGGCGAGCGCTTTGGCAATAGCGTTTTCCAGTTTCCTGGGCGTATCGGCGACCACCCCCTCGCCGCCCATGGCTTCAGCCGCCTTGGCGAAATCGGTTCCGCCGAAATCGACGCCCAGATTATTGAGCTTCTCCCGGCGCTGCTTGATTTCAATGAGCGCGAGGGACTCATCGACCAGAACGACGATCGGCAGCGCAAGTTTCATATCCCGCGCCGTCGCCAACTCACCCAGGACCATTTCAAGCCCCGCGTCGCCGGTAATGGCGACAATGGGGGTTTCCGGTTTCGCCAGTTTGTGGCCAATTGCGATGGGAAGCGCCACGCCCATGGTGCAAAGCCCGACGGACTCCAGCACCGAGCCCGGCTCATAAGCCTCCCAAATCTGGCTAAAGACGATCCTGTGCGCGCCGGTGTCACAGGTCGCCACGCCATCTCTGGGAAGCGTCTTTCGCACACTCTCCAGAACCGCATTGGGACCCCACGCGCCGCCGGAAGCGAACAGCTCTCTCAATTTCTTGCGCGCCGCCGCCGGTTCGCCATCGGGCCAGGTTTCCCTCACGCGTTCCGCCTCGCGGCGAAGACACCGCAGTCCCGCGCCCACATGGCCGATGAAACTCGCGGTCGTCTGGTGAACATAGTGGGTGTTGGCGACGGCCGAAAATTCAATAACGTCCGCGTCAGGTCCCCAGGGGTCGCGCCAACCGGCGCGCATCTCGATAGGGTCATAACCCGCCAACAAGATGAAGTCCGCCTCTTTCACCAAGGGCAGCAAAATCTCATCGGCCATGGGCGACAAACCGGCCGCGCCAATAGAATTAGGATCGTCCTCCGGCACCACGCCCTTGGCTTTGTATGTCGTGATCACCGGCATGGGAAATTCCGACAGGAAGTCCCGGACATCGCGGGACGCATCGTGATGCAGAACGTCCAGGCCGCAAATCATCAGCGGCTTTTCCGCCCCGGCCAGGCTCGCCCGGACTTGCGTGAAGGCCGGCGTGTCCGCTGGCCGCATGGGCGACGGCCTCACTCGCCTGATGGATCGCGTGCTGGTCACCATGGCGTCCGCCACGCGGATCGGCACATCGATATGAACCGGGCCCGGACGGTCGTCCGCGGCGATCGCAACGGCCTTGTCAATGATCACGTCAACGGCGTCGGGGACGAGGGTGAAGCTCGCCTTGCAGATAGGCTCCAGCACCGCGCGATGATCGAAAATCTGATGGGTGTAGGTATGCGTGTCCGCCGCGTCGACGCAGCCGGTCAGGAAGATCAGCGGCACCTGATCCTGCATGGCGTTGGCGATCGTGTTGACCGCATTGGCCACACCGGGACCGACCGTCGCCAACAAGACCGCCGGCGCTCCCGTCGCGTGATAGGTCCCCTCGGCCATGAAACCGCCAGCGTTCTCGTGCTTGCACAAATGAAACCGAACGCCCGCCTTATCGAGCGAGTCCATCAGCGTGAGAATTTCGCCGCCCGGGATTCCGAAAGCATGTCGGCAACCCGCTTCCGCCAAACGGCGCGCTAAAACATCAGCTCCCCTAGGCACCCTTCCTCACTCTTTCAACAGCTTCTTTCCCGGCGAGTTTCGTGTAGCCATCCCGTGTTTGAGGCAGCTTGCGGCCCAGCACCCGGGACGCCACCAGCGTGCGCAACACCTGGGCCGTGCCGCCCCCGATCGTGAACATCCGCGCATCCCGATACATGCGCTCCATGGGATTCTCGCGCGAATACCCCGCGGCCCCCCACAACTGCAGCGCGTCGGACGTCACCTTGATCGCCATCTCGGACGCGAAGATCTTCGCTTGCGCCGCCAGCAGAGGGTCGGGGAAGCCAGCGTCCGTCCGGGCCGCGGAGTCCGCCGCGCGCCAAATCAAGGTTTCCGCCGCCGCTGTCTGGGTCGCCATATCCGCCAGCATCCATTGCAACCCCTGGAACTCGGCAATGGGGCGGCCGAACTGTTCGCGCTCTTGGGTATATTCCATGGCTCGCTCGTAAGCCCCTTGAGCGATACCAAGCGCCACGGTCGCGGCGCCCACACGCTGAGAATTGTACGCATTCATCAGCCCGGCGAAACCCCGCTTGACGCCTTCGGGCGGGATCAACGCCATGTCGGCGGGGATTTCCAGATTCTCGAAATGAACCTGGGTTTCGGGAATCCCGCGAAGTCCCATGGCCGGCGTGCGCTTGCCAATGACGAGGCCCTTGTGACTGTTCCGGGCGCAGAGGAATCCACCAATGCCTTGCTCGACGCCGTCTTCAAAGACACGGGCAAAAATCAGATGAAGTTTCGACACCCCGCCACCGGTGATCCAATGCTTGACGCCGTTCAGGACATAGACATCGCCTTGCTTGTCGGCGCGCGTGGTCATTTCGGCCGCCGCGCTTCCGGCATCCGGTTCGGTGATGCAAATGGCCGGCTTATCGCCCGCGAGCACGTACCCCGCCGCCCATTCTTTTTGCGCCTCGGAGCCGTATTTCATGACCGCTGAAATCGCGCCCATGTTGGCCTCAACGACAATTCGGGCCGTTACGCCGCAGTGCTTCGCCATTTCGGCGATGACCAACACGGCGTCAAGAAAGCCCCGTCCCTGCCCTCCATGGGCTTGGGGCACTGTCATGCCCATAAAGCCGGCCTCGTTCAGCAACTCGACCGTATCCCAGGGGTATTCCTCCGTCTGATCAACCTCGGCCGCCCGCGCCGCGACGTGCCCTTCCGCCAAGTCTCGAGCCTTCAGCCGCAGAGCGCGTTGGTCGGAAGTGAGGTCGAACATCCAGTCTAACTCCAATAATTCAGGGTTTAATCACGTAAAACCCCTGAGTTCGGATCGTCAACCCAAAAGTCCTCTATAGGACCAGATCAAATCAATCCTTCGTTCCGAAGGTCTTGCCGGGCGGCATGGTCCAACTCCAGCATTTCCTCCAGCACCTCGTCTGTGTGCTGACCGAGGGTCGGCGGCGGGCGGCGATAAGCCGGCGGCGTTTCCGACATATGAAGCGGGTTGCCCAGCAGCGGAACCTTGCCGGTTCCGCTTAAGGGATGATCCATTTCTATTTTCATGCCCCGGCCCAAGATATGCGGATCTTCGAGAGTCTGCTTCATGTTGTAGATAGGCGCCGCCGGCACTCCCAAACCGCTCAATCCCTCAATCCACTCCTCGGACGTCTTCTTCATGGTCATCTCGGCCAAAAGCGGGATCAGGTCTTCGCGGTGCTTCAAGCGCAACGGGTTGGTTTTGAACCGCTCGTCCTCGAGCAATTCCGGGGCGTTGCCGAAAGTACAGAACTTTTGGAACTGTCCATCATTGCCGGCGGCGACAAAGAAGTGACCATCGGATGTTTCGAACACTTGGTAAGGCACGATATTCGGATGCTGGTTGCCGCGGCGTTCCGGGATTTCGCCGGAAATCAAATAATTCAGCGCTTCGTTCGCCATCCATGAGACCTGCGTGTCCAGCAAGCTGACGTCGATCATCTGGCCCCGCCCCGTGGCGTCGCGGTGACGAAGGGCCGCGAGAATCGCCGTCGAGGCGTACATGCCGGTCATGATGTCCGCGATGCCGACGCCCACTTTCATGGGTTCGCCTTTGGGCTCGCCAGTCACGGACATGACGCCGCCCATGGCCTGGGCCAGCGCGTCGTAACCGGCGCGCTTGGCGTAGGGTCCGGTTTGGCCAAAGCCCGAGATCGCGCAATAGACCAGACCCGGGAATTCTTCTTTCAACTGATGATAGGCGAGACCGTATTTGTCCAAGCCGCCAGCCTTCAGGTTGTGGATCAGCACGTCGCATTTGGCGAGAATCCGCTTCAGCAATTTTACGCCTCCGGGCTTGGAAAAATCCACGGTAACCGACCGCTTGTTCCGGTTGACGCAAAGATAATACGCGCTCTCCGTCGTATCGTTCCCATCCGCGTCCTTCAGGAACGGGGGACCCCAGGTACGGGTGTCATCGCCCGAACCGGGACGTTCGATCTTGATCACATCGGCGCCCAAGTCGCCGAACAACTGTGCGCAGGTGGGACCCGCCAGAATGCGGGTCAGGTCGAGAATACGAAGACCCGACAGCGGGCCTTTTGCGTCAATGGGATCGGTCATGAGTCAGCGCCAAGCTATGGTTGAGGTAGGCGGAGACTACACTGGCCAGCGGCAAAGGCAAGCCGCCGTCATTCCGCCGCGTCGATGGTTGCATGGGCGGGTTTGCCCCGCACCCCCTTATAAAGCACCCCTTGGCGGAGCTTCATGATGCGGGCGTGTTCCGCCCGCGCGGCTTCGTCCATGTCGTTTTCAGGCGGTGTTTCGTGGATGAAGTGGCCGAATTTGTCCTCACCGCGCACTAGCCAGGCGCTATCCCCCGGCGCCTCGATTTGCTCGACGTGCGGCGCGATATAGCGAATCGCAACCCCGATGCGCCGGTCTTCGGACCGGTTTGGCTCGGACGCATGAACGGTGCGGATGTTGTGAATGGAAATCTCACCCGGTTGAAGCGGCGTCCAAACAGCGTCTTTTTCATCGACGGCGACGGCGATTTCTTGCCCGCGCGTCAACAGATTGTCGGGGTCAAGCGTATCCGAATGGGACAGTTGGCCCCACTTGTGAGACCCGGGCGCCATCTTCATGCAGCCGCTGACTTTCGTCGCGGGGGATAGCGCCACCCAGGCCGTCGCCACGTCCGGCCTCGACAATCCCCAATAGGTCGAATCTTGATGCCAGGACACAAAACTCTCATTGCCTGGATCTTTGACGAACAGCGACGTCCCCCAGCAGAAAATGTCGGGTCCCAAAACATCCTCGACCGCATCCAGAATCTTCGCGTGGCGAACCAATTCGGCCACCCAGGTTTGAAGCAGATGGAGTTTCTGGCCTTTTGACAGTTCGTACCAGCCGCCGTTCGCGGCCTCGTAAGCCTCGAATCGTTTTCGATACCGGGCGGCGGTCGTTTCATCCATCACGCGAACGCGCGGGACAAACCCGTTTGCGTCATACCCCGCCTGTTGCCCGGGCGTCAGCAGTTTCGCCATGATGTCCTCCCGATACGCGGACTAGGGTGCTGCGCGGGACCAAACGATGCAACGAAAAATTCAGCGATAATGGGTGGAAGGGGAGACGTCGCCCCGGCGACCGCCGGGAGCCGCCCTCAACCGTTGAATTCCAGCTTTCGCCGGAATGACGGATATGAAAACCCCGGCGTCTGAAAATGATTTCAGCCGTTGCCTGGGATATGATGCCAAGGCCGCTTTCCAAGCTCATCAAGTTTAGCCCATCAGCCAAGGGCTTGGTTTCAAAGGTCAAGTCAAAGATCAAGGGGGTGACAAAGTGACGGAGTCCCACGATTACGTGATCATCGGCGCCGGTTCGGCGGGCAGCGTGCTCGCCAACCGCTTGACCGAAAGCGGTCAGCATCAAGTGTGTTTGTTGGAGGCGGGCCCGGCGGACCGGAATCTGTTCATCCACATACCGGCGGGTTTCATTAAGACAATCAAGAACCCGGCCATCAACTGGATGTACGAAAGCGCGCCCTCCGAAGGCACGGCGGGCCGCGCCATCCCCGTCCCCCGCGGCAAGACGCTCGGCGGGTCGAGCTCCATCAACGGCCACATCTATACCCGCGGCAACCGATTTGACTATGACGCCTGGGCCCAGCGCGGCAATCGGGGCTGGGGCTACGCGGATGTGCTGCCCTATTTCAAGCGATCCGAACGGCGAATCGGGGATGGCGACGACACGTTCCGGGGACGCGATGGCTTGCTCCCGATTACCGATATCGACTGGACGCACCCCTTGACGGAAGCCTGCGTCAAGGCGGCGGAAGAAATGGGGATGCGGCGAAACCCTGATTATAACGGCGCGGGCCAAGAGGGGTTCGCCTACACCCAGCGGGCGATCCACGAAGGTCTTCGAAAAAGCACGGCGCGGACTTTCTTGAAACCCGCGCGCAAGCGCCCGAACCTTCGGGTGATAACGAACGCCCATGTGGAACGGCTGACGCTGGACGGAAAGCGCGTCACCGGACTTGTTTACCGCCGGGGCGGACGAAGCGGCCAGCAAGAGGAAATCCGGGCGGAAAAAGAAGTCATCCTCTCCGGCGGGGCCTTCAATTCCCCCCAATTGCTCCAAGTGTCCGGCGTCGGCGACCCGGAAGATTTGAGCGCCATCGGCCGGGACGTGCTTCATGCGCTTCCCGCCGTCGGAAAGAACTTGCGCGACCATTACGGCGTTCGCTTCACGGCTCGGGTGCGGAACACGGACAGTATTAACGAACGGATTCGAGGCTGGCGCCTGGCGCGCGAGGTCTTGCGTTACGGCCTGACGCGCAAGGGCTGTTTGTCGCTTAGCCCAACGCTGCTTTATATTTTTTGGAAATCACGTCCGGAAGTGGACGTCAGCGACCTGCAGGTCTCTTTCACGCCGGCGAGTTACAAAGAAGGCGTTCAGTCGGAACTGGACAGTTTCCCCGGCATGACCATGGCGACTTGGCAGCAGCGCCCGGAAAGCGCGGGATACGTGAAGGCGCGCTCAAGCGATCCCTTCGAGAAGCCCGAGATTCAGCCCAATTACCTGGCGGAGGAAATCGACCGGCAAGTCATTCTGTCCGGCATGAAACAGGGACGCGCGCTTTTTCACACCAAAGCCATGGAACCCTATTTCGCCGGGGAACTTTATCCGGGCGAGCACGTCCGGACAGACGACGAGCTGATACAAATCGCCAAGGAACGCGGCACTACCGTGTTCCATCCCGTCGGAACGTGCCGGATGGGCCCCGAAACCGATCCATCCACCGTGGTCAGCGACGAGTTGAAAGTTCACGGACTGAACGGCCTTCGCGTCGTTGACGCGTCGATCATGCCGATGATCCCATCCGCGAACACCAACGCGCCCACCATCATGATCGCGGAAAAAGCCGCAGACATGATTCTCGGCAAGACGCCGCCCCAGGCGATTATCACGGGCGGAAAAAACTGAAGAGCGCGTCTGATCGGGGCCGGGGCCGGGATTTTGAACGCGGTTAATCCGATCCCTTCTCGGGATAATTTTGACCTCAATCGCGGAAATTCCCGTTACGAGACCCGGCGGGTGGGAAGGAGAGGGAGTCTGGGGAACCCGCCGGGCCTCGATTTACGGGTACTGGGAAATAGGGAGGTTTCCCAGGGGACGGCTTTCGAGAATGGCGGTCGCCGCCCGCGCGGCCGCGGTCATGACGCCGGGCGGGGCGCCCGGCGTGACCGGTACGGTCATTTTGGCGGATGAAGACATGCGTCGCATGACTTTAGACCTCCTGCATCGCCGAGGTGTTTAAGCTCAAGCCGCGGAAGGGAATTTCGTTGGCTTGTCTGCGTCGCTCCGACACACTCGATTTCGTCGTCCCAAGGAAAATATGACTCCAGAATCTTTACGAATGATGAATCGGATGACGGTTGCTCCATAAAATGCGACCCGGCATAGTCGGGGTTTCGTGGGGCAAGTATCGGTCGTCACCGCGCCGGAACATCCTAAAGACCGGGAGAGATCAATGCAGACCAGAGCCGCCGTGGCCTTCAAGGCCGGAGAACCATTATCCATCGAGACTGTTGACCTGGAAGGCCCGAAGGCGGGCGAGGTCCTGGTCGAGATCAAGGCGACGGGCGTCTGCCATACGGACGAATTCACGCGCTCGGGCAATGATCCGGAGGGCATTTTCCCCGCCGTCCTGGGCCATGAGGGCGCCGGAGTCGTCGTCGAATGCGGTCCGGATGTGAAATCGCTGAAGCCCGGCGATCACGTGATTCCCCTTTACACGCCGGAATGCCGCGAGTGTGAATACTGCCTCAACCCGAAAACCAATCTGTGTCAAAAAATCCGCGCGACCCAGGGCCAGGGCCTCATGCCGGACGGAACGTCGCGGTTCAGTCTGAACGGCGAAAAAGTGTTCCACTATATGGGGACGTCAACTTTCGCCAATCATACGGTGGTTCCGGAAATCGCGCTCGCCAAGGTCCGCGAGGACGCTCCGTTCGAGAAGATCTGCTACATCGGTTGCGGCGTCACGACAGGCATTGGCGCGGTCATCAACACGGCGCAAGTGGAACCCGGCTCCAATGTCGTTGTATTTGGACTGGGTGGTATTGGCCTTAACGTCATTCAGGGCGCGCGTCTCGTCGGCGCCGGCATGATCGTCGGCGTTGACGTCAACCCGGCCCGAAAGGCGATCGCCGAGAAATTCGGCATGACCCATTTCGTCAATCCGGGGGAGGTGGAGGGCGACTTGGCGCCTTATCTGGTCGATCTCACCAAGGGCGGCGCAGATTATTCCTTTGAATGCGTCGGAAACACCACGCTGATGCGCCAGGCGCTGGAATGCGCGCACAAGGGCTGGGGGGAGAGCATCATCATCGGCGTCGCGGGCGCGGGCGCGGGCGAGGAAATCTCCACCCGGCCGTTCCAGTTGGTCACGGGCCGCAGCTGGCGGGGCACGGCGTTCGGCGGAGCCCGGGGCCGCACGGACGTTCCCAAAATCGTCGATTGGTACATGGAGGGGAAGATCAATATCGATGACCTGATCACGCACGTTCTGCCTCTCGGCGAGATCAACTCGGCTTTCGATTTGATGCATGAAGGCAAATCGATCCGGAGCGTGGTGACGTTCTGACGGCGCGGAAAGGACGCGTCGTCGTGCGCCGAATCCAGAGCGGGCGCGGCTGGCGTCCGTTTGAATTTCCATGCATAGTCCGCCCCATGTTTTGCGGCTCCATGAACATTCCGGCTGTGACCGCTCTCGCCCTTCTCATGGCGATTGGCGGCGCCTTCCCCCTTTTCGCCAACGACGGGCCGGAAACTGCGGGATCGGGGAAATCCGAAATCTCCCGCCCCAGGTTGAATATGGCGGCCGGCGTCAAGGCGCTGCAAGACAAAGACTACCGCGCCGCCGTCGCGCTGCTGGTGGAGGCGGTGAAAAGCGAACAACTCAACCGCATGGATTTATCGGACAGTTACTATTTCCTTGGGCGCGCCCTCACGCGGGTCCGCGAGGAGCTTTTGGCGCTGGAACAATTCAAGCGCGCCGTCCAGGTCAATCCGGAGAATGTCAAGGCGCGGCGCATGTTTTGCCGCGCGCTCACCCAGCGGGGCAAGGTCCTGGCCGCGGCCCGGCACTGCGAGGCCTCGATCAAACTGGCCCCGGAAGATTGGCGCGGCTACTTCACCCGCGCGCTGTTACAGCAAGTCTCCGGCGATTTTGACGGCGCAAGGGACGATTTTACGACCGCTTACGATTTAGCGCCGGAAACCATTCGCGAGAACGTCTTCGTTGTAAAAACCCTGCAACGCGCCGGCGTCTTGGAAAGCGGCGGACCGGACGCGGACCCCTTCGCCGATTGGATTGAAGCCGATCAATAACACCTTTAAGCCCCTTCCCGCATCTGACGAGACGACTTGATGAACACGCTCTACTTCGAAGATTTCCATGCCGGACAAAAGTTCCGCACCAAAGGCGCCACGCTTACCGAAGCGCAAATCATGGAGTTCGCCTGGAACTGGGACCCGCAGCCGTTTCATGTGGACGCTCAAGCGGCCAGGGACGGGCCGTTCAAGGGCGTCATAGGGTCGGGCTTTCAAACTTTGTTGATCGCGTTTCGCCTCTGGTTTCAGGAAAACATCATGAATGAATGCTCCATGGGCTCGCCGGGTCTGGACGAATTGCGCTGGCTGAAGCCCGTGCGCCCCGGAGATACGCTTTATGTCGAGGCGGAAGTCACGGAAAGCCGGGCCAGCGAGAGCAAATCGGACCGGGGTTACACCAAGATCAAATACAGCGTGGTCAATCAAGCGGACGAAATCGTCATGACCTATATCGCCAACCACATCTTCGCCCGCCGCCCGGCGGGCGAAGGTGGAAGGAAACGATAGAAGGGTTTGGGGCATGTCTCTCGAAATCGTTTCCGAAAGCCGGTCCTTCGGCGGGGTGCAGGCAATTTACAAACACGCGTCCGCCATACTGGGTTGCGAGATGCGGTTTTCGGTCTTCACTCCCGAACAAGCCCGGAAGGAACCGGCGCCCGTCATCTGGTGGTTATCGGGCCTGACCTGCACGGAGGAGAACTTCACCGTGAAAGCGGGCGTTCAGGCTTACGCCGCCGAATACGGCCTCATGGTCATCGCGCCGGACACCAGCCCGCGCGGCGTGAACATCGCCGGTGAGGACGACGCTTACGATTTCGGTTCCGGCGCCGGGTTCTATGTGGACGCGACGGAAGCTCCCTGGACAGAGCATTACAGGATGTATTCCTACATCAATGATGAACTGCCCGCCGCCGTCACGGGCAGGCTGCCCCTGGATTCATCCAGGCAATCCATTATGGGTCATTCCATGGGCGGACACGGCGCGCTGACCATTGCGTTGAAAAACCCGGATCGTTTCATGAGCGTCTCAGCCTTCGCGCCCATCGTTAATCCGTGCGATTGCCCCTGGGGGCTGAAAGCGCTGACGGGATATCTCGGGACCGACAAGGAAACCTGGAAGCCCTATGACGCGACGGAGTTGATCCGCGCGGGGCGCAAGGCGCCGGGCGAAATCCTGATTGATCAGGGGACGGCGGACGGCTTTTTGGATGAGCAACTGAAGCCCTGGGTGTTCGAAGCGGCCTGCCGGGACGCGGGTCAGCCCTGCACGCTCCGCATGCAGGCGGGCTACGACCATTCCTATTTCTTCATCGCGAGTTTCATCGGCGATCATATGGCGCATCACGCGGCGGCGCTTTCAGGCTAACTGCGGGATTGGCGGGATGTCGTTTCGCGGCCATGGAATGTCGCGGCGACGCTTTTCGAAGCCTCGAAACTATGGTCGATGAAGCTTACGTTCGTTCCCATGTAAGCGCTCTTCAAACGACCGTTTTGCCGGGTGGGTTCAAGCCGTGCGTCAGACGCTGCTATCCGTGCTGTCTTTGTTGGTCAGTATGGCCTTTCTGATGATGGGCTCCGGCGCCTTGGCGACCGTCATCGGACTGCGCATGGCGGAAGCGAATTGGTCCTCGCTGGCCATTGGCGTCGTCTCGGCCGCCTTCTATCTCGGCCTTTTGACGGGGACGGGCTTCGCCCAGCGGTTGATCGCCGGCGCGGGCCATATCCGGGCCTTTGCCGCCTTTGCCTCAATGTTCTCGGCGACGGCCCTCTTTCACGGGCTCCATACGGACGCTTATTTTTGGTTTGCGCTCCGCTTCGTCAGCGGGGTGTGCCTGACGGGCCTGTTCATGTGCGTGGAAAGCTGGCTCAACGAGCGATCCGAAAACGCCATCCGCGGCCAGGTCTTCGCGCTTTATCAGGCGGTCGTGTCCCTGGCGCTCGGGATGGGCCAGTTCTTGATCAACGTGCCGGATGAAACAGGCTTTGTGATCTATGTGATCGCGTCCGCCGTCCTGTCACTCGCCGTGATCCCCATAGCCCTCACCCGTGTGCAGGCGCCGCCGCCGCCGCCCAATGTTCGCTACCGGTTACGCGATATCTACGGCATCTCCCCGTTGGGCATGATCATCTCGTTCGCGGCCGGCGCGCTCTTGGGCGCGATCTTCGGTCTGGGTCCCGTGTTCTCCCAAAAGATCGGCCTGACCACGGGGGAAACCTCCATCCTCATGGGAGCGGTCAGTATCGGCGGACTGGCGCTTCAATATCCGATCGGGAAACTGTCCGATCTGTTCGACCGGCGGCGGATCATTTTAGTGTGCGCCGTCATCACGGCATTTGTCTGCCTGGCCCTGATCCCGGGCGAGGATTTCCCGCGTCTTGCCCTCTATGTCCTGACCGGGATTTTCGGCGGCTTGATCTTTATCTTCTATCCCCTGGCTGTCAGCTACACCAACGACTACCTGGAAGCCAGCGACATGGTGCCCGCGTCCGCGGGCCTGTTAATGGCCTATGGACTCGGCGCGACGCTGGGGCCGCTGACCGCTTCGGGCATGATGGAGGCAACCGGTCCGTCCGGTTTATTCCTTTTCTGCGCCGTTGTCTCGGGCGGCATGGCCGGTTTCGCCCTTTATCGGATGACTCAACGCTCCGCTCTGCCGGCCGGGGAACAGGCTGACTTCCAGTCCGTTACCACAACGACTTATATGGCCGCCGAACTTGATCCCAGGAGTGAATGGGATTTGACGGGCGAAGTGGACGAGGACGGCGCCGTCATTCCGCGAATTGACGAGGATGACCAGGTGGATGACACAGCGTTATTATCCGTGACAGGCGGCATTACAGCAGAGGACTTGGATCCGGCGGAAGGCTCGTCGTCCTCCGGGGGAGCGCGTTCTTGATCCAAGGTTCTTGTCTAGAAATTTATCGTCTGTCATGGTGATGGCGATTTCCTCATGCCGTTTCGAGAACTCATGGCCGAATTGAAAAAGATTTTGTACGCGGAGGACGAGCCGGACATTCGCGCCGTCGCCCAATTGGCGTTGGAAGCCGTCGGCGGGTTTGAGCTTTGTATGTGCGAGTCCGGCGTCGATGCGCTGGAAGCGGCGGACGGTTTTTCGCCCGACTTGATCTTGCTGGACGTCATGATGCCGCATATGGACGGCCCGGCGACACTCGCCAAACTGCGGGAAATGCCGAAAATGACCGACATCCCGATCGTCTTCTTCACGGCTAAAGCCATGCCCGGCGAGATTGAGCGCTTCAAGGAACTGGGCGCGCTGGATGTGATCTCTAAACCGTTCGACCCCATGACGCTCGCCGATCAAGTCCGCGCGATCTGGGAGACGCGGTAAAGATATAGGCTTCGGGAGTCCCCATCCACTTTCCGAGGGAATACCGGTTCATGATTTCCCTCCGGCTCTTTTTTTGAATGCTCAAGACAAGAACGAAGCAAACGAGCGTATCGACAAGAAACCTAGGTGTTTTCTTCTCATTGCCTTCCGGCGGGATAACCCGATGAATCTTCATGGTTTTTGCCGGAACCGTGGCGGCTTCTTGATCAAGCGCCCGCAGCTTGAGCAAAGCTTGCTAGCGGACCCGCCGATGAAGACCCCCCGGAAGATAAGCTCTTCCCGGGCACATGGGTTATCCCAAACCGCCAGAGGCTGTATTTGACACGCGCTGTGTTATCGCCCGATCAATAAGGTTCTGAACTGTTTTATCGACGTTCTCCAGATGTATCAGCTTCATAAATCCAACCGGCCCTAATTCAGTAAAAATTCTTCCAAAAACCTCATCCGCGAAACTGCTTGAGATGATGGGAACGTCTTTAAAATCTATCCTTAGAACCGCGTTCGGGTTCATTTGGAGCAGGTTTGTGATTTTTACCTTTACCGATTTTCCCGCTTCCCTCGACCCGAATGAGGGGGTTTCGTCACGCAAATTGATGGTCATTTCCCCGTCGACGTCGCTCTCATACCTTCGTTCGACATAATCATACGGCGGATCATGGGGGGCTCCGCGGAACCGCAAAGCCTCGTCCAACAGCCCTTCCTTCGAGCAATCCACGCGAACCACGACGACAGTCCCGGGATAATACTGCCGTGACGGGGACAAGGAAACCCGCCCATCTTTCGAGGCTATCAAGTTCGCCAATCCAGAGTGTAATCGAAATTCTCCACCCGAACGAACCGCTATCGAGTAACTGCCAAAAAGGCCGTTACCCGCGTTTGTTTCCTTATCTCTCGTTACTCCTTCCCTAATGGCTTCCTCAAGCGCTCTCTCATGGTTCTTAATTTCAAGAGAGTTCGGGATGCTAATACCGGCGTCCGCCACGATAAACTCAACATGATACGTCTCCGGATATAATGAGACCTGCAAAAAACCGCCATGTTGAGTTTGGGCGTGATTCAGCACATTATCCGTGACCTCGTTCAAGGCCCACTCAAGCGCCTTGAGTTTGTTTCGATCAAATGCCGATAGCGATGAGAGTATCGCGTCAATTGCCCGGTCAACGGCGGCGTGTTGCCCGTCATGGGTTTTGTATTTGATCGCGGGGACATTTTCCACGCCTTCATAATGAGACTCATCATGGCGCCGGGGGTCGATATAGTGCGCCCAGTTCGTGTTATTGAATAGCTTTTGAAGTTTCGGATCATCCGGCGGAATCAGGTCTATATCCACCCCTTCGGATTGGCGTTTGTGACAAATCGCCACCGTGGGAAGCATGAAGGACGAGGGCGCAAACGAACAGTCGGAAAAATCCAACCGGATGTCCGTATAGCCCTGACGCTCCGTCAATACGTATAATCTTGACGCAAGTATGCGGAAATCTTCTTTGGGGACTTCGCCTGAAATGGAAATCTCATTGCCGCTCGACTCGATAGGCCGCCGGCGTTGCCGCATTTTCTGCCCGGTTTCTTCCATGTTTTGACCAATATGTTCTCAACATGCCCGAAAAACGGCGTCACGGACATAGCCCCGCTGCTCAAACAAAGGGTTTGGCGGCGGACATGGGCGTTCGGGGACGATGGCTGGGGTGCTAGGATTCGAACCTAGGAATGCCGATACCAAAAACCGGTGCGTTAGACCACTTCGCCACACCCCAGTGCCACTTCGCCGCGCCGCTTGGCGCTAACAAGACGCGGACCATAATAATTAACGCTCAACCCCGCAAGCGCGTTTTCAACGCCATTTCACCGAGCGATTCAGGCGAGCAGATTTCCAGCCCGCACCCACCAGCCGGGACGAGCGGCGGCCAGGACGGCGGCGGCGTCCTTGGCGGCGGCGGCGGAGCCAAATAACCCAAGACACGTCGCGCCAGACCCCATCATGCGAGCCAGCAACAAGCCGTCCGTTTGTTCAAGCGCGCGCAACGCCTCGCCGATAACGGGAGCCAGGGAAACGGCTGCTTCCGTGAGACCGTTCCGACGGCTTTTCAGGAGTCTCGCCAAGTGGGCGGCGTCCTGGATAGGGCCGCCGAAGCGGTCCGACACCTGGAACGGACCGGTTCGCGCCCTGAAGACCGGCGGCGTCGGGACATAAACGCCCGGATTAACCAGAACGATAGCGGCGGAGGGCAAAGGGGGCGCGTCGGCGATCTTCTCGCCAACGCCGCCCATATAGGCCGACCGCCCGTGAAAACAGACAGGCACGTCCGCCCCCAATGGCGAACACAGGGCCTTGACGTCATCCTTGCTTAAAGAGACGTTCCAGAGCGCCGCCAGGGCGTGCAGGGCGGCGGCCGCGTCGGCGGAACCTCCACCGACGCCGGATGCGATGGGCAGGTTCTTGGTCAACGTAAGCCTGGCGCCGGACGGCGCGCCCGCAGCTTTCCGCAAGGCCCGCGCGGCCTGCAGAACCAGGTTGTCCGGTTCGTCCGCCAAATCCGCGCCGAACGGGCCGTCAACGCCGAGGCTGAGCGAACCGGCGGGTTCGGCGACCACCACGTCGCCAATATCCGCGAACGCGACGAGACTATCCAGTGTGTGGCGGCCATCGTCCCGCTTGCCGGTGACGTGCAGGTAAAGGTTCAACTTGGCCGGCGCGAATATCCGGACCGGGGCGCCGTCAGCCATCCAGGCCCTGCTTCAATTTCTTTTCAATCAGTTTGACCTGACCCGGTTCGGGATCAAGGTTTAGCGCCCGGCGCCATTGGAATCGCGCTTCGCGCTCTCTGCCCACTTTCCAATAAGCGTCGCCCAGGTGATCGTTGATCACCGGATCCTGAGGACGAAGCTCGATCGCGCGTTCCAGTTCACGAACGGCCCCTTCGTAGTCGCCGAGGCGGAAATAAGCCCAACCCAGGCTGTCAACTATATAGCCGTCGTGGGGTTGCTGCTCGACCGCCTTTTCGATCATCGCGCGCGCTTCGTCCAGATTGACTCCCTGATCAATCCAGGAATAACCCAGATAGTTCAGGATTAAAGGATCGTTGGGGCGGAATTCCAAAGCCTTCTTAAGGTCTTTCTCGGCCTTCGCCCATTGTTTGGACCGCTCAAGGACAATGCCGCGCGCGTAAAGCAACTGAGTGTCGGAAACATCGAGAGGCAGAGAGCGTTCGACCGCTTTGTCGTAAGCCGCCGCCGCTTCCTTGTATTTCTCCATTCGGCGCAGCAGGTCCCCCAGAACAACGTATGGATCGGCGACGTCCGGTCGCTGTCCAGAGAGCGCGGTCAATCGGGATTCGGCTTCTTTCGCGCGTTTCAAATCACCAAGCAGGCCCGCCGTTTGCAATTGACCCGGCCAATCATAAGCGGAGCCGGACGCGATGCTTTCATACATCTCGATCGCGCGCTCATCGCGGCCCTCACGTTCGAGGATGGCGCCCATGGTATAGCGCAGCACGGGAAACTCCGGTTTCAGATAAAGCGCCAAATGCCCGAGCGCCAAGGCGGTCTCGTACACCTGATCCTGGTTCAAGGATGTCGCAATGCCGAACAATCCCTCGGCGACCCCGGCCTGCGGAGTCGGGACCAGGGCGGCCGGTTTCCCGCCTGCCTTCAGCCGCTCCAACTCGCCGTCGAAAATGCGCGAGTTCGGGTTGCTTTTCAAATACAGGCGATAGACCGCTTCCGCCAGTTCCGGCTTGCCGTCCAATTCATAAATGTTGCCCAAGAGGTGTGAGACCCTGGCGCTGGGGGAGCTGCGCCCTTCGGTGACGGTGATCAGACTTTTGGCGGCGGCTTCCGTGTCGCCGGTCTGGTGCTGGATCAGCGCGGAGTGAATACCGGCAAGGCTGGGAACCCGGTCTGCGAGGGATTTCAAATCCGTCACGCCCGCGTCCGCTTGGCCCAGTCCGGCTTTGATCCAGGCGCTCAGCAACGGTTTGGCGTAGAGACCCAGACCCCGGTTGGTTAGCTTTTCGGCCAAGAGGGACGCTCGCTTGTATTCCTTACGTTTCAGGTCGTCGACGATGACCGCGATCCGGGCAATGGTCTGATCCGGCTCTTGTTCTAGGTACTTGCGGGCGAGAGGAATGGCTTCTTCCATGCGCCCTTCAACCAAAGTGACGATAAAAGCCTGACGCAAAAGGCCGGGCGTTTCCGGCGCCTTAGCCAAAGCCGCCAGCAGATAATCCGAAGCCGCGCCAAGATCGCGGGCCCGCCGCGCATGAAGGCCGGCCAGGTAATTGCCTGTGAAATTATTGCTGAGGACATTCAACTCCGCACGCGGCCTGGCCGCCGCGGAATCAGCGATCCACATGCTGAAAAACACGCCGCCAACGAGGAAAGGCGCCGCCAAGGCGCCGAGAGTCAAACGAAGGGATGAAGAAAGCCGCATTCTGCCTTGCCGTTAATAAGAATTGAGAAAGTCTATCCGAGTGTCAGGAGCGGGCGCAAACGCTGTTCGCGCCGATCACGAAACTGCCGTTGGAATTTTCCGTACAATGATTCGCGTCAGGCAATCCATAAATTCTTGATGACGGACGTTTATCGGTTCCCATGAGGTTTGATCCGTCATTCCCGCGCCCACACTTTGTCACTCCCACTCCCTTATTCCGTCACCACCGCGTTATTATTTCATCACCCCCGCCCTCCTTGTCACCCCCGCGAAGGCGGGAATGACAAAATGGGGGACGGGAACGACAGAAGCAAAAGCGCAGGACGACTCCGTCGTGAACCTCAACGAAACGCCGCGCCTTGAGGGGCGCGTTTCGCGGGTCGATCCCACGAAAATCGGGCGTTCGCGATCCGTCGCGACGCTCTTCTCTTTATCAAACGCGCATTCCCCTATAACGTAGCCCTTGGAACCGAGACGCACGGTTCCGGGGATTGGAAACCCCGACGTAAGTGGTTTGGCATTGGCCAAAATAATGCCGTCCTTGACCTATGGTCGGGGAGCTTGGGCTATGTCCAGGCTTCACGGCTAAAAACCCAAGGGCCGTCTTACGTCGGTTTTCCAACTCCCCGATCACCAGGATCAATTGAAGCCATCTTGCGGTAGGCGTGCCGCAAGCCCTGGCCTCAGTGGGGAGTTCGATGAACGCCGCGCCCTATGTGGCCGTCCTGATCATCGGTCTTGTCGTGTCCGCGCGGTCCATGTCCGACGGCGGCGGCTTGGTTCGCGTGGTCGATGGCGATTCGATAAATCTGGGTAAGGAACGCCATCGGCTACAAGGTATCGACGCGCCGGAGCGGAACCAACATTGCCGAAAGTTCGATGGGTCTAAGTGGCCGTGCGGATCGGCGGCGACGAAGGCCCTGATCGAAAAGATCGGCGGCAACCCGGTTTCCTGCCATACCCGCGGTCGGGACCGGTACGGACGGTTCCTTTCCGTCTGCCACGTGGGCGGCGTGAACTTGAACCGGTGGATGGTCTTGAACGGCTGGGCCGTCGCATACCGCCGATATTCCGCCCGGTTCGTCCCCGAGGAAACCAAAGCCAAACACCGCCGCCTGGGCCTTTGGTCCGGTCGTTTCGTCAAGCCCCGGGACTGGCGGCGTGGCAAGCGTCTTTCGTCCAGCCCGACGATGACCGAAAGGAACGAGAAACCATGAGTCTGGAAAACCGCCCTTCCCGCAAGGGCGGAGCCCGGATGACGATCCCTCATGGCGTCGGCGCGTCATTCCCGTCTTCACCTTGTCATCCCCGCGAAGGCGGGGGTCCAGGGCGTCCTTCGTCGCGCATGAGCGGTTGTCGCGCGTGACCGGCCATCATTACTCCCGGCAGGCCGGAACAACGCGGACCGCCGCGCTGGATTCCCGCCTTCGCGGGAATGACAAAGAAAGAGCGGGAATGACGAAACAAGAGCGCGGGGGTGACAAAGAAGGGCCGGGAATGACAAAGCGGGACGACGGGCCGGAGGTCACATATTCGGATAATTCGGCCCCTCGCCGCCTTGGGGCGCGATCCAGTCGATGTTCTGGCTGGGGTCCTTGATGTCGCACGTTTTGCAGTGAACGCAGTTCTGGGCGTTGATATTGAACCGCGTCTCTCCGTCCACCTCGACATATTCATAGACGCCGGCCGGGCAGAAGCGCGCCTCCGGCCCCTGGTATGTCGGCCAGTTGAGTTTCATGGGCGCCGCATCATCCTTCAGCGTCAAATGCACCGGCTGGTTTTCCTCATGGAAGGCGCCCGAGAGATAGACGCTGGATGGTCTGTCGAAACTGATCTTCCCGTCGGGTTTTGGATAGTCAATGGGTTTGCACCGGCTCGCGGGTTTCAGCGCGGAATGATCGTCATGATGCTTGAAGGTCCAGGGCGCGCCGCCGCGGAAGATAAAGACGTCCAATGCGGAATAGGCCAAGGCGGGCAACAGGCCCCATTTGAACGCCGGGCGAATGTTCCGGGCTTTCTTCAGTTCCTTCCAAACCCAGCTGTCTTTGACTTTTTCCGTATAGGCGGGCAGGCCGTCTTTGGGGGCGGCTCCGGATTTCAGCGCCTCGGCGACGGCTTCCGCCGCCAGCATACCGGTCTTCATGGCCGTGTGACTGCCCTTAATTTTGGGCGTGTTGAGGAAGCCTGCGGAACAGCCGATCAAGCAGCCGCCCGGGAATTCAAGCCCGGGAATGGATTGCCAGCCGCCTTCGTTCAGCGCGCGGGCCCCATAGGTAATCCGCCGTCCGCCCTCGAACACATCGCGGATGCTTGGGTGTGTCTTGAACCGTTGGAACTCGTCAAAAGGCGAAAGATACGGGTTGGCGTAATCAAGACCCACGACGAAGCCCACGGCGACCTGGTTGTTTTCCAGGTGATAGAGAAACGATCCGCCGTAAGTCGCATGGTCTAAAGGCCAGCCGATGGTGTGAACGATCAGGCCCTCCCGATGTTTTTCCGGATCGACTTCCCAGAGTTCCTTGACGCCGACGCCGTAGGTTTGCGGGTCGGCCGGAACGCCGCGCGGACTCTTGTCGCGCAGCTTGAAGCGCTCCATGAGCCGCTTGGACAGATGGCCGCGGCATCCCTCGGCGAACAGCGTGTATTTGGCGTGCAACTCCATCCCCAGCTGGTGCTGCGGACCCGGCGTGCCGTCCGGGTTCAGGCCCATGTCTCCCGTTGCGACGCCCTTGACGGCGCCATCGTCATCGAACAGGATTTCCGCCGCCGCGAAACCGGGATAAACCTCGACGCCCGCGGCTTCCGCCTGTTCGCCAAGCCAGCGAACCAACAGGCCAAGCGAGATGATGTAGTTGCCGTGATTCCGCATGGCCGGCGGCGTCGGCATGGGCAGATCACCGCCGGGGCCCAAGAAAAGAAACTTGTCCTTCCTGGCGGGTGTGTTCAGCGGCGCGCTTTTTTCTTTCCAGTCGGGGATAAGCTCATTGAGCGCGGTCGGCTCGAAAACGGCGCCCGACAAAATATGGGCGCCCACTTCCGAACCTTTTTCGATGACGCAGACGCTGATTTCCCGGCCCGTCTCCTCGGCGAGCTGTCTCAAGCGGATCGCAGCGGCCAGACCTGACGGCCCCGCGCCCACGACCACCACGTCAAATTCCATGGACTCCCGTTGCATATGCGGCCCCGTTTTCCTCTTGTTGTGTTTTCGCACCGGCTGAGCGCCGGCACGTTTAGCGGTTTATAGCAACTGGATAACGGACTGAAAACGACGCCGCGTGAGTAAACAGCGAAAAATCGGGTCGAACGCCCGGTTAATCAGATTTGCGCTGACTTCGATGGTTCCAGGATGGTTCTAAAAAGTAACCGAAATGTCCGGGGAACATTCCTGAAACCAATCAGGCTTGAAACCAATCGGGGGACCATTCCGCGCGGGTGGGCGGCTTGAAAATAAACCAGGCATTTTCGAGGTTCAATCTTGGGCCGAAAAGCCCTAACCTTGAAGTATGCGGCCTCAATCCGTCCGAGCGCTCTTACAATGGTATGTCGACGCCGGCGTCGATGCGGCGCTTAGCGACACGCCGGTTGACAAGTTCGCCCTCAGCGCGGCTGAAGCCGGGGCGAAGCGGGCGCGGGACGGCGCCCTCCGGCAAGCCAGCGCCGTGAGTCCGGAACCGCCGCCTCCCGGTGGTGGCCAAAAAGCTTTGATTCGTCCAAAAGCGGAACCGGCCATATCCGATGAACAAGCCGTCAAGTCGGCCCGGGAACTAGCCGCTAGATGCGATAGCGTCGCCGCTTTAAGAAAGGCTTTGGAGGGTTTCGACGGCTGCGCGCTCAAGAAGGGGGCCGCCAATCTGTGTTTCACCGATGGTAATCCGGACGCGGAAATTCTGCTGATCGGCGAGGGACCGGGCGCGGAAGAGGACCGCAAGGGGCTGCCGTTCGTCGGCGCGTCTGGACAATTGTTGGACAAGATGCTGGCGTCCATTGACCTCGACCGGAACATGGTCTTGATCTCGAACACGGTATTCTGGCGCCCGCCTGGAAACCGCACGCCGACGCCACAAGAGCAGGCGGTCTGCCTGCCCTTCGTGGAACGCCTGATTGCCGTCATGAAGCCGAAATTGATTATCTGCGTCGGCGGGCCATCGGCGAAACTGTTGCTCAACCAAACCATGGGCATCAGCCGTCTTCGCGGGAAATGGTACGACTACCGGGCGCCTGGCGCGGTTTCGTCAATCCCCGCGACGGCTTTGCACCATCCCGCTTATTTGCTCCGCACACCAGCGATGAAGCGCCAAGCCTGGCGGGACATGTTGGCCATCAAGGCCAGATTATCTTCATAATCTCATGCGTGAATGTTTGCTGGTAACCCATATTAAAATATGGGATAAGGGCCGCTCAAAGCCGTTTGTCTTGTTGCGTTCACACCGTGAAGCGCTTGATCCAGGCGGCTCATGGGGAGATTGTCCTCTCGCGTTGCAAGGGACCTGGTTAAGAATTCAATGACCGGCTTGACCTCGAAAACGCCGCGTTCCGCCGCGGCGGCGGCTCTCTTTTTTGGCGCCGTCTTGATTGTCTCCAGGCCCGCCGCGGCGCAACCGGAAGCAGCCGCCTTGCCGCCGCTCAAAGCCGTTGAGACGACCCCCCGGGCCGCGTCCGGCCCGCCCAAAATTCTGTCCGCCGAAGACGCCGCGCGCTACACGGAAATTTTCGCCCTGCAAGAGGACGGCGAGTGGAAAGCGGCGGACAACTTGATCAAGCGGTTGGATGATACGCTGTTGATGGGCCATGTGCTGGCGCAGCGCTATCTCCATCCCCATAAGTGGCGTTCTACCTATAAACAGTTGAAAGCCTATATGGCGGATTACGCCGACCACCCCGACGCAACCCGGCTTTATAAGCTTGCGCTCCGCCGCCGGCCGGGAAATTGGAAGCATCCCGAACCGCCGGCGAAGTTACCGGCGCGTCCGGTTTACGAGACGCACGGCGCCGGCGCCTCCAGCGTTGGCGTGCGCGGTAAAATCACCTTGCCCCGGAAACGTCTGACCAGAAAGCAGCGCCGAGAAGCGCACAACATCCGCCACCGGGTGCGCAAGGCGCTGCGCCGCGGACACACCCTGGTCGCCAAGCGCGTTATCCTGCAAAAACGAACGGCGCAGTTGTTGTCGCCCCAGGAACGTGATCAGTTAAAAGCTTGGCTGGGTTTGCGTTACTTCCATCACGGGCGTACTGATTGGACGTTGAAGTGGGCGGGTGATGCGGTCAGGCGTTCGGGACGGTTGCTGCCGGAAGCCAACTGGGCGATGGGTCTGGCGCACTGGAAAAAGAAGAACCACGAAGCCGCCGCCAAGCATTTCAAGGCGGCGAGCGACGCCGGGTTTTCCGACCCCTGGATTGATGGGGCCGCGTCCTTCTGGGCCGCGCGGGCCTTGATGGTGACGCGCCAACCGGCGGAGGTGAATGAATACCTGCGCCGCGCGGCAAGGCACGCCCGGACTTTTTACGGACTATTGGCGGCTCGCGTGCTGGGCCGGGAGGTTAAATACCGCTGGCGGTTGGACGCGGCCAACCAGGAAGCGGTGACGGCTCTAAGCGAACGCCCGCGCGGGCGCCGCGCCTTGGCGTTGATGGAAGCCGGCCAGATCAAGCGCGCCGGGCGCGAACTGCGGAATTTGTCCCGCGTCGTCAGCCGGAGTCAGGTGGAGAGCCTGCTGGCCATGGCGGATGCGGCCGGCATGGCGTCGCTGGCGGTGCGGTTAAGTGATCGCTTATTCCCGGACGGCGGCGGGTATGACGGCGGCGCCTATCCCATCCCCCATTGGGCGCCGGCGGCGGGCTTCCAGGTTGACCGCGCGCTGGTTTACGCCCTGATTCGCCAAGAGAGCAAATTCAATCCAAAGGCCAAAAGTTGGGCCGGGGCGCGCGGGCTGATGCAGATCATGCCGCTGACAGCCAGCTTCGTCGCCAAGGATCGCAGGCTCCGTCAGGCGCGCGGCCGGAACAGGCTCTATGATCCGCAGACGAACCTCAAGCTGGGCCAGCAATATATCAAGATATTGCTGAACGAGCCACATATCCAAGGAGACCTCATGCGCATGGTGATGGCCTGGAATGGCGGGCCCGGGAACTTGCGGAAATGGAAGCGCGAAATCGAATACGACGCGGACCCGCTGTTCTTTATTGAGAGCCTGCCGGCGCGCGAAACGCGTGACTTCGTTGAGCGCGTGCTGTCCAATCTTTGGATTTACCGGGATCGCCTTGGCCAGGCGAAACCCAGTCTGGACGCCCTGGCGGCGGGCGAATGGCCCCGCTATATTCCGCTTGGCCAAGGTCAAGTGGAGGTAGCCTTTCGTGGCGATTGACGAGTCCATGGAATTCGTTCCCGTTCAAATCGCCGTTCTAACCGTCTCCGACAGCCGGACGCTGGAAGACGACCGGTCCGGCCAGACGCTGGTTGACCGGTTGGAAAGAGCGGGTCACAAACTCGCCGGCCGCGGGATAGTCAAAGACGACGCTGGGATGATCGCCGAGCGGTTCAAGGAATGGATCGCGAACCCGGATGTGGACGTGGTGATTTCCACGGGCGGCACGGGCGTCACGGGACGAGACGTCACGCCGGAGGCGTTGAGCCGCGTCCAGGAAAAGGATATTCCCGGTTTCGGCGAAGTGTTCCGCTGGGTGAGCTATCAGAAGATCAAAACCTCGACCATTCAATCGCGCGCCTGCGCCGGTGTGGCCAGCGGTACGTACCTGTTCTGCCTGCCGGGCTCGACAGGCGCGTGCAAAGATGGTTGGGATGAGGTGCTTGAGCCGCAATTAGACATCCGGCACAAACCGTGCAATTTCGTCGAATTGATGCCGCGCCTGAGAGAACGTTAAGCGCCCCGCCGGATGAAGGCGGCATTCCGTGAATGCGGGGTTCCCCAGCCAATGGAATGGCCCCGCCAAACCTTCGTTGGCGTGGCGGTCAAGAATAGGCGGCGCGCGAAGCACGCAAGCTTTCTCCGTCATCCACATCGACGAGCGCTTCCAGCTTGGCGATCGACGCGCCGGCAAGATTCGCCGCCGTGTCCGTCAGCGCGTGCTCGCCAGACCAGCGCACGTTTTGAAACGCCCGCGGGACGCGCGGGCTGCGTTTCAGTCCCACTAGCCAATAGCCGCCATCCGCCGCCGGGCCGAACACGGCGTCATGGCGGCCGAGGGCGCCGAAGGCTTCGGCCGCGTGACGGGGGCGGATGCCGGGAATGTCGGTCCCGATGATCACCACGGGCCCCGGCGGCATGATGTCCATCACCCGCTGCATCCGCTCCCCCAGGCCGCCGTTCCCCTGCGTCAAACGGCGGGTCCTGACCGGCCACAGACGGGATTGGAGAAGCGCGCTATCCGGCGTCACGCAAAGCCAAAGTCTCCAGCGCGGGTCTTGCGCGAGGGGACGCAGCACTTTGCCGAGCGTTCGCCGATAGAATCCCAGCGCGCCGACGGCGCCGACGTCTTTGGCGAGGCGGGACTTCACCCGGCCCATACGGGGGGCCTTGACGAAGGCGATAAGGTGGCAATTGCGAGGGCGGACCATAAGAACCCGGGGGCGGTGATTACCGGTATCGGCGCGCCAGCCAGTCCGGCGAGGCGCCCAGCATATAAAGCGACAGAAAGGCGAGGTTCTTCAAGGGCCGTTTGGTATAGCCGCCGCGTTTATAGCGTTCAGCGGAAGTAATAGCGGCGCCCGGCAAGCGGGCGAGCCGGCCGCGGCCGATTTTCCACACCAGCGAGACGTCCTCCATCAACGGCTGATCAGGATGACCGCCTAGGAGTTCGTAAAAGGCCTTTGGGATGAGAAGGCCCTGATCGCCATAAGGCAGACCCAACCAGCGCGCCCGCCAGTTGGCCAGGGACTCCACCCGCCGCGCCCGTTTGTCCGCGTCATCCAGTATCAGATTGAAGTAGCCCGCGCGCGCGCGCTTGCCGCCGCTCTCGATGAATCCTTGGACGATGGTCTCCCAGCCGCGCTGAAGTCTGGTGTCCGCGTGAAGAAACAATATCCAATCGCCGCTCACAGCCTCCGCGCCCAGTTTTAATTGCGCCCCCCGGCCGGGGCGGGACGCGACGACGCGGCAATCATGGGCCTCGGCAATGCGAACCGTGATGTCGGTGGAGCCGCCGTCGACGACGATGATCTCATGAATAAGCGATGGGCGCGCTCCCCCGCTCCCCGTCAGGCTGCCGAGGGTTCCCGCAAGGCCGGCCGCGGCGTTCAGGCAAGGGATGACGATGGACAGATATCCGGATTGACGGGCGTTCAAGGCGAACGGAGTGGAGACAGGCGGATCGGGCGCCATGGGAAGCCGCGCGTTTTCCGCCACACGTTCTCCCGCCGCCCGGCCGACTTAGCGCCGGGGGCGGCGGCGTTCGCCATCGACGCGAACCGGGATGGGCTCCGCACCGGATGAGGGAGCCAGCGCTTCCAGCAAGCGGTCGACCAAATCTTTCAGTTTGCTCATTGGTAATCTCCGGGCGTCCACGCGCCCATTATCATATCATCATGGCGGCGGGGGTCCGCAAGCGGAACCAATGGAAAAATCCAATTGATTATTGCCTTGAAAGCGCGAGCGCTGTGTGTTCATATTATGTTCTTATTTGGTTGTTTCTATTTGACGCCATGATTGACAGGAATGCTTGATGGAACACGTTGCGGCGCCACGATCCGCCCGGAAAGGCCGGGGCGCGCTCACCAACGTCTCCGGCCGGTTTGAGCCGGTCGCCCGCGAGGCGGCGGATGACGGTTGGCGGGGCATTTGGGACAAGGACCCGTATCCGCCTTTGAAAACCGAGGTTACGGCTGAAAATCCGCGTTCGATGATTTCCAGAAATCAGTCGCCGGATGTGCTTTTCGGCCAGTCCATCAATCCGTATCGGGGATGCGAGCACGGCTGCGTCTATTGTTTCGCACGTCCGACACACGCCTATTTGGGCTTGTCGCCGGGGCTTGATTTTGAGAGCAGGCTGGTTGTCAAGGAGAATGCGGCGGAGGTTCTGAAGCGCGACTTGGCGAAGCCGGGATATAAAGTCTCCACGCTGCAATTGGGGGCGAACACGGACCCCTATCAATCTATTGAACGCAAATACAAGACAACGCGCTCCGTATTGGAAGTGCTTCGTGATAGCCGTCATCCGGTTCAGATCACGACCAAGTCGGACTTGGTTCTGCGCGATTTGGATATTTTGGCGCCCATGGCGGCCGACGGGTTGGCGGCGGTGTCGATTTCGGTCACGACGTTGGATACGAAACTGGCCAGAATCATGGAGCCCCGAGCGCCTCGGCCGGATAAACGCCTTGACGCCATCCAGCGCCTGGCGGAGGCTGGTGTGCCCACCAGCATTCTGGCCGCTCCGATGATACCAGCCATCAATGACGTGGAATTGGAGACCGTCATGCGGGCGGGCGGAAAGGCCGGCGCCGCCGGCGCCTATTATGTGTTCCTCCGCCTGCCCCTGGAATTACGCGCGCTGTTTACCGAATGGCTGGAAGAACATTTTCCCGAACGCGCGTCCCGCGTGCTCTCTCACCTGCGTCAGGCGCGCGGCGGCGATCTCTACGCCAGCGGCTGGCGGACCCGAATGCGGGGCGAGGGCGCCGGGGCGGATATGCTGTCCAAACGCTTTCATTTGGCGGCGAAACGGCTGGGGCTGAAAACGCGGTTATCGGAGAGCCATACGCTCCGCACGGATTTGTTCGAAGCTCCGCAAGCTCCAAGACACAAGGCGGCGCCCAAGGCCCCGGCCGGTCAATTGTCACTTTTCCAGGGGATCGGTCCTTAGTCCGTGAAAGTCTGTGACGACGGCATGTTTTGAAACACAAGGTTTTGCTTGACTGCGAAGCGCATATTCCCAATCTGGCGTAAATACAGGGGATAACAATAATCGGCAAAGAGTGACCCCGCGCTGTTGAGGGAGCGAGTGAACATGCCGGATTTCGCACTTGAGGAGCGGGCCGCCAAAGCGGGCCGCCAGATTATCGCCGGTATTGACGAAGCGGGCCGGGGACCTTGGGCCGGGCCGGTCGTGGCCGCGGCGGTCGTGCTGGATCAGGGGCGGCTTCCGGACGATTTGCGAAATGACATCGACGACTCAAAACGTTTGAAAGCCGATCAGCGGACTCGCTTGACGCATGCGTTCGCGCCCTATGCGGAGATCGGCGTTGGCGTCGCCGAGGTGTCCGAAATCGACACCTTGAACATCTTGCGGGCAACCTTCCTCGCCATGACGCGAGCGGTGAATGAGTTACCTCATTATCCGGATTACGCCTTGATCGACGGTAACCGCATGCCGCATCTGGCGTGCGATGGCGAGGCCGTGGTTCAAGGGGATGGCCGTTCACTTTCCGTTGCGGCGGCGTCTGTCGTCGCCAAGGTAACGCGCGATGGGATCATGGAGAATTTGGCGGAGAAGTTCCCCGGCTATGGTTGGGAAACCAACGCCGGTTATGGGACGAAACAGCATCGTTCAGCTATTGAAGAGTTGGGCGTGACGCCCGTGCACCGGCGCAGCTACCGGCCGGTCCTCAACATCTTGCGTCAGATGTCGCCCTAGGCGCGATATATGCGTCCCCCTTTTTCCTTAAGCGGTTGATTCGAGACGATTTTTTAATAATTGCCCTGCACTCTAACCTTTCCTCAAGGGGACGAGGGTTAGGGAGTTGGCGGTTATGCCGATACAAAAGACGGCGCCGAAACCAGGTGCGTGTGTTGATCAGTGGACCGGCCGCGTTCATGTGGGGGATTGCGTCCAACTGATGAGCGCCATGCCGGAAGCCAGCGTCGATATGGTTTTCGCCGACCCGCCATATAATCTCCAGCTTGGCGGCGGCCTGCTGCGCCCCAACAATTCGAAAGTCGATGGCGTCGTGGAGAGCTGGGATCAGTTCGACGGTTTCCGTGCCTACGATGCATTTACGGCCGACTGGTTACGGGCGGTGAAACGTGTCCTGAAGCCCGATGGGACGCTGTGGGTCATCGGAAGTTATCACAATATTTTCCGCGTCGGCAGCCAGTTGCAGGATTTGGGTTACTGGCTATTAAACGATGTCGTATGGGTGAAGATAAACCCCATGCCCAACTTCCGCGGCCGCCGGTTCACCAATGCGCACGAGACGTTGATTTGGGCTTCCACGGGTAAAGACGCGAAATATTGCTTCAATTACGACAGCATGAAGGCGTTAAACGACGACCTTCAGATGCGCTCCGATTGGGTGATGCCGCTGTGCGCCGGCGGGGAACGCCTGAAGGGCGCGGACGGCAGGAAAGCCCATCCGACCCAGAAACCCGAAGCCCTGCTTTACCGTATTATCCAGGCGTCCACCAAGCCGGGCGCCGTCGTTTTGGATCCTTTCTTCGGCACCGGCACGACCGGCGCGGTCGCAAAAAAAATGGGCCGCCGGTTCATTGGACTAGAGCGTGAGCAATCCTACGCCGACGCCGCGTCCGGCCGGTTGGCCGACATAGAAGAACCAGAGGACGCCGCCGTGTTCGCCGTAGAAGAAAAACGTGCTCAACCCCGTATTCCCTTCGGCCGCCTGGTCGAGACCGGTTTGCTGAAACCTGGCCAGGTGCTGACCGATCACCGCCGGCGCCACATGGCGAGGGTGCGGGCGGACGGCACGCTGATGACGTCGGACTTCAAGGGCTCAATTCATCAGGTGGGCGCCCATGTGCAAAAAGCGCCGGCCTGCAATGGCTGGCAGTTTTGGCATGTGGAAACGGCGGACCGGCTGGTTCCGATCGATATCTATCGCCAGAAATTGCGCGCCGAACTGCACTAGGACAACGCCAGCGGCGTTCAAAGCCCTGGCGGCGAAAACGCGTCGCTCTTTGAGGCGTTGCAAGACCCGCAGTTCGGCAATCCCTTTTCCGGCAGCCGCCTGGGCCATCCATTGATCACTTGAATGCTCCAGGCGCTGGCGGGCGTTCCCCAAATAGGCGAACACTCCGGTCAGACCGCTTATCATGCCGGCCGGGAGAGCTTTCGAGTTTTCATCTGACAAGCGAACGAAGCGGGCGGTGGCGTGACTAAACGCTCCAGGGCGGCCCGGCCACGAGCTCTGGTTTGTGGAACCGTTGCGAGTGCGCCCGCGAAACGCCGCGGGCCACGCTGCTGTGGCAGTGCTGGGCCAACGCCTTGCGATTTTCGAAATCAGACGCCCTCACCGGCTTGTGGAACGTGATCTCAACTATCGCGCCGCGCAAACCGAAGACGCTCATTAAGTGCGGAACCAGTTCCATGTCGCCGTGCCAAGCATAGAGCGACTGGTTGCCGCAGTCCAAGGGTTGGCCGTCCGCGTAGCGCGTATAAGCGATGGAGAACGGCTGAACGACAGGCTCTACGCCGTTTTCCTGCTTACCGGCGACGCTGAACAGGGCGGATTTAAAGGGAAGAACGCGCTTGCCGTCCGTCGAGGTGCCTTCCGGAAACAGGATCAGACGGTCCCCCGCGCCCAAACGTGCGCCAATCTCGGCGTGCTGACGCATGGCCTGTTTCGGGTCGCGTTTGATAAACACCGTATTGGTTAGCCGCGCGCCCCAGCCGAACACGGGCCACCTGGCGACTTCGCTCTTGGCGATGAACATGGCGTTCATCACTTGGCCCAAGACCGGGATATCCAGGTAGGAGACATGATTGCCGACGAATAGGACGGAAGGGCCGCCGGACGGCGCGCCGCGGATTTTGATCTTCAGGTTGCATATGCGGTTGACGGACCAGAACCACGCCAGGGCGAGACCGCCCGCCCAGCGCCGGCTGATGGAATGACCTGCAAGGCACAGCGGCAACATGACCGCCGTCACACATAGGAAAAGTAAAACCCTCGGCGCGGCGCGGAATCCGGATTGATCGATGACTGGCGCGTTATCGCCTAAGACATCCCAGATCGCATGTAGCGGCGATGGTACTTCTCGGTAATACTGTCCGTTGCTACGATTACGCATACGTCCGTCGTATTAAACTGGTGATCAACAACAGCGCCGTCGCCGACATAGCCGCCGAGGCGGACATAACCCTTGATCAGCGGCGGCAGCATATTGCGGGCCTCCTTATGATCAAGAGATTGTTCGGGGATATGATCCATATCGACATAATGATGATCAAGCGCGCGGGTCCGAAGATTGCGGGGAGCCAGATGATTATGGTGCAGATAACTCAACTGGGGGGCCATGGCGGCCGATTCCGTACCAGAAATGCTGGCGCAGCCAAACATCAGACGAATGTCGAAGAAATCCAGGTAATCGGCGATGCCGCGCCAAAGAATTTGCAACACGGCGCCGAACCGGTATTCCCGGTCAACGCAGGACCGGCCGCATTCGACGATCTCGCCCGGATAGTTCACAAGATTGGTGATGTCGTATTCATCGGCGGAATAGAAACCGAAATGCCGTTTTGCGACGGATTTCCGCAGAAGGCGGTAGGTGCCGCAGACATAGGGCGCGCTGTTCGACCGCTCCCGGTCAATTACGAGAAGATGGTCAACGACGCCGTCGAATTTATCGAAATCACGGCGCTTCGCCGCTTTTAATTTGCAGGGGATGGCGCTCATTTCGTCATAAAACGTACGGTAACGCAACGCCTGGGCGGCGTCGACTTCCAATGACGACTCCGCAAGCCGAACCTCGAGATTCTTGTAGCGGATGTCCACCGGTTTTTCTTCAACGTGTGTCAACATGTCGGGCGCTCCTCAGGGTGCGGATACGCTCATTGCGTCAGTCACCAAACAGATGACAGACAGCTCATAATCGTGCAACGGAAGCTTTTTTGACAATTTTTTAACAGTTAGGTGACAAATGCAAGAGTCTAAATCTTACGTGAACCGCCTGCACGCGGACCGACACGTGCTTAAACCTTAATCGCCCGGATGGACCTTTGACTGGCTGTTGATCGGTCTTCCAAGCATGCCTGGGGAATGGGTCCCCGCATCTGCCGGAAAGCAACGGAGAGGTAGCCGCCTTCGTATTGATCGCCCCGTTCGTCAAAACGCCCAGGCAGGCCGGACCAGGGCACGGCGGGTTCGCGGTGATGAACTCCGTGAAGATTAAAATTTAAAATGGCAAAAGCCAGCGGCCTAGGCAGCTTCAGGTTGCGGGACGACAGAACGTCACCCAGCGGGGTTCCATAATGATAGGAATTATCGAAGAACGAAATCAGGAACGCGCGCGCCAGTATGGCGAGAGCCAACATCCAGAAATGTTCGCCGAACAGCCAGAACGCCCCGCCATAAAGCAAACAGACCAGCAAGCCGTCGAACCGTATTTGCTGAAAACTGGACCGTTCCAGCAGTTGTTGGCGGGCGGCGTGATACATGGTCCGCCCATCAGAGGCTTCCGCGCCGAAAGCGGCGAAGACCAGAAAAGAAACGCTTCGCTTCGGCAGCAAGGCGGCGGCGCTGGCGAGGAATTCCACCAGATAAAGCCCGCCCAGAAGCCGGGCGTAATAAATAACGGCGGGACCGAACCAGTTGCCGGACGCGGCGTCTTCGTCTCCGGTAACTTCCGTTCGGTCCAACTCGGAACGATTAAAACGGTGATGCATCAAATGGCCCACGCGCAAGATTCGGAAAGGCGACCCCAGGAAAACGCACAGCAAACGGCCCGCCCCGTCATTGACGAAGGTCTTGGGATGAAACGCGCCGTGAAAACACTCGTGCGCGAGAGCCCAATAGGTGGTGCTCATCAGCGCGATCGGCGCCAGCAACCAGCCCCAGGCAGGACTCATCGGCAGCAAACAAAGCGGCAGGACAACCAGTTGAACGGCTGTGGTTATGATCAATATGCTCGCCAAAAGGATATTCAGACGAACGGGAATAGTCGGTTTTTTAGGTTTCATAATCCTCGACCAGCTTGCCGAATCGCGACTCTTGCCGCCAATGTTTCAAAACTCTTGGCGAGTTTCAATAATTGCGATGGTTTGAAGGACGGAGGTGCGATGTGAGTGACAAATGGGATGGCCGGTTTTTGCGCTTGGCCCGCGAAGTGGCGACCTGGTCAAAGGATCGCTCAACCCGGGTTGGCGCTGTCGTCGTCGCCGAGGATAAGACCCCGGGTCCCTATGGTTTCAACGGTTTTCCGCGCGCTATTGACGATGACATCGAAGACCGCCATGACCGGCCCATCAAGTACAAGTGGACCGAACACGCGGAGCGGAATGCGATTTACAACGCCGCCCGAACGGGCATGTCGCTCAAGGGGTGCACGATATACGTGACCCATATGCCGTGCGCCGATTGCGCCCGCGCCATTGTCCAAGTGGGAATGACCCGCGTCGTTGTGGACGGCGCCAGCTTGGACGACGCCAGCTTCGCGTCCCGCTGGTCGGACGACGATAAGCTGACCAGGGAAATGTTCGAGGAAGCTCAAGTGGCGCTGGACGTCGCCAAAGCCGGTCCGGAGGATTGACTGCGGCGGCTAGCGGGTCGGCGTCGGCGTTTCCGTGGAATAGTCGTAGAAACCTCGGCCAGCCTTGCGGCCCAGCCAGCCGGCTTCGACGTATTTCACCAACAACGGGCAGGGACGGTATTTCGTGTCCGCTAGGCCGTCATGCAGCACGTGCATGATGGAAAGACAGGTGTCCAGTCCGATGAAGTCCGCCAATTCGAGCGGCCCCATGGGATGATGCGTGCCCAGCTTCATGGCGTTGTCGATGGCGGTCACGTTGCCGACGCCTTCATAGAGCGTATAGACCGCTTCGTTGATCATCGGCAGCAGGATGCGGTTGACGATGAACGCGGGGAAATCTTCCGCGTTCACAGACGTCTTGCCCAGGCGAGCGGCCAGTCCCTTGATCGCGTCAAAGGTTTCTTCGTTCGTGGCGATACCCCGGATCAACTCCACCAACTCCATGCGCGGCACCGGGTTCATGAAATGCATGCCCAGGAATTTTTCCGGCCGGTCCGTTTGGGCGGCTAGACGCGTGATGGAAATGGAAGAGGTGTTGGATGCGATCAAGGCGTTTTCCCTCAGATGCCCACAGAGCGACTTCAGGATCGATTTCTTGACTTCCTCGTCTTCCGTCGCCGCCTCAATCACCAGATCGCAGTCGCCGAACGAGGCGTAATCCGTGCTGGTCGCGATTTGTCCCAGAGCGGCTGCTTTGTCGTCTTCGGACATACCGCCGCGTTTGATCATGCGGTCCATGTTTCTGGCAATAGCCGCCACACCTTTTTCGAGCGCTTCGGCGCTGACGTCCAGCAATTGCACGCCGATTCCAGCGGCCGCGCAGACATGGGCGATGCCCCCGCCCATCTGCCCGGCGCCGATCACACCGATCTTATTGAATTCCACGCCCATTCTTTCCAGACTCCAAATCATTCTCTCGGCCGCTGACGCCGTTGCGAAAGCGTCGCGGCCACCTTCGACTCTCCTGACGCTTAAGCATTACCGCAATGCAACATATTGCTCTTGCAAAGGCCGGGTCAAGCACCATCGCGTCAACTTGACGGCGGCGCTCAAACTTAAGCGGGAAGAGGGATTCAGCGATTCGCGCCAGGCTTCCACAAGACGTCGGACGCCCCGCCGTCGTTTCGATTGCGGGCCAGCACGAATAGATGATCCGACAACCGGTTCAAATAGGTGATCGCGTGGGCGTTCACCGCTTCACGGCCCGCTAATTCCGTAACCAGACGCTCCGCCCGGCGGGCGACGGTCCGTGCATGGTGCAGGTGCGCGGCCGCGGGCGAGCCGCCCGGCAAAATGAACGAGGTCAGCGTCGCTAAATTTTCATTCATGGCGTCGATTTCCTTTTCCAGCCGGGTGACCTGCTCTTCAACCACCCGCAGGGCGCCTTCTGATCGATTGCCGTCCTCGGGCGTACACAAGTCCGCGCCCAGGTCGAAGAGGTCATTTTGAATGCGCCCGAGCATCGCGTCGGCGTCGCCCGACGTGTGGAGCCGGGCGAGCCCGATCACACTGTTGGCTTCATCGACGGTTCCATACGCCACAACGCGCGGGTCGTGCTTGGCGACGCGTGCGCCGCCGCCGAGCGACGTCTCGCCCTTGTCGCCGCCGCGCGTATAGATTTTTGACAGCGTCACCATGGCGAGGCTCCTTGAAATACTAACGGAAGAAAGGGTGTTTACCCGGCCAGAAACATGGCGGCCGCGAACATAAGAACCGCGATCCCTTGGGCGACGACCCGCATCCGCATCAATTTATTGGAATGCTTGCGGGAGAACTCGCCTCCAATGGCGAAACTTACAATACCGGTGAACAGCACGCCGACCGTGATAAGGACGGCGATCACCGTCAAAACCGTGAATATGTCATCCATGACTCACACAATAACGGCCATGCCTTCCCTCGTCATGAAGAAAAAATAGGATGCGTCATCACATCTCGGCGTTAATCCGACGCTCCACCCAAATCATTCAAACAAGGATTATCTGTAGTATTTCAGACTTGATCTGACGCCGCTCCCGCCGCTTTTTGAAAGGGGCGAGGGTCGCCGGTTTTCATGGAGGGTTGGCGATTTTGACAGCGGCGCTTAACCACACCATCAAACCCATGAAAGAGGTGACCCTCATGGACGGGCGTAATCAAAAATCATCCGTCACAAAGTTGCACTTCTGAACTTCGCCGGGGAATTGGGCCGGGGAATTAGGCCGGGGAATTAGGTAATGTGTCCAAGGCCTGTCCGGTGACGGGATTGTCCAGGGACACGTTTTAGAGGCGCCGCGACAACATGTCGCGGTTCATCTCGTTATCCTCGACGATCAGAATGCGCACCGCACGTCCCCCGCCGCCGGGGTCTCTCTGACGCCCATCTCCGCGCGCCCTGCCGGAACCGCCGCCCGGCCCGGTTCCACGCCAAAGCCTTCGGACATGTCTTCGCGAATGTTCGGGGATGGTTACATTTTCCACTTGATCTTACCTTATGAAAGGCAAATAACGCGCAAACGCCATGATGGCGCTGTAATCATCGTCACACCCTGTAGGAACCACGCCGACGGGCGCCCGAGACTTAAAATTTGGCCGGCGTTGGCGCTTGCGGTCTGGCCGGGGTTGACGATTTTCATTACGGTCATAACATTCTGTTTTCCGGGCGATGGCCTGCGGGACGCGCTTGGTCCGCGCGCGTTGGATTAGAGAAGCTTGACGATATGAATATCCAATTCCATTGGCGCCGAACGGCGACTCGGCTTGCAACCTTGTTGACGGTCGCCGTTCTGGCCGCTTGCGCCGCGCGGGACGATGTCTTCCAAGACGAACCCGAGGGTCCCACGGGCGGTTTGATTCCAGCCAGAACGGACACCGTTAAAGCCCAAACCATGATGCTGTCCACGGCGAACATTTTCGCGTCTCAAGCGGGGGCCGAGATATTGGGTCAGGGCGGCAGCGCCATTGACGCGGCCGTCGCGGTTCAGATGGTGTTGACCTTGGTCGAACCGCAGAGTTCTGGAATCGGCGGCGGCGGCTACATGGTTTATTGGAACAAGGAAACCGACAAGCTGGAAGCTTATGACGGCAGGGAAACGGCGCCGGCGCGGGCGGACGCCGGCTATTTCTACTATCCCGACGGTCGCCAAATGACGCGGCGGCAAGCAGGCGTCAGCGGCCTTTCCGTGGGCGTGCCGGGCGTGCTTCGCATGCTTGAAGAGGCTCATAAACGCCACGGGAAGCTCCCGTGGGCCGATCTCTTCGTTCCCGCGATCCGCCTGGCCGAGAACGGGTTCCCCGTGTCGCCCCGGCTGCACGGCTTGATCGGACGCATTTACGCGATCCGGGAAGATGAAACGGCGTTTAGGTATTTCTTCGACGCAGCGGGCGAACCATGGCCGGTCGGACACAACTTGAAGAATCCGAAACTAGCCGATGTCTATCGCCGGGTCGCCAAGGAAGGCGCGGACGCCTTTTACAATGGGGAAATCGCCAAACGGATCGTGAAGGCGGTCAATGGTTACAAGGACCGGCCGGGCAAGATGTCTCTTGAGGATCTGGCCAGCTACAAGGCGAAGGTCAAAAAGCCGGTTTGCAGTAATTACCGTGCTCATTGGGTGTGCGGCGTCGGGCCATCGACGTCAGGCGGCGTCACGGTCGCAATGATGCTTGGCATTCTCGATCAGTTCGATATGGGGCGCCTCAATCCGCAAGACCCCCAAGCCGCACATTATTTCATTGAGGCGGCGCGTCTGGCCTATGCGGACCGGGAGGCTTACGTGGCGGACGATGATTACGACAAAGTGCCGCTTCAAGAACTAATGGCGACGGATTATCTGAAAACCAGAAGCGATCTGATGGATGATTTCCAAGCTCAATTGTCTGTCGGCAGGGGAGACCCCACCGGTTCGGAAACTCCGGGCTCCGTCGCCCCGCCGGTCCGGGAGCCGCCTTCAACGACCCATTTCTCCATCGTCGATCCGGACGGCAACGCACTCTCGATCACGACGACGGTCGGCTGGGGTTTCGGCTCCGGCATCATGGTTGACGGGTTTGTGCTGAACAATCAACTGATCGCCTTCAGCCGGGCCAAAAACCGCGGAGACGTGATTTCGATCAACGGCGTCAATGGCGGCAAACGGCCACGGTCCTCCCTTGCGCCCACCCTGGTTTTTGATCCGTCCGGTGATCTGCGCCTGGTCGTCGGCTCTCCCGGGGGGCGGCGCATTCCGGCCTATGTGGCGAAGGTGATTGTCGCCGTGCTTGATTGGGGCGTCGATGTTCAGACCGCGATATCCTTGCCGAACATCGCCATTGGACGCACGGCGTCGGAGTTGGAAAGTGATACGTCATTGACGCCTTTCAAGGAAGAACTTGAGCGGCGGGGACACCGGATCAAGGTTCGCACCCTAACCAGTGGTCTTCACGCCATTGAGTTGCGAGACGGTGAAATACGCGGGGGCGCGGACCCGAGGCGAGAGGGCATCGTTATTGGCAAATAGGGCGTGGGCCCCGCCATACCCTCCGTCCGTTATTCCAGTGAACACTGGACATAGAGTAAAATCATATCGGTTGATAGAATGAAATCCGGTCTTTGCCAGGGTGACTCAGTCTTCCGAACGACAAAAAACGCCGCAGCATGAACGCCCGGCCTTTCTCAATTCCGCCGGGCCGGCGCCCCTGGCCTAGGCCCAGGACTCATTGATCGAGAGAGAAGATGACGGCGGCGGCGATGCATATTGCGGAGAAGACGGTGTGAAGCGCGCCTGCCACATCGGGTTGTGATAGGTCTCCAGTCCTTGAGCTTCGCCAACATGTTCTCGGCCGTACGCCGGGTTTTGCGGAGCGCCTTGGCGCGGGTGAGCGGCGCCGTTCCGCTCCCGGCCGGCGGGATGCGGGGGGTGACGCCCTTGGCGTTGAGGCCGCTGCGGCCTCTGCTGGCGATCAGGGCGTGCGCGGCCGACGCTTTCCTCCTCACGGCCCTCTTTTTTCCAACCGGCATTTATGAACCATCCGGTGAACCGGGGACCCTGTTCGTCCCAGCGCGGCGGCGATGTATCGCGACGGTTAAAACTGTACAAACGGCATATACCGGAATTTAACGGCATACCGGGGGTTTCGAACCGGAATATATTGGCATTTCAATGGGATATAGCGGCCTATCGTGGCACGTGGCGGCACGGGGGCCGTTTTTCCGGCGACAACCAAAATTGAATAATCACGCCCGCCCCGCCCAACCCGAAATTTTCGCCCGTTTCCCAAAACGCCTTAATATCAATGGCTAAGCGCGCATTCGGGCGATCCGCCGGAAAATTAAGTGGGGACTTTTGTCCCCACTTAATCGCCGAGTCCCCACTTACGATAACAACCTGATATTAAACGTGAAATCGTGGTTTTGGCCGGATTTTCGCATTTTGGAAGTGGGGACTAGATTTTGGTCTTCCCGCAGCGTCAATGGGCGGCCCCGGCGGCAATCACGGTCGAGCGCCGCCGAAAACCGCCGCCCAGAGATGCCTTGAATACATTCCCAGGCTCGTGCGAGCCATCGCGTGATGGCGCCCGTAGCGCTCGCATTTCGACGATCAGGGCAAAGGCGCCTCGCCGTGCCGATCATCGTCAGCCGGAGGGTTTACCGAGACCTCAAGCGCGGCTTTGGTTTCGGTTGGCTTATGGGAGACATCGGCGAGCCGACTACTCACCGCGCCTGCATCAGGCATGACGGACACGTTATATACAGCCTCGCCGCCGTCAACGCCATCGAGCCGGACACAAAATGCTCCATAAGACGATCCTGCTTATACACACTCAAACGGCTCTTGCACATAACACCCATAATAACCTCAAAACTAAGTTATCTGGGTCAGCCCCTTAAATTTTCAGGCGATCTTGAGCACATCCTTCCGGGCGGTCTGCTCCGGGTGACGGGATTTCGCGAGAGCTCCGCCATACCGTCAATGCTTTGTCAACGCGACGTAAATCAACGGCAGCGAATAAATGGAGGCGAACACCATTGCGGGAAGTCTCTCTCATTAAAAATCAGTCGGCTCAATATCCAGTACCGCAATGCCCTATCGCGGGGAATCATGCCAACAGACGATCGTGACCTTCTAGCCTCACGATAAGCATTATCAAATGCATCTTCAGTTCCTCGGCTCAGGAAGAATTCTCTTATCTCTCCGCTTCTAGCCAAACCCTCAATTCCATTTCGAAGCAGGTCTTCGTCAGGATTCATCAGATTCATATACCGTCTAATTTCAACCATTGAGCGGTGTCGCCTTGTGTTGATCTCGGAATCCCATTCTCTTGCGAACAGAAACAATAGCGGAGAATTTTTCATCTCAGTCAGGGACTGATCTGTTTGCAGGCTTTCGATGATGTTTCTTATGTCCTGTGCATTGGCGGAATTACTCGAAGCCAAAATCACAGACATGAAAAGAACGACCTTTGCGAACAAGCGGTTCACTTCTACTCTCCTTTCATTCCGTAAGCATTCCGACCGTACCAAGCGGCGAGCACAAGAATCCCAACTGCGTTGACATAAAGCTGGATAGACATCATCCAATGAAACGCCGACTCATAGTCGGAAAAAAAATGTTGCCGGGCGTCCGTAATATCCGCGCCTGTAGACGCATTATTGCTGTTCGCGATCTCAAGGTAGTATCCGGTGACCTGCGAACCGATAAGGTAACCAACGATTACCGCGAGCACAAAACAAGCAAGGGGAAAGGCCAAGACGAACGGGTGCTTGAAACCGGTCAGATTAGCATCACCAAAAATGCCCAGGAGACGCGCCCACGTGACAATGATCACACTCGCCCCACCGGATGAGAGTGCGGTAATGACATCGGTTTGTATTCGAATGGCTTGCAGGGCTTCAACAACAACATGTGGAACGGTTAATCCCGACATTTAGCACCTCACACTTCGCTTTTGGCGCTCATACTCGTATGACAGCATATCCTTTATTCTCCTACCAAAGTCCTGGCCATCCATCGGACTTCGCCGATGATCTCCATGTCGTCCGACCAGGCGCGGTCGGGTTCGACCTGGTTGTCGCTTTTGAGCATCCAGCCGCCGGTCCCGTCCTTGCCGAGTCGCTTGGCGAGGAGGCCGTCGCCGGTGCGGATCACATAGATATGTCCGGCCCGGCGGCGGACGCGGGCGCGGTCCACCAGGATGGAACAGCCATCCACAAGAGTGGGGTGCATGGAATCGCCCCTGACGCCAATGACCACGCATCGCGTCGGGTCGATGCCGTGATCATCGAGCCATGAGCGGCGGAACCAGACGCGGCCGGTGACGGTCTCCATGTCCGCCGCCGATCCGGCCCCGGCGGCGCTCGCCACCTCGACCACCGGCTTCCGCCAGCCGGCGCAGCCACTCGGCCCGGCCCTTCGACATGGCGTCCTGTTCCGCCCGGGGCCGGGTGTCGTAACCCTCGCCCCGAATCCGAAAGACCCGGAAGCACGCGCCGGACTTCAAAAACACCGTGGACCCGTCGGCGTCCACCCGGTCCAGTTCCAACTCGTCCGCCAGCCAGTCGCGCTTCACGTCGCCGCCCGCCCAGGTCCGGGTCAGCGGCACGGCCATGGCCCCCGCCGCGAGCGCCGTCAAACCCATGCCGATATAGTGCGGCCAGACGCTCATCGCAGAGCTTTCCTCCTCACAAGCCGGGGCGGCGGCGCGCCCGCCAAAAGGGTGCGGGCTTGCTTGGCCCGTTTGCCCCGCCAGAAACGCCGCGCCGCCGGATACAGCGTTTCCAGATGATGATCCAACTGGCGCAGCCGCCAGCACCAGACCAGCCCGGCGGGAAGCGTGACGAACAGCGCCGCCATGGCGAGGCTCGCCGGCGCGCCGGTCTTGACCAGCGTCATGAACGCCGCCATGGCGCAGCCGGCGGCGAGAGCCGAGAGCCTGGGCGGCAGCCCGAAAAAGGTCCCGGGGCGCTGAACGCTGTCGAAGATGATCGACGACGCCTTCACGACAACAGCGCCGACACCGCGTCCACGCCGAACGCGATCAGGACGCCGCCGGCGACGATCATGCCGACCCGCGTCCACTCCATGCGCCCCGACACCCCGGCCCATATGCCCAGCGCGACGACGCCGATCCCGACCAGGGGAATGCCGATCTTCACCAGACCCGCCGTCAGGTCGTCCAGAATCTCAACCCCCGGCGCGATCCACTTGTCGGACCCCTTGGCCAGAACCTCCGAGGACGACAACAGCGCCCAGGGAACAACAACCGCCTTGACATACCAACGCTTCAACATCGAACACCTCAAGTTCATCGGGACAGAACAAAAAGAACGGCGCCCACGGTGAGCGCCGCCGCGATCCAGGTCAGCGCCGCAAGCCAGGCCAGACGCCGGACCAGCCGGTTCGAGGCCGCCTCAAGCCTGTTCATGACCCCCGCGACCAGACCCGCCTCCTCGGCGATCCGGGCGAGCGTGTGGCGCAACGCGCCCTCCAGGGCCTCGTCCCGGAGAACGCCCAGGGCTTTACTCACGGCCTCCTCCGTCCGGTCTCCCGTCCGCTCCATGAACGCGGCCAGGGCGCGGGCGTGGCGCGCCATGAGCTTCTCGTGATCCGCCACGAAGCCTTGGTGCAGGGTGACCATCAATAAAAGGGGATCGTCCGCCGCCACGGCGACGGTGTGCTTGGCGGCGATCAACGCCCGGGCCTCCTCGATGCTCATCGGTTCAGGTCCGCCGTCCGCCGGCCAATCGTCCAGGCGGGCCTCAAACATTTCCTCAAATCGCCCCGCCTGATTGGTTCAAAGACAAACCCTGGCGCCTTTTGGCGGCCTGAACGGCATAATCCGGCTGTGGACAACTTTCTGGACCGTTTCGAATAACTCCCGCGTGAGATTGCGCCCCGGTCGGGTTAGGTTGCAGGTTCCAACCCCGCCCCCGTAACCGCAGAACGCCGCCCGCTCCATGGCTATCCCGCCCGACTTTTTGGAAGAGCTCAAGGCCCGTGTGCCATGCCCGGATGTGGTCGGGCGCAAGGTCAAGCTGACCCGCTCTGGCCGGGATTTGAAGGGGCTCTGCCCGTTCCATAAGGAAAAGACGCCGTCGTTTCACTGTTTTGACGACCATTATCACTGCTTTGGCTGCGGCGAACACGGCGGCGTCATAGATTTCGTGATGAAGACGGACAATCTGGGGTTCCGCGAAACCATCGAGAAACTGGCGGGCGAGGCGGGCCTCGCCATCCCGGAAGAGCGGCGCGGGGACCGGGAACGGCGGGAACGCCGCGCGACGCTCTTTGGCGTCATGGATAAAGCCGGCGTCTTTTTCGAGACCTGCCTGCGTATGCCGGAAGGGCGGGAAGCGCTCGATTATTTGAAAAACCGCGGACTCACCGACGCCACCATCAAGCGCTTCCGGTTGGGTTTCGCGCCGGACGGACGGGGGGCTTTAAAAGCCCGTCTGGCGCGGGACGGAATTGAAGAGAGCCAGATGATTGAGGCGGGGCTTCTGATCCAGCCCGACGATCCGGCCCGCAACCCGTATGACCGGTTCCGGGGCCGGGTGATGTTTCCGATCACGGACCGCCGGAACCGGGTAATCGCCTTCGGCGCGCGGTTGATGAAGGGTGACGGGCCGAAGTATCTGAACTCACCGGAAACCCCGCTGTTTCACAAGGGCCGAAACCTCTACGCCCTCGCCCAGGCCAGGGATGGCATGCGCGACACGAATTCAGCGATTGTGGCCGAAGGGTATATGGACGTGATCGCGCTGCATCAGGCGGGGTTCACCAGCGCGGTGGCTCCCCTGGGGACTGCGGTTACGGAAGAACAGCTCGGCCTGCTGTGGAAGACGGTGGACCAACCCGTCATGTGCCTGGACGGCGACGCGGCTGGACAGCGGGCCGCCGTGCGCGCGGCGGAGCGCGCGTTGCCAATTCTTCGCGCCGGGAACGGACTTCGTTTCGCCCTGATGCCGGCGGGCGAGGATCCGGACAGCTTGATCCAGGCCCAGGGCCCTCAGGCGTTCAAGGCCGTGCTCGAGAAAGCGAAGCCGCTGTCCGAACTCATTTGGTTGACGGAAAGCGGCGGCGCGCCGCCCGCCAATCCGGAAGCGCGCGCGGCGCTGGATAAGCGGCTCAAGGAAAAACTGCGCGCCATTCAGGACAACACAGTGCGGACGTTTTTCGCCGAAAGCTTCCGGGAGCGTCTGTGGCCAGACGGCGGGAGGGCGCCGGAGGGCCGCGGCGGCGGTGGTTGGAAGCCGGGCGGCGAACCCTGGCGCGGCCGCTATCGGGAACCGGACTATCTCCGCCGCCTTCACGCGGGCGACGAGGACGCCCGCGGCCTTCAAGGAGACCCGGCCCGGGCGGCGGTTTTGCTAAAACTTCTACTGCTCCACCCCGCCCTGCTGGACGAGGTGGAGGATGAGCTTGGCATGCTCCGGTTTGAAGACGCGCCTCTCGATACGTTGCGCCAGAAGATTATTTTGTTGCGAAGTTCCGCCAAACCCCTTGATTCGGAAAAATTGCTGGACCATCTGAACCGTCATGGCTTTTCCCCGGTGCTCAACCGCATCGACAACTCGACTGCGGACATCCGGTTCGCCCGCCCCGGCGCGGGATTGGCGGAGGCGAGACGGGGATGGACGGAAACGTTCGACCGGATCAGAAATAAGGAGTTGGAGCGCGAACTGCGCGAGGCCCAGGCTGCGTTCGGGCGCGACCCGTCCGACGAGAACAGCCGCTGGCTTCTGCGGGTGCAAGCCCAGGTTCTGGAACGCAAGAGCGCGGACATCGCGTTTGAGTGAGGGAAAATCGTAACTGGTTCTACGTCTTGAACAGGGGCGGGGGACCGCCGACGTGATCGGGTTCGCCGCAGCGTGAGCGAACAAGCCTGTTCGTTACGTGCGGCGAATCTGATTTCGGGTTTGGCTTGAAGCGCGAAAATAGCGCGAGGCTGGAAATGACATGGGGGTTCGGCCGCGCGGTCACGAGACGGGCGGCGTGAACAGTTACAACCTTAGGGGGCCTGATAGTGGCAAAAGCACAAGCTAACGCTCAGCAACAAAGCAACCAAACCGAAGACGGCGGCGACAGCCCCCTTCTCGACACGCTTGGAGCGTCGGTCAAAAAGATGGTCACCCGCGGCAAGGAACGCGGCTACGTCACCTATGACGAATTGAACGAAGCCCTGCCGCCCGATAAGGTCTCGTCCGAACAGATCGAAGACACCATGGCCATGCTGTCCGAAATGGGCATCAACGTGGTGGAAAACGAAGAGCGCGAAGAAACCGCGGGAGACGCGGAAGAAAGCGAGAAGGAGGGCGGCTCCGCCGCCGGGAACGTCGATGAAAACGATCTCGGCCGTACGGACGATCCCGTGCGCATGTACCTGCGCGAAATGGGTTCGGTTGAACTGTTATCGCGCGAGGGCGAGATCGCTATCGCCAAGCGGATCGAGGCCGGACGCGAAATGATGATCGGCGGCTTGATGGAAAGCCCGTTGACGATCAAGGCCTTGGTTGATTGGCACGACGCGCTGCAGGAAGAAAAAATCCTGCTTCGCGACATCATTGACTTGGAAGCCACCCATGGCGGCGGTCCCGGTCAAACGCCGGGTCAAACGCCGGGTCAAACGCCAGGTCAAACGAACGTCAACGCGCGGGAGGCCGAAGGGGTGGAAAAAACCGGAGGCGGGACGGGAGAGGCGCCCGCCGCCGCGCACCCCGCGCGCCCTGTCGTTTCTCCCGCTCCGGCCAACGACGACGAAGCGGAAAGCGCCTCGCCCGAAGGCTCGAAAGACAAATCCGAAGACGGCGATGAGGATAACGGCGATGACGATGAGGACGACGCCGAGAATAATCTGTCGCTGGCGGCGCTTGAAGCCAAGTTAAAGCCGGAAGTCATTGAGACGTTCGAAAAGATCGCCAAGACCTACAAGAAACTGCATAAGGTTCAGCTTCAGCGTCTGGACGCCCTGCAAACCGGTGACCAACCGACGCCGCAGCAGGAAAAACGCTACAACAAACTGCGCAAGCAATTAATCGAGATGATGGAGGAAGTTCATCTGAACAACTTCCGGATTGAGGAGCTTACCGACCAGTTATACGGAATCAACCGCCGCGTATTGACGCTGGAAGGCAAGTTGATGCGCATGGCGACGGTTTCGAAAGTCAATCGCGAGGAGTTCCTGAAGGAATACCAAGGTCACGAACTAGATCCGGGCTGGCTGGAGCGGGTGACGAGCCTGCCAGGCAAGGGCTGGGCCCGCTTTGGCGAACGCTATGGCGGCGACATCGAAACCGTGCGCTCGGATATCGGAGACGTCTCGACGCTCTCCGGCCTGCCGGTTCCGGAATTCCGCCGGATCGTCTCCACCGTGCAGAAAGGCGAACGCGAGGCCGCCAAGGCCAAAAAGGAAATGATCGAGGCCAATCTGCGGCTGGTCATCTCCATCGCCAAGAAATACACCAACCGGGGTCTGCAATTCCTGGACCTGATCCAAGAGGGAAACATCGGTCTCATGAAGGCGGTCGATAAGTTCGAATACCGCCGGGGCTATAAGTTCTCGACCTACGCCACCTGGTGGATCCGCCAAGCCATCACGCGCTCCATAGCGGATCAGGCGCGCACCATCCGGATCCCGGTGCACATGATCGAGACCATCAACAAACTGGTCCGCACGTCCCGTCAGATGCTCCACGAGATCGGCCGCGAGCCGACGCCAGAGGAGTTGGCGGAACGCCTTTCCATGCCGCTTGAGAAAGTGCGCAAGGTTCTGAAGATCGCCAAAGAGCCGATTTCGCTGGAAACGCCCATTGGCGACGAGGAGGACAGCCATCTGGGCGACTTCATCGAGGACAAGAACGCGGTCCAGCCGCTGGACGCCGCCATTCAGGGCAATCTGCGCGAAACCACGACGCGGGTGCTGGCTTCCCTGACGGCGCGCGAAGAGCGGGTGCTGCGCATGCGCTTTGGCATCGGCATGAACACGGACCATACCTTGGAAGAGGTGGGGCAACAGTTCTCGGTAACCCGCGAGCGGATCCGTCAAATCGAGGCCAAGGCGCTTCGCAAGCTGAAGCACCCGTCCCGGTCCCGGAAGCTGCGCTCGTTCCTGGATTACTAGCCATGTCCCCCGGCGAACGCGCGGCGGGCTTCATTCATGGGCTTTCCGGCGTGAAATTTCCTGCCCGCGAGGCGGGCCGTTCGGGTTTTCGGACTGACCAATTTCGGTAACTTTTCCCAGTGAACCCGGTTTGCAAAACCGGTTTGCTTGCCGCGCGGGATTTGCGTGATGATCTTGCTCGCCGCCGGGGCGCCCTTCCCGCGCCCTTTTATTGTCTTGTCCAAAGAGCGCGCCAAAGGGATGGCTTGGTTGGCTTTGGCGCGCCCCATGGGTTGGCGACCCCCGCGTCTTACTACGTCACCCCCGCGAAGGCGGGGATCCAGTCCGTCTTTTGCCGCGTATGAGCGGCCGTCACTCGCGACAAGCCGGAACGCGGTCCGCCCGGCTGGATTCCCGCCTTTGCGGGAATGACAAAATTAAGAGCGCCGGAATAACAAAACGGGGGGTGCGGTCCCGCCCCGGCGAGGCGTCCCGCATCCATCCGAGCCCGCGCACGCCCAACAAACCACCGCTCAATTCCGGTGTTTGTAGGGATTCTCAATGGCCTCGACCAAGCCGGACAGCACTTCTCGAACCTGCTTCTCATCACAGCCCATCAAGATCGCGTCTTCCAACGCTTCCTGGGCGTAGGCGCGAATCTCCTCAAGGTTCTCGTTCAGAACCTTGAGCTTTTCCTCACAAGAGACCGGCTTGCCGTCGGGTTGACGCCAAACGAAGCCATCGTAGAGGGGCGAGCGCTCTGCCATCTAGGCGGTTATCCAATTAATCGTTGAAAGCCGGGCCGACGGTCCGGCGCAAGGATGCTCCCGTTTGCGTCTCGTTACAAGTCACCGCAATCGTTCCGCCTCGTTATCGTTCCCATCCGCGTCCTGGTCCATCTCTGCGGCGTGGTGGGTGAAGTCTTGCGGTTCCCACGGCAACCGGGGCGGGTTTTTTAGTCTTTTCAACTCCATCGTCCGGGAGACGCGGGTCATGTTCTTTTCCGTGATCATGATCATCCGCGGCGCGCCGCGGTCTTGATAGACGCCGCGCGCCAGAGAGAACGCTTCCAACGCTGCGTCGAACCGGGCGTCGTCATTGGTCAGTTTCCCCAGCATGAAGAGCGCCGAGCCCAGATTGTTTTGAGTGGACGCCCAAAGCATGGGCACGTCCATTTTGCGCCGGACTTGCAGGGCGTTGTCGCAAGCTTCGACGGCCTTTTCCAAAAGCTCGACAGAACGCAATTGCTCGCCCATTACCGCCGCGGCAAGACCAAAGTTGCTCATCACCTCGCCCCAGCGCTGCGGGTGGTCGGCGCGTGTATAGATCTGCAACGCCGCCTGATACCGGTTCAGGCAGTCTTTCAGCAGACCAGGTTCGTTCGACGCCGCGTCCAGCCGGTAATGGCAAAGCCCGATCCGATGCTGCAACGCCGCCCATTCGCGGGGATAGGCCTCCTTGGTCAGCACCTCTTGCGCGGAGACCATCAAGTCGATGGCCTGGCGAAGCGGGGTGACGGCTTCGGAATCTTCCGCCGCCGTTTCCGCTTCTTCCAATTCGGGCGCGAGGCCCTGCAGGATCATCGCGGCGTGACGTTGGGCCTGAGCCTTCTCGATGGATCCCTCGACCGTTTCCAACAGGGTGATGGCCCTTCTGTAGAGTTCGACCGCGTTCCGCAATAACGCCATTTGTCCCTTTATATGAGACAACTGATAGATCAGGTCAGCCATGAAGATGGAGAGCGCGGCCTGGTCGCGGGTCAGCAACTCGCGGGGGTTTGCCTCTAAAATGGGCATGGCCGCCTCAATCAGAGCGGGAAGCAAATCCGTCCTGGTTTTTCGTTTTTCCTCCGACAGGGGAACGCTGGCGGCGACCGCCAGGGCCACGAGAAAATCAGCGAAAACCGCCTCTGGCTGGGCGGGAATCGTCAGCGCCATGGCTGGCTGAAGCGCGCCCGGCGCGTCTTCGTCCGGGACGCCGAGGGGCAAAAAGCGAAGACGCAAGGTCTGTTCGCCCTGGAGCGCCTCGATCATGACGCACAGATCTCCCTCCGTTGGCGCCAGCGCCTGGCGGGCGGACTGGTGAAGAGCCGCCGCATACATATCCGGCGGGACGCCTTCGGAGACCTCCACGGGTTTTTTAAGCACGCGCGCTCGAACGCCGTCCCTGGCGTCCAATAAGCCGGCGATCAGACTCGTGATGTTGCCGGGATCATCCCTCAAGGGCGAAATCTTGATGTCGATCCTGTTCGGATCCGGCTGTCCGACTTCCTTGATCCGGCGAAAGAAACCCAGGAGCGAAAAGCGCTTGGTCCGAAGCGGCGGCATACCGGATTCAGGCGGCGGCGGGGGCGGCAGAAAACGCTTCACAAGGCCCCAAAGACCACCGCCGGCGGCCGCCGTTCCCTGCTCTCCAGCTCCAGCCGCGTTGTCACGACCTGAGCGCCGCTGCGGCGCCCCGGCCGGCCCGGAGACGGGAACGGGCTTCAAGGTGACCGTGCCGACGGCGGTGGCGGTGGTCTGGTGTACGCCCGCGGCCAGGTCGTTGACCGCGATGTGTTTGCCGGGACCCATAAAGCCGATGCGTTTGGTCCCGCCTTCCACCTCCTGGGTCAGTTCCACCTTGCCGCCGATCACGATAAACGCCAGCGTCGCCCGATCTCCCTCGCGGAAGATGACGTCTTTGTCCTGGAACTGTTTTTTCTCCGTGCTCACCCGATGACCTATCCGGCTTCAATCTGCTTCAACCTGCTTTAACCTGTGCGCCGCCGTTGTATGTGATATTGGCGCTTAATGGCGTTTCGCGCCACGGCGCCACAATACACAATAAATGTGACAAACATTTATGCGGGGTTAAGCTTCCCCGGTTAATTCCCGATGTCCGGTCCATGGCGCGGGCGCGCTGACGGCTCGACATGGCGGCGTCCACCCGTCTGGTCTCGCGCGGCGCATTCCCCAGGTTCGTATAGACGCCAGCCGATTTGGGCTTGATCACGCCGCCGCGCGCTTGTTCCGTTGGCGCGCGATAACGCCCATGTTGTCGTGGGCGTCCGGCGGTAAGGGATCGAGCGAGAGCGCGCGGGTGTGGGTTGTGTGAATGAAGAGCCGCGTCCATCTCGTTCGTGCGCCGCCGCTCGGCGCCAATGCGAACAAGCGGGCCGCCTCCCGGTTGCGGAGAGCGCGTTTTCCCCCGTCGCTCAGGCGCTCCCTGACGCACGCCATGATTGATTTTCCGGGCCTCGCGCAAGCGCGCTCGCGGCGATGTGAAAAACAAGACTATTTCATTGATCTAAAAAACAAATCTTTTGTTCAGCCGATCAGAGAGAGGACATTCTCCGGCGGGCGGCCCAGGACGGCGGCGTCTCCCTTGACCACGATGGGCCGCTCAATGACGCGCGGATTGGCGATCATGCCCTGGATGAGTTCGGCTTCGCTCATGTCCCTGGAAAGTCCGGCTTCCCGGGCTTCTTTCGGTCGCAGGATATCGGCGGCGGTTTTGCCCAGCAGTCCGAGCAGGCGCTTGAATTCCGCGGGACCCGGCGGCGTTTCAAGATACGGCACGATCTCCGGCGAGACCCCGTTCTCTTCCAGCAAAGCCAGCGTCCGGCGCGATTTGGAACATTTCGGATTGTGATAGATGATGACGCTCATGGCCCGGGTTTCTTCTTGACGCCGGGCGTCGCCGTGAGAGGGGGGAATATCTCCGGCACGTCGCCCGGCGGGTTCTCTATATAGATGGACGTGGACGGAAAGGCGAAGCCGGAGCCGGCCCCTTCGACAATTTCGATCAGCTTATAGGCGAGGTCTTCCTTCACTTTCAGATAATCGCCCCAGATCTTGGTCCGGGTGAAGCAATAAACCATGATGTCGATGGAGGAGTCGCCGAAGGCGTCGATGCGCACGAAGGTCGAGGCTTCTTCCGGGCTGACGAAGTCATCATGCTCGAGGATATGCGCCTCGATGGCGTCGCGAATTTGGCGGAGTTGATCGACGGAAGTGCGATATTCGACGCCGATCTTCCAATGAATCCGGCGGTAGGTCATTTCCGAGAAGTTGGTGACCGCGCTGTCGGATAGCTGCGCGTTGGGCACCATCACCGGCGCCTTGTCGAACCGGCGGATCATGGTGGAGCGGAAACCGATCATCTCCACCGTGCCCTCGACCACGCCATCGGCGCGGATCCAATCGCCCTTCTTGAAACGTTTTTCGCCCAGGATCAGCAATCCGGCGATCAAATTCTTGAACAGGTCCTGCGCGCCCAACGCCACAGCCACGCCGAACAAACCGAAACCGGCGATAATGGGGCCGACCTGGATGCCCCAGATCTCAAGAATGGCCGCCGCGCCGATGACGATGACCAACACGCGCATCGCCCGGACAACCCAGTCCACGAGTTCGGAAGTGAAAACCTTCTCCAGACGTGTCAAGAGCGTACTGACGGGGCCAAGCGTGCAATAGAGGCTCCAGAAGATCGTGTACGCGATCAGCGAGCGGATCAGGTTGTGGGCGAAAATCGCGACTTCACCCTCGGGCTCCAGCGCTTGAGCCGCCAGAAAAACGCCCAGGACGACCGGAATAAACCGGATGGGCGGCTCCAGTGTTTCAATGATGGCCTCATCAAGGGTGAAACGGGTTTTCGCCGCCAGACTTTTCAGCCAGCCGATAAAGAACCGGGTGAACAACTGCCTGAGCACCAGGGCGAACAGCAAGATCAGAATGGCGAGAGAGACGCGGCCCACATCCACGCCGAACACGCCCTCTTCCCAGACGTGCGTCACTTCCCGCCAAAAGATTTCCAGTTCCGCCATCGGGGCCGCTCACTCCTCGATCAGGGCTTCCGCGTTTTCCGGCGTCCCGGCCTCGACAACGCGCCGGGCCGTGTCGTAATCGAACCCCGCGCGGGCCAGGGCGGCGAGGTCTTTATCCCGTTTTTCCCGGCGGCCAGCTTGATCCGCGCGGTAGGGACCCAGGCCCCGCCTGCGCGCCAGAGAGACGGCGGCGTTCAAATCCGGTTCCGGCATTTCCCCGCGAAGGGAGTCAATAGCCTCCGAGACCGCGCCGTCGTCAAAGCCTTGCGCCTTCAGTTTAAACCGGATGGCGCGCTCGCCCGCGCCCCGCGCGTTCAGGCTTCGCGCCCGGGTTTTGGAAAGATCCTGGTCGTTCAGCAGGCCGCTTCGCCGATAGCGCGCGAGAATGTCGTCCACCCACGCCTCACCTTCCACTGCGTCCGTGCCGTGCGCTGTCGCCGAGCGGATGACGCGGCGCATCAGGACGGACCGCAATTGCTGCGCCGACGCCGCGAAGCGCGCCAGATAACGCAGGGCGGCGTTTTCCAAATGACGGCGGGTCGCTTTCCCAGGCCCGCGCCGCTTTCCGGGACGTTTCGCGTCCGGCCCGGCCTCGTCCGTCATATCGGGGGTATCCAGAAACTCCATGTCTTGCTTATATCCAGCCCATCTTTGCCCGAAAAGGAGAAATCGGCCCATGACCGGGACATCCGACCGAGAGCGTCATTCCGCCGGGGACGGGCTTCCGTCCGCTGCGGGCGCGGTCAATTGGGTTGGGCTTCAGACGCTCTACATGCGCGAAGTGCGGCGCTTCATCAAGGTCTTCACCCAGACCTTGATGGCGCCCGTGGTGACGACGCTGTTGTTTCTGGCCGTCTTCGCCCTGGCCCTGGGCGGCGCGGGGCGGGCCGTCGCCGGCGTTGAGTTCGTCACCTTCCTGACGCCCGGACTCATTGTCATGGCTATTGCCCAGCAATCTTTCATGAATACGTCGAGTTCCATCGTCATCGCCAAAGTCCAAGGCAATATCGTTGATACGTTGATGCCGCCCCTAAGCCCAACCGAGCTGGTGGTGGGCTATGCGTTAAGCGGCGCGACGCGGGGCGTGCTGGTGGGCGTGCTGGCGACAATCGCCATGGGCTTCTTTGTGGAGATTGACATTCTTCGTTGGGGCGTGGTTCTGTTTCATGGAGCGGCGGCGGCTTTGATGATGGCGTTGATGGGTTTGGCCGCTGGCGTTTGGGCGGAGAAATTCGATCATATCGCCTTCGTCACAAATTTTATCGTCACCCCTCTGACGTTCCTGTCCGGCGCCTTCTATTCGACGGCGCGCTTGCCGGAGACGGCGCGGGACCTCGCTCACCTGAATCCGTTTTTTTACATGATCGACGGGTTCCGCTATGGCTTCATCGACCATGCGGACGGCTCCATCGCCATCGGATTGGCGGTCGTGACAGGCGCCGTCATCGCCCTCTGGGGGCTGTGCGTGTGGATGTTCAAGACGGGTTACAAACTCAAGGCTTGAGCTTTCGAACGGGCCATCCGGGCGCTGGACTGATTTACCTTTCATGCATGTCCCCCCATGTTTCGCTGAATCGTCGTCCATGTTTCGTTGACAAGACGGGGCGTCATAAAGATACTCCGCGTCCCTCTCTGACTGGAGCCAGGGGAAAACGCCGAGAAACGCCCGAATTTCCCGGCCAGTTTGATTTTTTAGAGGAGGATTCGGGAGATGATCGCCGCGGTTATGCCGACATACGCGCGCACCGGCTTCGCTCTTGAGAAGGGTGAGGGCATGTACGTATGGACGGACGGCGGACGGCGGCTGCTCGACTTGGGCGCCGGCATCGCGGTGACGGCCTTGGGCCATGCGCACCCGAAATTGACCCGCGCCATCCAGGATCAGGCGGCCAAGCTGCTGCACTGCTCGAACCTCTATCAAATTCAGGCGCAGACCAAAGCGGCCGAGTTGCTGGTCGCCAACACATTCGCGGACTCGGTGTTTTTCTGTAACTCCGGCGCGGAAGCCAACGAGTGCGGCGTCAAGATCGCGCGGAAATACCAGACCGCCAGAGGCAATGCGGAGAAATATCGCGTCATCTGCTGCGATGGGGCGTTCCACGGCCGGACTCTGGCGACCCTTGCGGCGGGCGGTCAGCCCAAGCATCTGGAAGGCTTCGGCCCCGTGACCGACGGTTTCGATCATGTGGCGTTCGGAAATCTGAATGAGATGCGCGCGGCGGTGAATGAGAAAACCGCCGGTATTCTGGTGGAGCCCGTTCAAGGCGAGGGCGGCGTTCGTCCAGCGCCGGAAGGGTATTTGGAAGGGCTTCGCGCCATCTGTGATGAATTCGATCTTCTGATGATGGTTGACGAAGTTCAGTGCGGGAATGGCCGGACCGGCAGGCTTTACGCCTATCAATGGTCGGACGCGGCGCCCGACGTGCTGACCACGGCCAAAGGACTGGGCGGCGGCTTCCCCGTGGGCGCCTGTCTCGCCAATGAAAAGGCGGCGGCGGCGATGGTGGCCGGAACGCATGGGTCCACCTATGGCGGAAACCCGATGTCCGCGACGGCGGCGGCGGCGGTGCTGGAAGAGATTTTGGCCGACGGCTTTCTCGAAAAAGTGCGCGAGATCGCTTGTTATTTATGGGGCGGGCTGACGGCTGTGGCCGATCGTCATCCCGCCATCATTTCCGAAATCCGGGGCAAGGGCCTGATGGTTGGGCTCAAGTGTTCGGATGTTGAAAACAGTGAACTCGTGGCGGCCCTGCTGGACGCCGGCGTTCTGACCGTGCCGGCTGGCGATAATGTGGTGCGCATGGTGCCCCCGCTGATCATGGAGAAGTCCCACGCCGATGAGGCGGCGGAAGCCCTTGAGGCGGCCTGCCGGGCGCTGGAAGATAAAAACAAGAGGGGAGCGGCTTGAATGGACCCCCGGCATTTTTTGGACATTCACCGGTTTGACCGGGGCACGCTGCGTCATATCCTGAAAAAGGGCGTGGATTTCAAACGGAACGGCCACGGTCAGGTTGAACGTCCGCTGGACGGTAAAACACTGGTGATGATTTTCGAAAAGCCGTCCACCCGGACGCGCGTCTCGTTCCAGGTCGCCATGCAGGAACTGGGCGGCCAAGTGGTGATCCTTTCGGGCGGCGAGAGCCAATTGGGCCGGGGCGAGAGCGTCGCCGACACGGCGCGGGTGCTCAGCCGTTATTGCGACGCCATCATGATCAGGACGGATGATTCCGGCAAGCTGAGCGATCTGGCGGCGCACGCGGCGGTGCCGGTCATTAACGGTTTGACCGATGATTCGCATCCGTGCCAGTTGATGGCCGACATCATGACCTATGAAGAGCATCGCGGCCCGATCAAGGGACGCACGGTGGCTTACGCCGGAGACGGCAACAACATGGCGCATTCCTGGATTCATGCGGCAAGCCGTTTCGGTTTCGATTTAAGGCTTGGCTGCCCAGAGGAACTATCGCCTAGGGCCGACGTCGTGGATTGGGCGCGCGGCGAAGGCGCCAGCGTCACAGTGACGCCGGAGCCGGAAGCCGCGGCGGCGGACGCCGACCTGGTGGTGACCGACACCTGGGTTTCCATGGGCGACAAGGACGCCGGACGCCGCCACAACATGCTGGCCCCGTTCCAGGTGAACAAGCGTCTGATGGGATTCGCCAAAAAGGACGCGCTGTTTATGCATTGCCTGCCCGCCCACCGGGGTGAGGAAGTGACGGCGGATGTCATCGACGGGCCGCAAAGCGTCGTTTGGGATGAGGCGGAAAACCGGCTGCACGCGCAGAAGGGTATTCTCGCTTGGTGCCTGGACCGGTCATAAGCGCCATGGGCGGCGGCCCCGCCCTGGATTTCATCCGTGATATGGACCAGCGCATGGCCCGCGCGTGGCCCGCGGCCGAGACGCACGCGCTTCACGGTTGGACGCTGCGATATTCAGAAGGCGCGTCCCGCCGGATCGATTCGGTTTTGACGGCGGCCGAGGTTCCGGATCCGGGTAAGGCCATCCGCAAGGCCGAAGCCTACTACCGGGACCGGGGCGCGCCGCCGCGCTTCCAATTATCGCCGGGTTCGCCCCGGTATCTCTGGGATGAGCTGCTGGCGCGCGGCTACGAGGAAGAAGCGCCGACCATGGTTTGCACGGCGCCGCTGGACGGCGTTATAAAGACCAGCGGCGGCATAAAGACTGGTGGCGGCGATTTTCATATCGACGCCGAACCAAATTCTGACTGGGCGGATATTTTCGCCTCGGGCCTAAAGAAGGCGGAGCAGCGTGAAAAGCGGTTGGCCGCGGCGCGGCGCGCGCCCCCGCCGAAAATCTGCGCGGGCGTCTCCGGCGCGGGAAGGGTCAAAAGTGCGGGTCTCGCGGTTTTGGACGAGCGCTGGGTTGGTCTTTTCGGTTTGGCGACGGCGCCGGAATGCAGAGGCCGGGGATTGGGCGGCCGGTTGTTTGACGGCATGATCGAGTGGGCTCGCGGCCAAGGGGCCGCAGGCGCCTATCTTCAAGTGGAGGAAGACAACCCCCGCGCCCGCGCGCTTTATCGGCGCCTGGGCTTTCAAGACGCCTATCGCTACTGGTACGCTCTTAAACAAGATGCCTGACCTGGACACCCGCCTGGACGACGTAATCCAGCCTTTCGATATTGAAGGGCTTGACGTCATGGGCCGTTTGGTGCGCCTAGGTCCGGCGTTGAGCGACGTTCTTGATCCTCATGATTATCCCGCGCCGGTAAAGCGCTTTTTGGGCGAGACCGTCACTTTGGCGGTCACGTTGTCCAGTGTTTTGAAGTTCGACGGAATCTTTACCCTGCAAGCCCAGGGCAAGGGTCCCGTGTCGCTTCTGATGGCGGATGTGACGACAACGGGCGCCGTTCGCGCCTACGCCCGTTATGACGAAGGCCGGTTGCCCGGCGCGCGGGCGCCGGAGACGCCCGTGCCGGACTTGCTGGGCGAGGGTTATCTCGCCTTCATGATTGACCAGGGTCCGGATACTGATCGCTATCAAGGGATTACGGCGCTCGCCGGTGACACCCTGGCCGATTGCGCGGACAACTATTTCCGTCAGTCGGAGCAGTTGGAAAGCGCGATCATGCTGTGCGGCGGGGAAGACCCGTTTTCGGGCGCCGCGTTAATGTTGCAGCGCCTGCCCGGTGACGGGGGCGGAAAACCCGCGACGCCGGAAGCGGCGTGGGAGAAAGCGGTCATGTTGATGCGGTCCATGACGGCGGGCGAACTGCTGAGTCCCGAGTTGAGCGCTTCCAGCCTTCTCTACAGGCTGTACCATGAGGACGGTGTGCGCGTTTACCCGCAACGTCCGGTTTTCCAGCAGTGCCGTTGCTCGGAAAGCAAGATCGCCAATACCCTGAAATCCTTTCCCCGAACCGAAATAGAGGACATGGCCGAGGATGGCGTGGTGACCGTCACTTGTGAGTTTTGCAAAGTGAGCTACGTGTTTGACGGAGAAGTCCTCTCCGCGCTTTTTGATTAACCAGACGGTTTTGATTAACTAGACAGCAGGGACGCCCCCCATGTTCTCTTTTCCCCGCAAACGCCTGATCGCCCTCGCCGCTGTGATCGGTCTCGCCGCATGTGATACGGCTGATCCCGCCAAACCCTTGCCGCGGCTGACGTACGATCATTTGGCGGCCATATCCCTGGCCGTTTCCAGGGTCGAGGTCGTCAACCGCTATCAGGCGCCTCTGCGGCGTCCCAATGTGGATCATCGATTCGACACCAGGCCGGGTGACGCCTTGGCCGATTGGGCCCGGTCGCGGATCAAGGCGGTCGGCGGTCCGGCGACGGCCCGGTTCATCATTGAGGACGCGTCGGCCGTGGAAGAACGGCTGAGGCTCGACACCAGTCTGAAAGGCGTTTTCAAGAAAGAGCAGTCGGCGAGGTATCTGATCCGGTTGGCCGGCGCGCTGGAAATTCTGGACGCCGGGGGCCGGCGCGCCGGCAATGCGTCGGCGCGCGTTATCCAGGGCCGCACGACGCCCGAGGACGCGACGCTGAACGAGTTGCGGACCGAATGGTTCACCCTGATTGAAAAGGGGATGACGGCGTTCGACAAGGAGATGGAAAAGAACGTCCGCCGGTTCCTCGCGAACTGGTTGCGTTGACGAGGCCCTAGCTCCGCCAAAAAGCGCGGGTGAACAGCACGATCACGGTGAACATCTCAAGGCGGCCCAGCAACATGCCGCCCGCCATAAGCCATTTGGCCTCGTCTGGAAAGCCCTGGAAGGTGTTGGCCGGGCCGCTGACCGGACCCAGGGCCGGGCCGACGTTCGCGATGGCGGTGGCGGCGCTCGAAAACGCGGTCAGGAAATCCAAACCGGCTAGGGCCAGGCCCAGCGCGACCATGGTGAAGCCGAAAAACCAGATAAAGAAGAAGCTGAGCACTGAGATAATGACGTCGTCGGTTATCGGGCGTTTGTTATAATAGGGGATAAACACTCCAGACGGCTGCAATAAGTGCTGCACCTGGACCTTGGCGGCGGCGTAAAGCACCTGAAAGCGGAACACTTTGATGCCGCAGGTTGTCGAGCCGGCGCAGCCGCCGATGAACATGATGAAGAAGAAGACCGGAAGCGCGAAGCTGCCCCAAAGACTGTAGTCGTCCGTGGCGTAGCCGGTTCCTGTGATGATGGAGAGAACGTTGAAGGTGGCCAGTTGCATGGCCCGGTCCGGCGCTTCGCCACGCTCCAGCCACAGCCAGCAGGCCGTGGCGAGGACAATGGCGGCGACGGCGGATACGAACCACTGCACCTGCGGATCCTCGCCGATGGCGCGCGCATCGCCTTGCAAGGTCTTTAGATAAAGGATGAAGGGCAGCGAGCCCACCAGCATGCCAAGGGCGGCGATGTAATCGATCATCGCCGAATCGAAGTGACCGATGGACGCGTCGTGGGTGGAAAAACCGCCCGTCGCGATCGTGGTCATGCTGTGCGCGATGGCGTCGAACCCCGACATGCCCGCCAGCCAGTAAGCGCCGGCCCAGATAATGGTGAGAGCCACGTAAATGACGCCGATGGCGCTGGCGATCTGCGCCGCGCGGGGCAGCGCCTTGTCGCTTTGGTCGGAGCTTTCCATGCGGAACAATTGCATGCCGCCGACGTTCAGCATGGGCAGGACGGCGATGGCCATGACGATGATGCCAATGCCGCCCAGCCATTGCAGCAGCGCGCGCCAGAGCAGGAGGCCCGGCGGAATTTCATCCAGATTGGTGAGAATGGTCGAACCAGTCGTCGTTAGTCCGGACACGCTCTCGAACATGGCGTCCGTAAAGCCGAGTTCCAGTTCGGAGAACATAAACGGCAAGGCGCCGAAAAAACACAGCGACAGCCAGGTCAAGACAGTCACCAGGAAGGCTTGACGAACCGACAGGCGCGCCGCCCTGGTGTTACTGGTCAGCGTCAGGGCGACTCCGGCGAACAGGGTGATTCCGGCGGAAGCCGCGAACACCCGCCAGCCGGAACGCCCTTGAAAGGCGTCCACGACGGCGGGAACGCACATCAGAAGAGCCAGCGTCGCCAGCAAACTGCCGACGATCATCAAAATGGGCCGAAGATCCATGATGCTCTTGTTGCGTCCCTTGCCGGTTCGGGCAGCGCTCAAGCATCGTCCGGCTTCACTGCCTTAGCGGACCATTGAGGGCCGTTTTGGGCGGCGGGTCAAGGTGACAGGGGATTTTCCCGGCCGGACGGCGCCTAAGGCGTCATGCCATTAAGCGGAGTCGCTTCATGGGCCGCCAAGAGGTTCGATCCGTCATTCCCGCGTCCTTGCTTTATCATTCCCGCCCTCATTTTGTTATTCCCGCCCCTGTTCTGTCATTCCCGCGAAGACGAGAATCTAGCCGGGCGGTCCGTGTTCCGGTTTATCGTCAGTGACGGCCGCTCATGCGTGACAACCCATCATGCGTGACGAGGGTCGGTCTGGACTCCCGCCTTCGCGGGGGCGACAAAGTATGGACGCGGGGCATGAACATACCCAATGGCGTAACGCCTAGGCGATCATCGAGAGGAATTCGCGGCGCGTGGCCGGATCGTCACGGAAAGCGCCCAGCATACGGCTGGTCACCATGTTGACTCCGGGCTTGTTGACGCCGCGCGTGGTCATGCATTGGTGGGCGGCCTCAATCACCACCGCCACGCCCTTGGGTTCCAACACGGCGTTGATGGTGTTGGCGACTTGCGCCGTCAGCTTTTCCTGAATTTGCAGACGCTTGGCGTAAATTTCGAGCACCCGGGCCAGTTTGCTGATGCCGACAACCCGGCGATGGGGCAGATAGGCGATATGCGCGTGACCGATAATCGGCACCATGTGGTGTTCGCAGTGACTTTCCATGCGGATATTCTTCAGAATGACGATCTCGTCGTATCCGCCGGTTTCTTCAAAGGTCCGTTCCAATATCTCGACGGGGTCCTGGCCATAGCCGGAATAGAATTCCTCATAAGACCGAACCACGCGATCAGGCGTGCCGGCCAGGCCCTCGCGGTCCGGATCGTCCCCGGCCCATTGAATGAGCGTGCGAACGGCCGCTTCCGCCTCCTTTCTGGTCGGCCTGTGGGATTGACGCTCCCGGTCCTCGGCGATCAGTTTCAGATGCTGTTTTTTCGAAGAAGCCATGACGGGTCTCAATTCATATCATTCGAACAAGTGTGTGGTTTGGGTGGGCCGCGGTTTGCGTCAATGGATCTGCTTGACGTCATGAGGACTGTCGAGCGAGAAAGCGGGAACGGCGATATCGATCAAGTCCCCCGTTTCCGTTTCCATTTGATAGCTGCCCACCATCATACCGGACGGCGTCGCGAGCGGCGTGCCGCTGGTATACTCGAAGCTGTCGCCAGGGTCCAACACGGGTTGTTCGCCGACGACGCCCTCGCCGCGGACTTCGTGGGACGCGCCATGGGAGTCCGTGATGCGCCAATAGCGGTTCAATAGTTGAACCGTCTCTCCGCCCCGGTTCTCTATCCGGACATGATAGGCCCAAACAAAGCGGTTTTCGGCCGGGTCCGACTGGTCCGCGACAAAGAATGGAGTGACTGCGATCAGGATATCGCGGGTGGTTTTCTTGTAGGCTATCGGCTTGTTCATCGGTCTGGCGCCGTTCATCCGCGATTGATCCGATGCCGGGGCGGTCATCCGGCTGAAACCTTTGGAAAGGATATGGTGAGTGTAACGCGCATCTCCAAGGATACGCCGTTCACGGTTTTTTGGATGAGGGGCGCCGATAATTTTCGGGCGGAGGCTAACGCCTTTTTATGCCGCCGCCGCGTCGCGCACGGGTTCGCCGTCAACCAGGCCGCATGACATATTGCGGCGCGCGGCCCGGTAATCTGGCCTGGATTGCTGGAAACTTGGCCCGGCGGCCGGGCCGGCAACCGGTCAAACGCGCCATATCACAAGAAACGCAAAAAAACCCCCGCCAACGGGCGGGGGCGAGGTTAAACAGGGAGGCTTCACGTCTTGGAGACGCAAGGGTTGCCAGCGGCGAACCATCCGCCTTGATTTACCCGTCAAGGCGCGGGAACCGGCGCAAGCGGGCCGCGGATGCAAGGAGCGCTTGCACGAATGGAATATGGGAGGTGTGACCACAACCCGCGAATGCTGTTCATGCATGACAGATACGTATTTTTCGTATGGTTTTCGGCGCCGGCGGACGGCCCGGAGGATCGCTCCCAATGGCCTGTGTTCGTAACAACCCTCGCCGGGGCCAGGCCGGAGTCTCAAACCGCCCGAACCATCACGCGTTGAAGCTAGAGATTTTCCGGATTGAACCTGCTAATCAGGAAATCTCGAAAAACAACGACGCGTTTCGTGTTTCGAAGCTCTTCGGGATAAACGAAATAAGCGTCAATGGCCGGTCCACGGAGTTCTGGCAGTATTTCCTTCAATTGCCCGGCTTCCCGCGCCATGTAATCGGGCAACGCGCCGATACCCAAGCCTGACTGAACGGCGCGGAAAATGCCATAGATGCTGTTCACCCGCAAAATCGGTTTTCTTGGGCGCGACGGGTCGGCGCCGGCGTCCAGCAGCCAGTTCAAATTCGGCGCCGGCGGGCGCGCATCATCGCCATAGACGATCAGATCGTGTTTGTTGAGCTCTTCCGGTGTTTGCGGGACGCCGTGGGAGGTCAAATATTCCGGCGCCGCATAGACGTGATAGCGGAGCGTCATGAGATAGCGCTGAATAAGATCCGGTTGCCTCGGCGGGGCCAGCCGGATCGCCACATCCGCCTCGCGCATAGACAGGTCCAGTTCCGTATCGGCCAACACCAAAGAGACGTCCACGTCTGGATAGAGCGTGACGAAATCGCGCATCCGGGGCGTTAACCAGGTCGATCCGAAGGCGACGGTCGTGGTGACCTTGAGTTTTCCCTGGGCTCGTTCCTTGTTTTCGGCGATCCGGGTCTGCACCTGGGTGAGCTTGACGAACACGTCGCGGGCCGTCCGGCGCAACAGTTCGCCCTGTTCGGTCAAGACCAAGCCGCGCGCGTGGCGGTGGAACAGGGTCGTCCTCAGGCTTTCCTCCAGCGCGCTAATTTGACGGCTGACGGCCGATTGGCTGAGATTGAGCTTTTCACCGGCGTGCGTGAAGCTGCCCGCTTCGGCGACGGTGTGAAAAATCCTGAGTTTGTCCCAGTCGAGGGACATGGCGCTCCCCGCCTAATCCAGCGTGTCGCGGAGCCGGCGCGCCGTGGAGGTCATTCCGCGGCGTCGCGCTCCGCTTCCATTTCCGCCAAGAAGGCCTCCGCCTCCAGAGCCGCCATGCAACCGGTCCCCGCAGCTGTTACGGCTTGGCGGTAAATCTTATCCTGCACGTCGCCGGCTGCGTAAACCCCTGGAATGTTGGTGGACGTCGAATCCGGTTTGGTGTTCAGATACCCTTCGCCGTCCATGTCCAACTGGTTTTTGAACAACTTGGTGTTCGGGTCGTGGCCGATCGCGACGAAGACGCCATGCACCCGGCGCTCGCGGGTTTCGCCGGTTTTGACGTTCTTCAAACGCATGCCGGTGACGCCGGGCGGGTCTTGATCGCCCAACACATCTTCCAAGACATGATCCCAAAGGACCTCAATTTTCCCGTTCTTGAACAAGCGCGCCTGCATGATCTTTTCCGCGCGCAATTCATCGCGCCGATGAACGAGGGTAACCTTGGATGCGAAATTGGTCAGATATAGCGCTTCTTCCACGGCTGTATTGCCGCCGCCAATGACCGCGACTTCCTTCTCTCGATAGAAGAAACCGTCACAGGTCGCGCAGGCGGAGACGCCAAAGCCCATGAACTTCCGTTCGCTTTCCAGTCCCAGCCACCGCGCGCTGGCGCCGGTGGCGATTATCAGGGCGTCGCCCGTGTAAACCTGGCCGCCGTCGCCGACGCAGCGGAAGGGGCGCTCGGACAGACGCGCCTCGATGATGGTGTCCTCGATCATTTTGGCGCCGACGTTTCCAGCCTGTTGGCCCATTTGCTCCATCAACCAGGGTCCCTGGACGGGATCGGCGAAGCCTGGGTAGTTCTCTACGTCGGTCGTGATCGTAAGCTGGCCGCCCGGTTGCAATCCGCGCACCAAAACGGGTTTCAGGTTGGCGCGAGCCGCGTAAACGGCGGCCGTGTAACCGGCCGCGCCGGAACCGATGATCAAGACCTTGGCGTGGATGGGATCGGACATGTGCGAATTCCCCGAAAGCGCGGAGTGGACAAAGTGCGGCTAAAGATATGGGGAGAGGACGGTGGCCGCAACCATGGTTGACGCGTGTCGATGGGATGACGGGGAAGCGGCGGATCTGGCCGGGGCTTCGGGCGTGGTCCGTTCGGGTGAGTTGAGTTTTATAATTTTCTTACGCAAAATGACGGGAGACGCTTGAAATATATGTCAAGAGCCCGACCTATTCGTAATATCCCGCCAGCGCCGAAAGCCGGCGTCCCTCGAACGGAGCGTTCATCCATGCAACGTGTCAAGCTCGACAAGATTGACAAGCGTATTCTCACCGATCTGCAAGATCAGGGCAGAATGACCAACGTCGAGTTGTCGAAACGCGCGGGGATTTCCGCGCCGCCATGTCTGCGGCGCGTCCGGGCCTTGGAAACGGCGGGCTATATTCTTGGCTATCACGCGAACGTGGAGCCCAAGCGGCTAGGCTACAACGTGACCGTTTTCGCCCATGTGGGACTGTCGTCACAGGCGGAGAGCGATCTGGAGGCTTTTGAAACCATTGTCGCCAAATGGCCGGAAGTGCGCGAGTGCCACATGCTGGCTGGCGAGACCGATTTCCTTCTGAAGATCGTCGCCACTGATTGGGATGCGTACCAACGTTTCCTAACCAGCAATCTGACCCCTGCGCCCAATGTCAGCAGTGTGAAATCCGCGCTGTCAATTCGCACCAGCAAGCATCAGCCGGGTGTGCCGATCGATATTGAAGGGGACGGCGGCCCGGCGGAGTGACGGGCGGGCGGGCGATCTTCGTTTCGTTCGTCCAAACCGCCTTTTCACACGCGGCCCATCCATACCACGGCCCGGCGCGAAGAGGCCGGGTGGAAGCGGACGTACCGTCAATTTCCATCCGGCCGTTTCCAGAGTTTGACGCCCTTCTCCACGCTGCGCCCCACCACGTAACCACCGACCCCGAGCTTCAAGAGGTCCCACATGTCCGGCGGGATCGTGAGCTCCACGCTTATCTGAAAGAACAACATGATATAGGGCGCCAGGACGTAATTGTTCGCGACGATGACCCCGAACAGGCACATCAGCATGGGGCGCCAGTTGCGTTGCAGCCAGCTATCCCCCTGGGCCTCGGCGGCAATGACGCCGGCGGCCGCCTCGATCTCTTTCATCTGGCCGGTTAGCGCCATTTCCTGAAACCTGGCCTTGAGCTTGGCGGCCTCGTCCTTGTCTTCGATGGATTTATCGATGACGCTGAAAATACCCGAGAGAAGCGGGGTGATAAGGGCGGGGAGCATATCCGAAATTCCTTTTCCATTAGTCCGGCGAATTCAAACGGGGTGGCGGCCTCACAACCCCGGCGGCCGGGCGGACCTAGAGCGTTATGACATTAGGTATATTCATACCCCGCAGTTTTAATATTGCTGACGCGTTCACGGCGCGCGCGCCGCCGTTCGGGGCGCCTGTGAAGATCAAGAGCTCTGACTCGGGAAACAAACGGGTTTTTGGCCAATTCGGTCACAAATCAAGCGCATGTCCAGCCCGACCTGTTACTCGATATCTGTGTAGAACAGATGATTGCCGATCTCTGCGGACGGCGTGCGGTTCCGCGCCCATGGAGGCCGGACGGATTTCGCGTGGTAGTGCGTCGCGCCGCCTGTCGGATCCGCCAGCTGATTGGCGGCGGCCTCTTTCGCGACTTTCAAACAGGTTTGGAACGCGCGGTTCTTGGACGTCACGGCCTCAATCTTTTCGCGGTTGGGATCGCCTGGGTTCCAGCAGGAAAACTGCCAAGGCTTTTGACAAACATTGATCGTGTCATTGCCCCACCAGTAGGTGACGGCCGACGCGCGCCTCGCGCGGCGAACCCGATTCATGACGACGGCGGCGACGGCGCGTTTTCCCTGGATGGACTCTCCCCGCGCTTCGCCGAAGATGGTGCGGGCCAGGATGTCGATTTCCCGGCCGGTCAAGTCATTGGCGCCGCCGGCGTCAGTGGGCGTGGGCGTAGGCGTGGGCGTGAGGGAGGCGGTCATGCCTGTTCCTTTCTGTTGTCGAGCTTGGTTTCGATACGAACCAGGTGATCGGTGAGGCGCCGTTCCACTTCCTTGATGTAGGGAATGGAGACGTAGCTCTGGGCGACTTCCAGCTTGTAGGCGGCCAGGCCCTCGCGAAGCTGTTGGATCTGGACCGCCAAGTCGCCGCGGTTGCGGTCGGCGCACTCTTGCGAGTCGCGCCGGACCCGCCAGATCAGCCAAAACAGGCTGCCCAATACGGGAATTTCAACAGCCGTGATCCACCAAATCAGGTCCAGTGTGACAGTTTCGTGCATGGTGAAAGTACTTTCCAATAATATGATTGGGGCTGTCGGCCCGCGTCTGGACGCTCGGCGGCGGGGCGCCAGCCTCCGGCGGATACCGACGCCTGTCGCCGCATGATCAATCTCCCAGCCATGATGGTTTCAAAAAAACCGGTGACTAGAGGTCGAAATCACTGGTCACGGTGAAGGCGCCGCCAGCGCCGCGCCAGGACGCTTTGACGGTCTTGAGCCCGTCCCGTTCGGGCGGGCGGCGGGATAGCCGGACGGGTTCGGTCAACAGACATCCTGAAATCGCGTCCAGACCGTCATCCGGACCTTTCACGCCTGGCCGCCATTCACGCATCTCCTGAACGAACGGCGTTCGCCAAATCCGCCGGTGGGCATGAAGGTGTCCGGCGGCGAGAACGGGCTCAAAAGCGTCAAGAATGCGCACGTCCTTAGAGCGGCTGGAGACACGCTCCAGCACTGCGGCTGGATCATGGTTCCCGCCAAGCTCGCGCCTCAATAATCCCGGAAGAAACTTGCCGACGCCGTTGGTTTCGATATTCACGGACGGCAGATGATACCGCTCGGTGAACCGCGCCACCTGCCTGCAGAGCTGGGTCGCCTCGTCGATGTCGCCGATGATCGACGGATCATGGGTGAGATACTCCACGGCGTGGAGAAAATAGAGTCCGTCCCCGTCGGAAAAGACGCAGGCGATCACGCTGGCGTCGCCGGCGTCCGGCGCGCCGTAACTGGGATCCCACCAGCAACTGGCGGACAGCAACCGGCGCTCGCCCAGCATCAACGCCGCTTCGCCGTTGCCCTCTTGATAGATCAGCTCCAAATCATAAAGGCGCAAGCGGTCCGGGTTTAACCGGCCCTCGATTATATTGACGGGCCGCAGCATCATCTGACTGTTGAACTTGGCGCCGCCGCTGCGCCGTTTAATGGCTTCGACGCGCTCCAGGGGAAAGCGCTCCGGCCATTGACTTCGGCCCGCCGGGCTCAGCAGCGGAATTTCCAGGCGCCGAAAGCCGTCCAGAAACGGTTTCTGCTCGCCAATCTCGGGATGAGAGCCGGTCCCGTAGATCGTATGGAATGTATGAGGGGTCCCAACGTAAAGCTGAAGCCCATCCGGCGTCAGGACGAACTCGATTTCGCCGAGCCGTGTCCGCAAATCCAATCGCTTCGGCGCCGTGTCGCAGGTGTTGGGAACCTCAACGTCGTCGCAAATGATGATGTCGGCGCGAGACCCGGTGACGTTCGCGCCGACGCCCCGGGCCAGCATGGACGGATCGCGCAGTTCGGATGTCCGGTTAACGGTGAACTGATCCGACGCCCACTGATCCGCCCGCCGTGGTTTCAAGGATTTCGTTAGAGGGTGTTTTTCAACGATTTTCTTGACGTTTCGGACCATCTTGCGGGCAAGACTGAAGTCTGCGGCCAAGATCAGGATACGAAGATTGGGATCGCGGCAAAGCAGCCAGGCGCAAAACAAGCCGACCAGCGTTGACTTGCCCGAATTTCTGAACGCCATCAGCAGAAGTTCGCGATGGCCCTGGTCCCAATGGGTTTGAAGCCAGCGGGCGATGCGTATGTGCAGCCGCGGCGTCGTCTGATCCTGAAGGGTATTCCACAGGACGACGAACAGGTCGAAATCAATGGTCTTCATTCAAGGCTCCGCGAGACGTCCGAAACAGGACGTTAAGTGGGTTCCGCCGGCGCCTCCCCATCGTCCTCGGTCATATTGATATCGGCCAGGGTTCTCTTCGCCAGATCGATCAGACGTTCCGTCTCGCCGGGCGCCGGTGTTTCCAACTCTGGCGCGCCGTTCTCCGCCCAGGCGAGGATTTTCAGCGCGGAATCCAGATGCTGCAGGGCCGCCTTACAAGCCGCCTGATGGGATTGGAAACTTTTGACGTCGTGATTGGGCGCCAACTCGGCGCATGACGCGTAATCCGCCAATATCTTTCGAATGTATTTCGGCAGATGTTGGCGCACCCTCGCGCGGATCGCGTGGCTTGGCGATATGGTTTGTCTATCCGATGACATGGGCCGGCTCGCGGGGCGCAGAGGCGGACTAGGCGACCCCTCGTCGCCGGCGCTGGTTTTCCGAGCCGAACTCTTGAAATGTCTCCATAAGGGAGGTGACGTCGAGGACCGCCACGTTGTTTCCAATTTCCGGACGCCTGATGGTGCGTCCGCTGATCCGGGTCAAAACATGGCCACTGGTGATGTAAAACAGCGCCGCGGCGAACAAGGCGACGTTGAAGGTGAAGGACACGTCACAGCCCGCCCGCCAGTAGTCGCCCTCTAGGAACATGCAAGAGCCCTTGCAACTTTGCACTACCGGGCATTGTTTGCATTCGTCCCGGGTTAGCATGTGATGCGCGGTGTTCAGGCGGGCGGACGAGAGATCGAAGTTCGTCCCGATCAAGTGCTTGCCGTCCTCGCCGTCAAAACTGGTGTTTTGACAGGTCGTGATGTTGCCGCGCAGGTCGATGGCCAGCGTGTCTTCCCGGTCCATGCCGCATTTTTGCATAAGCGCGTAGGAGGGGCGGGAACTGGCGATGGCGCCGAACAGGTCATCGAGTTTGTCTGTGACCGTCGCGCATCCAGGAACGCTGGCGCCGCTGACGGCTTCATGGAACAGGATTTCCCGCGCCGCCTGTTGTTCCGGGACCGTAAAGGGAATGCAGAGCATGGCGTCGCCGTCGTAGGGCAGCAGGATTTCCTCCGTCGTTAACGCAATGCTGTCCGGCGGAATATCGAGCCGGCTTTCAATATGGTTTCGGATCGCCGCGAGGGAGAGATTATCGCGGGTCAGGACCGCGTTGAAGCCGAGCTTCCGTTTTGCGCCCAGCGTTTCCCAGGCGTATCGCCACATGGCCCGTCTATCCGGATCGTCCAGGGGATCGCCGCCTCTCAGGGCCATCCCCGGACCGTCATGGGACAAGCCCAGTCCGACGTCATGATCGTCAAGGAAAGCGATGATCTCCCTTGATAACAAATCGCCGTTGGAAATGACGTTGAGGCGCGCTTTTGGATAGAGAGAATGCAAGGCGCCGATCAATAAACGGAGCTGCGGCCAGTACAGCAACGGCTCGCCGCCCCAAAACTCGATCCGGCAATCGGCGCCGTCCCCCCCCGGGCCTCCTGAAAAGACCTTGTGCAAATTATCCAGAAACCGATGAACCTCGTCCCGCCGCGATCCGGCGGACCTGGAATGGGCCGCTTGATTGCAATAGGCGCATGATCGATTGCACTTCAAGCCCATGCTGATTTTGAGCACCCGGATGTCACGTTTGATCCCGGGCGCTTGCGGCGAGACTTCCGCCGCCAAACCGTAGACGCCCGCCTCGTATTTGTAACCCACCGCGTCCAGCGGGACCGGGGCGCCTGATTTCGCGTCTCGCAGGCTGGAAAGATGCGGGTTCCACAGAAGCTGAATCGAACCGTCGGCGCCTTCCAGGTCGAGGGTGTAATCAAACGCGGTGACGTCGATGCCGGCGAGTGTCATGGGGCCTCTCTATGAATGATAAGCGGCGGCGTTTGAAAGAGATCCGGATGGTCCATCGGCGTGCCGCTGAGTTGACCGCGGCCGGCGCCGTCTTGATGAACGGCGATCTCGAACGCGCAGCCGAAAAAAGAGGATGTCGGTCCAACCTTGAAGCGGAAGTGGATGCTTCTATCCAATCGCTTGCAAACACGGCCCCAGTGCTCGAAGGGGATGGCGCCACTTGTTGGAAACAAATCCGAATGAAGGGAGGATAGGTTTATCGGCGGTTCCGGCCAGCCAAACCGCGGCGCGGTCGGGATTTGCGGAATGGCGATCCAGGCCCCCTCCCGCCACCCGGGCAGGTCGTTTCTGATCGTAATTCCGGCGACTTCGGTCAAGACGGCGCCGTTCAGGCCGGAATGAATGTGATCTCCGATCAGCATACGACCGCCGCAGAGAACGGCGGCGCGGCCCGGTTCCGAGTGTTCCCAAAGCAGGGCGGCGTCCTCGCGCGGGCAGACCAAGTCGGGGATATTGACGTGAAAGTCAACTCCTTCGCGATAACGCGCCGACGCGTCCCTCTGCGGCAAAAGGAAGCGCGCCGTTAAAAGGGTTTCGTCAATTTGAACGAGCAGATGGAATTTGGCGGCCATACTCATGAGCTGCGTCCCTCCAGACCAACGCGCCCGGCGGGTTGGGCCTGAAACTCGACCCGCGCGTCGAAGTCAAAGCCGTAGTCGGGGGCGCCGGTCGCCCAAAAGCCCCCGTAAACCGTATAGGATCCGGACCCATTGTGGATGATTGGCTCGTAAACCAGCGTGTCTTCCGGGAACTGAATGCGAACCAGAGTCTCGACGGGGACAGTCCCATCGACGCCGAAGGCAAGCGGGTCGCCGACCTCAAGCCGGTGGGCGGCGTTGGCGGGAACATGATCGCCGGACATCCAATTCTGGCCGCGCCGCTCGCCGAATCCCCGGCGGTCGGCCTCCAGTTCCCGTTCAAAGTCGTCTGGATCGGCGCAAGCCCATCCCTTGGTTCGAACCCAGAGGCGATGTCCACCCAGGACCAGGAATTTATCGTTGATCAGGAAGACGCCGCCGCCGCCAACCCTGCCAACGCAAATCTGGCGGATTTCATTGACCAATCCGAAGGCGCCGATCACGCGTTCGCCGCGGACAAGGGTTTCGATCGGTTTTTGGCTTCCATCGGCCATCAGCACCGGCGTGCCGCGAAGGAAGCACGCACAATCACAGGCGCAATTGCACGCACAGGCGCAAGCGCAATTGCACGCGGTGTAGCAGTTGTAGGCCGCGCCGCCGTTGATTCCACAGTTGCAGTTGTGCCAGGTCCGCTGCTGGGTCTGGATCAAGGGCGTTTGCCGGACGACTTGGAAGCCGCCCGTATAGATTGGTTTATTGACGTGCGGCAAGGGAGGCGCGCCCAATGTCCTTTGACCGCCCATGAAATCGTATCTATGCACATTTTGCGGGTTGTTCCGCAGGATTGTCCCGCGATTGCGGTTCGAGGCGCCGCCGCCGACGCCCGGAAAATTCCACCAGTCGCCATTCGGCATTTGCCAATAGGGGTCGCCGTTACAGTTGCCCGCGGCAATGACGCCCGAGGCGCAATTGGCGATGGGTTTGACCTCGCGGCGTGTGGCTTGAAAGCCATTCAACGGCTCCCGTAAGCCGCCGCCCTTCTTTCGCACGCCGGTTAGCCGGTCATGAACCCGTTGTCCCGGATGATCGATCAGTTGTTCCGGGGGTGACGGATGCTTGATTCCGCTCATAACAGATTGCTCCCTTGGCGGCTCAGTAATCCGCGCCCATCGCCAGCGCTTTGATGGTCCGTCCGGGTCTCGTCGTCGCGTTCACGAACAAGGTCTCGTTAGGACCCAGCGTGATGAAACGGCCGGGACTTGTGTCCAGCCAGGGGCCTTGAGCGTGATCAAGCAGATCGACGGTCAGGTTCGTCGCGTTCTGTCCGGCGTTGCCGGTGATCGTGACAGTATTGATATGCACCTGATTGGCGTCATTCGATCTTCTGGTCGCGCCCCAGGAAAGCACTAAAATCCGGGACGACGTGTCCGCGCTTTCCGCCGTGATGGCATGCACGCGGGCCCCGTTCGCTCCGGCGGTGAATAAGGCCTTGGGGCTGGTGGTGACATCAATGACGGCGCTGGCGCGGGGGTGTCCGATATAATTAGGGGTCGCTGACATCGTTCAATCTCCTGACGGATTAGAAAGAGCCGGAAGGGTTCGCGCCGAACCCCTGAGAAAGCAGGTAAAGATGAGTGCCGTGATTGACTGGCGCCGCCTGGATCGCGGCGGCGCTGGCAATCGCATTCCTTGCCGCGCGTTCGGCCGCTGCGCGCGCGCCGGCGACGCCGGAACGTTCAAGCCGGGCGTTGGAGGCGGCGTTGGCGGCGTTGGAGGCGCTGGCGGCCGCGTCGTCCGCGCTGGCGCGCGCGTCGCTGGCGCTGGCCGACAGTTGGTCGAAGTCGTCTTTCGACGCGGTCAGGTTGCCGTTCTCGTCAAAGATCACGGCTTTCCTGGATCGAACGGCCTTGTCCGGCAGGACGATACCGGCGTCTCCATCGGATGGGGACAGGCTAATGGTTCGGCTCAAATCGTCGATGACTTGCTGAATGGAGGCGGTCAGAAAATCCAATTCGTCATTGATGACCTTCGCGCGAAATTCGCCCGACTCTTGAAAGTCCGTCCGGCGTTCCACCGTCAGATAACGGCGAAGGGTGATGCGGGTGTCCGCCGCGGGGGGCGCGTCGAACACGACCGTCCCGCCGCCGGACTCTCCGGCGTTGGTCACGGTGAAACCGGTCGTTTGCGGGATTTCATCAAAGTAAACTTGCAGATCGGCTGCGGTGAAGATGGGGAATGGATAGGTGAAGGTGTCGAGCGCGCCGTCCGCGATGTACTGAATTCGGGGGATCACATTGGGCACTGTGATATGGGTCGTCATGTGGCGCCTTTCATGAGAACGAAAGGCCGCTCAATGGAGCGGCCGCGCGGTGAGATGGTGGAGATGTTTCGAGCGTCAATCGAACAGCGATTTGAAAACCTTCGCGGCGTTGTCTTCGATCCGGTTTTCCAGATTTTGGCCAAACCCGCTGTTCCGAAATCCCTTTAACCCGGCAAGAACCGGCGAGGGAATATTCCTTAGAAGGTGATCCCGCCGTTTGACGAAGGATTGATCGTTCCGCAGAAGCGAGGCCCGTAGTTGGGCGCGGCCGTTCTCGATTTGGTTATCCGCGCCGCGGAGTTTTCGGTTGATGACGGCCGCGGCGGAAGTATCCGTCGGCGTCCGGCCGCGACCGGCGAAGTTGACCCGGGCGGTCGCCTCACTCTCGCGTTGGGATTGTTTGGCGAGTTCCTCTTGCCGCCCATGCTCTTTGACGGCGAGTTCGCGCCGCCGCCGGTGCTCCTCGGCTTGTCGGCGCATTTGAGATTTAGCGGCGCCGCGCGCCTGCGCAGCCGACACCGCCGCCAGAGCGGCGCCGACGGCGGCGGTTTCAAATCCAGTCATTCCAGTTTCTCCCGAACGGTCAATCATTCACCGCCACCTCTTGGGTGACGGAAAGCAGGGTGAAGGGAAGCGGCGTGTCCTGTTCGATCCGCCAAAGCGGCTTGATGGCGTCTCGGGTCCATCCGAAGGAACGGATCGTGATGTCCCCGGTGAAAGGCGTGATCGCCGCATCCAGAACATTGCCGCCAAAGGTTTTGAACGGGACGTCCTCGAAGCCGTGTCCGACATTGAGGCGCATGCTGTTGGTCTCTTGCAGCCGGTATGTCGCGGACACGAGACGCAGGCGCCCTCCCTGGTTGCCCCCTTGTTCCGTCTGGATGGCGGGCGGCAAGGGTTCGATGACATGGGTGAAACCCAGCCCAGCCTGCATGTTCGTGGCGGGTTCCGTCAAAGTCACGGTTCCCTTTTCGACCGTGACGTCCGCATGTACGGCCCCGTCCGCCTGCACCTTGACCGTCTTTCCGTCAAGGTGATCAAATCCGGTCCAGGTAATGGCGGGATTTTGACTGATTTTCGCGAGACCAGCGTCGACGAACAGGTTGTCGTCGAACCGCTCGACGTAATGATCGCCGTCCCGTTCCGTGACCAGATATACGATGTCGCCCGCCACGGCGACCGAACGGTATCGCCCGGCCGTCTGGTTTAAGCTCCAGCCGATCACTTCTTGAGAACGGTATATGGTCAGACTGGCCATATCGCCGTTTTCCATAACGATATAAAGATGCCGGCCGCGGCTGTCGAAGTCTTGGTCAACCGGCCGCTCTATCAGATGACCTGACAAAATGGCGAGGTCACTGCTGCCGTATGCCTGTTCTACATCGGTGAACAGGAATTCCCGAAGCTCTAGCCCGTTCCGGGGAACGAAATGGGTGGCGCCGTCGGCGTTCCTGGGCGGAACAAGCCGGTCAACCGGACTTCCGATTTGGGTTTGACGCCGAACCTGAGCGTTTTCCGGGGTTAACGGATCTCCGGTGATCATCCATTCCGCGCCGCTGGTGAAGACCTGTAGGTGACGGCCCGAAAAGACGCCGCGAATAGCGTTGATTTGGTCCGAGAGAAGCGCGAACTCGATGGCGTCGTCATCCAGTCCCTCGCCGATATCGAAGTTGAACAAGTCGCCGGACTTGGACATCCAGATTTGGTTTGGGATATCCCTCGTGCCCCCGATAACCGTCCGGTCCTGGTGGAACGTGACGGCGCCGGGATAACCTCTGTAATTCGAAAACGCCTCTTCCGTCCAATCCGGCGTCGCGTGCGTGTTGGGCAGGGTTTCCAAAACGGAAGCCCCCGCCAGTGTCGGCGACGCGCGGCTGATGATGGAGACTTCTTTATTCGCAATCCGGAACCGGGCGCCGACATGGGCCTGGTCGAAGACAGGCGCGGACGCGGTCAGGGTGATGGTTCCCTTTTCCCCCGATGGCCGCAGCGTAACGCCGTCTGCGGCGAACTTGTGGTGAGGTTGAAAAATGCGGCCTTGTTCGGTTCCAACGTAGGACCAATTCTCGATATTCCATCTGGTGTGGGATTGGCGCGTGATTTTCTTGGGCTGGATGTCCGGATGCACGATCAGCAGGGTGTCGGCGCTTTGCACCCAATCGAGTTGAAACAGCCGGCTTTCATCCCAAGGCGTGGTGATGATGGCTTGCGACACGCCGTCTCGATAGACATGCAGTTTCAGGTCCGTCAGCACCATCAGATAAACCTGGGAGATGCTGAACTCGAAAGAGATCAGGCGGCCAATTCCCGGCAGAGTGTCGATGTGGCGTGTCCCCGCCCGGCGGGAGACGCCGCCGGTCGGCTGGATGATCACGTTGCGAAGTTTGCCGGCGCCGTTCGTGTATGCGCGAAGGTCTCCGCGGCCCAGCAAACGCGGTGAGATTTCGCCGCCCGTGAAGGTGGATTTATGAATGGTCAGGCGGGGCATCAGGTCCTCACGTCGATCAAGGTGAAATCCTCGACCCGGCCAGGCGTTTCCTGTTGACTGTCGATGATCCGCGCGCGTGCGAATTCTTCTTGGGAGGCCGCGCTCAGGTACTCGGCCCGCTGCGCGCTTTCGGTCAAGGGAATGCAGAACTCCGCGGCCAATCGAGTAATCAACGCCTGATCGAAGAACGGCGGGTAATCCGTTTCCACAGGACGGTAAATATGGGTCAGCACCAGCGTTCCACTGTTGGCGTGGAGAGTTTTGCCGATGATCCGGAAATCCAGTCCGCGGCCGCGTTCGTCGGCTCCTGCGGAAAGTGCGCGCAGGAAATCCGCCGGCAACTGATAAGCCCTCGAGAAATCGGCTACCGGCGCCGCCGCCAACCGGGCCAAACGCGTTTGCCTGGTGGCGAAACTCCAGGGATGGGCGGACAACATCGCATCGCGGATGGACGGGAACAGGTTGGCTGATATTTCCGCCTCCGCAGTCCCATCGCTAAAAGACGCGATGGTGTTCGCGCCAAGCTTTAAAAGCGCCCGCGAACAGAGCGCCAAGCTGGTGAGAGCCATGGTCGTCTCCGGGATGATGGGTCGGCCCCCCGGAGGTCCGTGGCTCCGGGGGATGAAGATGAGGCGGCGGCGGTTAAGCCGTGTCCGCAGCGCCCACGGCCGTGAGGTCGGCGACATCCACGACGCCGGCGGCGTTGGCGTTGACCAGGAAGATGCCGGCGGCGGGCGCGCCGTCCGTATCCACGTTGGCCATCACCATGTCGCCGATGCGGATCATGTGGGCGGACTCGTTGAAGTAACCGGACGCGCCGACCGCCGCCGCCGTGTCCGGCGTGGCGTAATGCCACAGTGTGAAACCGTTGGCGTAAGCGAGAACGCTTAGGTCTTTGGGAATGAACGCCATGTCTATTCTCCTTACGATTCCATGCAACGCATGGAGACCACACCGGTCGGGTCAATCAGACACGCCCCTTGGCTCATCATGTTGTTGATGAAGTGGGACGCCCGGTCGCCGTGCCAGGTGACGTCTGTCTGCACGTCGTGGCCGACGGCATGTCCCACGGCGGAACGGTGGTACCAGTAGCAGTAGCGAATGTTGCCGGTTTTGGTCAGGCCCGAATGCGGAATCCAAAGGGTGCCTAGCCAGCGTTTGGCCTGAGTGCCTTTCCAGGGCAGTTCTTCGGAACCGACGAAGTCCATGTCCGAGAACTCAGGAATTTTCAAAAGGTCCGTCCATTGCTTCCAACCGATGATGGCGTGGCGTTCTCCGTCATCGGGCACGTCGGCCGCGCCCAGCAACTCGAACGCGGTCAACACCTTGTCCTTGGTCAGGCCGTCCGTGCCGGCGCCGGCGTAGTTGGTCGAGGCGTTCAACCGCTCAATCACCAATTCGTCGGTTTTCCGGCCCAACGCATAGGCGCCGGCGCGGGCGACGATCTGGCGTTCGTTGTTGCTGGTCTTGATCTCGTCCAGACTGTCCACCCAGTCACCGGCGTAGTAGTCCTGAAGCATGCATTCCACGGGTTCGTGATCCAGGTTCATCACGGGAACCATGCCGTGGCGGGCCTTGGTGGACGCCGTGCCCTTGCCCACCTTCTGGAAGGTGGTCGAGGCGCCGACAATCCCGTTTTTGGAACGCACGGTGTTCCGCAATTTGGACCCCATGCGCTGGTACTCCATATGCACTTCCGCCTGGAAATGCTTGATGAAGGATTGCTCGATAGTCGTCGACATTGGTTTTCCCGTCGTCAAAACGGGAACTCCCTGAAAAGTTGAGAGGATTGGATGAGGCGCTCCGCTCGCCGGTTATGGCGCGTGACGCGAAACCGCCGGTTGAGGAAGAGCCAGTCTCTTGGGGCCGGGCGCCTCGACGGACCTTATCCGCCGCCCGCTTAAGGCGGGCGGCCTGGTCCGTTATCCCGGGGCGTTATCCGGTGGGTCGGGATGAAAATGGAAAACCGGACCCCCGCGCCAGAGATTGTCCGGCGGAAGATGTCCGATGAGATAACCGTCCCAGCGGCGCGGACGCACCTGTTCCGGTCGATAAGAAGACAGTACTTCAGGCCAATGAGAATTTCAAGTTTTTTTTCCTAATAAAGAAATTTTACATAATATGTTCAGCATGACCCCATTCCGGCGCGCTTTTCCGGCAGCGGCGGACCGCGCGCATTGGCGGGGCCATTTTCATGTCATCGGAGGTTCACGAATATAAAATCAGGGGCCTGGCCTAGCCAGCTGAGAAAGTCTATGCGGGTCATATGGTTAGCGGTCTTCGGCGAAGCCGCCTCCCTGGAAGCCGCCTCCCTGACAGTATCCAGATTGAATTGATCGAGTATTTTGTTGGCGGCTGGGCGGCGCGCTCAGCGGCCGCTTTGACGGGCGTGAACCGGCATACGGCGGCGTTGTGCTTCCACAAGCTGCGGGAGCTCATTGCCGGGCGGATTGACGCAGCGGCGCCCGAGCCGCCCGGCTGGCGGGATCGGGGTGGAAGTGGACGAGAGCCGCTTCGGCGGCGTCAGAAAAGGCAAGCGCGGACGCGGCGCGGCGGCGGGGATGGGTAAAGCGCCAAGGCCGCATTGAGCCCTCCCGGCTGGTTTTCACCGGCGAGACCTGGACCAAGACCGGCATGACGCCCCTAAGGGGCTGGTGCCCGTGCGGAGAACAGCTCAAGGGCGCGGTTCCCCACGGGCGATGGCGCACACGGACCTTCCTGGCGGCGCCGATGGGTAAAGCGCCATGACCGGATTGACGCGCCCTGGCATATCGGCGGACCGGTCAACGGCGAACGCTTCCGCATCCATGCCGGGAAGGTTCTTGTTCCCGCATTGAAACCGGGCGGCGCCGTCATGGATAGTCCCGGCTTTCACAAGAGCGCGGCTGCGCGAAGCGCCGTTCGGAACGCCGGGGCCAGGCTTTTCTCCGCTCCGAAATACGCCCCCGGTCCGAACCCGGCCGAGCGGTTTTTCTCAAAGCTTGAGCATTCGCTCACAAAGGCCGCGCGAAGGGGCGGCGATGGTGTCCGCAAGGCCGCCGCCGGCATCCTGAAAACCGCCGCCCCCCACGAATGCGCCAGCCGTGTCAAAACCGCAGGGCATGAATACGGTTGATTTCATCACGATCCAGGCCGACAAGACGATCAACGGCGGGCAGGCGGACATTCGCTAGGTTGGCAGAACGCCCGCCATCGACGTAAAATATCGGGAGCTACGTCTGTCAGGCAGGCAGAGTTCGCCAGAAGTTTCCTCCAAGGACCTTCCGACCATTTCGCGCCGGCGTCCGCGCTGGCGATATCCGCCACGGTTTCCGGGAACGGTTCATTTTTCTCTCAACAGCGCGGCGGCGTCGGCGTGCCCCAAGGCCGCCGCCCGTGACAGAAATTCCCGCGCTTTGTCAGGGTCGCGCGCGACGCCGGGAAGCTCGGTCATCGGCCGGTCACCGTCCAGCCAGCGTTGCGTCACCTTTTCCGGCCGAATATCCTCGGTTCCCGTCATATACAACAGGCCCAGGAAATAGCCCGCCCCCGCCTCGCCGGCGTCCAGGGCCTGTTCGCATTGCGCGAGCCGGACATGATGAGACGCGAGGCATTCTTCCCGCGTGCCGTCGATACAGGCGAGATAGGCCGCCCTGGAATGACCGGTTTTGGCGAGCTCGATGTAAGCGGCCAGGTAATCATCGAGGTGTTCGGTTCTGGGCGTGACGCCGAGAACTTCATGGGCGTCCATCAACTGGCGCATGATGGGCATGCCTTTGGCTAGTCCCCGTCTGATCCAGTTCAAGGTAATTTCAAGATCATTCGTGGGACGGCCGCATTCGTCATATCCGATGATGAAGTAGAGTCCGCTGAAATCGTCCCGGCGCGCGCGTCGCAAGGTTTCGGGCTTAACTTGGCTTTCGGCTCCCAGACAGGGATCCGCGATTGGTTGTTTGTCCGCGCGTGCGTTCGGCGTCCAAGCAACCAATCCCGCAGCCAAAATCCAAGAAAAGAAAACAAGACGAGCCACTTGCCGTTCCTAATCACCATGTGGAAGCGCTAGTATAACGGATAAAGACTTAAAATTGGGTAACGAATGGGCACGCGAGTCGCGCTCACCCATCATTCCATCGTGATCGCCTAGTCGTAAGGCCGAAAGATTCCTTTCCGTCTTCTTTCTTGCCAATAACACGGCCCGCCGTCGCGGTGCTGTCGGCATGAAAATATCCTGCCGTCGTAACGGGTAGCTTCCGACCTGTCGGAGTTTACATGGTAAGCAAGACCGCCCTCGCCGATTAAAAGAGGGCATCCCTTACATGGCCGCGTTCCTCTGATGGAGCGATTTACGCCACGGTTTAGTTGCGCGAGGGTTTCGCTGTCCGGGCTGACCGTCCCGCGAAAATCACTCATAACCGATACTCCTCGACGCCGCGATCTTCTTGGAACCTGGCGAGCGCGTCGAACATGTCCTGGTTCGGGACGCCCGTGCGGTTGAGTTCCGTATTGGGAAGATAGCCCAGCGCCACCAGCCTGGATTTCAATGCGCGAACATCGTCCTCGTCGCATTGGCAATCGGGCGCCACGCGCCTTTTCAGTTTCAGTTTCATTAAATACTCCTGGGTTGGGTGGACGTGCCTCCGCGCCGGCAATCAAGGCGGCGCGCGGGCGCGAAAACCGGCGGGCGGAAAACCGCCGCCAGCGGTTGGGTTCGAGGAAAGGCGGGCCGGGGCCCCGTCGATCCCGCATGAAAAACGCCGGAAAACGAGAGAGGGTTCCCGTTTGCGGACGCACGCCCGCTGGATCGATTTAGGCTATTTATCTTATTTTAAGATTTTTTTCAATACCAAATAGCCAACGGAGATTTTCGGCGCCTTATTCCACCGCCATGCTCGCGAGCGGGTGGGCGTCTTCGACCAACCGCTTAAGGCGTTCTTCCATGACGTGGGTGTAGATCTGCGTGGTCGAGATGTCGGAATGGCCCAACATCTGCTGAAGCGCGCGGAGGTCCGCGCCGCGCGCCAAAAGGTGCGACGCGAAGGAATGGCGGAGCACGTGGGGAGAAACGCGGCGCCGGTCGATCCCGGCCTCCATGGCCAGTTCCTTTAACAACTGTCCGAAGCGTGCGCGGGTCAGGTGCCCTTCCGCGGCGCGCGTCGGGAACAGGAACGGGTTCACGTCCGGATCGCCGCCTTTGGGCGCGAACCGGCCGCGCACCTCAAGATAATCCAGGATCGCCTCCAGCGCGTATTCACCGACGGGGACGATGCGCTCCTTGCCGCCCTTCCCCCTCACCAGCAGCACCTGGCCGTCCCGGCTGAGTGAGCGGATTGGCAAGCTCACCAGTTCGGACACCCGAAGGCCAGTGGAATAAAGCACCTCAAGCAGCGCCAACAGCCGTCGCCCTTCCGCCATCTTTGGGCCTTCGCATCGTTCGCGCGCCGCCGCCAGCAGCGCGTCCACCTCTTCCTCGCTTAGGTATTTCGGCAGCGGTCTTCCCAGCTTCGGCGCGTCGATGGACGCCGTGGGGTCGTCCCCGCGCAACCTTTCGGCTTGAAGAAAGCGGAAGAACTGACGGAGCGCGGAGAGCTTCCTGGCCATGGTGCCCGCCGTCATTCCCGCGCCCGACAGCCCCCGCATATAGGCGCGGATGAGGTCCGCCGAGGCGTCGCCCGCCATGGTTTTCCCGCGCTTGGCGAAGACGGCGAAATCACCAAGGTCCCGGGCGTAAGCCTCCAGGGTGTTTTTCGCGGCGCCCCGTTCCGCCGCCATCATATTGAGAAAAAGGGCGATCCGCCGGTCGAGAGGTTTTACCGCCGCCTCGCTCATAGACCTCTAGCGAGGGCGGCTTCCAAGGCGAGCGCGCGGGCCTCTTCTTCATAACCCGCCTCGCGCAATCCCCGAACGGCGTCCGCGATCACGCTGGCGTGCGCCTGGCCAGGTCCCTCCGGCCCCATCATGACCAAGGCGCCCAGGACGATCTCGCCCCGGTGCGGCAAAGGCGCCGCGGGCGGGCTCTCATCGGTCTCGCCGGACGCCCCGCCCCTTAATCCCTCGCCCACGGCGGCCACCAGCGTCGCGACGCGCGCTTCGGCTTCTCTGTCGATGAGGGGCGTTTCCGGCTCCGGCCCGCCTTCGGCGATCATGGCTTGCGCGCCGATTCGCGCCCGCATGAGAGCGTCAACGGCGGCCCGATACCGCAGCATCACGCCCGCGCCGGGCATATCATGCGGCGCGCCCCCCCCACCCAGGCGGATATCCGAGGGCGCGGCGGGATCATTCGAGAGGGCCGCCAAGAGCGCGCCGAGCAACACATCGCGCTCGGCGGCGTCGGACTCAGCCGCCACCAAAGCGCGCCAGGCGTCCAAGTCGCCGGGTTCGCCCTCGAGGCCCAATCCGCCGCTGAGCGCCGTCAACGGCGTCAGGCGGACCAGGGCTTCCTTACTCTCTTCAACGAACAGCGCGCTCGAAATCAGCAGGCCCATCCACGACCGCGCCGCCTCCGCCCGCCCGGAAGACAGCAGCGCCCGAATGGCGGCGGGCGCGAACCAGTCAAAAGTGGCCGATGGCGGAACGCCCTCTATAACATCCAGGAAAACACGCGAGACACTCGCCAGACGGCCTTCCTTCGTCCCCAACTCCAGGGCCTTGTCCGCTATTTCAGCCTTCGCCGTGTCAAGTTTTCGCCGAACCGCCGCCTGATAGAGCAGAGCGCGCCCCATGACCCCGCCGAGTTCTTCCGCCCGGCTCAACGGCCGGGACAAGTCATCCGCCTCGAACTCGACGCTTTCATAAACTTCGCGAAGCCGCTTAGCCGGCAGCGCGCCCGCGGCCTCCGCCCGCTCCGCCGCTTCCAGCCGGATTTCGACCGCCGCCGTGGGATTCACGGCAATGGCCCGCAACACGCCGGGCCGCTCATCAGACAGAATTTCGGCGGGTAATTCGGCGTTCGCGGCGCGCGCGACGGCCAGGTCGAGCCCCGACGAAATGGAAAGGCCCTTTACGTCGGGAGCGCCGCCGCCAAGCAACCCGTTGATCAGCGCGCCGAACAAGGGTTCGACGCCGCCGGTTTCCTCCATGAGTTGAAGACCTAGTTCCGCCTTGCCCGGCTCGCCCGCAAGCAATTGGCAGAAAATTAACGCCTTTTGCCAAAAGGGTTCCCTCGACACCTGGATTCGCTCGGCCGCGAGCTTGCAAGCGCGCGCGTTGTCATCGGCCAGAAAACGGGCTTCCGCCTCGGCGCGGTAAAGGGCCGGATCGTCCACCTCCGGCGGAACGACGCTCAACAGCCGGTCAACGCCTTGCAGGTCGCCCATGTCGGTCAAGGCGGTCACTCGCCGGGCGATCAGGCCGCCTTGATCCGTTTGGGTATCCGTCTGGGTTCCTTCCGCAGCGGCGGGCGCCCTCGCCCGGGACAACAACAGGCGTTGCATTAAATCACGCAATACAGGCGAACGTGTGCCAACGGGCAAGCGGGGCAGCATGGCCGCCACATAGGCCCGCTCCGTTCCCAACCAGATATCGCCGCCCAATCCGCCATCGGCCTCGTCCAACACACCAATGGATTCCGGATCGACGGTTGCCAAATCCCCCAGCCTAACGGCGCCGGCGCCCGGCGCGCCGCGCAACACACGAACGGCGGCTTCGGGCGCGTCAACGGCGCCCGTTTCCGGTTCGGTCTCAACCGGCGTGACGCCGGTCAGCTGACGCGGCGCCAACAGCCGGGGCGCCAACAACTGGGGCGCCAACAACTGGGGCGCCAACAACTGGGGCGCTGGTGCGGCGGACTCACCGACGGCGGCTGGCGCCGGTGACGTCTGGGCCAACGCCGGCGCCGCGAAGACGCCCGCCAAAGCCAACGCGGATATGGACCGGAAGGCGCGCTTAACGGGGAAACCGGTCATCGGGCAATACCTTTTCCACTTCGCGCAGCGGGGCCGGAATCTCCCATGTGGCGAGAAACGCCCCGCCGCCGCCGATGGCCAGCAGCAGAAACAAAAGAATGTATAAAGGGGCTCGCCTCATGGCTGAGTGGTCCTTGATCCGGTCCGACGGCGCCGCTTTGACCCGGCTGGCGATGATGGTGTTGCGCGTCAATTGTGGCTATTCTCCGGCGCTCCGTACATGCCGAGAGTAATGTCATGCCGAGAATAATGTTAAGACGTTTTCCTTTCAACGGACGCTCCGAACGCGGCGGCGCGATCCGGGCCGCAGGATCGTGATTTCCCATTGATGACGAACCAACCAACTGAAAAAAAAGATAAAATAATTGTACTGATCGGATTAATGGGCGCCGGCAAAAGTTCCGTCGGCCGATTGCTGGCCAAGCGGTTGGGCCGTCCATTCATCGACTCGGACACGGAAGTGGAGAAAGCGGCCGGCTGTTCGATCGAAGATATTTTCGACCTTTATGGGGAAGAGGCCTTTCGCGACGTTGAGGAACGCGTCATCGCCAGGCTGCTTAAGGAACCCGCCTCGGTCCTTGCCACGGGCGGCGGAGCATTCATGAACGCGCGCACAAGGAACCGGATTGCGGATGAAGGAATTTCCGTCTGGCTGAGGGCGGATCTGGATGTCTTGGTGAAACGCACATCGAGGCGCGGCGGCAGGCCCTTGCTCAATAACACGGACCCCAGACAAAAACTGCATGACTTGATGACGCGGCGTTATCCGGTTTACGAAACCGCCGCCATCACCGTTGACAGCCTTGACGAGACGCCGGAAAAGACGGCGGAAAAGATTGTCGAGGCGCTTGAAAACGCGGGCGAAACAAACAATTGAACAGCACCATGAGTGATCTGGAAACGCTCAATGTCGATTTGCCGGAACGCGGCTATCCCATTCTGGTGGGTGACGGGCTGGTCGCGGACGCGGGGCGGCATATCGCGCCCATCCTCGCTCAGCCCCGCGTTATTACCATCACGGACGAGAATGTGGCCAAGGCGGCGCTTGCGGACTTGAATGCGTCACTCGACGGGGCTGGCGTCCGTCACGAAGAGATCATCTTGCCCGCGGGCGAGCGGACCAAGGATTACGGCCACCTGATGAAAGTCGTTGACCGCGTTCTGGATATGACCATCGACCGCAAGGTGACTCTGATCGCGCTCGGCGGCGGCGTGATCGGCGACTTGACCGGGTTCGTCGCGGCGATCACGCTGCGCGGTCTCGGTTTTATTCAGATTCCGACCACCCTGCTGGCTCAGGTGGACAGCTCCGTGGGAGGCAAGACCGGCATAAACACGCGGCACGGCAAGAATCTGGTCGGCGCCTTTCATCAGCCTAGGATGGTTCTCGCCGATACCGGCGTCCTCAGCCATCTGCCCATCCGCGAACTCAAGGCGGGTTACGCGGAAATCGTCAAATACGGCCTGATCGACCATCCCGGCTTCTTCTCCTGGCTAGAAAAGAACGGTCAAGCCGTCCTGGACGGTGACGCGGCGGCGCGGCGTTACGCCGTGCTGGAGAGCTGCCGGGCGAAAGCCGCCATCGTCGCCAAGGATGAACGGGAACAAGGCGCTCGGGCGCTCCTGAACCTTGGTCATACCTTCGGCCACGCGTTGGAAGTGGAAGCTGGTTACGGCGACAAGCTGTTGCACGGCGAAGCGGTGAGTATCGGCATGATGATGGCGTTCCGTCTGTCCACCCGGATGGACTTGTGCCCGGCTAACGACACCGAGCGCGCCCTGTCGCACCTGAAGACGATGGACCTGCCCCATGATTTATCCGGATTGGAAACCAGCGGCTGGACTTCGGAAAAACTCCTCGCGCACATGTCCAAAGACAAGAAAGCCAACGCGGGCGAACCGGCGTTCATTCTTGCCCGGGGTATCGGGAAATCCTTTGTGACGCGCGACGTGAAGACGGCGGACGTCGCTCAAGTTCTTGAGGAATTTTTGGCTTCGGCGTAAATCTAGGTCTGACGCCCGGCGGTTGGAGCGTCGCTTTGGCGTCATCCAGATATGATCTTGACTCTCTCGGCCATCTTTCTGCTGCTTTTGATGTCGGCGTTCTTTTCCAGTTCGGAAACCGCGCTGACCGCTTCGTCGCGACCCATGATGCACAACATGGCGCTCGGCGGGGACAAGCGCGCGCGGATGGTCAGCGACTTACAGGATCAGAACGAACGGCTGATCGGCGCGATTTTGCTTGGCAACAACCTGGTGAATATTCTGGCCTCGGCCCTGGCCACCAGCGTTTTAATCGCGCTCTTTGGTGAGGCGGGCGTCGTCTATGCGACCTTGGCGATGACGCTGTTGGTGCTGGTCTTCGCGGAAGTTCTGCCTAAAACCTACGCGTTGAAAAACGCCAACACCATGGCGCTGACCGTTGCGCCTGTCTTGAAGATCCTGGTCGCCGTTCTCTCGCCGATCACCAATACGATCACGCTTCTGGTGCGCAGCGTGTTGAAGCTGATCGGCGTGAATCTTTCCGAGGCCGATACGGACAGCGAGGAGGAACTCCGGGGCGCCATTGAACTGCATGGAGCGGAAGAAGACACGGTCAAACACGAACGCGATATGCTCAGAAGCGTGCTTGACCTGTCCGACGTGCATGTGGGTGAGATTATGGTGCACCGCTCCGGCGTCGAGACGCTGGATGCGGATCAACCGTCCGGGGGCATCGTCGACGCCATGCTTCAAAGCACTTATACCCGTATTCCGCTCTGGCGCGAGACGCCGGACAACATTGTCGGCGTCTTACACGCGAAGGCCCTGTTCCGCGCCGTTCAACAAGCGGGCGGCGATATCGATAAAGTTGACGCCGTGGCGCTCGCCGCCGCGCCTTGGTTCATCCCGGAACAAACGCCGCTGCTCAACCAGCTTCAAGCCTTTCGCGACCGGCGCGAGCATTTTGCCCTGGTAATCGACGAATACGGCAGCCTGCAAGGCGTCGTCACGCTGGAAGATATATTAGAGGAAATCGTCGGCGAGATCGAAGACGAGCACGACACGGGCATGGCTGGAGTCGCTCCCCAGCCCGATGGCAGTTTCATCGTGGACGGCACTGTTACAATCAGAGACCTTAATCGCGAATACGAATGGGATCTGCCAGATGAAGAGGCCTCGACGCTGGCCGGCTTGATCCTGCATGAAGTCCGGCGGATTCCGGAAGCGGGACAATGCTTCATGTTCCATGGCTTGCGCTTTGACATCTTGAAGCGCCGGCGCCACCAGATCACTTCCGTGAGGGTTAGGACGCCATCATCGACCGAGAACGCCTAAACGGCTCTCGCCTGTCCCGGCCGTGTCCCTCTGGACGCCCTACCATCCATTCGATTTTTCGTATATTCTGTCCTTCGGTTCAGTGAACGGAGGGAGACTCATGCAGAGGAAAATCATTCCCGATATCGTCAAGGAACAGGATGTTGTCAGCTTTCCGGCGAGCGCCAGCGTCGTTGACGCGGCCAAGGCCATGGCCGACGCCAACATCGCGGCCGTCATCGTTGTCGATGACGCGGGAAAACTCACCGGCATCGTAACGGAACGCGACATCACGCACCGCGCCGTGGCGAAGGGAACAGACCTCGGTTTCATTAGATTAGGTGACATCATGACCGCCAATCCGGATACTTTGGCGCCGGACGACAACGCGGGCGACGCGCTTGAGTTGATGACGAACCGCGGCTATCGGCACCTGCCCGTGGCGAACGACGACAAGAAATGTATCGGGATGGTTTCCATCCGTGACCTGTACGCCGCTGTTAAATCCTCTTTAGAAGATGATATCCGCGACACGGAGGCTTTCGTTTTCGGCGACCGCTACAGCGCTTAATCCTCGCGCCGTTCAAACACCCCTTCTCCCTTTGCCTTGCGAAGGCCGATAAATTCCGGCATGTCTGAAACTCTCCCGTCAGACAGGACTGGTCATTATGCCGCTCTCCAAAGCCGCGCCGCGCAAACACATCCATACCCGCGACATCCAATGCCGGGGTTTTCAACGCGAGGACGGCCTGTGGGACATCGAAGGCGAGTTAATTGACGCCAAAACCTACGACTTCGCCAACCATGACCGGGATGGCGTCAGCGCGGGCGAGCCCATTCACCACATGCGGGTTCGGCTGACCGTCACAGACGGTTTGGAGGTGGTCGAGGCCGAAGCAATCACCGAGTCGGGGCCTTTCACGCTTTGCGGCGACATCGCTCCCGTGTTCGAAAAGCTGGCGGGTTTGACCATTGGACCGGGCTGGCGCCGTGAAGTGAAACAAATCATGGGCGGCATCCATGGCTGCACTCATTTGACGGATATGATTCTCGGCCCCGTGGCCGTCACCGCCTTTCAAACCGTGATCCCGGCGCGCGCTAGACGCGGCAAGCCGGTTGGCGGCGGCCGCCCCCCCCGGCTGATCAACAGCTGCCACGCCTTCCGGGAAGACGGCCCCATCGTTGAGCGGGAATGGCCGAACCATCACAGGAAGCCCTCATCGCCCTCCCCCGGCGGATAGACCGGCTGACGCTTCCAGGTAAAACCCCGGCCAAACCAGCGGAACCGCAGAAAGACAATTTCTTGAAGGGCGAATTCGCTCTGGTCATACTTGATCCATGAAGCCTCTTCTCTCGAAAGAGCCCGCTCCGGGCGTTCGGACATGCGAATGGCCGGATTGCCGGCACGAAGGCGAGTTCCCTGCGCCGAAGGACCGGACACGGCTGAACGACTATTATTGGTTCTGCCTGGAGCATGTGCGCGCTTATAACGCCGAATGGAATTACTACGCTGGCATGAGCGATGCGGAGGTGGAGGCGGACGTTCGCCGGGACACCACCTGGCGCCGCCCGACATGGAAACTTGGTTCGGGCGAAAGCGCGGCTTGGGTTCATAGCAGGATACGAGATCCGCTCGGCTTTGCCGGTATGGCTGACGACGCGCCTCAACCGCAACAACCGCCGGTCAGCGCCAGCGTCGCCATCGCCCTGGATTTCTTTGGGCTTGAATTGCCGGTTGAGTCATCTGATTTGCGCGCCCGCTATAAGGCGCTGGTCAAAAAACACCATCCCGACGCCAATGGCGGCACCAAAGCCGCCGAAGAGGAATTCAAAAAGGTTCAAGCCGCATACCAAACGCTTCTGGAATTCCTTTCGCGATAAACCGAAGCGCCCTTTTTCTTGACCAACGCGCGCCGAGTCCCTACGACCAATCCTATCCTTGATTGATGGACGCGCCTTGATCACGAATTGACGTCCCTGGCCACTGGGCGCGCCCCACTTGTCCGCGGTTTAAAGTGTTGACGCCTTGCCTCAGTATTATTGAAAGCCAGCCCCATGCCCGACTCACCCTTTCCGCTCGACAAACCCGATATCTCCGTATCCGTTCGCCAAACCTTCGGTATGGATGTCGATATGGAGGTGCCGGCCTTTAGCGAGCCTGACGAGCACGTGCCGGAACTGGACTCGGCTTATCAGTTCGACCGAGAGACCACGTTAGCCATCCTGGCGGGCTTCGCGCACAACCGGCGCGTAATGATCCAGGGTTACCACGGCACCGGGAAATCGACCCACATTGAACAAGTCGCCGCCCGGCTGAACTGGCCCTGCATCCGGGTCAACCTGGATAGTCATATCAGCCGAATCGATTTGGTCGGCAAAGACGCCATCGTTTTGAGAGACGGTAAACAGATCACCGAGTTCCGTGAAGGCATTCTGCCTTGGGCGCTCAGCAACCCAACCGCAATCGTGTTCGATGAATACGACGCGGGACGTCCGGACGTCATGTTCGTCATTCAGCGCGTCCTGGAAGTCGAGGGCAAGCTGACGCTGCTTGACCAGAATCGTGTGATTAAGCCGCACCCGTTCTTCCGCTTGTTCTCGACATCCAACACCGTCGGCCTCGGCGACACCACCGGCCTCTATCACGGAACGCAGCAGATCAACCAAGGTCAAATGGACCGCTGGAACGTGGTCGCGACGTTGAACTACCTGCCGCACGGTTCGGAAGTGGAAATCGTCCTGGCCAAGGCGCCTGTTTACAACACGGAGGAGGGCCGGGACAAAGTTTCCGCCATGGTCGAACTGGCCGACCTGACCCGGTCCGGGTTCGTGAACGGCGATATTTCCACGGTCATGTCGCCTCGCACGGTCATCACTTGGGCGGAGAACGCAGTGATCTTCAAGGATATCGGCTATGCCTTCCGGGTGACGTTCCTTAACAAATGTGATGAGGTCGAGCGTCCCGTGGTGGCTGAATACTATCAGCGCTGCATGGGCGAGGACCTGCCGGAAGCCGCCGTTAACGCCGGCGAATAACACGTCCGTCGAGGCGAAGTCCCGTGTCCCAGTCCGAGCGCCCCGTCGATAGATTGAAGCGCGTCACTGCGGCGACGGTGAAAGCGCTTGCCGGCAAGGGACCAGACGTGGACGTGCATTTCCAGGCGGTCGGCAACAGCGTCGGTGATCAGGCCGTCAACCTGCCGTCACCAGCGGGCCCGGTCACGGAGGAGAGCGTGACCAGGCTGCGCGGCGTCGCCGACTCTATGGCGCTCCGGCTCCGCTATCACGACAGCAAGGTGCACCAAAAGAACGCTCCCCAGGGGCCGGAGGCCCGCGAGGTGTTCGAGCAGTTGGAACAAGTCCGCTGCGAAGCCCTTGGCGCGCGCCGCATGAGCGGTGTCGCGTCGAACCTGAAGTCCTTGCTCGAAGAGCGTTGCCGGGCAAAGGGCTATAAAGGCTTGATGGAAAAGTCAGACGGCTACTTGGCCGACGCGCTGGGCTTGATGGTTCGCGAAAAGCTGACCGGCGAGGACTTGCCCGATGACGCGCGGCGCCTGATCGATATGTGGCGCGGTGATTTGTCGGACAAGATCGGCAAGCATCTAAGCAACCTGACGCAAAACGCGGCGTCGCAAGACAGCTTCGCCCATGTGGTTCGCGAGATGATCGTCGATCTGGAGCTTATGCCGGGAAACCCGGCGCAATCCGAACCGGACGAAACGGAAGAAGAAGGCGGCGATAATTCGGAAGACGAGACGGAAGAGAACGAATCCCGCGAGGGCGAACAGGAACAGGACGGCGCCATGGCGCCTCAAGCGGGTGAGTCGGAAATGTCCGACGACATGGAATTCAACGACACTGGCGGCGACGACGACATGATGGCCGGTGAAGGCGATGAAGAGCCCGCAGGCCCAACCGACTGGGACAATCAATGGCCCCAGAACGCGTCCGCGTCCGAATTGCTGTACCGCGCCTTTACCCAAGCGCATGACGAAATCGTCGAAGCGGACAATCTCTGTGATCCGGAGGAACTGGCCCGGCTCCGCGCGCAGTTGGACCAGCAGCTTTCCCACTTGCAGGGCGTCGTCTCACGCCTGGCCAACCGGTTACAGCGCCGCCTGATGGCCAAACAAACGCGGTCCTGGAACTTCGACCTGGAAGAGGGCCTGCTGGACGCGGCTCGTCTGTCCCGCGTCGTGATCGACCCGCTCTATCCGTTGTCGTTCAAACAGGAGACGGACACGGAGTTCCGCGACACTGTTGTCTCGCTGTTGATCGATAATTCCGGTTCCATGCGCGGGCGTCCCATAACAGTCGCCGCCATGAGCGCGGATATCCTCGCTCGCACTCTCGAACGCTGCGGGGTGAAAGCTGAAATCCTGGGCTTCACAACACGGTCCTGGAAAGGCGGCGCATCGCGCGAGAACTGGGTGACGGCGGGCAAGCCGAAAAATCCAGGCAGGCTTAATGACCTCCGGCATATCGTTTATAAAGGCGCGGATACGCCGTGGCGCAGGGCTCGAAAAAATCTGGGCCTAATGCTGCGCGAAGGTCTTTTGAAAGAGAACATCGACGGCGAGGCGTTGATGTGGGCGCATAACCGCCTGCTTGGGCGGCCTGAGCAGCGCCGCGTCTTGATGGTGATCTCGGACGGGGCCCCGGTCGATGACGCGACGCTGAGCGCCAACCCGGGCAATTATCTGGAACGCCATCTCCGCGACGTGATCAGCCACATCGAAAACCGCTCGGATGTGGAACTAACAGCCATCGGCATCGGCCACGACGTCACGCGCTACTATCGCCGCGCCGTGACGATCATGGACGCCGAGGAACTGGGCGGCGCTATGATGCAGAAACTGACGGAACTGTTCGATGAAGGTTCAGGCCAAACATCTCGACGCCATATCGTCTAAACCGTCACGCCATCAAGTAGAGTGGTTTCAGGGATTTCCGAGAGGACCGGTCCGTCATTCGAGACGCCGGCTTGAAAAGAAAGCCGGCGCAGCATGGCGCGGCCTTGTTCCGTTGATCTTCGCGAACGGGTGATTTCGGCGATCATTCGCGGCGGGACGCCCCGCCCTGCGGCGAGGCGGCGTTTTTGGGATTGGCGGGAGCACGGCGGTTTCCTGGCTTTCGCGACTACCCAGATGTGGCGCGGTTCCACAAACCAGAGCCCCGAGGCCAGGCTGTGACCCTGGAGCGTTTGGGTACGCCGCCCCGCATTTTCCCCCTCATTCCCGCGCCCCGTTTTGTGTTCCCGCGCTCTTGTTTTGTCATTCCCGCGAAGGCGGGAATGACGTCCTGGCGCCAGGGCCTGCGGTGTTCAAGCATGACCATATGCCGGAGTTCAGGAAGCATCCTGCGCAGCGTCCGGGTTTGACATTATCTGGGACCGCCGCGGACCGCCGGATGATCGCTCCCTTGCGTCTTGGAACCGGCATTTCATCCGGGCGAGGGCAGGTCCTTCCGATCCGAACCCCGTCGAGCGGTTCTTCTCAAGGTTCAAGCATCGGCTCCGATAAGATTCTGGGCCTCGCGCATGGAATGGACGGGCGCGGGAAACCGCGCCAACGGACGAACAGCCTTATCAAATCCTTCCCGCCCGCCCGGATGAGCAACGTCATTGGTGAGCGCGCGGAATTCGGCGTCCTCATTCTCAAAGCGCCGGCAGAATCTCGAAATGCGCCTCAACCGGCTTCCCGACCGCGCCATTGATGGGCAGAATGTCTTGGGGACAGGCCGACATAGCGACATAGCAATCCATCACGGCGCGGAGTACGACGTAGCAGCCGGGCATGGACGGCGGAGCGTCAAACGACAAATCCCCGTTCTCCGTCCAGGGAATATTCATGTAAAGATTCAACGGCTGGGGAATATGGCTCACCTCAAGACCGAATTCTCTCATTCCATACCGAAGGTTGTCCGCACAGTTGTCGTGATACTCCTCGCAGCCCAGCAAGCCATAACGCTCGTTATCGCAAGCCGCCATCTGGGTGTCATGTAAACCGTGGGACGTATCTTCTTCGAACATGAGGATCGGACGTCGGCGGTCCGTCATCAGCGGCTTCTCCAATACCGGACGCATGTTCAAAATGAACGCGCGGGTCGCCGACATGGACATGTACTCGCTGACGTCATCGGCGTTGAATGCCCAGGTGTCCACTACCTGTTCACCGTGGGTGTTGATGATTTTAATGGCTTCGCCCGCCTTCAATCTGGCGGCCTTGCCGCCTCGCGCGGGAACAACTTCCAAAGCACAATCCATGCCACACACTCTCTTTCTGACTGACTTTGCTGACTTTCTGACGCATTTCCAGGTTAAGACATCCCAGGGTCTCTTGCGGGACGTCAATTGGATACGTTTAATGAACCAATGATCAAGTTTTTTGCATCTTTCATGCTCAGTCTTGCGGTACTAAGCGGTTATGCGTCAGCCGCGATTATTTCCGAGGAGCATCGCGGTGTGCTTCTGGCGGCGAAGCCACTGCCCGGGGAAAAGCTTGATATCACTCCGGCTTCTCCCGCCGCCGCCATCAAAGCAATGGCGTCGGCCGTCGATCAGGTTTACGCAAAGTCCTCCTTCGCTGCGGATAAAATCAATCAATTGAAAAAAAACGGCCGTATCCAGATTGTCTATGACGCAGAGTTTCCAAAGCTAAACCTCTTGGACTTAACCATCGCGGCGTTTTTCCCTGATTTTTTCCAACACGGAACGAAGAATAAGGATTTTGTCGTTGTGGTTGGGCGTTACGGCGCAAAATGGACGCCTGACGAACTGGCCGCCGTCATTGTCCATGAACTGGTGGGACACGGTTTGCAGCATCTGCGCCGTCACACATCGTTCATGCGTAACCTGGATCTGGAATGCGAGGCCTACCTTTATCAAGAGCAATACTATCAGGCGGCCAAATTCGATCGGACGACGCGTGATCAGGCGGGGTTCCGGGATGCGCTGACCAACCAGTGGTGCTCCGATTTCATCCGCTACATGCGCAAACACGCGCCGGACAAGATGATATGGTGGGGTCCCGCTCCAATCCAGGTGCCGAAACTGCTGAAGATTTTTGCCCAATACGCCCAGCATCTCAAGAAGACAGGCGTCGCCGGGAAGGCGATCAAAACTGACAGGGCCAAGCTCGCAAACAATTTCAAGGCGTTGGAGGCGGAAGCCGGGCGGTCGGGCGACCCCGAAAAATTATTTCAATTGGGGTTCCGCTATTATCGGGGAATCGGCGTGGAAAAAAACAAGCGGACGGGTCTGGATTGGATCTACAAGGCCGCCAACCATGGCCACGCAAAAGCCCAAGCCATAATAGGCCGCGCATTCGAGCGCGGCGATTATGAACGCAAGGACCCGGTCGAGGCGTATAAGTGGTACGTGCTGGCCAGCAAAGGCGGGGAGCGGCGCGTCGCAAAAGACATCGAACAACTCGCCGCTAAGCTGTCGGTAAAACAGCGCCAGGAAGCCGAGCGCCAGGCAAGGACCTTCAAACCCGGGAAATAGCCCCTGAGTCCTCCGGTCTGGCGGGTCATGAAATCGCCATATATCAGTGGCGGGGGCCGCCTTTGAAACCACGTGAAATTTTCGCGCGGGGCGGACCATGCCGGTTACCAGGCCCGCTCGCGAAGCGCCGACTTGATTTAAGCGCCGGACGGGACAACCTTTGACGGATAAACCTGGAACAAATGAGACATCCGTTGCTCTTTCCCGCTTTCCGCCGTTTGCAAACCGCCACTTTGGCGCTCGGGGTAATTATTTTCCCCGGGACCGCCTGCGCCGACCCGTTGGAAATCCAGGCGACTCCCATTCCACTCAACACGGAAGACGTCACCGTCGGCGCGGTCGGCCGGCTGATCTACAAAGGCGGCCTGCACCTGCAAAGTCCGAATGAGGTCTTTGGCGGATTATCAGCGCTCGGCGTCAGCGACGACGGCGCACGCTTTATCGCCCTAACGGACGAAGGTCACCGCGTCGACGGCAAGCTGACACTTGATGAGGCGGGCAACCTGGCGGGGATTCACGAAACGGAAATCTTCACGGTCCCCGGCCCGGCGGGCCGGGCCTTGTTCAACAAGCACCTTGCCGACATGGAAGCCATGGCGCCGGGCGTCAACGGCGAGGTCATCGTCGCGTTTGAGCGCGAACACCGCCTTTGGGTCTATGTGGCCGGCTCGCCCGCGCCGCGTGTCATGCGTCCTCCGGCCGAACTCAAACGCGCCCCCCGAAACGGCGGAATTGAAGCATTGGCGCTTCTGGACGACGGACGATTGTTCGCGCTTACCGAACGGTTCGGCTTCGAAGACGCGGTCATCGGGTGGGTATCGAGCCGCCGGGGCTGGGAAATCGTCACCTACTCCTTGACCGATGGTTATCTCCCCACGGGCGCGGCGTCGTTACCCAATGGGGACGTGATCATGGTTGAACGCCTCGTCACGCCGCGCGAGACATCCCGGGCTCGAATTCGCATCATCAAAAAAGCGGACATTGAGCCGGGCGCGACCCTTGAAGGCGAGTTGATAGCGGAATTCAAAGCCCCACTCAGCGTTGACAACTTCGAGGGCATCGAGGCCTTTGAGGGAGCGGACGAAAAAACCCGCGTTCTCTTGGTGTCGGACGACAACTTCAGCCGCCGAAACCCGCAACGCACATTGATGATGATGTTTGAACTCCAGGAGTAATCATGCGCCTGCCGACCGCTCTCTCCCTCGTCATTGCGCTCGCTTCGCCTGCGGCCCTTGCGCAACAGGCCCATGATGAGCGGCCGGAAGACGACAGGCAATCCCGCGCCTATCTGTTGCGGGACGGTCTCCGGTTTCAGCGCGTCGCCGCCTCGGACGGCGACTTCAGCCGCCCCCATGATATCGCCCTGTCGCCCGATGGGGCCTATCTACTCGTGGCTGACATCGGTAACGACGTAATCCGGGTTCTGGATCCGGAAACCTTGAAGACACTCGCGTCTTTCGGCGAAAATGATCTGTCGAGTCCCCACGACGTGGCCTTTCAATCCTCAACCAGCGTGCTGGTGGCTGATACGGCCAATAACCGAATTGCCGTTTATGACTTCAGAGGCGTCGTGGACGGCAAAGCCGAAGCGCGGCTGATCGCATCCTTGGAAGACGGCGCGGATTGGCCCGAGGGGGTTAGCCCCGCCCCAGGAAACGGCCCGATCTACGTCAGCAACGTGGGCGGCAATTCCGTCTCCAAATTGACGCCTGACGGCAAACTTATCAAACAGGCCGGAGAGCGGGGCGACGGTGACGGCCAGTTCGTTCGCCCGCATGACATACAGGTCGCGCCGAATAACGACATCTTCGTCGCGGACAGCGGCAACCACCGCGTCCAGATTCTGGACGCGGACCTAAACCACAAACGCACGCTGGCGGGGAGTCCCTATCACTTCAATGAACCGAAATACATGGCGTTCAATCTAGACAGCACGCTCTATGTCGCGGACGAATACAACAGCCAGATAAAAATCTTCGATGAAACGCTGAAGCCGCTTGGCTTCATCGGGACAGGCGGGAAAGGGGATGGCCCGGGTCAACTCAATTGGCCCGAAGGCGTTGACGTCCGTGCGGGCCGTGTCTGGATCGCGGACACCGACAATAACCGGATTCTGTTGTATCGCCGGCTTCGCTAGACAGTCTTCTTCATCAAAAGAACATCCCCGCCAAAGCGAATAACCGGATCCGGGACGACGGCCCTTCGGTCAACCTCTTCAAAGCCCCACTTTTGATAGAGTTTTAAAGCTGGCGCATTTTCCTCGAACACCTTGAGCGCCAATGCGGGCAAAGACAGTCCCCGCGCCATCTCCTCGGCGAATCTCAGAAACGGGCTGCCGATACCGCAACCACGATAGGCTGGGTCAATGGCGATGGCCGAGATATGAAAAACGCCCCGGAGCGTCAACTCCTTGAATGGCCGCATGGCCGCTGGCGTATCCGCGCCCCCGGTTTGGCCGAACTCGATTTCCGCGGCCAAGGGGTAGGCGTGCATCATGCCCGCCAAGCGGCCTTCCATCTCCGCAGCCAGAAAAGCGTCAAGGGCGCCTGGGGCCTTTAACTGCCGTATCGCGACTTCCCGATAACTTTCGCCGGATACGGCCTGGGACCGCCAATCGAGTTCCGCGACGCCGCCTGCGGCCTGGCAGTACAAGTAAATCAAACCGTCTATATCCTGGGAGTTCGCCGCCCGGAGAACAGGTTTTAATCGTGTCATCAGGTCAGATTAGAGCGCGCCCGCGTTTCACGAAACCCCGGCGCGCGTCCATTGATCCTTAAACGCCCTCAATACGTAGCTGTGAGTATCTTTCAGGCCCATTACGATATACCATGCGCCCGTGCAAGAAAGAAAAATTTTTATACGTAAATTCGCATACAATTCCGGTACGATCCACTCCAACGGCATAAGAATGAAATGGCGGCGTGGCTCGCGGCTTTCGCGCCTCGCCCCCGGCCCGGATGACAGCGGTGACGATGAAGAAACGCTTAAATCCGTCAATTGCGATTGCAGCGGCCTTGACCGCCGGCGCCGGCGCCTGGGTGTTGTCCGGCGACCTGGAGCAGGCCAAGCGCTATTACGCGGGCGAGACGCAAACTATTGATTCTGATTACGAAATACGGTTGGGAGAGGCTAGCCCTGAAGCCAGAACTCTGGTGATTGACCGGCGCCCGAGCGTCCGCGTGCGCCATTCGGCCGCTCTCCCCCATCAACGCGACATTACGCTGCTGGGTCAAACGGACATCATCAAGGACGCGACCGTCACCGCCGAAACATCGGGCCAAATAACCAGACTGGAAGCGAGGAAGGGGCAATGGTTGAACAAGGGTGACGTCATTCTGCGTATCGACATGAAAGATCGCCTGGCGCGCCTGAGAGAAGCGGAAGCACGCGTGCGCTATGAGACCATTGGCTTTGAGGCCGCCCGGAAGCTTGCGGGCAAGAAATTTCAGTCCGAAGTCCGCTTGGCGGAAGAAGCGTCGGAACTGGAGGAAGCCCGGGCGGAACTCGCAAGCATTGAACTGGATATCGGCCATACCATCGTCCGCGCGCCCATCGGCGGGTTTCTGGAGACCCTTCCGTTCGGCGTTGGTGATTACCTGGACGAAGGCGATGCGATTGTCGATATCGTCGATCCAAACCCGCTTCGTGTCATCGCCCAAGTTTCGGAGCGCGACGTGGGCGCCATCGCCGTTGGCGACAAGGCGAAGGCCACGACGCCCGGCGGCGGAACGTACGAAGGCACGATCAAGTTCATTAGCCGCCGCGCCCAAGAGCTGACCCGCACCTTCCGGGTCGATATCTGGTTCGACAATCCGGATTACAAACTACGTCAAGGTCAAACCATGGAGGTGACGCTGAATGCGGGGGACGGCGCCGCGCACAAGGTTTCTCCAGCCATTCTAACCCTCGACGACGCGGGCCGTGTGGGTGTGAAGACCGTTAATGGCGATAGTGAGGTCGTTTTCCTTCCCGTCACCATTCTGAGCGACGGGAAGGATGGCATGTGGCTGGGCGGATTGCCGGACACTATCCGTCTGATCACAGTCGGCCAGGAATTCGTCTCGGACGGCCAGGCCGTACGCGCCGTTGACGAAGGCGACACGGGTGACGGAACTTCATGAGCGCTCTGATCGACGCCGCTCTCGGTCATGGACGCACGGTGATCCTATCGTTGGCGATGCTGCTGATCGCGGGCGCCGCCGCTTACGTGGAGATTCCGAAAGAAGCGGAGCCCGACATCAACATCCCCATCATCTACGTCTCCATGAACCATGAGGGCATTTCGCCGGAAGACGCGGAACGCCTGTTAATCCGGCCCATGGAAAAAGAACTTCGCGGGATTGATGGTGTGAGGGAACTGCGCGCCAAGGGCTACGAGGGCGGAGCCAACGTCACCTTGGAGTTCGAGGCGGGCTTCGATGCGGACACCGCGTTGATCGACGTTCGGGAAAAGGTCGATCTGGCCAAACCGAAACTGCCGCGGGAAACGGATGAACCGCTGGTCAAGGAGGTCAACTTCTCCCTGTTTCCCGTACTGGCCATCACGCTCTCCGGCGACGTCCCGGAACGCCTGCTTCACCGGATCAGCCGGGATTTGCGCGACGATATCGAAGACCTGTCCCAAGTTCTGGAAGTGAAAATCGGCGGCAACCGCGAAGAGTTGGTCGAAATTCTGATCGATCCGATAAAGGTGGAGAGCTATGGGCTGTCGCTAGTTGACACCATAGATTTGATCGGCCGCTCGAACCTGTTGGTGGCCGCCGGGGCGAAGGACACGGGCGCGGGGCGGTTCTCGGTAAAAGTCCCCGGCCTGTTCGAAAGCGTCGGCGACATCGTCACCATGCCCGTTCAGTTCCAGGGGGACGCGGTCGTTACCCTGGGCGATATCGGTGAAATCCGCCGGGGTTTCAAAGATCCGGACGGTTTCGCACGCGTCAAAGGCGAGCGGGCCGTGGTGCTGGAAGTGGTGAAACGGACGGGTGAGAACATCATCGAAACCGTTCGAGCCGCTCGCGCCGTCGTCGCCCAGCAACAGGCTCTCTGGCCCGAAGCGCTGAGAAACTCCGTCAACGTGGGCTTTACACAGGACCGGTCCTCCATCATCGAAGACCGTTTGCTCGACCTTCAAAACAACGTCACCAGCGCGGTCCTGCTGGTTATGATCGTCATCATCGGGGCTTTGGGACCGCGCTCGGCGGGTTTGGTCGGCCTCTCCATTCCAGGTTCGTTCCTCACGGCCATTCTCGTTATCTCTATGATGGGCCTTACCATCAATATTGTCGTGCTGTTCGGCTTGATCCTGGCTGTCGGCATGCTGGTTGACGGCGCCATCGTGGTGACCGAATTCGCGGACCGTGAAATGCGCGAAGGCAAAAGCGCGAGAGAGGCTTATGGATTGGCGGCGAAACGGATGGCCTGGCCGATCACTGCTTCCACGGCGACGACACTGGCCGCCTTCCTGCCCTTGCTGTTCTGGCCGGGCGTGGTGGGCGAATTCATGAAATATCTGCCCATCACGCTGGTCGCCACCTTGTCCGCGTCCTTGCTGATGGCGTTGATCTTTGTGCCGACCTTGGGCGCCGCGATCAGCGGCAGGAAAGCGGCGGCGGCTGCTTCCACTCAACTGATCGGCAAACTGTCCGGTTTTACGGGCGCTTATGTAAAGGCGCTTGGCGTCGCGCTCAACCATCCAGCCAAGGTGCTGGCGCTCGCCGTCGGGATGCTGGTGGGTGTCCAGGGTTATTACGTGACGCACGGCAACGGCGTCGAGTTCTTCCCGAAAGTCGAGCCGACGCTGGCGAAACTCCAGGTAAAGGCCAGGGGCAACTTATCGGCCCTTGAGCAAGACAAGCTGATTCGCGAGGTGGAAGACCGCATCCTGGAAATCCCGGAGTTCAAAACGGTCTATACCCGCACCGGCAAGGAACGGAACTCGGAAGAGTCCGAAGACATCATCGGCGCCATCACGCTTGAGTTCACCGATTGGGAAACACGCCGTTCGGCGGATGACATTCTGGCCGACGTCCGGCTGCGCACCCAGGATTTGGCCGGCGTCATCGTGGACCGGCGCAAGGAAGAAGCCGGCCCGCCAACGGGGAAGCCCGTTCAGTTGCTGTTGTCGTCGCGCGACCCGGACATCCTGGAAGATCAGACCGCCAAAATCGTCGATTTCCTCTCCGGCGTCAAAGGCGTCATCAATATCGAGGACGGCCGCCAACTGCCCGGCATTGACTGGGAAATCAAGGTGGACCGGGCTCAAGCCGCCAAGTTCGGCGCCAACGTGGAGCTGGTGGGCGCTATGGTCCAAATGGTGACGTCCGGCATCAAGCTTGCGGAATACCGGCCCGACGACTCAGATGACGAGATCGACCTGCGCGTGCGTTATCCGGAGCAATACCGGACATTGGGTCAACTCCAGGTCATCAAGCTGAACACGAACGCCGGTCTTGTCCCCATCCGGAATTTCGTCACCATCGAGCCCACCAAGAAAATCGGCACGGTCAACCGGGTCGACGGCAAACGGACGATTTCAGTCAAGGCTGACGTGGAAGCGGACGTGCTCGCCCAGGATAAGCTGGCGGAGATCAAGAATGGACTGGCGTCCCTTCAGCTCGATCCCCGCCTCGACATCCAGTTCAAAGGCGAGGACGAGGAACGCAAAAAGGCAGAGGCGTTTCTGTCAAAAGCCTTTGGGGCCGCGCTGTTCATCATGATCATTATCCTGGTCACCCAATTCAACAGTTTCTATTCCGCCTTTCTGGTCATGTCCGCCGTGGTCATGTCCACCATCGGTGTGTTCATCGGCCTGATCGTCACCGGCCAGCCCTTTGGCATTGTCATGACGGGCATCGGGGTGATCGCGCTGGCGGGGATTGTGGTGAACAACAACATTGTCTTGATCGACACCTTTGACCGGCTAAGCAAGGAAACCCGGTCCATCCGGGAAGCCATACTGTTGACCGGCGCCCAGCGCCTGCGCCCGGTGCTGCTGACGACCGTGACGACCATCCTGGGGCTGACGCCCATGGTGCTTGCCATGAACGTGGATCTGATCGGGCGCGAAGTGACGGTCGGAGCGCCGTCGACGCAATGGTGGCGGTCGCTTTCCGCCGCCATTGTCTACGGTTTAGGATTTGCCGCCGTGTTGACCATGATCGTCACCCCAGCGGCTCTTATGGTGCGCGCGAACTATCAGGTTTGGCTAGATAAACGAGCGTCCAGGCCCGTTGATCAAAAAACCCAGCCGGCGGAATAGGGCTCGTTCCCGGAAAAGTGATTTCTGGCGGGAAACATCCTTTAAAGCTTTGGCTCACGCCTGGATCGTGATGAAATCAACCGTATTCATGCCCTGCGGTTTTGACACGGCTGGCGCATTCGTGGGGGGCGGCGGTTTTCAGGATGCCGGCGGCGGCCTTGCGGACACCATCGCCGCCCCTTCGCGCGGCCTTTGTGAGCGAATGCTCAAGCTTTGAGAAAAACCGCTCGGCCGGGTTCGGACCGGGGGCGTATTTCGGAGCGGAGAAAAGCCTGGCCCCGGCGTTCCGAACGGCGCTTCGCGCAGCCGCGCTCTTGTGAAAGCCGGGACTATCCATGACGGCGCCGCCCGGTTTCAATGCGGGAACAAGAACCTTCCCGGCATGGATGCGGAAGCGTTCGCCGTTGACCGGTCCGCCGATATGCCAGGGCGCGTCAATCCGGTCATGGCGCTTTACCCATCGGCGCCGCCAGGAAGGTCCGTGTGCGCCATCGCCCGTGGGGAACCGCGCCCTTGAGCTGTTCTCCGCACGGGCACCAGCCCCTTAGGGGCGTCATGCCGGTCTTGGTCCAGGTCTCGCCGGTGAAAACCAGCCGGGAGGGCTCAATGCGGCCTTGGCGCTTTACCCATCCCCGCCGCCGCGCCGCCAGCCAATCGTGATGCGGCCCAACCGACCTTGCGCGGCTTGCAGCCGCCTATGTGCGCAGGGGCCGCGCTCTCCGTCTTCCGGCAGCGCCCCACCCAACTGATGAGCGTGTTCGCGCCGACGCCAAACTGCGCCGACGCACGGCGGCGCGAAAGCCCGTCCTTCTCGACGCTGGACATGGCACGTTCACGAAGATCGGGAGAAAACGCTCTTACCATGCGTACTGGCCATGCGTACTGGCCATGCGTACCGGCCTCCTTGACCCGCTAAGCGCCGTGAATCACTACTCACGGCAAAGGGAAACAATTAATTCCCGGGCACGCGATTGCCGAAGGCCGGCGAGAGGCGAATGCCGTTTCGCGTCGGGCTCTAGCCCGGCTAACCTGAAACGGTCACGCCCATCCGAAGAAACGGCGCCATTGCCGCTTTCCCCTCCACCAGCGTTTAGTTCGTCTGGTCGGCCTCGGTCTTCAAATCAGGCGTCACGCCGATTTTCCGGGCGTAGGATTTAATCTCCACCGACGCCTTGCAGTCTTTCATGCAGGGCGTCTTCTTGGTGATTTCCTCGGGCCTGGGGTCGTCGATGAAGTTCGCCTCGTTGGGCATCTTCACGGCTTTCAGCGTTTTCGCGTCCAGCACCACGTCTTCTTCGATGACGTCGTTGGAGTAGAGCAGGTACGCGGTGATGGCGTATATCTCGTCATCGCTCAAGGTCTGCGCGGCGCCAAACGGCATGGCGCGTTTGATGTAATCGAACACGGTTGAAGCGTAGGGCCAGTAGCTGCCGATGGTTTTCACCGGGTCATGCGTGTTCAGGGTGTCGAACCCGCCGACCAGGACGGGGAAGCGGCCGGCGCCTTCGCCAAACTCTCCGTGGCAGGAGGCGCATTGCTCCAAATAGACTTCCTCGCCCTTCTCAACGCCGCCCTTGCCGGGTGGCAGGCCCTGGCCGTCGGGGCGGATATCAATGTCCCAGCCGGCGATTTGTTCCTTGGTGGCGCGCGAGCCGATCCCGAAGCGCTCTCCGGCGAAGGCGTCCGCCGTAAAGACGCCGGCCAGGGCGGCGGCGAGGGCGATTTTAAGAAACTTGTACATTTTCGACCGTTCCATCGGCGTTGACCAACCAAGTGTGAATGGCGTTGCGGTGATAAATGGACCACTCGCCCCGCAGGTTGCGGAGTTGCTCGAATTCGGGCTGCACGTAGCCGGTCTCGTCCATGGCCCGGCTTTGCAGAAGGGCGCCGTCGCCATCGAACTTCCAGGGCAGGCGGAAGCGGGTCAGGCACTTGTCCAGCACAGGCGCTTGAAGTTCCGCCGTCCGCCAGTTCTTGCCTCCATCGACGGAGACGTCAACCCGTTTGATCTTGCCGCGTCCAGACCAGGCGAGCCCGCGGATCTCGTAGAAGCCCTTGTCCTTGATGGGCTTCTCGCCGGCGGGCGCGGTGATCACCGAATTGCATTCCTGATGCCAGGTGAAGCGGCGGGCTTTGCCGTCATCCATCAGGTCCGTGTATTTGGACGTTTCCTCGCGCGTGTGCCACGGCGCATCCCCGGCTTCGATCCGGCGGAGCCATTTGACGCTCATGTTGCCTTCCCAACCGGGCACAATCAGACGCAGAGGGTAGCCTTGTTCCGGGCGCAGCGCTTCACCGTTCTGGGCGTAGACCAGCAGGCAGTCATCGAGGGCTTTTTCAATGGGGATGGAGCGGTTCATGCTCGCCGAGTCGGCGCCTTCCGCCAGCAGCCACTTGGCCTTCGGCTTCAGGCCCGCCTCGTTCAGCACGGTCTTGAGCGGGACGCCCGTCCATTCACAGCACGCAATCATGCCATGGGTGAACTGCACCGCTTCCAACTGCGCGCCGCGCCATTCCATGCCGCCATTCGCCGCGCACTCCAGGAAGTGAATTTTGGAGACCTGGGGAAACCGCTTCAGGTCCTCCATCGTGAACAGCAAGTCGCGCTCGGTAAGGCCATGGATCATCAAGCGGTGATCATGCGGGTTTATCTCCGCGACACCCCCGTGGTGGCGGCAAAAGTGGAGCCCGTTCGGCGTGATGAAGCCTTGCAGGTCGGCGAGCGGCGTGAAGTTGACGGAACTTTCCGGCGTCGCCGTCAGCCATTCCACATTCCGGCGCACGACGTTCTTTTCGAACTCAGACGGCATACCGTAGACGTTCACGTCCACTCCGGCGCCCAGGTCCCTGGACCAGTCCGGCACATTGGGCGGCAGGTTTTCCGGGTTCCCCGCAATGGCCGCGCCGCTCATGGCGACGGCGCCGGCCCCCGCGACGGCGCCGGCCGCGGCCGCTCCTTTTCGCAGGAACGACCTGCGCGCCGGATCCGCGGGGGGGGACGGCTTTGTTTTTGCTGGATGATTTGGCGCTGTCATTCTTGGGCTCCCAAATATATTCATTTTTTATATAATGTCGGATTTGAATGCGTTCCGCAACGCCGAATCACGGCGCCCCGTCACACCGTCACCAGCTTTCAGCGGCGCCGCCGGCGCGTTCCAATTCGGCGATTTCACGCTTCAGAAAGGCACGGAACTTCTCCGTCTCATAGGCCTTGGCGTGAACGAATTTGAACAGGGACAGGAAGTGAAACGGCTTGAAGTAGCCGGGCATTCGGGCCACCTCAAGCGACCTGCCGTCCTTACCGCCGGCGCCCGCGAGGGTTTCCGGGAAGAACTGGATGGTGGGCGTGAAACGGACCCCGGCGCGCTTCGCCAGTTGCTTCTCCGACCCTTCCTTGCCGTCAAAGTCGATGGTCTCGCGGGAGCCCCAGATGTTCATCTGCACGATGTTGAAGCGCTCACGCACCCAGACGTCGATCTCGGGCCGGGCGAAGTTCACCAGATGCAGTTCCCGGCAATAAGGACAGCCGTCCTGCTCCCACAAGATGGCGAACCGCTTGCCTTCCTTCGTGCTCTCTTCCAGATCGTCCCTGAATTCCAGGAAGCTGTCCAGGAACCAGTCCTGAGTGTGCCCGCCGCCCTCGGTCAGGACGGTTTTGGCGCCGGCGGAATGGGGAACCGCGGGGAGGGCCGCGCCGCCCGCCAGCAGACCGAGGCCGGCGCCAAAAATCTGCCGCCGAGACATTTTCCGATTTTTACGCATGATGACCATCCCTCCCTGATTGACGGACACGCCTTTATTCTATCATATATGAATATGATATATCGATACCTGTTTTCCTTGGCGCTGGTTTGCGCCGCGCCGCCGCCGGCCAAGGCCGGAACCGATGGGGCCTGCGGCTTCCAGACCGCGCAGAAACTTATGAGCGAGGCTTATGCGGGGTTCCGCGGCGGCGCCTTCTATCTCCATACCGGCAATGCAGGTGTGGCGTTGCTGGAGCTTGACGGCGCGGTCACAGCCTGGAAGGCGCTGATCAAGCGCTGCGGGACGGCGCCGCCGGACCCGTACCGGGCGGATGCAGCGTGGGGGGATACGTTGACCAAGATCGGCGTCAGGTTCGAGAAAGCCCTGGCGCTTGCGGAGGCTGATGATCCAGAGACCGCCGGCAAGGCGCTCGCGCCGGTCCGCAGGCTGCTGTCCGACTTGCGGCGGCGCAACTCCGTGGTGGTTTACTCGGACCATGTGGATCGGGCCAACGCCGCGTTGGAAGAGCTCTATCATTTCCGTCACCACCCGCCGGATTTCACCGACGAGAAGGCATTGAACGAACTTCGCCGGCGCACCGCCGTCACCACGTATCTGTGGCGGAAGGTGCGCGACGAGGCGCCGCCCGCCGTGCGCGATGATCCGGAATTCAAGCGCCTGATGGACACGTCGCTCTACTCCCTGGGCCGTATCTGGGTGGCGATCTCGGAGAAGAACGAGCGCAACTTGATCAACATTCTCCGGGAACTCCGTTCGTCTGACCGCATACTGCTGTTCCGCTTCGGCTAACTCAGTTTGCCAAGACTGGGAAAGGTCTCCAGCAACCAGAATCCGATGTCGTTGACGCCGCCGGTGACGAACAGCACGCCAGTCAGGACCAAGGCGCCCCCCATGACCTTCTCGACCTTGCCCATGTGCCGGCGGAAACGGGTCATGAAGGTCATGAACGGCTTGACGAACAGCGCCGCCGACAGGAACAACAAACCCAACCCCAGAGAATAGGTCGCGAGAAGCCCCGCGCCTTCCAGCGGCGCGCCCTCGGCGCCGGCCACCACCAGGATCGCCGCCAGCACCGGGCCGACACAAGGCGTCCAACCGAACGCGAAAGCAAGGCCGATCAGATACGCGCCGAGCAATCCAGCGGGCTTGGCGTCAAGGTGAAACCGGGCGTCGCGCATCAAAAAACCGATGCGGAACAGCCCCAGGAAGTGGAGTCCCAAAACGCTGATGATCACACCGGCGATGACGCCCAGCGTCTCAAAGTGATCAGAGATGAACCGTCCGAGCAGCGAAGCCGTCAGCCCGAGGCCGACGAAGACGGTGGTGAAACCCAGCACAAAGGCGAGCGCGGCCCGAAACACGCGTCCCGTGACCCCTTGCTCCGCCGCCTCGCCGCCGGTCATCTGATCCAGCGTGACGCCGCCCAGGAAACACAGATAAGGCGGGATCAAGGGGAGGACGCAGGGCGATAAAAAGCTCACCGCGCCGGCAATGAAGGCGCCGCCATAGGTAACGTCCATGAACGGCTTACGCCCCCGTCACCTTGATGTTCTGGTTCTCGGGCATGGTGATGACCTGCCGCTTCCTGATGTGGTCGCTGACCACGTCATAAATAGCGGGACCTTCCGTGCCCTCGTTCACGGACGCCCATCCGGCGATCACATAGGATTTGGCCGGATCGATTTTTTCGCCCGTCTTGGTCAGCGTCATCTCGGAGATGCGCTGGCCGATCGGCTTGTGAATGTCGATGGCGTAGGACATGCCGCCAACCCGCACCATATCGCCGCCCTGCTGAAAGTAGGGATCCGGGTGGAACAGGTTATCGGCCACATCTTCCAGAACCTCTTTCAGGAATTTGCCCGTGAACTCGGTCCGGTAGGCTTCCGGATAGGTGATGGCGGTCTGGGAGTAGACGTCGTCAACCGTGATCTCCTGACCTGGCAGCAAGGTCGCGCCCCAACGGAATCCGGGGGAGAGCGCGATCTGCGCGTCGCGTTCCTGGAGCAGCGCCTGACAGATGAGGTCGTCGAAGGTGCCGTTGAAGTTGCCCCGGCGGTAGAGCAACGAGTCGGTCCTGCCAAGCACCGTGTTGAGCTCTTTTTCGAAGGGCGCGCGGATCTTCCGGATCAGACCCGCCATCTCTTGATCGGGCGTGATCACATCCGAGAACACGGGGATCAGCTTGAAGCGGTAGTCGGCGACCTTGCCATTTTTCACCTCCAAGTCCAGGCGGCCCAGGAACTTGCCGTGCGAGCCAGTGGCGACCATCAAGGTCTCGCCGGCCTCGATGACGTTCGGCGCCGCGTCGTGGGTATGGCCGGACAGGATGACGTCGATGCCTTTCACGCGCGACGCCAGCTTGCGGTCCACGTCGAAGCCGTCGTGGCTCAAAAGAACCACCAACCCGGCGCCGGCGGACCGGGCCTTTTCCACGTTCCACTGCACCAGTTTTTCCTGAATGCCGAAGGACCAGGTGGGAATCATCCAGCGCGGATTGGCGACGGGGGTGTAGGGAAAGGCCTGGCCGATGACGGCGATCTTCACGCCGCCCCGCTCAAAGAACGCGGTTGAGTCGAAGACGGCCTCTTCCCATTCCGTGTCCTTAACGTTACCGGCGAGGAAGGGAAAGTTGAGCTTGTCCCTCAATTCCTCCACCCGCTCTTGGCCGAGGGTGAATTCCCAATGCGCGGTCATGGCGTCAACGCCAAGTTTGTTTGTGACGTCAACCATATCCTGGGCGGCGGTCTTGAGCGCCGTGTAGCTGCCTTGCCAGGTGTCGCCGCCATCCAGCAGCAACGTGTTGTTGGGGCGCTCGGCGCGGATCGCGTTCACCAGGGTCTGGATGCGGTCGAAGCCGCCGACCCGGCCGTAGCTTCCGGCCAGCGCCGTGAAGTCGTGAGAGGAAAGGGCGTAAGCCTCTGGCGAGCCCGCCTTTAGGCCGAACTTCTTCAAGAACGCCTTGCCGGTGATATGCGGCGGCAGACCGGCGACCTCGCCGACCCCCAGATTGACCGAGGGTTCGCGGAAGTAAAGCGGCACCAACTGGGCGTGCGCGTCTGTAAAATTCAGCAGGGTGACTTGGCCGACGGAGTCGAACGCCAACAGGTCGTCCTGGGTGAGGGTTTGGCGCGCGGCCAAGCTAGAAAACGCGCCAGGCGCCCCGGTCATGACGGCGGTCGCGGCGGCAACTTGCAGAAAATCGCGGCGGCTCAGCATTGGTCTCGGTATCCTCACCAATCTTGAAAATTAGGCGAAAAAGGGGCGCCGGCGCCCTGGGCGCCCCGATCTTCACGAGTGTTGTTAGTTGCGTACGGCTGGCGTTTCGACCGGCAGGCCGCGGCCCCGCCAGGCGACGTAAAGCTCTAGATTGACGTATTCATCAGAGCCCGCCGGGAAGGGCGTTGCGCGGACCTGCTTGTTACAGCCCCGGAAGCGGCGGTGGATGGAGCCTATCTTCTGCCACTTAAGCCGGTACGTTGGGAAACCATTGGTCTGGCCCTCGCTCAGCGTGTTGGCCCGTATCAAGGTTCCCGGATTGTCCACATGACAGTGCGAACACGCCATGTCCAACTGGCCGCGGCGCTGGTTGTAAAACTCCTCACCCTTTTTGAAGAAGGGAGCGGCTTCGCCGTCTATCTTTACGCTAACGGGCATGTCGCGGCTTTGGTGACGCACGAAAGTGGTCATGGCGAGCAGTTGCGGCGACTCCCACTTCCAGGGCTTCGCCTGCATGTTTTTCTCGCGGCATTCGTTGATCTTCTGCTCCAGGTTCTGAAGCTTGCCAAGTTCTTTTTTGAACTTGGGATAAGAGTTTCCGACGCCCCTCATGGCCGTCTCGGCGTCTTCGTGGCACGAGGCGCACGCCTTGCCGGCCTTGCCTTCTTTCTGTTCCCAAAGCGCTTCTCCGTCCTCGACCCAGATGAAGCCCGGATTTTGAAAATCGTCTTCCTGAATGCGGCGGGTTTCCTTGGCGGCGTAGGTAAAGCCGGAGCGCCGGTCATCCACTTGATAGGCGCCCCAGTCGTGCGTTTTCGCCGCCGTCACAGCCACTTGCGCGCCGTCGTCCGCGTTGGCCGCGCCAAGACTGGCGGCGACCGCTCCGGCAGCGGCGAATGCGGTAAACTTTCTCATTGCCTCTCTCCCTAAAAAAGCAAACGAGCGCCTAGGCGCTCGTCACCGTCACTTTCTTTTTCTTGGTGTGGACGACGCCATTGTCATCCGTCCATTTCAACTCAATCGGACCCGACTCCGTCGCCCTTACGTAAAACGACATGTACGGGTTGGCCGAGATCGCCGGATGCCAGTCAGCCGAGAAGACCGGCTTGCCGAGGTAGGACGCCTCGAACTTGTTGATGATGTTGCGGGGGATCAGCTTGCCCGTCTTCCTGTCCTTGCGCACACCGGTTTCCATCTTGTGGGACGCCAGGGATTTCACTTCGAAAACCTCACCGGCCGTAACGGACTTCGGAGTCTTCACGCGTGCTTTGAACTTCGACATTTCTTGATTCTCCTTCTGTTCGCGCCTCAGCCGCCGCAGCCGCCGATGGTGACCTTGACCGGGGCCTGCGCTATCAATACCTCACCCTTGGAGGTTTCGGCGACGGCGACGATGTTCTGGGTTTTCGCCAAACGGATACGGGTCGAGGCGCTGGCCTGGCCGCTCGCCGGCGTGAAGCGGAAGCTGGCCACGTCCGGGTTCGGATTGCCGTCGGCAAAAACGTGAACATCCTTGATGTAGTCGCCGTCCGTCATGGGGCTGTCGACTTCGAAAGACACCGGCACGGTATTACCGTTCTCGGCGATTTGCGGCACGTCCAGGATCACTTTATTGGAGGCTTGGGGAGCTTTTCGAACCCGTTTCATGATGGCTTCATCCAGCTTGGCTTTGTCAGCCAGGGCGCCTTTCGGCAGATAGCCGAGACCCGCCAGGGCCGCCGCCGCGCCCGCCGTAAGCTTCAGCACGCCGCGGCGCGGGAGATGGAGGGGTTGCTCTACGTTGGACATGTTCTTCTCCACGATGGTTATTTGAGTGTGACTAGATAGGCGACCACGTCCTCGACTTCTTGCGCCGAGAGGATGGTCTTGCCCTCGAACTTCTTCATGACGCGGTTCAGGCCGCTTGTTTTGTAGAATGACGGCATGATCGTGTCGGGATTGAGAACTTTGGAGTCGACCAGCCGCAACCGCAGTTCGTCCGCCGTGTAGCGGTCGCCGACGCCTTCCAGGCTCGGCCCCACCTCGCCATGGAACTGCTGCTCCGGCACCGGCATGGCGTGGCACGCCAGACAGTTCCCCTTTTTGCGGTTGATGGCCACTTTGCGGCCGTTCCCCGGGTCACCGGCCTTACCCGTCAACGGGGCCGAGATGGCGTCATCGACGACCTTGTAGTCAACGGACGGCTCGGCTTTCGCGAGTTGACCGGCCGAGGCGCCCGAAAACGAACCAAGGGCCAGCGCGGCGCCTGCCGCCGCGAGTGATAAGCGGATTAGTCCCACTTTTGAGTCTCCTTTCCCGGATATGCTTCCAAAAGAAGGCGCGGCTCCCAGCGGCGATCAGGTACGATCCTGTCAAGTTGCTTAACTACATTCCGAACTCCGCCGGCGCCAGCGCCGCATTTCAGCGCAAACAATCATATTCTATTTCGACAGTCTATCAAGAATGAATATGTAGTCGTAATGGTTCGGGCGGTTTGAGACTCCGGCCTGGCCCCGGAGAGGGTTATGAGAAGCATAAGCCGCTGGGATCAGCCCTTCCGGCGCCCGGCGGGATCTGTGGGTGACGGACGGCTTTTTTGAGTTCAAGGCGCATGGCCCCGGTCATGCGGGCCAGCGGGAGAGATTGGCGTGACGGTCTCGCCCAGCGCCGGCGCGTCATTCCCGCGCGGGCGGGAATCCAGACCAAACCCTTGTCGCTTACGATTGGTTGGAACGCGGGCCGCCACGCTGCATTCGCGCATTCGCGGGAAGAACGGAGTGAGGGCGGGGAATAACGAAACAGAAGCGGGGGGAATAACAAAATTAAGAACGCCGGAATGAAAAAGCGGGGCCGCGGCGCCCCGGCAAAGCGTCCCGTGTCTATCTGAACTTGAACAAATACGTCTTTTTGTGACCGTGGCGTGACACAAGCGCCGCCTGACGCAACTCACATTCACAAAACGTATATTGATATGATACGTTCATGTTCGGTAGAACGAAATCCGACCGGCTGTCATGAAAGCGTCCGTCATGAAAGCGTCCGGCATGGAGCGAACGTGAGACTGATTTTCAGCCTTCTGATTGGGGCGCTTATCGCCGCCTCTGCGACGCGGATGGAAGCGGCCGAGCTTTTGATGTTCGACTCGCCCGCTTGTGAATGGTGCGAGTTGTGGGAAGCGGAACTGGGCGAGGTTTATCCCAGAACCGCTGAAGGTGGGCGGGCCCCCTTGAGGCGCGTCGCGCTTCACCGCCACAAACGCCAACCCGGCGAATACGCCTTCGTAACCGGCGTGGTCTACACGCCGACGTTTGTTTTGGTGGCCGGCGGCCGCGAGGTGGGTCGCATTCATGGCTATCCGGGCGAGGATCATTTCTGGGATTTGCTTGGCGAACTCATCGCCAAACTGCCGCCGCCGCGCAAGGCTTGCGTACACGATGAAACCGAAATGGGAGAGCGAACATGCTAAGGAAAACTGTTGTGGCCGCCGCCTTGTGTCTAGCCGTCATGTCCGGCTCGAAGGCCGACGAGGGTCTGGTCAGCTTCAAGATCATGACCCTGGAAACCGCGCAGGAACTGGCGAGGAACACGCTCATATCCTGCCGGGAAAAAGGCTATCAGGTGACGGTCGCGGTGGTGGACCGCTTCGGCAATCCGCAAGTCCTGCTGCGCGACCGCTTCGCCGGTCCTCACACGCCGGAGACCGCGACGCGCAAGGCCTGGACGGCGGTCAGTTTCCGCACCCACACCCTTGAGATGGGCGAGATCACCAAGGCCGGCACGGACATGAGCGGAATCCGCCACATCGGCAACGCCCTGGCCGTCGGCGGCGGTATTCCGGTGACGGCGGGCGGCAAGATCGTCGGCGGCGTCGGGGTGTCCGGCGCGCCGGGCGGCGACGCGGACCATGCCTGCGCCGAGGAAGGCGTCGAAAGCGTTGTCGAGCTTCTGGAATTCTAACCGGGTTTCCGGCGCCCGAGGCGCCGTGAAAGCGTGGACGCTCATCGCCGTCATGCTGTCCGTCATGCTGTCCGGCGCTCTGGCGGCGGCGCCTGCGGCCGCCGGCCCGCTCGCGGAGTCCCTGGAAGAGTACTTCGCCTTCCAGGATCCCGGGACGGGCGTCATTACGCCCGATCAAATGGCCAGCCTGAACCGGGGCGATTACCTGCTGATCGACGTCAGGGGCGCGGAGGCCTTCTTAGCCGGTCACATCCGGTGGGCCGAGAACATCCCCTGGGACGAGGTGATGGAACGGCGCGCCCGCTTGACGGCCCACAAGAAGACCGTGCTTTACTGTGACACGGGGGTCCAATCAGCCCAGTTGATGCTGGCGCTTCGTCTGCTCGGCGCGCGCGGCGTCACAGTCCTCAGAGGCGGATACCACGGCTGGTTGGCCGCCGGCGAACCGCCGGCCCGGTAGCTGCGGAATGGCGGAAGCAAAAAACTTCCAAATCGGTTGAAATCCCGATATAAACAGGCCCGCTATAAATAGGCTAGGCGCTAACTGTCAGCCGCATCGGCCCCCATGTTATAGGTAGCATGACCCGGTCAAACGCGCCGAAATCATCAAGATGACCCAAAAGCCAACCCTCGTGAAAGCGGTCAAGACTGCGGCCTTCAAGCTTCACAATCCGTCCCGCCGCAAACGCGCGATGCTTGATTATGCGCTGCTTCACTATCATCTCGCCTACTCGAAGGCGCTCGCCGCCGTCCAACCGGACATCGAGCGGTTGGTGACGGAAGAGCGCGAGCGGCGGGAAAACGAAAAGGGACTGGCTTCCAAGAAAAAAAACGAAAACAAGAACGCCATGACGCCCTGTATGCAAAAATCAACGGCGTGATCAAGCCCCTGCCGATATCCAGCGCTTCAAAACAACCAAGGGCCATACCCGGCGACATTATAGGGCAGGTCGAAAGCCACATCGAACTTCACGACGCGCAGGACAGCGTCGGACCGCCGACGGTTCAGCGCCTGAGCGGATATGAACCGCTTTACGAGCAAAGCCTGGACGATCTCGCGCGTTCGCTAACGCTTGAGGAGGAGAAAGTCGCGCGGGACGAGGTCGCGCGTTTGTCCAAATCCGGAAACTTTCGCCCCGTTATCTTCCCGCGCAACCACAAGACCAGCGGATTTCTCCTGCTCAAGGACCTCAAGGATAACGCGAGCAACCGGCGCTTCATCTGGTTGAACCTGGTTCCGAAAAATTGCCGCCTGGCGAAGCCCGCCCGCGTTCAAGACCTGGTTGACGCGCGCACCGGCGAGATTGTCGGTTTCACAAGCAAGACCGGATGCCTGTTCCCCATCGAGTTTGGCCGCGATTACCAGGACGAGGCGTTTCTGGACAAGGGATCGCCGCTGTCGGCGAAGCTGCTCAAGAAGGACGGCGGCTACGAGGTTCACATCGCCTTCGCATATGAAACGCCGAAGGTCGAGCCAAAGACCTATCTGGGCGTGGACCGCGGTATCTATAATCTTGCGTCCCTGGGCGTCATTGACGGCGAGGGCGAGGGACGGATTCTCGAACGCAAAAATCTTGACGGACGTAATCTGCGGTTCGTTCAAAAGCGGCTGGAGAGCCGTCAGCGCGACCTGCAACGGAAAGGGAAACCCTTTTCGGGCCGCCGGAAACGTCACGCCGCGGACGAGACGGTTCACTGGACCGCGAACGAAATAGTCGATATGGCGATGAAACACGAATCCCAGGTGATCATGGAAAACTTATCGCCGATGACGTCGCGTCGGGGAAAACGAGGGCGTTCAAACTTCAATCGCGTGCTCAACCGGAGTCAGTATCAGAAACTGCTGAAGGTTCTGACCTACAAAATGGCGGTCGCGGGTCTGCCCGAAATAAAACAGGTTCATCCCGGCTACACCTCGCAAGCCTGTCCCATTTGCGGGCATATATCCAAAGACAACCGCAAAAAGGTTTCAAGCGGCGACGGTTTCAAGATGGATGAGTTCCGGTGCGTCGAATGCGATCACGCCGACGACGCCGATTTGAACGCGGCCCGGATCATCGCGCTTAAGAAAATATGGCGAGAGGATCTGTCGTCGGCGTTTAGACCCAAGCCTTTCCACGAGGTGCCAGAGAACAAAGGATTTTCTCAATTTTTACGTGTTCGCGCTGAACAGCGCGGAGAGAGCGCTTGTGACCTTCGGGTCGGTACTTCTGGGCGCTCTGGTCTGGATGGGCGCTACGAGGATGGAGAAGCCCCTCCCGGTGGGAACACCGTTGAGCCTCGGTCCGGATCGAATACCCCCGTGAGAAAAAATACGCCGCCCAAGCAGGCGGCGGTTAGTCCTTCGGACGGAAACTCACGCTTTGAAATCGCGAAAAACGCCGGTTCCCCAGATGGATAGACACGGTTGGGTGGCGGTCGCCAGCGTTTGGGGGGTAACCAGAGGCGCCAGCAGCTGCGCTGGTGGCGGCTGATGGGTGGCGGTCGCCAGCGTTTGGGGGGTAACCAGAGGACGGCGAGCGTGGACACCAAGGCGGCGCTTGGTGGCGGTCGCCAGCGTTTGGGGGGTAACCAGAGGTTCCCAGACGGATAGCATTGATCCTGAAAGGTGGCGGTCGCCAGCGTTTGGGGGGTAACCAGAGGGAACCTGGGCGCAGATTAAGACATGGCGCCGGTGGCGGTCGCCAGCGTTTGGGGGGTAACCAGAGGGGTCTGGATAGAACGTCGGGGATTTTCAGGGGTGGCGGTCGCCAGCGTTTGGGGGGTAACCAGAGGTCTTATAATTAAGCTGCGAGACGATACGGAGGTGGCGGTCGCCAGCGTTTGGGGGGTAACCAGAGGAGCGGCACGACGACGACCGCGACGCGATCTGGTGGCGGTCGCCAGCGTTTGGGGGGTAACCAGAGGATAATCCGGCGTCACGTGACGCCATGGCCAGGTGGCGGTCGCCAGCGTTTGGGGGGTAACCAGAGGGCGCGCAATCCAGCGCCACGTTGCCGGCCCGGTGGCGGTCGCCAGCGTTTGGGGGGTAACCAGAGGTTCCCAGACGGATAGCATTGATCCTGAAAGGTGGCGGTCGCCAGCGTTTGGGGGGTAACCAGAGGGGGTAACACTGGCTTATCAGTGTTCGATTAGGTGGCGGTCGCCAGCGTTTGGGGGGTAACCAGAGGCGTCAAGTATTCTATGAGGAAGGCGGTGGCGGTGGCGGTCGCCAGCGTTTGGGGGGTAACCAGAGGAGAGGGGGGCCTGCTAGATACAGATGTCCCGGTGGCGGTCGCCAGCGTTTGGGGGGTAACCAGAGGCAATAAATGTTGCCAATATAAAACCGTGCTGGTGGCGGTCGCCAGCGTTTGGGGGGTAACCAGAGGGTCGCTGGATGACTTTGGCGGCTGGGGAAAGGTGGCGGTCGCCAGCGTTTGGGGGGTAACCAGAGGCGAGGCATGGGAAACACGCGTCATCCCCGCGAAGGCGGGGGTCCAGAGCACCCCTTGTCACTCGATGATTGGCCATCACTCAATAAGTAAGTTGAACGCGGGCCGGCGCGCTGGATTCCCGCCTGCGCGGTAATAACAAAGAAAGAGCGGGAATGACAAACTGGCGCGCGCGCAAGTACAACGGCGCGCGCATCACCGGCACGCTCCGGCTGGCGGACGGCCAGCGGTGCGAAATCGTCCAGTTCGGCCAGACAGCCTTCGTCGGCAAGAACACGTATGGGCCATTCACCGACGAGGAAGCGCCGAAGAAAAGCCTCACCGACGGCATGATAAAGCGCCTGCCCCTTCTGGGCTTCGGCGCCGGCGTTCACATGGGCCGGTATGACGGCGACAAGTATGTGAATGATCGTCAACGGGAACAGAACCAGGCGAAGCAACAGGACCAAGACCGGCAACAGCAGCGGAAGCCCCTGGCCAAGCCTGGGGTTCCGCGCATCCAGGTGACCCGGACAGAGGACGGCGATACGGACTGGAAGACCTTCACCGAAAAGCTGATCAAGGTCATTAACGAGGCCCCGGACGAAGCCCGCCGAAGCCCGCCTGAACGCTCTTATCAAGGCCCACAACGCCGCGCTGTCCAATCTCAAAAGCGCAAACGCCAGGCCTTCGATGACTGCAAGGATGCGTCCGGCAAGCGCCGCGCCCAGGTCCCGTTCTTCGCCCAGGCTCCCGTTGACGCCCAGGCTCCCGTTGACGCCCAGGCGGCGGAGTAAGGACCATGGCCGGAAGCGTCAACAAGGCAATCATTCTCGGCAACATCGGGCGCGACCCGGAAGTCCGTTACACCCAGCCCGGCGCTAAGGTGGCGTTCTTCTTCCTCGCCACGTCCCAGACCTGGAAGGACAAGAACACCGGCGAGAAGCGGGAGCGGACCGAACGGCGCCGGTTGGTGGTCTTCAATGAACGTCTGGTGGAAGTGGTGGAGAAGCACCTTCGCAAAGGTTCCAAGGTCTATGTGGAAGGTTCCCTGCAAACCCGCAAGTGGGCGGGTAGTGACGGGGTGAACCGCTACACCACGGAAGTGACGCCTCAGCCTTTCCGGGGCGAATGGGTCATGCTGGACAAGGGTGAAACGGGCGCACCGCCCCGCCGATAGTCCTGATTCCTACGCCGCCGCCCGCTCCGCCGGGTATGGAGCGCCGCCCGCAAGGCCGTCAACGGCGTCCCGAACGCCTGAACGCGGCCCACGAACGCGTCAACCATGTCAAAACCGCGGGGCATGAACATATCCAATGTCATAACGCTCTAGATATGATGTTCGTGATGACGCTTGTCCATCTTGAACTGTTCACCGTGCTCTTTGAGTTCCTTAAAGATGAACCAGACGGCGACGGCGAAGACCATCAAACAAACCACGTAGAGATCGGGTTCCGCGACATAGGTGCAGACGATATAGAGGAACTTGCCAAGGATGAAGAGGGCGCCAAGGGCGAAAAATTTATCAAGCAGCATCGTTTCCTCCCGTATGGGCGACGTGATCCCGGGGCTCGTCTTCCAGTCCGTTCAGTCGGTCAATCAACCAGTTGGCCGAACGCAGCAACCGGGCGTCGTCACCGGCCGGCGCCACCAGTTGCACACCCAGCGGCATGCCGTTCTCACCCACCAAAAGCGGCAGGGTGACGGCAGGCAGGCCGGTCAGCGACCAGAGCGAGTTGGCGGACGCGTCGCCCGTGGCCATGCCTTCCGGCGCGGTGCTCAGCGCGGCCAGGGTCAGCAGGGCGTCGCATTCCTCGAATGTTTCCTCCAACAACGCGCGGTAATAACTCCGCGCGTCACGGCCATGCAGGTAATCGACGGCGGAGGTTTGGCGGCCGTCCTCGATCATCTCTTGCAGAACGCTGGCCAATTGGTCCGCGCCGCGTTTCATGTGGTCCGCGAGATTATAGGCCAAATCCACATTCATGACCCGTTTTATGTAGGTTTGAACGTGGCCGAAGCTCTCCGGCAGGGGCGCTTCCCCGCAGGCGTCGCCCAGCGCGTCCACGAGTTCCAGGATGGCTTCACGGGCGTCTTCTGCGGCGTTCGCCCAGGCGGCCGTCTTGACGAAGGAAAATCTCGGTGGCGCCGGCGGCTCGGAGGTCGCGATCTCGAACATCCCCGGGGCCGCCGCCGGGGTCATATCCGGATCGTTGTTGTCGAACCGCATCAGGGCGTCTGAAATCAAGGCGATATCGTCCACCGAACGGGCGAAGACGCCGATATGGTCCAGGAAGCGCGACAAGGGCAGCACGCCATGACGGGAGATGCGGCCATGGGTCGGTTTGAAACCGAACACGCCGCAATAGCTGGCGGGCCGGATAACCGAGCCTCTGGTCTGCGTGCCGACGGCGAGGGGGATCATCCCCGCCGCGACGGCCGCCGCAGAGCCCGAGGATGAGCCCCCGGGCGTATGCTTCGGGTTATGCGGGTTCCGCGTCTTTCCCGGACCGCGGACAGCCAGTTCGGTCGTCACGGTCTTGCCCATCAGCACCGCGCCGGATTGGGTCAGGAAGTGCACAATCGACGCATCTTCCGCCGGCTGACGTCCGGCGTCGACGACGGCGCCGTTTTCCGTCGGCCACGCCCGGGTGTCGATAATATCCTTCAACCCGACCGGCACGCCGTGGAGCGGGCCGAGAGGCTCGGCGTGCATCCGCTGATCGTCCCGCGCTTTCGCCTGTTGAAGGGCGAGGTCCGGGTCCAGGTGTTGCCAGGCCTGGACTTCCGGTTCGCGTTCCTCGATGCGTTTCAGACACGCGGCGACCAAGGCCTCCGAGGTGATCTCACCCTCGCGGATCAACTCGGCGCCTTGGGCCGCCGTCAGGTCGGCAAGGTTGTAATTTGTCGTCACCGATGAGTCTCCCTAGTTCCGGCCGTACAGGATTTCAGGCAAGCCGAGCGCGATTTCCGGAAAATTGTAGAGCAGGATCATGGCGACGAAGACCATCGACAGAAACGGCATGCAACCCTTGAAAATCTCGATCAACTGAACGTGCGGCGGCGCGACCCCTTTCAGATAGTAGGCGGCCATGGCCATGGGCGGCGTCAAGAACGACGTTTGCAGGTTCAACGCGACAAGAACGCCGAAGAACAGCGGATCGACGTTGAAGGCCGGCAGCAGCGGCAGGAAGATCGGCACGAAGATGATGATGATCTCGGACCATTCCAGCGGCCAGCCCAGCAGGAAGATGATCACCTGGGCCATCAACAGAAAGGCCACCGGCGTCAGGTCCAGGCTTAGCACCCAGTGCTCGATCAACTTCTCGCCGCCAAGGTAGGAAAAGACCGACGAGAACACCCAGGAGCCGACGAACAGCCAGCAGACCATGGCCGACGTCCGAACGGACAGATAGACCGACTCTTGCAGGCCCTTCTTCTCAATGGCGCGCCACGCCATCATGGCGGTCAGGCCGACATAGAAGCCCACGTCCACGGCCCAGGGGTTGAATTCGTGGAAGATAAAGTAGTCTTGTTCCGGGTCCCAGAACTTCACGGCCCCGATATAGGCGGCGGAACCGATCAGGCCAATCAAGGCGCCTTGGGCGCCGAAGTTCATCAGCGGACGCAGCTTGTCCTGTTTCGGCAACACATAGCTCAAGACGGGTATGTCGCCGTTGGTGAATTTCACTAAAACCGCCATGACGGCCGCCAGACCGACACCGAAACCGGGGCCGACCGGCAGGTGGCCTTCAACTTGCGGCGCTCCCAGGAAATTGGTGGCGAGGATGCGGATGACGAAATATGCGACGAGCAGCGTCAAGGCCAGCCAGGCGCCGGCGCCCAACGCATAGGCCAGGTCCGCTTTGGCTTCTTTGGCGGCTGGCGCCCAATCGGCTTCCTTGGTCCCCGCCTTGATGGCGACCAGCCGATAGATGATGGCCAACAGCAAGCCGCCGCCGGCGCCCATGGAGGCGGCTTCAGACGGGGTCGCGAGACCGAAAAGGATCGCGCCCAGAACGGACAGGATCAGGAAGGCGAGCGGAAAGAACGATTGCAGCATCAGAATGATGACGTCGAGCATCTTGACGTCGGCGATGTCTTCCTCGCTAGGCTTCGGCGCCCATTCCGGCTTGATCATGGCGACGGCGATCACATAGAGCATATAGAGGCCGGCCAGCATGAAGCCGGGGAAAATCGCGCCCGCGTACAGTTGAACCACGGACACAGACGCGGCGGCGGCGTAAACGATCAACATGATCGACGGCGGGATCAAAATACCCAAACAGCCGCCGGCGCAAATCACGCCCGACGCGAAGCGGGTGTCGTATTTCGCCTTCAGCATGGCCGGGAAGGCCAACATGCCCATCAGCGTCACCACGGCGCCGATGATGCCGGTCGCGGTCGCGAACATGGCGCAGGTGGCCAGGGCGGCGACCGCCATGGAGCCGGGAATATTTCGAGCGGCGATCTGGAGAGCGCCGAACAAGCGATCAACGATGTTCGCGCGTTCGACGATGTAGCCCATGAACAGGAACAACGGAACGGCTGTCAGTACGTCGTTGGCCATGACCGAGTAGGTCTGGTTGACGAACAGTTCGAACACTCCGTTGCTTCGTACGGCCTCCAGCCAGCCGAAAAACCCTTCAGCCTCCGCAAAGCCCTGGCGCGCTGGGTCATAGTAGGCGTAGTAACCAAAGGCGATGCCCATGGCCATCAGGGTCGCCCAGATCGGAAATCCCAGCAAAACGCACAGGATAAAGACCCCAAGCATTAAAATTCCGACTTCCTCGTTGGTCATTTACACGGACTCCCGGCCGGCGCCTTGTTGCTTTTGTTGTTCATGATATTGCTGCAGCAGCACCTCCTCCATTTCCTCGACGTCTTCGAGAACGGAGGGCCACTCGCCTGTCTTAAGGCAATGGACGCAGCGCATTACCTGGGCGACGCCTTGAATGAACATCAGACCGGCGGCCAGGGGGATTATCGCCTTGAATTGGAAGACCGGCACGTCAGCCGGACTGTTTGTGGACACCTCGCCACGGCCGCCGTTGTAGGTCATGGACTCGGCGGCGTAATCCCAGCCGGCCCAAACCAGCGCGATGACGCCAGGAAAGAAGAACAAAAAATACAGAATGAATTCGACGCTTGCCTGGGTCCGCGGTTTCCAGAGGCGATAAAAGATGTCGCCGCGCACATGGGCGTCTCGGGACAGCGCGTAAGCGCCCGCCATCATGAATAGCGTGCCGTACATCATGTAACTGAGATCGAAGGCCCAGGAGGTCGGGTTTCGAAGTAAATAGCGGACCATCACCTCGTACACGATCCCAAAGGTCAGGATCAAAATGCACCAGGAGAAGGTTTTCGCGAACCATCCGGTCAACGAGTCGATCGTCAGAATAATGCGTTCCATGGTGTTTCTTCCCCATTCGGGTTGAACCCGTTGCGGCTGTGATCGCCGAGATATTACATTTTTGTCGTCTTGTCTGAAAACCAAGCGTTTATACGCGCCGGCCCGACCGGGGGGCGCGGAATCAACGCGATCCGTGCAGAGGAGTGTCCGGAAAGTGGAAGGGCGATGCCGAAGCACCGCCCTTATCTCCATCTCCATTCGCGAGACCGGGAAGTCTCGCCGGGTAACGCCTCAGAACGGCAGTTTACCCGGGAAATAGTGGTCGTAAGCCAGCTTGTAGTCGGCCGCGTTCATCAGATCGTAGAACGCGACTCGCTCGGACCAGGCTTTTTGAGAGTCGACGACGCGCTTGAAGAATTCGTCGCGGTTCAGACGCTTCAGGGTTTTATCCCAGGACTCCAGTTGAGCTTTCAAGATCGACTTGTCCGTGCGGTACACGTTCACGCCATGGTCGTTGATCAGCTTCTGAAGGTCCGCGGAGTATTGATCCATCGCGGAGCCGTAGGAAGACGTGTTGGCGGCTTCTGCGGCGTACTCGAGAATTGCCTGGTGTTCTTTCGGCAGGCTGTTGAACTTGTCTTTGTTGAACGAAAGTTCGAAGAACTCAGCCGCCTGGTGGTAGGACCCCATGTGATAGTGCTTGGACACGTCCTGAGCGCCGAAGCGGGAGTCGGCGGTCGGATTGTTGAATTCGAACGCTTCGATGACGCCTTTTTCCAGGGCCGGAATGATCTCGCCGCCCGGAAGAGCTGTAACTTTCAAACCCATGCCCTGCATGATGTCCGTCGCCAGACCAACGGTCCGGTATTTCAGGCCTCTCATGTCGTCAGCGGACTTGACGTGTTTGGCGAACCAGCCCAGCGGCTGCGTTGGCATGGGCATGGAGAAGAAGCCAACGATGTTCAGATTCAGGCGCTTGTCAAGCAGCTCGGCGTAGAGTTCCTTACCGCCGCCGTAATGAATCCAGCCTAGAATCTGAGCGGCGTTGCAGCCGAACACCGGGCCGGTGCCGAACAGCGAGGCGGATTTGTCCTTGCCGTACCAGTAAGCAGTAACGCCGTGACCAGCGTCGACCGAGCCCTTGTGCACGGCGTCGGCGATCTGGAACGTCTTCACGACGGCGCCGGACGGCAGCAGGTCAAGCTTCAGACGGTCGCCGGCCATGGACTCGACACGCGTCTTGTAGTGATCGGCGAATTCAAAGAACGGGCTGGTGGCGCCCCAGCCGGTTTGCATTTTCAGCGTGGTGGTTTCCGCGCGGGAAACACTCGGCATGGCGAGCGAGGCGGCCGCCGCGCCCGTGGCGATCGCGCCGCCCCTGAGGAACTTGCGCCGCGAGGTTTTCTTCATTTTCATCTTTATTTCCTCCTAGATTGTGTGGGCTGGATAAACTCGGCCCCCGGATGACGCGGCCCGCCAAAAACGGTCCGCAGTGAATTTGCTTTTATTCGTTTTTACGGTGGCGTTGACCGCTTTTACGGCGGCGTTGACCGCCATTTCGTGCCGGACTCCCAAGTTTTTTATGATTAGCGCACGGTCAACCGGAGCCCAGTAATGAACCCAATCGTCCTGCCAATGGCAAGGTTTTTTTGGTAAAAACAACGGCTCATCACAGGGCCGCGAAATTTAAGTCACTGACTTCGCGCGTGATACAAGCACTTGGCGGTTAACCGACCCGGTCGCCGGGTTCTTTTCCAGCGAAGAACGCGTCGAGATTGTCCAGCGCCCGGTAGCCCATGGCGTCCCGGGTGTCGAAAGTCGCGGACCCGATATGCGGCAGCATGAACAGGTTCGGCGCATCGGCCAATTTCGGGTTGCCGCCCGGCTCGTCCTTAAACACGTCGAGACCGGCGGCGGCCAGGTGACCGGACGCCAGGGCGTCATAAAGGGCGTCCTCGTCCAACACGGCGCCCCGCGCGGTGTTCACGACAACGGAACCCTCCGGCAAAAGCGCAAGCCGCTCCGCATTCATCAAATTGCTGGTTTCCGGCGTGTTGGGGCAGTGAAGCGACAAGAGGTCCACGTTGGGCAACAGGGCTTCCACAGAGTCGTAATAGACCGCGCCGCCGAGGCCGGCCTCTATCTCGGGCGCCAGCGGTCGGCGGTTATGGTAGTGGACCTTCATGTCGAAACCGCAGCGCAGACGCTTCGCCGTCACCTGGCCCACACGCCCCATGCCGATGACGCCAAGGCGCTTGCCCGTGATCTGTGTTCCGACCATGAAAGCCGGCGACCAGAAGTTCCATTTCCCCTCGCGCACCATCCGGTCGCCCTCCGAAGCGCGCCGGGCCGCTCCCAATGCGCAGAGAACCGCGATTTCGGCGGTTGCGTCCGACAAGACGTCGGGCGTGTTGGTCACCACGACGCCCTTTTCCCTAAGCGCGGGAATGTCGCAATGATCGTAGCCGACGGAGAAATTGGCGACGATCATAACGCTCTCGGGCAGACGCGACACCACGTCCGGCGACATGCGTTCGGAGTGGCAAATCATCAACCCGTCGCAGCCCCGGGCCTTTTCCACCAATTCGTCCGGTGAATACAACGTGTCATCCGCGTTGAGCCGAACGTCGTAATCGCGCGCCAACCGGGCTTCTACGTTATCCGGAAACTTTCGGCCGCACAGAATGGTGGGCTTGGGTCGGGACATGTCTCTCTCCTGGATGGGCTGATTTTTGGCGCGCCATGGACCCGCCGCGCGCATGGATGACAGGCGCTTGGACTATTTTTACGGCGTTTTCAAGGACTATATCGGCCGTGATCACGCGCTAAACCGCCTGATCGCCGCCTTGAGCGGGCTGGCGCTGAATTTTACCGGGCGCCCGTGGATCGTGTTCCATAAACGTCCCCTCGGAGATATGACTTGACCGCCCTGTAAGGAGAACGCCGGGCCCGGATCCGAACATCATATACAGCGTTAAGTTTCAAGAACCCGCGCCCGGCGATCAGGGCAATTGCCTATTGCCTCGCCTTCCGCGTTCAGACCATTTTGTTGCATTGCGTCATTTTGGTTCGTGTCCTCGGGCCGAAATTGCCGTTCATATCTGAAAATGTTGAGGTCCCTGATGAGTTTCACCGTTGTCGAGCAGGCGCCCGCCCGCCTGAACCGGAGCGAACTGGCCGTGCCCGGTTCCAACCCGCGCTTTTTGGAGAAAGCGTCCCAGAGCGCCGCCGATACGGTGTTCATGGATTTGGAGGACGCGGTCGCGCCCAGTGACAAACCCCAGGCCCGCAAAAACGTCATCGAGGCGCTGAATGATTTGGATTGGTCCGGCAAGACCGTCTCGCTCCGGATCAACGGCTTGGATACGCACTACATGTATCGGGATTTGGTTGAGATCGTCGAGAAGGCGGGCGACAAGCTCGACCTGATCATGATTCCCAAAGTGGGAACGGCCGCCGACGTCTACGCTGTCGATGTTCTGGTCAGTCAAATCGAGGACTCGAGAGGATGGCCCCGCAAAATCGGCTTTGAGCTGATCATCGAAACCGCGCTTGGCATGCAGAACCTGGCCGGGATCGCGACGGGATCGAAGCGTAATGAGTCGCTGCATTTCGGGGTCGCGGATTACGCCGCGTCGACAAAGGCGAAGATCACGGGCATCGGCGGACCCAACAAGGATTACGCCGTGCTGACGGACCCTAACGAGACGGGTGGTCGTGAGGTGCATTGGGGCGACATGTGGCATTATCCCATCACCCAGATGGTGGTCGTCGCCCGCGCCAACGGACTGCGTCCGGTCGATGGCCCGTTCGGTGATTTCAGCGACCCGGACGGCTATAAGGCGCAAGCGAAACGCGCCGCGATCCTTGGGTGCGAGGGTAAGTGGGCTATTCACCCCAGCCAGGTGGATCTAGCCAATGAGGTGTTCAGCCCGTCCGAGGAAGAGGTCGCGAAGGCCAAACGAATCCTGGAAGCCATGAACCAGGCGCAAGAAGAGGGCCAAGGGGCCATCGCCCTGGATGGCAAGCTCATCGACATTGCGTCGATCAAGCAGGCCGAGGTCCTGGTTCAAACGGCGAGACATATCGCCGGCGGTTCATGATACGGGCGCGTCGCCGAAGACCTGAGAAACCGGCGTGAAATTCCGGGTTTACCGCGTCGAGACCCTTTGTGCGGCGCGGCGGCCATGCTAGGAATTTCGAATGCACAGCTATCTTGATTTCGAAAAACCCATCGCCGAACTTGAAGGGAAGATCGCCGAGCTCCGGCATCTCGCCAGTTCCGACGAAATGAACATCGCCGATGAGGTGGAGAAGCTTGAGGACAAGGTGCGGAAGCTTCTTACGGCGACCTACGCGAAACTGAGTCCCTGGCAGAAGACGCAGGTGGCGCGGCACCATGATCGCCCCCACGCCATGGCTTACATCAATACGTTGATTGAAGACTTCACGCCGCTGGCGGGTGATCGTGTGTTCGGCGAAGATCCGGCGATCGTTGGCGGTCTCGGCCGGTTCAGGGGGCAAAGCGTTGTCGTTATCGGCAATGAAAAAGGGTCCGGGACGGACGGACGGGTGTGGCGCAATTTCGGTATGGCCAAGCCCGAGGGCTATCGCAAGGCGCAGCGCCTGATGGGCTTGGCGGAGCGCTTTAACCTGCCGGTTCTGACTTTCGTCGATACGCCGGGCGCCTACCCCGGCGTCGAGGCGGAAGCGCGGGGCCAGGCGGAAGCCATCGCCCGATCCATCGAGGTTTCCATGCGCTTAAAGGTCCCCTCTGTCGCCGTTGTGATCGGCGAGGGAGGCTCTGGCGGGGCCATTGCCTTGGCGACGGCGAATTCCGTTCTGATGCTGGAGCACGCGATCTATTCGGTGATTTCTCCGGAGGGCTGCGCGTCCATTCTCTGGCGGGATAGCGAGTTGGCGCGGGAAGCGGCGGAAGCGTTGCGCCTAACGGCTCAGGATCTCCGCGAACTGGGCGTCATCGACGATGTGGTCAACGAACCGCTGGGGGGCGCTCATCGCGCGCCCGAGGCGGTGATCACGTCCGTTGGGGATCACATCGGCCGGCAGTTGTCGGAACTGGCCGGCTTGACGCCGGACGCGGTGACGAAGATGCGCCGGGAAAAATTTCTGGGAATGGGCGTGAACGGTTTGGGGTGAACGGTTTGGTGTGATGGGGCGGTCCGGCCGGAGCCCTTCCGCCCGGTGTTATTCAACAACTGACCGGGGGACAAGGCGCGGGCGGACCTTTAGGAACCCGTCGTACGCGCGTTCCATCACCCAGGGCATCCCGGGCACGCGGTAAAGCCAGTAAAGCGCCCGGAAGAGGGGGAGACGGCGCCACACCTCGGAAAAGGCTTTCGCGCCTCTCATAAGCGTTCCGTCGGGATGGCGGGCGTGAAAGCGGGCCAGGGCGTCACACCGGGACAGATCGGCGGCGGGATTGCGCCCGCCGCCGATGGGACTCTCCTCTAGATCAAGCCAAGTGATGGTTTCCGCGCCTCTCAGGCGGCGGTAAAAAGCGATCTCGCGCCGGCACAATGGACAGCCGCCGTCGAAATAAACAATGAGCCCGCCGCCCATGGCGTTTTACCTGGCGCGCGGCGTCATCAGATCGCGCCGTCTTCTAACGGAACCAAGGCGCAGCCGCCGATTTTCCAGATCATGTCCGGTTGGCGGGCCATGAGAAAGAACGCGAAGAAGAGGTTACCTTCCAGATTTTCGATCAAAACCGTTTGAACCGCCTTGTCGCCGTCCCGTTTGAATTTATCGAAGGCGACGCGCGCCGGGCGGTAAACCGGCGCATAACCGTGCCGCACCATGTGAGTGAACCGTTCCGGCGTTCCGAATTGTTTTTTGATATTGGGAGCCGCATAGCTGAAGGCGCGGTTGTGGTCGTCGTGCCGGAAGGCGTCGATTTGCCGCGTGATGACGGCCTGGACTTCCAGCCTGGCGTCCACGGCGCGCCCGGCGGAATCAGCGGCGTGAATGGCCGCAGGAGCGGCGATAATGGCGCTCAGAGCGAACAGAAGCGCGGGGAGCAAACGGGGCATGATCAATCCTTTCATGTGAATTGATACGTCCCATACCCTCCGGCGGATGACCGTTCGCCAATAAAATCTCCAGCCAAGATTTCCAGATCGTTCGTTTCGAACATGGCGCGGCGTGCTGATCGGCCTGGCTCGATCCGATCATTTCGCGCTTCACTGGTCGCCGAAACGTTTCGCGATCGCGTCGAAAATAGGAATCAGCGTTTTCGCGCCGGTGAGCGTCAAATGACCAGAGTCGAAATAAAAGGGATGGCCGTTCGCCTGCAACATGCACTAGCCGAACGGACACAGGTGAACATGAGGTAGATAAATGGCTTCCATAAGAGGCTTCCGACCCGGCCCATGGGTTTGACAACGCTGTTCATGGAGAGCGCGATCAACCCGGTTGCCGCCAGGGCAATGAGCAACGCGGCAAGGCCGGGATGGCCGAACACCGGGTTGAGGGCATGCTGGTTGCTGAACCCGGCGCCCAGGTTCGGGACTTCGAATTCGACGCTGATCGGATAAAGGAAGACGGTTAAGAGGAATGTCGCAATACACCCCCCAACCAGCTATTTTTCCATCGCGACCGAGCCAGGTTTGAAAGGTCGCCAGGCAACGAAAGCGCCCAGAAGAAATTCCCAAAGCCGCAACGGCGTCATGAAAAAACTCGTTTTGGGAGAAATTGACACGACAAACAAGGCGGCGCTTAGGGATATCGCCAGCACAATAACACCAAGCGCCCTTCGCCGAGCCAGAAACGGAAGCAGAAAAGGCGCGATCAGATAAAACTGAAACTCAACGCCCAGCGACTATAAATTCAGCAATGGTTGGAAGTTCTGATTATTGAAATAGGTGTTTTTCATCCAGAACGCCACATTGCTCATGCCGAACAGGTCAAACCAAATGTGGTCAAAGCGTTGGTTTGCGTCTGCGGGGTTCGAGAGGAACGCGACGGCCAAAGTCGTCGCTACGACTGTGACGACGTAGGCGGGCAGCAGACGCTTCAAGCGGCGGCTGTAGAACTCTCTCACCGTGCTTCTCTCTCGCATAAACACGCCATCAAGTAGCCGCTGAGGACGAAGAAGACATCTACGCCGAGGTAGCCGTTATGAAAGCCTTTGATGTTCAGGTGGTAGAAAACAACAAGAAGCACGGCGACGCCGCGCATAATCTGTAAATCAATCCGGTATCCCCGTGGGTCATGGTCGCATGTGGATATGTGGGAAGAAGGAGAGAGGGAACTCATCGTTTTTATTGCTTTATTTCAATTTCCGGCGCTTCGCTCTTGGCGCCGCCGCATGGCGTAGTCGGCGCGGACGAAATAGCGCAATTGGCCCATTCGTCGCACGGTTCAAAATCACGCCTGTAATGGTTCAGGTAATTTGAGACTTTGGCGTGGCTTCGGAGAGGGGTGAGAGGATATGGGCCATTGGGGCCTATCCCCGCAATTTCTCGTTCTTCGGATCATAGGGACTTTCCTCCAGCACGGTGACCCGGTGCATGGTTCCGAGAATGTCCATTTCGAATTCTTCGCCGACGCCAGCCATTTCGGGCGGCGCCATGGCCATGGCCAGGGACTTGCCGAGGCGGGGGCCGTAATTGCCGCTGGTGGCTCGGCCCACCGCCTTTCCGTTCCGGAAGATGGCGTTGTTGCCCAGAGCGTCCGCGTCCTTCACGTCATGAACCTCAAGGGTCACCAACTGGTTTTTGAAACCTCGATCCCGCCATTCCGTCAGGCCGCCGCGGCCGAGGAAGTCGCCTTTATTCAGCCGCACGAACCGGTCCATGGCGCTTTCAAGCGCGGCGTATTCGATGGAGAGTTCCGTGCCGACGCCGCGGTAGGATTTCTCGATCCGGAGCATATCCTGCGCCCGCGCGCCGAACGGCTTCAATCCCAAATCCCCGCCCGCCGCCATCAACGCGTCGAAGATGTGGTTCTGATATTCGATCGGGTGGTGCAGTTCCCAACCCAGCTCGCCGACGTAGTTCACACGGGCCGCGCGGCAGGGCGCCAGGTTCACCTCGATCATTCGCGAGGACAGCCACGGGAAGGCCGCGTTGGAGAAATCCGCCCGGCTGACGCGCCGCATCAGTTCGCGGGATTTCGGGCCTGCGGCGACTAGCACGCCGGTCGCCCCGGAGATGTCCTGAAACCGGACGGAGCCGTCCGCCGGCATCCGCTTCCTCAGGTAGTCGTGGTCCAGCCGTTGAAGCGCGCCGGCGGAAACCAGATAGAAGCTGTCCGCCGCTTCCTTGATGATGGTGAATTCCGAATGAACGCCGCCTTTTTCCGTCAGCGAATGACACAGCGTCAGGCGCCCCGTTTCTTGCGGCAATTTGTTCGCGACCATGCCGTCCAGGAAGGCTTCCGCGCCAGGGCCGGAGACGCGGCATTTGGCGAACGCCGTGGCGTCGTAAAGACCGACGTTCTCGGCGACGTTCCGGGCTTCCCTCACAGAATGCTCAAACCATTTTGAACGCCGGAACGACCAATCGTCTTCCCGGGGGCTTCCGTCGGCGGCGAAGAAGTTGGGACGCTCCCAGCCGGCGACCTGGCCGAAAACGGCGCCCAGGTCCCTCATGCGCTCATAGCACGGCGCCGTGCGCAGCGGGCGCCCCGCCGGGCGCTCCTCGTCCGGGAAGTGGGTGATGAAGACGTGGGCGTAGGCCTCTTCGTTCTTCACCTTCAAATATTCCCTGGTGCAGTAATCGCCATAGCGGCGCGGATCAACGCCCAGCATGTCGATGGTGGGTTCTCCCCCGGCCATCCATTCGGCCAACTGCCAGCCCGCGCCGCCCGCCGCCGTGATTCCGAAGCTGTGCCCTTCGTTGAGCCAGAAGTTGGGCAGGTCCCAGGCGGGTCCAATAATGGGATTACCGTCCGGCGTATAACAAATCGCGCCGTTATAGACCCGCTTGACGCCCGCTTCGGCGAAGACGGGAACGCGCTTCATCGCATCCTCGATCATTGGCTCGATGCGCTCGACGTCCTCCTGGAAAAGCTCGTATTCCGCGGTCTCGCTGGGGCCGTCGAAATAACAGGCCGGCGCGCCGTCCTCGTAAGGACCCAGGATCAGGCCGCCCGCTTCCTCCCGCATGTACCACCGCCCGTCGGAAGCGCGCAGCACGCCCATTTCCGGCAGGCCCTTTTCATGACGCTCGACGATTTCGGGGATGCGCTCGGTGACGATGTATTGATGCTCGACCGGGATGACGGGAATGTCGAGGCCGACCATTTCCCCCGTTTGGCGGACGAAGTTGCCGGTCGCGGCGACCACATGCTCACAGCGCACGTCGCCCTTGCCAGTTTTCACGACCCATTCGTCACCGTCGCGCTCAATGGCCTCGGCCTTGGTGTGCTGGTTGATCTCCGCCCCCATCTGGCGGGCGCCTTTCGCCAAGGCCTGGGTCAGGTCGGCGGGCTGGATATAACCATCTTCCGGGTGGCGGATGGCGCCGACGAGGCCTTCCGGATTACACAGCGGCCAGATGTCGACCACCTCTTCGGGCGTCAGGAAATCCACCCGCACGCCGATGGTCGCGGCGACGGCCGCATACTGACGGTACTCGTCCATACGGTCCTGGTTGGTGGCGAGCCGGATGTTGGAGACCTGGCTGAAACCGGCGTTCAGACCCGTTTCCGTTTCCAGTTCCTGGTAGAGCTTGACGGAATATTTGTGAATCTGGCCGACGGAATAGCTCATGTTGAAAAGCGGCAATAACCCGGCCGCGTGCCAGGTGGAACCCGACGTCAATTCCTTGCGCTCGATGAGAACCGAGTCGGTCCAGCCCCTCTTCACCAAGTGGTAAAGCGTGGAAACGCCGACGACGCCGCCTCCAATGACGACCGCCCGTGCCTGAGTGCGCATGGATGCCTCCCAACAAGATAAAAGCCCGGCGCCGGTAAGGGCGTCTTTATGCCGTTTCGCTGCCTTTATCCTGGCAAAAAGGGGCAGGCCCGCCAACAGCCGACAGGGGCTGGCCCGTTTCCGCCGCGCTTGACGTCGGCAGGGTCGCGAGGTCGCCCCGCCAGCAATAGAGCGCGATCAGCGGTTCCCCGCCGGTTCGCATGCCGTGCCGGATCATCGAGGTGTTCAGTACGTGATCGCCTGGCCGCCGGCGGGTCCAGCCGTCGCTTTCCCGGTACCAGTCCGCTTCGCCCGAAAGGATGACGTAAAGTTCTTCCGCCGGGTGTGTGTGGGCCGGGTAATCGATGTTGGGCCCCATCATCCAGAACCCGACGACCGCCTCGCCGCAAGGCGCCAGGCCCGCCGGCCCGCCAATCAGGCCGCCGAAGACGGAGTTCGCGAGATAGCCTTGCATCTCCGGGCGGCCGCGATAGTTGGCGTTTTGAATCCAGGGATAGCCGCCCTTGCAAGCGTTGAGGGCCCGGAGGACATCGCCGAAAGGCCCCCCCGGCGCCTTGGCGGCGAACCCGGGCAGCATATCGAGGGCCGGAAAATAAGGTCCGCCGGTGATTGGATGGCGGCTGACGTCAGCTTCCCGCAGCCCCTTGAGCGCGGCGCTTAAGATCGGCTGGGGCAGGGGGCTTTTCGCGTCAACGGCGTGAAGCAGTTCGATTATGGCTTGCTTCAAGGTCTCGAAGGCTCCGGTCACAGGCGCGCGGTCCGGGTTTCCCATTGATCTCTCCCAAAATGCCCCGGCCGTCCATGACCGCTATCCCGTGAGAATGATGGTAAAGGGGCTGGACGGCATGACGCTGGGCGGCGGCGAATGACGCGAAAACGGCTTAATCCATTTCCAGATCGACCATCAGGGTGCCCGCAAGATCCTCAAGCCGGTCGCGGACGGCTTCCAACGTTTCCTCGTCGGCGGGCCGGAACCCGATGCGGGCATGGAATAACGTACCGCCGCCATGGGGCGCCTCCTGGATGTCGGTTTTCAGGTCTTCGACGCTCGCACCCGCTTTCGCCAGGGCGTGAGTGATTTCGTGCACGATGCCCGGATGGTCGGGGCCTAAAATCTCGATGGTGTGGAGGTCGCCGGGCAGGCTTGCCGCGGACGCCGTTTCTTCCAGCGAAAGGCGCATGGCCTCGGCGTCGCCAAGCGCGCGAAGGGCGGCTTCCAAGGCGTCGCGATTCGCGTCCGGGACCTCGATGACCGCAACGCCCGCGAATTTATCCGCCAGATGCGCCAGGCGGCTGTCGAGCCAGTTGCCGCCGTGATTTTCCACGCAAGCGGACAGCGTATCGACTAGACCGGGCCGGTCGTCGGCGATGACGGTGAGCACGAGTGTCCTGGTCATGGCGGCTCTCTTCCTTCCATCAGGAAACCACGAAATGGAGCGTGAGGGAAGTTATCGGTTCATGCGGCGGTTTGATCCCCGGATCCGGCCAGGGGATGGCGATGAGCGGGGAGAATAATTACTCCGCCGCTTCCGCGGTGCGGAATTTCTCTTCCAGTTGTTTGCGATAAACCACCGCGTCCAGCGTTTCGTCGATCTCCACGTCCCGCCAGCGCACGGGCGCGCCCTGGGCGATGTCGGATTTCAATTTGACCCCATGGGCGAGACCGATGGGCAGACCGCCGAGCGCCAGGCTGTCCCGACCCGGATAGAGCTTGCCCCAGACCATGTGGCCGCCTTCGCCGTCCAGCATTTGTCCGGCCTTCAGGTTGAACTTGGCGGTCGCGACCACATCCGCGTTGAACCGCAGCGTCGAGCCCGTCGGCTGTTTCAGGAGGGCGGCGGAAAAAACGGAAATTCCAAGTTCGAGACCGATCAGGTGGAACGGCTTGTACATGGCGGAATAGCGGCCCGAGGCGTCCGTGTTCATGCCGTATTGGCGGAAGCACTGAGCGGAATAGTCGTTGGGAGCCTCGATCACCACGTAAACGCCCCATCGGAGGTCCTTGTAAACGGGGCGGGAGTCCCGCTCGATCGATGAAACCACTTCCACCTGGCCCTTGTGATGCAGGCGCCCGCCTTCTGACGCCGGGCGCAGGCAATGGGCGAGGTCGTCCATGCCCACCGGCGGAAAGGCAAGGCCGTCCGGCGCCGGGGTGAGACCGGCGCCGTTGGCGATCGCGGCCATCTCGAGACCTGATTTCGTGCCATCGACGAAGGAATTGAACATGTGCGGGTTCATGCCCGCCGTTTTCGCCTCTTCCGGTGTTTTGCCGTACCACTCCCACACGGTGTCCGGCGTCGATTGGTGATAGTGCGGCTGATAGCGCGTTCCCTTGCCCGCGGCCACGACGTCGAAACCCGACGCCCGGGCCCATTCCACCAGCTCGCAGGTAAGGGCGGGTTGATCGCCGTAGGCCATGGAATAGACGACGCCCGCCCGGCGGGCCTCTTCGGCCAACAGGGCGCCCGCCAGAACGTCCGCCTCCACGTTGACCATGACGACGTGCAGCCCGGCCGCGATGGCGGCCCGGGCGTGGCGGACGCCGGCGATGGGGTTGCCGGTGGCTTCCACGATCACATCTACGTCCGCCTTGGCGATCTCCGCCATGGCGTCGCCGGAGAAACGCGGTCCGCTCAGCGCGCTCTCGGGCCAACCCACGTTCAGACAGGCCTTTTTGCCGGCGTTCGCCTCCAGATCGGCGACGAAGACAAGCTCAAGCCCGATGGTGGTCGGGACCTGCGCCAGAAACATGGAGCCGAACTTGCCCGCGCCGATCAGGCCGGCGCGAACCGGTTTTCCCTGCGCCGCGCGGGCCTCAAGCGCTTGATAAACGAACATGACGGTTACTCCGCTGCTTGCCGGCCGGCGGCGATCAGTTCCGTCAGACAATCGTCGGCGAGCGCTTCGATGGGTTCGAAATCCCGATGCGCGATCCATTCGGCCCGGTTGAAGGCCCGGATGTGATTGTCAACGTGGCAAAGCGACAAATAGACAATGGTCCGGCCGAAGGGAGAGATGTTGGGCGGGCTTGCGTGAACCAGGAGTGACGAGAACATCAACATGCCGCCGGCGGATCCGGTGGGCGCGGCGACGCCGCCGCGCCCGGCCAGTTCGGTTACCTTTTCGCGGCTGAGCGTCCAAAGCGGATAGGACGTTGTTTCCAGATCGTGGCCAGCTTCCGCCACGCCAATTTTGTGGCTGCCTGGGATGAACAGCAAGGGACCGTTGGCGGCCGTCACGTCATCCAGAAAGACGGCGATGTTCATAGCGCGCGGCGCCGGCATGTCATCGTCACGCTTCCATGTGCCGTAGTCCTGATGCCACTGCCAGACTTCTCCGTCAAAAGCCGCCTTGGCGTTCACCTTGTACTGATGCATGTAAAGCTTGCCGCCCAGCAATTGCTCGACCGGCTCAATCAGCCGCGGGTGGGCGCCCAAGCGCCGGAAGCCTTCGTTGTAGGTATGGGCGGCAAAGGCCGTCCGCGCGACGCCCGTGCTCTCCCGCCAGACTTCCTCGCGGTCCAGGGCGTATACCGTTTCCGCCTGGCTTTTCAGATAGGCGGCTTCGTCCTGGGAGAAACGGCCGGGGAAGAACAGGTATCCGTCGCGGTCGAATTGCGCCAGTTCGTCAGACGTCAACTTCATTGGATCGTTCCCGAGGCATGTTGTTCGTCAGGCGTCGATTTGACCGCCTGTCCAATGATAACGCCCGGAGAGGCCGTGGAAAAGCCAAAGACGCCACAGAAAAGGCGCGTCACTGATCCGTTGTCGATATCGCGCGGAAGCGGGCGAGTTTTTGACGGCCGCGCGGCCGGCGCAAGAAAACGGTAACCGCCGGTCTTCCTGCCGGCGGCGCTTTCGATTTCCATGAAATTTCCAGGGAGCCCGGTTATCCCAGTTCCTTCTCGAACTCCGGAACAGCCTCGAACAAGTCGGCCACCAGGCCGTAATCGGCCACCTGGAATATGGGCGCTTCCTCGTCCTTGTTGATGGCGACGATGGTTTTCGAGTCCTTCATGCCGGCCAGGTGCTGGATGGCGCCCGAGATGCCCACGGCGATGTAGAGTTCCGGCGCCACCACCTTGCCGGTCTGACCCACCTGGTAGTCGTTCGGGACGAAGCCCGCATCGACCGCCGCGCGAGACGCGCCCACGGCGGCGCCCAGTTTATCGGCGACCTTTTCCAGCAGCGGGAAGTTTTCGCCCGACTGCATGCCGCGGCCGCCCGAGATGATCACCTTGGCGGACGTCAACTCGGGACGTTCGGATTTGCTGAGTTCGGCCTTGACGAAGGTGGCAAGGCCCGCGGACGCTTCCGGGGGCACGTCCTCAATGACGGCCGAGCCGCCTTCCGCGGCGGCGGCCTCGAAGGCCGTCGCGCGGACGGTTATAACCTTCTTCGCATCTGACGATCTCACCGTCGCCAGGGCGTTGCCAGCGTATATGGGGCGGATGAAGGTGTCCGGTCCCTCAATGCCCGAGACGTCGGAAATCTGCTGCACGTCCAGGAGAGCGGCGACACGGGGCATGATGTTTTTGCCGACCGTCGTGGCCGTCGCCATGATGTGGCCGTAGTCACTGGCGAGGCGCGCGATCAGCGGCGCGATGTCCTCGGCGACCGGGTTGGCGTAGGCGCCGTCCCGGGCGCGGAGCACTTTGGAGACGCCATCCACCGCCGCGATGGAGTCGGCGGCGCAACCCGACGCTGGACCGGCGGAAAGCACATGAACCTCGCCCAACACCTTGGCGGCGGTGATGGCGTGAAGAGTGGCCGGCTTGACGGCGCCGCCGGCCTGTTCGGCGTAAACTAGAACGCTCATTCTCAGATCACCTTCGCTTCGTTTTTCAGCTTGTCCACCAGTTCGGCGACGCTCCCGACCCTTACGCCAGCCTCACGGGCGGGCGGCTCGGTCACTTTCAGAACTTCCAGACGGTTGGCGACGTCAACGCCCAGCTCGTCGATGGTCAGTTTGCCGATAGGTTTTTTCTTCGCCTTCATGATGTTCGGCAAAGAAGCGTAGCGCGGTTCGTTGAGACGCAGATCCGTGGTGATCACGGCGGGCGTTTTGATCTCAATGGTTTCGAGGCCGCCATCGACTTCGCGGACCACCGTGGCGCCGCCGCCGGACAACTCGATGTTTGAGGCGAACGTGCCTTGCGCCCAGCCCAGCAGGGCGGACAGCATCTGACCGGTCTGGTTGCTGTCATCGTCGATGGCTTGCTTGCCCAGGATGACGAGGCCCGGATCTTCCCTCTCGGCCACGGCCTTGAACAGCTTGGCCACGGCCAGCGGCTCGACGATCTGGTCCGTCACGATGTGGACGCCGCGATCGGCGCCCATGGCGAGCGCGGTGCGGATGGTCTCCTGGGCTTGCTCCGGCCCGACGGACACCGCCACCAGTTCCGTGCACGAGCCCGCTTCCTTCATGCGCACGCCCTCTTCGACGGCAATTTCGTCGAACGGGTTCATGGACATCTTGACGTTTTGGGTTTCAACGCCTGTTTGGTCGGATTTCACCCGGACCTTAACATAGGCGTCGATGACGCGTTTCACGCCCACCAAGACCTTCATCGTATGCCTTTCTTCGAATGCTTTGGTTTTCATGAGTCTGATTGGCGATTCGCAAATCAACTCGATTTGTTTAAAGAGGCTGAAACGCCGCCTGTCAAGTTCCAGTCATGTCAAGCGCCGGTCATTCCGCATATCGAGCGCGAGAGTCACGAACACCCGGGCCAATTCGCGCATGCGCCGGATTGTCCCATCACGTCCATCCCGCCGCCCCCCGATGACGCATGCGGGCCACAAAATGACGCGTTTTGTCCTCTCACCCGGGCGAGGACGGCCTTATATGCGGAGAAACGGACATCGGCGGCGGCTGTCCAACCGGTCGCCGTAAAGTCACGCCGTAAAGTTATAAGGACGAAGCATATGCCGGAAGAGCAAACGCGGGGCGGAGGCGGAAGAGTCGGCCGGCGGGGACGGGATGCGAGACGGGCGGCGCGGGCCTCGGCGGCGGCCGTTGCGGCGCCTTTTATTCAGCGCGGTCTTCCGTTGATGGAACTGGCGTCCCCGGAAGCCATTGATGTGATCGAAGCCAACGCGGATACGATCCTGGAAGAGATCGGCGTCGAGTTCCGCGAGGACCCGGAGAGCCTTGCGCTCTTCAAAGACGCCGGCGCCGACGTTCGGAAGGAGCGGGTCCGCTTTCCGAAAGGTATGCTTCGCGGAATTTTGAAATCCGCGCCTAGTCAATTCACCCAGCTTGCCCGCAATCCCGCCCGCAGTGTCGAGATCGGCGGCGGAAACACTGTGTTCGCGCCTGTTTACGGACCGCCCTTCGTCAGCGATCTGGATGGGGGGCGCCGCTATGGAACCATTGAGGATTTCCGGAATTTCGTGAAGCTCTCCTACATGGCGCCCGCCCTGCACCACTCCGGCGGCACGGTTTGCGAACCCGTGGACCTGCCCGTGAACAAGCGCCATTACGATATGGTCTACGCGCACATGCGTTATTCGGATAAGCCGTTCATGGGCTCCGTCACCCATCCCGCGCGCGCCGCCGACACGGTCGAGATGTGCCGGATTCTGTTCGGCGAGGAGACCGTTGACCGGAATTGCGTCGTTGTGAACCTGATCAACGCCAATTCGCCCATGGTGTTCGACGCCACAATGCTGGGGGCGTTACGCGTCTACGCCGCCGCCAATCAGGCGTCCATCGTCTCGCCGTTCATCCTGGCGGGCGCCATGTCGCCGGTCACCGTGGCGGGCACGCTGTCGCAGATACTGGCTGAAGCCATGGCGGGGATGGCGCTGACCCAGTTGGTCCGGCCCGGCTCGCCGGTCGTCTTCGGCACCTTCATGAGCGCGATCTCGATGCAATCGGGCGCGCCGACGTTTGGCGGGCCGGAGCCCATGCTGGTCCTCAACACGGCGGCGGCCTTGGCCCGGCGGCTGAACGTGCCGTTCCGTTCGGGCGGGTCGCTTTGCGCCTCGAAAGCGCCGGACGCCCAGGCCGCCTATGAAAGCGCCAACACCATTTTACCCACGTTGCTCAGTGGCGTGAACTTCGTGCTCCACGCGGCCGGTTGGCTGGAAGGCGGCCTGGTGAGTTCCTACGAGAAGTTTATCATGGACGCGGATCAACTGGCGGGGCTTCAGGTGCTGGCGAGGGGAATCGACGTCACGGAGAACGGCCAGGGGCTGTCGGCCGTGCGCGAGGTTGGACCGGGCAGCCATTATCTGGGCTGCGCGCACACGCAAGCGAACTTCGAAAGCGCGTTTTTCCGCTCCGCCGTCGCCGATAATAATTCGTTCGAGCAATGGGAGGCGGAAGGCTCGCAAGACGCGCCCGCGCGCGCCAACGCCATTTGGAAGAGGATGCTGAACGAGTATCAGGCGCCCGGCGTCGATCCGGCGGCCGACGAGGCGTTAACCGCTTTTATCCGGGAGAAGAAAGCCAGCTTTCCGGACAGCAACATTTGACGAGGGCGCCATTTGATGAGGGGCTGGGCGCGCTGGTTGGCTTGAGACCGCTTCCGTTTCTCCGCGGCCCCGGTCGGTCTGTGCGGCGTGAACCGGAAGCCGGCGTTTCCGGGAAACTTTATTAAATGGTCAGCGTCAGCGTTCCCAAGCCCTTGATGGCGCCCTCGATTTTGTCGCCGGCCGACATCCAGTAGGCGGGGCTAGAGAGCGCCTAACAGGATGACTTCGCCCGCTTTGAGGTTCAAATCGCGCTCCGGCGCCAGATTGGCGAACCAGGCGCGGGACTTAATCACGGGCCTCGAAGGCGTTGGTCACGTCACGCCGGCGCCGCCTATGACGCGCGGCGCTTACGCCAATTCATCGCCGACGAACCGGGGGCAAGCGCGCGGATCAAGCGGAACCCGGCCCGGACAGAGAACTATCCGATTGATCAGGCGCTCTACAAGAAACGCCGTCTGGCCGAGTGTTTCCACAACAGGATCGAACGCTTCCGGCGCGTCGCCTTGCGATGCGGGAAAACAATCGCATTATTCAAGGCGTTCGTACGCCTCGCCCGCGCCATGACGTGGATTGCTTAAATGAACACGCCGCCTAGAGGTCAACGTCGGCCCCAACGGCGTCGGATAAACTCTCGAAACCGTCTTGCTTGAGCAGCCTGTCCAAGTCCTCGGCGATGCGGGCGGCCAGGCCCGGTCCGTGAAACACCAGCGCGGTGTAGAGTTGCACCAGTGACGCGCCGCTGCGGATTTTCTGGTATGCGTCAATCCCGGAAGAGACGCCCCCGGCGCCAACGAGCGGCACGGCGCCGCCGGTTTCCCGGTAAAGTTGGCGCAGCACACGGGTGGAGCGCTCGAACACGGGTTTGCCGGACAAACCGCCTGGCTCATTTTCTCCTGGATCACCCAGCCCCTCCGCCGGGCGCGTGATGGTCGTGTTGGTGGCGATCACGCCGTCGATACCGCTGCCTAGGACGACCGAGGCGATGTCCTTGATATCGTCTTCTTCCAGGTCCGGCGCGATCTTCAGCAGGACGGGGATTTTCGGGTTGCCGGTTTTCGCCCGCGTCTCCGTCACGGCCGATAGCAGGTCCAGCAACGCTCCCTTGTCTTGAAGCGCGCGAAGACCGGGCGTATTGGGGGAAGAGACGTTGACGGCCAGATAATCGGCGACTGGCGCAAAGGTCTCGATGCCCGCGACATAATCGGCAATCGCGTCGGTCTGGTCCTTGTTCTTGCCCAGATTAACGCCGAGCGGCCCCGGAAAGCGCCTCCCCCGAAGCCGGGCCAGCAGCGCCGGATGGCCTTCATTGTTGAAGCCCATGCGGTTGATCACGGCCTGGTCCCTGGGAAAACGGAACAGACGCGGTTTCGGGTTGCCCGGCTGCGGGCGGGGGGTGGAGGTGCCGACCTCAACGAAGCCGAAGCCAAATTTGAAAAGCGCGGCGGGCGCGCGGCCATCCTTGTCAAATCCCGCGGCGAGACCGACCGGATTGGAGAAGCCGAGCCCGAACACGGTGCTCCCGAGCCGTTCGGATTCGGGGGCGGAACGGCCGCCGGCCAGACCTGTTTCCAATCCCCGGATGGACAGGTTGTGGGCGCGCTCCGGGTCGAGCGTCCGGATAAAGGGAAGAACAAGACCAGCGAGCGCCATGGTTTAGGCTATCTCTATATCGTTTGGGAAGACATGGACCCCACGGTCATCCAGCGGCAAGTCGTCCATGCGGATAACAGCGCTTAACGGCAGTTCGCCATAGAGATGCGGGAAAAGCTGTCCGGCGCGGGACGGCTCCCATTTCAGCGAGTCGCCCAGCACATTCGGATCGACGGAAAGCAAAACCAGGTTCGCCTGTCCCGCGCGATGTTTCGCGGCGCTGCCCCTCACTTGGACGGCGCTTGAGAAATGAATGAAGCCGTCCGCCCGATCCTGGGTGGAACCGGGATAAGATCCGCGCACGACCGCCGTCCGCCACTCGTCACGGCGGCAGATATGATAGACGGGTTGCCCGGTGTCCTCGGCCATGACGCGCCTTTTAGCGCGCCTAGCCGCTCTCGTCCACGGGCTGCCAGACAATCCGTTCGACACCATCGAAACCAAGCCCCGATCCATCCGTCAGGGTCACCACGCCGCCGTCTTCGGTGAGGCCGGTGGTTGCGCCATCCGTATCCGCCGCGCCGGCGCCGCCGAGCCAGCTATCGAGAGACTGTCCGTTGACGTTGCCCGCTTGGCCGGCGTCCGGCGCGATGACGTCCCGCCCCCATTCGCCATCGAAGGTGTCCTGGCCGTCACCAAGGCTGGAAGCAAAGCGGCCGTTCCCGGCCGCGCCCGGCAATTCGTCATTACCGGCGCCGCCTTCGGCGACCTCATCGCCGCTTTGCCCGAACAGGCGGTCATCGCCGTCGAGACCCGCGATCAGGCCGTCCTCATTCCCGCCGAACGGAAGGCCGCCGCCGCTGGCGCCGTCAGCGCGGGGCGGGAGTTCCCGTCCGCCGGTCCCTGAGTCATCAGGTTGTTCCGGGCGGGCGCTGGGAATCTCCACGTCAAAGCTCGCCGTCGCGACACCGCCGTGCGACGTGACCGCCGTCAGGGAGAGATTGAACATTCCATCATGCGGGAACGGCGGCGCGAAAGTAAGGCCGTTCAACTGGTCCGTGCCGGACAGGAACAAGTCGCCGTCGCCGCTTAAGGTGAGAGCGTCGCCCGCCGTGTTGGAAATCGACGCCCCGGCGCCAGTCGGGAAGCCGCTCAGGACGATACTGATGACGCTTTCCGATCCGCCGGCGCTTTCGGCGAAATTCATGATTGAATCCGAAAGGTCGATGGACGCCGGGGCGGTTTCCAGGCCGATGGACTCCGGTCCGTCCGTATCCGCCGCCGCGCCGGAAATGGTGAGCGGGAGATCAAGGACGGAACCATCGATCGGCGGCCGGTCGTTCCGGACGTTGTTGATCAAGGCAGCCGCCGCCGGATCGCCGGCGTCGGCTTCAACGGTCAGGGTCACCGTCTTTGCCGCGGTGACGCCCGCGCCGCCAGCGTTATCTTCGTCTATGTAATTCAAGGTTGCTGTCAGAGGAATTTCACCCCTGAAATAAAGGGGCGGGGTTAGCGTCAACGCACCGATCTGATCAGGCGTGATCAAGGCTTCGCCGTCGATCACCAGCGCCTGCTGGTTGTCACCATTACGGTTACTGTCTTGATAGGTCAGAACCGCGCCGTCGGGAATGCCGGAAAGGGTCAGGCTCAACAATTGTCCGTCACTCACGTCCAGGTCCGCGATATTCAGCGCGATGGCCTGATCCCCGAAAGAAGCGGACTCACCGGCGCCCAATTGAAGCTCCGGCGCAGAGAGTCCAGCCTCGGTAATCGCCGCGCCGCCGCCGGGTGGATTGGAAACAGCGATGGACAGAGTTTCCAAGCCGTCCGCACCCGTTGCCGGGGACGCGGCGCCGGGCGCAATGCCCGTGGTTTCGCCAACCATCCGCCGCGCTTCAGTGACCTCGCCCGTATCCAGGGCGGGCGTATCCGCATCCGCTTCATGACGCAGTTCGATTTCCGCGCCGCCGACGTCGCCACTGCCGGTGATCACGGTGAGCGAGACACTAACGACGCCCGAGAAACCAGCGGGCGGCGTAACCGTTAGCGCCGCCAATGCGTCCGCATCCAATCTGGACAGATCATAGGCGCCGCCGCCCAAGTCCGCCCCGCTGGAGAGCGCAGCGCCTTCGGGAACGCCGCTCAGCGTGAGGGAAACAATGTCATCGATCACGCCCGCCGGCAGGTTGCCGATGACGTCAAGGTTCAGCACGGCGTCTTCGGCGCCAGGTTCCATACCGGATTGCGCCGTTATGTTTACCGGATCAACTTTCGCGGCGTTGACGTCGAGCGCGCCGCCGGAGCCCGGCGAGCCGCGATCCGCCGCCGCCGAGAAGTCCACGGCCGGTGTGTCTGTGACCGCCGTCGCATCCACGTTCAGAAAGGATTGCAGCGTCGAGCCATCGGCCAGATTGACGAGGACGCTGATGTCGAATTCGCCGGAGAAGTCATCCGGCGGCGTGATCGTGAGCCCTTCCAACTCGCCCGCGTCGAGAGTAACGGCGCCGCCGCCGTAATCCGTACCAGCGGACAGGATCGCGCCGTCGGGAATATTTGAAAGCGTGATCGCCGTGACGCCGCTCGCGGCGATACAGATATTCAGCGCGATGGCTCCATCTTCCAGACCGGCCGCGTTCTCGATTCTCAACTCGGCCGCGATGAAAGGGTCCTCACCCGGCTCCGGGGCGTTTTCTGTGATCGTTTCCGGAACCTGGTCTTCTGTTTCAGCCCCATCACCGCCTTGATCAGCGGCAATCCGGGGATCGGTTTGCTCGGCCATGGCCGGACTCCTGCTCTGAACGCTCCGGGGTGACGGCGCCGCCCGGTCAATCTTATTGGGAATTAATTGCGAAACCGGTTTGTATTTGTCATGAATTTTCGCATGAAAAAGCCAAAATAAGATCACGGCCATAATCCTGTTTTGGTGTTCGGGGCGCTAGACTCAAAGGAGTGCGCTGTGCGTTTAACTCGGCGTTATTGGACGGAAGAGCGCTATTTTTCGAATGAATTCTGTTCCCGGGTGATCCATCTGGGTGAGCGCCTGCCCGCCATGGAGGGAAAAGTCCGCCATGACCCGAAAGGGGACCAGCGTGACAGCAGGGTTTCCTGGATTGGTTATGGTGAGGAGACGAAGTGGCTGTTCGATGACCTGAACGCCTGCGCCGCTCAGGTCAATCGCTCTCTTTGGAAGTTCGACATCACGAACACCGAGAGTATACAGTATGCGAACTATGGCTGCGGACAGCATTATGACTGGCATACGGATCAACTGCCGGAACCATATGAGGAAGGGAAACGCTGGGCCGGGCTTTACCGGAAACTGTCCGTTGTCGTCAGCTTGTCGGAAGGCGCGCAATACGAAGGCGGGGATTTCTTGATTGAAGACCCGGACCGGCCGCCGACGGAAACGGAACGGCGGATAAAATCCGTCGGCGCGCTGCGGTCGAAGGGGTCCATTATCGTTTTTCCGTCTTTTCTCTACCACAAGGTCGCTCCGGTGACGTCGGGCGCGCGCCGATCGCTGGTTTTGTGGTGTCTCGGTCCCCCCTTTCGCTAAGCGCAAGTTCGACGCATCGGGGAATCATGACGGAAGCGCCGGCCGTTCCATTCGCCAACGAGGCGTTTTACGCGGCCCTCGCGGCTGGCGGCGGCAAATATCCTTTGCAAAGAGGACGGGCGTTGGCGGATGATACGCCGTCAGGCGGGAAATCCCGCCATGGCGGTCCGGACATTGGCGACCGGCAGAGCCGAAACGCCCTCTGGCGGCGCTCCGCGATAGAAAGAGCGAGTCATCATGCCAGATCTGTTGTTCAAAGCTGGCGGCGTCATCGCCATCGCGCTCGGCGAAACGCCGGCCAGCTCACCCGATGAAATCCGTTTGACGTCATCCCGCGGCGTCTGGACGGACGCGCGGGATGACGTCACGGTGTCGTCCGCAGTCCGGAACGGCGGGACGATCACCGTATCTCTGGCGTAAGGACTTCAACATCATGCCGAAAACGACCGCCACTGGGGTGGACCCGGCGCTTTATGGTTACCTTGTCGAGCACTCGGTGAGGGAGCCCTCAATCCTTGCGAAGCTTCGCGCGGAAACCGGTTCGCATCCCATGTCGATTATGCAAATCACGCCCGACGAGGGGCAATTCCTGCGTCTGCTAGTGGAATTGACGGGGGCGAGGACGATTGTGGAAGTGGGCTCCTTCACCGGTTATTCGTCCCTCGCCATGGCTTTGAGCCTGCCGGACGGCGGTAAACTCTACGCCCTCGACGTCGATGCGGAGGCCGCCGCCGTCGCTAGGCGGTATTGGGAAGAAGCGGGCGTCGCGGAAAAGATTGAGCTTCGATTGGGACCTGGTGTGGAAACCCTGGATCAATTGTTGAGCGAGCCGGGCGCCGGAAGCATTGATTTGGCCTTCATTGACGCGGATAAGCCGAGCTACCCGGTCTATTATGAACGGTGTCTGAACCTTTTGCGCCCAGGCGGACTGATCTGCGTCGACAATGTCTTTATGATGGGGGGCGTTCTGGAAGAAACCGGCCGTGACGAGAACGCCAAGGCGATGAAGGCGTTCAACGCGGCGTTGGCGGCCGATGGGCGGGTCACCCTGTCGATGCTGCCAGTCGGTGACGGACTTACGCTTGCCCGCAAGCGATGAGCGCGTGAGCGTCTTGAAACAGGAAGGGCGTGACGGGAGGAAGGGCGAGCCCTATACAAGGGGAATGCCCGCCCTTTTCCGGCCCCATCCATGACGACCGCCGGCGCGTCCATTATGCGGAAAAGCGCTCAGCCGCTTCAGGCCGCGCTCTGGATGATCGCGTCTTGCGCGTTTCTGTCCTCGCTTGCCGGGATCGGCCGGGAACTGGCGCTCGCCGGCATGCATCCGTTGCAAATCGTTTTTCTGCGGTTGTTGCTGGCGTTTCTCTGCATCTTGCCTTGGGCGATGGCGCAAGACCTGGAGAACCTCAAGACCCGGCGCTGGAAGCTTTACGGTTTGCGGGCGGCGATTTCCATGGGGGCGATGACGACGTGGTTCTGGTCGGCGGCTCTGATCCCCATTGGCGAGTTGACGGCGTTGAGCTTTCTGGCGCCCATGTTCGCGACGGCCGGCGCGGCGCTGGTGCTTGGCGAAACGGTCGGGTTGAGGCGCTGGACGGCGACCTTGATCGGGTTCGCGGGCGCCTTGGTCATCGTCCGTCCCGGCATGACGGAACTAGAGGCGGGTCACTGGCTGGCGCTCGCGACGGCGCTGTTCATGGGAACGTCCGTTTTGGTCATTAAGACGCTCACTAAAACGGAAAACCCCAACAAGGTGGTTTTCTATATGGGACTCTACATGACGCCTCTGGCGCTTATCCCGGCGCTCTTCGTGTGGGAGTGGCCCGTCGCCGGGCTGTGGCCCTGGGTTCTCGCCATGGGACCGGTCGCGACTTTGGGGCACGTATTTTTGGTCAGGGCCTATTCCTTGGCCGAAACGTCCGCCGTCGTCCCCTTCGATTATGCGCGTTTGCCATTCGCCGTTTTGTTTGGATTCGCCCTGTTTGGCGAGTTGATCGACGCCTGGACGTGGGTTGGAGCGACGATCATCTTCGTCTCCAGCATCTACATCGCCCGGCGGGAGGCCGGCCTGGCGCGGCGGAAAGGGATGTAGGGGCCTCGCAACCCGGTCCCCCGCGTTTACTGTCCCAGCGGGGCGGGATCGACCGGGAACCGACGGCCGGAGGCGGCGCGGTCAGCTATCCTATTCGCCGCCGCCCATGCCGGCCTGTTCGATTTGTTTCCTCGTATTGTATTGGCTGAGGGCGTAGACGGACCAAATGACCGCCGGAATCCAGCCGATCAGGGAAAGCTGAAGGATTAGACACAAAACGCCCTGGAGCGGTTTGCCGATGGTAAAGAAGTTCAACCATGGCAAAAGGAAAGCAAGAACAAGACGCAGCATCGCAAGACCCCATATTTGTGTTCCGTTTTACGCCGCCCAGCTTAACAGCTTGACGCGCCGGGGCAATTGGCGAAATGCTCCCGCGCCATGGATGTGGACCTGTTTGATTTTGAGTTGCCGCCGGAGTTGATCGCCCAGAAACCAGCGACCCCGCGCGACTCCTCGCGCTTGCTGGTCATTGGACCCGGGGACGGCATGGCGGACCGGGGCGTCTTGGACTTGCCGGATTTCCTGCGTCCGGGCGACGTCATGGTGGTGAACGACACAAAGGTTATTCCCGCGCGCTTGAGCGGCGTCCGGGGCGACGCCCGCGACCGCGGGCGCCCCGGGGGCGGCGCAAGGGTCGAGGTTACTCTCCACAAATGGTTTGAGAATGGCGCCTGGGCGGCGTTCGCCAGGCCCGCGAGGAAGCTGCTTCCCGGGGATTTCGTCAGCTTTGCGCCCGGCTTTGGCGCAAACGTCGGGGCAAGGAACGGCGGTGAAGTCATCTTACGGTTCACCCTGTTCGGTCCCGACTTACAGGCCGCGCTCGAAAAGCATGGCCGTATGCCGCTGCCGCCTTATATAAAGCGCGACGGCGCGGTAGATGAGGATGAGAGGGACCGGAAAGACTATCAAACGGCCTTCGCCGCGCGCGACGGCGCGGTCGCGGCCCCAACGGCGTCCTTGCATTTCACGGACCAATTGCTGGCGGCCATTGAGGCCCGGGGGGTGAAGCGGGCGACGGTGACGTTACACGTGGGAGCGGGAACTTTTTTGCCCGTGAAGACGGGCGACACCAAAGATCACGTCATGCATTCGGAATGGGGCGAGGTGACGCCGGAAACGGCGAGGGTCGTAAACGACGCCCGCGCGGCGGGCGGGCGTGTGTTGGCTTGTGGGTCGACGGCCGCGCGCTTGCTGGAGTCCGCCGCCGAAGAGGACGGCGCCGTGAGACCGTTCCGCGGCGAGACCGATATATTCATCACACCCGGTTACCGCTTCAAAATCTGCGATTTAATGTTGACCAACTTTCACTTGCCGAAATCGACGTTAATGATGCTGGTGTCGGCTTTTTCCGGTCTGGACGCCATCAAATCAGCCTATCGCCACGCCGTCGGCGAACGGTATCGCTTCTTTTCTTATGGGGACGCGTGCCTGCTTCACCGCAATGACGGGATCATGCGGGCCTTATGACAGCCCCATCCGGAGACCTTCCCTTCAAGCTTTTGGCGACCGACGGCGCCGCGCGGCGCGGCCGGGTCACGACAGCGCATGGACTGATCGAGACGCCGGCTTTCATGCCTGTGGGCACCGCCGCGGCGATAAAGGCCATGACGCCCGCCGCGGTGAAATCGACGGGGACTCATTGCGTGCTTGGCAACACGTATCATCTGATGCTTCGCCCGGGCGCGGATCGTGTCGAGCGGCTGGGCGGCCTGCATCGCTTCATGGGATGGGACGGCCCGATTTTGACCGACAGCGGCGGATTCCAAATCTGGTCATTGAAGGATCTCCGCAAACTGACGGAAGACGGGGTGACGTTCAAAAGCCATATTGATGGAGCGGCGTTCCATCTGACGCCGGAAAGCTGCGTGGAAATTCAGCGCCGGCTGGACAGCGACATCACCATGGTGTTGGACGAATGCACGGCGTTCGGCGTGACGGAGGCGCGGACGGAAGAGAGCCTGGCGCTCTCCATGCGATGGGCGAAGCGCTGCCGGGACGCGTTCACGCGGCGTGACGGTTACGGCCTCTTCGGCATTGTCCAAGGCGGTGTCTTTGAAAAGCTGCGCAAGCGTTCGGCCGGGGAGTTGATCGAAATCGGGTTCGACGGCTACGCCGTCGGCGGCCTGGCCGTCGGCGAGGGTCAAGAAGCCATGTTCGAGGTTTTGAATTTCACGGCGCCCGCACTCCCCCGGACACATCCGCGTTATCTGATGGGGGTGGGCAAGCCCGATGACCTGGTGGGCGCGGTCGCGAGCGGGATCGATATGTTCGACTGTGTGCTGCCGACGCGATCAGGGCGCAACGCTCAAGCTTTCACACGGCGCGGGGCGGTGAACCTGAGGAATAGCCGGCATAAAGACGATGACCGGCCGCTCGATATGGATTGTTCATGCCACGCCTGCGAGAATTTCAGCCGCGCCTATTTGCATCATCTGGTGATGGCGAAAGAGGTTCTGGCGCCCATGCTGGTCAGCTGGCACAATGTTCACTACTATCAGGAATTGATGGCCGGCATGCGCGCCGCCATTGAATCCGGCGCGTTCCAGGCGTTTCAGGCGGCGTTTCACGAACAGTGGGGCGGCGGCGATATTGAGCCGCTCTGACAGGTCTCGTCCAGTTCTTTATTGCATGATGATTTCGGTGAAAAACACTGTATGCGCCTTCACCGGCGCAATGGTGACATTGATGATCCGCGTTATATCGTGGCGAAGCTTTTCGACGCCCGCCTTGCCTTGCAGGTCCTTGAACTCCTGGTCACGCAGATAACTCTGCACACCATCCAGGATGGCGGCTTTTTTCTCTTCGATGACCCCGGCGTGTTGCTCGTTCAATTGGATCTCCATGGTCATTTTGATGAAATTGCTCCTACGCCTGACTTTCTTCAGGTCCGTGCGGATTTCGGCGAAAGGGATGGAGACGGGCTTGCCCAGTTCAAGCGTGACTTCGTTGACGGTGGGCTTACCGAAAACAACCTCGGTCAAGCCGGCGACATGAGCGCCGTAACCCGCGCCCGCAACGCCAAAAATAACGCCGCCGATAATGGCGAGCTTCTTGGTCCTGGCTTTCTTGGCGGCTTTTGCGGCCTCCTCGTCCACCGATTCCTCGTATTCTTCATCCTCTTCTTCGTCCTCTTCCTCTTCTTCGTTTTCTTCTTCTTCACCCTCTTCTTCATATTCTTCGGTTTCTTCACTCATCGAAGGACTCCGATTTTTAGAAAGATGGGTCCGGCCGCCAAGCGACCGGATAATGATGAAATGGCGGCCCGCGCCATGGGCGGCGGGAAAGCCGCAGATGAATTTCGCGCTTCATTACATCCGCTTATCCAGGCATTCCACAAGAGGTTTATAAAAATTTTCCGGGAACCTCGCCGCCCCCGCGCCCGCCGCGAGACCTGAGTCCAAGCGGCGCGAAAGCATCGATTTCCAAGGGAAATTCAAAAAAGAGGGGAAAGCGTCAGAGGCTTCGGACGGCCGCCAGGACCTCATCCACATGGCCTTTAACCTTGACCTTGCGCCAGACTCGGGCGATGGCGCCGTCCGCGCCGATCAAGAAGGTCGCGCGCTCGACGCCCATGTACTTCTTACCGTACATGTTCTTCTCGACCCACACACCGTAGCGCTCACAGAGATCACTTTCGGAGTCGGACACCAGTTTGAACGGCAGATCGTATTTGGCCTTGAATTTGTCGTGCTTCGCCGCGGCGTCCTTCGACGCCCCGATGACAACGGCGCCGGCGGCGTCAAAGGCCGCGATCTGATCGCGAAAATCCTGTGCTTCCGCCGTGCAGCCGGGTGTGTCGTCTTTGGGGTAGAAATAGAGAACCACTTTCTTGCCGCCAAAATCACTGAGCGAAACGGTCTCGCCGCCATCCGCCGGCAGGGAAAAGTCAGGCGCGCTGTCGCCTTGTTGAGTGCTCATCACGGTGCTCCTTCCGATTTATTTATTCTGGACGATACGGTTTTCGCAGGCTCTTCGATCAACCGGCGATAGACGGCGTAAACGGTCTCCGCCGTCCTGTCCATCCTCTCCGCCAACGCCGTCAATGTGGGGCGCCCGCCAGCGTCCGCCAGGGCCTGGGCCAGCGCTTGCGGCAACAGTTCCTCGTTCGCCGGAATATCGTCCAGGGTCAAGGCCAGCATGCCGTGAAGCGCCAACCACAGGTCTTGAGCGGATTTCAGGGTTTGACCGTCTTCCGGGGTGATCAGTTCCCCGGCGCTCAGGTTGTCCAACACGCGCCAGGTGTTGTGGGACAGAAGAGCCGGCGCCGCCGCCGCCGCCATTAAACCAAGGGTCTGGGCGATAAAAGCGATATCGACGAGGCCGCCCCGCACATTCTTGACGTCCCAGCGTGAAAAAGCGGATTTCTCCGACGCCAGCCTTTCGCGCATCTCGTAGGCGTCGATCAACAGTTTTTCCGGATCGCGCGGGGCGGACAGCACATTACGAACGGCGCCGCTGACCTTTTCACCAAACGCCTTGTCTCCGAAGGCGCTGGGCGCGACGACCCGGCCCCGGGCGAGGGCCAGCCGTTCCCAAGTCCAGGCTTCTTCCGCGTGATAGCGCAAAAAACCCGCGAGCGACGTGGCGATAGGTCCTTTACTGCCCGATGGCCGAAGACGCATATCCACCTTGTAAAGCGCACCCTCGGCGGTGAGTGAACTCAACGCGGAAATCATGCGTTGCGCCAACCGGGTGAAATACTGGCTGGCGGGCAGAGATTTTTCACCGTCCGACGGCCCCGCGTCATCCTTGGCGCCGTAGATAAAAAGTAAGTCCAGATCGGATGCGGCGGACATCTCCCGGCCGCCAAGTCCGCCAAGCGCGATGATCGCCATGTCCGCGTATTGAATCCTGCCGTGCCTCAAAGCGAAATCACGGGCGACGACGGGAAGCAACTCACTTAAAACAGCTTCCGCAATGTCCGCGTGGGCGCTGGCGGCTTGATGGGGGGCGATCAGATATCTGAGCCGTTGGACGCCGACCTGGAACCGGCGGTCATTGGCCCAGCGGCGGGCTTCCAGGAATTTGTCATCAAGAAACTGATAGCGGGCCATATGCGTGCGGAGTTCGCGGGAGAGATCGGTTAATTCTGGAATCTCCCCGAAGAAATCCGGCGCCAGAACATTGTCCAAAATACCCGGATGGGCGCTCATGTGTTGGGCGAGGCGGGGAGCGACGCCCATGGTTTCGATGATGAGATTCAACAGCCAGGGGGCCGCCTGGAACATGGAGAAGAGTTGAACGCCGTCGGGCAGGGCCGATAGGAACTTGTCAAATCTGATCAAGGCCGCGTCGGGGTCCGGCGTTTCCGAAAGCGCGGATAGCAAACAAGGGGTGATCTCCGTCAGGATTTCCCGCGCCCGGCTGCCGCGCATCGCCCCGTAGCGGCCTCTGTGCCAATCACGAATCAGATTGTCGGTGCGTTCGCGCTCCTTGAAACCCAGATCGCCAAGTGTCTCTAGCGTGCCCGGATCGGAGTCCGCACCGGTAAACACCAGATTGCCGCCGCCGGGACCGGCGGCGCTCAGACGCGGTTCGGTATCGAACAGGCGGGCGTAATGATCGCGGATCAGGTCCTGGTGATGGCGGAATTCAGTCACGAAGGCGTCCATATTGTCAAAACCCAGGAATGCCGCCATACCGGCTAATCCTTCGTCGCTGTCGGGCAAGGTGTGGGTCTGCTCGTCATTGACCATTTGAAGACGATGTTCGACGCGCCGCATGAAGTCATAGGCTTGACCTAAATCGATCACGGCTTGGTCCGAGCACTGGCCGATTTCGGCGAGCGCGGAGAGGGCTTGGCGGGTTTGACGCTGGCGAACGGAGGGACTTCGGCCACCCCAAATAAGTTGCTGGGTCTGGGCGAAGAATTCAATCTCTCGAATGCCGCCGTCGCCAAGTTTTACGTTGTGGCCCAGAATCTCTGCGCCGCCCAAACCCCGATGGGCGTCGATCTGGCGTTTGATGGAATGAATGTCCTGGATTTGCGCGAAATCCAGGCTCTTGCGCCAAATGAAGGGAGTAAGAGTGTTCAAGAACCGTTCTCCCGCGATTTGATCGCCGGCGACCGGGCGGGCCTTGATCATGGCGGCCCGTTCCCAATTCTGCCCCTGTCCCTCGTAGTATACCTCGGCGGCGGGAACCGAAACGGCCAGGGGGGTGGATGCGGGGTCGGGGCGCAGCCGCAAGTCGGTCCGAAACACGTAACCATCGGCCGTGCGTTCATCCATGATCCGCACAAGGTTTTGAGCTAGGCGGGTCATCGTGATTTGAAGGGCGGATGGATCCGGGCAACTGACGCGATCAGGATCGAACAAGATGATGAGGTCGATGTCGCTGGAGTAATTCAGTTCGTCCGCGCCCAATTTGCCCATGCCGAGGACAATCAAACCTGAGTCGCCGTTGGGATTCGTCTCGTCCGGCAGGAGAATTTTCCCCCGGCGGTGTTGCTCCCGAAGGACGTGAGCGGTCGCGGCCGAGAGCGCCGCGGAGGCAATTCTGGATAGCCAAGCGGTTACACGTTCAACCCCCCAATGCCCGCCGATATCGGCAAGCGCGACGGCAAGCGAGGCGCGGGTTTTGATAGAGCGAAGCCGCTGCTTTAGAACGGCCGCCTCCAGGGCCGTGCGTTCCAGCCAGCCGGCTTCGCTAACGAGACTGGCGAGAGTCGTGTCTGGCCCTTCCACGAAAAGAGTATGAACAAACGACACATGGGATGCGGCGGCGCGGGTTAAATACGGGCTATGGGCGAAAATACCGTCAAGGACTTGAGACGCCACCGGAAGCGCCCGGATTTCTTCGTTAAATCGTTTAATTTCCGCAGATTTCTCCCGGTCAACCGCCTCGTTCCATAGCTCTTTTCCCAAACGGACTCGATCCGCGTCCGGAACTCTCGGTAGATAAGGTTTCGCAGGTTGGGCGAGGAAATGGTACACGATAGGATCGAAAACAAGGAAATTTGGGATGTCATGAACGGAAGCGAGACTGTGGGATGATCCGGGGCGGGTCAAGTAAACCGACGTTCGCGGAACATCCGGCCGATGACTTCGCCGGGGAAACCGTTCCGGGCGCGGACGCGATGGCGGCCGCGACAAGGGAGAACCGTTCTCGAGCCGTTACACGTTATTGCAAGGGCGTCATTCATTTGACGGGCGGTCTGGGGGCTGGCTTGGCCATCGTGCTGGTGATGCTGGCTTGGCAGTTATCCAAAGGGCCTGTCGGTCTCGGTTTCCTGACTTCTTATATTGAGCGCGCCATTAACACTCCGGACCGTCCCTACCGCGTTCAACTGGGTGATACGATCCTGACCTGGGCGGGGTGGGAACGGGCTGTGGACATCAGGGTGATCAATGTCGTCGCACTTGACGACAAGAACGTCGTTAAGGCCCGGATTCCGGAAATCGCTTTTTCCTTGAGTGGGGAGGCGTTGCTGATTGATCGCAAATTCGCCCCGAAAAGCATCGAACTGTTTGGCCCCGAGGTCAGGGTTCGGCGCTCCAGAGACGGCAAATTCAGTATCGGCGTCGGTGACAAGGCCAACGCTGGACCGGAGCCGGCCGAGCCCGCCGGCATGGAGCTGGCCCAGAGACTCCTGGGCGACCCCGAACCAGGGTCGCCGCTTGCGTACCTGACGCGCTTGAACATCATAGGCGCGGAAACCGTCATCGCGGACGAGGTGCTGGGTGAGACTTGGCGGGCTCCGGCTGCGGATATTCGCCTGCGGCGGGATGTGTTGGGCGTCCAGGGGGAAGTCACCCTTGATATGCAATTATACGGACGCCCGGCCGAGGTTCACATCGCTGGCGGTTATCAGTCCGCGACCCGGCGTCTGGATGTGGGAGTCAACTTCTCTGAAATCGCCCCTGCGACCTTGGCGCGGTTCCATGAAGCGTTGGAACCCCTGCAAGTATTTGATCTGCCGTTCAAGGGGACGGTGACGCTGGGCATGGAGCTGGGCGGGACGCCGGAGGCGGTAGGGTTCGACCTGCAAGGCGGCGCCGGCGCGTTCCAGGTGCCGGGCGAGGCGGCGCAGCGGATTCCCGTCGAGCAGGTTGTTCTGCGCGGCCGCTACACCGGGGCCGGGCGAAACTTTGAAATCAGCGAGCTGGACATCCAGGCGGCCGATGGCGTCAAGGTCCTCGTCCCGGGGACCAAAAGTCACCGTTTGCCGCTGGCTTCCTTAAAGGCGGCCGGCCGTTACAGCGGCGTCGAGAAAACCGCCGAAGTGGATCGGATTGATCTGGATTTGCGCGGACCCAAGGTCTCGGCGAAAGGCAGAGCGCTCGACTTGGGCGCGGCGCCGGTGATCAGTTTCGAGATTGACGTCAATGAGACGCCGCTGGACGATTTACCAACCTATTGGGCGCCAGAATGGGCGCCTGACGCGCGCGTCTGGATTTTGGAGAACGTGTCGGATGGCGTCATACCGGCCGTCTCCGTCAATGCGCGCTTGCGCCGTGACGAATCCGGCGAGGTTCACGTAGATTACCTGACAGGCGGCATCTCGGTTACCGGCGCGACGGTGGATTACCTCAATCCCATGCCAAAGATTAGGAACGCCCAGGGCAAGGGGACATTTACCCGCTCCAAATTCGATATGGCCATCACGAGCGGATCGACAAATGGCCTGACGATCAATAAAGGGCGCGTGTTGTTGTTCGACCTGGATACGAATATCGAAAAAGCGGATATCGAAGTGGATATCAGCGGCGCATTAAATGATGCGTTGGATTTGATCGACCATGAGCCGCTCGGTTACGCGTCAGCCGTCGGAGTCGTTCCAGATGAGACGTCCGGCGACGCATCCGTGCGTTTGACCGTCGCGTTTCCATTGCGAAAAGACCTGGATATCGAGAATGTTCGGATCACGGCGGACTCGGAGGTGCGCGCCGCGGATTTGCCGGGGGCGCTTCGCGGCCATGACATCGCCAATGCGGACCTTGATCTAACCATCGCCAAGACGGGCATGGAGATTAAGGGCAAAGGTGATGTCGGAAATATCCCAGTGGCGCTGAACTGGCGGGAGAATTTTGGCGATAATGTCGCTTTTCGGACGATTTTGGACTTATCCGGTAAGGTTACCGACATTCAGCAAATCCGCGATTTGGGACTTGGTGTTCCCATCATTAAGCCGGAATACATTGACGGAGGTTTGGAAGCCGACGTCCGTTTCACCGTTCTCAGTGAGACCGACACACGCGTCGAGATCCGTGCGGATTTGAGCGACGCGCGAGTTAAAATTGCTCCGTTGAAATGGCGCAAGCCCAAGGAGTTGGGGGGACGCGCCGAAGTCAACTTGTCCCTTGACGGCGATAAAGTCGGCAAGATTTCCCACTTCGCCTTTTATGGAGGCGATATGGCGGCCGAGGGCCGTGCGCTGTTCGATGCGGATACCGGCGATCTTAGCCGGATTGACTTCAATCAGTTCTCGTTGGGCCGGACGGAGATGAAAGGCGCCGTCATTCGCCGGGCGGACGGCGCCTGGGACATGGGTTTTCATGGCGATAGCCTGGATTTGTCCGCCTTTTGGGGGGACTTCAAATATCAAAAACCCTTTACCGGGAATGAAGAGCCGGTCACGCCGCGTCCGGATATGGTGTTGGCTATGGAATTCGACTCCATCTGGTTGGACGAGACGACGCGGTTGAAAACAGTCTCTGGGACGTTCGCACGCAAAACGGACGCCTGGGAAACGGTTTTGCTGCGGGCGGAATTGCCGGGCGGCGGATTGATGGATGTTACGCTGCGCCCCGATGACAAGGGCGTAAGGAACCTTGGCGTCAATACAACGGATGCTGGGGATTTTCTGCGCACCATCGGCCTCTATGACAACATGACCGGCGGAGAGTTGCGTCTGTTCGGGCGGTTTGACGACACTTCGCCCCAGCGTCCGCTGACCGGCCGTCTCCAGGCTCGAAATTATCGCATCACCGGCGCGCCGGCCTTGGCCCATGTCGTCAGCATGATGGCTCTCACCGGAATCGCCGACGTGCTGCGAGGAGAAGGTTTAGGCTTCAATATCTTGGACATTCCGTTCGTGAAGAAAGACGGCCTTATCGAAATTCGCGACGCCAAGGCGGCGGGAACGTCACTGGGTTTCACGGCGTCGGGATTAGTTGACGCGGCCAAGGACGAGCTTGATCTGAAAGGCACCATCGTTCCGGCTTACGCCTTAAACAACGCCCTGGGACGCTTGCCGGTGCTGGGCGATTTGCTTACGGGCGGAGAGAGCGGCAGTGGTTTGTTTGCCGCCAACTTCGGCGTTGAGGGCTCTATTGACGAGCCGGACGTCTCGGTCAACCCACTGAGCGCCCTGGCGCCCGGGGTTTTGCGCGATCTGTTTGGGATTTTTGACGGCTCCTCCAGCAATGGCGGAGCCGAATCGGGCGGCGCGGGCGCCTCGGACGGGCGGAGCGACTTCTTCCCGGGCGTTGAGAGCCGCTAATTCGTCCACCGGGCCATAGCCGAATGACGCCTTCATATTTTTCCGGGGCTCTGATCGGCTGGCCAAGCCGTCCAGGCGTCTGGCGCGCCGCCATCGTGCTGTACGTCGCGGTCCTGCTCATTGCCCGCGCGGTGTTGTTCCCGGGCGCGTCGGAGGACGATGGCGAAGCCCTGTTTTACGCCCAAGGATGGGCGTGGGGCTACAAGGGTAATCAGCCGCCGCTGCACACTTGGCTGGTGTTGCTGATGGAGCATGTAACCGGCCCGGGCGTTATCGCCGTATTGACGCTGAAGTTTTCCTTGATCGCGGCCTTTCACTTGTTTGCTCATCAGGCGGCGCGCCTGATCCTGGATGATGACCGGTTAGCCGCGATAACGTCGTTGAGTCTGATCGGCTGTTGGGTGATCGGCTGGGACATCGTTGTCAATTACAGCCACACGGTCCTGGCGGCCGCGGCCATGGCGGCAAGCGTTTGGGCGATGGCGAGATTGACGGCGGCCCGCCACCCCCTTGATTACGCCCTGCTTGGCGTGTGTTTCGCGGCCGGCGTTCTCGGAAAATACAATTTCGCCTTCTTCCTGATTCCACTTTTGGCGGGCGCGTTCCGTCATCGCCCGCTTCGGGACGCCATCCTCGACCCTCTTATCGCGATCACGGTTGGCGTGGCCGCCGCGATCGCCGCCGCGCCGCTGGTCTGGCTGGCGGCGCGGCCAGGCGGTCTGGTCTCCGCCGGAACCGCGTACAGATTATTCCCGGCGCCTGACAGTTATCTTTCGGGAGTGGGCGAGGGACTATTTTCTCTCGTAACCGGAACCCTCGGGTTTATGTCCCCTGTTTTGGTTCTCGCCCTGATTTTTCTGACGCCTGCCTTTCGTCCCCTCCGCGCGCCTCGGGACCCCCAAGTTCAATGGGGCCGGTTTTGGGAAGCGTATCTGGCGTCCCTTGGGCTTCTCTTGACCGGAGTTGTGCTAGGCGGCGTCACGGATTTTCGAAATAACTGGATGCTGGTTTGGTTTCCGGCTGTTTTTTATCTGATGCTTCGATTGGGCGCGGCGGAAGTCGGGCGCGGGCGGGCCAGGGTTTTCGTGGGCGTTTTAGCGGCCACGGCGTTGGCGGTTCCGGTCGGTCTGAGTGTGCGGGCGGTGATCGGTCCCGATAGCTGCCAAAAGTGCAACTTCTTCATTCCGTACCAGGTTCTTGGCGCGAAACTGAAAGACGCGGGGTTCCAGGGCGGCACGGTTCTAGCCCATGATTTCCCCAATCAGATCGCGGGGAACCTGCGGCGTGTGTTTCCCGAAACCCGCATGTTGAGCACACGCTGGACCGACTACTCCCCGCCTGAAAGGGCGAAGGGCGGCGCGGGTCAATGCCTTTTGGTTTGGCGGGCCGGGAAAAGCGGAGAGCCGGACGTTCTGAACCGGGCAAGGCGGTTGGGAATCAGCGTGCCGCCGGGCTTGGAAGCGGAAACGGTGACGGCGCCGTTGCCCGGTTCCGACGGCCGCACGATCACCTGGCGTTATCATCTGCTGCCGGGCCGGTCCAACTGTCGTTAGATTTTAGCGGCAATTCCCCGTCCCGGGCAAAAGGATATAGCCGATGGTGTGGGTGCGGCCACGCCCAAAAACGAGGGGGCGCGTCAAGGTTCGGTGGGGAATGGCCGTCGGAATAGCCGTTCCCAGCGCCTGGTTGGTCGCCTTGACGCTGTCCGCTTTCCGGTCGCGTGCGGGTTCGATCATCCAGACGATCAGACACTGCCCCGCATCCGCGTCATTCATCGGCGGAACAATCTCGTGGTGCTTCAAACTGATGACGCGCGCGTCTGGGAATTGAGCGCGAAGATTTCCGGCGAGCGGCGCCGGATGCCACCATCCGTTGACGGCGCCGCCTTTGAACCCGGCCCCGCGAAGGTCTTCGGCAAAGCCCGCATAATCAATATGACGCTGACAGCGTTCACATATTAGAGGCTCGAAAAACGCCTTTAGCGCCGTGCCCGCAGGAGGAACCAAAAGAGCGCCGCCGACGAGGCACGCGAGAACGCCGACGCGTTCGGGGCTTGGTCCGGACGCTTCAACGCGCTGCATCAACCACAGAGGCGTCAGAGACAACAGCGCCATGTAATGGGTGCGTACCTTGAAGTCCGGATAGGCGAGAGCGAGAACGGTTGTCAGGATCAGGATGAACAGCGCTTGAAGGCCGGCCAATTGATGCGTTCGAGCCGGCAGCCCGTCCGCCGGTCTGCTTTTCAAGAGGCGCGGCGCCAGCAAGACGAGCAGCACGGCAAGCGGACTTAAGTATCCGAATGCGGCTTTCGCGGCATTCAAGACATTCTTAAGCGACCGCCCGATATCCGCCGCGTCCGCGCCGCCGCGCCCTTCCGCTTCAAGGGCCGAGACACGCTCCAATATCCAAAGCCCGTGGGGAAGAATGAGAACCCCTGCGGCGATGACGGTGACCAGCGTCATCGGGGACAGCAGCTTGCTCCGAAGGTCTCTGTCCGTCAATGCGGCGGCCAAAAGGGCGGTCAGGAAAATGGCGTAGGCGTACTTCGCCTGAAAGCCGACGGCGATGGCCACGCCCAGCGACAGATGGAGAGAAACGCCGGGACGTTCCGCTTCCATCATTCTGACGACGACGGCGAAAGTGGCCGCGTAAGCCACAACCGCCAGAACCGTATGGCTGAACCCGGTGATGACTTCCCAGGCCATGAAATAGAGCAGGGCGGGCGCCAGGGCGGCCAAGGCGGCCATCTCGCGGGTCTTCAACAGCCGCTTCGCCGCGTCCCACAACAGCAGATAAAAGGCGGTCAGCAAACCGCACTTCAGGATCGTCATGGTCCAGAGGGTGGGTCCCAGGACCTGGGAAAGCAGTCCAGTCATCCAGGTGTAAAGCGGGGGGTTTCTGACTTGATAGCCCCAGTCGAAGAACTGAGAGAATATCAGTTGCTCGCCGTCATCGCCGCCCATGGCCGGAAACAGCGACGCTCTCAAAACGGCGGTTAAGATGAACACGCCGGCGATCACGCCGGCAGGACCGGGACGATGGGCGAGGAAAGTCAGGACATGACCGGCGAAGCGCATAGCCGATCATCCGGCGGGAAGCGCTTGTTGTCCAGGCCGGCCTAGAGTGTTACGCCATTCGATATGTTCACACCCCGCGTTATTATCTTGCCGCTTCCGCACGTTCACTCCGTCATTCCCGCGAAGGCGGGAATCCAGCGCGGCGGTCCGCGTTGCGACCAATCATGAGCGATGGCCGATGATCAAGCGACAAAGGGTGCTCTGGCCCCCCGCCCGCGCGGGAATCACGCCCTGGTTCCATGAGGGATCATCATCCAAACCCCGCCCGCGCGGGAACAAGAAAAATCAACGCCGCCTAATGTCATAACGCCTTAGACGGGACGGACCAGAACGTGTCGTTTCTTGCCGGCGGACAACTTAATCACGCCATCCGCGTTCACTTGGTCACTTGACACGGTTAAGGTCTCGTCCACGACTTTTTCGTCATTCAGTCTGGCGCCGCCGTTCCGCGCCAAGCGGCGCGCCTCGCCATTGGAAGACGCAAGACCCGCTTCCCTGAACAGTTCGGCAAAGGGAACACCGGCTGCGAGCCTGTCCGCGCCGACCTCAATGGTCGGCAAGGAATTCGTTGTCGCGCGCTCCTCAAAAGTCTTACGCGCTGTCTCGGCCGCCGCTTCCGCCGCGTCCCGTCCGTGACAAAGCGCCGTGACCTCGGTGGCCAGAATCTTTTTGGCTTCGTTGATTTCCGCGCCGTCTGAATTTTCCAGATCGGTGATTTCATCCAACGGCAGGTCTGTGAACAGCTTCAGGAACTTGCCGACGTCGGCGTCTTCCGTGTTGCGCCAGTACTGCCAGAAATCATAAGAGCCGAGCATTTCGCCGTTCAGCCAGACCGCGCCATCCGCCGTCTTGCCCATCTTGGCGCCGGACGCCGTGGTCAACAGCGGGGCCGTGAGGCCGTGGACTTCCTTGCCGAGCATGCGGCGGCTCAACTCGACGCCATTCACGATATTGCCCCACTGATCCGACCCGCCCATCTGTAGGCGGCAGTCGTAACGCTTCGCCAATTCCACGAAGTCGTACGCCTGTAGAATCATGTAGTTGAATTCCAGGAACGACAGAGGCTGCTCGCGCCCAAGCCGCGTCTTGACGTTCTCGAACGTCAGCATCCGGTTGACCGAGAAATGCCGGCCCACGTCGCGCAGGAATGGGATGTAAGCCAACTCGTCCAGCCAGTCGGCGTTGTTGACCATGACCGCATCGGTCGGGCCGTCACCAAAGGTCAAGTATTTGGCGAAGATTTTTTTGATGCCGGCCATGTTGGCGGCGATGGCGTCGTCGTCGAGCAGCTTCCTCGATTCGTCCTTGCCGGACGGGTCCCCCACCCGCGTGGTGCCGCCGCCCATGAGCACGATAGGTTTGTGCCCAGCGCGTTGCCAAAGCCGGAGCAGCATGATCGAAACCAGCGAGCCGGCATGTAACGAGGGCGCGGTGCAATCAAAGCCTATGTAGCAGACTTTCGGGCCTTTCCGCGTTTTCTCGGCGAGCGCGTCCCAGTCGGTGCACTGATGCATGAAGCCGCGTTCCTTGACGGCGGTGAGGAAATCGGAAACTGAAGAAGACATAATGGCGGCCCAATCGGTGCTGGCCCAATCGAAATCGAACGGGAATCGGAGTATGTTTATCGGAAGGACGGCGGTGCTTAGCACACTCCCCCAATGCGGACAACAAAACGCCTGTCGGCCAAGGAGCCAAGGCGGAGGAGAGTGACTATGGCGGAGGCGGTTTGGGCGGTCGGTTTGATGAGCGGCACGTCGCTCGATGGGATCGACGCGGCTTTGATCCGTACCGATGGCGAGCGCGTTTCGAAATTTGGCGCTGTCCTGACGCATGTTTACGAACCGGATTTCCGCGAGAGGCTGCGAGGGCTATTGGGACGGGACCCCTGTGTGACTCCCGAGGCGGGCGCCGTCGAGGCGGAACTCACGCGCTTGCACGCCGCCGCCGTGCGCGCGTTGCTGGATGCTCAGGGGATGGCGCCATCGGACGTGCGCATCGCCGGGTTCCACGGCCACACGGTTCTCCATCGGCCCGAACTTCGCGTGACTCGTCAATTGGGCGATGCGGAAGCGCTCGCCCGCCAAGTCGGTATTGACGTCGTGGGCGGCTTGCGCCTGGCCGACATGGCGGCCGGCGGCGAGGGAGCCCCGCTCGCCCCAGTCTATCACCGGGCTCTCGCGGCCGAATTGCCCAGACCGCTCTGTGTCCTGAACCTGGGCGGTGTCGGCAACGTCACCTGGATTGGGGCCGACGATCGATTGCTGGCGTTTGACACGGGGCCGGGCAACGCCCTGATCGACGATTGGGCCGCGCTTAAATCCGGGCTTTCCATGGACGAAGGCGGATGCATGGCGGCCAAGGGACGCGTCAGCGCACAGGTGTTGGCCGAATTGACAGGGCATCCCTATCTCACCCGGCCGCCTCCGAAATCCCTGGACCGCGACGATTTCAAGATTAACCCCGGCTGGACCATGAGCGCTGAAGACGGGGCCGCCACGCTGACGGCCTTCACGGCCGAAGCTGTCGCGCGGGGGCGGGAATTTCTACCCGCCCGGCCCAAAAGCTGGCTGGTGACCGGCGGCGGGCGGCGCAATAAGACTTTGATGACGCAATTGCGCATGGTCCTGCAAACCGAGGTGCGGCCCGTTGAAGCCGTTGGCTGGCGTGGCGACGCACTGGAAGCCCAGGCGTTCGGCTTCCTTGCCGTTCGATCGCTCGGAGGGCTGCCCCTGAGTTATCCGGGCACGACCGGAGTGCCGGAACCAAAGACCGGCGGCGTGCTCTATCGGGCGGCCTAAGATTCGACGAGGGCGGATACGCCGCGTTTATCCAAATAGTTCTCGACATGCCCCACCAGGGTTTCCAGGTGATCGGAGAAGAAGTGATCGCAGCCGTCCACCGGGCGGTAATCGATTTCGATGTTTTTCTGAGACGAGAGTTTATCAGCCAGCTTGTCCGTGGACGAGACGGGGACCACCGCGTCGGTTTTGCCATGCACGATCATGCCGGACGCCGGGCAAGGAGCCAGGAAAGAGAAATCATATTGATTGGAGGGCGGCGCGACCGAGATGAAGCCGGAAATCTCTGGCCGGCGCATCATCAATTGCATGGCGACCCATGCGCCGAACGAGAATCCGCCAATCCAGCACGTCGGGGCGTTCGGGTTATGGGTTTGCATCCAATCCAGCGCCGTCGCCGCGTCGGATAATTCACCTTGGCCGTTATCAAATCGTCCCTGAGAGCGTCCAACACCCCGGAAGTTGAAGCGAAGCGTCGAGAAACCCCGCTTTACGAAGGACTGAAACATTGCATAAACAACCCGGTTGTTCATGGTGCCGCCGTGCTCTGGGTGGGGGTGCAGTAACAGAGCCACGGGCGCGTTCGTTTTCTTGGAATGGGTATAACGGCCTTCGATCCGGCCTTCCGGACCATTGAAGATCACTTCTGGCATTGGGGAAATATCCTTCGATTGTTACTTTACCGAATAACCTAGTTGGCAATTGGGTCATTTCATAAAAGTGTGACGGGCGGGCGGAAAAATTCGCCGTCAAATTCTTGATTAATTTAGTCGGGCATCCTATATTCCGGCTTATAAGGGCAGGTTGCTGGGCGACGCGCCGCAAAGGCTGGCGCCCCGCATTCGGGTTGCGCCGGTCTCAAGGTGTGACACGCTCCGCCGCAAAAGCCCTGGTAAAATAAGGACGTTGAGATGATTTTCAAGAGATTACGCGAGGATATCGCCGCGTTTAAAGAACGCGATCCGGCCGCCAGAGGCGCGCCGTCGATCATTCTCTGCTATCCTGGATTCCACGCTCTCGTCTCTCATCGGACGGCCAGTTGGTTCTGGCGGCGCAAGTTCCACTTGATTGCCCGGTCAATATCGGCCGTGTCCCGTTTCTTGACGGGAATCGAGATTCATCCGGGCGCGCGAATCGGCAAGCGGTTCGTGATCGACCACGGTTCCGGCGTGGTGATTGGCGAGACAGCCGTCGTCGGCGACGACGTCACTCTTTATCATCAGGTCACGCTTGGCGGCGTCGCGCCTTCCGTGGATACGAAAACACAGCGCGGCATGAAGCGGCACCCGACAATTGGCAATGACGTGATCGTTGGTTGCGGAGCGGCGATTCTGGGCCCCATCACCGTTGGCGATTGCGCGCGCGTCGGCGCCAACGCCGTCGTGACGAAGGACGTTCCGTCCCGGGTCACGGCCGTGGGCAACCCGGCGGAGGTCGTTATGCCGAAGGACAAGCGAAAGGCGGAACAATTTCAGGCCTATGGGACGCCCATGGACGGCGGCAACCCGATGTATGCGGCCATGGAAAACATGCGCGCCGAGATACAGAAACTATCGAGTGAACTGGCCGGGCTGAAGCGCAAGCAAGCCGCCGGCGGCGCCAACGGGGATGAAGGTTTGCCTCGCAAAGCGGGCGGCGACGGCACGTGAAGGGACGAACGGCAATAAACGCGCAGGCCGGTAACGCGCAGGCCGGGCGGACGATTTTAAAGGAGAAAACGCGTGAAACTGAGTACGAAAGGGCGCTACGCCGTGATGGCGATGGTCGATTTGGCGGCCAACGCGCAAGGTCGTCCGGTGGCGTTGGCCGAAGTCGCGGATCGTCAAGAAATATCACTCAGCTACCTTGAGCAACTGTTTGGCAAACTTCGCAAAGGCGGTCTGGTGAAAAGTGTGCGGGGTCCCGGCGGCGGCTATCTGCTGGCGCGTTCGGCTGACGAAACCCGGGTTTCCGACATTATTCTGGCCGTGGACGAGCCCATCAAGGCGACACGCTGCACACCCGGGCAGCCTCAGGGCTGCCAATCGGACAAGGCGCGCTGTCTGACCCACGATCTTTGGGAAGAACTGGGCAATCAGATTTATCGCTACCTAAGTTCCGTGACGCTGCGTGACGTGGTTGCGCGCCAAGTCATTCAGGCGGGCGTTCAATTCCCCCAGGGCCTCAATCACGCGGCTGCTGAATAACAACGCTAAACCGGAACGGACGGATGAAACGGATGATTTACATGGACTATAACGCGACGGCCCCGCTGCGCCCCGAAGCGCAAGCGGCTATGGCCGGCGCGTTCGCGTCAGTGGGTAATCCGTCCTCTGTCCATGGCGCCGGGCGGGCGGCCAAGCGCTTGATTGAGGACGCCCGGGATAAGGTTGCCGCCTTGGCTGGCGTGAGGGCTTCACAGGTGATCTTCACCTCTGGCGGCACGGAAGCCAACAACCTGGCGCTGCGCGGGCTTGCCGGACGCCGGGTGCTGGTGTCCGCCATTGAGCATCCTTGCGTCCTGGAAGCGCGTCAGGATGCCGAAGTGATCGCCGTTGACAGAGACGGCCGGGTGCGATTGGACGTTCTGCACGACCATTTGGCGGCGGATGACCGCCCCGCCTTGGTGTCCGTCATGCTGGCGAACAACGAGACCGGCGTGACGCAGCCGGTTCCAGCCGTTGCTGAAATCGCCCACGCCTTTGGCGCTCTCGTGCATACGGACGCGGCGCAGGCGGCCGGCAAACTACCCATCCCGCTGGACGGGTTGGGCGTCGATTTGTTGACGCTTTCCGCGCATAAATTCGGCGGTCCCCAAGGCGCGGGCGCGCTCGTTTTCAAAGGCGGTCTCCAGTTCGACGCCGTTCTTCGCGGCGGCGGACAGGAACAGGGACGGCGTGCTGGAACTGAAAACGTGGCCGGGATCGCGGGTTTCGGCGCGGCGGCCGCCGCTGCGATGAACGCCGATATGACTGAAATAGAGGCGCTGCGCGACCGTCTGGAAGCCGGCGTCAAGGAGATCACGCCGCGCGTTCAGATTTTTGGCCGGGACCTCCGCCGCTTGCCGAATACGAGTTGTTTCGCGGCTCCGGGGATGGAGGCGGAAACACTGGTTATGGCGCTGGATCTGGCGGGCGTTTGCGTCAGCGCGGGTTCGGCCTGCTCCAGCGGCAAGATGGAGCAAAGCCACGTCCTGGACGCTATGGGGGTCGCGCCCGCCCTGGCGAGGGGGGCTATCCGCCTGAGCCTGGGGGCCGGATCGAGCGAGGGGGATGTGGAGGGATTTTTGACCGTTTGGCGCGAGGTGGTCTCGCGGTTAAGCGGCGATGAATTGGCGGCTTAGGAAGCCGCTCTGTTGGAACGAGTTACACGGATAAGGGTGATCAGATGACCAATGAAACCAAAGACCGCGTCGATGTGTCGGGTGCGCAACCCGCCAACGAAAAAGCGCCGGTTTATCTGGACTACCAGGCGACCACACCGACAGATCCGCGCGTGATCGAAGCCATGTTGCCGCACTTCAACGCGGAATTCGGCAACCCGCATTCACGCAACCACATCTACGGCTGGCGCGCGGAAGACGCGGTTGAGACGGCGCGCGAACAAGTCGCGTCTCTGATCAACGCAAACCCGAAGGAAATCATCTTCACCTCGGGCGCCACCGAGTCCAACAATCTCGTTCTCAAGGGCGTCGCGCATTTTTACAAGAGCAAAAAGAACCATATCGTCACGGTCGTCACCGAGCACAAGTGTGTGCTGGATAGCTGCCGTCACCTGGAACAGGAAGGTTTTGAAGTCACCTACCTGCCCGTGAGGGAAAACGGCCTGATCGATCTGGATGAGTTGCGGAACGCGATCACTGATCGGACGGCCCTGGTTTCTATCATGGCGGTGAACAACGAAATCGGCGTTATCATGCCCTTGAGGGAAATCGGCGCGATCTGCCGCGAGAAGGGTTGTTTCTTCCATACGGACTGTGCTCAGGCCGCCGGTAAAATCCCGCTTGACGTCGAAGAAATGAACATTGATCTGATGAGCATTTCCGGCCACAAAATATATGGCCCCATGGGCGTCGGCGCCATGTTCATCCGCCGCCGTCCGCGGGTTCGGATCGTGCCGCTGATCAACGGCGGCGGTCAGGAACGCGGCATGCGCTCCGGTACCTTGCCCACGCCGCTTTGCGTCGGCCTCGGCAAGGCTTGCGAGATCGCCCGGCACGAAATGGCCGACGAAGCCAGGCGTCTGAAAAGCCTTGCTGAGCGCATGTATCAGCGCATCATGGGCGAGTTGCCGGAAGTTTACCTGAACGGCGACAAGGAAAACCGGATTCCAGGCAACCTGAATCTGTCGTTCGCCTTCGTCGAAGGCGAAGGCCTGATGATGGGAATCAAGGATCTGGCGGTTTCTTCCGGGTCCGCTTGCACGTCCGCCTCGCTGGAGCCGTCCTACGTGCTCCGCGCGCTTGGCGTGAATGAAGAATTGGCGCACACCTCGCTCCGTCTCGGCTTCGGCCGCTTCACCACGGAAGAAGAGATTGATTACGCCGTCGAGCGGATCATTTCCGAGGTGTCGCGCCTGCGGGAGCTGAGCCCGCTTTATGAAATGCACCAAGAAGGTATCGACATTTCCTCAATCGAATGGGCGGAACACTGAGTTCCGCCTCTTGAACAACCCTTGAGCTTTTGGAATCAGGAGAAAGACCATGGCGTACAGCGATAAACTGATCGACCATTACGAAAACCCCCGCAACGTCGGCTCGCTCGATAAGGGCGACGCCAATGTCGGCACAGGCCTCGTCGGCGCGCCCGCGTGCGGCGACGTCATGAAGCTGCAGATTCAAGTGTCCGAGGAAGGCGTTATCGAAGACGCCAAGTTTAAGACCTTCGGTTGCGGCTCGGCCATTGCGTCCAGTTCGCTGGTCACGGAATGGGTTAAGGGTAAAACGGTTGAGGAAGCCGAAGCGCTGAAGAACACCCAGATTGCCGAAGAACTGGCTTTGCCGCCGGTGAAAATTCATTGCTCCGTTCTCGCCGAAGACGCGATCAAGGCGGCTATTGGCGATTACAAATCCAAGAAGGACGCCGCCACGGAAGACGCGGCGGAGTAATCCGCCGCCTTTCGGCGACGTCCCTCGATTATAAAAAACTTAAGGTGAGTCAAGAGATGACCGAACGCCCTCCCATGATGGCGATCAGCGATGACGCCGCTGAACACGTCAAAGCCCTGCTCGACAGCCGCGGCAAGCCGTCGGCCGGCGTGCGCGTGGGTATCAGGACCAAGGGCTGTTCCGGTCTCTCTTACACCTTGGAATTCGCCGATGAGGCCAATCCGTTCGATGAGAAGGTGGAAGACAAGGGCGTCACCATCTTCATTGACCCGAAGGCGACCATGTTCATCATCGGCACCGAGATGGACTTTGTGGAAGAGAAGCTGGAAAGCGGTTTCGTCTTCCGCAATCCCAATGAAAAGGGCCGGTGCGGCTGCGGCGAATCCTTCCACGTTTAAGAGTTGGGCGGGCGTCTCGCCAGTCCTTCATCCACTGCTGTCAAATAAGGCCCGGCCATGTCCGCTCCTGACCAAACCGTTATTGCCCAACCGACAGAGACGGAACCGCGTCCGTGTTGGTCCTGCAAAGGTCCTGTGGCGTCCGTAGCTTTGTTTTGCGCGACCTGCGAGGCCGTGCAGGAGCCTGGACAGTTGGATCATTACGCAAGATTGGGGCTTGAGCGCGGCTTCGATGTGAACGTCAAGCGGCTGGAGCGCGCCTATTTCGACCTGCAACGCTTGCTGCACCCGGACCGGTTCGCCACCAAAACGCCCAAGGAAAAAGCGCTTTCACAGCAACAGGCGATCAGCCTGAACGACGCCTATGAAACACTGAAAGACCCGCTGACCCGCGCTCAGCACCTCGCTGGTTTGATGGGCTTGAACGTGCTGGCTGAGGGCCGCGGCGCGCCGGCCGATCCGGTCGTCTTGATGGAAGCCATGGAATTGCGCGAGGCCCTGGCGGAAGCGGAAAGCGCCGAGGAGGTCGGGCAAATCACCGTCCGCGCCCGGAAAGACATTGACGACTGCGAGGCGGCGTTGTCTCGGGCCTTTGAAAGCGCCGACATGGACGCCGTCTCTCTTCTGATTACGCGTTTGAAGTATCTGCGAAAGCTCGCCGACGAAACCCGGTCCCGCCGGGCGCGAATGGCGTCGGCGCCGGTTGTCCGGGCGGTAATGTAAAGAAACGGAACAACCATGGTTCTGCTGCAAATTCACGAGCCGGGTGAAACGCCGTCACCCCATGCTGACGGGGACGTCGCCATAGGCGTCGATTTGGGCACAACGAACTCTGTCGTCGCCGTCGCCAATAAAAGCAAGGCGGACGTGTTGAGGGATGAAGAGGGCGGGGCCCTGGTGCCCTCCGTGGTGGCGTACGCGCCTGACGGTTCGGCCATCGTCGGCGCTCTGGCGAAATCCCTGCTGGCGAGCGCGCCGGATCGAGTGGTGAGTTCCGTTAAACGCCTCATGGGACGCGGTTTGGAAGACGTCAAAATGCTGGGCGGGCGGTTGCCTTACGACGTCGAAGCGAACGATGCGGAGGGCTCTTCCGGTAAAATGGTGCGCTTGAACGCCGGCGGCGCCAGACTGACGCCCGTACAAGTTTCCGGTGATATTCTAAGCGCTTTGAAAGAACGTGCGGAAGACCGCCTCGGGCGCGCAGTGACGAAGGCCGTCATCACCGTGCCTGCGTACTTTGACGACGCGGCGCGGACCGCGACCAAGGACGCGGCGAGGCTGGCCGGTCTTGAAGTCCTCCGTCTGGTGAACGAGCCGACCGCAGCGGCGTTGGCTTATGGTCTGGACAAGGGCTCCGAAGGTGTTTACGCGGTATACGATCTGGGCGGCGGCACCTTTGATATTTCCTTGCTGCGCCTGGAGAAAGGCGTTTTCCAGGTGCTCGCCACCGGCGGCGACGCGGCGCTGGGCGGCGATGATTTCGACCACGCCATCGCCGAGAAAATGCTGGCCGAGCGAGGCGGCGAGGTGTCCGGCGGCGCACTGAAGCAAGCCTTGATGGTGGCGCGCGCGGTCAAAGAAGCCCTGTCCGGGCGCGACTCTGAAACCTGGACGCTGACGCTGGACGGTGAAGATAGCGAACACGCTCTCACCAAAACCGAGTTCGGGGAACTTATCGCCCCGTTGGTCGCCCGCACCACCAATATCTGCGCCGACGTCCTCGAAGACGCCGGTTACGCCCCCGAGGAAGTGGAGGGTGTTGTCCTGGTCGGTGGTTCGACCCGCGTGCCCCAAGTACGGGCTGCGGTCGCCGGTTTCTTCGGCGGCGAACCGCTGGCCGGCATAGACCCGGATGAAGTTGTCGCCGTTGGCGCCGCCCTGCAAGCGGAAGCGTTGACTGCGGGGTCCGATACGCTGCTGTTGGACGTGACGCCGCTATCTCTCGGTATCGAGACCATGGGCGGACTGACTGAAAAGATCATCCCGCGCAACACGCCGGTTCCTGTCGCAAAGGCCCAGGAGTTCACCACCTACAAGGACGGCCAGTCGGCCATGGTGGTCCATGTGGTGCAAGGCGAACGCGAGATGACGCCGGAAAACCGCTCACTGGGCCGCTTCACGCTCCGCGGCATTCCGCCCATGACGGCTGGAGCCGCGCGTATTCGGGTGACATATTCGGTTGACGCCGACGGCCTGCTGACGGTGGCGGCTCGCGAGGAAACCACCGGCGTCGAGCAGAGCATCGAGGTGAAGCCGTCTTACGGGCTCTCGGAAGAAGAGATGTCCGAGATGCTGTACGACAGCATGAAGCACGGCAAGGACGACATGATCCGCCGCATGCTGACTGAAGCCCGCGTCGAGGCCGGTCGCTCCGTCGGCGCGGTTGAAGGCGCGTTGAAGGCGGATGGCGATTTGCTGGACGCGGATGAGCGCGCCGCCATCGACGATCTCCTCGGCAAATGCCAAAAGGCCATTACCGGCGAAGACCGCGATGCGATTTCGGCGGCCACCGAGGCCTTGGAGGAAGGTACGCGCGCCTTCGCCGAGAAGCGCATGGATCGCGGCATACGGGCCGCTCTTCGCGGCCGGGACGTTAACGACGTGGAACAAGCAGCCGGCGCTGGCGGCTAGTCTGAATTTTGACTTTCAAGACAAAGAGGCTTTAACGGCAATATGGCTCAGATGTTCAAGGTAACCTTCGTCCACCCTGATGGTTCGGAGCGGGAAGTGGACGCGCCGGAAGGTTTATCCGTTCTGGAATGCGCTCACCGCAACGGCGTCGATTTGGAAGGCGCCTGTGAGGGATCGCTCGCCTGTTCCACCTGCCACGTGATCGTGGATGACGCCTGGTTCGCTAAATTGGACGAAGCGACGGAGGCGGAAGAGGATATGCTGGATTTGGCCTTTGGCCTCACGCACACGTCGCGGCTGGGGTGTCAGATCAGGATGTCGCGGGAACTGAGCGGCATCAAGGTTTCGCTGCCGAGCGCGACCCGAAACATGATGGTTGACAAGAAGGTTTGATCGACTGGTGACGCCATAATGCGTCACTCACGCGAAAGCGGGGCTACGGAATAACCGGCTCCCGGAGTCCGGCCCGCGCGGAGAGGACGGCGAGACGGAAAACAAGGAGCTTCATCATGGGCCTGAAATGGACCGACGTGCGCGACATCGCCATCGAGTTGGAAGACGCCCATCCGGACGTTGACGTCATCAACATGCGCTTCACCGACCTTTGGAAGTGGGTGCGGGAACTACCCGGTTTCGATGATGATCCAGAGAAATCCAACGAGAAAATCCTGGAGGCCATCCAGATGGCGTGGTTGGACGAGCGGGATTAGCCTGCTCCGTCCCCGCCCCGGCTTTTCATCCAGGCGTCCAAATCCGCCGGCGTGTCGATGTCGAGGGCGGCGCGGGGCGTCTCGACCGCGGCGAGAGGAGCGTTCTCCGGCGTCATCAGCTTGCGCGCGCCCTCTTCGCCGGAAAGAGCCGCCAGTTTCGGGTAAAGCCGCCTTGGAAAGATCGCGGGCGCGCCCAGAGTTCCCGCGTATGAGGCGGCGACGAGGTTGTCCCCGGTAAACGCGCGCCCCAGTTCGGCATAGTCCCCGGCCGTCAGCGCGGCTTGATCAGCGAGGGTTATGAGTATGCCCGCCGGGTTCCAACGTTGCGCGACGGCGGAAACGCCCCGGGCGACGCCGCCGCCCAGGCCATCCGGCCAGTCCGGGTTTCGGATGACCACCGTGTCGGATATGGCCGCGGCGATGCGGTCCCCATACGCGCCCAGCACCGTGTGCACCATGCCGGGATACATAGTTGAGAGAGCATCTATGACATGCTGAATAAGCGGTTTGCCACCGACCTTGGCGAGTTGCTTCACGCCGCCAAAGCGTGACGCCTCGCCAGCCGCCAGGATCAGGGGCACGACCATCGCCATTACAGGACTCCGGATAAGGATTTGGCGTTCCGTCCCTTTATGGCGGCGTGGCATTCCGCCAAGATCGACAGCGCGACGCCCTCGGGGAAATCGGACCCGATATCGAGTCCGGCCGGCCCGGCGAGCGGCGCGGAGAAATCACCAAGAGCGACCCCGGCTTCGTCCAGGACCTCTTGGCGCCGATGTTTCGGGCCCAGCAGCGCGAGGTATTTCAACGGCGCGCCCGCCAGCGCGGCGAGGGCTTCCCCGTCAAGCTTCCGGGCGTGGCCCATGATGACGGCGGCGTCAACGCCCGCCTCAATGCTGTAGCCGTTCAGCGCCGCAACGTCGCGGAGGATTTTGTCGGCGTCCGGGAAATCCTCCAAGCGCGCGTTGGCCGGGCGGGGGTCGCAGAGCGAGACATGCCAACCCAATTCTTTCGCCAGCCGGACCATGGGCCGGGCGTCGGCGCCGCCCCCGACAATCAACAGATGCGGGTCCGGCACAATCGGCGTCGCCAGCCATTCGACGCCATTTTCCGAGATGACCGCGCCGCGCGCATCACGGGGATCGGTCCCCTTCGGCAATCCTGTTTCGAACCGGGCCGCGACCTCGCCGGCGCGGCTGGGGAGACGTTGATAAAAGGTCCCCGTTCGCCGGTTTCGTACGGCGTCGTGAAGTTTGCTCAAATCCAGATCATTGGCCGCCGTCACCGGTTGCAGCACAATGTGAACGACGCCGCCGCAGCCCAGCCCCAACCGAAACGTCATGCCGTCCTCGTCCGTCGCGTCATAAAGCAGCGTCAGCGCCTTACCCGTCTGCATGACCTTCTTGGCATGGGTCTGGATGTCCGCTTCCAGGCATCCGCCGCTCAACAAGCCCAGACGCTCCGCCTTGGCGTTCAACAGCATGAACGCGCCCGCCTTGCGATAGGCCGAGCCTTCGGTTTTATAGACGCTGCCCAGCACCCAGTCGGTGCTTTCGCGCTCGGCGCGCCAGCGCGCCAAAAGATGCGACAGCCGGTTGCTCATGCGCTTTTAGGCGCGTCCCCAGCCTCGTTCGCCGCGTCATTTGCGGGCGCGACGGCCTGTTGGAACTGTTCAAAGAATTGGGCGGCGAGCTTCTTGGTCGTCCCCAGGATCAATCGACCGCCCAGTTGCGCCAGTTTACCGCCCACGTCCGCTTGAACGGAATAGGTTAAAAGCGTGCCGCCGCCGTCTTCGGTCAGTTTGACTTCCGCGCCGCCTTTGGCGAAGCCGGCGGCGCCCCCCTTACCCTCACCGGTAATCGTGTAGCTCTTTGGCGGATTCAGGTCGGACAGCTGGACGGTGCCCTTGAACCGGGCCTTCACAGGACCGACTTTCGCCGTGACCGTCGCGTTGAATTCTGTGTCCGAGACCTTTTCCAACTCCTCGCAGCCGGGAATGGCGGCGGTCAGAATATCCGGATCGTTCAACGCTGCGTAAACCGTCTCACGGGGGGCGTTGATGCGGATTTCATCGGTCAGTTCCATGCGAACGGTCTCCGGCGGGGCGCTTGGTCGAATTTCAATGGCGGGGTCAGGTTGTATAAAATGGTCCTTGATAAGCGCGCGACCGCACGCTGATATAAGGCTGCAATAAAAAAAACCATAGGGCCAAATCGTGAACCCCGAACACTCAAATCCAGAACAGGCCGCCCCCGTGACAGAGATTTCCTTGACCCTCAACGGCGAAACCGTGACACGCGCCGTGCCCTCGCATCGATTATTGGTTGATTTTATTCGAGACGACGCCGGCCTAACCGGCACTCATCAGGGGTGTGACACCAGCCAGTGCGGCGCCTGTGTTGTCCATGTGGACGGCAAGCCGGTGAAGAGTTGCGCCATGTTCGCCGTTCAAGTGGACGGGGCCGAGGTCTCGACCATCGAAAGCATCGGGGACGGGGATAATCTTTCCGCGATGCAAGCGGCGTTTCGCGAGTGTCACGGACTACAGTGCGGGTTCTGCACGCCGGGCATGGTGATGTCCGCCCTGGCGCTCGTCGCGGAGAACCCGGCCCCGACGCGCGATGAGGTGAAGCGCGGATTGGAGGGGAACATCTGCCGCTGCACCGGTTATCAGAATATCGTCGACGCGGTGATAAGGGGCGCCGCCGCCATGCGGGGAGGGTGGTGATGGAACCGTTCGGCTATCAAAAGGCGTTTAGCGCCGCCGCCGCCGTTGAAGCGTTTCGAAACGCGGACGACGCGCTTTATATCGCGGGCGGGCAAACCATCATTCCCGTGATGAAGCAAGGGCTGGCGGCGCCGACGGACGTTATCGATCTGGCGGGCGCCTCTGATCTCGCCGGCGTCACCGTCGCGAACGGCGTCGTTTCCATCGGCGCCATGACCAGGCACGCCGATGTGGCGGGGGCCCAAGAGGTTCAAGAAGCCATCCCGGCCCTGGCCGCGCTGGCCGGCGCCATTGGCGATCCTCACGTGCGTAATCGCGGCGCCATTGGCGGATCATTGGCGAATAACGACCCCAGCGCGGATTATCCGGCCGCGGTTCTGGGGCTTGACGCGACGGTGGTGACCAATGCGCGCAAGATCGCGGCGGATGATTATTTCGCGGGCCTGTTCGAAACCAGTCTGGATGAGGGCGAACTGATCCTGCGCGTGGAATTTCCGGTTCCGGAAAAAGCGGGCTACGCCAAGTTTCCCAACCCGGCGTCTCGCTACGCCCTGGTTGGCGTCATGGCTGCGAAAACCGGGGACGGCGTCCGGGTCGCCGTGACCGGCGCGGGACAGGAGGGAGTATTCCGGGTTCCCGAGATGGAAGCCGCGCTCAACGAGAGCTTCGCGCCTGGAAGCGTCGCTGGTCTCGCCGTAAACGCCGGGGACCTGATCGCGGATATGCACGCGGACGGCGCCTATCGGTCACACCTGATCAGCGTTATGACGAAACGCGCCGTTCAGGCTGCGCTGGGTTGGGGAGAACAGCGATGAACAAGGTCAATATCGGCGACTCGGTCCGGCGCCGCGAGGATTTCCGGTTTCTCACCGGCAACGGCGCCTACATCGACGACATGAACCTGGAAAATCAGGCCCATGGCGCCGTGGTTCGCAGCCAGCACGCTCATGCCGATATCGTTTCCATCGACACCGAGGCGGCGCAAGAGATGGACGGCGTTTTGTTGATCTTCACGTGGGAAGATTGGCGCGACGCGGGTTATGGCCCGATCCCGACCAACTCGGGCGTCAGGAAGAACAAGGACGGGTCCGACATCAAGGAACCGGACCGGCATTGCTTCGCCATGGGCCGCGTGCGCTACGTGGGCGAACCTGTGGCCTTCGTGGTTGCCGAAACCCGGGAAAAAGCCCGCGCCGCCGCCGAAGCGGTCGAGGTGGACTATAATGAGTTGCCCGCCGTGGTTGACGGCGTTGACGCCATTAAGTCCGGCGCGCCGCAACTTTGGGACGGCGTTCCGAACAATCTCTGCCTCGATTTCGAACTGGGCGACAGGCCGGGCACGGAGAAAGCGTTCGCCAAGGCCGACCACGTTGTGTCGCTGGATATTATCAATAACCGCGTGACCGCCGTTCCCATTGAGCCGCGGGGCTGTTTGGGCAATTACGATCCGGCGAGCGAGACGTTCACGCTTTGGAACTCCAGCCAGAACATTCACGTCAACCGCGACACGTTCGCGACCAACGTGCTCGGGATTGAAAAAGACAAACTCCATCACGCCGCGCCGGATGTGGGCGGCGGATTCGGGGCGAAGAACTCGGCCTATCCCGAACCTCCCATGGTGCTGCACGCAGCGCGGGAACTTGGGCGGCCCGTAAAGTGGGTGAATACGCGGACGGAGAGCTTTCAATCGGACACGCATGGCCGCGGCCAGACGACGCGGGTCGGCCTTGCGCTGACCAAATCTGGTGATTTTCTGGCCCTGAAGGCGGAGACGATCAGCGGCATCGGCGCCTACGCCTGGACCGTCGGGCCGTTCACGCCGACGGGCGGGTCCGCGCGCACCCAGGGCGGACCGTATAAATTTCCGGCCATGTACTACACCGGCAAAGCGGTCTTCACCAATACGATGGGCATGGACCCGTACCGGGGCGCCGGACGGCCGGAAGGCACCTTCCAGATTGAGCGGATCATCGAATACGCGGCGCGAAAATTGGGCTTCGACCCCATTGAGCTTCGCCGCCAAAACCTTATGCCGCCTGAAATGCTGCCGCACAAGACGCCCATGGGATTGGATATCGACTCTGGCGATTTCCCTCATCTGTTCGAAGAGACCCTGCGGATGGCGGACATGGCGAGGATGCCGGAACGCAAAGCGGCGGCCGAGGCCAGGGGCAGGAAATTCGGTTTCGCCATTGCGCCTTATTTGGAATGTACTGGTGGGGACGCGAGGGAGTACGCCGGCGTTCAATTCGCGGAAGACGGCCGTGTGCGTCTGTCCGTCGGAAGCCACTCCACCGGCATGGGACACGAGACGTCGCTCGCGCAGTTGTTGGCGGCAAACTTGGGCGTCGATTTCAACCTGATCGATTTTACGCAAGCCGACACCGGCGCGACGCCCTCGGGTGGCGGTCATGGCGGCTCGCGCGGACTTGAGGTCGGCGGCAACGCGGTTCGGCGGGCGGCGCGGGAAATCGTTGAAAAAGCCAAACCGCTGGCGGCCCGATTGCTGCAATCGGCCTCGGATGAGGTGTCTTTCGTGGACGGTGTTTATTCCGCGGGCAACAGTTCCGTCACCATGCCCGATGTGATCGCGGCGTCCTTTGACGCGGACCGCTTGCCCAACGGCATGGAGCCCGGCGGCTTGAACCACGGCTGCACGTTCGAGCGCGGCGTGATCTCCATCCCGAACGGCGTGCACGCGTGCGCGGTGGAAGTGGACACGGAAACCGGGGCCGTCGATATCAGCGGTTACTGGGTGATGGATGACTTTGGCGTCATTATCAATCCGCTGCTGGCGGACGGTCAGGTGATGGGCGGCGTCGCCCAGGGCGTCGGCCAGGCGCTGATGGAGGAAATCGTCTATGATCCCGGCACGGGTCAGTTGGTGAGCGGTTCGTTGATGGACTACGGCCTGCCGCGCGCCGACAGCATCCCGGAAATGGAGATATGCTATTACGAGGGCGCGCCGACCAAGAAGAACCCGTTGGGCGTCAAAGGCGCCGGTGAGGCTGGTTGCGTCGGCGCCTGCCCGGCTGTGGTGAATGCGGTGCTGGACGCCCTCAAGGATGATGGCGTGACGCACGTTGATATGCCGCTGACGCCGATGAAATTATGGAAAGCCGTTAAAAACAAAGGGGCGCATGACCCGCATGGTTTGTTGAACGGGGTTCTGTGACGCTTCAGGTAAAACAAACGACGCCGGTAATCTTCGTCAATGGCGGAACCTCGTTCCGCGAGCGTGCGGCTCAAGGCCCGGCGCTGTTGACGTTTCACGGTCCGGGTGCCAACGGTCGTTTGCGGGCGGACGGATTGCTCATTTCCAAGACCGCCCCGACTGTTCCGCCTTTGACGCCCGCGGTCTGGAAAAGACGGATAGACGCCTAAGACACGTTCACGTCCGATGGTGGACGGCCCGGTCGAAAACCCTAATACGGAACAGGGGAACGAGGCGCGGGCGTGGCCGGAAAGGCGGTCCCGGCGGACCATGGGTGACTGATTTGGACCATCGCCGCGCCGTGCTCCGGCGCCCGGTTGGTTCGGGCGCCCCATCCGGAAGGACCGCGAGATGCGCGGCCGCCGGGTAAGACCGGGACGCGTGTCCCATTGGTTTGCAAGGAATAATCATTCAGGCGGGTAAAGCACGGTTTTTTTGATCCGTATTGATTGAACGCGCCGCCGTTCGCGGGGAAATTGACAGGCTTTTGTGATTATCAGAATGACTTGCTGGTTTGACACGACACAGTCGTGTAAAATGTTTGCAGTATAGTGATTAATTGTGCCGTTAGACGCTTGGTGCTTGTAGGCTTTTCATGTAAACATTTTCTAGTTGAACTTTAAACTGCAATCCAGGGAGGTATCATGGATTCGAACAAGAAAATCTCGCGCCGCAAGGTTGTGAAGTATGGCGCCGCCGCCGGCGCGGCGACGCTTGCGTCCCCCTATTTTTTCTCCAAGGGCGCCTTGGCCGGTTATCTGAACGAGCCGAAGGGCGGTGATGTGACGCTGGGCTTCAACGTGCCGCAAACCGGTCCTTACGCCGATGAGGGCGCTGATGAACTGCGCGCCTACCAACTCGCGGTCAAGCACATCAACGGTGAAGGCGACGGCGGGATGCTGAACACCTTCTCGTCCAAGGCGCTGAAGGGTAACGGCGTCAACGGCAAGAAGGTCAAGTACGTGACCGGCGACACGCAGACCAAATCCGACGCGGCCCGGGCGTCCGCCAAGCGGATGATCGAAAACGACAACGCCGTCATGATCACTGGCGGTTCGTCGTCCGGTGTGGCCGTGGCCGTTCAGTCGCTCTGCCAGGAAGTCGGCGTTATCTTCATGGCCGGTTTGACCCACTCTAACGACACCACGGGCAAAGACAAGCGCGCCAACGGTTTCCGCCACTTCTTCAATACGGAAATGTCCGGCGCCGCGCTCGGTCCGGTGCTCAAGAACGCGTTTGGCGGTGATCGGCGCGCCTACCATCTGACCGCCGACTACAACTGGGGCTGGTCGCAAGAAGGTTCCATCAAGAAGTACACCGAGGGACTCGGCTGGGAAACGGCCGCCGCCGTCAGAACCCCGCTGGGCGCCGGCGACTTCTCGCAGTACATCACGCCGGTTTTGAACTCCGGCGCCGACGTGCTGGTCCTGAACCACTATGGTAAGGACATGGTGAACTCGTTGACCCAGGCCGTTCAGTTCGGTCTGCGCGACAAGAGCGTCAATGGCAAGGACTTCGCCGTCGTCGTTCCACTTTACTCCCGTCTGATGGCGCAGGGCGCCGGCAAGAACGTCGTCGGTATCTTCGGTTCCACCAACTGGCACTGGTCGCTGAAAGACAAGGGCTCCAAGGCGTTCGTCAAGTCCTTCGGCACCGAGTACGGCTTCCCGCCGTCGCAGGCCGCCCACACCTGCTACGTTCAGGCGCTCCTGTACGCCGACGCCTGTCAGCGGGCCGGCACTTTCAGGCCGTCCGCTGTGGGAAAGGCGCTCGAAGGCTTCAATTTCGACGGTCTGGGCAATGGCCCGACCGAATACCGCGCGGCGGACCATCAGTGCTTCAAGGACGTGCTTGTCGTGAAGGGTAAAGAGAATCCGTCGTCGAAGTTCGACGTTCTGGAAATCGTCGAAATTACCCCGCGTGCTCAGGTCGAGTATCCGGCCAGCCTACTGGGCGGCGAACTCGGCCCGTTCAACGACGGCGCGTAACTCATGTCCAGCCCCGGCGCCGGTCGTCCTCTTCCGGGCGGCGCCGGGGCTCTTTACGTAAATCAATCTCGTTAATCGATTTTATGTATAGCCCCGGGCGTCCGGCTGCGGAAAATCAGAATAAGGGGGAGCGAAAATCGTGGATGCATTCATCCTTCAATTCCTGAACGGGCTTGATAAGGGTGGCGCTTACGCGCTGATCGCGCTGGGTCTGACCCTGGTGTTCGGCACATTGGGCGTTGTGAATTTCGCGCATGGGGCGCTGTTCATGCTCGGCGCGTTCTGCGCGGTCACGCTCAACCGTATCCTTAATCTGGGCGAAGCGAAGCCGGTCGCCGACACGGGTCTGGGCTTCACGCCTCCGCCGGAAATCGTGCCCTATCCCGTTATATGGTTCGGCGACGCCACGGGTAATTTGATTATCGACTATTCCGTGCCGCTCTCGCTGTTAATGACTATCGTTTTAATGGCGCTTGCCGGAATCGCCATGGAACGGGGGCTGATCCGATACTTCTACAAACGTCCGCATGCGGACCAGATTCTGGTCACCTTCGGCTTGGCCATCGTGGTTCAGGAAGTCGTCAAACATTACTTTGGCGCGAACCCGATCCCACAGACCGCGCCCGCTGTCGTGTCCGGCGCCGCCAACGTGGGTTCCTGGATCGGTTTGGGCGACACCGTGGTGTATCCCTGGTGGCGTCTGGTGTATTTCCTGTTCTCGGCGTTGATCATATTCGGCGTTTTCGCATTCCTTCAATTCACCACTTTCGGCATGGTCGTTCGCGCGGGGATGCAGGATCGGGAGATGGTCGGATTGCTGGGCATCAACATTCAACGCCGCTTCACCATCGTGTTCGGCCTGGCGGCCGTGGTCGCCGGGATGGCGGGGGCCATGTACACGCCAATTCTGCCTCCGGACTATCATATGGGGATGGATTTTCTGGTGTTGTCCTTCGTCGTGGTCGTCGTCGGCGGCATGGGCTCGCTTGGGGGCGCGGTTCTCGCCGGGTTCGCCCTTGGCGTGCTTCAGAGTTTCGCTTCGACCACGCTCGTCAAATCGATCATTCCCGGTATCGACCAGATTATCATTTACCTGGTCGCGGTGGTCATTTTGTTGACGATGCCCCGGGGCTTGTTGGGCCGGAAAGGCGTCATGGAGGAATAGCGTCATGGATAAGAACGTACAAAAACATGACCTGTATATGCTGATCGGCGTGGCCTTCTGCACGCTGGCGGCGCCGATTTTGCTACACCCGGTCGGAGCCAACTATCCCGACCTGCTTCAGAAGCTGGTCATCTTCGGCATCTTCGCCATCGGTTTCAACATTCTGTTCGGTTTGACGGGCTATCTCTCGTTCGGGCACGCGGCGTTCATAGGGGTCGGCTCCTACGTCGCGCTCTGGTCTTTCAAGTTGCTCACCATGAACGTCATCCCGGCGATTTTCCTCTCGATTCTGACCGCGGCTGTTTTCGCCTTTTTGATCGGCTTCGTGTCGTTGCGGCGTTCGGGCATTTATTTCTCGATCCTGACGTTGGCCTTCGCGCAGATGTCATACAATCTGGCGTACTCGGTGCTGACGCCAATCACCAACGGCGAGACAGGGTTGCAAGTGCGCGCGATCGCCAGCAGTCCCGGCCAGAGTTTGCTGGACGGCGACGTCCGGATCATCGATCAAGCACTTGGGATTGAAGAGGTCGGCATCCCGATCACCAACTTGTTCGGTATTAAAATGAGCGGCTATGAGGGGTTTTACTTCTGCGCCGTAATCATGATCGTCATGTTTTACATTGCCCAGCGAATCACACGGTCCAATTTCGGAACCATGCTGCGCGCGATTAAGTCGAACCAGAAGCGTCTGAACTACACAGGCGTCAACACCCGGCCGTATCTGCTGAGCGCGTTCGTCATCTCCGGCATGTACACCGGTCTCGCCGGCGCCTTGATGGCCGTGACGGATCCCATCGCGGGCGCCGAGCGTATGCAATGGACAGCATCCGGCGAAGTGGTGTTGATGACAATCCTGGGCGGCGCCGGCACGTTGCTGGGACCGATCCTGGGTTCGGGCTTAATCAAGTACGCCGAGCAAAAGGTGTCTTCCTGGAACGAGGGGATTCTGAACAACTTCTTTGAATGGCTTCCAGATGGGATTCAGCCTCATGTGGTCGATTTAGTGTCCTTGTTTGTTGGCGAGGGGTGGCACTTTACTCTGGGCATCATGTTCATGGTGATCGTCATCTTCCTGCCCGGCGGATTGATGGAGGGCTTCCGGCGGCTCGGCGATTTCATCATGCGCAAGCGTCAGGGCGAAGCCCGCTCCGGGGCCATGCAGCCCGGGGAATAATATCATCTAAGGAAACTGGGAGAACCATGTCTACGGCTACGGAAACCATGTCTGCGGAAGCGGCGGAAGCGGCGGGCCTGGAGCATCGCAAGGGTGTTGACGACATTGTGCTGCATATTGACGATGTACATAAAAGCTTCGCTGGCCTGCACGCCCTCAGCGATGTCGACTTGGATGTCTGCAAAGGTGAGACTCACGCGATCATCGGGCCGAACGGTGCGGGAAAATCAACGCTCTTGAACGTTTGCGTTGGCCGGCTGAAACCGGATCGGGGGGCGGTCATCTTTGACGGCGACATCCTGACCGGGAAAAAGCCCCATGAGATCAACCAACTGGGCGTCGCCCGCGTTTTTCAGACGCCGGAGGTGTTTCTGGATCTAACGGTCCTGGAGAACGTCATGGTGCCGGCCTTGGCGAAGCGTGACGGCGATTTCACCTTGAATCCGTTCAAGTGCTTCCACCGGGAGAAAGCGATCAAGGAAGAAGCGGAAGACATCGCCGAAAGCGTCGGGCTGCGTCAGCAGATGGATTTGGCCGCGTCCGCCATGTCGCGGGGGGACAAGCGCCGCCTGGAACTGGCCATGTGTCTCATTCAGCACCCGAAGCTGTTGTTGCTGGACGAGCCCACCGCCGGGATGGCCCGGGCCGACACCAATGCGACGATCGATCTCTTGAAGACCATCAAGGAAGGCGGCATGACCAAGGTCATTATCGAACACGACATGCACGTGGTGTTTTCCCTGGCCGACCGGATCAGCGTGCTGGCGGGCGGGCGGATCATAGCCCAAGGCGCGCCCGACGAAATCAAGAACAACCCGAAGGTCAAAGAAGCCTATCTGGGCGAAGACCAGGAATAACGCGACGAGGGAGATCAAGACATGGACGCGCAAGCGGCGGCCGCGCCCGGCAGCATGGGGACCAACTCCTATTTCCGCGCCACGGGGCTGAACGCCTATTACGGCGACAGCTATATCGTCCAGAACGTCACGTTCGAAATCAATGAAGGCGAGATCGTCGCGCTGCTGGGGAGGAACGGCGCCGGCAAAACGTCCACGCTGCGCGCCATCGCGCGGACAGACGAGCCAGAACTGCGATCCGGCGAGGTGTGGCTTCAAGGCGTCCCCCTGCATGAGGCCGAGGCGCACGACGCGGCCCTCGCTGGCGTGCAGTTGGTGCCGGAAGACCGGCGCATCATTCAAGGGCTGACCGTGGAAGAGAACATGCAACTGGCCGGCATCTCCGGCGCGCCGGGATGGTCCCATGAACAGGTCTATGAACTGTTTCCGCGTCTTAAGGAACGCCGGACCCAGCAAGGCACGACGTTGTCGGGCGGTGAACAACAGATGTTATCCATCGGGCGCGCATTGTCGAGGAACTTGAGGCTCCTTTTGCTTGATGAGCCTTATGAGGGTCTGGCGCCGGTCGTTCGCCACGATATCGAAAAGGCGTTAATCAAAGTTCGCGAAGCCGGGATCACGACGATTATCGTGGAACAGAACGCGGTTGCGGCGCTCAAACTTGCCGACAAGGCGATTATTTTGGATACGGGCGAGGTCGCGTTCCAGGGAACCGCGCAAGAAGTGCTTGACAACGAACAACTGCGGCACGACTACCTGGCCATCTAAGCTATATTACGTCCGCCCTGATCTGACGCCGCTTTTTGAAAGGGGCGGGGGTCGCCCGTTTTGACGCGGCGTCAGGTCAGGGCGGACGTGACGCAGATCAAGCCTGGAACGTTTCCTTTCAGATCTGTTGATCGCCGCTCAAGGTCTGCATGGGCGTTTTTCCTTTGCAGGTTTTTCCTTTGCAGGTTTTTCCTGGCGGGTTCGGTCATTGTTGCCGTGATCACACCATTCGCCGGGGTCTTTTTGCAGTTGGCCGGCGCCGCCATAGACCTTGCTTGCGGAACGCCGCCTGACAGCGCATTCCTGCATGATGGTTTTGCGGAACCGTCCGCAGACGCCGTTTGTCCGGGGCGGCGTGACCGTGGTCTTGTGGTCTTGGTGTGGCCGATGGCGTTGACGGCGGGGAACAGCTGGTCATCGCGCTTGTCCGCCCGCCCACAGTATTCATCTCCCCGGCCGATGAGGATGCGCGGCGCCGGAAGGTTGTGTTCCCCATAGAACGGCGCCGCGCTTTGTCATTGTCATTGAACATGCCGGGCGCCGTGTGTAGCGCGACGCCTAAAATTGGATTTTGCGACAGGCAAAACTGTCACAGGATTTTTTTGTTTGTCCGAGCGATTCGCCGTCCGGGGGAACCTCGGCGCCCTCGATTGGCGCAACCGATCCTCGACGGCTTGACCTGTCAGTGGACGTCTTAGGAATAATGTCTAGGTTGCCGCATTTGGTTTTGCCGCCGCTTGTGATGCGGTTCGCGAGCCCAGATATCGGAACCCTTGGACCGCTCTGAAGTGGCCGCCGTAGCCACTGGAGCCGCCGGACTTTCTCAGGGCGTTTGAGCCGACCGGTTGATGGAGATGGCGCTCCGCTTGATCCCTACCGCTCCCGGCGCCGGGTCATTGCTTAGGATCAGTATACGTGGCATGGGTCTTACTCTGGGGGGTCTGGTTTGTAGAACGTCATCCAGTGGGTCTTGAGGTTTTGCGTGGTGGTGTGGCCGAACAGCGGTTTTTGCCCGAAACACCTGAGAACCCGGGCCAGGCTGATCTGCGTCTCATTCCATTTAAAGATCAGGGTTCCGCCCGGACGCGGCGCCCGCCAGCATTCATTGAAACCCGCCGTGAGGTCGTCCGGCCATGTATCAGGATCAAGCCTGCCGTACTTCAGCGCCATCCATGACTTGTCGCCCAGAGAGCGCAGATGGGGCGGGTCGAACACAACGAGTTGGAAGGTTTTGTCGGCGAAAGGCAGGTCCCGGAAGTCCATGATCCGGTCCGGCTCAACTTTCAGTGTGCGCCCGTCGCAAAGGGTATATTCTCCGGCGCGGCGGTCGCCACAGAGGACTTCGGGGCTGTCTTTTTCGAACCAGAACATTTTACCGCCGCAACACGGGTCAAGAACCTGTTTCATGCCGCAATCATTCCTTATCCTGTATTGGAGATGATCACCTCTCTGGCCTTGCCGCGGCTCTCTGTCTTCCAGCTTACGGTGTAGGTCGTTTCCACGGCCTCAATCTCAAACGCGCGGAAGGTTTCGCGGACCTCGGGCGCATCGTTGAGCGAGAGGATAAACCGGCCCCGGACGCCCGCCAGTTGTCCGGCCAGACGTTCGCAGTCGGCCCGTCCGGGTGATTGGAAATATCCCGCATTTCCAGATAGACAAGGTCGCCTGCCGCATTACAGCAGGCCGATGGCGGCGCCATGTATAATGTGTCCGCCGCACCCGTCGTCGCGCCATGCACAGTCCGAATATAGGAATGTATTCAAAGAGTCATTAGGCGGCGGTTTTCGGCGGCGCTCGACCGTGATTGCCGCCGAGGCCGCCCAGCGCCGCTGCGGGAAGGCCAGAATCCAGTTCTCACTTCCAAAATGCGAAAATCCGGCCAAAATCACGATTTCATGTTTAATATCAGTCTGTTATCGTAAGTGGGAACTGGATTTCCCACTTAATTTTCCGGCGGATCGCCCGCATTTGCCATTAACCATTGATATTGAACCATTTTTGGAACCGGCCGGAAATTTCGGGTTGGGCGGGGCGGGCGCGGTTTTTCAATTTTGCCTGTCGCCGATAAAACGGCCTCTGTGCCGCCACGTGCCACGATAGGCCGCTATATCCCATTGAAATGCCAATATATTCCGGTTCGAAACCCCCGGTATGCCGTTATATTCCGGTATATGCCGTTTCCACAGTTTTAACCGTCGCGTTACAGCTGTAGGACACATTTCGCCGCGTCATCCTCATCACCTGGAACGTCGGCAACGGCGAAGGGTTTCCGTTTTTTGATGAGTTCCTCGGGAACTTGGGGAAGGCGGGGCAGTGGTTCCGGCGCATCATTCAGGAGTTCCAACAGCTTGTCCGATGTATCTTCCACGCGGTTGGCCCAACGGGTCCGCCGCACCCGCTCTTTGGCCGTTTTAGAAGGGTCGGCGTCTCGAAGTTTTCGGGCCGCCTCGAATATCGCCTCGATCTCGGCAGACTTCGCGAAGTACCGGGTTCTGGCTTCTCTGTGGTCCTTAAGTTCGAAGGCTTCGCCAGATTTGTTCCCTGCCGTTCAGATAGGTTCGCAGGTCTTTTGGCGCCACGCGACGGACGCACCAAACGCCGCCCTTGCCCCCCAGCGATGAATCGACGGCGGTGAAACCGTCCCACGCATCCGCGCGGGCGTCGTTGACGACCCAGGGCGGCGGCAGTTGTCCGTATGAAAATTGGTGGAGCCGAGGGGAATCGAACCCCTGACCTCGTCATTGCGAACGACGCGCTCTCCCGACTGAGCTACGGCCCCATGGATCGAAAGCCCCGGACCGGCCGGGGGGCGAAACGGCGCGGATAATGTCCGGAGCCGGACCGGTCTGTCAAGCGGCCCATCAAGCGGCGATTAGGCGGTCCATGGCGGCGGCCCGCCCCGCCCGCCCGGGAACGGCGGCCCTGCGGACGAGGGGCTTTCATTGCGCCCGCGTTGTGTTTAAATTCGGATCATTGGCCGCCACGCAAGGACCCGCCCCCGCCCATGGAAGTCATTCTCGACCCGTTGCTGCTCGTTCTCATTCTGGCCGTGAATTTCTACTACTGGGTGGTGATCGTCGGCGTGATCATGAGTTGGCTGGTGGCCTTCAACGTGATCAACACCTCGAACCGCTTCGTTTACATGGTGGGAGATTTCTGTCACCGGCTGACCGAACCGGCGGCCGGACCCATCAGGCGCGCGCTGCCCAACCTGGGCGGCGTGGACCTGTCGCCGCTGATCGTCATTTTCGCCCTAATCTTCCTGGAGCGTTTCCTGAACAATCTGCGCTTCTCGCTGATTTCTGGCTGACCGCCCGCCGTTCCTCATCGTTCCATGCGTTTTAGCCCCCGGGAGACCGCCATGCCCGCCGCCCTGATTGACGGAAAAGCCTTCGCCGCCGGGTTGCGCGCCCGCGCCGCCGAAACCGCCGCCTGGTTAAAATCCGCGCACGGCGTGACGCCGGGGCTGGCGGTCGTCCTGGTGGGCGACGATCCGGCCAGCCGGATCTATGTCCGCAACAAGGGCGAACAGACCGCCGAGGCCGGAATGAAAAGCATGACTCACGAACTGGACGCGGACACGTCGGAGACCGGTCTGCTCGCGCTGATCGACAGACTGAACGCCGACCCGACCGTGAACGGCGTTCTGGTGCAGCTTCCCTTGCCGGAACAGATCGACGAGCGCAAGGTTCTCGCGCGCATCCAACCGGACAAGGATGTCGACGGGTTTCACGTGGTCAACACCGGCAGGCTCTGGACCGGCGGCGGGGGGGCGTTGATCCCCTGCACGCCCCTTGGCTGTTTGATGCTGTTGAAGGACCGGCTAGGGGACCTGTCGGGCAAGCGCGCCGTCGTCCTGGGCCGGTCCAACATCTGCGGCAAACCCATGGCGGCGCTGTTACTGGCGGAGAACTGCACGGTTACCATCGCCCATTCCCGCACCCGCGATCTGGCCGGGCTCTGCCGGGACGCGGACATCCTGGTCGCCGCCGTGGGCCGGCCAGAGATGGTCAAGGGCGGCTGGGTGAAGCCGGGCGCCACTGTGATCGACATCGGCATCAACCGAATCCCGGCCCCCGAAAGGGGCGAGGGCGAAACCCGTCTGGCGGGCGACGTCGCGTTCGACGAGGCCTCCCGGACCGCCGCCGCCATCACGCCGGTGCCGGGCGGCGTGGGACCCATGACCATCGCGTGCTTGTTACGCAACACGGTGGTCGCCGCGTGCCGTCAAAATGGGCTGCCCGACCCCGACCTTTAGGGCCGGAACCCATCACTCATTAGCGGGTTCGATATCTTGGAACGGATTGCCGGAGGTTTCAGGCCATGAAGGGCTGTTTTTAGCTTTCGGACGAACAATGGGAGCTGATCAAACCGCATCCGCCGCACCGGGCCGCGGGACGTGGACGGGGTGATGACGAACGGGTGATCCCGGGCGCCGTCCGCGTGTTGCGGCCCCTCGGCGCTGCTCCGCAACCGCCAATCCTCGACTGCTAGACCGCCGGCCGCGGTTCAACGCGCGCGGGCCCGCAACGGTTTGGTTTTTCGCCAATTGGCCGCGCTGAAGAAATCCCGCGCGGGCGGGACCTTGGACGGCGTTCGATTCAAAAGCGGTCTGAAGGACATTGCGAGGGAGTTCGAGGCCGCCGCCGCCCGCCTGATCGCGGATAAAGGCCGCGGCGCCGACCAATGGCGGGTCCCGTTGGCGGGCCTGGCTGGAACGGCGGCGCGTCACGCCCGTCATTCCGAACAGGTCCAACCGGAAAGCGCCCCATCCTTCCGGCGCCAGGCGTTACAAAAACCGACCCGCCGCCGGGCGCGTGTTCGGACGCTTCAAGGGCTTCCGGCGCGCCGCAACCCGGCACGGCGCGAACGCGGGCGGCTTCATGGCCGCGCCGCGCCTGGCCGCCCGCACCCGCTATTGGATTTGAACCAGGTCCGGCCCTAGAGCGGGACTTCCTCCGGCGGAATGATCGCCGCCGGAGCCAGCCGGACGGAGCGGCCCTCCGCCACCAAACTGCAAAGCTCGATCAGCGTTTCAGGACTGACGCGTCCGCCCAGCCGGTTCCACAGGTTCAGGCGCGCCGACCGGTCGAACGGGCCGGCCCCTCGCTCCCGGCGGCGCCATTTGGCGATCCGTCCCAGGACCTTTTTCTTGCCCAACCGGATATGAGCCGCAGTCAGCCCGGTCCTGTTCCGGTCCAGGAAGCGGGCGATCGCGAGACTGGAATCGTGCGTCAGTTGCGCCTGATTGTCCATGATCCTGCCGGGCGCTTCCCGGGGCGCCAGGCAGATCACGCCGCGGAGTTGTCCCAGACGTCCCCTTAGACACAGGTTCAAAAACAGCGAATGATCCTGCGCGAAGACGCCGGGGTCGCAGCCGCCCGCGCTCAGGAACGCGTCCCGCTTGAACAAGGTGTGGCTGGTCCGGGCTAAGCCCCGGCCAATGACGGTCTCGAGCGGGTCGTCATGGGGAATGAAGGCCGCGCCCGCGCGGTCCCGCGCGGTTAGATCGGGCGGCCCGTCAAATTCTTCAAAGTCCCCCAGCACCAGATCCAGATCGCGCTGGATCATGGCGTCCAGCAGAACCGCCGCGCCGTCCGCCACCAGCAGATCATCCGCATCGACCAACTTTACGACGTCGCCGCTCGCCGCCGCGACGCCATGGTTGGTCGCAATCGCGGGACCCTGGTTCGGCTGTCTGAACAGCCGGGCGCCCGGCATGCCGGCCAGGCTTTCCCGCGCATGTTCAAAGCCGCCATCCGTCGAGCCGTCGTCGATGACGATTATCTCTCGCTCGAAGCCGCCCGTTTGCGCGTCTATCGCGCTCAGCACGCCGGTTATGAACGGGGCCTTGTTGTACAGCGGGATGACGAAACTGACTCGGGTCACAACAAACTCAACTGATGACTCAATGCTCTGCGGATAAATACGCGAAGTGTGATTGGACCTTTTTGGTTTACATCCCCACATGACTTTCGTCACTCGAATTTCAGGGAAGGGGGACGCATGTCAGACTCGTTGCCGCCCGTCGCCTGTCCGCAATGCGGCGAATCGCAGAACATCATGCCCGGCGGGTTCGACGCGGACAAATCTCCGTTCGGCCCGGTCAACTGCATGGTGTGCGGGCGCGCCTTCACGGAACGGGAGTACAAAGAGGGTCTGCGCGACGCCCGGGCGCGTAACATCCTGGGACCGCGCGTCGCCGGCCTGCGCCGGATGCGCGGCTAGGCCCCTTCCGGACAAGCCTCAATCCGGCTCCAGCCCCGGTCAGGGTCAAGCCCGCCGCCCGGTCCGGGAAACGGGGGAAGCCGCAAATCCGCGAGACGGTCCGAATGTCGCGCGAACAGGCTTCCGCCGGGCGCGGATTTAGGATAGATCATCGCCGCTATGGCCGATCTTACGCACATCCGCAATTTTTCCATCATCGCGCACATCGATCACGGCAAGTCCACCCTGGCCGACCGCTTGATCCAGATCTGCGGCGGTTTGACCGATCGCGAGATGCGGGAGCAGGTGCTCGACAACATGGAGCTCGAGCGCGAGCGGGGCATCACGATCAAGGCGCAAACCGTGCGCTTGAATTACACCCATCCGGACACGGGCGAGGCGTTCGTGCTGAACCTGATCGACACGCCGGGCCACGTGGACTTCGCCTATGAGGTGAGCCGCTCGCTGGCGGCGTGCGAGGGTTCGCTGCTGGTGGTCGACTCGACCCAGGGCGTGGAGGCGCAAACGCTCGCCAACGTCTATCTGGCGCTTGACAACGATCACGAGATCATTCCCGTGCTCAACAAGGTCGATCTGCCGGCCTCCGGGGCGGACCGGGTGAGAAAGCAGATCGGGGACGTCATCGGTCTGGACACCTCCGGCGCCCTGGAAGTGTCCGCCAAAACCGGCGCCGGCGTCGCGGACGTCCTGAAGGCGGTCGTCGAACGCCTGCCGAGCCCCGAGGGCGATGAAACCGCGCCCCTGAGGGCGCTCCTGATGGACAGCTGGTACGACCCGTACCTGGGCGTCATGATTCTGGTTCGCGTGAAAGACGGCGTGCTGAGGCGTGGTCAAAAGATCCGCATGATGGCGTCCGGCGCCAACCACCAGGTGGAACAAGTGGGCCGCTTCCATCCGAAGGCGGCCAAGGTGGACCGGCTGGGCCCGGGCGAGGTGGGTTACATCACCGCCGCCATCAAACAGGTGGCCGACACCTTGGTCGGCGACACGATCACGGAAGAAAACCGCCGGGCCGGCGCGCCCCTGGCCGGCTTCAAGCCTTCCATCCCGGTCGTGTTCTGCGGCCTTTTCCCCATTGACGCGGGCGAATACGAGGACTTGCGGGACAGCCTGGAAAAGCTGCGCCTGAACGACGCCAGTTTTCATTACGAAGCAGAAACATCCGTGGCGCTCGGCCTTGGTTACCGCTGCGGGTTTCTGGGGCTGCTGCATCTTGAAATCGTTCAGGAGCGCCTTGAGCGGGAATTCGGTCTGGACCTGATCACCACAGCGCCCTCCGTGGTCTACAGAGTCCATTTGAACGACGGTTCCATGAAAGAGCTGCACAATCCGGTCGATATGCCGGACCCGGCGCGTATCGATTACATCGAGGAACCGTGGATCAAGGCCAGCATCATGGCGCCGGACGAATATCTGGGCGCGGTGTTGCAGTTGTGCGCCGAGCGGCGCGGCGAGCAGATCGACCTGACCTACGTGGGCAGCCGGGCCATGGCTGTCTACCGCCTGCCCTTGAACGAGGTGGTGTTCGATTTCTACGACAGGCTGAAATCGGTGACCCGCGGCTACGCCAGTTTCGATTACGAAATGGATGGTCTCCGGCAGGGCGAACTGGTGAAGGTTTCCATTCTGGTGAACGCCGAGCCCGTGGACGCGCTGTCCTTTATTGCGCACAAATCCCAGAGCGAGACACGCGGACGCCGGATTTGCCGGAAGCTCAAGGACCTGATCCCCCGCCAGCTTTTCAAGATCGCCATTCAGGCGGCCATCGGCGGCAAGGTGATCGCGCGGGAGACGCTCGGCGCCATGCGCAAGGACGTGACGGCCAAATGTTACGGCGGCGATATCACGCGGAAGAAAAAGCTTCTGGAAAAGCAGAAGAAGGGCAAGAAACGCATGCGTCAGTTCGGCAACGTGGAAATTCCCCAGTCCGCCTTCCTGGCCGCGCTGAAAACCGGCGACACTTAGGGACTCGCGTCACGGGAATTCCAGGTCACGGCGCCGCTCAACCCCGGCCCAGACCATGATTCCGGTTCCGGTATGACCGGCGGCGGTCCACCCCGCCGGAGCTGCGGCGGGAACCCTATTCAGTCCTTGCCGGGCGGCGGAAACCCGCCGCTGTCCTCAATGGTTCCGCCCTCGGCGCCCTCGGCGGACGCATCCACGTCGCTCCAATCGATGCCGTCCAGTCCGTCATCTCCATGGGAGACCGGCTCCGCCGTCTCATGATAATCCAGCGTGCCGTCGGGATTCAGCCCCGGTAATTGGACGTCCGCAGCGCCGAAGGCTTCCTGGTCCAGGCGATGATGCAAGACATGGCTGGGGGCCATATCGTCGCCGTCCAAATCATGGCCTTGGGCGCGGGCCTCGCGCGCTAACTCGTCATACAGGAAAAGCGTTTCCTCGCGTTCGGCCAACTCCGCCAGTTCTTCTTCCGTGTAGCGCCGCGCGGGCCAGGTCTTCCACAGAACCACGACGCCCGGGCCGCCTATCAGCACCCAGGCCGGAAATTTCATCAGGAACTTTATAAAGGGGTCGAACAGGAACGGGACGTTTTGTTCCAGCCTCAGTTCCATAACGATCAGGTCGCCGGGCGCCAGATGATACCAGAGGTCGCGCGTGGAGACGAACAGCCGCCCGCCATCTGGGCTGGCGCGCACCACGACTTCCGCCGACGCCGCCAGGAAGGCGGTCGCCAGCAGAATCCAACCAACTCCATGCAACGCCTTTTTGATCGTCATTCACCTGATATACGTCATGAGGGGCGCCATGGCACGCAAAACCACCCGTCCGCGCCCGGACTGGCGGCGGCTGGCGGTTTATTGACCAGCGGCCCGCGTTCCGGCCAATCATGAGCGGAGAAGATTGCTCTAGATTCCGGCATTTGATTCCCGCCTTCGCGGGAATGACCCGCCGGCGCCCGGACGAGACCGTCATATAAACTCCTCCCGCGCCGGAAGGGCGCCCCGGACGGGGCGAGGGGGGGCTCAAACCGCCCGGACCATGACGCACGCCCTTCGGGCTTGCCCGCGATAGACTCCGTCTGTATGGTGCGCGCCCGTCCCGTTGGCGTGATCAACCGGGCGGCTTCCCTTGCGCCGGAGAGGTGGCCGAGTGGCTGAAGGCGCACGCTTGGAAAGCGTGTATGCGGGCAACCGTATCGGGGGTTCGAATCCCCCTCTCTCCGCCATTCCCCCGATTGCCGGGACAAAGCCCGCGCCCGCATCACGCCGTGACGCCGCGCCGGGCGGCCCGCAGAGGTCCGGGGAATGGTTCTCGCCCATGATCCTCCGGGGCGCTCAGGAAACGCCGCGCTTGAACGCCGTTTCCGCCGCGACGCGCCCCTGATCTTGATCCCATCGGGAAAGCCTTCTCAAAACTCAAGGCGCTGCTCGGAAAGGCCACGACCTGAACACATGACGCTCTCTGGAAGGCCGCGGGGCGCATCCGCAGCCTGTTCACGCCCCAGAAACACCGGAACCGCTTTTAGGCGGCGAGGGGCGTTGCGAACCAACCGGCCGGCGCTCTAAAGAGCGGCTTCCTGGCCGGTTTGGGCCGCGAATTCGTCTTGCGAGTCCCGAACGCCGTTCAGAAAGTCGATCAGCTTGGAATTCAGCAACGCGGATTGCCTGTTCATGTCCCCCGCCGAGTTCAGGATGTCTCCCGCGGCCGCTCCCGTCGTCCCCGCGGCCCGCGTCACGTGGCCGATGTTCTCGCTGACTTCCTGGGTGCCCCTGTAAGCCTGCTCGACGTTGCGCGCGATCTCGCGCGTGGCGGCGTCCTGCTGTTCGATGGCCGCGGAAATCGACGCGGCGATTTCATTGATCTCGCTGACCGAGTCGGTAATCCCGCCGATGGCGAGCACCGCCGAGTCCGTCGCCGATTGGATTTCGGTGATCTGCGACGCGATGTCGCCCGTCGCCTTCGCCGTTTGGTTGGCGAGGTTCTTCACCTCGGACGCCACGACGGCGAAACCCTTGCCGGCCTCCCCGGCCCGCGCGGCCTCGATGGTGGCGTTCAACGCCAGCAGGTTGGTCTGTTCCGCGATGTCGTTGATCAAGGTGACGACCTCGCCGATGTGCTGAGAGGCGGCGGAAAGCCGCCGCACGGTCGTGTTGGTTTCCTCCGCCTGGGAAACCGCCTCGGACGAGCGGACGGAAGAGCGCGACACCTGAGCTGAAATCTCGTTGATGGAGGATGACAGTTCCTCGGCGGCGGAAGAAACCGTTTGCACGTTGATCGCCGCCTGTTCGGCCGCGGAGGACACCGTGACGGCCTGCTCGCTGGTGTCCCGCGCCGTGTCCGACAGGGTCTGCGCGGACCCGTGCATCTGTTCCGCCACGTCGCCCACCGTCGAGATGACGCCGCTCATCTCGCTTTCGAAATCGTCCGCCAGACGGCGTATCAGAAGGTTTTTCTCCACCTCGGCCCGCCGGGCGGCCTCCTCCGCCTCGCCCTCCAGGCGCCGCCGCTCCAGCGCGTTGTCCTTGAAGACCTGTAAGGCCATCGCCATCTCGCCAACTTCGTTTTTCCGATCCGCGCCCTCGACTTCGACGTTCAAATCTCCCTGGGCGATTTCACTCATCGTGCGCGTGATACGGGTTAAAGGCTGGATGATAATGTTTCGAATGACGATGACGGCCCCGGCGACGATCAAAGCCGTCGCGACGCTGACGGCAATCTTCAATCTTTCCAAAATGGTCAAGATCGATTCAAGGTTGCTCTCAAGCTGAAGCGTTTTCTTTTGTTGATCCGCGGCCACGGCCGTGCGCAGGCCATCAAGCGCTTCCAAAGCCGGCGTGTCGTCAATCTTTACAGTGTTATCGATGGCTCGGGAGTCCATCCCGGCCGCCGCCATCCTTGTGACCGTCTCGACCGCCGCTTGATATACCTTGATCACCTCTTCCAATTTGGTGAGATGGGCTTTCTCCTCTTCAGTGGCGTCTTGAACGCGATAGGAGGCGATAATGTTGCCGATGCGAGCGATTTCTTCTTCGACTTTCCGGGCGCGATCCGCGTTCTTGCGGATGACGTGATTCTTAAATTCGTGGATCATCCCGCCGAAGCCCATGGCTTCGCGCAGCAGGATCACCAATTCAAGGCGGGAGGCCGTGCTCAAGTCCACATCCCCGAACGCCGCAAGATTGAGAGAGTCGAGAGCCGCCAGAGCGGGGCCGTCATCGACTTTAACCTTTTCGTCGATCTCCTCGGGTGAGAGCGCGTCGAACATGAGGCTTTCCGCCTCGTCGGCTTGCGTTGCGTAGGCCTTGAGCATTTCGTCAATGGCGTTGACCGCGGCGGTTTCATTCTCGCTCAAATCCAGACCGCGATAGCGTTCAAGGATGTCCTGCGCGGCCGTCAAATGCTGGACGATCTTTTCCTTTCGCTCATCTTCTTGGCGCAAAACGTAATTCTTAAATTGGTGAATCATCCCGCCATAGCCGATTTGAGCCCCCAATTGACCAAGCAAGCGGCTGCGATCAGACAAACTCAACTTGAAAGACGTCCAGGCTTCACCCACATCCTGAGACCGCTTATACATCTGAAACATCGAAACAACCTGCGCCGATCCAATCACGATCAACGCGACGACAAGACACAACCCTGCTGTTTTGATTTTGAGATTACCCATTAGAATTAGACACCTCTTCCATAACCCGCGCCCTTACCGCCGCGTTTTCAGAATTTCTAATGGGCGCACCATATTACAAATTTGTAATGGATGATTGCTCAATAATCCGCCGCCGCTAAAAAATCCCGGTCTGTTTGAAGGCTGCTCCATCCATGGCCAGGTCAAAATTTCCCGCCATCGTCCCTATCGTCTTTGGTCTTTTCGCCGCCGTTCTCGCGATCCTGGTCTTTAGTGGTCCGGTGAGACAGGAGATTTTCACTCTGGATGACAAGCAGATCACTCTTCTGATGAACGGCGCCGGGATCAAGGCGGAGTCGACCGTCGAGATCGCCCATGACGAGGCGTTGCTGCCCTGCACGCCAACTTGGCTGATGGTCTTTCACACGGACAACGAACTGTCCATGACGCAAGAGTGTGAGACGGAAGGCGGGCAAACCCTGACCGATCAAGCGCGGGGGCTATGGCGTCAGACAGGGGACAGACTTTGTGTCTCCGCCGGAGCCCTGACGGGACGCGAGCATTGCTGGACAATGTTTCATGGCCTTGGCGGCTTCGAGTTCCGCGGCCGGGATGGAGAAGTGGATTGGCGCCTTAGCATCGTCAGGCATCCCGGCTTCGGCAGCCATGAGAGCCTGCTGGAAGCCGTGTTGGCGGCGGGCGGCCCGGACCTCTCATACTAGAGCGAGCGCGGCGCCCAGAGACCCAACCGCTCCCGCCGTCAAACCAATCCGCAACCGGATGAAGAAGGGGCCGTAGAGCCCTGCGCCCCGCGCCTTGAGGTCAATGAACAGGGCGGCGGCGAATCCTCCGATCAGAACGGCGAGCGCCCCCGGCGGCGGCAAACTCAGCCCCGCCCACGCGATCAGCGGCGGGATCACGCCCCAGATCAAATGCCCCGCCCGGCGGCCGGGCGTGATCTCGTCCGGCGCCAAACCGTGAGCCCAGTGCAGCGCGCCCAGGAACGCCAGGATTGATCCCCCGTAAGCAATCAGACTGGTCAACGCCAGCGCCTGATGCGGCCAGACGGCAACGCCGCCGGCCGCCAGCGAAACAAAAGGGATGAGCCCGCCAACGCCCAGAGTCAGCAGCCAGCGGCGAACGGACGGCGTCGGCGAAACGAATAGGGATTGTGACGATGGCTCGGCCATACGGACGTTCTAACCGGCAAGGGGCCGGGCGTCAGCCCAAATTTATCTCCGGGAATCCTGAAGCCGGGCCGCCAGAGCGTTTTGCCGGTCTTCTCCAAGCTTGTCCATGCGCCGCTTCAATGCGTCTGCGTAAACCACCATCAATCAGATTTCTTCGACAACGCGCGCCGGCGCCGTTCGGGGCCGGTCATCAATGAGCGGCGATTCTCCGAACAACCCGCCGCGGCCAAGCGGAGCGGCGTCGAGCCAACATCGCGTTCGCCGCGTTTCGATCTTGCGGAAAATGGTGCGGACGGCCGGACTTGAACCGGCACGATCAAAAAGATCAACAGATTTTCGTACCAACCACGGCTTTCGCCGCCGCCGACCCGGCGTTTGCGGTCTGGACTATACCTTCGCCCTGACGTTGTCGCACGTTTTAGGCGCCGCCCGTCTAGTCTCTACACCTTCCGGCTTTCACCGGCTTGGCTCGGGATCGCCATCAGTCGCCTGAGAAGGTTTCCCCGAATTTGAGCGGTTCTACTCCCGTCGTTTCCAACGGGGCACTCAAGTCATTTACCCAAGTCTGTCGTGTCTACCAATTCCACCACGTCCGCAGCGGATGGTCGCCTGTCCTAGCGCATCCGGCGCGGGAAGAAAACGGCCTTTCCACATTTTCCGCCGGACCTTTGCTTGCACTTCATTCAAAACCCCCTTAACCGGAAGTGATGAGCACATCCAGCGCCCCCCAATTCGACGCCGCGTTTCAGGCCGGGCTTCAAGATCTGATCCGCTGGCGGCGCGACGTCAGACGGTTTCGAACAGATTCATTGCCTGACGGAGCCCTGGAGAATCTTCTGGAGATCGCCGCGCTCAGCCCATCCGTCGGCAATGCGCAGCCTTGGCGTTTTGTCATCGTGGACGACCCGGCGCGGCGCGCCGCCATTCGAGCGGACTTCGAAACATGCAACGAGGAAGCGCTTCGGGGGTATTCCGGCGGCCAGGCGAAAATCTACGCCTCGCTCAAGTTGTCCGGTCTGGACGACGCGCCGGTTCAAATAGCGGTTTGTTGCGACCTCTCGACGGCGCAAGGGTCGGGCCTGGGCCGCCGGACCATGCCGGAAACCTTGAACTATTCCGTCGCCGGCGCGGTGCAGGCGCTTTGGCTGGCCGCGCGGGCGGAGGGCGTTGGCGTGGGGTGGGTGTCCATTCTGACGCCCAAGAAGGTCATGGAGGCGCTGGATTTGCCCAGTGACTGGAAACTGATCGCCTATCTCTGCGTCGGTTATCCCATAGAGGAGCATCTGGACCCGGAATTGGAGCGCTCGGGTTGGGAAACGCGCCGGCCCGCCTCCGAATTCATTACCCGGCGCTGATCCCCGCGCGCGTTCGATCATCTTCACCCCTCCTGTTTTGTCATTCCCGCCTCTTCGCAATGGCCCATGGCGGAAAGGACGCCGCGGCGGCGGGGGCGGTTTTCTCAAGGCCCGCGCCAGCCTCTGGAAGGCCGGGCAAAGGGACGCGCACGGCGTACGAGGGGCCGCCACCAGCGTCCCGAACGCCGCGGCGGCTTCGAAACGAGCCAATCATGTCAAAACCGAGGGGGGCGCGAATACACCTGATTTCATAACGCCTTAGGCGCGTTCGATCTTCGCGCCGCACGCGGCCAGCTTCGCTTCCAGCCGTTCGTAACCCCGGTCCAGGTGATAGACCCGGTTGACCGTGGTTTCGCCCTCCGCCGCCAGACCCGCTAGAACCAGGCTCACGGAAGCCCGCAGGTCCGTCGCCATGACAGGCGCGCCGGACAGATGATCGACGCCCCGGATAATGGCGGATTTGCCGTGCACATTGATGTCCGCTCCCATGCGGCAGAGTTCCGGCACATGCATGTAGCGGTTCTCGAAAATCGTCTCCGTGCACATGGCCGCCCCTTCGGCCGTGCACATCAGGGTCATGACTTGCGCCTGCATGTCGGTGGGGAAGCCGGGGAAAGGCTCCGTCATGAAATCGACGCCTTTGACGCGGCCGTTGGCCCGGCTGACTGTGATGCTGTCTTCCGCCGTCTCAATTTTACAGCCCGCGCCCCTCAGCAGTTTCAGAACGCTCTCGTTCAGGTCCGCGCGCGCGCCCTCTAGCGTCACCTTGCCGCCTGTGATGGCCGCGGCGACGGCGAAGGTCCCCGTCTCAATCCGGTCCGGGACGACGCGGTGCCGGGCTCCATGAAGCTTATCGACGCCCGTGACCTTGAGAGTGTCTGAACCGGCGCCCTCAATCCTTGCGCCCATGGCGGTCAAGCATTGGGCGAGATCGGCAATCTCAGGCTCGCGCGCCGCATTGGCTATGACGGTCTCGCCCTTGGCCAGCGTCGCCGCCATAAGCGCGTTTTCAGTGCCGCCGACAGTGACTTTCGGGAACAGGATATGCCCCCCGACAAGGCCGCCCTTGGGCGCCCGGGCCGTCACATACCCTTTCGCCAGTTCTATCTCGGCGCCTAGCGCCTCCAGCGCCTTCAGATGCAAATCCACCGGGCGTGTCCCAATGGCGCATCCGCCCGGCAAGGATACCCGCGCGACGCCCTCCCGCGCCACCAGGGGCCCCAGCACCAGCACGGACGCCCGCATCCGGCGCACCAGGTCATAGGGCGCCTCCGTGGACGTGATCCCGCCCGCCCGCATCTGGAAGACGGAGTCGGCGGCCTCGCCGTTGTGGCTGACCGACACACCCAACTCCGCCAGCAGATGGCCCATGGTGGAAATGTCCACCAACTGGGGCAGATTGCCGAGCACCAGGTTTTCATCGGTTAGAATGGAGGCCGCCATCAACGGCAGACCCGCGTTCTTCGCGCCGGAAATGGGAATGGAGCCGAACAGCGGCTCGCCGCCTTTGATTTTTATAACGTCCATGAAATCGGTCTAACGCGGGAATAAGGCGGAACCATGACCGGTTCCCGAAACAAGGGGTGGATTACATCTTCGGAAGGGTGACGCCTTGCTGGCCCATGTATTTGCCGGCCCGGTCGGCGTAGGAAATCTCACAAACCGCCTCGGCCTTCAAGAAAATGAATTGGCACACCCCCTCGTTGGCGTAGATTTTTGCCGGCAAGGGCGTGGTGTTCGAGAATTCCAGCGTCACATGCCCTTCCCATTCGGGCTCCAGGGGCGTCACGTTGACGATGACGCCGCAACGCGCGTAGGTGGATTTTCCCAGACAAATCACCAAGACATCGCGGGGGATGCGGAAAAACTCGACCGTTCGGCCAAGCGCGAAGGAATTGGGCGGAATGACGCAAACGTCCGTTTCCCGGTCGACAAAGCCCTGCTCGTCGAACCGCTTGGGATCCACCGTGGCGCTGTCCACATTGGTGAATATCTTGAACTCCGCCGCCGCCCGCGCGTCGTACCCATAGGACGAGACTCCGTAAGAAATCACCCCTTGTTGCTTAAGCCCCTCGTGAAACGGTTGGATCATGCCATGGGTGTCGGCCATCTCGCGGATCCAGCTATCAGGCATGACGGGCATCAGACACCTCCGACGATATCGCGACATCTTGAGCTAACAGGACGGTTCACACGCGAAATCTAGCGAACGCGCGCGAGCCAAGACAAGCAGAGAGCTATCCACAGGCGGGAAGGAACCGGCCGGTCAATCGTCTTTCTTTAAAACATCAGCCGCCGCGCCGGCGCCTTCGTCCCGTAAGCGCTTCTGCTGTTTGCGCTTTCTCAGGTTGTTCCTCAGAGCGTCGCTCAGGCGCCCCTCCCTTCTGGCCTTCCAGGCGGCGCTCTTGCCGGAGCGCGCGGAGCGGTTCTTCGGCGGTTCGGGTGAGGACATGCGGCGGCCCGATTCGGATTGATGAGACGGCTGGAGCCTATCCGTTCTCCAGCCGTCCGTCACCCCCGCGAAGTCGGCGGGATCCGCTCATCGGGGCGCCCGGACTCCCGCCTCTGCGGAAATGGCGACGCCGGGGCGGCGTCCTGGCGTCAACGGAATAGGGTGCGAAAGCGCGTCGCCGCCCCTTGCATGGCGGGTCCACTTGTGGCAATACCCGGCCTCGCGCCCGGACGCCTGCCGTTCGCGGCCCCATGGGGCGCTGCCGTAGCTCAGGGGTAGAGCACTCCCTTGGTAAGGGAGAGGTCGAGAGTTCAATTCTCTCCGGCAGCACCATTTCCATGACTTCCCCGGTCCATCCGGCCCGTGTCTTTCCAGGCCTTGTCTTTCCAGCCCATGTCTTTCCAGACCATGTCTTTCCAGCCCATGTCTTTCCAGCCCGTCCCGGCTTCGTTCTTGGTTCTTGGCGCGATTTGGCGCGGGTTCTCCGCGCAGCGCGGCGCAGCGTCTCAGTTTGAATTTCTGTTCTTGTAAGGGCCTCGCGGCGCCGGCCGTTTGCCGGCGTCGTCACCTGTCCGGCGCCCCTCGGGCCGCCGGCTGACTCGCCGCAACCGGCCGGCAATGGGTTTCCGGCGTCACCATCCCGAAGAACGTGGCGACGCCCCCCATGCCAACGAGCGTCAAAAACGCCAATTGATAGGCCGCGATGTCGTAGACCCGGACTCCGGCTTCCAACCGGCCCGACCAATTGGCGTCCAAAATCAGACCAATGAGAGGCTGACAAACCGCCCCCGCGATCAGCATCATGCCGTTCACCAGAGCAACGCCGGCGCCCCGCCGCTCTGGCGGATTAAGCTCGCTGCCCACCGCATGGATAATCGCGACGGCGCCGGAACAAAACCCGCAGATGAAGATCAAAGCCTGAGTTTGACGCAACCCCAGCCCGGGCGCGTAAATCAAGACGCCAAAACTCGCCGTCAACGTAACCATGGCGCACAGGAACGGTCCTCGACGCCGTTTCATCTTATCAGACAACGAACCGATCACGGGACCGCCCAGAACCATCCCGAACAACACTAGAGACGCCATGCCGGCCGCCTCGGGCCGGCTCAGCCCCTGGGTGATCTGAAGGTAGGGAACAGCCCAAAGTCCCCCGAACGCCAGCAAAACGCCAACACATCCGAACCCCGCAAGGGCGGCCAGCCAAGTTGGTCCATGGCGGAGGACGCCGATGCTGCCGGAAAGAGTTTGACGGAACGGATAATTCGCGCGCGCGCCGGAGAGAGGGTCAGGTTTGTCCCGCATCAGGACAGCGATCATTCCGCCCCAAACGATGACGAAGGCGGCCGCCCCCATCATGCTTTCACGCCACCCCCAGACTTCCACGGCCCAGGCCAGGGGGGCTTGCCCCAACACGCCGCCCAGGACGCCGACCCCCAAGGTCATGCCGCCCATCTGGGCGAGCTTTCCCGGAGGAAACCAATCGCCGGCGAGCTTCAACGTGGCGACAAACGTGAACCCGGCCCCAACGCCGATCATGAGCCGCGCCATGTAGGCCAGCCACAAATCCCCGGTAAACGCGAAACCCAGCGCGCCGAGCGCGCTGCAAAAAGCCGACAGCACCAGGACGCGCCGGGATCCGGCGCCATCGACCAACGCCCCCGCCGGAATCTGCATCAGAGCGTAACTCCAAAAATAGATTGCCGACAAATTACCCAGGACCGCCGCGTCAATGGCGAAATCGCGCATCAAATCGTCAATCATGACGCCGGGAGCCACACGCTGAAAAAAGGCGTGGCAGAACATCATCGCCCCCAACCCCCACATTAACCACGCGGCGGGATGAACCCGCGACACATGCGCCGCGCCGGGCGAGGGTGTGGGATGTTCGGTCATGGGGGTGGCGGCCCGGATGTCAGATGTTACATTCAGTCTATCATCAAAGTGACTTGGCGACATTGCTGGAAAAGGAACGAACAATGAAATACCTTCACACGATGGTCCGGATCACCGACATCGGCGAATCCCTGCATTTCTACTGCGGCCTGCTGGGATTAAGGGAACAAAAGCGCCACGACTGTTCCGACCAGGGTTACATCCTGATTTTTGTCGGCGCCGACGAGACGCCGGACGCCGCGATCGAGCTGACCTACAATCTGGACCCCGAGGACTACACGGGCGGGCGGAACTTCGGTCATCTGGCGTTTGGCGTCGATAATATCTACGAGACCTGTCAGCGCCTGCGGGACGGCGGCGTCGCCATCAACCGTCCGCCGCGCGATGGCCGCATGGCCTTCGTTCGCTCGCCGGACGGCATTTCCGTCGAACTCTTGCAAAAGGGTGAACCGCTGCCGCCGGCCGAACCCTGGACGTCCATGGAAAATACGGGAAGCTGGTAAGCTAGCCTCGGCGCGCCCGGGCCCGGATTTTACGGACCCGGCGGCGCTCATCCCGCTCGTTCGTGATCCCCGCCTCGCGCCGGCGTTCACGTAATTTCTCCAAGACCGCGCGTTTCTCGCCATCGGTGTAACCGCGCCAGTGGGACACCTCTTGAAGCGTGCGCCAGCAGCCGGCGCAATATTCGCCGTCGCCGTCGATCCGGCAGACGCTTATACACGGGCTTTCAACGGTTGCGCGGAACGGGCGATCACTCGTCATCGGCCCCATGTATGGGTGTTTTGGGGCAACGTCAATCCCGGGAGCGCCTTACCGCGTCGCGCGTCTGGCGATGACCACGCCCAGGATGACGATAACGGCGCCCGAACTCTGCCAGAGCGTCAGGGCTTCTTCCAAGAACAGCCAGCCCAAGGCCGCCGCGGCGGCAACTTCCAAAACCAGGGCGAGAGAGGCGAAGGCCGTCGCCAGATGCGCCATGGCGTAGGCGATCAATCCCTGACCGCCCACGTGACTGACCAAAGCCAGGGTCAGCAGGGTCAACCAGCCTTCCAGCGAGCCCGAAATCAGGTTTCCGTCGATCACATAGGCCAACGGCAATAGAACGGCGGCGGTGACGGCGGAACTCCAAAACATCAGGGCGCCGGCGCCGATATTCGTGGTCAACCTCAAGCGCCCGACGCAGACCATATAGCCCGCCAGGAACAAACCGGTAGTCAGTCCGTAGACATCGCCCAGTAAACGCTCGGGGTCGAACGCCAGGGTGTCGCCGATCAGGAAGCACGCGCCGATGAAAGTGACCGCCGTTCCCGCAGCGAAGGCGAGCTTCGGCCGTTCTCGAAACAGCACCCACAAGATAACGGTGACATAGATGGGGGATAGCGTGGCCAGCAACGTGGCGTTGGCCACCGTCGTATTCACAATCGCCAGATGCCAGCAGAACAAGTCGCCGGCGAAGAACATGCCGGCTAACACCAGCAGCAAACGCCCTCGCCCATCGACGGGTCCGGAAGCGCCCGGAGACGCCCGCTTCTCGAATTTCAAGATGATCAACAGAAAAGGAACCGCCAAAAATGCCCGGTAAAAGGCGCTGGCGATGGGGCCTAGGTCCGACAGCCGGACAAACAACGTGGACGCGCCCGCGAACAACGCGCCCAGAACAAGGGCGGTCAACGCAATCCCGCCGCCCGTTTTCACGAGAGACGCGCTCAACTCAAGACCGCCTACTCGTCACCCGGCGCGCCGAAGCCGGGCGCGGCGGCGGGATCGACGGCGCGCTTGACGTAATCATACTTCTGGGGCGCATAGGCCCGCCACAGGGCCGTCAACTCCTCAATGGGACAGCTTTCCGTCCAATCGATACGCAAGCTTACTTCCGGCCAATCCTGATCCTCCGTGACGAGAAGCGCCGATGAACGCAACGGGCCTTCCTCGCCGCCGGCGTCCAATCCGGCTTCCAGGCCGGCCAGCAGATGGTCCGCCAAATGCGCGCCTTTATCGGCCAGAAAGCCGTCAACGACCGCTTGAGGAACGCCATCGTTCGACAGCAAATTTCCAGCCGCGACACAGTTCTCACCCTCGGCGCGGCCGTGGACGCCCAGCGTTTCCCCGCCGGAAAAAGACGCCGTTTCCCCGCGCCCGTTGATGGCGATCAACTGGCGGTAAGCCATGAACGGCATGATCCGCGCGAGATGATCCAACGCCTGTTTGGGCGCTTCTCCCTCATCCAGCATTTCCAGAACGCGAGTTCCCAGCATGGGATCCGTGATATTCTGCGTCGAAACAGCGCCGACGCCCGTCCGCACCCAGGGACAGCGCGCCCCGACGGCAATCGACGACGTGGTCACCGCGACGCCCAAACCTCCCGTCACGGGACAACGCCCCGCAATCGAAAAAGTCATGCGGGACGCCCTTCCGCGGCCGCTTTCTCTTGCAATCCGAAAAAGCTGTCGTCCTCGTAAACCGGCAACTCGACCTCGGCTTGAACCAGACGGGCCGTTTTCAGATCCCGCCCGCAAAGCAAACGGCCCGTGTCCCGGCTTGCTATGGGGCTCTCGGCCAACGGCGCCGCGTCCGCCGCCATGTATTCGGCGATCAGCAGGCTTCTGGCGGCGTCCGTCCGGTTATTACCGCCGCCGTGCGCCGCCCAGGTATGCATGAAGCAGACATCTCCGGCCCGGCCCGAAATCAGGCGCGCGCGGCTCTCGTAGTCAGCCGAATCCTCGTTCGAAATGGTTCCGACGAAGGCCCCGCCACGGTAATGGCTCTTGGGTTCCTTGTGACTGCCCTCGACGATTTTCAGTGCGCCGTTTGCTTCCGTCATGTCGTTCAGCATGATCAGCACGGTCACCATGTCCGGATTGCTCAACGGCGAAAAGGCGTGATCCTGATGCCAATCAACCTTGGTCGCCGCGCCGGGCGCCTTGGTGTTGGTCTTCGAATGGTGAAACCGGATGTCGGCCCCGATCAAATCCTTCAGGACCTCCAGCACCGGCCCTTGCCACAGCACATCCCGGTAGGCCTGGGACACATCCGTCGGATTGGCGACCCGCCGCAGCATGGGCGCGGCGGCTGAATGGCCCGGTTGCAGGTCGAAACGCGCGCGCCCGTTCACAGTGTCAAAGCCGTAATTCTCCGTGCGGCTGCGGCTTTCTTCCTCCCAATCGCGCAATTGGGCGGTCGCCGCCGCGAGCATCCCGGCCGGAATCAATTCTGGCACGATGACATATCCGGCGCGGTGATACTGGTCGATTTGGTTTTGGCTCAGCATGGAAAAGGGCCCTTACCCGTCGTCACGCCCGCGCGAGCGGACCCGGTTATCAAAGGGCATGTCGGCCCTGAAAGCAATGCCCTTGCCCAAAAAGTCCAGCCCCCGCCCGCGCGCATTCGGTGCGTTATTTCTAATCGGGAATGACCACTTCCGCATCGATTTCGATCAGCCATTCGGGGCGGGCCAGCGCCTGAACGACCAAGCCCGTTTGGCACGGGAACACGCCTTCAATGTGTTTCCCCATCGCCCGGTAAGCGGGCTCGCGATGGCGCGGGTCCGTTATGTAAACGGTCAACTTACAGATATGCTCTTTTTTGGCGCCCGCCTCTTCGATGATTTCGATGACGTTGCGCATGGCCAGGTCGGCCTGAGCCGCCGGGTCGTTGACGTGCTTGTTTTCCTTGGTCACCAAATCCTGGCTGACTTGACCCCTTACGAACACGTAAGTCCCCCGCGCAACGACCGCCTGACAGAGGTCGTTGTTCAGGTCCTGCTCCGGATATGTGTCCTTGGTGTTGAATTTCCTCAGCCGTGTGTGGGCCATTGGCGTCTCCTGTACCCGCAGTGAACAGTGTTCCCGGCGTCGCGTGATTTGGAAAAAGAAACCGGCCCGTCATTCCCGCGAAGGCGGGAACGACGGCGCCTAACTCGCGCCTAGAATGACTCTCCGAACAGCCGCATGTCCAGTTCCCGGGTCCAAGCGGATTTATCTTTTTTGGCGGCCCGTACGGATTTGAAGGCCCATACGGACCCGCGCGGCTGCTGCCCGCGCCGGGGCTTAAGCCAAAAAACCGCAAAGCGCGAACTTGCCGCCGCCAGCCGTTCGCGCGGCGCGCCGCCCAAACCCGGCGCGGCCCCGGTATTCCACAATTGATTAACCCCGCCCGCCAATTTCTCTATAGTCGCGTCCATGGATATACGCCCCGCCGACCAAGGTCCCCTGCTGTGCGCCGACGACCCGCCGGCCGTGACGCGGGTGAATGAGCGCGCCCCGGCGTCATTGGTGCTCTGCTGCGATCACGCGTCGCGCGCCGTGCCGAAAAATATGGGACGCATGGGCCTTGGTCCGGATCAGTTCGACCGTCATATCGCCTACGACATCGGGGCGGAGGCGGTGACCCGGAACCTGGCCGAGGCGCTGGACGTTCAGGCCGTGATTGCGGGGTATTCCCGCCTGGTGCTGGACCTCAACCGGCCGCCGGGGCATCCCGATCAAATGCCGGAGATTTCCGACAACACGGTCATCCCGCCCAATCAGGACATGACCGCGGAAGAGCGGCTGAGGCGCATTGAGGAGATTTTCGAGCCTTATCATTCGACCCTTCGCCGCGCGCTGGTGGAGACCTGGGAGCGCCGCCGCCGCGCGCCAGCTCTCTTTTCCGTTCATTCCTTTTCTCCGGGCTTCGGGGACGAAGAGCGCCCATGGGACATCGGCGTGATGTGGAACCGCGACGAACGCATGTCCCGTCCCGTGATTGAGTCGCTTAAACAATATGGCCTTCGCATCGGCGAAAACGAACCCTATTCCGGCCGCGCCGTCGCCTATACAATGAACAGTCACGGGGGCGCTTCGGGCCTTGCTCATTGCGCGGTTGAGATCAATCAGGACCAGTTGACGGATCTGTCCGGGATTGAGCGGTGGAGCACGATGTTGGCCGAAGTCATGTCGGACCTGATAAACTCGGAGGACTGGTATCACGTTCAGTTTTTCTGAGGCAGTTTTTCTGAGGCAGTTTTTCTGAGGCAGCTCTTCTGAGGCAGCCATGTCCTTGACCCCGCCGCCCTTTACCGTCGGCATCGAAGAAGAATACCTGCTGGTCGATAAAAAGACCCGTGAGGTCGCGTCCAACCCGCCTGAAGCCTTGTTTGCGGAATGCGAGGACCGCTTCCCCAACCTGACGGCCCATGAATTCCTGAAATCCCAGATCGAGGTCAACACGACCGTTTGTAAAACCGTCGGCGAGGGCGTTGAACAGCTTCGCACCCTTCGAAAAACCATCGGAGAGATCGCCGCCAGACACGGCCTCGCCCCCATCGCGGCTTCGACCCATCCGTTCTCTGACTGGCTCGCGCAACATCACACCGAGGGCGAGCGGTATAACGCCATCGCCCGGGACATCCAGGCCCCGGTCCGGCGCTTGATGATCTGCGGGATGCATGTCCACGCGGGGCTTGGCGGCAACGATGACCTGCGCATTGATTTGATGAACCAGGCGGCCTATTTCCTGCCGCATCTATTGGCGCTGTCAACGTCGTCGCCCTTTTGGAAAGGTGAAAACACCGGTCTGAAATCGTACCGGCTCAGCGTCTTCAACGAGATGCCCCGCACAGGCTTGCCGGACGAATTTCTCAGCTATTCCGGCTATCGCCGTCATGTGAACGTGTTGGTCAAGGCGGGCTTGATCGAAGATGCGACAAAACTCTGGTGGGACCTGCGCCCCAGCGACAGCTACCCCACCTTGGAAATGCGTATCTGCGACGTCTGCCCGCGCATCGAGGACGCCGGCGCCGTCGCCGCCCTCTATGTTTGTGTCTTGCGTATGCTTTATCGGTTGAAAACGACAAACCAAAGATGGCGCACCTATGCCCATATGCTGATCAAGGAAAACCGCTGGCGCGCTCAGCGATATGGCCTGGATGAGGGGTTGGTCGATTTCGGCAAGGGAGAAGTGACGCCATGCGCCGATTTGCTCGCCGAGTTACAGGAACTGGTGGCCGAGGACGCCCAGGCGCTGGGGTGCGAGGCCGAAATCAACCACTTGAGCGCCATTCAGAGAGCTGGGACGAGCGCTCACCGGCAAATCGCGCTTTATGAACAAAAAATATCGGAAGGTCTCGACAAAGAAGACGCACTGCGCGCCATAGTCGATCATCTTATCGAAGAGACCCTCGGCGCGGACTCGGAGAGCGGCCGCTCATGACATCGCGCGCGGTCATCCGGTCGGCTGTCATTTCTTATCGTAAAAAAGGCGGCTCCCTTCAGATCATGCCGATCACGCCGTCCAGCGGCAAGCGCTGGAGCGTGCCGAAATGAACGCCGAAGCCGGATATGACCCCTTGGGAGTCCGCGAGCAAGGAAGCGTGCGAGAAAGCGGGCGTCCTTGGCGAAGCCGGCAAAGCGCCGCCCGGCGAATTCAGCCATGAAAAACGGAGTACGATTTTTCGCGTCGAGGTTTGTCCCATGCGCGCCGGGCCCATGCGCGCCGGGCCCATGCGCGCCGGGGAGGTGTTCTGCGAGTGGGAAGAAACGAGCGCCAGAAACAGGAAATGGCTGACGCCGGAGACAGCCGCCGATGAGACCGGGTATGGAGACCTTCGCCGCCTGATCCGCAAGCTTGGGAAACCGCCCAAGAAAAAGTCGATTTGACCGGACAGGTGGGCGGGCCGGTCTAACCTAACCACCCGACGCCTGAGCATCCGTTTCCTCAAGCCTGGCCTGGCGCTCGGCGTCCTGTTTCGCGATGGCTTCACGCAATGTCTTCGCCAGCGCCTGCCCGATAGCGCCGCCGTCACCGGCGATTTTGTCACGCAAAACCGCGCGCATGGCGTCGATATGCGCCTTGACCACCTCGACGGCGTTGTCGTCTTCCATACACCCTTCTTGTGTGACGTCGAACAGCATCTTGCCGAATATGGAAATCAACGGGTAACCGAAAGTACCCCCTTGGCCCCGCAATTCCAGGGCGACCTGGTTGATCTCGTTAAATTGCGTGGTCCGGCGTCCGGGTTCCAAGAGCGCCTGGGTACAGAAGTCCGAAAGCCTCGAAAGATAGTCCTGCGCCCATTTGGTGAAGTCCAAGGCCGCGCGTTCCAGGGTATTTTCCGCCTCCTCCAATATATCCGCGGGAATGCTGCCACGCTCCATGGGCTCGACTTTTCCGCCGGCGACACGCTCCTTGAGGTTATTCTGAACCCGGAAAAGATAGACGTCGCTGGCCGTTTGCGGTTTCACGGTCTTTTCCGCCGAATAAACGATATTACAATCGTCATCCGTCTTTTCCCGCCGTTCCTCATTGTTGGGCGGCGGCCCCTTCCGGCGCCGGCGGTCAGGTCCAAAGTATTGCTGCGTCATCACGAACTGACGGGGGAAATCAATGATCTCCAAAATTTTGCGATAGACGCTCTCGCCGGAAAACGGCTTCGCCAGAAACTCGGTCGCGCCCAGATCACGCGCGGAATTGACGTAATCTTGATCCGCGGCGCCCGACAGCATAATGAAAGGGACGGACCGGTTCGGCGTCTCTTTGGCCGAACGGCACCAGCGGCAGAGCAACAGCCCGTTGATTGGCGCCATCACCAAATCGGCGATGATAATATCCGGCCCCGGACTCTTTGCCGTTTTCAACACCTTCAGATGCTCAATGGCTTCCTGGCCGTTCTGCATCGCGACGATCCGTTCGAAGCCAAATTGACGCAGCAATTGCTCCAGGATTTTTCGGACAAAATTATTGTCCTCAACCAGCATCACGACAACACGATCAAATTTATATTTGGCCACAACCCAGCCCCTGTGCCGCTCCCTCAAGGGATAAACTATAATTCCATCATTTCACGATGCAACTTAACAACGCCGTCATGTTTCGATGAGAGCTTGCGAAAGCGCCCCGCAAGCTCATATTGTGCCCGCCTTCAAGCACCATACTCAAAAACCATCAGGAGAGCGAATATGTCGGATATCGGCGGCGTCGCGGCGGATAGGCTGAAATCCTTCGTCGAACGCATCGAGCGGCTGGAGGAGGAAAAAAAGGCTCTATCCGACGATATCCGGGACGTATTCGCCGAGGCTAAAAGCGCCGGCTTCGACATCAAGGTTCTGCGTCAGGTCCTGAAACTGCGCAAGATGAACCCCAATGAGCGCAGCGAAATGGAAGAGGTGCTTTCTATCTACCTGCGCGCTTTGGATATGGAATAAGCATTACGCCGTATAGGTTTCTTGACAGTAGGCGATCAAACGCTCGACGCTGACGTCCAGGCGTTCCACGCCAGTGTCGATCACCAGATCAGGATTTGCCGGGAGTTCATAAGGCGCGCCGACGCCCGTGAACTCCGGTATCTCGCCCGCGCGCGCGCGGGCGTATAGCCCTTTGACGTCTCTCGCCTCGCAGGTTTCCAGATCCGCCGCGGCGTGAATTTCGGAAAACCCGTTTCCCGCCGCGTCCCTGGCGGCCCGCCTATCGGCGCGATAAGGCGATATGAACGCCGTCAGCACCAGCATTCCGGATTGAGCGAACAGCGCGGCCACATGGGCGATACGGCGAATATTCTCGGCCCTATCCCGCGCGGAGAACCCCAAGTCGGCGCTCAGTCCCTGGCGCACGTTGTCGCCATCGAGCACGAACACTTTCCAGCCCGCGTCGAACAGGGCCTTTTCCAGGGCGTTGGCGAGCGTCGATTTGCCGGAACCGGACAATCCCGTGAACCACAGGACGCCGCCTTTATGACCATACGCCTCGGCGCGCGCTTCCGGAGCCACATGACTGATTTCCCAGCTCAAGTTCCGCTCATTGACCGACATCAGGCGCCTCTCGCAAACACGCCCGCGCATTCCAGGCGATGGGCATGAACAAACTGATCCACCGGCGTCACGCCCAAACAGCGATGGAGCGTTGCGTAAGCGAGTCCGGCGCCGCGAAACGCGCGGGTCTGCGGCGCGCGTCAATCCCCCTTGGCGTCAGGAGCCCGCGGATATTGCCGCCTCAAGGTCCTCATGGATAACAAATACCTTGTCCAGGCGGGCGAGTTGCAAAACCCGCATGGCGTTATCGCTGACGGACATCAGGCTGAGCTTGCTTCCGCCCTTTCGCGCCGCATGCAACGCCTCAATCAGCGAGGCGACGCCCGATGAGTCGATGTAACCCACATTCGCCAAGTCGACCATAACCGGTTGACCCCGGCCGACCACCTCCAGTAAAATCTTCCGTGTGTCCGACGAGGTTTGCAGGTCGATCCCGCCGCTCAACGAAACAACGACAATATCGCCCTTTTCGATAATTTGATACTCCATCGCCGTCTCTCTTCAAGCCCCGCCCGACGTTCAAATTTATCGCGATCCGGCGTCGTCATGGCCTGTGCTTTTCAGTTACGGTTCAGAGCACGCGGCTCCTGGATTTCCTCTAGAGCGTTTATTTGTCGTGTTTTTGTCCTAGCTTATGCGCTTTTTCAGACGTAACAAATTTCCCACGCTGGGCGGAGGATTCAGATACGCCGCCTCATCCATCACCTCCTGGATGATATGAACTCCCAGACCGCCTGGACGAATATCACCCAAATCTCTCGGTTTGATTGTTTCCGGGTCCACCGGACACGCGACGTCACGCAAATATATAACGATACAACCGTCTTCTCTACAGATATCGAGACCGATCTCGCCATCCTCCCTGCCCGCATAGGCATGGCGGATGATGTTCTGACAGGCTTCATCGACCGCCAAAACGACGTCCGCGCTGGTTTCCTGGCATCCGCCGCAGTAATCGACACAAGTCCGGACGGTTTGACGAACAATCCGCAACCGGTCTGGTTTGGCGGGCACACGAACATGCATTAAATGCTCAGAAGAGGGCGGGGGTTCAACTGGTTCCGCGGCTGCGGGACGTCTGGCCGAATCATCCACCGCGAGTACGGTAATATCATCGCGTAACCCCGCCTCGGCCGGTTTCACCGCTTTCACGACGGCGGCCACGCGGGCGCTTAAACCATCATTCTTTCCATCAATCAGAATGCGCTCGACGCCCTCGCGTCCGAGTTCCGAACCATCCGCCCGATACCCCTCGGTCAATCCGTCGGTGAACATCCATAGGCTGCCGCCATCGAGCATGATTTCCTGTTCGGGAAATGGCTTGCCGTCCGTGGGATCGTCCAGAACCCCCAACGGCGGCAATTCCGCCTCAAGGGCCGCGACTCCGCCGTCCTTACCCACCACCATGGGGGGTTCATGTCCGGCGTTGCATAGACGCACCGTTCCGGCGCCGGGATCGTAGACGCCGCCGATCATGGTGATGAACATGCCGCGGGTGGCCGTTTCGCAGATCTCGCGGTTGATCTCTTGCAGCAGATAACCGGGCGAGACGGCGCCTTTACCCAGACACCGGTAAAGGCTCGAGGTTTTTGCCATTAACAGGGCCGCGTTCATGCCCTTGCCGGACACATCGCCGATGTTGAAACAGATCCGGCCATCCGGCAGCGGGAAAAAATCATAAAAATCGCCGCTGACCTCGCGGGCCGGGCGATTGTAGCCTTGGACCCGCGTGACGCCTTCGACGTCGGCCGGCAACAGCGAGCGCTGGATTTCACGGGCCAATTCCAATTCGCGTTTGACCCGCTCTTGCTCAACCAGCGCCGCCGCCTGACGCGTGTTGATAATGGCCATCGCCGCCGCAGACGCCAGTGTTTCCAGCAGATGCAAATCACCGTTCGAAAACAGTCCGTCACGCGAACGCTTGTCGATCAGTTCGATGGCGCCGATTTTCTCGTCCTTGACGGACAACGGCGCGCACAGAATGGATCGCGTCGTATGACCGGTTTGTTCATCGAATCCCTTGTAAAAATTCGGATCCTTGGTGACGTCGCGGACAATGGTTCCCGCGTTCTCGGCGACACACTTGCCGACTATGCCCATGTCACTCGGCAATTCCAGGCCCACTATCTCCGTCGCGCCAACGCAGGCGTGGCAGCGCAGCATTGTTCCATCGTCATTCAATAGAAACAGAGCGCCGCCGATGGCGTCGATATTGTCGATGATCCTTTGCAAGGCTCGATAAATAGCGCCTTGAACATCCTGGGACGCCGCGAAGTCGCGGCTCATTTCCGCCAGCAATTCGAGATAGGCGTCGAAGGTTTGCGAACTGGCCGCCAGTCCAGCGTCCGGCGCCGAAAAAGTTGATGTCATGGCGCCGTTTCCACCAGAAATAACAAAGGGGCCTATCTGATTGATTTAGTTTTCGCGAAGACATCGTAGCAATATTCCCAAGGTCTTGCCTAGCTGATCGGGTTTTCTGGATGGTTCAGGCGGTTCGTGACTCGGGCTTGGCCCCGGTCATGACGGTTGGCGGACCGCGCCGCCGAGAGGTGGCGTGACGATTTCGCCCCGTCCGGGGAATCATCCCCGCGCGGGTGGGGGTTGTATGACGTCTCGCCTAAACCAGAGCGTCACCCCCGCGTCCACACTCCGTCCCCTCGCGCCCCTTCCTTGTCACCCCCGCGAAGGCGAGGGGCCAGAGCGCCCTTTGTCGCTCAATCACCGGCTGTCACTCATGATTGGTTGCAACGCGGGCCACCCTGCTGGATTCCCGCCTGCGCGGGAATGACAAACTGGGGGCCGGGAGGATGAAACCGAGCGCCTCGCTATTCGGCATGTTTGATATACTTAAATGGCTCACGCCTAGCCAGGAGGGTTTTTCCGGGGCGGCCTAACTCCGAGACGGCCCAACAGGGCGCCAGCTTTATAGGAAGCGCGCCGGAACTGCGCCAGAACCGCGGTTGCCGTATCGCCGCCGGTCCTTTGCCAGCCTGTTCTGGCGTCTCAAAAGATCGGAATAGGTGAGCGTGACCGGAACACCCGTCGGCTTCGTGATGCGGCGGGCGACGTCACGGACGCCGGTTTCGAGAAACTCTGGATACCCCGAACCGGCGATCACGATATTGACCGGCCGGTTCCACTCTATGACACGGGGGTCTTCGCGCTTCTGGTCCTCGGCGCCAAAGGCGATGACGTCGAAATATCTCAGGATTTCGGCGTTGGCGGGGCTCCGCGCATAGGCGGGGGAACTGAAAATCAGCAGCAGACCCAGGACCGTCAGCCAGCGCCCCGGCGTCGGTTAGATTATCAAATTATCGACGTGAAAGCCCTGGAACATGGTGATCCCGCAAGCCTGGCCCGTCTTAACCCCAAGTTCGTTATCGACCCGGGCCAACACCATGACGATGCCTTTTTCCTGCATGGACCGGATAACCCCCTTGTGCCGCGGCAAAATGGTCTCGGAGCCCTCACGCCAGAAAACCTTGGCTAACCCCGCATCCAAACGCCGCAGGTCAACCAACCCGATGGTTTCGGGAATGATCGCGTCGACGGCGATCGTTCCGCCTTTCGACTTGATCAATTCGGATCCGGTTTTGAACTGATCCCAATTTTGCAGAATGTTCTCCTGGCGAAATTTTAGCACCACGTTGCTTAAGGCTTTTGCTCCGCCTTTTTCGAGCAGGTTTTGGAACGAGTGGGTGAACACGGTCTCAACATTCAAATTCAAGGAACATTTTTGACCACCCGGATTTATTTCGCTGAAACAATCTATGACCATCTGATCCAACGCACGGGTCAGTTGGGAAAAAACCGCGGTGGCTCCCTTGAAATCGACGTTCTTCAAAATGTGCTGCTGGATCATGCCAAACGAGATGAAATACTCCGCCATCAGGGGCGCCGGCTGTTTGCCCGGCGTGATCAAGGCCGTCTTCTGGTTGCGGATGAAGTTCTCGGCGAAGGTCTTTCGACCCATTTGGCGTTGAATGTCGCGAATGGCCTGAATATCGCTTTCCCGCAGAGTTCGCGTTCCATCGTCCTGGATGCCGCTTTCTTTTTTCCGGTCATCGACGGTCTCCAGGAATTTTATGACGTTCTGAAGGCGCCCTTGCAGGTTCAAGACTCTAACGAGACGTGATTGATCGATATTGTTGAAATAGACCTGAAAGTTCTGCTGAATCACGCGGATCAAATCGACCTTCAATTCAGACGTGCTCTCGAGCTGATTGTACTCGTTCAATTTCACCAACAACGCCGTGTCCGTGGTGCTGATCCGGTAAGCCACGGCTTCCCGCCGGAAACAAAACCGCTGGAAGGCTTCGGACAGTTTTTTATTCAGTTTTTCCTGTTCCTCCTTGGTCATTCCGAGGCTGTCGAAGCTCACCATGATCAAATGGCTTGGAGCGTCGGGCGCCGGCGACCATTTTCTCAAGTAGGTCAGCAGGCGCAGCAACTCACCATTGGTGCCCGTGGTCATGTCCCATCCTTGTCACTAGACCGCATAACAACATTTGATGTCATAATTGCCGTGGCGGGCGTTGACAATAGCTTAACTCTCCAAATGGTCCCAGAGACGATCAGGCGTCGGGCCGGGCCTGAACACCGTCATCCGCCTTAACCCCTCCTCTCAAGGTTGGCCTCTCATCCGCATATTTCATTATACGGACGCGGGCCTCTTTGCACGCCGGCTGACTGACGGCGGCCTCACGGTCCGCGGCGGCGTCCCTTATCCGCGCATACGGGCGCCGGGCGGATCATAAAACGCCTGCGGCGACACCTCGGCGGGCAGGTCTTCTCCGGCGACTCTGACCTGGAAGCCGTCACTAGCGGCAACCGGCCCGGATACGTTGACATAGCCCAGGCCCACCGACGCGCCGAGTGTGTGGCCGTACATGCCGGACGTAATATACCCGACTGTTTCGCCGCCCAGACGGATCGGTTCGTTGTGATAAAGCAATGGTTCCGAATCCTTCATCAGAACCGAAACCAGATGCCGCTCAAGGCCCTCTTCCTTTTGACGCAGAACCGAATCCCGGCCAATAAAACCGCCCGGCTTGTCGAGCTTCACGGCGAAGCCCATGCCGGCTTCCAGCACCGTGTCCTCGTCGGTGATGTCGTGACCGAAATGCCGGAATCCCTTTTCCAGTCGGAGAGAGTTCAGCGCATGCATGCCGGCGTGGGTTATCTGGTCACCCGCCGCGTCGATAATCTGTTCGTAAACATGCGCCGCGAACTCTGTGCCGACATAAATCTCGAAACCCAGCTCGCCGGCATAGGACAATCGTGTGACGCGTCCTTTCACGAAACCTAACTCGGTTTCCATCGACCAGCCGAACTTCAGCGCCTCGTTGGAAAGATCGTCCGGCGTCAATCTGGCGGCGACATCCCGGGACTCAGGTCCCGTAAGGCCGATGACGGCGAGGCCCGAGGTCGCGTCCGTTATGACGACCCTCTCGCCTTCCAGGGTATGGCGACGGAGCCAATCCACGTCCTTGGTCTGAGAGGCGACGCCGGTGACGATCATGAAGCGGGCCGCCGATAATCGCGTGATGGTGAGGTCCGCCTCAATCCCGCCGCGCTCGTTCAGCCACGGCGTGTAGACCGCGCGGCCCACGGCCACATCGATGTCGGCGCTGGACACCCGGTTGAGCAAGGCGAGGGCGTCTGGTCCCTCCACGATCAGTTTCACGAAGGAAGACAAGTCAAAAAGGGCGCAGCCTTCGCGAGCGGCCCGATGCTCGCTCGCGGACGCCTCGAACCAGTTCTGCCGTCCCCAGGAGTACTCATAGGCGGGCGCGGAACCCGCTTCGCCGAACCAGTTCGCCCGCTCCCAGCCATGGGTCTCGCCGAAACAGGCGCCGGCGCGCCTCAAGTGCTCGTGCAGGGCGGACCGCCGCAGCCCTCGCGCGGTCTCACGCTGTTTGAACGGCCAGTGCGTGTCGTAGGTCCAGGCCAGCGTCTCCGCCGCGCGCGCCGCCGCGAACTTGCGGTTCCCCATGAACGGCTGATGGCGCGCGACGTTGGACTCCCATAGGTCCACGGTCGGATGCCCCTTGGATATCCAGTCGGCCATGGCGCGGCCCACACCGCCCGACGAGATGATCCCGATGGAATTGAGCCCCGCCGCGACGTAGAGGCCTTCCGTTCCCGGCAAGGGGCCCAGATTCGGATGACCGTCCGGCCCGAAGCTTTCCGGGCCGCAGAAGAACGTTTGAACGCCCGCGTTCTCCAGCGCAGGCATTCGCTCCAGCGCCTTTTCCAGGATCGGTTCGAAATGGTCGAACTCGGCGGGCAGTTCGTCGAACTCGAAGGTGTCCGGAATGCCGTCTTCGGCCCAGGGCTTGGCGTGCAGTTCGAAGCAGCCAATCATGATCTTACCGGCGTCTTCCTTCCAATAGGAATGATTATCCACGTCACGCAAGACAGGCAGGGTCGGCTCCACTCCCTCAAAGGGCTCGGTGACGATGTAATAGTGGCCGCAAGGATGAAGCGGCACGGTCAGGCCCAATTGGCGCGCGAAAGCCAGCCCCCACATGCCTGTGGCCATGACGACCGTGTTGGCCTCAATGGCGCCCTTGTTCGTCACCACGCCGGTGGCCCGGTTTCCGGAAAAGGTAACGTCTAAAGCCGCCGTGTCTTCAAGAATGCGGGCCCCGCCCATGCGGGCGCCCTTGGCGTAGGCTTGCGTCACGTCCGCCGGGTTTGCCTGCCCGTCGCGCGGAATAAAGGCGCCGCCAACCAGGTCGGACGTATCAATCAACGGATAGAGTTCCCTAATCTCGTCCACGTCAACGATCCGGGCTTCCACATCGACGTAAGCCGCGATGTCGATCAAACGCTTAACTTCTTCCAAGCGCTCGTGATTTGCCGCCAGCGTCAGCGAACCGTTTCGTTTATAGCCCGTCGCCTGACCTGTTTCGCGTTCCAGTTCTTCCAGCAGTTCCGCCGTATAGCGGGCGATCCAGGTGAGCGACCGCCCAGCGCGGAGTTGTCCGATCAATCCCGCCGCATGCCAGGTGGTGCCGCTCGTCAGCTTCCTGCGCTCCAACAAAACGACGTCATCCCGGCCCGCTTTCGTCAAATGATAGGCGATGGAGCAGCCGATCACGCCGCCGCCGATGATCACGATGTCCGCTTTTTGAGGTAAGTTCGCCACACGCCGCCTCCGTTCTCCGCCGGGGCCGAGTGCAGAACGCGGCGCGGGTTATGTCAATAGGCTGAACACTGAAATCTTAAACATGTCTCGCCGCTTCGGCGAAAGCCGGAAGCTGGTGTCTATGGCGGGCCCAGGCTTTCGCCGGGATGACGCCTTTATTCATTCCGCGTGTCCATCCAGATGGTGAACGGCCCGTCGTTGGTGAGGTTGACTTCCATCTCCGCGCCGAACCGGCCCGTTTCCACCGCGACTCCCTCGGCGGCCAGAAGCTCAACAAATTTCAGATAGAGCGCATTTCCAATTTCTGGATCGGCAGCCCCGGAAAAGCCCGGCCGGTTTCCCTTGCGCCATTCGGCGGCCAGCGTGAACTGGCTGACGACGAGCGCGCTTCCGCCGACATCCAGAATGGACTTGTTTGTCTTGCCGTCCTTGTCCCGGAAGATACGGAGTTTGGCAATTTTCCGGGCGAGAAAGGCCGCTTGTTCCTCTCCGTCGCCCTTCACGGCGCAGATCAGAACGCACAGCCCCGGTCCACACTGTCCAACCACCACGCCGTCAACAGTGACTTCCGCCCTTGTCACCCGTTGCAACAACGCCCGCATGTTTCGAAACCCTTCTAGCGAATGGAACCGCTCTGTTGCTTTACGGCGCGGGTCCTGCTTTATCTCGCGTCAACCAAAGACGCCATCAAAATCCCCCGGGAGGGACTCCATGAAATTCTTCGTCGATACCGCCGACATCGCCGAGATCGGGAAACTGGCCGCCACAGGCTTGGTTGACGGCGTCACCACCAATCCGTCGCTTGTCGCCAAGACCGGCCGCGACTTCAAGGAAATTGTCGCCGACATCTGTGAGATCGTTGAAGGCCCTGTCTCTGCGGAAGTCGCCGCGACGGACGCGGACGGCATGATCAAGGAAGGCGAACGTCTGGCGGCGATCGCCGATAACGTCACGGTTAAAGTACCTCTGACCGAAGCCGGATTGGCGGCCTGCAAACACCTGACGGACAGAGGCGTCATGGTAAACGTCACGCTTTGCTTCTCGCCGCTTCAAGCCCTGCTCGCGGCCAAAGCCGGCGCCAGTTTCGTATCGCCCTTTGTCGGCCGCCTCGACGATATCGGACATGACGGCATGCGGTTGATCCGCGATATCATCGAAATCTACGGCCATTACACCTTCGACACCGAAATCCTGGTCGCTTCGGCCCGCCACCCGCGCCATGTATTAGAGGCGGCCTCCATGGGGGCTGGCGTCATCACGCTGCCGCCAGACGTCATCTGGCTGCTTTTCAAGCATCCGCTGACCGATAAAGGTCTGGACGCGTTCTTGAGGGATTGGAGAAAAACCGGTCAGTCCATTCTTTGATCGTTCATGGGGGGAATTGATTGGCCTGATCGGAAGAAACCATCGTACAAACGGACATGGACAGAATCCCGCACCGGCCAATACGCCGCCGTTTTCTAAAGACCATAACGGCGATGGCGTCCGTTGGCGCGCTCAACGGCTGCACTTACGCGCTTTCCCGGATAAGCCAGGCCCAATCGGCGTCCCAGGTCCGGCCGGACCTATCCTACGGTCCGTTGAAACGGCACAAATTGGATTTATATCTGCCCGCCGGCTCGGCGGCGGACACGCCGCTTGTCCTGTTCTTGTATGGCGGCGGGTGGCGTTGGGGGAACAAGGAACGGTATGGCTTCGTGGGCCATCCCCTGGCGGACCGGGGACTCGCCGTCGCCATCGCCGATTACCGCTTGTTTCCAGACGTCACATTTCCCGCCTTCAACGAGGACGGGGCGCGGGCGGCGGTCTGGCTGTGGGAAAATCGGTCGGCGCTTGGATTGGGCGGCGGGCCTATCCATATGGCCGGTCATTCAGCCGGCGCGCATATCGCCGTTACCTTGGGTTTGGACAACAGCTATCTGGAAAAGGCCGGTTCGGACCGAAGCATTATCGGACGCATCGTTGGTCTTGCGGGACCGTATGCGGTTTATCCGTCACGTTTGCGCGGGATCAGGGATATCTTTCCCCTATCCGGACCTGATGAGGACAAAGCGCGGCCTTTGTCTCTGGCCGACGCTTCCGCCCCGCCGATGCTGCTGCTTCACGGTGACGGCGATGGGATCGTGGCCGCACGCAACTCCAAGGAAATGGCGGCCGCGCAAACGGCCGCCGGCGGAGACGCCGAGGCCCGGATATACGCGGGCGCCGGACATCGGGAAATTATTGGCGCCTTCGCTCCGCTCCTTGAGCACCTGGCGCCCACGCTAAACGACACGGCGGCGTTCCTGAAAACGGCTTGAGCGGGCGGGGCGGAACGGCCATTTACGAGAGCCGTCAGGGACCGGCGTCTCCGGGTCCACGGCGGCTTTCGCCCCGTGATTGATCCCGGCCGCGGCGGCGCGGCCGCTCAATCGGCGGTCCCTAATTCTGGTTTTTATGCGGAGCGAATGAGACGATTGCAAAATCAGCGTCTATCCGCCTCGTTTCATAATATCGGAGTATCCGCGAAATTGAGACGCCGGGGCGAAACGTCAAGCCCTTTCAGAGCCCGGCGTAATAATCCTTATAGAACGCCCGGAATTTTCCCTCGTCCGCCCCTTCCATGTCATAGACCGGACTGGAGATGGGCAGCACACGGTCCACCCTGATCCGCACGATGGAGCGGAACATCCCGAACATGTTTTCCCACTTGGCGAACTCGGGCAGCAGCGCGGCATAGGCGCCGGCGCCGCTTTCGATGACCTCTGCGGCGCCCTTGAAACGATAGCCCCGGCGGGAGAAGACGTCGATGAAGTTCACCTCGACAACCGGTTGACGCGCAATGTTGGCGAGGGTTCGCGGAGACCGCATCTCGGCGAACCCGATGTGTCTGTCATCCAGCACCCGGAACGTGCCTTTGGGGCTGAGTGACGGCGTGCCGTCCTCGTCCACCGTCGCCACATAGCCCAGGGAATGTTCGGAAACGACTTTGCGCATGTCGCCGGTAATCATGGTCTACCCCATCCGTTCCCTCATCACGGGACCGACGTCCAGGGGATTATCCAACACCGCGACGCCTGCTTCCATGAGAGCCATTTTCTTCGATTGATAGGTGCCTTTGCCGCCCGATACAATGGCCCCGGCATGGCCCATTTTTTTGCCGGCGGGCGCGGCGCCGCCGGCGATGAAGGCGGCCACGGGTTTTGACATGGCGGCGGCGTATTCCGCCGCATGTTCTTCCATGGAGCCGCCGATTTCGCCCACTATGACGACCGCGTCCGTGCCCTCAAAAGCGTCAAGGGCCTCCAGCGCGTCCCGCGTCGTCGTGCCGATGACGGGATCACCGCCGATCCCAACGAAAGCGGAAATGCCGAAACCCGCCTGCACGAGGTTCAGGCACATCAGAGTCCCTAACGAGCCGGAACGCGAAATCACGCCCACGGCGCCTTTCTTGAAGATATTTTTGTTAAACGCCGGCATGAAGCCCGTGAAGCATTCCCCGGGCGTTACGCCGCCCGCTGTATTGGGACCGATGATTTTAACGCCGCGTTCCCTCGCCGCCGCCGCCACATACATGACGTCCTGAACCGGCACGTGTTCGGTCAACACGACGACGCCCTTCGCCCCCGCCTCGATGGCGTCGAGCGCCGCCGCCTTGACGCCCAACGGCGGGATGAACAGGACGGAAACGTCGAAGCCGTCCCCGTGTCTCATGGCGTCAACGGCGGAGCCATGGACGGGAACGCCGCAGTGCTCGGAGCCCGCCTTCCTCGGGTTCACGCCGCCGACGATCCGGGTTCCGTACTCCTGCATCCGCTCCGTCCAGAACGTACCCTGCTTGCCGGTGACGCCTTGGATGATGACTTTATGGAAGCCGCGGACAATCATTGGTCCGCTCCTTTCGCCGCGTCGACCGCCGCCTTGCACGCGGCCGACATGTCGGGCAATGGTTCAATGCCGCGTTCGCGCAACATGGCCACCGCCTCGACGTCGCCAGTGCCGTGTACGGACCAGAACGCCGGCAACGCCGGGTTCAGTTCATCCCAGGCCTTCAAAACGCCATCGGTCATGACGTCCGTTCGAGCGAAGGCGCCGCAAAAATTAATGACAAGAGATTTGACGTTTGGATTGTCGAGCACCAGACCCAGGGCGTCCTTGCCCTTGGTGTAGGCCTCGCCGCCGATCTCCAGGAAATTGGCGGGTCTGCCGCCATGGTGACGGACAACGTCCATGGTGGTCATGGTCAGCCCGGCCCCATTGGCCAGCACGCCCACATCGCCGTCGAGTTCGATAAACTTAAGGTCCAGTTCCCGGCCTCTGGCCTCCAACCCGGTCATCTTATCAGGCGCGCCCCTGGCGGAGAGTTCCTCGCGCCGCTTGACGGCCGAGTCGTCCAGGACAAACTTGCAGTCGAGAGCCATCATGCCGCCCGCCTCGCGAACCACCAGCGGGTTGATCTCAATCAGCTCCGCGTCGTTGTTCCGGTACGCCTGATAAAGCCTCGCCAACACGTCTGCGACGGCGCCGGCGCTTTCCGCCAACTTAAGGCCGTCCAACATGGGTTTGAGGTCATCGGCCGTGACGCCTTTACGGATATCCACGGCGCGGGCCCTCATGGCGTTCGGGTCCCGTTCGGCGGCTTCCTCGACATCCATGCCGCCCAGGGCCGAGAACAGCACCTTGGGTCCCTTGGTTTCCGGATCGTTCAGCACGGCGGCGTAATACTCGTGGGTAAAGGCCACGCATTTTTCGACCAGCACCCGCTCCACCGTGTATTCGCCAATCTCCATGCCCAGGATGGCCGCCGCCGCGCCGCAAGCCTCTTCCGGCGTCGCGCAGCGCTTGACGCCGCCCGCCTTGCCGCGCTTGCCGGTGGGCGCTTGGGCTTTCACCATGCACATGCCCAACTTGGCGGAAATTTCATTCACTTGCGAAACCGACGCCGCAAGAGCGCCCTCGGGGACAGCAATGCCCGCCTCGGCCAGAAGCGGCTTCGCCGCATGTTCCTCGAAATTCATTGATGACGTCTCCCAACTCGATCAACGCGCGTCATCTCCGCGCGGGGGGTGGTCCGGACACTGGAAGGGCCGGACTCCCGCTTTCACGGAAATGACGGAATGGCTTCTTTACTTCCCAACCCTGGCCCAGTGCGCGCCGAACAGTTCTTCTTCCGACGGCTTGTCTTCCGGGATTTCGCGAACCAGATGGGTGATATTGACGAAGTGGCTCCAGTTCAGGTTCTCGGAGATCGAGTTCCCGGCCCAGGTGCCGCAGCCCATGCTCAGCGTGAACTCGAGTCCGTTGGTGAAGCTGCCGCCGTTGCCAAAGGTATGCGCCTGATTGACCAGCACGCGAACGACCTTTAGATCCTCCGCCAGTTCACGGGCGTGGTTCTGGTTGGCCGTATGAATGCCCACCGAATGGCCCTGGCCGACGAAATCCAGCAGGTTTTGAACATGCGACTTCGCGGCGGAGAAATCGGCGGCCCGGTAAACCGTCAACACAAGTGACAGTTTTTCATCTGAGAACGGGAATTCTCCGCCCACGCCCAGGCCGTCCTCGACCATGAAAAAATCGGCTTTCCCCGCTTCTTCCGGCAAGCCGGCGGCTTTGGCGAAAACGGCGGCGTCCTTGGCGATGACATGGCGGTTCAGTCTGCCGTCCACCCAAAGCGTGTCTTGAATCTTCGCCTTATCTTCGGCAGTGCAGCGATAACCGCCCGCCTTTTGCAGCGCCGTCATGGCGTCTTCATAAACGCTGTCCAAAATGGTCACCGAGTTTTCCGACGAACAACTGGTGGAGTTATCGAAAATTTTCGACGCGCGGATTTTTTCCGCCGCGTCCGAGACGTTCGCGGTGTCGTCGATGATGACCGCCACATTGCCCGCGCCGACGCCGATGCAGGGTGTTCCAGACGAATACCCGCGCCGGACGTTGTTTTGCGAACCGGTGATCACGACAAGGTCCACCGCTTCCATCAGGCGCTGGGTGAGTTCTTTGTCAACCGGCGGCGGCAGCACTTGAACAAGGTCTCGCGGCGCGCCGATTTTTGTCAGTTCCGAGCGCATGTACTCGACCGTCCTCGTCGTGGTCTCAAGCCCCGCGGGCGATGGCGCGATGATGACCGCGTTACGCCCCTTGACGGAGAACATGGCTTTATTTACCGGTGTGGCCGCCGGGTTGGTGGAAGGCGTCACGGCGCCGACGACGCCGACGGGCTTGGCGTATTTCACCAGCCCCTTTTCGGGAATCTCCTCAATCACGCCAACGGATTTCCGCCGGCTCAAATCGCGCAGGCAGCCGAAGGTCTTCCGCTGGTTCTTGATGATTTTGCTTTCGACGTTTCCAAGGCCGGTGTCGGCGACAGCCAACTCCGCCAGCTCGCGCGCCCGGCCCGGCTCATAAATTGACCAGGCGAGGGCCGCGACGGCCGCGTCCACTTCCTCCTGGGCCGCATCCTTGAAGTCCTCCATTGCCGCGCGGGCGCGCGCCACAAGGCTGGCGACGACGTCTTCGGCTGGTGGCGCGGCGGCGGCTTGTGCTGATCGTGACATGGTTGTTTCCTAACCCGAGGTCTTAATGATGTTTGCCGCCGTCTGTTCCAGGCGGCGGCAAACCGTCTGATTGTGAAACGGACGCGCGCCCATCGATCCGGGCGCGCCGTAATAAACACCCGTCCGTTCTGGTCAAGCGGCGCGGCGTTGTTCGAACGCCGCGTCATCCGCCCCGGACAAGGCGCCGCCGCGCGTTTCGGCGCCAACCGCATCCGATGCGGGATGAATTGTGAAGGGAATATCGGCTGATGGACTGGCGATCAAACGTCTCCTTTCGGGGCGTTCAGCATCATGGATTGAAAACAGTCGCTCAGGCGTCTCGCCGCGTCCTGAAACCGGGGCACATGGCTTACGGCCTTGATTGCGTCCATCCGCGCCACCGGCGCTTGAACTGAGACGGCGGCGGCGACCCGGGATTCTTGATCCAGAATGGGAACGGCCAGTCCCATTAGGCCGATGACGTTCTCCTGATCGTTCACCGCATAACCTTGTTTACGGATGACCTTGAATTGGGTTTCCAAAATATCCGGATTGCTGAGCGTGCTGGGCGTCAATTGCGCCAGGGGTCCCGCAGACAAAATGCGCCGCCTGGTCCGCGCCGGCAGGTGCGCCATCAGCAATTTTCCGATAGCGGACGCATGAATGGGAACGCGGCTGCCGGCGCCGTATTGCAGGCGCAAGGGCCAGTCGCATTCAACCCTTTCAACATAAACAACCTCATCGCGGTCCAACACACCGATGTTGCAGGTCTCGCCAACAGACGAAACCAGATCCCGGAGGATGACGCGAACCTCCGCCATGCGCGCGGAGGACTGAAGCGCGTTCAGGCCGAGTTCCACGATGCCGGGACCGACGACGATACCCTCGCGTCCGGGCACCCGGCGAACAAGGCCGAGGCTCTCCATTTGCGATGCGATCCGGTGCACCGCCTGTCGGGACAACTCAAGCTCCGCCGCCAACTCGCTGAAGCCCATGGGACGTTCGGCACGGGTCACGACACTCAACACCGCGATCGCTTTTTCCAGCGCGGAACCGCCAACGGCGTCAAACTTCCGGGTTAAATGATCAAATGGCATGACGGAACTCTACGCCTGGATAATTTGACACAAAAGGCTAAAAAAGCGTCAAATCGTCATAAAAATTAAAATTATGATGAAAATTATTCAGTTTCCCGGGAATTGACTTATGCGCCCGGGCGGGTCCTGATGAAGCGGCAATCAAACGGACTCGACCCTTGGCGTCACGTTCTTCAAATCCGGCCCTCTCTGCGGTCATCCTGTTCGGCGTCAAAGACGCCCTCATGCTGCCCGCCTGGCTGGTGGGCTTCAGCATGTTGGGTTACGGTCCCCTGGCGCGCGACAGCGGCCTGGGGTTTTGGGTAACCGTAACGTCAAGCGCCTCCGTCTGGGGTCTGCCCGGTCAAGTCGCGATGGCGGAAATGTTCGCCCTCGGCGCCCCGCTGCTGGCCATCGTGCTGACGTCATCGGCGGCCAACGCGCGCTTCATGCCCATGACCGTTTCCATGATCCCGCTGTTCAAGGGCCATAAACCAGCGGAGCGCTGGAACCTGATCCTTGCGCAATTGGTGTCGGTCAACACCTGGGTGGGCCTTCACCGGCGCGCGCCTGAATTACCGTTGGAACGCCGCGCCCCGTTCTATGTCGCCTTCTCCCTCACGTGCATGGCGGCCGGGATGATCGGGACCGGCGTCGGTTATCAGATTTCGGCGGTGTTGCCGCCTTACATCGGAGTCGGATTGATCTTTCTTAACCCAATCTATTTCGCCTTCGTCTTCGCGGGATCGAAAGAGCGGATGTACGTCGTCTCGCTCATTTTCGGCGCCGCGCTGGGACCCCTCGCCCATTTGCTGACTCCCAACTGGGGCGTGCTTTTGGCGGGATTCGCCGGCGGCGCCCTCGGGTTTCTCTTTGACGGCGCGCTCCGGCGAAGAGAAGGGTCCATCGAATGACCGAACCCTGGATTCTGCTCGCGGCCTGCACGGCGGGCACGCTTTTCTGGCGCGCCCTGGGCGTCGTCGTCGGCAGCCGCATCAACCCCGGCGGACGGGTTTTCCAATGGATCACCTGTACCGCCTACGCCATGCTCGCCGCCCTCATTTCCCGGATCATGGTGTTGCCCGAGGGCATGCTGGCGACGACCGAGAGCGTTGACCGGTTGAGCTCCATCGCCGTGGGCTTTGTTCTCTTTTTCGCCATGGGACGGAAGCTGGCTTGGGGGTTGATCCCCGCCGTGACTATCCTTACAGGCTTGGCCATGGGACGGAGTTTGGGATGGCTTTGAAAATAGCGGCGGCCCTATCGGTTTTCCTGCTCACTGTCACGCAGGGGACCGCTCAAGAGCGCGCGCCCGGCTGCGAGGCGGCTGAGCCCATCTGCGCCGTCTCGTCACGTGTCTTCGCCGTCAGCGGTTTCGATCCCGTCGGCAGCGCCGTCTTGATTGAACCGGGCTTGCTGGTCACGAACCGCCATGTGGTCGCCGATAACGCGCGGGCGGAAATTTACTTGAGCAACGGCCAAACCGTCGGCGCCGACGTCGTGCCGTCAAGCTATCCCGGCGACTTGATTTTGTTAAGGACAGACGCTTTGCCCGAGCCCGCTTCCACGCTCTCCCTTGGCGATATCGCCAAGGGCGGGAAACTCCAGGTCATCGGCGCTGACATAGGCCGGGGCGCTATCCGGGTCTACGCGCCGGGCCGGGCCCGCTTGTTGCCGCCAAAGGATAAACCGCTGGCCCGGCTGCATCACGACGCCCAGAGCCAGCCCGGCAACTCAGGCGGCGCCGTGGTGGACGATCAAGGGCGCCTGGTCGCCATCGCGGCCTCGGGCGGCGAAGGCCGGAACGAAGCCATCCCGGCCGCCGAAATCGCCAAGCTTCGCGAAATGTCCGGCCTCTCGCACCTAACCGAAAGCGGGCGCGCCGGAACGGCCGTGAGACGCTGCGCAAACGCGATCAATAACGCGACGGCCGCCCGCCAACCGATGAATCCGGGCCAAATTGCGTTCCTGAAAGACACCTGCCTGGCGACCGGCAACCGCCAATACTTCGACCTGGCCGCCCAGGCGCTCGGCCAACGCCGTCACATCGGCGCGGCGCTTGAATTGCTGCAAGCGTCACTCGACCAAGACCCGAACGCGCTTAACAGCCGCCTGAGTCTGGTCGTCACCCTTCATCTGGCGGGGCGCTATCAGGAAGAGTTGCCGCACATAAGGGAACTGCTGAAACATCTGCCCGCCAACCCCCAGGTGCTGCGTTTCGCGATCCAGGCCGGCGCATGGGCGGGGGACGACGCCCTGGCGGATGAGGGTATGCGACTGATGAGGCTGCATCATCCGCGCCTCGCGCCGGTCGCCGAGCGATTCAGGAATAAGCCGCCTCCCGCGCCAACCCGCCGCGCGCCGGCGAACTAACCCTCGAAATCATCTAGCGGATCGGGGATCCAGCCGTGCTTAACCGGCGGCGGCGGGCCGAAGCCCTTACGCGCGCGCCTCAAGATGGCGTCGCGCAAGTCCGAACCCTTCCATTCCGGACGCCTGGCGAGCAGGCGCGCCGCCAAGGCCGAGATTCTGGGCGCGGCGAAACTCGAACCCGACGCCTGACTTTCCACCCCCCGGTGATCGATGACCCGCACCCGCTCGCCCGGCGTCATGACGTCAACCGCTTCCCGCCCAAAGTTGGACCCTTGGGCGAGCTTGCCGAATGCATCGGACGATGTGACGGTCAGAATATTTTCTAACGTCAAGGCCGCCGGGTAGACCGGCGTTTGGTCGATGTCACGGCCATTGTTTCCCGCCGAAACGATAAACAGCATGTGGGGGCGGGACGCCGCCGCGCGTTCGAACGCCCGCCAATCGGCCCGGTTATCGCTGCCCATGGCCATATTAACAACGATGGCGCCGTCCTTGTCCGCCTGTTCGACCAGGGCCTCGAACCGGCTCATCTCCGGGCGTGGGAAACGGTAAACGGCGAAGCGCGCGTCCGGGGCTTCGCGGGCGATGATGCTGGTCACCGCCGTCCCATGACGAATCGGGAAAAAAGGCGAGCGCGACGTGTCGGAATCGAAAGGCCGCGCGTCCCCGTCCCAGAAATCGAACCCTTTAATCGCGCCCGCCGCGTCCCGCGCCAAGCGGCTCTTTAGAAACGGCAGCGTATAATTCACGCCCGTGTCGATGACCGCAATCAGCACGCCGCCAGGATCGCGGCCCCCGGGGATTGGGGGGTTGAGGGGCTCCGTCTGTGTTTCGGTCACACCATCCGATGCGAAAACCGTCAGATGCGACACCTCGCCCGCCGCGTCATATCGCAGCCGCCGGAACTCAACAGGTTCACAATCCCCGGCGGCGCGCATCGAAAGAACCGGGCGCGTTTCAATTCCCTTACTTGCCGGTTCCCAATAATCGACCGTCAGCCGGCGCAATCGCCCCTGGGGAAAAACGCGCCGGATCGCCATTTCGGCTCCGTTCGCCAGTAAAACGCGATAGGCGGCCCGGCTGGGACGGCCGCGGAAATTCACTATGCGGACCTCCAATAGGCGGGACCCGGCAAAATGGTTGCGAATGGTTGACGCGTTTCCCGGCCGCAACTCACACGCGAGGGAGAGCGCGTGGCGCAGGGACGTCATCGCCTCGTCCGACGCGGACGGCGCGCGTCCCAACCCAAAAGCCAGAAAAAAACAGATGAATGGGACAAAAGACCTAAAACGGTTGACGCGATGCGGCATATTCCGAAAGGCGCATTTTCCTTGATGGTTTTCCAATGTAATATGCAAGAACTTTAGAGAAGCAACAAACAAACGGCAACGCCGGACTCTTAATCGTGGCTGTGAAAAACCGTAAGATCGTCATTTCCTATGACTTATTGTGCAAGGTGCCGGGCAAGACCTGGACGCCGCAGGGGTCATATACCGAGGCGGAATATCTTGCGGCGCTATCCGCGGCGCAAGAGGCGGATTCGAACGGACAGTGGGAAGCCGTGCGCCTCATGCAGGTGAAATCCTTCGGTGACGACAGAAAACCGCTGGAAACAATAGCCTGGATGTCGGGCGTTAACATCAGCAAGGGGGCGGGGAAAGGCAAAACCGGCGGCGGCGCGCCCAGCGGTGGTGAAGAGGAACCCGGGAACACGGATGTCTCCGAAGATGACGAGGCGTCGCCCCCCCCGAGTGGCGAACCCGGCCCATCCGCGAGCGCGGCTGGGCGCACGCCGTTGAGCGGCGGCGCTCCGGTTAAAGCCAAAAAAGCGGGCGACGCGTACAGAAAACTCGCTCGGCAAGCCTTGGGGCAGGAGGAAAGGGCGGAAAAACTCGGGGACGAGCCAGAGACCAAATCGAAAGCCGGCGCCATCCCCCGGCTGCTGATCGTGGTCGCGCTGGCCTTGGCCGTCGCCGTTCCTTCCCCTGTTCTCACGCACATTCTCGTTAAGATCATTGTGAGTTCCGGCGTGCCCATGGGCGAGGCCATACAAGACAACATCGCCATCGCCGGCATAGGCGTTTTCTTCTTGCTGGCCTTGTTTTTGTTTGGCTGGGTACTGCTGAAAGAGGGGGATATCGACGCTATCGGGGAGATGATGGAGCGCCTGCGCAATTCCGGGGCGCATAAAGAGGAAGAGGACGACTACGCCATCCTGGATGACGGATTGAACAGTTGGCGTGATGAAACGGCGGAGGCGTCACGAGCAAGCGCGCCGCAACAGGGCGGCCACGCTGGCCCGGATGATCGATTGAACAGTTGGCGTGATGGAGCGGCGGAGGAGTCACGAGCGGACGCGCCGGAAGAGAACGGCGTCAACAAAATTCCCTCTGACAACGAATTCATGCCAGCTATAGATGATCCTTCGGACTCGCCGGACACTCCGCCTCAATCCACCAAACAAACAATGATGCGTTTCCTGCAAGGCGCGCTTCAAAATATCAAGGACCATTCATCCAGGTTGGACAAAATGAGCAAATTCGGTCTCAACCTCTATCTGGCCGGCGCGGGCGGCCAACTGGCGGAACGCCAAAATGTCGAAGGCGGGCAACGCAAGACGTTGATTACCGAAGCCATCGTCGCGATTGGCACAAAAGCCACGATGGCCGGCAAGTTTCTCAATAAAATTCACGTTTACGAGAAAGACGGCAAAAGCAAGTCCATGGTTGACGCCGGACGTTCCGCCATGAATCATTTCATGGACGGGGACGAGAACGTCTTCAAGGAACTCTCCAAAGCGCTTGACGCGTTCGTCAGCGACAAGGCCGCCAAGGCGTCAACGCAAGGCGTCGTCATTTTGATGTTCACCGACATCGTTGGCTCCACGGCCCTCACCCAGCAATTGGGCGATGTCGGCGCGCAACAGGTGGTCCGCACTCATAACGCCGTGGTTCGTAACGCGCTCGCCGCTTATCACGGCCGCGAAGTCAAGCAAACGGGCGACGGCATCATGGCTGTCTTCTCCAGCGCGCCGAACGCCATCGGGGCGACCATGGTGATGCAGCAGGAGCTGGCGAAATACAACACCAACGCCGGCCCCCAACAATGCTGGATCAAGATCGGTCTGAACGCGGGCGAGGCCGTGCAGGAAGAGGGCGATTTCTATGGCCAGGCCGTGCAGGTGTCCGCGCGTATTTGCGATAAGGCAAACGCCGGACAGATATTTGTCACCCAAAGCGTGAAAGACCTGACGCAAGGGCACCCGATTCAGTTCAAGGACGCCGGGAAGTTCGATCTGAAGGGAATCTCAGAACCGGTTATCGCTTACGAGGTGATTTGGGACCGGCAAATGGCGGCCGCGTCTTAGGGCCGCCGTCTCGCGCCGCGCCGTCCGGCCGAGACCGTGATTTGCCATTCGGCGGCCAACGGCAATATCTTTCGAGTTTTGGCTCTTCCTCGAACTCCTTGATCCGTTAGCGGCGTTGAGATTTAAGGAAATTGACGACGCCCGAGAAATCCGCACCTTCCGTGTCCGCATCGACCATGGCTTGATAGAGCGAGAGGGCGTGAGCGCCCAGCGGAGTCGGCGTCCCGCTGGCGTCCGCCGCCCGCTGGCTCAGCCCTAAATCCTTCAACATCAACTCAGCCGAGAAACCCGGTCTGTAATCATTGTCCGCCGGGGATTGCGGGCCAACACCCGGAACCGGGCAATACGTGTTGACCGACCAGCAGGAACCCGACGATGTGGATATCACGTCAAACAGCGCCGCTTGGGAAAGCCCCAGCCTTTCCGCCAGATTGAACGCTTCCGACGCGCCGATCATAGAGATCGCCAGCAGCATGTTGTTACATATCTTGGCCGCCTGGCCCGCGCCGCCGCCGCCGCAATGAACGGCCTTCCGGCCCATGACGCCAAAAGCCTGTTCGCCCTTGGAGAAAGCCGCTTCGGAGCCGCCGACCATAAAGGTCAGCGTGCCCGCCGCCGCGCCGCCAACACCCCCCGAGACCGGCGCGTCCAGGCAGAGCACACCCGCGTTCGCCGCCATGCCGTGAAGCTTGCGCGCCGTTTCGACGTCGATGGTGGAGCAATCGATTAACAGCGTCCCTTGCGCCATGACGGGCAGCACCCCGGCCCCAACGGTCTCGACGATTTTCCCATCGGGCAGCATCAAGACGGCGATGTCCGCGCCCGCAGCCGCCGCAGCCCCGCTCTCGGCAATAACGAGGCCCTCGCCCGCCCGCGCCGCCCGCGTGGCCTCAAGGGCGTCATAGCCGGTAATCTCGTGACCGGCGTTCCTCAGATTGGCCGCCATGGGTCCGCCCATATTGCCGAGGCCGATAAAGGCGATTTTGCTCACCGTCCCGTTCCTTTTTTGAGAGGGGTTCACCAGAGAAGCGGCGACCATACACCCCCTCGCCGCTGGATGGGAGAGGCGTTTCGTTTTCAGTCCCGTCATTCCGGCGAAAGCCAGGGGCCGTTGTTAAGGAATGGATTCCGGCTTTCGCCGGAACGACGCCTAACGGACTTAAGCCGCCGCCTTGAGGTGACGGAGCGTCATCACCGTTTCCGGGCCGCGGCAGGCCGGCTGGTAGACATTGCGGATTTCATTGATCGCTTCGTCCCAGGCGCCGACGCCCCGGTCGTCCCGGGGCGCCAAGGTGTCAAAGCCACAGCGGTGCATAAACCCGAACTGATCGCGGAGCACGTCGCCAACGGCGCGAACTTCGCCTTTATAGCCCAGACGCTCTTTCAAGATGCGCGCGTGGGAATAGGCCCGGCCGTCCGTGTAGGCCGGGAAATCCAGGGCGATGAGCGCGAACGTGTCGAGTTCATCCTTGATCAGGGCCGGCGGCTGGCCGCTGGCGAGCCTGACGCCCAGCGGCGTATTTCGCCTGGAAAGCGTTTCCTTTTCAGCCAGCCACCGCTCATAGGTGACGATCACCGCGCAATCGGCGGGCATGTCTTCCTCATCGGCAATGACGCGGAACCGGTCCTCGACGACCTCTCCGTTTTTAAGCAGCGGCATAGAGTTTCTCCTTGAAGGGGGTTTGGCCGACACGGCGATAGGTATCGATGAACCGTTCGCCCTCATCGCGGATATCCAGATAGGTGTTCACCACCGTCTCGACGGCGTCGACGATTTCATCGGTCGAGAAGGCCGCGCCGATCTTTTCGCCAATGGCGGCGTCTTCACCGGGCGCGCCCCCGAGCGTGATTTGGTAATATTCCTCGCCTTTCCGATCAACGCCCAGAATGCCGATATGGCCCACATGATGATGACCGCAGGCGTTTATGCAGCCCGAAATCTTGAGGCGCAGCTCACCGATGTCTTGCTGGCGCTCCAGGTCCGCGAAGCGGCCGGAAATGCGCTGAGCGACCGGAATGGACCGCGCATTGGCGAGGTTACAGTAATCCAAACCCGGACAGCAGATGATGTCGCCGATCAAGTTCAGGTTCGAGTCCGCGAGTTTATGCGCGGCCAAGTCGTTCCAAAGCTCAAATAACCGGTCCTGACGCACATCGGTCAGCGCCAGATTCTGTTCGTGGGTGACGCGGACCTCGCCGAAAGAATATTCATCGGCCAAGCCGGCGACCGCTTCCATCTGCGCGTCGGTCGCGTCGCCAGGCGGCGAACCGACGGGTTTCAGCGCGATGTTGGTGATGGCGTAGCCAGACGCCTTGTGCGCGTGCACATTGTGTTCAACCCAAGCGGCGAAAGCCGGATTGGCGGCGACGTTATCCCTCAGCGCGGCTGGTTGATCAACCAGCGTTTCATAGGCGGGCGGCGCGAAGTACGCATTGACGCGCTCGATCTCTTCCGCTGGCAGGCTAAGCTCGCCGTCCTTGTTGGCCTCGAATTCCTTCTCGACCAATTTGGTGAATTCTTCCGTACCGGTTTCGTGCACCAGGATCTTGATCCGCGCTTTGAACTTGTTGTCGCGGCGGCCGAGCATGTTGTAGACGCGCAAGATGGCTTCCAAATAGCTCAGCAGGTGTTTCTTCCCGACGAACGGCCGGATGCGTTTGGCGATCATGGGCGTCCTGCCTTGGCCGCCCCCGGCCCAGACTTCGAAACCCACCTCACCGGCGTCGTTTTTAACGATCACCAAGCCGATGTCGTGGAATCGGATGGCCGCGCGGTCCTTTGGAGCACCCGTGACGGCGATTTTGAATTTCCGCGGCAGAAAGGCGAATTCCGGGTGGAAGGTGGACCACTGACGGATGATTTCGCAATAAACGCGGGGGTCTTCCACCTCGTCCTTGGCGGCGCCGGCGTATTGATCGGCCGTGGTGTTGCGGATGCAATTCCCGGACGTCTGGATGGCGTGCATCTCGACGCTCGCCAATTCCTCCAACACGTCACCGATCTCCTCCAGTTTCGGCCAGTTGTATTGAATGTTCTGGCGCGTGGTGAAGTGGGCGTACCCCCGGTCGTATTTACGCGCGATATGACCAAGCATGCGCAACTGACGGCTGGATAGCTGACCATAGGGTATGGCGACCCGCAGCATGTAGGCGTGCAGTTGCAGGTAAAGGCCGTTTTGCAGGCGCAACGGACGGAACTCTTCTTCCGTGATTTCGCCCCGCATGCGGCGCGCGATCTGCCCTCGGAACTGCTTCACGCGGTCCTGGACGACCGCATGGTCAAATTCGTCGTAGCGATACATGGATCATGATTTCCTTTACTCAACCGGCGAGCCCGGCGGCGGCGAACGGGGGCACGCCGTCAGCTTGCTCAAAGTGCTCGGGAACATCTTGTTTGGCGTATTCGGGATGAATGGATGGACCATAGGCCCGGATTCGTTCTTTATAAAGAACCGGCTTCACTTCATCGGTTTCCGAGACGACCTCAATCAGGTACGGTCCAACCACCATCTGCGCCTTCTCGGCCGCGCCGCCCAACTCTTCCAGCGCCCGGGCTTCCCCGTCCGTGCTGACGACATGGGCTTGGCGGATGTCCTCCGTCCAGCAACCGTTGGGGGCCAGAAAGACGACCGCGCCGTCGCCCAGCCGGTTACCCGTAACAATTCGATCAGCCATGGCCCTTGCTCCCATAGTTTTGCAATCGGCTAAAAATTCACCGCCCGGCCAAAAACCCTATCAGCCGGCGTTTCGGCTTCGGCCAAGACCGCGACGCCTGGCGTCACGCGGGCCTCAACGCCGGCGTCACGCAGGTGTTCGAGCGCCGCGCCGCCACGTCCGAAGATGAACGGATCGCCGCCCTCAAGACGCACGACACGTTTACCGGCTTTTGCCTCGCGAACCAAAACCGCGTTGATCTCGCTCTGCCCCAGCGCGCGGCGCGCGCTGGATTTCCCGACAAAAACGCGCTCGGCGTCGCGCCGGGCCATTTCCAAGATGTCGCCGGAAACTCGATTGTCGTAAACGATCACGTCGGCGCGCTGCAGCAGGCGTTGCGCGCGGATAGTCAACAGGTCCGCAGCCCCTGGCCCCGCGCCGATGATGTCTACAACGCCATGGTCCGCGTCCCGGCCGGCGAACGTGTTGACCAGGGACAGCATCTTTTCGCGGGCGCCCCGCTCGTCGCCGGCCAGGACCTGCTCGGCGACCGGTCCCTCGAAGAAGCGTTGCCAGAACCGGCGGCGCGCGCGCGCGCCGGGCGCCATGGCCTTCACGGAACCCCGGAAGGCGTCGGCGAATTCAGCCAAACGCCCCAGCCCCGGCGGCAACATGCGCTCAAGGCTTGATCGAATACGCCGTATCAGGACCGGCGCCGCGCCGCCAGACGAAATCCCGATCACGACAGGCGACCGGTCAACGATGGCGGGTGTGATGAAATCGGACAACGCCGGTTTATCGACAATGTTGACGGGGACCTTGGCTTGGCGCGCCAGGATGGAGACGGCGAGATCGACACCCGCCACATCCGCCGCGCCGTAAGCCAGAGACGCTCCCTCCAGGTCACGCGCCTTGAAATTCCGCCGCAGCCAGGTCAGTTGGCCCGCGCCATCAAGATCGGCGAGCTCTTCGCACGCCGTCCGCGCCACCAAGCGCACATGAGCGCCGGATTTACGGATCAGGCGCACCTTGCGCGCGGCGGCCTCGCCGCCGCCGACGACGAGGACCGTCTTTTCTTGCAAGGAGAAAAAGACAGGAAACCGCATATCCAATTCCTACACCCCGGCGCCGATCAACCGGCGGCTAAATCCACACACGAAATGTGGAGTATTGATTTAATTCCGTCAACAAAAATGTAAAATATATATATTTAACACCAAAAAAACGTGTTTATTTGCTTCGGCAATAATCCGCCGGCTGTTGGATGTGAATTTACGTCACATGGAAATTCAGCCGGTTATCTGAATAGCGGGTTTCAAGGCGTCAAAGGTCGCGTCCGGCGCTTCCGTCATCATCATGTGACCAACGCCCGGCATCACGGTGAATTGAGCCCCGGCAATCGCCTCGGATAGGGCTTTCCCCGCCTTCGCCGGGGTCATTTTGTCCTGCGCGCCCGAAAGCACGAGGGTTCTGGGCGTCACCCTGGCCGCCACGTCCGCCGCGCCCCCATAGGCGTCACACGCCTTCAGGTCCCCCGCCAGCACGCCGGGTTTTGAGCGCTCGACGATGCGTTGTCCCGCTCCCATCACCCACAAACCGGGCTGCGGATGACCGCCTTGATGCATGGCCGCTCCGTGCGCCCAGTCGGCGATCAACTCGGCGGCCAGCGCCTCGCCCCTCTCCGCGGCCGCGATCAAGCCGGGATGGACTGGCATGGAAACCGCTGCGCCCAGCAGGGCCAACGCCTCAATTCGGCCGGGGACGCGCGCGGCGGCTTCCATGGCGATCAGGCTGCCCATGGAATGACCGATCAGCGCCGCAGTCTTGAGACGCGCCGCGTCCATGAAGGCGATTATCCAGTCCGCATAGCCGGCGATGCTCTCTCTCGCCGCGCCTTCCGAACGGCCATGGCCGGGCAGGTCGATGGCGTAGGCCGCAAAGCCCGCATGGGCGATCCGCCGGGTCTGAAGCTGCCAGACAGTCCGGTCCATGCCGGCGCCGTGGATCAGGATAACGGCGGATTTCGCCGCATCCGGTTCCACGCCGCCCGTGCCCGCGAAAGCCTTGCCGCCTTGAACGTCGTAAGCCGCCATCCCGCCGCCCCTTACGCCTCGGCGGCCTTGGAGGCGGCGCGCAAACCCCGCTTCAAGTCGTCGATGATGTCGCCGGCGTCCTCCAGCCCGACGGAGACGCGGATCAGGTTCTCGCCAATACCCGCGCTCTCGAGGCTTTCCGCATCCATTTGTTGATGCGTCGTGGAGGCCGGATGAATAACCAGCGTCTTGGCGTCGCCCACATTGGCGAGGTGAGAGGCAAGGCTAAGCGCCTCGATAAAGACGCGCCCCGCCCGGCGGCCGCCCTTGACGCCGAAGGACATCATCGCGCCCATGCCTCTGGGCAGCAATTCCTTGGCGACGGCATGGCCGGGGTGGCTCTCAAGGCCCGGATAGTTCACCCATTCAACCGCCTCATGGCCTTCCAGAAATTCCGCGACGGCTTGAGCGTTTTCCGAATGCCTGGCCATACGCAGCGGCGCGGTCTCGATTCCTTGCAAAAGATAGAATGCGTTCTGGGGGGAGAGCGCCGCGCCGAAGTCCCGCAAGCCTTCTGCGCGGGCCCGCATGGAAAAGGCCTGGGTCCCGAACTCTTCCGAGAACGACAGGCCGTGGTAGCCGGCGTAAGGTTCCGTCAATGTCGGGAATTTGTCCGCATGGGCGTCCCAATCAAACGTGCCGCCGTCAACCAGGGCGCCGCCCATGGCGACACCATGGCCCCCCAGGAATTTCGTCACCGAGTGCATAACGATGTCCGCGCCCAGATCGATGGGCCGCATCAGGCTGGGCGGCGTGAAGGTGCTGTCGATCATCAAGGGCAGCCCAGCCTCATGGGCCACCTTGGCGACTTCCGGGATATTCATCACATCGAGCCCCGGATTGCCCAGGGTCTCGCCAAAAACAAGCCGCGTGTTGGGCTGAATCGCTTCCTTGAAGGCTTGGGGGTCGCGGGGGTCGACAAAGGCCGCCGTGATGCCGAACCGGGGGAAGGTATAGGCCAGCATGGTGTAGCTGCCGCCGTAAAGCGCCCGGCTCGCCACCACGTGCCCGCCTTGCCCCATCAACGTCGCGATGGCCAGGTGAAAGGCCGCGTGGCCCGACGCGCAAGCCACCGCCGCGACGCCGCCGTCCATGGCGGCCAGACGCTCTTCCAACACCGCGACCGTCGGGTTCGAGATGCGCGAATAGATGTGGCCGGGCCGTTCCAGATTGAACAGCTCCGCCGCATGCGCCGTGTCGTCAAAAACATAAGACGTCGTTTGGTAAATCGGCACGGCGCGGGCGCCGAATTGCGGGTCGGGCCGCTGCCCGGCGTGCAGGCTGAGAGTATCGAGATGGAGAAATTTGGGACTGACCATGACGGCCTCCGTGTCTTGGACGTATGAGAGCGCTTATTTCACTTTGACTCCGCCGTCCGTCAGCTTTACCCCTTCCGCCATATTTTCGAAAGCGGAAGGAGCCGTTTATGAGTCGAGAAATCAAATCCGTCGCGGTTTTGGGCGGAGGAACAATGGGAACGGGCATCGCCGGTCTCGCGGCTCAGAACGATTGCCGGGTGCTGTTGCTCGACGTCACGCGAGAGAAGGCGGAGAAGGCGCTGGACAAGATCGTCAACGGACGCCCGCCCGCCGTCGAAGATCCAGAGAAAGCGAAAAACATCACGCCCGGCGCGATGGATGACGATCTGGAGAAGATCAAGGATTATGACTGGGTCTGCGAGGCCGTGATCGAGGACCTGCCCACCAAACAGGCGATCTTCGCCAAACTGGACGCGTTACGCAAACCGGGCTCGGTCGTCAGCACCAACACGTCCGGCATTCCACTGGCGGACGTGACCGCCGGGCTGCCCGAAAGCCTGCTCTCCGACGTCGCCGTGACCCACTTCTTCAACCCCGTCGCGGTGATGAAACTTGCCGAATTGGTGCCCGGCGCCAAAACAACGCCCGAGACCATTGAGACGTTCCGGTCATTCCTGGCCGGCCCCTTCGGCAAGGGCGTCGTGAACGCCAAAGACACGGTTAACTTCATCGGCAACCGGATCGGCTGCTTTTTCATGCTGATGGGCTTGCACGCCGCGCAGAGAGCCGTCGAGGCGGGCGTCAAGCAGGAAACCATCGACGCCATGATCACGGCGGGCTTCGGGATTCCAAAAACCGGTCTATACGGTCTGATCGATCTGATCGGCCTGGACGTCATGGACTTCGTGGGCGAGAACCTGAGCGTGAACCTGCCGGCTGGGGATATCGGCGCGGATTTCACCGCCTTTCCGCCGCCCGTTCGGCGCATGTTCGAAAACGGCCAGCTGGGCCGTAAAACCGGCGGCGGTTTTTACAAAGTCACCAAGAACGGGGACGGTTCGCGGTCAAGGGAAACCTTTGATCTGTCCAACGGCGTCTGGCGTCCCGCCATCGAGGCCGAGAGCGCGATCGGGCCGGAGAAAATGTTCGACGACGACGCGGAGGGCGCCTTCTGCTGGGAGATCATGGGCGGCACGCTGGCCTATGCGGCGTCGCTGGTGCCGGACATTTCCGACGACGTGGTGAACGTGGACCGGGCCATGCGCTGGGGCTTCGGCTGGCGCAAGGGGCCGTTCGAATTAATCGATGCGCTCGGCGCCGGAAAGTTCGCGGATGCGTGCGAAACCAAAACCGGCTCCCTGCCCAAATTACTCGGCGTCCTGACCGCCAGCGGCGCGGACAGCTTCTATAAGGACGGCCGGTATCTGGGCACGGACGGCCGGTATCACGCCATTCCGGCCGAGTGACTCTCTTCAAACCCGCGCGCCGTCATCCCCGGACTTGATCCGGGGGCTCACGCCAGAGAGGTTAAGACGGGGCCGGCCGTATCAAGCCCGGTGATAAGGGACATGGGCCGCATCCCCGCGCTGTCGTTCATGACCCAAATCACCGGTCAGCCGCCGCCAAGCGGATTGAGGAGGCTGCGGGATGGGCGGTCTGCGGGCGTTTCGAAGGCGCCATGCCCCGGCGCGCGGCAACCGGCCATTGTTGCGTCTGACGGCGGCGCGTTCGCATCAACCGCCTCTCCGGCGGTGGCGTGTCCCGGGGCGGGGCTGGCGGTTTGTCTGGCCGTCCATCACATTGGAATGTATGATCTTGCGGTGTGAAACGGCGAATAACGGGACGCTGCGGTTTTTGGGCGCTCCAGGTTGAAACGGGCGGCTGCCTCTTGGTTCGCCGGCCGCCGCCGCCCCATAGTGGCCCAATCAGGCGTATCGCGTCACCGCGCGTTCCAGCCAAGACTTCAGTTAACACGGAGCCAGCCATGACCGCCGAAGAGCCGCGCGCCGATCAGCCGCGCAACGGCGGGGCGCCGTTTCTTTCGGCGGCCCCGGCTCTCGCTTGTAATCTCCGCGAGGCCTGCTGGCTCGACCCAGCGACGGGTGAGGTGGAAATTTTGAAGCCACGTGAAGCCGCCAACCGGCTGGGCGGCGGCTCCGCCATTCGGCCCATAGTCTGCCACGCGCAACTGACGGCAAGGCGTCTCCGGTCTTCGGGACTTCCGGTGCTCGACGCGCTTGAGTTGTTCGCCTTCGTCCACCCGGCCCGGTTTTGCGCGCCGACGCCGAAGGGATTGGCCGAAGCGCTGGAATTGCCGCCGCCGGGCAACCTGGAACAAGAAGCGGAAACACTGCTTCACGCGGCGGCGAACTTGCTGAGAACATTGGAAGAGCGGGATTCCCAAGACTGGAACGCCGCGGCCATAGGCTTCGCCATGGGACGCTCGGGTTGGCCTTGGGCGTCGAATGTGCTGGCCGCCTTGGGCAAATCCGGCATGGAGGAGGCGCCCCATTCCAGGAACATCCGCCAAGGCCTTCGTGTCTGGACGCGGTTGCCGGAATGGGAAGACGGCGATCAACCGCAGCCCCCGGAAAGCTGGCCCGTGGATGCGGCGGAAGCGCGGGCGCGATTGAATAAGCTGTTGGGGCGCGGCTCGGAACGGCGCGAGCAGCAAACGGATTATGCGGGTTTCGTCGCCCAGGCGTTTTCTCCTCGCGAGGAAGCCGGAAAACCCAATCTGGTTTTGGCGGAAGCCGGCACAGGCGTGGGCAAGACGCTGGGCTATGTGGCGCCCGCGTCGGTCTGGGCGGAAAAAAACGGCGGCACGGTCTGGCTCTCGACCTTTACCCGAAATCTCCAACGCCAGTTGGACACGGAACTGACGCGTCTCTATCCGGACCCGGCGGAGCGGCGCAGCCGCGTGGTCATCCGCAAGGGCCGCGAGAACTACTTTTGCCTTCTGAATTTCGAAGAAGCCGTTGATCGCATCGGTCCCCGCGGCGGACGGGAGGTCATTGCGCTGGGCCTGGTCGCGCGCTGGGCGGCGGCGACGCGGGACGGCGACATGGCGGGCGGCGACTTTCCGGCATGGCTGGCCGGTCTTTTGGGCCGCGGCCTGACGACGGACATGACGGACACCCGCGGCGAATGCGTCTACGCTGGATGTCCGCACTATCATAAATGCTTCATCGAGCATTCCCAGCGCCGCGCGAAATACGCCGACATCGTTGTCGCCAATCACGCCCTGGTGATGATCCAGGCGGCGCTCGGCGGTCTCGGCGGCGACGTAACGCACTTGCCGCCACGCTATGTGTTCGACGAGGGCCACCACTTGTTCAACGCAGCGGACGGGGCGTTCTCCGCCCATTTGTCCGGCCATGAGATGGCGGACTTGAGACGCTGGCTGGTGGGCGCGGAACAAGGTGACCTGTCGCGCTCGAAAGGGCTTCGGAGGCGGGCGGAGGATTTGCTGATCGACGACGACGGCGGCCTGGCGGCTTTGTCGGAAGTTTTGGAACGGGCGCGGGCGCTCGCTGGTCCCGGCTGGCGTCAACGATTGGCGGGTGGCGAGCCGCGCGGCCCGGCGGAAGCGTTCCTGAGCCTTGTCCGAACCCAGGTCCACGCACGCACGGACGAGGCGGACAGTTCCTATGATCTCGAAGCGCCGGCCCGCCCGCCGATCAATGGATTGCTGGAAGCGGGCGGGAAGCTGGACGAGGCGCTGTCAAGGCTTGGCGCGCCGACGAAGCGCTTGATGAACCGTCTGTTGGCGCGCCTTGAGCGGGATGCGGATGAGTTGGATACAAACACCCGGAACCGAATCGAATCCCTTTGCCGCTCATTGGAGCGGCGGCTGCTCGGCCGGATCGCCGACTGGCGCGCGATGCTCGAATCGCTGAGCGGCGACGCGCCGGACGGCTTTGTCGACTGGATGGCCGTGGACCGGCAAGGCGGCGCGGACATTGACGTTGGTCTTCATCGTCATCATGTGGATCCCATGAAGCCGTTCGCCGAAGTGATTGGCGAGAAAGCCCACGGTATGCTGGTCACGTCGGCGACGCTCAAGGACAGAACCGGCGACGAGGACACGGACTGGGGAACGGCCCGCGCGCGCTCCGGCGCCACGTATTTGAAAGGCCCGCGTCACGAACTGGCCGTGGCGTCGCCCTTTGACCACGCGGAACGGACGAGGGTTTTCGTCGTCGGCGACGTGGACTGGAACGACCCGGCGCGGTTGGCGGCGGCCTATCGCGAGTTGTTCATGGCGTCCGGCGGCGGCGCCCTTGGCCTGTTCACCGCCATTCAGCGCCTTCGCGCCGTCTATGAGAAGATCGCGTCCCCCCTGGACGAGGCCGGGATCGTGTTGTACGCGCAACATGTCGATCCGCTGGATACTGGCAGCTTGATCGACATATTCCGGGCGGACGACGACGCCTGTCTTCTGGGCACCGACGCGGTTCGGGACGGCGTGGACGTGCCGGGCCGCTCGCTCCGCCTGATCGTCTTCGACCGGGTGCCGTGGCCTAGGCCCGGTTTGCTCCACAAGGCGCGCCGAAATGCTTTTGGCGGGCGGCGATACGACGAGATGCTGGTCCGCCTCAAACTCACCCAGGCCTATGGGCGCCTGCTCCGCCGCGCGGCGGACAAGGGCGTGTTCGTCATGCTTGACCGCCGGCTTCCAAGCCGCCTCGCCAACGCCTTTCCCCCGGACGTCCGGGTGGAACGGCTCGGCCTCAAAGCGGCGGTTGCGGGGATAAGGGCGTTCTTGAGTGATGAAACGTAAAAAACGCCCTCGCTCCGCCTCTCTCCCCGAGGCGGAGGGCGGCGAGAACCCTAGAAATCCAACCCAAATAGGATGGACACGGTGACGACCGCCAGAACGGTGGAGAATAGCGTCGCCGTGGACGTCCTCTGAACGTACAGGTCATAACGCTGAGCCAGCACGAACACCGTGGCCCCTGTCGGCAGCGCCGCCATCAGCAGCAGAATCCGCACCCAGTCGTCCCGCACCTCGAACACATGCGTCGCCAGCCACCAGGCCGCGAGCGGATGGATCAAAAGCTTGATGAAGACCATGGCGCTGATTTCCGCCTTGCCCTTGCGGATGGGCTTGCCCACCAGGAACAGACCCATGGCGAAGAGCGCGCAGGGAGCCGCCGCCGCGCCCAGGACGGTCGAGAACGCGCCGATGGGCTTCGGGACGGGCAGTCCCGTCAGCGAATAGAGGATACCCAGGACGGGAGCCACGATCATGGGGTTCTTGAGCAGCGCCGCCATCGTCCCCTTGAGCGCCTTCGCCAATCCGCGGCCCGCGCCAGACGTCATTTCAATGACGCAGACGGGAATGGCGAGATAAAGGATGGTCTGGGACACAGTCGCGATGACCGCCGGCAGAGCGCCCGAATCCCCAAAAGCAACGATGGAAAGCGGGATGCCCATGTACCCCGTGTTCGAAAAAATCGCCGTCATGGCGAACAACGAGCCTTCGGACGCGGACGCGCGGAACAGCACCTTCGCCACAACGAAACCGAAGATGAAAACAACGCTCACCGAGCCGATATAGGCGCCGATGTATCGCCAATCGAAAATCTTGGAGGAATCCACGCTGGCCATGGCGTGAAACAGCAAGACGGGCAAAGCCACCCAATAGACGAAGCTGTTGAGCGCGTCCGTGGACTGATCGCCAAGAACGCCGGCGCGCCCGGAAAGGTACCCCGCCAGGATGATGGCGAAAACAGGCAGGACGACGTTAAAGACGGGTTCCACGGGCGAGGGTCGCTTTCCGGCTTGCGGGTAATGAAAGATAGCGGTTTAGTGCGCGCCGCCCCGGCGCGCAATCCACAAACAGGAATAGGAGTTTTCCCATGGCGGCGCTAAACGGTCACACCATCGGATTCATCGGCCTCGGCCTGATGGGCAAACCCATGGCCAGAAACTTGGGGAAAGCCGGCGCGGCGCTGGTCATCAACAACCGCAGCCAGGATGTGATCGGGGAACTGTCGGCCGAGGGCATGACGCCGGCCGCGACGCCCGCCAAAGCCGCCGAGAGCGCCGATATCGTCATCACCATGCTGCCCGACACGCCGGCGGCGGAGAAGGTGATGATGAGCGCCGGCGGCGTGATGGAAGGCTTGCGTGAGGGATCGCTGATAATCGACATGGGCACGACCGGAATGCTGGCGACGCAATCCTTCGCGGCCGCCGCAAGAGAGAAACGGGCCGGCTATGTGGACGCGCCCGTTTCCGGGGGCACCATCGGCGCGGAAGCCGGCGCCCTGACAATCATGGCGGGCGGTGAAAAGAGCGACTTCGACCGCGCCCGCCCCGTCCTGCAAACCCTGGGATCGCGCGTCACGCACGTGGGCGGCGTCGGCGCGGGCCAGGTGGCCAAGGCCGCCAACCAGGTGATCGTGGGCCTCAACATCGGCGCCCTGGCCGAAGCGCTGGCCCTGGCCGCCGCCGCCGGCGTCGATCCAGCGAAAGTCGCGGAGGCGTTGAAAGGCGGCTTCGCCGACAGCCGCATCCTGGAAGTTCATGCTCAGCGCATGCTGAACGGCGCCTTCACGCCGGGCGGCAAGTGCGTGACCCAGCGCAAGGATATGGACCAAGCCATTGAACTGGCCGGGCATTTCGGCATGGCGCTGCCCGCCACGTCCATGAGCCGCGATCTTTACGACAAAGTGATAGAAGCGGGTAACGGGGACCTGGATCATTCCGCGTTGATCACGGCGATCGATACGGACTGGGAAATCAAAGCGCGCTGATCGAACGCACGACGACAAGCAGGCCAAGTCCGGCGGTTCCAACGCCAATCATCGTTTGAAGACCGCGGTTTGCGCGCGTCAGCCCCTTCGCCGTCCAGCGCAGCGGTACGGCGAACACAGCCGTCAGCGCAATCATGCCCAGCATGGAACCGGCGCCGAACAAAACAACATAGAGCATTGCCCGATAAGGGTCCGCCAGTTCGCTCGCCGCCAGGACGATAAGCGCCGCCGAACCGGCCATGCCATGGATCAATCCCACCGCCAGCGCGCGCCAGGGCGGCCCGCCCGCATGGTGGTGAGCGTGATTGTGCTCATGACGGGCCGGATCGTGGAGCCTAGCGTCATGTTTATGACTATGGGCGTGGAAGTGAACAGAGCCGTCGGCGTGGGCGTGGGCGTGAAAATGGACGCGCTCTTTCCTCAATCGCCGAAGGACGCCAAGTCCCAGGCCCATCAGCATCACGCCGACGGCGGTCTCCAACCAATGACTGAAAGCTGGATCCAGTCGCGCGCCCGCGACGATGACGGCTGCTGCTGCTGTCCCCAGCGTCAGGGTATGGCCGAATCCCCAAAGCGCCCCATGACCGATCATGCGGCGCCAGGACGTTTCGCCGCTGATCACGGAAGAAACCGCCGCCACATGGTCGGCCTCAAACGCATGTTGCGCACCAGCCGCCAAGCCCAGTGCGAGCACGCCCAAAAGCGCCGCGTCGAATTCCACGGTTCAAACCCTCAATCAGTTCCTGTATTTCGAAGAGGCCATCAAAGAGACAAAACCGCGCGCGGGTCAATCCGCCCTGGCCGCGATTGGCGCGGCCCCGGCCTTCATTCGCGGACGCGCGAGCGTTGTGGCTGTCAGGGCGGCGACGCCGCGCCGCGAGCCAGCCTGTCCGCCCGCGGCTAAGACGTTATGACATTAAGCGGGATCGATTCATGGGTTTCCAAGAGATTTGATCCGTCATTCCCGGGCTCACTCCGTCATTCCCGCGAAGGCGCGAATCCAGCCGGGCGGGCCGCGTTCCGGCTTATCGTGAGTGATGGCCAGCCATGCGTGACGAAGGGTGGTCTGGACCCCCGCCTACGCGGGGGCGACAAAATAATAACGCGGCAAGGGCGCCTAGGCGGCGGCGTTTGTTCCGATGGCTCAAGTATCGGTTCCGAAAGGCCGAAAAAGGGATGTGGACGGCGTCCGCGCGGTCTTCAATAGCGTCCTGAACGTTGGCGCGCGCCCCGCGAACTCGTCAACCATGACAAAAACACGGGGCGTGAATACATCCAGTGTCATAACGCTCTAGTGCTGTGATGATCGCTTCATGGTCCAAATTTCCGTGACCGCTTGGCGGGGGTGATCGTTCCGGAAGCCTGTTGCGTAAATTCATTCACCCTCACCCATGAAAGCGCTCCATGACGTCCCCTTCCCCCACGATTGTCTGGTTTCGCCAAGACCTACGCCTGGATGACAATCCGGCCCTCGGCTGGGCGGCGAAGCGCGGCGCGCCGGTGATTCCGGTTTATATCCTGGATGACGAGTCCCCGGGCGCGTGGGCGATGGGCGGCGCCTCGCGCTGGTGGCTCGAGAAATCCCTGGCCGCCCTGGACGCCTCGTTACGCACTTTGGGAAGCCGCCTGATTCTGAAACGGGGCGAGGCCGGGCGCGTCCTTCGGAGTCTGGTGTCGGAGACGGGGGCCGCCGCCGTTGCGTGGAACCGCCTTTACGACCAGCCGTCAATCGCCAGAGACACCGGCGTTAAGACCTTCCTCAAGGAGCGGGGCGTCAACGCCGAGAGTTTCAACGCGGGCTATTTGAACGAGCCCTGGGAAGTGAGGACAAGGGCGGGCGGCTGGTTCAAGGTTTATACCCGCTATTGGATGGCGATGCGGGACCTGGGCGACCCCATGCCGCCCTCGCCCCCGCCCGCCTCCATCACCGCCCGGAATGGTTGGCCGGCCGGCGACGCTCTTGAGGATTGGGGACTGTACCGGCCAGGGACCGATTGGGCGGCGGCGTTCCCGGACTACTGGAAACCGGGGGAAGCGGGCGCCCGCGAACGGCTGTCGCGTTTCCTGAACGAGGCTGTCGGCATCTATGCGGACAAAAGGGACTTCCCGGCGGTCCCGGCGACGTCGGGGCTGTCGCCTCATCTTCATTTCGGGGAAATCAGTCCAAGGCGCATATGGTCCGAGACCGTGGCGGCGAAAGGCTGGTCGAAATCTGTGGAGAAGTTCCTGAAGGAAGTCGTCTGGCGCGAGTTCGCGAACCACGTACTGTTCCATGCGCCCGGCCTGCCCGAAACCCCCATGAACCCTGCGTTCGCCGCGTTTCCCTGGGCGGAGGACGGGGAACTGCTGACCGCCTGGCGGCGGGGAAGGACCGGCTATCCCATTGTGGACGCCGGCATGCGCGAGCTTTGGACCACGGGAACGATGCACAATCGGGTCCGTATGGTCGCCGCGTCCTTTCTGGTGAAGCACTTGCTGCAACCGTGGCAGGCGGGCGAGCGCTGGTTTTGGGACACGCTGGTGGACGCGGACCTCGCCAGCAACGCCTTCAGCTGGCAGTGGGTCGCGGGCTGCGGCGCGGACGCGGCGCCCTACTTCCGGATTTTCAATCCCATTCTTCAGGGCGAGAAGTTCGATCCGGGCGGCGTCTATATCCGGCGCTGGGCGCCGGAGCTGTCCCATGTTCCGGACAGGTTCCTGAACAAGCCCTGGAAAGCGCCGTTACTGGTTCTGAAAGAAGCGGGCGTCACGTTGGGCGAAACCTACCCGGAGCCCATTGTCGATCACGGCCTCGCCCGAAAACGGGCGCTGGACGCTTTCGCCTCGATCAAGAGGGGATAGCCTCTCACCCGGATGCGCTCCGGCGACGGCCGTTCCCCCGCTTCGTCATTCCCGCGAAGGCGGGAATGACGTGCCGGCTTCGAGCGGGACCGGAGGCAGAGCCGGCTGAGGGGTACGGCTTTCTGACCACCACCGTCAGCCAGCCGCCGCGCGCGGCCTTTGACGCCATTTTAAGTCCCGCGTGGCGTTGAGCGGACAGCACCATTTCCTGATTTTTAGTCAAAAAACCTGATAAAATTCCATAGCCGCCCGGCGCGAGGTGACGCCCCAGGTCAATCGCCATCCGCCGAACGGGGCGGGCCAGGATATTGACGATGATCAGGTCGTAAGGCGCGCCGTCGCGGATGACTCCGGACCGGTAACCGTCCGCCGCGGCCGTGCGCGCGAACCTGGCGAGTCCGTTCCGCCGGGCGTTCACCTCCGCGACCCGGACGGCTTCCGGGTCATTATCCGTCAGCAACACGTCCGCCCGCCAGAGCTTCGCCGCCGCAAGGCCCAGGATGCCGGACCCGCAGCCCAAATCAAGAACGCGCCGGGGCCGGAACTTCCTCGCGAGCGCCTCGACCGCGGCGAGACAGCCCGCCGTGGAGCCGTGTCCGCCGGACCCAAAGGCCGTCCCTGCGTCCAGTTGCAGCGTGATCGTTCCAGCCCGGGGGGGAATCTCCGAATGACTGCCGTGAATCAGAAAGCGGCCAAGCCGAAGCGGCGGGAATTCCATCAAGTTTTCAGCAATCCAATCCGCGGGCGGCACAAGGTCGAACATGGCTTTTGGGGCAAGGCTGTCCGAGTCCGCGAAAACTGCGTTGAGACCGGTCTGAATATGGTCTTTATCGGGCTCCGCCCCGACAAAGCCCTCGACAAGGGCCGTGCGGTTCTCTTCTTTCAGATAAGTTCCAACGGCGTCACAGACCGGTTCCAGGACAGCCTCGACGAGCGGCGCGTCCGCAATGGAAACGCGCGCCGCGACGCGCCAGTGAAAGCCCCCAGTCCCCAAAGCTTTCCGCCCCCATCGTTCGCCCCTAACCATGCACTTCGACGAAGCTGGCCATGACGCGTTTTTGGCCCGCTTTTTCAAAGTCGATCTCCAGTTTGTCGCCGTCCACGGCGACGATGGCGCCGTAACCGAACTTCTGGTGAAACACACGAACCCCGGCGGTGAGATTCGCGGCCGCCTCACGCGCTTCCGCCCGCGTCCCCGCGCCGCCGGGGCCCAACGTGCGTCTTGCCGCGCCCCGGCGCCCGGCGCCGTGGAAATCATCCATCGTCAAACCGCCGTCATGGAGGCCGCCATAGAGCCCGCTTTCCCGCCGGCGGCTGAGATGCTCCGCCGGCAATTCGTCAATGAAGCGCGATGGAATGGCCGCCCGCCAGTGCCCGTAGACGCGGCGGTTCGCGGCGAACGTGATGCGCGCCCGTTTCCGGGCTCTCGTGACGCCCACATAGGCCAAACGGCGCTCTTCCTCCAAACCGGACACGCCGCCGTCATCCAAAGCGCGCTGATGGGGGAACAAGTCTTCTTCCCAGCCGGGCAGAAAGACCGTTTCGAACTCCAACCCCTTGGCGCCGTGCAGCGTCATCAACGAGACTTTGTCGTCCCCGCCGGAATCCTCGTTATCCATCACGAGACTGACGTGCTCCAGAAAGCCCGCCAGGTTCTCGAAGTCGCCCATGGCCTCGACCATTTCCTTCAGATTGTCGAGTCTGCCCGGCGCTTCAATGGATTTGTCCGCCTTCAGCATGTCGATATAGCCGGACTCTTCCAACACGATCCCGGCAAGCTCGGTGTGCTCCAGCCGGTCCGCCTCGCCCCGCCAACGCCTCACATTTTCGAGGAATTGAGCGAATGACCTTCGGGCTTGCGGTCTCAACTCATCCGTATCCAGCAGTTCGGCCGCCGCCCTTTCCAGCGAAAGGCCTCCAGCGCGGGCGTGGCGGTGAACGGCCCGTAAACTGGCGTCGCCAAGTTTTCGGCTTGGGACGTTGATAATCCGCTCAAACGCCAGATCATCGGCCGGTTGGAGAATCAGGCGGAAATACGCGATGGCGTCGCGCACTTCCCTGCGTTCGTAGAACTTTGGCCCGCCGATGACCCGGTAGGGCAGGCCCAGTGTGATCAAGCGCTCCTCGAATTCGCGGGTTTGAAAGCTGGCGCGCACCAGGACGGCGATTTCGTTCAGCTTGGACCCCTTGGATTGCAGGGCTTCGATCTCATCGCCGACGACGCGGGCTTCCTCCTCGCCGTCCCAGACTCCTTGGACAACGACCTTCTCTCCCTCTCCCTCGTCGGTCCAGAGGGTCTTGCCCAACCGGCCCTCGTTGTTGGCGATCAACCCCGACGCCGCGCCCAAAATGTGCGGCGTGGATCGATAATTGCGCTCCAACCGGACGATTCCGGTGCCGGGAAAGTCTTGTTCAAACCGCAAGATGTTGCCAACTTCCGCGCCGCGCCAGGAATAGATGGACTGATCATCGTCACCGACACAACAGATATTCCTGTGACTCTGGGCCAGCAGGCGAAGCCATAGATACTGCGCGACGTTGGTGTCTTGATATTCGTCCACCATGATGTAGCGGAACTTGGATTGATAGTGCGCGAGCGCTTCCGGGTCTTTCTGAAACAACTCGACACACAGCATCAGCAAGTCGCCGAAGTCCGCGGCGTTTAGCGCCTCAAGCCGGTTCTGGTAATCCTGGTACAGATCGCGCCCCTCGCCATCGGCCAGCGCCGCGGCCTCCGCGTCCGGCACCCTGTCCGGCGTCCAGCCGCGGTCCTTCCAGCGTTGAATGACGCCGGCGGCGACACGGGGAGGACAACGTTTCTCGTCGATACCGCGCGCTTCCAGATGCTGTTTCATCAAACGCGCCTGATCGTCGGCGTCGAGAATGGTGAAGTTGGGCGTCCGGTTCACACTTTCGGCGCGGGATCGCAAAACCCTCGCCCCGATGGCGTGGAAGGTGCCGACCCACCAACCTTCCACTGGACGCCCCAACAACCCCGCAACCCGCTCGCGCATCTCGAAAGCGGCTTTATTGGTGAACGTGACGGCCAGTATTTCCCAGGGCTTTGCCTTGCCCGTCATCAACAGATGGGCGAGGCGCGTCGTCAGCACCCGGGTCTTCCCCGTCCCCGCTCCCGCCAGGACCAGCAACGGCCCATCCAGATACTCAACGGCGTCGCGCTGGGACTCGTTCAAAGTCTCCAGATAAGGGCGCGCGGGCGCGGGCGCCGGCTGTCCGACCGGTTCAACATGAGGGGACGCGGCGACGGGACCATCGGGCAGATCGAATGGATCGGACATAAACGCGCTTATAGCACGGCCATCCCCGCGCATCAGGACCAGTTATCCACACCGGAGAACGGCTGATTGGCGGTATGTGAAAGTTAATGTTAACATTTACCACGTGAAAGACGGAGAGGCCGCCATGCTGTGTCGAAACCAATATCTGCAGGCTTTGGTTTTATGCGCCGGCCTGACGGTTTCCGCGGCTCTCACCGCGGCCGCGCAAGAAAACGATCCCATCCGTCAAGCGCTCCAGTCAGTCGTCGGCGTCCGGGCCCATATACCCGCTGACGCCCGGACAGCGGGCTCGCTAGGCCAGTTCCGGCAAGGCAACGGCGTCTTGATCGACGATGACGGGCTAGTGCTGACCATCGGCTATCTGATCCTGGAAGCCGAGCGCGTGAACGTCGTCCGCCAAAACGGCGAGGAAGTGCCGGCAAAGCTTGTCGCCTACGATCACAACACGGGCTTCGGCCTTGTCCGCGCGGAGGATGGCCTTGGCGGCGCTCGCCCGGCCCGGTTCGGCTCGTCGAGTTCTTTGGCGGAAGGCGAGGGAGTTTTAAGCGTCGCCCTTGGCGGTCCGGCGCCGATCCTGCCCGTTCGGGTGGTCTCACGGCGCAAGTTCGCCGGTTATTGGGAATACCTTCTGCCGGACGCCATTTTCACCGCCCCTCCCCAGCCCTTCTTTGGCGGCTCGCCGCTGTTCAACCGGCGCGGCAGGCTGGTGGGAGTCGGCTCGCTCACCGTCAACGACGCCGCGGGTCCCGGTGAAGGTGTGAACGGCAACATGTACGTCCCGATTGATGAATTGAAACCCATCCTGGCCGCGATGCTGGAAACAGGACGCGGATCCGGGCCAAGGACCCCATGGCTGGGCGTCTACACGGGAGAGACGAATGGCCGCGTCTTTGTCTCCCGCGTCGCCTCCGGCGGCCCGGCGGAAGCGGCCGGCATTGCCGAGGGCGACCAGATCATCGGCGTCTCGGGGCGCAAGGTTTCCTCGGTGCGGGAATTTTTGGAACGTGTCTGGATGACCGGCCCGGCGGGGACGGAAATTTCCCTGGACGTCTTGCCGGGCAACGCCCGGGAAGTCCGATTGAAGCGAGTCACCGTCCGTTCCAAGGATCGCTATGACTGGCTGCGGCTGACCGGACCTTGATCGCCGGCTACTCGCGCCCGAGTTCCTCATGACGGCGCGACACCAGGGCCCGGTTGTAAGCCGTCATCATGTCCCGGTAGAAGACGCAGCCCAGCAGCTTCATATCTTTCTTGCTGTTGACCACGGCAATGCGAGTCTCTCCGGTCTTACGGACCAGATCGATGGCCGTCTGTAAATCGTCACTCGGACACAGGACGGGTGGATTTGTCCGCGCCACGTCGCTGGCGTTCAGCAGGCCGTCCATTCTGCGGTCGAAAGCAAATTCGCTCATATCCGCCAGGGTGATCGTGCCGAGCAGATGACGTCCTTCCTTGACGACGAAAAGTTCGCCGCTGGGGGACTTCTGCAGCAGGGACCTTAAATCCGGCATGCCCATTGAGGGACTCACCAGCTCCGTGTCATGGCGCATGACGCTGGAGACAGTGACGCTCTGGGTGATTTCGCTTTCCACGCCTTGGCGAAGGTCGATGCCGCGGGTCTTGAGTTGGCGATGAAAGAACGACCGCGCGTAGCTTTGATGCGAAATTTCCGACGCCACCACGACCGCCAGCATGACGCCCAGGGTCAATGTGTAATTACTGGTCATCTCGAAGATAATGAGCGTGGTCGAGATGGGAGCGCCCATAATCGCCGCCGCGAACGCCCCCATGCCGACAACCGTATAAGCGGGCACGCCCGATGAAAGGTCCGGAAAAATCGAAGTCGCCACAATGCCGTAGGCCGCCCCCAATAGGGCGCCGACGACAAGCGCCGGCGAAAACATCCCTCCGGCGAAGCCCCAGCCTATACTGATCGCCGTCGCCGCGATCTTGGCAAGGACGAGTAAAACCAGAAACCAAAAGGAATAGGCCTGCAGGAGGGCGTCCTCGGTCGTACCGTACCCCACCCCGATCACCTGGGGCAGGGCCAATCCCATCAGTCCCAACATCAGACCGCCGATCATGGGACGGGTCCACATGGGCAGACCGGTTTTCTGGGCGAGACAGTGACTGCGGAAAACCGCTTCCATCATCACAATGGCCGCAATCCCGGCAATAACGCCAAGGCCGATAAAGGCCGGAAATTCCCAAAACGACGCGATCGGGTCTTCGATCAGGGCGAAGGCGGGAAAATCACCGAAATAAAGCCGTGAGATGGCGGTCGCGGCGACACTCGAGATCACCACCGGCGCGAAAGCCCGGAGCGCGTAGTGTCCGATCACCAGTTCATTCGCGAAAAGCGCCCCCGCCAGAGGCGCGTTGAACGACGCCGCCACCGCAGCCGCCACGCCACACCCCAGGATGGTCTGGCGCCGGGAACGGGTCAGACCGAGTTTCTTGGCGATCGAACTGGCCAGGCTGGCGCCCAGGTGCACGGCCGGTCCCTCCCGGCCCACCGAGGCTCCTCCGCCCAATGAAATGGCGCTGGCGATGGCCGCCCGGACGCCGGTCGTCGCGTGCATGGCGCCGCCTCTCAACGCGGACGCCTCAATGACGTCGGCGATCCCCTGGGGACGGCCGCCGGGCATGAAGCGCATGATGAAAACCCCGGCTAAAAGACCGGCGATTACCGGCGCCGCCAAGCGCCGCCACCAGGGGATAGTGACCAGGTGATCGCCCAAACGTTCCGTGCTGTCGCCGTAGAAGAGCCATTGAACCAGATCGACGACCTCGCGAAAACCAACGATCACCCCGCCGACGGCGACACCGATCACAATGGCCAGCGCCGCCAGCGCGAGATGATCATTGCCCAGCGCTTGACGGATCAAGCGGCCGATCCCGGTCTGAGAGAGCGATTTCATCGTTGCGGGCACCCGGAAAACAGATGGACGCCTGTAAGGATAGGAAAAGAGCGTGACGATTACATTAACGAAATCAGGATGTTCCGAGTGGGCGGTTGTTCAATGTCCCGTTGCGTCCAATGCGTAGCCGGCGGAGCGGACCGTTCGAACCAGATCATGCTCGCCTTCGGCGTTTAACGCCTTGCGCAAACGACGGATATGAACATCGACGGTGCGGGGTTCGACATAGATTTCGCGGCCCCACACACGATCCAGCAATTGTTCGCGCGAAAAGACCCGGCCGGGCTTTTCCATGAACACGCGCAACAGACGAAATTCCGTCGGTCCAAGGCGCACGGGACGTTCCTCACGGGTCACCCGGTGCTCTTCTAGATCTATGGAAATCCCGCCGTAGCGCAGGACTTGCCCGGACTTCTCCGGATGGGTCCGGCGCAGCACCGCGCGCACACGGGCAATCAACTCCGAAGGTGAGAACGGCTTCACAACATAGTCATCGGCGCCGCTGTCCAGGCCGCGGATGCGGTCCGTCTCCTCGCCCCTCGCCGTCAGCATGATGATCGGCAGCGCCCGGCTTTCGGGGCGCCGGCGGATCTGACGGCACACCTCGATGCCGGATAGATTGGGCAGCATCCAGTCCAGAATCACCAAATCCGGCGTTTGTTCCTCGACCGCCATGATTCCGGCTTCTCCGTCCTGGGCGATGGCCGTATTGAAACCCTCGGACGACAGGTTGTACGCCAGCAACTCGACAAGGGCCGGGTCGTCTTCAACGATCAGAATGTTCGCATTCATCCCGCACCGCCCCTTTTTCGGTTATTCGCGTTCGTCATCCATATCGATGGTGGTGAAACTCGACGTATCGACTTTTTCCCGCTCGTCATCCGGTTGTTTGCCTTCCACAAGGAAGTACACGTTCTCGGCGATATTGGTCGCATGATCCCCGATCCGCTCTAGATTCTTCGCGATGAACAGCAAATGAGTACAGCCCGTGATGCTGCGCGGGTCCTCCATCATGTATGTCAGCAACTCGCGAAACAGGCTTGTGTGAAGCAAGTCGGCGTCCTGGTCACGTTTGCGCACGTCCTGGGCTTTGGCGACGTCCCGCGCAATGTAAGCGTCCAGCACATTCTTGATCATGCCCTGGACAAGCCGCGCCATGCGTCCCATGCTGCGGACTGGGCCCATCGGCGCTCCCTGGGACAGCGCGACGGAACGCTTGGCGATGTTCTTGGCGTAATCGCCGATCCGTTCAATCACACTGGCGGTTTGAAGGCCGGTAATGACCGCCCGCAGATCGGTCGCCATGGGCCCGTGTCTCTGTAGCAGCGCAACCGCATATTCGTCGATTTGAGCCTGAAGCTCGTCCAACCGTTGATCATTGGATATAACGGCAGCCGCCGCTTCGGCGTCGCGGCGCATTAAGGCGTCCATCGCGTCAGCCAGTTGGACTTCCGCGATTCCGCCCATCTCGAAGAGCATATTTTCCAATTGCCGCAAGTTCTCCTCGAATGAGATTGCGATGGTGGGAGAGGACATCGGTTAAATCTTTCCGCAGTGGGTCACTCCACGCGATGGGCGGATCCCATCGCGTGGACGCTCACCTTAGCCAAAGCGGCCGGTGATGTAACCCTGCGTCCGCTCATCGGACGGGTTGGTGAAGATATGGTCGGTCTCGCCGTGCTCCACGAGGCTGCCCAAATGGAAGAAGGCCGTTTTCTGGGAAACCCGCGCGGCCTGCTGCATGGAGTGTGTGACGATGACGATGGTGAAGTTCTTCCGCAGTTCATCGATCAGTTCCTCGATCTTGGCCGTCGCGATCGGGTCCAGCGCCGAACACGGTTCATCCATAAGAATGACCTCCGGTTGAACGGCGATGGCGCGGGCGATGCAGAGACGCTGTTGCTGCCCCCCGGAAAGTCCGGTGCCCGGCGCATCCAGACGATCTTTGACCTCTTCCCAAAGTCCGGCTTTGGCAAGACTCACCCGGACGATTTCGTCCATTTCTTCCTTCTTGTCGCCGAGTCCGTGAATGCGGGGGCCATAAGCCACGTTGTCATAGATCGATTTCGGAAACGGGTTTGGCTTCTGGAACACCATCCCGACACGCGCGCGCAGGTGCACCACGTCGATACTCTTGTCGCGGATGTCCTGGCCGTCCAGTTGGATCAGACCCGTTACCCGGCAAATATTGATCGTATCGTTCATCCGGTTAAAGCAGCGCAAAAACGTGGACTTGCCACACCCGGACGGCCCAATCAAAGCGGTCACCTCGTTGGCGAAGATGTCCATATCAACGCCGAAAAGGGCCTGCTTATCTCCATAGAAAACGTTGACGTCACGCGCCGTGATTTTGGGAGGGGCGCCGCTCGCGAAAGAAGTCTCAGCCATACCGGCCCCGCCCTACCACTTACGTTCAAAACGCTTCCGCAGCACAACGGCGGCGGCGTTCATCATGATCAGGAAGGACAACAGCACCACGATGGCCGCCGACGTCCGTTCCACGAAAGCCCGTTCGGGGCTGTCCGACCACAGGTAAACCTGAACCGGCAGAACGGTGGCCGGATCCAGAGGTCCCCGCGGCACGTCGCCGATAAACGCGACCATGCCGATCATCAGAAGCGGCGCCGTCTCACCCAGGGCTTGAGCCATCCCGATAATCGTTCCGGTCAGAATACCAGGCATGGCGAGCGGCAGGACATGGTGCGTGGTCACCTGCAGGGGCGACGCGCCCAGGCCATAGGCCGCCTCACGGATTGAGGGCGGCACCGCTTTCAAGGACGAGCGCGCCGCGATGATGATGGTCGGCAACGTCATCAACGCCAAAACCATGCCGCCCGCGACCGGAGACGACTCGGGAACGCCGAAGAACTGGATGAACACCGCCAACCCAAGCAATCCGAACACGATTGACGGTACGGCGGCGAGGTTGTTGATGTTAACCTCAATTATCTGCGTCCAACGGTTCTCCGGGGCGAATTCTTCCAAATACACCGCCGCCAACACTCCCAACGGGAATGAAATCGCGAGCGTCACCAGCATGGTGTGGAATGAACCAACGACCGCGCCCCAGATACCGGCAAGTTCCGGTTCGGACGAATCGACGGCTGTAAAGAACGTGGTGTTGAAGGCCGTTTCAATAAGTCCCCGTTCCTCAAGCGACTTAAACCAGGCGATCTGCTTGTCGTTCACCCGCCGCTCGGTTTCCGGCAGGCGCGCGTCGATCCGGCCTTTGTTCAATTGGTCAATGTCGTCCGACATGTGAATTTGAAAGACCGGCGTCTTACCCAACAGGGACGGGTCGGCGAGGACGGCGCTGCGCAGTTGGTGCTCGGCCCCGGGGCTCAGCGTTTCAATCAACGCACGCTTGTCCCGGCGTTTCCTGACGTCCGGGAACAGGGCGAAGTAGTGCTCCCGCGCGACGCCCCGGAAATCAGCGTTCAACAGGACCTCCTCGGTAACTGGCTCGTCCTTATTGATCCCGAGGCGCTCGTAATCAAGCGCGACCTCCATGTTGATCATCGTCTGAGTGAACGCCGGGACCGCTGTTGAAATAATGTTGGCGAACAGAATGACCAGCATGCAGACCGCAAAAAAGACCGCGGTCACGCCGTAGATCTTGAAACGCCGCTCGGCGGCGTAGCGTCTGGCCAGTCCCCGGGCGGCGATCACGGTCGTGGGGCGGTGGCCGAAGGCGCGCGGCGAAGACGCGCCGGGCGGGGCGGTGTCAGTCATATTGCTCTCGATACTTGTTTACGATCCAAAGGGCGATCACGTTGAGGACAAGGGTGATGAAAAACAGCAGCAGACCGAGCGCGAAGGACGCCAGGGTCTTGGCGCTGTCGAATTCCTGGTCGCCGACGAGCAGGGTCACGATTTGAACCGTCACGGTGGTCACCGCCTCAATCGGGTTGACAGTGAGGTTCGCGGACAGCCCGGCGGCCATCACCACGATCATCGTCTCACCGATGGCGCGGCTGACCGCCAGCAACAGAGACCCGACTATACCCGGCAAAGCCGCGGGAAGAATGACTTGCTTGATGGTCTCTGATTTCGTCGCCCCCAAACCGTACGCGCCTTCACGCAGGGACTGCGGAACGGCGCTTATCACGTCGTCGGACAGCGAGGAAACGAAAGGAATGATCATCACTCCCATCACGACGCCTGCGGCCAAGGCGCTCTCCGAAGCGATAGCGAACAGGTGAGCGGAGTTGCCGAACAGGGCGATGAAGAGATCGGCCAAGGCGGGCCGGCTATAGCCGAACGGCTCGACAAGCGCGGCGTGATCGTCAACCAGGCTTTCGAACAAATCAGAGATTTCGCCCAGCCGCTCCGCGCCTGAGAATTGGGACAGCGGCAAACCGGCCGCACCCAATTCCCGGGCGGCCTCAAACGGCGCCTGTTTGGTCGGGTCCGTCAGGCTTAACCCTTTCTCGGCCAACAGGGCTTGCTGGGCCTCTGTCAGGGGGGCGTAACGGGCGACTTCCGCAACGCCGGCGGAAAGTAAGTCAACCATCGCATGTGATTGCATGGTGTCCGCCATTATCCGAACGCCGTTCTTTAGCGCTTCACCGTCAAGTCCGGCCACATTCTGCGGCAACAGCCCCCGGCTTATTTCAGCGGCCGCCGCCAGCACCTGCCGCATTTGCTCGGACATTTGGCCAGCCCGGATTTTACCCTGCGCCGCCAAGTCGTGCAGATAGAGCAGCGCTTCGTAACGGGTCGCCGTGAAGTCCGTAAGGAAGTGGTTAATGTCGATGCCTATATCCCGGAAGAACGGGGCGACGATAAGGGCGGCGAAAAAGCCGTAAACCACTGTCGGGACACCGGCGAGGATTTCCAGGACCGGCTTGATCACGCTTCGCGCCCCGGCCGGCGCGTACTCGGCCATGTAGATCGCCGCCAACAAGCCGACAGGCGCCGCGACGCACATGGCGATGAACGAAATCAGCATGGTGCCGGCCACCAGCGGAATGGCGCCAAACGCGCCTTCAGCCCCGACCTGATCAGCCCGGATAGCGGTCTGCGGCGACCATTCCAATCCGAACAGGAAGTCGGCCGGCGGCACTTTATTAAAGAAACGGATAGCCTCAAACAGCAGTGACAGAATAATGCCGATGGTCGTCAGAATGGCGATCATGGAACACACGATCATGACCGTCATGGCCACTCTTTCGACGTTGTTTCGAGCACGCAGCGAGGTCGAGATACGGCTCCGGGTGAACCCGACCGCCGCCGCCACGCCGCCAAGAATGACGGCTGTCAACGCCCAGTCGGCGATGGAGGAAATTTCGTTATGATAGGCCGCTGCGGCGATGATCGCGGCGCTTGCGCCCTGACTGGACGCGTCGCCTCTGGCGACGTTTCGGACATCATTGAGGAGCAATCCGAGTTCGTTCGCGGGAAGCGCCTGTTGTTCCGGCGGCAATGCGCTCACTAGAATGAGATTCAAGATCGAGCCTTCAAGGGCAACCCACGCCAAGATCACCAGAAACGCCGGCAAGGCGGCCCAGACGGCGACGTAATAGCCGTGGTAGCTTGGCAGTGAGTGAAGCCGGCTGGGCCGGTTTCCGGAGACTCCAAAGGCCCGGGAGCGTCCGAGATAAAAACCAGCGGCGCTCAGCGCGGCGAGTATGCCTATCAGTAACGAGACCGGCACCTGAGTCCCTCCATCCCCTCCGGCCCGATCAGGCCCCCCCTAATTCACCGCCCGCGCGTCGGCACAGGCCCTCCGGCCCTTAACGCCACCATGCGGCGGGCTCGTTTTTAACTGCAAAACGCCCGCACCCCCGCAGGCGTTCGACGGCCGTCCAGAAAATTTGCCCGGAAAACCCCGGAAGCACGCGCTTCCGGGGTTCGTCAAGAACGGATTAAAGATCGATGTTGTTGTTCAGAGCGTCGGCGTCGGCTCTGAACTTCTTACGTTCCGCGTCACCCATTGGGATCAGACCCTTGTCGAGCAGGTAACCGTCGGGACCGACGGTTCTCTCGTTGGTGAACTCGGCGATGAATTCCTTGACGCCGGGGATTTTGCCGGCGTGGGCTTTCTTGACGTAGAAGTACAGCGGACGCGAAACCGGGTATTTGCCGGAAGCGATCAGATCAAACTCGGGCGGATTGCCCTCGATCAGGGCGCCTTGAACCTTGTCGGCGTTCTGATCCAGGAAGGAGTAGCCGAAGATGCCGAAAGCGTTTTTGTTGGCTTGCAGCTTGCGGATGATCAGGACGTCGTTCTCGCCAGCCTCGATGTAGGCGCCATCCTCACGCACGGAATGACACCGGGCCTTGTACGCCTTTTTGTCTTTTTTCTTCAGGGCCTTCACCCACTTGAACTCCTTGCATCCGCCTTCGAGGGCCAGTTCCGCGAAAGCGTCACGGGTGCCGGACGTAGGGGGCGGACCCAGAATCTCGATTTTGACGTTCGGAAGCGACGGATCGACGTCAGACCATTTTTGGTGCGGGTTCGGCCGCCACTGGCCCTCGCCGGCCGGAATGTCCTTAGCCAGCGCCAGGAACATCTGCTTACGGGTGATTTTCAACCGGGGGGACTGTTTGTTGTTGGCGAGGACGATGCCGTCATAGCCGACTTTCACCTCGGTGATGTCGGTAACGCCGTTCTTGGCGCACTTCTCGACTTCGGATTTCTTGATACGGCGCGAGGCGTTGGTGATGTCCGGGTGCCTTTCACCGACACCGGCGCAGAATCGCTTCATGCCGCCACCGGAACCAGTGGAGATGACTTTCGGGGTTTTGAACCGGGTCTTTTTACCGAAGGTTTCGGAAACCGCCTTGGAAAACGGGAAAACGGTGGAAGAACCAACGATGTTGATCTGGTCACGCGCTTCTGCGGCGTTGGCCGCCGCCACGGCGAAACCGGCAACGGCAGCGGTCGCGAGGGTTTTGCGAATCATGGAAAACTCCTAAGTTTCCTAGCCTGTTGAACTGTTGGGCTTACGGGTAAAAGCAGGTCCCAGCCAAGAACCCCCGGCCCCTCCTTGAGCCGAGGCGAGCCTCAATCTAGGTGTCGGTTCTTGCTGATTTATGACGGTAATTTTACACTTTTGTGACTCTTTTTTCCGGCTCGGGCCAACATGCCGGATCACGGGTGGGTCCACGCGCGGCGGACGCCTGGATTTCCGCTTCTGTCCGGCCCGCGGACGCGTCCGGAAAATCAGACGTCAACGCGGGCAGATAAACCGAGAACGTGCTGCCCCGGCCAAGTTCGCTGTTCACCGCCAAATTGCCCCGGTGGCGATTAACGATGTGTTTGACGATCGCCAATCCAAGGCCCGTGCCCCCGATGCTTTTGGAGCGCGCCTTGTCAACCCGATAGAACCGCTCGGTCAGCCGGGGTATCGCGTCTTTGGGAATGCCCTCGCCATGGTCGGTCACATGAATGGCGATACCCGGCACACCGGTTTCCCTGATCCTGTCGACTCGTTCGACCCGCACATCGATGGATGTATTCTCGCGGCCGTAGCGCACCGCGTTCTCGATCAAATTCCGAAAGACTTGAACCAGTTCGTCCGGCTCGCCTCCGACGTCCGGCAAGTCGTCGCCGTAGTTGACGCGGACCGGCATGTCACGCTCGGCGGCTTGCGCGTTCAGCGACTCGGCGACATTCAACAGCAGATCCCCCACATTCACCGGTGTTGTCGGGCGAACGTGTTCATTGATCTCAACCCGGCTTAACGACAAAAGGTCATCAATCAAGCGGGCCATGCGTCTGGCCTCGCGGTGCATGATGCCGAGGAACCGCCCCCGCGCCGCCTGATCGTCGCTGGCCGCGCCGCGTAGCGTTTCGATAAACCCCAACATGGCCGACAGCGGCGACCTCAGTTCATGGGACGCGTTCGCGACAAAGTCGGCGCGCATCTGCTCCGCCCGCTTGGCCGTTGTCAAGTCCGTCAGGACAAGGACCGCCGCGACTCCGTCACTGATTTTCTCTTTGGGAACGCCGGTGGCGTGCAATTGGAATATCCGGAGGACGGGAGCGGGGAGGGTAATCTCGCTGGTTTGCCGGCCGTCACTGCCGATAACGCTGTCAACCGCGCTCAACGCCTGCGGATGGCGCAACGCCATCGACAGATCGATCCCCATTCCTTGAATATCCAAAAGTTCCCGCGCCGCTTGATTGGCGAACAGGACCAGCCTCTGGCCGTCCATCAAGATGACCGGGTCCGGAAGACAATCAAGAATGGTCTCCGAATAACAATTCGTCATTTCAGACATATGGGTTCGGCGTCGGCGATCAAAGACATGATCCGCCCATAACTAACCCAAATTCGTGCAAACAGCCATGACGTCTTGACGGAAACCGGCGCCAAGGCGGGAGTTTCAGGGGGACATTAACTGCGGCCAACAGGCTCGGTTCCGTTCGCGGCGGCCCGCCGCCTCGACCAGAGACGTTCGCATGACAAGGCGCCGCGAGCACATTTCATCCCCTTCCCGCCTATCCTCTGGCTTTTCCCACATACCGCCCAACCTGAGGAGGCGGATCGGCGGCTTGTCCAACCAGCGCCAGCGCACGCAATCTCTCCGCCATGTCATCGCAGAACAACGCGACACGCCGGCTGATCAGGTCAACATGCAGGATCATCACCTCGTTCGTCGCCAAAAGACGGGCGCCGTCCACGGAAAACATCTCATGAAACAAACAGAGGCGCTTCCCGTCCGAGGACAACACCCGGGTTCGCACGCGAACACGCTCTCCCTCCATCGCCTCTTGTTCATAGGTGACATGCATTTCGGCGACGAATACCGAATGATTGGTTCTTTCCCGGTACGCCTCGTCCAAACCGGCGTGTTCCAGCAGCGCATCCGTCGCGCGGTCGAAAATCAACACGTAGAACGCGACGTTCATGTGACCGTTATAATCAATGTAATCGGAGAGGATGGTCTCTTCGCGCGGGGGGAGAGGGATTGAGGGGTCGGTCATGATTAAACTCTTATGATTGCAAAGGCGCGGCTGAATACAAAGGCGCGGCCGCCCAAAGATATTTGACCTTTCCCGCCGCTGGTGCAATAAGCGGCTGCCTGAACCGGACGCCCAGTAAACCAGTCAGTAAACCAGTAGTAAATCAGCCCGCGTCGCCGGCTTTGCCACGGACCCGTCATGGCCTTTTCTCCCGCTGAAACCGCCGCGCCCGAACTCTGCGTTGTTGTGCCTGTGCATAACGAGGAAGGGAACGTGGCGCCCCTGGTCGGCGAGATCACGGCGGCTCTCAGGGGCAGGCTTGCGTTCGAGATGATCTATGTGGATGACGGCAGCAAGGACCAAACCTTGCCGCGGTTGCTGGATTTGGCGAAGGAGAACCCCGAACTGCGGGTTCTGAGGCATGTCAACCGCTGCGGCCAAAGCGCGGCCATTTGGACCGGCGTCAAACACGCCGGGGCTCCCTTGATCGCGACGCTGGACGGCGACGGCCAGAATGACCCGGCGGATATCCCGGCCCTGGTTGCGCGCCACGAGAAAGAGGGCGGCGGCGACAAGATCATGATCGCCGGCCACCGCGAGAAGCGCCGGGACTCGAAGGTCAAATTGATGTCGTCACGCATCGCCAATAAAATCCGGCGCGGCCTTCTGAACGATGATTTGCCAGACACGGGCTGCGGGCTGAAAGTGTTTACGCGCGAGGCTTTCCTGACCTTCCCCCGCTTTGATCATATGCACCGTTATTTGGCGGCGCTAATGATCCGCCATGGCGGCAAGACCTATTCCGTGCGTGTCAATCACAGGCCGCGCGAACGCGGCGTCTCGAAATATGGCGTTTGGAACCGTCTTTGGGTTGGCGTCGCCGATTTGTTCGGCGTCATGTGGCTTCAAGCGCGTGGATCGCGGCCCACTGTGGAAGAGGCGGCTCCGCCCAGCCGCGACGGACGTGACGGGGGCGCGCGATGAGCGTGAGGCTTGTTTTCAAGGGCGCCGTTTTATTTTTTTCCCTGGCCATCGTCGTGGTCGCGCTCAAGGTCAGCGGTCTGGACGCCACGCTGAACGAAAAGTGGATCGACGCCCATGTCCGGAATTCCGGCCTCCAGGGCCAGTTGCTGTTTCTATTAATGGGGGCCGCCTTCACGGGCGTCGGCATGCCGCGCCAGTTCGTCGGGTTCTTGGGCGGGTATGCGTTCGGATTGACGCACGGCGCGATTATCGCGGTCGCGGCTGCGGCTTTGGGGTGCGCGGCCGCATTTTTCTATTCACGCTTCCTGGGCCGGTCCCTGGTCAAGGGGCGGTTCCCGGACAAGGTGGACCGGATAGACGAATTCCTCGCCCAGAATCCGTTTTCGATGACCGTCCTGATCCGCTTTCTGCCGGTGGGCAGCAATCTGGCCACGAACCTGGCCGCAGGCGTCTCCGGCGTGAACTTCATGCCGTTCATCCTGGGTTCCATCCTGGGATACATCCCCCAGCAGTTGATTTTCGCGCTCGTCGGGTCCGGCATCGGCGTCGATACGGAACTGAGAGTCGCGACCGCGGCCGTTCTGTTTCTGGCGGCCGGTTTGATCGGCGGTTATCTCTATCGCAAATACCGCCGCGGCAAGGTTCACGACAAGAGTGTCGCCGAGAATCTCTAGAACGGGTTCCCATCGGCGCCAAAACCTTTTAGAAACCAGCGCGTTCCTCTCATGCGTTAAGAAGCGGTCATGTCGCCTATCCGCCTGCTCGGCCTCGCCTGTCTATTCTGGATCATACTGGTCGCCGCCGGCGTCGGACTCCGCCCGGCGCTCCCCGTCGATGAAACGCGCTATTTCAGCGTCGCTTGGGAAATGTGGCTGCGGAACGATTTTCTGGTCCCGCATTTGAATGGTGAAACTTACAGCCATAAACCGCCTTTGCTGTTTTGGGGCATGAACGCGGGTTGGGCGCTTTTTGGCGTTAATGACGTTACGCCGCGTCTGATCGCCCCGTTGTTCGGCCTGTTTTCACTTATCCTGACCTTCCGGTTGGCCCGCGCCGTCTGGCCCGGCGAGGCCGCCGTCGCCGGGTATGCGCCCATGCTGCTGATCGGAACCTTGTTTTGGTCGGTGTTCACAAGCCTCACCTTGTTTGACATGATGCTGACGGCGGCGGCGCTATTGGCAAACCTGGGGTTCGTCCTTGCCTGGCGGCGGGGAGGAGCCTGGGGCTTCGTGCTTGCGGGCCTTGGCGCCGGCGCCGGTTTTTTAGCCAAGGGACCGGTTGTTCTGTTGCATGTTTTGCCGGTTGCGTTGCTGGCTCCCCTTTGGGCTCCGAGGCTGCCGGGCTATTCCCGCGCCATGAGCTGGGCGGCGTGGTACGGCGGCGTGGCGCTGGTGGTCGCCGTCGGCGCCGCCATCGGGCTTGCTTGGGCGATTCCCGCCGGTATTGCTGGCGGCGAGGAATACCGAAACGCCATCTTTTGGGGCCAAAGCGCGGGCCGCGTTGTCAATTCCTTCGACCACGCCCGGCCCATTTGGTGGTATCTGGCCGCACTGCCGCCGATTCTTTTACCCTGGTTGATCTGGCCAAGCGCCTGGCGGGCCGCGCGCCGGGGCGGACGGTTGTTGATGGACGACGGTGGGGTTCGCCTGTGCCTCGTCTGGTTCATCGCCGCCTTCCTGAGCTTCTCCGTGATCAGCGGTAAACAGCTTCATTATCTGTTACCGGAATTCCCGCCCCTTGCGTTGATCATCGCGGCGGCGCTCAACCGCGCGCGCCAGGGCGGCTTTACCTCTGACGCCATGGATCGATGGAGCGTCGGACTTTTCTTTATCGTCATGGGCGCCGCCGCGCCTGTCGCCGCCTATCTGGATCTTTTTCCCGGAAACCTTCCCGTCGGTGATACGGCTGAAACCTATCCGATGTTCGCGGCGGCGGCCGCGGCGCTGATCTTCCTCGTCCGGGCGCCCTCGAAATTTGGAACGGGCGTCACCGTCATCGCCTTGCTGAGCGTGATCACCGTAACCAGCCTGCATCTGTCACTCCGCCCGGCGCTTCAAACCGCCTATGACCAGCGAGCTTTTTCCGAAGCCGTTCAAAAGTACGAACGTCAAGGTTACGACATCGCCTTCATCGACACCTATCACAACACGTTCCACTTCCTGGGCCGTTTGAAGAAGCCGTTCCACCTGGTCAGCGGCGGCCCGTTCCTGGAAGCGTTCGCAAGGCGTTATCCGAAGTCCAAGGTGATTTCCTACCGCACCCGTCACGCGCCGCTGGAAGCGCACGAAAAACCTGACGCCGTCGGGCGGTTCCGGTCCGGACACTTTGTGTTGTGGGATGTCCGGAAGCACATGAACGACCTGGAAGCCATGGCCCGGCGTTAAAATATCGGAAAATTCACAAAACCCCTGTTGACAGCGCGAAGACATGCGCTTACATCGCTGGCGCTCCCTGGTTGGGAGTGCTAACACATGTTCCCACGCCTTGCGTTTGCAAGGCTTTCCACGTTATGACGGAGACCTAATCCATGAAATTCCGGCCTCTGCACGACCGCGTCCTCGTTCGCCGTATCGAAGCTGACGACAAGACCGCGGGCGGCATCATCATTCCCGACACCGCCAAGGAAAAACCGCAGGAAGGCGAAATCATTTCCGCCGGTTCCGGCGCCCGAAATGAAGACGGTTCCGTAACCCCGCTGGACGTCAAGGCCGGCGACAAGGTTCTGTTCGGCAAGTGGTCCGGCACCGAAGTCAAGGTGGACGGCGAAGACCTGCTGATCATGAAGGAGTCCGACCTGCTCGGTATCATCGAATAAGCACGCCGGCTCGCGTGCTCATCCTGAAAAATTAATAACCTCAAGGAGTTGAGATTATGGCTGCCAAAGAAGTCAAGTTCTCCACCGACGCCCGGGATCGTATGCTGAAAGGCGTTGACGTCCTGGCCAACGCGGTAAAAGTCACCCTGGGCCCGAAAGGCCGCAACGTCGTTCTGGACAAATCCTTCGGCGCCCCGCGCATCACGAAGGACGGCGTCACCGTCGCAAAGGACATCGAACTCGCCGACAAGTTCGAGAACATGGGCGCTCAAATGGTCAAGGAAGTCGCTTCCAAAACCAACGACCTGGCCGGTGACGGCACCACGACCGCCACTGTTTTGGCTCAAGCCATCGTCAAGGAAGGCGCGAAAGCCGTCGCCGCGGGCCTGAACCCGATGGACCTGAAGCGCGGCATTGATCTGGCTGTCGAAGCCGTCGTCGCCGACGTTCAGAAAGTCTCCAAAAAGGTCAACACCTCTGAAGAAGTCGCTCAAGTCGGCACGATTTCCGCCAACGGCGACTCCGAAATCGGCGACATGATCGCCATGGCCATGCAGAAAGTCGGCAACGAGGGCGTTATCGAAGTGGAGGAAGCCAAGGGCCTGACCACCGACGTCGAAGTTGTCGAAGGCATGCAGTTCGACCGCGGCTACACATCTCCGTACTTCATCACGAACGCCGACAAAATGTCGGTCGAGATGGAAAACCCCCACATTCTGATCCACGAGAAGAAACTCTCCAGCCTGCAGCCGCTGCTGCCGGTTCTGGAAGCCGTGGTTCAGTCTTCCCGCCCGCTGCTGATCATCGCTGAAGACATCGAAGGCGAAGCGCTGGCGACTCTGGTTGTCAACAAACTGCGCGGCGGCCTGAAGATCGCCGCCGTTAAGGCTCCGGGCTTCGGCGACCGCCGGAAAGCCATGCTGGAGGACATCGCCATCCTGACCAATGGCCAGGTAATCTCCGAAGATCTGGGCATCAAGCTGGAGAACGTCGAACTTTCCATGCTGGGCACGGCCAAAAAGGTTCACATCACCAAAGACGACACGACGATCGTCGACGGCGCGGGCAAGAAGAAGGACATCGAGGCCCGTTGCGGCCAAATCCGCGCTCAAGTCGAAGAGACCTCTTCCGACTATGATCGCGAGAAACTGCAAGAGCGTCTCGCCAAACTGGCTGGCGGCGTCGCCGTGATCAACGTCGGCGGCGCGACCGAAGTTGAAGTGAAAGAGAAGAAAGACCGCGTTGACGACGCTCTGCACGCGACCCGCGCCGCCGTTGAGGAAGGCGTCGTTCCGGGTGGCGGCGCGGCTCTGCTTTACGCGACGGCCGCTCTCAAAAAAGTGGAAGCCGCCAACGACGACCAGAAACGCGGTGTTGAAATCATTCGGCACGCCTTGCAATCGCCGCTGCGCCAGATCGCCGAGAACGCCGGTTTCGACGGCGCCGTGGTCGCCGGCAAACTGCTGGACCAGAAGTCGAAATCCTTCGGCTTCAATGCTCAGTCCGGCAAATACGTCGATATGCCGAAAGCCGGTGTTCTGGACCCGACGAAAGTCGTCCGCGCCGCCCTGCAAGACGCCGCTTCCGTCGCGGCTCTGCTGATCACCACCGAAGCCATGATCGCCGAAAAGCCTGAAGACAAGCCGGCCCCGGCCGCGCCGGGCGGCGGCATGCCGGACATGGGCGGAATGGGCTTCTAAGTCCAACCCCACCACCGAATCAGAGAGGGCCGCGTCTTGGGCGCGGCCCTTTTCTTTTGAGAGGCTCTCCGTCGCCCCGTTGGGACGCCTATCTACGGCGCGAACGTCCGCGCGACGCTTAAATAGGCCGATCCATGCTTTAGCGTCGCCGCGGGCGAATGTTCTTCTGATGACAGATGTAACGCTTCCAAAGTCTCCGCGAGAGCGCCGAGTTCGGTCCGCATGACGACGATGGCCTCCTCAAGTGTATAGGTGATCTGATGGATATCCTCCATCGCATCGACGCTCAGTGCTTTTTTGCGCAAAATAGACGCCAATTTTTCGTTGTAGTTAGAAAAATTCGCCATTGCCTCGGTTAAATTATTGGAACTGACCGGCTCGTAATGAGACGTTCGATCTCCCGCTTGCGCATCGGTGATTGTGAGCGACAATCCCAAAACGGCGGCTCCGAGAAACGCGACTGGAACACCTCGCCGCGTCATGATAATTTTCCGGATTCGCAAGCAAGCCATGTCCAACTCCTTTTTCCTGGCCTCATTTACAGCACGCCATTATATGAGAATGAGAATTATTCGCAATAAATAACAAGCCCGGTTAATTCCTGTCACAAGTCCTCGACAGCGCGGAACTTTAGATCGCCGCGTCAATCTTGCGAGGCGGGTGAGCGGACGGAGCCAAACTCGTGATCGCCGCCGTCTCAAGGCCGGTTCGCCGGGCGCGCGGCTTCTTCAACATTTCTCACCGAATCACGAAGCCCCCCGCATACGCGGGGCGTTTGTCAAGGCTCCGGGCCGCGCGCGGGCCGTTTCCAGTTCGGATGGAAGAGTGTTTTAGATCAGCGTTTGCGACTGTTCGCGAACCTTGCCGACCGCATCGTCGATGTCGCCCGAGGCGCCCGCGATCCGTCGCACGCTTTCGAATATTTCGCTCACGGCTTCTGACGTGCCCCGCATATTGGCCGAGACCTCGCGGGTCACGCTGTCCTGTTCTTCGACGGCGGAAGCGATGGCCGCGGAAATCTCGTTGATCTGGGAAATGGTGGCGCTCACGGAACTGATCACGTCGACGGCGCTTTTTGTCGCGTCTTGAACGGTGTTGATCTGGTTTTGGATCTGGTCCGTCGCCTTGCTGGTCTGATTAGCCAGATTCTTAACTTCGGACGCCACCACGGCGAAACCTTTGCCGGCCTCGCCCGCCCGGGCGGCCTCAATGGTGGCGTTCAGGGCCAGCAGGTTGGTCTGTTCGGCGATGTCGTTGATCAGGTCGATGACCTCGCCGATCTGGCCCGCGGACTTGGACAGGCCGGAAACAATTTGATTGGTTTCCTGGGCCTGACTGACCGCTTTGTTGGATGTCGATAAGGCGGTCGAGAGTTTTTGGCTGATTTCCGAAACCGAGGTGGACAATTCTTCCGCGCTGGCGGCGACGGATTGCACGGTGGTCGAGGTTTGTTCGACCGCCGAGGCGGCGGTGGAGGCCTGCGCCGACATGGTCGAGACCAATTGGTTGATACTGTTCAGATCGCCGTCAATGGTTTTTAGCACGGCGTTCCTGCGGATGCGTTCGCGTATGCGCGGGGTGATGTCCGTTGCGAATTTAATGACTTTGAAGGTCTTGCCGAGCGCATCGGTGATCGGGGTGTAGATAGCCTGAATCCAAACGTCGCGGCCGTCCTTTCCGATGCGTTTGAACTCGCCGCTTTTGTGATTCCCCGCCGCGAGATCGGCCCAGAACTTCAGATACTCCGCCGCCTCCCGTTCCGCAGGGTCGACGAAGATGGAATGGCGCCGGCCCCGAACTTCGTCAAGCGCGTATCCCATGACGTCCAGGAAATTGTTGTTCGCCGTTATGATCGTGCCGTCGGGTTCAAACTCGATCACCGCCTGGGTCCGGTTGATTGCGTTGATCTGGCCCTCGAGTTCGGCGGCGCGGCGTTTTTGTTCGGTGACGTTGGTGGCGAACTTGATGATCTTGCGGGGCTCGCCACGCCGGTTCAGGATCGGGTTATAGCTAGCCTGAATCCAGACGTCCTCCCCGGCCTTGTTGATCCGGCGGAACTGGGCCGACTTAAATTTTCCGGCGGCCAGTTCACGCCAAAATATCTTGTACTCTTCGCTTTCCGCGTATTCCGGATCGACAAACATCCGGTGGTGCTTACCCGTCACTTCGCCGAGCGTATAGCCCACGGCGTTCAAGAAATTCTCGTTGGCCCAAATGATGGTTCCGTCGAGTTGAAATTCGATGATGGCTTGTGACCGGTTGATGGCGTCGAGTTTGGCTTTCTCTGCATGTAACGCCGAGTTGAACATCTTCTATCTTCTTTCATAACAGATATTGTCTGGCGGGATGCGACCGCCCCTCCCAACACCTTATCAGAGCTGGGATGCTTGGCCATTCACAACTTACTCACATTCATGCCATCGTCTTTTTTCAGGCATAATTTGCAGGTGCGCCAGTATATGAGAACGCGAATTATTCGCAACAAATAACAAACCCGGTTAATTCCTGGAAAAACCACCGGCGGCCCGGGCCTTTTATGAGGCGCGGCCAAGCAACAGCCAGATGGACAGCCCCGGTTCTTCCATCGCCGCCATCGCATGCGGCGTGTTCGACGGATTATATACAAACCCGCCGCTGTCTCTAGCTTGCCAATCTCCGCCGGCCTGCCGCCAACGGCCCGGCGTCAGCACCAGATAGACTTCGTCCGGCGGATGGCGATGTTCGGGATAGACGGCGCCCGGCGCCATCAAGGACATGCCGATCATCGCGTCCTCGCGCTCCTCAAGACCGCCCGGCCCCACCAGATAGGCCTGCGCGTAATGTTCAAATAAAGGACTGCCGGCCGGAGCCAGGGCGCCCGGGATCCATGGCAGATCATCCGCCAACGCCTCCAGGGCGCCCGCGACATCGGCAACGGTCCGGGGTCCGCGATTAGCCATCGTTATGGCGTCCGGGAAATGCGCGGCCGGCGGCGGTTTGACCGCAAACGGCGAGGCTTGAGGGCCAACAGCTTGCGAAAGGCGCGCGAAAGCCCGCGTGACCACGCGTCTCGCCTCGGCCGCCTCATCGGGAACGGCGGATTGATACGCGGCGAAAAGACAGTCGAGAAGTGTCTGCAAGCGGCGCTCCCGGCTAGTCATGGCTCGCGGCGCCCGTATCGACGGTCTTTCGAAAATAAACGCGATGGAAACCGGACTCGACAGCCTCGGCGAATGGCTCCCAGCCGAGATGTTCGTAAATGGCGCGGTTCCGGGTCATCGTGACGTGTGTGTAGAGGCGCATTTCCGTAAAACCGCGCCGGTGCGCCTCCGCCCCGGCAAAGGGCGAGCAGTTGACGGCCCAGCCCGCTACCGGACGCCTGAGCGGCGGCCGCCATGTTATCGACCAGCAAGAAACGGGGCCGGTCCTCCAGAACCAGCAAAGCCACGAGGGCGCCCGGGCCGTCCCGCGCGATCCAGGCCTCGCCGTTGGATATGCGGGCGCCATAATTATCGTCCATGGGTCCGGGCCTCATCCCCATCCGCGGGATGTATTCGGCATAGGCCTGTTCGGCGACGGCCTTGATATTCATCCGGTCCTCAACGGACGCCATGCGGAGATTGTCCATGATCACACCCTCAGTAGACATCTAATTTTCCGGCCATGACAACCTTCGTTCTCGTTTCGAGGCGCGCGGAAGATCACAGCCCCGTTTCGTTATTCCGGCGCTATTGATCCGTCATTTCCGCGCAGGCGGGAATCCAGCCGGGCGGTCCGCGTTTCAGTTTATCATGAGTAATGGCCCATGATTGAGTAACTAAGGGTGCTCTGGACCCCCGCCTTCGCATGGGTGACGCCCTGGCTTTATTAAGGGATCGCCATCCGGACCCCGCACGCGCGGGAAGGGCGCGCCGGCGCCGGCGCGTGACAAAGCCCCGCCCGAACACCGCCGGCCATTGAGTCCGCGCCCGATTGAATTCAGACCTTGTTAACGGCTCCACATATATAATTTTAAGATAGTTTAGTGAATTTCTTGCAACGGAGAGAGGAAACAATGGCCAGTTCGGAATTATCAGTCGAGTCCACCATGCTGGACTCTTCAACGCACGCGGAAATACTGGTGCTGTACCGGGAAAGCACGGACAGCCTGCGTTTCATCAAGAACCTGCAATGGAAGACCGTCGGCTCCACGTTGTTGGTGTTCTTCGGCTTGATCGCCATCGCGAGAATGGTGGACGCCACCGAGGCGCTCGCCAACAGCTTCCGCCTGATCAGCGTCCTTATGACCTGCGCGGTCATCTTCACATTAATCATTTACCAATTCTGGATGTACAACGAATTGAAGAAACTAGCGTTTCTCGAACGCCCGCTGTCAAACATGTTTCGCATCACGCGGAAGATAAAATCCCGGCGGGAGGGCAACCTGCATCGCTACACGCTGCTGTTTTTCATGATGGCGGTTCTGGGGCTTGGCTTCATCGTGCTGCACCTCTCTTTGAGGTCGCTAAGCGTGTAAACCTGGTCAAAACGGCGGCAAGACCGCCGGCCCGGCCGTCCCTCGTCCATGAACGGCGCGATGGGCCCCGGCGGCCCGGGAGGGCGCACAGGTATGGTTGGCGGCGCTCTTCACGGCGCCCGCCCTTGGAACATGAAACAAGCCGCTCGCCGCCGTCCCCGGGTTTTGGGAATTATGTATGGCTCCCGCCCGGTTGGCCGGCTCTCATTAATCGATTTTGTCAATTTGAATAATCAAAATAATGAATTGGATCGATTCAGTCCATCCTGCTATCCCAGCCGCGTGATATGATTAGGCCGTCTAAAATCCGGCGGCGTCTAACCCTCAACCATGCATTGGAGTTTATGATGGACGGAAGCAAAAAGCCCTCGGGTTGCCCCGTAATGCACGGCGGCAACACCTCGACGTCGAACGACACCACCGTCACGAAGTGGTGGCCGAATTCGCTGAACCTGGGAATCCTGCATCAGCACGGCGCGCGGACCAATCCGATGAACGCGGATTACGACCACCGTGAGGCCGTCAAGGGCCTGGATTTCGAGGCGGTCAAAAACGACGTCAAGGCCTTGATGACCGACAGCCAGGAGTGGTGGCCCGCGGACTTCGGTCACTATGGCGGCCTGATGATCCGCATGGCCTGGCACTCCGCGGGCAGTTACCGCACCTTCGACGGCCGCGGCGGCGCCGGCGCCGGCAACATCCGTTTCGCCCCGCTCAACAGCTGGCCCGATAACGGCAACATCGACAAGGCCCGCCGTCTGCTGTGGCCGGTGAAAAAGAAATACGGCAACGCCCTGTCCTGGGCCGACCTGATCATCTTGGCCGGCAACATGGCTTATGAGTCCATGGGTCTGAAGATGTTCGGCTTCGGCTTCGGCCGCGAGGACATCTGGGCGCCGGAGCAAGACATCAACTGGGGCGCCGAGAACGAATGGCTCGCCCCCAGCGAAAACCGCTATGGCGATCTCGACAACGCTTCCACGCTGGAACAGCCGCTGGGCGCGGTCCACATGGGCCTCATTTACGTCAACCCGGAAGGCGTCAACGGCAACCCGGACCCAGCGCGCACGGCGACGCACGTCCGTGAAACCTTCGCCCGGATGGCCATGAACGACGAGGAAACAGCGGCGTTGACCTGTGGCGGCCACACCGTCGGCAAGGGTCATGGCGCCGCCGTGGGCGCCAACGCCGGGCCCGAGCCGGAGGGCGCCGCCATCGAAAACCAGGGCTTTGGCTGGATGAACGACGCCCTGGACGGCAAGGCCGCCAACGCGCACACCTCCGGCATCGAGGGCGCGTGGTCGAAGAACCCGACCCAGTGGGACATGGGTTATTTCGATTACCTGTTCGGCTACGAATGGGAACTAACCAAGTCCCCCGCCGGCGCCAACCAGTGGCAGCCGGTCGGCATGGCCGACGAGGACAAGCCGTGCGATCCGACCGATCCGTCCGTCAAGCGCATGCCCATGATGACGGATGCGGACATGGCCATGAAGGTCGATCCGGTCTACAATGGAATCTGCCGGAAATTCATGGCCGATCCCGACTATTTCGCCGACACGTTCGCCCGCGCCTGGTTCAAGCTGACCCACCGCGACATGGGTCCGAAGGCCTGCTATCTGGGGCCAGACGTGCCGGCGGAAGACCTGATCTGGCAGGACCCGGTCCCGGCCGGTTCCACTTCTTACGACGTGGCCTCCGTGAAAGCGAAAATCGCGGCCTCCGGCCTCTCCGTCGCCGAGTTGGTTTCCACCGCCTGGGACAGCGCCCGCACCTTCCGGGGCTCGGACAAGCGCGGCGGCGCCAACGGCGCCCGCATCCGTCTGGCGCCGCAAAAAGACTGGGCGGGTAACGAGCCGGCCCGTCTCGCCAGGGTTCTCGGCGTGCTTGAGCCGATCGCCGCCGGGGCCGGCGCCTCCGTCGCCGACGTCATCGTCCTTGCCGGCAACGTCGGTGTGGAACAGGCCGCCAAAGCCGCCGGTCACCCGGTTGAGGTTCCGTTCGTTCCGGGCCGCGGCGACGCCACGGCGGAGCAAACCGACGCGGACTCTTTCTCCGTGCTGGAGCCGCTCGCCGATGGTTTTCGCAACTGGATGAAGGACGACTTCGGCGCCAGCCCGGAAGAGATGATGCTTGATCGCGCCCAACTCCTGGGCCTGACCGTCGCCGAAATGACGGTGCTGCTGGGTGGCATGCGCGTCATGGGCGCCAACCACGGCGGCTCCAGGCACGGCGTCTTCACCGACCGCGAGGGCCAGTTGACGACTGACTTCTTCGTCAACCTGACCGACATGGCCTATAGCTGGCGCCCGGTTGAGTCCGACGGCACCTACGAACTGCTTGACCGCAAGTCCGGCGCCGTCAAGTTCACCGCCACCAGCGCCGATCTGGTCTTCGGCTCCAACTCGGTTCTCCGGGCCTACGCCGAGGTCTACGCCCAGGACGACAATGCCGCGAAATTCGTCGATGATTTCGCCGCCGCTTGGACCAAGGTCATGAACGCGGACCGCTTCGACATGGCTTAAGGCGGTCCGGCTCTTTTTTCCCGTCACCCCCGGCCTCGCCCGGGGGACCCGCGGCTGGAAGAAAGGGACGTTTACGAAAACGGCGCGCCGGAAGACCGGGGCGCCGTTTTTTGTTTCCCGCACAAGCGGGAATCCAGCCGGGCGGCCCGCGTTTCAGAAAGTCATCGAGTGACAGAGGGTTTTCTGGACCCCCGCCTTCGCGGGGATGCGGAGTGTGGATGCGGGGATGACGAACTCTTGAGGCGCGCCAAAGCCAACCAAGCCATCCTTTTGGCGCGCTATTTGGACAAGACAACCAAAGGACGAACCAATCCGCAGTGGTGGGCGCGGCTGGGATTGAACCAGCGACCCCTGCCGTGTGAAGACAGTGCTCTCCCGCTGAGCTACGCGCCCTTGAACTCGGGAAAGGCAGGGGTATAGTGCTCCCTCCCCATTCCTGTCAAGCGGGCACGCACGCCGTAACGGCCTCCCAGCGCAAAGCGGGGAAACTTCGTCGCGTCAAGGCGCACAAGCCCGCGTCTCAGGGACCATTCCGGCCGAAGCCGGCCTTCTTGTCTCGAAAGAATAGAAAAAATTTGTAACAAACTTTGACTTGGGCCGCGCCGCGCGCCGTCCTAAAAGGACATTCCGTTTGAAAAAAACAGGCCGTTTGAAAAAACAGGCCGTTTGGAAAAAAGCCGTTTGGAAAGGACAGGGACGTTTCGTCCGTATTTGATCATGCCCAGCGCCGATAATGCCTTTCATGCCGTCATCCTGGCCGCCGGGGCGGGCGCGCGCATGAAATCCACCCTTCCGAAAGTTCTGCACCCGCTCGCCCACCGCCCCATGGTCCGTCATGTCCTGGACAGCGTGCTCGCCGCCGGAGCCGGGGACGTGACCATCGTCGCCGGCCCGGACATGAGCGCCGTCCAGGACGCCGTCGCCCCTTATCCATGCGTCCGGCAAACGAACCCGCTCGGCACCGCCCATGCCGTGCTCGCCGCCCGGGGCGCCCTTCAATCCGCGAGGGACCGGGGCCGGGACGTCATGGCCGTCTTCGGCGACACGCCGCTGCTGACGCCGGAAACGTTGCGCGCCATGATGGACGCGCGCCGGCGGGACCCGGGTCCCGGCGTCGTCGTCCTTGGATTTGAACCAGAAGACCCGGGCGCCTACGGCCGTTTGATCACCGGCGCGGACGGGCGGCTGGAGCGCGTCGCCGAGGCCGCGGACGCGTCGGACGCGGACCTGGCGGCGGGGCTGTGTAATTCCGGCGTGATTCTGATTGACGGCGCGCACGCCCTCGAATGGCTCGAGCGGATCGATAACGTCAACGCCAGGGGCGAATACTACCTGACCGACATCGTCGCCGCCGCCCGCGCGGACGGGCGGACGGCCGCCATCGTCGTCGGTGACGGAGAGGAAGTCCTGGGCGTCAATTCGAAGCGCGAGCTGGCCGAGGCGGAAGGCGTCATGCAGAGACGGCTGAGAGCCGCCGCGATGGACGCGGGCGTTACCATGACCGATCCCGGGACCGTCTATCTGGCCGCCGACACCACATTCGGCCAGGACGTCACGATAGGACCGAATGTCATTTTCGGCCCGGAGGTTTCCGTTGGAGACGGCGTGGAAATCCGCCCTTTTTGTCATATCGAGGGAACGCGCGTCGGCAAGGGCGCGGTCATCGGTCCCTTCGCCCGGTTGCGGCCCGGCGCCGAACTGAGATCCGGCGTTCATATCGGCAATTTTGTGGAAGTGAAGAACTCCGTCGTCGGCGAGGGATCAAAGGCCAATCATTTGGCCTATGTGGGCGACTCCGACGTGGGCGCGCGCGTCAACATCGGCGCCGGCGCCATTACCTGCAATTACGACGGATACTTCAAGTCCCGGACGGTGATCGGGGATGGCGCTTTCATAGGCTCCAACACGGCCCTGATCGCCCCGGTCACCGTTGGCGAGGGCGCCATCGTCGGGGCCGGCAGCGCGATAACGAGGCGGGTCGGGGAAGGAGCCCTCGCGGTGACCCGCTCCTCTCAAAGAGAGGTCGAGGGTTGGGCGGACCGGTTCAACAGCAACCGCGCCGCCGAGAAGGAACGCGCGAGGAGAGGCGATTAATCCATGTGCGGCATCATTGGAATTCTGGGAAAGGCGCCGGCGGCGGCGCTGTTGTTGGACGGCTTGAGACGGTTGGAATACCGCGGGTACGACTCGGCCGGCGTCGCGACCCTGGTCAACGGCCATATCGACCGGCGCCGGGCGGAAGGCAAGCTTGGGAACCTGTCCGCCCTGCTGGACGAACGGCCTCTCGCCGGCACGGCCGGCATCGGCCATACACGCTGGGCTACTCACGGCGCGCCAAACGAGTCGAACGCCCATCCCCACGCCACGCCTGAAGTCGCGCTTGTCCATAACGGCATCATCGAGAATTTCCGCAGCCTTCGCGAAGAGGTCCTGGGCGCGGGATGCGTCCTCGCGTCCGACACGGACACGGAAGTCGTCACCCACCTGATCTCGCTGGGAATCCGCGCCGGCAAGGACCCGGTCACGGCGACCAGGGAAACGCTTGACCGGCTGGAGGGGGCTTTCGCTCTCGCCATTATTTTCGCCGGCGAGCACGATCTGATGATCGGAGCGCGGAAGGGAAGCCCGCTCGCGGTCGGGTTCGGCGACGGCGAGATGTTCCTGGGCTCCGACGCCCTCGCCCTGGCGCCGCTCACCCGGCGGATCATGTACCTGGAAGAGGGGGATTGGGCGGTTATCCGCGCCGCCGGCGCGGATGTCTTCAACGCGCAGGGAAACACGGTCACCCGGGAGATTCGCCGCACCGAACTCTCCGGCGCCGCCATAGGCAAGGGCGGTTACCGGCATTTCATGCTAAAGGAAATCTACGAACAGCCCCAGGTCATTGGCGACACGCTGCAAAGCTTCATGAACCCCGCCGAGCGGCGCGTCGCCCTGCCCGGCCTGCCCTTCGACGCGTCCAGGCTGACCCGTTTGACGCTGATTGCCTGCGGTACGTCCTTTTACGCCTGTCTGACGGCGAAATACTGGTTGGAACAACTGGCGGGCCTTCCCGCTGAAGCCGATATCGCGTCCGAATTCCGGTACCGCGAGGCGCCGATGCCCGAGGGCGGCGCGGTGGTGTTCATCTCCCAGTCGGGAGAGACCGTCGATACATTGGCCGCGCTCCGCCACGCGAGGTCCCGAGGGCAGAAAATCGTCTCCGTGGTGAACGCGCCGGAAAGCGCGATCGCCCGGGAGTCGGATCTGGTCCTGCCGACTCGCGCGGGTCCGGAAATCGGCGTCGCCTCGACAAAAGCGTTCACCACGCAACTGACCGTTCTCGCGTGTCTGGCGATCTGGATCGCCCGGGAACGGGGGACCATTGACGCCGGGCGGGAAGCCGCGCTGACCAAGGCCCTGACGGAAGTTCCCGCCCGCGCGTCGGAAGTTCTCAATCATGACGAGAGCTTGCGGAATTTGGCCGCCAGCGTCGCCGAGGCGCGCGACGTCATCTATCTGGGCCGTGGCCCGAGTTATCCCATCGCCTTGGAAGGCGCGTTGAAACTGAAGGAAATTTCCTACATCCACGCCGAGGGCCACGCCGCCGGCGAGATGAAACACGGACCCATCGCGCTTATCGACGAATTCGTGCCGGTTATCGTCCTGGCGCCGGGCGGCGCGTTGCTGGAGAAGACCGTTTCCAATGCCCGGGAGGTCATGGCGCGGGGCGGCCGGGTAATTTTTCTGTCCGACCGCCGGGGGATCGAACAAATGGGGAACGGCGCGGAGGCGGTTGTGATCATGCCCGGCGTCGACCCCTTTGTCGCCCCGATTCTCTACGCTATTCCAGTGCAGCTTCTGGCTTATCACGCCGCCGTCCACAAGGGGACCGACGTGGATCAGCCGAGAAATCTGGCGAAAAGCGTCACCGTCGAATAAGACGGGGAACAAGGCGCGGCGTAAAAGCGGCTGTCCTTCCCGCTCCCTTTCCGTCATTCCCGCGCAGGCGGGAATCCAGTCGGGCGGCGCGCGTTCCGGTTTGTCATGAGTGATGGCCAATCAGATGGCCCGTGATCAAGCGGCGAAGGGCGCGCTCTGGACCCCCGCCTTCGCGGGGGTGACAAGATTAAGGGGCGGAGGCGGCGGAAGGGAGGCGCCTGGCCGGTTCGTGACCGGCCGCAAGAACCCGGACAAAAGAAAACGGCGGGCCCGCCGTCTCCTTGTTCAAGTCTCAAGGGAGAAACTTAGAACTTCACGCGCATGCCGGTGAAAGCGGCGTGTATGGCGTCGTATTTGTTGGTGTCGGCGGAAGAAACTTTACTCAGATTGTAGTAACGATAACCGAGATAGAGTTCCGAGCCGACCTTGTCGAGATTCTGAACCACGGCGCCGCCGAGGGCGTAGGCCTTGCCTCCTTTTCGCAACACGTTGCGATAGGAACCGCCGTCGGCCTGGAAGGTCGTGGTCCCCAGCGGGGTCAACTTGGCACCATAGAACAGCTTGCCATAGTAAAACCGGCCAGTCCGCTTCTTCACCTTCACGTCCTCTTCATCAATCACCGCATCTCTATCTCTGAACGTACGGCTGGCGGAGGCGAAGGTCAAACCAGCGCCGCTGTCGTGCTTGACGGAGAACGAACCGTTGAAGCCTTTAAAACCGGTGGCCCCGACGGTTGTGTTTTGGGTGTTGACATAGGATCTGGTTTGGGCGTTGACATAGGAGACGGCGCTCTGGAACTTAACGCCGCCGAACTTGCCGGCGTACCGCAGGGAGACGTCGTTGGCGTCGCTGCCGGAGACATTGGAAGCCGATATCTTGAAACCGGCGACGGTCGGCGTGTCGTAACGGATAATGTCATCCCGGCTGAGACCGTCGAAGTTGTTATAAACACTGCTGGTCGTGGCGAAAGTAGCCCGGCTGTCCTTAGTCGCAGCTGTGTCACCGGGGACACCCATCGTCAAAGGGTTGCCATCGGCGACGTCCTTGCTGCGGCGGAACTGCAAGCCGCCCGCGATGTCGGCCACGCTGGAATAGAGCGCGACGCCCGGCGACAGATCGACTTCCGACGTGCCGTTGGACGCGGTGTTGGCCTGGCCCATGGTGAGACGGCCGAACTGTTTGTGGTCGATGTGGACGTTCAAGAGCCGTTCAGTGAAGTTGTTCGTGCCCCCGCCGCGCAGGCCTCCGGGCGCGTTCGACACGCTTGCGGACGGGTTGGACGAAAAAGCAACCTCCATGTTGGAGCCGACGGAAACGGCCTCGTTCAGCTTGCCCTTGGCGACGAAACGCACACGGGTGTTGCTGTTGGTGTTATCGACGTGGGTCACCTCGGAGCCTTTGCCGTCACGGTAGTACAGAACGGCGCGGTTCACTTGACCGGAAACCGTAAGGTTATTGTCGTTGCCGCCGGCGATCGAGCCGGCCTGTGCAGGGGAAACCGGAGCGGCGACCGCGAACAGAGCGGCGGCGGCGACGGAACCCTTAAGAACAGTCTTGATAGTCACTTTTGTCTCTCCTTCACCATAATCAGGCGTTTTTCGAGGGTGGGCTTTATCGCCCAGTTCCGGGAACCGAAATTCCCGCAGGGCCGAGCGTGACGCGAAGCCACGGGCGCCCGCTCCCTGCGATGGAACAATCGCTGAACTCTCCCTGGAACGAAACAGCCGTCCGCGCGCCGGACCACTTTTTTTTGACGCCCGTTGCAAAAATACAACATCCGTGACGTCCCCGCCGAAACGCCCGGGCTCTTACCCCGTTATTTCCGCTCCCGCTTCCTGTTTGTCCTTCCCGCGCAGGCGGGAATCCAGTCGGGCGGCGCGCGTTCTGGTTTATCATGAGTGATCGCCAATCAGACGGCCCGTCATCAAGCGGCGAAGGGCGCGCTCTGGACCCCCGCCTTCGCGGGGGTGGCAAGCATAAGGCGCGGAGGCGGCGGAAGGGAGGCGCGGGCGCGCCGCCCCGCCGCCGTGGCCCAGGGCTTGGCTGCTGCTGGCGGAGGTCTGGCCGGAGACGATGGGGCGCGGCGGACAGGGAAAAGCCCCGCCGCGGGGACGCCGCGGCGGGCCTGGGGTGCGCGGGCCGGGCGGGGCCGTCAGCCGCCGCCGAAGAAGGCTTTCAGATACGGGATGACCTCGACCAGCAGGATCACCCCCAGCATCCAATAGACGAGGTTGATCTTGCCTTCCAGTCGTTGATTATCGGCGTTCATCTTGCCTTCCAGCCGCTCGACGTCGGCGTTCATCTTGCCTTCCAGGCCAATGATCTTGCCTTCCAGCCGCTCGATATCGGCTTTGGTCGCCATGCTTCCGCCCATGAACTCGGCGAGGGCCTCCACCTGGTCGCGGGTGAACCCGGCTTCTTCCAGTCTGAACGCGGGGACGGTCATGCGGTCTGTTCTCCTTCCTTTCACCTATATCAGTTTTCCGCGAAAAGGAAAGGGCGCCGCCGGGCGCGCCGCCCTTTTGCGCCATCGCCGCTTCCTGTTTGTCATTCCCGGATTCCCTTTCCGTCATTCCCGCGCTCTTACTCCGTTATTTCCGCTCCCTCTTCGTCATTCCCGCGCAGGCGGGAATCCAGCCGGGCGGCGCGCGTTCCGGTTTGTCATGAGTGATCGCCAATCAGATGGCCCGTGATCAAGCGGCGAAGGGCGCGCTCTGGACCCCCGCCTTCGCGGGGGTGACAAGATTAAGGGGCGGAGGCGGCGGAAGGGAGGCGCCTGGCCGGTTCGTGACCGGCCGCAAGAACCCGGACAAAAGAAAACGGCGGGCCCGCGCGGACCCGCCGTCTCCTTGTTCAAGTCTCAAGGGAGAAACTTAGAACTTCACGCGCATGCCGGTGAAAGCGGCGTGTATGGCGTCGTATTTGTTGGTGTCGGCGGAAGAAACTTTACTCAGATTGTAGTAACGATAACCGAGATAGAGTTCCGAGCCGACCTTGTCGAGATTCTGAACCACGGCGCCGCCGAGGGCGTAGGCCTTGCTTCCTTTTCGCGACACGTTGCGATAGGAACCGCCGTCGGCCTGGAAGGTCGTGGTCCCCAGCGGGGTCAACTTGGCGCCATAGAACAGCTTGCCATAGTAAAACCGGCCAGTCCGCTTCTTCACCGCATCTCTATCTTTGAACGTACGGCTGGCGGAGGCGAAGGTCAAACCAGCGCCGCTGTCGTGCTTGACGGAGAACGAACCGTTGAAGCCTTTAAAAGCGCTGGCCCCGGCGGTTACGACGGTTGTGTTTTGGGTGGTGACATAGGATCTGGCTTGGGCGTTGACATAGGAGACGGCGCTCTGGAACTTAACGCCGCCGAACTTGCCGGCGTACCGCAGGGAGACGTCGTTGGCGTCGCCGCCGGCGGCATTGGAAGCCGCTATCTTGAAACCGGCGACGGTCGGCGTGTCGTAACGGATAATGTCATCCCGGCTAAGACCGTCGAAGTTGTTATAAACGCTGCCGGTCGTGACGAAAGTAGCCCGGCTGCCTTTAGTCGCAGCTTGGTCACCCGCCGTAAAAGGGTCGCCATCGGCGACGTCCCTGCTGCGGCGGAACTGCAAGCCGCCCGCGATGTCGGCCACGCTGGAATAGAGCGCGACGCCCGGCGACAGATCGACTTCCGACGTGCCGTTGGACGCGGTGTTGGCCTGGCCCATGGTGAGACGGCCGAACTGTTTGTGGTCGATGTGGACGTTCAAGAGCCGTTCAGTGAAGTTGTTCGTGCCCCCGCCGCGCAGGCCTCCGGGCGCGTTCGACACGCTTGCGGACGGGTTGGACGAAAAAGCAACCTCCATGTTGGAGCCGACGGAAACGGCCTCGTTCAGCTTGCCCTTGGCGACGAAACGCACACGGGTGTTGCTGTTGGTGTTATCGACGTGGGTCACCTCGGAGCTTTTGCCGTCACTGTAGTACAGAACGGCGCGGTTCACTTGACCGGAAACCGTAAGGTTATTGTCGTTGCCGCCGGCGATCGAGCCGGCCTGTGCAGGGGAAACCGGAGCGGCGACCGCGAACAGAGCGGCGGCGGCGACGGAACCCTTAAGAACAGTCTTGATAGTCACTTTTGTCTCTCCTTCACCATAATCAGGCGTTTTTCGAGGGTGGGCTTTATCGCCCAGTTCCGGGAACCGAAATTCCCGCAGGGCCGGGCGTGACGCGAAGCCACGGGCGCCCGCTCCCTGCGATGGAACAATCGCTGAACTCTCCCTGGAACGAAACAGCCGTCCGCGCGCCGGACCACTTTTTTTTGACGCCCGTTGCAAAAATACAACATCCGTGACGTCCCCGCCGAAACGCCCGGGCTCTTACCCCGTTATTTCCGCTCCCGCTTCCTGTTTGTCCTTCCCGCGCAGGCGGGAATCCAGTCGGGCGGCGCGCGTTCTGGTTTATCATGAGTGATCGCCAATCAGACGGCCCGTGATCAAGCGGCGAAGGGCGCGTTCTGGACCCCCGCCTTCGCGGGGGTGGCAAGCATAAGGCGCGGAGGCGGCGGAAGGGAGGCGCGGGCGCGCCGCCCCGCCGCCGTGGCCCAGGGCTTGGCTGCTGCTGGCGGAGGTCTGGCCGGAGACGATGGGGCGCGGCGGACAGGGAAAAGCCCCGCCGCGGGGACGCCGCGGCGGGCCTGGGGTGCGCGGGCCGGGCGGGGCCGTCAGCCGCCGCCGAAGAAGGCTTTCAGATACGGGATGACCTCGACCAGCAGGATCACCCCCAGCATCCAATAGACGAGGTTGAATTTGCCGCTGAATCGTTCATCCAGCGCCAGGATCTTGCCTTCCAGCCGCTCGACGTCGGCCCTCATCTCGCCGCGAAGCGAGGTGATTTCCGATTGTATCTTGCCTTCCAGCCGCTCGATGTCGGACCTCACCTCGCCGCGAAATTCCATGAGGTCGGCTTTGGTCGCCATGCTTCCGCCCATGAACTCGGCGAGGGCCTCCACCTGGTCGCGGGTGAACCCGGCTTCTTCCAGTCTGAACGCGGGGACGGTCATGCGGTCTGTTCTCCTTCCTTTCACCTATATCAGTTTTCCGCGAAAAGGAAAGGACGCCGCCGGGCGCGCCGCCCTTTTGCGCCATCGCCGCTTCCTGTTTGTCATTCCCGCGCAGGCGGGAATCCAGTCGGGCGGCGCGCGTTCTGGTTTGTCATGAGTGATCGCCAATCAGATGGCCCGTGATCAAGCGGCGAAGGGCGCGCTCTGGACCCCCGCCTTCGCGGGAGTGACAAGATTAAGGGGCGGGAATGACGAAGCGGCGGCGGCGAACGCCTGGGGCGCGGCAATCCTTGGCGTGCGCGCCAAAGCCGGCCAAGCCATCCCTTTGGCGCGCTCTTTCGACAAGACAATCAAAGGTCGCGCCAGATTCCTCTTGACCCTTCCGGGCGGGTGAGGAATGACCATGTGACGGCCTGACGGCGGCCTTCCCGTATGCGGCCATCTGCGGGCGGGCGTGTTTGGTGATGTTTGACGATTTCGGGGGACAGGACCTTTCATGACGGATTTCGATTATGATCTGATCGCCGTGGGCGGCGGCTCCGGCGGCGTCCGGGCCGCGCGCTTCGCCGCTTCCCGCCACGGCGTCAAGGCGGCGGTGATCGAAAGCACGCGCATTGGCGGCACCTGCGTCATGCGCGGCTGCGTGCCGAAAAAACTGCTGGTCCACGGCGCCCGATTCGCCGACGACTTCGAGGACGCGCGCGGATACGGCTGGACGCCGGGCCGGCCGGCGTTCGACTGGTCCGCGCTGATCCGCAACAAGGACGCGGAACTGGAGCGCTTGGAGGGCGTCTATCACCGTCTGCTGCGCGAAGCGGGCGTCGACGAGATCACCGGCAGGGGCAGACTGATTGATAATCACACGGTCGAGGTCAACGGCGCGAGGCTGACGGCCCGGTACATTATCCTTTGCATGGGCGGCTGGCCGCATTTGCCGGACATCCCGGGCGTCGAGCACGTCATCACGTCGAACGAGGCGCTGGATCTTCCCGAACTGCCGCAGCGCATCGTCATCGCCGGGGGCGGCTATATCGCTGTCGAGTTCGCCGGCATCTTCAACGCCCTCGGGTCCGAGGTTCATCTGGTCATCCGGGGAGATCAGATATTGCGGGGATTCGATTCCGACGTTCGCCTCGCCCTGCGCGGCGAGATGGAGAAACGCGGCGTCTGGATTCACAGCGAACGCCGGATCAGTTCCATTGAGCCTCTGGCGCGGGGCGGCTATTCCCTGCGCCTCGACCCAGCCCGGACGCCGCAGACGGACGGGACGGCGCTGGAGACGGACCGGGTGATGTACGCCACGGGCCGCCGCCCCAACACGGGGAACGCCGGATTGGAGGAGGCCGGCGTCGCCCTGAACGAGAACGGCGCCGTCATTGTGGACGGGAACTACAAGACGTCCCTCGACGCCGTTTACGCCATCGGCGACGTCACCGACCGCGTTCAGTTGACGCCCGTCGCTTTGGCGGAGGGCGCGGCGCTGGTCGAACATCTGTTCGGCGGCGGCGGCGGGAAGGTCGATTACCGGAACATTCCGACCGCAGTGTTCAGCCAACCGCCCCTGGGCACGGTCGGCATGACGGAAGAGGAAGCCCGCGGCGGGCACGGCGTGAAGATCTTCCGGAGCCGCTTCCGGCCCATGAAACACACTCTTTCCGGCCGTGACGAGATGACCATGATGAAGATGATCGTGTGCAAGGACACGGACAGGGTCCTGGGCTGTCACATGGTCGGCGCCGACGCGCCGGAAATGACGCAGGGGCTGGGCGTGGCGATGAAATGCGGAGCGACGAAAGCGCAATTCGACGCCACCATCGGCATTCATCCGACCGGCGCGGAAGAATGGGTCACCATGCGTGATCCGGTCGCGGAGGATTAATTTTAAGCGCTTTGGTCGTCGTCCGGCCCCGGCTTGGCGGCAATCGCCGCGTCCCTGTTCCATCATCCCCGCTTTCTTTTTGTCATTCCCGCGCAGGCGGGAATCCAGACCGGCCTTTGTCGCTTGATCATTGGCCGGAACGCGCGGCGCCGCCCTGGACCCCCGTCTTCGCGGGAGTGAAAGGGTGGGCGGGGGCGACAAGGTGGGCCGGAGTGACGGAGTGCGGGGCGGGATTGGCACTGGCGTTCCGGCGGCGAACGGCGTATATCCATTGCCCGCCGCCGCTTGGCGGCTCATGCGAGGGCTCCCTGCGGCCGATGGACGGGGTGAGCGGCGGGCCGGCTGCAAGGCGGCGGCACGTTCTTGACGAGGTTGCGAAATGGCTGAGAAGTGGACCCCCGGCGGCTGGCGTGAGAAACCTGTCGCGCAGATTCCCGAATATCCGGATCAGGACCGGCTGAACGCGGCCGAGGCCCAACTGCGCCAGTTCCCGCCGCTGGTCTTCGCCGGCGAGGCCCGCAGCCTGAAAACCTCTCTGGCGGACGTCGCCGAGGGCCGCGCGTTCCTCTTGCAGGGCGGCGATTGCGCCGAGAGCTTCGCCGAGTTCCATCCCGACAACATCCGCGACACCTTCCGCGTGCTGCTGCAAATGGCGGTCGTGCTGACGTTCGGCGCCGCCCTTCCCGTCGTCAAGGTGGGCCGCATGGCCGGTCAATTCGCCAAACCACGCTCCAGCCCAACGGAAACGCAAGGCGGCGTGACGCTGGACAGCTACCGGGGCGACATGGTGAACGGCATGGCGTTCACGGAAGCCGACCGCGCGCCGGACCCGGATCGCCTACTGCGGGTCTACAACCAGTCCGCATCGACGCTGAACCTGCTGCGCGCGTTCGCCCAGGGCGGCTACGCCGATCTTCACAAGGTGCATCAGTGGAACCTGGGATTCGTCGCCGATAGCGCGCAGGCCGAGCGCTATCACGGTCTGGCCGACCGCCTGGACGAAACTCTGGCCTTCATGGCCGCCATGGGTCTGACGGCGGAGGCCACGCCGCAAATCAGGGAAACCAGCTTTTACACCTCGCATGAGGCCCTTTTGTTGAACTACGAACAGGCCATGACCCGGATCGACTCCACCACGGGTGACTGGTATGACACGTCCGCCCACATGTTATGGATCGGCGACCGCACCCGCCAGCCCGGCGGCGCTCATGCCGAGTTCATGCGCGGCGTCGGCAACCCCATCGCCTTCAAGGCGGGTCCGACCCTGGAAGTGGACGATATGCTGCGTCTGCTGGACATCCTGAACCCGGCGAACGAAGCGGGCCGCGTCACCGTGATCGTCCGCATGGGCGCGGACGGCGTCGAGGCCGGCCTGCCAAAGTTGATCCGCGCCGTCGAACGCGAGGGCCGCAAGGTCGTCTGGTCCTGCGACCCCATGCACGGCAACACGATCAAGAGCACGACCGGATACAAAACGCGGCCGTTCGACCGTATCCTGGCGGAAGTCAAGGCGTTCTTCGACGTCCACAGGGCCGAGGGCACGCACGCCGGCGGCGTTCACTTTGAAATGACCGGTCAAGACGTCACCGAGTGCACAGGCGGCGCGCAGGCCATTACCGACCAGGATCTGTCCGCCCGCTATCACACGCACTGCGATCCGCGTCTGAACGCCCGCCAGTCCCTGGAACTGGCGTTCCTGCTGGCGGAAATCCTGAAAGACGCCCGCGCGCCGCGCCTGCGTCAGGCCGCCGCCTCCTGACGGCGGCAGGCCGGCGTCCGCCAGGGCGTCCGGTAGACGGGGGCGGAGGAGACCCTGAATGAAAGACGATTCTGGCACCCGGACCGGCAGTCCCCGGTCTTCCCGTCAGGACGCCTTCGAGCGCCGGATCAAGGATTGGACCGATCACTACTTCCTCAAGTCCAAACGCGTCGTCGAAAAATTCGGCGACGTGCCGGCGACCTACGCCATCTTCATGCGCAGGCCGGTTATCTTCGCGCCGCGGCTCGCGGTGGACTGGCTGCGGGAGGCCGCCCGGCTGCGCGGCGCCGATTTCGACATCGACCTCAACTTTCAAGAAGGCGATTGGGCGGGCGCCGGCGAGCCGCTGATGTATATCACCGGACCCTTGGTCCATCTGATGGATCTCGAGACGCTTCTTCTTCAAAAGCTGGGTTCCGCCTGTGTCGCGGCCAATAACGCCTGCGCCATGGTGTCCCAACTGCCTGGTTCCGCGTTCATGGCCATGGACGCGCGGCATTGCGCCGGAACCGAGATGGCGGACCTGATGGCCTACGCGGCGTCCGTCGGCTCGGCCGCCGCCAAGCGCCAACAACCCGAGGCCGCCGGTTTCGCCGGCAACGCGACAAAGGCGACCGCCCGCTACTTCGGCAATGAGAACGGTCTCGGCACCATGCCGCACGCCTTGATCGGTTACGCCGGATCGACCTTGCGGGCGGCGGAAATGTTCGCCGAGACCTTCCCGGACGAACCGATCACCGTCCTGGTCGATTATTTTGGCCGGGAAGTCTCCGACGCGCTCGCCGTCGCCGAACGCTTTTCAGATCTGGTCGAGGCGGACAAGGTCGCCTTTCGCCTGGACACCCACGGCGGACGGTATATCGAGGGTCTCGGCCCCCAGGAGTCCTACGCTGTGCTCGAAAAACACGCCCCCCTGGCGGTTCGCCGCTACCGGAACGAGACCGAACTCCGTTATCTGACCGGGACCGGCGTTTCCGCCGCCGCCGTCTTTCGTTTCCGCGACGCGCTGGACGGGGCGGGTTATCAAAAAGCCAGGATCGTCTGCTCTTCCGGTTTCGACGTGGAGAAATGCCGCGTCATGGCGGACGTCAACGCGCCCATCGACGTGATCGGAACGGGATCGTTCCTGCCGAAGAACTGGACCGAGACCTACGCAACCGCCGACATCATCTCCTATGGTGCGGAACCGCGGGTAAAGGCGGGCCGGGAATTTTTGTTGAAGCGGGACGGCGGCGCGTAACGCAGCCGGGCCGGGCGGGTTTCGGAATTTGCGCGGAGGAGCCGCCATTGGAGTATTGCCGGGGTTATGTCAGCTCCGCCGGGCGGGCGGTTGGAGCGTATTGAGGAACTCGGTCAATTTCGCCACGGTCAGCTTGCCATGGCGGGCTTCCAGATCGGCAATCTCGTGCGGATTTTCACACTTGGATATTAGCGGCGCGTACAAGGCGGCCAGAATTTTTTTCGTCCCCAGATTGTCCAACGCCCATGTCGCCGAGGCTTCCCCCTCGAATTCATAGACACCGGGCTTCGCCAGATTTCCATTGATCAACCGCTGGAACCAATCGATCCGTTTTCGCGTGCTGTCGAAGTATGCCAACCCTCGGGCCAACACATCGTCGATCATGTCGTTGACTTCATCGTCTGAACAAAGCGTCTCCCAGGCGGCGTCTCCGTTCTCGTTGCGCAGCAGCCGCTCCAGCGTGTCGTTACACCGCTGGCGGCGCTCGGCCAGATCGTCATGGCCGATCATCATTTCCACGGCCTGAAACAGGCCCGGCAACAGGCGTCTGGAAATCGATCCCTCCGCTTTTGTCAGAGCCCCCGGCGCGGGAAACATTTCGCAAATCCGCTCACACAAGACCCGTTCGAGCGGATTTTTTCTCTGCGTGAACGCCGTTTTGCGGATGCGCTCCTTGAGTACGCCGTCCAGCAACGTCTCAAACTCCCACATTACGACGGCCTCATCCATATCCCGGAAACGGGCGAACAGCAGCCGCAGTTGGCCCGCCTCGACGGATCGCAGCGCTTCCATGGCGACCGGATCGCGGCGGGTCCAGGCCAGGAAACGCTCCGTCGCGTGGAACGCCAAGTCCGCCGCCGGTGAGTCTTTTTCCATCATTTTCGCCGGATCAGCCATATCAAACCCATTCTTTCGCCAAGACCCCGATACTCCCGCCCGGTGACGCCGGAGCGCCATAGACAACCACATTTCGGGCGTCGTTGACAGGGAGGAACGCGCTGCATAGTCTGCCGCGTCCTTCCTTTGGACGACACTTCATGCCAAACGCCAGCTCCGCGCCCGAGACCGCCTTGCGCCTGACGCTTGCCCAGATCAACCCGACGGTGGGTGACGTCGGGGGCAACACGGCCCTGATCCGCGCCGTGTTCAGCGACGCAAGAGACGCCGGCAGCGACCTGGTGATGACCGGCGAACTGGCCATCGCGGGCTATCCGCCGGAAGACCTGGTGCTGAAGCAATCCTTTCTGGAGCGCGTGGAGTCCGCCGTTCGGGAACTGGCCGGGGCGACAAGAGACTCGGAAACCGGTTTGTTGCTGGGCGCGCCCTGGCGGAAGGACGGCAAGCTTTATAACGCCGCGATTTTGCTGGCGGACGGCGAGATCAAAACCATGCGCTTCAAGCACGAACTACCCAATTACGGCGTCTTTGACGAGAAGCGCTTGTTCGAAGCCGGTCCCCTCCCCGGCCCCGTTCCGTTCAAGGGTCACAAGTTGGGCGTCATGGTCTGCGAGGACATGTGGTTCGGGGACGTCGCCGAATGTTTGAGCGAGTCGGGAGCGGAAATCCTGCTGGTTCTGAACGGCTCGCCCTATGACGTGAACAAGCCTGATGAGCGCCTGAACTACGCCGCCGCCCGGGTGAGGGAGACGAATCTGGCCCTGGTTTACGTCAATCAGATCGGCGGCCAGGACGAACTGGTGTTCGACGGCGGTTCCTTTGTATTGGACGCGGAGTGTAACCTCTCCACCAGGCTGCCCGGTTGGGAGAGCCGCCGGCAGGAGGTTTCGTTGACCTTTGACGGGGAAGCGCTGTCTCCCGAGAACGGCGCTCTCGCCCCGGCGGGCTCGACGGGCGGGCAGCTTTATCACGCGATGGTCACGGGTCTTCGGAATTACGTCGGGAAGAACGGTTTTCCCGGCGTCGTGCTCGGCATGTCGGGCGGCGTGGACAGCGCGCTTTCCGCCGCCGTGGCCGTTGACGCCCTGGGCGCGGATAAAGTCCACTGTGTGATGATGCCGTCGCCTTATACGTCCCGGGAAAGCCTGGAAGACGCCGCGGAATGCGCAAACCTGTTGGGCGTCAGGCTTGATGACGTTTCCATCCGCCCCGGTATGGCCGCCATGGATGAGATGCTGGGCAAACTGTTCGAAGGCCGCGACAGGGACATCACGGAAGAGAACATCCAGTCGCGCCTTCGCGGTCTCACGCTGATGGCGCTATCCAACAAGTTCGGCAAAATGCTGCTGACCACTGGGAATAAATCCGAAATGTCGGTCGGATACGCCACCATCTACGGCGACATGTGCGGCGGCTATTCGGTCTTGAAAGACGTTTATAAGACCAGTGTCTTTCAGCTCTGTCATTGGCGCAACCAGAACCACGGGCAATGCCTGATGGGTCCGGAAGGCCGCGTGATCCCTGATCGCATCATCACCAAACCGCCTTCCGCCGAGCTGCGTCCCGGCCAAAAAGACGAGGACAGCCTGCCGCCCTACGACGTGCTGGACGCGATTTTAATCGCCCTGATCGAGGGAGAAAAATCCATCGCCGACCTTGTCGCGGAGGGCTTTGACGAAGCCGCCGCACGCCGGGTCTGGACGCTGCTGGACCGAGCCGAATATAAACGCCGTCAAGCCCCGCCAGGCGTCAAGGTGACCTCGAAAGCCTTCGGGCGCGAGCGGCGCTATCCCATCACCAACGGCTTCACGAAACAAATTTGATGGCTTTGCGGCTATACAATACTCTCACCCGCGCGAAGGAAGCGTTTGAGCCCCTCGATCCGGGCCACGTCCGGATGTACGTCTGCGGACCGACGGTTTACGATTTCGCCCATATCGGCAACGCGCGCCCCGTCGTCGTTTTCGACGTGCTCGCCCGGCTGCTGAAGTCTCGATTCCCGAAGGTGACCTACGTCCGCAACATCACGGACGTGGATGACAAGATCAACGCCCGCGCGGCGGAAAGCGGCCGGACGATCCGCGAAATCACGGAAGAGACCGCCGCCCAATTCCACGCCGACATGGCGGCCCTGATGGCCCTGCCGCCCGATGTGGAGCCCCGCGCGACGGAACACGTCGCCGAAATGATTGAAATGATCAAGACGCTGATCGATAAGAAACACGCCTATCCGAAAAACGGCCATGTGTTCTTCCGGGTGTCTTCCATGGCCGATTACGGTCAGCTCAGCGGTCGAAACCCGGAAGACCTTCTCACGGGCGCGCGCGACGATCTGAGCGGGTTCGACGTCAAGGAAAATCCCGGCGATTTCGTACTCTGGAAACCATCGGACGAAAAGACGCCGGGCTGGAAAAGCCCCTGGGACATTTCCGGGCACGGCGGGCGGCCCGGATGGCATATCGAATGCTCGGCCATGTCGGCGAAGCACCTCTGCGAGGGTTATGACGATAAAACCTTCGACATCCACGGCGGCGGCGTCGATCTCGTTTTTCCTCACCATGAAAACGAAATCGCGCAAAGCCGATGCGCGCACGGCTCCGGCATGATGGCGAGAGTCTGGATGCACAACGGCTTCTTGATGAGCGAGGGGGAGAAGATGTCCAAGTCCCTGGGCAACTTCTACACGGTGAATGAATTGCTGCGGGAGTTTCCCGGCGAAGCCGTTCGTCTTGTATTGCTGAAATCCCACTACCGCCAGCCCCTGAACTTCACCAAATCCGGCGTTGCGGAAGCCAAGCGGGAATTGGACGGATTTTATCAGGCGCTTCGGGACTTACCATTTGAGAGGTTATCGGCTCTAAAAGCCGAACGAAACCGCGGTTTGGTCGAAGACGCGCTCGCGGATGACCTCAACACACCGGAAGCCCTTCACTTTCTCCACATCGCAGTCCGGTCGATAAACAAGTCCCCGGGCCCGGCCAAGGAATCGCTTCAGGTCTCTCTTAGACAAGATGCCCGCGTACTCGGCCTTCTTCAACAAGATCCGGAAGATTGGTTCAAATGGCGGCCGCCGGCGCAAGCCTCAAGCGGCGGCCTCCCGGATGACGCCGTTGACGCGCTGGTCGCCGAACGTCAAGAAGCCCGGAAATCCAGGAACTTTGCCCTTGCCGACGAAATCCGCGATGAATTGTCCGCCGCAGGCGTCGTATTGGAAGACGGCGCCGGCGGCACTATCTGGAGACGGGGGTAAATCCGCCGCTTATCCAAATGCCCGGAAACGCCGTCTTATTTCTTCTTCCGGGCAATCAGGCGGCAGTTCCCTCATGGCCTCCGCTTCCGCCTTGGTGTGTTTGAGGCCGGACCATCGGACATCCCTTAGCCGTTCGAGAGGGCGGTCTTCCGTCGCCAGGTGGCGCGCCAGGCGCCGGAACAGATTGGCCAGCGCCTTGTAGGTCAGGATATCCAACTGATCGACGCGAACGCCGTCCGGCACTTCGAAGTCCTCAATGGCGACAATGGCGCCCTCATCCACCCGCGGCGTCATTTCATGTACGGTCGCGCCGAACCTCTCCGCCCCGTCGTAGATCGCGAACCCAGCCGAGTGACTGCCCGGATAGGCGGGAGATCCCGGATGAAAATTATAGGCCGGGCGCATTACGGCGTCGAGTATTCGTTTTGGCACGATCACATCCGTGCAAAAAGCAACCAAACGCCGGCCCAAGGGATCACCGCTGATGCACGCCCGCTCCAACATTACTGGATCACAAGCGATCTCAACCGCAAGGCCGGGTTGATGGGATCGCAGCATTGACGCCAGGTGTTGCCCCTCTAGTTCTGTCGTTAACAGGATAATTTCTCTTGGCATGACAGGATGCTAGAGCATTTCCGCCAGGTTGCGAAAGAGCCGGCGTGGTTCTTCAGCCGGGAAGCCGAGTCCACACCCGAGACTAATTGTTTAGCCCCGGCATTTGATGGCGTATTCTTGTCCCTGGAATGGAAGGAAGCGCTATGGGATACATCCCACACGGGAGCGCCCGTCCGCTGGAGGCGGTGCGTCAACCCATTCGGCCGCTGTCGAAGCATTGAGACCAAACCGCATGGCCGCACTGCGGCGGGTCGCGCCGCCGTCCAAAACCGCGTCAATCACACGGTCCGTCAAATCCTGATCTAAAGCTTTTGGCGTAAAGGCTGGCCTCCTCGTTCCAGCCTCTATCTTAAGTTATCAATACGCCGCGACGGCCGCCAAATCCCCCTTGGCCGGGGAATAATAATCAACGCTGGCGCTCTCCGCGCCTGTTGCAACTGCGACGCCGCAAAAATGCAATTACTGCAGACATTTTTATAGATAATATACTCGAATAAATTGATAATTTTCTCACCCCTGAATTCTCGTTCAGGTGAATATTTTGGCGGGCGGCCCATACATTGTTTTATCGCCTGATGGGTAATTATGTTTCCCGCTGAACGCAAAATGGGACATCGCCGTGACTTTTGTTCTGGCGGGGAAGCGGCTACGGTTTCGTCATGTCCGACCACGTTCACCGCGCTGACCAAGACGGCGTCGCTGTTCTTCGCCTTCAAAACCCTCCCGTAAACGCCTTGGGATTGGCCTTGCGCAAAGGTCTGACCAGCGCGGTCGAAGCAGCGGCGAAAGATCAGACCGTCGGCGCGATCGTTTTGACGGGCGGGGGACGAGGATTTTCAGCCGGCGCGGACATCGCGGAATTCGAAGCGCCGCCCGCGCCGCCCATGCTGCGTGACGTGATCGACGCCCTGGAGGCCTGCCCGAAACCCATCGTCGCCGCTGTTCATGGCGTCGTTTTGGGTGGTGGTTTGGAATTGGCGTTGGGGTGCGACGCCATCGTCGCGGCGCCGGATGCGTCATTGGGGCTGCCGGAAGTCAAGCTGGGTCTGATTCCCGGCGCCGGCGGGACGCAAAGGCTGCCTAGGCGTGTGGGCGTGGACGCCGCGCTTGGGATGACTGTTTCCGGCGATCCGATTTCGGGCAGGGACGCCCTTGATCTGGGCTTGGCCGCTAAGGTCGGGGAAGACGTCGTCGCGGCGGCCGTGACCCACGCCAGGTCCATGACGGGAAAAACGTCCGCAACCGGCGCAATAGAGGCCCCGTCCGATTTGTTCGAGAACTGGCGGGCAAGGACGGCTAAGAAAGCGCGGGGCCTCATGGCGCCGCTTGCGTGTATCGAGGCGGTCGAGGCGGCGGTCAATTTATCATTCGAGGAAGGCATGCGCCGCGAACGCGAGTTGTTCATCGCGTGCCGGGATAGTCACCAGTCCGCCGCCCAACGCCATTTGTTCAAGGCGGAACGGTCGGCCCGCAAGGTGTCAGGCGTCGATAAGGCGACGGCTGTAAGGGACGTCCGGCGCATCGCCGTGATCGGCGCGGGAACCATGGGCGGCGGCATAGCGGCCGCGGCCCTGATGGCGGGCTACCGGGTTTACCTGCAAGACATGTCCGGTGACGCCGTTGCGGCGGGGATCGGGAAGGTCGAAGATATCGTCGCCGGCGCCGTGAAGCGGGGAAAGTTATCTCATGAGGCGGCGGCGGAGCGCCTGGCCGCTCTGTCCGGCGGGACGTCGGACGCGGCGCTGACAGAGGCGGATTTGATCATTGAGGCCGTCATTGAGGAAATGGCCGTCAAGCGCGCGTTGTTTGAAAAGCTTGGCCGCATCGCGAAACCGGGCGCCACCTTGGCGACCAATACGAGTTCCCTGGACGTGAATGAAATCGCTGCGGCGGCGGGGCGCGCGGACGCGGTTGTCGGTCTGCATTTTTTCGCGCCGGCTCATATCATGAGGCTTTTGGAGATTGTGAGGGCCGCTGAAACCTCACCGGAAACCCTGGCGACGTCCCTGGCCGTTGCAAGGCGTTTGAACAAAGTCGCCGTGGTTGTTGGCGTTTGTGACGGTTTCGTCGCTAACCGCATGTATCACAGCTATACCCGCCAGGCCTATTTCTGTGTCGAGGAAGGCGCCGTTCCGGAACAAGTCGACCGGGTGATGGAGAGGGCCGGTTTCGCCATGGGGCCGTTCAAGGTAATGGATCTGTCTGGTCTTGACGTTTCTCACGCCGTGCGTTTGCGTCAAAAACAGAGCGCGCCGCCGGGCGAGCGCTGGCCCATATTGCCGGACCGTTTGGTCGAAATGGGGTGGCTGGGCCGGAAATCCGGGCGAGGCTGGTATCTTTATCCGGATAACGGCGCGTTGGAGACCAGCCCTGGTTTGGCGGCGGTTATCGGCAAGGTTTCCGCCGAGGCCGGTTTGGCTCGTCGTGATGTTTCGGACGACGAGATTAAGGAGCGTTGTCTGCTCGCCCTCGCCAACGAGGGAGTGAAGTTAATGGCGGAAGGCTTGGTCGAACGCGCCGGCGACATTGATGTGGTCTGGCGCCACGGTTATGGTTTTCCCGCCGCCGAGGGCGGACCGATGTTTTGGGCTGAGTCCAAAGGAGTGTCATGGGTCGCCGAGCGCTTGGACCATTGGGCGCGGGCGCGAAGCGGCGCTCTTCGGCCTTCGGACCTGCTGGTTGAGAAGGCAAAAAGCGGCAATTCTCTCTTGTCTTGGAAACGTTAGGGTTTTACCGCTCAGCGCTTGAACTGAAAGCCGTCACCCGCGCCCGGACAGGTCTCGAAATTGGCTCCCAGCGCTGGTAACCTGCTGTCTGTTCACGGGTGAACAGGCTGGCCGTGACCGTATGAGACACGAGGGAGTCCGCCGAAAATCCAATTCGAGGACGGGAAAATCATGAAGCGATTTTATCCCATCTTGCATTTACTCGAATATCGGACTGTAATCCCCGGCGATTCCATACAGGGATCTCGCGCGCCCTGGCGGGACGGAGCAAAATCGTCAACCGGGCGCGCGAAAACTGTTAGCGAGGAAGGCTGGAATGTTTCACAAATTAATCAAAGGCGCCGCAGCCGCGGCGCTGGCGTTGACCACGGCCGCAGGGGCGGCGCTGGCGGGGAAAGCCAATGACACTTTGACCTGGGCGACTGATCGCGAACAGGCGGTGATGGACCCTTATTATAACAACACCCGGGAATTGGTGATCTTGGGCAACACGGTCTGGGACGGCTTGTTGTTCCGTGACGTCAATAGCGGCGAATTCAAACCGCTGTTGGCGAAGTCCTATAAATGGGCCGACAACGTCACCATTGATTTCGACCTGCGTACGGATGTGAAGTTCCATGACGGCTCCACCTTCGGCCCGGAGGACGTGGTTTACACCATTAACCACGTGTCGAATAAAGACAACGCTGTTCTGACGTTCAAGAATGTGGGCTGGATGAAAAAGGCGGAACAAACGGGGCCGAGCTCGGTTCGAATTCATCTGCACAAACCGTTCCCGGCGGCCCTTGCATACTTCGCGCAAGCCATGTTCATGATGCCGGAAGGCCATTATGACAAGGCTCCGGTCGGGGCGGACGGCAAAAAAGACTTCGGCGCCGTGCCGGCCGTCGGGACCGGCCCTTACCAGTTCGTTTCCATTACGCCGGGCGACCGCATCGTGATGAAAAAGTACGACGGCTATATGAAGAACGGCCCGAAAGGGCAGCCGTCCATCGGTAACCTTGTGTTCCGCACGATCAAGGAATCCAACACCCAAATCGCCGAACTGCTCACAGGCGGCATCGACTGGATCTGGGATGTGCCCAAGGATCAGGCGGAGCAGTTGAAGGCTTCCGGCCAAGTGACCGTCACCAATGCGAAGACCATGCGGATTTCCTATATGGCGTTCGACGTTGATGGCGATTCGGGCCAGAAGTATTTCACCGACAAGCGGGTTCGAGAGGCGATTGCTCTCGCCATCAATCGCGACGCCATTGTCAAGAATCTGGTTGGACCGGCTTCCATTGTTATTCCGTCCGCCTGTCATCCCGACCAGTTCGGTTGCGCCCAGGACGTGAAGAAGTGGGAGTACAATCCGGAGAAAGCCCGGAAACTGCTGGCCGAGGCCGGGTATCCAAACGGCTTCACCTTTGACATCTACGGTTACCGTGACCGGGAATTCACTGAAGCGGTGATCGGCGACCTGGCCAAGATCGGCGTCAAAGCGAACCTGAAATGGTTGCAGTACCGCGCTCTGCGCGATTTGGTTTGGAAAGGGCGAACGCCGATCAACCACATGACCTGGGGATCCTACTCGATTCCCGACGTCTCGGCGATCACCAGCCATTTCTTCTCTGGAGGCCGTGACGATCCGGCTAAAGATCCAGAAGTCATCGCCGCATTGAAAAAAGCCGACACCTCGACGGATCCGGCGGTGCGGAAAGCATCCTATCAGCAGGCGCTCGCCAAGATTTCCGGCGAGCTTTATTGGCTGCCCATGTTCACTTACGCGAAGTATTACGCATATGGGAAGGATTTGGATTTCACCCCGACGCCGGATGAAATTCCGCGCTTCTACAACACCAAGTGGAAATAACGTCCAACAGGTGGGCCGTGGACTGGACCTACGTCCGCGGCCCCGCCTTCCCCATTAATCCGGCCCCGTCAATCTGGCCCCATTAATCCGGCCCCGTCAATCCGGCGATGCTGGACTCCGGAAACGCCGGCCAGCCGGGCCTGATCACCCGCGGGGGCGACTTTAAGCAGGAAAGCCATGGCCAAGTATCTGATCCGTCGTTTGGGAGTCGCCGTCATGGTGGCTTTGACGGTTTCGATGATCACTTTTTCGATGATTTATCTGTCGGGCGATCCGGCCGTGGCGCTCGCGGGCGAGACGGCGACAGAAGAAGACATCGAACTGATCCGTGTCAATTACGGCTACGACAAACCGATCGTCATTCAGTATTTCAACTGGCTTGGCGGTGCGCTGACAGGCGACCTGGGCAGGTCTCACTACCTCAAGCAGGACGTGGCGGGCGTTATCTTCACGCGCCTGCCCGTGACCATGCAACTGGGCGCGGCGGCGCTGACTTTCGCGCTTCTGCTCGCTGTTCCCTTGGGGGTTTTGGCGGCGCTTCGGCCCAACTCCATCGTTGACCGGATTGCGCTGACCATCGCGATCATCGGGCAAGCCATGCCGAGTTTCTGGTTCGCCCTGGTTCTGATTTTTTGGTTCGGTATTCAATGGCGGTTACTGCCCATCACAGGGACGGCGAGTTGGCTGAACTTTGTTATGCCCGCCGTCGTGCTCGGCTATTACGTGACTCCAGAGGTGATGCGGTTGACCAGGGCCGGCATGTTGGAGGTTCTGGCGTCGGACTATATCCGAACGGCCAAGGCGAAAGGACTGAGGCCGGTGAGCGTGCTGTTCAAGCACGCCCTTCGAAACGCGGTGATCCCCGTTGTGTCGCTGACCGCCGTTCAGTTCGGCTTCATGCTGGGCGGCTCCATCGTCATCGAGACCATCTTCGCCATCAACGGCCTTGGGTTTCTGGCTTGGGAGAGTATTCAACGAGCCGATCTTCCCATGATGCAGGCGATTGTTCTGGTGCTTAGCTGTTTTTATATTCTGCTGACGGTGTTCGGGGATGTCCTGAACGCGTATCTCGACCCCCGGATAAGGGTGAGCTGACATGACGCCGCCGCCGTCATCAAGCGCCGCCGACACGCCGGCCGGTTCCGCCGGACGCCAGAGCGCGGAGCAAATCCTGGAGCCGTCGCCTTTCGCCAAGCTGACCAGAAAGGTCTTTGGTCACCACGGCATGACCACCGGCGGCGGAATTTTATTGCTGATCATCGCGATGGCGGTGCTGGCGCCGCTGCTCGCCCCTCATGATCCGCTTGGCCAGGATCTGGCCCGGAAATTGATCCCGCCGATCTGGCACGACAATCCGAAGGCCACATGGCTTCATCCGTTGGGGACCGATCTGTTCGGCCGGGATTATTTGTCACGGCTGATCCATGGGGCGCGGATTTCGCTGCTGATCGGCTTTTCCGCCATGGTCATCTCGGGCGTCATCGGGACAGTTCTGGGTGTGGCGGCGGGGTATTTTGGCGGCCGCGTGGATATGGCGGTCAGCTTTATCATCACAACCAGATTGTCCATGCCGGTGGTGCTGGTGGCGCTTGCGGTCGTCAGTCTGATCGGCAACTCGCTCTGGATTGTCATCTGGGTGTTGGGATTATTGATCTGGGACCGTTTCGCCGTGGTCATGCGCAGCGCGACGTTGCAGGTTCGCTCGCTCGATTACGTGGTGGCGGCGGAGGCCATTGGATGTTCCACCTTGCGGATCGTCTTTCGGGAGATCATGCCCAACGTGGTCAACAACCTGATTATTATCGCGACCATCGAAATGGCGCATGCGATTTTGTTGGAAGCGGCGTTGTCTTTCCTGGGGCTTGGCGTTCAGCCTCCCGCGCCGAGCTGGGGATTAATGATCGCTGAAGGCAAGAACTTCATTTTTTTCCAGCCATGGCTGATCGCCATTCCGGGCACGGCTCTGTTCCTGCTGATCCTGGCGATTAATCTGTTGGGGGACGGCATGCGCGACGTCAATGCGCCGGAGAATCGGAATTGACGGAAAGGAATAAGATGATTGAGCTCTCGGATGTGTCATTCCGGCAAAAATTGAAGTCCGGTCCTGCTCATACAACGGCTCCCGGCTTGGGCCGGGGTGATGGGTGGAGGACGTATGACTGAGCGTACCGCCATCCTTGAAGTGGAGGGGTTGACCGTCGATATCCCGGTCGCGGCCGGCGTGCTGCATCCGGTCCAGGATTTGAGTTTCACCGTCAATTATGGTGAGACCCTTTGTATCGTGGGCGAGTCCGGATGCGGCAAATCGCTGACGTCGTTGTCGCTGATGGATTTGTTGCCGGCGAAAGCCGTCCGAACGGCCCGGCGCCTGGTGCTGGATGGGGAAGACCTGCTGCAAGCGTCCAGCAGGCGCATGTCGGACATCCGCGGGAATAAGATGTCGATGATCTTCCAAGAGCCCATGACCAGCCTGAACCCGGCCTACACCATTGGCAATCAATTGGAGGAAGCGCTTCGCCGGCATAAGAAAACGTCCGCTGGGGAAGCGCGGGACCGCGCCATCTTCTTGTTGGAAAAAGTGGGCGTCACGGCGGCGGAAAGCCGGCTCCGGCAATATCCGCATCAGCTATCCGGCGGCCTTCGTCAGCGGGTGATGATCGCCATGGCGCTGATGTGCGGTCCGGATCTGATCATCGCGGATGAACCGACAACCGCGTTGGATGTGACGATCCAGGCGCAGATTCTTTTGCTGCTGGCCGAGTTGCAAAAGGAATTCAACACGGGACTGGTCTTGATCACTCATGATTTGGGCGTCGTGGCGCGCGTGGCGGACCGGGTCGCGGTCATGTACGCCGGCAAAATCGTTGAGACGGGAACAGCGGGGCAAGTCTTCGAAAACCCCGTCCATCCCTACACGCAAGGCTTGCTCGACTGCATTCCCATACCGGGCAAGACCGAACGCGGCGCCAAATTAGGCGCGATTCCAGGTATCGTGCCGTCCCTGGTGGGCGGCATACGCGGTTGCCATTTCGCTGATCGCTGCCCGTACCGGGCGGACGCTTGCGATGCGGATGTGGAGCTGGCGGAGGGGGATGACGGCCATGCCTATCGATGCGTTCTCTCTCGCGAGCGGTCCGCGCGGAATCTGATCGCCAAGGGGGCCGCGTGACATGACGGATGTGGTTCTGGAAGCCCGCGACGCCTATCGCACGTTCATGATCTCCGCTGGTTTGTTCAAGAGCAAGCAGCCGCTGCACGCCGTCAACGGCGTGAGCCTGAGCGTCGCGCGCGGCGAAGTGCTGGGACTTGTCGGCGAGTCCGGCTGCGGCAAATCAACGCTGGCCAGGATGCTGTTGGGGTTGCTCGCGCCGACGTCTGGGCGGCTTCTGGTGGACGGCCAACCCGTCCAATCCCTCGGCCGGCTGGCGATGGCGCGCAAGGTGCAACCTATCTTTCAGGACCCCTATTCCAGCCTTAATCCCCGCAAGACAATCGGTGACGTCATCGGTCTTCCCCTGGTTGTTCAGGAAGGCATGAAAGGCGCTGAGGTCGAGAGGCGCGTCCTGGAAATCATGTCCCTGGTTGGCCTGCCGAAGCGCACGCTGGGTAACTATCCGAATCAACTCTCGGGCGGTCAACGTCAACGCGTCGCCATCGCGCGCGCGCTCATCAATCGTCCGGAGATCGTCATTTGTGACGAACCCACATCCGCGCTCGACGTCTCCGTCCAATCGCAGATCCTGAACTTGCTTCAGGACCTGCGCGCCGAGTTGAACCTGACCTATATTCTGATCAGTCATAATCTGGCCGTGGTTGAGCACATGGCGACGCGGGTCGCGGTGATGTATCTGGGCCGTCTGGTCGAGGTGGCGGCGACGGACGCGCTGTTCGAGAACCCGCGGCACCCCTACACCAAGGCGCTTCTGGACAGCGTGCTGACGCCGGACCCGGATCTGGGTATTCCGGACAGCCATCTTGGCGCGACGTATCCGAACCCGGTCAATCCGCCCTCGGGGTGCGCGTTCCACCCGCGCTGCGCGCAATGCATGGCGCATTGTTCCAGCGTGGTGCCGGCGCCCGTCCGGATGGAGACAGGGCACGTCGAATGCCTGCTCTATGCGGAAAACGAGGGAAGGACCCAGGCGGCGTCGTAAATTTTCCACGCCCGCGGAAAGACGTGACCGGAGGAAAAACGCCATGATTCGAAAATCCGCCATTGAGGCGGCGTTGAGTTTTTACCATGACGGAGCGGGGCGCGCCGCGCGGATCGATATGGATCACCTGCGGGCGCGCCGGCTGACGGGGGCGGTCAAGCCGGTGATCGACTGTGGACCTTAAGGACGTGAAATGACGAGAGAAGCCGTGATTGAAAATCTAGAGAGCTACTTCGACGACGGAGACTTCCTGGAAGACTTGTCACGCCGCGTGGCTATTCGAACCAACAGTCAAGATGACGAGGGCTATCCGGAACTTTACCGCTATCTGACGGACGAAATGACGCCCTATCTGGAAGGTCTCGGGTTCGGTTGCGAGATTTTTGACAACCCTGTTCCCAAGGCCGGCCCCTTTCTGGTCGGCGCGCGCATGGAAGACGAGAGCTTGCCCACGCTCATGACCTACGGGCATGGGGATGTGGTGCGCGGCTATGACGATCAATGGCGCGACGGCCTCAAGCCCTGGGAAATCGTCAAACAGGGCGAGCGCTGGTACGGCCGTGGCACGGCGGACAATAAAGCCCAGCACACCATTAATCTGGCGGCGCTGAAAGCCATCATCGAAGCCGAGGGCGGGCTGGGGTTCAATGTCATTTGCCTGATTGAGACGGGAGAGGAGCGGGGCTCGCCTGGCCTTCGCGAGTTCTGCGAAACCCATAAAGACCTGTTCAAGGCGGACGTTTTTATCGCGTCCGACGGTCCGCGCCTGAAAGCTGATCGCCCCACCGTCTATTTCGGCTCTCGAGGCGTTTTCAATTTCACCATGACGCTGAATTACCGGGACGGCGGGCATCATTCCGGGAACTGGGGCGGCTTGCTGTCGAACCCTGGCGTCGTCCTGGCGAACGCTCTGGCCTCCATCGTCGATCAAAATGGAACCATTCTGATTGATGATTTGAAGCCCGCGCCCATGAGTAACTCAGTGCGGGCGGCGATTAGCAAGCTGGATGTGGGCGGCGGCGAGAATGACCCCGACATCGATCCCGATTGGGGAGAGCCCGGCTTGACGCCTTCCGAGAAAGTCTTTGGCTGGAACACCTTCGAGGTGCTGGCGTTCAAGACGGGTAATCCGGAAAACCCGGTGAACGCCATCCCACCCCGCGCCTTCGCCAAGTGCCACATGCGGTTCGTCGCGGGGTTCGATCCGGGAAGCGTTCTCCCCGTCATCCGCAAGCATCTGGATGAACGGGGTTTCAAGGGGATCAAGCTCACGCCGGACCGTGAAGTCATGGACGCGACGCGGCTTGATCCTGATACGCCTTGGGCCAAATGGGCGATTAGGTCGCTGACCAAGACGGCGGGCGGGGAGATTGCGGTCCTGCCGAACCTGGGCGGCTCGTTGCCCAATGACGTCTTCGCCTCGACCCTGGGTTTGCCGACCATCTGGGTGCCCCATAGCTATCCGGCTTGCTCGCAACACGCGCCCAATGAACATGTTCTCGAACCCGTCTGCCGGTCGGCCCTTGGCTTGATGGGCGGATTGTTTTGGGATTTGGGGCATGGGAACGCGCCGAGGTGACGGGTGCCGGAAGATGACCGAGCTTTGCGACCTGAGCGCCGTCGATCTGCGCGCGAGAATTGGCCGGAAAGAGATTTCTCCGGTTGAACTGATGGAAAGCTGTCTGAAGCGCGTCCAGGATGTAAACGGCGCCGTCAACGCCATGGTCACGATGCTTGACGGAGACGCCGCGATGGAAGCGGCGCGCGGCGCGGAGGAGGCGGTGATGCGCGGCGGTCCGCTGGCGTTGCTGCATGGTCTGCCGGTCGGCATAAAGGATCTGGAGGCGACGGCGGGCATGCGGACGACGTTCGGCTCGCTGCTTTATGAGCATAATGTGCCCGTCGCCGATCAGGCGTCCGTCTTTCATGTCCGGGCGTCGGGCGGGATTGTTTTGGGCAAAACCAACACGCCGGAGTTCGGCGCCGGGGCGAACACTAGGAACCGTGTGTTCGGCGCGACGGGCAATCCGTTCAATCCGGGGCTGTCCTGCGCGGGATCATCCGGCGGTTCCGGGGTCGCGCTGGCAACGGGCATGACGCCGCTCGCAAGCGGTTCGGACTTCGGCGGCTCGCTCAGAAACCCCGCCAGCTTTAACGGTGTCTGCGGTTTCCGCCCAAGCCCCGGCATGGTGCCGGCGGAAAAACGGCCCGTCGCGCAAACGCCGCTGTCGCAGATTGGGCCCATGGGGCGGACGGTCGCCGACCTGCACCTGCTGCTCCGCGCCCAGGCGCATCACGACGTGGACGATCCCTATTCCAGTCCGGACCAGGCCTTGCTCATCAAGACGCTTCCCGATATCGATCTTTCCACCGTCACCGCCGCCATTTCGGAGGACTTCGGCCAAGCGCCCGTCGATAACGGCGTTCGCGCCCAGTTCCGGGCCCGCGTCGCCGAGTTTGGCCATTTGTTCGCCAGCGCGCGCGATGGCGAGACGCCTGATTTCACTCATGTGCATGACGCGTTCGAAATCCTGCGCGGCGTGAACTACGTCGCGGCGCACATGGACCGATTGGAAAACCATAGGGACCTGCTGGGTCCCAACGTCATCGACAACACCGTGCGTGGCCTTGAATTCACCGCGAGGGACGTCGGCTGGGCGCATCGCGAACAGACGCGGATTTTCCGGCGTTGGAACGCGTTCTTCCACGACGTGGATGTGATCATCACACCGGCGACGGCGGTTTCGCCGTTCCCGCACGAGCAGCTCTCCGTCACACATATCAATAGCGAGGAAATGCCCACCTACATGCGCTGGCTGGCGTTGGCGTATTGTCCGACGATGGCGCAGGCTTGCGCTTGCGTGATCCCCTGCGGCCTTGATCACCAGGGCATGCCCTTGGGGATTCAAATCGCGGCGCGCGCCGGCGAGGATGACCTGGTGTTGGGCGTCGCCCACGCGCTGGAACAGGCGCTGGCGGATGTCGAGACCTGCAAGCGCCCCATTCCCGATCTAGACAAACTCAAAGGTTAAGCCCATGCCCCGTGTTTTGCTGGCCGGTTTCATGCATGAAACCAACACATTCTCCGTCCTGCCCACCGGCATGGCGGCTTACGAGGCGCGCGCGTTTTATCAAGGCGCTGAAATTTCGCGGAAGCTTGCGGGCACACAGACGGAAGTCGGCGCGGTGCTGGGGTACGCGAAAGACCACGGATGGGAACTCACCCATCCCGTATACGCCAACGCCACCCCGTCCGGGCGCGTCGCCCGGGCCGTTCATGACCGGGTGACGGATTTGATCGTCGAGCGCGTTAAGGCGGACGACCCGTTTGACGGCGTCTTCTTGTCGCTCCATGGCGCCATGGCGTGTGAGCACGACGAAGATGGCGAGGGGCGCCTGTTGCAGTCCATCCGCGACGCCGCCGGACCCGATATTCCCATCGCAGTGACGCTAGACCTTCACGCCAACGTGACGGACCGGATGGCTGCGCTCGCCAACATTATGATCAGCTATCGCACCTATCCCCATGTCGATCAGGTGGCCATAGCGTCCCAGGCGTGCGAATTGTTGGACAAATCCATGAAGGGCGAGATCGTCTGTAACACCGTCGTCCGGCGCGGCCAAATGCTGGACGGCGCCGATCATGGCCGCACGACGTCGCCGGGCCCCATGACCGAAGTGTTGGCGAGCGCGGATAAGCTTCATGCCCAAACGCCCGGAGTTCTGGCCGTTAGCGTCAACGCGGGCTTCCCCTGGGCCGACATTCATGACGCCGGCCCGACGGCGGTGGTGACGGGCACGGCGGACGCGGCGGCCATGGGCGGACTCGCCGAGACGCTGATCCGCGAGATTTGGGAAAAGCGCCACCGGATCACCATTGATCTGAAGACCTGCGCCGAGGCCATGGCGCGCTGTGAAAGACTGGGGCCGCAAAAGGCGCCTGTCGTGATGGGGGATTACGCCGATAACCCCGGCGGCGGCGGTTATGGCGACGGAACGCGGCTGTTGAGCGCGATGCTGGAAGCGGGGTTGAGGAACGCGGCCTTCGGTCCGCTTTACGACCCGGACGCGGTTCAGGAATGCATGAGAGTGGGCCTGGGCTCGACCTTGACCCTTGATGTGGGAGGCAAGGTCGGCGGCGCGCCATACGGCGGCCCCGTCCGCGTTACTGGCAACGTCACGGCGGTCACCAACGGATCACTCGTTTTGGAGGGTCCCATGACCAAGGGCGCGCGAATCGAAATGGGGCCGACGGTTGTTCTCGACGCGGCGGGCGCCAACGGCGGTAATGTGGAGATCGTCATCAACAGCCGGCGCTATCAAAACTACGATCAGATGTACTTCAAGCATGTGGGCATTGAGCCGAAGAAGCGTGCCTATCTGGGCGTCAAATCCGCGCACCACTTCCGGGCGGCCTACGGTCCCATCGCATCGGAAATCATTGTCGTCGATGACGGCGGCGGCGTGACGTCCAGAAATTATAAGTCGCTGACCTATGCGGCGGTGCGCCGGCCCATTTACCCGCTGGATTTGGATTAAGGCGTTATGACATTAGGCGGCGTCGATTCATCGGTTTCCAAGAGGTTTGGTCCGTCACTCCCACGCCCACTTTGTCATTCCCGCGAAGGCGGGAATCCAGCCGGGCGGTCCGCGTTCCAAGCAATGATCGAGTGACGAAGGTTGTTCTGGACTCCCGCCTGCGCGGGAATGATACGTCGGCTCCATGCGAGACCGTCATACAGCCCCCGCCAAAGGCTATCGCGAAGGGGCGGGAATGACGGAAAACGGTCAATAGACATGGCGAAAGGTAAGGCTGATTCGCGGCCCTACCCGCCGCGTCGTTTTGGGCGCGGCGTGCAGCCAGTCCACCTGCGCGCGCCCCGTCATTAACAGCCCGTCGCCGTGACCCAGGGAGAACGCGGCTGATTGTTCCGCATATCGGCGATGTTTAATACGAAAGCCGCGCGCGTCGCCGAAACTGACGGAAAAAATCGTGGGCTCGCTCCCCAGTGACGCCTCGTTATCCGCATGCCAGCCCACACTGTCCCCGCCGTCGCGGTAAAGTATGGCGAGCAGGCTGTTGAACGGACAGCGCGCCGTCTTTTCCGCCCGGTCTCGCAGCGGTTCCAAATAGTCCGGCATGGGCGCGGGGGCGTGGGCGGCGCCGGAATAGGCGTAAGCTTTCTCGCCGAACCAGTATGTAAGACGCGGCTGAGGCATGGTGCGGCCGAATAACGTGACGGTATGCCGCTCCCAGGGGACTTCCGTTTTGAGACGCTGGAACAAGGCGTCCGCCTTATCCCGCCCCAGCCATCCGGGAAAAAAGGCGAAGCCCGGAAGCGGCCGGCTGGCGGCTGGTGCGGGCGGATTAATGAAGGCGTTTCTTTTCATGGTCCGTTCGGGACGCGGATTGAACGATGATGGTTTGCATGTCTCCATCCCGGTATATGTTGAGCGGCGCCTCGACGCCCGCGTCGCCCAGCGCCCAGATGCGCCAGAGGAACCGCGCCATGGAAGTCGCCGGGCGGTCATCGGCGTCAATGATCAGATCACCGGCTCGCAGACCGGCGTCTTCCGCCGGTCCTCCCTCCCAAATACCGACTCGGTATTTGGGAGGAATGATCACGCGCCCGCCGGCCTCCGCCGTGAAGGTCCCCAGCCAGGGGCGCGGCGCCTTGCCGCTGGAGCCGGCGGCTTCCAGAACCATCAGAATGGGCTTCAGAATATCGACGGGCGCCAGCATGTTGCACGCGGTTTCCTCATCCTCGCCCTCTTGAACGAACAGCGCGCCGGCGCCGCGCGGTTTGCCGTCTTCGCCAATCAGCGCCGATCCCTTCTTCGCCCCGATTCTCTACGCCATTCCGATGCAGCTTCTGGCTTATCGCGCTTCCGTTCACAAGAGGGCCGACGTAAGTCAATCGAGAAATTTGGCGAAAAGCGTTACAGTGGGATAAACCTTGTTCTACGGCGGGGCATCCACCGACAACGCAATGGACGCGCATTGATAAAAATCATCCAAATATGGGTCTCAACAACTCTGGATACGAAAACGATTTGAGTCTAACTGAATGTCCCGCTGAAGAAACTCTTTTGCCGCGTCATCTGTAAAATCTTGATTCTTCGTGTATCGGACTTCTTTCGATTTATCCTGCTTGACGGCCTCAAGGGAAAAAATCGCTCCAGTGTCCACCGCGCCCACCAATCCTTGTTGCGCCACCAATACGGACCGCATCGTAAAGTCGAATGGATTATACCCTTCTTGAAGTTTTGGAACGCAGTGAAACAACATATTTCCACTATCCAATCCCTTGCTTAGAAGATGAATTGTCGCACCAACGTAATCCGGGTTATCGTCGTACAGCGCCCAGAAATTACACGAAGAACCACGATAGTATGGCGACAAGCCCATGTGGATGTTAATCGTTCTTCGTTCAACCAAAAAATCCACCAACCAGCCCTTGATGTAACTTGATCCAAACACGGCGAAAACATCAGACGACAGGGCGTCGGTTAATTGCGGTCTGTTCAGCCCGCTAAGGTCACCAGATTTGATTGAAAGTGTCTTTACATTATTGGGTAAAAAATCAATATCATCAAAAATCTTTTTTACAGAAAAAATTACATTCATGAAGTATGATTGCATTACCTCGGATTTTTAGTGCTTTTTGGCGCCTTTGACGTCAAATTCCATAATTAACATAAATTCATTCATGATTTCATGATACTCTCTTTCTGATAGATATTGGTATTTTAGATATCTAAATATTTATCATTATTATTGTAAAACGTAAATTCATATAAATAATTCATAGGCAAATATAAAAATTTATGTTTTGAGAACGAAACGGACCGCCGCACTGAACCCCCGCCTTCGCGGGGGCGGCAAGGTGAAGGCGGGGGTGACGAAATAATAACGCAGGGGGCGCGTCAACCCCCGCATCCCGCCAGCCGGGAGCGGAACGGCGCCGCTCGCCCGCGCCACGGCGCCCTACAAAACCCGGCGCACGGCCGAGAACATGATGGCGAAGCTCAAGGACCGCAGATGTATCGCAACCCGATATGACAGGCGCGCTCACACCCTCTTCTCCGCAATCAAAAGAGCCGATCATTCAAAAGATGGGCGCGCAAGAGGGCGTGTTCCCATCAATGGGATCGGGGGTTTGCAGGAAACCACCAAGGGTTCCGGGGACCCGCCGGGGCCGGGCCCGCCATGTTCAAGGGGACGCCCAAACACACTTTCCACCCCTGCCTCCACATCCACCTCAAGGAACCCGGGCGGCGGCCCGCCGCCTCTCTCGCTGCAAGGAACCGGGGGGCGACACGACAACTGTGGTTCCGGCGCGCTTCCGATAAAGTCGGCGCCCTGTTAGGCTGCTTTGGAGTTAGGCCACTTAGGAAAAACCCTCCTAGCTAGGCATGACCCCGAAATTAATCAGAGCGGGCGCCATGGACGACAAACGACCAGCCATTAATCTTTCCAATCCAAACACGTTCGATCACTGGACGCCCGTCACGATCAGGTTTTCCGATCAAGACAGCATGGGCCATGTCAACAACGTCGCAATCGCCGCCTATGTGGAATCCGGGCGGAACCGTTTCGTCGCCAACCATCTGGACTGGGACGTCCATCCCGATATCGACTTTGTGCTGGCCCGCGTGTCCATTGATTATAAATCCGAACTCCACCATCCAGGCACGGTTGACGTCGGCACATGCGTAAAACGGGTCGGGTCCAAATCGATCACCATCGGCACCGGAATTTTTTTCGGCGAACGCCTGATAGCGACGGCGGAGAGCGTCAACGTCTTCATCAACACAAACAGCCGCGAGACCGTATCGATCCCCAGGGACAGCCGCATGACGTTGGAGGCGGAACGCGCGAAGGCGGCGGGAGCCGGATGATGGCCGGAGGCGCGCTGAACTCTCATACATCGCGGGGCGAGTTTGTTTACCAAAAGCTTCACGAAGGCATCCGGAACGGCGTCTATTCTCCAGGTGACCGCATCCGGGAAACCGAAGTCGCCAAACGCTTGAATGTCAGCCGCACCCCCGTGCGCGAGGCTATTCGCCGCCTGCAGACGGACGGCCTTTTGGTGTTCGCGGCGTGGCGCGGCGTGATCGTCGCCAATCTGGATCACGATCAAATTATCGAACTCTACGCCATGCGCCAGGTATTGGAGGGAGCCGCGGCCCGTTTGGCCGCGCAACATGCGGCGCCATCCGAGTTATCCGCCATGCGGGACCTCGTCGCGGCCAGCGCCAAAACGCCGGAAGACGACACCGAACGCCTCGCCGCGCTCAATCGCGAATTCCACCAAACGCTCTATCAAGCCGCCCATAATCGCTATCTGCTGAAATCACTGAACGCGCTTCGAGACTCTCTCGCCCTGCTTCGCTCCACCACCTACGCCGTTCCGGGTCGCGCGCGCCAAGCTCAAAAGGAACACGAGGCCATGCTTCAAGCCATTCGCGACAGAAACCCCGGCGCTGCGGAACAAACCGCGCGAGACCACATCACCCAGGCGGAACGGGCCCGTCTCCGTTTATTGAACGCTCCCGGCCTTGAGAAGGATCAGACCCGATGACTTATATTCCGCCCCCCTCCGGCAGGTGGGAAACGATCACGCCGGACGCCGCCGGCCTTGACGCGGAGCTTTTGAAAGCCGCCGTCGATTTTGCGATAGAACACGAAAGCGAATTGCCGAGGAGTCTGGACACGGCCCGCTTTTTGCCCGCGTTGACCGCAGATGAGCCCGAGCCGTGGAACGAGATCATCGGCCCCATCGCTCCCCGGGGCGGGCCGTCCGGCCTGTTCCTGCGCGGCGGCAGGATCATCGCCCCAAAGGCCCAATTCGGGCTATATTTGAAGGAATGTGAGTGACGATTTAACCACAATGACCCCTCAAACGAATTAACGCAATTAAGACAATGGGTTAAACGTCATTTAAGGTAGTTATCTGGGTCAGTCCCTTGATTTATATCCAAAAGCATAATAACAGCGCTTATGTTTGATGTCCAAAATTCGATCACCGAAATTCGACTTCCTGACTCAATTCGTGACATTATCGCCAACTTGATCGCGGCGGATTTAAAGGATGAGAACCCTTAACACATGCGACGATGTGATTGCGCGGCAGCTTGCGCGTGCTTTTTTGGGGAAGGTGCAACGCCATACCAGTACTTCAGAGAACGACCGTCTAATCGAGATTATTGAGGTTGCAAATCAGCCATCTGGGGGTGCGCCGCCTTTCGTTCTGCGCAATGGTCCGCAAGATCCGCGCGAAGAGCTTCTCAATCCAGATAACCGCACTGGCTATGATTATGGGTCAAGCGCGAATGATCGACAGAAAACAGGTTTTGTCACCGAGTGGTTTTGTTGATGCATGAGCATTCTTTTGAACCACGGCGTGGCCATCCACCCCTCCGAACATGGCGGTAAAAACAGGTTTCACCTAATCTCGCCGATTCCGGCGGCGGACAAGGAATTGCGAGATGTAGGCGCCAGCACCGGCGGCGGGAAATTTCCACAACACAGTGATGCGATCGTATACCACGAGATGACAAACGTCGATGCTGTGGACGCAACTCTTGCGGCTCTTGGCGCCGATGTCGCCACGGTCGCAAAAATCCTCAATCGGTCAGCCGCAAAGGTTTACGATGAAGTGCTCTGCAAGAAATTCTTGTGCGTTGATATGACTGTCCTCGGCGGCGTGCTTAATCTCAATACTAGAACCCATGTCGGTTTGCCTGAAACGCTTGACGCCCATCCGCGCGCCAACGCAATAACCATCGAAGAGATTGCTGTACTTGCTGGCATGCCAGTGGCGCGTCTTACTGGCCCGGCCGGTGATGAAATTTCCGGATTTGTAGGGAATATCCGCCCGCCGCTCTATCTCGGAGCGGATCAAGGAATCGTCGGATCCTGCATCAATTCCGCCCCTGGTCGGATGATTTACGTAGGCAAAAGCGAAGCCGGCCAGAAGATTTTTAACCGGTTCATTGAGTTGGTCCGGACCGTTCCAGTATGTGAGGTTCTGCTTTTGCCAGGAGATTATCTATTCTTGCCGAATGCTTTTTTTGCCGGGAATTCTAACGTAACTCACGGTCGCGGCAAGCTCACGGATTCCGAGTATCATATTCCCATTGCCGATGGTCGGTATGGACGTCGGCTGCATTGCCGCCAATATGCCGCCAGTCGAAATCGGGCGCTGAAAAAACCATTCCTGGCAAAGCCATGATCGAAGTCGGCGCCGAAGCTCTCGCGTTGCTTTTCTTGGTGGCGGTCGTCGCCGGCTGGGTGGACGCCGTGGCGGGAGGCGGAGGACTTATAACGATCCCCGCGCTCTTGCTTACCGGTGTTTCCCCGGCGGCGGCGATCGCCACGAATAAACTTCAGGGCAGTTTTGGCACACTTGCCGCGGCGATCTATTTCGTGCGCCAACGGGCGGTCTCGATAAATGACAACCGGGCGCCGCTGGCGACGGTCTGCGCCGGATCGATCCTGGGGGGCATGGCGTTGACCTGGATCGACGCGACCTATCTGAGCTATTTGGTTCCCGTTCTATTGATCGGGATCGGGATTTATTTCCTGCTATTCGCCGGAAACCTGGACCAGAGCCGCAAGCCGCGATTATCGCGATCCAAATTCAACGCCATGGCCGCGCCTTCCTTGGGCTTCTACGATGGTTTCTTCGGTCCCGGAACGGGGTCTTTCATGGCCTCGGCTCTTGTGACGCTTCGCGGATCCCCCATCCGCGACGCGACCGCCCACGCCAAACTCTTCAACTTCGCCAGCAACATCTCGGCGCTCGTGTATTTTGTTTTTTTTGGTCAGATTGTGTGGCTTGCCGGAGCGGCGATGATTGGCGGACAGATATTGGGCGCCTATTTGGGCGCCCGGGTCGCGTTAAAAGCGGGGGCCAAGGTGATCCGACCAATCACGATCATCGGTTTGTTTCGCAATGAGCATAAGGGTCCTGTGGACGCTGTTGTCGGCCACATGATCTTTATCCCGTTGTCTTTGCCCGTCTTCATTTTTGTGCGAGGCAAGATCATTTGGAGTATCTAAATTTGCGATGGCGTCCGAAATTTTAATCGTCGGATAATGACTTCTCACCCCGCCCTTTCGCTTCCGGGCTTCCCCGACACCATGTACAAGGTCAAGCGCGTCAAGCAGGGTCGGCGGGATGGAGACGGTTCCATGAGCGCCGTCGTGGAAATCGACGGACGCGAAATGGTCTCTGTTCCCGGCGGCACGCATTGGGGCGGGGGATTGCGTATCAATTCCCGCGACCATGCCCGCTTTGGCTTGTTAATCCAGCGCGACGGAAACTGGGGTGATCGCCGGTTATTGCCCAGGGACTGGATTCGCGCCCTTCGCGAGCCATGCCCCTTGAATGCTCAATATGGGTTTCTTTGGTGGCTCAACACCAATCGCGTTCAATATCCGAGCGCGCCGGAAACCAGCTTCTTCGCCGTGGGGGCGGGGAGCAACCTGATCTGGATCGACCAAGAGTTGGATGTCCTGATAGTGTCGCGCTGGATTGATCAGGCCGCCATTGATCCGATGATTGCGGCCTTTATGAAGGCCATGGAGTAAGCCGATGACGCTCCTGACGAAACGAGAATGGACGCCGGAGCGTTGCGAGACCCTGGTTCAACGGATCGCCAAGGAAACCAGGACAGCCAACAGCGCCTCGGTCGCGGCGCGTCTTGATCGGTTGATCGAAGACAACCGCCAGATCCATGAGCGCGATTGCTTTAACCTGAACCCGGCCACCAACATCATGAACCCCCGTGCGGAAGCGGCGCTGGCGGCGGGCGTCGGGTCACGCCCGTCACTGGGCTATCCTGGCGACAAATACGAAATGGGCTTGGAAGCCATTGAGGAAATAGAAGTCATCGCCGCCCAACTGGTTGCGGAAATCTTCGATGCGCGGTACGCGGAGATCCGCGTGGCGTCCGGAGCGGCCGCCAATCTCTATGCTTTCATGGCGGCCTGCGAACCGGGAGACGCCATTATCGCCCCGCCGCCAACACTTGGCGGCCATGTGACCCATCATAACGCGGGTTGCGCCGGCCTTTATGGTCTTAACACTGTCCCGGCGCCGGTGGACGCCGACGGCTATACGGTGGATGTGGATGCGCTTCGCGCCGTCGCCCGTGAAACCAAACCAAAGCTGATCACCATCGGCGGCAGCCTTAATTTGTTCCCGCATCCGGTGAGCGATATCCGCGCCATCGCAGATGAGGTCGGCGCCAAAGTCCTATTTGACGCGGCCCATGTTTGCGGCGTTATCGCGGGCGGCGCCTGGCCCCACCCCCTGAAACTCGGCGCGCACCTGATGACGTTCAGCACCTACAAAAGCCTGGGCGGACCACCCGGCGGACTTGTCGTGACCGACGACGCGGAACTGGCGGAACGATTGGACTCCATCGCTTTTCCTGGCATGACGGCTAATTTTGACGCCGCGAAATCCGCGTCTCTCGCCTACAGCCTGCTCGATTGGCGGGACTTCGGCGTGGCCTACGCCAAGGCGATGATCGAGTTGTCAAGATCGCTGGCCGACGCACTGGACGCGGAGGGACTTCCCGTATTCGCCAAGGCGAAGGGCTTCACGGACTCCCACCAATTCGCCGTCGAGGCGGCGCGTTTCGGCGGCGGTCAAGCGGCTGCCAGGAAACTTCGGAAAGCGGGCTTCCTTGCCTGCGGGATCGGTTTGCCCCTGAAGAGGGTCGAAGGCGATGCAAACGGCTTGCGCCTGGGCACGCCTGAATTGGCGCGATGGGGCGTGACGCCCGCTGACGCGCCGAAACTCGCCGCCTTAATGGCGCGCGCGCTGACGACGAGCCACCCGGAAAACCTCGCCCAAGAAACGGCCGCGTTCCGCCAAACCTTTGGCGCGCTCCACTTCATGCGCTTGTAACCGGACAAGAAAACCCCGCCACGGGAAGCCGGCGGGGTTATTGGACGGTTCGGAACGAGAGAGACTCTGGCCGCCTCTGGGCGCGCGGAAGAAACCACGCGGCGTCAAGCCCGCCGTCCGGCGCGGCGGGGACCGCATCGGCAAGAGAGAAGAACAAGAGAGAAGAAACGGCCGCAATGACGCCCATGAAAGCGGTTTGGGTGGAAGGTTGAATGAAAAACATTGGACGTATTCCGAAAAATGAGGCATGAGACGCGAAAGAGTAAGTAGTTCAACGCTCGCGTCAGCCATTGAAGCCTATGAAAATAGCGGTTGTGATACCCTGCTTTAAGGTTCGGAACCATGTTTTGCAGGTTCTGAATGAAATCCCGGACAATGTGGATTTGATTGTTTGTGTGGATGACGCCTGTCCTGACCAATCCGGTGATTTTATCAAGGACAATTCTGACGATACAAGAATTGTGATCAAAAAACATAATATAAATCAAGGGGTTGGTGCGGCCACACTGACAGGGTTTCAAACCGCCAAAAAGATGGGAATGGATATTTGCGTCAAAATTGACGGCGATGGGCAAATGGATCCAAAGCTTCTGGACAAGTTTGTGAGTCCGATCCTGACGGGCAGAGCGGATTACACCAAGGGCAACAGATTCTGGGATATCGAATACTTAAAAGAAATGCCCAAATTGAGGATTATAGGAAATATTTCTCTTAGCTTTATGAATAAATTTTCTAGTGGTTATTGGCAAATAATGGATCCATCTAATGGTTATATTGCCATTCATTTAAGTATTTTGGAAATTCTGAACCCAACCGTTATTGAAAAACGGTTCTTATTTGAAACCGAACTGATGTTCCGGCTTTCTCTGGTGCGCGCCGTGGTTCATGACATTCCCATGAAAGCTGTTTATGGGACTGAAGTTTCGAATTTGAAAATTTCCAAAGTTTTAGTTCCATTTTTATGGCAACATGGCCGCAATTATTGCCTGAGAATTTTTTATAACTATATATTGCGCGATTTTAACGCCATGTCTCTGGGGATAATAATTGGAATTTTCCTTTTATTTTTTGGTTTTTTTGAAGGAATTAACCTTTATTATCGCTCCAACGTGGAAGGGATTGCGGCCACGTCCGGACAGGTGATGCTGGCCGCCCTGCCTATCATCATTGCGATACAACTGCTTATTTCCGCAATAAACTATGATATTTCAAATACCCCGAAAAATCCCATACATAATTATATTAATCAATGAAAATTCAAAAATTCATTTTATTTTTCGAGAATCTGCGGGGCGTTGGGCTTTTTTCATTTGTCGCCTTAATATCTCTGTGCGCCATCGCCGCCGGGGCGATTGTTGTCGGCTATCAGGAACCAGTATACGACGCGCGGGCATATGCTCATGACGGCCATACTTTTGTTTTGATTCCAGAACAACGGGAAACAATACGGCATGACTCCGTTGTCATCGCCCCGCTTTATCCCGCCGCCCTGGCTTTCTTGGCGATGCTGGACGCCCGGTTGGACAAGGCTTTGGAATGCTTTGCCGCCGCCCCCAGTCGCGGCGGCTCCGGGTGTGACGTTGATGGCCTGGCCTTGATCTACTGGGTTCAAATTGTGTTGAGCGCGCTTTCCGCTGTTGCGCTCTTCTATACGGCGGAAAATATAACAAGTAACAGGCTTATTTCTCTGGCAACACTAATATTTATTATTATTTTTGGAAAATTTTCAATATATTCTATCGGGCTAATAACAGAATCATTTTATTTTTTATTTTTCTTTTGTTTTGTATATTTTTCAAGTTGTTTTCTTTTTCGGCTCCAAATAAAAGGTTTATGTTTTTTGCAGGTCTTTTTTTGTCCCTGGCGGCCTTAGTGCGGCCTTCGTATATTTATCTTTACTATGCTCTGTTTATTTTTCTGCCCGCTTATTTGATTTTTTTACGGAACGTCTCCCCGCGAAAAACCGCTGCAGTCTCGTTGACTTTTCTTGTTCCGTTTTGCTCGCTGGTTCTGCCTTGGATGTTACGTAATTTGGAATACTACGGAGTCTTCGATGTGAGCGTCGGCTATGGTTCTTCTGTCCTGATCGAGCGTGTGGCGTTCAATATGATGACCTGGCGGGAGTTTCTTGTCAGCTGGATATACTGGCTGCCTGATTTTGGTGACAACCTTGCCGCCTTTCTTTTTGCGCCGGAATACTGGCGGCGCCTGGATTTCTTTCACCCAGAGGGTTTTTATCTGGTTGGAAACTCGGAATTCAAAAATACGATCAATTCATTGGCGTCAACTGGACCTGAACGGCTACGAATTCTTATCGGTGAGTATATTCTCGCCGAACCCTTCAAGCATGTCATAGTGACTCTGGCGTTGGCTTGGCGCGGGATGCTTGTCGGGAAATACTTTAGCCTTTTTGGCGTCGCGGCCCTTTTCCCGGCGCTAAGGCTTCTCAAAAAGAGGCACGAGATAGACAAGCTTCTGGCTTTCGCCTTTCCATTCTTCTTCATGCTGGGCTTTAACGCATTTGTTTCTGTAAATCCCGCAAGATACAATGTCCCTCTTGTCTTCATCTATAGTTTAGCCATATCGGTGGTTTTGATGTCCCTTGTTTCTTTCCTTCAACAAAAAATCACCGGCGGGCGGAACAGCCAGACCGGTTACGGATAAAGGGAAAGCTGGTCTTCGCGCGCGAAGCCGCGAGCGATTGAGCCAATACACCGGAACGTCCATGGCCGGCGGCGGGATCACGGGCGTCCCTTGGCCCTTGCGCGGGGCGGGCGAAGTTGTCTAAACCTGGGGAGAGTTCGGGAGGGCGGCGTTGAAATACAAATTGGGCGGCGATACGGTTCAAACCGAGGGCGGCGACTACTGGATCGCGCCAAACGCGGCCGTTATCGGCAAGGTGCGTCTGAAAAAGAACGCCAGCGTGTGGTTCTCCGCCACACTGCGCGGCGACAATGACTGGATCACGATCGGCGAGAACACCCAGATTCAAGACGGCTGCGTGCTGCACACCGACCCGGGCCACCCCCTTAGCGTTGGCGACGACTGCACGGTCGGCCACATGGCCATGTTGCATGGCTGCGCCATCGGCGACGGCTCATTGGTGGGCGTTGGGGCGATTGTCCTGAATGGCGCCAGGATCGGCAGGAACTGTTTGATCGGGGCGAAAGCGCTGATCACCGAGGGCAAGGAATTTCCCGACGGCTCCGTCATCATGGGGGCGCCCGCCAAGGCCGTCAAGGAAGTCTCCAAAGCGCACCTGGAAATGATCGAACACATCCCGCCGCATTATGTGGAACGGTGGAAGCGCTTCAAACGCGACCTGGCGGAACAGGACTAAGCCGCTCCCCATGCTTCTGCCCTTCGATCATGTCCGCCGCGCCGCCGCCCGCATGCCCAGCCGGACGGCGTTAATGGACGACGGGTGGTCCCTTTCTTTCCGGGAACTTATCGAGCGGACCGACGCGCTTGCGGCCGCCTTCCAAGCCATCGACCCAAAACCGCAAAGCCGCGTTGGGATCTGCGGCCATAACACCCGCGAACACCTGCTGGCTTTTCTGGCGACCCTGGCGGCGGGCAAGACCTGGGTTCCGCTGAACCCCCGCAACGGCCTGGAGGAACTCACCCGTATCATTGATGTGACGGAGCCTTCCCTCATCATCTGCGACGCTGATTGCCTGGACAAGATCAATCCGCGGAGCGCCACGCTTATTCTGGGCCAACCCGGCGAGGGCGCGGTCCCCGGCATCTCGTTGGCGGACTTGATGGAGCGGCGGCGCGGCGAAACACCCGTCCGCCCCAACCTGACGTCCGATGACGTCCAAGCGCTGAAGTTCACCGGCGGCTCGTCCGGACCGCCAAAAGGCTGCGTTCAGACCTATCGCGTCTGGCATGCCTGCATCGCGACGATGGTCGCCGAATTCGGCTTCGGTAAAGACGACCGCAACCTGCTGTCCGCGCCGATGACCCACGGCACCGGCACGCTGCTGGTCCCTATTCTGGGCCAAGGGGGCGCCATGGTGTTCATGCCGCGGCCCGCGAAGCCCGCCGCCATTCTGGACACTATTGAACGGCATGGCGTGACCACCGTCTTTCTGCCGCCCACGGTCATCTACGCCATCATGGCGGACGGGATGGAGGGACGCGACCTGTCGTCGCTCCGCCACGTCATCGTCGGAGGCGCCGCCATCCGCCCTGATGAAGTGAGGCGCGCCATGCCGCTTTTCAACAACGCGCTTGAAACCTGTTACGGTCAGACCGAAGCGCCGCAAGTGGCCACCGTCATGCGGGCCGGGGACTGGCGCGACGAGCGCAATTTGGCGAGCTGTGGACGGGCGACCTTGTTGACCGAGGTAGAGATCATGAACCCGGACGGAAAAATCCTGCCCCGCGGTGAAAGCGGCGAAATCGTAATCCGCGGCGATCTTATTATGCCGGGTTATTTGAATATGCCGGAGCAAACGGCGGGAACCATAAGGAACGGCTGGCTGCATACGGGCGATATCGGGATAATCGACGAGCGGGGCTTTATCTTTATCAAAGACCGCATCCGCGACGTGATCATCACGGGCGGCTTTAACGTCTATCCGTCGGACGTCGAGGCGATGCTGGGCCGGCACCCGGCCGTCAAGGAATGCGTCGTCTTCGCCGTACCCGACGACAAGTGGGGCGAGGCCGTCACGGCGGCCGTGGAGACGCACAAGGGCGCGAATTCTGGTGGTGAGGAGATGATCGCTTTCGTCAAGGAGCGCCTCGACAGCGTCAAGGCGCCCAAAATCGTTCACATTGTTGATGAGCTGCCTCGCAGTCCCGTCGGCAAGATTTTGCGCCGGGAAGCCAAGGCCCAATTCGCCAACCCGGGAAAGGAGTAACCCATGACCAACGGCCCCACCCAACGCATGAGCACGCACACCAGCGACGAACTTTATGTGCGCGACAAGGCGCTGGTTGGCGAGATGATGGGCGTTATGACGTTCACGGACGCCATGATCTATCACATCCTGGGCCGTGAACCTTCCGCGCTTGACCGCGCCGTCATCGACGCGGCGCTGGTGACGCTAATGGAACACGGCATGACGCCATCAGCCATCGCGACGCGCCTCACCTATCACTCCGCGCCGGAAGCTTTGCAGGCCGCCGTCGCCGGAGGGTTGCTGAACGTGGGCAGCGCCTTTGTCGGGACGATGGAGAACAATGCGATGCTGCTGCGCGAGATGACGACCTCTGACGAGGGCGTGGAGGCCGCGGCGCTGCGCATCGCCAAGGATCATAAAGAACGGCGTAAACATATGCCGGGCTTCGGCCATCATCTGCACAGACCGGACGACCCCCGAACGCCGAAACTGTTCGAGATCGCCGAGAACGCTGGTTGTGAAGGGACCTATATTTCCGCGCTCAAGACGCTGGGTAAAGCCGTTGATGAAGTGGCCGGCAAGCACATCACCATCAACGCAACGGGCGGCGTCTCGGCGCTGTTGTCGGAAATCGGCGTCGCGCCGGAAGTCATGCGGGGCTTTGCCGTGATTTCGCGGGCCGCCGGATTGGTCGCGCACATTTCCGATGAACAACGCCAGGGCACGGCCCGGAAAATTTGGGATGTCGTTGAACACGCAGTCCCCTATGAAGGGGCGGCGCCGGTCAATGGCGGGCATTAACGTCCTTGGAGAGAGACATTGTTCTACAAGCCCGGCGAACCGCACGGCCTGCCGCATGGTCCGTTCAAAAGCCTGATCGTTCCGCGTCCCATCGGATGGGTTTCGACCGTATCATCGGATGGTCACGTGAATCTGGCTCCTTACAGTTTTTTCAATGGTGTGTCGGAACCGCCCGCCATGGTGATGTTCGCCACCAACGGCGTTCAACCTCATGGCGAGCCGGACAAGGCCAAGGACACAGCGACCAATGCGGAAGAGACCGGAGAGTTCGTCTGCAACATGGTCGGCTGGGATTTCAAGGACGCAATGAGTGAAACCAGCGCGCCTGCGAAACCGGAGGAAAACGAATTCAATTTGGCGGGACTTGAAATGGAGTCCTCGGAGTTGGTCAAACCGCCCCGGGTCAAGGGAGCGCCGGCGCATCTTGAATGCAAATACTATAAATCCATGGAGTTGCCGCCGCATCCGAACGGCGGGCGAAACGCAATCATTGTCGGCGAAGTGATCGGCGTTCATATTGACGACGCCTACTTGAGGGACGGCGTCGTGGATGTGGAAAAAATCCGTCCCGTGGCGCGGCTCGGCTATATGGATTACACATCGGTCACGGAAATCTGGACCATGAAGCGGCCGTCACAGCGCTAGTCCAGCCCGCCTCTCCATAAAAGGAACGGCGCACTCGATCAAGTTGAGGTTGATTTAAAAATTCCGCACCAGGCAATCGTCTGAAAAAACTACTTAAACGGGATTTTGGACAAACAATTAGGACTTAAACAACACCTGATCTTTCTGTAGTATCCGTATATTCGACATGTACGCCAATAAAAGCCTAAAAAGGATAAAAATGCCGAAAGCATCAAACATGCCGCATCCCAACCGGACGCCGCCGGGGGTCGCTCATCCCATTGATGTCCATGTGGGGGGACGGGTCAGAATTCGCCGCAAGATGTTGAGAATCAGTCAAACGGAACTTGGCAATTCCCTCGGCCTGACGTTTCAACAAATTCAGAAGTACGAACGGGGGGCCAACCGGATCGGCGCCAGCAGACTGTATCAGATCGCCAATATTCTTGACGTTCCCGTATCTTTCTTCTTTGAAGACATCAACGCCGACGGGATTTCCGGCCCGTCCTCGTTCCTGACGAATGACAACGGCGCATCGGACACCAGGGACCAGCCCGCCGTTATTGAATCGGAAGAGACGTCAAAGCTTGTGAAGTCCTATTACGCCATTCGCAACCCGAAACGGCGAAAGGCGGTTCACGACTTGATTGCCGACTTGGCGAAATCCGGCTGGCCGGAAGGCGAAACTGGCGGCTCATGACCGGCGGGGGCGACTCTCTTTTCTCTTTCTTGTTGCATGCCGGCAATGCGCGTTACCATGTTCGCGGTTATTTGGACAGGACATGAAGCCCTTCAATCCGCATAGACCACGCCCATCACGGCGAAGGTTATGGCGAATGCGTGTTCGAATGGGCTATTGAGTTCACACGGACAGGCGGCCGCCGAATGGCGCGGTTCGTACAGACCTCACCCCTTCGGGACGCCTGCCGGTTGTTATGAAGGGGTGGATTTCCTGCGCCGTTACGTCGGCATGAAACTTAAACTCTGCTCTCCTCGCCCTCCCCCGCCCTGTCAGGCGCGTCCCCCTCTCTTGGGGAAATGAAAATAAGGGCGGCGCACGATTGAGGTGAGAGAAAATGGATATGAAACGGCGATGACCAACAATCTCGAAATCGCGGTCTTCGAAGGGGACGGCGTCGGCGCGGAAGTCATGGCTCCATGTCTCGCAATCATGGATGCGGCTCTTGAGAAAGCCGAGGCGCCCAGTTTGAAATATCAGCACCTGGCGGCGGGCGCCGCGCATTACCGCGACACCGGCGAAAGCCTGCCCAAGGCGTCCATGGACGCGGCGCGGAACGCCGACGCCATCCTGCTCGCCGCCATGGGGTTGCCCGAGATACGCTATCCCGACGGCACGGAAATTTCGCCCCAGATCAAGCTTCGAATGGAACTGGGTCTTTACGCCGGAGTCCGGCCCATTCGCCTGATCCCGGGCGTGCCCTCTCCGCTTGCGGACGCGCGCGCGCGAAAGACGGACTTCGTTATCGTTCGCGAGTCGACGGAAGGCCTCTTCGCCTCCCACGGGAAAGGCGGCGTCATCAACGACCAAGAGGCGCGGGACACGTTGGTGATCACCCGCGCTGTCTGCGAAAAGCTGTTTGACGCCGCCTTCGGCCTCGCCCGCGCCCGCGCTGGGGCCGGCGGAACCATGATGGTCACTTGTGTCGATAAGGCCAACGTGTTCGCGTCTTTCGCCTTCTTCCGTAAAATCTTCGACGAAGTCGCGGCGCGCCATCCAAACATGAGCGCGGACCACATGTATGTTGACGCCGCCGCCCTCACCATGGTGAGGCGTCCCTGGGACTTGGGCGTGCTGGTCACGGAAAATATGTTCGGCGATATCCTGTCCGATCTCGGCGCCGGGCTGGCCGGCGGCATGGGATTCGCGCCGTCGGCCGATATTGGCGATGAACACGCTGTGTTCCAGCCCGCTCATGGCTCCGCCCCCGACATCGCCGGTCAAGGCGCCGCAAACCCAACCGCCATGATCCTGTCGGGCGCCATGATGCTGGAATGGCTAAGCAATAAACATGGCGAACCGCGCCTTAAAACGGCCGCAGACGTCATCCAGGGCGCCGTGGATGAGGCGTTCAAAGGCGGCGACCTGATGACTTGTGATTTGGGCGGCGGCGCCGGCGCCCAGGCGGTGGCCGACGCGATTTTAGCGGCGCTCTGAAGCGCTTTCCCGTTCCCAGAGCCTCGGGAAGAAGTCGCTATCCATCAGATCCCCGTCGCCATGACCGGCGGCCTCAAACAAGGCGCGTTCGGCTTGCGCCCAAGCCCCGCGGTACCGAATGCGGCTGCCCGCGCCGGCGAGGCGAACGGTAAAACGGGACACATCCCTTTCGGTCGTCACGGATTTCGGGCTGCCATGAAGGGTGCGGATATCAAAGAACACGCAATCGCCGGCGTCCATCTCGAACGAGACAAGATCATAATCTTCGGGGGCGGCGTCGATATCCGGCGTCTCTTCATAAGTCACCCCATTAACCGTCATCGGCGCATCGACGGCGCCGCGTCCGTCAAAGAAGGATCGCATGAAGAAGCGGTTCCAGACATGCGAGCCGCGCACCCAGGTCAGGCATTCTTCCTTAACGACCGGCTGGAGAGGCAACCAAAGCACGCACATGGGACCGTCGAAATCGAAGTAAGAGACATCATGGTGCCAGGGCGGACGGCCGCTGGAGCCGGCCTCACGCAGGAACCAGTTGTCCATCACCAGATTCACCTGATCCGTCCGAAGCAGCCGCCCCGCGATGGCCCCAACGCTGGATGAGCGCAAGAAGTCCTCAAATTCCGGCACTTCCCGCCAGACCCAGTAGTCTTCGTAATAGTGCGCCGGCGCGTCGGCGGGGGTGTGGCGCATAAAACGCGGCGACGGGTTGGCCATATCGCGGGCGACGCCCCGCTCCAGATTTTTCAGCCAATGGCCCTCGAAAACATTCTTCAAACACACGACTCCATCACGGGCGAATTGATCAACGTCCCTTTGGGATAGAGCGGACATGTCCGGCATATCAATGGTCCTCACTCTGCGCCCGCGCCACTCGCATGGCGCGGGCGCCGGTAATATTCCCTAGCATAAAGCTCATCCGGCGCAACCTTTCGCCCGCAATCCGAATTGAACACACGATCAGACGGGTCAATTTCCTGAGCGCTCCCGGCTGTCTTGCGCCGCCCGGCGGATCGCCGCGGCGCTCCCGTGTCGTACCCGTCTCACGGAATTTCCTTTCATTCGAGGGAAAAAACCGCGCCGCCGAACGCTGGGACTAAACACCAAGAGAGTTTGCCGAGATGCGCCCGGTCGGCGGTTTTAGGGTGATCCTGGCCGATCCGCCCTGGTCGTTCGACAATTATTCCGCCAAGGGCGAGGCGAAGAACGCGAAGAGCCACTATGACTGCGTCGAAGAACACGAACTGAAGCGTCTTCCGGTCGAGCTTCTCGCCGCCGATGATTGCGCGTTGTTCATTTGGTGCACCTGGCCGCTGTCGGAAATCTGGCATCCGGTGATTTCGTCCTGGGGCTTTTCCTACGCCGGTCTGGCGTGGGAGTGGCGGAAGTTCAATCCGAAGACCGGTAAGTACGCCTTTGGCCCAGGGTATGGCACCCGAAAGAACCTTGAACCCTGCCTGCTGGCGACGCGGGGCGGTCCCCGGCTGAAGGCGGAATTGCCCGATGATCTATTCGGGGTGGGCCGCGCGCCCGAAGGCGTGCGCGGCGTGCGCGATTGGATGGAGTGGTGGCCGGAAGATGAAATCCGCGCGCCGCGCCGCGAGCACTCCCGCAAACCGGACGAGCAATACGACCGGATCGAGACCTTGTTCGACGGTCCGTATGTGGAGTTGTTCGCGCGGCGGCGCCGGGCGGGCTGGAGCGCCTGGGGCGACGAGACGGATACGTTTGGAGACGAGTCATGAACTCGACCGTGAACAACAAGGCCGGCCCCTATCGCCGGCGGCTGCTCGCCACGGTGCATATCGCCAAGAAAGACCTTGGCCTCGACGACGACGCCTACCGGGACGTGCTGGAGACGAGGACGGGCGAACGCTCGGCGGCGAAGTTGAGCGATACCCAGCTGGCCGATCTCGTCGAGCACTTCAAAACCCAAGGTTTCAGGCCGAAGCGGAGGACGCCCCGGCCCGCCGGCCCGCAACTGGCCAAGGCCCGGGCCTTGTGGATTTCCGCCTACTCGCTGGGGATCACCGGGACCCGGGCTGAGAAGGCGCTGGCCGCCTTCGTCAAGCGCCAGGCCGGCCTTGATCATCCGGCCTGGATGCGCCGGGCGTCCGACGGCCGCAAGGTCATCGAGGCGCTGAAAGACTGGATTGCGCGAGAGGCCGGCGTGAACTGGCGGCCCTATGCTTCCGGCAGTGGCCCCTACGAAAAACCGCGCTGCCGGGTCATGGAGGCGCAATGGCGCCTGCGCCATACCCTCGGCGTGGTCGGGATCGCCGACCCCGGCGCGCTCTCCAATTGGGCCGGGCGCTTCGTGAGCAGCCCTTGCCGGATCGATCACACGCAGCTTTCCGACGAAGACGCGGACCGTGTCATCGAAGCGCTCGGCCGCACGATTAGAAAGGCCAAGGCGGAGAATGGGCGGATAAAGGGCGGATAAAGGGCGGATAAAGGGAGACGCCGCCGGGCATCGAGGAGTTAGGTGAATGAACAGCCAGCCCGATCAAATCCTGACTTGGCCCGTGGGCCTTCGCCGGCTCGCCGAGGTGATCGGCCCGGCCGCCGCCGTTCGCCTGGCCGACGTGTTCGGCGGCGCCGAGAAAGTCTACATTCCGAAGAAGGCGCGCATCGATCACGACTTCACGGCCATCATCGGGCTTGACCGGATGGAGGCTTTGTGCACGGAATTTGGCGGCGATGTGATCGATATCCCGCGCGGCGTCTTCCGCGATCTGAAGAAGACCCAGATCATGGACGTGGACGGCAGCAATCGTGAGGTCGCCTTGCGGCTCAAAGTCACCCAGCGCTACGTGCGCCGCGTCCGATCGCAGATCCGGGACGACGATCAGCCCGACCTCTTCTCCCAAGACTGACCTCAGGGGAACAGTTCCCCGTCAAGACGGGGTTCGTTCCGGATGGCACTGTCGCTCCAACACACTCGGAGCGAGAGATGCAGGACAAAACCTTCATGCACGCTGTCGAGACCGTCCTCGTCCATGAGGGCGGTTTCGTCAATGACCCCGTCGATCCCGGCGGCGCTACCAACTGGGGCGTCAGCCTGCGGTTCATGGTGGCCGTCGGCGAGATCGATCTGGACGGCGACGGGTTCGCCGACTTCGACTTCGACCACGACGGCGACATCGATGCCGACGACGTCCGCGCGATGACGCGCGACGACGCGATCCGCGTCTACCGCGATCACTGGTGGAACAAGTACGGCTACGATGCCCTGCCGGCCGGCATCGGCGCCAAGGTCTTCGACCTGTCCGTCAACATGGGCGCACGCCAGGCGCACAAGCTGCTGCAGCGCGCCTGCCGGGCCTGCGGCGAGAACGTCACCGACGACGGCATCCTCGGCCCCGTCACCCGCACCGTCATCGCCGACATCGATCAATGGGCGCTGTTGACCGCGCTCCGCTCGGAGGCGGCCGGCTTCTATCGCGGCCTGGTCATCGCCAAGCCTCAGTTCGAGAAATTCGTCGCGGGCTGGCTGCGCCGCGCCTACGCGTGAGGAAGAAACCATGGACCCCGTCACCATCGCCCTCGGAATCGCCAACTTCGCCGCACCGAAACTCGCCAAGTGGATGTTCGGTGATGACGGCGAGAAGGTCGCCACCCAAGTCCTCGACGTCGCCAAGTCCGTCACCGGTAAGGACGACGCCCAGGATGCGGCCGCCGCGTTGAAGGCCAATCCGGAACTGCTGATCGAGTTCCAGCGCCAGACGCAGGCCATGGAGGTCCGGCTGCTGGAGGAAGAGACCAAGCGCCTGGAAGCGGTCAACACCACCATGCGCGCCGAATACGCTTCCAACGACGTCTATGTGAAACGCTGGCGGCCGACCTTCGGCTACGCGATGGCGGCGACCTGGTCGTTGCAGATCCTGGGCTCCATGTTCGGGATCATCTACGCGATCGTCGCGGTGCCGACCGAGGCTGCCGTGATCCTTACCGCGATCGGCGAGGCCAACGCCGCGACCGTTCCCATGTGGGCGGTGGCGCTGAGCGTGATCGGCGTCTCGGTCTGGAAACGCTCCGAGGACAAGAAGACGGCCGCTGGGCAGCCTGGCGGCGTCGGGATCATCGGCGCCCTGGCCTCAAGGATCGCTGGCGGCGCGGGTGTCTGACGAGATCGACCGCGCCCAGGAGTTGACCGAGCGCCACCTGCAGGACTCGCGCGCGGCGCGGCGGAGGAAGCAGGTGATGGCATCTGCGAGGACTGTGGGGACATGATCGCGGCGGAACGATTGGCGGCCTTGCCTTCGGCGCGGCGCTGCATGGACTGCCAATCGAGGCGCGAACAAAGGAGACGGTGATGGAGTTGTTGGACTGGAAATTGATCTCGGTGATGGTGACGCTAGTCATCGCGTGGAGCGCCCTTCTGATCGGCACGATCAAAGTGCTGATCGAGCGGGCCATCCGGGGAAACGAAAAGCGCTTCGAGAGGATCGAGGAGGATCTGGAAGCCGAAGCGGAAAAGCGCCACGAGCTTGAGCGGGAATTCCGAACGCTGCTCGCCGACATGCCCCTCAAGTACGTCCAGCGGGAAGACTGGATCCGACTGGCCACAACCATCGAGGCGAAGATGGACACCTTAGAATATGAAATTCGATGAGTTGAAGGACAGAATCTATGCACGAGATTGACCTGGAAAAGGCGCAGCAGGAAGAGACCCGTTGGCGGATTTTGTGAGCACTGGACGCTGGTCGGCCGCTCGCCGTATCCGAGACGGTAATTTTTCGGGCGCTGGCCGATGCGTCGCTGCCGATCTCCCCGTCGGTGCTGCGCCGCGAACTGGACTATCTCCGCGACAAGACCCTGATCGAGCTCACCGGCGAGGACGGCCCGGTGTGGGCGGCCGCGCTTACCGGGCTCGGCGTCGACGTGGTCGAGTACACGGTCGCGGCGCCGGCCGGGATCGCACGGCCGAAGAAGTGGTGGTGATCCGATGCCCCCGCGCTCCAAGGTCGATAAGCTGCCGGACACCGTCCGCGAGGATCTTGAACGCCGCCTGATCAAGGGCGGCTTTTCCGGCTACCGCGAGCTCGCCCAGTGGCTGACCGACCAGGGCTTCGAGATATCGAAGTCGTCCCTGCATAGCTGGGGCCAGGACTTCGAAGACCGGGTCGGCGCGCTCAAGCGCATCACGGCCCAGGCCCGCGCCATCGTTTTGGAAAGTCCGGACGACGACGGCGCCGTCAACGAAGCGTTGATCCGCCTCACCCAGGAACGGGTGTTCAGCCTGATGATGGACCTGGAGCTGGACCTGATCCCAGCGCAGCTGGCCAACGTTACCAAGTCGGTCGCCGACCTGTCGCGCGCGTCCGTCAGCCAGAAGCGCCTGATGGCCGAGGTCCGCAAGCGCGATTCCGAAAACCTGGACGCGGCCGTCGCCGCCGGCGAGATCGACGCCGACGCGGCCGCACGGGCGCGCCGGATCATGGGGTTTGAATGATGGAGCGCACCGCCGACGAGAGCCTGGCGCCGATCATTTCCTTCCTGCCCTATCAGAGGGCATGGCTGAAGGATCCCGCGCGGTTCAAGATCGGCATGTTCTCCCGCCAGTCCGGCAAGACGTTCACCACCTGCGCCGAGATCGTCGACGACTGCATCCAGGCGGAGATCGAGGGCCGGCGCGTGCGCTGGGTCATCCTGTCGCGTGGTGAGCGTCAGGCGAAGGAAGCCATCGACGAGGCGGTTAAGCCGTTCTGCAAGGCCTTCTACGAGGTCTACAACGCCCTGCTGAAGGGAAAGCAGCCGCCCGAGTTCCGCGAGTACGACTACCGGGCGCCGGAAAACGACGCCAGCTACAAGGCGCTGGAGGTCGAGTTCCCGTCCGGATCCCACATCACGGCGCTGCCGGCAAACCCGGACACGGCGCGCGGTTTCTCGGCGAACGTGTTCCTCGACGAGTTCGCGTTCCATCAGGACAGCCGCAAGATCTGGGCGGCGCTCTTCCCCGTCGTGTCGAAGGGCGGCCTGAAGCTCCGCGTCGTTTCGACGCCGAACGGCAAGGGCAACAAGTTCTACGAGCTGATGACCGGAGACGCCGGCCCGTGGAGCCGCCATGTCGTCGATATCTACAAGGCCGTCGCCGACGGACTGGAGCGCGACATCGAGCAGCTGCGCGGTGCGCTCAACGACGAGGACGCCTGGGCGCAGGAATACGAGCTGCAATGGCTCGACGAAGCCAGCGCCTGGCTGAACTACGATCTCATCACCTCGGTCGAACATCCGGACGCCGGCCTGCCCGACCTGTATGGCGGCGGCCCGTGCTTCATCGGCAACGACATCGCGCGGCGGCAAGACCTTTGGGTCGCCTGGGTCTGGGAAGAAGTGGGCGACATCCTCTGGACGCGTGAGATCGTCGAGTTCAAGCGCAAGTCCTTCGCCGAGCAGGACGCGGTTATCGACGAACTAATGCTCCGCTACCGGGTCACGCGCCTGGCCATGGACCAAACCGGCATGGGTGAGAAGCCCGTCGAGGACGCGCAGCGCCGCCACGGCATGTTCAAGGTCGAAGGCGTCCTGCTGAACGGATCGCGGCCGCTGACGGTCGCCACGGTCGCCAAGCAGATGTTCGAGGACCGCCGCGTGCGGATCCCGGCGGGCAGCCCGGTGCTGCGCGCGGATCTGCACAAGATCAAGAAGGTGGTGAGCGCGACCGGCCATCCCCGCCTGGTCGCCGACCGGGATTCCGACGGCCACGCCGACCGGACCTGGGCCGCGTTCCTCGGTCTGGCCGCCGCTGACAGTGGGGCGCCGCCGCCGGCCGGATCGACGATCGTCAACACGCCCGAGACGTATCGGCCGACGCCGGTTTCCGATCGCGCCGGTGCGCGCCTGGTCGCAAGGCCGCCATTCCCCAGTTTTGGCGCACCGTTCAATGGAAGGAGGCGCACATGGGCCTGAGAGACCGGATCAATGCCTGGCTGGATCGCGGCAGCGACACGGTGATCGACGCGCCCGCCAAGGAAACGGAGGCGAAGGCGAGCCGTTTCGTCGAAGCGAAGGGCGTCACCGTCGAGGACGACATGGAGGGCTGGCGTAAGCTCAGCGCGACCTCTCAGCGCGACCTCAACCCCATGACGCAACAGCGCATGCAGGAACTCGCCGTCTATTTGTGGAAAACGAACCCGCTGGCGAACCGGCTGGTCGAGCTGCCTCTGGCCTACCTTCTGGCAGAGGGCGTCAATCTGACCGTGCCGGACGAAGAAGCGCAAAGCTGGATCAACGCCTTCTGGCGCGACCCGATCAACCGTATGGACATCAAACTACCGAAGAAGATGCGCGAGCTGTCGCTCTACGGCGAGCAGTGCTGGCCGGCCTTCGTCAACGAAGCGAACGGGCACGTGCGCCTTGGCTATCTCGACCCCGCCCTGATCGAGACGGTGGTGACAGACCCGGACAACATCGAGCAGCCGATCGGCATCATCACCGTACGCAACCAGAAGGGCGTGAAGCGCCGTTACCGCATCATTATCAACGGCCCGGAGGACGTCTTCACAGAACGGACGCGCCAGATCCGCGAGACCTTCACCGATGGCGACTGCTTCTACTTCCCGGTCAACGACCTGTCGAACGCGACGCGGGGCCATTCCGACCTGCTGGCGCAGATGGACTGGCTCGACGCCTACGACCACGCCCTGTTCGGCGAGGTCGAGCGTTGGGACTTCCTGCGCGCCTTCATCTACGACGTCACCCTGAAAGGGGCGACGCCGGAAGAGGTTGAGAAGCGCGCCAGCCAGATCGCACCGCCGAAGCCGGGCAGCGTCCGCGTCCACAACGACAGCGAGGAATGGGAAGCGCTGGCGCCGTCGCTCGAATCCTACGAGTCCGAGAGCAACGCGCGGCTGTTCCGCAACCATATCATGGGCGGCCAGACGATCCCCGAGCACTGGTTCGGCGGCGGCGGCGACGTCAACCGGGCGACCGCCGGCGAAATGGGCGAGCCGACCTTCAAGGTTTTCACCATGCGCCAGGCGTTCCTCGGCTACATCCTGGAGGAAGTCGGCGCCTATCAGATCCGACAGCGGCTCCGCATCCTGTACGGCGCCGAGCCTGAAGCGTCCAACCACGTCGACGACTACGTGGTCACCGCCGAGTTCCCCGAGTTGACGTCGCGCGACACCACCAAATACGCGGCGGCGCTGCAGCAAGTGGTCGTGGCGAGCGCGACCGGTATCGACCGCAGCCTATTGTCGGAAGAAACGGCCGTCGGGATCATCGCTCTTGTGGCGGGCCAGTTGGGCAAGGAAGTGGACCCGGTGGCCGAGCTTGAAAAGGCTAGGGAAGATATTAACCGGCGCGAAGAGAAGGACAGCTTCCCCGGCTTTGACGGTGCGCTGGCGTGACCGATAAGGAACGCAACAATGCCTTTCGAAAAGAACGCACGGCCCAATTGAAACGGCTTACCAAGGCGCATCAAGAGGCGCTCGGCGAGGTTGGCGGCGAACTCGGTCGCCGCGGGGCGGCTCATCTGTCCGCCGCGCATGCCCTCGGCATCGACCTGGTCGAAGCGCCGCTCAAGGCTGGCGGGATCCGTATCCTGGGTGCGACGCCCGAGGTCGATCTGCGCCAGTTGATGGCCATGCGGGCTTTTTTGATCGACCGCATGAAGGACGTGACCGCCGAGGTTGCAAACAAGATCAAGCGGCAGATCGGTCTGGTTATGACCGGCGCCGTCAACACCAGCGACGCGGTGACGAGCATCGCTGGCATGATCAGCGGCGGCCGTGGGCGCGCCATCACCATCATGCGCACCGAGATGGGCCGTGCCTTCTCCGTCGCCACCCAGGAGCGCCAGGCGCAGGCCTCTGCCGTCCTGCCCGGCCTGAAGAAGCAGTGGCGGCGATCGGGAAAGATCCATTCCCGCATCAGCCACGACGCCGCCGACGGCCAAGTCGTCGACGTGGACAAGCCCTTCATCGTTGGCGGGCTGGAGCTGATGTATCCGCGCGATCCAAAGGCGCCGGCCAAGGAGACCGTAAACTGCGGCTGCGTCCAGCTGCCGTTCATGGAGCACTGGGACGTCCGTCAACCCGACCGCATGCCGTTCTCCGACGAGGAGGTCTTCAAGAACCCGGCCAAGCGCGACCTGGCGCGGGAGCTCAACCCGACCGTCCACCACGCCAACATCCAGACGCTGGAGCGCCTATCCAAACCGGCCGCCCGCCGTCAGATCGCCGACGACCTGGCCGGCGAGGACTTCTCGGCCTTCGTGGCGAGAACGGGCGGGCCTGCGGAACAGCGGGTCGCCGCCGTGGTGCCGGACAAGCTGGCGAAGGCCATGGGCACGGACGCCGGCGTCGTCCGGCTTTCGAGCTACACGGTGGTCAAGCAGCGCGAGCGTCGCCGGGGCCAGCGATTCGCAGCCGCCGACTACCGGCGCGTCCAGGACATCCTTGACGACGGCAAGGTGTTCAAGGAGAGCGCCACCCATGCGCAGGCGTTCAAGGAGATCGACGACCAGATCTGGAAGGTCGTGGTGAAGAAGACGGTGAAAGGCGACGAGGTCTATGTGCAGTCGCTGCACCGCGCCGATGCTCGGCACATGCGGAAAGCAAAAAAGAACCTGGAGGAGATAAAATGATCGGCGGCTGGTGAGGAGGGGATCACCCTCACACGGGTCCGAAGATACCCGGCTCCCCCATTTGCTCAGCCGCCGACCCTTTAAGAATACCGAAACGACCCCTCCGGGTCAATTTTCCCGCTCAGGACCGCCCGACGCGCACAGTCGCCCCAGGAGCGCCGTCAGCGTCGCGCTTGAGGCGTCCGGTATGATCTTCGTGCAGACCTCGCCGCCCCGCTTCAACAGGCCGGATACCGGTATTTTCCCCGCAGCGACACGACCGCGCCGCCCTTTACGCTCGCCGCCGAAATAGCTTTCATCCACCTCAATCTCGCCGCCAAGCATGGCTTCGCTCCCGGCTTCCAGTTCCAGAACAATCAGTTCACGTAAACGGGGATAGAAAAAGGCCGCCGTATTGCGATGGACACTACATCAGTGAGAAGCCGTGCGGGCTGTCGTACCCGCAACAAAATGCTCGATCAAACGGTCCTGTTTATAAGGACTAAGCCTGCTCTTACGCATATGTCCCGTGATAGCCCAATAATCAGTTATATAGGACAGACCCTAATATCCATAACCGGCGCATGGAGGCAAAATATGAAAAGTGTTTCTTTGGGAAAATACTATGACGAATTTGTCGAGGCGAAGGTCAAGTCAGGCCGCTATGCAACCGTGAGCGAGGTCATCCGCGATGGCTTACGCCAGCTTGAAAATCAGGAACGGGGCGAAATGGAACGCATGGCGGTCCTTCGCGCGGAAATCCAGAAAGGGTTTGACGATCCGGCTTATGTCGATGGCGAGGCGGGCTTTCAGAAACTTGACAAGATCATCAGCGGCTATGAAGGCAAGTGATCGCGCCCTCCTTTCGTTTTAAGCGCATCGTCCTTGAAGACCTTAAAAGCATTGTCCGCCATATCGCGGCCAACAATCCGGCGGCGGCAAGAAAGTTCCGCGACGAGCTTTATGAGAAGTTCGAGTTTCTCGCGCAGAACCCCGTCATTGCGCCGGAGCGGTCCGACCTTGCGCCAAATCTCCGATACCTGCCTTACGGAAATTATCTGCTCTTTTACCTGCCGGAGCGGGTCGGCGTCACCATCGTCTGCGTTTTCCACGGCGTGCGGCGGATCGCCCCTGAGTTGTTCGCGCCGGCAACCGGTTGAATCTATTAGGCGGATAGGCAAGTCGCGTTTCAACCCTGGGCAACGTCAAGACATAGAGAGAGGACGTCGCCATTTTCAATCTTTGGTTCAATCAATTGGAAATCCAGATAAGCAAAGACTAATCGCATAGATCACGCGGGATGACTTGGTTGAAGAGAGAAGTGATCTGATTTCCGGGCACGTTCGTGAGATTGGCGGCGAAGTGGCTAAGGACATCGCGGACGAGTTATCCAAGTATCTCAAGCAGGCGTTTAGAGGCAATAAGTTCATTAAGGTGAGGTAAGTGGACGTAACGATTTCGATAAGCGACGTGATTGCTGTGGCGGCCCTGCTGCTTTCGGCGTTTGCGGCTTGGAAGACGGTTAAGTTCAACGAGCGCCAGAAATCGCTTGTTGAAAGCCAAGACTTGTTAAACAGACGGTTGCTTGAGAAGGACCGGATTAAGGAGGCGAGCGCAAAAAAGCCGATCTTGACACGGATTTCCGAAACCTTGGATTGAGCAAATACACTCTGGAAATATTTAACAAGGAGAAGGGGCTGCTCGCAACGTGCGCATTGAGTTTCCAGATGGCGATGATCCATGCATCAAGCCGGACGTGGATGAGACGTCCCCGCATGAATTGCTTGAACAACATCAATCGGTCGAATTGATCGCGGCTGTGCATAAGGACACGAAGAGAAAACACCGCATCGTTCTTACCTGGGATGATGACGCAGGCGCGGATAAATCAAAGAGTGTTTATCCGGCGCTTTGAAGGAAAAGGCCGCCTAGAGCGTTACGTCATTGAGCGGAGTCGACTCATGTGTAGTATTTCAGACTTGATCTGACGCCGCTCCCGCCGCTTTTTGAAAGGGGCGGGGGTTACCAGTTTTGATAGAGAGTTACCGGTTTTGATAGAGGGTTGGCGGTTTTGATAAAGGGTTGGCGGTTTTGACAGCGGCGCTTAACTACACCATGAAAACCATCAAACCCATGAAAGAGGTGACCCTTATGGACGGGCGTAATCAAAAAATCATCCGTCACAAAGTTGCACTTCTGAACGTGGCCGGGGAATTGGGCCGGGGAATTGGGCAACGTGTCCAAGGCCTGTCCGGTGACGGGATTGTCCAGGGACACGTTTTAGCGGCGCCGCGACGCGGTTGAACAAGGCGGCGCCGAGGCGCTGTTGGAGAAGCCCCGGCGGGCGGCGAATCTGAAGAACCGGCCTGGAGAACCAGATTGACGAAGAGACCGGGCGGGCCGTCGCCGCCTATGCCATCGGGCGCCCGTCGCCCGGGCAGGTCCGCGTCTCGAACGAGTTGCGCAAGCGCGGCGTGATCCACGCCTTGCTGGCGGCGCTCGCGGTCATAGACGGGACCGCGGAGGCGGTCTTCCCGATCTCAGGCGCGGCCGCCGCCCGCGCGGTGCGCTCCATTTGGCTTCGTCACGGCCTCGCCATCTTCAAGCGCCGCCTGAAGGCGCTTGAGGCCAAGGCCGCCGAAGATGGCCTGGCGGCCGGGCGGGACTCAGGTCCAGGCGGGGCCCAGGTCCAGGCGCTGGAGAAGAAAACGCTGGACGACCAGGCTTGAGGCGGGCTTGGGGGCAGGCTTGGGGCTGGATGACCAGACTTGGGGCGCGGGATCAACACGGCCATCGCAGCTGTCTGGGGGCGCAGGATGGCCTTCTATGCGGGCGCCGTTGAAGGCTATGCGGGCGCGTTGAAGTGAAGGGCGCGGGTCTGTCAGCAGACCTCTATTATATCGGCGCCTGCGCCCTCCGACAGGGGACTGTCAGACAGTTTGCGCCTGTGCCGATTTATCACACAGTGAGGAATCGTTCGCCGAAGATGATGGCGAACTGTGTTTTCGCCCCGGTCCATTCACGCGGCGGCCGCTTCCAAGACCGGACCGCATGATTGAGCGCCAGATATAACAGCTTTGCCGCCGCGTCGTCACGGGGGAAGCGGCCTGGCGTTCTGGCGGCCTGGCGTTCTGGCGGCCTCGCGTTCTGACAGGACAGCGGATTTTCGCGTTCAAGGGCTCGATAGCATTGGTGGTGTAGGTCATCCGCCGCACCGCTTTGGGGAAAGCGAAGAAGGGGATGACCTGCTCCCAGTTGCGCCGCCAGCTTTGCGCGATGGCCGGATATCTTTTCCCCCGCGGCCCAGCCTCGAACTCAGCCAAGGCGGCCAGGTTCGTCGCCAGCGTCGGCGTCGGCGGCGCGGCGGACGGCTTTCAGCTCCCGCGCCACATGTTTGCGATCCTTCCATGAGGCAAAATTCATGGAATTTCATGGAATGACGGATCAGGCGCACGATGCAGGTTTGCACGGTGGCGTGCGGAAAGGTGGCGTTGAAGGTGGCGTTGACCGCTTCGGGGAACCCCTTGAGGCCATCGACGGCGGCGATCAACAGATCTGAAAGAAAACGTTCCAGGCTTGATCTGCGTCACGTCCGCCCTGACCTGACAGACGCCGCGTCAAAACCGGCGACCCCCGCCCCTTTCAAAAAGCGGCGCCAGATCAGGCCGGACGTGCTGCATTTAATCCCGATCCGGCACGTTCCTGTCTGGTTCCCCGTCGTAGCGCCACAGCAGTTCTTTTGGCATTGGCCCCTTGTTACGCTCCCCCTGGCGCATCTGTTCCCAGCCGTGCGCCAAGATACCGACTGATCGGCTTAGGCAGAACAATCCTCTCGCCAAGGGGGCCGGAAAACCGAGTTCGCAGTAAAGCGCGGCCGTCGCGCCGTCGATGTTCATGGGGATGGGCCGGCCTTTGGTCCCGGAAATTTGGCGCTCAATCTCGCGGGCGAGGATGATGACGTCGCCCTTGATGGCGCCGGTCGCCGCCGCCTCGTCGGCCAACGCCATCAGGCGGGGAGCGCGGGGATCCTTTTTGTGGAACCGGTGACCATAACCCGGCACATATTTGCCGCCCGCAGCATGAAACGCCGCAATACCGTCATCTACGGCTTTTTCCGGCGTGACCCCCCGTTCGACCGCGGTCCGCATGTTATGCAGCAGGCCCATGGTTTGCTCGCCAGCTCCGCCATGCACATCGCCAAGAACATTGACAGCCGAACCCAGCACATTATTCAGCCCAACGCCGCATGTGGCGGTCATGCGGGCAATGGCGACACTGGGCGCCTGCGGCCCGTGATCGACACCGGAAACCAGCGCCGCTTCCAGCAATCCGGCTTCCGCCCGGCCGGGCAGGTCGCCCCGCAACATCAGCCAGACCATATCGGCGAAACCAGCATTGCCGATCAAGTCCTCCGCCGCATAACCGCGATGGCGGATGCGATCTGGCGCCATGTCTGTAATGGACGTTCGCCACCATTCGCAGCAGGCGTCGCGGATTTTATCGTCGCTCATATCGGCCATCCCCTCACAAGAAGACGGGACAGACTGTGGACCGCAGCGAAGCCCGCCGCAAGCAGGAAGCCGCGACGGGCGGGGAAGGATATCGCTAGTGGCGCGTATAGCCTTCCAGTTGATCCTTAATTCGGAGTTTCTCCCGCTTTAGGTTATTGATTTCAAGCTCGTCTGGATGAGGTCGGGTCATTTCTTGATGGATCATGGCTTCCAAGGTTTGATGACGAACCTTCAACGCCTCTATCCGTTCCTCATGTGCCATTTCGCTTGTCCTCCTGTTTACGGCCGTGAAATTCCCACAACGCGCACGCCGCGAACACCGGCCCTGGTTTTCTTCATACTCTGGCGTATTTCGGATTTTTCCCTTTCAGTTCGACAGTCCCGGCTGCTCGGTGATTACGCGCGCCAATTAACAGTCTTATAATGTAAATGGGGATTTTGCCATCGTCTACAAAGACCTGCTCATTTCCCTGTGGGCAATTCAAGCGTCAAGCGGAAAAACGCCGTGGCGGCATGTTCGCGGAATTATTTAGGGTCTGACATAGATAAGGTTTGGTGGTTTTACTTAAACTGCCATTGTCGCAATGTCTTGTTGAGATTTGCAACGGGTCGGTAGTTGAAACGCCGTTCACACTCTTTCAAGAACAAATGAACGTGCTCTTTGGGGACGCCATTACATCGCCGGAGACGCCTCTTTGCTTGGTTCCAGAAGTTTTCAACGCCATTGATGTGATTGGCGTCCGCCACAAACAGTTCGGAGTGATTGATCCGCAGATGGTGGAACTCTGACACATCCAGCACGTCATAGGCTCTGAAGGTGTCGGCGTAGACAATGGAATGGGGCCTCACCTTCTCCCTGATGATAGGAAAAAGCGTTTCAGAACGGGCATGCGGGATGATCATGGCATGGGCATGGGCATTACTTTTCAAAAGCCCGGAGACGGAAACCTCGCCCGCGGCGCCACGGCCCCGTTCGCCCTTTCGCCCGCCGCCGGAATAGCTTTCATCGACTTCGATTTCACCACTCGTCATAGACGGCTCATCGCTGGTAATCTTGCCGTGGATCGTCTCGCGAAGCTTTTGGAAGAAGAGGGTGGAAGAAGAGGGTCGCGGTGTTGCGATTGACGCCCGTCAATTCAGCCGGCGGAACGTGCTGTTGAACCCGCACAGAAATACTGGATAAGCTCGATTTGAACACTTCCCCGGAGCCTGCTCCGGCGTCTTGCCCTAACCATCTGACATCAATAGACTTTCTCAGCTATCTAGGACAGCCCCTTATACTATTATAAATATTATATACATTTTCGAGCGATTTCCACGTCAGGAAGATCGCATGGCTCATCTAGAGCAAACCTGCTGGGTCGGCCAACCAACCCACCCGTACATTCAGGTGAACAGGAACACGACCGGCGGATCACGACACGGATCAGAAAGGCCATGACGCAAGCCAAACATCGCAACTTGCTCACGGGCATTGCCGAAGTGGATGAAACCCGCATCGGCGGGAAACCGCCCGCGTGAGGGCGGCGGTAAAGAGGAGTCACCGCCCTCCGGCGATGGGAAGAACCGTTCCCGTCACATAGGACGCCGCGTCGGTGCAAAGCCAGTAAATTCCCTCGGCCACCTCGTCCACCATGCCAATGCGCCCCTGGGGCACCTCCCATTTCATGCTTTCGAAGCGCTTGACGATCCGCCCCTTTCGCGCCATGTCGGTCAGCGTGTAACCGGGCGCGACGGCGTTGACCCGGACACCCTCTTCGCCAACTTCCCAAGCCAATCCGGTCGTCAACACGTCGAGCGCCCCCTTCAACGCGGCGTAATCCACCCACTGATCGGGTCCGCCCCGTTTGGTCGCCGTGGAGGACAGATTGACGATGGCGCCGCCAGCGCCGCCGTGTTTCGTAGACATGCGCTTGACCGCCTCGCGGCAGAAAACGGCCGGTCCCATGAAATTCACGCGGCAGAGGTTTTCCAAAGTCCGCCAATCAACCTGTTCCAGGCGGCGTTTTTCCCCCGTGACGGCGGCGTTGTTCACGAGCGCGTTCAAGCGAACGCCCTCTTCGTCCAAGCGGGCGAACAGTTCCAGGATCGCGCTTTCCGATCCGTTGTCGCAGACATAGGCGCCGGCACCCGTCCGCCTCGAGACGTCCAACGCCGCCCCATGATTGGACGCATAAGTGAACAGCACCCGCCATCCCGCGCCGGCGAACCGGCGGACGGCGGCCTCGCCGATACCCCGCGAGCCGCCGGTTATCAGCACTGTCTTTTTGTCGTTCACAGCCCGGCTTTCTTCCGAAGTATCTCCCCTGATATTCCCTCTAACACCCTTTCGCGCATCAACGGAATGTGTTTTGCTGGTAAATAGGTGGAAACCGGCGCCATCCTCGAACTGGCTTTTCGTGACTCCTCATGACTCTGGTCCAATTCATTCGGGGAGAAGTTTTCATGGCGTCCAAGCTCTTGAAATCGATTGCCGCCGTAGGCGTTATGGCGGCGGCCGTTCTAACGCCCTTCTCACTGGCGGCGACGGGCGTTCAAACCACCACGGACGACGATCCGAACCTGCCGGCCAAGGTGTCGGCCGCAAGCTGGAACCTGGTTCTGGGCGGCGCGCCGGAAGCGGAAGAAGCGGCGGCGTTCCTGGACAAGCGCGGCGGGAAGGACGTCCTCGCCACCGTCATCCTCGCCATGCGTTACAACGCCCCCGCGCTGCATACGGCCATCGCGCTGTTCAACAATCTGAGCGGCGCCCAGGCGGGCGATTGGTTCGACGCCCAACTCTATCTGGAGAACAATCCCCAGATCGTCCCGCACGAGAGCTACCGCGGCGTTAAGCTGTTCGTGCTCTCGCGTATAGACCCCAACTTCATTCAGTTCCTGGGCGGCGAGCGCTCCAACCCGGAGAAGATGGGCGTCCGTCTGGAAGAAATCGTGTGGGGCGGCGTTCGGGCAGACGGCATTCCGCCGCTGGACGATCCAAAGCTGATCAAGGCCGGGGAAGCCGATTATCTGCTCGACGACGACGAGGTTTTCGGCGTCAAGATCAATGGTGACGCCCGGGCTTATCCGCTGCGGATCATGGGCTGGCATGAGATGTTCAACGAGACCATCGGCGGCGTGCCGGTCGCGTTGGCCTATTGCACGCTCTGCGGCGCCGGAATTCTATACGAGACCGCCATTGACGGCCACAAGACGCCCTTCAGGTTCGGCTCGAGCGGCTTGCTCTATCGCTCCAACAAACTGATGTTCGACCGTCACACGTTCTCGCTTTGGAACCAGTTCACCGGGAAACCGGTCAACGGCCCGCTGCTGAACTCCGGGATTGAGTTGAGAGTCCGCCCCGTCGCCGTCACGTCCTGGGCGAAGTGGAAAAAGAAAAACCCGGACACCAAGGTGCTCTCGCTGGAGACGGGTCACTCGCGCGACTACGGATCCGGCGCCGTCTATCGGGACTACTTCGCCTCGCCGGACCTGATGTTCCCGGCGGCCGTCAGGAATGAGACGGTCGTGAAGCGGAAGGATTATGTCTTCGGCATGCGCTCCGGCGACGCAAAAAAAGCCTGGCCGCTGCGCCTGTTCAAGGGCGGCAATGTGATCAACGACACCTTTGGCGATGACGCCGTCGTTCTGATCGGTGATGAAGAAACCCGCACGGTCCGGGCGTACTTCTCCGGCGGGAAATCTTTCGGCAAAGGGCCCGGCGGCGGCGCCGTCAAAGGGCCCGGCGGCGGCCTCTGGGAGATCACGGAGGAAGCCATCGTCGGACCAAAAGGCGAAAAACTGAAGCGCGCGCCGGGGGCCGTTTCCTATTGGTTCGCCTTTGAAAATCATTACGGCGAGAACGCGGAACTGGCCGGCGCTCCCGGTTAGGCCGGTTTTGCGCGAGTTCAGATGGATGTGAGACACTTTGCCGGGGTGAGGGCGCTCTCACTGTCATTCCCGCGCGGGCGGCAAGGGCGCCCGCCGCCAGAGCCAAGCCGCCTGAAACATTACACAGGTTAATTTACCCGGTTGCGTGACAGCGCGTTATCCGCGTTTTAAGCAAAAATTAACAGTCAAGGTTCAAGCTTTACTTTAGTATGAATCCAGAAAGGAAGTCACAATGGATTTAAATATCCTGAGAGCGGCGTACTTGCCCGGAATTTCCTCAAAATCTCAGGGCGGCGCAACAGCGCAAAATCAAAACGACGCGACGGCGCGAAATCAGAACGTTCCCGGAAACGGAAACCCCTTATGGGGCGACGGCGTGAGTCTGTCGCCGAGCCTGCGAAATCTGTTGAACTCCCCGATCAATTTAAGCGGCGACTGGACGGATCGTTTTAATGTGGCGTCTCAACTTCTAGGGGCGTCGTCATTTGTTGAATTAGGGGCGGCGAAGTTTAAAAGCAGGGAAAATACGGCGCTTCAGAACGCGGTGCACTTAAACATGGTGTACAATTCTCATGCAAGCGGCCACGCTTTTCACGCGACCGGCCGCAATCTTGAATACCTTGATGAGATCGCCAAAGCGTTCAGCGGCATGATAAACGCGCTTAAATCATTAAAGGACGCCGGCGAAGATGAGATATCCGCGCTTGCGTTTGAGTTTGAGGAAGACGCGGAGCGCGCCGCCTGGTATGCGGAGGCGGCCGTTGAGGAGTTTGGCGCGGCCCTGAACAGTCTGGGTCTGGATGCGGAAGCAAGCTCCGCAGGCCAGGCGGTTCGGGATTCATCCAAGTTCGCGAACACAATTCTGAATAAGGATTACTCACACGATGAATTCAAGGCGATGGAGGAAAGGCTCAAAACGGCGTTTAAAGGCGATGCGGAAGCCATACGCTCCGAAGCCGATGATGTATTGAACCAGTTTTTTTCCGATGAGGTGTTCAGCGGCGGAAAACTTGATCCGAACGCGCTTGGCATGACCGGCGGCAATTTCGCCGAATTGGCGAATGACCCCGAAAAATTGCAAAAAACCTTGACGACGCTCGAATCCACGCTCGGCGAAGTGAAAAAAACCATCGTTTCCCAGGGTGAGCACTATAAGGAACTGAAACGCGCGAATGAATATTATGAACGCTCGCTGAACGAATTTGACGAGGGCCGCTATGGCGTCCAGGCTCTGGAAGATCTACGGCTCGCCGTGGAACAGTATTCGCTTAGGGAAAAAGTCAATTTCGTTGGCGACTTCTGGGCGGAACAGATTGAAAAAAACCGCGACAGGAACATCCTGGAATGGCTGGAGAAAGTGAAGAACGGGCTGGATGACGGCGAGGAATACGAGTCCCTTGAAAAAGACAAGGGAAATGAACGGATATTCGACAATATCCGCGCCCTGGAGGAACGAACGCGGCAACCTGAAAGTGACGCCGGAGAAGACGCAAATCCGGATCAGGAGCGCGAGGCGTTGACTGATGAGGCGAAGCGGCAACGCGAGGCTTTCATTGAGGATGTGGAGGCGCGCGAGGCGCTCATTGACGAGGTGCTGAACCTGATACTCAATTCAGGAATTGCGTATAAAACAGGGGCGTTTGGCGAGAGTGACGGCGTCCTTGTCGAAAATTTCAACGACCTGATTTCCTACCGGCCCGCAGCCGGACAAACCGGACAGTAATCTCCCGGACGCAATCGCAAGAAAAAACGGCGGAGGCGGCCGTCCGGCCGCACTTCGTGTATTGCCATGGAGTGGCGTCAACCGGCTCCGTCATGCCGTGTGGGCCGTATGAGCCGTATGAATTTCCCGGCATTGAAAAACGATTGGACTCACACGCCTGAACACCGCCGCCGGACCGGTGTGCGCCTTGCGGACCTTTCCATCCAGACGTGAGCTGATTTGAAAAGCGGTCCGTTGTATCCGGCGACGTATCCGGTGACGGCGCGGGCGGGCGTGGAGGCGATCGTGAACGAAGAAGCCGTTTGCGGCGCGCGGCGAAACAGTTTATCGGGTTACGCTAATTTTTGTCTGAGCGCCGAGTCTTTCCATGGCCTTGTGTCCTGTTGAAAAGTTTGCGGAAACCCTGCAATCCAAATTCGCCTTGCCGGGGCCGGCGTCGCCGGAAGACCAACTCAAGCCCGCCGTCGCTGACCTGCCGTCGCTGACCTGATCGAGCAACTTGGCGCCCGGTTCGGAACATCCGTCGAAAGCCTCACGGAAACGCATTTATCCGAACACAAGGTCCGCCCCGACATCGCCATTTACACCGGCGGCCTAATTTGCGGATATATTGAACTGAAAGCGCCCGGCCTTGGGGCCGACGCGCCCAAATTCAAGGAAAAGCGCAACAAGGAACAGTGGAATAAGCTGAAAGGTCTTCCCAACCTGATCTATACCGATGGCCGGGAATGGGCGCTGTACCGGCATGGAGAGCGCCAAGGCCCCATCATACGATTTCACGACGACCCCACGGATGCGGGCCAAGCCGCCGTCAACGAGAACGACGCCCGTTCACTCAAAAAGATCATACAGGATTTCCTGCGCTGGCGGCCGGTCATCCCCCACTCGCCCTCGCCCTTGGCGGAATATCTGGCCCCCCTGGCGCGGTTTCTGCGCGGCGAGGTGGAGGCGGCCTTGGCGACGCCGGGGTCGAACATCGAGGCCCTGGCCAACGAATGGCGCGGCTACTTTTTCCCCGACGCCGATGACGCGCAATTCGCCGACGCCTACGCCCAGACCGTGACCTACGCCATGCTGCTGGCCCGGCTTTCGGGCGCCGAAAGGCTCGACCCCGCCGAAGCGGCCAAGACGCTGGACAAGGGCAACCGCCTGCTAGCGCGTGCCTTGGAACTGTTGGGGCAACCTGACGCGCGTCGGGAATTGCGCCTGGGATTCGAGATGCTGCAACGGTCGCTGGAAGCCCTGGACCCCCACGATTTCCTGAAATCCAGACCCGATCTGTGGCTGTATTTTTACGAAGATTTCCTTGCCCGTTACGACCCCAAGCTGCGCAAGGACCACGGGGTCTATTACACGCCCCGCGAGGTTGTCGAACTACAGGTGCGGCTGGTGGCCGAATTGCTGGAAACACGGTTCGGCAAGACGCTGGGGTTCGCCGACGACGGCGTGGTCTTTCTCGACCCGGCGGTCGGCGCCGGGGCCTACCCCGTCGCCGCGGTCAGGCACGGCCTGGAAAAGGTGCGCGCCCGTTCGGGCGAGGGCGCCGTCGCGGGCCGGGCGGCGCAAATGGCGCAAAACATGCACGGGTTCGAGGTTCTCGTCGGTCCCTACGCCGTCGCCCACCTGCGTCTCAGCCAGACTCTGGAAGGCGCGGGCGCGACGATCCCCGGCCGCCTGAAACTCTACCTCGCCGACGCCCTGGCCAGCCCCAACAAGGCCCCGCCGGGCGGCCTCGACCTGACGCACAAACTGTTGGTGGAGGAACACGAGGCCGCCCGCCAGGTCAAGAACCATGGGGATATTCTGGTCTGTCTGGGCAATCCGCCCTATGACCGCCAGCACATTGACGAAGGCGACGCGGCCACCCGGCGCAAAGGCGGCTGGGTGCGTTTCGGGGACCAGATCACGGGCGGTGCCCGGCAGGAAAAACAGCGCGAAAGCCCCATCCTCGCGGATTTTACCGGCCCGGTCTCGGCGGCGGGGAAAGGTAATTACATCGCCAATTTGTATAACGATTATGTCTATTTCTGGCGCTGGGCCTTGTGGCGTCTGTTCGAACAACAGGACACCGGCGGCGTCGTCAGCTTCATCACCGCGTCCAGTTACCTTTCGGGGCCGGGCTTCGCCGGGATGCGCGAGGTCATGCGCCGGACCTTCGACGATCTGTGGATTCTCGACCTTGGCGGCGACAATCTGGGAACCCGGAAAACGCCCAATGTCTTCGCCATCCGCACCCCCCAAGGCTGCGAGGCACGTCCAGTGGATGGCCGGAAAACGCCCAATGTTTTCGCCATCCGCACCCCCGTGTGCATCGCCGTCGGCGTCCGGTCGGGGTCAGAGAAAGGCGGGGACGAAACCCCGGCGCGGGCGCGGTACGCCAAAATCACCGGTGAAAGCCGAGAGGCCAAGCTGGAACAACTGGCGGCGCTGGAGGATTTTTCGGCGATGACATGGCGGGACTGCCCCGATGGCTGGCATGACCCGTTCCTGCCCGCCCAAAAAAATGGCTTCTTTGACTGGCCGGAACTCCATCGTCTATTTCCCTTGAGCCTTCCCGGTGCAAAATTTCACCGCACGTGGCCCATCGGGGAAACAGAGGACCTTCTTAAAGAGAGATGGCAAAAGCTGTGCGCCGCTGACATTAAATCAAGGAAGGAATATTTTCATGTTACGGGAGATGGTAAGGCAACCAAAAAAGTAAGCAACAAGTACCTGCCCGGATATGACAGGCCGTCAATCGCATCAATGGCGGCGGATGACCCTCCGCCGAACCCGATCCCCTATGGGTTCAGGTCATTTGACAGACACCATGCCCTGTATGATTCCCGGCTTGGTGATTTCATCAGGCCGCCATTGGGCGGGGTCCACGGCGCAAAGCAGGTTTATATGACGTCCCTATTTTCGGAAAACCTCGGGCGCGGTCCGGGCGTCACCGCGTCAGCCGCCATACCCGACCTACACCACTTCTGTGGCCGGGGCGGCAAGGACGTCATCCCCCTGTTTCGCGACGCCGACGCGACGGAAACCAACATCACCGATGGTCTGCTTGATATTCTCGCCCGCGCATACGGGCGCGCGCCCTCGGCTTATGACCTGGCCACCTATGTCTACGCCGTCCTCGGCGGGCAGTCCTATACAAAACGCTTCTGGAGCGAACTGGAAACGCCGGGGGCGCGGGTTCCTCTGACCAAGGACGGCGCGGTCTTCGCCGCCGCCGTGAAGCTAGGCGAGCGGCTGATCTGGCTGCATACCTACGGCGAACGGTTTCGGGGGGACGGGCGCGGCAATCGGGTTCCGACGGGTACGGCGAAGAACCTGAAAGGCGTGTCGTCCGAGCCGGAAAACTACCCGGAGGACTACGCCTGGAATCCCGAAACGCGGGAAATCCGCGTCGGCGGCGGGACGTTCGGCCCCGTCGCGCCCGACGTCTGGGCGTTCGAGGTGTCGGGCCTGAAGGTCGTGCAGTCCTGGCTGGACTATCGCATGAAAAAGCGCGCGGGCAAGAAATCCTCGCCCCTTGACGACATCCGCCCGGCGTACTGGACCGCCCGCATGACCGACGAGTTTCTGGAACTGCTGTGGGTGCTGGAGGCGGCACTGGACATGAAACCGGAACTCTCGGCGATTCTGGACCGCGTTGTGGCGGGGCCGTGCTTCACGGCGGATGAATTGCCCACGCCGACGGACGCGGAACGCAAGGCCCCGGCGGCGCCAGCCGGGACGGGCGCGCTGCTGTGACAATCATGGAAAAAGACGGCGGCGCAACACCCTGATCTGTCCGGCTCGCTGCCCGACTCACTGTCCGGCTAACTGGCCGGCTAACTGGCCGCCGCGCCAAGCGCTCAAGCGTTCAAGCGCGTCCCTGTTATGAAGGGCTGTGGAATACTTCTCAACGCCCGTCGTGACGCCTTATGAACCCGGGCGTCCCCAAGCGTCCCCGGGCGTCCAGGCGGCGTTCTCTGATCGCGAGGCCGCGATCAATGTTTAAGAGTCAAAACGGGCGGAAAAAGGCGGAGAGCGGGCGTCACGCAACCCGGCTGGCGGGAGACCCGCTTTCTATCAAACAGCGGTGGGGCGGGATCCAAATGGTCACCGTCGTCCCCGCCCCAAGTTCGCTCTCAATGGTTAGATCGCCGTCATGCAGTTGAGCGACGCGCTTCGCGATCCAGAGTCCCAGTCCGTTACCCTCTTTCTGCGCCACCCAGGCGCTTTTCGTTCGCACGAACGGCTCGGTGATCCGGGCCAGATCCTGTTCGGAAATTCCCTGTCCCTGGTCAATTACCGAGATGCGGACGCCATCGCCGCCGCTTTCGGCATGACAGACGATGGGCGTCCCGTCATCTGAATACTTGATCGCGTTCGTCAGCAAATTCGTCACAGCTTGCCGAAAACGAGTCCGGTCGAACGACACCCGCAAACCGGCCGACGAATAATGGAAATCAATATCCCGGCAGTATCTCGGGTCCGAGACGTAAACCTCCGAGATACAGGCGTTGATCTCATCGACGATGTTGAAATCCTCGGTGTTTAGGACTTCGCCCCCTTCCTTCAAACGGTTCACGTCCAGCACCTGAGTGATTGTTCTGAGCAGCCGCGTCCCGGCTTCCTCGATATTGCGCATATAAGCCCTATAGGCCTTTTCATCCAGGCGCCCTTCCGGAACATGGCTGACCAATTGGGAATAGCCGATAATGCCGTTGAGCGGCGTCCGCAAGTCATGGCTCATGGCCGCGAATAACATGTCCTTGGAGCGGTTGGCGGCCTTGAGGGCCTCTTCGGCCTCCAGACGGTTCTCAACCTCCGCCTCCAGTTCCTCGACGACCCGTTTCCGGTCGCGGTTTTCCACGACCAGAACGCCCAGAAGCCAGAGCGTGGAGATAAGAAACAAAAGCAGGAGTTCGTTGAGTTCCAGATTCTCGTGGTCCTTGGTAAACCGGTACCACGCTTCAAAGGCTTCCAACTCTCCAAGCAAAAGGAATAGGATCAGGGCGGCGAACGCGGCCCCCAAATAGGTTTTCACGCGATTTTTGCGTGTATGCAAACGCAAAGTTCTCCATAATTGAGATTATGCGCGAATTATATAATCGTTATACGGTTTGCGTCCATAAGACCGTTCGCGCCACGGTTAAAAAGCTTAACCATGACTTGGAAGAGGTGAAAAGGTTACACGGACGCACTGGGCCGCTTTTCCTTTCAAGCAGAGGTTCGCCGTATTATCTTCGCTGGCCACGCACAGGCCGGTTGCGGCCTCTCTCCCCTTGAAACAAAGGTTCACCCCATGGTTCCGTTCACCACACGGCCCGAAATTCTTGGCACTTTCGGCGTCGTCGCCACCACCCACTGGCTGGCGACGGCGACCGGCATGGCGATCTTGGAGAAAGGCGGCAACGCCTTTGACGCGGCCGCCGCGACGGGTTTCGCCCTGCAAATTGTCGAACCGCACCTGAACGGTCCGGGTGGTGACGTTCCCATCATCGTCAACGAGGCCTCCACCGGCGAAACTCATGTCATCTGCGGACAGGGGCCGTCAGCCATGGGCGCGACGATAGAGAAACACAAAGCGCTCGGCCTCGACATCATGCCCGGCACGGGTCATCTGTCCGCGGTGGTCCCCGGTTCGTTCGGCGGCTGGATGATCATGCTCCGCGATTTCGGCTCCATGTCCGTCCGCGAGGTGCTGGAGCCCGCGATTGACTTTGCCGGGAACGGCTACGCCCTGGTGCCCAATATCTCGAACACCATTGAGACCGTCCGTGAGTTGTTCATCAATCACTGGCCGACGTCCGCCGCGCTCTACCTGCCGGACGGCCAAACGCCCAAGGCCGGCGCGCTGTTCCGCAACGCCGACGCGGCGAACACCTACAAAAGGGTCATCGCCGAGGCCGAGGCGGCCGGCGGCGGACGCGAGGCGTCAATCAACGCCGCCATGGACGCCTGGTACAAGGGCTTCGTCGCGGAGGCCATTGACAACCATATGCGGACACCGGTGATGGACAGTTCCGGCGTGGAGCACACCGGCTTCCTGACCGGTGACGATTTGGCGAACTGGAAGCCGACAATTGAAGCGCCGCTGACGTATGACTATCGGAACTTCACGGTCTGCAAGACCGGGCCCTGGGGCCAAGGTCCCGCGTTTTTGCAGCAGCTCGCCCTGCTGAAGGGCTTCGATATGGCGTCCATGCCGATGACGAGCGCCGAGTTCGTTCACACCATAACCGAAGCCGCCAAACTCGCCATGGCCGACAGGGAAGCCTTTTATGGCGATCCGGATTTTGTGGACGTGCCGATGGAAACGCTCTTATCCGGCGCCTATAACGACGAGCGGCGGAAGCTGATCACCGGCGCGGCGTCCAGGGAGCTGCGCCCCGGTTCCATTGACGGCCATCTCGGTAAAACCATTTGCATCGACATGGACCCGGAAAGGGCCAAGTCGATCAGCGCTCTGGGCGCCGGCGAACCGACCGCCGCCCGCTTCGATGACATGGAAATAGCCGCCGACGGCGCCAACAAGGGCGACACCTGTCACCTGGATATCATAGACAAGTGGGGCAACATGGTCTCCGCCACGCCGTCAGGCGGCTGGTTGCAGTCCAACCCAATCATTCCCGGACTCGGTATTTGTCTCACCAACCGGGGCCAGATGTACTGGCTGGATGAGGAGAAAGCCGACTGTCTGGCGCCGGGCAAACGGCCGCGCACCACACTGTCGCCTGGCTTCGCGCTGAAGGACGGCAGGCCCTATATGGCGTTCGGCACACCGGGCGGGGACCAACAGGATCAATGGGCGCTCAGCTTTTTCATCCGTCACGCGGATCATGGCATGAACCTGCAACAAGCCATTGATGCGCCGGCGTTCCACACGGCCCACTTCCCAAGCTCGTTCTATCCCCGCGAATGGAACCCCGGTCACTTGGTGATCGAAAACCGATTCCCGCCAGAAACACGCAAGGAACTGACCAAGCGCGGCCATGACCTGGAGGTGGATGACGACTGGTCGATTGGCCGGCTGTCGGCGGCGTCGAAAGACGCCGGCGGAATCTTGCGGGCGGGCGCCAACCCGCGGTTCATGCAGGGCTACGCCGCCGGTCGATAACAGCGGCGGCGCCCCGCCCCGCCTTCTTTCTCGTCCTCTTTGACGTGTCCCGGGCCAAAGCCCCGCGTTTCTCCCCTGATCGAACCACCTTCGCGCGCCCGGGAAAAGCGGGGACAAACGGGCTCGATCTTGTCATCCGGCCTCTGGCGGGTCATATGTCCATGATCATCGCCCCCATGGAAAAGCGCCCGTCATGTTAAAAGTCCTAGGACGTCCCAACTCCATCAACGTCCAAAAAGTCATGTGGCTGATCGGCGAATTGGGACTCGAGCACGAGCGGCTGAACATCGGAGGGGCCTTTGGCGGCAATGATCAGCCAGATTATCTGTCAAAGAATCCCAATGGCCGTATTCCCACTCTGGAAGACGGCGACGCCGTGATATGGGAGAGCAACGCCATTGTCCGGTATGTCGCGGAAAAATACGGCCCCGAGACGGACTGGCATCCGTCCAGCGTCGAACAGCGTGGACAAGCGAACATGTGGATGGATTGGTATCTGACGACCTTGCACCCGCCCATGACCAAGATTTTCTGGGAACTGATCCGCACACCGGAACCGGAGCGGGATAAACCCGGATTCGACAAGGCTGTCGAGGACGCCTCCAAATTCTGGACGATTTTGGATCGCCATCTGGCTTCACGATCCTATGTGCTCGGAAATACCCCGTCCATGGGTGACATTCCGGTGGGTTGTTCCAGTTATCGTTGGCTTAACATGGAGTTCGACCGACCGTCCTTGCCCAGCATCAAGGCCTATCACGAGCGCTTGCGCGCCCGTCCGGCCTACCAACAGCATGTGATGCTGCCGTTAACGTGAGGGGCCTTCATGCCGGATAACGCTGTCTTCCGGAAATACTCCTTCGAAGAGTTGCGCGAGCAGTATGACAACCGCCGGAATGTCCCGAACCATCAAGAACTGTACGATAGCTGGAAGCCATTGAACGAGGCGTTTCTGGCGGACTGCGCGAACCATCTGGACGTGGCCTATGGCGCTGCGGAGCGCCAAAAACTGGATATCTATGTACCGGCGGGCGATGGTCCGTTCCCGGTTCAGGTTTTTTTCCATGGCGGCTATTGGTTCAGCCGCTCCAAGTCGGACGCCGCCTTCATCGGTCATGAACTGGTCAAATCCGGCATTCTGTGGGTCAGCGTCGGCTATACCCTAATCCCAGCGTGCGACATGGATGAACTGCTGCGCCAATGCGGGGAAGCGATGATCTGGCTATACGCCAATATCGCGGAATACGGCGGCGACCCGGGCAACTTGAACGTTTCTGGTCACTCTGCGGGCGGACATATCGCCGCCATGATGGTCGCCCGGGACTGGACGGCCTGCGGCCTGCCTATGGAACTCGTTAAACATTGCACGGCTGTCTCGGGCATTTACGATCTCGAGCCAATCCGGCTCGGGCACATGCGGGAGACCTTGGGCCTGACCGGCAATCAGATCATGGATTGCAGTCCCGCGCGCCTGGCGCCTCATGGCGGCGCGCCGGTGCTGGTGTCCGTGGGCGGACATGAAACCGCTGAATTCAAGCGCCAATCAAACGATTTGGCGCGGAAGTGGAGCGCGCTCGGCGCCAACACACATTTCATGCAAATCAATGGCCGCGACCACTTCACCGTGCTGGAGGACTACGCCAAAGGCCGTTTGAAGAACGCAATGCTGAACGCGCTCCTGGGGACGGACGCTTGAAAGACGGCGGCCAAAAGACCGTCTGGACTCCGGCTTTCGCGGGAATGACGCGGCCGGTTCCCCTCGACCTCCACCCCTCTCCTCAAGGAGAGGGAAACCATAATGGCGTTCCGCGGAAAATTCCTTTCTCCATGGGAGAGGACGGCGAAGCGCTAGGCGGCGGACCGGATGAGGTTTCACGATCCAACCGCCCGTTCTTCCCCCGGCATGAACAGCACCAGGACATTGGCGGCCAGGATGGCGCCGGCAAGCCCGTGGAACACCGCCGTCAAACCGTGGGCGTCCGCAATCAGGCCGCCGCCGAAGGTTATAAAGATGTTGAACAGTGACTGCGTGCCGAACATCAGGCTGGTCGCGCTCCCGCCCATTTCCCCCGGTGTCATATCCATCAGCCAGCTATGCATGACGGGTCGCGTGGCGAAGAGCGCGACCCCCATCAACGTGATCCCCGCCACCAGGACGAACTGGTTATCCAGGAACGTCAGACCCGCCAGAATTACTGTTGTTCCCGCAAGGCCCGCCATGACGACGGGACGGCGCCCGGCGCGGTCGGACCAGACTCCGGCGATCGGCGTGATGATCAGCCCTCCCAACTGAAAAGCGGTCATGGCGACGCCCGTCTCCACAAGGCTCAGGCCGATCTCATTCACGAGATAAAGCGGCAGGAAAGTATAGAGCCCCATCATGGTCATGGTCCGGAAACCGGACATGACGCAGAGGATGGCGACCATGCGGTCCTTGAGCATCAGGCCGAAACCGCCGACGTAGGACTTCAGCGTCATCCTCGGCTTACCCTCGCCGCCGCCGTTGGCCTTCAAGACGGCCAGCAGCAGGACGGCCAGCAGGATCACCGGCGCCGCATTGACGCCAGCCGTGACGCGCCAGCCATAAGCCGTCAGCAAAACGCCGGTCACGGCGGGAGCGAGGCTGTCCCCCGCGCTGGCGCCCAAGGCATGGAGCGAGAGCGCGTAACCCCGCGTCTTCCGGTAAATGCCGGCAAGATAGGAAATCGCCGGCGGGTGCCAAAGATTGTTGGTCGCCCCGACGATCGCCATCATCGCGGCCAGCGTCCAGTAGCCGCCGGCCAGTCCCATGGCGCCCAAGGCCATCGCGCCCAGCACCAGGGAAACCACTTGCAGCGTCACCTTGTTGCCAACCATGTCGGTCGCCGCGCCGCTGCCGAAATTGGCGATGAAGGACGCCGCATGGAAGACAGCGAACAGCGTTCCTATCTGGGTATAGCTGAGACCCAAATCCCGCTGTATGGCCGGACTGAGCAGATAAAACACGCCGATCACCCAATGCGTGCCTCCGTGACCAAGTCCCACCATCCAGGCGGGAAACTGCTCTCGGACGCCGAGACCGGTGAGCTTGACGAGGATGGCGTTCATGGGACGGTGTGACTTTTCCTGTTGCGCGAAATGGAGTAGACAGAAAACCGATTGTATACACCGCTCGCGCCGGCGCGGCGAGTGCGCGCGGAGCCCTGAAAAAAAGGAACCATCCCATGGACGGAATGCGGGCCATTACCGACCAGTTGATTGTCGCCGACAAGGACGGCGTCGGTTCGGTCCAATTCGACAATCAGGCCAAACGGAACGCCATGACGTTCGAGATGTGGCGCGACCTGGGCTCGGTGATTGAGGCGTTCGACGCCAACGACGCGGTTCGGGTGATCGTGCTGTCCGGCGCGGGCGGCAAGGCGTTCTGCGCCGGGGCGGATATCTCGCAGTTCGAAAAGAACCGCTCCACGGAAGACGGGGTGAGGATTTATAACGAAGCCGTCGAACGCTCGACGGAAATCTTGCGGAGCTGTCGGAAGCCCACCATCGCCATGATCCAGGGTCCCTGCGTCGGCGGCGGCGTGGGAATCGCGACAAGTTGCGATCTGCGGATTTCGGAAGAAAGCTCCATCTTTTCCATCCCCGCCGCAAAACTGGGTTTGGGCTATCGCGTGGAAGGGCTGAAGCCATTGGTGGACCTGGTCGGACCGTCCAACGCCAAGGAACTGTTCTACACGGCGCGCGTGTTTTCCGCCCGTGAAGCCCGCGAAATGGGTCTGGTCAACCGGGTTCTGCCGAAGGCGATGCTGAAACCCTTCATGGATGACTATACGAAACGCATCGTCGAGAACGCCCCGTTGACGATTCAGGCGGTAAAGGTGGTTGTCGCCGAGTCGCTCAAGGACGATGCGTCGCGGGATCTGGAAACGTGCCATGAGGTAGTGACCAAATGCTTCAATTCCGCGGACTATGTCGAAGGACGCCGCGCCTTCATGGAAAAGCGGAAACCCCGGTTCCAAGGCGCCTAGACCCAGGCTGGAAAAATTCCTGAGGCGCCGGAAAAACCACCATGAACGCCCTGAAACCCTTTGCTGATTTTACCGCCGCGCTGGACGCCGCGCCGCGCCGCGTTCTGCACGCGGCCAAGCGCTGTCTGGTGGATTATTTCGCCGCCATGCTGCCGGGCGCGGTGACCGCGCCGGGCCCGTCGCTCCGCGCGTCTTTTGAAGAGAACCTGGGACGCGGCCAGGCGCTGCTTTACCCCGACATGACCAGGACGGACTCGCGAACGGCCGCGTTTCTGCAAGGCGCCGCGTCCCATACGGTCGAGTTTGACGATATCTACCGGGACGGCATTTATCACCCGGGCGCACCGGTCATCTCCGCCGCCCTCGCCATCGGTCAAAGCCGGGGGATAACGGGTCAGGACCTGCTGTTGGCGATCATTGCGGGCTATGAAGTCTCTAACCGGATCGCCGCCGCCGTGAACCCGGCCCACTATGAATTCTGGCACACCACCGGCACCGTCGGGCATTTCGGCGCGGCGGCCGCCGCGTCCCGTGTCTTGAAACTGGACGCCGGTCGAACCGCCCACGCGCTGGCCAACGCCGGCACCTTCGCAAGCGGGCTCCAGCAGGCTTTTCGCGCCGACGCGCACGCCAAGCCGCTCCACAGCGGACAAGCCGCGTCCGTCGGCGTCACCTGCGCGCTCTCGGCCGAACAAGGCGTCACTGGCGCGCGCGATATCCTGGAAGGTCCCCGCGGCTTCGGGATGGCCATGTGCCGGAACGCCGTCGCCGAAGCCCCCGACTGGGACGCAGCCGGCGGCGGCCTGGGGACGGACTGGACGATAACCCGCACCACCCAGAAAAATCACGCCGCTTGCGGCCACGCCCATGCGGCGATTGATGGGGTGAAGGCGATCATGGACGCGGAACGGCTGGTCGCGCCGGATATCGCCGAAATTCATGTGGGCAGCTATCAAAAGGCGGTTGAAATCACTGGCTCCACAGCGCCCCGGACCGCTTTCGAGGCCAAGTTCTCACTGCCTTATTGCGTGGCGGCGCAAGTGCTGATGGGGTCTGTCCGGACAGCGGCCTTCCTGGATGACGCCCTCGCCAATCCGGCGCTGCGCCAGATCATGGGCAAGGTGTCGCTGACGGAAGATAACGAATGCCAATCTGTTTTCCCCGCCCAGCGCTCCGCCAAAGTGCGGTTGGTGACGCCGAAAGGGCGGACGTTCACCCATCACGCCAAAACACGCAAAGGCGATCCGGACGCGCCGCTCACGGATGAGGAAATTTCGGCGAAATTCATGGAGTTGACGGAACCTGTCATCGCCGCCGGAGCCGCGCCTTTCCTAGACCTTCTCTGGCAGGCCGGCGCGGTGCGGGACATACGTCATTTGACCGTACCCGCGCGCGCCTCGCGGCGTCACGCGCCGGCGCTCTAACCAACCGCCTTCAAGACAGCCTCGCCGAACTCAGCCGTGGTCTTTTCGCCGCCCAAATCACGGGTATGGTTTTCCGGATCGTCCAACACTTCGTCAATGGCTTGCTCGAACGCGGCGGCCGCCCCGGCCAGATTGGTCCGGCCCGTCCGGCGCGACAGCTCCGCCAACAGCATGGCGCACGACAGCATCAAGGATGCCGGGTTCGCGATATTCCGGCCGGCGATATCCGGCGCGGACCCATGTTGGGCTTGAGCCATCACATGCCTCTCACCCGCGTTAATGGACCCTGCAAGTCCCAGACTTCCGGATAACTCGGACGTCAAATCAGAAAGGATGTCCCCGTACATGTTACTGGTAAGCACCACGTCGAAATCCTGCGGGCGGCGCACCAGATGAGCAACGGCGGCGTCGATGATCAATTCCTCGACCTCAACATCCGGATAGTCCCTCGCGACGTCGAGCGCGGCCGCATGGAACAACCCATCCGTCAACTTCAGCACGTTGGCCTTGTGCGCGACAGTAACTTTCTTGCGGCGGACGGACGCCATGTCGAAGGCCACGCGGGCAATGCGTTCCGACCCTCGCCTGGTGATTTTACGAACCGACAACGCCACGTCGTCCGTCGGCATGAACTCGCCAACGCCCTGGGCCATATTCCGATCCGGATAGAACCCCTCGGTGTTTTCCCTGCAAATCACCAGGTCCATATCCGTGACGTGCGCCTTCACCGATTTTCGCACCCGGCTCGGACGGATATTGGCGTAAAGGTCGAATTCCTTGCGGAACCACATCGAGGGGTTCACGGCGTCCGGGTTGTCTTTCGGATACTCATAAGACGAAACAGGGCCCAGGACGACGCCGGCGGCGGCGGCGCATTCACGACGCAACTCCGGCGGAATGGTCCCCCCTGTGCGCTCCAGGGCCGCCATGCCGCCTTCCCGAACCACCAGATCCAATCGCAACCGATGGAGATCATTCAACCGTTCCAACACCGGCAGGGTCGCCGAGGTGATTTCGGGGCCGATCCCATCGTTGGGGATGACGACGATTTTCCTATCCACTGTCTCAGGCATTCTCTATAATTGACGCCAGGGCGTCTAAGGTTGCATCTATTTCACGCAGCGAATTGTAATGGCAGACGGAAATGCGCACGACGTCCGCGACGCCCGCCGCTTTCAACGCCGGACCATCAAAGGCGTCGGCGATCCGGCGATGGGTTCTGATCCGTTGAGCATTCAATTTCGCCACCACGTCCGCGCTGTCCATGCCCCGAACATTGAACGACAGCGTTCCCTCCCGATCCATCAGGTTATCGCCGCCCAACACTGTCACCCCGAGCATCCGCAGCAACCCGCCACGGTGCTCCGGGCCGTGCAGTAAACGATGCATCAAGGCCCGTTCATGCCTGGCGGCGGCGTCCATGGCCTCGATGATCAAGGTCCGGTCATTATCTGATCGCGTGAACCGCCCGCCCAACCAGCGCAGGTACGTATGAACGTCCGACTGAACGCAAACAGCGCCGGGATCGCGCTGCCCCAGACCCCAATGGTCGGAAGGGCGCCCAAGAACCTTGTCATGCGGAATATCCTTGACACGGTCTGCGATCCACCCCACCCCCACGCCCTGGCAGGAAAACGCCTTATAGGGCGCGAAGACATAGGCGTCAACGTCATACGCCGCCACATTAATGGCGCCGTGGGGAGCGTGCTGAACGCCGTCGCACACGATGAAACAATCAGGAGCGGCGGCCCGGACGGCTTTGACAATCCCGGCCAAGTCAACACGCAGCCCCGTGACGTTCGAGGTGTGCGCCACGGTGCAGAGCGCCGTATCCGGCGTTACGGCGGCGGCGTAATCTTCCGGCGTCACGAGACCGGCCGCCCCATCGGCGGAAACCTCCGTCCAAACCCTGCCCAATTTCCCCGCCCAATAAGCGGCCGCGTCCCGGCTCGCCACATGCTCCAGCCCCGATGAAACAACGTCTCCCCTTTCCGTCTGCTCCAGGAGCGTTCGGATCAAGCGGAACAGCACATCCGTCGCGGTCAAGCCGAAGACCAAACGCCCTTGCCCGCCGCTGCCCAGATAGAGGTGAATATGATTCACCGCGCAATCGACGCGATCCGCCAGATAACGCGCCGCCGGATTGGCGCGTCCCGTCGCGTCCGGATAGGCCATCAGCGCGCTCCGGCTATCGATGACGCTCTTCAAGGTGAGCGATCCGCCCCCGCTGTCCAAAAAAATCCTATCGCCGGTAATGGGATCACTTTCGACTTGCGAAAATTGCTCCCTGATCTCGTTCATCAACTTTCCTTCGAACGGACTTTCGAACGGGCCTTCCGACGTATCAGTTACGTGGTCCATATGGTCCATGTGATCCGTCTCATACTCATCACCCTGACTTGTCATCCTGGGGGAAACGTGCGGAACCGGGTGGTCCCGTCGCGCTTGATCTGATGAACCAGATCCACTTCCCAACTCAGATATTGCTTCATGGCGCCTTCCCTGTTGTCGTCGAGATCGTAGGGCCGGCGCCATTTATCGATGGGCTCATCAAGCGCGTCCTCAAATCCCGCCGTCATGGCGAACCCCGCGCTTTCCCAGGCCGCTGTCCCGCCGTTCAACAGCCTGACCAGTCGTCCGGCGCCGGCGAGGTCCGCCGCCGAAAGCCGCGCCAGTACGCCGTCCGGCGACGTCAAAACAATCGGTTTCGCGGGATCGAGCTCCTTGAGGTTACCGGACAGATTGGCCCGGATGGCGAAGCGCGCGCCGGGAATATGCCCAGCCCGATGAGTGAGACTGTCGGCCAAGTCGATCAGAGTGACGGTGCCGTCGTCCAGGGCCTCCTTCAGCGCTGGCGCGGTTATCCCGTCAACAGGCGCGCCGGACAAACCAAGCACTCCCGGTTTGTAAGGACCGCTCAGCCTTCTTGGCGCGCCCTCCAGGTCCGCCAACACATAAACGCCGTCCCAACCCATCTGGATCATCCAACTGGCCGTCATGGTGGCGCGGACCCCGTCGTCATCCAGCAGAACAAGACGCGCGTTTTGAACCGCCACATAGTGGTCCCAGGCTTGAACCAACTGGCCGCCGGGCGCGTTGCGCGACCCTTCCGCGCGGCTCTCCTGGAATTCTTCCGGACTCCGCACGTCGAGAAGATAAGTCGTGCGGCTCACGTCCGCCCGCCAATCGGAGACCTCTTCCCATGTCGTCATCCGCACGCCGAAACGGCGGCGCACCCGTTCGGCGGCTTCCTTGGCTCGCCGGCGTCCCCTGGCCGTAAGGGCGCGCGGACGGCGGGTCTGTCCGTGCTCCAACCGAAAACCGGCCAAATGCCAACCCATGGTCCCGTCCTTCAAAGCGACGACCTTGTTGGGGACTCCGGCGTTGATCAGGGACTGCGCGCCAATGATGCTGCGGGTCCGGCCGGCGCAGTTGACCACCACCGTCGTCTCCGGATCGGGCGCCATATCGAACACCCGATGCACCAATTCCGCGCCCGGCACATCTATACCGCCTGGTATGTTCATCACCTGGTATTCGGCCATGGGGCGGCTATCGAGAATAACCATGTTCTCGCCCGCCGTCTTCATGGCGTTCAGTTCCGGCGCGTCAATGCGCGGCGTGCCGCAAGTGTGCTCGATAAACTCGCCAAACGCCTTTGACGGCACATTGACGCCGGAGAAGGCTTCATAACCGGCTGTCCGCCAGGCGGCCATGCCGCCTTCCAGATAGCGGACGTCCGCATAGCCAAGAGCATTCAAACGCCGGGCCGCCGCCGCGGCCAGGTGCTGGTCGGAGAGTCCGGCGCTGATCAGAATGACCGGCACGTCGCGCCTGGGCGCCATATCGCCGATGCGCAACTCCAGCGTGCTGAGCGGCGCCGGCACGGCGAACAGCATATGGTCCCGGCCAAAGACGCCCTCTTCACGCAAGTCCAGAACCGCGACCTCACCCGACGCCAGAAAGCAGGCGCGGACTTCCGATGCGCTCATGGCCAGGGCGTCAACGGCGGCGGGGCGGTTTTCGGACGACATTCTGTCTTTTTAGGACTATCGGTTGTCCGGGCACAATCGATATCAGCAACCTCATGCGCGGGAATGAACAGCCAGACGCCGAAAAAGAGAGACCGCCCCGGGAACTCGCCCGTTACGCCTTGGCGAAACGCTTCTTCAAATGCCCCATCAGCCCGCCGTTTCTCACCATCTCCATCAAATGATCCGGCAGGGGATGGGTTTGATAGGTTTTTCCCCGGGTTTCATTGGAAATCCGTCCGGTCGTCAGATCGATGGCGAGGGCGTCGCCCATTTCGATGTCGTCCGACTCGGGCAACACCAAGGCGGGCAGACCGAGGTTGAAACAGTTGCGGTAAAAAATGCGGGCGAAACTTTTCGCCAAGACGGCTTCAATCCCCAGAAGTTTCAGGAACAAGGGCGCATATTCCCTGGACGACCCGATCCCTAAATTATCGGTCGCAACGAAGACGTCGCCCTGTTGGACGGCACGGGCAAAGTCCGGGTCGAGGGCCCGCAGGCATTGAAAGCGCCCCTCGTCCGGGTCTGGGCGCATATAGGCATCGACCGGCGCCAATTGGTCCGTGTCGATGTTGGCGCCGTATTTCCATGCGCGTCCCATAATCGTTTCCCTCATCTGATCACCTTGATTGCCGGAAAGCCGCGCCGGAGATTGCTCCAAACCTTGTCTACGGAAGATGTTAACAGAGATGACGCGGCGGCGGCTTTGAGACAGTCCCTTCCGCCTCGCGGCGCGCCTCTTCACGACGCTCCGCGATCAAGTCATCGACCACATCGGGCGGTGGACGTCCGGCAAAACGTCCTCGCGAACAAAACGCCGCAACTTTGCGATTCTTGCCGGAACCGCTCCGGCTTGTCTTCCTTCCAGGCCGGAGGAGGATATTACGGCCTGGGCAATTCCAAACAAACCTGATCCGAGAGGGCCCCGCCCTCCTCCGCCGCCCTCACCCGGAGTTTTCGATGCAGGCCGGGCGGCGCGTCTCCGACTAAAATGCTGGCCATGCCGGTCACTCAACACTGCTGGCTTAAGCTTCTGATTTGACGTCAAGGATATGATATACGTCAAATTAAAGAAACTCCCTGGGGTCGGCGATCTCGCCAGCCGCGGCCGACGCCGCGACGGTGAAGGGAGACGCGAGATAGAGCCGCGACGTCTTGTGTCCCGCCCGCCCAACGAAGTTTCGGTTGGTTGACGAGACGCCAACGGCGTTCTCGGCCAGCCCGGCGGGTCCAAGCCCGATACAACCGCCGCAGCCGGGCGGCAAAATGACCGCGCCAGCCTCTTCCAGAGTCTTCAGCGTGCCGTCCGCCGCCGCCCGCTCGCGCATTCGAAGCGTTGCAGGCGCGACATGGAACGTCGTTCCGCTGGCCACCTTGCGTCCTTTCATGACGGCCGCCGCCATATGAAGGTCCTCCAGTTTCGCGCCCGTGCAAGCCCCAATGTACGCCTGATCCAGCCGGACGCCCGCGTGCCGGTCAACGGAGGCCGAGTTTTCCGGACTATGAGGCGCGGCGACCTGGGGGGCGAGGGCCGCTCCATCGACCACCTCCACCCGCGCGTATTGGGCGTTTGCGTCCGATTGCCATGTCCCCAGGTCAATGTCCTCTTCCGCGACGCCCCAGGCCGCCAGCGCATCGCGCGTCGTCTCGTCAGGCGCGACGATACCGGTCTTGCCGCCCAGTTCGGCGGCCATGTTGGTCAGCACCATGCGCTCCTGAAGGGACATCGCGGTCACGCCGTCGCCCGCATATTCTATGGCTTGATAGTTGAACCCCATAATGCCGACGCGGGCGCAGAGGCTCAGAACGACGTCCTTCGCCGCCACGCCGGCGGCCAACCGCCCCGTCACCTCGACGCGAACCGTTTCCGGCGCCCGCACCCAGATTTCACCGGTCGCCAGAACGCCGGTCATTTCCGTCGCGCCGACGCCCACCATGAATGCGCCCACCGCGCCGCCCGTGGTGGAATGGCTGTCCGCGCCGACGCAAAACATACCGGGCCTCAAAAAGCCTCTCTCTGGCAACACAACGTGACAAATCCCCTGTTCCTTCAGATAATTCCTGACGCCATGCGCTTTGGTCCATTCATCGCTGAAGCGCTGTATCTCGATAGCGTTTTCGTCAGATAAATTTACATAATGGTCCGTGACGACAACATATCTGTCCGGGTCCCAGACGGGCACGCCCAACTCATCCAGCTTCCTGCCCGACGCGCGCGGGCCGGAGGAGTCGTGCGCCATCGCAAGATCGACGGAGCACGTCACGATCTCGCCGGGCGTGACGCTATTCACGCCGGCGGCTTTCGCGATGATTTTGTCCGATAAGGTCTGGGGCATGTTTAGATCACCTTCTCGTCCCGCAAGGCGGCCGGGCCGCCGCCGGAAAACCCCGGTCCCCGAAGCACGGCGCCCGTATCCGCCCCTCACCAGCCGAACTGTTCCATCCAGGCGAGCGACGCCTTTGTCGATCCCGGCTCCCGCGGGTTGCGCGCACGGTATTCCAACCCGACATGGCCGTCATAACCCAGTCTTTCGACCAACGAGAAGACATAGGATAGACTCTGTTCGCCCTCGTCCGGCGGCGCGCGCCCGGGCAAACCGGCGATCTGCACGTGACGGACATGGGGGAAAGCCTCGGTCAGATAGTGCGTGACGTAGCCTTCCATCATCTGCGCGTTGTGGAAATCATACTGAATGCCGATGTTATCAGACCCCACGGCCTTGATCACGGCGATGGCCTCATCCGTCCGGTTCAGCAGATAGCCCGCGCGCTCGAAAGTATTGATGGGCTCGATCAGAACCTGAAAGCCCCGCGCCCTTGCTTCCGCCGCGACCCAGTCGAGGTTGCCCGCATACGTCTCGAACGCGGCCTCGCGCGGCGTGTCACCGGGAATAATCCCGGCCAACACGTGGATGAACGTAACGTTCAAGGTTTCCGCGTAATGAAAACTCCGATCCATGGCGCGCTTGAAGTCGTCCTCTCGTCCGGGCAAGGCCGAAAGTCCGTACTCTCCGGCGCCGCCGTCGCCCGGGGCCCCGTTAAACATCAGAAACCGGACCCCGGCGTCCCGGCACGCCGCCGCGAGGTCGTCCGCCGCCGCCTCATAGGGCAACGGACACTCCAGAACATCGAACCCCAAACTTTTCGCGAGCCCGGGGCGTTCCAGCATGGGAACCTCCAAACCGAGCCAGCCGATGTTGAAGGCAAATTTCAGCACTGCCTAGAACGCCTCATCGTCCACCTCGCCGGTGCGAATTCGAACAGCGGAATTGAGGCCGTAAACGAAAATCTCGCCATCTCCGATAAAGCCCCCGCCTTCAAAAAGAAGTTAAATTATCTGACGGGTTGTCCGCGTATTTCTTCTCCGCCTCGTAGTACGCCGGGAAGCCTACGATGTCCTGCAAATGCAGGAACGCGGCCTTGCCGTCCTCGTCCGCCTCGCCCGCTTTCAGCCGGTCCAGAATGGTTTCCATTCCCTGAATCGCCGCCAACATCAGAGCCGCCGGCCATACTCCGATCTTGTAGCCAAGGGCTTCCAATTCGGCGGGCGGCAGGAACGGCGTCGCGCCCTGCTCGACCATGTTGGCCATTTTCGGTCCGTCCACTTCATCGCAATAGCGCTTCATTTCATCGACCGACTTGGGCGCTTCCAGGAAAGTGACGTCAACGCCGATATCCCGGAAGGCGCGGCACCGGTCAATGGCTTCATCCAGGCCATCCGTGGCGTTCGCGTCCGTCCGCGCCATGATCAGTATGTCGGCGCCGGCGTCACGCGCGTCACAGGCCGCCCGGATGCGGGAAAACGCCTCGCCGCGGCTGACGACCTGTTTGCCGCGGGTGTGGCCGCAGCGCTTGGGCGCCGCCTGATCCTCGATCATCACACAAGCCGCGCCTGCTTGGGCGTACCCCTCAACCGTACGCTTGACGTTCATGGCGTTGCCATATCCCGTATCTCCGTCGCCGATCATGGGAATACCGGTTGACGCGGCGATGCTCGCCGCCTGATCCCGCATTTCCGCATACGAAATCAACCCCGTGTCCGGCAATCCGATACGCGACGCGGAGACCATGAAGCCGCTCATGAACGTAAGTTCGAACCCGGCGCGCTCCGCCAGCATTCCCGACATACAGTCATAAACGCCGGGCGCGACCCGAATACCCGGACGGGCCAGTAAATCGCGAAGGGCGTCCGTCGCCGTCATGATGTCTCTCCACTGGTTTTTGGTTAATGGTTATTGGTTTTATTGTCCACGCCGGCGGCGGCCCCACCAAAAAAACAGCCGATAATCTCTCGCGTCCGAGATTGGCGGAACATGCCGGGGCCGGCGCACCGCTTGAAACCGGCCCATGACCACTCAGCGTTGATTATTTTCCCTCGAACGTCACCTTCTTTTTGTTCAAGAATGCATCGACCCCGGCGGCGTAGTCCGCGCTGTCACAAAGACCATAGGTCTCATGGACCTGTTTTTGGTTTAGGCTCTCGCCCCTCGCCAGCCGACGCAGCAAGGATTTATTATAGCGGTTGGCGAGAGGCGCGCCCGATGAAACGCGCTTCACGGCGTCTTCCGTCTCGTCCTCCAAATCCTCCAACCGCGCCAGACGCGAAATGACGCCGCGCCCCAGCGCCTCGTCCGCCTGGATGATGCGCGGATCGAGAAGCAAATCGAGCAGCACGGACGCCGGAATAACCGACAGCGCCGCCGCCATTTCTGGATAGGCGAGGGCGTGTCCCAGCTTATTGATGGGAAAGCCGAAGCGCGCCTCGTCGGACGCAATGCGGATGTCGCAGACGCAGGCGATCTCGAGTCCGCCCCCCGTGCACGCGCCCCGGATCATGGCGATCGTCGGATGCCTCAGGTTGGCCAGAGCCTCCAGCGCCTCTTGAACGACGCGGCCATACGCCGCCGCCTGCTCGGCGCTTGAGCGCTTCTCGGGAAACTCGGAAATATCCGCGCCGGCGGCGAAATGATCCCCCCGGCCCGTCACCACGACACAGCGGAGCGCCTCGTCGGCGTCCAGTTCCCCGGCGATTTCGCCCAGCCGTCCCCAGTCCTCCAGGTCGAGCGCGTTACGGCGCTCCGGCGCGTCCAAGGTGATCAGGGCGAGCGCGCCGTCTCTTTCCAGGCGGATCATGTCCTAATCCCCGTTCAAAACGCGAACCGTCCCGCCCCTGATCTGGGCGGCGATATCCTCAACAACATTATGACGATCATCCAAGGTGGCGGCTTTGGTCATTCGTTCTTTCCTTCCTCAAACTTCTTGTCATCCCCCGCGCCGCCCGTTCGGATTTCAGGCGGACGCTGCGGAAAACGCCGCCCGGGGTGACCTTTGTCATAAACCACAAGTGTGCTCTTGCCTTTCCCGATAGGTACGCCGTTAACTGGGGCGACTCAAGAGATGAACCGGGAGGAGATCGATTATGACGTGGCTTGAGGGCGACGGGCGGAATCCGCGGCCGGCGGGCGAGCGCCTCCGGGAGTTGTTGGACGAGGGCAAAATACTCCGCGCGCCGGGCGCGCACAACGCCTTTGCCGCGCTTTGCGCCAAGCAAGCCGGGTTCAAGGCGCTCTACATATCCGGCGGCGCCGTGACCGCGAGCCTCGGCCTTCCCGATTTGGGCGTCATGACCCTGGAAGAACTCTGCGGCGCCGTCCGGTCCGTCTCCCGCGCCACCGGCCTGCCTCTGATCGTCGATGGCGACACGGGCTATGGCGGCGTGTTGAACGCCATGCGGGTGGTGCGGGAACTGGAACTCTCGGGCGCCGGCGCCGTTCATATCGAGGACCAGATTCTGCCGAAGAAATGCGGGCATCTCAACGACAAGCGCTTGGTGGACAAGACGGAGGCCGCCGAAAAGATCGCCGCGGCGAAAAAAGCGTCGTCCGCCCTGGTCGTCATCGCGCGCACGGACGCGGCGGGCGTCGAGGGGCTGGACGCGGCGATCGAGCGGGCGAACCTTTACCGCGAGGCCGGCGCCGACGTCACCTTTCCCGATGGTTTACCCTCCAAGCAAGACCACCTGGAATTCGCCAAGCGGGTTCCGGGGCTCAAGATGGCGAACATGACCGAATACGGCCGCACGCCCTTCCTCACCGGCGAGGAATTCAGGGAGATGGGCTTCAACATCGTGATCTGGCCCGCGACCTCGATCCGCGCGGCGGCCAGGGTGTTCCAGGACCTCTACGCCCACATCCGCGACGAGGACGGCACGGAGGGTTTCATGGACCGGGTCATGAGCCGGAGCGAACAATACGACCTGATGGACTATTACGATTACGAGGCGCTGGACGCCTCGGTCGCGAGGTCCGCGGCGCCGGAATACGGGAAATAAACCGTAGCCGGTTCATTGGTGTTCCGAAGGCCCAATTCGGACTATATTTGAAGAAATATGGGCGGTGTTCGGGGAAATTAAAAATGACGGTTTGGGTGGTAAGGGCCGGGAAACATGGTGAAAGAGAAAATCTTGCGCTCGAGAGTGGACGCGTCTTTATAGGCTGGACCAACCTTCCTGATTTGTCGGGCATTGAAAAGCGAGAGCAAATCCTTGAGCTTTGGAAACAGTCCGACCCTGACTGTAAATTGGGAACATTGAGTAACCATGCCGGGCAAGTGTTCCATTTTCTAAAATCCATTCAAAACGGCGATATTGTCGCTCTACCGCTGAAAACGCGCCCCGCAATCGCTTTTGGAAAGGTTTCGGGTGATTACGAGTATGTTGCGGACAATCCTGAAGATGCGCGCCATAGCAGAAGAATTGAATGGATAGATGAACCGATCTCGCGAAGCGCCTTTGATCAAGACCTTTTTTTATTCTTTTGGTTCGGCTTTGACGGTTTTTCGTGTGACTAGAAATGACGCCGAAAAACGAATTAAGGACATCATTGAAAGAAAAGGGAAACCGCGAATCCACGTTGCCGCCGATAATGATTTTGACCTGATAGATGAAAGTGACGTTTTTGATCTTGAGCAACGTGCCAAACAAAAAATTAGTGATTTCATCGGACGAAAGTTCAAAGGCGACAAGATGGAATATCTTGTCGCCGACGTGTTAAGGGCGCAAGGCTTTGAGGTGCAGACAAACCAGCGAAAAGGGGCTGATGGCGGGGTTGATATTTTGGCGGGCCGGGGCGCAATAGGATTTGATGAACCGGGTTTATGCGTTCAGGTCAAGTCAAGCGATTCTACCATCGGGTCCAAGGATTATGATGAGTTGAAAGGGGGCATGCAGAAATTTGGCGCGAAGCACGGCCTGTTCGTGTCTTGAGGAGGTTTAAATAGCCATGTGGAAGGGGAAGCGCGGCGGGGTTTTTTCAATATTCGCTTGTGGAACGCGAAGAAACTCGTCAATGAAATTCAGAGCGTATATCCCAAATTACCAGCCGACATACAGACCGAATTGCCGATGCGGCAAGTCTGGGCGCTCATGGATGAGGATTGAAGATTGAGCATGCACTCGCCGTATTGAGTAAATCAAATTCCCGGCATGGAAATTGCCGTAAATTGCGGCAGAGCGATCCTTCCCGGAACGTAGAATATTCCGAGATCAATTTCACGCCGGGTCGCAAGAACCGGGATGTCCGCGTCGCGCGGATGGTGTGGTCACGACCGGCGCGCGACATCTGAAAGCCGTTATGAAGCCTCAAAAAACCGCGATGGACCTTGTCGAAGGAGCCATGCCGAACGACCTGTCCGTGTTGTGGGTCGGGTCGTTCTTTTTCGTCGGCGGCCCCGGACTCGGTTTCATCATGCGGGCGTTAAGTTCCAGCAACCGAAAATATCCCCCCTTGCCGAACACGCGGGTAAGGTTCGCACTTTAACGAAACGCATATTACATTTCGGAATTTCCCAGTTTAATGTCTTGAAATTCTTCGTTTTAAAGGCGGTAATTGTACTGTCAAAACATCAACGAAGAAAGAAATGGCCGATAAAGACGAATTTGAAATTGAGTTGATCAAGGCTCAAACAGCGTCGGTTCTCAAGCAAGCACAAACCGAATTTTGGAAAATCGGCGTTGCTTGTGTTGTTGCCGGAGTTGCGGTTGGCGGTATTATTGTCCAAATTCTCAACACGCCACTGAAATAAGCAGGGGCGCCTTTTATCATTCATCGTCAAGCATAAGCAGCGACAACAAAATTCGTCGGCATGGCGTTGCGGGTGTTCGCGGCTAACGCCGTGGAACTTTCCAAACGCGCCGCGCTTTAGGAACGCCCGGAAACTTCAATGGTGTTGGCGCGAATGCCATCGTCCACGCGCCATTCCTGGTGCTTGACGACGGTGTGAGGCGACACCTTGGACATGCCAAGACAGCCCTCTTCTTGGCTGGGAAATCGCTCGAAAATCTGTATAATACTTATAGTGTTTCGTCCCGTGTGGGTCGTTTGATCAATCCGCATGATCAACGTATTTCGCGCGGGGCGGAATATAACGGCCTCAAACTAGGAAATTCCGATGTATTTTGAAAGGGCTCGATAGCCCTGATCGGGAAAACCGGAGAAAAAACTGACAGAGAAACCGACAATAGATTTGATGAGTGTTCAAATAATAGAGGCGGCGCATAAAGCGGCCTTGAATTTGAATCAATCCTGAATTGAAATACGTAAGATCGCCCTTGCCTCTTTGGCGCTTGAACTTTGCGGTTGGCGGGTTTTTCTGCAATAAAATGGGAGCCTTCCGGTCCCTTTCGCCAATGAACGATTTAACACTTTCGTTTTAGCGGAGTTGAGCCATGAAACAATCTTATGTCACCGCCGCCGCGGCCGCTCTAGCCTTAATGATCGGAATGGGAACCGGACAGCAGGTTCAGGCCGCGCCGCAAATCCTCGCCGTCGTCGCCATGGCCGACGGCGCCGGCGTCGTCTGCCATGGCGGCAAGTGTCACACGGACCTGTCGGCCTTTTGTCTGCAAAAAAACCGTGACATCCCCCACACCGGCACGGTCTATCATCCGTCCGGCGATCATTTCGCCCTGAAGGTGACTCTTGAGGACGGGCGCACGGACGTGATCGACGTGGGCGAGGGGTTGAGCTTTTCATCCCGGCGCGGCTTCACGTCGGTGCGCGTGGCAATCGATCCGAAAATTCTGTCGAAGCCGGTGAAGGTGGCGCGCCTGATCGTAAAGCCGAACGCGTCGCTGATCCCGGCCGCCGTTCCGGGCGACCCGGACCCCTTAAGCCCTGGGGAAATCGCTTACGTCACGGGCTCGCTCCGGAAATTGGGGTCCGAGACCATCGACCAGTCCCCCAAAGCGAAAGCGTCGCATCTGTTGAACCAGGCCATCGCCACCATCACCGAACCGCGCGACCGGGCGACGCCCGAGCGGCTGCGGGAACTGTGGAAAGATGTTGTCGAGGATTTCAGCGAAACCATCAAGCGAAACCCGGAAGCGCTTGACAGGGCCCAAAAAGCCTTTGACCGCTGCACTGCGGGCGCGGCCTATTATTCCATGGCGGGCGTCCGGTCCTGTCTCGAATACCGTCACGGCGACCTGATGGCGCCGTTGAATTCCGAATATTGGGAGCGGGCCGAACCGGGCAGCTAGAACCCAACCCCGGACCGCTCCCGGATCACCCCTTGGCGTCTGACGAGGAGAATAAGGCATGGGACTGAAATCGACGGGATTGCGGGGCGCGCTTTGCGCTTTGCCCCTGATCACGGGCTTGAGCGCCGGCGCCCAAGCCGCGCCGCAAATTCTGGCCGCCCTGGAAACCTTGGAGGGCGTTTCCTTTCATTGCGCCGATGGACTCTGTAAGGCGGACCTCACCACCTATTGTCTGCAAAAAAACCGCCCCGCGCCCAGCGCCGGTCAAGCCTATGCGCCGGCCGATCCCCGCGCCTTCACCTTGACCGTCACGCATGCCGACGGCAAGAAGATATCGACGCCCGCCAGCCGCCATTTGGCCTTCGTCGAGGCCCGCGGCTTCATGGCCGTGTCCGGCGTCATCACGGAAACCGCGTTGAAGGCGCTGACCAAGGGCGGCGAGGCAAGGCTATCCGTCGCCCGCAACGCGTCGCTGATCCCCGTGCCGGACGCGGACGACGACGATCCGATCACGGAACGGGAAATCGCCCACGTCACGAAATCGCTTCGGGAGTTGGGCGGGAAGATCGTTGATCGCTCGCCCAAGGGACAGGCGGCCAGGGTGCTGGCCCGCGTCCGGGACAAGCTGCCCAGGGGCGCCGAACTGCCTCGTGCCGCGTCTGAGACCTTCTGGCGTCAAACCATCGGTGATGAACCATCGGCCCAAACGCCGGCAGTCGCCATGACGCTTGCTCGCGAACAGTACGACGGCTGTTTCCAGGAAGTGGACGACTTCCGCTTCTCCGGCATGCGCCAATGCCTGGAATGGGGTCAGGACCATCTCATCCGCGATCTCAACATCGATTATTGGGATAATCAGCCGGGCAGTTGACGCTTGAGCCGCGCCATTCACGGACTCGTCCCCATTTAGCTTGACCGCCTCGCTTGAGAGCGCCGGAGGCGCGTGGCGCGTCGGTATCCTTCGGCGCGCCGGCGGCCTCTTTCGGACTTGGACGCTCTCTTCCGGCTGCGCTAGTATCGGCCCGCCGTCCATTTAGAAACATTCATCAAGACACCAAAGGGAGGACGGGCATGGTCACATCGCCCAATGAGACGGTTCTGGCCGAGGCCGTCGATCACATCTGCTGGATCACGTTCAACCGGCCCGAAGCCCTGAACGCGATCACGCCGGACGTCACTACGGCGCTGATCGAGATCACCGGGCAACTGAAGACCGCGAAAGACGTGCGATGTGTCGTCCTTCGGGGCGCCGGGGGCCACTTCATGGCGGGCGGCGACGTAAAGAGTTTCAAAACCCTTTTGGATGAAGAGCCGGACCGCTCCAAGACCGCGGCCGATTTCGAAAGCCGCCTGGACCGCATCCATATCGTCATTAAGAACATCCGCGCGCTTCCCCAGCCCGTCATCGCCAGCGTTTCCGGCACCTGCGCCGGCGCGGGACTCAGTCTGACGCTGGCCTGCGATTTGGCCCTGGCCTCTGACGACGCGTTCTTCACCCTCGCCTATTCCCTGATCGGCGTCAGTCCGGATGGGGGCGCCACCCACTTCTTGCCGCGCACCGTGGGATACAAGCGCGCCATGGAGATCGCCCTGTTGTCGGAGCGATTCAACGCGAGGGAAGCCTATCGCTTCGGCATGTTGAATCGCGTCGTCGCGCTGCAAGACCTGGAGTCCGCGACGTTGAAGATGGCCAGCCACATCGCGTCGGGCCCCGGCGCGGCCTATGCGCAAACCAAGCGCCTGTTGTCGGACAGCATCAACCGGTCCCTGGAGGAGCAATTGAAGGCGGAGACAGCGAGCTTCGTTCACTGCTCCCGGTCTGCGGATTTTCATGAAGGCGTCAACGCTTTCGCCGAAAAACGGAAAGCCGAATTCAAAGGCTCCTAGCGAAGAGGACACACCTGTGAAAACCCTCGAAGGCAAGACCGCCTTGATCACCGGCGCCGCCCGCAATATCGGCCGCGCCATCGCGCTTCGCCTGGCGAACGACGGCGCCAACATCGTCGTCAACGGCCTCGGCGATCCGGACGCCGCCAACGCCGTCGCCGATGAAGTCCGGGCGCGGGGCGTTGAAGCCGCCGTTCAAATGGGCGACGCCGGGAACCACAAGGACTGCCAGGCCCTTGTGGCGGCGGCGGAACCGCTGGGCGGTGTGGATATCTTGGTGCTCAACGCCTCGCGGCGGGGCCAAAAACCGTTCCTGGAAATGACCCACGCGGAATTCAGGGACGTTATCGACTTAACGCTCGACAGCGCCTTTCACCTCGCGCAAGCCGTCATTCCCTCCATGCAATCAAAAGCATGGGGACGGATCGTCGGTCTTGGCGGAGTCAGCTGGTAGATCGGAACCAAGAGCCGTGTTCATAATCTGGCGGGCAAGGCGGCCCTCACCGGCCTCACCCGCGGTTTGGCCACGGAATTCGCCAAAGACGGCATTACGGCGAACTGTGTCTCACCGGGACTCATCGACACCGTTCGCCCCGCCTCCGCCGGCGTCCGCCCCAACTCATCCATCGACATTCCCATTGACCGTTTGGGCCACGTGGACGAAATCGCGGAGGCCGTCGCCTACCTCTGCCAACCGGCGGCGGCCTACACGACGGGTCAGACCATCAATGTAAATGGCGGCGTATATCTGGGATAAGGCGTATCGTCCTGGTCTGATCGCGTCATTGCCGGGATGTGGATAACTCTGCGGACAGAATCAGGCCGTAGCCAACTGCGGGCGTGAATTCAATGCGGCGGCTTTAGCCTTCGCCGCTTCGTCCTTGGCGTCCAGTCAAAACCGGACGGCGTTCACGAGATAGCCAAGCATGGGAATTACTGGGACCTCAGACGCGGGTCCAGGGTGTCGCGGACGGCGTCGCCAAACAGGTTGAATCCGAACACGGCGAGCGAGATGGCCACGCCCGGGAAGATGGCGACCCAGGGAGCGCTTTCAGCGAATTCTTCCGCGCCGCCTTGCAGCATCAACCCCCAAGCGGCGGTTGGCTCCTGTACGCCAAGGCCCAAGAAGGACAGGGACGCTTCCAGCAGAATCGCCTGGCCCAGGAAGGACGTGAGCATGATCAGGAAGGGTGCCACGACGTTGGGAGACATATGGCGCAGGATGATCCGCACATGACCGAATCCAAGCGCCCGCGCCGCATCGACGTAAGGAATTTCTCGAATGGCCAAGGCGTTGCTTCGAATCACCCGCGCGCACTGAGGTATGAAGGTGATCGTAATCGCAATGATCACGTTTTCGACACCCGTGCCCAACGTCGCCACAACAGCCAGGGCCAGAACGATCAGCGGGAACGCCATGAAGACGTCAAGGACGCGTTGCAGGATAAGATCGAAGTAACCGCCGAAATACGCGCTGGCGACCCCCAGGATAAGGCCGGCGAAAGCCCCGACGAAAGCGGCTGTGAAACCGACGAACAAGGCCGTGCGGGCGCCGTAAATAATCCGGCTGAGGATATCCCGCCCAAACTGATCGGTGCCAAGCCAATAGCTTGCGTCCGGCGCAATCAGCATGACCGAAAAATCCTCGATTTCCGGCTCATGGGGCGCGATGAAATCGGCGAAGACCGCCATCAGGATCATGGCCAGAACGATACCTCCGCCAGCCATGCCCAGAGGCTGTTTCCGGCACATCGTGGCGAACTCGTCCCAGAGGGTCTTCTTGGAGGCGATATCCTCGATTTCAGCTTCCGCTCGAACTTCTGAAACGGTCGTCATGTCCGCGCTCCCCCCTAGCTATACCGGATCCGCGGATCCAGCCAGGCGTAGAAAATATCTACGACCAAGTTGGTAATCACAAAAACGGACACCACGAGCATCACCAGGTTCTGCGTTAAGGTGAAGTCCTGGTTGCCGACGCTTTCTACAAACAGTTTGCCGATGCCATTCAAATTGAACACCTGTTCGGTCACCACCAACCCCCCCATCAGGAAGGCGAATTCGAGAGCAATGACAGTCACGACCGGCAACATGGCGTTTTTCAGCGCGTGACGGTTGATCACGACCTTCTCGACCATACCCTTGGCGCGGGCGGTGCGGACATAGTCCTCACGCAACACTTCAAGAAGCGCTGAGCGGGTCATCCGGGTCGCCACCGCAGAGTATCGATACCCTGTCGCCACGGCCGGCCAGATAATCTGGCTTATATTGTGTAACGGGTCGTCCCACAGCGACTTAAATTCAATTGGTGGAAGCCAGGGCGTCCCGAACCATTTTTGCGTCAGTATCAAGAGGCCGAGAATAATGACAATTCCGAGCCAGAACGACGGCATGGCGATTCCCGCGATCGCAAACGCACGGACGAAGTAATCTGTCCAGGTATTTTGCTTCACGGCTGAGATGACGCCCAGCGGGATGGCGATCGCGATGGCCACCAACGTCGCCATGATGGCGACTTGCAGAGACACCTCGAAGCGAATCGCGATTTCATGGGTCACGGGGGCGCCGGTCCACATCGAGGTGCCCAGATCGAACACGACATAACCGATGACGAAGTTGAAGAATTGAACAATCAGGGGATCGTTTAGCCCCAGATTTTCCCGGCAGAGTTCAATTTCAGCTGGGTCGGCGTAAAGCCCCGTCCCCGCCAAACGAACTTCACAGACATCGCCCGGCACGAGCCGTAATAGAAAGAAAATCAACACCGCCGCGCCAAACATCGTGGGCAGCATCAAGAGTATTCTTTTAAAGATGTATTTTCCCATGGGTTTCTTCCTGGAGCTTGAGGAGCCCGCCCGCCCGGATCGGGCCGGACGGGCGGGAATTTTATTGTCGTCTCCTCAGGACCGGACCCTACTTGTCGAGCCAGACATTATCCAGTTGCTGGTTCAGGTAGTGGCTCGGTGCGATGCTCCAACCCTTAACGTAGGAACGGTGCGGGTTGATTTTGTACCACCACAGCGTAACGGCTATGTGAGCCTCGTCGGACAGAACCCGCTTTTCGAAGACCCGCATGATCTTGGCCTGTTCGGCCTCGGAACCGGCTCTCAGCAACTGGTCGTAGATATCATCCAGCTTTTTATCGGTGTAGTTACCGTAGTTGTTGCCAGAAGAGCCCAGGAACTTCGTGACGTCGGCGATCGGGTTGATCACGGATTGGCAGTTGAAATCGATGGAGACGTCGAAGTCTTTCTTCTTCCGCAGGGTCGCATAGAACGGCGGCGATGGCTGGACGCGCTGTTTGACCTTCAGGCCGACTTGACGCCACTGACCAATCAGCCAGGTGCCGACAACCTTGTAAGGCTGGTCAACACCCCGGTTGTTGAACTCGAAGCTCATGCCGGAGTGGCCGGCTTCAGCCAGAAGCTTTTTGGCCTCTTCACGGGAAGCTTTGACGTCCGTGTAGTAGCCCTTGAGACGAACCAGCTGGGCCTTTGTGGCGGCCAGCGGGTGGTTCGGGAACACGACGCCGCCGACGGTCTTCACGATCGCGATCCGCGATAGGTGCTGAGAGCCGCCCCACCGGTCAACAGCCAGCGTAAGCGCCTGGCGGACCTTCGGATCGTCAAACGGCTTACGTTCCTGGTTCGGGGTGGCCAGAAGCACGCAGTTCCAGTCGGACTCTTGAACGGTGATATCGTCGCCCAGAGCCTTCACCAGATCATCACGATGTTTTGGCGGGAAACCGCGGAACTCAATGGCGGCCCGGTCCCCCCGGATGGCCTGCACACGAACAGCCAGTTTCGGCGCGGAAATGGCGCGGAAACCATCCAGGTACGGCTGCCCGTCGAAGTGGTAGTCACCGAACTTGACGCCCGCCACATGGCTGCCCTTGACGTGTTCGACGAACTTGAACGGGCCGCTGCCGTTGACGTTCGTGGCGTGCCATTTGAAGCCCTTCTCGTCCAGGTCCTTCTTCGAATAGATGAAGTTGAACGGCGTGGCGAGAGCCGGGATGAACGACCCGGTCGGGAACTTCAGCTTGAAGACGACGGTTTGGTCGTCCGGCGCCTCAATGGACTCGACGGCTTTGAAGAACGCTTTCCGCGACGAGGGAACGCCCTTCGGCGGAAAGATGATCTTGTCATAGGTCGCCTTGATGTCCTTGGCGGTCAACGGCGTGCCGTCGTGGAAGGTCACGCCCTTTTTGATTTTGAAGGTGTAGGTCTTACCGCCGTCGGTCGGCTCGGGAACCTTGCCCTCGCAAAGGTCGCAGACGAAATCGGTCGGCGAAGACGGATTATCCGGGTTAACACGGATCAGCAGACTGTAGAACGGCGCGATCGGGTGAATCATGCCGAAGGTGGTTTCCCTGTGACCGTCATAAGACGGAATTTTCGAACCGACGACGAAGTTGAGCGTGCCGCCCGCCTTCGGTTTTTCGGCCTTTACGGCGTTGGCCGCGACGGCCGTTCCCGCTCCCACGGCCACCGCGAATGCCAGATTGGCGATCTTCCTCATTGAAGCGTCTCCTTACCCTGAATATTGGAAGCGGGCCCTGTTTGGACCGTTTTCCGGTTCATATTGTGCGTTGCGGCCGGTCTTGGAAAGACGGCGCCGCAATCACACTTCTGTGCAAGCCACCCAGTGGCCCGGTCGCACTTTTCTTAATTCTGGTGCTTTTTGTTTGCAGCCGTCTACCGCCAAGGGGCAGCGCGGATGGAACACGCAGCCGGGCGGCGGATTGATAGGGCTGGGAATTTCACCTTTGATGGTCTCGTGAGCGCGCGCCTTTTCGATCGCCGGATCAGGGACCGGCACCGCTTGCAGCAGCGCCTTCGTGTAGGGGTGCGCCGGATTGTCGAACAGTTCGTCACAGTCGGCGAATTCCACAAGGTTCCCCAAATACATCACGGCCACGCGGTGGCAGATGTGACGCACAACCGACAAGTCGTGGCTGATGAACATGTAGGTCAGTGAAAATTCATCGCGAAGCTCTTCCAAAAGGTTGATCACCTGCGCCTGGATCGAAACATCCAGAGCCGACACAGCCTCGTCGCAGATGATAAATTCCGGCTCCATGGCGAGCGCCCGCGCGATACCGACACGCTGGCGCTGGCCGCCAGACATTTCGTGCGGATAACGCTCGGAAAATTTCGGGTTAAGGCCCACAACGGAAAGCAGGTACTTAATGCGGTCCTTGCGGGCCTTCTCTTCCTTGATAATCCCGTGAACCTTCATGGGCTCGCCAAGAATGCCGCCGATGGTTTGGCGCGGGTTCAGTGAACTATAGGGGTCTTGGAAGATCACCTGGATCTTACGGCGAATATCCAGCATTTCCTCGCGTTTCATGCCCAAGATATTCTTGCCGCGATAGAGAATTTCGCCACTAGTGGCTTCCTCCAGGCGCAAAATGCAGCGTCCCGTTGTGGTCTTGCCGCAGCCCGACTCACCCACAACGCCAAGGGTTTCACCCTTTTTCACATCGAAGGTGACGCCATTTACGGCCTTCACTTCCGCCACTTTGCGCTGAATGAACAGACCTTCGGTAATCGGGAAGTACATTTTCAGGTCATTGACCTGGACAAGGACTTCATCCGCCGGCTTGCCCCGGTGATGGGCGCCAAAATCCGCCGCGGCCTCGCTCATGCGGCTTCTCCGGCCAAATTGTCCTTATGGAAGCAGGCGCAGGCGTGACCTGCGCCCATGTCTTCGAGCGGCGGATAGCCGTCTTTGCAGCCACTGGCGGCGTAACGGCAGCGGGGGCGGAATGAACATCCCCCGTCAAGGCGCGTCAAATCCGGTGGCTGACCTTGAACCGGGTCCAACTTTTCCTGCCGGGCCTGATCCATGCGCGGCACGGACTTCAGGAGCGCCAGCGTATAGGGATGCTTCGGATTGTGGTAAATTTCATTAGCCGTGCCAGATTCGACGATCCGGCCCGCATACATCACGTTCACCCTGTCCGCGTAACGCGCGACCACACCCAGGTTGTGGGTGATGATAATCATCGCCACGCCCATATCCCGAGTCAGATCTTTCATCAACTCCAGAATTTGCGCCTGGATCGTCACATCCAGCGCAGTCGTCGGTTCGTCCGCGATGATAAGCTTCGGCTCGCAAGCGAGCGACATGGCGATCATCACGCGTTGACGCATCCCGCCGGACAGGTGGTGCGGATATTGGCTCAAGCGGCGTTGCGGCTCGGAAATACCAACCATGGTCAATAATTCCTCGGCGCGCTTCAAGGCGGCGTCTTCCGCCATGCCGAGATGAGACATCATTGGTTCGGTCAGTTGCAGACCGATACTGAGCACCGGATTAAGCGACGTCATCGGCTCCTGGAAAATCATCGAAATGTCTTTACCGCGAAGATCACGCATCTCTTCGTCCGAAAGCCCCACCAAATTGGCGTCGCCGAAACGAATCTCGCCGCCAACGATCTTGCCCGGCGGGTTTGGAATGAGGCGAAGGATGGACAGCGCGGTCACGGACTTACCGGACCCCGACTCGCCCACCACCGCGACCGTTTCACCGGCTTTTACGTCATAAGAAACCCCATCGACGGCTTTCACGACGCCGGACGATGTATAAAAATGGGTCTGGAGATTATCGATTTCGAGCAGAGCCCTCACGATGCGTCTTCCTCGGATATCAAGTCGGCTTGATGTCATTATATACTTGGTCGTGACCAGGGAACCTAAGCAGGCTGGGATACCATGTCAAACCTATTCCCGCTTCATCCCGCGTTGATTTATTCACAGTGATATTACCGGATGGTGTCCGTCAAAAAGAATTTTATTTCAGTGACTTAGAATGTATTAATCAGCGGTTTTGCGATTTCCGTAACGCTTGGTTACGGGAGTCTCTCGCGCGTATTTATGCAAGGTTGGCGCAGAGATATACCTTAGATTGCGGCGCGTCGTCGCATTTCGGCCTCTGGAACGTTTTTCATCGAATTAGTCTTGACGCTGACCACGCTCTCTCCGAGGCTCCCGTGCCGTATACAACAACCATCTTTTTTGCGCGGAGGGGTTTCCACCATGGCCAACGACAGCGAGCGGTTCGACATCGGCATGAAGTACCGCCGGGAAGTTCTGGGTGACGAGTATGTCGATCATTCCATGAGCAACGCCGACGCCTTCAACCGGGATTTCCAGAATTTTGTCACCGAATACTGTTGGGGCGGCACATGGGGTCGAGGTGTAATGGGCAAGCGGGAGCGGTCAATCCTCAACCTCGGAATGCTCGCCGCGCTGGGCAAGCCCGAGGAATTCAAGATACACTTCCGCGGCGCGATCCGGAACGGCGTGACGTTGGCGGAGCTTCGCGAGATTTGTCTACAGATTGGCGTTTATTGCGGCATTCCCGCCGGCATCGAGGCCTTCCGTCTGGCTCGCCAGGTGCTGAAGGCCGAAGGCGTCGACGCCTCATCAATCGACTGACCCGCCCGCGAGTCGCACGGATGACCGAAATGTCTCACCGCGTCCTGGGTTTTATCGGACTTGGCCAGATGGGCGGGCCCATGGCCGCGAATATCGCGAAGGGGGGCTTCGAACTGCGCGTGTTCGACAAAGCCGGCGCCCAAGCTCTCGCTCCGGAAGGGGCCAAGGCCGTCGATGGCGCGCCCAACCTCGCGCAAACCTGCGACACAATCTTCATGAGCGTGCCGGACGGCCCCGTATCCGTCGCTGTCGCGCGGGAAATCGCGGCGGCCCCGGATAAGCGCGTTAGTCTCGTCATCGATCTTTCGACCATCGGGGTCAACGCGGCGAGGGAGGCTGGAGCAATCCTGTCCGCCGCAGGCGTGGACTATGTGGACGCACCCGTTTCCGGCGGACAAAAGGGCGCCGTCGCGGGCACGGTCACAGTGATGTGGAGCGGCTCGGCGAACGCCATGGAAAGCCATCGCGACGTGCTCGCCGCGTTCTGCGCGAACCCGCTCCACGTAGGCGCCGAACCGGGCCTGGGCCAGGCGCTCAAGATGCTCAACAATTTTCTGTCCGCGACGGCCATGGCGGCGACCTCGGAGGCGGTGCTGTTCGGGCTGTCTCAGGGGCTGGAGATGAAAACCATTCTGAACGCGGTGAACGTCTCCACTGGCCAAAACACGGCCAGCAGGGACAAGTTTCCCGAACAAGTCCTGACCGGAAAATTCCAGGCCGGATTCAAAACGGCGCTCCTTACGAAAGACGTCAAGCTCTATCTGGAGAACGTCAGAAAGGCCGGAACCCCCGACCGGATGGGCGAGCGCGTAACGGAAATCTGGTCCGCCTGTTCAGAGGCCATGCCGGACACGGACTTCACGGAAGTCTATAATTTCATCAAGAACCGCAAGCCGGGCGGCGCATAGATCCCGGCTTCACCGCCAAACCGGGGGTCGGGAAGCCTCTTTTTGTCATTTCCCCCCTCTCCCATTCCGTCATTCCCGTCCGTCATTCCCGCGCAGGCGGGAGACCAGCGACGCGCCCCGCGTTCCAGCCAATGACTAAGAGCGATAAGGGACGGTCTGGATTCCCACCTTCGCGGGAACGACATCTTGGCGCCGGGCAGGACCGTCAAATTTCTCTTCCCCGCCAGGCGCCGGAACAGTTGGCCCCAGTGGCCCATATTCCGAACGACCTCTCCGGGGCCAGGCCGGAGTCTCAAACCGCCCGAACCGCCACAGGGTAAAAGCCGTGGTTGACAAATCCTCTAATATTTCTCGTCCAACAGCGGAAACGCGCTGAAGACATGGGGGACGCCGACCGGGTAATCTTCGTGCAGATGCGCGCCGGAAAGCGCCGCGTAGCTGGTGACGCCGAGGAGCGCCAAAGCGATCCGCACCTCGTTTTCCAGAATTTCGAGCATCCGCACCACACCGTCCGCTCCGTCCGCCGCCAGCGCCAACGCCTGCAACCGGCCGACGCCCACCATGTCCGCGCCCCGCGCCATGGCCTTGACGATGTCGGAGCCCCGCATGAAGCCGCCGTCGATCCAGACTTTCGTCCGGCCCCTCACGGCGTCCACGCATTCCGGCAGCACATCCAGGCTGCCCCGCCCCCAGTCCAACTGCCGCCCGCCGTGGTTCGAGACATAGACCACATCGACGCCGTGCTCAACGGCTATGGACGCGTCCTCGGCCGTTGCGACGCCCTTCAAGATCAGGGGGATTTTCGACACCTTGCGAATGCGCTCGACGTCCTTCCAACTGAACTGTTCCTGATTGATCTCACCAACCGCCACCCGGCGCCCTGTCGTCATGTAACGCTTGGCCCGGTCCCGTTCGCGGCGGGAATAGGCGTCCAGGTCGACAGTAAGCGCGAAGGCCTTATAGCCATGTTCCATCGCTTGACGAACTTGATCATCCACCCAGTCCGCGCCGCCCCGCACATAGAGCTGAAATATCCGAAACGCGCCGGGCGCCTGTTCCGCGACTTCCTGCATACCGGGTTCGCAAACGCTGGAAAGCATGTGCGCGCAACCGAACGCGCCGGCGCCCCTGGCCGCCGCCGCCCCGCCGCCGTCCGCGATGTCCTGGAGCGAGCCGATGGGCGCCAGGCAGACCGGCAGGCGCAAGCGTTCGCCGAAGCACTCGGCGGAAGAGTCCAGTCCCGTCACGTCGTTCAACACCCTGGGCCGGAACGCCAACCGTTCAATCGCCAGGCGATTCCGCTTGACCGTCGCCTCGGTTTCCGCGCCGCCCACGATGTAATCCCAGATGTCGCCGTCTAATTTCTCCCGCGCCGCCTTGGCGAATTCATGGAGCACCTCGAAATCATTGTGGCGATGCGGCGTGTAGTCGATCATGGCGTCCTCCACCCTTTCGGTTGGTCCTTTCCGGCCGCTACACTGACGGCCATTCAGATTTTTTTCGCGTTTAACATCAGGCGCTTGACTGGCGGCGGCGGGAAAACCGCCCGGTTCAGCCTTGCATTTCAGCGCGCCATATTGGGAAATACGCTCGCGTCTGTCACGCCGATAACGCAATAACGTTCCCCGTTTCGACAAAGATCGGCGGCGGGGCGTCAAACTAAACGGGAGGAATTGATGGCTCAGCATAAGTTCGCCATTTTCGTCACCATCAAATGCAAAACGGGTATGGGCAAGGACTTCATGCCGCTGATTATGGAGAACGCCGTCGCCTCCATGCGCGACGAACCGAACTGCCAGGAATTTCGGGTAATGACGGCGAACGACGACGACGACACCTTCCATTTTTACGAAGTTTATACGGATGAGGCGGCGCTCGACGCGCACCGCCTGGCGCCCCACTACATCAAGTTTCGCGAAACCGCCGACGATATGGTCGAGGCCCGAAACGTGCTGCAAACGACGGTTCATATCTAAGATCCGGTTCGCGCCCCAGGCCGGGGGTATTTCACGGCGAAGGCCAACAAGCCCACTCCGATGACCATGATCCCAGCGGTCGCCAGCCAGCCGGCCTCGAACCCGCCCCAGGCGTCGACCGCAAATCCGAACACCAGCGGCGCCGTCATGCTGAACACGTGAATCCACAGCATGGAATAGCCGGTCGCCGAGCCCGCAAGGCGCGGTTCGGTTAGTTCCACCGTAATCGCTTGAGCCACCGGTGCGACGGCGGCGATGGTGGCGCCCAAAAGCACGGTTAGCACGAGGCCAGTGTAGAACCCCCATATGGGTTCAACCCAAACCATGGCGGCGGTGAAGAGCGCGGCCAATCCCGTCACCCAAACCATCAAAATCCGGCGGTTGCCGCCGAACGCCCTATCGCTGACCGCGCCCAGACCGATGCGGGCGACGGCGCTTACCGTTTGGGCGACGCCGAGGAATAAGCTGACTGTGGATTGTCCCATCCGGGCGGCTTCTGTCAGAAAAAGCGTTAAGAAAGCGAAAAAATTCGTCTGGCCCACATTGGTAATGCCGGACCCAGCGAAATAGGCCGCGAGGTTCTTGTCCCTTGTGACTTCGCGAATATTGCGAAGCGCCGACGGCCGTCCTTCCGCGCCGGCTCGCGACGCGGGGACGAGACTCAGGCAATAAACACCGCTCAATCCGATAAACGCGGCGACACCCAGCATCACCGTCTGCCAATGGATATCCGCGGCCAGCCACCCGGCGCCAGCGCCGATGAGTCCTCCCAAGGGCACTCCCACCTGCTTCAGCCCCATGGCGAGTCCCCGCTTTTCACGGGGGAACCAATCCGCGACGCCACGCGCTGTCGAGGGATTCGTCATGGAATAGCCCGCCCCCATAACGAACAAAGCGGCCAGGCAGGCGGTGAAATTGAGCGCCTGCGCCAATGTGACCGCCGCCGCCGCCATCACGCCGTGAGCCGTCACAATAGTCCAACCGACGCCCATTCTATCCGTCAGGCCGCCCGACGGGACCGAAAACAGGGCTTGCGCCCCATAATAGGCGGTGATGAACAGGCCGAACTGGGCCGCGCTTAAATCAAATTCCCCGCTGATGACCGGGGCCATGGCGGAAACCGAGATGATATTCGCCGTCCCCGCCACATGGGTCGAGGTGAGTTGCGGCAGACGTGCTTTCCAAGGCGGCGGAGCGGCGTTCATGATCATCCTCTCCCTTCGAGGCGGAGCGTTTCGCGCCTTTCCCCGGGATGAACGCGAGGAAACCAATCATCGGACCGCCTCATCTCGTGGAACGCCGAAGGCGTGTCTGAATGGGAGACGTGACGAGACCTCACAATTCCATTCTGGCCGTCACCCCCGCGCGGGCGGGCGTGACAGGTTTGGAGAACGGCCGCCACTTAAACCTCGGGAGGTTTGGCGCAAACCTGATCGTAGGGAAAGCGCCCGGTGAAGCGGCCATTGTATTCAAAGACGGCCTGAGCCGCGTCCAACGCCTCTTCCGTGATCTCGATATGGGGCGTCCAGTTGCCGAGGTCTTGATAGGTTTCGATACAACTGGTCAGCACAGCCATCTTGATGTCAGGGAAGAAATCTTTCTCTATCTTGGCGATTTCCGCGGCTGGAGTGTCGTTAATCCAGCGCCGCGTCTTGACGTAGGCCCGGGTGAAGGCCCTGGCCATATCGGTCTCCAGCCAGGCGGGGGTCGCGGCCAGGGACGAGAACGCATTGGGGCCGACCAACTCGCCCACCTTGGCGACCACGTGGCCGAGACCGTCAAATTCCAACTTTTGCGGGGCGGGGCCTTGCTGATGAATGTACTGACCCGCGCCGGCCCGGAACGCCTCGTCCATCGCGGCGGGGCCGCCCGCGTCCGTGGCGTTGATTTTATCGAAATCAACGCCGGCCTTCATGCAAGCATATTTGAACATCGCCAGGGGCTGGCCGCCGTGGTCCACGAGGACTTCCGACCCTTCCAATTTGTCCCACGTAAAATCAGGATCGGCGTCGCGGCCCGTAATGAAGAAACCGTCCATCTCATTCACTTGCGCGAAGTGCCTGACCCGGGGGGCGCCTCCCCTCGCCAGGACGCTCAGGTTCTGGCTGGGCGCCGACTGCGCCACGTGAGCCGAACCATCCAGCAAAGCCTCGACGGCCGACTCGCCGGGCGCGGAGACGGACCATTCGTGTTCCAGGCCCTCCTCCTTCAAAAACCCCGCCGCCATGGTTGCGATCAAGGGCGTGTAGAAGGCGGAAAAACGGGTGAACCGGATAGAAATCTTGGACATGGCGGGCGGTCTCCTTGGGGATTTGTCTTGCCTTACCTATGCAATAGGTAAAGCGCGGTCGTTAATATCGTCAAAGGCTAATCCCAAGTGGCGCAAAATGGCCGGCGCCGGGTCCAAACGGTCAAATATTCTGTCATTATGGTGATCCCGCCGCGGCCGTTCGCACCAGAAGCGCATCGACGGCGACGACGCCCCCACCTTCTTCCATGACCATCAGCGGATTTATTTCCGCTTCCGTAACCACGCCGGAAAGCGAGGCTAAATGGGAAAACGCGCTGATCGTCTCGGCGAGCGCGTCCGTGTCGCCGGGCTCTTCCCCACGATAGCCGAACAAGGGCTTCAGTCCCCGCGCTTCCTTGAGCATTTCCATGGCCTGGCTCTTCGTGAGCGGCGCCGGGCGCAGCGCCACATCACCATAAAGTTCCGCGTGAACGCCGCCAGGGCCGACCATGACGACAGGACCCGCTTCCGGGTCCGCCCGGAAACCCAGGATGACCTCGAACAGGCCATCCGCCATTTTCTGCACCAACATCCCTTCCGTGTCGTCAAGGCCGCCGAGGCGGGCGTGGATGCGCTCGCAGCTCTCGTAAATCTCCTCTTGGGACATGACGCCCAATTCAACCAGGCCCCGATCGGATTTATGGGCGATCGACCGGCTCAACATCTTCACCGCGACGGGAAAGCCCAGAGTTACCGGCTCATGGGGCTCCAAGATGATCTGGGCGGCGGCAATGGGAACACCCAAGGCTTCAAAAACCAGGGCCGCCTCACGCTCGTTCAAGCGGGGTTCGGCGGCGGACTCCAATCTCCGCTCCGCTTCCGAAACATTCATGGACGGCTTGGCCGGAGCGGTTGGCGCTTTCCAATTCAGGAACGCGGACAAGGAATCCGCGCAAGATTCCGGCGTACGGAAGCCGGGCACTCCGTTCTCCTCCAACATCCCCAAGCTCTCTTCCGCCTGGGGAACGATGAAGGCCGCGACAGGTTTTGACGCCTCCCTCGCTTCTTCAACGATGGGGGAGACGGCCAAGCGCGGATGAAATTGCCCGCTTGATCCAACCACGGCCGCCACGGCGCCGACCTCCGGCGCGTCGAGCAGGCTTTTCAGGGCTGTGCCGTAAATTCCGTCCCGCGTCCCCGCCATAGTCAAATCCACCAAGGGTCCGCGCCCGATTTCCAGGCCTTTTTCACGAAGGGCGGCGCGCACGGCGTCCGGCGCCGGGACCAATGACACGCCCAAGCGCCCCAACTGGTCCGCCACCATCGCCGCGCCTCCGCCCGTGGTGGTGACGACAGCCACGCCCGCGCCGGGCGCCGGCGGTTTTCGGCCGATAAACAGACGCGGGGCCTCAATGAGGCTTTCCAGCATATCGACGCGCGCGACGCCATTGGCTTCAAGGAACGCATCGACGGCCCGGTCCGCGCCCGCGATGGCGCCCGAATGACTGACCGCCAAATCCCTGCCAACGCTGGAGCGGCCCAGTTTGAGAGCGATCACGGGCTTGCCCGCGTCGAACGCGCGTCTGGACGCGGCCGCCAATTTTTCCCGGTCCGTAATTCCTTCCAGGAACAGGAGGACGGCTTCGGTTTCCTCATCCTCCACCATTAGATCAACAATATCGCCGGCGGTGAGATCCCCCTGGTTCCCAACGGAAATCATCCGGGCGAACCCAACGCCGCGGGAAAACCCCCGGCTCAGCAACGCACCCAAGATCGTGCCCGACTGGGAGACCAGCGAGAGCTTGCCGGGGATCAAGCGTTCCATCTCAAGCACCGCGTTGACCGATAGCGTTAAGTTGGACGCCGGGCAGATCACGCCCTGGGCGTTGGGGCCCAGGATGCGGACGCCCGCCTTTCCGGCCGCGGCGGTCAGTTCCGCTTGGCGGGCGCGCCCGGCCGCGCCGGTTTCGGCAAAGCCGTCCGAATAGACGGCAGCCACCGGCACCCCTTTCTCGCCGCAGGCTTTCACGGCGTCCGCCACATGGTCCGCAGGCGTCATGATGAAGGCCTGGTCAACAGGACCCGGCACATCGGCGATGGACCGATAAGCACGAGCCCCCTGGACTTCCGCCCGCGTCGGATTGACGGGATAGACCGTCCCCCGATACCCGTGCGCTTTCAGGAACCGTTGAGGCCGGCCCGTGTTTTTATCCGGATCCCCCGAGGCGCCGATCAGGGCGACGGCCCGCGGATTGAAGAGCGCCCGGGCGAGGCAAGGTTTGTCCGTCATTGACCACCCGTCAAACCTGCGCGCGCGGAGGTCTGGCCTCGCGCCGCGCGGATGACGTCTTTTGGATATTCTCTTTGGATCAACAGGTCCGGACGTCCGCCCTCGCGGACATGGCGGTCAGCAAATGAACACATTAATCCCAACCGGGTCATGATCTCGGCGGACGTTGGTCGAACCGGCGCTCAAACACACTCTCGGCGATGCGGTTTTTCAAGATTTCGATGGAACCTCCAGCGATCATCCAGCCCCGCGTCCGGCGGAAGCAATACTCCACCAGGTTATCCTGACTGTACCCCGCGCCGCCCATCACCTGTAACGCTTCATTGGCGCAAAAAAACCCGGCCTCGTTACAAGCCAGCTTGGCCAGCGCCGTGTCCCGCGCGCTCGGCAACCCGGCGTCCGCCGCCGCCGCCGCCTTGTAGAGCAGCAATTGCGCCGCCTCCAACTTCAACTGCATCTCGGCGAATTTCCACTGGAGCCCCTGGAATTCACACAAAGGCCGTCCGAACTGTTTGCGGGTCGAGGCATGGTCTTTCGCGATCTCGAACGCCAAACGGCCGAGCGCGGCGGAGCGCGCGGCGTTGCCCAGGCGCTCCACGTTGAAACCGGCGATTTGCTTTTTGAAGCCGCCTTCTCCCAGTAGAACGTCTTCCGGCGGGACGAGCACGTTCTCGAAATAGATCTGCGCCCAGTCATCGCCGCCCAGGTAGGGCGTTGACCGGCCGAGACTCAACCCTTCCGCGTCCTTTGGGATAAGCACGGACCCGATGCCGCCCGTTCCGGGACCATAACGCAGATAAACCAGAAAAAAGTCCGCCTCCGGCGAATGCGAGGTGAAACATTTGGCGCCGTTGACGCGAAACCCGCCGCCATCCGGCGTGGCTGTCGTTTTCAGTTCCGTCACGGCCGATCCCGCTTCCGGCTCCGTCATTCCAACGGCGATCAACCGCTCGCCTTTGAGCAGCGGCTTCAAGAACCGTTCCTTGTGATCATCATTGCCGTATTCGGCCAGCACGCGGATCGCGCCGAAGTTTCCCGCTTGAATAACGTCGGCCGAGCGCGGACAAATCATGGCGACCGCCTGAATGGCGATGACCGCATCCATCAAAGAGCCGCCTTGGCCGCCGACATCTTCCGGCATAGCGATCCCCAACAGCCCGTTTTCCGCCATCAACCTGGCCACGTCGCGGGGATATTCGCCCGCATGGGCGCGCTCCAGGGCGCCGCCGCTCAGGTAGCGGCCGGCGAACCCGCTAACGGCGTCCTGGAACAGGCGCTGTTCTTCTGAAAGACCAAAGTCCATAGGGTTCAGACTAGGCCGGCCCGGTCAATTCTTCAACGGCTCCGGCGCCGCCGGGACGGACGCGGCCATCCGAAAAGCCGCCGGCGTCATCCAGCGGCGTCCAAAGGCGGCCAGCGCCCCAGGCTTTGCGGGCTGCGACGGGGCGGCGTTCACCAACGCGCGTCCTTTCACAGCGCCGTTTTCGCAAACACCGCCGCGACGAACAGCATCTGGAACAGGTTGATCAACACACTGACCCGATGAAGCTGCTTGAAGCGCTCCGCCGCCGCTTCATCGCCCGAGAGACTGGCGTCGCGGGCGGAATTGATCCGCGGCGTCAGAATTTGGCGCGACCAGGCGAACAAGGCGCAAATTCCCAGAACGGCGAGCCCCGAATAAATATCCCTTTTCGCCAGAGCGGCCCCGGCGGCCAGACTGATCACCCCCATATAGAGATGGTAAGCCGGGAAGATCGCGCGCAGGAACCTGCCCGCCGGCTCGGCCTCCAGAGCTTTGAAAACCGTCGGCGCCGTGACGGCGGCGAAGAACACCATGCCGCCCAGAATCAGCGCCAGGCCGACAACGGCGACGCCATGAAGAACAGTGTCCAGCATCGCGGACGTTTAAGCCGCTTCGAGGAATTCAATATAGCGCTGGTGAATTTCCGGCACGGCGGCGTCGAACAACTTTTCGCCGACTTCAATGGTGGCCCGGCGGGGGTCCGATCCGATCCGGCCGTCGGGAAAGCGCTTTCGATAATCGGCGGCGTCAAAAATCGGCCCTTCCGGCGCGCGTCCCGGCGCCATCTCGGCGTCCCTAACTCTGGCGGCGTCTTCCGGATAACCGAAATAGGTCAGCGACACCTCGCAACAGGTCGCGTGACTGCCCTCGTCGTCGCCGAATTCCTCATTCGCGATCTTGGTGACGCCCGCCAAGGCGAACCAGTTCACCAGCTTGCAGCGCACGTCCGGACGATTGTCGCCGGCCTTGCCCAGGCTGCTCTCCGCGTAAATCTCGGAAAAAGCCGCCGACGCCGTGGCGATATTGCCGCCATGGCCATTCAGGAACATGAAACGGGTAAAGCCGTGCTTGGCGAGCGAATTCACCAAGTCCTGGATCATGGCGATCATCGTCGTCGGCCGGTAAGTGATCGATCCTGAAAAACCCAGGTGATGCTGGGCCATGCCGACGGCCAGCGTCGGACCGATCAGGGTTCCGTATCGCGCCGACAACCCGCCCGCCAAAATTTCCGGGCAGAGCGCGTCCGTGCCGATGAAGCCGTTGGGTCCATGCTGTTCCGTTGAACCGATGGGGATAATGATTCCCGTCGAGCGTTTCAGATACTCATCGACTTCCGGCCAGGTGGAAGTTTGCAGGCGCATGGATCGTGACTCCTTCTTCTCGTGGCTATCTGAACGGTAAATCGCTTGGGCGGCGCCGTCAAACCGGCATACGCGCCGTGCCGCTTTTCGGTTTGGATATCCGGATGCGTATCGCGCTCATCCTTGTATTCTTGCCTCCGACGTTCCCGGCGCGCCGAAAGCCTGGAAGCCATTGGCGAGGCGATGGCGGAGAACGGCAAGGTTATCGTCACGGGCTGCCTGGGCGTGCATGAAGAGATGATCCGCGAAACCCATCCAAGGATTTGGCGCCGGCGGCGGGCGTTCGCGGCGCTGCCTGGTTGTTTCACCTGTTAAAGGCGCCGCCCATGACGTAAAAAATCCATCACGCCTCCCCGCAACGGTTTGTGATCGTTGACGCGGCCCCTCTTGAATTTAAATCTCGCGGGTCAACGCCTTGAGGAAACCGCCCATGAAAGCCGCCATTCTTCCTGTCACGCCGCTGCGGCAAAACTGTTCGCTCATTTGGTGCGAGAAAACCATGAGGGGGGCCGTGGTCGATCCCGGCGGCGACCTGCCGCAATTGAAAGGAGCGATGGAGAAAACCGGCATGGCGCTGGAGAAAATTCTCTGCACTCACGGCCATCTGGATCACGTGGGCGGCGTGGCGGACCTGGCCGAGGAAACAGGCGTTCCCGTGGAAGGCCCCCATAAGGACGACAAATTCTGGATCGACCGTTTGCCGGCGGATGGTCCCGAATGGGGATTGGGTCCGTTGAGGAGTTTCACGCCGGACCGCTGGTTGGAACACGGCGATGAAGTGACCGTCGGCGAGGAAATATTGAGCGTTCTTCACTGTCCGGGCCACACGCCGGGACACGTCGTCTTTTTCAACCGGAAGGAACGGGTCGCCTTCGTCGGGGACGTCCTGTTTCAAGGGTCCGTCGGGCGCACGGATTTTCCGCGCGGCGACCCGGAACAACTCCTCCGGTCGATCACCACAAACCTCTGGCCGCTGGGTAACGACGTCACGTTCGTCCCCGGTCATGGGCCGCTCTCCACTTTCGGCGGCGAACGTCAATCGAACCCCTATGTCGCGGATCACGTGTTGGGAGCGAAGGGATGAACCGGTTGTTGCTGATCACCGACGAAGACGAACTCCCCGCCCTGAAACAACTGCTGACGGCGGCCGAGCCCGCCGTTCGAATCGACCACGTGGACAATTTGGACGCGCTTGATCAAGCAACCCGGTCGCCGGCCGGAAATCTGCGGGTTCTGGCCTTCCTCAGTCCCGTTATCCTTCCTGCCCGGATTTTGGACCGGCTGCCGGGCCCGGCCTATAACTTTCACCCCGGTCCGCCGGAGGTGCGCGGCCTGTTCCCCGCCGTGTTCGCCGTCTATCACGGCGTCACCAATTTCGGCGCCACGGCGCATGAGATCGTTCCCGAAATCGATGCGGGTCCCATCATCGGCGTCGCCCGGCGCGCCATCCCGCCGGATATCGACCGGTTCAATCTGGAAACCCTTTCCAGAAAACTGGTGATGGTTCTGTTCGCCCGCCTGGCGCCGTTGCTGATCAAGCAAGCCGAGCCCCTGCCCCATTCGGGCGAACGGTGGTCCGGCCAGGTATGGACGTCGAGGGACTTCGAGGCGCTCTGCCGCGTGCCGTTCGACGCGGACGAGGAAACCTTCGAGCGCCATTACCGCGCCGTCGGCGAGGGACCTGATCACGCCATCAAACTGGAACGCTTCGGCCGAACCTTCTCGCTCGATCCGCTAGAAAACGCGGGTCCCGTAATGAAGGGCGGGCGGTTGATCGGCGGGCGGGGCTGAACCGCCAAACCATCGTGCGCGGTTTCCTCAATCACGTCCGTTTCAATGCGGGCCGGATCGAACTTGGTGTTAATGGACGCATGGACCGCGAAGAACAAATTTCCTCTCCCGGGGAGAGAGCCGGGGCGAGGGGAAATTCGACTCACCGTCATTCCGGCGAAAATATGGAACTATCTTAGGCGTATGCGGTTCTTTTACTCCGACACCTTCAACATTCCGCTGCCCGATGGTCACCGGTTTCCCGGAACCAAATACCGGATGCTGCGCGAAAAGTTGCTGGGCGAGGGAACAGTCAAGGCGGACATGCTGTCCGAAAGCCCGTTCGCCACACGAGATCAGATACTCCTCGCCCACGGCGCCGCTTACGTAGAGGCGGTCGAGGAAGGCGCGCTGGACGACCAGGCCCAGCGGCGTATCGGTCTTCCCTGGTCACCCTTTTTCGTTAAGCGCGTCCAAGCCACCATGGGCGGCGCCGTGCTGGCCGCGGAGAGCGCGCTGGAGCACGGCCTTTCCGGCCAATTGGCGGGCGGCACGCACCATGCGCATCGGGATTTCGGCGCGGGGTTTTGCGTCTTCAACGACTTCGCCATCGCCGCTCTCTCCGTTCTTCAAGCGGGTTGGGTCGGCCGCGTCGCGATTATCGATCTTGACGTCCATCAAGGCGACGGCAACGCCGCGATCCTGGGCGGTCATCCCGGCGTTTTCGTCTTCTCGCTCCATGGGGCGAGGAATTTTCCGTTCAACAAGGTGGCCGGCGATTTGGACGTGGCGTTGGCCGACGGAACCGGCGACGAGGCCTATCTCCGCGCGCTGGCGGAACACCTCCCGACCGTGTTCGAATTCAATCCTGGCCTGATACTCTATCAGGCGGGCGTGGACCCGCTGGAAGGAGACCGGTTCGGCCGCATGGCGCTCAGTCATGACGGCCTGGCCAGGCGCGACCGGCTCGTCCTAACGGAGTGCGCGGCCCGCGGCGTCCCAGTGTCAATGGCCATCGGCGGGGGTTATGCGGACCCCATCAAGCGTTCGGTGGAAGCCTACGCCAACACCTATCGCGTGGCGTCCGAGGTTTATCGTTTTTAGCCGCCGCCCGTCACGCCGGCGAAAGCGGGAGTCCGGTCTTGAACGGCGGGCTCCCGCTTTCACGGGAATGACAGACCTTATGGACAAGCGATATCTCCGCGCCTCCTTCCGACTTCGGAAACCAGTGACGTTTGTTCACACCGGGGCCGTCAATCAGGGGTCTGTCACAGATGGGGCGGACATTCCGCGCCGGAGGGGATCAGAGCGCTTTCGCAGCGTCCGCGACGGCGGCTTCCGTGTGCTCCAAGTCCGCATCCGTCAGCGCGGCCGAGATGTATGTCTTGGCCGGCGCTTTCAAAAGTCCCTTCGCGCGGAGCACTTCGTTGAACCGTGCGGTCTTTCCCGCGTCGCCGGTCGTCATATCCCGATAATTGATGATCGGCCTGTCGGTGAAGATGACGTCGAAACACGTAACGTCGCCGGTCATCCGGTGCGCATGGCCGGCGTCCGTCAAATGCCTCGTCGTCGCGTCCCAGACACGCCGCCCATTGGCGCGAAGTTTCTCATAGGCGCCCGGCCGGCGGAGAATTTCCATGGTCTTCAGCCCCGCGACGGAAGCGACAGGCGCGCCGCTCAAGGTGCCGATCTGCATCAGCGCCTTGTCCGCGCCCACCTTCGCCCTATCGAAATGCCGCATGATTTCCGCCTTGCCGGCCACGGCGGCCAATGGGAATCCGCCGCCGATGATTTTACCCAGCGTGCAGAGATCGGGCGTGACGCCGTAATATTCCTGAGCCCCGCCGTACGCCAGCCGGAAGCCGGTCACGACCTCGTCAAAGATCAGGACGGCGCCGTGCTTCGTAGCTTCGTCCCTGAGTTGCCGCAGAAAACCCTCTTTCGGCTCAATGACGCGCTGCAGGGGCTCGACAATGACGCCGGCCACCTGGCCTTCGTATTCAGCCAGTAGCGAGCGCACGAAATCAATGTCGTTATAGGGCGCGATCAGCATGTCGTCGCCGACGGTCGAGGGAATACCCGCCGAGTCCGGCACGGCCATGGGGAAATTCACCAGTTTTGCCGGCGCCAGCGACATCTGCGCTTCCGGCGACATGCCGTGATAGCCACCCTCGAACTTGATGATCTTATCCCGCCCCGTAGCCGCCCGCGCCAGACGGATCGCGTACATGTCCGCCTCGGTGCCGGACACGTTATAGCGGACCTGTTCCGCGCAAGGCACGGCTTCGACAATGGCTTCGGCCAGTTCGATCCCTTTATCGTTGCTGGCGAAAAACGTCATGCCGCGAGACACTTGTTCCCGCACGGCCTCCACCACTTCCGGATGGCAGTGCCCCAACAGCATGGGGCCGGAGCCGATCAGGTAGTCGATAAACTCATTGCCGTCGATGTCCCACACATGAGAGCCCTTGCCCTCACGGATGATCACACCGGGGTCGAAATTTCCGAAGCCGCCGCCAGGAAGCACGTTCTTAGCGCGATCAAGAAGGTCGTTCTGGTTTGTCATTGGATGGTTCCTTAATTGATGATGGCGACGGGAGCGCCCAGGATATCCCGATCCGGCGTAACGCCAAGACCTGGATTTTCCGAAGGCGCGAGGGACGCCCGGATCCGGATGGGTCCATCCGGGGCGATGCGCGGCGAGACGTATCCGCTGAGATCACAAGCGTTCTGCAAATACTTTGGGTGCGTGGAAACGGCGAGATGGGCCGACGCGGCGGTCGCGATGTCGGACCCCCAGGTGTCTTCCATACCCATCCTCGTACCCAGATGCGCGCAGAGATCGCGCGCCTCCCGAATTTTGGTGACGCCGCCAAACTTCGACAGTTTCAGCGCCGCGACGTCGAGACAGCGGAGTTCGCTCGCCCGGAGCAGCGTCGCCATGTCGTGGCAAAGCTCGTCGAGCTTCATGGGCAGGCCCGTCGCGTGGCGCACTTCCGCGCAAGCCTCAAGCGTGTCGCAGGGTTGCTCCAGCATGACGTCCAATTCCGCCGCCGCCCGTCCCGCCTGAATGGCGTGAAGCTTCGTCACGCCGCAGTTCCAATCCCCGTAAACCAGATGACGGGGACCAACGGCTTCCCGCACGGCTTGCAGGCGTTCAACGTCCCGGCGCCAATCGTCATCCGCGCCGAGCTTCACCTGGAACTGTGTGACCCCCTGAGCGAGGGCGTCCCTGGCAATCCGCGCCATCTCGCCGGGCGCCACGCAGGTGATGGAATGATAAACCGGCGCGCTTTCCATGCGCCGTCCGCCCAGCAACCGGTAAAGCGGGAGGTTCGCCGCCTTTCCGGTTAAATCCCAAAGGGCGATGTCAAGGGCTGATTTCGCATAAACATGCCCTGGCAGATGGGCGTCGCATCTGGCCATCACGGCCTCCGCGCCGACAGGGTCCGCGCCGATCAGGACGGACGCCAGTTCCATCAGCGCCGGCGCCACCCCATCGGCGTAGGACGGCAGATAATGAGGGATGGGACACACCTCGCCCCAGCCTTCGTGCGCCGTATCGGTTTTCACCCGGACAACGACGGTCTCCACGGTCGCGCAGGTCTTGCCCGCCGCCATATAATAGGTTTGATGGCTGGTGAGCGCGACTTTGTGGACCTCAAGACCGGTGATTTTCATAGAGGTCCCCGCTCAAACCCTCGGGCGCTCGTTGGCTGGATCATAAGCCGGCTCGGCCAGCACCCGCGCCGGGCGTTTATCGCCCAAGATCATCACTTCCAGTTCCGCGCCCGGCTTGGCCGCCTCGGGCGTGACGTAGGCGAAGGCGAGGCTTTTCCCGACCGAAAACCCATAGCCGCCGCTGGATACTTGCCCGACGCGCCCGCCATTCATGAAGACCGTCTCGCCGGCGTGGGCGTCCGCGTCCGCCGCGTCGATCACCAGATAGGCGCATACCCAGGGAAGCGGGCCATCAATGCTTTCAAGCGTCGCGTCACGGCCCGTGAACCCGCCGGCGTCCGGTTTACAGAACCGCATGACGTCCGCTTCCGGCAGCGTCACCTCGTTCGTGAGTTCACCCGCCCCCTTGAACCCTTTTTCCAGACGCATGGCGTTCAGGGCGTGCGAACCGAAGTTGGCGATACCGTGCGCTTCTCCCGCCGCCCAAAGAGCGTCATAGACCTGGGCTACGGCGTCCATGGGAATGTGCAGCTCCCAACCCAGCTCTCCCTGATAGGACATGCGAAGGGCGCGGACGGCGGCGCCGGCCGCCTCGATTTCCCTCGCCCTTAGCCAAGGCCAGCTTTCGTTATCCAAGGGCGCCTGGGTCACCTGGCGCAGCACTTCCCTGGATTTCGGACCGGAGAGCGCCAACACGCCGCGGTCTTCCGACACCACCGAGACCGTGGCGTCCTCGCCGTCCCTCATTCCTTGAACAAGCAGGTCGCGCACCCGCTGTTCGAAGAACGCCGCGCACATGACGTAGAAGACGTCGCCTTCGAACCGCGCCACGGTCGCCTCCGCCTCGATCCGGCCCTTGCGGTTCAACAGATGGGCCAGCACGATCCCGCCCGCCTTCCCCGGCGCGCGGTTGGCGATCGAGCGGTCCACCAGCGCATGGGCGCCGGGTCCGGCGACCTCGATTTTGGCGAAGGACGAAAGATCCATGACGCCGACCCGTTCGCGCACCGCCCGGCATTCCTCGCGCACCGCCGCATACCAGGCCGGGCGGCGAAAGCCGTAGCGGTCGCCGCCGTCTTCCGCCGCGCCGGCGTCCCCGTTGAGCGCAAACCAGCGGGGCCGTTCCCAACCGTAGATTTCCTCGTGGACGGCTCCCGCCTTCTTCAAACGGTCATAGAGCGGGCTCACCTTTTTGGGGCGGCCCGAGAACCGCTGACGCCCGTGATAGGCGATTTCGTGACGCAGAACGTAATCTTCCTTGGCGCGTTCGATTTCGTAGGCGCGGTCCACATAGGGGCCGAACCGGCGCGGGTCGAAATCGCGCATATTGACGTCCGCCGCGCCATGCGCCATCCATTGCGCCAGATACTTGCCGGCCCCCGGTCCCCAGGCGACGCCGACGTGGCTGCCGCAACAGCACCAATAATTCCTCAACCCCGGCGCCGGACCCAGGAGCATATGACCGTCGGGCGGCATGGGGATGGCACCGTGGACTTCCCGCTTTATGCCGTAATTCTCCAAAACGGGCATGCGCTCCAGCGCCTTTTCCAAGTACGGCGTCAAACGCTCGTAGTCGGGCTCGAACAGCTCATTGACCGCTTCCCAGGGCGCGCCGCCGTCCCAGACGGTCTTGGGCTCGGTCTTTTCATATATGCCGATCAGACCCGATTTCTGCTCCATCCGGATATAACCGGAATAAGTCGTGTCATCCCGGACGACGGGCAGCTCGGTTTCGAGATTCAGGAACTCCTCGACGGTGTCGGTGACGAAATAATGATGGGTGGTGTTCGCCATGGGCAGGTTGTATCCGGACCATTCGGCGACCTGCTTGGCGTAGGTCCCGGCGGCGTTGACCACGTGCTCGCAGATGACATCCCCCGCTTCCGTCGAGACCTTCCATTCACCATTGGGTCGCCGCCTTACGTCGGTCACCCGGCAATGGCGGATGACTTTGGCGCCGCGGGACCGGGCGCCGGCGGCCATCCCCATGGTCGCGCCGGACGGGTCCACGTGCCCGTCATCGGGTGTGTGGAGCGCGCACCGCACCCCGTCAGTATTGAAAAACGGGTTGAGCCTCTTGACCTCTTCCGGGCTGATAATTTCCATGGGAACGCCAATCCCGCGTCCGACGGAGAGGATGTATTTGACATAATCAACCTCGTCGTCGTGATAGGCGACGCGGAGCGACCCGCAGCCGTGCCAGGTCACCGACTGCCCCGTCTCCGCCTCCAGGTTTTGGTAGAATTCCACGCCGTAGGCGTTGATCTTGGCGAGGCCCCAATGAGCGAGGCCATGGGTGATCTGGCCCGCGGCGTGCCACGTGGACCCGGACGTCAGTTCCGCTTTCTCAATCAGCACGCAGTCCGTCCAGCCCTCTTTCGTCAAGTGATAGAGCAGGCCCGCGCCCATGACGCCGCCGCCAATGATAACCGCCCTTGCCTGACCCGGCGGAGTTCCCGTCGCCATGATACTTTTCCACGTCGATCCAGCGTTTGATGATGGACAGAGTGTTGATACAAACGTACACTTGTCAACTATGAATGACACAAATGCACCAGATAGCGATTTACTGGCCTCCACGGATGTGCTGGATCGCCTGACCCAGGAGCTGGGCGACCTGACGCCGGAACTTCGGAAGGCTGCGTCCTATGTGCTGGACAACCCCAACGAGGTGGGCGTGAGTTCCGTCCGCGCCATCGCGGACGCCGCCGACGTCAAACCCAACACGATGGTCCGCATGGCGCGGTCGCTGGGGTTTGAGGGCTATGAGGGATTTCGCGAACCATTCCGTGAAGACATCCGTCAGGGCCGGGAAAGTTTTCAGGACCGGGCGCGCTGGCTGCAGTCACTGGCCAGGGGCGGCAAGCTGAACCGGCTTTACGCGGGCATGGCGGAAGCGGCCCTTGAGAACATAGAGGGACTTTATGCGGGTTCCGACGCCGGCGCCGTGAAGGCCGCCGCCGACGCCATCGTCGCGGCCCGCCATTCCTATGTTCTTGGGGTCGGCGTCAATAACGCCTACGCGGAGATATTCTCCTACCTGTCACGCATGGCGTCCGTTTCCATGACCACGATCCCGAAAGCCGGCGCCACCACGCTGGATGGTTTGGTTCATGGGGGTCCCGGAGACGTTCTCCTCGCCATGACGTTCAGGCCGTTCCGTACCGAAATCATCGAGGCGGTTGAAGTGGCGCATGAACTCGGGATGGAGATCATCGCCGTTTCGGACAGTCTGGCGTCTCCCATCATGGCCAACGCCGGGCATCGCTTCGTCTTGCCGATCGAAACACCGCAGTTCTTCCCTTCAACGGTGGCGCTGGCGGCATTTCTGGAAACCTTGATGGCCTTCGCCGTCGCCGACGCGTCGCCGCAAGTCATCGACAACATAGAGGCTTTCCACGCCCGGCGCCGGGCGCTTGGCGTTTATCAGGACGGAGAATCGCCATGACAACCCCGCCCCTAGAGCCGCGACGCTATACGGATCCCGCCATATTCGCCGAAGAGCGCGCGGGATTGCTGAGCCGAACATGGCAGATGGCGGGGCACGCCATGAACATCCCGAACGCGGGCGACTATTTCACCTTCGAGATCGCGGGAGAAGCCCTCGTCGCCGTCCGGGACGGCGAGGGCGCGGTAAAAACCTTCTATAATGTCTGCCAGCATCGGGCGCACCAGCTGGTCCGCGGCGAGGGCAATGTCCGCGCCCTCGTCTGTCCCTATCACGCCTGGACGTATGATCTGAACGGCCAGTTCAAGGGCGGGCCGAACGTCACCGCCATGACGGACCTGGACGCGTCCGGCGTTTGCCTGACGCCGGCGCGGACAGAAGTCTTCTGCGGCTTCATCTTCGTCAATCTGGACCCCGGCACCGCGCCCATGGCGGACTGGTTTCCGGGCGTGGAGGCGGAACTGAGGGAATTCATTCCCTGGATTGACGATCTAGCGCCCCTCGTCCGCCATTCCGTGACGGAGGCGTGCAACTGGAAGGTCTCCGTCGAGAACTATTCCGAATGCTATCACTGCACGCTCAATCACCGGAACTTCACCGCGGGCGTCATTGATCCGGAAATCTACGACATTCAGCCGCAAGGTCACTGCCTGCGCCACACCACACGATGCCAGAGCCCCGAACGCATGGCGTACGGCGTCGACCCCGAACAACCTCATGCGACAGACTATTCTTCCTGGTTCCTGTGGCCCATGGCGTCGTTTCAGGTCTATCCAGGCAATATCTTGAACACCTATCACTGGCGGCCGCTGGACGCGGACCGGGTCGAGGTCGTCCGCGAATGGTACACTGGCGACGGCCGCGACCCGGACCTCATCCGGCAACTGGCGCAAATGGACAGGGACACGACGGTGAAGGAAGACATTCGTCTCGTGGAATCCGTTCAGCGCGGGCTGAACAGCCGGGGTTACAGGCCCGCGGGCCTGATGATCGACCCGATGGGCGGCGTGAATTCGGAACATTCCATCGCGGCGCTTCACGCCTGGATGCGCGAAGAATAGAGAATCCGCCCGTCAAACGAAACCAGAAGCCCGCATTCTGCGATCAGGTGATTCGCTTATGATTGAATCCTGGATGATTAATTGGAGGCCGCCGGCGCCGCACCGCGAAACGCCGGATTCGCGCCCGTAATCACTCTCGGGCGGCGCGCTTTTATCGGCTGAACAATCAGATCACGCCCAAAGACGCCGCATCGCAACATGGGCGCATGAGAAGTTTTCTCTCCGCGCCCTGAAATTGGTCTATTGTTTTGACTAAGATTTAGTCTACTCTTTTCGCTAAGAATAGCCCGCCAAACAAAAGAGGCGGGCCGGGAATAAGCGGTCAAGGGAACTGCGGTCCGGGGGCGGCGGGTTTTCTTCCGGGGATTGTCGCAAAGAAATCATTCATGCCGGGCTGATCGTCCGCGCTGAACCGTTCCGTCGAAGACCTGCCGATTCGCCGGGGCTGGCCTTTCCGCCGATGATGGCGGAAAGGACATCAAACGGGCTTGGTGGGTTACCGGTTTCGCGGCGTCTTCCACCGGGCTGCGGCAAAGGAGACACAAAATGGCGCAAGATGGAACGGATCAAGTCGCATCGGAAGGGCTGTGGAAAGGCCTGCACCCGGGCATGGGACTGGCGGCCAAGGGCATGGTGCTGGCGTTCGTCATCTTCACGGTTCTCAATGTGGAATTTGCGAACGGCGTTTATTCGGCCGTCCGCGGCTGGATCGAGTCCGCGCTGAACTGGTACTACATCAGCGCCGTCGCGGTCACGTTGTTCGTCTGCCTGTACCTGATGATGAGCCGGTTCGGCGCCGTCAAACTGGGCGATGACGACAGCAAACCCGAATTCAGCAATTTTTCCTGGTTCGCCATGCTGTTCTCGGCGGGCGTCGGCATCGGGCTGCTTTTCTTCGGAATTGCGGAACCCATGTTCTATTTCGACACCACCCAACCTTGGGGCTATCCCAACAACCCGCACGCGGACCTCGCCGGGCATACGGAAATGAACGAGAACCGCGCGGTGATCGCCATGCGGGTGACCTATTTCCACTGGGGGTTTCATGGATGGGCAGTTTATGTGTTGATCGGCCTGTGTCTTGCGTACTTCGGGTTCCGTAAGAAACTGCCGCTCACCCTGCGATCCGCCCTATACCCCATCATCGGCGAGCGGATTTACGGTCCCATCGGTCACGCGGTCGATCTTCTGGCCGTCTTCGGCACCGTGTTTGGCGTCGCCACCTCGCTGGGCCTTGGCGTCAACCAAATGGCCGCGGGCCTCAATCACCTGTTCGGCGTCGATCCGGGAACAACGACCCAGGTCATTCTGATCGCCGCCATCTCCGTGGTCGCCACCATGTCGGCGGTTTCCGGCGTCGGCAAGGGCATCCGCATCATCTCTGAATGGAATATCTGGCTCAGCGTCGTCCTGCTCGCGTTCTTCCTGTTCGGCGGGCCGTTCAAGTGGATCATGGGCCTGTTCGTCACCTCGGTGGGCGACTACCTATGGAACGTCATACCCATGGGCTTCCAAACCTTCAACGCAAAGGGCGACGCCGCTTGGCAGGGCGGTTGGACCATCTTCTACTGGGGTTGGTGGATTTCCTGGGCGCCGTTTGTCGGCATGTTCATCGCCCGCATCAGCCGGGGCCGCACTATTCGGGAGTTCATGATCGGCGTGATGTTCGTGCCGACCACCATCGCGTTCTTCTGGCTCTGCATCTTCGGCGGCACGGCAATGTATCAAGAACTGAACGCGCCGGGCGGCGTCGGCACGGCCGGGATCGCCGAGCTGATCCGGGCTTGGAACCTGCCGGCGTCACTCTACACCACCATCGACATGGTGACTGACGTCGGCGCGCTGAACTGGGCCATGGCGGCGCTCGCCACGTTCCTTTTGGCGACCTGGTTCATCACCTCGTCGGATTCCGGCACGCTGGTCATCACCACCATGCTCAGCATGGGTGACGACAATCCGCCGCAGAAGTTCCGCATCGTCTGGGGCATGGGCGAGGGCCTGGTCGCCGCGGCGCTGTTGCTGGCGGGCGGTTTGAAAGCGCTTCAAACGGCGTCGATCGCCGCCGCCCTGCCGGTCAGCGTCATCATGCTTATGATGTGCTACGGCATCATCAAGTCCCTGCATGAGGACCCAAGCGCGGCGCCGGCGCCTTCGTCGGACAAGGCTCCGGACGGAACAAGTCTTAAGGGCGGACTCCGGGCCTGACGACGCTCGCTCACGTTCTCCAACCGAACCCCGGCCGGGTGAGCGGCCGGGGTTTTTTTTTACCTCTGCGAAACCTGAAGTAAAGTCATCGCGCACACCCGCAAGCAACAAGGACCGCTCCCTTGGCGCTGAACCATCGGCGCTTTCCGGCCGTTGCCGGGAGCCGCCGGACTCCTCTTCCGCCGCGCTCAATCGGGACCATGCGCCTTGATCTCAAAAGGGCCATCTGCAAATGCAACACCCACAGGCCCCGCTGGGCGGCCCGGAAAATTGGCCCAAAGGGCCAAGCCGGAGTCTCAAACCGCTTGAACCGTTACAGGTTCAAGCGCCGTGTTTCAAACAAGGCCGGAATATCGCCGCGATACACCCACGAAAACTCAATCAATCAGGCGTGACCCTGGAAATCAGGAAAATACCGCCGCTCACCGGCTCCCCGCGCCTTGAGGCCAGTTGACCGGAAAACAAGGAACCAGCGCCCGCTTTACTTGATTTCGCCCGGAAACGCCCGAATAATGGTTGTGGCCATTGAAGGCAGGCCGCAGGAGAGACTGGTCCTTCGAGACTGGCGCCGACGGAGCAACCTCCCGGAAACTCTCAGGCAAAAAGACTGCGCCATCTGCCGGCCATCTGGAGAGCGGCTTCCCGTCAAAGGGGCGCCCACCGACGGAGAAAACGGCGGCGCCGAAACCCGCGCCGCCAAGTTCTCAGGTCCAAAGATAGATGGGAAACCGCCGCCGGGGCCGCCCGGTTACGTGTGACCAAAATCTGCGGAGGATCAAGATCATGCATAAAATCGCCGTTATCGGAGCCGGCATCACCGGCGTCACAACCGCTTACGCTCTTCTGAACCGGGGTTTCCAAGTCACCGTGTTCGACAAGAACCGCTATGCGGCCATGGAGACGTCTTTTGCGAACGGCGGTCAGCTCTCCGCATCCAACGCCGAGGTCTGGACCCGCTGGTCAACGATTTTCAAGGGCCTCAAATGGATGACCGAGCCGGGCGCGCCCCTGTTGGTGAACCCGAAGCCGAGCTGGCACAAGTATTCCTGGATGGCCGAGTTCATGGCCAACATTCCGAACTACCGGAAGAACACCGTCGCCACGGTCAGGCTGGCCATCGCCGCGCGCGAACACTTGAAGGAACACGCCAAGAGAGAGGGCTTCGACTTCGACTGCCAGTCCCGCGGCATCCTGCACATCTACAAGGACAAGGACGAATTCGACCACGCGACGGAAGTGAACGGGCTGCTGGCCGAGGGCGGCCTTACCCGGCGCGCCGTGACGCCGGACGAAATGCATGACATGGAACCGGCGCTGAAAGGCGAACTCTACGGCGGCTATTACACCGAGAGCGACTTCACCGGCGACATCCACGCCTATGCCCGGGAACTGGGCGACGCCTGCAAACGCCGGGGGGTGCGGTTCCACTACAACGCGGACGTCAAGGACGTCACCCACAACGGCTCCGCCGTGCGAATCGACTGGTCCGGCGACGAAAACCCCGTTGTGGAAGAAACCTTCGACGCCGTGGTCGTTTCCGCAGGCGTGCACAGCCGCTCGCTCGCTAGCCGGCTGGGCGACCGGGTAAACATCTATCCCGTGAAGGGCTATTCCATCACCGTCAACCTGAACGATGAGCAAAGCCAGGCGGCCGCCCCATGGGTGAGCCTGCTGGACGACAAAGCCAAACTGGTGACCGCGCGGCTGGGCGAAAGCCGGTTGCGGATCGCCGGCACGGCCGAATTCAACGGCTATAACCTGGATATCCGCGATGACCGGATCAGACCCATGACCAAATGGGTCGAGCGGCTGTTCCCGGACGTTTCCACCGAGCACGCCGTGCCCTGGGCGGGTCTGCGTCCCATGACGCCGTCCATGATGCCCAAAGTCGGCGCGGGCAAGAAACCGGGCGTCTATTATAACACGGGACACGGACATCTCGGCTGGACGCTGTCCGCCGCCACGGCCGAGCTTGTCGCCGAGAAAATTCTCAACGACGCCAGAACGAATTCGCCACGGGCGCATAAGGCGGCGACGGCGTTTGCATAGGCGTTCGCATGTACGAAAACCCTTCGTCCCCGGATGGGGGAATCCCGTTTCCCGGCTTTTCACCGGGCGTGAAATCGTGTTTATGAGAGGGCGCGCGTTCACGAAACAGATGGTGGCCCACTCTTGGACGAGTTTCTGATTTCCGTCGATTACAAGGACCCGGCCTGGATCGCGATCGCCTTCGGGCTGGGCCTTTTGTGCAAGCAGGTCAACCTGCCGCCCATGGTGGGCTTTCTGGCGGCGGGTTTCGCGCTTCACCTTCTTGGCGTTCGGAACGGTCCCTTTCTTCAGGCCATCGCCGATCTCGGCATAACGCTCTTGCTGTTCTCCATCGGATTGAAGCTCCGCCTGGAGACCTTGCTGCGGCCCGAGATATGGGCGACGGCGGCGGCTCATATGGCGGCGACCGTCGCGGCTCTGTCCATCTTCCTGATGATCCTGAGCCTGACCGGGGCGCCCCTGTTTTCAAGCCTGACCGCCGTGACGGCGTTGATCATCGCCTTCGCGCTCTCTTTCTCCAGCACGGTCTTCGCCGTCAAAACCCTGGAAGACCGCGGCGCACTGGTCGCCCGCTATGGCCAGGTCGCCATCGGCGTGCTGGTTCTCCAGGATATCGCCGCCGTCATCTTTCTGGCCGCCTCGACGGGTAAGCCGCCCAACATCTGGGCCGTTCTCCTGCCTTTGTTGATCCCGGCCCGGTCGCTGGCGCGAAAGGTCCTGGACTTCAGCGGACACAAGGAGCTTCTCACCATCTTCGGCTTCGTCATGGCCTTGGGCGGCGCGGCCCTGTTCGAGTTCGCGGGCATGAAGGGCGACCTGGGCGCGCTGATCATGGGCGTGCTTCTGGCCGGTCACCATAAAACCAACGAGCTGGCCAGGACCCTGCTCGATTTTAAGGATGTCTTCCTCGTGGGATTCTTCCTGACCATCGGTCTGACGGGCCTGCCCGGTTGGGAAACGCTCGCCGTCGCCCTCGTCCTGATTCTCCTCATTCCGCTGAAGACCGCCCTGTTCTTCTGGCTGCTGACCCGTTTCCGCCTGCGGGCCCGGGGGGCCACGCTCGGCTCCCTGGTGCTCGGCAATTATTCCGAATTCGGCCTGATCGTCGGCGCCATCGCGATTTCTGCGGGCTGGGCGGATGAAGTCTGGATCACGGTCATCGCCGTCGCGCTGGCCCTTTCGTTCGCCATCGCGTCTCCCTTCAACACCCACGCGGACCGGATTTACGGTCTATGCCGCGCCCGGTTAAAGAGCTTCGAGAGCAAGGAGCGCCTCCCCGGCGACGAAGCCATCGATTTTTCCGGCGACCGGATTCTGGTTTTCGGCATGGGCCGCATGGGCCGCGCCATTTATGACGAAATGCGCTCTCACGTCGGGCCGGAAGTCCTGGGGGTCGATCTGGATGAGTCCCGGGTCGTCAGCCATTGCGAAGCAGGCCGCAAGGTGATCCTGGGCGACGCCACTCACCCGGAATTCTGGTCACGGGTCAACGACGGTCATGGACACGTGGACCTGATCGTCCTCGCCATGCCCCATCACTCCGCGAACATCGACGCCGCGCGCCGGATGCGCAAACGCGGCTATGAGGGACCTATCATCGCCACCGCGCTGCACGCGGACGAAGAGGAGGATCTGATCGGAAGCGGCGTGAATGAAGTCTTCAACGTCTACCGCGAGGCCGGCGCCGGCGCCGCCGCCCATCTCCGCCGCTTTCTGCCCCAAACCGAACAGCAGCACTTCGGCGAGTTCGCCGGCGCGCCGGCGGATGCGTCTGAGCCGGAGCCCGGACCGCCGCGGGAGGCGGAGAACCCCGAGAGTTCGAAGGACGCGAAGGCCAAAGCCTAAAGCCCCGCCTCGGCAGTCCACTCAAGGGGACTGGCGCCCCGCCTCTAGAAACTTAGATCAAATAAGAACCTAGAGCGTTTTGCATTTAATCTGGGCCATATCCGGCTGCTTTAAAGAAGTTGTGGCATTCCTGGGGGTTGAACAGATCACAGATGCCGCCGAGCGCTTCAAACAAGACGCCGAACACTCTGGCTCCGACGCGCCGCAAGTGTGCTTTGAGTTTAGAGAACGCCATTTCAATGGGATTTAAAGCAGTTTGAGTGAGCGACTTTTCAAGCCTCTTACGAGCCAGTTCAACTACTCTCGGAAAGTTAAATGGCCTTGCCTTACGGGCAAGACTACAGGTTTGGATGGACGAAGCGGGGAGTTTGAGGGCCTAGGATCCGGACCCTAGTTGGTAGCCTACAGAGGTCACCTTGCGCAACAATTAACTGCTTTTCGTGTTCATCAGCTTCCCTAACTTTTCTGAACAATCCCTTAGCTTCCTGCATATCTATCACAAATGAATGACTGGAATATGTCTGTGATAGTTGCAAAAGGCTATCAGACTTCAAGTTTTTGAACCGAGCATCCAACCGCTTTCCATAATCTTCGCCAATTCGCATCGCCCGTCCACACGGGGCCTGTCCATACGGGGCCTGTTCATACGGAGACCGCGCCGGAATAGCTTTCATCGACTTCGATTTCACCACTCGTCATAGACGGCTCATCGCTGGTAATCTTGTCGTGGATCGTCTCGCGAAGCTTGTGGAAGAAGAGGGTCGCGGTGTTGCGATTGACGCCCGTCAATTCAGCCGGCGGAACGTGCTGTTGAACCCGCACAGAAATACTGGATAAGCTCGATTTGAACACTTCCCCGGAGCCTGCTCCGGCGCCTTGCCCTAACCATCTGACATCAATAGACTTTCTCAGCTATCTATGTCAGACCCAATAATAATTCATGTAATTATTGTGAATTCTGACTTTTACATCCGAGGTTAATAACCGGAGACAGCCGCGCCGCGTCAATTTCCGACAAGCTGTTTTCTATCCAACTAATTTCAATATTTCTCATACGTTCTCATCGACGGAATGAATTGCTATACGTTTAGCACGATATCGAAGCGCGCCTCACCAGTTGACGCATCGGCGATCACCGCTTTTCGCTGGGCGTCCGAGCCGATACGCCGCAGCAAAAAGTCGTGCTCGTTTCCCGGCTGACCCTTGAAATACATCTGCGTCGTGAATAAACCGAAATCGGGTCTCCGAACCGCGAAGTGAAGATGCGGCGCGCGCCCCGGATAGACTCCAGGGAAGACGGTCTCGAAGGCGTAAAGACCGGCGCGCCGGGTCAACACCCGCCCATATCCCTTGAAGCCCATTGAAACGCCGTTTGGTCCCACGTCATCCAGATAGCGGCCATGGGGGTCCGACTGCCAGAGCTCCACCATCGCGCCGCTCAAGGGTTTCCCGTCGCGCCCCCGAACCTGGCCGGCGACGGCCAGTCCCCGCGCCCCCTTGATCCCGGCGCCCCGCAACAGGTTATGGTCCGCGTCAATGGGGCGCCTGGTTGGATAAAACGGGCCCGGCGTCTGGGCGGGGGTCGGAACCTCCGAACGGGCGGCGGACACGCGGGGCAGGACTAGACCCGCCCCAAGCGCCGCGCCGCCCAGCAACAGGCGGCGGCGGCATGGCCCGCGCCTCATGGACTTAACCCAGTTTAACGGCCGTTCCATTGGCGGACACCATCAGCATGGTGGAATTGGAGGACGCGATGGACTCGTAATCCAAATCAACCGACACCACGGCGTCGGCGCCCAATTCAGCTGCGCGTTCGCGCATTTCCAGCAACGCGAACTCCTTGGCTTTTTGAAGTTCTTTTTCGTAGGACGCGGAGCGCCCTCCCACGATGTCACGGATACCGGCGAAGAAATCCTTGAAGATGTTGGTCCCCATTACGGCGTCGCCGGAAACGATGCCCATGTAGGCGGTGACCTTGCGGCCCTCGATGGATTCGGTGGTGGTGACGATCATGGGAACCCCCTTCCATGAATGCGGCGTCTTGGCGAGCGCGGCGCATCACGGACTTTCGATCACGCGCGGCCCTTTCGCTTGACTCAATATGCCAACGGAACGCCCGCCTCGCCAAGCGTCTTTTCTTGACGGTCACGGACAGCCTCGACGGAGTAGTCCCCGATCAGGCCGTGGAACAACCGGCACCAGTTGATTTCCGCGTTCAGGTGCGTGAAGACGCTGCCCAGTCCGATGGCGGCCCGGTCCATCAGGACGAACTCGCGTGGCGGCGTGACGCCTCCCAACCGCTTGAGTTCCTTATGCACTTTGGCGGCGACATTGGCGCCGTACGCGACGCCGCCGTCCTTCTGGATATGAGCCACCTCGTCTTTCAAGAGGGGTTTATAGAGGAACTCCGCCCATTGGTTCAGGACGTCGATCATTTCCTTCGAAAGGTCCCTGAAACCCCACGTTTCATAGGCGCGCACCGCCAATTCATGGTCGCCGTCCCGGATCGCCCGGTAAAGATCGATGACAGCGCCGGCGAATTCCGGCCGGAAAATGCGGATACAGCCAAAATCCAGCAGGTTCACCGAACCATCCTCGCGCACCGCGTAATTGCCGAGGTGCGGATCGCCATGGATGACGCCGTATTTGTAGAACGGGGTGTACCAGGCCTCGAACATGGACATGGCGACGCGGTTCCGGAATTCCAGATCCCGGTCGAGCACGTCCATGATGGGCGCGCCGTCGAGCCATGTCATGGTGAGCAGCCGGTCCGTGCAAAGCTCGTCAATCGGTTCCGGCACGTGAACATGACCGTTACCCGCGTGGATGGCGCCATAGAGCCGCATGTTGGCGGCCTCGCGCCCGTAATCCAGTTCCTCCCGAAGACGTTCCGACAGCTCCATATGAATCTGGCTGGGGTCGATGGCCCGGTCGTATTGCTTATAAAGCCGGAATGCGAATTTCAGCTGGTTCAGGTCCGATTCAACGGCGGACGCCATATCGGGATACTGAAGCTTGCAGGCCAGGCGCGCGCCATCTTCCAGGGCGGCCTTGTGGACCTGGCCAAGAGACGCTGCGGCGCAGGCTTCATGCTCGAATTCGGCGAACTTCCTCCGCCAGCCGCGCCCCAACTCGGTCGCCATGCGCCGGCGCACGAACGCCCAGCCCATGGAGGGCGCGTTGTTCTGGAGCTTTCGAAGCTCCTTGACGTATTCTTCCGGCAGAACGTCCGGAATGGTCGCTAGAATCTGCGCGACCTTCATCAAGGGGCCCTTGAGACCACCCAGCGCGCGCATCAATTCTCCGGCGTGAACTTCCTTGTCCAGCTTGATGCCGAGCAACTTGCTGCCCGCCACCTTCAAGCCTAGTCCGCCGACGGTCGAGCCCACGCGTGTGAACCGCCGGGCGCGCCCGGACAGGCTGTCCGCGTCGCGGTATCTCTGGTCTTCGGCGGTGCTCTTGTCCGACATGCCTTTCCTTACGTAACAGGGACGATGGCGGTTTACACCTCTTCCAATTGATCGACGAGGCCGGAGATGACCGACAGGCCGCGTTTCCAGAACGCCGGGTCCGACGCGTCCAGGCCAAAGGGCGCCAGCAACTCCTTGTGATGCAGCGTGCCGCCCGCTTTCAGCATCTCCAGATACTTCGCCTGGAAACCTGGATGGCCGTCTTGAAAGACGCTGTAGAGCGAGTTCACCAGGCAGTCGCCGAACGCATAGGCGTAGACATAGAACGGCGAGTGGATGAAGTGCGGGATATAAGCCCAGAAGGTCCGGTAATCGTCGTCGAACTTGAATGCGGGACCCAGGCTTTCCGTCTGAACCGCCATCCAGATGTCGCCTAGCTGTTCGGGACTCAGCTCCCCTTCGGCCCGGGCGTCGTGGACGCGGCGCTCGAATTCATGAAAGGCGATCTGACGCACGACCGTGTTCAGCATGTCCTCGACTTTTCCGGCCAGCAGAACGCGCTTCCGCGCCGAATCCGGCTCATCGGCCAGCATTCCTTGAAAGGTCAGCATCTCGCCGAAGACGGACGCCGTCTCCGCCAGCGTCAGCGGGGCGTCGGACATCAGCGTCCCTTGCGGGCCGGAGAGCACCTGGTGAACACCGTGACCCAGTTCATGGGCCAGCGTCATCACGTCCCGCGCCTTGCCGTGGAAATTCATCAGAATGTAGGGATGCGCGCTGGGTACGGTGGAATGGGAAAAGGCACCTGAATCCTTGCCCGGCCGGAGCGCGGCGTCAATCCAGCGTTTATCGAAGAAATCCTTGGCGATATCGGCAATTTCCGGCGTGAAGCGGCCATAGGACGCCAGCACGGCGTCTTTCGCCTCGTCCCAGGTGAACGTGCGGTCCCGGATTTCCGGAAGCGGCGCGTTCCGGTCCCACCAATTCAGCCGCTCTTCGCCGAACCACTTGGCCTTCAGCTTATAATACCGGTGCGCCAGGGCCTCGTGGGAATCCCTCACCGCCGTCACCAGCGCGTCGACCACTTCGTCTTCAACCTGGTTCGCGAGGTTCCGGCTGGAAACGGGGCGTTTGAACTTGCGCCAGGCGTCTTCTATTTCCTTGTCCTTGGCCAGCGTGTTGGTGACGAGGGCGAACAGCTTCACCTTGTCTCCGAACCCCTTCGCCAGGGCCCTCGCGCCCGCTTCCCGGTCGGCGCCGTCCTCGTCGGTCAGCATGTTCAGCGTATCGGACAAGGATTTCCGTTCGCCGGAGACGTCAAAGGACATCTCGGCGAGCGTCTCGTCGAACAAGCGAACCCAGGCGCTCCGCCCAGCGACGGATTTCTCGTGCAGAACCTTTTCCACATCGTCCGGCAACTGGTGCGGGCGCATTTGGCGCTCCGCTTCAATCCACGGGCGGTAACGGGCGAGACGCCCGCTCGCCGCCATTTGCGCCTCAAGCCGGCCGTCCTCGATCCGGTTAAGTTCGAGAGTGAAGAACAAGGCGACCGTGAAGATGTCGTTAGAGCGCTCCCGCATGGTCTGCGCGAAGCGCGCCGCGTCCCCGTCCGACATATCGGCGGCGTACGTCAACTGCGCGAAGGAAACAACGCGATAAACCTTTTCAACCATGGATTCATAGAGTTCCACGGCGCCGGCCAGCCGCTCGCCCGTGGCGTCGGCCATTTTACCCTGAATGCCGGCGGCCAGCTTTTCCGCGTCCGCCATGGCGGCCTTCAGATCGGCCTCGATCGCCGGGTCCTTGATCCCCGAATAGAGATCGGCCAGATTCCATTCGGGTAAAACGTCTGCAACGGCGTGGTCGGGCATGGTCGTTCCTTCGGTTCGGTTCCTTGAAAGCATCTGAACGTCGAGCATAGAAATAGAGATAGAACCAGGACGCCGCCCCGGCAACGCCCCGCGCTTCACAATCACTCGAATTCCGGAAGGTCTTTTCCATGCCCGGCTATCCCTGGCCCAATCTGGTCAGTCTATTTTACGCCCAGGTGAATAAACTGGGCGACAGGCCGTTCGTCTGGCGGAAGGAAAACGGCGTCTACACCCCCTATAGCTGGAACGACGCCGAGGCGCGCGTGACGCCATTGGCGCGGGGTCTCCAGAGGCTGGGCGTCAAGCCGGGGGACCGGATCATGCTGGTCTCGGAAAACCGGCCGCTCTGGCCCATGGCGGATGTGGGCGTCATGGCCGCCGGCACCGTCACAGTGCCGGCCTATACGACGAATACGGCCGCCGACCATCTGCATGTCCTGAACGACTCCGGTTCTGTCGGCGCGATTGTATCGACCCGGAAACTGGCGGAAAAGCTGCTCCCCGCCGTCGATCAGGCGGAAGCTTGCCGCTTCGTCATCGTGTTGGAGGAAATCGGGGGGCTTCAAACGGCGGCCGACCTCATCCATCTGCCGGAGTTGCTGGAACGGGGCCGCGACGGGTCCGAAACCATCGTTGAACGGGCCGCCGCCATCAGCCGGGATGACATCGCCTGCATCATCTACACCTCCGGCACCGGAGGCGCGCCCAAGGGCGTGATGCTGCCGCACCGCGCGATCCTGCATAACCTGATGGGCGCCATCGACGCGTTGGAGGATTTGGGCGTTACGGAGGGCGAGCCGGAAGTGTTCCTCTCCTTCCTGCCCCTGAGCCACTCCTATGAACACACGGCCGGGCTCTATTTTCCCATGGCGATCGGGGGCGAGGTTTATTACGCGGAAGGCGTCGAAACGCTGGCCGCCAACATGGCCGAATGCCGCCCGACCATCATGACCGCCGTGCCTAGACTTTACGAGTCCATGCGTCAAAAGATCGAACGCGGCCTCGCGAAATCAGGCGGCCTGAGGGAAAGACTGTTCCGCCGCGCGCTGGATATCGGCGCGCGGCGTTACCATGACCCCGCCTCCCTCGGCGTCGGCGACAGGCTGTTGGACCCCCTTCTCGACAAGCTGGTCCGCGCCAAGGTGAAAGACCGCTTCGGCGGCCGTTTGAAGGCGCTGGTTTCCGGCGGCGCGCCGCTCAACCCCGATGTGGGCGTTTACTTCACGGCCCTCGGATTGACCCTGCTTCAGGGCTATGGTCAGACCGAATCCGCGCCGCTGATCAGCGTCAACCGCAAGTCCAGTCTGAAGCTCCACAGCGTCGGGCCGAAGGTCATCAACACGGAACTGAAAATCGCCAGCGACGGCGAGATCTGCGTCAAGGGCGATCTGGTGATGCGGGGCTATTGGAACAACGAGGAAGCCACCAACGCCGCGATCATCGACGGCTGGCTGCACACCGGCGACGTGGGCCACGTGGATGAGGACGGCCACATCGTGATCACAGACCGGAAGAAAGACATCATCGTCAATTCCGGCGGCGACAACATCGCGCCCCAGCGCGTCGAGGGCTTCTTGGCTCTCGAACAGGAAATCGGCCAGGTGATGGTTTACGGCGACAAGCGCCCGCACCTCGTGGCGCTCGTTGTTCCAGACGCCGACTGGCTGACGGAATGGAAGCGCGAAAACGGCAAGAAGGGCGGCTTGGCTGATCTGGCGGGGGACAAGGACTTGGCGGACGCCATCAAACCCGCCCTCGAGCGCGCCAACGCCAAACTCAATAACATTGAAAAAGTTCGCCGCTTCGTCATCGCCGGTGACGCCTTCACGGTCGATAACGAACAGATGACGCCGACCATGAAGGTCCGCCGTCATATTGTAAAAAAAATTTATGGCGATGCGTTGGAAGGCCTCTATGGCGGGTGAGAAAATCCCAGAGCGTTATGACACTGGGTGTGTTCACGCTCCGCGTTTTGACATGGCAAGCGCGTTCGCGGGCCGCGTCTCTTAGTTCGTCCTTTCGAGCCGATACACGGGCCTTGCGATGAAACGCCGCCAACGCCAAGACGTCATTCCCGCGTTGTTATTTTGTCACCCCCGGCCCTTCTGCGTCACCCCCGCGAAGGCGGGGGCCAGACCGCCCTTTGTCACGCATGAGCAATTTTCGCGCGTGACCGGCCATCATTCACGACAGATCGGAACGCGGGCCGGCGCGCTGGATTCCCGCCTTCGCGGGGGTGATCGAGAGAAAATGACCGAGAGAGAGGGCGGGGATGACACAGTGAAAGCGAGGGAATGACAACGCAAGGGTGCGGGAATGACGGATCAAACCTCTTGGAACTCCATGAATCGACCTCGCTCGATGTCATGACGCCTTAGTTCGGGATCAGCAGCAAGTTATTGTCCGGCGCGAGGTTTTCAGAGTCCAGCCGCGCCAACTTGTCCTGCGCGCGCTTATGCCCCTGAGAGGCCGCCTTCTCGATCCAGCCGCGTGACGATACCGGATTAACCGGCCCGCCCTCGCCGCTTTCCAGCATCAGCCCGTAAGCGTATTGGGCGTCGCGGTTTCCGGCCTCCGCCGCGACCCGGAAATGGTAGCGGGATTTGGGATTATTCTTGGCCGTCCCGACGCCTTGCCAATACATGGACCCAAGTTGCAGGTGCGCCGCAGGGTTTCCCCCCTGGGCGGCGCGTAAGAACCACTCCAGCGATCTCTTGGGTTCCTTCTTGATCCCCTGACCATAATAAAACCGGTTCCCAATCTCCATCTGGGCGTCCGCGTGCCCTTTCTTGGCCGCCTCAAGGATCAATGTCCAGGCCTTGTCCGCTTCGCCATTGCCGCGCATTTCAAGCGCCTGCAAATACTTGCGTTCAGCCTCCGCTTCCTCTCCGGACAGGACCGTCCCGCCCATGGTCGCGAGCACTTCGAGATTGACGCCCTCACGCCGGACATTCAGAACCACCGCGTCGCCCGGCCTGGTCGTGCGGATAAGGGACACAATCTGGGAAATACCGCTGACCGCCTGACCATTGAACGACTGGATGACGTCACCAGCGCGAAGGCCCGCCTTAAACGCGGCCTTCTCCTGAACCATACCGACGATGACGAGGCCGGACGTGACCTCAAGTCCCTCGCGCTTGGCGATGTCCTTGTTCAAGGTTTTGACCTGCAATCCCAGCGTCGGTTTATTTTGCATGTTGTCGGCGCGCGCGGGTTGGGTGTCGGATTTGCCTGTTAACTCGCGCAATTTACGTTTCGCCAGCGGCGCGTAGGAACTGTCGGGATAATCATCCAGAAACTTCTCGAAGTCGGACGGCTTTTTGCTGTCGATGATGCGTTGCCAATCTTGGAGGTCTTGTTCGATGAACGCGCCAAAGCCGCTGATCGGCTCGCTGGATCGGGCAGCCGAAAGGGTTGTCAGCGCGACCGAGCACGCGACTGCTCCCACGTAGCAGAGGGCAACGTTTACACGCATTGCCTTTACCCTTGTTCGCTCGTCTCTCCCCCCAAGGAGTGAGCGCCTCTGCGGTTCGAACACCGAACAAGGCGTAACATAAGCTAAACTCGTGAAAGATCAAAGCTGTGGGAACGGATAAAGGCGCCTAAACAGTCACGCCTCGGGTTTGCGTCGGGTTTGCGTCGCCGCAGGTTCCGCGACGCGCGGCCACTGGCGGCGAAACGCGCGTGGGCATGCGGCCCCGTCAGCCGGGACGCCCAAAGCTAGACCGGCGGCGGATTCCAGCGCGGGGACGTCAGCCGGATGCGCCGGGCGGAGACCAGAGCGGTTTTGAAACAATGCCTCGCGGGCCGCTATGGCGGTTTTATCTTCTACTTCAAGGGCCTCTCAAGGGGACGCGGCGTCGTGTTCAAGGTTTCCCGCCAGGTGATGTAAAGCCCGGAGCCGATGATCACCACAATCCCCGCCCACGTCATGGGGCCGGGAAAATCGTCGAACCAGAAGTATCCGACGATGGTCGCCGTGACGATTTCGAAATAGCTCAAGGGTGAGAGAACCGGCGCCGGAGCAAAGGTGAACGCCTTGATGAGCAGCAAATGACCGACGGCCGAGATAGCCCCGATGGCCACGAAACACAGCAGCACTTCCATCGTGGGCGTCCGCCAGATCCAGGGAAGCAGGATGGTCATGATCACGGCGCTTGGCCAAGATTGATGGAACAACACCATCAAAGGCGGCACGCGGCCCGCCAGCCGCCGGGTGGAGACCACATAAAAGCCGAAGCAGAAACTACCCAAAATCGCCCAGAGCTTGCCCGCCTCCATCTCGCCGGCGCCCGGCTGGACGATCAACATGGCGCCGCCGAACCCGGCGATGGCCGCCGTCCAGCGCCGGACGCCGGCGCTTTCGCCCAGCATGACCGGGCTTAACGCCATGACCGTCAGTGGATAGATAAAGTAAATTCCCAACGCATCGACGATGGGGATGGTCGAGATGGCGAAAAAGAACAGATAGGTGGCCCCAAGCAACGCAAGACTTCTGACAAACAATAGCCCGGGCAAGGCCGGTTTCATCGTTTCTCCGCCATACGTCCGAAAGACGATGGGCGCGACAATGACGAAATTGAAAAAGAATCGGGCCCAGACGATCAGAAGGACCGGCGCCCCGATCTCGCTCAGATATTTCGCGAATCCGTCCATCACCGGCACGATGGACATGCCCATGCACATCAACAGAATGCCTTTTAACGGCGAATCCGCCGTCTTGAGAGACGCCTTGGCCGCATCGGTGGACATATGGCGCCTACCCAAGGCCGGGGTTCAAGAACGGCAGCAAGGCCCGGACCGCCTCGTCCGGCATTTCTTCCGGAACGAAATGACCGCACGGGAAGACGTCGATGGTCACATCGTCCGCCCAATCCCGCCAGACTTCGAAGCCCGCCTCGCCGCATCCTCCGGCGCTGCGCCCGCCCCCCTTGATCGCCAGAACCGGGCAATCCAACTTGCGCCCCGAGGCAAGGTCTTCCTGGTCGATCGCATCGTCAACAGTGGCGCCGGCGCGGTAATCCTCGCACATGGCGCGGATACGCGCCGGCTCTCGGTGATGGGCCTTATAGATTTCCATCGCGTCCTCAATGCCGTCCATGGACACGGACCAGCTTTCGATCAGCCAGGACAGCCAGTAGTCCGGATCGCCCTTTATCAGGGTTTCCGGTTTGGGATGGGGCTGCGCCAGGAAACTCCAATGGAAGGCGCCGACGGCCCAGGACTTGTTCGCGTGATTCCAAACAGCGCCGGTGGGCGCCACGTCAAACGAGCAAAAGCGCGTCACCCGGCCAGGATTATCCAGCACCAGGCGATAGCCTACACGGGCGCCCCGGTCATGACCAACGACGGCGAAGCGCTCGAAGCCCAGCGCCGTCATCACCTCCGTCATGTCCGCCGCCATGGCGCGCTTTGAATAGGTGTGATGTTCGAGGTCGGGTTCCGGCACGGAACTGTCGCCGTACCCGCGCAAATCCGGGCAAACGACGGTAAAGCGGTCCGATAATCGCGGCGCCATGTGACGCCACATCACATGGCTTTGCGGATAACCATGGAGCATCAGAACAGCCGGCCCCCGGCCGCCGGTGCGCAAATGAATCTCGGCGCCGGATGTTTTTATCCGCCGGGCTTTAAAGCCTTCGAACACGCGCCCCTCCGGGTGTTGCAATCCGTCCATAAGCGTTTGCTTACTTTGCCCGCCTTCGCCCCCCGCCTGTCAAGAACACGCCGGCCAGGATCATGCCAAGCGCCAGAAAAGCCGCCGGGGGTATGCGCTCCGCCAGAAAAACCGCTCCCAAGATCACGCCAACCACGGGCACGATGAAATTCACCATGGACGTAAACCCCGCGCCCTGGCTGTTCACCAGATGGAACTGGATGATGATCCCGGCCCCCGACGCCCCAATGGAAAGCGCCGCCCACGCCATCAGCGCCGTGCTGGAGGGCATGATCGCGAGAGGTTGCTCGATAACGAAGGCGAAAGGCGTCATGACAAGCGCGGCCACGATGGACATGACCGCCGCCCGCGCCACCGGATCGCCTTTCGGCAGCGTCCGAATAATAACCGTCGCCGTTGCGTAACAGAGGGCCGCCGCCGCAATGGCCGTCTCACGAATGGCCGCTTCCCCGAAACCGCCAAGAGCGCTCGGTCCAATGATGATCATGACAGCGCTAAATCCGAACGCCACGCCCAAGAGGCGTTTCCACGTCAACGGCTCCCCCGCCTTGGACGTGAAATGCGCTATGACGACCGTGGCGACCGGCATGAAGGCCATCAAGATCGCGGCGACGGAGCTATCGACCTGTTCTTGTCCCCAGGTGATCAAAAAGAACGGAAGGGCGTTCCCGATGACGCCGACCATGGCGACGCCCGCCCATTCTCCCGGCGTTTGGGGGAACAGTTCGCGCCGCAAAAGAGCAACCCCGCCCAGCAAGAGCGAGGCGGCAATCAGCCGCCCCGCCACCATGGTCAGTGTGGGAATTTCGCCCACCGTCAGTTTGATCAAGGCGAAGCTGGAGCCCCAGACAAACCCCAACGTCAAAAGCAGCAGGATGTCACGGAGAAGCGGTTTTTCAGACAAGGGAGACACTCGCCTTTCAATGGCCGTGATACTCGCGATACCACTCGACAAACTTCGGAACGCCGGCGCTGACCGGCGTCGCCGGCTGGAAACCGAAAGCTTCCGCCGAGGCGGTGATATCCGCACGGGTTTCCCTCACGTCGCCTGGTTGCATCGGCTGAAAATCCTTTTCCGCCTTTTTGCCGATGGCGTTTTCTAAGGTCTCAATGAAATCCAGAAGTTTCTCGGACCGGTTGTTACCCAGATTGTAAACCTCGTGCGGCGTCCCGTCGGCGGCTTTCGGTCTGGTGTCCAGCGCGCCCAGGACACCGGACACGATATCCTCGACGAATGTGAAATCGCGCCGCATGTCCCCGTTGTTGAAGACCTGGATGGGCTCGCCCGCGTAGATTTTCCGGGTAAAAATATACGCCGCCATATCAGGGCGGCCCCAGGGGCCGTAAACGGTGAAGAAGCGCAGTCCCGTCGATGGCAGGCCGTACATCCGGGCATAGGACTCAGACATCATCTCCATGGCTTTCTTAGTCGCCGCATAAAGCGACACCGGATTGTCCGTCCGGTCTTCGATGGAGAACGGAAACTTGGTGTTCGCGCCGTAAACGGACGATGACGACGCATAAACGAAGTGCTCCAGCCCAGGCAGTCTTCTTGCGGCTTCCATCAGCACCAGATGCCCTTCCACATTGGCGCGGGTATAGGCGTGGGGATTAACAAGCGAGTAGCGCACGCCCGCTTGAGCAGCCAGGTGGATGACCCGGTCAATATGCGAATGACGCTCCATCACGCCCCGCACCGCCTCGACGTCGGCGATATCGGCTTTCACCATGGAAAAGGCGTCGCGCGCCAGCAAACGCTCGGCCCGCGCCTCTTTCAGGCGAACGTCGTAATAATCGTTGAAATTATCAACGCCCACCACCTGCTCGCCCCGATCCATCAGCGCGAGTGAGGTGTGATAGCCGATGAAACCGGCGGCGCCTGTAACCAAAACCGCCATGGAGTGTCCCTCGTTCCGAAATTCCGTGAGCGCGTCCATAGCCTATTCCGCGTGCGATTTCGATGGCAAAATATTCTTTCTCGAATTTCCGGTCCCGCACACATAACGGCCCGTCCATTTGGCTAACACATTCACTTCCTTGCGAATTTCGTGAAAATCATTGCCGCCCTCCAAACGCGGGGATACCCTCAAGCAAAACGACGTAACAGTCAGGAACGACACGGATGGAGCTGAAACACGTCAGCCTTTCAGACAAATACGAAAAGGAAAGCGGTCGAGTCTATCTGACCGGCACTCAGGCGCTGGTCCGCCTGACCCTGGCGCAACGAAAACGCGATCTGGCGGCCGGCCTGAACACTGCGGGCTACGTCACTGGTTATCGCGGCTCTCCCTTGGGCGGCGTCGATGGCGCCTTTAGCGGCGCGGAGGCGTTCACGGGTCCCGCCCACGTGAAATGGCGCCCAGCCGTCAACGAGGACCTCGCCGCCACCGCCATCTGGGGGTCACAACAAACCAATCTGTTCGAAGACGCCAACTATGACGGCGTCTTTGGCATGTGGTACGGCAAGGGTCCCGGCGTTGACCGGTCCGGCGACGTATTCCGCCACGCCAACATGGCCGGAACGTCCAAGCACGGCGGCGTGCTCGCCATGTGCGGGGACGACCCGGCCTGTAAATCCTCGACCGTTCCCAGCCAATCCGAACACGCCTTAATGGACGCCGGCATCCCGGTCTTGAACCCGGTTGATGTTCAAGACTTGCTTGACCTGGGTCTTTACGGCTGGGCCATGTCGCGGTTCTCGGGAACCTGGGTGGGCGTTAAATGCATCACGGACAACATCGACACGTCCTCCAGCGTCGACGCGGACATCAACCGGGTGAGGGTCAAGCTTCCCGACTTCGAATTTCCAGAAGGCGGACCCCATATCCGATGGCCCGACCCGCCCATGGAGCAAGAACACCGCCTGCACCGCCATAAGCTCTATGCGGCGCTGGCGTTCGCCAAGGCCAACCGCCTCAACCGCGTCACCATACGGTCCGGGCGGCCGCGCCTTGGCGTCGCGTCCACCGGCAAGGCCTATCTGGACACTCTTCAGGCGCTGGACGACCTGGGCGTTGATGAGAAAATGGCGGACGACATCGGCATCCGGCTTTATCGCATCGGCATGCCCTGGCCGCTGGAAAGGGACGGCGTGCGCGAGTTTGCCGAGGGATTGGACGAGATCCTGGTGATTGAGGAAAAGCGCGCGGTCATCGAAAACCAGTTGAAAGAGCAGCTTTATAACTGGCGCGCCAGCGCGCGCCCGCGGGTGGTCGGCAAATTCGATGAGGCGGGCGAGTGGATTTTGCCCTCCGCCGGCGAACTCACCCCAGCCACCATCGCCCGCGCCATCGCGGGGCGCGTCCGGCGATACGTGACGTCGGACAAAATAGAGTCGCGACTGGCGTTCCTGGAGGAAAAAGAAGCCATCTTGAAGCGCGCCGCGCCGTCGATCAAGCGCATCCCCTATTTCTGCGCGGGCTGCCCGCACAACACATCCACCAAGGTTCCCGATGGTCATGAGGCGGCCGCCGGCATCGGTTGTCATTACATGGCGATCTGGATGGACGGACGGAACACGTCAACCTTCACGCAAATGGGAGCGGAAGGGACCAACTGGCTGGGTCAGGCTCCTTTCACGAACCGGGAGCATATCTTCGTCAACATCGGCGACGGCACCTATTTCCATTCCGGCATTTTGGCGATCCGCGCGGCCGTTGCCGCGAACGTCAATGTTACTTACAAAATCCTTTATAACGACGCCGTCGCGATGACCGGCGGCCAACCGATGGACGGTCCGCTCGACCCGGCGCGCATCAGCCGCCAGGTCGAGGCCGAGGGCGTTGAGCGCATCGTCGTCGTGACGGATGAGCCCGATAAATATCCGCCGGGCGCCCATTTCGCGGGCGGCGCCGCCATCCGTCACCGCGACGACCTGGACCAGGTGCAGCGGGATCTGGCGCGGGTAAAAGGCGTCTCGGTGCTGATTTACGATCAGACCTGCGCGGCCGAAAAACGGCGCAGACGCAAGCGCGGCGCGTTTCCCAATCCACCCAGGCGCGTCTTCATTAACGAGGCCGTTTGCGAAGGCTGCGGCGACTGCGGCGAGGTGTCCAACTGCGTCGCCATTCAACCCAAGGAAACGGAGCTGGGACGCAAGCGCGTCATTGACCAGTTCATGTGCAACAAAGATTATTCCTGTCAGAAGGGTTTCTGTCCATCCTTCGTCACGGTGCATGGGGGCGTGCCCAGGAAAAAGACGGGCGTCGGCGAAATCTCCTTTCCCGTGTTGCCCGAGCCAACCATTCCCGCCATCGACCGGCGCTACAATGTCGCGATCACGGGGATTGGCGGCACTGGCGTTGTCACTATTTCCGCACTCTTGGGAATGGCCGCGCACCTGGAAGGCAAGGGCGTGACCGTGCTGGACGTCGCGGGCCTCGCGCAGAAGAACGGGGCGGTCTATGCGCACGTGCGCATCGCCAATCAACCGGAAGACCTCCACACCGTGCGCATCGCCGCAGGAAACGCGGACCTGCTGCTGGGCTGCGACATGGTGACCTCGGGAAGCTTCGAGAGCCTGTCCAAGCTGGACCCGGCGCGCGCCCGCGCCGTCGTCAATGGCGAGCAGACCATGACGGCCGACTTCGCGACCCGTCCGCATTTGGACTTTCCGGACGCGGAACTGCGCGCCGCCCTCTCGGACACCACTCGATCCAGCGACGTTGTTGACGCCACCAGGCTCGCCCGCGCCCTGACGGGCGATACGATGGGGCAGAACGTCTTGTTGCTGGGCTATGCCTATCAGAAGGGTTTGGCGCCCTTGACGGAAGCGTCGCTGTTCAAGGCCATTGAGCTTAACGGCCGCGCCGTTGAAATGAATAAACAGGCGTTCACCTGGGGCCGGCGCGCGGCCCATGACTTGAGCGCCGTGTTGAAGCTGGCGGGTCTTGATGATGCGCCGGCGGAGAAACAGGACTTCGACCTGGGCGGCTTCATCGCCCGCCGGGCGTCGGATTTGGCCGCTTATCAGAACGCCGCTTACGCTTCCCGCTATCGGGCCCGCATTGACGTGGTGCGCGCCGCCGAGGCCAAAGCCGCGCCGGGCAGGACGGACCTGACAGAGGCCGCCGCCCGGTCCCTGTTCAAGTTGATGGCGTATAAGGACGAATATGAAGTCGCGCGGCTGTATTCCGACGGGACGTTCCGCAAGCAATTGGACGACAGCCTCGAAGACGTCCGGAAGCTAACCCTCCATCTGGCGCCGCCCTTGCTTTCCCGCCCGGACCCGGTGACGGGGGAAATCCGCAAGCGCGAGTTCGGTCCCTGGATATTCAAGGTCTTCGGTGTGCTGGCCAGACTGAAGGGCCTTCGCGGCGGGACGTTCGATATCTTCGGCCATACGGCGGAGCGGAAAATGGAACGCCGCTTGATCGGTGAATTTGAGACGACGCTCGACCTTTTGGAAAAAGGCTTAAGCGCGGAGAACCACGCCACCGCCGTCGCCATCGCGAGACTGCCGCTGGAAATGAAAGGCTTCGGTCATGTGAAAATCGCCAACGCCGCCAAGGCGAAGGCGGAAGAACTCACGTTGCTGGATCGCTTCAAATCGCCCGGCGCGCCCGCTCAAGCGGCGGAGTGATATGAGGCCGCCGCCTCACATTACATACGCCATCAACAGGGGCAAGGTCGCAAAGGAAAGCGCCGTGGAAATCACCACTGTTCCCGCTACTTCCGCCGGTTCGTTGTCATAGCGCAGCGCGATAAGGTAATTGAAGACGGCGACCGGCATGGCGCATTGAATGATCAGGACACCCCGCTCCACCTGTTCCATGCCGAACAGATTAGCCGTCGCGACGCCGACGCCGAACCCCACAGCCAGCCGCATGACCGACATCAACGTGGAGCGGGGCAGGCTCGCGACCTTCAAATCGGCGAGCGATACGCCAAGGGTGATCAGCATCAAGGGAATCATCATGCCGCCGACCAACGACGCCGTGCCGCCGACCCAGACGGGGACCGCCGTATCAGAAAGAGTGAAGACGAAAGCGGCGACAACGCCGTAGAGGATGGGAAGCTTGAGGACGCCCTTCAAGGATGACGTCCCGGCCGAGATCGCGACGCCGCCGGTGAACAGGATAACGGCGTTGACCGTAAAATAGGCGATCGCCATAGCCAGCCCCTCGTCTCCAAAGGCGAACAGACAAAGCGGCAAGCCGATGTTGCCCGTATTCGCAAAAGTGAGCGCGGGCAGAAACGCGCGCTGTGAATAGCCGCCGATCTTCAAAAATAGCGCGTAGATCATGGCGAAAAACACCATTGTCACCACGCAGGCGGCCGCCATCCTAAAGAACGCGTCCGATTCCATGCCGGACTGAACCAAGGTCGAGAAGGCAAGGCACGGCGCGCCAATATTGGTCACGACGCGCGAGACGAAGTTGGCGTCATAGTCATAGCCCTTCTTTTTCCACGTCCACCCGATGATGACGCAGATGACGACGGGGGCGATGACGGCGAAGAGATTGGCGAACATGCCCCCTGATAGCTCAAGCGGATATGCGCCGCTACTCAATCCAGGCGATACGGAGAATATTCGTCTGACCGGGTGCGCCAAAGGGAACGCCGGCGGTGATGACGATAGCGTCTCCCTTTTTCGCGAACTCTTCCGCCGACGCGATATTTTGCGCCTTGGACACCATCTCGCGGAAAGAGCGCAGGTCTTCGGTCAAAACCGAATGCACACCCCAGCAAAGCGTCATTTTACGCGCGGTCTCAACCTTGGGCGTGAGACCCAGGACAGGCACATGAGGCCGTTCGCGGGCGCAGCGGAGCGTCGTCGATCCCGTCGTTGAGAAGGTCACGATACTGGCCGCGTCAATGGTTTGGGCGACCTGGCGGGCCGCCAGGGTAATGGCGTCGGCCGGCGTGTTTTCCGGCTCGTGGCGGGCGGCCTCGACAAAGGTGAAATAGAGGTCGTCTTTTTCGACCCGGCGCAAAATCCTGTCCATGGTGGCGACCGCTTCCACGGGATAGCCGCCGACAGCGCTTTCCGCGGACAGCATGACCGCGTCGGCCCCATCATAAACAGCTGTCGCCACATCGGAGGTCTCGGCCCTTGTCGGTATCGGCGAGTCGACCATGCTTTCGAGCATCTGAGTCGCCACAATGACCGGTTTACCAGCGCGCCGCGCCGCCTGGATCATGCGTTTTTGCAGCACGGGCACGTCTTCGGCCGGGACTTCGACACCCAAATCACCGCGCGCCACCATGATCGAGTCCGATAGACGGACAATCTCGTCCAGATGGCTGATCGCCTGAGGGTTTTCCAATTTCGACATGATGCCGGCACGGCCCGCGACCAGCTTCCTGGCGTCCGCCAGATCCTCCGGCCGCTGGACGAATGACAAGGCCACCCAGTCAACGCCCAAATCCAAGCCGAAGCGCAAATCATTCCGGTCTTTCCCGGTCAGAGGCGACAAGTCGAGCACCGCGCCCGGGACGTTCACACCCTTGTGGCTCGAAAGAGGCCCGCCCGCGATAACCTTGGTCTCTGCGAAATCCGCGCCGCAATCAGTGACATACAGACGAATCCGGCCGTCATTCAACAAAAGACCGCCGCCGGGGGAAAGGGCCGCGAAGATTTCCGGATGGGGCAGGCAGACCCGCCGTGGATCGCCTAGGGAGTCATCTAGGTCCAGGCGGAACGAAGCTCCTTCTTGAAGCTCAACGCCCCCGTCTCCGGCGAATTTACCGACCCGAAGCTTCGGCCCTTGTAAATCCAGGAGGACTCCAACGGGGCGCCCGTGCTTCTCTTCCAATGCCCGGATAACGCGATGCCTTTCGCGATGATCTTCCCGGTCGCCGTGGGAAAAATTCAAACGGAATACGTCCGCCCCCGCCTCGAACAAGGCGTTAATTTTCTCTTCGCCGGAACTGGCGGGTCCCAGCGTCACGACGATCCGCGCGCGTCTTTGCCTTCTCATCTCTTCGCGGCCCCCTCTATGATCCGGCCTGTCGTCTGGATAACCGGCGCCGGATAATGATAATATGATTCTTGAATAAGGACGCTTTCACATTTTCCGGCTTTGACGGCCGTGGATGGATTGGCTTTACATGGTGTTGGCGGAATCAGCCCTTGATCCTTCCAATTTACGGGTTTCAATATAAATTGGTTAATCTTGGCGGGTGAGGCGCTCGATTAGGCGTTCTTTGCGGGCGTTTGGATAAGATAGAACGTCATAACCGGCGATTAAGTACATTTAGGAAAGCGAGTCCGAGGTTTTAGATTGAGCACGCAGAGTATCATCGACGCGCTGGCCAGACTTTCTCCGGATATGGACAAGGCGGCGCTTATGAGCGCCGTCGATACGTCCGTGACCGGGATAGTCGAGCAGTTGAACAACACGGAAGACGGAAAAGTCCCAAACGACCTGCTGCGGGCGACCCATGTGACGCTGCAATTCCTTGAAATCGCCCAGGATTTGAAAGACGCCGAGTTTACGGGCCGGGTCAAGGAACGCGCGGTCGAGTTGCTGCACGCGTTTGGCCGCGTCCAAGGGGCCGGCGCCGGTCATGCGGAAGCCGGCGTGGCCAAACCCAAGAAAAAGGCAAACGCCGCCGCCACAAAGAAAAAGGGCGCGCGCGCCGGAAAGAAAGCGCCGCAAAAAAATTTGGGTTACGAACCCAGCCCGTTCACGGAAGCTTTCATCAAGCACTTGCAAAAATTTCTGCGCGAACGCGCCATGCTCTGGCACGTGCCGAACCATGGCCTGACGCCTGTCCCGTTCATTCTGTCCACGAAGTTCGCCGATAATCTGGAAAAGTTCATCGAGTTGATGGCGCCGAAATTCTTCGTCAACCGCCGCATTACCGTTATGGGAACCGACCTGGAACGCGAGGGTTTCGCTGAAGAGGCGTTCCACGCGGTCTTCCGCAAGCACAAGAAGGATAATATCGTCAGGACCATCTGGGAAGACACTCTAAGGGATATGGACGAACGCCTGCGGGGCGAAGCGGAATCAGACAAGAAGATCACGACGAAAGAGAGAGTCGAAAAGAAAAAGAAACCCGGCTTATTCGGCCTGCTTGGCGGATCGAAGAAGGAAAAAGTCGTCAAACGCCGCGTCCAGGTTCACGACTTGGCGGAGGACAAAGCGGAAGCGATGTGGCTTACGATCGCCGGACCAGACCTGGGTTACGACCCGCCCAAACTTAAAGACATTCCCTTTCTGCGCTTGTTGTTCGACTATAACCCCGAGGACGTCAAGGAAAGTCAGGAAAGCGTCCGCCAGTTACTGAACCACGAATTCGGATCCGCCCAAGCCCGCGAGGGTCAGGGGCGGGACAAGCTCAACGAACTGGTCCATTCACAACCTGAACCGGCCGGAGAGTTGACGGCGTTATGGGCTTTTCTGTCGATACCCAAGGAATTCGACCACGACATCTTCAGATCATTCACGTCCAGCCACGGCACGACACCCGCCCAACGGAAAGCGGCGCTTCCCTATTTCCTGCGCTGGATTCCAGATTACGCCGAACAGGATAACCCGCTCTGATTTTAAGCGCCCTTTCCGTTAACTGTTTGATAGCCCCCTTGGCCTAGGCTAGATTAAGGTTAAGGACTGGGGCTCGGCCATGATCAAAAAGTTTGTCTCAAAAGCATTACTGACCGTCGCCTTGGATAAGAAGGCGCGTGAGAAAGTAACGCCGGGCGTGACCGATAAGAAGCCGGCGGCGGGTGATCCGTTAAAATCCATCGAAGAGAACGCGGCTATCGCCGCCCGCGCCGCGCTGGAGCGCGCGGAGCGGGATCTGTCTGAAAAACGGCCCTTGACCGCCGGCCGCTCCGCGCTCATTCAGCAGGCCATGCTGGTCCGGAACCATCAGGCAAAGTTGCTGGATGAGCTGCCCCCGGCTCAAAAGGAAAAACTGCAAGTCATGGCGGTGGAAGCCTTTGGTCTGGCCGCCCAATCGAAGCCCGACCCCACGGGCGTGGACCGCCCCGTCCCGACCGCCAAAAAGCGGTAATGTCCGACGCTCTCCGTCCATCATTGCGGTTGCCGCCGCCGCGGGAACTGGCCGGGCGCGTCGTTTCTGGCGACCGCCGTGCGTTAGCCCGGGCGATAACATTGATCGAGTCCACGCGCCCGGACCATCGCGAAACCGCTGAAATGCTTATTGAGGCGTTATTGCCGAAAACGGGCAACTCGCTTCGCATCGGCGTTTCCGGCGCGCCCGGCGTCGGCAAGTCCACCTTTATCGAGGCGTTCGGCGCCCATATTATCGAACAAGGCCACCGCCTGGCCGTTCTGGCTGTCGATCCGTCAAGCCCTCTGACCGGCGGCTCCATCCTAGGTGACAAAACGCGCATGGAAATGCTGTCACGCAGCCCTGACGCCTTCATTCGACCGTCGCCATCCGGCGGCACGCTGGGAGGAGTGGCCCGTCGAACACGGGAGGCCATGTTGGCTTGCGAGGCTCAGGGCTTCGACGTTATTCTGATCGAAACCGTTGGTGTTGGACAGTCGGAAACGACCGTCGCCAATCTGGCCGATTTGTTCCTTTTGCTTATGGCGCCGGCGGCGGGAGATGATTTGCAAGGCGTCAAGAAGGGCATCGTCGAACTGGCTCACCTGATCGTCGTCAACAAGGCCGATGGGGATTTGGCGCAGGCCGCCGAACGAGTTCGGCGTGATTACGCCAATGCTCTTGGCTTGTTACGGCCCGTGGAAGATTTTTGGACGGCGCCTGTCGCCACTTGCTCCGCCCTGACCCAGGCCGGCGTCGCGGAGGTGTGGGAGATATGCGGAGATTTTCAGGTTAAGGCCGAGGAGGTTGGCGCCTTCCAGACGCGGCGCGGCCGGCAAGCCAAAGCGTGGATGTGGTCCGAAGTGCAAGAGAGCCTGATGCAAGCCCTTCACAGCCGGGAAGGCGCGGCTGAGGTCATGCGTTTTGCGGAGAAAAGCGTCGCGTCCGGTTCGCTCTCTCCCAGCGCCGCCGCGCGCCGCATTCTGGAAGACTTTCTATCGCCACGCGCCTAAGACCGGGCATAACCTCTTGAATCTAAAAGACGGCTCAATTAGTTGTTTCCCTTGGAATCGCTATCTAAAACCTTCTAGGATGCGGCTTGACGGGGTTCACGCCGATACTCATGGTGAAAAATTGCGTGCGAAAGGTTCAGGAATGCTTGAGAAAAAAGCGGACGAATTGACCTTTCTTCAGGGCGAATTGCTGAATCTGTTTCAATATATTCAGCGGGTACGCCGGGAGGTTGCGGCGATTAACCGCGCTGAAGAAGGCGACCGCTTCGACAATATGTCCGATCAACTGGACGCCATCGTCAAGGCGACCAGCGACGCCACCAACTCGATTATGGACGCCGTAGAGCAATCCGAAGACCTGATGCGGGAGTTGCGCAACGCCGTAACGGATAATGAGAAAGCGACAAAAATCCTGGACAAAATGGAGATGAACACAGGCACTATTTACGAAGCGTGCAGCTTTCAAGACATCACCGGACAGCGGGTCACGAAGATCGCGCGCTCGATTACCTATGTCGAGGCGCGGGTGAACTCGCTGATCGAATTGTTCGGCAAGGAAGAGCTTGAGAAACTTGACGTTGGGCAGGAAGAAAAAACGGAAGATGAAAAATTGCTGGCCGGCCCCCAACTGGAAGGCCAAGGCGTCACTCAAGACGAAATCGACAAACTGTTCGACTAATTCACCCTATTCCAACCGCCAACCCGCGACGCCGCGCTCAAGCTGGCCGGAGAAGGAGTTCCCATGAGCCGCCTGCTTACGATTATGATGATTGGACTGCTTATGACCACCGCATCGCAAAATGGCGCCGAAGCCGCCGGTTTGGACCCGAAAAACACGCTGTACCTGGATTTGGAGTCCGGGCGCATCACCATCAAACTGCGCCCTGATCTGGCCCCCAACCATGTGGAACGCATCAAGACGCTGACCAAACAGGGATTCTACGACGGCTTGAAATTCCATCGAGTGATTGGCGGCTTCATGGCCCAAACCGGTGATCCCCGTGGAAACGGCGCCGGCGGGTCCGATCTGCCGGACCTGAAAGCCGAATTCACGGACACGCCCTTCAAACGCGGGGTGCTGGGCATGGCGCGTTCCGGTCACCCCGACTCAGCCAACAGCCAGTTCTTCATCACCTACGCCCGCCAGCGGCATCTGGATGGCCAATACACGGTCTGGGGCGAGGTGATCGACGGCATGGCGCTGGCCGGCAAGATCAAGCGCGGCGAGCCGCCCGCCGATCCAGATATCATCGTCAAGATGTCGTTGGCTGAAGAGTAGCGGAACAACAAACGAAAACGTCCTGGAAATCAGGTTTTTTGCTCTTAACGCCCGAGTTCCCGCATGGCTCCGTCGAGGCCTTCCAACGTCATCGGGAACATGCGCCCGGCCATCAGTTGATGCATCATGCCGATGGACCGGGTGTGCCGCCACCAGTCGGGATCCAGCGGGTTTAACCAGACGCAATCTTTATAGACGCCGGTCACCCGCTCAATCCAGACAGCCCCCGCTTCGTCGTTCCAATGCTCGACACTGCCGCCGGGATACGCAATCTCATAAGGCGACATGGACGCGTCACCAACGAAAATGACCTTGTAGTCGTTGGGATGGGCGTGAAGCACCCGCATGGTGTCGATCATGTTTTCATGCCGGCGCCTGTTTTCCCGCCATACCCGCTCATACAGGCAATTGTGGAAGTAGAAATATTCCAGGCGCCTGAATTCCGTCCGGGCGGCGGAAAACAGTTCTTCCACCACCCGGATATGCGGGTTCATGGAGCCGCCCACATCCAGGAACAACAGCACCTTCACCGCGTTATGACGCTCCGGCGCCATGCGGACATCCAGATAACCTTGTTTCGCGGTGGACTGGATCGTGTCATCCAGATCAAGCTCCGTCGGCGCGCCCGTCCTGGCGAACTTTCGAAGCCGGCGGAGGGCCACCTTGATGTTCCTCGTCCCTAATTCCAGCGTATCGTCCAGGTTCTGGAATTCCCGCTTGTCCCAGACCTTGACCGCGCGCTGGCGCCGGTTTTCGTCTTGGCCGATGCGCACGCCTTCCGGATTATAACCATACGCCCCAAAAGGCGAGACGCCGGCCGTGCCGATCCATTTGGAGCCCCCTTGATGGCGCTTCTTCTGCTCTTCCAAGCGCTTTTTGAGCGTTTCCATCAACTTATCGAAACCGCCTAGCGCCTTTATTTCCGCCATTTCTTCGGGACTCAGAATTTTTTCCGCGAGCTTACGGAGCCATTCATCGGGAACGCCGCGCGCTTCATCTTCCCCTCCCGCCGGTTCCAAGCCCTTGAACACCTGGCCGAACACGCGGTCGAACTTGTCCAAGTTCCCCTCATCCTTCACCAAGGCGGCGCGGGCCAGATAATAGAACGCCTCCAGGGAATAATCCGCGAGTTCGGCGTCCATGGCTTCCATCAACGTCAGGTATTCTCGGAGTGAAACCGGCACCCTGGCGCTTCGAAGCTGTAGAAAGAAATCGATGAACATGGGATAGAGATAGCCCAACGGCCATCATTTAAGAAGGGAAAGCCCCATGATTACCCTGATCGTCACTTTTCCGCTATCAGCCGAGATTGATCTCGCCCGCGTGTCGGAAATGTATAAGGAAACCGCGCCGAAGTACCGCGAGGTGCCGGGCCTGATCCGCAAACACTATGTGTTCAACGCGGAGGAACACCGGGGCGGAGCGGCGTACCTGTTCGAGGACCCGGCGTCCGTGGACGCCTTTCTAACCGAGGAATTCGTCGCCTACGTGACGGATCGTTACGGTCCGCCCAGCGTGCAGAGGTTCGTCACGCCCGTGGTGGTCGATAATGAGGCGGGGGCGATCAGGACGGCGTAACTGTTTGGCGCCATTCCGGCGTGGACTTAAATTCACCCGGCCCCGGCTTTCACCAGAGTGGCGCCGCCGCAACCACCACAACCGTCCTCCCCGCGCGGGCGTGACGCGCTTATTTTTGATTTCGGCGGTTTAGAAAGGCCAAACGTTCCAGCAGATGCACGTCCTGTTCGTTCTTGAGCAGCGCGCCGTGCAGGGGCGGGATCAGGTCTTTGTCGTTTCCGGACCGTAGCGCTTCCGCCGGGATGTCCTCGACCATCAGAAGCTTCAGCCAGTCCAGCAGTTCGGATGTGGACGGTTTCTTCTTCAAACCCGGCGCCTCGCGGAGACCGTAGAACACCTTCAGCGCATCGGAAACCAGCCGCTTTTGAATGCCCGGATAATGCACGTCGATAATTGCCCGCATCGTCTTTTCATCGGGGAAGCGGATGTAATGGAAGAAGCAGCGGCGCAGGAAGGCGTCCGGCAGTTCCTTTTCATTATTGGACGTGATGATCACGACGGGGCGGCGCGAGGCCTTGACGGTTTCCCTGGTCTCGTAGACATGGAATTCCATGCGGTCGAGCTCAAGCAGCAGGTCGTTGGGAAACTCGATATCCGCCTTGTCGATCTCGTCGATCAGCAGCACCGGGCGCCGATCCATCTCGAACGCTTCCCACAGCTTGCCCCGGACGATGTAATTCTTGATGTCGTGGACCCGCTCATCGCCCAGCTGGCTGTCGCGAAGCCGGGCGACGGCGTCGTATTCGTAAAGGCCTTGTTGCGCCTTGGTGGTCGACTTCACATGCCATTGGATCAGCGGCGCGTTGATGGCCGACGCGACTTCGTGAGCCAGCACGGTTTTACCCGTGCCGGGCTCACCCTTCACCAACAGCGGCCGTTCCAGATTGATCGCGGCGTTGACCGCGACCCGCAAGTCTTCCGTCGCGACGAAGCTGCTGGTGCCGGTGAACCGTTCGCTCATGCGCCGAGCGCCGCCTCAATGGCCGAAACCGCGTCACCGGCCTTCGAGCCATCCGGACCGCCGGCTTGCGCCATATCGGGACGGCCGCCGCCGCCCTTGCCGCCGACGGCTTCCGAGCCCGCGCGGACCAAATCGACGGCGCTGATTTTGTCCTTCAGGTCGTCCGTCACGCCGACGACGAGGGACGCCTTGCCCTCATTGACGGAAATCAGCGCAATGACGCCAGAGCCGACCGATTTCTTCATTTCATCCGCCATGCCCTTCAGGTCCTTGGCCGGCACGCCGTCCATTACCCTGGGCGCGAACTTAACACCGGCCACGTCCTTGACGCCGGGGCCGCTTCGAGCGGCGCCGCCGCCCATGGCCAGTTGCCTGCGCGCGCCGGCCAGTTCGCGTTCGAGCTTCCTGCGCTCATCAAGCAACGCCGTAATCCGCGCGGGCACCTCCCCGGCTTTTACTTTCAGCGCCGCCGCCGCTTCTTGAAGCGTCCGTTCGGTCTGATCCAAGTAGGCTTTCGCGCCATCGGACGTCACCGCCTCGATCCGCCTGACACCAGCCGCCACGGCCCCTTCCGACAGGATTTTGAAGACGCCTATATCGCCCGTGCGGGTCACATGCGTGCCGCCGCAAAGCTCGGTCGAGAAAAATTTGCCGTTGGCTTCCGGCTCTCCCATGGAGACAACGCGAACCTCGTCGCCGTACTTCTCGCCGAAAAGCGCCAACGCCCCGGCTTCCACCGCGCTGTCCGGATCCATCAAACGGGTGAGAACTTCGCGGTTGGCGTGAATTTGGCCGTTAACGTCGGCCTCCACAGCCGCGATCTCGTCCGCGCTCATGCCCTTGGGGTGTGAAATGTCGAACCGAAGACGGTCCGGCGCGACCAGAGATCCTTTCTGCGTGACGTGCTCCCCCAAATGACGCCGGAGCGCCTCGTGAAGCAAGTGCGTGGCGGAGTGGTTGGCCCGCAAACGGCGGCGTCGCGCGCCATCCACGCTAAGCCGCGTCTCGTCGCCCACCTTGACCGTCTCTCTGGTCACCGTACCGATATGGATGTGAACGCCGCCCGTTTTTTTCTGGGTGTCGCTCACGGTCACTTCGCCGCCATCCATGGTGGCAATGACGCCTTGATCCCCCATCTGGCCGCCGGATTCGCCATAGAATGGGGATTGGTTCATGACGACCGCCACCGCATCGCCCTCACCGGCGCTCTGAACCCTCGCGCCATCCTTGACGATGGATTTAATCACGCCCTCCGCGCTTTCCGTTTCGTAGCCGAGGAATTCCGTGGCGCCGGCGTCCGCGCGGACGTCGAACCAGACTTCTTCCGTCGCCGCGTCGCCGGAGCCCGCCCAGTTCTTCCTAGCCTCGGCTTTTTGGCGCTCCATGGCGGTCGTGAAGCCGTCCAAGTCAACGCCGATTTTCCTGGTCTTCAGGGTGTCCTGGGTGAGGTCCAGGGGGAAGCCATAGGTGTCGTAAAGCTTGAACGCCACCTCGCCGGAAAGCTCCGCGCCGGCGCCCATGCGGTCCGTCTCGTCCTCTAATATCTTAAGACCGCGACCGAGAGTCTTTTTGAACCGGGTCTCCTCTAATTTCAAGGTTTCCGTGATCAAGGCCCGCGCGCGCTTGAGTTCGGGAAAGGCGTCTCCCATGGCGGACACAAGCGCGCCGACCAGCCGGTGCATCAGCGGATCCTGGCAACCCATCATATGGGCGTGGCGCATGGCGCGGCGCATGATCCGGCGCAGAACGTATCCACGCCCTTCGTTGGACGGCAGCACCCCGTCCGCGATCAGAAATGAGGACGCGCGCAAATGGTCCGCCACGACACGATGGGAAATCTTGAAAGGTCCATCCGGGTCCTGGCCGGATTCGTGGGCGGACGCCTCGATCAACGCGCGGAACAAGTCCGTGTCGTAGTTGTCGTGACTGCCTTGTAAAAGCGCCCCGATACGCTCAAGTCCCATGCCGGTGTCGATGGACGGCTTGGGCAAATCGACGCGCTCTTCTCCGCTTAGCTGCTCAAACTGCATGAAGACGAGGTTCCATATCTCAATGAACCTGTCGCCGTCCTCATCCGGCGACCCCGGAGGACCGCCCGGGATGTGATCGCCATGATCGTAGAAAATCTCCGAACACGGCCCGCAGGGCCCCGTGTCGCCCATGGCCCAGAAGTTGTCCGACGTCGGGATGCGGATGATTCTGTCATCGGACAAACCGGCCACTTTGCGCCATAGCGCGGCGGCGTCGTCATCGGACGCATGAACCGTGATCACCAACCGGTCTCTTGCGAGCCCCATTTCCCTAGTGACCAGATTCCACGCAAGGTCGATGGCGAGCTCCTTGAAATAGTCGCCAAAGGAGAAGTTCCCCAGCATCTCGAAGAACGTATGATGCCGCGCCGTATGTCCGACGTTTTCCAAGTCGTTGTGTTTGCCGCCCGCCCGCACGCATTTCTGCGACGTCACCGCGCGGGAATAATCCCGCGTTTCGTTGCCTGTAAAGACATTCTTGAACTGCACCATGCCCGCATTGGTGAACATCAAGGTCGGGTCGTTCAGCGGCACCAGAGGCGACGAAGAGACGATCTCGTGGCCATTGGCCTTGAAATAGTCCAGGAAACAGGCGCGGATATCGTTAACGGTCTGCATGGCGTGCGAGTTTTTTATCTATGGAGGCCGAGGAAGGCCAACTGGTTTTAGCGCCTTTACCGGCGTCAAGTCCAGCAACGGCCCGGCTGGTCTATCTAGTAACGGACACCCCGGAATATAAGTCTGATGGGGATTACACCCTGAGTCACACCGGCCAACCGTCCAGTTCATGGCGGATCAGGAGTCTTTTGCCACGAATGTTCGCATGAAAGCTTCGCGTACTTGATCAAGCAGCCATTCCAGCATGTCAAACTCTTCTTCCATTTCCGCTTGTTGGTTCATAGTTATCGGGCTTTATATCCACTTCTCCCGGGCCCGGCGATTTTGCCTTCGGTCTCGGGTCAGTCATCGTTGTCTCCCTTGTGTCCGTCAGCACACAAACCGCGAGGCTTGCCAAAAGGAAACTCTGGCTGTCTATGCAGCGACTTGATCTCAGGCAGAAGGGCAATTAGGTCTTCCGCCGGAAAGCCGCAGAGTTCCCTCGGTTCCAGCTTATGCAATCCCCCGCCATAGACACGGCCATGTCCAATCAACTCGTCTGGGTCAATTTCGTTCAGAAACTCCCAAGCGGTTCGCATGATGTCCGGACTCTTTTCGGCGGCAAGTGCGAAGAAGGGCTTGGGATAGAGCAAGAGATATGTGTTGCAGGCAGTGGCGTCCGAGTGATTTAAAATGAAGCGGAATGGTTTGCGCCCTGTTCGGCTCCGGCCCATGTAAGTACAGATGATAGGCGCGGCGGCGCGTTTCTCTTGCGCATACCAAGGCTTGCGCGAACGGCACAAATAGCGATCAGCAACAGCCTTATTACCTTTCTTTCCAGTGGCAAGGTATGCGGCGAGAGTTGGGTGCTGTTGCGCGATTTCATCCTCTGGTAGGTGGGTATCAAGCAGAAAAAGTTGCTTTTCGATCAACGGCGAACCCTCTTTGTCGGCATCAATCTCGTCATCTGGCAGGTAGCGCGACCCAGGCAGAACGGACCTGAAACATTCCATAGGCAAGCCGCGTTCTTCGATCTGGGCACGATCCATAATAAAAAAGCCGTTATCGCCAGTAGCCAAACCACGCTTGATATCAAACAAGTCGCCTAGCGAGATTCCGGCGCACCGAGAAGTTTTATCGGCTTGTGGATAGCGTGTCCATTTTGGCTCATGGGCAAGTTCCGTCGCAGCAACCTCGCGAGAAAGCGCAGGTTTTGCGAGTGTACCGCCAAAAGAGAAGATAACGGCATGATCCTCAGGCGGCGGCGTATTCCTAATCCAGACCACCGCAGAAGACACAAGCGCGTCATCGAATTGTACGTCATGTGGGTCATAGCGGTGAATTTGCAGGAGAGTTACTTTTTCCAAAAGGTAGCGCTTGAGCGTGCGCCCATAGTTCACGCCCATGAACTCGCTTGGAATAAGCCAGCCAGCGACGCCATCCTTGGCCATGAACGGGTGAGAAAGCACCATGAAGTAACAATACAGGCCAGACAAGCCGTTGATCTTCACTCCGCACACCTCTTCGGCGCGCTGTTGCAGTGCAGCTTTTTGCGAATCTTTCAAATGATGATGCCGAACATAGGGCGGATTGCAGATAAGAAGGTTAGCCCGCAATCCTTTAGGCGCGGCTTTGGTGAAATCGGAAAGATGGATATCGAGCGGCGTATCCTGCCATAGAGCCTTGGCGGGTGCTCCATAGTGCCGGTCAATCTCAAAGCCTTGTGCACTTTCAATGCGATCTCCGGGTATGGCGGCCCGCAAGGCGGAGTAAAATGAGCCGGTGCCGATGCCGGGATCTAAGAAACAGATACGCTGGTCTTTCGGCAAAAACCGAATGGTGTGGTCCACGATTTCGCGAGCAAGCCCCGTCGGAGTTGCAAACTGACCCATCCGGTTCCGGTCTTCGGCAGCCTTGCAGCCGTCAAGTTGAGCTTGCAGGGCAAGGCGGCGTTCTTCCAACGCTTGTATGTCGGTCGCGGTCATACACCAAACTCCCGTAAGTCATCGATGCGGTGTTCCCAGACCCAATCAATGCCTTCCGCAGCCTCATACCCAAGATAGCCACTATCGAAATAGCCGCAGAGAAACAGTATGAACTCAACGTCCGCGCCATAGGTCTGGCGGAGTTGATTGACCTTCTGAGCTTCTTCTTTCCGGCGCTTGTTGGTATTGGCGAAATCGCCTGCGGACTTGGCCTCGATCAAGAGCGGAAACTCTCCATTCGGCGCGGTCTGGCGCATTATGACTGTATCAACGGGGATGTTCACAGTATTGCCGCCATTATCGCCTCCTGCGGCTACATTCATGCGGAATGAGTAGGCGCCGGGAGGCATTTCACGAAAGGTGCCGTCATAGTCGTCTGGCAGTTTTTTATAACCCCGTAAATCCAACCATTGAGCGATACAGTCGAACTGGCGACGCTCCTGTGCGTTACGGATTATCGGGTTTGCAAGGCTGCCGCAAAGCCGATCGGCGACGATGGTTGCGGCGCGGTGAATTTCTGTCTCGGTGGCGGGCTGCGTACGTCCCATCCAGACAAAGATATCCCTGTCAGCCATCTTCTCGATAATGTCGCCAATCATTTCTAGCCCAATGTCAAGATCAGCCCGTTTCATTCGCGCAGGCAGTTTGTTTTCTTCCAAATTCTTCACGAGATTTTTGGAAACACCGGCTAGGCCAACAAGGCGATCAACGGCCAAAGGCGGGCAAGTGGACATGCGCAAGGTTGGCAGCACGCCCGGCCATCGACGCAAAACATCGGGAGTTAAGCCTGTCAGGTAGGCAGAATTGGCCAGAGCGGACTCAACATCCTTGGCAGCCTGCATCCGCGTATCCCGGAACGCCGTGGGCGCAAAATTCATGAACCAATCGTTATACATATCGATTGACTGCGCGATATCGGCCTTCCAGCTTTGCGGTTTGTTAAGATTAACGGGCATTTGTTTTTTTTGGCATAACTCTACTCAATCCAAAATACCCATATTTTTTATTGAATATAGATTATCATTTATTATTGGCGCCTAAACCCCGAAAGTAACTAGGTTTTCCATCTGCGTCACCCTAATTTAAGCGCCCGCCGCCGCCGCAAACATGGGCGATTCGGGGCGTCAGCCGTCCCCGCCGTCGGGCGGAGGGGCGCCGGCGGCTTTTCCGGCGAAATCGGTTTTATAGAGTTCCGACCCTTCCTCCTTGAAACGCTCCGACATCCGGGCCATGCCGTCGCCGGCGTACTGCTTTAATTGCCGGGTGATTTCCATGGAGCAGAACTTCGGCCCGCACATGGAGCAGAAGTGGGCGACCTTGTGCGCTTCCTTCGGCAGCGTCTGGTCATGGAAATCCCGGGCCCGTTCGGGGTCGAGGCCCAGATTGAACTGATCCTCCCAGCGGAACTCGAAGCGCGCCCGGCTCAGCGCGTCGTCCCGGCGCCGGGCGCCCGGGTGGCCCTTGGCGAGATCGGCGGCGTGGGACGCGATCTTGTAGGTCACCACGCCCTCCTTGACGTCGTCGCGGTTGGGCAGGCCCAGGTGCTCCTTCGGCGTCACGTAGCACAGCATGGCCGTGCCGAACCAGCCGATCATGGCGGCCCCGATCCCGGACGTTATGTGGTCGTAGCCGGGCGCGACGTCGGTCACAAGCGGGCCAAGCGTATAGAAGGGCGCCTCCTTGCAAACCTCCAACTGCTTTTCCATGTTCACCTTGATCTTGTGCATGGCGACGTGGCCAGGTCCTTCGATCATCACCTGGCAGTCCTTTTCCCAGGCGGCGGCGGTAAGTTCGCCCAGGGTCTCAAGCTCCGCGAACTGGGCCGCGTCGTTGGCGTCGGCGGTGGAGCCGGGGCGCAGACCGTCGCCCAGCGAGAACGACACGTCATAGGCGCGGCAGATGTCGCAGATTTCCTCGAAATTCTCATAGAGGAAGCTTTCCTTGTGATGCGCCAGGCACCACTTGGCCATGATCGAGCCGCCGCGCGACACGATACCGGTGACGCGATCCACGGTCAGCGGCACGTACCTCAGGCGCACGCCTGCGTGGATCGTGAAGTAATCGACGCCCTGCTCGCACTGCTCGATCAGCGTGTCGCGATAGATTTCCCAGGTGAGGTCTTCCGCCCGGTCAACCTTTTCGAGCGCTTGATAGATAGGCACCGTGCCGATGGGAACGGCGGAATTACGGATGATCCATTCGCGGATGTTGTGAATGTTCCGGCCTGTGGACAGGTCCATCACCGTGTCCGCCCCCCAGCGCGTCGCCCAGACCATTTTGTCCACTTCCTCGGCGATGGAGGAGGTGACCGCCGAGTTGCCGATATTGGCGTTGATCTTCACCAGGAAGTTCCGCCCGATGATCATCGGCTCCGTCTCCGGGTGGTTGATGTTGGCCGGAATAATGGCGCGTCCCCTCGCCACTTCCCGCATGACGAATTCGGGCGTCACCAGATCGGGAAGCTCGGCGCCATGAGTTTCGGCTTCCGCCTTGATCCTGGCGAAGGCTTCCGGATCGGCGCGGCGGCCTTCGTTTTCCCGGATGGCGACGAATTCCATTTCCGGCGTGATTCGCCCGGCGCGGGCATAGGCCATCTGGGTGACGGCCTTGCCGTCCCTGGCGCGCAGCGGCGCGTTCCTGACGGGAAATTCGGCGGCCAGTTTCTCGTCTGGGACGTTGCCGTTGTCTTCCGGCCTCACGCGGCGGCCCACGTATTCTTCGACGTCGCCGCGCGCCCGGATCCACGGATCGCGCGGGCGGGGCAGACCTTTATGGATGTCGATGTCCGCATCCGGGTCCGTGTAGGGACCGGAGGTGTCGTATACCGGCAACGGCGGTTCCATGGCGCTCTCGTGCACGTGTATCTCGCGCAACGGCACGCGGACGCCGGGGTGAATATCGCCCTTCACGTAGATCTTTCGCGACGCGGGCAGCGGGCCGGTCGTCACGTCGATCCGCGGTGGTTTGTTCATGACATTCATGGCTCAGGTCTCCACAAGCAAGGTTCAAGGAGACCCGGGACGTGAGCGGAGGAGGCAACGGCGCCCGCGGCGGCTTTCCCGGCGGGCGGTTCCAAATCCCTACGCCGGCGTGACCCGGATCAGGTTCGATGGGTTCGGGAAATCAGCTCCCCGTCTCAGCCCGGCCAACCGGACGCCCCGCCGGAACGCTTTGCATGTTGAGCTTGAGGCCGCCATCCGTCAAGGAATTCGATGGGACGCCCGCCGCAAAAATGGTTTTCGTGATATTCATGGCTTGATTCCCACTCCTGGTCTCCTGGCGTTCGTTGGCGGCCGAAGCGGTCGAGGCGGCGCCGGTTGAGACCTGGCGAGGGGACGGCGGCGGATTAATCGTCGTACCGCAAAAGCCCCTCGAACGGAATTCCGCCAAGCTTTTCTCTGCCGCCCAGGAAGGTAAGCTCGATGACGCAGGCCGTGGCGGCGACGTTCGCGCCCTGGTTTTTCAGAAGGGCGCACGCCGCGTTCAGCGTCCCGCCCGTCGCCAGCAGATCATCCAGCACGACGACTTTTTGACCTGGCCGAACCGCGTCGGCTTGGATTTCAATGGTGTCCGCGCCGTATTCAAGGCCGTATTCAAGGGCGGCCGTTTCGCCGGGCAGTTTGCCGGCCTTGCGGATCATGATGAAACCCAGACCTAATCGCGCGGCCAAGGGGGCGGCGACCAAGAACCCGCGGCTTTCAATCCCGGCCAGCATGTCCGGCTGATATTTCGAGACCAGTTTCGCCATGCGCCCCAGCGTCACCTGCCAGGCGTCCGGGTTTCGGAGCAGGGTCGAGATGTCGTAAAACAGGACGCCCGGTTTCGGGAAATCGGGAATGCCGCGAACGTGCTTTTTCAAATCCATCAATGGAGTCCTTTAGCGATCATTAAACGTTTCGGTCCCTCATGCGTGGCCGAGCCGGCAAGGCCGCGTCAATGACCCGACCGACGCAATAAATGAACCATTTTCATTCGGTGTTTTATTCTGTCGTATCTTGTTTTCCTCACTTCACAAGCTCCGCGCCTTGAACGCGGCGTCAAAAGCCTTCGGGGAGCATTCATGCCGGACGGGCGCGCCCCCGCCAGACTCACGGCCCGCGCCGGGGTGCTTTTGAACGCAAGGACAGTCCATGTCATGGGGCTGCGGATCTGCCTTCCCTTCGCCTTCCACTTTCATTACGGCGTGTTTATGGATATGCTCCGCGCCTTCTGGTCCAAGGACGCGGCAATATGACGGCGCTTGATCAAACCCACGTGTTCCACCGGCAACTGAAATCACCCCCGCCAACGGCGGTCAAGGGGGATGGGCCTTATTTGATCGACGCGGACGGCAAACGTTATCTTGACGCGTCCGGCGGGGCGGCGGTGTCATGCTTGGGCCATTCGGACCAGGATGTCATTCAAGCCGTCAAGGACCAGGCCGATAAGCTGGCGTTCGCGCATACGGGCTTCTTGTCGTCAGAACCGGCTGAAAAGCTCGCGGCTTATCTGGCGGGAAAGGCGCCAGACGGCGTTGGCATGGTCTATTTCGTGTCGGGCGGCTCGGAAGCCAACGAGGCCGCGTTGAAGATGGCGCGTCAGTATTTCCTGGAAATCGGGCAACCCAACCGCGTCCGCTTCATCGCGCGCCAGCAGAGCTATCACGGCAATACGCTGGGCGCGTTGGGGCTGGGCGGCAGCGTCTGGCGGCGCGAGCCCTTCCAAGAAATGATCATGCAAGCAACGCACATTCCGCCCTGCTATCCGTATCGTCATAAGCTGGAAAGCGAGACGGACCGGCAATACGGTATCCGCGCGGCTGACGCGCTAGAGATGGAAATTCTGCGCCTTGGACCCGGCACGGTGGCGGCTTTCTGCGCCGAGACCGTCGGAGGCGCCACGGCTGGCGTGTTGACGCCGCCGCCCGGTTATTTCAAGCGTATTCGCGAGATTTGCGACAAGTACGGCGTGCTGCTGATCCTGGACGAGGTGATGTGCGGTATGAGCCGGACCGGGACCATGTTCGCCTGTGAGCAAGACGGCGTGGCGCCGGATTTGATTTGCGTCGCGAAAGGTCTGGGCGCTGGATATCAGCCCATTGGCGCGGCGCTGGCGAGCCGGACGGTTTATGACGCGCTTAAGGCCGGTTCCGGCGCGTTCCGGCACGGTCACACCTATATCGGACACCCGATCGCGTGCGCGGCGGCCTTGGCCGTTCAAGAAAAAATCGAGCGCCTGGATTTGCGCTCCAACGTCCTGGCCATGGGTGATGTGCTGGTTGAGCGTCTGAATGGCCGGTTCGGCGACTCGCCCCACCTTGGCGAAATCCGCGGACGCGGCCTGTTCCGGGGTATTGAACTAGTGGCGGACCGGGCGACCAAGGCGACGTTTGACCCTTCGCTGAAGCTTCACGCCAAGATCAAGAAACACGCCTTTGAAGGCGGTCTGATTTGCTATCCGGGGGGCGGCACGGCGGACGGGACGAATGGCGACCATATCCTTTTGGCGCCGCCCTTCACCATAACGGAAGACCAGGTGGATGAGTTGGTGCGCAAGCTTGGCGACGCGGTGGACGCCGCGCTTGACGAGGCGGGAGTCGTCCGGTGACCGCCTGGACGCCCTTGATCATCGCGGCGGCGCCCAACGGCGCCCGCAAAACGAAGGCGGATCACCCCGCGCTTCCGATGACAGCGGCTGATTTGGCGGAAACAGCGGCCAAATGCCGTGACGCCGGGGCGGCGATGATCCATATGCATGTCCGGGACGCCGGGGGCGGGCATCTATTGGACGCGGACGCCTATAACGACGCCACCGCGGCGGTCCGTCAAGCCGTGGGCGACGGCGTTATCGTTCAAATCACCACGGAAGCCGCCGGCGTCTATAAGCCCGCCGAGCAGATGCGGGTGGTGCGCGATGTGAGGCCGGAACACTGTTCCGCCGCGGTTCGTGAACTCTGCGCGACGGAATCCGGTGAGACGGACGCGGCCGCGTTCTATGCCTGGTGCGGGGCGGAAAACGTCAGGGTGCAGCACATTCTCTATTCCGATAAAGACGTCGAGCGGTTCTTCGCGCTTCGCGAAAAAGGCGTTATTCCGGAAGTCCGCCCCTTCGTCCTCTACGTGCTTGGCCGCTACGCCAAGGGCCAGGTGTCGGAACCCTCGGACCTGCTGCCCTTCTTGGGCGTCGATGGCGCGATGGACGTCGTTTGGTCGTTTTGCGCGTTTGGCCCGAAGGAAGGCGCGTGCGCGGCCATGGCGGCATCATTGGGCGGACATGCCCGAGTGGGCTTCGAGAACAATATGCTGATGGCCGACGGTTCGGCCGCGCCCGATAACGCGGCCCTGGTTGGGCAAGCGTCAAACGCCGCCCAGATCATTGGGCGTCCTGTCGCCGACGCGGCGGCGGCGCGGGACATCCTGGAAGGATGAGGGCCATAAGCAGGCTTTCACATCAAGGCGTTATCCGAGTCGGCGTCCCTCGCGCCGGCCCGCGAAGCGCATCTTTGGGCGCCATTTCCGGCCCGGCAAAACAATGGATTATGAAAAAGCCCCGAAGGCGGTAGCCGCCGGGGCGCTTAAGCAGACGTCACGCCCCGGCGTCCGTTGGATGGTTAGTCCATCAACTTCGACCACCAGCCTTTGCGCTTCGGCTTGCCGTCGGCTTTGTCAACGTCAATCACCGTGGTTTGCGCGGCGGCGGCTTCCAGCGGCGGTTGAGGTTCCGGGGCCGGTTCGGGAGCGGGTTGCGTTTCAGCGGACGCTTCCGCCGTTCCCGCCCCGGCGCCCGCTTTTGCTTTGGCCGCGCGGCGTTCGCGTTTTGGCTTGGGCGCCTCTTCCGTCACTGTCCCGACCGGCGCGTCAGCGGGGACGGCAGGATTTTCCGTTGCTTCCGCTGTCTCAACAAGGGTCTCGGACGCATCCGCGTCACGTACAGTCTTTTTGCGGCCGCGACGCGTCCCGCGGGGGTTTTCAGGCTTGCCGTCCGTTTCGCCGGCGACCGCGTCCGCTGCGGCTTCAACATCCGCAGCGGCGGTGAAAGCCTCCGTATCGCCCGGGGTGTTTTCGTCCCCGGCGGCAACGGACCGCTCGCCGTTATCTTGATCCCGGTCGCGGCGTCGGCGGCCCCCGCGCCGGCCCCGGCGGCGGCGGCGCGGACGGTTTTCACCGTCATCGTCCCCGCCATCAGGGCCGGAGGTCGGCCGAATCTCGTCCGTATCGTCCCCGGACGCCTCAACGCCGTTGTCTTGAACCTCCTGTTCGTCCAGGGACTCGTCCTGCCCATCGTCCCCGCGGCTCCGGCGGCGCGAACGGCGGCGTTTGCGCCTCTTGCCGCCATCCTCATCCAGCTTGATATCCGGGTCTCCCTGTTCGATGACTTCCGCACGGCCGTCGTCATCGATTCGTTCCAGCCGGTAATCCGGCGGGATCAGGCCGTCGTCGTTCGCAATGGAAACGGTTAGCTCATGGCGCTGTTCGAGGCCGCTCAGCGCGGAGCGCTTGTTGTTGAAGATGTAGAGCGCCACGACCGTCGGCACGTAAAGCGTCAGGGCTTGTGAGCGTTTCTTGGCGCCTTCGTCTTCCAACACGCGGAGCATTTGAAGGGCGGTCGAGTCAGTGGAGCGCAAGACGCCGGAACCGCCACAGTGCGGGCAGGGTTGGGCGGTCGTTTCCAAAAGGCTTGGACGCAAGCGTTGGCGGGAGAGTTCCAGCAATCCAAAAGCGGATATGCGGCCCACTTGAATACGCGCCCGGTCATTGCGCATGGCGTCCTTCACCGCCCGCTCGATTTTCGTCTGGTTGCGGTTCACTTCCATGTCGATGAAGTCAATGACGATCAAGCCCGACAAATCACGCAGACGAAGCTGGCGGGCGATTTCGTCCGCGGCTTCCAGGTTGGTTTTCAGCGCCGTTTCCTCAATGTTGCGCTCGCGCGTGGCGCGGCCCGAGTTGACGTCGATGGAGACCAGCGCTTCCGTCGGATTAATGACGATATAACCGCCAGAGTTGAGCTGTACGATGGGCGAGTGCATTGCGTCCATCTGATGCTCGATCTGGTACTTCTGCATCAGTGGAATGGCCCCGTCTTCGTAGGGTTGAACCTTCTTGGCGTGGCTCGGCGTCAGCAGCTTCATGAAGTCCTTGGCGCGCCGGTAGGCCTCCGCGCCTGATACGATGACTTCCTCGACGTCCTTGGAATAGAGATCGCGAATGGCGCGCTTTACGATGTCTCCCTCGGCATGAACCAGACACGGCGCGATGGAGTTCATCGTCGTGTCCCGAACCTGGGACCACAGACGCATTAGATAGGTGTAATCGCGGTTTATTTCCGCCTTGGTGCGCTTGGAGCCGGCTGTTCGGACAATCACCGCCATCCCGTGCGGAATATCCAATTCGCCGACGATTTTCTTTAGCCGCTTACGGTCTGTTCCGCTGGAAATTTTGCGGCTAATGCCGCCGCCCCGCGCTGTGTTCGGCATGAGCACGCAGTAGCGTCCGGCCAGGGACAGATAAGTGGTCAAGGCCGCCCCCTTGTTTCCGCGTTCCTCTTTTACGACCTGGACCAGCAATATCTGCCGGCGTTTGATGACTTCCTGGATTTTGTAGTGACGTTTAAGGTTGACCGGACGGCGGACTTCCGTCTCCTCCTCGGGATCTCCGCCCCCGACGGTTTCCACCGTCTCGCCGTCTCCTTCAACCTCGTCGTCAGCATTTTCCGCCGCCGTCTGCGCCTGATGTTCGGCAATCAACGCCTCCCTGTCGGCGATGGGGATTTGGTAGTAGTCGGGGTGAATTTCGCTGAAAGCAAGGAACCCGTGGCGGTTTCCGCCGTAATCGACGAAACAGGCTTGCAGCGACGGCTCGACGCGCGTCACTTTGGCCAGATAAATGTTCCCTTTAAGCTGAAGCCTGCTTTGAGATTCGACGTCAAAATCGTCGAGACGATTGCCGCTGGCGATCACCACCCGGGTTTCTTCCGGGTGGGACGCGTCGATAAGCATACGTTGGGTGGTCATGAAACTTAAAACTCCGGCATGTCAGGCCGTCCGCCGTTGGTACCGATGGACTAAAACGGTTATCGGGCGTGACATGCGATCTGGGTGAACGGCCGGGGGAAACCGCCGGCGCCGGTGCGGGGGATCGCACAGCCGCTCTGATACTGGAGGCGGTCTGTTTTCCGTGCGGCGTGTGGGCGGTTGCTTCCGGCATGACTAAAACTCTATTCGGCGCCGCGCGCCCCCGGCTCGTCTTGGGGCCAACCCCCGGGGCGGATTGCTGGCTGGTGACCTCTTGGCCGGTGACCTCTTGGAAAGAGACGGCACAGACAGAGACGGCGCGGCGCGCGTATTAACGGTGGGAGCGAGGTCGCGGTCCGTGATCAAACAAAGACAGACTCCACGCCATTCCCCCCCGCCAATCTAATCAGGTTGATCGCATCCGACAATACCCGAATAACGATACGGGGAGTATCGATTTGCGTTCTTTGGCGACCCGGGCTTACGATTGCCCTAAAATGCCTGCTGGATGGACTTTTTCCGGAATACAATGCTTTCGATGCATGCGAATTGTTGGTTGCGCCGTCCCGTTCCACAAAGGCGCGTGGCGCGCGCGGGCGTGCGGTTGAGCGGAAAAACTCCTTTGTTTCATTTCGTTATGGCGATTGCCCTGACTTTTACGCTGGCCGTTGCGTCGTTTCGCCCCGCGGCCGCCATCGATGCAGTTGTGACGGATATTTCCGTGTCCGGCGATAAAGACCGAGTCCGATTCGTGCTCGGTTTGGATCGCCATGTGGGATTCCGGGTCTTCGCTCTGGATAATCCGGTCCGTATCGTCGTCGATTTGCCGGAAGTCGGTTGGCGCTTGCCGCCCCGTCCGCCGCCGGGCGCCCAGGGCATCTTCCAGCGTGTCCGTTACGGGCTATTCCAGCCGGGCACCTCACGCGCGGTGGTGGAATTGTCTCAACCCGCGCGCATTGCTGATCAGTTCATGTTGGCGCCCGGCGAGGGGAAGCCTTACCGTTTAGTTGTCGATTTGGAGCGAGTCTCGTCCGCAGCCTATCGCCGCCAGGTGGAAGCGCCTCCAGTGGAAATAGTCAGCTTGCGGCGTTTGGACAGACCGCCGCCGCGCCGGGCGACCGCTCAGCCCTCCGTCACACCGGGCGGAAAGCCGCAATCCCAACGCGCCGACGGCGGCGCCGGGCGTCCGGGACTGCCCCCGCCGCCCCGCCGCCCCGGTGATGTGCCGTTGGCCAAGCGCCCCATGATCGTCATCGACCCCGGCCACGGCGGCGCGGACCCCGGCGCCATCGGCAAGAACGGAGCTTATGAAAAGCACGTCGTGCTGGCCTTGGCCCGCGAGTTGAAACGCCAGTTGCTGGCGGCTAATCGCTATCGCGTCTCTTTGACGCGAAGCCGTGATGTGTTCATCCGGCTGCGCAAACGGATTGAGATCGCGCGGGACAAGGGTGCGGATATGTTCCTGAGCCTTCATGCGGACAGTATCCGCAACCCGCTGATTTCCGGCCCCAGTGTTTACACATTGTCGGAAAAGGCGTCGGATAAAGAGGCTGCGGCCTTGGCCGAGCGTGAAAACAAGTCCGACCTGATCGCCGGCGTCGATCTCAGCCACGAAAACGAGGAAGTCACGAATATCCTGATCGATTTGGCGCAGCGCGAGACGCTTAATCAGTCCGCTCGTTTTGCCTCGATTCTTGTCAAGGAACTGGGCCGCCGCACCAAGGTTCTGCCCAACCCCCATCGTCAGGCGGGTTTCGCTGTTTTAAAGGCGCCGGACGTACCGTCTGTCCTGATTGAAAGTGGGTTTCTGTCCAACAAACGGGATGAACGGAATCTAACCAGCAAGGGTTATCGCGCGCGGCTTGCCGCCGGTATTGTGAGCGCGGTGGATCGATATTTTGGCGCACTTTTGCAAGCGAGAAACCGATAAAACCCGTTCGCCGCCGCAAAAGACTTTGATAAGGCGCATGGCGTGACAGGCTGAAACAGATTACTTTCTCGATATCATGAGATTGCTGTCCACACTTTTGGGGTTATGTGTTGTTTTCGCCATACTGGGGGCGGGGGGCTTCTTTTATGTTCTCCACCACTATGGCAGGGATCTGCCCGACTTCCGCCAACTGGCCGACTATGAGCCGCCGGTGACGACCCGCATTCACGCGGGCGATGGACGCCTGCTGGCGGAATATGCGGAACAGAAGCGTGTTTTTGTACCCATTGACGCGATCCCGAAACGCGTGATCAACGCATTTTTATCGGCGGAAGATAAGACCTTTTACACTCACCCCGGCGTTGATGTTCCGGGCGTCGCCGCGGCGACGCTTCGGAACCTGAGGAACATCGGTTCCAACCGGCGCCCCCAGGGCGCTTCGACGATCACCCAGCAAGTGGCCAAGAACTTCTTGCTGACCAACGAGGTTTCCATCGAGCGGAAGGTGAAGGAAGCCATCCTGTCGTTCCGGATTGAGCACGCATTCACCAAGGACCGTATTCTGGAACTCTATCTGAACGAGATTTATCTGGGGCGGGGCTCCTACGGTGTCGCAGCGGCGGCGCTGAACTATTTCGACAAGCCGATGAACCAACTGACCATCGCCGAGGCCGCTTATCTGGCGGCTCTGCCCAAGGCGCCCAACAATTATCACCCGACGCGGCGTCCCAAGGCGGCCATCGACCGGCGTAACTGGGTGATCGGCCAGATGCTGGAAAACGGCAAGATCACGGAAAAAGAAGCGAAATCCGCCTGGTCCTCGCTTTTCCAAGTGGTGACCGGCGGTCGCACGGAATTCGTTGAGGCGGACTACTTCGCCGAAGAAGTCCGCCGTCAACTCGAAAACCGTTATGGACGGGATCAACTCTATCACGGGGGGCTGTCGGTTCGGACCACGCTTGATCCAAAACTTCAAGCCGTCGCCCGGACGGCGATGATCGAGGGGCTGGAATCTTACGACCGGGAACGGAATGCCTGGCGCGGGCCGCTCGGCGCCATTCCCGCCGGCGCGCCCCTGAAAACGCCGGGGCAATGGCGCGCGGCTTTGAAGGCGTTCAAGGCGCCGGATGGACTGGAACATCGCACCATTGGCGTCGTCGTTGGCGTCGGTGTGGCGGCGGCGAAAGTGGGGCTCGCCGACGGCGCCTGGGGAGAAATTCCGTTTGAGGAAATGAAATGGGCTCGTCGCAAGCTCGATGAGGAGACCTGGGCGGCGGAGCCGAAACGCCCATCGGACGTCGTCGCGCTCGGCGACTTCGTCGCCATGGCGCCGGTTGAGGGGAAAGAGGATTCGGCCGAGTCCGCCAACCCGCAGTTCGCGCTCCGCCAAATCCCCATTGTCCAGGGGGGGCTGGTCGCCATTGATCCGCACACGGGCCGCGTGTTGGCCATGGTGGGCGGTTATTCTTTCCAATCTTCCAGCTTCAATCGGACGACCCAGGCCTGGCGCCAGCCGGGCTCGGCGTTCAAGCCCTTCGTTTATCTGGCCGGATTAGACAGCGGCTATACCCCGGCGACGCGGATTCTCGACGCGCCCTTTGTGTTCGACCAGGGGCCTGGCCTGCCAAAATGGCGTCCCGCCAACTATACCCGGAAATTCTATGGTCCCTCCACAATGAGACTAGGCATCGAGAAATCCCGGAACCTGATGACGGTCCGGCTTGCGCAAACGCTTGGCATGGACACGGTCGCCGATTACGCCAAGCGGTTCGGGATCGTTGACGACCTGCCCCGCACGCTCGCTATGTCGCTGGGGGCCAGCGAGACCACCTTGATGCGCATGACGGCGGCTTACGGGATGCTGGTGAACGGCGGCAAACAGATCACGCCCACGCTCATCGACCGGATTCAAGACCGTCATGGCCGAACCGTCTTCCGCCACGACAAGCGGGCCTGCGAGGGCTGCTTGAGTAAGGCCTGGACCGGCGCGGAACAAGTGCCTCAAGTGCCGGACACCCGCATTCAAATAGCCGATCCGGGAAGCGCCTATCAGGTCGTTTCGATGCTGAAGGGAGTTGTCGAACGGGGCACGGGCGTACGCATCGGCCGTGCGCTGAAGAAGCCGTTGGGCGGCAAAACGGGAACCACGAACAAAAGCCGGGACGCATGGTTCGTCGGGTTCTCTCCCGATTTGGCTGTTGGAGTCTACGTAGGCTTTGACGACCCAGAACCGCTGGGCACGCGGGCGACGGGTTCATCCGTCGCCGCCCCCATTTTCCTTGATTTCATGAAAAGCGCGCTGGCTGATAAGCCGGCGATCCCGTTCCGCGTTCCGCCGGGGCTTCGCCTGGTGCGCGTTGACGCCAAAACCGGCCAACCCGCCCAGCCGGGCCAAGACCAGGGCGTGATCCTGGAAGCTTTCAAGCCGGGCACGGTCCCCAGCGGCGAGACGGAAGTCCTGGGCGGCGTCGCCACCGCCGCCGGCCCCGCGACGCCCGTGGGCGACACCACAATTCAGCCTGTTGGCGGGACGGGCGGTCTTTATTGACCGGCGCGACCCGGGGCGTGGCGCCAATGGCGTGCACGGGACAATCCCCGTTCCGGCCAGCGTCAATTGGCGTTTCCTGTGTCGGATGTCATCAAGCACGCGTTCCCGCCGACCGTGATTTCCTGTATCGCGCCGGGCGCCGCCGTCCATTCCGGCTCCGGCTGGATGAAGGAAGTCTTTGGCGGCGCAGCGCCCGGTTTCGGCGTGTCAGGGACCGGTCAGCAAAGCATAAATCCCGCTTGACGAGCGTGAAGGGGGCTGCGTTTGACGCCGCCGCCGGGCTTACTTGGCGTTTTCCATCAGAAAAGCAACCAGGTTATCGACGTCTTTCTGTTTTTTCACGCCAGCGAAGGCCATGCGGATCTTGGCTTTCTTCTTGCCAAGTTCGCTGGCGACCCATTTTTTCGGCATGTGGACGAAGCTGGCCAGGGTTTCCGCGTTCCAGACGACGCCTTTTTCGCCGAGCGCCTTGAAGTCTTTGGAATAGCGCTTGTAATCGGTGGACGCGACTTTGCGGCCGATAATTCCAGCGAGACCGGGACCGACGCCGTTTTTGGCGGTCAGCTTGTGGCAAGCGGCGCATTTCTTAAACACTTTCTTGCCGGCCGCAGCGTCCGCCGCTTCGGCGGAAATCGGCAATGTGACCGCTAAAACGGTCAGAGCGCCAATAGCCATCGTTTTGAACGTCATCGAAAATACTCCTATTTCGCGGGTTCTTATGAAAAACGCCCCAGGCGGCTAATATCACCTTTTTGCATCATCCACATTCAAACCCAACATGCAACCCGCCTATCCGGCCTATCCGGCCTATCCGGCCTATCCGGATTGTCATCTAACGTGTCCCATCAATCAGAATATTGGCCGATACCGGCTTCTTGGCGTATAATGGTCACAAACATGGAGATCGGAACAATTCTTGGATGTCTTGAAAAGGCTGAACATGACCGATGCCTCTCTCAGTCAGGCGGATGTGCTAAAACTTCTCAGTGACCCGACGCCGGAAGCGCGGGCGCTGACCGCCGAAAAAATAGCCTCTTCGTTTGACGCTCACGCGATGACCGACAGCGAGCGCCGTCTCGCGGAAGATATATTTCGGTTGATGCTGAATGACGCGGAAGTCAGCGTCCGCCAAGCGCTTTCTGAAAACTTGAAAGAAATTAGCAATGTGCCCCATGACGTGGCCGTTAGTCTGGCCAGCGACGTCGATGAGGTCGCTCTGCCGATGATTGAGTTCTCAAGCGTTCTCACGGATGAGGACTTGATCGCCATCATCGAAAGCCAGGGTGCGCGCAAGCAGGGAGCCGCGGCCTCTAGAGAGGAGGTGTCGGAAGCCGTTTCGGACGCCATCGTGACGAGTGGAAACGAACAAGCGGTAACACGGCTCGTCAGAAACGAGGGTGCACGGATTTCCGACTCGACTTTCGAGCGCGTTGTCGACGCCTTTGGCGGCAGCGGCCGCGTTCAGGACGCCATGGTCAATCGCTCGAAACTGCCCGTCACCGTGGCGGAGCGTCTGGTGACGCTGGTGTCGGAAAACCTCCAGGACCAATTGCTGAAAAATCATCAAATGTCGCCGGGGGTGACGGTGGACTTGGTTCTGCGCTCACGCGAGCGGGCCGTCATAGGGCTGTCGACGGCGTCCGAAGTGGACGACGTCATTCGTCTCGTGAAGCAACTGCATGATAATGGACGCCTGACGCCGTCCATTATTATGCGGGCCCTTTGCATGGGGGATATGACGTTTTTTGAGTGCGCCATGGCCCGGCTTGCCGAAATCACTTTGGATAACGCGCGCCGACTCATTCATGATCGGGGAGAATTGGGCCTGCGCGCCTTGTTCGACAAAGCCGGCCTGCCGCCCGCCCAGTATATAGCCGTCTGCGCCGCCATACAGGTGTCGGACGAAAACGAGATGGATGGTGGAGAGAATGACCGTGAGCGTTACGCCCGGCGCATGATTGAGCGGATCATGACTCAATATGACGATCTGGGCGTCGAGTTTGCCTCCGATGATCTTGAATACCTGCTGGGCAAGCTGGACGACCTGCCGGCCGGTATTCTGGCGGGCGGCGGCGCCATGACGGATTAGCCGGTCAAAACCGAATCGTTTAGCGCGGCGGGTCGCGTAATTCCCGCCAGATGGCGTAATCTTTCCGAAATGCGTCCAGCGAGGACCAAACCCGTTTGAAGTCGGCGTCCGCGGCCCGCTCGGCGTCCGCCAATTTCACCCATGCCGCTTTCAAATTCCGCAGCAAGGCCGGCGGCCATCGCCCGATGAGGGTGCCGGTCTTGGTCATTTCGAGCAGGGCTTTGGTTTGCGCCGCCGCCCCTTGCGCCACGCCGTAACGCACGTTGTCGCCACAGACACGGCGCAAGCGCTCGCGTTCCAGACTTCCCAGCGCCTTCCAGGCGCCGGGATTGATGATCAAGGTGAGGGCGGTGACCGGTTGATGCCAGCCTGGGAAATAGTAATAGCGGGCGGCGGCGTTCAGTCCCAAGGCCAGATCGGCGGACGGCAACGAGAATTCCGCCGCGTCCAATTCCCCCGCCTCAAGGGCCGCCAACAGATTGAGAGCGGGAAGCTCGACAGTTTCCACGCCAAGGCGGTCCAGAACCTTGCCGCCCAATCCGGAGATTCGCATCTTGAGGCCTTTGATATCTTCCGTGATGGAAACCGGAGTTTTGAACCACCCGGCCCCTTCCGCGCCCGTGAGGCCGCAAACCATGGCTTCGACCCCTTGTTTTCGAGCCGTCTCGGCCAGCAATTTTTCGCCGCCGCCAAAATATAACCAGCCGAGGTACTCAACCGTTCCCGGGCCGAACGGCGCGCCGCCGATCAGTTGAAGGGCGGGAGCCGACGCGGGCCATTGATCGGGCGTGATAAAAGCGGCCTCAATGGCGCCGGCTTTCACCGCTTGCAGGGTTTCCGCGCGTGGCGCCAAGGTCTCCGGCGGAAAAAAGGCGATGCGGAAGGCGCCGGCGGACGCCTTCCAGATTTCCGTTTCCAGGCGTTTCGCCTGGGTCCCCAATTGGGCCAGATCGGCGGCAAAGGCGCTGGCCATGCGCCAGTCGGTTTTCGGGGCGGCGATTACGGGGCGGGCGGTCACGCCGCTGGCGTCCGCTTGTGCGGGCGGATTTCGTCTGAGCGCCCGGTCCACGGCCGGCCGGCCGTGGATGGCCTGTTCATTATCGCCCGCGCCCGGCGCCGGTATGACGGTGTTCAATCGGGGCGCGATGACCGTCGCGCCCGCGGCGACGCCGATTACAACGCCGATGATAATGCCGATAATTCCGTCACGCATGTGTTGATGAATGTCCGTTCCGGCGCGCATTCAGGGCGCGGTTTTTTCAACGACTTTCCCAAACCCTAGACCATTTACGAAGCCATGAGAACTGTGGCGGAAAGCGCGCGAAAAAGTCCGGGGCGATGGCGACGGGAATCAAAGCGCCGGCCCGCCCGCTTGATCGGCTGGAGCCGCGCGCCACCCGGTTCGGTGCGGGTTATGTCCACACCGCGGCTCGAATGGCGTGACGGTTCTCTCCCGGATCGAAAACCGATCCCGGCTTTCAGCCGGGGGGCGTCTGAAACGCTTCTAGCCGCATTTCTCGTAGGTAAGATCGACGGAGTGCCAAATGTTGCCCTGCCGCACCGCATAAGAGCGCAACAAATCAACAGAAATGATTTTGTCCTTATAGACCAGACCGTTTCCTGCCAGGGTCAGCAGATTACCTTGGCGGCTGACCGTATAAGTCGCCTCGGTGCCGTTATCGCGTTGAACGGTCACGCGGTCCTTGTCATCCAATACGTAGGTCACGCGGTTGCCGGGTGCTTCGACGGCGCAGTTGATCGCCCAATTTCCCAGCAGCCACGGCGCTGGAAATTGACCCGCCGGCACGGGATCGGGTAAGCCGCCGCTGGCGGGTGACGCTGGGGGGGCGGGCTCCGTGCTGCCGTCGAAATAGGCGGTCCGGGAGGAAGGAGCGGACGCCTCGCGTTTCAACTCGGCGATTCGTTTTTGCGCGACGCCCGAGAAAACCGTATCACGATAATCTTCCGAAAAGCGCCTCAAGACGTCCTGGTCCGTTGAGTCTTTCAATCGGTCCCATTTGACCGCCGCTTCCTTCTCCCGCGCATCCAACACAATGGAACTGGCCCCGTCACCGAACCGGGGTTCGCTGGAGAACGGCGCCGAAACGGCGTCGGCGACGCTGGAATAAGTGCTCTCAAGGGTTTCACAGGCGTTCAGCGCAACCGCCAAGACGCATAGCGCCAGGATGTTGCGGAAAGACCGGAATTTTTTTAAACGCGCCATCGTGTTGGATTTTGTTTCTTGGACCGAACGGAATATCTTTCCCTCTCACGCGCGTATTATCCGGCGTAAGGGGGGGGCGATGCAAGAGGCTGATGAAAGAGCCGAATTGCGCGCGGCGCATGACCGCCGCCGATGGTTCTGCGCCCAGGCCGGCTGTCGCGTGTGCGGCGGGGGACCATTGGTTCATTTCGAAAGGCGCCCGCTTCGCCTCTATCCTTGACAGGCGTTGTCCGAACGAGATCGTAAAGTGAGACAAACATGACCGGCGTTCGGCGGCGAAGAGACTTGAACCTCGCGTTGTTTGAGCGCCTAGCCCCCGGCATTCATCGCGTCATTGCCGGGCTTGAAGCCAGCCCCTCTCATGCCAGCCCCTCTCATGCCAGCCCCTCTCATGCCAGCCCCTATCATGCAAGTCCGGCCGGCCGGCCCGTGTTTCAAGTTTCCCTGTCCCTGTCTTCCCCAAAGGCGCACGACTTGGATCCGCCAGCGTTCCGGTTCGTTGACGCATTCAGGGAGCGCCTCGCCAAGAACCGAATCCTCTCAACAGAGCGGCGGGTTGACAGAACTAGTTTGATTTCCTGCGTCGTCGGCTGCGGCGACGGCGCGGGAGTCGCGCGGTTCGTGGAGGAAACCGAATGTTGTGAATTGATTGCCGTGAACCAAACGCCCGAAGGGTTCGCGGACACCCTGGACACCTGTGATTGGACCGCCATCGCCAAGACGCTCGCCGCGCGCGCCGGCCAGTTGTTGTTCATCTCGGCCCATGATCCCGGCCAAGCCGCCGGGTGCGTCGCCGACGCCGTGTCCGCGACCATGCCGGGCGGCTTTGACGGTATGGCGATCACGTCGTTCTCCGTTCCGCCGTTCAGCCGTCAAGTCGTGGAAAGGCTGGCGTCGATGGGGCGAGGCTTGTTTCGCGGTATGGGGCATGTCTACGACGAATGTTTGATGATCCGGAACGCCCGGTGTTTGGCGGGAAAGGGGCCATGGAGAGCCTTTCGGAAAACGCGGGCGGCAAGGGGGCGGCGTATATTCGTCGCCGGCAGCGGACCATCGCTGGATCATGCGATATCCGATCTGGCGCGGGCGCGGGGCGGCTCGCTTTTAATCTCCGCCGGCAGCGCCTTAAAACCTCTTTTGGCGGCCGGGCTTCGGCCGGATTTTCACGTGGAACTAGAGAACTTGGGTATTGCCGAATTACTGGATGAAGCGAGGGCCGAAGCCTCTTTTGACGGAATTACCCTGGTCGCGCCGATCACGGTGGATCCAGAAGCGGCCGGCTATTTCAAGGATGTGGTGCTGTTCCGGCGGTCCGCGTTAGCGGTTCAGTCTTTAATGCCGGAATGCGGAGCCGGGCACTTAAAACACGCATCTCCGACCGTGGTTAACGCGGCGGCCGCCTTTGCCCGCGATTTGGGCGCGTCGGAGATTTGTCTGGTCGGCTGCGATCTGGGAACCCGGAACCTGGACCGCCATCATGCGCGCCGAACGTGGCACGATGGCGCGGCTCATTTCGAAGCGCCGGTTTTCGATATACCGCTCGAAGCGAATTTCGGAGGGCGCGCGTTCACAAATGACGGACTCAAACAAGGCGCCGACAACCTGGAGCGCCTGATCGCGTCGGCGGATGGGGCGGAATTCGCTGTTTTGAACGCCAGCGACGGCGTCGCCGTCAAGGGCGGTTCCCCGGTCCGTTTATCGGACTTGCAGCCAGAGATTGAGGCACCGCTTGCCTCTGGAGAGATCAATCTTCATTTCCCGGAATGGGAGACGGAATATCTGCTCCGAAAGGTCGATGCTGACGAAGTGCGCGCTGTGTTGAATGATCAATTCGACCGGATTCAGGAGTTGATGCGCGCCACGCCGAATATGGACGATAAGATTTACTTCACCCGTATTTTCGCCTTTCTAGATTTCAAGGAAGGGTTTCTGGTTGAGGCGGAGCGGGATTTGCCGACGGCTCTGCGCCTTGCCTGGAGGGGGAGCGTCGGGGCCATACTGATGTTCCTTGAGTTTCATTTGAGCAGGATTCCCGAAGCGGAAGCACGGCGTCGCGCGGCGCTGGAGGGGCGCCGTTTGACGTCTATCGTCTTTGAGGAGATAAAGGAGTTTGTGGCCGCCGCATTCGAGGATGACGGTTTCCCAGCCTTCGACGATTACCGAATCCCGAGAGGGACGGCGCTCCGCCGGCCTCCCGCGCCAAGCAGGAACGATCCGTGCCCATGCGGTTCCGGCCGGCGCTACAAGGCGTGTCACGGGAAAGCGGAGTAAATGGTCGGAGTACGTGGATTCGAACCACGGACCTCTGCCTCCCGAAGACAGCGCTCTACCAGGCTGAGCTACACTCCGATCCAGGGACGCCGCATACCATTTTGATGCGGCGGAGCGGTGTTATAGCCGCAGGTTTCCGGGAGAGCAAGCATGTGATCGGGGATGGCTGTTCGTAACCGTGAGACGGCGTTAGAGTCCTTATTGGCGCGTAAAACCGCTTGATTGGCGCGTAAAACCACTTGTGTGTAATCTGCTCGGACAGCCTTTCTGAGCGGGTAATCGTAAAATGTCGTGAATTGATAAAAACACGTAAAAAGTGCGTTATATTGAGTTTCTTTTCGTATACTAAAAGGTGTTTCCCTGTCATGTCCGCTCGCGGTGCGCCGAAACGAGAGAATGGACAAGCGGATCAGGCTCATGGCGCGACGGCCCCGCCCGCGATTACGGATCGCGCGCGCGGGAAAACGTCCAAGGCCGGAAAAAATCTGGCGGCCCTGGACGTGCCAGGCCGTCATGCGTTGCGTAACCGCGTCCAGACCGTTCTGGCGTGAGAAGGCTTCAGGAGAGAGGGGTTAAGATGACCACGTCCGTTTTAATTGCGAATTCCAAAGAGAGGTGCGGTAAGACGGCGTTGTCGATCAATTTGGCGGCGGCTTGAGCTTGTTTGACCGGTCGGATAAACAAGAGTCAGGCGCGTAAGCTGATTGGACACCCCTGCTCGCCCGCGTGGAGAGTGCTTGAAGGCAAGGCGCGTTCCAAAGACGGACGGAAAATAAATCCGTGTGATTTCGTGGATGGGCGACAAATGAGGATGACCGCTGGCAGTTTTCGGCGTTGGCGGAAGCGTTTGAAGCTTTCGCAAAAAGACGCGGCGAGGGTTCTGGGCCTGAAGTCCCGGATTATCCAATATTACGAAAAGGGGGAACGGGACGGCAAGGCCGTTGAGATTCCTCTGTCCGTCCGGCTGGCGTGCCACGCCGTCGAACAGGGAGTTTCCGATTTCGATGGGGAAGAAACCAGTTCGTTCAAGAGCGGGAAAGCCTGTAAAGGCGGCGGCCAGCGCGGCTAGTAGGCCCGTTCGATCGCGAAATCCAGCAGATCCAGCAGAGCGGACCTGGCGTCGCCGTCGGGAAATATTCCAAGGGCGTCGCGGGCGACGGCGCCGTAGTGGCGTGCTCTGTCAATGGTGTCTTTCAGGGCGCCGTGATTTTCCATTAACCTAATGGCGCGCTCGAAATCACCGTCTTCCTGTTTCAAGTCCTCAAGCGCGCGGCGCAGGAACACGCGGTCCTCGTCGGTGCCGCGACGGAAGGTCAGGATGACCGGCAACGAAATTTTACCTTCGCGGAAATCATCGCCCACCGCTTTGCCCAGTTCCGCTTGCTTGGCGGAATAATCCAACACGTCGTCAATTAACTGGAACGCAACGCCGAGGTTCATGCCGTAGGTGCGGAGCGCCTCTTCCTCGACCTTGGGGCGGTCCGAGACAACGGCGCCAATTTGACAGGCGGCCGCAAACAGAGCGGCTGTCTTGGCCGAGATCACTTCCAGATAGGCGTCCTCGCCCGTATCCGTGTCGTTTGTGGTCATCAATTGCATGACCTCGCCCTCCGCGATAACTGCGGAGGCGTCGGACAGAATTTTCAGAACTTCCAAAGAACCGTCCGCCACCATGACTTGAAAGGCGCGGCTGAACAGGAAGTCACCGACCAGAACGGACGGTTTGTTGCCCCAGAGCGCATTGGCGCTCTCCCGGCCCCGGCGGAGTCCGCTTTCATCGACGACATCGTCATGCAGTAAGGTCGCGGTATGGATGAACTCGACACAAGCAGCCAAGTTAACGTGCCGGCTTCCTTGATAGCCGCAGAGACGCGCGGCCGCCAGCGTCAGGATGGGGCGCAGACGCTTGCCGCCCGCCGCCACGATATGGCTGGCCAGTCGAGGGATCAGCGCGACCGGACTTTCCATCCGATGCGCAATCACCTCATTCACCGCCCTGAGGTCATCGGCGACCAAGGAGGTGAGCTTGCCGAGCGCCGCTTTCTTTTCGCGCCCGCCTTCAAGGTTAACAACGACTGCCAACGGTGTTTCTGTCCTTATGCAGTCAATTCGGTCTAGGATGCCGTCCCGTGGCGGAGCATAGAAGCGAAACAGGCCGCGGGCAAGGGCGTGGTCCGTGTGGACTGGGCGGCGCGCATGGGAGTAACGGGTTTGGTTGAACTCTATCGAACGAACGATCCGGTGCTGATGAGCTGGATGCGCGCCCGCCTGGCGGCGATTAATATTGAGGCGTTGGTGCTCGACCAACACACCAGCATTTTAGAAGGCAGCATCAGCGCGATTCAAAGCCGTATAATGGTGGATGACGACGACCTTCCGCGCGCCAGACAGGTTTTGCGCGAAGCGGATGAAATCGCCCGCGGGGTGCGGGATCCCTTGGATTAACGCTCGTGGCCGACTCCCCGGTTTCTTTCCAAACAGAACAGACCAGGCTGTTGGGCGGCCGTGTTGCGTGTCTACAGCCGGTGAAAGGGTACCGTACCGCCATTGACGCCGTATTGATGGCGGCGGCGGTGCCGGCGAAACCGGGTGACAGGGTGTTGGAATTCGGCGCCGGCGTGGGCGCCGCAGCCTATTGTTTGACGGCGCGGGCGCCGGAGTGCCAGGTGACGGGCGTCGATAATCAGCCCGACCTGATCGCTCTTGCGAAAAGTGCGCGCGCGCTCAATGACTCCGGGAACGTCCCGACCTTCGATTGCCGGGATGTGAAGAGCTTTCTCAAGCCACCTTCGGCGCCGGTCGATCATGTTATGATGAATCCGCCTTACCGGCGCCCGGATCAGGGCACGCCGCCGCCGGACCCTCTGAAACGCGCCGCGATGGTGGAAGGTGGAACAAGCCTGTCTCAATGGATTGACGCGGCCTTTACGCAAACGCGCGACGGCGGAACGGTCACCGTGGTTTTCGATTGGGCCAGAGTGCGGGAATTTTTGGCGGCCGCGGGGCGGCGCCCGAACAGCGCCGTCATTCTTCCTTTTTTAGGAAAAAAATCTTCATCAAGGCCAAAGCGCTTCATATATCAGGGCGTTAAAGGTGATTCAGGCCGTGTCGGGCGGATGGCGCCATTCGTTCTGCATGAAGAAAACGGCGCCTTCACGGAAGCGGCGAACGCATGCTTGAGAGACGCCAAACCATTGATTTTTCAGTTGAATGACAGTCCATAAATTTACCCGCCAATTTATCACATGAAAACCGCCCGGGGTTTGCCGTCCCGGCCTGGGGAATCCGTCTTTACCGCCGAATGGAGAGCCGGTTCACACGGTTGGCGCGTCTTGACCCGCCCGCGCCTTGGTCCATATCCGATTCATGATGAGTCCATTCAATCGCCCGCCAACGGTCGCCATCCTGCGCCTCAGCGGCGTCATCGGCGCCATGGGGCCCATTCGCAACGGTTTATCCCTGGAGGGGACGGAGCGCCTCATCGAACGGGCTTTCAAACTGAAACGCCTGAAAGCGGTCGCCCTTGCCGTCAATTCACCGGGCGGCTCGCCCGTGCAGTCCGCCTTGATCGCGGGACGTATTCGTCAGCTTGCGGACGAAACCGAAACGCCTGTGATCGCCTTCGCCGAGGACGTGGCCGCGTCGGGCGGCTACTGGCTTGCATGCGCGGGGGACGAAATTTACGCCGACGCGTCCTCCGTCGTCGGCTCCATCGGTGTGGTGTCCGGCGGCTTCGGCTTCGTTGACGCCATCGCCAAGCTTGGAATCGAGCGGCGTCTGCGCACGTCGGGCAATAAGAAGGCCATGTTGGATCCATTTAGCCCCCAAAATCCCGAGCACCTGGAGCATCTGAAAGCGCTTCAGAGCGATATTCACGAAAGCTTCAAGGGCCATGTTCGATCCCGGCGCGGGGATAAGCTGAAGGGAGAGGAGGACGAACTGTTCTCCGGCGCGTTCTGGACCGGCGGCAAAGGCGTTGAACTGGGGTTGATCGACGCCCTGGGCGATCTTCGCACGGTCATGCGCGAGAAATTCGGCGAGAATGTCCGTTTCGTTCCCGTCACCGGGCGGAAAGGCTGGCTGCGGCGAAAACTCGGCGGCCAAACGCTGGACAATCTTCCCGGCGCGGCCCTGGCCGCCGTCGAGGACCGGCTGATGTGGAAGCGTTTTGGGCTTTGACCGGGTGATCCCTGTAAATTTGAATTGTCACCCCCGGCGAAAGCCGGCGGCCCATCCCGGACATTGGAGACCGCTCTTTGCCCTACCCGCCCCATCCGCCTTTGCGAACGTGACATGTTTCGCGGGCCCGGGTTTCCTTGACCCAAGCCGTTTCAGCGCCTAAAAGCCGGAAATGTTCGGGTTTTCCATCGGCAAAGTGATATTCACCGTCGCGGCCATCGTCGCCGTTTGGTACGCGTTCAAGATTATTGGCCGCCTTCAAGCCCGTCAACAGGAGTTGAAGGAACTGCGGGAAAGAGAAGACGCGCGCGCCGCGAAAGAGGCGGGGAGAACCGCCGCCTCACCGGAAGTCAAGGAAATGGTGAAATGCCGCGTGTGCGAATCCTTTATCGCGGAATCCAGCACGCGTAATTGCGGCAGGGAAAACTGTCCTTATCCTGGATAAACGGCCAGCGGCGATGACGGCGTTGTATCATGATCGTTGAATTGGAAACGCGGCCCTGGACCATAAGCGCCGAGGCCGATTCATGAATGCCTCAAACCGCCGGTTATCCGATGGTTTGGACGCGCTCCCCGGGCGATCCGTGTGATGCTGTTTCTGGAATTGCAATCGCGTGTCCAGGGCCGGGATTGATGAGGCCAGCCCCCAAGCACGCCTTGACCCGCCTAGCCCCAAGTCCTATTTTCTCGCGCTGCGGTAAGAGCCGACCTTGACGTTTTTGCCTCCTCTGAACAGAACGAATGGGGCTGTCCCGGACAGCCTGCTTCCATGGCGCATACCAAGGGCGCGAAGCCCAGCTTTCAATCCATCATTTTGAACCTCAGCCGGTTTTGGGCGGAGCGGGGCTGTGTGATTCTTCAGCCCTACGATATGGAAGTGGGCGCGGGAACCTTTCATCCGGCGACCACGCTACGCTCGCTGGGCCGCGCTGATGATGTCTGGAATTGCGCTTACGTGCAGCCGTCCCGCCGCCCGGCGGACGGCCGCTATGGCGAGAATCCGAACCGTATGCAGCACTACTACCAGTACCAAGTCCTGATGAAGCCGAGTCCGGCGGACATTCAGAACCTTTATCTCGAGTCCCTTCGCGTCATTGGCGTCGATTCGGACATGCACGATATCCGCTTCGTCGAAGATGACTGGGAAAGCCCGACGCTGGGCGCGTGGGGCCTCGGCTGGGAAGTTTGGTGCGACGGCATGGAAGTCACCCAATTCACCTATTTCCAACAGGTGGGCGGTTACGACTGCGACCCCGTTCCGGTCGAACTGACCTATGGACTGGAGCGCCTCGCCATGCATGTCCAAGGCGTCGAGAACATCTATGACCTGGATTGGGACGGCGTGCCGGGGGACAGGGGCGGCAAGGTCTATGGCGACGTGTTTAAACAGGCCGAGGCCGAACATTCTACCTATAACTTCGAGATCGCCGACACGGAAATGCTTCGCCGTCATTTCGAGGACGCCGAAAAGGAATGCGCGGCGATTTTGAAGCGCGGGCTTCCGCTGCCAGCTTATGACTACTGCCTGAAGGCGTCGCATCTGTTCAATCTGTTGGACGCGCGCGGCGTCATATCGGTCACCGAGCGTCAAGCCCTCATCCGCAAGGTCAGGGCTTTGGCGAAAGGGGCGGCGAGGGCCTGGCTTGACTCACAAGGGGTGGCGGTCGAATGACGGTCATCTCGACACCCTTGTCATTCCCGCGAAAGCCGGCGTCAGGCCGGACCGTTGTTCCGGACTCCCGCCTTGGCGGGAATGACAGGCTTGGAGCGGCGCGCTGATGCCCGAACTCCTCATCGAACTCTTGTCCGAGGAAATCCCCGCCCGTATGCAAGTGAAGGCGGCGGAGGATCTGAAGCGCCTGGTCTGTGGCGGCCTGAAGGCCAATGGCCTGACGTTCACGGACGCAAAGGCCCACTCCACGCCCCGCCGGCTGGCGTTGGTCGTTAACGGAGTTCCTGAAAAACAGCCGGATGTTTCCGAAGAGCGCCGCGGCCCCCCCGCCGGCGCGCTGGAAAAAGCCCGGGAGGGTTTCCGGAAATCGCTGCCCGAAGGCGCCGTCGTCGAGGAGCGTGAAACGCCGAAGGGCGCGTTCCTCTTCGCCAAGATTGAGAAAAAGGGTGAGCGGACGTCAGTGGTGCTTGCCTCGATTTTGCTTCATGACGTGCTCCACGGATTAATCTGGCCTAAATCGATGCGTTGGGGGGCTGGCCCGGAAAGCAGAATTCGCTGGGTGAGGCCATTGCACGGGATTTTAGCGGTTTTTCAGGGTCAAGTTTTCGGTGATGAACTCAAGGGTTCGGCTCGGTTTGAGAAAACCATGACCGGCAACCTAATTGTTTCCGGTGAGAAAATCAGTCTCGGGAACGTATCTCACGGCCACCGCTTCATGGCCCCCGAACCGTTCGAAGTCTCCGGCTTCGCGGATTACCAAGCCAAGCTGAGGGCGGCTTATGTCATTCTCGACCGGAACGAACGGAAAGCCGGGGTTTTGGCGGACGCTAGGGCGCTCTGCGACAAGGCCGGCGTCGTCTTGAAGGACGACGCCAACCTGCTGGAGGAAGTCGCCGGCCTGGTCGAATGGCCCGTGGTTCTGATGGGCGGCGTCGACGCGGAGTTCATGGAGTTGCCGGACGAGGTGCTGTCCGCGTCCATGAGGAAGCACCAGAAGTATTTCTCCACGCTGGATACAAGCGGCAAGCTGGCGCCGCGCTTCATCGTCGTCGCCAACCGGGAAACGGCTGACGGCGGCGCGCGGATTGTGGCGGGCAACGAACGCGTGCTTAGGGCGCGCCTGGCCGACGCCAAGTTCTTTTGGGACCAAGACCGGAAAACGCCGCTGGAAGCAAAATTGCCGCGGCTGGAAGAGCGGGTGTTTCACGCCAAGCTGGGTTCCGTCGCGGCCAAAGCCGAGCGCGTGACGAGATTGGCCGAAGCGCTCTGTGAGTTTATTCCCGGCGCGGATAAGAACCTTGCCGCCAGAGCGGCTAGACTGGCGAAAGCCGACCTGTCCACCGGCATGGTTGGCGAGTTCGCGGACCTTCAGGGCGTGATGGGCGGCTATTACGCCCGTCACGACGGCGAGGCGGCGGAAGTCGCCCAGGCCGTCGCGGAACATTATTCGCCGCTGGGACCCGGCGACGCCTGCCCCGCGGCGCCCACGTCCGTCGCCGTCTCGTTGGCGGACAAGCTGGACACCCTGGTGGGCTTTTTCGCCATCGACGAGAAACCCACGGGCTCCAAAGACCCTTTCGCCCTTCGCCGCGCGGCGCTGGGCGTCATCCGTCTGGTGACGGAGAATGAATTGCGCCTACCGCTGACACGGGTTTTGATGTTGGCGGGGAATTTTTTAATTTCCGGGGGGGCGGGTGATCGTCTTTCCTCGGGAGCGAAATATACGCTTGAGGGTTTTCCGCCGCCTGAACCGGAGAGCGAGGAAGAGAAAAAACTCCACCAAGACCTCCTCGCGTTTTTCGCCGACCGTCTCAAGGCGCACCTAAAAGAGACCGGCGTGTCGCATGATAAGATCGACGCGGTGTTTTCCCGGCAAAACGGGAATGAGGGCGGCGAGGACGACTTGGCGCGCCTGCTGGCGAGGATCGAGGCGCTGGGTGATTTCCTCAAAACGGACGCCGGCGAAAACTTGCTCGCGGCCTATCGCCGTGCCGCCAATATATTGAAAATAGAAGAGAAAAGGGACGGAACGTCCTATGCGGAGGCTCCGGACGCTGGCCGGCTCGCCCAGGCGGAAGAGGTGGCGCTGTATGAGGCGCTCGCAAAAACCGGCCCGGACATCGAACAAGCCGTCGCCGAGGAACGCTTCGCCGACGCCATGGCCGGTCTGGCCAGACTGCGGGCCCCGGTGGACGCCTTTTTCGATGGGGTGACCGTCAACGCGGACGACAGGGATGTCCGCGTGAACAGATTGAAACTGCTGTCGATGATCCGGGGCGCCTTGGAGGGCGTCGCGGATTTCTCGAAGATCGAGGGGTAAGAGATTTGCGCGGCGGCCAGCTTTTCACCGCCGCGAAGGCGGAGGTCTGGATCGCGGATAAACGCGCGGCCATGACCATGAGGACAAGGAGCATGGTGTCCTTTGAACGAACTGGACTGGACCGGACGCCCGCCTGTGCGGGCATGATAAAAGTGAGCGAGTAACACGATGACGCAATGGGTGTACGGTTTCGGGAATGGCGCCGCGGAAGGCGGCGCCGGAATGAAGAACCTGCTGGGCGGTAAGGGCGCCAACCTGGCCGAGATGTCGGGCCTTGGCCTGCCGGTGCCGCCGGGCTTCACCATTACGACCGGGGTTTGCGCGCATTATTACGACAACGGCAAATCCTATCCCGATGAGCTGAGGGATCAGGTCGGCGGCGCGTTGAAAGCCGTCGAGAAGGCGCTGGAGCGCGGGTTCGGTTCCACCGGGAAACCGCTGCTGGTTTCCGTTCGCTCCGGCGCGCGGGCGTCCATGCCGGGCATGATGGACACGGTTTTGAACCTGGGCCTTAACGACCAGACTGTCGCGGCGCTGGCGAAAGAAAGCGGCGACGACCGGTTTGCGTTCGACAGTTACCGCCGGTTCATCCAGATGTACGGCGATGTGGTGTTGGGCGTTGAGCACCATAACTTCGAAGACATTCTGGAAGACCACAAGGATCGCCTGGGCAAGGCGCTGGACACGGAACTGACGGGTGACGACTGGAAGGCCGTGGTCGGGGACTTCAAGAAATGCGTGGAGGACGATTTGGGCGAGCCGTTCCCGCAAGATCCGCACGAGCAGCTTTGGGGCGCCATTGGCGCCGTGTTTTCAAGCTGGATGAACGCCCGCGCCGTCACGTATCGCCGTTTGCACGACATACCGGCGAGTTGGGGCACGGCCGTCAACGTCCAGGCCATGGTGTTCGGCAACATGGGCGACGATTGCGCGACGGGCGTCTGCTTCACCCGGAACCCCTCCACGGGCGAGAACGCGTTTTACGGCGAATTCCTGATCAACGCCCAGGGCGAGGATGTGGTGGCCGGTATCCGCACGCCGCAGGCGCTGACGTTGAAAGAGCGCGAAGAGGCGGAAAGCGGCCTGCCCAGCATGGAGGAAGCCATGCCAAAGACCTTTGCCGAGCTTTGTGACGTGCGCGAAAAGCTGGAGCGCCACTACAAAGACATGCAGGACATGGAATTCACCATTCAGCGGAATAAGCTCTGGATGCTGCAAACACGCTCCGGCAAGCGCACCGCCAAGGCCGCCCTGCAAATCGCCGTTGAGATGGTGGACGAGGGCTTGATCACGGACGCGGAAGCCGTCGCCCGCGTCGATCCCGCGCAACTTGATCAATTGCTGCACCCGACGCTTGATCCGAAAGCGGAAAAGACCGTTATCGGACGCGGCCTGCCCGCCTCGCCGGGCGCCGCCACGGGCAAGATCGTGTTCTCCGCCGAAGACGCGGAAGCCTGGGTCGAGAAGGGTGAAAAAGTCATTCTCTGCCGCACGGAAACCAGCCCCGAGGACATCAATGGCATGCACGTTTCCCAAGGCGTCCTGACCACGCGGGGCGGTATGACGTCGCATGCGGCCGTGGTGGCGCGGGGCATGGGCACGCCTTGCGTTTCCGGCGCCGGGGAGTTGCGCGTCGATTATCGCGCCAGGACGCTCCACGCCATGGGCGAGGAATTTAACGAGGGCGACGTCATCACGCTGGACGGCGCCACGGGTGAGGTCATGAAGGGCGCCGTCGCCATGGTTCAGCCCGAGTTGACTGGCGACTTCGGCCGGTTGATGGAATGGGTCGATAAATTCAAGAAAATCGGCGTTCGGGCCAATGCGGAGACGCCGCTGGACGCGCTGACCGCCAAGAAGTTCGGCGCCGAAGGCATCGGTCTCTCGCGGACGGAACACATGTTCTTCGACCCGCGGCGCATCGCCCACATGCGGGCCATGATTCTGGCGAGGGATGAAGGGATGCGCCGCGACGCGCTGGCCAGGCTGCTGCCGTTCCAGCGCCAAGATTTTGTTGAGTTGTTCCACATCATGGACGGCCTGCCGGCGACCATCCGCCTGCTGGATCCGCCCTTGAACGAGTTCCTGCCCCATGACGAGGACGAGATGGCCGGAGTCGCCGAAGCGGCCGGCGTGACCATCGGCGACGTCCGTGTGCGTATGGCGGAACTGAACGAGGCGAACCCCATGCTGGGTCACCGGGGCTGCCGTCTGGCCATTACGTACCCGGAAATCTGTGAAATGCAGGCCCGCGCGATTTTCGAGGCGCAAGCCGAAATCATCAAAGAAGGCAAGTCCGCGTTCCCCGAAGTAATGATCCCGCTGGTCACCATGCTGTCCGAATTTCAGCATCAGAAAGAAATCGTGAATCGCGTGGCGGCGGAAGTCGAGAAGGAACAGGATGTGAGGCTTGACTACATGGTCGGCACCATGATCGAGCTGCCGCGCGCGTGCTTGATCGCGGACGAGATCGCCAAGGAGGCCGAGTTCTTCTCCTTCGGCACCAACGATCTCACGCAAACCACCTATGGTTTCTCGCGCGATGACGCCGGCGGCTTCATGGATATCTATCAACGCGCCGGGATCATGGAGAGGGATCCGTTCATCTCCATCGATCAGACGGGCGTGGGCGAACTGGTGAAAATCGGTTGCGAGCGCGGCCGGAAGTCCCGCCCCGGCATCAAGTTGGGGATTTGCGGCGAGCACGGCGGCGACCCGGCGTCGGTCGAGTTCTGTCACCGCGCCGGCCTGACCTACGTCTCCTGTTCTCCTTACCGGGTGCCTATCGCCCGGCTCGCGGCGGCGCAGGCGGCGCTGAAGGAAGCATAATCCCCCTCCGCTATCCGATAACCGCGCCTGTGGGGGTGATCGGCACTGACGGCGAGGGCCGGCGTCAACGGGCGGAGGACCAACGCTCGCGCCTGACAAAGAAAGTGTAATCCGGCAGCAATGGGTCTTCTTCCATCACCGCGCCGGGTGATAACTCGCGCCGGCAAAATTCCAGATAATCCGCGCCATTGATATAAAACAGGCCGGGACAACGCTCGATCGAGTCGCTGCGCAGGAGATTGAAGGCGAGACCTTTACGGGTTTTCGACCAAAGCTGCCTCAGGCTGTCTTTGATGAGGCGGTCCCAGTCGTCTTCGTTGGCCCGCAGATGCATGTTGAACGTGCCGCAGGCAAAGGTGAAATCGCCGGGCTCCGTTACCGTGATGTGTTGAATAAAGCGCGCGCGGGGATCAATCGTTCGCTGTTTGGCTTCTTCGATCATCTTTTTCGACATGTCGTAGCCGATGTATCGGCCCCGCCGGAGTGGCGGCTTGTCAGCCAGAAAGTCGAAGAAAGCGCCATAACCACAGCCGAAATCATTGATCGTCAGGCCACCAGCCTCATCCACATCGTCAAAGATACGATAGAGCGTTTCGAAGCGCAGAAGTTGGTTGCCGCCGCTTTTCCAAAAGACCGCGCGCGGGTCATCGCCATATTGGTTCAGCCTGCGTTCAAAGGCTTGCGCCACGGGGGCGAGCATTCGGGCCGTTTTGCGAAACCGGTCGAACAACATGTCTTCCATGTAACACGGCTGAGACAAGGGAGAAGACTTAAAAAGACGCCCATTCCGGCTTTTGGGCCATGACGGCCCGGCCGCAGACCGAGAGGGCGCCGCCGCCTTCCGCCGTTTCCAACGCCTCCAGCCTGATGAGGGCCAAAGCCATTTCACCGGCGCTGGAGCGGACTTCGCCAACGTCCCTGCCGTCCAGGGTGACGGCCGCGCCGGGCTCCGGCGCGTCGCCGGAAAACCGGATAGGCACCAAACGCTTCTTCACTAGGCCGCGGTATTTTGTCCGCGCCGTCAGTTCCTGCCCCATGTAGCACCCTTTATTCCAATCGACGCCGTTCAATTCGTCGAAACCGCTTTCCAGCAGAATGGACTTTTCGACGACCAGATCCCGGCTGCCGTCCGGCACTCCGAGCGTCAGGCGGGTTTCGTCATAAGCGTCGCGAGTGGTTTGCGTGAGATTGGCGTTTTCCAGTGTGGACGCCGGGTCGCCGGCCGGCAGTACGGCGCGCGCGCCCAACGCCGCGATCCGCGGATCGCGATAGACGGCGCCGCCTTCCCAGGCGATGGCGCCGCCGGCGTTTCCGGGGACGGAAAGCGCGTCCGCGCCTTGCCCGGAAATCGCCGCCACGGCCAGTTGAGCGCCCAAATCCTCCAAGGCCGCCTTGGCGCGCAGCTTGTAAAGCTTTAGGCGTTTCAAAAGGTCTGGAGCACGCTCTTTTTCGCAATCGAGCAACAGGCCGCCTTTCCAGGCCGTGATGAAGAAATCATGCAAGTACTTCCCCTGAGGCGTCAGAAAGGCGGCGTGGATAGCGGTCTTCGTGTTTACCTTGGTGACGTCGTTGGAGATCAAGCCTTGCAGGAAGTTCACCGAGTCACCGCCGGACACCTTGATCAGGGCGCGGTCTTCCAGAATAACGAAGCTCTTGCCTTTCATCCTCGGCTCTCCTTCAATCAAAGGTGCGTGAAATATGGTCGGCGCGGGCTTTCCCCGCAACGCTGTCCATTTGCCTTCGCCGGCGCTATAAGGGCGAATACGAGTTCGACCGATCAGCCGGTTTTCATGTCCAAACATTTGTTGTTCGTCACCTCGACCCGCTTGGGGGACGCCGTTTTATCGACGGGAGTGTTGAAGCACCTGATCGACGCCAATGAAGGCCCGCGCGTGACCGTCGCTTGCGGCCCCGTCGCCGTTCCCTTGTTCGCCGCCGTTCCCGGATTGGAGCGGGTGATCCCCCTGGCGAAACGTAAATATTCGCTCCACTGGCTGGATCTTTGGCGGGAAGCCGTGACGCGGTTCTGGGACGTCATCGTTGATTTGCGAGGCGCGCCCTTGACGCGGTTGCTCCCGGCGAAGCGCCGGTTCGGCCTGCCCAAGGACAGAACTCTCGGCCACCGGGTGGAGATGATGGGACGTGTGGCGGGGCTTGCGGCGCCCCCCGGACCCCATAATTGGACCTCTGCGGCGGACCGTGCCCGGGCGGCGGCCTTGGCGCCGGCCGGCGGCCCCGTCCTGGCCTTGGGGCCAACGGCGAACTGGCGGGGCAAAATCTGGAATCAAGGTTGTTTCGCCGAATTGGCGGCCCGATTGACCGATAAGGGCGGGTGTCTCGCCGGCGGGCGTGTCGCCGTTTTTGGTCTGGAGGCCGAACGGCCGCAAGTGTCGGATTTTCTGGCCTCGCTGCCAGAAGGGCGGGTGATCGATCTGATGGGGCGGGTGTCCTTGACGGAAGCGGCGGCGGTCATGGCGCGGGTGGATATTTATGTTGGGAACGATTCCGGTTTGATGCATCTGGCGGCGGCTTCCGGCACACCGACCATCGGTCTGTTCGGGCCTAGCAACGAAGACCATTACCATCCCTGGGGCGAGCGGTGCGCGGTTGTTCGAGGAACGCCTTATGACGAGATTTGGCCGGCGAACTTTAATCATAGGACGACGGAAAGTTTGATGGGCGGAATCACGGTTGAACAAGTGGCGAGCGCCGCGGAACGTCTCATCGGCAGCAAGGCGGCGCGATGGAAAAACCGATGAAACTGAGCGCCGTTGTCTGTGTCCATAATGAAGAGCGTCAACTGGCGGACTGCCTTGAGGGGCTTCGGTTCGCGGATGAGCTGGTAGTGCTTTTGGATAACTGCGCCGATGGCTCGAAAGCCATTGCGGAGCAGTTTGACGCAAAGATCGTGGAGGGCGTCTGGGCGACGGAAGGGGACCGCCGGAACCGCGCGATCCGGGAAGCTTCGGGCCCCTGGCTTCTGGAAGTGGACGCGGATGAGCGGGTGCCGGACGTCCTGGCGCGGGAAATTCGCCAGATCATTGAGACCAGCGCCCATGACTGGCATGAGATTCCGGTCGATAATTACATCGGCGCGCGTCTGGTTCGTTGGGGATGGGGCGCGTCATTTGGAAAGGCGGCCTACCCCGGTCTTTTCAGGAAAACCGCCAAGGTTTGGGGCAGGCAGCGGGTGCATCCGTCGCTTGCCTGGACAGGTACGAAGGGACCCATGCTGTCTGGGCGGCTCGTTCACTATGTGGACCAAGACATCTCGGATATGATCCGGCGGCTGGACAGTTACTCCACGGCCCGCGCGCTCGATATCCGCGAGACCGGCGAATGGGCGAGTTTCGCCGGTAATTTGCGCCGGTTATTTTTTCGGTTCTTCAAATGCTATGTCTCCCGCAAGGGTTATCGGGAAGGCGGTTACGGGTTTCTGATCGCCGTTTGCGCCGGTTTGTATCCGATGCTGTCGCACTTAAAGGCGACGCTTGAGAAGCCCGGAAAACCCAACCCATGAGCCGGATCGTGTTTGCGGATGATGGGATTGAGTTCGACGGCTCAACGCCCGACAAACGTCCGCTCGGCGGCGCGGAAAGCTCGCTTATCCTGCTTTGTGAATGTCTCGCGGCGCGCGGTCACGACGTCAGCGTTCATAACCGTTGCGCGTCACGGCTGACCCACAAAGGAGTCAAATGGGAACCCTTGCGGAACGGATTGCCGGAGACATGCGATCTCTATGTCGCGAATCGGGGAGATAATCTGATCTTGCGTATGCCGAACGCGCGGCGGACGGTCTTTTGGACCCATAATCCGGCGAGCTACATGGTGAAATGGCGCTACCTTTGGAAACTCTGGAAGAGGAAGCCCGCCATCATCTTCATCGGCGATTATCATGCGGCGACCTACCCCGGTTGGGCTCCGGGCGGGGAGCGGGTGGTTATTCCTTATGGCTTGCCCGACGAATTCTGCGAGGCGGCGCCTGTGAAACGGCCATCAAGGCCGCGGGCGATTTTTACCTCGAATCCGCTTCGTGGCCTGGACTGGCTGTTGGACCGCTGGACAAATGAAATCTTTCCAAGAACGCCGGAGGCCGAACTCCATCTGTTCGCTGGCGCAAAGACCTACGGCGCCGCTGGCGGCAAGAAGGCTGAAACCATGAACGCGGTGCTCGACAAGGCGGGTGCTTTAGCCGACAAGGGAGTTGTGCTTCGCGATCCCATCCCGAAGCGGACCCTCATCGATGAATTAAGGCGCTCAAGAGTGATGCTTTACCGCGGTGACGTCAACGAGACGTTCTGTATGTCCGTCGGCGAGGCGCAAGCCTTGGGCCTTCCTTGTGTATTGCGGGATATCGGTTCCATGCGCGAGCGTGTCCGCCATGGCGAAACGGGCTATGTCACGGCAACGGACGCCGCGTTCTCCGATGCGGCCGTATCGCTGCTTATGGACGACTCGCTTTGGGAAAGGCAGCATATGGCCGCGCTTGAAAAACAACGGTTGCGGCGTTGGCCAGAAGCCGCGGAAGCTTGGGAAAGATTGATCCCCTGATGCGCGTTATTCAGGCAATGGCGGGGGCCGAACACGGCGGAGCGGAGGCGTTCTTCGTGCGCTTGTCTCTGGCTTTCCATCGCGCCGGCGTCGAGCAGGAAGTGATCATTCGCGGGAACAAGGCGAGAAAAGCCGCCTTGGAGGCGGGCGGGGTCACGCCAATCGAACTGCCGTTCGGCGGTGTCCTTGATTTCGAAACCGGCCGGCGGTTCAGGGACGCCGCGCGCCGGTTCAATCCGGATATCGTCATGACCTGGATGAATCGGGCGTCGGTCAAGTGCCCGAAGGGGAATTTCATCCAGATCGGCCGGCTGGGCGGATATTATGATTTAAAATATTATAAACGATGCCGTCACTTGGTCGGCAACACCGAAGACATCGTCGAGCATATCGTTAAGCGGGGATGGCCGGCGGAACGGGCGCATTATTTGCCCAATTTTGTTTCCGAAGAGCGCGCGGCCCCATTACCGCGAAAGGCGCTTTACACGCCGGATAAGGCGTATCTGGTTTTGGCGTTGGGCCGGCTTCACGAGAACAAGGCGTTCGACGTTCTGCTTCGCGCGATCGCCCGTGTGCCGAACACCTATCTCTGGCTGGCGGGCGAGGGACCTTTGCGCGTTGAATTGGAGTCTCTCGCGGAAGAATTGGGAATTAAGCCCCGTGTGCGGTTCCTGGGCTGGCGCGAGGACACGCCGGCGCTGTTCGCCACCGCCGATTTGTTTGTCTGTCCAAGCCGGCACGAACCGCTGGGCAATGTCGTGCTTGAGGCTTGGGCGCAGGAGGTGCCTGTCGTCGCAGCTGACAGTTTTGGGCCCGGCACGCTGATCTCGCCCAACGAGAATGGCGTCTTGGCGCCGGTGGATGATCATGAGCGGCTGGCGAAGACGATCCGGGCGGTGCTCGAAGACCGCGATTTTGCCGCTCGTATCGCTCGGCAAGGACGCGCGGCTTATGACGCTGAGTTCACCGAGAAGGCGGCGGTGCGAAAGTACATGGATTTCTTCCAGTCTGTTTTGACGGACGGGCCGGCTTGAAAGCTGGTTATTTGCCGCGCCGCCGCGTGGACACGGCGGTTTTGATTCCGGATTTTGCGTTCCACGTCGAAGGTGAAGCCCGCCCCCGCTCGCATTTCGTCATTCCCGCAAAGGCGGGAATCCAGCGCGTCGGCCCGCGTTGCAACCAATCATGAGTGATAGAGGTTGGTCTGGATTCCCGCCCGCGCGAAAATGAAACCCCGGACGAGGCGGGATCGTCAAATCCCCCCCGGCGGCGCGGTCCGCCGCCGGGTATGATTGGGGCCATGCGCCTTGAGTTCAAAAAGGCCGTCAAAAAATACGTCAATACGTCACCCGCAGGACTCGCCGTGCGGCCTCGGAGGATCGGCCCCAATGGTCCGCGTTCCGAATGACCCGTCCGGGTCGGGGGAGTCTCAAACCGCCTGAACCATTACACCCGCGAGAAGCCGGCTTGCTGTTGATCGCGGGGCGGGCTACCCTGGAACTGGGCCAATCCTCTGGTCTTTGACGGTAATTTCTGAAAACGAACTCAGCACCAACATGTGCGGCATTGCAGGGCTAATGACACGAACCGGGCGGGCCCCAAAAGGGGCCTTGATGGTGAAGCTCGCCGACGCCTTGGCGCACCGCGGACCAGACGGGCAGGGGCGCTACATCAAGGATGACGTCGGTTTGGTGCAGACGCGTCTGGCCATTATCGATTTGGCGACAGGGGATCAGCCGATCACGACGAAGGGTCCGGATGGGCGTGAAGCCACCATCGTGGCGAACGGGGAGATTTATAACTACATTGAGTTGCGGCTGGATTTGGGGCGCGCGGATTTCAAAACGCGGTCGGACTGCGAACTGCCGTTGCAAATCTATCTGCGTCAGGACCTCGGTTTTCCGGGTCATCTCCGGGGCATGTACGCCCTGGCGATCCATGATCCCGGCCGCAGACGGCTGGTGTTGGCGCGCGACCCTTTCGGCGTCAAACCGCTATACTATGTTGAATCCCGCGATTTCTTCGCCTTCGCTTCCGAGCCCACGGCGCTGATCAAGGCGGGGCTCGCGCCTGCTCGGTTGAATTCCCAAGCCCGCGACGAGATGCTCGCCATGCGGTTCTCGTGCGGATCGGACACCATATTCGAGGGGATTCGCCGCGTATTGCCGGGCGAAACCTTGGTTGTCGAGCAAGGACGCGTCGTTGGACGCATGTGCATGGACCTGTTGCCGGAAGGAGCGCCTCGCGGTGTTTCCAGACGCGACGCCGTCATTAAACTTGACGAATTGCTTGCGGACAGCGTCAATATTCATCAACGCTCCGACGTGCCTTGCGGCATGTTCTTGTCTGGCGGCGTCGACTCCTCCGTCGTGCTCGCCATGATGAATCGTTTGAACGAGAATCCGGTGACGGCTTTTACGGCCGGGTTTTCGGGAACCAACGCGCATGACGAGCGCGAGCATTCACGCATGGTGGCCAGGCAAGCGGGCGCCGAACACATTGAGGTTGAATTCGGGGAACGTGATTTTTGGAGCCTGCTTCCCGGAATCGCCAAATTCATGGACGACCCAGCGGCGGACTATGCGGTGCTGCCCACGTTCAAGTTGGCGGCGGAAGCGCGGAGGCGGGGCTTGAAGGTCATCCTGTCCGGTGAAGGGGGGGATGAAATTTTCGCGGGCTATGGCCGCTATCGAAGGGTCGGCCGTTGGCGGATATTCGGCGGGCGCGGTATGCGGAGGATGAGTCAGTTGGCCGGACTGGGTGTGTTGCGTCACGAAGGGCCGGAATGGCGGGCCCGGGTGATTGAAACGGAACAGGAGAACGAAGACCGCGGATGGACAACCATTCAAAAAGCGCAAGCGCTCGATATGTCCGACTGGTTGCCCAACGATTTGTTGACCAAATTGGATCGCTGCTTGATGGCGCATGGGGTCGAGGGACGTGTGCCTCTTTTGGACCCGAAGCTCGCCGCCTTTGCTTACGGGCTGCCGGATGCGTTGAAGGTGCGCCGCCGCCGCGGCAAGTGGTTGCTTCGGAAATGGTTGGAAGGCGCCATGCCGACCGCTAAACCGTTCGCGCCGAAGCGCGGCTTCACGGTGCCTGTGGGAAACTGGATGGCGGCCCGCTCCGACGAGTTGGGCAAGCGCGTTTCCGAGCAACCGGGTGTTCAAGAGGTTTGTAAGCCCGGCGCCGTCCGCGCCCTGTTTAAGGCGAGCGGCAAACGTGAAACCCATGCGGCCTGGACATTGTTGTTCTACGCCTTGTGGCATCGGTGCCATATCGTCGGCGACCCCGTTGACGGGGGTGTAATGGACGCGCTCGGCGCCGCCGCTTGAACTTACGGCCGAAGAATGTAACCGAATGACCGAAAAACTAACGCTGCGCCGCCCTGACGATTGGCATGTCCACTTTCGCGATGGCGAGATGTTGAAGGCCGTCGTGCCTTTTACCGCCCGTCAAATGGGGCGGGCGATCGTGATGCCCAACCTGGCGCCGCCAGTAACAACCGCGAGTTTGGCGTCCGCTTATCGGGAAAGGATTCAGGCCGCGGTCCCGGACGGAATTACCTTTCAACCATTGATGACGGCGTATCTGACGGACAGCACGGATGCGGGCGATTTGATCGCCGGGTTCAAGGACGGTGTGCTAACCGCCGTGAAGCTTTATCCGGCGGGGGCGACAACCAACTCGGCGTCCGGGGTCACGGACATTATGAAGGTCCAGAATGTGTTGGAGGCGATGGCGAACGCCGGCATGCCGCTGCTGATCCATGGCGAGGTCACGGACGGCGACATCGACATCTTTGACCGCGAAGCGGTCTTCATAGAGCGCGTCATGGCACCGCTGCACTCGCGCATTCCCAACTTGAAAGTGGTCTTCGAGCATATCACGACGGAAGACGCGGCGTCATTCGTCGCGTCCGGTGGAGAGACCTTGGCGGCGACGATTACCGCACACCATTTGATGATTAACCGAACCGACATCTTCAAGGGCGGCGTCCGGCCGCATCTCTATTGTCTGCCCATCGCCAAGCGGGAACGGCACCGCCAGGCATTGCGCAAGGCCGCAACGTCCGGTTCGTCCAATTTCTTCCTTGGCACCGACACCGCCCCCCATGCCCGATGCGCTAAAGAAGCGGCCTGCGGCTGCGCCGGAATTTTCAACGCCGCCCACGCCATCGAACTCTATGCGGCGGTATTTGAGGAAGAAGGGGCGTTGGGCAATTTGGAAGCGTTCGCCTCTCTCAACGGTCCAGCCTTCTATGACATGGCGCCCAATGAGACGATGATGACCCTGGAGCGCTCGGTCCAGACCGTGCCCGACGAACTGCCCGCCGGTTCCGGCGTGATCGTGCCTTTTATGGCCGGCGAAACCTTGAATTGGCGCTTGGCGGACTGATCGGCGGAGTTCCGTATAAACAACCACGTGATCCCCGCCGGAGACGGCCGGATAAGTCCGCCCTTGAAAAGCTGAACGAGGCGGGCGTTTTCTAGAGCGTGTCATGTTTATATGGAAGCATAACCGGCGTTTTTGAAGTCGTTGGCGTACTCTGTTGGCGTTATTGTTTCGATGAGGCGTCCGGCATGACGCCAGGCTTCTTCGGTGTTGCGTTTCTGCGCCATGCGCATCCAGTGCTTGATCTTGGCGAACGTTTGCTCGATCAGGTTGAGGTCCGGCGAGTATGGCGGCGGAAACCAGAGCCTTGCGTCGGCGGCCTTGACGGCGTCGCGGACGGCCTTCGACTTATGGCTTCCCAGATTGTCCATGACAACGATGTCACCGGGTTTGAGCGTGGGACGAGCTGCTGTTCGACATAGGCGGGGAAGCAAGCCCCGTTGATCGGGCCGTCGAAGACGCATGGCGCGGCGAGCCGGTCACAGCGCACTGCCGCCAGAAATGTCATGGCGCGCCAGCGTCCATGCGGTGCGAAGCCGCGCACTCGCTTCCCCTTTGGCCCCCAGCCTCGCAGCGGCGCCATGTTGGTCTTGATCCAGGTCTCGTCTATGAACACCAGACGGGCCGGGTCGAACCGCTTCCGCCAACCCTTCCATCGTTTGCGCAACCGCGCCACATCGCGGCGAGATTGTTCATCCGCCAGCAGGCTTTTTTTTGAAGCTCAGGCCCTGACGGCGCAGGAACAGCCACACTGCCTTGCGCGATACTTTCACGCCACGCGCCGCCAACTCGTCCTTGAGACCATGTAACGTCAGATGTGGTGTCTGGCTGATCCGTTCGACACTAAAATCACGATGAGGCTCCAAAACACTGCGGCGGCAACCACCGGTCTCGCCAGGAGCAACGCCGCCCGTCGCCCAGTGGCGTTGGCTCCGCTTCACCACCGGCGAAACCGCCACGCCAAAACGCGCCGCAACCGAACGGCGACTCTCGCCGGACAAAGCCGCCGGGACAACACGCTCACGAAGATCATCAGAACAGGGCCGGGTCATGGACGCCAGCCTCCTTCCCCGGCGTCCGTCTTGAATCACATATCAGACCTCTTGGGAGTCCCCTGCGATTCCGACAATTCATTACAGGCTCTGGGCGCCGCGCCGGGCGGCGAAGAGGCTCTCGTCCGCTTCCACCGCGCCGGACAAGGGCCGCGACGCCTTGCGGGCCGGAAAAATCCGTTCCCGTGAACCACCATTAAACCACCGTCAAACCGCCATGAAAGGCGTCTTTGCCCGGATGCTGATGGAACTGGCCGGTCAGAGCGCCGAAACGGACACGCTGACGGACGCGGTTTACGCCGCCGCGCCCGGCACCAGGCGGCTCAGCCGTCCGCAAGGCCGCCGAACCGGCGGCGAAACAAAGCATAATCTCGCGGGTTTTCTTCCCGGAAACACGCGAACGCTTTGCATATTTGGCGCATTTGTTTTCACCTCACGCCATCGCCGCATGATCAAATAGCCTTATGACCAAAACCAGTCGATCAACTGGGCGTGATCCATCTTTTTATCAGCACCCGGCGAATGGGCAAAAGAAAAGGACCGCCCGAACGGGGTGGCCCCTCTAAAAAGCCTTTTGGCGAGACGCGCCTACTTGGCGGCGGCGTTCTTGGAAGCCAGCGTTTTGACTTCGTCCAGCAACTCAATGATGCGGCTGTTGATGGCCTTGGCGGCTTGATCGTTGGACTTGCCGGCAAGGTCCGAAAGCGTTTTGGCGTTGGCCAGAGCTTTCTCGAAGGATTTCTTGGTCAGTTCGGCTTGCTTGGTGACGACGTCTTGCGGGTTCTCGATTTTGGAGAACGAGTCGACCATGGCGGTTACCTCGGCCAAAGCTTCGGTGTAGATTTCCATCTGACGGCGGGCGATAACTTGCGCGCCATCGGTGGCGGCCTTGTTGGCGGCGGTCAGGGCTTCGATGTTCTTGCGGTTCAACTCGATCATTGCTTCAACGTCGAACGCCGGCACCTTGGCGTCTTGTAACGCTTTGGTGAACTGCTCGGCCGCCTTGGCCGGATCGAAGTCAGCGAAAACTTTGGCGACGTCGGAGTTCAGGAACGGATTGCCGGTTTTGGCAAAGTTGAAAAAGTCTGCGTACATTGTTTTCTCCACTTCCCCTTTGGGGGCTCTGCCGGCGGTATGCTCGGGAAACTTGTCGGCCGCTCCGCCGCCGCGGCTATTCGATTTCGCGCCCGCAACAAATTTTGTGCGATGCGGCATGAACACATATATGATTGTCCCGGAGAGGCATGTCAACATTTTTTTGTGCAGCGCACAAAACCATCAGGGAGCGTTAGGCGTCCGCGGGCGTCCCGTCCGGCCCGGACGTTCGGCGAGGCGGGCGGGAAAGACGGTTTAGCCTGCTGACAATTCCCTCTGCCCGCTTCAGGCTCCGGTCGAGTCGCGCCATGGTTTTGGCCATGTCCTCGCTGTCGTCCTTGAGCCAGACTCGAAAGGAGTCGGCGTAAACCACGGCCAGTCCCTTGGCCCGGATCACGCCCCGAAGCCCCGTGGCCGAAATGCCGGCCGCTTCTATCATGCGCGTCATTGAACGCCCCATGCGGGGTAAAAACGCCAGCGAGCCCAGATCACACAAACCATCCTTGGCGATTTCGGCGAGACCAGCCTTGTATGGTTGAAGCGCGTCGAAGCGTCCCATCATTACATCGAACAAACGGTCCCGGGGACCCTCGCCCGTGTCGCCGGCTTCCGCAAGCGCCATCAGCACTTGGCGGTCGATGTGATCCTGGAAGGCGTTAATGATGCAATACTTGGTGGGATAGGGAACGAGTACGTCGCCGATGGAAACTCCGGCTTCCCTGGCGACCTCCTGTAACCGCAACCCGCGCCAGCCGCTCTCGCCGGCGAGCTTCATGGTCGCCTCAATTATCGCCCGAACCGGGTCGGCGGGCGTCTTTTGGGATTTCTTTGCGGCCATGTTCCACCTGTTTAATTGGCGTATCATATCAGAAACGGCGATTGTGTCGAACCGGATGAATAGGAGGCAACTTGACTAGCCGGCCAACTCCTTGCCTCGATCACGGGCGGCGATGGCGGCTTCGGTCATCAATTCGGTCAAGCCGCCGCCTTCTTCCATCAAAACGCCGAGGGCCGCCGCCGTGACGCCGCCGGGGCTGGTGACGTTTTTACGCAGCGTCTCTGGCGTCTCTTCCGCCTGATGAAGCAATTCACCGGCGCCCTCGACTGTTCGACGGGCTAGGGTGTCCGCCAAATCACCCGGCAAGCCTACCGAGCGCGCCGCCGACGCCATCGCCTCGACCATATGGAAAACGTACGCGGGCCCGCCGCCCGAGACGGCTGTGACAGCGTCCATCAGATGTTCATCGGCGATCCAATGGAAGCAGCCGACGGCTTTCATCAAACGATGACAGAGCGCGCGCTGGCGGGGGGAGACCTTTTCGTTGGCGACCCCCACCGAAACACCCCTGCCGACAGCCGCCGGCGTGTTTGGCATTACCCGGATGACCGGGGCCTCTCCGCCAAGATGTTCCTCGAAAAAGGAAATAGTGGTCCCGGCGGCAATGGAGAGAAAGGCTGTCCTTCCATTGGCGAAGCGCTGATACTCGGGGACCGCGCGCACCATCATCTGGGGCTTCACCGCGAACATTACCAGATCCGGGGACAACTCTTCTGGCAGACCGGAAGCGGAGTCCACGACGTTTATCCCATAGGCGCCGCGCAAAAAGGCGGCGGTTTCAATATGGGGTTCGACGATATGAACGTCTTTCCATCCGGCGTCTTCTTTCAGCCAGCCTTCGAGCAGCGCGCCGCCCATCTTGCCGCAACCGGCAAGTAGAATTGTTTCCGACACCGCATCCTCTCCAAGATTCCCGCGCCGTCAATGTCCGGAGAGAATGCGCCTGCGCGGGGGGGCTGTCAAAGGCTCCGTGTGAGAGCCGGTACGGGAAAGTCCCGCGATGGGCGGCCTGATTAGGCCTCGCCCGCACAATCGACCATGGCGGCCGCGATGGCGTCATCGGCCGTTTTGCCCGCCCAAATGGCGTACTGGAAAGCTGGATAGAAGCGCTCGCATTCGTAAAGGGCGGTTTCCACCAGGTCTTCCATCTGCGGCATGGCCAGCATGGGAACGCCCCGCATGGGGATGGCGTGGCGGTACATGGGCAGACCCTCGTCTTCCCAAATCCCGAAGTGCCCCAGCCAGAGCTTTTCATTCACCAAAGCCAGCAGCTCGAACAGGGGCCGCCGGCGCTCAGCCGGAATCCGCATGTCGAAAGCACAGGTGAAATGCATGGCCTCGATTTCGTCGTTCCAGGCAAAATAAAGGCTGTAATCGCACCAACTGCCGGGAACCTGGACCGCCAGTTCCTGGTCGCCGCGGCGGTCAAAAGCCCATTCATGGCCCTCGACGATTTGCTGAACAATATCCAGGGGATTTTGCGCAAGTTCCTCTGAATGAGTCTCGAGACCTTGCATGTCCGATCCTCCTCATAGCCTTATGGCGGCGGTCATCCCATCAAACCTCGCGGCAAGAACACCTGAAGGTCTGGGATGGCCCGAAGCGCGGACCGGTTGGATCGACCCCCAATATTTGGATAATGTTCCAAATGTTGAGGAACCTTGCCCGGTCAGTACATAAATAACGTGCACGAAGGATTTTTACCGTGCAAGCGCCGATTTAGACCGATTCGTTAAATTTTGTGGAAGAATCAGTCAGTTGACGTGTGCCGTGCCGAGCGAGCCGGAAATCCGGAGAAACCGAATAGGCCGTCAAACGGCGTCTATATATGCGGTTGCCTAATATATGGCGTTTACACAAAAGGCCGCTGCCGTATTTGGCGCAAGACCGCGTGAGGTGATGACTGACCAGGATTTAGGATTTCGCCGTCTTCGCCCGGCTGGCGCGCGGTTTCCGGGCGGTTTTGGCGGTTGGCGCAGCGCTCCGTTCCGCGACTTTCGCTTCCAGGGCGGCGACGCGTTCTTCCAATTTTTCCTGTTCCGTCCGGGCGGTCTGAGCAACCGCCTTCATGGCTTCGAACTCGTCACGCGGCACCATGTTGGCGTCCGCCATGAATTTTTCCATCTGCCAGCGCACCATGGCCTCGACCTCGCTTCTGACGCCGGCAAGGGTGGAAACGGCGCTGTTGGCGACCTTGGCGAGATCGTCGAAAAGGCGGTTGTTGGTCTGCATAATTGTGGTTCCTTATGGCGAATCGGTCCGGGAATTGGCCGACTATGAGCGGAACCGGGGGCTGGGGCAAGCGTGTGACGGATGTCCCCGCCTTGCGGCTCCGCGCGCTTCGCGCCTATAAGGGCCGAAGCGTTCATTGGGGTGAGCTTAATAGATGCACGTCGTTACCGGCGGCGCCGGTTTCATCGGATCGAATATTCTGGCGGGGCTCGATGCGCGGGGGCTTCGCCCGCTGGTGTGCGTTGACCGGCTGCGCGATGGCGAGAAATGGCGCAACATCGCGAACCGCGAGCTTTATGACGTGGTAGATCCGGAAAAACTGCCGCGCTTCCTCGCGGCCTACGAAGACCGCATCGAAACCGTCATTCACATGGGGGCGGTCTCCGCCACCACGGAACGGGACGCGGACCTGATCGTCAACACGAATTTCCGCCTGACCCGATACCTGTGGTCCTGGTGCGCCGAGACGGAAAAACGCTTCATCTATGCGTCCAGCGCGGCGACTTATGGCGATGGCGCGGAAGGGTTCGCCGATGACCAATCCTTGGCCGCCCTGGCGAAACTGAAGCCGCTCAACACTTATGGATGGTCGAAGCAGTTGTTCGACCGGTGGGCGCTCCGTTCGCTGGCGGACGGCGAGGCGGCACCCCGGCAGTGGGCAGGTTTGAAATTCTTCAACGTATACGGTCCCAACGAATACCATAAGGGGCGTATGCGAAGCGTGGTCAACCAGGTTTACCCGAAGGCGGCCGGCGATGAGGCGTGCACGCTGTTCCAATCCCATCATCCGGATTACGAGGACGGTGGGCAGCTCCGCGACTTCGTCTGGGTCGGCGATGTGGTGGATATCGTCCTTTGGCTATTGGAGCACCCGGACGTAGATGGTCTATACAATTGCGGGTCCGGCAAGGCGCGGAGCTTCAAGGATTTGGCGTCCGCTGTTTATCGCGCGCTGGATAAGAAGCCGATGATCGACTTCGCGCCCACGCCTGAGGACATCCGGGATAAGTACCAATACTACACCGAAGCCCCCATGGGAAAACTCCGGGAAGCGGGATACGATGGCCAGCCGACGCCCTTGGAAGAGGGAGTTCGGCGTTATGTGCGGAATTATCTTTCTCAAAACGACCCTTTTGTTTAGAGCGTTATGACATTGGATATATTCATGCCCCCGTTATTATTTGTCACTCCCGCGCGGGCGGGGGTCCAGCCGGGCGGCCCGCGTTCAACTTGTTATAAGTTTACAAGTGATGGCCAATGATCGAGTGGTGGAGGTTGCTCTGGCTCCTCGCCTGCGCGGGAAGGACAAGGCAAGGGTGCGGGAATGACGGATCAAATCTCTTGGAAACCCATGAATCGATCCCGCCTAATGTCATGACGCTCTAATGGAACCGGCCGTTAGCCTGATGGAGGACCCCGAAGCCCCATGAGCCTCGCCATCGCCTTTCCCGTCATCGATCCCGTCGCGATTGAGATCGGACCTATCGCGATTCGCTGGTACGCCCTCGCCTATATCACCGGTTTGGTCTTGGGTTGGCGGTGGATGAAGTTATTGGCGAAATCCGCCGTCACGGAAGTCAACGCGCTGGACATCGACGATTTCCTGGTCTGGGCCGCCGTCGGGGTGGTGGTTGGGGGGCGGCTCGGGTTCGTGCTGTTTTATGAGCCCGTCCACTTTCTTAACAACCCGATCGATATTCCGAAAGTATGGACTGGCGGCATGTCGTTCCATGGCGGGTTCTTGGGAGTTGTGATCGCCGCCATCTTTTTTTGCAAAAATCGCGGCGTCAATCCATGGGTGTTTGGCGACCTGCTCGGCTGCTCGGCGCCCATCGGCTTATTCTTCGGGCGCGCCGCCAACTTTGTGAACGCGGAGCTTTGGGGCCGTGAAACGGACGCCCCCTGGGGCGTTCTGTTTCCGCCGCGTCCGCACATGGGTCCGCTGGATCCGGGGGGCGTCCCCCGCCATCCCAGTCAACTCTATGAGGCCGTGTTGGAGGGATTGCTGCTATTCATCGTCTTGGGATTGCTGTGGCGGGTCGGCTTCTTCCGTGAACGGCCGGGCCAGCTTATGGGCCTGTTCATCGCCGGTTACGGCTTGGGGCGTTTCGTGGCCGAGTATTTTCGTCAGTTTGATCATCACCTGGATCTCGGCCCGGTCATCATCACCAACGGCCAGATTTATTCCATTCCGATGATCGTCATCGGCGTTGGGATCGCGCTCTGGCGCCGTCGCCGTCCCGCGATTCCCGCATAAGCCGCGGCGAGTTGGACCCAGTGAGCCTCGCCCGGCATTTGGCGGACAGAATCCGGCGGGACGGGCCTCTTAGCGTCGCGCGCTATATGGAAGAAGCGCTCGGGCATCCAACCTTCGGTTATTATGCCGGCCGTGACCCATTGGGGACGGACGGCGATTTTACGACGGCGCCTGAAATCAGCCAGATGTTCGGCGAGCTTTTAGGGCTTTGGGCGGCGGTCGCTTGGCGGCAGATGGGCGCGCCGGAGACCGTTCGCCTGGTCGAGTTGGGGCCGGGCCGGGGGAGCTTGATGGCCGATGCGCTTCGAGCCGCCTCGCGGGCGCCGGAGTTCCGCCGGGCCTTGCAAGTGCATTTCGTCGAGATGAGCCCCGCGTTGAAGGCCCGCCAAGGGGAAACGCTGGCCGCCCGGCACGCGGATGTTCCCGTCACCTGGTGGGCGGATGTTTCCCAAGTGCCCGCAGGACCCATGATTGTTCTGGCGAATGAGTTTTTCGACGCGCTGCCCATTCGCCAATTCCTGAAAACACGGGAAGGTTGGCGCGAGCGGCTGGTTTCCCTGGCGCCGGATGACGGGGGAGAGCCGAGTTTTCATTTCACCTTTGGCGAGGCGGACGCGGCGCCGAGGTCGATCCCGCCCGCCTACCGGGGTGGAGAGGAGATGACCATGATCGAGGTTTCGCCGGCGTCCCTTCGCGCCATCCACACCATTGCCCGCCGCCTGGCGGCCGGGCGGGGAGCGGCGCTGATCATTGATTACGGCCATTGGGCGAAGCCGCGTGATACTTTGCAGGCGCTAAAGGGTCATGAGAGTGTTCCGGTGTTGAAGACTCCGGGCGGCGCCGACCTCACGGCGCACGTTGATTTCGCTCAACTCGCTTCCACGGCCGAAGACGCCGGGGCCCGGGTGTTTGGAACCTTGGAGCAGGGTGAGTTCCTTCGGCGTTTGGGGATTGAACGCCGGGCCGGGCAATTGATGGCGGCGGCCAAGGACGGCGCAACCCGGGGCGGCGTCGCCGCGGCCCTTCGCCGCCTCACCCAATCCAACGCCATGGGATCGCTGTTCAAAGTGCTGGCGCTGACCTCGCCCGGCCAGGATGTTCCGGCCGGGTTCGAGAGTTAGCCGCAGTCCGCCGGAATTGTATTGTGGCGACACGTCTCCGGAGGCGTGACGGGTGCGCTCGCGAAGTCGCCGCGGCCCCCAACACCCGCATTGACCGGATATGGCGGACGATCAGGAATTCACTTGACGCGTGAAGCATTCTAAAATGCGCCTATGTCAAACCCGCCCCCTCCCGAAGCCATCACCGCGGGCGCTCTTAATCACTCATCGCTGAGCCATGGGTTTTTCACCCGGTCGGGCGGCGCGTCAGAGGGCGTTTACGCGGGCCTGAACTGCGGGCTGGGCTCCAATGACCGGACGGAAACCGTTATCGAGAACCGTGGCCGGGCCATGGACGCGCTGGGTGTGGCGCGCGATGCGCTGGCTGGTGTCCACCAAATTCATTCGGCTGACGTTTGGACGGTGGACGAACCCAGGAACCGGGGAGCAATGGTGAAGGCCGACGCCGTGGTGACGGACAAGCCCGGCGTCGCCGCCGGGGTTCTTGTCGCTGATTGCGGGCCCGTTCTGTTCGCGGATCCGAAAGCCGGGGTGGTCGCCGCCGCCCATGCGGGTTGGGGCGGGGCCTTCAAGGGCGTTTTGGAAAACACCGTGCGGCGGATGGAGAGTTTGGGCGCCCGGAGGCCGGATATCTCCGCCGCCCTCGGTCCGTGTATTCGCCAACCTTCCTATGAAGTGGGGCCGGAATTCAAGGAACGCTTTGTTCTGGCCGACACAGCCAATGCCCGCTTCTTCAAGGCGGGCGGGCGCGCCGGCCGCCATCAATTTGATCTGGCGGGCTTTGTCGTCTCAAAGCTGAAGGCCCTGGATTTGGGCTCGGTCGAGGACACCGGGCTAGACACGTATCCCGATGAGGAACGGTTCTACAGTTATCGCCGCGCGACCCACCGGGGCGAGCCCGATTATGGGCGCTTGCTGGCCGCCATCGCGCTGAAAAATCAACCCGCCTGAACGAGTTGCGAAGGAGAAAAACGCATGGCGCTCCATTTTAGCGAACAAGAACTGTCCGGACGCCGCCGGGCCGCCTGTGACGCCATGGCGGCGCGGGGACTCGACGGCCTGTTAATGTTCCGCCAGGAGAGCATGTACTATCTCACGGGCTACGACACCTTCGGCTATGTGTTCTTCCAATGCCTTTATCTGGGAGCGGACGGCGCCCAAACGCTGCTGACCCGTTCCGCCGATTTGCGCCAGGCGAGGCACACATCCACCATTGAGGATGTCCGCGTCTGGATGGACGCGCCGGACGCCAATCCCCCGGATGACCTCCGCGCGATTCTGGATGAGCATGGCTGTAGAGGCAAAAAGCTGGGCGTCGAATACGAGGCCTATGGTCTGACGGCGCGGAACGGCAAACGCCTGGACGCGGCGCTGGATGGGTTTTGCGCGCTGGAAGACGCCTCCATGCTGGTGACGGAACTCCGCGTTGTTAAAAGTCCGGAGGAAATCGAATACGTCCGGAAAGCCGCCGAATTGGCGGACGACGCCTGGGACGTCGCGCTGAAAACCGTCAAGCCGGGCGATCATGACGGCGTGGTGTTGGGTCACATGCAAAACGCCGTCTTCCAGGGGGGCGGAGAATATTCCGGCAATGAATTCATCTGCGGTTCGGGCCGCGACGCGCTCTTGTGCCGGTCCCACGCCGGGCGCCGCGTGATTGAAGCCAAGGATCAGATCACCCTGGAATGGGCGGGCAGTTACATGCATTACCACGCCGCGATGATGCGCACCATCTGCATCGGCGGCGCGGACGGCCGTCAACGGCGCATGCATGCGGTGGCGCTGGAGGCGTTGGAAGCGGTGAGGGACGCGGTCAAGCCCGGCAACACATTCGGCGACGGCTTCGACGCCCACGCCAGAGTGATGGACGCCGCCGGCATGAGGGCGCACCGCCTGAACGCCTGCGGCTACAGCCTTGGCGCGACCTTCGCGCCCAGCTGGATGGATTGGCCCATGATGCATCATGGCAATCCCGCGCCGTTCCTGGCTGGGCAAGTGGTGTTCTGTCACATGATCTTGATGGACTCCGACTCGGAACAGGCTATGACGCTGGGCGAGACGGTTCTGGTGACCGAAATCGGTCATGAGCGGCTGTCCCGCTCCGGCTTGGAGTTGCCGGCGGTCTAGCGCTCCCGCTGGTCCGTTTCGCCGGAAGGAAGCCATGCCTCACATCATCATTCTGTTTGGTTTGTTTGTTTTGGGTATGCTGTCCACATGCGTGCTTACTGCGGTCTAACGGTTTGGTGGCCGTTGCTGCTGGCCGCTCTCGTGATCAGCGGTTGCGGCCCTATTCCCATGGCCTTTCCAAAGGCCAAGGACGAGGAAGCCAAAAAGCTGGTTTCAGACGGTTTGCCGCAAGGGGTTGAAGTGGCCCCCATCGAGGGCGTGCCGGGCCCCATGGCCAGACTGTTGGCCGAATCCACCGCCGGTAATTTCGCGTCGTTCGATATTCCCTCCGGCGTCCAGCCGTTCGAGGCGGCGCGTTTCCTGCTTCATGGCCGGGCGCCCAGCCGGACCGTCGCGAACGGCAAAGTCGTCATCCACTGGCAACTGACCGATGTTCAGGGGGGGACAATCGCGGATCTGAATCAGACCGTGAACACGACACAGTTCGAATGGGAATACGGCTCGCCCAAGGTCATACGCGAGGTCGGCGAGGCCGCGGCGCGGCGCATCGCGGCGGAACTGGCGGGCAAGGCCCAGGTTCAAGCACAATCGCACCTGCCCCAGGACGGCCTTTATATCGAGCCGGTCTCCGGCGCGCCGGGTGATGGGGATGTTTCCTTGACCCGCGCCATTGGAGAAGCGCTTGTCCGGCGCGGCTTCAGCATTACGGGCAAGAGAAACGCGGCGCGTTATGTGTTAACCGGCGAAGTGGACTTGTCGGCTCCGGAGCGGAAACAGCAATATGTCCGGATCACCTGGACGTTGAGCCATACGGACGGCAAGGAAGTGGGGCGCGCGACACAGGAGAACTGGGTGCCCGAGGGGACCTTTGACGGGCGCTGGGGACGCACGGCGCCGCTGATCGCCGCCGCCGCCGTTGATGGCGTTCATAACGTGATCGAGCATTGGGAGAAGGGATCGCGCCAAGTCGCGCCCTTGCGCGGGAACTTGCTGTTGCCGGAAAGCGCGGACGGCGGCCTGCCCGAACCTCAAGCGGCGGAAGAGGGGCAATTGCTGGGACGATTGTCGGACAATGCTCTGCCGCCGCCCTTGCCGGACACCGGTTCCCAAACGGCGGCGGCCATTGATACAGAGCCGGAGGTTTTCTCGCCCAAGGGTCCCCCGTCGGAACTGGACCCGGATGAGGAAGCGGCGGCGGAAGACGCGGCTAAAGCCCGCGCCGCCGGGCCTCGGCCGGACCTGGGCGCAAACGCGCCCGTCTCCTTCCTGATCGCCGGGATTACGGGGGCGCCGGGGAACGGGGCGAATGTGCTTCGGGCCGCGCTGCGGCAAGCCCTTCGCTCACGTGATCTCAGCGTATCCGAAGATTTGCGGCAGGCGGGTTATTTGATCGGGGGAAAGGTCGCGATTCTGCCGTCCGCCAACGGCCGGGAAACCGCTCGTATCGTTTGGGCCGTCGCCGACAGGCGGGGCAAGGTGCTTGGCCGCGCCGCCCAGGAAAAACTAATCGAGCCGGGCAGCCTGGACGCCGATTGGACGCCAGTGGCGGGCGCCGTCGCCGCAGGGGCTGTCGCGGGGATCGAGCGAATCCTGGGCGACAAAGTGAAACCCTTTGTCTCGGCAAGGGGGCCTCGTCCCGCAAGCGGTCCGTTACCGCGATTTAATGGGGCACCGGGCGCCCTCCCCGGTGATACTGGCCGCTCGCCGCAGCCGCTTCGCTGATTTATATCCCTTGACGGGGGTTCGTGCGCATGGGAATCCGTGCGCGGGTTCGGATGGACGCGGGCCGCGCCGCCGGGGGGACTCGCCTTGAGTTCAAAAAGGCCCTCGGGAAAAATACGTCACCACGGGCCCCGCCGGGCGCCGGGAGGATCGATCCCAAGGGCTTGTGTTCTTAACAACCCTCTCCGGGCCAGGCCGGGAACCTCGAACCGCCCGAATCATTACATTCGAGCGGCGGGGCGTTTACACTCCGGTCCCTCGTTGATACAGTCCGGCCGCGTTCGTGACAGACTGGCGGCGGGTTGAATTACACGCGCCGAAGATTGACGTGTGCTTGCCGCCGATCAAGTTCCAGGGGACTGCTTCTTTCATGAAAATCATCGCCTGCAACAGTAACCGTCCCTTGGCGGAAGCCATCTCGGCCTATCTGAACCTGCCGCTGACCAAGGCCAGCATCCGGCGCTTTTCGGACATGGAAGTGTTCGTCGAAATTCATGAAAACGTCCGGGGCGAGGATGTCTTCGTCATTCAATCGACGTCTTATCCCGCGAACGACAACTTGATGGAATTGCTGGTGACGCTGGATGCGCTCCGGCGCGGGTCGGCGAAGCGCATCACGGCGGTGATCCCATATTTCGGCTATGCCCGCCAGGACCGGAAATCGGGTCCCCGGACGCCGATTTCCGCCAAGCTGGTCGCCAACCTGATAACCGAAGCGGGCGCCCACCGGGTGTTGACCATGGATCTTCACGCGGGCCAAATCCAGGGCTTCTTCGATATTCCGACCGACAATCTTTTCGCTGAACCCGTCTTCCGCAAGGACATCAAGGTCCGGGAGAACGGCGGTGATCTGGTAATCGTCTCGCCTGATGTCGGCGGCGTGGTGCGGGCCCGGGGATTGGCGAAAAAACTGGATGCTGATCTCGCCATCATCGATAAGCGGCGCGAGCGCGCCGGGGTGTCCGAGGTGATGAACATCATCGGTGAAGTGGGCGGCCGCCCCTGTATCCTGGTCGATGATATCGTCGATAGCGCCGGGACTTTGTGCAACGCCGCCGTCGCCTTGAAGGAAGCCGGCGCGTCGGCGGTCTCGGCCTGCGTGACCCATGGCGTGCTCTCGGGCGGCGCCGTCGCCCGTGTTTCCTCCTCGCCCATGACGCGCCTGGTGACGACCGACAGCATAACGGCGACGGAAGCGGTCCGGGTCGCTCACAATATCGAGCAACTGACCGTAGCCCCGCTGATCGCGGAAGCCATGAGGCGCATTTCGGACGAAAGTTCCGTCTCCAGTCTGTTTGATTAAGTCGTTCAACCGCCGGCCCGGCGGCCTCGTCACCCGCATGGCTGTTGACCTTTTTCACATGCCGGCGTACAACCCGCACCTTCGCCGTGGCAAACGGTTCGCGCGGCGTGTTTTGTAGCCGTTCGCACCCCTGGAGGCGGGCGGATTTTTAATGGAGACATGCAATGTCCGAGACGTTGACTCTGACGGCGGAACCTCGCGAGCGGGCCGGTAAGGGGGCGGCCCGCGCCACGCGCCGCGCCGGTCGTGTGCCCGCCGTGATCTATGGCGATAAAAAAGACCCCGCCATGATCTCGCTGGATCCCATCGAACTGACGAAGCAGATGCGGGCCACTGGATTCTTTTCTCATATTTATGAACTGCAAGTCGGGGGCAAGGCCGAGCGTGTTCTCGCCCGTGACGTTCAGTTCCACCCGGTGACCGACGAAGCGCTGCATGTTGATTTCATGCGCGTCGGCAAGGGCTCCAAGGTGACGGTCAGTGTGGCGGTTTCCTACGAAAACGAGGAAGCCTGCCCGGGCGTCAAGAAGGGCGGCGTTCTGAACGTGGTTCGAACCGATGTCGAGCTGTCCTGTTCGCCGGAAGCCATCCCCGAGGTGATCGCCATCGATCTGACGGGCCTTGAGATTGGCGATTCCATCCGGATCAGCGACGCGAACCTGCCCGGCGGCGTCGAACCAACCATCAAGGATCGTGACTTCATGCTGGCTTCCATCGCCGCTCCGACCATCGCCGTTGAAACGGAAGAGACGGATGAAGACGAAGGCGACGCAATGGACGTCGAGACCACCAAACAGAAGGGCGAGACCGAGACCGGGTAGGGTATTCCCATTGGGCCGCGCGGTCGGTGGTGGTCTGGATATCAGGAAGGTGTCGATGCTGCTTTTGGCGGGCCTTGGCAACCCTGGCCCCAAATACGCCGCCAACCGGCATAATATCGGCTTCATGGCGGTGGATGAAATCCACCGCCAATGGGGCCGTTCGCCTTTCAAAAGCCCGCCCCGGTTCCAGGGTCAGTTGACGGAAACGGACATCGCCGGCGAGAGGGTTCTGCTGCTGAAACCACAAACGTTCATGAATGAGTCAGGCCGGTCGCTCCAACCCGTCATGCGGTTCCACGGGATTGAACCGGGCGAGGTCGTCGTATTTCATGATGAACTTGACCTAGCGGCCGGCAAACTGCGCATGAAAAAGGGCGGCGGGCACGCGGGTCACAACGGGTTGCGGTCCATCCAAGCGCACGTGGGCCCGGACTTCCGGCGGGTTCGCATGGGCGTCGGTCATCCCGGCGACAGGGAAAAAGTCATCGGCCACGTGCTGAGGGACTTCGCCAAGACGGACCGGGAATGGCTGGACAAGATGTTGGACGCATGCGCCCGTCATGTCGAGTTCCTGGTGAGAAACGATGACCAGCGGTATCAAACGAAAGTCGCACAGGTCATGAACCCGCCCCCACCGCCGCAGACCAGGGCGGCGAACGGTCAAGGAGAGGACGATGGGGTTTAATTGCGGCATCGTGGGCCTGCCCAACGTGGGTAAATCGACGCTGTTCAATGCGTTGACGGCGACCGCGAACGCGGAGGCCGCCAACTTTCCCTTTTGTACGATCGAGCCCAATTCGGGCCGTGTGTCCGTGCCGGACGGCAGGTTGGATAAGCTGACGGATATCGTGGGTCCGAAACGGACCGTGCCGGCATTCCTGGAATTCGTCGATATCGCCGGCCTCGTCCGCGGCGCGAGCAGGGGCGAGGGCTTGGGCAACCGGTTCCTCGCCAACATTCGCGGAACGGACGCGATTATTCATGTGCTCAGGTGTTTTGAAGACGACGCCGTCACGCACGTCGAGGGCGGCGTCGATCCGGTCCGGGACGCCGGCGCCGTCGAGACGGAACTGATGCTGGCCGACATGGAAAGCCTGGAGAAGCGCGTCGATCCGTTGACCAAGCGCGTCCGGGGGCGGGACAAGGAAGCGGCCAAGACGCTTGAGCTGGTGAACCGCGCCTTGGACGTCCTGAACGAGGGCCGGCCGGCGCGCGCCGCCGAGGTGGCGGATGACGAGCGGAAGGCGTTCGAGATGCTTCAATTACTGACCGCCAAGCCGGTTCTCTATGTCTGCAACGTGGATGAGGACTCGGCCGCCGCCGGCAATGCGTTCTCCGCCAAGGCGGCCTCGATGGCCGCCAGCCAGGGGGCGGAAAGCGTGACGATCTCGGCGGCCATCGAGGCGGAAGTCTCGCAACTGGACTCGGACGAGGAAAAGGCTGAATTCCTGGAAAGCCTGGGCCTGGAAGAAACCGGCCTTGCCCGCGTCATCCGGGCCGGTTACAGGCTCTTGGGTTTGATCACCTATTTCACCGCCGGGCCGAAAGAGTGCCGCGCCTGGACCATCCCGGAAGGTTCCAAGGCGCCCCGGGCCGCTGGCGTGATCCACACGGATTTCGAAAAAGGCTTCATCGCCGCCGAGACCGCCGCTTATGCCGATTACGTCGGGCTGGGCGGCGAGCAAAAGGTCAAGGAAGCGGGCAAAATGCGTCAGGAAGGCCGGGATTACGTGGTCAAGGACGGGGATGTGATGCTGTTCCGGTTTAACGTGTGAATGCCGACGCGGCGAACCCGGACCACCTTCCGCCCCCCATGGCGAGCGCGACGAACACCAGGGCACCTTTCCCGTGCTCTCGGCCTGTCATCCCCGCGCTCTTAATTTGTCATTCCCGCTTGCGCGGGAATGACAAGCCGGTTTCATAAGAGATCGTCATACAATCCCCCCGGCGGCGCGGCCCGCCGCGCAAGAACCGCAAAGCGTGGCTTGAATATGATACCGAACTCCACAAAACACGAAACATCGTCGGACGCATGTCCAGCCGGATCAAGGATTGGAGACCACTTTCCCCGCGAACCTTCCGTTGTCCCGAAACCGTTCTTGTTGCGGCGCATACCGCCGCAACCGCCATATAGTTCTTATGAGGCCATGCTCTAAGTACCAGGAAAGGCGTCAGGCTTGCCCCGTGAACGTAAAGCTTTTGATGATGGCTTCCACCGCTTCCAGGCCCCGGTCAAAATAAACCAAGCGTGTTCCGCGATAGACAACGCCATACAGTTTACCGTCCTTCTCCGTGGCGACGTAAACGCCTTTATACTCAAGGCCTGATTCGATGAACCCGATGAATTCAACACGAATGGCGGGCCGGCCGCCGAGGGCCGCCGCGCCCAGGGATGTCTCTTTGTAGTTCTGGAAGCCGGATTTCGTAATCGAGCTTTCAATAAATTCACGAATCTCGATCGGCGTCGAGTTGGTCTTGTATCGAGGCAGATCGTCTTCATCTTGACCCGGATTGGCGCCGAACAGCACCCCATTGTCCTCAAGACCGGAAATCAAAAACAGTTCCTGAAGCTGAGGGCCGTCGATGGTCCAGCGCTCACCTTGCGACCCGGGACCCGTGAATTTGTTCCATGCGATCGGCGTAGAGACCGCCGCGCCGCCATCAAGCTCGACCCTTTTCGGCTCAACGAGAGAGAATCGGGCGCATCCGGCCGTGAAAACCGTCAGAACCAGAATTGAAAGAAGCCGTTTCATGGGAATCCATACCTTATAAGTGGTTAAGCATTAGTTCGATGATGTCCCGGTCCGGCGCATTCGGAACTTTCACGATGTATGTCTCAAAGGCGTGGCGCGCTTCGGTTCTGTCGCTAAGCTTTTGGTGAACCAGGCCAAGGCTGCGGAATAGTTCCGTCGGCGCGCCTTCCTGAGTTTGAGCGTCTTCGTAGAAAGATCGAGCCGTTTCGTAGTCATTCTTTTCCTTATCGGCGCGTATCCGATGTACCTCGCCCTTAAAAAAAGTCAGGACGCCCGGTCGCCGGCCGCCCTCGGACAACTGCTTGAGCAAGGCGAGCGATTGTTCCGGTTTACCCCTTTTGACTTCGTTTTGGAGGTAACCGAACCGCCGATCTTTCAGCACATTCCAAAAACGCTCTTCGAACGAATTGTCCGCTCCCCCCACGGTGCTCAGCGCGGCCGCGAACGTTTTGAAATTTTCAATACGCTCATCGTAACCGGGGTGCGTGGCGAAGAACGGGTTTGACCATTCGGCGTCCTCGCCAGCCTTGCGTTCCTCAAGCAGCCGCGCCCAAACCGTTACGGCTTCGTTTACGTCATATCCTTGATTCGCCATTAAAACCGCCCCGACTTCGTCGGCTTGCCGCTCCTGATCACGGCTAAACCCGGCAATTAAACCGGACGCCGCCAGATCGACCAGGACGCCTAGATTGCCGATCAAGAGCCTGGCCCACGCCGCAAGGTCCAGTGCATCCGCATGGCGCTCAAACCTTTTCAGTGTGTGCCGTTGCAGGTAATGGGCGATCTCATGACCAAGGATCATGGCTAGCTGCGCCTCGTTTTGGGCGCGCAGCAGCAAGCCGCTGTACACCACCATCATCCCATTCGGCGTCATGAACGCGTTAAACACAGGCGCGCGGACGATATAGAGACGAATATCTTGGCAGAAAGGTCCGGCAAGCCGGCAAACAATATTGCCCACGTAGGCTTCCAAGGCTGGGTCCGTGATCCGATTGCCGCTGGTTTTAATCCGGTTCTCCAGATTTTCCACTTTTAACCAGAGGCCGCCTTCCAGTGTCGATGCATCAGGTTTCCAAGATGGGTCGAGGTCGGCGAGATGCCAGATTTCCCCAGTGCCCAGACTCTCTTTTAGATGAGGAAACTCGCTGTGGTCCGGCGGTTGTGAGATGTCGGAAGCCGGGGGTGGCGGAACCGCCGCTTGCCGTGTGGTCATGCAAGCGCTGAGGAAGCCGGCCACGACCACCAGCGTCACGAGTTTTCGGGTCAACCGGATCATGATGCGTCGTCCTCGCGCGGCGGGTTAGGCGGGTTAGGCGGGAAAGTCCTCCAGCAACGCTTCCAGCGTTTCCATCGCTCCGGCTTTGTCACGCAGATCCCCCGACCCCCGGGCAAGGACATTGAACCAGACGATTTCACCCGTTTTCAAGTCCGCAAGGGTTGCGTATCCAACCTGGGCGCCGCCTTGAACCCCACTGACGCCAAGCAACGCTCCGACGACGATTATCGCGACTCGCCCGGCGGATGTGTAACTGTCACGCATATGCACAAACAGGGCGTAGTCCGCGTCTTGCGACTTCGATAGTTCTCTTACATAGGGGGCGCCAAGCGTGTAATCGAACGTTTCCGCCTTGGAAGGAAGATGCAGGATGTGAAATGGGCCTTTATGAAGAAAAATCGAATTGGCGACCACCGGATGCAGTTTTTGAAGTTGTGTTTCGACGCTTGAGCGGACCGTGTCGGCTTCGCCAGCTTGGTAGTTGACAACGAAAGCGTTTCGCCGGGCGGCAAACTCATCCAGCGCCGTTTTCAGATGCGCCTTGGCGTTATTCGTCCATTTGGCGTTGGGTTCCTTGGCTCCGCTGGCTCGCAGCTCCGATAATTCCACATCAACCGGCATCAAAAGAATTCTGACCCGCTCGCCGCCAGTGTTCAGTGTATCGGCGAATTTGAGCGGCTGACTGGCGCAACCGCCGACCAATAACGCAAAAACAGCCCCTAATATTATATGTGAATTTCTTTTTGACCGCTCCATTTCCACCCCCTATTTAACGTCCCTATTGATTTGTAATTTAGGGAATTTTTTTGTCTAAAAAAAACGCCATAAGCATGACATGTATCGGTTTCGGCGTTTTCAGTTGGCTTGGTTATCATTTCAATGCGGCAAGTTGGCGCGTTCGGACCTTTCCCGGGCTTGGTTGGTCGATTAAGCTTTCTCCTCGGCAAGAATTGAAGACGCCGGGAGGGAAACAATTCATGGGCGAGACCATCAGATTGACGGCGGCGGACGGTTTCGAGGCGTCGGCCTACAAGGCGGACGCGATTGGCGGCGCGCCGCGCGGCGCCGTCGTCGTCATCCAGGAGATTTTCGGCGTCAACGGCCATATCCGCGATGTCTGCGACCGGTATGCGGAGGTGGGATACACGGCCATCGCGCCCGCCATTTACGACCGGTTCGAGCCGGGTTTCGAGACGGGCTACGGGCCCGGCGACATCGCCCGGGGGCGCGAGCTGAAGATCAGGGCGGCGGATGGTCTCGATAATGTCCTGGCCGATATCGACGCGGCGCGCGCGGCGGTTCGGGACGTGACAGGAAAGGTCGGCGTGATGGGGTTCTGCTTCGGCGGCCTGCTGGCCTGGCTGTCGGCCTGCCGTCTGAATTTCGACGCGGCCAGCGGCTATTACGGCGGGGGCGTCGCGCGGTATCTGGATGAACAGCCGGATTGTCCGACCCTGCTGCATTTCGGCCGCCAGGACGCCAGTATTCCCATGCCGGACGTGGAGCGGGTGATCGCCGCCGCCCACCCCAATGCCGCCGTCCACGTTTATGAGGCGGATCACGGCTTTCATTGTGACCAGCGGAGTTCTTTCTGTCCCCACGCCGCGCAAGTGGCGACGATGCGGACCATCCGCCTGTTCGACGCCTGTGTCGGGCGCCCCCGTCCATGAGCGGCGCGGCGAACGGCCCGGTGATCGGCGTCATCGGCGGCAGCGGCGTTTACAAGATCGACGGGCTGGAAAACACCGAATGGCGGCGGGTCGAAAGCCCCTTTGGCGAACCGTCCGACGAACTTTTGTTCGGTGATCTCGCCGGTCAGCCGATGGTGTTCCTGCCCCGCCACGGCAGAGGACACACGATCCCGCCCGCCGGGGTGAATTATCGCGCCAATATCGACGCCTTGAAGCGTTCCGGGGTGACGGAAGTGCTGTCCGTTTCGGCCTGCGGATCGTTCAAGGAAGAGCTGGCGCCGGGCGCCTTCGTCATCGTTGATCAGTTCATCGACCGCACCATACATCGGGAGAAAAGCTTTTTCGGCGACGGGCTTGTGGCGCACGTCGCCCTTGGCCGTCCGACATGCCCGCGGTTGGGTGACGTCCTGGAGGAGGGCTGCGAGGCGCTCGGCGTCCCGCATCAACGGGGGGGGACTTATCTCGCCATGGAAGGTCCGCAGTTCTCGACCCTGGCCGAGAGCAATCTCTACCGCTCCTGGGGCTGCGACGTGATCGGCATGACCAACATGCCGGAAGCCAAACTGGCCAGGGAGGCGGAGATGTGCTTCGCCACCGTCGCCATGGTGACGGATTACGACTGTTGGCGTCCGGACCATGATCACGTCACCGTGGACGCTGTTATCCAGGTTTTGCTGGCCAACGCGGAAAAGGGCCGGGCTTTGGTGAAGCGGGTCGCGCCCGCCTTGTCTGGGCGGACGGAACTCTGCTCCGCCGGTTGTCATCGGGCGCTTGAGACGGCGGTCGTCACCGCCCCCGGCGCCCGCGACCCCGCCATGGCGGAGAAGCTGTCCGCCGTCGCGGGGCGGGTGCTGAAAACGTAAAAAAGGTTCCCAGCGCCATGCGGATCGTTCCACCCGTTTATTTCGCCACCGCCATCGGAGCTCAATGGGTGCTGGACAAGGGACTCCCGGTCGTCGAGTTCATCCCGGAGGGGGCCGCTGGAGCGGGTTGGCTGTTCATCGCCGGCGCGGGAGCCGTCATCGTGACGGCGGCGGGCCTTTTCAATCGCATGGACACGCCCATCCATCCATTCCGCGAGGCGCGGGCGCTGATCACGGCCGGGCCGTTCGCCCTGACCCGGAATCCGATTTATCTCGCCATGGCGTTCATGCTGGCGGGCGCGGCGATTTTGTTGCGGAGCGCGACGCCGTTCCTATTGATCCCCGTGTTCATGATCGTCCTGCAAGAGACCGTCATCAAGGGCGAGGAGGCGATGCTGGAGGAAGCGTTCGGCGATGAATATCGGGATTATGCGTCGCGCGTGCGGCGCTGGCTGTGACGGGACGCGCGATGAGGATCGGCGGAAAACCCTATCGAGTGATCTGGCGAGTGATCTGGCGCGCGATCCGGCGCGCGGATGATGGCCTGGTTCAGGTCATTGATCAGACCCGCCCGCCTCACGGGTTCATTATCAATGACCTGCCGGACGCCGAAACGGCGGCGGTCGCGCGAGGCGTCTGGCGACAGGCGCCCCAGATGAATGGTCATCCAAGGGATGCGTGGCGACGCCGCCCTGGACAGAACCCGGCTTATAGGCCGGCTGGTCCCCTTGATTGTTCGCGGGCGGGATTGTTCGCAGGCGGAAATGAAATGAACATCCAGAACGGTTCACCCAATATGGAAATGGCGAAAGATTGGGCCTTTCAAGACGTTGAGCGCGTTGACGCGTCCACTGGCGCCCGCCGCTCAACTGTATTACGTCCGGCCTGATCTGACGCCGCTTTTTGAAAGGGGCGGGGGTCGCCGGTTTTGACGCGGCGTCTGTCAGGTCAGGCCGGACGTGCCCCAGATCAAGCCTGGAACGTTTCCTTTCAGATCTGTTGATCGCCGCTCAAGGTCTGCATGGGCGTTTTTCCTTTGCAGGTTTTTCCCTGACGGGTTCGGTCACGGGTTCGGTCATTGTTGCCGTGATCACACCATTCGCCGGGGTCTTTTTGCAGTTGGCCGGCGCCGCCATAGACCTTGCTTGCGGAACGCCGCCTGACAGCACTCCTGTAAAATAGTTTTGCGGAACCGTCCGCAGCCGCCGTTTGTCCGGGGCGGCGTGAGCGTGGTCTTGGTGTGGCCGATGGCGTTGACGGCGGGGAACAGCTGGTCATCGCGCTTGTCCGCCCGCCCGCAGTATTCGGCTTCCCGGCCGGTGAGGATGCGCGGCGCCGGAAGGTTGTGTTCCCCATAGAACGGCGCCGCGCTTTGTCATTGTCATTGAGCGTGCCGGGCGCCGTGACCGGCGTCTTGGCGGCGTAGAGCTTGGGCCTGGGCGGCCTGGGCGCAGGCGCCGGTATAATAGAGGTCTGCTGACAGACCCGCGCCCTTCAACGCGCCCGCATAGCCTTCAACGCGCCCGCATAGAAGGCGTCCTGCGCCCTCCGACGGCCGGCGATGGGCCGTGTTGATCCCGCCCCAAGTCTGGTCATCCAGCGTTTTCTTCTCCAGCGCCTGGACCTGGGCCCCGCCCGGCGCCGGGCCATCTTCGGCGGCCTTGGCCTCAAGCGCCTTCAGGCGGCGCTTGAAGGCGGCGAGGCCGTGACGAAGCCAAATGGAGCGCGCCGCGCTGGCGGCGGCGTGTTTTTTCGCCGTCCACGCGCGATCATCGTCTTTGCGCCCGGCGCCGAGAGCGAAGCCCTGTTCGATGGCGGGGCCGGGGTGGAAGGGGACGAGAGTTACTCCAGCGGCAACCGAAAGGGAAAGCGGCGCCGGGCGCGGCGGGAAAAGCGCCGGTATCCGGCTTGTCGAAGCGGGGCGGCAAGGTCTACGCCTCTACGCCAGGGTCATTCCCGGCGACGGCCCGCCCGGTCTCTTCGTCAACATGGTTCTCCAGGCCGGTTCTTAAGGCTGGTTCTCCAGGTTCGCCGCCCGCCAGTTCTTCAGGTTCGCCGCCCGCCGGGGCTTCTCCAACAGAGCGCCTCGGCGCCGCCTTGTTCAACCGCGTCGCGGCGGCGCTAAAACGTGTCCCTGGACAATCCCGTCACCGGACAGGTCTTGGACACATTGCCCAATTCCCCAGCCAAGTTCAGAAGTCCAACTTTGTGACGGATGATTTTTGATTACGCCCGTCCATAAGGGTCACCTCTTTCATGGGTTTGATGGTTTTCATGGGTTTGATGGGTTTGATGGTGTGGTTAAGCGCCGCCGTCAAAACCGGTAACTCTCTATCAAAACTGGTAACCCTTTATCAAAACCGGTAACTCTCTATCAAAACCGGTAACCCCCGCCCCTTTCAACAAGCGGCGGGAGCGGCGTCAGATCAAGTCTGAAATAATACAAGTAAAGACTATTCATGTCACCGCTCTGGTGTAGAAGCTGTGCATCATGAAACGCAACAAAAATCAATTCATCCCGGTCATAGCAATTTTCCGATTTAAGTTTTTCATCTCGCGTCTTTTGCAAAGCAGTTGCGGTTTTATTTGGGCTGGCGTCAATTCGTTGGATATTGTTATTGACCGGGCCTCCCGGCTTTCGAACGCGCGGATTTTTTTCTATATCGCTCACTCGTCAAGAACTGCGTAAGCCTCGATTTCGACCGTCATGCGCGGGTCGGCAAGGCGGGACACCTCAACCAAGGTCCCCGCTGGCATGACGTCGGCGAAGGCTTCCAGGTGCGCTTTCGCAACCAGCTCCTTTTCGTCAATGTTGGTGATGTAGGCCACGGTGCGGACCACGTCCTTGAACGACGCGCCGGCCTGGTTCAGCGCCGTTTCAATGATGGAAAGCGCGTTCCTTGCCTGCTCATAGGTGTCGCCGTCGAGCGCGTCCCCTTGAGCGCAAGTGCCCGCGACATGCACCTGATTTCCGGCGCGAACGGCGCGCGAGTATCCATAGACAGGCTCAAACGGCCCGCCGGAGGGGAAAACCTGACGTGTCATGATTATCGATCCTTCTCATGAATGAAGGCCGTCATGGATGGAGTCTGGCCAAAAAACGATCATTGTCCCAGCCGGGCTGGCGGTCTTCCATGATGATCTCATGGGCCGTCAAGGCGTCCATGACGGGGGCGCCCGTCAGCTTCAGTTCAACCCAGCGCGCGACCAATTCGTTGCTGACGTCCGTCAGAATCAGCGCCGCCAGAGCTTCCAGCGTGTCCATATCCAGCGTTTCCACATGCTGGAGATAGCTCTCGAACCGCTCGGGCAACAGGATCAGTTTGTCCGGGATATAGCGGACGCGCAACGTGACCCGTTGATCCACCCCGCGCGCGATGAAGGCGCCGCCCAGTTGGCTGACGTAATCGATTTTGCGTTCCGGATTGTTCACCGCGCCCAAAAGGCCGCGTCTTTGCCAAATATCCATGATTGATGCTTGCGCCTCCACCTTAAACCATCAATCCCACGCCATCCTCGGCCGGGTTGGGCGGGCTCACTTCGACGAAGTTGGCCGGTTTCGCCTGGAAGTCCACAACACCGGCAAATCCGGTGACGTCACCGGCCGAATAGAACAGATCCCGAATATCGGATTGAACAGGTTCGGGCAGGAAATCGTCCGTACGGACCAGGATATCCAGACGCTTGACAGAGATTTGAACCAACCCATCCAGCTGAATCCGGCCCAGCCGTGTCAGAGTCACGTCCACGACGAACCGGGTGCCGGGATCGGCCAGCTCGCCATTTTCGTCTTTTCCCCCCTTCTGGCGGCGGGTCAGCATGCGGATTTGTTCCAGCTTGCCGTCGCCCCAGAACGGGGTCATCTGTATCCGCCAGTCGTTCGGGTCTTGTGCGGCGGCAATGCGGCTGAGTTGGGTGAAATCATCCCGCAAACGCGCCAGTAACTGCGGATTGGTTTGAGTGAGGGTTCGGATTGGCGCGTCACCCAGCCAGCTCCGCATATCGCCGCCCCGCAAGGCCGTAACGAACAGAAACAGGTTTGACGCCAAATTATGTGAGGGCGAGGGCAGTATTGTCTGGATCAGCTGCCTGGACACGGCGGGTGCGCCATCCGCCAACTGTCTGATTGCTTGCTCTAGCGCGGGCCATTTGTGATCGGTGATGAAGGCTTGGCGAATTTCGAATGCGGCGCGTCCAGCGTTGGTCGGGTCGGCTGCGGGCGTGACTTGCCCGGTTAACTGCAACAACAGGCGGGTGCCGGGTTCCAGGTTCCGCGCGCTCAACGCCAACGGTCCGCTCGGCGTGTCCACAAGGGGAAGTCCCTGGGGCGTCGTTTGCGTGCTGACGACAGCCGGAATTCGGGCCTTATCGCTAATTGGTTGCGGCGTCACGCCAGGCTGCGGCGCGCTGAAGGTCGTGGCGCCGCCGGGCGGCGGGGGTTGGATTTCCACGACGCGGAAACTAGCCAGACTTCCAGCGGGCAGGGGCAAGATATTCCGCGTCGCCGTGGTTGTCCCGCCGCCATAAGCCGACGCCGGAAAAGTGCTGGCCCCTGTCGGCGGGACAGGTGCTCCAGATGGCTGGGTCGCCGGGGCGGCCGTCGTGTTCGTGATTAAGGGCGCGCCCGGCGTTGCTGGTGTTACCGGCGCGCCCGGTGTTGCCAGTGCGCCCGGTGTTGCCAGCGCGCCCGGTGTTGCCGGTGTTGCCAGTGCGCCCGGTGTTGTCAATGCGCCCGGCGTTGCCGATGTTGCCGGCGCGCCCGGTGTTGTCAGTGCGCCTGGCGTTGCCGATGTTGCCGGCGCGCCCGGTGTTGTCAGTGCGCCTGGCGTTGCAGGGAAACCGGGGAGAGCGGGCGGGTTTGAAACGGGGCTTGCCTGTTGGGACGAAGCGTCCGCAGGAACTGGCGTTGGGCGCAGCAGTGTCGCCGTCACGACAACGCCTTGAGTCAGCACTGGAAGAACCGGGGCCGGGGCCGGGATGGCCCCGCCCGAGCTCGGCGGCGGGGCGGCGCCCTGGGCGGGCGCCGGGGGCGCGGGTTGGCCGTTGATGGTCAACAGGCTGAACCGCAGCGGCTGATTGTCGCCGAGGACCTGCAAGACGAGTTGAGCGCCGTTGTTCAAGGTCAACGGTGGTTGCGTCGGTAGTTGCAGGGTCAGCGGACCTCGACTGGTTTGAAGCGTCAAAAGCCCGGCCGCCGCCTGGCTCAACACCTGAGCAAGCAGACGGTCGCCCGTGCTTAAGTTCGCCAGATCGGGGGGCGGGGCCGTGTTCTGGGGAACCATCAGGACAGGCGGAGGCTGTGCCGGCGGCGATGACGGAGGTGATGACGGCGGCGAAGATGGCGGCGATGACGGAGGCGGCGACGATGGCGGCGATGACGGAGGTGATGACGGCGGCGGAGGCGGGATTTCCGACATCGGTCAAGCCAATTCAGCCCAACTGGGCGCGTTTGCTGATATCCAGTTCGCTGGGCGGCGGCAGAGCGGCGTCAAGACCCGCGTCACCTTCGTCCGGGACTACCTTGAGTTCCGCCGGCGCGCCGGCGCGTCCAGCGCGGGTCTTCAGCGTCGAGTCGAGAGCGGCGCCCCCGGCGAACAGGAATTCCGTTAGTTCACCGGCGGCGGCGGCTTGAACGGGTTTCGAGGCGTCAATGCCGTGTGTGACGCCGGCCAGCGATAACGCGCTCGCTTCCATGGCGCTCAAGATACCGCCAAATCGCCGGGCCGCGTCCATGCGGGTGACGATCATCCGGCGGGCTCCGACGGAGCCGAACGCAAGCGCCGTATCCGCCGACTCCAGAGCATCCAGACCTGCGGGCAGAACCAAGATCGGTTCCATGGGGCAGGCCTTGGCGAAACCGGCCAGGCTTTCCAGGTCTTCATCATTACCCGGCGTCACGGCCGGGCTGTCGATGAGCAGGAGGTTCCGGGCCGGAATGCGCGAGGCGGCTTCTGCGAGTTCCCCAGGTGTTTCGGTGATCAGGACTTCCAGATCGAGAACGCGGGCAAAGGCGGAGAGTTCCTCGACGCCTCCGGCGCGCCGCAGATCAGCCGTTAGAATTTGAACTTTGCGCCCAGCCAGAATGGATTGGGCGGCGAGCTTTACAAGGGTGAGCGTTTTGCCAGCCCCCGGAGGACCCATCAGCATGATGCGCTGGCCCACGAGATCAAGGTCCAGCGGCTCAAATCCGAAGTCCATGGTCAGCGCCCCGGCCAGGGCGTGGAGCGGTTCCGGCGCATCCATCAAGCCCGCCGCCTTCGCCAGACGGTCCGCCAGAACCAGGGGCGTTCCGTGCGCCGCCAACCGCGCGAGGACGGCGTTTTGCCGGGCTTCCGCATCCAGGGGCGCGGTGCCAAAGGCGGGCTCGGCCTCGCTCAGGGGGCAAGTCGCGATTACCTGGCGCAGACCGCTGTCTTTGAGCGTGCCGGCGGAAACGATGGCCGCGTCGCCGCCCAATTCGCGGCGCACCTGGGTCATGGCTTCCATCAAGGTCGGTGCGGTGAAGGTCCACAGTCTCATTGTCTTTCGCCTAATGCTTATTACCCGAATGTCCTAGACCTGACCGACGGTTTTGATCTTGGCCTTGGGATGAATTTCGTTCTGCGACATGACCACTGTCATGGGGCGGAACCGTTCGATGATGGAACGCACATAAGGCCGGATGGCCGGACTGGTCAGCAGCACGGGCGTTTCGCCTATCATGGCCTGGCGCTCGAAGGTGTTGCGCAGGTTGCCGATGAACTCCTGGAGGCGCGAAGGCGCCATGGACAGTTGTTTTTCCTCGTCGCGCCCGACCAGACTCTCCGCAAAAGCCTGCTCCCATTGCGGGGATAGCGTCACCAGAGGAATGAAGCCCTGGTCGTTGACGTTCATGTCGGAAATCTGGCGGGACAACCGGCCGCGGACATGTTCCGTGATCATCATGATGTTGCGCGTGGTGGCCGAAGCCTCCTGGACGCCCTCCAGAATTGTCGGCATGTCGCGGATCGAGACGCGTTCAGTCAACAGGTTTTGCAGAACGCGCTGAACGCCGCCGAGTGTAATCGCGTTCGGGATCAAGTCGGCGATCAGTTTTTGTTGCTCTTTGTCCAATTCGTCCAGCAACTTTTGAGTCTCGGTGTAGGACAGAAGTTCCGGCATATTGTCTTTAATCAATTCGGTCAAATGCGTGGTCACGACGGTCGCCGGATCAACAACCGTATAACCTCGAAACAGCGCTTCCTCCCGGTTTGACTCTTCGATCCACATGGCCGGCAAGCCAAAAGTGGGTTCGGACGTTTTCTCGCCTGGCAAGGTGATCTCCTCACCGCGCGGATCCATCACCATCAGCATGTTGGGGCGCAGGTCGCCGCGTCCCGCTTCGATTTCCTTAACCCGGATAATGTAGGTGTTGGCGGGTAACTGCATGTTGTCTTGAATGCGCACGGCGGGCATGACGAAGCCAACTTCCGTCGCCAATTGACGTCGAAGGGCCTTGATTTGATCGGTCAGGCGCTGACCCGATTCAACCGGCGCATTGACCAGAGAGAGCAGGCCATAACCCAGTTCCAAGCGCAGATAATCGATCTTAAGCGCTGTCGATATCGGCTCTTCCGCCTGCTTCGCGGACTCCTTCGGCGCTTCTTCCCGTTGCCTGAGCGCCATTTCCTCCGCCTGTCGGTGTTTCCAGGTCGTGTAGTAGGAGATACCTCCGGTGGCCGCGGCCAGCAGCAGGAACGGGATCATCGGGACGCCCGGCAAGACCGCCAGGGAAACCAGCAGGAAAGAGGTAACGGCAAGCGACTTCGGCTGGCCGCCGATCTGTTTGAACAGCGTGGCTTCCGTCGGTCCGGAAATGCCCGCCTTGGTGACCATCATACCGGCGGCCGTCGAAACGATCAGGGCGGGAATCTGGCTGACCAGACCATCGCCGACTGTCAGGCGGGTGTAGGTGTCGGCGGCCTGGGCGAAGGACAGATCATTCTGCGCCACACCGATGATCATGCCGCCGATGACGTTGATCAGCGTAATCAACAAGCCGGCGATGGCGTCGCCGCGAACGAACTTCGACGCGCCGTCCATGGCGCCGAAGAAGCTGGACTCGTCTTCCAGTTCCTTCCGGCGCGTCTTGGCGGTTTCCTCGTCGATCAGACCGGCGGAAAGGTCCGCGTCGATGGCCATTTGTTTGCCGGGCATGGCGTCCAGCGTGAAGCGTGCGGCGACTTCCGCGATTCGGCCCGAACCCTTGGTGATGACGATGAAGTTGACGATCACCAGAATCGCGAAAACGATCACCCCGATCACATAGTTGCCGCCCATGACGAAGCCGCCGAACGCCTCGATCACTTGACCGGCCGCGTTCGTGCCCGTGTGCCCGTCGGCGAGAATCAAGCGCGTCGAAGCGAGGTTTAACGATAACCGGATCATGGTCGCCAGCAGCAGGACGGTCGGAAAGGAGTTAAACTGCAATGGCTTTTCAATGAAGATTGCCGTCATCAGGATCATGACCGAGAAGGTGATGGAGAACGCCAAGCTGACGTCGAGCAGCCACGTCGGCAGCGGCAAGATAAGGACGACCAGGATGGCGACAACGCCGAGGGCGAAGAAGATATCGCCCCGTTTCATCATATTGCCGACGCGCTTGCCCATGCCGTCGGCGCTTTCTCCGCCATGTTCCAATGGCGGCGCCATGGAAGCCGGCGCGGCGGTCTGCTCAGCTTCTTGGGTTGTTTCCGCCATGGATGTCCCGTTCCTTATCCCGCGTCTGGGATTAAGGTAGGGAGGCATGGTTGCTTAATGGTTAAGGTGGGTAAATTTTGCCCACTGTTTTTTGGCTTGGACGCAGCCCGGGCCTTGGATGCGATTTAACCGCCGCCCGGTTGCGGAACGGTGACGCCCTCTTCCGTGTACTGACGCAGCTTATTCCGCAGTGTGCGGATGGAGATGCCGAGGATATTAGCCGCGTGGGTGCGGTTACCAAGAAAATGATGGAGCGTGTCGATGATCAGGTCGCGCTCGACGTCCGCGACCGTGCGCCCAACCAGGGCCTGTCCGCCGCTGGTTTCTTCCGCACCGGCGCCGGCCGCGCCGCTCGGGGCGCCGGGCGTGCCGGTAAGCACGATGGCGTCCGGCGAGATTTCCTCACCCGCCGCCAAGATCACCGCGCGGTGCATGGTGTTTTCAAGCTCGCGCACGTTGCCGGGCCAGGCGTGGCTTTTAAGTTTCGCGAGGCCCGCGCCGGACAGCGGGCGTTCCTCAACGCTGTTGGCCTCGGAATATTTCTTGATGAAATGTGTGGCGAGCGGCGCGATGTCCGCGGGCCGTGCGTTCAAGGGCGGCAGTGGTAGATTCACGACGTTGAGACGGAAATAGAGGTCTTCGCGAAAATTACCCGCCTGGACTTCCCGCTCCATGGCGCGGTTGGACGTGGCGAGGATGCGGACGTCCACTTTCACCGGCTTGTTGCCACCGACCCGGTCAATTTCACGTTCCTGGATGGCGCGTAGCAACTTGGCCTGCAAACGGACGTCCATTTCAGAAATCTCGTCCAGCAGAAGCGTGCCGCCGCTGGCTTCCTCGAACTTCCCGACGCGGCGGGCGACAGCGCCTGTGAAGGCGCCTTTTTCATGACCGAAAAGCTCTGACTCCAAGAGATTATCCGGAATGGCGGCGCAGTTGACGGCAACGAACTGGCCGTTCTTGCGCTTGGAATTATCGTGCAGGAATCGCGCGATCATTTCCTTGCCCGTGCCGCTTGCGCCGGTGATCAGCACACTGGCTTCCGACGGCGCCACTTGCTTGGCGAGACCGATGACCTCGGTCATGGCCGGGTCTTGGTGGATGATCGCGCTGGGCTCTTCTGATACGGCGGCAAAGACCGCGGCGATTAATTCCGCGTTCGGGGGCAGGGGGACGTATTCCTTGGCGCCCGCCTTGATGGCGCGAACGGCCGCTTGGGAGTCTGAACCAACACCGCAGGCAATGACTGGAACCGAGAAACGCTCCGCGCTCAGGGCGGTGACGAGACGGGCGACGTCCATCCCGACGTCAATCATGATCAATTCGGAACCCGCGCCGCCGCGTAACTGGTCCATCGCGCCGTCGATATTGTCCGCCTGCGTGACTTTCGCGCCGCGCCCGATGGCGATTTGGCTGGCCGCCCCGATTTGTCCTCCCAAGTTGCCGATGATCAATAAACGCATGGTGCCGGTCTCCCGCCGTCGAGGTTTATGATTATAAAAACTAGTCTTCCATGATCAATAGATGATCAAAAACGCATGGCGCCGGTCTTCGGGTCCTAGTCGAAATAATTGACACGCTGCGCCGGCGGCAGGACGCTGTTCAGCAGTATCTCCAAACGGCGCGGGTTTTCCTGCCGGCCTATGGACGAGGCGGCCAGAACGAACACTTGATTGACCATGGCCTCTTCCTGGCTGTTTTGTTCCAACTTGGCGGCCAGCGGCGCGAACACCATGTTGGCCAGGACGGCTCCATAGAACGTGGTCAGCAGGGCGACCGCCATGCTGGGGCCGATGCTTGAAGGATCGTCCAGATTGGCGAGCATCTGCACCAGACCGATCAATGTCCCGATCAGGCCCATAGCCGGTGACAGTTCCGCCATCCGCCGCAGGACCCCGCTGGCCCGGTTGTGGCGCTGGGTGGTCGCCACCATGTCGCGGCGCATGATCAACTCGACCTCCTCGCCGGGAGTCCCGTCCACGACCATACCGACGCCTTTGTGAAACATGGGCTCATGCCGGGTCGACTCAAGCGTGTTTTGCAACGTCAGAATCCCTTGTTTGCGGGCCATCTCGGCGATTTGCAGCACCATCATCGCCGCGTCGTTGGGGGAGCGTTTCTGCTTTGAGAACGTTTTGCCGATGACCCTCAGAGTGCGGATCATTTCCCCCAGGGAATAGCTTACGGTGGTGATGGCGATGGTTCCGCCGACCACGATCAGGATCGAGGGAATGTTGATGAAGCTAGAGGGAGACCCGCCGAGAATGATCGCGGTCGCCACCAACGCAAAGCCAATCGCCAGCCCGGCGACGGTCGCCAGATCAACGCCGGCTTTTTGCCGCCCGGCCGAATCAGCCATTTGTGCTTACCCTGCTCACACCGTTAACGGACGCGGCCGCTGTTCCTCCAAACCCCGTGGAGTATCAGTTTCTCTCGGTCTTGATAATTTCCGTCATGGTCACGCCGAGGCGGTCCTCCACGACGACGACCTCGCCACGCGCCACCAGGCGGTTGTTGACGTAAATATCGATGGCCTCGCCGACTTTCCGGTCCAGTTCGATGACGGCGCCCCGGCCCAGCCGAAGCAATTGACTGACCTGCATGGATGTCTTGCCCAGGACGGCGGAAACCGTCACCGGGATATCATAGACCGCTTCCAGATCCCGGGCGGATTTCGGAAGATCGGTGATTTCCGGCAACCCCGAGGGCTCGCCGCCGCCCGGCGTCAGGTCCTCGCCGCCGGCGTCCAGCGCCTCGCCGCCGCCCGGCGCTTCGGCGGCGTCGCCGCCGCCTTCGAAATCATCGAGATTCAGATCGGACTCTTCGGACATGCGATCCTCCTGTTATCCTTCGCTTGGGGGCGTTTCTCCGCCAGGCGCGCCTGCGGACCCGGCCGCCGTTGGTCGCCCGTCTTCCAGTATAGCCGGGTCTGCGGCCGCCAGCGCGGGCCCGGCGTTTTCCGCGGATCGATCACCGTTCATTCGCTCGGCCTCGGCCTTTACGTCCCGGCCCAGATAGTCGGCCAGAACAGCGTCGATGCGGGTCCAAATTTCCCCGGTTTTCCGCTCAACTCCTCCGGATCCCCACTCAATCGAACAATCACCTTCCGGCGCCGTGTTGTCGGCGACAATGCTGATCTTGCCCAAATACCCGCGTTCCTGGGCAATGGCGTTCAACCGGTCTCCGATGACGGACTTGGCTTCCGGATTCAAGCGAATCAGTAAGCGCGGCTCGTTCAACAGGTGCGGGACGGTCGTCTCGATCATCGCCTCGATCTCATGGACTTTCTGAACGTCATTCAAGGACGGAAACAGTTTGCGGACGATGGTGGTGGCTAGGGTCAGGGCGTCGGCCAGGATTTCGGCGTTGACCGCTTCCTGCCCCTGGATGAGTTCGGCGGCCTGCTCGGCGAGCCTATCCGCCGTGTCCGCCATACGGGTCTCGCTGGACGTCAGCGCTTCCTTCGACGCCTCCGCCTTGCCCGCTTCGAACGCCTCCGCTTTGGCGGCCTCCAATTCATCTTCCGAAAATACCGGAGCCTCGGGCTCGGGAACCGGCTCGGCCATCATTTGCTCATCGAGCGGCGCGCCTTGCCCGTCGCCGGTCTCTTCTCCCGCGAACGCCTCGGCGGTGATGGAGAAGTCCGTATCGAACGTGAATTTTCGATATTCCCGCGTCGCTGTCGCCATGGGCGCCGTTTTTCTTTCTGATCCGTTGGTTGACTATCTAACTACTTCGGGCGAATGGTAAAGTCCAATCGGCAGCGGTCGGGCCATGTGGTTCAAGAGTCCGCGGCCCAGCCACTCAGATTGATTGCGGGGTCAGCCTTCCTGATACATCCAGGCCCGGATAATCGAGAGGGCTTCTTCCGGGTGTTTTTCGACGATCTCGCCGACTTTCTTCACGCTGGACGCCTTCACCCGGCCTTCCACGCGGTCGATGTCGATGAGTTCCTCGAACTGTTCTTCTTCCAACTCGGCCGGAGCGGGCGCGCCCGGTCCGCCCAGGAGGCCGGCGGCGCCCTGATCGGCCAGCAGGCGGCCGGCGGCGTCTTGAGCGGCCGGAATATTTTCGAACGCGCGGCTGACCAGAGGGCGAACGACCAGCAGGATGACCAGAATACCCAGGATCGACAGCACCATGATTTCCGCCAGCCGTAGCAGATCGTTCTTGCCCAGCCCGAAGATCAGCTCCACCGGCTCCTCGAATTCCGGCGCGTCGGCGAATCGCAGATTGATGATATCGATCTGGTCGCCGCGGTTTTCGTCATAACCCACGGCGGTGCTGACCAGACTCTCAAGCAGGGCCATTTCTTCCGGAGGGCGCGGCTCATAGGTCGGATTACCCTCCTCGTCGAACCCGGTGACGCCATTGACCAGGACGGCGACGTTCAATCGGCGAATTTCACCGCCCGACTTCACTTCGTTGATGATCTTCTGGGAGACCACGAAGTTGGTGGTTTCTTCCGTCCGGTTCTCGTTCGACTGGGCCGTCGCGCGCTCGCCGCCGACCGGCGCTCCATCGGGCAACGCCTGGCCAATAGTGACGGCGTCAAAGTCGGTTTCGTTTTCACTGGACTGCTGTTCGATCGTTTGCGTTGAGCGGACGACCTGGCCTTCCGGGTCGAACTGCGTCTCTTTCGAACTGACGCGGTTAAAATCCATTTCGGCTTGTACCGTGGCGCGGACATTGCCGAAACCGACGGTTTTCTCAAGCAGTTCCTCGATGGTGCGGGCCATGCGAACCTCGAGTTTCCGCTGTTGGGCTTCGTTTTTGGCGGCGATGGCGCCGAAGTTGGCCTCGTCCTCGAAACCGGGCGACAGGAGCTTGCCCTTGTCATCGATAATGGTGATCCGGCCAGGCGTTAATCCTGGAACGGCGGCGGCGACCAAATGTTGGATGGAGGCCGTCTGCTCGCTGTTCAAACGCTTCGAACCCTTCATCTTCAGGACGACGGACGCGCTGGGGGTTTGCTTTTCGCGGCTGAAAAGTTCGCGTTTCGGCAGCACCAGATGAACACGGGCGCGATGAACGCTCTCAATGGCCTGGATTGTGCGGCTAAGCTCGCCTTCCAGGGCGCGCTGGCGGTTGACGTTTTGCAAGAAGTTCGTGGTCCCCAGGCTGTCCGCTTCATCGAAAATTTCGAAACCCACATGACCGCCTGCGGGGATACCCTTGTTGGCGAGGGCAATGCGCAGATCATGGACACGGTCCGAGGGGACGTAGACGGCGGTGCCGTTATTCCGGATTTCCGCGGTTGAGCCTTCCGCCTGGACAGCGGCGACAATGGAGTTCGCGTCCGACGGAGCCAGCTCCGAAAACAACAGCGCCTGCGCCGGTTGGCCCAATTTAGTCAAAAGAAAAATAAAGAAGCCCAGCATGGCGAGCATGACACCGCCCGTGAGCGCCAGTCTGACCGGCCCCATGGTGCGCATGATCTGTGCGATTGCGTCCACTTGTCTCTCGTTCCCGTTCTTGCGTTGCGGACTCCGCTGAAACTGCGGCGGTCCGGGTTCATCCACTCGGCTCCTCAAACGGGCGTTTGAGGATGCGTCCCTTCCGGGCCGAGGGTCGAGTGTCGTCCAAACCCTCTGAAAACGGGCTTCCGCCAGCCGGAACAGATTAGGAAGAGGCGGTGAACAAGGGGTTAACGGCGGGCAATTTTTGCCGGGTCACGCCGGATACGCTCTGGGCGGCGGAAAGGGCCGCGAACGATATTGCGCGGCCTTTGTTTGAAATGAAGCCGGGGCGCGGCCGCCTAAACGTGCCGGTCCCGGCCATTTCGACGGGCGTCCACCGCGCGATAAACCTGTGTGCGGGTTGTGTGCAGGCCCTTCATGCCGTGACTGTCGAACAGACGTTCCCAACTGCGGTATTCGTCTTCCGACAGGGAATATCGACGGCAGGCGTCTCTCAGGGTCAGAAGATCGGCGCGCACGGCGGCGACGACTTCGGCCTTGCGGCGGGCGACCCAGCGCTTGGTGTCCGGCGGCGGCAGATCTTCCAGCCGCAAGGCCACGCCAAGCGGACTAATCGCCTCGCCCGATATCGAGCCGCTTCGGGTGTTTCGGTCCTGGTTCAGTCGTTTCAAGATCGTCATCGTTCTACCGTCTCAAGTTCGGCCCGGCTCCTTCGGGGACATAACCGTTCAGTGGTTTCGTCCCGGGCCGAACCCCTCGTAAAATCACTCTCCAAGCCTAGCGGCCCGGGTTTAATGAAAAGCTAATCAGCAGGGTTAAAACTCCCTAAATTCCGCCGTTACGGCCTGGTTCGCCGTGATGAAACCGTCCGCCCCGGTATGTGTGAAAATTCGGCTCTGTTGGGGGTGGAAACCCAACAGAGCCGCAAGTATGGAACGGTGGTTGTGGAACCTTGAATTCTCTATCGCGCGCGGACCGCGCGCTTGCGCGGACCGCCTGAAAAAGGAAACTCTCAACCGGATGGACCAGACGCATTAACGGATATTGACCAGTTCCTCGAGCAGTTCGTCAGAGGCGGTAATAACCCGTGTGGCCGCCGAGAAGGCTCGCTGGACGACGATGATTTTGGTGAATTCCTGACCGATATCGACGGTGGACGCCTCGGTCGAGGACTGGATGATCCGGCCGGCGGGGCCGTTGTTGGCGAACCGCAGCGTCGGGTCGCCAGACGCCTGCGTTGACGTGAAGACGTTGCCGGTTAACGCGTTCAGTTCGTTCGTGTTGGTGAAGGTGGCGACCGGAATTTGAAAGATCGGCCTCGTTTCACCAGTCGCGAACCGGGCGGTGACAAGCCCGTCCACCCCGATGGTCACGCCGGAAAATGAGCTAAACTCAGAACCGTCGGCCTGTTGGGAAACCTGTGTAAAGGTGCCGCTGAACTGGACCAAGCCGTTTTGTCCTCCGATGGTGCCGAAGTCCAGGTCGATCACACGCGTGTTTTCAGGGTCGCCGTCGAAGTTGGCGGCGCCGTTGGTGAGCCCCTCAATCCGGACCTGGTCGACGTTGAACGCCGTGGGTATTCCAACCGCGTTGAAGATAATCTCGTTGGTTATGTCCACCACGGTCGGATTGCCCGCGCCGACAGGGATGGTCGAAGAGGGAACATTGCTGGACACCGTTCGCGGCGCGCCGGCGAAGTTCGAACTGAAGGAGACCTCATAGGGGCCGCTGTCCAGCGCGGACAGGACGAGCGTGTCGTTTGTTATGCCGGTGTCGGCGTCCTGGTTGGCCGCTCTCAGGCGAACCGTGTTTGAGCCTGCGGCGAATCGCGGATCCTGACCTTCGATCGCGGCCTCCAAATCGGCCAGAGTTCCGGCAAGATCGCCATTGACAATCGACACTACCAGATCGGCGCCGCTGTCGTCGGCCGCTTCGCCGGTGCCGAAGGTATAGGTGATGTCGTTGATGGTGATCGTGTCGCCAGTCACCGGTTGCGCCGTAAATTCGAACTGTGTGGTCGGCGCGAAATCGGAGGACACCTGATTCACCGTGAACATCGACCTTTGTTTTGTCGCCGACACGCCGGCCTCGGTCAACAGGCCGGACGGATCGACGATGATTTCATCCGATCCGTCCTCAACGAACAGAATGGTCGTCGCCGAGGACGGGGCCTGCCGGATGCGCTGGTTGATCTGGTCATAATCGGAATCGTGCGCGATCACCCTGGCGATCAGGCTGGCCACATCCTGAGCGGCCGTGGTGTTGCCTGAGACATCGATGATCTGGTTCGTTGCGTTGTTGCGCGAGTCCGTGGTCAAGGCGATCGTTTGCCCCCCCGTCACGGGGGTGCCGGTGGCGAGCAGGTTAAAGGTGACCGTTTGACCGCCCGTCTGGGGAGTGCCGGTGGCGGTCAAGACGCCGCCGCTGGTCACTCGGACGTTAGCGGTCCCGCCATCTGCGGAGACGCTGACCACGCTCACGGTCCTGCCGTCGTTCGCATTGCCGAAGCCGGAGAGGGTCAGAACGTCATCGGCGTCCAGGCCCGTGAACGTGCCAGCCGGGGCGCGGATCTCGTCGGGGGCGCCGCCAGTGCCCAACACCAGGTCCAGCGTGCTGCCCATCGCAGAGGTGAAGCCCAAGAACCCGCCGCTCCGTTCGACGTCAACGAACAAGCCGTTCGGATCGACGTTGGTCACCCTCACGGTCCTGCCGTCGTTCGCATTGCCGAAGTTGGAGAGGGTCAGAATATCACCGACGTTCAGGTCCGAGAACGTGTCGGCCAGGGCGGTGATCCGGTCGTGGTCGGTGTTGGCGCCGGCGCCCAATTGCAGGTTCAGCGAGTTGGGTCCCGAAGCGGAGAATCTCGAGAACAAAGACCGGTCGAAGACGTAGGTGACGCCGTCGACGACGACCGATCCGCCATCCGCGGAACGGGTTTTGAATTCCAGCTGACCGGTCGAGGCCGTCGTGGACGTCACGCCGTTGGTGACGTCCTCGAAAGTCGTCACCGTGGTGCCTTGCCGCGGTTCAAAGCCGAGGCCGAACTGGTTGTCCCGGCCTGTCGCCTCAAAGAGGAAGCCAATGGAACCGGGGTTGCCCAGGCTGTCGATGATCTGAACGTCGGTCCGGAAAGTATCGCCCGCGTCCGCGTTGGTCGGCAGGTTGGCGCCGATGGCGATGTTCGTGGTGGCCGTCGCCGTGCCGCCGACCCGCGCCAGATTGATGGTCGTCAGGAAGTCGGTCGAGATGACGTTCACGTTCGGCGTAAGAATGTCCGTGTTGTTCGGGATGATGTTGCCGAGCGCGTCCGTCGGGAAGCCTTGCAGGTAGAATCCCGCCGTGTTGCGCAGGAAGCCCCGGTTATCCTGGAAGAACTGACCGGCGCGGGTGAACAGGAAGCTGTCATCCAGGCCCGGAACCGCGGCCTCGTTGACGACGAAGAAACCGCCGCCGGAGATCGCGATGTCGGTCTGGGACGTGGTGGCCTGCAACAGACCTTGAACGCCCGTGTCGATCCGCGTCGCGCCCTGAACGCCGCCCGCCGAAAACAGCGTCCTGGACGTCTGCTGGGTGACCAGCGTCTGGAAGTTCACGTCAACGTTTTTATACCCCACCGTGTTGACGTTGACGATATTGTCCGAGAGAGCGCCGAGCGCGCTGGATTGAGCGGTCAGGCCGGAAACGCCAGAACTCAATGCACCGAAGAGACCCATCTTTCTATCTCCTTGTTTTGACCGGCGTATTCACCGGCAAATCCTTTAACCAAAGTTCCAAAACTCGACCGGTTGCAGCCGGCTTATTCGAATTCCGTTGGCTCATAGCCCGTTGGACCGTTTATGCCGGGCCGTCGCCGTCCGAAGCCGGCGTTTCCTCCGAAGCCGATGTTCCTTCCGAAGCGGATGTTCCTTTCGAAGCCGATGTTCCTTCCGAAGCGGATGTTCCTTTCGAAGCCGATGTTCCTTCCGAAGCGGATGTTCCTTTCGAAGCCGGCGTCCCTTCCGAAGCGGATGTTCCTTTCGAAGCCGGCGTTCCTTCCGAAGCGGATGTTCCTTTCGAAGCCGATGTTCCTTCCGAAGCGGATGTTCCTTCCGAAGCGGATGTTCCTTTCGAAGGCGTTGTTTCTTCCAAAGCGGGTGTTTTTTCGACCGACAGGAGGTTGGACTGCGGCGTGCGGACCGTGCCCATGAACAACGTGGTCTCGCCGTCCACAACGCCGGCGCCGGTGACCCGCCCGAAAGCGGATTGGAATACATCCAGCAGCTTGTCATCGCGGTCCTTGGCGCTGACCTTGATCTTGTAGCGGCCGTCCGGCTGTTGAACGCCGTTTCTGTTCTGGCCGTCCCAGGTGAAGGCGTGAACGCCCGGTTCGGTTTCGCCCTCGGCGGTGAAGACCTCAACGCCCTCGCCGTTGGTCACCGAGATGGTGGTCGAAGCCGCGCCGTTCGGAATATTGTAGGTGATCCGGGCCGACGAGTTCTCCACGTTCACGTCCTGTCCGGCGTATTCGACCGTTGTGCCGATAAAGTCCACCAGGTTGGCGGTTTGCACGCCTTCTTGCAAAGTGATCAGCGTTTCCAGGTTGGAGTTCTGGAAGATGGCCTGTTCGACCTCGGCGAATTGCACCAATTGCGAGGTAAACTCGTTGGAGTCCATCGGATCCAGCGGGTCCTGGTTCTGCAACTGTGTCGTCAAAAGGGTCAGGAACCGGCTCAGGTCTTCCTCAAGGCGCTGTTTCGCCTGTGCGGACTGCGACGAACCATCCCCGGTGGGGGGGGTAATACCGCCTAAGAATGACATGACCTGTTCGCTCTCTCGTTTCCGTGGTTACCGTTTACGCGCGAACATCCACGCGTCCGTTGGTGATGACGCCCAGCTCATGGGCGGCGACGGCTTCGCCGGCGGAGTCCAGGAAGTCCTCATCGCCCTCATTGCCGCCGCCGGCGATTTCCTGATCTGGCTGGTTATTGTTTTCGCCTTTGAGGTTATAGTTCAGACCGTCCCTGGCCAAATCGAGGCCGGCGTCCGACAGCGCGCGCTGAAGTTCGGCCGAATCACGGCGCAGAATGTCCAGCGTTTCCTGACGCTCCGCCGTCACCGTGGCCACCGTGCGCCCTCCATCGACGGTTTGCAGTTTGATCTCCACGCGGCCCAATTCGGCTGGGTTGAGCTTGATGTTGATCTTGTCGGCGCCAAGCTTGACGGCCTTGGATATTTGCACTTGAACCTGGTCAACGACGGAGCCGCGAGCCGGCTGACGGGTCTGGCTGGCGAGCGTGGCGCGGAAATCCTGACTGGTCTGCTGCGTCTGGCTGGATGTTCCGGTTTGAGCCGTTTGGGCCTCGCCGCCGCCCGATTGCGCCTGGAAGCCGCTGGCGCCTGTGTTGTTGGCGCCGGTTTGTATGGTGGTTCTGGCAGCGTCGGCGGTCTGGCTGGCCGCTTGCGACGCCTGCGCGTTGGCCTGACCCTGATTTGATTGGCCCTGCACGAACTGACCGCCGTTTTGAAGCACAGCGGCTGCGGCCGCTGCTTGGGCCTGCGGATTTTGCTGAGCGGTCTGCGCGTTGGTCTGCGCGTTGGTCTGGGCGGCGTCGGCGCCGTCGTCTGCCGCACCCTGGGAAGCCGCCATGACCGCGGCCTGAGCCGTCGCCGTGACCGTCGATGTGTTGGTCAGGGTGGCGGCTTCGCGGGTCACGGTCACATTGACCGCCAGCGGCCCATTGTTGCCCGCGGCGCTCGCCAGTTGGGCAACCTGCGGCTGAAGGCGTGACTCGGCCTGACTCGCGCCGTCCGCAGCGCCTTGAGTAATTGCGTTCTGAACCGCCGCCCTGCTTTGAGCGGCGCGGGCGCTGTTTTCGCCGATGCCGAAGACGCCCGCCCGAAGAACCTCGCTGGACGCTTCCTGGCCGCTGCGGGCGGCGGCTTGCGGATCAACGGCGCGAGAGGCGTCGCCAACCCGTCGCGCGGTCGCGACGCCCGTTGTTTGTTCCTGAAGCGCGGCTGGAATTTGGGCGGCTTGCCCAGCGTCGGCGGCGGGCGCGGTTTGCCCGGCGCCGTCGGCGGGCGCGGTTTGCTCAACGGCGCCGTCGGCGGGCGCGGTTTGCCCGGCGCCGTCGGCGGACGCGGTTTGCTCAACGCCGTCGGCGGGCGCGGTTTCCGCTACTAACTGGAGGGCCCTCCGTGGGGCGGTTTCCTGATCCGCGGCGCCTTGTCCCTCAGCCGCTGGGAATGACTCATCAGCGGCGCGGTCCGCGGCATCGTCCCGTTGCGTATCGGACCCGCCGTCGCGATCCCGGGCGCCGGCGTTTTCGCCGCGACCGTCATCGCTTGAGCGGTCGCCGCGGTTCGATTCTCCGTCACGCTCGCCGCCGCCGGCATGGGCGCCGCCACGGTCACCACCGCTGCGGACATCTTCATCACGGCGCGAGGTCTCGCCGGCGCCGCTGGTGTTCCGTTCCCGGCTGTCTGCGCGGTTATCGTCCTGATTGGCGTCGCCGCCACGGTCGCGGGCCGCCGCGTCGCCGCGGTCATCGCGGAAGTCGTTGGAGGCGTTCGAGGTGACCTCGCCCACGACGTCGGCCGCGTTCGGCGCGCTCAAGGAGTTCGCGCCGATGCGGTTGCCCAACTGATCGACGAGATCTTGGAAGGACGCGACCAGGACGGCCTGACTGGCGAAATCGCCGCGTTTGATAATGGGAGGGAGCTGCTGCGTGGAGCTGGTTTCGTTCACTGAAAGATCGGTCATCTTTCCTCAATCCTCAATCTCGTCACGTCCGTTTGCCCCGCCGGCGCCGGGCCTTTGGGACGGTTTATGGGCGGCCTTCTGCTCCGCACTCATCCCAGCAAACGGCGCGCCAGATCGAAAAATTGGGCTATCTATTTGATTTAATTAAAAAGGGTGTCGAGCCTGATTGTTGCCGGGCGGTGAATGAAATGCCCACCCGGCAATTTTTGACCCCCTGGCTGGGTCAAATTTTCCGCTCAAAGCGGTTTCAGAGCCGCGTTTCCATCTCGATCAGGGCCTGATCAATGACGCCCGCCCAATCGCCCGGCGCCGCTTGCCGGACCAGGACGGCGCCGCCATACCAGGGAGTGCCGCTGGACTCCATGCCCCATCTCCAATCGGAGCCGAAAGGCAATAGGACGACGACGGGTTTGCCCAAGGCCCCGGCGAGGTGGGCGACGGCGGTATCGACCGAAACGACGAGATCAAGCGTCTCGATCAAGGCGGCGGTTTCCGCGAAATCGGTCAAATTCGCCGAGACGTCCAGAAAGCCGCCGGGCGGGTTCGGGTCTTTCGCCGGCAAATCTTTTTGAAGACTGACGACAGACAGCCCCGCCCTGGCCAGTCTGGTGATTTGGCCGGAAGGGCAACTGCGCTCCGCGCTCAAGCGCTTTTCGCCAAGGGCTTTCCAGCTCACGCCGACGCGGGGCTTGTCCGTTTCCGGTAATCTGGCGCGCCATGCCGTGACGATTTCCGGCAGGGCGGATAGATAAGCCGCGCCATCCAGCGTGGCCGGGTTGACTCCCAAAACCCGCGGCAAGGACATGGCCGGGATATGAAGGTCATATTGGGGAAGAGGCCGGCCGAACGCTTGGACCGAAATGGCAGGCTCCAGACAAGCGAGCAAGCGTTCCAGGGAAGGTTGAACAACCAATGACACGGTTCCGCCCCTTTTCGCGGCCTGCCGCGCAAAGCGGCAAAACTGGATGGTGTCGCCCAGACCTTGTTCCGCGTGAATGAGCAGATGGCGTTCCCCGAGCGCGCCGCCGTCCCAGACCGGCGTTTCCCAATCCCGCCAGAGGCTGACGCGTTCGCGTTCGCGCCACCGCGCTTCATAAGCCAGCCACGCGGCCCGCCAATCATCGGCCGTGACGGCGCTCAGCATCATGGCCTGGGCGCGATGAACGGCGCTCGGCGCATGATTCGGGTCAAGGGCCAAAACGCGTTCAAAGACGGCGAGAGCTTCGAACGCCTTATGCTGGTCGAGCAGACAATTCCCGAGATTATAAAGCACCGTCGCGGGAGGATCGGATATCCTGCGAAAAAGGGCTTCCGCCTCTTCAAGGCGTTGCAGATCACTTAGAACCAGCCCCAGCCGGTTCAGAAGGTTCATGTCGTCCGGGTATTCGGGAACCAGCGGCTCTAGAAGCGGAAGCGCTTTTTCCGGTTGATCCAGGCTCGCGTGACAAAAGCCCAGGCGCTTGTTCACGTCGTCGGAGGGAGCGACGGATTTGAGGCGTTCCAGGACCGGGAGGGCTTCCAGGAAATCGCCGCTTGTTTCAAGGCAGAGGGCATAGACGTTCAGGTAGCCTGGATCGCCGTCCTTCCGGGCCCGGATCGGCGCCAGGACGTCTTTCGCCGATGGCGTGTCGCCGGATTGAAACAAGATCATGCCCATAAGGGTGATTATGTCCGGGTTCCCCGGATGCCGCTTAAGACCGGCTTTCAGGCGGGACAGAGCGTCGGGGGCGCGCCGCGCTTGAAGCATCCGCGCCGCCTCCGCGATCACGGTGTAGGGGTCAGCCATTCCGAAACTTCGCGCTCATCACTAGATCGACCGGCCGTCCGTCGAGAATGAATTGGCCAGCCTTGCGGCCTTCTTCCGCCATGCCGCATTTTTCCATGATCCGCAACATGCCGGTATTCTCCGCCATCGTCCCGGCGGTAATTTTCCGAAACCCCTCGGCGAACAGATAATCCATGACCGCTCGCCAGGCCTCGGCGCCCAATCCCGTTCCCCAACTGTGGCGGTCGCCGATCAGTATCTGGATATCGGCCACGCCGTTCGGTTCGTCGACCGCGGTCGTAATGTTACCGATATGGCGGTTGCGCGCGGTTTTTTCCTCAATGGCCCACAGGTGGTCCGGACCGTCCCTGAATCCGTCGATGAACGTTCGGCAGCTTTCGAGGCTGTGTCCGCGATGGCGCTGTTCGGAGTACCTCACCACTTCCGGATCGTTCAGCCACGACACATAGGCCGCCGTCAGGTGGCGCTGTTGAAAGGGCGAGAGGACGAGGCGTTCGGTTTCCAGCCGGGGCGCGGTCAACATTGCGGCTCGCTCCGCTCCATGATGGCGTGAAGCGCCCGATTGATGCGCTCCGGAGCGCCGAAGGTCAGCACCTGTTCGACGCCGGGTGCAGGCTGTCGATTGCTCAGCATCACGCCCAGTTCGCGTTCGATATCTTCCGGGCTATGGGCGACCGGGGTTAACCCGAGGCTGACAGTGGACAACCAGGTCCGCTCAACCTCGCGGGGCAGTATCGACAACGTCGGGCGGCCCAGCACGGTTGCTTCCGCCAGCAGGATGGTCGAGAGACCGACGACATGGTCTGCGGCCCAAACGGCTTCCAAGGGCGCGCCGGGAACGCCCATTTGATCGATTTCAGAGCGATAGGCGCCGTACTCGGAAAGCCGCTCCTTGGGATGCGGGCGGAGCGCGACATAGGGTTTTCCATCCAGGCGCGTCAGCGCGTCCAGCAGTTCTTCCAAAACAATCCTGGTGCGCGCGTCCGCGCCGCCCCTGCCTGATAACCGGTAATCCCGGGAACGTCTAAAGGAAGCCGGATCAAGGCCGTCGGAAAGCTCGCTCAGGAAGAGCAGAACGGGCTGGTCCGTGCCCGCGCCCGGGAAGAGTTTACGTTTCAGGGCGCGCCGGCCGGGCGCATGGTCACGCCAACCCCGGACACGATCCAGGGCGGGGTGGCCCACGCAATGAATGCGGGCCGGGTCGAAGCCCAGGTCTTCGTAGCTCCTCGCGATGGCCTGGTCGGGAACCAGCAGCCAGTCCGGGGCGTGAGCGAGGGAATTATCCGTCCGTCCCCGAAAGCGGCGCACGCTGTTGGCCGGTCCGTCCACCAGTCCGGCGCTTGGAATACTCCGGGTTCGCGCGGCCTCGATAAGCGAAAAGGCTTGCGTGTCCGGATTTTCCGACGTGCCGACAACGAACATATCCACGTCGGGTTGGCTATTTTCGGGGGGAGCAGCCTTAAATCCCAGTTCCCTCGCCCCATTCAGCGCTTGAGGCCCGGCCCATACAATCATCTCAAGGTCCTGAAGCGCGTCAGGCAGGCCCGCCAGCATATTCGCGGCGCCGGGGTCCTCGACGAAGAAAAGAACGCGGTTCATCGCTCAGAGCGCGATGCGCGCGCCATCCGACTCGGCGGACGTGACGGCGGCTTGAAGGATGGCGTCATTCCGGGCCGCGGACGTCCCGCTCGATATGGCTGACTTCTGACCACGGGCGATGGCGGCAAGGTTGTCATAAAGCCGGTAAAGCGCTCTTCCGGCGGTTGCGGGAAGCGGGGCTGGTTTGTCTGACGCGATTTCCCGTTCATCCATCAGCCCGCGGTTGTCTGTCAGAGAGAAATGCCTGGCGCTCAATCCTTCTTGCAGAATGGCGAGGCGGCCCGTCGTGCCCCAGATGTCCAGACCGACTTCCCTGTATACGGAAAAATCGAGAGGCTGAAGGGTGGCGATTGCGCCGCCCGCGAGGTCCAGCGCGACCGGGATGTTCGGATCTCCCGGGATCGGCGCATTTTTCAGACGTTTCAAGGGAGCGAGGGCGCGAACGGCGGTGATCTCGCCGGTCAACATGCGGATAAGATCGATCATATGACCGCCGTTGTTGAACAATCCGTCGCCATAGAGCCCGGTTAGCGCCTGGACGCCGCCGATCTTCCCGGTGAGGTCGCCACCCGCCAACGCCTGCATGGTTTCATCACCCCGGCGCCAGTAATTCACCAGGACTTCGACGCCCCGCCGGGCGCAGGTTTCCAGAAACCGGGCGCCGTCGGCGCCGCCGGGCGCATCCAGGGGCTTCTCGATCAAGACGGCTTTCAGGCCGGGGAGAGCTTCGAGCATATCCGCGCGCCGGCCGGGCGGAGCCGTAATAATCGCGACTTCCGGCAGGACGGCTGAGGCCACGGCGGAGAGGTCATCGCTCACATGGGGCACCCGCCAATCCCTGGCGGCGCGCACTCGGGGACCCTCCGCGAGTTCGACGACTCCCCGCCAGTCGAAGGCTGGATGATCACGCAGCACCTGGGCGTGGGTCGCGTATTCGAAATGCTCGGCCATTTTTTCATCCATGGCGAGGCCATGCGCGATCTGGCCGAAGCCGATCACAATGGTCCGAAGGCCGGTCATCGGATGGGTTTCTCTTCGCAATGGGCGTTGAGAGCCGCCAAATCGGGGCTTTCGTCCAGCAGCGCGAGGATAGGCCCGACGCCAAAAACAGGGCCTAAATCCGGTTCCAGCCGCTCATAAACGGAACGGATCAATTCCAGGTCTTCCGGATAATCCATTTGCAGACGGATATCAGGGGCCCTCTGGTCGGCGGGCGCGGTCATGTGATGAATGCGGTAACGATCAGGGTTCTCGTAGAAATAAAGCGAGACATGCTCGCGGACAGCCGGATCGGTGATCGTTCGCGAGACCTCGGCCAGGGTCTCATAACCGAACACTTGCGCGTCGACGCCCTGGGGCCAGGAGAGTTTGCGGACGTTGCAGACAACATCCACGCCGCCTTTCTGAAATCGCGCGACGGCTTGATCGACGACGGCGGGATCAAGGAGCGGCGTATCGCCGCATATCTCGACGACGACCTCGCTCCCCGCAGCGCGGTGCGCCTGGACCACACGGTCCAGAACATCGTGTTCGGAACCCCGGTGGCAAGGCGTTCCGCTCCGCGCCGCCCATTCGGCGATGGCGTCATCGGCGGCGTTGGTTGTGGTCGCCACGATGACGCCGTCAACTCGGGTACAGGCGTGAAGCCGGTCAACGAGGCGTTCCAGGGCGGGTTTCCCGCAGATATCCATCAACACCTTGCCCGGCAGGCGGGATGCGGACATGCGCGCTTCGATGCTGGCGACGACGTTCGGCATCGGGTTGATCCTACTCCGCAGCCGCCCGGCCGCTTAAGTCCGCCCGATGCTTGTGTACTTTGCGGATGGCTTTTAAGAGTAACTCGACATCATCTTCCGCGAGGTCATGGGCGCAGGGTTCAAACAACAGCGCCTCGTGTTCGTGCAGCCGTTCGGTGACGGGACACAGGCCGTCCTGATAGGTGCGGTCCGTCAGCGTGAAGGGCCAGCCGTCCCGGCCGATCGCCTTGCGTTCACGGAAAACAGGCAGCCGGTAAAGAGGCGCCAAATAGGCTTGAGCATGAGGGAACCCCTCAGCCGCGAGGGCCTTTGAGAAGGCGTCGCGAGAGAGACCGGTTATTTTCTCGTCATATCGCAACAGCCAGACGTAATAGTTGTGTCTGCATCCAGCACGGACGACCGGCGCCGTCAGTCCATCCAGTTCGCGAACGCCTTCGGAAAGCGCCCGGGCGATGGTCTCGCGCTTTGTCACATGGGTTTCGATGTCACCCAGCTGCGCCAGCCCGACAGCGGCCTGCAACTCGGTGAGACGAAGGTTCAAACCGATCAGATTGGTAATGTCGCCGTCCGCCGCCAAGTTGGTGCAATTCTCGCCGTGATTTCGGATCAACGCCAGGCGCGTCGCCAAACCGTCATCGTTGGTGACGCACATGCCGCCCTCGCCCGTGTGGATGTGCTTATGGAAATTCAGGCTGGCGACGCCGATGTGCCCGACCGTTCCGGTTGCCTGGCCGTTCTCGTGGGCAAGCGGGGCTTGGGCGTTGTCTTCGATCAGGTAAAGACCGTGTTCGTCGGCCAGCGCGCGGAGTTCCGCCAGCCGCGCCGGGTGACCGAACAAATTGACGGCGAGGACCGCCTTGGTTTTGCCCGTGATCAACTCCGCCACCTTGGCCGGGTCCAAGCCAAAGGTCTCGTCTTCGATGTCGGCGAAAACAGGAATAGCGCCATAATAGAGAGGGACCATGGCCGTCGCCGTCATGGTCCAAGGCGGCAGAATCACCTCGTCGCCGGGGGACAGCTTGATCGCCCCCATGGCCGCCAGCAGACCCGACGTGTTCGAGTTCATTGAAATCGCGTGCTTGACGCCGAACTTGGCCGCCCAGGCCGCCTCGAACTCCCGCACCTTCGGCCCGCCCATGAATTCAGGGCCGGGTGATCCATAAAACCCGGAGAGACAGCCGCTCGCCACAACATCGGCCACGGCGCGCCGTTCCGCCTCGCCCATGGACGGGTATGGCGCGAACTCGCCTGATATAACAGGTTTTCCGCCAAGACACGCCAAGTCGCTCACGACACCTGTTCCTTGTCCTTGATCTTTTGTTCATCCCACGCGCGGGCCAGGCGCGTGACGATATCCAAAGGCGCTGTCCGATCCTTGAGCCGGTCCGAGATCCAGGTCGCGCGTTCGAAATCTTCCCGAGTATCCACCGCCAGGCGGCGGCCCGTAAACAGGCGTTCATCGTACCCCGTATCATGGGCTGTGACATTCACAATACGGAACACGCCGGGATGTCCGTAGCAATAGCGGGTCACGTGCTCCCGGTCCGCAGGGTTTTGGGCCGCCTGGGCCACCTTCGCCAGCGTTTCCGACGGGATGACCTCGACACTGACGCCGGCCGGGAAACCACGGGGAAATACATTCGTCGTCAGGTCGCCCTTCTCGGCGTCATGACGTTCCAGAGCGCCCCGAATCACATCCGGCGCGATGAAGGGACTGTCGCCTGAAACGCGAACCAGGGCGTCCAGACCTTGAGCCTTGGCGCACGCCAGGGCGCGCCCGAGAACGTCATCCGCCGGGCCTCGGAACACCGGTAAACCCAGTCCCTTGGCGTGCGCCTCAATGGGATCGTCCAATGATCGCGATGAAGTCGCCACAATAACGGGAAGCCTGGGTCCAACCATCTCGCAGCGCTCAATGGTCCACGTCAGCATGGGAACGCCCGCCAATGACATCAGGGTTTTTCCCGGTAAGCGGCTTGAGTCCATCCGGGCGAAGATAACAATCGCCGTTGTCATGCCGCATCCCCTTCCGGCGTCATCTCCGGATTGGTCCAATGCAACGTGATTTGGCCAGACTCCTTGCTAAATCCAGCTTGTTCGTAGAGCCGCAAAGACGCCAGATTGTCGGCCTGGGTGCCGACCCGCATCTCATCTATTTCGCTTCCGAAAACCCGGAAGGCGGCGTCGATCAGTTGAGCGGCGACGCCTTTGCGCCGGTGTTTCGGCGCCGTCGCGATCAGGTCGATGGCCGCTGTCCGGTCACGCAGCACACACAAGTTGAAGCCGGCAATCTCGCCGTCGATAGAGGCGATAAGCGGAGCCGCCGCCCGGCCGTTGATGTCATTGGCGATCCAGGCGGCGCGAACTTGATCCGCGAAACCATCGGGCACTTCCGGGTCGCGGTGCAAACGATCAAGGATGAAGGAGGCTTTGGCGACGGAAACGCATGCGCCGATATCTTCCGCCCCGGCCATTCGGATGTCGAGCGTCGTCGCGTTTGCCGGGCGGGCGGGTTGAGAGAGAGTGACCAGGGTTTCGATCCGGCGGAACCCGGCGTTCTCCAGGACGTCCGCCGTTTCCTGGTCGGCTTCGTTGACGCGGCACGAGACCAGCCAAACATCTTCTCGGCGCCACTCGTCAATCAGTCCGGCGGCTTCCGGCCGGCCAGGCGTGCCGGACACCCGCAGTTTCCCGACTGGGACGCCCGCCATGTCCGTCTCGAACGCCTGTTCGCTCCAGGACAGGGACGGCGGCTTTTCCGCCTTATGGACCATCATATCAGACGCGCTCTATTCGACAGGGTGGCGCAGCGCCCACTGGTTGCCGCGGTTCTCCCAAATTTTCGGGTCGCGATGCTTGTCGATCACGTCTGTGAACTCCGCATCCGTCATGGCGAGATAATCGAGATGTTCGGCGTGATAGGCGTTAGGGAACTCATCATCATATTTGCGTGCGAGTTCCAACCCCTCTTCCCGGGTCATCTGACCGTTCTGAATCATCCGGCAGGCGTCGCGGACAGCCCGGCCAAAGCCGAATTTGACGAACTGCATGTGGTAATAGAGATTGTCGATCTTGTCGTCCAGGCTGTCGAAGTCCGTGAAGGTGCCGTCCGTCCGGCCATTAGCGGCCAGGCGGAAATCGATCTTGTCCTTGATGTAATCGTAATTCTCCTTCATGGACCAGCGGAAAAAATAGGCGAAATAAAGCGCCTTGACGCCGACCGCCTCAACCGCGTCCAGGTCTGGATAAAGATAGGGCGCGAGATGACGATCCTCGATCTCGTCATCCATCCAGTTATAGGGATCGTCGCCGATCTGGTGTTCCAGCACTTCCGTGAAGTCACGAATCTTTCGGTGTTCCTCGGACAGAACACGTCCGCCGTATTCGCTCTCGCCATGTTCGGCGTAAAACAGCAGCGGGATTTTGTAACGAACCGCCATCTGCACGGGGACCGAGTTGACGCCCGCGTTCCAATGAATCTTCGGATCCCCCCGTTCGATGAAGAAGCGGCGCGACAGTCGGCGCGAGACCGCTTGGTTGGGCCGGACCATCACGTGGTCGAAACCCAGCTTGATCATCTCCTCACGGTTATGTTGGGCCGTGTCGTCGGGGATTAACGGCGCCATGGTGACCAGCAGCGGATTCAATCCGAATTCGAACTTCAGCTTGTGTGCGATGGCGCTGGAGTCCTTGCCGCCCGACCAGGGCACGACGCAGTCGTAGGGACCGTCCTTGGGGCGGAAGCGCCCGACATAGTCCAGAAACTCCTCACGCCGCGCGTCCCAGTCGATTTCGTTCTTCGCCCGCGCCGTATGGCAGGCGTTACAAACGCCGTTCTCGTCGAACACGATGCGCGGCCTAGTGTCCGGCATCAGGCATTTTCCGCAGTATGTCACCATGGAAACGATCCACTTAAGTCAGGACCTACATCCTTACGGGAATTCCTTGCTTTTCCATGAACTTCTTCGCGCTCGTAATGCTGGTTTCCGTGAAATGGTAGATATTCTGAGTGCAAACGGCGGATAAGCCGCCTTTCTTCACTCCGTCCGCGAAGTGCCTCCAGTTACCGGCGCCGCCGAGCCCAAGGACCGGAACTGTGACTCCGCCCGCGACCTCCGCGCAGAGGTCCAAGTCATAACCCTGAAGCGAGCCGTCCCGCTCAACGGACGTGACCATGATTTCGCCCGCCCCCAATTCCTCTCCTCGGACGGCCCAGTCAACGGGCGGCCAACCGGTTGGATCGGTGGCGAAATTGCTGAAAACGGAATAGCTTCCGTTTTCTCCCTTGCGGGCGTCGATCGAAAGCACGACGCACTGGCTGCCGTAGGTCTTGGCGATTTCCGTGATCAATTCAGGCCGCTTCACGGCGCCTGTATTGACGACAACCTTGTCGCCGCCCGCGGCCATCATTCGTTTCGCGTCATCTATCGTCCGAATGCCGCCGCCGACGGCCAAGGGCACGAAGCATGTCTCCGCAAACTCTCGAACCACATCGAAGAACGCTTGCTGATCGCCTTTCCCGCCCCGCGTGACGTCCAGCATGACGATCTCGTCAATGGCCCAGGCGTCAACGAAATTGTGGGTATAGCGGTAGTCCGGCTCAAACAATTTGGTGCGGAACAGGGTTCCGTCCGAGAATGTGAGAACGGTTACCAGCCGTGTTCTGAGCATCAGGCCTTTTCCAGGAAGTTCTTCAGCATGGCGAGGCCGTGCCGTTGGCTTTTCTCGGGGTGGAATTGGGTGCCGAAGATATTGCCTTGCTGTACAGCGGCGATGAATGCTCCGCCATAATCCCCGACACCGATCAGGGCGCCGTTCAATTCACCCACCATGCGGTACTTGTGCACATAGTAGACGAGGCTCTCGTCCGGCACGCCGTCGAACAAGACGCTGTCGCCCTTTTGGTAAATTTCATTCCATCCTACGTGGGGCACGCGGAGGTCTTTTGCCGCTTCAAAGGGGCGGATATCCGCATTGATCCAGCCTAGGCCCTCATGGTCTCCGAACTCCGTGGAATGACGCCCCAAGAGCTGAAATCCCAAACAGATTCCGAGGATCGGTTTCCGGCGTTTGAGGACCATCTCGGTCAACGGCTCGATCAGGCCGCGTGAGCGGATATTCGCCATTCCATCGCCGAACGCGCCCACGCCCGGCAGGACCAGTTTATCCGCTTCACGGAGTTGGCCGGCGTCGGCGGTGATAACAGGCTCGAAGCCGACTTTGCGGACAGCGCCGGCGACGGAGGCAAGGTTGCCCAGGCCATAGTCGATGATGCCGATCACCGGCGCGCTCCTCTGAGTTGCTTGAGGCGGTCTATCTACAGAATGTTCGCGCTCCGGCGGGCCTGGGTGCGCTCCCACTGCTCGACGTACCACTCACAATACCGCTTATAGCCGGTTTCAAGCGGCCACCGGGCATTGAAGTTCAGATCCTTGCTGGCCCGTTCCGTCGATAGCGTGCCGCGGACCGGCTTGATCTTATCACGCGGCACTTCGCAAAGCTCCACGGACGGCACGACCGATTTCACCACTTCGGCCAATTCCAAAATGGTGCGGGACCGTCCAAAGGTAATGTTGAACGTGTTGGAGTAGCCGTTACAGACATCAACCGCCATCGAGCGGATGACGCCATCGACCAAATCTTCAATATAAGTGAAATCCAGCCGGCCGTCACCGCCGCCCTCGAGCATCAAGGGTTTGCCCAAAAGCGCGTTCTCGATGAACAGTTGACTAACCCGGCGGCTGATACAGCGCTCGCCGTAAAGGGCCGAGGGCCGAATGATGGTCGTCGCCAGACCGTATTGATCGTTGTAGGTACGGATCAGGCGCTCGCTCATGAACTTGGCGTTGGCGTAGATGCCATAGGGACGGGGACGCACGTTTTCGTCGACCGTCGGCGTTGAGAAGTCTCCGTAAACGGTGGACGAACTCATGAACACGATTTGGTTTACTTGGTTGGAGAATACGCGGGCGTATTCCAGCACGTTGCGCAGCGTCACCAATTGCAGGTCGAAGCAGTGACCAGGAACCCGTTTGGCGTCCACTGCACTGGAAATCGCGGCAAGATGCACGATCTTGGTTGGGCCGAACTCGGCCAGCGCGCTCTGCAAGTCGATCATGGAGCGGGCGTCGGCGCTTTCCAGCACAACGCCCTGATCACGCAACATGTGGAACCGTTGCTGAAGGAAATTCAGATTGAGATCACGGCGGAACGGATCAATGTCAGGGTCCGTCATGTTGGCCAATAGGTTGTTTTGCATCAGATTATCGGCGATCATCACCTCGACGCCCAGTTGGCGCAAACCTAGAGCCAGATTGTGTCCGATAAAGCCGGCTCCGCCAACCAACGCGACGCGCTCGCCGGACAGGTTCGATTCGATGGAGTCGGGATTAAGAAGCTTAGTCATGGCGTCCATCCTCTTTCCGGGCCTCTTTCCGGGTTGAGCCAGGCGCTCTCTTCGTCACAAGCGGGCTCGCCAGAAATCCTGTTTCTTCGGGTTGGCGGAACCGCCAACCACCAGGGTGTAATAATTAACCCTGAAAGTTTAATAGGCCCTTAAGTTTCGAACCAGACCCGCGACCGACTCCGTAATATTTCGCATGTCTTCCAGCCCTAAATGCGGGCCGCAGGGAAGGGCGACGGCATGGTCGGCGAGTTGTTCCGCGACTTGGAACCGGGAGGCGTCATAACCGAATTTTTCCCGGTAATACGACAATCTTCCGATGGGGTGAGGATAATAAATGCTGGTTCCCACACCCATGGCGTTGAGCGAGAGAGCGAGGCTGTCGCGTTTTTCCGCGAGTTCGCCTTCCAGAACGGCAATGACGCAATAATGACTGCTTTCGAGGCGTTTTTCCGTCGAATCCAGCACACGAACGCCGTCGATGTCGTTTAACCCCGCTTTCAGGGCGGCGAAATTGTCACGCCGAATACGTAAGATTTCAGGGATCTTGCCCAGCTGCACGCGGCCAAGGGCGGCCTGCATTTCACTCATTCGGTAATTCATGCCGAGCCCGTCCACGTCATAGAGCCCGGGGGGTTTCGGCTGAGGTTGCGACTTGTCGTAATGAAAGCCCCTGAAGTTGGCGATTTCCTTGATCAGCCCGGCGTCTTTCGAGACCAGCATGCCGCCCTCGCCGCAGGTGATGTGTTTGACGGGATAAAACGAATAGCTTCCCGTGTGGCCAAACAGACCTACATGCTTGCCGTCCACGCGCGCTCCCACACCGAGCGCGCAATCCTCAACAACGCAAAGGCCATGCCCATCGGCGATTTTCATAACTTCGGCCATGTCCATGGGGATGCCGATGTAATGGACCAACCCGATCGCTTTGGTGTTGGGGGTGATCTTCGCTTCGATATCGTCTAGGCGCATGTTGCCCGTCGCCGGGTCGCTATCGACGAACACCGGCGTCGCGCCGCAAAGGGCCACCGCATGGGCGGTCGCCACGTGAGTGGTGGACGGCAGAATAACCTCGTCGCCCCGGCCGACGCCCAAATTGATCCAAGATAGATGCAGCGACGCCATGCAGGACGACGTGGTGACGGCGCCGCCGCCGCCCATCATCTCGACAAAGCCCTCTTCAAAGGCTTTGCAATTGGGACCATGAGTCAGGATATGGCCGCGGAGCACGTCCATGACCGCGCAGCGTTCCTCGTCCGTGATCCACGGACGGCCGAAGGGAATGTCGAGTTTCTCGCTCATGTCAGATACCTGATGTCTTGTGCGGATTGCCGGGCGTGTGCGGCGGCGGCGCAAACCGATATCAAATCAAACTCCCGATACGCGGCGGCGGCGGAGTCGGCGTTCGAGAGGATGGCTTTGACAAAATCAGGGATCAGCACACCTTTGCCGTCGGGTAAGGTTTTCAAGTCCAGCCGCTCGGCGGGCCTTCCTTCCTCCCGGCCGCGGAAGACACGGGGCCCCTGGTCATCATAAAGGAATGTCGCTTTCGTGCCGAACACCCGCAGCGCGTGGTGGTGCGGATGCACACAGCCAAAGTTCGCTGTAACGCGTCCGATGACGCCGGAGGCGAAATGAAAGGTCGAGGTCATGAAGTCGTCATAGCGGAACGGCGTCCTGCGGGTGGCGACGCCGGCGCCGGCCGTCTCAACGCGTGATGGACGTTCGCCCAGCACCATCATCATGATATCGATCATATGCACGCCGCCGCCTTCCATAACCGAATAATCAGGTACGTCTTTACGCCATCCCTCGGTGATTTTAGGCAGGCGGCCATAGAGATAATCGCCGTCAACGGCGTAAATATCGCCGAACTCTCCGGCCTTAACGGCGTCCTCCAGCCACTTGTAAACCGCGGCCTCGCGCAGCACGAGATTAGAGCGGAGATGCGGCCGGCCGGCCTTCTCCCAAGCGGCGTGAATGGACTCCAGCTCCTTCACGGTGCGGCAAAGGGGCTTTTCGACGAATACATGCTTGCCCGCCTCAAAACACCGGGGCACCTCGGTTGCATGATGATGATCGAGGGTGGCGAGGGAAACCAGCGCCGTTTCAGGGTCGTTCAAGATTTTTGTCAACGACCGGGTCCGGCGTTCCGCCTTGACACGGCCCGAGACCCGCGTCAACTGGGCTGCGTTGTGATCACAGAGCCATTTGATCCGGCAATCAGGATGACGCTGATAGGCCAAAGCGTGTTGTTCTCCGACACCGAGGCCGACAACGCCGACGTTCAAGCGGGTCTTGGTCATCGACGTTTCCGCTTCACGAAACCAGTTGGCGAGAAGGCCTCGGGAAGCGGGTCTGGATGAGATCCGGATTGTCCGAGACGAAAAGATCCGGCTCCCGCTCGCTCAGGGCGGCCAGTTCAACAGCGCCGAATATCGGATTTGCCTCGTAAAGCCGGTCAAATATCTTAACCATTCGGTCATAGTCGGCGGGTGTGTCGATCAAGACTTTCAGATGCGTCAAGGCAGGTTTATAACCCAGTTCGATCCGCGGAAAACGGTTGGGCTGGCGCTCTAGGAATACGTTGAAGGCCTCGCGCTCCGCCGTGTCCGCCGCTTCCTCGTCAATCACCAGCATGGCGGTTGCCGGCATGACGTGACACTCGGATCCTTCATAAAGCGCGCTCTCGGCGTTCGGCGCCGCCCAAGCGGCGTCCGACGCGTGATAGGCGTTGATCAGCGCGGCGGCGAAGCCCACATCGACCGCCGGCGCGTCCCCCCAAAGGCGGACGACCGTTTTCGCGTTCGTGGCCTCGATCGCTAATCGGAAGCGGCGGATCAGGTCCTTGTCCGGACCGGCGACGAGAGAGACGTCCGGGCGTTTGGCGACAGCCTCAATGAGACCGTCCTGACCCGGAATGTCCGGCACGGCGACGCAGACTTTGTCGACGCCTTCGGTCGCAATGGCGCGATCAATGACGTGATCGATCACGGGTTTGCCGGCCAGAGGCATGCTTGATTTGCCCGGCAGCCGGACCGACGTGTCCCGCGCCTGGATGACGGCCACCGTCGCCATCGCTTAAACTCCCCCGGGCTCGAAAGCCTCATGGCGCTCCATGAATGTGCGGGCGGAAATGAACGAGAAGAGAAATTTCGACAGGCTGTTCGTTTTCATGTCGTCATCCAGCAATGCTTCAAGGCGGGACCGGTCCACCACGTCAAAAATTGGATTGTCGCTCAGAAGACGCTCGCGAGTCTCATTATTCCGATGATCGACCAGTGATGTTATGGACGCGTTGAACCCTCGCTTTCGGCTATCCAATCTAACTTCATCGGGCACCAGCCCCTCGCCGGCGGCCCGCAGCAGCGCCTTCGCCCGGCCGCCTTGCATCAGATGCTCGCCTGGAACGGTAAACATAAACTCAACAAGATCGCGGTCAAGAAACGGCGAGCGGTTTTCAATGGAAGCGCGCATGGAATTTGCGTCGTCTTCTTCCAGAAGAACCGGGACGGTCTCGAAGAACAATTCGTTCATCAACCGATTGCGAAGGAGGTCGTCCGTGAAGCGCGCGTCTTCAAACGCCTCATTCAAGGGCTCGCGCGTGACCGTGTTGAAGACGTCGGAATTCAGCAAGATATGATCCCGGTTTCCTGGATTTTTGACAAACGCCATCGGGTCTCGCAGGACCGGATTGGCGACATGGCCGCCCGCCCCCCGCCGCCAATCCGCAAGCAAGGTCTCGAAATCGACGCCCGGATCGATCTGCGCGCGCCGCCACATCTGGGCCAGCCAGAAATTATGGTGGTCATAATAACCGGTGAAGATTTCATCGGCCGCCGTTCCCGAGATCGCCACCTTGAAACCGTTGGCCGCGATGCTCTCTGACAGGAATGCGTGAAGATAATAGCTGATGGTGGCGACCGGCCTCATCCGATAGCCGCAAAGCGCCGCCATACGATCAAAAAAGCCGTCGCGCGAGGTTTTGACGACCGTGTGTTCGCAGCCCAAATCCCGGACCATGACGCCAAGGTTCCGGGTTTCGTCGTAGCGCTCGTCCGAATCGACGATGGAGAAGCAATGCAATTGGGCGCCGTGCGTCTTTTTGGCGATCGCCGCCAAAGTCGTTGAGTCCACACCGCCAGAGAGACAAAACGCCAGCGGCACGTCCGCCCGAAGACGCAGTTCCATAGACCGGGCGAGCCGCGCGCGAACGCCGTCCAACGCCTCCTTCCGTGACAGGGGCCGCGGTTTGAAGTCCAGGCGCCAATAAAATTCCGGCGGCGCCAGATGACCGTCCCTTAGGGTCATGGATGTCCCGGGCGGCAGTTCCAGGACACCGTTCAAGAAAGTGTCGCCGTGCTTGTGAAGCGCTTTATACCCGTGAACCAGATATCGGAGGATTTGGCGTTCGTTGACGGACGGTTTCGCGCCCGCAAGCGTCATTAGCCCCGGAATGTCCGAGGCGAAATAGATTGTGTCCTCAACGGCCCAAACATAAAGCGGTTTCTCGCCGAACCGGTCGCGGCTGAGCGTCAGCGAGCCCGTCCGCCCGTCCACGACGGCGAGCGCCCACATACCCTCGAACTGGCCGAGGGCCGCCTCGCCCCATTGTTCCCAGGCGGCGGCCAGGACCTCGGTGTCCGAATTCGTCCGAAATTGGTGGCCGAGCCGCTCAAGATCGCGCCGGACCTCTAGGTAATTATAGATTTCTCCGTTGAAACAAACGGTCACCGCGTTCCGTGTGAATGGCTGGTTGGAGCGGGGATCGAGATCGATGATCGCCAGGCGCCGGTGCAAAAGCGTGACCGTCTGGCCGCCCAACTCAAACGCTTGAGCGGCTTTGGCGTCCGGGCCCCGTTCCCTCATGATCTCAAGACAAGCGGCGATCCGGTCCGGTGAGGGCGCCTGATTTCTTGGGCCGATGCCGCCGGCGATTCCGCACATGGTCCGCCGCCCCTACGTTACAAAGATACGGCGGAGATGAAACAGGTCGTCCCCGGGCATGTTCACGCCGTCGATGGCGGTCGGACAGCAAAGCACGCGGCGCGTCTTGAGGGCGTCGATCACGGCGTCGGAATAGCAATGCCTCAACCCCTCAGGATAGCAGTAGTGCGTCGGTCCGACGCCGGCTTTTTCCCGCAGAAGGCCAAGACTGGTGTCAATCTCCCAGGCCAAGCCATCGGGCGACAGGAAAGACATCACGGCATGGGTATGGGTGTGGCCGCCGACGCTGAAGAGCGGATCGGCGTTCAACTCCGCCACCTGGGCCCAGGTCAGTTTTTGATCCAGGGGATCTGGCGAGGACCAGGTCTCGTCGAAATGCATCTGGCGCTGTAAATCCGTCGCGAGGACGTCCGGATTGATTTCGGGCGTGGTTTTAACGTGTCGCCGAATATCGTCCAGGACCAATCGCATGGCGGCGGGGCTTTTGGGTGTTTTCGGCGTATCCGACCAGGGCAGTTCAATCACAATGTCCCGGTGGGCCTCGAAGGCCCACTCGATGCGGTCGATCCAGGACATGCGGTTGTTCTCGATAAAATCCGTGGTGACGTAAAAAGTGGCGGGGACGCCATGCTTACGCAGGATGGGGGCTGCGACCGACGAATTATTTTCGAACCCGTCATCGAAGGTGACGGCGAAAGCGTTTTCCGGGAACGGTTCGCCCGACTGGGTCAATTCGATGACGTCGTTCAGAGAGAGAGGGGCGCCGCGCGCCTTCAAGCCGGCGATGACGGCGTCAAACTCCGCCGCTTCAAGATGTTTCCGATTGTAGTTTCTGATCCGGTAACGGTCTTCCTTGATGACGCCATGAAACAGATAGACGGCCAGGGTGTCCCGGCCGAGCCTGCCGCGCCATGTGTCCGGGCTGGTCACCGGGGGGTCTCCGTCATGGTTTCAAACTTCGCCACGCAAACCGATTTTAGCTCGGCGGGCATAAAGGAAAAATAGGCGCCGCGGCTGAGTTGGGCGCGCGGCTGGGGCTGATCGCCCCGGCGGACCCGGTCCAGCAAGTCCCTGGTTAGTTCTATGCAAACGTCCGTGTTCGCCGCGCGCAACTGATGAAGCTTCATGCCGCGCGGCAGGGGAATGGCCTTCATGCCGTGAATAGCGCCCGCGTCCAGTTCGGGCGCCACGTCATGCAGGCAGGCGGCCAGCCCCTCCGGCGTGTCGTGATAAATCGACCAAAGATGCGTATCAAGGCCGCGATGGGTTTCCGGATTGCCGCCGTGAAGGTTGACCAGCAGGCCGTCTCCGGCGGTCAGGACCCGGCCCTTCAGTTTGCCTGTTCCGAAAACCACGGCGACGTCGGCCCGAAGGCGTTCGAGATCGTTCGCCGCCGCGTCCGTGTTGAGACTGGAGTGACGGAAGCAGGGAGCAAAATCGGCGATGCCGGCCCGCTTCCCGCCGAACCACAAATCCCGTTCATACCGGTCCCGTTCCGTCTCGAAGGGGTGAGCGGTTGGAAAGGGGGCCTTCAAGCCGGTCGTCTCATCCAGGACGCCAACCAAGTCGAAGTCCCGGGCCAGCGCGCGGACGAAGTGAGCATGGTGGCTGGTTTGCGTGGTGAGAACAGCGAGGCGCATGGGTTATTGGGGTTCCAGGTGATCGTTTAAGATCATGGCCCCGTTCTCCAACGCCTTGTTGAGCCGCCTGCCGATCACCGCCGCTTCCCCGCCGGGCGGAATACCGCCGCCGGGGCGCACCCAGGTGATGTCGGACAAGGCGATTTCGGTTCCGGCTGGCAAATCCCGGGCCGCGCAGATGGAACGGCGAACAGGTTCGATATTGCCCTTTTCGCAAGGCATGGCGCCGATCTCGCCCGCGCCCAATATCCGGTCCGCCCGGCGCAGGGTCTCGACAAAGCGCTTCATGGCCGGCGGGTCGGCGGAGACCTGGTGGTCCCGGAAGCCGGAATAGTTGTTGTCGATGGTGAAGTGTTTTTCGACAATGCGCGCTCCCTGGGCGGCGGCGAGCAAGGCGGCCTCCGGCCCCAGAGTATGGTCCGAATAGCCGATGATCCGATCGGGGAAGGCGGCCGTCAAGGAGGATACGGCGGCCAAGTTGGCCTCTTCCGGCGGGACCGGATAGCTGACCACGCAATGGAGCAGGGCGAGCTCTCGTGTGACGCCAAGGGACTCCCACGTCGTCTCGACGCGGGAAACGGCGGCGGCGATTTCCGGTTCCGACGCGATGCCCGTTGAGATAAGCAGGGGGCGTTTCGATCGAGCGGCGGTCTCGATCAACGGATAAAACGTGTTGTCGCCCGACGCGATCTTCATGGCGTCGACGACGCCGCCCAGGAAGCGCGCGCTCTCCAGGTCGAACGGAGTGGAGAGAAACTTGAGACCTTTGGCGCGGGCATGTTCCGCCAGGGCGGCGAAGTCGTCGAAGCTGAGTTGAAAGTCTCTCAGACGATCTTGGCGGTTGGTGTCCAAAACTGTCGAGTAATGCTCCGGCAGGAAGGTCTGGAACTTGACCGCATCGACGCCGGTCCCAGCCGCCAGATCAATCATCTCGCGGGCCAGACCCGCGTCGCCCTCGTGGTTGTTGCCGATCTCGGCGATGATGAAGCACCGGCCGTGATCAGAGGCGAAGGCGTTCGTTTCGGAAGAGCCGCTCATTAGTGTATTCTTCATCAAATTTTAAGCCCGCCAACCAAACAATAACGCCGCGTATTCAGCCGCGAACCCGGAAGGGGGAGGCCGCCGAGGTTTGGAGCCAGAGATATGTCCCAGGCGAAGACTACCTATCAAACCTATACAAGCGATGAATCGGTTGCGAAAGAGTATGCGCGCCGTCAAGCCCGCTTTAGCGAGACCCCGATGGAGTCGGAAAAAATCCTAATCGAGATTGCCAAAAAGGCGGTTCGGGATTTGGGCGGAGACGCCTTGAGGCTGTCGTTGATCGATCTGGGTTGTTCGACGGGTAATTTCCTTTATCATTTGAAGAACGCCGTGCCGGGGCTGACTCTGACGGGGCTGGACCTGATGGAAAGCATCGTCGCCGCCGCGCAGCGCGACCCGCGCTTGGAAGGCGTTAACATCACCCGCCAGGATATGCTGGCCGTGGATGACGACCAGCAATACGACATCACGGTTTTCAACAAATCGCTTTGTTTCTTCACCGAAGAGCAACATCAGTTGGCCATGCGCAACGCGGCCAAGATCACCAAGCCCGGCGGCGTGCTGATTATCTTTGACTGGATGACGCCCTGGTTCCAAGATCTGGAAATCCTGGAAAAGACCAAGTGGCATAAGGACGGCTTGCGTATTTTTTATCGCAGTTACGACACCATGACCCGTTCGGCCGGGCAGGCCGGCTTTGGTGATCCCACCTTTCAGCCGTTCGATATTCCGATCGATCTGGCGGCGTCCAGCGATTTGACGGACCACGCGACCTTTACCGTTCAGTCCCAGTCGGGCGAGCGGCTTCAGTTCCGCGGCTGCCTGTCGCAGCCCTGGTGCTTCATGACGGCGCGCCTCGGCGAGTGAGGGCCGAATGTCCGGGGATCTTGCATGGCTGGAGGGTCATAGCCGTCTGGTGACAGCCAAACAGGATAGCGCCGATGGCATGTGGGCGTTGATGGAAACGCTGTTTCCTATTTACCGCTCGCTCTGCGGACCCGGTTTCAAGGCCTCGCTGGACGCCATCTCGGGCGTCGTTCCCTTGACCACGACCGAAATTCCGTCCGGCCGGAACGTGCACGGCTGGACCGTGCCCAAGGAATTCTCGGTCAAGGAAGCCTGGGTCGAAGCGCCTGGCGGCGCGCGGATCATGGACTTCGACCGGGACAGTTACGGCCTTTGGCTCTACAGTCAACCGTTCAGCGGAACGGTAACGAGGGATGAGTTGCTGACCCATGTCGGCGTCAACGACGCCGTGCCGGAAGCGTTGCCGCTGCGTCACACCTATTACCAGGAGAATTGGGGTGTGACGTTACCCAAGGCGACGGCGGAGCAATTGCCGGACGGTGATTACAAGGTGCACATCGACACAAAGCTTGAGCCCGGCTGTCTTCGGATCGGCGAGGCCTATCTGCCGGGTGAGTCGGAAGACGAGGTGCTGATCTGCAGTTACCTTTGCCACCCGAAGGGCGCCAATGACAACTTAAGCGGCGTGGTCGTCGCGACGGAACTGTTCCGGCTTTTGTCGGAACTCCCGTCGCGCCGCTATTCCTATCGGCTGGCTCTCTGGCCGGAAACCATTGGGGCCATCAGCTACATCGCGACTTATCCGGAACGCCTGAGGAAAATGGCGGCCGGATTCTCGATCTCCATTTGCGGCGACGCCTCGCCCGTCGGCTACGAACAGACGATCCACGGCGATCAAGCCATCGACCGGGCGATGACCCATGCGCTGGAACTCTGTTCGTTCGAGAGCGAGGTGCGGGCGTTCAGTCAGATGAGCGGATCGGACATCCAGCATTTCAACGCCGTCGGCGTTCGGGCGCCGTTCGGAACCATCACGCGGAGCGGGCCCGGCTATGACAATCAGAACACCGGCGTCTATCCGCCCGGCTATTCACGGTATCACTCCAGCGCCGACGACTTGAGTTTCGTCAAGCCGGAAAACTTGCTTGAGACCCTGCAAGCGGCTTTCCTGGGTCTTCAGACCCTTGAGCGCACGGCGCGCTACAAGGGGACGTTCACGGTCAGCCCGTTCCTTACCAAATACGGCATTTATCCTCATCACCACGGCGTCGGGAGCGGCGGCATGGGGAATGTGGTCGCGGACGCCTACTATCAGTTGATGCCCTTCGTCGATGGCGACACGGACCTTTTACAGATTGCCGAACGCGCCCGGATGCCGATCTTCGCATTCGACGAAGCGGTCGAGGCTTTCAGCCGGGTGGGGCTGATTGAGAAGGTCGGCTGAACTCTCTTTAGCCCATCGTCACGCCGCCGGACACATGGATTGTCTCGCCTGTTATGTGGCCGGCCTGATCGCTCATCAGAAACGCGATGACGCCGGCGATGTCTTCCGGTTCGGCCAGCCGTCTCAGGGGCGTGTTCATTTTCGCCAGCATCCTCGCCTTGTCGGGCACGGTTGCGATCATGGCCGTATTTGTCATGCCCGGAGACACCACGTTCACGCGGACGCCCTTCGGTCCCAGTTCGGACGCGAGGGAGCGCGCCAAGCCGCCGACGGCCGCCTTGACCGAGACATAAGCGGACTGTTGGGGCGGCGGGGCGCTGTCGCCGAAAATCGAACCCAGCAAAACGACAGATCCCCGGCCTTGCTCGAGCATTACCGGCAACAAACGCTGAATACAGTGATACGCCCCGCCGATTTGGGTTTGGAACTGGCGCATGAAATCGTCCCAGCCAGTGTCCTTGAAGGTCTGCGGCGTCGGTTCCGGAGCGGCGCAATGGACCAGACCAGTAACGGCGCCGAAGGCTTGAGAAGCCGAAATCATGGCGTCAACGGCGGCCGGGTCCGCAATATCGCCCCCCACGGCCAGCGCTGTCCCGCCGGCGTTGACGATCTCTGAAACCACCGCGTCCGCGGCCCGGCTGTTTCGGTGATAATTGACCAGCACGGTGGAGCCCCGCGCGGCCAGGGCGAGAGCCGCGGCCGCCCCTATGCCGCCGCTGGCGCCGGTCACCAGGACGGCCGAACCATTACGCGGCGCCGGAGCGGTTTCGGCGGAGGCGGCCGCTGGTTCGCCGTCCTTGACCGGGGCCGGTTCCGCGCCCAGAAGACGAACGGTGGACTCGCCCGAGACAACCTCATGGCCGTGCTGATTGGTGATCGAGACGCCGCAGACGATGGATTGGGTGGACGGGGAGAGCTGTTTCACCGCGGATGTGACGGTAATCTTGTCGCCGATGAACACAGGGCGCGCGAACATAAGCGTCTGGGACGTCCAAAGCGCGCCCTTACCCGGCAGTAACATACCAACCAGCGTCGAGATGAAGGACGACGTCAACATGCCGTGCACGACGCGCCTGCCGAAATTGGCCGAGCGGGCGAATTCGTCATCCATATGGACCGGATTGAAATCACCGGTCAGCGTGGCGAAGGTCTCCACGTCCTCTTCCGTCACCCGGTGCGTGAGGGAGGCCTGATAGCCGACATGAAGGTCGGACCATTTGAATTCCGCGGGCGTGCGGCCGGATGGCGAATAGCTCATCCCTGCCACCTCATGACGCTGGAGCCGAAAATGAAACCAGCGCCAACGCCGGAGATCATCACGATATCGTCTTTCTTCAGGCGGCCGCGCGTCACCGCGTCGCAGAGCGTGATGGCCTGCGAGGCGTCGGCCGTGTTGCCGTACTCTTCCACGTTGGTGAGGGTCCTGTTCATGGGTAGACGCATTTTGCCCATCAGGAACTCGATCAAGCGCAGGTTCGCCTGGTGGAAAACGAAGAAATCCACGTCCTCGACGCTGAACCCCGCTTTCTCAAGCGCGCGTTTCATGGATTTCGGCTGATTCTGGACCACCTGCTTCCAAACTTCCAGGCCGTTGATCTCATAATACTGAAGATTGTCGCCGATATTATCGGGGCGCAGCGGATGGCTTGACCCCCCGCCCCGCAATCTGACGGCCTCGAACGCCTTCGGATTGGAAAAGACGTCGTGGGACAAAAGACCATAGCCGTCGGGGACCCGCCCCAGGACGGCCGCGCCGGCGCCGTCGCCAAAGAAAACGCAGGACGACGGATCAGAATAATCGATGAACCGGTTCTGCAGCGCCGCGCCGATCACGAGGACATAATCGCAGGCCGGGTCTTGGGCGATCCGGTCGGCCGCCACGCCAAGGCCAACTTGAAAGCCGGTGCAGTTCGCCATCAGATCAAACGCGCCCGCGTTGCTCGCTCCGATAAGCTCCTGAATTTTGCACGAAACCGCCGGATAGACGTAATCGCCGGTGAAAGTGCAGGTCATAACCAGGTCCACCTGCTCCGCGCCGACCCCCGCCATGGCGAGGGCGCTGCGGGCGGCGGCGGCGGACATTGCGGACGCCGTTTCGCCGCCGCCCGCGCGCCGCCGGGTCCGGATGCCGGTTTTAGCCTCAATGTCGGCCGCGGCCATGCCGCAGGACTTTTCCAGACTCTCGTTGGTGATCAGACCGTCCGGCAAATATTTGCCGACGCCGATGACGCCGACGCCGCTCACCGGAGCATCCCTTCCATGGCGTATTCCGGCGGCGCGTCCTTGTGGCCGGCCCACCAGTCACAGGCTTCCGCGACCGTCCAGGGGCCGCCATGACCCGGAAACATCAAGGTGTCGGGCGGGAGGGTTTCAAGCAGACGGCTAATCGATTGGGCCAGCCCCTCACCGCTGGAGCCGGGCAGATCGGTCCGACCGACCAGCCGCTTCATCAGGGTGTCTCCCGTAAAACATACTCCATCCCAGTGATAGCAAACGCCGCCATCCGTATGGCCCGGCGTGTGAATAAAGCCGATTTGACCCATGCCGCCAGAGAGCTTCGCCTCATCCAGGAACACATGGGTTTCCGGCACTGTGACCACGGTGCGATCAAAGCTCATGGCGTAGAGCGTCGCGCGCCGCAAAAGGCGGAAATCACCGCGATGCAGGTGGAACGGCAAGCCGTAAGCCCTGCACATGGCGTCGAGCGCGCCCACGTGATCGAAGTGCGCATGGGTCAAAAGGATGAATTTCGGCTCGCCGCCCAACTCATTGATCAAGCCGGTCAAACGATTCGCGTCTCCGCCCGGATCAATCAGCACAGCCTCGCGGCTGGGCTTGTGAAAAACAACATAGGCGTTCTCGCGCCATCGACCGTTCTTAACGGCCGTGATCAGCAAATCGCCCACTTCGAAACCCGGATCCCGTCTCGCCACGTTCAATCGACCAGCCCCACGTACAAAACCTGTCCCGTGACGGCGCTGGCCTTCTCGGAAACGAAAAAGTCCACCGCGTGACAAATTTCCTCCATGCCGATCATGCGGGGAATTGTCTGAAGGGCGAGCGTGCGCTCTTTCCAGTCCCCATCCTTCGCCAGCTCGCGGGATGCGTCGGTGTCCATCATCGCCGGCGCGACCGTGTTGCAGGTGATGCCCTGCGGCGCCAGTTCCCTGGCCAGGACCTTGGTCATTTCCGTAACGCCCGCCTTGGTCGCGGAATAGATCGCCGTTCCCTCCTGATGTAGCGCGGCCATGGCCGAAGAGATGGTAATGATGCGGCCTTGATGGCTTCGCAGCATTAATTTGCCCATCTCGCGCAGGGTCAGGAACACGCCAGTCAGATTGACATTGATGAAGTCGTTGTAGACTGGCGCGGTGGTCAGGGATAGATAGAGCGCGGACCGGGCGAGCCCGGCGTTGCAGATCAGAACGTCCACGGCGCGGAAGGTTTTTCCGACGCTCCGCGCCCAAGCCCGCACGGCCGCCTCGGACGCCAAATCAAGCGCTGTGTGGTGATAGTTCTCGTGATCAATGGTGGCCTCGCCCCGGCTGCAGCCCGCGACCCGATAGCCCGCAGTCAAATAGTGCTCTGCAAGCGCCCGGCCCAGGCCGCGGCTGGCGCCGGTGATTACGGCGACGGGGAAAGGGGGCGGGGCGTCAACCATGATGGGGGCTCGAATTCTTAAGCTTTAAGCGTGGCGATGTGGTCCGCGAGAATGCCGGCGGTCAACGTCGGGCTGTTGATGTCGAAGCCCTGGATGTCAGTCAGAACAATCGCCAGATCTTCGCCGGTTTCCTGGGATAGCCGGTCTTCCACGTCCATGATGAAGGTTACGAACCCCAGCGAGTCCAGGCCGCTGTCCGCGCCGCCTCCCATCAGGACGGTGTCGTCGGTGGCGCTGATCTCAACCTTGATGGTTCCGGACCGTCTCAGGCTGTCCAGGCTGGCTTGGATGAGACCCAGGGCTTTCCGCTTTTCCATCATTCGTCACGCTCCTCGACGTTTGGCTTTCCCGGTGATCAACAGATCGGTCCCGGATAGCGCGGCGGGTAATCTTTTATCAACCAAAGTTTGGTTTTCTTTCGCTCGTATTAGAAAGCAAAACGGTGAATATTCCGTTATTTTCTTGCAATCCCCGGACCGGGGTTCGGCGGCAGACGCCGTTCCGCCGGCCGTTCCTGACCCGGAAGGAGTTCAAGCCTTGGCGATGATCTCGAATCCGTCCGCCGTTGTCCCCGGAAACCGGCGGGACTGTCCAGAACTCAGCCGTATCGTCGAGTTGATCGCGGGCGGGAACCCTTTGCAGAAAAAGCGCATCGAAGGATTTCTGGAAACCCGGGATCTGGAGTACTGGAGTTTCGCCGAGGGTCTAAGCCGCATTCTCAATCACGGCTTTCTGACCGACGAGGCGGCGAGGGACGAGGCGGCGAGGGCCTATAACAAGATGTGCATGGACTTCCTGTCCGAGCAGATACGTTTCAAAAAGACCGGCAAATACAGAATTGACGACGCCGCGAAAGCCGTCGCCGAGGTTTATGACGACCTGGAAGTCATGCGCTATTACATGGTCGGCCTGTTGGTGTCCTATATGTTCTGGCCGAATCATTATGCGCTGTTCCGGTTCTTCGACAAGCACTTGCCCAAGACGCCGCCTGGGAACTATCTTGAGGTCGGCGTCGGCCATGGTCTGTTCACCTCCACGATGCTCAGCCGGTTCCCCGGCGTTACCGGCGCCGCCATCGATATCAGCGAGACTTCGATCAAGACAGCGCGCGAGACCCTGACGGCTTTCCAGGTCGATCAGTCCCGGCTGAGATTTATCCATGGCGATTATTTGACGACCGAGCCCGACGGCGGTCCCTTCGATTTCATCATCATGGGCGAGGTTCTGGAGCACGTGAACGACGCGCCCGCGTTCATGCGCCGCACCAGGAACCTGCTGGCGCCCGGCGGCGCGGTCTACATGACGACGTGCGCCAATTGCCCGGCGCTCGACCACGTTTATCATTTTCACTCTGCGGGCGAGATCAGGGACCTCATGGTTGAAAGCGGATTTCGCATCGTGGACGACCTGGCGCTGGCCGCCGAGGATATTCCCGAGGACAAGTGGGAGGAGGAATTGGTGACCGTGAATTATTGCGCCCTGCTGGAGCACGCTTGATGGCGTCCGGCGCGGCCGTGTTCGGGACCAGCTTCTCCGAGGCCCTGCCGCGCGCCAGGAAAGAAGGGTCCTACGCGGCTCTCGCGGCCTTGGCGAACGCGAAGGACGCGGATGACGCGCAGGAAGGCCTCAAGCCATACAAGATCGCGGTGCTTCGAAACATGACGGTGGAGCCGGTCCTGCCTGTGCTGGAGGCCGAACTGCTGATGGCCGGTCTATACCCGGACGTTCATGTGGCGGATTTCGACACCATCGCGTCCGACGCCATGAACCCGGACTCGGACCTTTACGCCCTCGCGCCCGACTGCGTCGTCATCGCCCAGTGGCCGGAAACGCTGACGCCGGCCCTGTGGTCGCGGTTTCCGACCCTTTCCCGGGAAATGGTCGATGAAGAAATTCAGCGGGTCGCGGACGATCTTAAAATGGTCATGAGCGCCCTTCGCGAAAAAACCGGCGTTCCTGTCCTGGCGACCAACATCCCCTGCCCAGGTCACGGCGCCATGGGTATGATGGAAGCGCAATCGGGGGAACATCAGCGGGCCGCCATCGACCGGTTGAACAGGGCGTTGATCAAGGCGGCCGGGCCGTTCGGAGACGTCTACTGGATCGACCTGGCCGGACTGATCAATCGGTTGGGATACGAACAGGCCTTTGACCGCCGCTATTGGCAGATCGCGCGCGCCCCCCTGGGCAAATCGGCCCTGGTTCCGCTTGGCCGGCATATGGCGGCGCTGATAAGGGCGCTGACCGGCGGCGTTCGGAAATGCCTGGTGCTGGACTGCGACAACACGCTTTGGGGCGGGATCGTCGGCGAGGACGGCATGGCGGGCGTCAAGGTGGGCGCCGACTATCCGGGTTCGGCCTACCGGGCGTTTCAACAGGCCGTGTTGAACCTGAAGGCCCGCGGCGTCATGCTGGCCATCAACTCCAAGAACAATGAAGCGGACGTGCTGGAGGTGTTTCGGGACCATCCCGGCATGTTGCTCCGCGAGGATGATTTTGTCGCCATGCGCGTCAACTGGCGGGACAAGGCCTCCAATTTGCGCGAACTGGCGGAAGAATTGAACATCGGACTAGACGCGCTGGTGTTCGCGGATGACAGCGCCTTTGAATGTGATTTCGTCCGCGCCGCCCTGCCGGAAGTCGCGGTGCTGCATTTACAGGGCGGCGCGAGCGGTTACGCGGACAAGCTCGCCGAAGGGGCCTACTTCGACCGCTTGAGCTTGTCGGCGGAGGACGCCAAGCGGAGCGAGATGTATCTGGCGGACCGCAAGCGCAAAAATATGGCGGCTGGCGCGGCGTCCATTGAGGATTATCTGCGGGGCCTTGAGATCGAGGCTGAAATCGCCGAACCGGCGCCGGCGGATATTCCCCGCGTCGCGCAGCTCACGCAAAAAACCAATCAGTTCAACCTAACCACCAGGCGCTACACGGAAGGCGACGTGAGCCGGTTCATCAAGGATCCGGCGAAAAAGGTCTACGCCATGAAGCTCCGCGACAAGATCGCCGACATCGGCCTCGTCGGCGTGGCGATTGCGTCGGAAGAGAGCGGCGCCTGCGTCATAGACACTTTCTTGATGTCATGCCGGGCGCTGGGGCGCGGCGCGGAAGACGCCATGCTGAGCCGGGTGTTGCGGGACGCGGGCGGCGCGCCGGTCATTGGACGCTTTCTGCCCACCGGGAAGAACGCCCAGGTGGCGCGGTTTTTTCCGAAGCGCGGGTTCGAGGAAACCGCGCGGACCAAAGAGGCGGTTGAATGGAGGCTTCAGCCCGGCGATAAGCTGGTCGAGGCGCCCGATTGGATCAACGTGCGCTCGCCCGGCTAGGGCTTTTTGAGGACATCACCATGAGCGATAACGAAAACCGTCTGAAATCAGTGATCGGGGACATTCTGAAGATTGACGCCGGTTCAATCGGCGATGAGACGTCCGTTGACAGTGTAGAGGCGTGGGATTCGCTCCGTCATCTCAATCTGGTGCTGGCCATTGAGGGTGAATTCGGCATTTCGTTGACCGAGGAGCAGACGGTGGAAATTCTGAATTATCCGCTGATCAAGCTTGTGATGGCGGAACACGGGATCGACTTCGGATGACCGAGGCCGCCGCCGTTAAACGAGCCGACGAGGTTTTGCTGGAGCGTGTCGCTTCGGGCGGCGGCCTTCCGGCGCTCTATTGGCGCGGCGCTGAAATTACCTATGACCAGCTTTGGGAAAATGTGTCCGCGTGGCGCAAGCGCCTGCGGCGGGACGGCGTTGAAGCGGGCGACGTCCTGGCGTTTCATGGGGATTTCAGCCCCGGCACGTCCGCGCTCATGCTGGCGGGGGTCGCCGAGGGGGCCATCCTGGCGCCGTTGACCTGGGATGTGGACTCCGAGCTTGAAAATCTGCTGGCCATCGCCGGCGCCGGGACCTTGTACCGATTCGACGCGGATGACCGGGCGGCAAGGGAAACATACGCGTACGGCCCCGCGCCGCTCTTGATCGAGGAGTTCCGCGAGCGGGGTCATCCGGGCCTTGTGGTCTTTACTTCCGGCTCCACGGGTAAGCCCAAGGGAATTTTGCAGGACGTGGCGCTTGTTTCGAGAAAGTTCGTCGCCGAGCGTCCCGGCTGGCGGACGGTGTTGTTCCTGATGATGGATCACTTCGGTGGATTCAACACGTTCCTCTCCACGTTCGCTTATCGAGGCATGGGGGTGTGCCTGGGCGGCGCGCGCGATCCGGAAACCGTCGCGAAAGCCATTGCCGGGAGCCGGGCGACCTTGTTGCCGACAACGCCGACGTTCCTGAATTTCCTGATCGCCAGCCGGGCTTACGCGGCTCACGACCTGTCGTCGGTGGAGCTGATAACATACGGCACGGAACTGATGCCCGAAACGACCTTGAACGAGATCGCGGCCATTTTTCCGAACGCCAGGTTGAAGCAGACTTATGGGCTGTCGGAACTGGGCGTTTTACGATCCGAGTCTGAAGACTCCGGCTCGCTCTGGCTGAAAGTGGGGGGCCGGGGTTTCGAGACCAAGGTCGTCAACGGCGTTCTCTGGATTCGTTCGGAGGCGAACATGGTGGGCTATCTGAACGCGCCTAGCCCCTTTGACGACGCGGGCTGGATGTGCACCGGCGACGAGGTCGAGGTCCGCGGCGATTACATGCGTTTCATGGGCCGGAAAACCGAGGTCATCAACACGGGCGGCAAGAAAGTCTACCCGATCGAGGTCGAAAATTTCCTGATGAGCCTGCCAAACGTGGGGAACGCGACGGTGGAAGCGCGACCGCATCCGATCATGGGGCAAGTCGTCCAGGCGAGAATTTCCGTGCTGGAACCGGAGGACTCCATGGCCATGACCGAGCGTCTGCGCGGCCTTTGTAACGAAAAGCTCGCGAAATACAAAGTGCCGGTGAGGTTCGTTCAGATTGATGCGGACGGCCATCACAACATGCGGTTCAAGAAGGTTCGGACGAATATTTCCTGAAGTCCGGCGCTCAAGCCGGCCGCCAGCGCTCTTCCCGTTTCAGACCAGCCATCTCGTCATCCTTGCCGTTCCTGATCCAGGCGTCCAACTCGTCGCCATTGGTGATGTAGCAATACATGTCCTCCCGGAAGAGGTCTTCGTTGACTCGGTGAATGTCGCGCGCGAGGCCGCTTTCCATCGGGATTCGTCTGTTGTCGCCGACTTTTACCGCGCCATCGGCCCGAAGCGCGCGTCCGAATCCGGTAATGTCCCATTCGGGTACGGCGTGAAGCGAGCGGGAATACATCACCTCCGCGCAGGGACCGATCTCCTCGCCGTCCTCGAACATGCGCCCGGCGAAGCGTTTGAAGTACCGGTACGGGACCATCAGGATTTCCTCGGCGTGATGCATGAGACTGCACGACACCCAGGGGACGCCCAGGACGCAGACGCGGGCGTTCACGCCGCACAACCAGCCGAGCACGCCGTCCAGCCCCCAGGCGGTCGTGCAGGGAAGGGTCAGAAGTTCCTCCGCCCGGGGACCCTTGACCAGGTAACTGTTCATGGGCGAGCGGCTGCGCCGGAAGGCGCCCCCGGCAAGCGCCGTTTCCGGCAGGCTGCCCGTGTCCGGCGCGGTTCGGACGAGATCGAACGTCCGGTTCCTCGCGAAATCGAGATAGCTGTAGGCGGGCAGCACAAGCGTTCTGCCCTCGCCGGCGACATCCTCCAGAATCTCCAGAACCCGCGCCGCCGCCTGGTCCGGCGGCCAACCGAAGGCGTGGACGAAAGTCCAAAGACCCGAATAGACTGCGATGACGTCGTTATCCGGGGGCAGGAGCGCTCGAAAGACGTCTTCCAGGTCCCGTTCGGTCGGCACGGTCAGCCGCCTTCTTGAACACCGGGCTCGCTCTCGGCCTCAAGCAGTTTCCGTACGCCTTCATGAAACGCCCCCAAAACCTCGGCCTCGTGAACAACAAGCTTCTGGGTCAGCTTCATGCCTTTGTATATTTTACCCTGGTCAACGGCTTGGAAGACTTGATCGGCGATCTCCCGCGTATTGGGCGCCGCCGCGACGAAATCGTCGAGGTAGGTTTTAAAGACCGCCAGGTACGTGGCTTCTTTTTTCGGGAACATGTAAGCGCACTGCAGCGCGAAATAGACTCGGGCCGCCGGCGTGGCGGCCTCGTCCTCGGTCAAGACTTCCTTCTCGCGCAAAATCGCCGACTCGTTATGCACCAGCAACTTCGCGTTTCCGCCGATATTCTCGACGACGGCGCCGTTGATGACCACTTTGTCGCCAGTCTTGACGTCAAGTTTCAAAGGCATTTCAATCCGACTCCCGAGTCCCGGCGTTACGCGGCCATGGTCAGGCCGGTTCGGCGGAATGGTAACGCCAAACCCTCCGCTTTTGAATAACGGGTTTCCATGCCATTGGTTTTGCGGGGATTTCTTCCGCAGCGCCCGCGAAATCATGGACCGGACCATTAGGACCGATTCCGCCGCAGGCCGTTTCGCCGTCCCCCGCGCGGGCGGGAATCCAGCGCGGGGGCTCGCGCTGCAAGCAATCATGAGTGACCGTAGAGCGGTCTGCATTCCCGCCCGCGCGGGGGATGGAGCGAGGGCGCGGGAATGGCTTCCTTAAGCCGCCCGAACCAATACAGGAACCGCCCGGACCATCACAGAGGATGGAGACCCTGTTGACATCATGACCGGGCGCCGGTAAGTTCCCGATTGGGTGCCGTCAGAAGGATTGCGCCTACGGGGCAAGAACGCCCTCTCAAATACTCTAGAAAGGAGTAGACTTATGTCAGACGTTGCTCTTTCATTCGCTGTACGCGATTCACTTCTCTCCCTCCAAAACACGACCGACCTGATCAACAGAACCAACAGCCGCTTGGCCTCGGGTCTAGAGGTCGCGTCCGCCGTTGACGATCCGGTCGCGTTCTTCACCGCTGTGGGCCTCGCCGACCGCGCGTCCGACTTCGAGGACCGTTTATCCGGTATCGAACAAGGCATTCAGGCGGTTACGGCCGCTCTGGACGGTGTTGAAGGCATCGACGGCATCGTTCGTCAGCTCAGAGGTCTCGCCAACAACCTTCGGTCCGCCAGGGGCACGGCGTTCAATGACTTGGTGACGCAGTTCAATGGGGTCCGTACTCAGATCGGCGAACTGGCCAACGACACCGAGTACCTGGGTCAGAGCCTGGTCGACAGCACGAGGGAGGAGCTTACGATCCGCTTCTCGACCACGACCAGCGCCCTGCTGCTCCTGCAATCGGAGAACCTCCGCGAAAGCGGCATTGGCGTTAACCAGCTGATTAGCGGGGGTACCGTCGATGTCGCCTCCGCCGCGGCCCAGGGCGTCTTGACCGGCACCGACTCGGCCGTCACCTACTCCGGTCAAACCGTCAACCTGGTTGGCGGCGACACCACCGCGGGCGTCACAACGCAGAGTTTGAGCCGCGTGGTCGTCACCTTCAACGGCACGGGCTCCCTCAGCTTCGATACTCAAGGGGCGACCACGCTTCAGTTCGACCTGGGCACCGTCAGCATCACGATCTCGAATAACCAAGGCGGCAACACGGCCGCGACGGTCAGGAACGGCGACACGCTGACGCTGGTCCTTTCGTCCAGTACGGATACGCAAGCGTTCACCGGCGGTACCGCCACTTTCAACGTGGCGGCGGACGAGTTTATCGGCGTCGTCGACAACGTTCGGGTCAACGTGGGTTCCACCGACAACCGTGCGGGGCTGATCGGCTTCGGCTCCACGCAAACGTCGGTCGCCGAAACGGCTGATAATTTAACCGCTGCTGAGTTGACGGCGCTGCTGAACACCGCGTCTTTGGGAGTCGATTACACGGCCGTTGAGGAAGCCGACACCGCCGGGTTTGACATACTCGTCGGGCAACTCGACTCCGCCATACAGACGCTGCGGACCGAATCCCAGTCTCTGGGTTCGAACGTCGCCTTGCTGCAAACCCGTTTGGACTTCTCAGAGTCCTACATCAACACCCTTGAGGTGGGTGATGGTCTGCTGACGCTGGCCGACCTGAACACGGAAGGCGCCAACCTGCTCGCTCTGCAAACCAGACAGCAGCTTGGTATTTCGGCCCTGGCCTTCGCCGGTCAGTCCGAACAGGGCATCCTGAGCCTGTTCAACTAGGTTTGAACGAATACCGGGAAGGCGCTTTCGCCTTCTTCATACCGGACGAATGAACTCCGTCGGCGGAAAGACCGCCGGCGGAGTTTCGTTTTCAAGCCGGGCCGTAAAGAGCGTCAACCATTTGTTTGACGGCTGACTCCCAATCCGATGGCGCTTCTTGACGGAAGAGCCGCGTCGCCGGATACCAAGGTGTTGTCCCGCCCGTTTGACCCCAGCGCCAATCGGCGACGAACGGCAGCACGATCCAGGTCGTCAGGCCCATAGCGCCGGACAGGTGGGCGGCCGACGTGTCGACGGAGATGGTCAGGTCCAGCTTCGCCATCAACTTCGCCGTATCCGCGTAGTCCCTCAGCCCTTCAGACCAGTCGTCGAGTTTTCCGGCGAGGCCCTCAACGGAAATCTCTCCGGCGCCCCCCATTTGCAGGCTGACCCACCGCGCGCTGGTTCCATTGATCAGTGGCTTCAGAAAAGAGAGAGGCATGGATCTCTCCGCATCGGCCCGATGTTCGGGATTTCCGCGCCAAACCAGGCCGATTTTTTCGGGAGGCCAAGCCGGCGTTTTGATGTCCGGGCGCTCAAGATAGGGGGCGGGCGGCGAGTCGGAGGGAGACGGTTTTCCTAAAAGAAGCGGGAGGCTCATCAAAGGAACATGAAAGTCGGTTCGCGTCCGGATACGGGGAACATCCGAGGAATGGACGCCGTCGGCGCCGGACACGCCGGCCAAAAGGCGCGCGAGGGACGGCGGGCACACAAACTCGACGCGCCGGCAGCGTTCCCGAAGCGCCGCGAGATAGCGGACGAATTGAATGGTGTCGCCTTGACCCTGCTCGGCGTACACGCAAACGGATTTGCCTTCGACCGGCTGGCCGGTCCAAGGCTCCGCCTTCTCGACGCCCAATGGCGGAACAAGCAACCGCCGCCGCGCCTCAAAGGCTCTGTATCCGTCCTCCCACCGTTCAAGGCAAAGCAACGTCTGGGCTTTGTTCCATTGTGCGAGAAACGAGCCAGGATCCATTCGGGCCGCCTTTTCAAGCGTCTCGCACGCGGCCTCGAATTGGCCCAGGCGCTGTTGGCATAAACCCAGATTTATCAATAAGCTGGCGTCGTCCCGAATCCGCGCTGAAGCGTTCTCGAAATCGGTCAGGGCGTCGTGAAGCCGGTTCATGCGGTAGAACGCGTTTCCCCGATTGAATAACGCGCGTCCATGACGGGGGTCTTGCCGGATAATTTGGCTGAAGCCATTGATCGCGGCGGTGAAATCTCCGGCGTCATACGAGAGTCTGGCCAGATTAAACAAGGCGTCGCGATGGCCGGGATTGAATTCAACGGCTTTCTTCCATTGAGCCCGGGCGTCATGAGTCCGGTTCTGTGATTTCAGACAGACCCCGTAATTGTAGTGAATGTCTGATCTGCCGGGCAGGCGGACGAGAGCGTCTTCGTATAGCCCGGCGGCTTTCTCATGCTCGCCTTCCCGGTCCGCCAACACGGCCGACAGGTAAAAGGCTTCCGAAACGTCAGCGCCGCAAAGAGCGTCCGCGAGCTTTCGGGCTTCCCGCCTTTCTCCCGAGATTATGAGCCGCCTCAAATCGCCGACCCGGGGGGATGTCATGAGGTGAAGGCCCCCTCGAAGATGTCCTCTCCGTTATAAGCGGAAAGGTCCAGAATCTCTCCCCGGTCAAGAGCCTCGAAATTGATCCTGGCTTTTTCGGTCATCAGATCGATCACTGCGCAAGCTTCGTTGACGAACAGTTCCCGGAGCCGCTCCCGCTGGCTGTCTTCCACGCGGCTCATGTAGTAGTCGGCGCCGATGTTCATCATGTGGTAAGTGCCCCGCGTCATCATCGCGGCGAACAACTCCAGTCCCTCTTTCGGCTCCAAAAGGAGCGCCGAGGATTTGACTTGAAAATCCGGTCCATCAAGATGTCCCGCGTTCCGGAACGCGTCCTTGTAGGCGCCGGCCAGTGTTTCCAGAGACGCGAGCGTTTCTTGAACATTCCAGCAAGCGGCGAACATTTCCTCGGTGAATTCGCCGAAACTCTCGACAATATCGTTCGTCACTTCCGATTTATCCTTATCCAATGGAGCGAGATCCAGACCGCCGCCCAGCTTCGCGGTGGCGCCGTTCACGTAAACGCCGTCGCTGCAATTGAACACCTTGCATCGTTTGTAGCGGTTTATCGCGCGTTGGAGCGAGTCCCGCGCCCAAAATAAGCCGTGAAAAGTATACGCCCTGCCCCCGAAATTGCCCGGAAGCTCGATACTGAAATCAGGATCCCAGTGGGGAGCGTCCTTTGAGTAATGGTAAACGTCGCCGTGGTGATGACGCTGGCCTTTCTTGCCCATATCAACGCCGAACATATAGATTTTCCTGAAATCCGCCGACTGAAGGAAAGAAAGCGCCGCGTTGGCCACGGTTGGGTCGGGATCCTCCAGGGTATGATTGACGTCGTTGCTGAACAGAGCGAACGGGGACAATCCCTGCCTGAAGAAGTAAACGCACCGCTTAAATATTCCCTTGATTTTCAAATCCACCGTGACGGGACCGAGAAAAACGATGTCCGACAGGTCAAATTCGCCCGCCGCGTAATTAATGGTTTTATCGACGTCGAGGTTTTCAAGTTCGATATGGATGTCGGGTCTGACGCCGGCGCGCAGCAGCGGCATCAGGGCGGTTCCGCAAGAGACAATCAGCGCGTTATTTTGCTGTTCCTTGATCGTCTCGAGATCATTTGATAGAGACGGACCCGAACCGATTAAAAAAACCGGAATGTTATCTTTATTTTTGTATCTCCGTGTAAATATTCGTGGCCGCCCACTCTTCAGGTTTGTGCAAGTATTGCTGATCATAAGGTTTTCATCATAGAAAAACCCAAGACCGGAAAGGTAAAGTCTCATGTTTTCCCTGAAATGATATGCCGATTTTTCCAAGAAAGGAGATTTATAGAGTTGAAATATGGAAACCCCATCCAGGGCGCAGGGATTATGAACTCTGGTCCGGTATCGAAAAATTTCAGCAAAATCGTTATCATTATTTGATGGTAATAAAAACAAGTCCACATTATTATCTTGTAATTTTTGCAACAGGGAAAACCAATCCAGGACCGTCACGGAGTGAAAAACAAGTTCAAGGTTCGGCTCCTGGATCAATATATTGCGGGCGCGAAGCGTGTCGGCCAACTCTTCGATGTGAAGCCCGAGACCCAGGCCAAATAAGCATACATAGTATGAGTCGGTTGATTTTCTGTTTGGAGAAAACTGAATATTTTCCTCCTCTGCGGCGTCCAACACATTCTTCATGACGCGGCCCGCGTAACTGTCGAACGACGTCGGTTCTATTTTGTCTAGAGCTATTCTTGTGGGAGTCTCGAAAAAAGCGCTGAGCTTTTCGGCGGCGTAAGCTGCAGCGTCGCCGCCGAAAAAGGCCTTGTCCTGAAAGTAGATATCAAACGAGCCGTCGTCATGGACGCGGAGTTCCGTCTGGGGGGAGAGAGCGTCCAGTTTTTGCGTGACTTCGGGAAATTTTTGGCGGAACGCGAAAAGGTTCCGTTCGCGGCGTTCTTCCAAATCTACGCCCCTCAAATTGATCGTCGGTCCACTCACGGTCTTAAATCCTTATCAACCATAACAATACGACGCCCGCGCCCATGACCGGACGGGTCGATGAAACATTATGACGACCGAGTTAAAAAATGACAAAGAACGGGATATTAAAAAATCATCGATGCTGAAGATAAATTCTAAAAAAATAGATTTTTCGTGACTTTTAGGCCGTATCGAATTAAAATCAATCCATTGTTTTATTAGGAGCGTCCTTATGACCGACGGCCCTTCCATCGCATCCGTTTTCGCCGCCGTTGGGCAGGCCAATCAACGCGCCCAATTTAATATTCAGTTCAACAATCTTCAGAACACCTTGATTCGGCGGTTCAACGAAGACGCCGAGGAGGCTGCGGAGACTCCGTTTTCGGTCGAGCGGGAAATCAACATTCTCGAAGACAACCTCGAAGACCTTACAAACGGCGCCTCGGTGCTGAGGGAGTTCGGCCAAGGGAACGTGAACAACGCTTCACAGTTGCGGTGGCTGTTGGGCCAAGTAGGAGAGCTTTTTGGGACATTCAACAGCGATGACGCGGTGACGGCGGAAGAAGTAAGCGCGTTCACGGCCCGGCGTGACGCGATCATTCAACAGGTCAACAATCTGACGATTTTCAGCCACCCCGAGATCGTGACGCCAAATGTCATTCAGGATTTGAGGGACAGCGCCAACCAACTGGCGTCCGTCGAGCCTCAAGCGGGCGCGCTTTCGGATCCGGCCAACGCCGCCGTGTCCGAACGATTGACGGCGTTTCGAGACCGAATCACCAACGGCGTCCTTATTTTGCGGAATACGGTCGATGTCGTGAATAACCTGGAAAAAGGCATCACGCGGCAGGTGACTTCAGTGCGAACGCGGCTTACCTCAATCACGCGCGATGAACGACAGCGGCAGGAAACGGAAATCGAGAATCTCAGGGCCCGGCTGGGTAACCAGTTGCGCGCCATTTCCCTGACCTTCGAAGCCAACAGCGCCCTGGCGGATCAATTGAATGTTCGATTGAATCCGGCCATTCCCGATCCTGGCTCGGTTGTCAGCATCCTGACGTAAGGCTTCCTTTCCGTGGGGGCCGTCCGGGCGCGCCGCATGTTCCGCGGGCAAGACTTCCCGTACCGTTCATTCAGTCGCCGGTTGAACCGGCCAACTCCTCGTGACGGTTAATCAGGAATGTGTCCAGCGTCTGGGCCGTGATCAAGGGCTGGGTCAGGGGGGTGCTGTGCAATTCGCCGCGCAGGTTTTTTCGCAAGGCGGCCAGAGAATCGGGATCACTGACCAGTTGTTCGATTATGCCGGTCATCTCGCGGCGCGTTTCCCCCGAAAGCTGGCCGTTGGCGGCGGACATCAACACCCCGGAAGCGATCAATCCGGATAAACATGTTTCGCGATGAGAAACCACCGGCACACCCATAATCAAGGCTTCCGCCGTCCGGTAGCCATCCGTGCGTCTTCCAAATTCCAGGAAAATATCGACGCTGGCGAAGAATCCCGGGTTTTTGCCATCGGGTAACGGTTCAACGAAATCCCAATCAAAACAGTCTTCGACGCCGTGATCGGCGGCGATCCGCCGGATGCGCGCGAATATTTCCTCGTCCCGTTTCGGCCCCCAAAGCACGCGCATTCCGGAACCTTCGAATGTCCGAAGAATATTTGCGACTTCCTCGAAATCCTGCGGCGTGTAATTGAAGAGATCGGCGCGCATACCGAAGGTCGGCGCCCCCTTCGCCACGATTGGGGCGTCGCCGGCCAGCGGGGACAACGCCTGCGATCCGGTCGTCCAAACGCCCAAAGGCGCGGCGACCAAATGGATGGAATCACGCGCGACCGCCGGCAGAGCGGCGACGTCGTGTTCGTACGCCAAAAATGAGTTGATGCCGGGCAGGGGGAAGCCATGCTTGAATGGCGGCCAGCACACTCGCATGGGTGCGTCGCTCCGCAGAAAAAGCTGAGGTCTGGATGGTTCCGTCGATATGGTCGCATCGATCAGAACATCGAGACCATCATTCTTCATTATGAGAGCGACAACTTCATCGTCGAGATCTTGGATCTTGCGTGACTGGCTGGCCAATTCGCGCAACTTTTTTGTCATCTCGTCCGAAGACACGCTGTCTTCGTACAAGTGGACCTCGCAGCGGGTTTTGTTGTGTCCACCCAGAAAATCAGACAAAAACCGGGTCTCTTCGCAATGGTGGGTGGCGTTGGTGAGGTAACCGATGACCAAACGGCGTCCATTGAGAGGGGCCGGAGCCGGAGGCTCCTTTTCCACACTCAAGGGCGCTCTCTCGTGCATGGCGTCAAGGAAGAGTCGCGCCTCATCCGGATGCGTCGCCGTGAGGCAGGAACCGCGGACCGCTATCCGGCAAGACAACTCAAAAGAGTCGGGATCAAGTTTCAATGCCTCGCGATGCTGGAGAACGCCTTCCTCGATCTCTCCAATTTCATAACAGGCTTCGCCCAGCCAATAGCGGAACTCGGCGTTGTTCATGTCCTTTTTCACGCCATGGCTCAGCACGCCGAGCGCTTCCTTGTACAGACCATTGGTTTGATAGAGCTTTCCAACCGCCAGCAGACAGTCCAAATGGTCGGGATTCAGCCTGAGTTCACGAAGAAACCTGATTTCCGCCTCTTTGAAATCGCGTTTATCCGCGAACCTGACGCCCCGCGCGTAATCAAGAGACGGTCTTACTTCGGCGGCGGCGTTATAAAATCCCGTCAAATAGTCAGGCAGAAGCCCCTCAATCTCGGGATGCGGTTCAAGCACGGTGGACAATTTGGCGAAATAAACGCCATCCGATAGATTTCCGACTTTAGTGTTAAGATTGGCCAGGGCCTCCGCGTACTCGTACCTTTCAGGGTCCAGTTCATGAGCCTGCTTAAGAAAAGCTAGAGCACGGCCTTCCTCGCCGAGTTTTACGCTGGCCAGTCCCATAATGAAATAAAGTTCGGGAGCATCTGGATAGTTCCGAATTTCGACAGCGACTCTGTTTACGACTGTCTCCGTCTCGTCATTTTGGAGTCCTTCCAGAAGCTCGCGGATCAATTCCAGGTAAGACAGCTCGGGAGCGATTGTTTCCGACATTTCCGACCCGCCCCCGTCAGACGCGATTCGTCCGGATGATGCGGATTTTTGTCTCGCGCCACATGATTTTATGCTCAATTCTAAATTTCAGCGTCAATGTGAAGGCGGGAAGGGGCTGAATTTTGGGATTGTTCCGCCTCGACCGGTTCTTCAACCGGAGCCGCCAACTGTTTTTGTTGAACCTCAACGCTTGAGGCGGAGGCGTTTGAGAGAGACGCAACGAGACCGGCCGCGATGTTTCGGTTGATGTCGATCAGAACATTCATCATCTCCGCCGTGGGTTTGACCATCGCGGCGACCATGTGTTTGTCGATGAATTTGCAAAGCGTCAACATGTTGATCCGCAATTCGGGCGGCACTTCGGAGCGGTCAGTCGTCAATTCCGCCTGAAAGATTGTCCAAAGACGCCAATTCAGCCGCAAGGCCTGCCGTCTTTCTTGTTTCGATTTTTTTTCGTCGTTGGGATGCGAGGTTAATGAGAGGGTCATTCGCTTTGCGGCCTCGACGAGGGCCCACGCCTCTGTGCGGGTTGGGTTCCCGGCGATAGGCCGTTGATCGTATTTTTTAACCTGCTTGTGATGAGGAGGCATTTCTTGTCTCGTGTCGTCGTCTTCTTGGCTAGCGTTGGTGAACATATCACGCCATCTTTGAGCAAAGATGTTGTGATATGGTTAAGAAAAGCGGAGCAAATCGCGAGGAACGCCGTTTTACAGGAATTGGAGGAGTGACAATTGCCGGACACGGGAGAAGGTTTGATATGACGTTTCCAGTAAACGCTGTTCATTCAAAAGGTTAGTAATGGACTCCAGACGGTCCGCGTTTTCGACTCCCGCGATGCTGGTCTCGAAGAAATCAACAAGGTCTTCCGAGCGCTTGTTGGTGTCTTTGATGAGCACTCGATTGAACGCAAGCTCCATACGAAGCGTATCTACGTTGTCATTCAATTCCTCGCCGAACGGCGGCGGTTCGGTGTTCGTCGAGTCAAGCGCGTCGTTCAATAAGTAGAGCGCCTGCGTGACGCGCTCCGGATTCTGGTCCAGGCCGCCCTCGGAGCCATATTCTCCTTGCAGGATCAGGCGAGCCGCCCGAATGGCTTTTTCGAAGGCGGGGTTCGACGCATTGACGTCGAACTCGATCAATCTGTCGTTGCTTATCCTTTGATTAATTGAGAGGTTGTCGCCGTTATAATAGGAATTGGCGGTGATGGCGCCGGATGTTAGCGGCGACGAGAGAAAGCCCGTGGTCGCGGAGCCCGTCGCCATCACATCGTCACTCGACATTAAGGTGGCGGTGCTTCCGTCCGTCGAAACCGATTGAATGGTAAAGGTCAAACCGTCATTCGTGGTGCCCGTCCCGAGCACTGTGAATTGCGTCCCGGCGGCCAAAAGATTGCCATCGGAGTCCCGGAAATCGCCATTCGACAAAGTGATCGAGTCCGCCGAGCCGCCGCCTTCCGTAAAGGTTATCGCTTGCTGAACGGTGGCCGCGCCGGTGCTTCGAAGGTTCTCGTTCGTCAGTGTGTCTCCGGTGACCAGCGTCGCGACATTACCCGCCGCATTCAAGCTCGCGATGGTGAAGGTGCCGTTGTTGTTGGCGGAGCCGGTAATGGTTATCCGGGTGTTCGCCCGCAGAGGATTTCCGTTCGAGTCCGTGAATGTTCCGTTGGACAGTGTGATCGTATCGGCGCTTGGGTTATTGTCGCTAAATGTGAATGACGGCACAGTAGTGACCGAACCTGCGGCTGTGGCGTCCGTTATGGTCAGAGCCGGCGAGCCGGCCAGGTCCGCTGTCCTGTTGTTGTTGCTAAGCGACGTGATGGTGAATATCCGGCCATCATTGGCGGTGCCCGTGCCGGCGACCTGGATCTGAGTTCCCGGCGGCAACGGCGCGCCGGATGAGTCCACGAATGATCCTCCGTTTGACAGGGTGATCCTGTTTGAGCCCAAGTTGGTAAAGGCGATATCCGCCGCCGCCGGCGCGTTAAACATGAAGTTCGACGCGGCGGCGGCGTTGAACGTAAAGATCGGCGGGGCTGACGTATCAAATTGCGTCGCCGTATCCGCGTTGGACAGCGTGCCGGCGACACCCGCGACAGCAGTCACGGAGTCACCGCTTGATAGAGTGATCGTCGCGCCATTGGCCGAAATACCGGCGATGGTGAACACCTGGTTTCGGTTTGCGCCGGTCGCGGCGCCGCCGACACGGATTCGCTGTCCGATTTCGAAATTACTGAAGACATTGAGAGCGGGACTTGCGGTGATCGTGTCCGCATCGGGAGCGTTGTCGTTGAACGTAATGGTCACGTCGGCCTGAAGGTTGGCGGTGTTCGTTGTTTCATTGGTGAGTGTATTCGCCGGTATCAATGTCGCTGTCGTTCCATCCGCCGAGACCGAGGCAATGGTGTGCGTAGCGTTGTTCGACATGGTCGTCGTGGTGACGATCTGCGTGCCGCTGGGCAGTAGATTGCCCAACGAGTCGGTGAAGCGGGCGCCGCCGGTTAATCGAATGGTGTCCGGCGCCGCGCCGTTATCGGTAAAGATCGCCATCTCAGTGCTGGGAGAGGTGATGGCGAAGGTGAAGACATTGGTGTCGAAGTCAAACGCGTTGGCGCCTTGGATTGTCCCGTTTTGAACAGCGGAGGCCGCGACGACGCTGTCATTGGCCGAAAGGGTAAGCGTATTGTTGTTGGCGGAGATCGACGCCACGGTGAAGGTGCGCCCGTCGTTGTTCGTCCCGGTGCCTTGAATTTTGATCCTTTGACCGACTTCCACCGCGGCGAACGCGTTGGACGCGAGAGGGGCGGTAATACTATCCGGTCCGGCGCCTCCATCGACGAAGTTGATCTGCTGATTGCCGCTACCGGCCTTCAGTATCTGGCGTTCGCCCCCTAATGAGGTCAGCCGTTTACTTTGAACTGTCAGATTGGTTCCGTCGTTGGCGGCGACCGTGAAGGTGTTGTTGTTGCTGGTTGTGCCCGAGATGGCGATCACGCTGCCGACTGGAATGTCGGAAAGAGCGCCAGTTTCCGCCGCTGTGATCGTATTGGTTTGCCGGTCGAAGGAAACCTCCGCCGTCACGGTTTTATCGACCAGAGGCTCCAAACTTATTGGATAGGTGAATGTGGCGTTCAAGGGGTCGTCCACGGCGCCCGTCTCGTCAGTCAGTTGTTTGGTGACGACGTCGATGTAAAAGCCGTTCGGATCGACAGCCGCAATTGTGTAAGTCCCGTCATTGACGCCGTTCAAGGTTCCGGAAATGTTGATCGTGCCGCCGACGTCGGCGTTTTGAAATTGAGCGACGGACGAACTGATCCGGCTGTCGCCGCCACTGGTCGTGCCGGTGAAGGTGAGAAAGTTCGGGTCAAGAGTGTCAGGGTTGTTATTGATGGTGAAGTCCGCCAGCGCCGCATTGCGGGTCGTTGGAACCGTTACGGTCGAACCATTGAATACGGATTGGAACGCCGCTTTGGTTGTGAGGCCTAGATCTATGGGTTCGGTTGTCGCTCTGCCGCCTCCGAATATGAAACCGCGGTCGTCCTCGGTGTTCAGCAATCCCTCAAGATTCAAGAGCATCCGGAAAGCGTTGTCCTGAATTTTATTTGTCTTGGTTTCGCTGGAAACGCCGAAATTCTGATGATATGTGTTCAGTAGCTTACGAAAATTCCCGATGTCGTCATTGATCCCTTTCAGTGTGGTTTCCTGCACCTTAAGGCGGAGATCGGCAATCTCGTTGTTGGTTTGAAATCTCTCAAGACTGTCGCGGGTAGTTTCCATATCCAGCAGACGCTGGCTGACGCCGGTCTCCAGACCGCTGTAGACCTGGGCTTTCTTTTGAGATGAGGTCTGTTGATTCAGAGAAAATAGATTCGTCTGCGTCAACAACAGCCGGTTAATGATCGCCTGACTGGATGCGAGTGTGCCGAGACGGGTCATGACATGATCTCCTTCCTACAGCACCGACCGGGTTAGCTCGTCGATCAAGTCCTGAATGACGCTCAGAACTCTGGCGGCGGCCGAGTAGGCCTGCTCAAGGACGATCAGGTTTGCGAGTTCCTCATCCACGTTGACGCCGCGAATGTTGTCGGATTGGAATTGCAGCGCGTTGGTCAGTGTTTTTTGACTGGTTTCAGCCGTCTCGTTGGCTTGCGCGAGCGACGAGCTTCTGCCGACGACGGCTGCGCCAAAATCAGCGAAATTAAGATTCAAGTTCGGTAATCCGCCCGCGGCTTCAAAGCTGTTCGCCGATTCCAACGTGTCGGCGAGCGCTTCGATGTTGGCGTTGTCCGCGGACGAAACCCGATATTGCCCCGCCGCCCCGATGGCGGAGTCAAACCGCACTTGCCCACGGGCCACCTTGCCCGGGTTGGCGACAATATCATTACGGATGGAAAGGGCGGATGCGCGGCCCGAACGGGCGGGCTCCAAGGCTAAATTGCCGAGAAAGGTCTGCCCCGCCGCCTGCGTAATGGTGAGGGCTGAGCCCTCATCGTGTTTGACGCGCAGCCGAACGCCGCTTGCCTCATGAATAATCGCGGCCGTGACTTGAGGAATGTTATCGGTGATCAAACTCGCCAGTTCCGTCAGGGACGTCCCCGCCGGAACCGTCAAAGGCGTCGCGGACGCGTCAAAAGCCGTCGATGGAGCCGGAGTGTCGGCGCCCAGGAAACCATCATTGGTGAAGAATGTTAAGGTGCCCGCTGTTGTCGTAAATCCTGGGGATAGCAGCTGGCTGTCAAACGAGTTGGGGGCGAGGTTGTCAACCACCAGATCGTTCAGCCCGAGGAAGCTGGAGAACCCGTTAATTGTTTCGTCGATGAAGGTATCCCCGTTCGGATCAAAGGAAATGACCGCATCCTCATGTGCGCCGCCGGGCGTTCGGCCGGCTTCATCCCGGATTGCGAGATTCAGATTCGGTTGTGAAAGGTTGATGTTGAAACGTCCGTCGTCTGTGAGCCGCGCCGCCGCTTGGGGCGCGCCGCTGGCTTGAAGGTAGTCTTCCAGCCGGGCCCCGAACTCAACGATGGTGATCGGGCCGTTCCCGGCGTTTGTGCCGTCCCCCAATGTTGTCGTGCCCGACCTGCCCGTGAGAATCTCGGAAAGCCTGATCTCGCTCTGTTGATTGCCCGCGCCGTCGAGCAATACAAAAACGGTGTCGTCGTTCGCGTCGATGGAAAATTGCGGCGTGATGTTGGCCGTGCTGTTGAGGTTAAAGACCCGTGTGCCTTCGAACGATTGATAACCAGGGAACGCAACGCCGCGATTGTGAACCTGGTTGATCGTGGTCTGGAGTTCCGCCGCGAGTTCGTCCAACTGACTTTGCAGATTTGGTAAAACATTATCGCGAATGTCCACCAAGCCGCCCAGGATGCCGCCGCGATTCAGGTCGGCGGTAATGTCGTTGGACAAGTTCGCCCGAGGCCCGACGAATATCCCATCAATCTCGCCGCCGGACACGGTGGCGGTCGGGGTGATCACCGCAGCGGCCGTGTGGGTAATTGCCGGCGGGATGGTGTCGACGAGTGTTTTACCGGATTTCGTGAAGACGACGACATCACCATCGTTTCGCGAAAAAGTCTGGATTTCCAGAATTTCGGCGATGCGGTCCAGTGAATTGTCACGGGCGTCTTCCAACTCGCTTGTATCAGAGCCGATGGAACGAATGGAAATAATGTCGTCATTGGATTGATCCACGTCCTGCACAAGCCGGTTCAATTCAGTCACGAGATTGGTGATGTCCTGGTCCGCCCTAAGGCGCAGATCCTGCGCCAAATTGGATAGATCCCTTAGGTTCTTGAAAACGTTTTCGGCTTGGCGCACGAAATTGCCCTGCTCCACGGACCGGTTCGGCGTGGCGGACAGCAGTTCGGCGGAGTTCTGAAATTTCTCAAGAATATGGCTGAGCGAGGTGTTGTTCCCGGGTGACCCAAAGGCTTCCTGAAGCCGGTCGAAGAATGGGCTTTTAGAGGTCAGAAAGTTCAGCTCCGACATTTCATCCCGCACGCGCTTGAGCAGGTTATTGTCGATGGCGCGGTTGATTTCGCCGAGCCGCACACCGGCGGGAACGCCGTTAAGGGTCACGGATTTTTGCGTTATGATGCGGCGTGAATAGCCTTCCGTGTTCGCGTTCGCGATATTTTGCGACAGGAACCCAAGGGCTTTCTGGTTGACCAGCAGGCCGCTGGATGCCGATTGAAGGGCGCTTGTAATACCACCCATGACGCGTTCTCCCGCTTTCTTTTGACTGTCGATCCCGGCTCTATGGCCGAGGCCGCGGGTTTACAGAGATTGATCCAGCGAAACCGACATACTGTTGGCGGCCGCGCGCATTCCCTCTTGGCCCTGCTTGCCGTTCTTCGCATAGGTGCCGGCGTGCGGCGTATTCGCGCGCACGGCGTCGGCGACCGCTTCCAGAACGGCTTGATTGGCGTGCGCGGCGACTTTAAGGCGCATGACGTTCTCGTCCGTCAGGGTTTTCAGGCGTTCCGCCGTGTTCGCCATTTCCTGGCGTTTTTCCTCGCCAAGCTGCCCCCAATTGACGTTTAGCTCCTCAAGCGCCTTGAACCGGTTTTCGTAGAGCCGCGACAGCGTCGCTTTCTCCTCGAGCATGTTCTCGACATCGGCGTTCCGGCGCTCGACCAGCGCCAAGTTTTCCGTTTCGACCAAATCCGCGAGGCGATGGGTCAGTTCCATCATGCTTTCCAGGCGTTCTTCATGTTCCATGACGTTACGCTGCCTCCTGCATTCGAATGAGTTGATCCAGCACTTGATCCGCGATGCCGACGCCGCCGCGCTTGGACAGCGCTTTGGCGTATTCGTCGACCTGCATGCTGCTGAAGATGTCTTCCGCCTGGCCGCCGCCGAACGGGCTATCGAGCTTCACGCTCTCAAACAGCGGGCGGATCATCTCGGCCAGAAAAACGCTCTCGAAATCCTGAGCGACTTCCCGCATCTTTGCCAGGTTCAAGTCCTTGACATTGGCTGGTTCGCCATAGGCCCTCAGTTTTTCGGGAGCGGCTTCGCCCTGTTCATGACGCTGAAGTTCGCGCAAGACCGGCGCCGTGACTTGGACAGGCAGGCCGCCGGGAAGGGCCGTATCGATTGACGTCATCGTTTCACCCTCTCTTACATGACCTGAATTTCAGCCTGCAGCGCGCCGGCCGCCTTGATGGCTTGAAGAATGGTGATGAGGTCGCGAGGACCGATGCCCAGAGCATTCAGGCCGTTAACCAGGTCCTGTAGCGTTACGCCGTCATCGACGATCGCCAGGCGCTGTTCGGCGTCCGTGTCAACCTCGATATTGGTGCGGTTGACCGTGGTTGTTTCGCCGACCTCCGCGAAGGGACCCGGCTGGGAAACCTGGGGCGTCTCTGTGATCCGAATGGTGAGCGAGCCTTGGGCGATGGCGACCGTGGAGATTCGGACATTCTCGCCCAGCACGATAGTGCCGGTCTGCTCGTCAATCAGCACGCGGGCTAAGTGATCTGGCTCGACCCGCAGTTGTTCCAAATCCGTGATCAGGTTCACGGTGTCGCCGGTGTAGGCCTGGGGAACCCGAACACGCACCGTCGTCAGATCGCTGGGCCGGGCTGCGGATGTGCCCAGGAAGGCGTTAATGGCTTGGGCGATGCGGCGCGCGGTGGTGAAATCGGGGTTGCGCAGCGTCAGCTTGATCTCGCTTTCATTGCCGAATTCAAAGGGAACCTCGCGCTCGACGATAGCGCCGTTCGCAATCCGGCCCGACGTCGGAACGCCTTGCGTCACCGTTTCCGCTTGACCGGCGGCCGCGAAGCCGCCAATCGCCACTTGACCCTGGCTGACGGCGTAAACCTCGCCGTCGGCTCCGAGCAGCGGAGTGACCAACAGCGTGCCGCCCTGCAGGCTTTGAGAGTCGCCCAAGGCGGAAACCGTGACGTCAACCCGCGAACCCTGACGGGCAAAGGCGGGAAGCGAGGCTGTGACCATCACCGCCGCCACATTGTCGGACGCGATGCCGTCGTTGGTCACGGCGACGCCCAACCGGTTGAGCATGGAGCGCAGGCTTTCTTGCGTGAAGTTGCCGGCGGCGAGCGTGTCGCCGGTATTGTTAAGGCCAACCACCAGGCCATAACCGACGAGCAGGTTCTGGCGCACGCCTTCCACGTCGACGATGTCCTTGATACGCGAGGCGGCTTCCGCCGGTCGCGCGCCGAAGATTCCTGTGATCAGGAGTGCCGCCAGCAGTGCTTTTGTCAAAAATCTAATCATTTTCTGTTCCACATACGGCTTTTGCATCCATTCGCGCCTGCCCGAATCTTCGCCGGACTTATGGCTTCACTTTATCCAGTGCGAATTTCATGCCATGCGGAAAATTATTTAACCCATTGTTTTTAAATAAAATTTTATGATCTGAAAGACCGGTTATACGGCAAAACCGGCAGATTTTGGCGGAGAGTGGGCAAGAATTGCCGGAGTTGATGAGACGGGGGGACAGTTGGAGATTTCAGGCATGAAATGGAAACGGGCGGCCCGATTGGGGATTGCCCTGATGCATGGGGCGCCGCCGAAATTATGTTTCGGCCGCCTACGTCATGTTCGCAGCTTCTTCGAGCAGTTCGTCTTGAACCGAGAAGGCTGTCGACGCCGAGTTGTACGCCTGCTGCGCGACAATGAGGTCGGTTAATTCCTTGCTGAGATCCACGTTGGAACCTTCGAGAGATTCCGGGTGAATTCTGGCCACGCCGTTGACGTTGATGAACTCAAACTGCGGGGCGCCGGAATCCTCTGTTACTTGAAACAGCGGCCCGTTGCTCGTCAGCAGTCCGTTCGGGTTGGCGAAGGTCGCCAGCGGAATTTTATAGAGCGCCCGGCGGGAGTTGTCCGAGAAAGTCCCGCTGACGACACCGTATTGGTCAATGTCGATATCCGCCAGGACGGCGCTTTCCAGACCGTTTTGGGTGAACAGACCGGGCGCGAATTCGCCGGCGAATTGCGACGTCTCGGACAAGTCCAGGGTGAAGGTTTGGGAGACCGTGCCGCCAGGATTGTTGAACGTAACACTTTCAATGTTACTTGTTTGAATTCCCCCGGTGTTCGCAAAGATAAGCGCCGCCTGGGCGTCTACGGCCGCCGGGCCGGATAAAAGCCCGTCCGTCGAGGAAACGTTGAAGGCGCCCGACGCCAGCGCCGTCAACTCAAGCGTGTCATTATTCCCCGTTGCGGTGGTCCCGGCCGTCGCCGTCTCGACGCTTCTGACCGTCCCGGCTCCTTGGGCGTAATGCAGGTCTTGCCCCTCGACGGCGGCCTCCAGGTCGGCGATTATTTCAGAGAGATTGCCGGACGCCAATGAGATGATCGTATTGCCGCCGTCCCTATCCGCTGTTTCCGATGTGGAGAATGTATAGGTGATGTCGTTGATGGTGACCGTATCACTTGCCGCCGGCGTCCGGGTGAAGGTAAAGCGGGAGACGTCGCTGAAGGCGCCGCTTACCTGGGACACTGTGAAGGCCGTTGTCTGATTGACCGCGCTGGCGCCGTTATCGTTCAGCAAACCCGAGCCATCCACCGTGATAGCCCCTGTGCCGTCTTCCGTGAAAGTCAGTACGTTGCTGGCGGTGATGGAATTGGATGCGCGGGCGTTTGTCGTGTCGAAGGCGGGATCGTGCTGGATGATCTCGTCCAGCAAGGCTCGAACATCCTGTGAAACCGTGTTGTTGGCCGACGTATCGACGCGAACGACGGGATTGGCGCCGGTAAGCGTTTCCGTCACGGTTCCGTCGCGGTCAAATCGATAGGTTATACCGTTGATCACCACGGACGATCCTTGTGCGGGGCGGGAGGTGAACTCCAATTGGCCGATAGAGTTGATAACAGCGCCGTTCGCGCCGTTCACTGTCGCCGTCGTCGCGCCGGGGGGAGGAGGGACGGTGAGGTCCGCCTCGTTGGGCCGCGCGCCGGTGATGAAGTTAAAGGTCACCGTTTGCGGGTTCAGACTGGCGTCCACCACTTCAGCCCCGAAGGTGTTGACCGTTCCGGCGGGGTCGCTTGACGGAATGTTGATTTTCAATGAGGCTTCGGTTGTCGCGACGCCTGTGTTGGCGAAAGCGAATTGATCCAGGCGCAGCGGCCGAAGCGGGCCGATGGAGAACGTCTGGCCGTCTGGATTGACTGGCACGCCCAGCACATAGTTGCCGAAACTGTCGGCGAGAAACCCTTGATCGACGGTGATCGTCGTCGCGCCGCCGTCAAGCGACGCGGTGTCGTCGACAATTCCGGGCGCCACGGCGATCTGGAAATCTCCGTTTCGCGTGTAACGAATAGCGGGGTTGTCGGCGGTCGTGATCGACTGGCCGACGCCCGGAAAGTCGGACTGAACCGCGAAAAATCCCCGGCCGACGATCGCCACGTCGAGAGTGCCGCGCGATAGGTAAAGTTGGCCCTGTACGTCGATGCGATTGAATTGCGCGGATCGAATGCCGCCGATGTCGTTTTGCGACGTCAAGGCGGCGGCGGCGCCGAAGTTGGCGCCCGCGTTCGAAAAACTGGCGCTGGCCAGTGTTTTAAATCCGACGTCGGTCCGTTTAAAACCCACCGTATTGACGTTGGCGATATTGTAACCGATCGCATTCAAACGGCTCGCCTGATTGACCATCGCCGACGTTGTTATTTGGAACACACCGAGCGTCATCTACCTCAACTCCATCGAAAAACCTCGTGTCGGTTTTCATCACGGTCTCATCCGCAGATTTCGATGCAAGGGCAATGCCAGGATGAAATACGGTTAAACCATTGAAAAATAATAATTTCATAGAGTTCTAAAAAGGCAAAACTTGCCCATGAGCGCCGTACCGGACATAGACCCGGCAATTATTGCCGGCGTGGAGCGGAAGATGGGAAGTCAGTCCGCCGGCAGGGGAAAGACATGGGCCCGCTCAGGCGCCACATCGACGGCGACTTCCTCTCCCGCGGGCGGAAGAAAGACATCCGGAACACGGGCGGTAATGATTCGTTGACCCGTTCCAGTTTCGCAAGTCAGTGACAAATGGCTGGAGCGCCCTAGCGAGCGCGCGGAGACGACTTTGAGCACGTTGAGTCCCTCCGCACCGCCATTTGCCTCTTTTGAAAGGCTTAGGGCCTCGGGGCGAATAAGGACTTCCGCTGGTGTTCCGTCGGACAAGTCTCCGGCTCGAAAGAGACCAAGAGGCGTGGCGACCGTCCCGCCGGCGACGGCGCCGGTGAAGCGATTGACCGGACCGAACAGTTCGGCGACGAAGCTGCTGGCGGGGTTGAAATAGATGTCAACCGGTTTGCCGTCCTGCACCACGCGGCCCTGGTCCATGATCAGTATCGTATCGGCCATGAACATCGCTTCTTCCGGATCGTGTGTGACCATCAAGGCGGCGACGCCGGCGTCCCGGAGCACGCCGAAGGTCTGTTCGCGGATTTGCGTCCGGCGGGTTGCGTCCATGCCCGAGAACGGCTCGTCCAGAAGCAAAATGCGCGGTTCCGGGGCGAGCGCGCGCAGCAGCGCGACGCGTTGCTGTTGGCCGCCGGACAGGACATGGGGAAAGGCGCCGGCGTAATTTTGCAAACCCACGCGATCCAACGCCCGCGAAATCCAGGAGCGGCGGGCTTCCCGCGCCGCACGTCCTTCCAGGCCAAAGGCGATGTTGTCAAAAACACTGAGATGGGGGAACAAGGCGTAGTCCTGAAACATCAGGCCGACGCCGCGTTTTTCTGGTGGCCAGCTTCCGCCGTCACGGCCATCCGCGACGAGGTCGTTACCGATCGTGACGCGCCCGGCCTGTAACGGCTCCAACCCCGCCGCGATCCGCAGGAGCGTAGTCTTGCCGCATCCCGAGGGTCCCAGCAGACAGACGACTTCGCCTGCCGGCACAAAGACGGAAACACCGTTCAGGACGCGTGTCCCGCCAAAGCTGTGCGAAACGTTCAGCATGTGCAGACCAGCGTCAGGCGTCATGGCGGCGGGCCTTGGTTTGGCGGCTGTTCAAGACGGTGACGGAGAGCAGGATTACCGGAATGATCCCGGCGCCGACGATGGTGAGGGCGCCCAGAGCGCTCTCCTCCAACAATTCGTCGGATGCATATTGGAAGACAAACGTCGCCAGGGTCTCGTAATTGAACGGCCGGAGGATGATGGTCATCGGCAGTTCCTTCATGCAATCGACGAAGACCATCAATCCGGCGGTCAGCAAACTGCCCCGCACGAGCGGGAAATGGACGCGTTTGAGAGTCTGGAACGAAGACAGGCCCAACGTCCGCGCCGCTCCGTCCATGCTGTGGGTGACTTTGTCCAGGCTCGCCTCGATGGCGCAGAAGGAAAGGGCCAGAAAGCGTACTATGTAACCAAATAAGATGGCGGCGATGGTGCCGCTGAAAATCAATCCGGTGCCGGCGCCGAAGGCGTCCCTCGCGAACTGATCGATGATATTGTCGAGCCCGCCCAGCGGGATAATCACGCCGATGGCCAGAATGGCGCCCGGGACGGCGTAGCCGATACTGGCGAAACGGACGGCGGCTTGCGTCAGCGGGGTCGGATTGATACGAAGGCCATACGCCAGGATCATGCCCAGCCCAACCGCGCCGATGGCCGCCAGCGTTGAAAGCGTCAGGCTGTTCGCCGTGATCGTCAGGTAATCGGCCTCCCAGGTTTCTTGATGGAACTCGAGGGCGTAGCTTGTCAGCACGCCCGCCGGCAGAACGAAACCAAGCAGGACCGGAAGCGCGCAAGCCATTACGGCGCCGAAAGCCCGCCAGCCGCTCAAGGGGGTGGCGGGCAACGCCTGAAAGCGGGTTGTCGTGTGGTGATAGCGCTGGCTGCGGCGGGCCATGCGTTCCAGCACGACAAGGATCAGGACGAAACCCATCAGCAGGCTCGCCAACTGCGCCGCGCCGGTGCGGGAATTCATGTTCAGCCAGACGTCGTAGATGCCGGAGGTAAACGTTTGAACGCCGAAAAACGAGACCGTTCCGTAGTCGTTCAAGGTCTCCATCAACGCCAAGGTCATGCCCACGGCGATTGCCGGGCGGGCAAGGGGAAGGGCCACATGCCAGAACGCCCGCCAGGACGATTTGCCCAACGTGCGGCTGACCTCAAGCACACAGACCGATTGTTCCAGGAAGGCCGCGCGCGCGAGCAGATAAACGTACGGGTACAACACCAATGACATGACGATGACGGCGCCCTCGGTCGAGCGGATGTCGGGAAACCAGTAATCCCGCGCGCTCCGCCAGCCGAAGATGTCCCGGAGCGCGCTTTGCACGGGGCCCGCATATTCCAACTGATCGGTAATGACGAAGGCCAGAATATAGGCCGGCACGGCCAAGGGAAGCAGCAGCGCCCAATTGAACAGCGTCCGGCCCGGGAATCGGCACATAGTCACAAGCCAAGCGGTCCCCGTTCCAAGTATGAAGACGCCGAAACCGACGCCCGCCATCAATGTGACGGTTTCGGCGATGTAGGTCCACAGCACCGTATTGGCCAAATGGGACCAGATATCGCCGCTGGGCCGCAAGGCGATGACCGCGACGGCGATCAGTGGCGCCGCAACGATCAGCGAGACGCCGATGGTCGCCAGACTCCAGCCGGACAGGCGCGGCGGACGCGTGCGGAGAGAGGATTCGGAGACGGCGGAGAGGGGGGCGGTTGAAGGCACAGGGGCCGATCTCAAATACGGTTGCTTGGGGTGACTGGGCCGCTGGGCGGGGCCGTGGCGGTGCAGGCATGATATTGATAATCATTTTCAATGTGGATGCAATGACAACCATGCGGCACGAACGCGCGGCCGCCTTGGACAAGACGGCCGCGCTTGAGTCTGAGAAGCTATTTGGGAGAGAGTTAGCTGCCCGGACCATTGTTGAATTGAACGCGGTCAACCAGCTTGGACGCCAGCGGACGCAACTCGGCGATTTCCTCCAGGCTCAAGCCGTCGGCCTTGAAAGCGCCCCAGCTCTTGACCAGCGGGTTAAGCTCGACACCGGCCTTCACCGGATATTCAAAATTCTGCGAGGCGTAGAGTTTCTGGGCGTAATCACCGGACAGGAACTCGATCAACTTGATGGCGTTTTCCCGGTTCTTGGCGGACTTGGTGACGGCGGCGCCCGAGATGTTGACGTGGTTCCCATAGCTGTCCTGGTTCAGGAAGACGACCTTGATCGCTTTAGCCCAATCCTTCTGTTCGGCCTTCTTCTCGTTGGTCTCCATTTTGCCCATGTAATAGGTGTTGGCGAGACCAATGTCGCATTGACCTTCGAAGATGGCTTTCGCTTGAGCCCGGTCGTTGCCGGCCGGTTTGCGGGCAAGGTTGTCTTTCAGACCGGCAAGCCATTCCTGAGTGGCTTTTTCGCCCTTGTGGGCGATCATCGACGCGATCAGGGCGACATTGTAGGGGTGCTTGCCGGACCGCAGGCAAATGCGGCCCTTGAATTTCGGGTCCGCCAGATCGGCGTAGGTCTTCAACTCGCCGTCTTTCACGCGGTCTTTCGAGGCGTAAACGACGCGCGCCCGCGTGGTCAGGCCGAACCAGAAGCCATCCGGATGACGCAGGTTGGCGGGGATGTTCCTTTCCAAAATGCCGGATTTGACGGGCGCCAGAACGCCAGCCTTCCTCAACTCGTTTAAGCGGCCGATGTCGACCGTCAACACGGCGTCCGCCGGGTTGTTCGCGCCGGCGGCCTTGATTTTCTCAAGCATGCCTTTCTTGGCGAACACCGTGTTCACCTTGACGCCGGTCTTTTTCGTGAATTCTTCCAAGATCGGATTGATCAGGAACGGTTGGCGATAGGAATAGAGGTTTATTTCCCCGCTGGCGAAGGCGGGAGTTTCAGCGGCGGCTATCAGCGCGCCGCCCAGAACCATGGCTGATACGAGTTTCACTTTCATTTGTCGTTGTCCTTCTCAGGGGGTTCGCGGGTTGTTCACAACTCATATTGAGAATGATTATCAGTTGCGCGTCTAAGGTTTAAATATGCCTTGATGCGATTGCAAGTCATTCTCGATAAGTTTTTTGCGGATCACCGGTTTTCGGTCCGGCTCTTCCGAATTGTTAACGAAACCCCCATATCTTTGGGCGGTTAAAGCGTTGGATAGAGGCGCTCGGTCTTATGAAAGTCAGTGGTGTCGGCGGGTCCAAAGGGGCTGGCAACGTCAAAAAATCAAAATCAGCCAATCCGGACGGCGCGTTTTCCGACCAATTACGGGGCGTCGTGGATGACGGCGGCGAGACGGCCTCGGCGCAAGGGGCGGCCGGGGCCGGGGTTGTGACGGGCATGTCCGCGGTTTTGGCCGCTCAAGATGTCGGAGACGCGACGGACGGCCGCTCGAAGGGGCTAATGTTGCAACGGGGAAAGTTCCTGCTCGACATGCTGGATGAACTGCGTTTGGACGTTCTCGGCGGCCGGGTTCCGAAGGACAAGCTGATTTGCTTGGCGCAAAACCTGCGTGAGAAACGTCCTCATTGTGAGGATGAGGCGCTGAACGAGCTTATTGGCGACATTGAAATGCGCGCGGAAGTCGAACTTGCCAAACTCACACGTCAAACAACTTAGCCCGCTCAGTTCGCCGCTATAAACGCATAACGATATTATAAATTTTCTTTTTCATGTGATAGTTGATCGCAGATTTTCGGCCGGGACACCGGAAACGTCTCTTGCCGAGACGTCCTCGCGTCCTTATATTCCGCCGCGATAAAACAAATAATGTTTTTGGGAGCTTAACACGATGAACGTGACCCTTCCCCCGGATTATTCTCCGTCAAGTGACGAAGAGTTCATGAACCCCACCATGCGGGAGTATTTCCGCCAGAAGTTGTTGCGCTGGCGCGGCGAGCTTCTGGATGAGTCGAACGAAACCCTTCAATCTCTCCAGGAAGGCGGCATTGTGGAGCCGGATATCGCGGACCGCGCCTCCGTTGAAACGGAACGGGCTCTTGAACTTCGAACCCGGGACCGGGCGCGCAAGCTGATCGCCAAGATCGATGACGCCGTTAAACGTATCGAAGCGAGCGAATACGGTTACTGTGAAGAAACGGATGAGCCAATCTCCATTTCCCGTTTGGAGGCGCGCCCCATCGCGACGCTAAGCCTGGAAGCGCAAGAGCGTCATGAACGCATGGAGCGGACGCACCGGGACGATTAATCGTCTATCCGCTTGCGTGGACGGGAAACAAAGGCGGCCGTTGGCCGCCTTTTTGTTCCAGGGGCATTTCAAAAAAGAGGCCGGCGCTCTGGCCGGCCTTTAAAGGTGATCCAGGTTCTTTTCGCGAACCCAGAACGGGAACTGTGAAACTCCCAAACGGACATTATGCGAAGGGCGGAGAGGAGCCCGCCCCGGCGGGCCCGCCTCTTAGAACGGGAACAAGATGTCCCAGATCTGTGTGCCCCAGCGCGGTTGCTGAAGATCGCTGAGGGTGCCGCGGCCGCCATACGCCAGGCGCATCTCGGCGATTTTGTCATGGGTGATGATGTTGTCCGTGTCGATGTCGCCGGGGAAGACGACGCCTGTGACATAAAGTTCGCGAAGCTCGGCGTTCACCTTGATTTCCTGACGGCCCAGAATCACCAGGTTGCCGTTGGGCAGCACCTGGGTGACCACGGCGGCCATGATCAGGTCGATGCTCTCGGACCGGGCGATCTCGCCCTCGCCTGCCGTAGAATGGACGCCGGAGTATTGCGCGAGGTTCGCCGGGTTGACGGCGTCGGGCAGGAAGTTCTTAAAATCGGTTTCGAAACCGGCGAGCGCCGCCGCCGACGTGGTCTCGCTGTCGTTGCGGTCACGTTCCGTCTCGTTTTCCAGGTCCGCGCTGTCATCCAGCGTCAACCGGACCGTCACGATGTCGCCGACGTCATTGGCGCGCTGATCCTTGAAAAAGGCCCGGGCCCCCGCGCGCCAGAGCGAGTTCGGGTTGCTGGGCGGGGCCACCGGCGCCGGCATGGGCAGGCTCACCGGCTGGTAATCCGGCGCGGTGACCGGGTTCTGGATCTGGCTGACCCTTGGGCCGCCATTCACATCCGACAGGCGGGTTAACGTATTGCAACCGGTCAGAACCATACTCAGCAGACCGCCGGCGGCAATCAATCGAACGGTGTTCGATGGCGTCTTCGTCTTGGTCGTCATCGCGGCCTCCTATCGACTGGCCTGTTTGAAGGGGCTGGTCATGGTGACGACGACCCGGCCGGTGCGATCAACCTCGCCCTCCACCACTTGATTACTCTGCGTATTGCGGACCCGGACGTAATCGCCCTCGGCGCCGTTCTCAAGGGCTTTGCCCTGAGCGGTCAGCCGCATGGCGACGAAGCTGAGTTCCAAGGTGACGAGCTTGCCGCGCCGAACCAGCAAGGGTTTCTCAATCTCGGTTTCTCGAATGGCGTCGCCGGGGCTCAAGTTACGGCGGGGCGACATGCCTACCAGATCGTCAATCACCATGATCGTGTCATGCTGGAGACGCGATTTGCGCACCGGCTTCATGGCGATGTCCCGGGCCGAGATGGTCTCGCCTCGCCGAAGCGGCCGAACGGCGACCGGCGTTTCTTCCATGGCGTGCGCGCGCCCCGTCACCCGGAGACGCTGGGCCGCTGGATCGTCCGCCGGAGCCGCGACAACGGCGGTGAAGCGACCGGACCGGCTATCGTAGCTTATCTGTTTCACTTGCGGGACGGCGCCGTCCGCATCAACCGGGATATGCATGGGCGAGCGTCCTGTGGCGATCTCCAGTTCCATGCCCGGCTTCGCGCCGCGCTCGATCAAGGCCGAGTGAACGGCGTCCTCAATCTCGGCGGCGCTGATGGTGACGGCCGCGCGCTCGATCACGATGGCCTGGCTCAGGCTGACGGGGCGCCATTTCAGGCCGTAAACCTGGGCGATCCGATAGAGCCATCGGGCGTCGAGGCTGGTCCGCTTGCCCGGCGCGGGCGCATGAGCCACGGCCTTGCGGGCGAATTGCCCGGCGTTGGCGAAAATGTCGCCCAGATAAACGTAACGGTCTTTGATCAGGACGGAGTTGCGCAAGACAGGCGCGGCCTCGGGGGATTCGGGCAAGCCCGGCGCCGTGGCGTCCGGGCTGACCGGCCGGCCGGTCTCGCCTCCGCCGGCCGCTGCGGGCAAAAGGGCCAGGGCGGCGGCGGCGGCGGTTAGTGAGCGTCGGATAAACATGGTTGATATCCTCACATCACGGGTTAGCGGATCTGCGCCAAGGTGTTCAGCATTTCGTCCGACGTCTGAATGACGTTCGAATTCATCTCGTAGGCGCGTTGGGCTGAAATCAGGCTGGAAATCTCCTGAACGGCGTTGACGTTGGAGGTCTCTAGAAAGCCTTGCAGAACCTCGCCGAAGCCAAGTTGTCCGGGGCTGCCGGTCGCCGGCGCGCCAGAGGCGTCGGTTTCCAAAAGCAGGTTGCCGCCCTCGGCGGACAGACCGGCTTCGTTCTGGAACGTCGCCAATTGAATCTGGCCCGCGTTCTGAAGCGCCGTCTGGCCTTCCAAGCGGACCAGCACTTCGCCCGAACTGTTGATGGTCACGTCGATGGCGTCCGGCGGCACGGTGATCGAGGGTTGGAGCGGGAAGCCGTCATGGTTGACGATTTCGCCGTTTTCATTCAACTGGAAGGTGCCGTCCCGCGTATAGGCGGTTTCGTCGGGCAATTGCAATTGGAAGAAGCCCCGGCCCTGAATCGCCAAGTCGAATGAGTTGTCGGTCACGGTCAGGTTGCCCTGTTCGTGAATCCGGTAAACTGCGGCCAACCGCACGCCAAGACCTACCTGAATGCCGGTCGGAACGATGTCTCCGTTGTCGGTTGACGTGGAGCCGACGCCCCGCAGATCCTGATAAATCAGGTCCTGAAATTCAGTTCGCCGGCGCTTGTAGGCCGTCGTGTTCATGTTCGCGAGGTTGTTCGAGATCACTTCCACGTTGCGCTGTTGAGCCAACAGCCCGGTCGCGCCGATATCCAGAGATCGAAAAGCCATTTTCCCGTCCTTTCGTTCGCATATGCCGGTCTCCCCATTTGGCGTTCGGAAGTTTTCCGGCGGTTCAAGCGAGCCGGCCCGATTTCGGGGGCCTGATATCTCGCCGAGGTGGAGCGCCCCTGTTTTTCCGCTCCGTTGATTGGTCCTTGTGTTCGCGCGTTCTTGGCTCGGCGTTAGGCCGAACCGCTGAATTCCTTGATCATGGAACGTTGACGTTCGTCTTCACGCTTGATGAAGCCTCTGATCGTGTCGAAGCTCCGTTGGATCTGGATCATCTTCGACATTTCCTCGATTGCGTTGACGTTAGAGCGTTCCAGTTTGCCCTGGATCATGTGCGGATTGTCCACATCCACCCCCGCTTGAGGGGATCGGAAGAGGCTTCCGCTCAGGCGCTCCAACAGTTGTTCGTTTTCAAATCCAACCAGACGAATGCGGTCAATCTGGCCCTGATCCGTCGTGACGCTGCCATCCGGGTTAATTTGAATATCCCCCGGCTCGGCGCCGACGTTCAGCGGACCGCCTTGACCCAGCACGGCGTGTCCTTCTTTCGTCACGACGCCGCCGTCCGCGGTCAACTGGAATTGCCCGGCGCGGGTGTACAGTTCCTCGCCGTCGATGGTCTGAACGGCGAAGTATCCCTCGCTCTGGATGGCGACATCAAGAGAGCCGCCCGTCGTTTCCAAAGAGCCAGGCGCCGTATTCAAGCGGCTGGCTATGTCGCGGGTGAAAATGAGCTTCGGGTCAATCAGGCGTTCGCCGCCCTGGCTTCTCACCACATGTTCGACGAACATCAGATCTTCCGAGCGATATCCGGCCGTGTTCATGTTCGCCAGGTTGTTGGCGACCACCCGCATTTCGTTGCGAAGGCCCCCTTCCCGCGAGGCGGCGATAAAAGTCGTCGTTTCCATCGTTCCACAATCCTTATCCGGCGGCCCTGTTTGTTTTTTGGGCCGCTCTTCCGCGATAGTCGCCACCTTCGCGAAGCCTGCGGGCGTTCCACCTCCCGTTTTGCTTCCGTGTCCCCGTCAGCCTTTTGGCTTGTTCTCAGAGACCAAGGCGGTTCCCGTCCCGGAAGACGGTTTCACACGTTCCTGCCGACTGTTGTGCAGGGCGCGTGCCAAGCCATGTTTTTATTTTTTTCAATGAGTTATATGGAAAAGGCGTTGAGCCGGAACGGCAATGATTGTCCGTTCTGGCATGCTTTGCCGGGCAGAACTTGCCCATCCGCGTCTTGAGCGCCGCCAGTTTTTGCGCCTGCTGACGCGCCCGCGCCGATGTCTTATAAGGGGAGTGGTAAATTGAGGGCGTCCGGCGCTGCGGCTTTGTCCCGCTATCGCAACGCCTTGTTAACCGCCCGGGGATTAGTATCCGCTTCAATCCAAGAGGTAAGGACGCTGGGCGCGCGCCCAGGTTCTCCGTATCCAGTGAAGGGTCATTCGACGTATGGCTGAAGACGACGATCTTGAAAATGAAGAAGTCGGCGGCTCCGATGAGGAAATGACCGATGAGGAAGAGGGCGGCAAGAAAGACGACAAGAAAAGCGGCAAGAAGAAACTCATCATCGTCGCCGTTGTCCTGATTCTCTTCGTTGGCGGTATAGCGGCCGCGTTCTTCACGGGTGCTCTGGATAATTTGTTGGGAGGAAGTGAGGAGGCTGCGGAGGGTGAAAAGGCCGATGTTTCGTTTATCTATCCGTTGGATGAGATTCTGGTGAACCTGAATACCGGTGGCCGAAAATCCCAGTTCTTGAAGATCACGGTCGCGCTTGAGTTGAATTCTCTTGCGGATCAGCAGGCGATCGGCGGCGTTCAAACGCGAATTCTGGATAACTTCCAGGTCTACCTGCGTGAACTTCGCTTGGAAGATTTGCAAGGATCGGCGGGAATTTACCGGCTGCGCGAGGAATTGCTGCGCCGTGTGCGGGCGGTCGCCGCGCCGATTGAAGTTCGTGACATTCTTTTCAGGGAAATGCTGGTACAATAGCATGGCTTTAGGAGCGTGAACCATGACACCGCCTGGTGACGAACAAGACGATCTTGCCGCTGAATGGGAAGCCTCGCTCGGTGGAGATGATGGCGGCGAAGGCGGCGAAGGCGGCGAAGGCGAACAAGACGAGTTGGCGGCCGAATGGGAAGCCATGATGGGTGACGGCGGTGATGGCGGGGATGTTGGCGTCGCGGCCGCTCCGGAAGCCACTCGGGTTCTCAATCAGGATGAAATCGACAGCCTGCTGGGCTTTGACGATGAACATGACGATGCAGGCGAAAAGTCAGGCATTCAGGCTATCCTGTCTTCGGCGTTGGTGTCTTATGAGCGTCTGCCGATGCTGGAGGTCGTGTTCGACCGCCTCGTGCGATTGATGTCCACCTCGCTTCGGAACTTCACGTCGGACAACGTCGAGGTCTCGCTCGACAACATCGCGTCTATCCGTTTTGGGGACTATCTTAACTCCATCCCGCTGCCGGCCATGTTGTCGGTCTTCAAGGCGGAGGAATGGGATAACTTCGGCCTCATCACAGTCGATTCCTCGTTGATTTACTCGATCGTCGACGTGCTTCTCGGCGGTCGCCGCGGCACCGCGGCCATGAGAATCGAGGGCCGTCCCTACACCACTATCGAACGTTCGCTTGTTGAGCGGATGATCCACGTCATGCTGAACGACCTGTCCGCGGCGTTTGAACCGTTGTCGCCAGTGACGTTCCGGTTTGACCGGTTGGAGACCAACCCGCGCTTTGCGACGATTTCTAGGCCATCGAACGCGGCCATCGTGACGCGCCTTCGGATTGACATGGAAGATCGGGGCGGCAGGCTTGAACTGCTATTGCCTTACGCCACGCTGGAGCCGGTTCGTGAACTTCTGTTGCAGATGTTCATGGGGGAGAAATTCGGCCGGGACTCGATTTGGGAAACCCACCTGGCTGAAGAGTTGTGGTTGACCGAGGTAGATCTGGAAGCTGTCATCGACCAGCGGACCATGCGCCTTAAAGATGTCTTCGACTTGAAAGTGGGCGAGCAGATCATGCTGAGCGCGACGCCCGACAGCCCGGTTCAGATGTTGTGCGGCAACGTGCCGCTCTACACCGCGCGGATGGGCCGCAAGGGGAGCCGTATCGCGGTTCGAATTGAAGATCGCCTGGACCGTTTGCATAAGACCAGTTAACCATCTTTTAGCCGGGCATTAGGTAATCCTTTAGACATTGGGGATAATTTCAACGCCAGATATAGTTTTCTGATAGGGGGTATCCCTTGGAACTGCCTTTCGCTCTTATGCTCGACATCATTCTCGCCATCCTGCTGGCCGTGACCATTGTGTATGCGTTCGTGTTGAATAAACGCCTGGCCAAGCTTCGGAGCGACCGCGGCGAACTGCAAGAGATGGCGGCCAGCTTCAATCAAGCGACCGAACGCGCCGGTGACAGCATCGGCAAGTTGAAAACCGCGAGCGACGCCTTGCAGGAACAGCTCATGCGCGCAGAATCCCTGCGAGACGATCTGGTGTTCCTGATTGATCGGGGTACGGGAACGGCAGACCGCCTGGAAGAGAACGTCCGGATCGCTCGTGATGATTTGGGCGATCAAGCCGTCCCGCCCGCCGGCGCCCCGGTAAACGGCGGCGCGCACGCGGCGCCCCGCCCGGCGCCGAAGGTCGTTCATGAAGCCGTCGATGAAAATGAGAAAGTCGGGCCGAAGGTTCGCTCCGACGCGGAAAAAGCGCTACTGAAAGCTCTGCGGTCGGCCGGCTGACGATGAAGTCTTGCACGTTTCCCAGCGATGACTTATCCAGGGTGGTGTCCGTTTCCTGTAAGGTTTGGGCGGCTGAAATGAGAGTGGCGGGCGCTTTATTATGAATTTCCTCAACAAAATCCGATTTCTCCCTATAACTATCTTCGTCGCGACCCTGTTGCTGACAGTGAAGGTCGGCGACATCGTTGATGGTGTGGACGGAGTGATGAACGCGCGAGTATCCGTGGCGACGGGCGCGGCTCAGGCCCAGCAAGCCGCCCCCGGCGCCGACGCCGCGCCGGCCGATGCGGATCCCGTTCCGATTGAAAACGCGCCGGAAGAGGCGTCGATCAAAGAGGATACGGAAACGTCCAAGCTTATCACCGACGATCCCACGCTTCTGACGCCGGAAGAGATCGATTTGCTTCAGCGCCTGGCGGACCGCCGCCGGGAAATAGACGCGCGGGAACGGGAATTCGTGGCCAGAGAAGCCCTGTTGAAGGCTGCGGAATCTCGAATTGATCTGAAAATTCAAGAGCTTCAAGCCTTACAGGCGTCCGTCGACGAGACGTTGAACGCCTTGAAGGCCATTCGGGAAACCGAGCAAAACGATGTTGTCAAGGTCTATGAAAACATGAAGCCGAAAGACGCCGCGCGGATCTTCGATGAGCTTCAATTGGAACCGCTTTTGGAAATCACTCAGAACATGAATCCTCGCCGTTTATCGCCAATTGTTGCGAAAATGATACCTGAACGCGCTCGTGAATTGACGATCGCGTTAAGAAAAATCGGTGATCGTGAGGCGGAAGTATTGGAGTCTATCCAGTAATCCCCATATGACCAAAGTATGAGGTAAGCGTCTGGGGCACGCGAAAAAGGCTTGCTCTGACCTGAGTCACGAATAAACTGCTGCGGGTTTTGCTGCAAAAACCGCCTGTGGAAACAAAGCGGAGCGAAATATGGCCGTCGATATGAACATGAATGTCCTCATTGTCGATGATTATCAGACGATGTTGAGGATTTTGCGCAACCTGTTGCGGCAACTAAACTTCAAGAACATCGACGAGGCGTCCGACGGCTCCGAGGCGCTCAGCAAGTTGCGCGGCAAAAATTTTGGTTTGGTCATCTCCGACTGGAACATGGAGCCCATGACCGGCATCCAACTACTTCGCGAAGTACGCGCGGACGAGAAACTGAAACACATTCCCTTCATCATGATCACGGCGGAAAGCAAGTCCGAGAACGTGATCGCGGCGAAGGAAGCGGGTGTGTCAAACTACATCGTCAAGCCGTTCAACGCGGAAACGCTTAAAGGCAAGCTGGTCAGCGTCCTCGGCGATTTCTAGGATCTGTCAAATGGGCGAGCCGCCTGTTTGACCCGCAGATCTGAGTTCTGGAGGCGGTATGCCGTCACCCATGGTCGATCCCGATATCCAAGCCCGGCTGGATGAAATCAGCCGCGCCCATGGCGAGACGGTGGCCGTTTCCGAAATTTCCGAAGTGGTCGAAAGCATCATGGACTCGATGCATGGCGACCTTACCCGTCAAGACCTGGAAATATACAAAGGGCTGATGCAACTGGCTCAGTTCATTGACGAGGCGAAGACCGACATCGCGGCGCTGCGCCCCGATGAGGTCAAGGACGAATTCCTGCCCAAGGCCGCTGACGAGTTGGACGCCGTCGTCGACGCGACGGCGGAGGCCACCAACTCGATTATGGACGCGGTCGAGGTGATTGAGAGCGTCCAGATGGAACTGGAAGACGAAAACAGCGACAAGCTGATGCGCGCCACCACGCAGATATACGAAGCTTGCGGCTTTCAAGACATCACCGGTCAGCGCATCACCAAGGTTGTCGGCGCACTGAAGCATATCGAGGACAAAATCGACGGCTTGCTGGACGTCTTTGGCGAAGAGATCGCCAAATATAAAGCCGCGCACCCGGTTGAGGCGTCTGAGGAAGAATTGGCGGCGCCGACCGATGAAGAACTGCTTCACGGCCCGCAAATGAAGTCCGATGCGATCTCTCAAGCGGAGATCGACGCGTTGTTGGCCAGTTTCGATTAGTCCTGTAAAATCATGCCCATGGCTGGCCGTGATTTCAGCAATGTGGTCGATGAAGAACCCAGTGGACCAAATGTGGTTGCGCTGTTCCTCGCGCTGTTTTTGCTTATCCTTGCCTTCTTCATCCTATTGGTGACGATCTCCACCCTTGAGGAAGTGAAGTCGGAAGCGGTCAAAAAAAGTCTGACCTCGACGTTTACGTCCATTTTTCCGCCGATCAGCGAGCCAGCCCGCTTTCAATCGAAAGAAGGGAATATTCTGGCTGGTCAGCGATTTCAGCGGGATTTGACGGACATCTTTTCGACCGCCATTCAGGTTTCCCGCGTGGAAATTGTCCACCCCGGCCGCCTGATGCGAATCTGGATGCCGGCGCGCGCGCTGTTTTATGACAACGAGACCCGCGTCCGGCGTGAATTGAACGCGGTTCTGGACCGCGTCGTCGCGAATATCAGCGCGCGGCCTCGCGGATTGCGGTTTGATATGGAGTTCATCGTCAGTGTGCCGCCGCTGGCTGACGGAGCCTTGCCGACGACCCAGACACTGGATATCGCCCGTGCTGGAGCCTTTGCCCGTGAAATGATCGCGAAAGGGGCTCCGCGCGACGGTGTTTCCATTGGGATGGAGAGCGGTGATACGGGACAAGTCGTCATATATTTCTATATCCGGCCGGAAGAGGAAACGCGACTGAATTTCGAACGGCTTGGCGGTCAAACGCCAGCGGCGGCTTCTGGTGACGGAAAGGGCCAATAATTATGTGGCCCGATGACACGGACGGCAAGAAGCAGGATCAGGGTCAGTCTCAGGCCTGGTTGTTGACGTTCACGGACCTTGTATCTCTGATGCTGACGTTCTTCGTTCTGCTGTTTTCCATGTCGAACGTGAAGGTGGACGAGTGGGAAAACGTGATTGACTCGTTGTCGTCCACGTTCAATCCGGAACACGTGGTGATCACCAGCGTTTCCTCATCGGCGCACAATATTCAGACCGCGTTCCGTAAACGTGCGATTAACCTTGATTACCTAATATCTGTTCTGAAGGAAAATATCGAGGAAGAAGAACTGCTTAAGGATATGCGGTTCATGCTTCTGGAGGACAGATTAGTGCTGGCGTTGCCAGGGAATTTATTGTTCGAGCCGGCTCGCGCTGTGATGACGGAGCGCGCGCGTCGGGCTTTGTTTGAATTGGGCGGCATTCTGCGCAATATCGGCAATCAGGTTGGGGTGAACGGCCATTCCGACCCAACCCCTGTGTCCGGGGGGCCGTTCGCTTCAAATTGGGAGCTCTCCCTGGCCCGGGCGGGCGCGGTCGCCAATGCCTTGATCGCGTCCGGTTATCCCGGCGCCATCCTCTCCCTCGGGTATTCCGACAGCCGCTATGAGGGGTTGCCGGACCTGTCCGATGAACAGCGCCGTGTGTTTGGACGGCGCGTCGATCTAGTTATTTTTGCGGCGGCGGGAGGCGGCTGATGAGCGCTTTCCCGGTGCAAAGCCGCCGGGCCGCGGCTGGCGGCTGGCGGTCCGCGATTCCGGCGATTTTTGCTCTTTCGACCCTGGCGGTCGCCGCGGGCGGCGGCGCTTGGGCTCAACAAGTCCCGTCCGTCGGCGTCCGATCAGGGGACCATGACACGTATACCCGGGTGGTGTTCGATTGGCCTCGAAAGGTTGGCTACAAGGTGTCGCGCGACGGTGGTTTGGTGACGCTTACCTTTGACGCCGCCGCGGCCTTTCAAACCGCCCGGATCAATAGAACCCCGCCGCTATTCGTCAACGGGGTGCGGGGAGCCAGTTCGTCTTCAACGTCTGTCGCCGTGATCGCCGTCCCCGTCAACGCGCGTATCCGAAATCTAGCTGTCGGTAACAAGGTGGTGGTTGACGTGTTCGAGCCTTCGGAATGGCAAGATCCCGTCGCGCTTCCCGCGAAAGTGAGCGTGCCGGGAGGCGAGACAACGAAATTGACGCCGCGGAAAAAGACGGTCCAGGCTTCTCAATCTCCTCCTGCGGCGGAACAGGTATCGGCGCCGCCGGCGTCCAAAAAACCGGAAAAGCCGAAAGCTGCGCCAAGCGCTCCGGTTCCGGCCCCGGAATCAGCGGCGATTGCTCAGCCGGCGCCCAGGCCGTTGACGCCGGTCCTCTCCGCCGCGCCGGCGCCAATCGATCAGGCGGCGCTGTCTCCGCCGCCCGCCACAGCGGCGAACGCGCCCATTTCTCTGGCGCCGAAGGAGGGTAGTCAGGAATCTCAAAGTCCTCAATCGCCCCAACTTCCAGAGGCTTCGTCAACGCCGTCCGGGGAAGGGTCCGCATCCGGAGGAAGTACGTCGGCCGCCTCTTTGGGGGGGCGTGCGACGGGCAGCGGTCCCGTTGATGACGCGAAGACCACGTTTTCCAGCGAAGGGGACGCGGTGACTCTGCGGTTCGATTGGGACGAGCCGGTCGCCGCCGCCGTATTTCGGCGCGGCAATAATCTCTGGGTCGTGTTCGATAAACGGACCAACGTGGATATGGAGGCCCTGGCCGAGGCTGGAGACGGCGTCATCAAGGGTGTGGAACAAGTCCTGATCCCGCAAGCCACCGTCTTGAGGCTTCAAACGCCCAGCAGCAGCGTCAATCCGGCTGTCAAGCGGGACGGACTCGCGTGGTTGCTGGAGTTCAAGAGGCAGGCCTTGGTCGCCAGGACTCCGCTCGAGATTGAAGTGGAACCGGACTCTCCTCTCGGGGCCCGGGTTTTCGTGCCCTTGACCGAACCCGGCAAGGTTATACCGCTGACCGATCCCATCGCCCTTGACAACCTCGTTGTCGTGCCCGCCATTCCGCTGGGCCACGGCATAGGACGGGAACATGTCTATCCCCAATTCCGTCTGCCGCGGACGGCGCAAGGCGTCGTTGTTGAACCGTTGATCGACGATCTGCGCGTCCGGGCGCTTCGCCAAGGCGTGGAACTCGCGTCAAGCGCGCCAACGGCGCCGTTGCGGATTTCGCCCGTTTCGACCGAGGCGGCCGCCAGCGCCCGGTTGCTGTCGTCGCGGCCTCTTACCCGGCTATTGGACCTGGGTCGATGGCAGGCTCCGAATTTTCAAGCCATTGTCCAAAATAGAAAGATGCTTCAAGACATTCTGACCGAGTCTCCGAAAGGCCAGCGCGAGGAAGCGCGTTTCAATTTAGCGCGGTTTTATGTGGCGAACGGCTATGGCGCCGAAGCGCTGGGTGTGATGGCCTTGATGGCCGAGAAGAATGAGAAAATCCTGGATAATCAGGAATTTCGCCTGCTCCGGGGTATTGCTCATTACGAGATGGGACGGATTTCCGAGGCCAGGGCCGACTTTAATTTCCCGGCCCTTGACGGCAACGATGAGGCGGAGTTCTGGCGCGCCATCGAGGTGCTGTCCAGAATTGACGCATCAGACGCGAACCGGGCGGACGCCGCGATCGAGCTGCGCCGTACGGGGCCCATCGCGCGGCCTTATCCCCGGGATCTTCGTAACCGGTTGGGGATCGTCATCGGCGAAGCGGCGGTCATTGTGGGTGACGTCGAGAACGCGACGAACATCCTGAATGCTCTGACCGCCGATCAACCAAGCCCTTCTCAACAGGCGCGGATCACTTTCGTCCAGGGCAAGCTTGCGGAACTCACCGGTGATTTCGATGGCGCGGTGGCGTTGTGGGAAGAGGTGATCGATGGGACCGACAGGCTGTTCCGGTTCAGGGCCGTTCAGGCACGGGTTGACCTGTTGACGCAGTTACAGACGATCGATCCCAAGGAAGCGATCAAAGAAATGGAAAAACTCAGATTCGCCTGGCGGGGAGACCGCCGCGAATTCAATCTGCTCCGGAGACTGGGCGAGTTATACCTCTCGGAGGGAGAATACCGTAAGGGCCTTCAAACCCTGCGTCAGGCGGCGACGCATTTCCGGAAGCTTGAAGAAGCCAAGGAAATCACGAAGATTATGTCTGACACCTTTAGCGCCTTGTTCCTGGAGGGCAAGGCGGATGAGCTTCCGCCGGTCACGGCCATCGCGATTTATGAAGAGTTCAAGGAACTCTCGCCGGCGGGGCGAAAGGGGGATGAGACAATCCAACGTCTGGCGGAACGTCTGGCCGATATCGATTTGCTGGACCAGGCCGCGAATTTGCTGGAAGAGCAGGTTAAATTCCGTTTGAGCGGTGTCGATAAGGCGCGTGTCGGCGCGCGTTTGGCGGAAATACGAATCGCTTCGGACCGTGGGGGTGACGCGGAACGCGCCATCAAGGAATCTGAAGTCCCCGGACTTCCCGCCGCCCTTGTACAGCGCCGCAACCGCATCACGGCGAGAGCCATCTCTCAACAGGACCGCGATACGGAAGCGATTTCCGTGTTGGCGCCGGATGAGTCGCCGGAAGCGGAGTTGCTGCGGGCGCGAATATTCTGGAACAACACCGATTGGTTGAATGCCGCGCGAAGTCTGCAAAGGGTCGTGCGCGGGTTTGACCGGGGACGTCAGGATCCGTTGACTGATCCACAGGCGAAACTGGTTATGAGTCTGGCTATCGCCATGACCCTGGCCGGCAACGAGCGGGGGCTGGAGATGATCCGGGCGGATTACGGGCCCTTGATGGCGCTGACCGAGTATGGCGACGGGTTTAATCTGATTGTCGCCCGGCCCGAACAGGGCCTGCTTCCGGTCGCCCAGATTAATCGCAAGGTCGAGATCGCCGAGAAGTTCAAAGATTTTTTGACGTCCTACGAGACGCGGGTCCGGGAAAACCCGGAAGTCGGGTTGAATTGATCCGCGCAAGCCTCAACCAAGAATGAGACCGGGACCGCGTTGCGGTTGTTGTCGCGGTCAACCCTCTCCCATTAAAGGCCGGGTGATGGGATGCGGCCAAAGGCCGTTAGTTTCCGGGAATGGCTGAGCCTTGGGAGTTAGTCGCCGCAAAAGGGCTCTTGAGACCCATCGTGATTTCATCATCGAACATCTCAAGCGGACGCCGCATCCGGCCCTGCATGGTTTGCATCCGGCCCTGCATGGTTTGAAGGATATTCTTGCGGAGCGCGGCGTGAGCGTATCGCATCAGGCGGCGTGGCGATTTCTCGGGCGCGAGGGTTGACTCCCGCCGCCCTGCCCGCCCGGTCTCAGCCCCATCGAACAGTCGTTCGCAAAGATAAAACACTGGATGCGCATAGACCGGGAACGCGGCGTCGAGGACACATGGCGTAAAGCCGGACGCATTCGCCGGAACATTTTTTCCCGGCGAATGCGCGAACTGCTTCAGAAATGCCGGATATGCTTCCGTCTAAACGTGAAAGATTCTAGCCGCCGCCCAGCCCGCCGCCGCCGAAGCTTCGAACCAAGCTGCCCACCGTCATGTACCAGCCGTCGACCAAAACAAAGAAAATGATCTTGAACGGCAGTGAGATGATGATCGGCGGCAGCATCATCATGCCCATGGACATGAGCACCGACGCGACGACCATGTCGATCACCAGGAACGGGACGAAGATCAGGAAGCCGATCTCAAAAGCCCGTCTCAATTCGGAAATCATGAAAGCCGGGATGAGCGCCCGCATCGGGACGCCCTGTTCGCGGATTTCCGCTTCCGTATAACCGCCAATGTCGGTGAACAGTATGAGGTCCTGTTCGCGAACGTGGTTCATCATGAAATCACGAAGCGGCACGACCGCGCGCTCAAAACCCTCGAATTCGTCCAATTCGCCGTTGATGACCGGGGAGATACCTTGCTCCCAGGCCTTTTCAAAGGTCGGCGTCATGATGAACAGGGTGATGAACATGGCCAATGCGATCAGTACCTGGCTCGGCGGTGACTGTTGGGTGCCCATGGCCACACGCAGGAAAGAGAGAACCACGACGATCCGCACGAAAGACGTCATCATGATCAGTATCGACGGAGCGATGCTCAGCACCGTGATCAGCGCGACCAATTGAATAACCCGCGCGGTCGTGTCGCCGCCCTGGGTTCCCAGGTCCAACGAGATTGATTGCGCCCAGACGTCGCCCGGCGTTAGAGCGGCCAACAGCCCAAGGAAAAGAGTTGGTGTTAGCCGGGCGGTCTTTCCCGCAGCCGATGTCATTGTGATTGAGCCTCCCCGTGCGCGGCGGGCCGGATTTCCCGGACTGGGGGCTTTGGAGTAATTCCAGGCTCGACGACCAAATCGGCGCCGGCGCCTAGAAGAAGAAGGTGTTCCGTATCGTCGCGTTTGACCAGAACCAGCCGGCGGCGGCTGTCAAGCGCCATGACCTCGATCATGGACAGGCGCCGGGAAGGAGCCATGCCGGCCAATCCGCCAAGCGCCCGGCCGCCGCTCATGACGCCGGGTAAACCGAAGCGTTTCGCCAGGTGGGAGACCAGCATGATCAACCCGATGACGAAGATAAGGGCGGCGATGAAACGTATGTAATCGTCGATGCCTAACTCACCCATCGCGCGCGTCTCCTTGGACTCTGTGCAGGTCTTTCTCCAATTTGCCGAGTTCCCGGATAACGCGTTCGACATTGCGCTCGATGGTTTTCCTATCGTGCAGCAGAGGCGCGTTCTCCTCGATTTTGCGGCAAAGATCCTCCAGCCGCTCGCCAAGGGGCGTCAAATCCATGACGTCGCCCGAGATCAGCAGCCCTCGGACGGCGCTGAGCATTTCGGTGACGCTTTTCAGCTCGGACTCGATCAACATCTGAGGGGAAGAGTCGCCGGTCACGGAGCGGCTCCGCCGGTTGGCGGTTCGGACTCATCCATCCAGGCGCGGACCAGGTCTTCCGGCGAGGCGGCCGCCAAATCATGCAGGCCGTTCGCCCGATAGAGATAAATCAGGATTTCGGCGACCGCGACGAAGGCTTCCAGCGGAATCTCGTTCTCGTCGTTGATCGCGCTCAATAGATGGGCCAAATCGGCGTCTTCACGCACCTTGACGCCGGATGAGAAGGCGAGTTCCAGAATTTGCCGCGCGATACGGCCTTTCCCGCCGGCCATGACTTTGGGCGCCTTGCCGTCTTCCTGTTCCGCCAGCGCGACGGCGATTAAATCTCTCACCTTGGGGGCGGGGCGGAGGTTGCCCGCCGATTCTTGATGGGTGTCCTGGTGCGTCATGTCGATCCGCCTATTTCTCGCGCGTGACTAGGCAGCTTTTGCACAACCGCCAACCGATGCCGGTATGGTACGGCGCGCGGGTTTAACAAATCTTTACAATGACAAGAGAGAAAAATGCTGGAATTTCCAGGAACTATGGACGGGAGCCGGGAGTAGGCGCGCGCACGGGCGATTCACTGTTTGTTAACGCGGGTCGGCAGATACTGCCTAGTGGAAACGCCCTGATGAAAGTGGCGGGCGCCGTCAACAGGGTCTCGCGAGCCGGGCTGCGGCCAGCAAGCGGTCCACGCCGATGAGAGGGACGAAATTCATGGACTTGCTCTTATTTAGCGCCGTCAAGAAACGTCTGGACTGGCTGACGCAGCGTCAGGAAGTCATCGCCCAGAACGTCGCAAACGCCGATACCCCGGAATATCGGGCGAGAGATTTAAGACCCTTTGAGTTTCGCGAACTGATCCGCAGAGAGAGCGCCCAGTTGAATCTGGATATAACGTCTTCCGACGACATTGGCGGCCAACGCCGCCGTATCGTCGATTTCAACAGCGAGGAAACACGCCGGCCGTTCGAAACCAATCCGGATGACAATTCGGTCATCTTGGAAGAGCAGCTTGGAAAGATGGGCGAGGTGCAGATCAATCACAAGGCGACCGTGCAACTTTACAGAAAACACTTGGAACTGCTGCGCATCGCGGGCAGCCCGGGTAGACGCTGACGCCGGGCGGGCGCCGCGGGCGCGCCGTTCGTCAACGCATGGCGAGCCCAGAACGGGAATCAAACCAAATGTTCGTCGAAACGCTTAATATGAATGGACAGGTCCGATGATGGACGATCTGATCAAGGTTTTGCGTGTTTCCGCTTCCGGCATGAGGGCTCAAGGAACGCGCCTTCGTGTTATCGCGGAGAACATCGCCAACGTCGATAGTCTGGCCCAGACACCCGGTGGCAGACCTTACCAGAGGAAGCTGGTCACCTTCAAAAATGTGCTCGATAATGAGATCGGTCTCGACACGGTCAGGGTGTCGCGCATCCGCAACGACCTGTCCAGTTTCGGCCGGCGTTATGATCCGGCCCATCCGGCGGCAGACGAGCAGGGCTATGTCAGGACGCCGAACGTCAACACCATGATCGAGACGTTGGATATGCGCCAAGCGCAGCGGTCTTACGAGGCGAATCTCGGCGTCATCAAGACATCGCGTGAGATGCTGACCAGCGTCATCGACGTGCTCAAAAATTAAACGGCAGGGATAGGGGTGGGACGAGATGACAAACCCGTTGAGCAACATCAATCAGGCCGTCCAGGCGTATAATCAGGCGGCTCGAAATGACGCGTCCGCCGTCGCCGGGACGGAGAGGTCCGAATTGCAGGACGATTTCGCCTCCCTGGTCAAGGGGGCGATCCACGAGGCCCGCCGGATTGGGGAGAGAAGTGAACGGCTGTCATTGAACGCCATTCAAGACCGGGCTGATCTCACCCAAGTCATTACCGCCGTCAAGGAAGCCGAAATGACCCTGCAAAGCATGGTCAACGTGCGGGATAAAGTTCTCGAGTCCTATCAGCGCATCCTGCGCATGCCGATTTAAGAGAAGGCGGTAGAGACAACCCGCCATGACACAAGCCGCCGTCATTCAGGTCGGACAGGAGGCGCTCTGGCTCGTTTTGAAGATTGCCGGGCCCGTGATGTTCATCGGTATGATCGTCGGCTTGGTCATCGCGCTGTTTCAGGCGCTCACAACCATTCAAGAACTCACGCTGACGTTCGTGCCGCGGATTGTCGTCGTGTTTATCTCGATGGTTTTTTTGCTGCCGTTTATGTCAACGTCCCTGATCGAGTTTTCGACTGAGTTGTTTGGACGAATGTCCGTCCTGGGCTGACGTCATGAAGCGGCCCCAAGCCGGAGATGGGCGTGCTTAACGAGCTGTTGTCCCTCAATATTTTTGCGTTCATGCTGGTGTTCGCGCGCGTCGGCTCGATGATTGCTTTCGCGCCGGGCGTAGGCGCCGCATATGTTTCCACTCAAATCAGGATCCTGTTGGCGCTCGCCGTGGCGTTCGCCATGACGCCGGTCTTGACGCCGAACCTGCCCGTGACGCCGGAGAGTTATATCGGGCTGGTCATGTTGTTCATCGGCGAGGTGCTGATCGGAGTCTTCTTCGGCCTGACCGCGCAAGTGCTTGTGACGGCGTTACAGGTGGCGGGCACCTTGCTGGCTCTGTTCTCCTCCCTCGCCAACGCCTTGATCAATGATCCCGTTTCCCAACAGCAAAGTTCGATCTTCGCCAATTTCCTGACCACTTCCGGGGTCGTGCTCATCTTCGCGACGGACCTCCATCATATCTGGTTCATCGCGATTATGGAAAGCTATCAGGTGTTTACGCCAGGCGTTCCGTTGCAGACGGGTGACGTCGCCTTCATGGTCGCGCGCAATGTCGCCACCGCGTTCTCGATTGGCGTCAAGCTGACGATTCCGTTTATCCTTGTCGCGATGGTTTATTACATCGGCCTGGGTTTGCTGGGTCGGTTGATGCCCGCATTGCAGGTGTTTTTCTTTGGTCTGCCTGTTCAGGTGAGCGCGCAAATCGCGGTTTTAGCGCTTACTTTCTCCAGCGTCATGCTGGTTTTCCTCCGTCATTTTCAGGAAGCGTTTACCGCTTTCCTGGCATCTTAGGAACGGACGGAAAAAGGGGCCGGGACCGATATGGCGGAAGAAGACGAATCACAGAAAACAGAAGAACCCACTCCGCGAAAGCTGGCCAAGGCCCGGGAAGAAGGCCAGGTCGCGCAATCGCAAGAAATCAAGAGCTGGGCGATTCTTCTGGGCGGCGTCATTGCCTTGATTTTCATGTTCCCCGCCATCGGTGGGCATGTGGCGCTCGTGGGGAACCGGATTATCGAGGGCTCCGGAAATATCCCCAGTGATTTCGAACACTTGCGGCTGTTTTTCTCCGGCCTTTTGCTTGATCTATTGATCACGCTGGGACCGTTTTTGATCTTTATCTATGTCGTCGCCGTGTTTTCGAATATCGGTCAATTCGGTTTGAACGCGTCGATCAAGAAAATCCAACCGAAGTGGAGCAAGGTTAACCCGGTCAGCGGTTTCAAACGTGTTTTCGGGGCGCAAGCCGTCATCGAATTCGTTAAGGGGATCACGAAAATCGGTATTGTCGGATTCATCTCTTTCGCCCTGGCCATTCCCCTTCTGGGGGACCTGGAAGTCGTTACCGACATCTCATTCCGGGAGACGCTCGAGCGTATCAGTGATATTGCCGTTATAATGGCTGTCGCGACCGTCGGCGTCATGACCGTGATCGCCGCGCTGGATTTTTCCTGGCAGAAACACCGGCACGTCAAGCAACTTCGGATGAGTCGCCAGGAAGTCAAGGAAGAAAACAAGCAAACCCAGGGTGATCCGCAAATCAAAGCGCGGATTCGACAGTTGCGGGTTGAGCGGACGCGCCAACGCATCGCCCAAGCCGTGCCCGAAGCCGATGTGGTTATCACCAACCCGACTCACTACGCGGTCGCGCTGGAATATAAGATGGACGAAATGACGGCGCCGAAACTTGTCGCCAAGGGAGTCGATCATCTGGCGTTCCGGATTCGGGAACTGGCGGATGAAAACGATGTGCCGATCGTCGAAAACCCGCCGCTCGCCCGGGCCCTTTACGCCAGTGTCGAGATTGACCAGGAAATTCCGCCGGAACACTTCAAGGCCGTGGCGGAAGTTATCGGTTACGTCTGGCGTTTGAAAGGCAAAACGCCTTCGGCGGCGCCGGCAAGGCGCTAGGTTCGCTGGCGAAACGCACAGATTGGGTTATAAGGTCCGAGGGTTCGATTTCCGGCCCCTGCAATCCGGCTGCAACGTCATAGGGATGCAACTCCATGGGGCCGCTCGACCGCCTCGTTAAGAAAGTGAAGCCCGCCGGCCGTTCCGTTGAAAAGCGCGGTAAGGTCGGCTCCGGCGGCGCCAGGGAAGGTTCAGGCGTCAGCACGGATGACGCGGTCATGGAACTGTTGAAACTGGCCGCGGATGACTCTCCGGACGGGCTGTTCATTACCAGTTGGGACGGTGTGGGGGTGTTCGCGAATGATCAATTCCGGACCTTGTTCAATATCCCCCGGCAGGGCTCGAAAGGGGCGGTTGACAGGATTCTGTCCGGCATCGAGAATTCCTTGGATATTAAAGGGAAATCGACCAAAACTCTCGAAGGGCTCCGCAAAACCGGGCGTGAGGGGCATGTGGGGGCGGGCGAATTGATTGTCCGGGGAAAAGATGCGAAACCCCACTGGCGGCGCTTGTCCGTTACACCCTTTGGACTGGCGTCCGGCGCTCATCGTTATTGTCTTTGGCGCGGTCAGGACATCACCGATGAAAAGCGCCAACAGACCGCTAAACAATCCGCCGACATGCGCCGTGTCGATTTGCTGGAGCGCATGCCAGCCGGTTTTTTTTCCGTCGACTCCAAAGGCCGCATCATCTATGCGAATCAGCAACTGGCCGACTGGCTGGGGGTCGCGCGTCAGGATTTGCGCGGGCGGAACTTCTCGGATTTTGTTGTCTCCGCCGCCGCCACGGATACCGAAGGCGCCCCGTTGCGGAGCGGCGAGGCCGCCGACCATGGCGAAGTCGTGCTCCGGTCTCAAGACGGATTCGAATTTACCGCAAGCCTCGTCCAAAGCACCCGGCGCACCAGTGACGGCGATTTCTTCTATTCCCGGTCTCTTGTCGTGCGCGGCGTCACGGCGGATTGTCCGGAACTTCAAGACGAAAACGACCCTTTGGGGCCGGCCCGGCGGTTCCGCTCGTTGTTCGACGACGCCCCTGTTGGGATCGTGCTTCTTGATGTGCGGGGCAATGTGCTCGACTGCAATCACGCCTTCCAAAGTCTTAGCCGCGCGCATCGGGAAAAAATGGTCGGACGTCCATTCGCCGAACGTTTGGCGCCGGAGAACCGGGACCAAGTCAATCAACTCTTGAGCAAAGTGGTGATGGGCGTTAGCCGCACCGCGCGCATGGATATCTCCATTCCCCTGCGGGCTGAAAAAACCGTCATGGCGGCGCTGTTCGCCGGGCGTATGGAAGACGGCGCCGGCGAGGTGACGGGATTGATCCTGCATTTCATCGATACGACGGAGTACAAGTCCCTGAAGTTGCAGGTGTCGCAGTCTCAAAAGATGCAGGCGCTGGGTCAGCTCTCCGGCGGTGTCGCCCATGATTTCAATAATTTGCTGACGGCCATGATCGGTTTTACGGATTTGCTGTTGGAGCGTCACGGCCCCGGCGATCCCAGTTTCAATGACCTCCAGCAAGTGAGGCAGAACGCCAACAGGGCGACCAACTTGGTGCGTCAATTGCTGGCGTTCTCACGCAAACAGAATCTGGAACCGGAAACGCTTGATATCCGCGACTGTTTGGGCGATCTCGCGAATTTGTTGCGGCGTCTGTTGGGCGAAAAGGTAAAGCTGAGAATCGAACACGCGCGCGATGTCGGACTGATCCGCGCGGACCGCGGCCAATTCGATCAGGTGATCATCAATTTGGCGGTGAATGCGCGTGACGCCATGCCCGATGGCGGGCCGCTGGTCATCAAGACGTCCAACAAGGACGTCACGACGGCCCTGAACGAGGGCGGCGAGGTGATTCAGCCCGGCCGCTATGTCTTGATCGAGGTAATCGACCGAGGCGCCGGCATTCCGAAAGACGTGCTTGCCCGGATTTTTGAACCGTTCTTCTCAACGAAAGAAGTCGGGCAGGGAACGGGCCTGGGACTTTCCACGGCTTACGGCATCATCCACCAGTCAGGCGGTTTCGTCTCCGTCGAGAGCGAATCCGGCGAGGGGACGACTTTCCGCGTCTACCTGCCGAAATTGGCCGAGTTCGAGACCGCCAGGCGGGGGACGAGGGAAGGCGGTGACGTCCAAGAGGAACTCGAGTTGCCCATGTTCGAGGTGGATTTGACCGGCGAAGAGACCATTTTGCTGGTTGAGGATGAAGACGCCGTCCGAATGTTCGGCGCCCGGGCCCTTCGCAATAAGGGCTATAAGGTTCTGGAAGCGGGGGATGGTGAAATGGCGTTGGATCAGATCGGTTCCGGCGGCAAAGGCATCGACTTGATTGTGTCCGACGTCATCATGCCGGGAATGGATGGCCATTCCCTGGCTAAGAAAGCCCGCGAGTTGATGCCCGGCGTACCCATTATCCTAATGTCCGGTTATGCGGAAGACGCCTTCCAGGATAAAATCGATCAAGACGAAAGCATCCATTTTCTGCCCAAGCCGTTTACCTTGAAAACTCTTGCGGGCAAGGTGAAGGCCGTGCTCGGCGAGGCGGGGGAGGAGCCGGGCGCGGCGTCCGCCGGCGAGCCCCCCCCCGGTGGACGGTAAGGAGTCCCTCCCGAACGCCTGCCCGGGGAAATCTCGTCCGTTCTTCCTTGAATTTTACGCGAAAAAATTGTGTATATTTTTACAAGGATCACGCCCAGCTGATCGACTGGTTTTGGTCATAAGGCTATTTGGTCATGCGGCGATGGCGTGAGGTGAAAACAAATGCGCCAAATATGCAAAGCGTTCGCGTGTTTCCAGGAAGAAACCCTGCGAGATTATGCTTTGTTTCGCCGCCGGTTCGGCGGCCTTGCGGACGGCTGAGCCGTCTGGCGCCAGGCGTGGCGGCGTAAACCGCGTCCGTCAGCGTGTCCGTTTCGGCGCTTTGACCGGCCAGTTCCATCAGCATCCGGGCAAAGACGCCTTTCATGGCGGTTTGACGGTGGTTTAATGGTGGTTCAGGGGAACGGATTTTCCCGGCCCGCAAGGCGTCGCGGCCCTTGTTAGGCTTGGTGGAAGCGGGCGAGAGTCTCTTCGCCCCCCAGCGCGGCGGACAAGGGTCAGGGGCGCGCGCCGGGCCAATTCGGAAGCCATTCCGTTGATTGACTCTCTTCAGCGCCCGGTGCGTTGGGGGGCGCGGCGCTTATGGAAAGACGGCCGTCTCCGGCGTCTCTCGGGTCTTCGAGCGCGGCGGCCCTGTCCACACGGAACATCTCCACACGGAACATCTCCACACGGGGCCTGTCCACATGGAACATCTCCGCACGGAGACCGCGCCGGATTGTTCAAAACGCGCGTCACGGGGCGTTACCGGAGGCGTTCCGATGATTGACGATTGATCTTATCTACAGCCGCATGGCTTGACCGTCCGGGTCGAAAAGCGGACTCGCCCGCAAGGTGGCGCCGATCCGGTTCCCCAGCAGTTCCACCTCGAACGCGCCGTCCGAGAGGTCGCCCGATAGATTGGCCGGCACATAGCCCATGGCGACGGAGACGCCGTCGCCATGGGCGTAGCCGCCCGACGTGATCCAGCCGACCACGCCGCCGTCGTGCCAAATGGGTTCGTCGCCATGGCAGTCGGCGTCCGAGTCTTTCAAGGTCAGGGTTACGAGTTTGCGTTCCGGTCCGTTTGTTTTCTCTTCCGCCGCTTTTTCACGGCCGATGAAATCGTTTTTGCTTAGCGCCACGAACCGGTCGAGTCCGGCTTCGAACGGACCGTGAATGGGCCGGTATTCACGCGCCCAGGTGCCGAAGTTCTTCTCAAGACGGAGCGAATTCAACGCGCGCGATCCAAACGGCTTGATCCCGAGGTCTCCGCCCGCCGTCATTATCGCGTCAAACAGGCCGCGTTGATATTCCGGCCTCACCCAGATCTCGTAGCCCGTGTCGCCGGTGAAGGTGATGCGGCTAACCAGCGCCGGGATCATGCCGAGATCCATTTCCTTGATATCCAGGAAGGTCATGGCGTCCGGTTCGGCCGCTTGCGGCTGAAGGCGGGCGAACAGTTCTTTCGACTTCGGCCCCGCGATGGACAGGCCCGTCAGGTCCAACCCGTGGGCGCGGACGCTCACGCCGCCGCCTTCCGGCAAGTGCCGTTCGAACCAGCGCATGTGGTAGTTTTCCGCCACGCCCGAGCCGAACATCATGAAGCGGTCATCGGCGAGCTTGCCGACCGTGAAGTCGCCGATCAGCTTGCCGTTGTGGTTCAGCATGGGCGTCAGCGCCATGCGGCCCGCTTTTGGCGTCCTGTTGGCGAGCAGCATGGAGAGCCAGGCTTCCGCGCCGGGGCCGGTGATTTCGTATTTGGCGAAGGTGGAGGTTTCAATCACGCCGACGGCTTCGCGGACGGTCTTGCATTCGGCGGCGACAGCCTCGAACGCGTTGGAGCGGCGGAAAGTCTTTTCTTCTTCTTGACCCGGACCGTCGGGCGAGAACCATAGCGCGTGCTCCATCCCATAAGCCGCGCCAAAGACCGCGCCGGCCGCGGCCAATTTATCGTAAATCGGCGTGGTGCGGAGCGGCCGCCCGGCCGGGCGTTCTTCGTTCGGGAAGATGATGTTCCAGCGGTTGGAATAGTTCTCTTGCACCTTGGCGTTGGTGAAGGCGAGCGTCGCCCAATCGCCGTAGCGCGCGACGTCCATGCCCCAGACGTCGAAACCCGGGTCGCCCTCGGTGATCCAGTTGGCGAGCGCCAGGCCGACGCCGCCGCCCTGGCTGAGGCCCGCCATGACGGCGCAGGCGCACCAATAGTTTCTGAGGCCCCGGACCGGACCCACCAGCGGGTTGCCGTCGGGCGCGAAGGTGAAGGGGCCGTTGATGATCTGGCGAATACCGGCGTTCCGGAAGCAGGGGAAGTGCTCAAAGCCCAGTTCCAGGCTTTCCGAAATCCGGTCCAGGTCCGGTTGCAGCAGTTCGTGCCCAAAATCCCAGGGCGTGGTGTGCGGCGACCAGGGCACGCCGTCTTTCTCGTATGTCCCCATCAACATGCCGCCCTGTTCCTGGCGCAAATAGAGCTCGCCTTCGAAATCGACGATGTGCAGCACTTCCTTACCCGTGGCGTCGTTGATTTCCTTCACTTCCGGCAAATCCTCGGTCAGCAGGTACATATGCTCCATGGCGAGGACGGGAAGCTCCAAGCCCGCCATGCGCCCGCATTCCCGCGCCCACAGCCCGCCCGCGTTGACCACGTGGTCGGCGCGCACGGCGCCTTTGTTGGTGATGACGTCCCAGGAGCCGTCTGGGCGCTGGGTCAAGTCCTCGACCTTGGTGAAGCGATAAACCTCCGCGCCGTTGACGCGCGCCGCCTTGGCGTAAGCGTTGGTGACGCCGGACGGGTCCACGTGGCCGTGGTTCGGGTCGTAAAGTCCCCCGGCGAAGCGGGATTCCTCGATCAAGGGGATCAGGCGCTTGCATTCGGCGGCGCTCAGGACTTCCAGGTTCATGCCCAGATTGCGGCCCTTGGCGGCCGCCATCTTGATGAAATCCATGCGCTCTTCCGTGCCGGCCAGCAGGATGCCGCCAGTTTCATGCAGTCCGCAGCTTTGGCCGGAAATTTCCTCGATCTCCTTGTAAAGGTTGATGGTGTAGGCCTGAAGCTTGGCGACGTTGGGGTCGCCGTTCAGCGTGTGACAACCCCCCGCCGCGTGCCAGGTTGAACCCGACGTCAACTCGTCCCTCTCGAAAAGGGCGACGTCTTTCCAGCCCGCTTTCGTCAGGTGATAGAGCACCGAGCAGCCGACGACTCCGCCGCCGATAACGGCGACCTGAACGCAGTCTTTCAATTCGTTGGCCATGATGATGCTCTCCCGGCGTTGAGTCCAAGGCGTTACGGGACAAAACGCTAGCGACGGGGGAGGGGAGTCAGTTGCGTGCTGGCGACAGCGCTTTGTCCTTTAGCGTCCAGTGGCGAAGGCCGGAAGCTTGATGTTGTGTACGGGAAATTACCGGTGACGTCTTGGGGTTATCGAGAGTAGGCTCCGCGAACCATTTACCTCCGGCCTGTGATATTCATGCCCCGCTACTCGGCTCTCGAAATCATCAAACAGACGCTCACCGCTCATGAGAACTGGGAGCCCGCCTGGCGCACGCCCGAACCGAAACCAGCTTATGACGTGATTATCGTCGGCGGCGGCGGTCACGGCTTGGCGACGGCCTATTATCTGGCGAAGAACCATGGCGTCCGGAACGTCGCGGTCATTGAGAAAGGCTGGCTCGGCGGCGGCAATACCGGACGGAACACGACAATTGTCCGCTCCAATTACATGATCGACGGCAACACGGAATTTTATGAGCACTCCTTGAAGCTTTGGGAGCAACTCAGCCAGGACCTGAACTACAACGTCATGTTCTCTCAGCGGGGCCAGTTCAATCTGGCGCACACGCCGGCGGCCATGGACGCGCAAGCCTATCGCGGCAATGTCATGCGCGCGAACGGCATTGACGCGGAATTGATCGGACGCGATGAGTTGAAGCGGCTGCTGCCCGATCTGGATTATTCGGAAAATGCGCGCTTCCCCGTCCTGGGCGCGCTTTATCAATCCCGCGCCGGGACGGCGCGCCATGACGCGGTCGCCTGGGGCTTCGCGCGCGGCGCGGACAGACGGGGCGTCGATATCATTCAAAACTGCGAGGTCGCCGGCTTTATCCGCGAGGGCGACTCGGTCGTCGGCGTGCGGACGGCGAAAGGTGAAATCCGGGCGCCAAAGGTAGGCCTCGCCGTCGCCGGGCATTCGTCGCACCTGGCGGCCATGGCGGGGCTTCGGTTGCCCATCGAGAGCCATTTGTTGCAGGCGTTCGTGTCCGAGGGTCTGAAACCGCTGGTCGATTGCGTCATCGGCTGGGGCGCGAAGCACTTTTATATCTCCCAGTCCGATAAGGGCGGGCTAGTCTACGGCGGCGATTTGGACGGCTACAATTCCTATGCTCAGCGCGGCAACCTGCCGCTGGTGGAAGACGTGCATCAGGCCGCCGTTTCGTTGATGCCGTGCTTAGGGCGCATGCGTATGCTGCGCCACTGGGCGGGCGTGATGGACATGACCATGGACGGAAGCCCGATTATCGATAAGACGCCGGTGCCGGGACTTTATCTCAATGGCGGCTGGTGCTACGGCGGTTTTAAGGCGACGCCCGCGTCAGGCTGGTGCTTCGCGCATACCATCGCAAGGGGTGAACCCAGCCCGTACGGCGCCAAGCTTCGTTTCGACCGCTTCCGGCGTGGCCATCACATTGATGAAAAGGGCGCCGGTCCAACCCCCGGCTGGCATTAGGGAAGAGGCTTATGCTGATCATCACGTGCCCCCACTGCGGAGCGCGGGCCCAGACCGAGTTCACCTATCACGGAGACGCCACGCGGACGCGACCCGGGCAAGGGGCTCCGGAAGAAGCGTGGCTTGATTACGTCTTCAACCGCTCCAATGTGCGCGGCGGGCATGTCGAACATTGGCAGCACAGTCAGGGCTGCCGCGTTTGGCTGGCGGTTGAGCGCGACACGCTCACCCATGAAATCACGTCCGTGAAACCGGCGAAGAAGACGGACTGATGGCGGCGGGAAGAAACATGCGTCTGGATAAAGGCGGGCGGATCGAGCGCGCGAAGCCGCTGTCGTTTCAATTCGACGGGCGCGCCTATGAAGGGTTCCAAGGCGACACGCTGGCGTCCGCGCTGCTGGCGAACGGTGTGCGTCTGGTCGGGCGGAGCTTCAAGTACCACCGCCCACGCGGCGTCTACGCGGCGGGCGTCGAGGAACCCAACGCCCTGATGACCATTATGCGCAAGGGCGCTGACGACCCCAATACGCTCGCAACCGTGCAGGAGCTGTACGACGGGCTTTATGCGGTGAGTCAGAACCGTTGGCCGTCGCTCGAATTCGATATTATGAGCGTCAACGGCTTGGCCGCTCCGTTCCTGAGCGCGGGATTCTATTACAAGACCTTCATGGGTTCCTCGCCCGACACCCGGTTCTGGATGTTTTGCGAAAAGTTCATTCGGCGCGCCGCCGGTCTGGGGGCCGCGAGGCGGACACCGGACCCGGACCGTTATGAGAAAACGCACGCCCATGTCGATGTGCTGGTGGTCGGTTCCGGCCCTGCGGGCCTGGCGGCGGCGGTCGGCGCGTCGCGCGCTGGCGCTTCCGTAATGCTGGTTGAGCAAGAAGCCGATTTCGGCGGCGGCTTGCTTTCCCGTTTTGTCGGTTCCGACGGGTCCGGTTGGGCTGCGGACGCCTGGCGCCGTGACGCGATTTCCGAGTTGGAGGGTTCGTCGAAATCGACGCTTCTGAGGCGCGCCACTGCGTTCGGCTGGTACGACAACAACATCATGGCCTTGGTCGAACGGGTGCAAGACCACGTGGCTAAGGTTTCCTCCGACGCGCCCCGGCATCGCATGTGGGTGGTGCGGGCGAAACAGGTCGTGCTCGCCACCGGCGCCATGGAACGCCCTCTGGTTTTTGCCGATAACGACCGCCCCGGCGTGATGCTGGCGTCGGCGGCCAGAACCTATTTGAACCGTTACGCCGTGAAGCCCGGCTTGCGCGTCGTCATCGCGACGAACAACGACACGGCCTATGCGGCGGCGCATGATTTGGTGAAGGCGGGCGTTCAAGTCGCGGCTGTCATTGACGCGCGGTCCCGGATCTCTGCGGGGCTGACGAAGATGCTTGTTGATTCCGGAACGGATATTCTGGCGGAAACCTGTTTAAGCCGCGCCATCGGCGGACGGCATGTCACCGGCGTCGAGGCCGCTCCCCTCCTGGGCGGTCCTGTTCGCGGTTTCGACTGCGACACGGTTTTGGTTTCCGGCGGCTGGTCGCCGGTGGTGCATCTGCAGAGCCAGCGCGACGTGCGCCCAAGGTTCGACGAGGCGCGCCAGAGCTTCCTCGCGGGTGAGCCGACGCCAGGACATTTCGTCGCGGGTTCCATAACGGGAACGGACGGGTTGCGCGCCTCGGCCCGGGAAGGGTTCGAGGCTGGCGTCGCCGCCGCCAGGGCTTGCGGTAAACGGTCTCAAGCGGACGCTCTGCCGCCTTTGCAAGCGGACGAGCCGGGGCTTGGAAGTTTGGCGCCGCTTTGGGAAGCGCCGGATCCGGCCCTTGGCGGGCGCCGCCAGTTCGTCGATTTTCAGAACGACGTGACGTCGAAGGATGTGCGCCAGGCGAACCGGGAGGGTTATGTCTCGGTCGAACACATGAAACGCTACACCACACTTGGCATGGCCACGGACCAGGGCAAGACCGGCAACGTCAACGGCCTCGCGATTTTGGCCGATGCGCGCGGCGAGGCGATTCCAGCGGTTGGCGCCACGCGCTTCCGCCCGCCCTATACGCCGGTTTCGTTTGGCGCATTGGCCGGATCCGATGTGGGCGGGCGTCTTGCGCCGAAACGCTACACGCCGCTTCATGATTGGCATGTGGGGATGGGTTTCGAGATGATTGAGGCCGGGATGTGGTATCGCGCCTGGTATGGTCCGAAGGACGGCGAGGACATCAACGCCGCCTATATCCGGGAAGCCGGCGCGGTGCGGAAGTCGGTGGGTATGGTCGACGTCTCGCCTTTGGGCAAAATCATGATCCAGGGTCCGGATGCGGCCGAGTTCCTGGACAGGGTCTATGTGAACAAGCTGAAAAGCCTGAAGGCGAGCAGGCTGCGCTACGTCTTGCTGCTTCGCGAGGATGGGTTCCTGGATGACGACGGAACCATCGCGCGCGACGGAGAAAACGAGTTCTTCCTGACCACGACGACGGCGAAGGCCGCCCATGTCATGACCGTGCTGGAGTATCTGGCGGAGACCGCCTGGCCGGATTTGAAAGTCCATTTGACCTCGGTGACGGACGCCTGGGGCGGTATGGCCGTCGCTGGTCCCCGCTCGCGCGATCTCATTAAAAAGGTGTTCCCGGACGTGGACGTCTCCAACGAGGGGCTGCCGCACATGGGCTTCAAGCGCCCCAAATTGGGCGGCGCGCGATGCCGCTTGCACCGGGCGAGTTTCTCCGGCGAGCTGGCCTACGAAGTATTCGTCCCCGCTGGCCATGCGGAGTCGGTCTGGCGGTTGCTTCATGACGCGGGCCGGGAATTTGGCTTGACCGTCTATGGCACGGAAGCGATGGGCGCGCTCAGGATAGAAAAGGGCCATATCGCGGGTCCGGAAATAGATGGGCGGACGACGTTGCATGATGTGGGCCTTGATAAGATGTCCAAGCCCGGCGGCCGGCATCTGGGCAAGGAATTGATGTATCGCGAGGCTCTTATCGATCCGAACCGGCCCAGGCTTGTCGGCCTGGCGCCGGTGGACGGTGTTTCGAAACTCCGCGCCGGTTCGTTGATTTTCGAGGCGGGGTCCGTGCGGCGGGGCCACGGTCTGGGACGCGTTACCTCGGTCAGCCACAGCCCGGAACTCGGTCATTACGTCGCCCTCGGATTTGTGTCGGGCGGTCTGGAGGCCCGGGAGGGCGAGGTGATGACGGCCGCTTTCCCGCTTTATGACGAGACGGTCGAGGTCAAGGTCGTCAATCCTGTCTTCGTCGATCCTCAGGGAGAGCGGCTCCGTGGCTGACGTCGCGATCAAAAATATCCCTTGGGCGTCGCTCACCCAGGTCTGCGTCAATGGCGGCGGCTTGGCCGCCTGGAAGACGGTCGCCAGGGACGCGTTCTCACTCGACTTGCCGATAAGGGTGGGCGAGACGACCGCCGTTCAAGACGCCCGCCTTGCGAAGATCGCGCCGGATCGGTTCTGGCTGATTCACGAAACGGCGCATGATCCATTGTTCGCTGTCGCCGAAAAAATGCCGGCGGGCGCCAGCGTCTGTCCACTTGATCTCACCCATGGCCGGAGCCGGTTCCGGGTGTCCGGCGCGAAAGCTCAAATGCTCTTGATGAAAGGCACGCCGGTCGATTTGGCCCCGCTTGGGGCGGGGGCGCTGGTGAACACCGGTATGGGCCATATCCAGGTCGCGGTTCTGGTGGTGGAGACGGGCAAGACTTTCGACGTCATGCCCGCCCGTTCCCTCGCTCGCGACTTGTGGGAATGGCTGGCGTTGCATGAACGGGAATACGGCGGCATCATTGAGGGATGAGCGACACGCCGACCCCCGACGCCGTTACTCTCTCCATCGACGGCGCCCTCGCGCTCGCCAAGTCGTGCCTGAGCGCGAACGGCGCCGATGAAGCCAATGCGTCCGCCGTCGCCGACACCGTCGCATCGGCTGAACGGGACGGCGCCGCGTCCCACGGTCTGTTCCGCATTCCGGGTTACGTCAAGTCGCTTCGCTCGGGCAAGGTGAACGGCAGGGCTTCCCCGGCGGTCGGCATCGCGGCCGCGTCGGTCGTCAAGGTCGATGGTGACGGCGGCTTTGCTCCGCTTGGACTGAAGGCCGGTCGAAAGCCCTTGGTCGAGCGGGCGCGGGAAACCGGCGTCGCGGTCATGTCGCTCACCAATATGTTTCATTTCGCGGCCCTTTGGCCGGAAACGGAAGCGTTGGCGGAGCAGGGCTTGGCCGCCATCGCTTGTACCGGTTCCAACCCCTTCGTCGCGCCGGCGGGGGCGAGGACGGCGTTCTTCGGCACCAACCCCCTCGCCTTCGCCTGGCCCGACGGCAAGGGCGGCGCCGCCTTGGCCATCGACATGGCGACGTCCGAAACAGCGCGCGGCGAGGTGATGTTGGCGAAGCGCGACGGGCATATGATGGCGACCAACGCGGGCCTTGACAAGGATGGCGACCTGACCAACGATCCGGCCGACATTTTGGACGGCGGCGTTCAGGTGCCCTTCGGCGGCTACAAGGGCTCGGCTATTTCGCTGATGGTGGAATTGCTGGCGGCGGGACTGACGGGGGAGCTATTCTCTCACCAGGTCCCGGCCCAGGACGTCAAGGACGGCGGCCCGCCCCGGGGCGGCGAATTCCTGATCGCCATGGACCCGGCGCGCATCGCTGGGGACGGCTGGGCGGCGCGGTCCGGGGATTTCCTCGCCTCACTGCTGGGGCTTTCGGACGATGTCCGCCTGCCCGGCAAGCGCCGCCATGAGAACAGGGCGCGCGAGCCTCATCCCGGTTGTTTCATTCCAAAGGCGCTGGTTGAGGAAATCAAGGAGTTGACGAGGACGGGCGCCGGTTAACAGGGTCTTTAGTATCCCCGCGCGGGCTGGGATGCGGAATGGACCGCGCCTGGACTCCCGCCATGGCGGGGATGACGGGCCTTCGCCGCAGGGCCCCTTTCCCCGGATAAAAGGGTTTCATTTGGAGGCCATGGATATGCCCGATGGTGTCGTCAAAAGCTTGGATGATCGGCTCGCGCCTCGTTTCGATAAGGGGCGGCATCATCGCGCAAAGCTTGGCTTCGTCCTGCTCTCCACCGAGCAAACCGTCCAGGATGACGCGCTGACGCTTTGTCCCGAAGGGGTGGGCATGCACTTCGCCCGCCTTCCCAACGATGACGAGATCACGGTGGAGACTTTGGCCGCCCAAGCGGACCATTTGGCGCCCGCGGCGAAGACGCTGCCGCCCGATGGCTCGATTGACGTGGTGGGTTACGCCTGCACGTCTGGAAGTCTGGTGATCGGCGAAGACCGCGTGTTCGCCGAACTTAAGAGTGCGCAACCCCGGGCCAGGACGTCCTCGATCATCACCGGCGTGATGGAGGCGCTCCGCGCCGTGGGCGCGAGACGCGTCGTGGCCGCGACGCCTTATTTGGACGAGGTCAACGCCCGCGAGGCCGATTATATGATCGCGAACGGCTTCGACGTTTTGGAAATCCAGGGACTGAATCTGGAGAAAGACAGCCAAATGGTCACCGTGACGCCGGATTTCCTGCTGGAGTTCGGCCTGGCCGTCAACCGGCCGGACGCGGACGCCGTCTTCATCTCCTGCGGCGCGCTGCGCGCGCTCGACATCATTGGCGAGCTTGAGGCGAAAATCGGCAAGCCCGCGATTTGCTCCAATCAGGCCTTCGTCTGGCACATGCTCCGCCTCGCCGGTATTGATGACAGGATCGAAGGTTACGGGCGATTGTTTTCTGAGTTTTGAGAGCTGTCCGTTTCAAACGCTGGAACGGTTGATCATGCAAATCGCACCAGCCCGGGTTTTCTTCTTCGACTAACCGCGTTTTCCAAGCACGGGTTCAGAACGGTGGACGCTTCGCGCCTTCGGCGTCTTGATCATGTCATGGTCTTCGTCGATATCCCGCGCTTCTTCGAGACGAGTTTCATTCATATTCCCCCAACCCCATCGGCAATCCAACGTGTTGTCCCGCTCCCGGCCCGGCCCGGCCCGGCCCGGCAGGCGGCGCGCGTGGTTGTTCCATTCCCGGCGCATCAGTTTCACGAAGGCTTCAATGGTTTCATCGCCGGCCGTCGATATCCGCGGCGAGCGGGGCCGCTTTGTTTAGGTGGGAATTCGCCGCCCCATCCACCGGACGGAATCGAACCGCCCTTGGTCCGGGATGCGAACCATGTGGGTACGGTTGCCGCCGGACCAGGCGACTATATTGGGCGACCGGCGGATTGACTTTTTGACCCGGCGGCGATCAACATTTTTTATGGATTTATTTTTGCCAGTCCATGATCAGGTTTCGCGCGGCGATAATTATGAATTTCAGGTATTTTCGCAATTCGCGAATTGTATTATACAAGGTCCGAAAACAAGGGGAAGGGGATCTTCATTGTACCGCAGCGCGCCGCTGGCCTGCATTGCTCTCGTGTTCGTGCTCGGGGTGAGCGAACCATTGCGCGCGGACCAAGAAGAACTTTACCTGCTTATGGAAGAGTTGGTCACCGATCATGATCGGGTGAGGGCGGCGCGGCAGGATTTGGAGAGCGCCCGGCGGGGTATTCGGGAGGCCCGCGGCGAATTTTTCCCCGAGTTGGGGGTCGATACGGATCACGGCGGTTTGCGCCAGATCAACCCGCGCACGAACGATGTGACGCGACTGTTCTCCAATTATGACGTCAGCATCACGCAGATGTTGTATGATTTCGGTCAAACGGACGCCCAGGTCGAATCCGCTCGAAAGGGCCATGACCGGGCCGGGGTCGATCTTTCCAGCATTCGGCAAACCTTGTTGCTCGAGGGTGTGACCGCTTACGTCAACGTGCTGCGGTTCCATCGGCAATTGGCGTTCGCCCGGCAATCCGAACAGAACATCAAGCGCCAGACCGAACTGGAGGACGCGCGAGTCGAGCAGGGGGCGGGTTTCTCGACGGATGTCTTGCAAGCCAAGACACAATTGGCGGGCGCCGAAGCCCGCCGCGTTCAGTCGGAAGGGGCGTTGATTAACGCGCAAACGGTGTTTCATGCGTTGTTCCGCCGGTTCATTCCGGACCCCGACGGTCTCGAATTGCCGCCGGCGCCGGACGTCTTGTTGCCCCGTTCCCTGGAAGACGCCATTAAGATCGCCGTCAAGGAAAATCCGGGCCTCGCCTCGGCGCGCCTTGCAGCCGACGTCGCCCGGGCGAACCTAAAGCAAACGCGGGCCGATGAATATTTTCCGCGCATCCAGGCGGTTATCGAGAATTCCGTCGGGATGAACGCCGACGGCACCTTGGGCACCGCGACGGAACAGCAGGCGCGTGTGGAATTGAGCTTCCCATTCAATTTGGGGTTCACCTCCATTGATTTTGTGGAAGGCTCGCGGGCGGCGCTTCGGGCCGAGGAATACCGCTTCGGCGACGCCCGGCGCGGCATTGAAGAACAGGTTCGCCTTGCCTGGCAGAATTTGATCACGGCGCGGGCAAACTCTCAAATTCTGAATAACCAAGCCAATATCGCGGAGCAGTTCCTGGATCTGGCTCGGGAAGAGCGCGAGGCTGGACGCCGGTCCCTGCTTGATGTGTTGGAGGGGGAGACCAACCTGATCAACGCCCAAAGCGACGCAGTCGGGGCGGAGGCGGACCTGTCCATCGCCGCGTTTTCGGTTTTGAGCGCCCTGGGGCGCCTCGAGTTGAGCGTCTTCAATCCTTGACGCCTGTTTCGTGGCGGAGGCGTTGGGACGGGTTGGCGCTCAAGGGGCGCGAAGGGTGATTGCGTCCCCGGCAGGGGCGCGAAGGGTAATTGCGTCCCCGGCAAGCCCGGGCGCGTTATTTTTTTATGCTCTGTGATATTTCGCACTGACATTGAGGCGTTTTCCGCGAAAATGGCCGCAACAGAAAAAAATATTGCGGTTATGCTTTCCACTGTGGTCGGACTGGCTTACTGAAATGTTCGCTTACTGAAATGTTCGCTTACTGAAATGTTCATGGCGCCTGACGGCAAGCCATCCTGGTGTCGGGGCCTTGAACATGTGCTCGAATAAGGTGAAAGGAAGGCCGGGCGGCGCCCTTGATGGTTGGTCGTGACCGGATGCCTGATTTAGAGGATGAGTTGAGACATGGCCGGATATGATGACCCTCGCCAGCCGGGGAACTTGACGATCAACGCTTCCGAGGCCGGCGCCGCCGGCGGGACGGACGCTCACGCGCCGATTGTTATCGACGCGCATGGCCAGGCCGCCATCGACATACCCGCCGGGCAGTGGTTCTACCGCGCGGCCTTCGACCGGGCGGGCCCCGACTTGACGGTGACCGGAGAGAACGGCGAAAGCGTCGTCATTCGAGGGTATTTCCAACTTGAGGACGCCCCTGACATGACGCTTGAGAACGGAAGTCTGTTCAAGGGCGCCTGGGCCGAGAAACTGTCGGGTTCCGCCGCTCCGAATCAGGTCGCGCAAGTCGGGGGCGGGCCGCTGGCCGAGGCCATCGGCCGTGTGACGACGGCGGAGGGCGAGGTTCAGGCCGTGCGCGCCGACGGCTCGACCGTCTCGCTGGCCGCCGGCGATCCGGTCTTCCAGGGAGACGAGCTTGTGACCAGCGGGTCCGGCGCCGTCGGGATCGAGTTCGAGGACGGGTCCACCTTTTCGCTGGCCGATGAGGGCCGGATGATCCTGGACGAGATGATCTATGATCCGGAGACTCAGTCGGGAGCCTTGGGCGCGACGATTCTCACTGGCGTGTTTTCCATTGTTTCCGGCGACATCGCCAAGACCGAGCCCGACGCCATGGTGGTCGAAACCCCGGTCGGCTCCATCGGGATTCGCGGAACGGCCCTGACCGGCCAGTTCCTTGGCGAAGGACAAGAGAATCAGATCACGCTGGTGCCCGAGGGTGATCAGATCGGCGAGATCGTCATCACCAACGACGCCGGCACGATCACCTTGAACCAGTCGGGCGCGACGGTGCTGCTCACGGGCTGGAACGACGCGCCCGATGAGGTGGTGTTCCTTTCGCTGGACCAGATTCGCGAGGCCTTCTCCGATATTTTCCGTCACAACGCCGGCGCGCCTCCGGGCACCACGGCCAACCAGGATGACGGACGTGGCGATGAAACCCTGGACGACCTGTTCGATTTCGACGCGGACCTGATTTCCAACGATATCGCGGCGTTCCTGGAATCTCAGTTCGATCTTCTCTCGACGTTGATCGATCCCGCTCTGGTCGAGTTGTTGCGGGTCGAGCCCGTCGAGGGCGAGGAGGATGACGAAAACGAATTAAGGCTTGAGTTCGGTGAAGAGCTTCGGGCGGAAGCGCCGCCCGAAGCGGGCCTGATTCTTGAGGCCGTTGACGCGGCTTCCGCCGCCGCCATGACGGCCGGCGCCGCCGAGACGGCTGCGGCGGTCGCCATGACGGGCTTCAATGTTTCGGATTTGCAGTCCAGTCTGGGAGAACGCGTGGTCGAGATCGAATCGCTTCTCCGGGCTCCGTTGGAGGCGTTCGCCGCGACCGGCGCCGTGGCCGCGACGGCCTCGTCGCTCGCCAACGCGGGCCTTGTGCTTCTTCGCGACGCCGGTTCCGGAAATATCCCGGACGCGCAGACGGTCTCGGAATTCCGCCAGGCGGTCGGTTTGGACGCCGATTTGGATGGGGGCGCCGAGGGGACCGATCTGGTCACGGCGGCGAATAATTTCTCGCTGATGGTCGATGCGGTCATCGCCGCGTCGCGGGCGGCGCTGGACGCCGCTGTGGCGGCCGTGAACGCTCAACCTGGCGGTGCATCTGACGATGCCCTTGTGGCGGCCGCCAAAGGCGCGATCCTGGGCGCCTACGATGACGCGGTGGCTTCCGAGTTGACGGCGCGCGGCGCCACGTTCACCTTCGATCAGATCGACAGCCTCATCGGTGATGTTGCGACTCATATCTCGGGGATTGTTTCGGCGTCCCAGGATGGCGGCGGCGCCGCCAGCGACGCGGACGCCGTCCTGCAACTGGCCGCTGCGGCGGCGGCGGCGGCGCGGGAAACCGCAGAGTTCGCCATCGCGGTTCTGGAATCGGACACGGTTCAGAACTTTGAGTCCAACACACATTCCGCAACGGCCAGCGCGCAAGAGGCGCGCGACGCCCAAGCGCAGGCGGCGGATCTGGCTCGGGATCTGGACGTCGGCGGCCTCGACCCGACCGTCGTCCCCATTTACAACGCCGCCCGGGCGGCGGTGACGCAAGGCGACAACGCCGTTGCTCAGGGGCTTGGCGCGACATTGGCGGCAAGCGACGCGACAGACGCCCGCAACGCGGTCATCGATGGGTCCGCGATTGGCGATTTCCAGCGCTTGACGGCGATCTCGGACGGGGTGGTCGAGGCTGAGGCCGCCGCCGCCGCCGGCCGGATCGATTTGACGTCGTCGCAAGACGGCGTTTCGTTCGGTCTTACGGTCGCCACCAGTAACGGCGGCTCCAATCCGGACAACGCCATCGCGGCGGCCTCTTCGAACGAGGCCGCGTCCAACAGCTTCACCATTTCCGGAACGCCGGAGGCCGGAGACGAGTACGAGGTGACGCTGACGAGGACCTATAACGTGGCGCAGGTTTCGGTCGTCACGCTGAGCGGAACGCCGGAGGTGGGCGATGTTTATGAGGTTACGATAAATGGTGTGACCGTAAACCACACGGTCACAGCCGCGGACGAGACAATCGCCGATATCCGGGCCCGGCTTATTGAACAGATCAATCAGGACGCCGGGATCGGCGGCGTCGCGACGGCTGGAACGACAAGCAATCCGGGTGATCTGATCCTGACCGGCGAAGTCCCCGGTCAAACGTTCGAGGTGTCCGTCTCCACGACCGGCGTGGGTGGTCCGGACGCCAACGCCGATAATGAGATTACCGCCGAAACGTCGGTGACGCCGGAGTTTTCCGACACTGTCCGCGTGGAGGTGTCGGAGGAACACGACACCGAGGGCGACGGCATTGATCTCGACGACGTTCGCGACGCGATCATTGAGGCGCTGAACGGGGATTTGGAAATTGGCGGCGCGACGGCCAACGCGGCGGTTGAACGCGGAGAGGCGGAAGCGGCGGCGGCGCGGGCCGTCGACGCGCGCGCGGCTCTCGCGCCCCTGCTTCAGGATCGGGCCGTCGCCGAGGGCCGGGTCGAGGCGCTGACCGGCGGACTGGAAAGTCTGACGGCCATTCGCGACGGCGCGGCCGGCGCGGATGCGGGCGTTGGGACGCTGTCCATCGAGGACGGCGGCGCGATTACCTATCTCGCGAACGCCCAGACGATCGCGGGACTTGGCGAGACGCCGACGGTTGCCGATACGATCACGGCGGCTTCCTTCTCGAGCGAAACCGGCGCTTTCTCGTCGAACGCCTATAACGTCATCTTGACGTCTGTTCCGAACGGGCCCCCGACTGTCCAGTTCCAGTTGCTGGACGCCGAGACGGGCGCGCCGACGGGGCCGCTGCTTTCGTCGCTGACGGCGGACGGCGCCCAGCAACGGTTAAAGGGCGCGGAGACGGCGCGCGACGCGGCGGCCACAAGCGGCGACGCGGCGGCGCTGGCCAACGCGGAGGCCGATCTGGCTTTCATCCAGAACGTGAAGAATTTGTTCGACGCGGCCATCGGGAATGAGACCGCCGCCGGGACCATGGCGTCTAATCTGGCGCGTGCGCGTGCGGAGTTGGAGTCCTCGAACGAGGCGGTGGACAACGCCTTTCTCGACCTTCGCGGCCACACTCAAGCGGCCAACGGAAAGGTGTCGGCGGACTTGGGAGCGGACGGCTCGCCCGTCCTGTCCTATGAGTTGAACGCGGGCGTCGCGCTCGCCGATGGTCAGGTGCTTGTGGACACGTTCACCATCCGGGTGACGGACGGCGCCGGCGGCACAGATGACGTAGTGGTGACGGCCACCACGACAGGCGGTCCCGGCGGGTCGCACACGACCACATTCACCAAAGCGGACGGCGCCCCCGTCACCGGCGATAACATCGTTGGTCTTGAGGTCACGGCGGCGAAGGAATTGCTGGAAGCCGTCGAGGCGACGAACGCCGACGCCCAGGCCCAGGCGGCGGCGTCGCGGGCCGAAGGCTTCTTGCTGGTCGGCACGGCGGCTGCGGAGGGCTTCGCCGAACAGTCGCTCGACAACGTGGTTGCCGACTCTCAATCCGCCGTTGACGATCTGGCGGGGCTGGCGGCGCAAGTCGAAACCTTCGCTGAGGCGGCGCAAGAGGTCGCGCGGGACGCGAATCCGGAGTCGGGATATGTCCCCGACAAGTTCGAGGCGGCCGAGCAGCTTTTGAAGGCCAAACTCTCGGTCATTCAGGCTGCGGCCGATTTCGCCGGCGTGAATTTCACGCCCGGGGAGGTCAACGGCGTCGATTTGACGGACGTCGATCTCGCCAGCAACTTCTTCCAGTTGCAAGACGATAACGACACCATCGCCGAAGGCTCGTCATTGCCCGGTTTCGGTTTGTTCGTGGTCGAACAGGACGACGACAATCCGGAAGATGTGACGACGCGTGACGACAATGTGGCGATTCACGACGGCCTGGAGGCGCAATTCCAGGCCGCCCTTGCGGCCATCCGCGCGGCGATCGGGTCGGTGGGCGATAGCGGCGCGGCCGTTGACGGATCGCTTCTGACGACGGCCCAGAACACGGCTGCTCTGAGCTACGCAAATCAGGAACAGGCCGCCGCCGCGGCGCGGGCTGCGGACGTCGAAGTCGTCCGGACCACGCTGGAAGTGGCGCGAAATACATTGGATGTGGTCGACTCCAAGGTGGATGTCGCGTCGGCCGCCTTCAATCTGGCGAGACTCATCAACCCGGAACCCATCAATCCGGAAGAGGCGCGGGCGGAATTGGCTGATAGGATAAATGACGCCAACGCCGATCAGACCGCCCTGGCGGCCACGGAGGGCGGCGTCGCCGACGCCCAGGCCGCCGCTCAGCAGGCGCTGGACAGTTTGCGGACGGCGCAGGAAAACGCCGACGGCGTCGCCCGGTCGGCGCGCGACGCCGCCGAGGCCGCGCGGAACGCCGCAGAAACTGCGGCCGCCGCCGCCCGGGAACAGGCGGGCTTCGCCGATCAGTTGCGGATTCTGGCGGAAGCTGCGGAAGCCGCCGACAGGCTGACCGGGCCCGGCGATCAGCCGGGCGGTCTGGTCGCCTCCGTGCTGGCCGACAATGTATTGACTGCGGCCGAAATGGCCCAGGTTTTGAACGCCTCGGCGTCCATAGGCGCCCAGGGCTTCGCGGCGCTTGCGGGGGCCGCCTCCGAGGCGGCGGCCGCCGCCTCCGGGACCGCTGCGTCGCGGGCCGCGGAGGCCGAACAACAGGCGTCCACAGCCCAGAATCTGGCGTCTGCGGGAAGCCCCGGCTCGTCCGGCGTCGGCGCGGGCGGTCAGACGGCTTCCGAGGCGGCGAACGCGGCGCTGAATCACGCGGCGGCCGCGCGGGTGTCCGCCGGAGAGGCCCGGTCGGCGTCCATCAACGCGCTCGCGGACCGGGGTGCGGCCCAGGCCGCGAGCGATTTGCAGGAAGCCGAGGATTCTGCGGCCGAACAGGCCGCCGAGGCCAACCGGGAAGCGGCGGAAGCGGCGGAAGCGGCGCGCGCGAGCGCCCAGGCGGACGTGGATCAGGCGCGCCTGGACCGGGCCGCCCGGGAAACGGCGGCGACAGAGCGGACCGCTCAGTTCGCGGACAATGCGTCAGTCTTCGCCGACGGCTTCTCGAACGGTCAGTACGGCTCCGTCTCCGTCAACGCCTCCAACGAGGTGACGTACAACGTGACGTCCCTGCCGCCGGCGGGGCAAACAGACACGATTCTCGTTTCCCAATATGATAGCGGCTCCGGGACCTTCTCGATCCTCGAAGTGCGCGTCGAGATAACCGGAACCTCCGCCGGAACGGCCAACGTCCGGTTCTTCAACGCCGCCACGTATGATGCGAGCGATCCCGGCGCTTCCGAAATCACCACGCTTCGCGCCCAGGGCGCCGAGCAGTACAGGCTCATGGCCGAGCGCGAGGCCAACGATGTTGACGTGGAAGGCGCGCGCGCGGCCGCGGAGCTGGCGGAACAGGCCGCCGACCGGGCGGCGGCGGAGGCCGACGCGGCCAACGGGGCCGCGCTCGGAAACGGGGTTGACGCGATCGTTCAAGCCGGCCGGGCGCAACAGGCGCAAATTCGGGCCGGCTCGGACGCTGGCGCGGCGGAAGGTTCTGCGGCGGCGGCCGCGAACGCCAACGCGGCGGCGCTGGCCTGGACCGACGGCTCGGCGTCGTCGGATCGCGCGTCGGCGGCGCGGGCTGCGGAAGAGGCGGCGAACGCGGCGGCGCGGGCCTCGTCCTTGGCCCAGGCGGCGTCCAACGAGGCGCGGGAAGCGGCGGACGCGGCGGTTCAGCCCGCCATTCAACTGGCGGCGGCCCAGGCCGCGGTGGCGTCGCGCGAAAACAGCCTGATCGAGGTTCAGGCGGCGCGCGCCGGGGCGGACGATGGCCTAGATACTACATCGGCCATTGAGGCGGTGTGGGACGCTGCGGTCTCGCGGGCGCAAGCGGCCCTTGTGGACGCCCGGGCGGCCCGCGATGACGCGTCGGCGGCCAAGGCTGCGGCGGACGCGACCGCCCAGTCCGCCTTGAGCCGGGCGGAATCCCTGGCGACCGCAGCGGACGCGGCGGCGAACGCGGCGGCGGACGCGGCGGCGCAGGCCGGCGCCGGCGCGGCGTTCGAGATCGGCGCCCAGAGCGCGGCGCAGGCGCGGGTGGATGTGGCCCTCGAAACTATTCTGGAGGCGCTGATCACGGCGCGGACCGAGGCGGAGACCCAGGCCGGAGAGGCGGGCGACCAGGCTGCTGCGGCGGCGGACGCGGCGGCTCAGGGCGCGGCCGATGTGGCGGCGGCGAACGCGGCGTCCACGGCGGCCTCGGAAGCCGCCGCGGCGGCGCGCACGGCTCTGAATGACGCCCTGTCGCGGCTTAACAGCGAAGCCAATCCGTCCAACATGACTGTGGATGAGATCATCACGGCCATCGCGGGCGACGGGGCCAACAACGCGACCGATGGTCTCGCGGAACTGGCGGCGGCGCTCGACGATCTGCCGGCTGGCGCCGAACCGACCCCGGCCCTGGCCGCGCTGCAGGCTGCGGCGCAAGTGTCGCAGGCGACGACGCTGCAATCGATCCGGTCCATCCTGGACGCCATTGATGGCTCCATTAAGGCTGCGCAATCGAGCGCGACGCTCGCCAGCGCCCAGGCCGATCTGGCGGCTGGCGACGCGGGAGCGGCTATTGCGGTCGCCCGGGCCGAATTCGACGAAACCAAAGATTGGATGGAAGCCGCCGCCGAGCGCGCGGAAGCCGCCGCCTTGGAAGCCCAGGCGGATCATCGCGAGGCGTCCCAGCGCGTGGACGATTTGACGGCCGCCCTCGCGGCCCGGACGTCGGCGCAGCAATCCGCAAACACGGCGAACTCGGCGCTTGCGGACGCCCAGACCTCGCTCGGCGCGGCGCGGGCGAGCCAGCAGGCGGCGAAGACCGCGGCGGACGCGGCGCAAGCCCTGGTTGACGCGGCGGAAGCCGCCGCCCTGACGGCCCTTCAGGCTGGACCGCCCCTGCCGGCTGCGGTTCAGGCGGTGATCGCCAACCCCGTCGCGGCGGGCGCGGAGGCGGCGCGGTTCATCGACGGAGAGTCCCATTCCGCCCTGACCGCCCAGAACACAAGGGCGCAGGCTGCGCTGCAAGCGGCTAACGACGCCGTCCAGGAAGCTGAGGCGGCGGTGACGGAAGCCACCACGGCGGCGTCGCAAGCGGGCCAGCGGCTGCTGGCGGCGCGGACGGCCCTGGAGACGCTCGACGGTGAGGGCAATCCGACTGGCGTGGACCGGTTCAGTCCGTCCGAGATGCAAGCTGACCGTTCGGCGGCGCAGACGGCGTACAATCAGGCGCGGGCGGCGGCGGACACGGCGCGGGCCAAATTTGACGAAATCGGCGCGCTGAACCCCGCCCAGGACAACCTGGATGCGATGCGGGCCGCGGTCACCACGGGGCGGGAGTCCCTCGCGGACGCGCAAACGGCGTCCAGCCAGGCGCAAACGGCGGCGGTTGCGGCGGCGGAGGCCAACGCGGACTTTGCCGGCGACCCCCGCGCCGTGGCCCGGGCGCGGTCCGACGCGCAGCAGGCGGCGGAAAACGCGGAAGCGGCGCGCGGCGCCGCGACCGGGGCGCGGTCCGATGCGCAGCAGGCGGCGGAGAGCGCGGCGGCGCAACGGACGGCCGCGGAACAGGAACTCGCGGACACCCAGTTGGCCAGCAGCGCGTTGAACACGTCCATCGCGGCCCAGCAGACAACGGAAGAAGCCCCTCAGTCCGACGGCGGGGACGTTCCGGTCCCGGACGTTCAGGAATCCATGGCGGCGGCGGTTTCCAGCGCGGCGCGGGGGATCAGCGCCGCCGTGACAGCGTTGAAGTCGATCAACGACGCGCTCGGAACCGGCGACGCAGCGAAACCCGAGGTCGCGGCGGCGCTGAGCGCGGCCCAGGCGGCGCAAGCGGTCGTGACGGCCGACGGCGCCGCCATCGGCCAGGCGGCGACAGCGATCACGGCCGACCGGAACGGTCCGGACACGTCGCTGCTGGACGAGTTGGAGGACGCCATCAACCTCGCGGCGGCCGATTCCGCCGCCAAGACCGCGTTGGAGGCGATCCGCGAGGGTCTGAACCAGATCGCCGAGACGGCGGCGCAGATAAGCGAGGCGGACGCGGCGGGCCTGACCCAGGCCCGGGCCAGCGCCATTGAGCAGTCCGCCGAACAGGTGGGCGCGGGCGGCGAGCGGTTCGCCAACTCCCAGGACCGCGCGGCGCTGGAAGCGGCGCGGGCTGCGGAACAGGCGCGCGCCGACGCCCTGCCGGACGCCGAAGGTGACGATCTGGGCGCCATGAACGAGGACGACGCAACCGGCGTGACGTATAACCTGCTGTCCAACGACATGCGCGCGGACAGCGATCCGCTAGTGGACGCCTCTCTGGCGTCCGTGGGCGACCCGGCGAACGGCGCGGTCACCATGCATTCCCAGGTGGACACGGTGACGGTTTCCGGCGCCGTGGCGGCGGGTGCGGTCTACCGCGTCAGCATCACGGTGACCGATCTGTCCCAGACCGGCGAGGGCGGCGCCCCGGCGGAGCGCGCCGTTTCGGTGGAATACACGGCGCAGGCCGGCGACAACGCGGCCGCCGTGCGGGACGGCCTGGCCCAGGCCATCGCCAGCAGCCCTGAGTTCCAGAGGGTCGCGACGGCGGCGGACGGAAGCGCCGGCGCTTCTCTGGACCTGACCGCGGCCTCGCCCGGCCAGGCGCTGCGGACCGCGGCCGAGGTGCGCCCGGCGGGCGTCACCGGCGACGGCGGTTTCGCCGCGAACTCCGGTTTCACGGAGACGACCACGGCGGAGAACGGCCGTGTGACCTTTACGCCGGACAAGGACTTCAACGGCACGGAAACCTTCACCTACACGGTCTACGCCAACGGCGGGTTCTCGTCCGCGACGGCGAGCGTGCGGGTCAATCCGGTGAACGACGCGCCGGAGGCGTCGGACGACGTGGCGGTCACGGCGGACGACAGCACCGCGAGCGCGGCGGACTCCCTGGTGACGATCCGTCCGTTGTCGAACGACAGCGACGTCGACGGCGACACCTTGTCCCTGACGCACGTCAACGGCCAGGCCATCCCCCCGGGCGGCTTGATTACGATCCCCCTGCCCGGCGGAAAGTCCGTCACTCTGGCCGTCAATCCGGCTACGGGCGAAATCGGCGTCCGCCCGGTCAACGGCCAGGGCGAGCAGCAGTTCCAGGACCTGAAGGCGGGCCAGGAACAGGCCTTCAGCTTCAATTACACGGTCAGCGACGGCCAAGGCGGGACCAAGGACGCCTCGGTCAGCGTCACCATCACCGGAACCAACGACGCGCCGTCGGCGGCGGCGGTGACCACGTTCGGGAGAGAGGGCGGCGCGGTCCAAGGCGACCTCAGCCTCGCGGCCAGTGACATGGACAATGAAAACGGCGATCTGTCCTTCTCCATCGTCGGCGAGAACGGAGCCGCGTCCCAGGCGGACACGGCCAACGGCCGGGTCAGCGTCGATCCCGCGACGGGCCGGTTCACCTATACGCCGAACGACGGTTTCTCCGGCGTTGACAGCTTCAGCTACCGCGTCGAGGACCCGTCGGGCGCGGCGGCGGTGAACACTGTCCGCGTCTACGTCAACAAGGCCGAGTCCGGCGGCGAAATCGCCTTCAAGCAGGGCGCGGAGACCACGCTCATGGTCGGCGAGAACCAAACGGGAACAGTCGATGTCCTTGACATGCTCGATGGCGAGGGCCTCACGATCACGTCGGTCGAATACGGCGATGCGCTGAGAAGCGCTGGCTTGGACGAAACTGACGGGATCGTCTCAATCACGCCCGACGACACACACGCGGAAGTGCGGAGCCTGGGCGCGGGCGAAACGCTGCAAAAAAGGGTGGTCGTCAGCGTTTCGCAGAGCGGAAGCAGCGACGACACGCAAGACGCGGAAATTTCGGGCTCCGGCGCCGTGCGCACGGTCGCCCTGTCCGGCGATTTGGAACTGGGCGACACGTTCTTGCTCAGAGTCAACGGCGAGCCGATGAAATATGTGGTCGGCGGGACCAGCGAGACCCTGACGGACGTCAGAAACGCGCTGATCGACCTGGTGAACGGCAATCCGGCCCTCGGGGAGGTCACGGCCGCGGCCGCCGGGGACGACTCTCTTCGGCTGACCGGGGTGACGTCCGCGGACGCCGGGGCGACGAACGCGGTGGCGGCGACCCGGGATGTTGAGTTGACGGTGACGGTCACCGGCGTCAACGACGCGCCGGAACTGTCGGTGCCAACGGCGGCGCCCGTCACGTATACCGAAAACGGCGGCGCGGTCGCCGTCGGCGCCAATATCACGGTGACCGACCCGGACAGCGCCGAATTCGAAGACGGCTGGCTGACCGTCGGGATTGGGGGGTATCAGGCGGGCGACGCCCTGCGCTTCGACACGTCCGGCCGCGTGTCCGTCGGTGAAGCGAATTTTTCGATCAACGGACTAGGTGTCTGGGTCGACGGGACATTCGTTGGAACCTTAGATCGCTACACTTCGATGGGCGGACTGCATGTCAGTCTGACCGAGAACGCGACGCCCGCCCTGGTTCAGGAACTGGCGCGCGCCGTCACGTTCGAGGCGGCCGGCGAGGCCGTTCAGAACGGCCAGCGGACGATCCAGTTCAGTCTGAACGACGGCGACGGCGGGGCCAGCGAGACCCGCGAGGTGACGGTCAACGTCATCGGCGTCAACGACGCGCCGGAGCTGTCGGCGCAACCGCCGGAGCCCGTCACGTATACCGAAAACGGCGACGCGGTCGCCGTCGGCGCCAATATCACGGTGACCGACCCGGACAGCGCCAACTTCGGCGGCGGCACGCTGACCATCGGGATTGAGGGGTATCAGGCCGGCGATTCCCTGAGCTTCGACATGTCCGGCGGCGTTTCCGCCGATAGCACGGTTATCACGGTCAACGGGACACCCATTCCGCTCGATGGATCGAATGTTTCGGTCAACGGGACAATCGTTGGAACCGTCACGCGCGACAGCTCGGCGGGCGGACTGACGGTCAATCTGACCGACGCCGCGACGCCCGCCCTGGTTCAGCAACTGGCGAACGCCGTCACGTTCGAGTCGTTCGGCGACGCCGTTCAGAGCGGCCAGCGGACGATCCAGTTCGCGTTGGACGACGGCGACGGCGGGACCAGCGAGACCCGCGAGGTGACGGTCGACGTCACCGGCGTCAACGACGCGCCGGAACTGTCGGCGCCAACGGCGGCGCCCGTCACGTATACCGAAAACGGCGACGCTGTCGCCGTCGGCGCCAGTATCACGGTGACCGACCCGGACAGCGCCGAATTCGAAGACGGCGCGCTGACCATTGGGATTGGGGGGTATCAGGCGGGCGACGCCCTGGGCTTCGACACGTCCGGCGGCGTGTCCGTCGATGGATCGAATGTTTCGGTCAACGGGACACTCGTTGGAACCTTCACGCGCGATGGTTCGACGGGCGGACTGACGGTCAATCTGACCGACGCCGCGACGCCCGCCCTGGTTCAGGAACTGGCGCGCGCCGTCACGTTCGAGACGGCCGGCGACGCCGTTCAGAACGGCCAGCGGACGATCCAGTTCGCGTTGGACGACGGCGACGGCGGGACCAGCGAGACCCGCGAGGTGACGGTGACGGTCACCGGCGTCAACGACGCGCCGGTGCTGTCGGCGCCAACGGCGGCGCCCGTCCCGTATACCGAAAACGGCGATGCGGTCGCCGTCGGCGCCAGTATCACGGTGACCGACCCGGACAGCGCCAACTTCGAAGGCGGCGCGCTGACCATTGGGATTGGGGGGTATCAGGCCGGCGACGCCCTGGGCTTCGACACGTCCGGCGCCGTGTCCGTCGATGGATCGAATGTTTCGGTCAACGGAACAGTTGTCTCGGTCAACGGGATACTCGTTGGAACCTTCACGCGCAACGGTTCGACGGGCGAACTGACGGTCAATCTGACCGAGGACGCGACGCCCGCCCTGGTTCAGGAACTGGCGCGCGCCGTCACGTTCGAGACGGCTGGCGACGCCGTTCAGAACGGCCAGCGGACGATCCTGTTCACGTTGGGCGACGGCGACGGCGGGACCAGCGAGCTCCAGGAGGTGACGGTGACGGTCACCGGCGTCAACGACGCGCCGGTGCTGTCGGCGCCAATGGCGGCGCCCGTCCCGTTTAACGAAAACGGCGACGCGGCCGCCGTCGGCGCCAGTGTCACGGTGACCGACCCGGACAGCGCCAACTTCGAAGGCGGCGCGCTGACCATCGGGATTGGGGGGTATCAGGCGGGCGACTCCGTGGGCTTCGACACGTCCGGCGGTTTGTCCGTCGATGGAGCGAATGTTTCGGTCAACGGGACGCTTGTTGGAACCTTCACGCGCGACGGTTCGACGGGCGGACTGAGGGTCAATCTGACCGACGCCGCGACGCCCGCCCTGGTTCAACAACTGGCGCGCGCCGTCACGTTCAAGACGGTCGGCGACGCCGTTCAGGACGGTCAGCGGACGATCCAGTTCGCGTTGGACGACGGCGACGGCGGGACCAGCGGGACCTGGGAGGTGACGTCCACCGTCAACGCCGGGCCGGACGCGGAGGCCGTCAAGATCGTGGCTAGAGCAAAAGCAAACACCGACGACGTACCGATCACCCTGAGCGCGGCGGGCGCAGAGGACGGCGCGCCGGTCCGGTTCACGTTGGAAAGTCTTCCGGCGGCCAACCACGGGAGCTTGTACCAGATGAACGAGGACGGGAGCCGAGGGGCGCAAATTTCCGAATCTAACACGGCGGTGACGAACTCCAGCGGCAAATTGATCTTTTCGCCGAGCTCCGACCCCACCTCCACGGTCGATGTGCCGGCGTTCACCTATTCCAGCGCCGACGCCCAGGGCGCCAGGGGATCGTCCCAGACCATTGAACTCAGCATCGTGTCCGCCACCAACACCGGCGTCCGAGTCGTGGGAACCGATGGGTCGGAGACCCTCCTTGGCGCCGATAGCAGAGACAACCTGTTCGGCCACGGCGGCGACGACGTCCTGATCGGCGGCGGGGGCGCCGACCGCCTGACCGGCGGGGCCGGAGCGGACACCTTCGTATTCAAAAACGTCACCGACTCCACCGGGAACAAGGTGGACGTGATTAGCGACTTCGAGTCCGGCACGGACAAAATCGACATCTCGGAACTGTTGACGGCGGCCGGCGCGACGGAATTCACCTTTCTCACGCCGACGTCGCGACAGTCCACCGATCAGACATCCGGACCGAAGGCGTGGTTTGTCACCAGCGGAACTACACGCCGTCTGGAGATCGACAAGGACGGAGACGCTAGTAGTGATGCTGAGATCGAATTTGAAGGAACCAGCACCGTGACCGGGGACGATATCATCACCGGCCTTGACGGTTCGTGAGACGGCGGGTTCCGCCGGGACGCCCCGGGGGGGGCCGGACCGCGACGCCGTATGCGGCGGGGGAGCGGTAACGGGCCGTGTGCGAGTTGCTGAAACGGGTGTTCGCGAGTCCCGCGGTCGCCTTCGAACTGGTCACGGCCACGCTGATGATCAACGTGCTGGCGCTGGCCGGTCCGATCTTCGTGATGCAGGTTCTGAACCGCTATGTGTCGCAGGGCGTCGACGCGACGCTGGCGACGCTGACGGCGGGCGTCCTGATCGCCATCGTCCTGGAATTTCTGTTCCGCCGCTCGCGCATGTCCCTGGCGCGCGGCGTCAACGTGTCGCCCGACGAGAAGACGGCGATCACGGCGTACCGGATTCTGACGGGCGCCAAGGCGGGCGCGCTAGAAAAAATTCCGCCGGACACCCGCCGCGAGATGGTGAACGGCGTGCAGGCCGTCGAGCAGGCCTATAACGCCAACAACATCACGGCCATCCTGGACGTGCCGTTCTCGTTCATCTTCGTTTTCGTGCTTTATCTGTTGAGTCCGGTGATCGCGGCGGTCGTTCTGGCGTTCATCATCGGCGTGTTCGCGCTGGGCGTGGCCGGAAGCCTGTCGCTTCAGGGAAAAACCCAGAAAATGAACGAGGTGCAGGGGGCGGGGAGCGCGCTGATTTCCACAGCGACGCGCGAGCAGGACACGGTGCGCAGTTTCAACGCGGCGGGGTTTCTCCGCCGGGCCTGGGTGGACCACGTGCGCACCATTCAGAAACACCGCCGGGACGTGACGGACCGGCAGGGGTTGGTCCAGACCCTGACCCAGAGCGCCAACGGGCTGCTGTCCGTCGCCGTCATGGGCGTGGGCGCGGTGTTGGTGGTGGCCGGCGACATGGACGTGGGCGCCATGATGGGGGCGAACATCCTGGGCGCCCGGGCGTTGCAGCCGATCAGCAAGTTTTCCCAACTCGGCAGCGCGTTCGCCAAGGCGCGCCAGTCGCTCGCCATGTTCCGGGATCTGGACGGCGTTCCGCTGGAACCCGACAGCGGGGCGGCGCTTACCCAATACAAGGGCGCCGTCGAGTTCCGGGACGTCGCCTTCGGATTCGAGGGCGCCCCGATTCCGCTGTTCGAAAGCCTGAACCTGAAGCTGGAACCGGGGTCGATTCTTTTGGTGACGGGCAGCAACAGCGCGGGCAAGACGACCCTGGCGCGCCTGATCCTGGGCCTGATCGAGCCGAACCGGGGGCAGATACTGGCGGACGGACTGGACCTGAAACAGCTCGCGCCCGAATGGTGGCGCCGCCAGGTCATCTATCAGCCCCAGGAACCGGCGCTGCTGAACGGGACCATCGCCCAGAACATCATGATCAACGCGCCGGACCTGGACCCGGAGAGCATGGACGCCATCATCAATCTGGCGGGTCTGCGGCGGTTCCTGGACGAAAGCCCGCAGGGCCTCGACTCGCCCGTCGTGGATAACGGCTGGCGGTTGTCCGAGGGCGTCCGCCGCCGCCTGTCGCTCGCGCGCGGGCTGGCGACGCGCGGCATGTTGGCCGTGATCGACGAGCCGACGGAAAGCCTGGACGCCGAGGGCGTGAAGGCGGTTCACGTCATTCTGGGCAGGCTGGTTCAGGCCGGTCACACGATCATCCTGATGGCGCACGACCCCAACATCATCCGGGGACCCCATTGGCTGCTGGATCTGAACGAAAAGCCGGTGCCGGCGCTGCGCCGGATGGAGGCGGCCGCCCAGCCGGCGGAGGGGGACGCGGCGGCGGCCCGGCCCGAACCGGCGCCTCAATCCGCGCCCCAGCCCGCTCCGAAAGCGGCGTCTAAACCAGCGTCTTCCACCGGCCGCAGCGCGGGAGCGGCGGAATGACCAGAACGGCGGGCGGCGAAACGGGGAAACCCGCGCAGGGCGGCGAAACGGGGAAACCCGCGCAAGGCGGCGTGAGCAAACTCGTACGCGGCGGCGCCGGTCAGGCGGTTCCGGCCGGGGCGGCGGAGGAGGATTTCGGCCCGTCCGAGAAGACGCCCAGGTCCGCGCACTGGACATACGGGCTGTGCGCCGCCGCTTGCGTGCTGTTCGGCTTCTGGGCCTCGGTGAGCGAGCTTGACATCGTTTCCACATCCATGGGCGAGGTGATCCCCTCGACGTCGATCAAGACCGTGCAGCACCTGGAGGGCGGCATCGTCAAGGAACTGCTGGCGCGCGAGGGGGCGAAGGTCAAGGCGGGAGAGCCCCTGCTGGTTCTCGCCCCCACGCAGTCGAGCGCCGACGTGGGCGAGTTGAAGGAGCGGATCATCGGGCTGGAAATCGAGATCGCCCGTCTGGAGGCGCTCCGGGAGGGGAGCGCGAGGCCGGTCTTTCCCGAGACCATCCAGGCGGACTATCCGCGCCTGATCGACCAGGCGGTGAACCGTTTCCGCGCGACCCTGGACACCCACAACAGCGAGGTCGCCCGCCAGGCGGCGGCGGTCACGCAGCGCCGCCAAGAGATCAACGAAATCGAGACGCGGATCAAGAACAGCCGGGCGAGCCTGAATCTGGTCGCCGAGCAGGTGAAGATTTCCGAGGGCCTGCTGGAGCGCGACCTGACCAACCGCTTTCTGCATTTGGACCTGTTGAAGGAACAGGGACAGCTTGAGGGCCAGGTTTCCCAGGACGAGGCGTCCCTGGAGCGCGCCCGCGCGGGCGTCCGCGAGGAAGAGGCGGCGCTCGACAGCATCCGCAAGCTGTTCGTCGAGGAGAACGAGACCGCCTTGGAAGAGGCGCGGCTGAACCTGCGCGAGCTGACCCAGCGGATATCCAAGTTCCGGGACAGCCTGGACCGGACGGTCGTGCGCTCGCCTGTCGATGGAACGGTGAAGACGCTCCATGTCGTCACCATCGGGGGGGTGATACGCCCTGGCGAACCCGTCGCGGACATCGTGCCCGCGGGCGACAAGCTGATTATCGAGGCGCAGCTCGCGACCCAGGACATTGGCTATGTTCAGCCGGGGCAGCGGGCGCGGGTGAAGCTGGCGTCCGCCGACGCCGTGCGGTTCGGCGCCCTGGACGGCGAGGTCATCGGCATCAGCCCGGACACCATCGAGGACGACCAGGGCATGCCGTTCTACAAGGTGCGGATCGCGACGGAGGCGGATCACTTCGCCCGGGGCGACCTGCGCTACAACCTGTTTCCGGGGATGCAGGTGATCGCCGACGTGCAGACCGGCTCGCGGACCGTGCTCCGCTATATCGTCGATCCGCTGGTCGCCAACATGGACGACGCGTTCCGGGAGCGGTAGACGCGCGCGGCGGCGGCCCGCGTCCGGTCCGTCATCGAGTGACAAGGACGGCCTAGGGGCGGTCTGGACCCCCCACCCGGCCTTCGCGGGGGTGACGAAAAGGGCGTGGCGGGCGGCGCCTGCTGTTATTTCTTGACGCCGCCCTCCGCAGGCGTGGTCCCGGCGGCGTCATCCCCTTGCGCGTCGCGCTGGGCCTGCAATTGTTCGCGGATTTCGTTGGCGCCCTCGGCCATGCCCTTCAGGACGGCCTGAAGCTGGACCGCCGGGATCAGCAGGCGCACGGCCTCCTCGGCCTTGCCTTCCCGGGTCTGCTGGCTCATGGTGACGCGGAAGACGCCGTTGGCGTGGGAAACGCTGGAGACGAAATCGACAAAGACGTCCATAGGACGGTTGGTCATGGTGGTTCTCCCGGAACTCGTTTGTTAAAGGACCAGGCGTTGAAGGGCCATGGCGAAAGCATAGGGCGAAACCGGGGCCGGTCAACGGTTGATCGCCGCACCCGTGGCGGCTTAAGGGCGCCCTTCCCGGCCCGGCGTGTCATTTCCATGCTCTCATTTCGTCATTCCCGCGAAGGCGGGAATCCAGACCGGCCTTTGGCGTCTGGTGATTGGCCAGAACGCGGGGCGCCGCGCTGAACCTCCGCCCGCGCGGGGATGACGCAAAGACCGCGCGGGGATGACGAAGAGGGAGTGGAGGGCTTATCCGCCGGCGTAGCCCATCCCCTTGAGCGTACCGGTGATTTCCGTCAGCGCGGCGGCGTCCTCGATGGTGGCGGGCATGGTCCAGTCATCGCCGTCGGCGATCTTCTTCATGGCGCCGCGCAGGATCTTGCCGGACCGGGTTTTGGGCAGGCGGTCCACCACGGCGGCGGCCTTGAACGCGGCGACGGCGCCGATTCGGTCGCGCACCAGCTTGACGCATTCGGCGGCGATCCGGTCCGGCGCCGCTGCGCAGTCCGCGTTCAGGACCAGAAAGCCCAGCGGCGTCTGGCCCTTCAGATCGTCATGGGCGCCGATGACTGCGCATTCCGCCACTTCCGGATGGGACGCCAGGACCTCCTCAATCGCGCCCGTTGACAGGCGGTGGCCCGCGACGTTGATGACGTCGTCGGTGCGCGCCATGACGTGGAGATAGCCGTCCTCGTCCAGCATCCCCGCGTCGCCGCTTTCATAATAGCCAGGGAAGGTCTCGAAATAGGCCTTCCGGTATCGCTCGTCCGCGCCCCAGAGCGTTGGAAACACGCTGGGAGGCAGGGGCAGCTTGACGCAAATCGCGCCGATTTCTCCGGCCTTCGCCGGATGTCCGCCGGCGCCCAGCACCCGCACGTCCCAGCCGGGACAGGGGCGCGTGGGAGAGCCCGGCTTGACGGGCAGTTCCTCGATCCCCAGACAGTTGGACGCGATGGCCCAGCCCGTTTCCGTCTGCCACCAGTGGTCGATGACGGGCTTGCCCAGTTTTTCCCGCGACCAGACGAGGGTGTCCGGGTCGCAGCGCTCGCCCGCCAGAAACAAGGATTTCAACCGGCCGAGGTCATACCGTTCCAGGTGTTTGCCGGCGGGGTCCTGCTGGCGGATGGCGCGGATGGCCGTCGGGGCCGTGAACATGCAGCGGACGCCGTGTTCCTCGCAAACCCGCCAGAACGCGCCGGGATCCGGCGTGCCGACGGGTTTGCCCTCGTACATGACGGTCGTGCAGCCATGCAGCAGCGGGCCGTAGATGATGTAGCTGTGGCCGACCACCCATCCGATGTCGCTGGCCGCCCAATAGACGTCGCCGGGGTCCACGTCATAGACGTTCCTCATGGTCCATTTCAACGCCACCGCGTGACCGCCGTTCTGGCGGACGACGCCCTTGGGCCGGCCCGTGGTGCCCGAGGTGTAGAGTATGTAGAGCGGGTCCGCCGCGTCCACCGGCGCGCAGTCCTCGACGGGCGTGGCGGCGGCCATTTCCGCGTCCCAGTCCGTATCCCGTCCCTCAATCAGGGAACAGGTTTCCTGTGGCCGCTGAAACACGATACACGCTTCCGGTTTGTGTCTGGCCAGTTCAATGGCCTCGTCCAGCAACGGCTTGTAGGAGACCAGCCGGGACGGCTCGATCCCGCAGCTTCCGATGACGACGGCCTTGGCCTTGGAGTCGTCGATCCGGACGGCCAGTTCGTTGGCGGCGAAGCCTCCGAACACGATGGAATGAATGGCGCCGAGACGCGCGCAGGCGAGAGCCGCGACAACGGCTTCCGGGATCATGGGCATATAGAGCACGACGCGGTCGCCATATCCGACGCCCTTAGACTTGAGCACGCCGGCGAACCGCTTCACCAGGTCTAGAAGTTCCGCATAGGTGTGGCGGGTCCGGCTTCCGGTGACCGGGCTGTCGTGGATCAGGGCCGTCTGGTCCGCGCGTCCCCCCGCCACGTGCCGGTCCAGGCAGTTGTGGCAGGTGTTCATCCTGCCGCCCTTGAACCAGTCGTTATGGGGCGAATTGGATTGATCCAGCACCTGTTTCCAAGGTTCGAACCAATCGATGTCCCTTGCCGCCTCGGCCCAGAAATCTTCCGGACATTCAATGGATCTCGCGTAAATTTCGTCAAAGAGACCCATGGCCACACCTCCCTGAAAAACGCCGGCCGGCGCCCCGTTGACCAGGACCGGACGTGAGAATTGACGATATCTTCTCCCGGTCGGCGACCGGGAGCAAGAGGGCAGTTGGGAAATCGCGGGCCTCGGCCGCCGGGAGGCCGCGTCAAACCTTGAAGCGGTAGGCGCGCGCCGGATCACGGTCGATTTCGGGCGGGAAGCTCGCAAATTTGTCCGCGTAGTAGGCTTCCATTCGCGGACCCGCGGAGGCGGGCGCGAAGGTGACGTAATAAGCGCGTCTCGGGTTCGCCGTGCGATTGGGGCCCGAACGGTGGGGGACAAGGCCGTCAAAGACCGCCGCGTCGCCAGGCGCCATCGTGATGGGTTCGAAGCGAAGGGCGGCCAGATCCTCGCCGCCAATGGGGGCGCCGTCCGCGTGGCGTCTGGCCGGTTGTCCAGGGGCGAACTCAACGCAACCGCTGGCGGCGTTCATGGGGTCTATGGCGATGAGGATACTGACGAAGCGGGGAGCATAGGCCTCCCAACCCGCTTGTACATCCTGATGAGGCTTGAACCCCATGCCGCCGGGAAGCTTGAAGTTGATTTTCTCCTTGAAGAGGCGGGCGGGCTCGCCAAGCGCGGTCGAGGCCCAGGGAAGCAGCGCCTCGCAGAGCGACCGAAACCCGGAATGAACGGGGGCGAGGCGTTCAATCCGCTGGATCATGAAGCCTCCGTCCGGCCCGGTCTCATGATAAACCCGGTGCCGGCGTCCGCCGGGGCGTTCGGGCCAGGCGGCGACCTCTTCCGTCCAAGCCGTCAGGTTCCCGAGAGCGTCACCGGCGAGCGCCGGCCGGACGACGGCGACGCCCGCGGCGATAACGGCGGTTGATTGCTCACTCGTCAGAGGCGGCAGGTTTGGCGTTGGCGAGGGCGCGTTCACGGCGGGCTTTGGCTTCCTGCAACAGATAGTCGAAACGAGGTCGGCTAATATCGCCATACATCCGTTCGAGATATATGCGCGGATCGGCCGGCACGGGCAAGTCGTGGCCTTCAAACCGGCGTTTTTCCAGCGGACCTCCCGGTTTGACGGGCAGGATGGCGCGTCCCGCCGCATCCATCGGAAGGCGGCCCTTTGGCAGCATTCGGGTAACCCGGTCTTTCTCTTCCCGGCACAACGCCACGTCGAGCCGGGCTTCGCCCAAGAGCCGGCTCCGCTCCATATCGAACGGAAAGGGCGCGGGGCGTTCGGCGGTCAGGACATAGAGGTCGATGTGCCCGAAGGATTGGAAACTGAACCCGGCGCTTCGGGCAATCCGCTCCAGCGCGCCCCGTACGCCGCCAGCCTCGTGAGGGGATCGAACGCGAACGGTGAGGTCAGCGTCGTCCTCCCAGTCGAGGAACCCGCCCGAGCGGACAGCCCCCAACAGCGTGCCGCCGTCCAGCCAGTGGACCATGTTCGCCCGGCTGAGGCCCGCATGGGTTTTCAAAATCAGGCGGATCAATTGGCGGCGGCAGCATGCCGGCGTGTCCAGGCCGTCCGCGTTGACGACGTGATTGAGTTGGCAGGGCTCCGTCCCCGGCCCGCAGTTCCCCTCCTTGCGCCTGTACCGGGAGACGGCCCGCCGCGCCGCCCATTGCGTTTCGATCAGACCCAGCGCCAACAGATGAGAGGCGCTCGCCGGGTCATCCACGAACCAAGCCAACCCGAGGGCAAGCACGGCGAGGGCGATCAAAATCCATTCGGACAAACGCGCGAAACGAAAGACTATCGCGGTTTTGCCGCCATAGGCGCGGGCCGGAGCGGCCATCACGATCCACATGACGGTTTGCGCGCCCCAGGCCATCCACCGGTCGCCGCCGCCCAAAAGCGTCAGCGGCGCGAGTGTTAAAACCACGCAGGCGGGCAGGTATAGGACCGCCGCCGCCGGCGACAACGGTACTTCGTTCCGTCGATAGGACAACAGGCGCACATAGAGGAAATAGGCGGTGAGGGCGGCGCATCCGGGTATGACATGGATCAAAGCGGGCATGAGGTCGGGCGCGTGGTCTCGGCGTCTATGGAACAGGACCTCTTAAAGTACGCCGAAGCGGCCGCGCCGCGCTATACAAGCCGCTGACAATGATCGCCGCGGGCGGGCGTATCCCCGGCGGTCACCGTCATCGGGTGGAAATCGCCGGTAAGAGGGGGAGTGTCGGTGGCCGGCCCGCCCGCGGATGAATGCTCCTGCGCCGCCTGGACTCTGGCGAACAGGGGAATCGTTAAGGCCAATGGTTTTACGCCCAGGCGGCGGTCCATTGCGGCCTTGAGCGATCCATGTCATCAGGATCAGACCGATGCTTGTCTGGTACGGGCGCTAAGGGCGATGGAACTCAACAAGTAAACTGATTTACCATTTGTTCGCCCCTAACGCTTATAACGGTCTGGCTGAAAGGCTGGACTCAGCAATCCGGGTGAACGATTGAATGGGTAGCATATGCGGGCGTTTCGTTTTCTGACAGCTTTCGTGGCTCTGCCGGTATTGGCCGGTTGCGGCGCCAGCGCCTTTAATCCGGAGGAATTGGGCAAGGTCGTCGATCAATCCATCGGGCGTCCGTCAGGGGGCGCGCTGTCGGGCCGGGCCGTCGCGTTTAGCGTGCGGGACCTTCGTATCATTCATCGTGATTTTATCGAGGGCGGAAGCAAATTAGGCGCCGCCCTTCGTCAGGCGGCGGCGCCTCGTGTCTTTGCTCACCTCGTGATGAGCGAGCGCGTCAAACGCGAGGGGGGGCGGATCGATCATGCGGCGTCTCCTGTCGTCAACGTGGGAATCATTGAGTTTTTCAATGGGAAGGTCCGCCCATCCAGGGATAAGGGGTTGTTCGGCAAAACGCTCGTGAAGAGCGACTTCGCTATTCTCGTCACTGTAAGAGACGCGAGCGGATCGGTGCTGTATGAGCGGAAATTCGGCGAATCTTCCAGAGGTGACGCATCCTTACTGGGCGGCGCGCCTTATCGTGAAACGCTTTATCTGGCCGTGGGGAAAGTCTTGGACGGCTTGTTCTCCGATAAACGGTTCTTGCGTGTCATAGGGAGGCGGCCGGTATGACGCGCGGGTCTTTCGCGGTCGCCTTGACCCTTGTCCTGGCCGGTTGCTCGACGGCGGTCAACACGCCGGACAGAACGGTGTATTTGAAACCGGATCTGGTTCCGAGGCAGTTGGATGCGGATCAACTCGCCTGCAAAAGGGCCGCGGAAAGTGAGCGTCAGGCGGATATTGACACGTCTAGCGCCATTGGCGGGTTCTTTCGCGGAACCTTCACGAAACGGTTCTCGGCCCGTCGAGTTCTGGCGTTCGAACAGTGCATGTTGCGGGCGGGTTATGAACGAGTCGGAGCGCCGGAGAGTTTGAGGGTCATAACGGCGAATCATGAGACGCGCTCGGAGTTGCGGAACGAGATTTATGGCTTCAACCACTTCTTGAATTTCGGTGTCGTCGCGGGTGGACAGGCGGACGATTTGCTGGCATGGCATTTCGTCAATAAGACGAAAGACGCCCAGTTGCTTCAGGCCTACCTGCATCAGTTCCCGGCAGGCGCCGCGCAGCTCGAGGCGCGCGGGCAGTTGGGTGCGTTGGGGGTGGAGCCTCTCTCGGCTGATGAGGAACCGGGGTTTGACCTGTTGGTTCGCCTGGGCGCGAAACGGGATGAAGGGCCGAGCGCGGCGGCCAGACGCGAGGCGGAACTTAAGGCGATCATCAATCGGGGCGGCGCGATCTCACAAGAAGAGATGGCGGCTCTTCAGGCCCAGCGGGCCGCTTTGGAACAAAGACGCCTCTCCATGAAGCGCGCCTGGGATATCGCGAACGGATCCAACAATCCGGACTTGCTGGCGACGTTCGTTAAAAAGTTTCCCAAGGGCCGGGAGGCCGATCTTGCGCGCGATCAATTGAAGTGGCTGTCGGAGCGCGGCGTTACGGCAATTAATCCCCCGGCGGACGATCCACGGGCGCGACATGCGAAACCTGCCGTCCCCGCGGTTTCCGAAGCGGCGCCCTCGGTGCGTGAAACCTTGATCTGGTCATGGGCGAATGGCTCGAACCGAGAGGACTACCTGACCAGCTACATCACGGCCTATCCGGATGGCCGGTTCGCCGCCGAGGCCCTGCGGCAACTAGACAGCGCTAAAAGGTGATGAGGATTGATCAACTGGGCCGGTTGAGGCGGCGCGCCCGAATGGTCCCTTTGAGCGCGCGAATCTCGACCAACAGATCCTCGGCCGTTTCCACTTCTCCTTCCGCGTCCAGGACGACGTAGCCAATCTCACCACGTGTCTCGAGATGCTGAGCGGCGATGTTCACTTGATGGAGGCCAAACACTTCGTTCAAGCGTTGCAACTCGCCCGGCAGGTTTTTGTGAACCTGAATTATCCGGGTGCCCGCCGGGCGCGGTTGAAGTTGAATTTGCGGGAAGTTTACGGAGCCGACGGTCGAGCCGATATCTGAATATTCCACTAGCTTCCTGGCGACTTCCTCGCCAATCCGCTGTTGCGCCTCCTGGGTGGATCCGCCGACGTGCGGCGTCAGGATGACATTTTCCAGTCCCTGAAGCGGTGAGGCGAAGGGCGCTGTGTTACAGGACGGTTCTTCCGGAAACACGTCGATGGCGGCGCCGGCCAGACGGCCGGACCTCAAGGCGCCGGCCAAGGACGTGATATCCACGACGTTCCCGCGGGAGTTGTTGATCAAATAGGCGCCGGGTTTCATGGCGGCTATCTCATCCGCGCCGATCAAGGACCGGGTTTCTTGTGTGTCGGGAACATGCAGGGAAACGGCGTCGGACTCGGCCAGAAGAGCTTTTAGCGTCGCCTTGGGCGTCACGTTGCCGTGTCGCAGCTTATCGACCACGTCGTAATAGATCACGCGCAGCCCCATGGCCTCGGCCAGCATGGCGAGTTGTGAGCCGATGTTGCCGTATCCGACGATCCCGAGCGTCTTGCCGCGTACTTCGAAGCTGCCCGATGCGGACTTGTCCCAGCCGCCGTTGTGCGCGGCGGAGGAACGCGGAAAAACGCGGCGCATAAGCATGACGATCTCGGCGATTGTCAGTTCGGCGACGGAGCGCGTGTTGGAAAAGGGCGCGTTGAATACGGGAACGCCGCGCGCCTGCGCCGCCTTCAGATCCACTTGATTCGTGCCGGCGGAGAAACATCCCGCAACCATTAAACGATCCGCCGCGTCGATGACGCGCTTGGACAGTTGGGTGCGCGAGCGAATGCCCAGAATACGGACGCCGTGCAGTTTTTCGATCAAGGCGTCGTCATCAAGCGCGGTCTTGAGGTGCTCAATGTTGTAATAACCCGCCTCGTTCAGAGCCCGCACGGCCGTGCCGGCGATGTTCTCAAGCAGCAGGATTTTGATTTTGTCTTTTGGCAGCGTGGGGGTTTCAATCAGCGACATGTCATTCGTTATCTCATTCGTTCCAAGCGGCGGCGGCGCTAGATTTATCCGCCCTTATGTTGCGCTGCAATAAGGAGTAGCCGCTATTCGCCGGATTTATGCGAATGGCTGACCCTAACGTCTTCCCTTGAACGTCTTATTTTGCGCGATACGCCATCCAGGCGGGACGCAAAAGACCGTGTTTCCGCGCTATATCCTGGTGAGCGGGATTCCCTCCCGCGCCGACATAAAGCTCCAGATTTCCCGCGTTAGGGCGTTGGATTTCGCGTTCAGGCGATGGAGTCTCACATCCAGCCTGATCCGCCAGCTATCATCACCCGCCAACACAAGCCGCCCTTCTTCCAGATCAGGGCGGACGAGAGAATGAGGCAACCATGCGATTCCCGCGCCTTCCCGCGCCCTGATGCGAAGGGCGCCGCTCATGGCGTTTTCATAAACAACCCTTAGCGCCGCCGCGATTCCACGGGCGCGGAGTAAGGGTTCCACATGCCGCCCAATCGGCGCGTTGCCGCCAAAGCGGAGAAAAGGTGTTGAGATATCGTCAACCTCATCAAGCCTGAAAAGAGGCCGGCCGTCACTGTGAGGTTTGCAAACCGGCACGAGCGCATCCCCGCCGATGGAGACGGATTCGACGCCGGACATGGGCGGAACGCTTCGGGAATAATCGCTTTGATAGGCGATCACGAAATCGACGTCTCCGTCCTTCAGGGCGTCAATGCAGGCCGGCAAGTTGTCCGCGCGGAGTCTGGACATCACAGGGCCAAAGCCATCCTCAAAGGCTTGAAGCCAGGCGGGATAAAATCGCCATCCAATGGAATGCTGAGCGGCGAAAGTCACGACATACTGGTCGGGGCTCGCCAAGGAACCAAGGATCAAATCCCGTTCCGTTTCTATTCGCGCCAAGGCCTGCCGTCCGGCCTCCAGCATTTGATTTCCGGCGGAGGTGAGTTGGACGGGATGCGTTGAACGGTCCACCAACTCAGCCCCCACCCAGGCTTCTATCGCCTTGACGCGCCGGCTCAAGGCGGGTTGCGTGACATTGGCGAGTTCCGCCGCGCGGGAGAAGCTTCCGGTCTTCCTCAAAGCCGCTAAATCTCTGAACCACAAAAAATTCATGCGGGGAAAGTATCATGCATTTTTCGCATAATGATATAAGAACATAGAATTGGACGCATTCCCTCACTTTGGCTCAGTGTTTCCTTCAAGAAACATGAAACAGGGGTTCCGAGGGTAATGCCCGCCATCGATTTATCAAAGTATCCGCGCGTGGCCCTTTGCCACCAGCCGACACCCATTGAGCCAATGGTGCGCTTGAGCGAGCATCTGGCGGGGCCCAAGCTTTTTATAAAGCGTGACGATTGCACCGGCCTCGCCACGGGCGGAAATAAGACCCGCAAGCTGGAGTTCCTGATTGGCGACGCGCTCGCCCAAAAAGCCGGCATGGTGGTGACGCAAGGGGCTGTTCAATCGAACCACGTGCGCCAAACAGCGGCGGCGGTCTGTAAGTTTGGTCTTGAATGTCACGCGCTTTTGGAGCGCCGCGTGCCGAACGCGCCCTCCGAGTATCAGTCTTCAGGCAATGTGCTGTTGGACAAAATGTTTGGCGCCACGCTCGAATATCGTGACGGTGGTTTGGACATGAATGCGGAGGCCCAGGCGGTCTGCGAAAAACTGAGGGCGGAGGGGCGCCGGCCTTATTTCATCCCGGGCGGCGGCTCCAACGAAATCGGCGCCCTGGGATATGTATCCTGCGCTCAGGAAATCATGGAGCAATCGGAGACGGGCGGCCTCGCATTTGACTGGCTTGTGATGGGTACGGGCAGCACGGGCACGCAGGCGGGGTTGGCGGCCGGTTTTCACGCGAACGGCGGCGCCCTCAAGGTCATGGGGATCAGCGTCCGCCAGCCCAGGGACAAGCAAGTGGGCGCCGTCCACAGGTTGGCGAGTAAGACCTGCGCCTTCACGGGGGCGTCTGAAATCCCCGCCAACAAGATCATCGTGGACGATGATTACGTCGGCGAAGGCTACGGCATTCCGGCTCCCTCCACCTTGGAAGCAATCGAACTGGCCGCGCGTTACGAGGGCATCCTCCTGGACCCGGTGTATTCGGGCAAGGGCTTTGCCGGAATGATCGGCTTGATTCGGGACGGGTTCTTTAAGAAATCCGACAGAATCCTGTTCCTTCATACGGGCGGCGCCACCGCCCTGTTCGCATACGAAAACATCCTTCAACAATCAGCCTAAAAGACTGCGGGAAAGCGGCTTACCTCTTTTAAACAGTGGAGATCGACATGAAAAAATCACTATTCGGCGTTCTTTGCGCCACAGCCATCGCCGCAGCGCCGGCGCCGGCCTTCAGCGCGGAAAAAGTTGCTATCGGCGTGCCGTCCTGGACGGGGGCTCAGGCAATCGCCCACCTTTTGGCCGCCGTCGTTGAGGAGCGTATCGGCGGTGAGGCGGAGTTGGTGCCTGGCAACAATGCGACCATCTTCCAGGCCATGGACCAAGGCAAGGGTGACATCGACGTGCACCCCGATGTTTGGCTTCCAAACCAGGAAAGCTTCACCAAGAAGTATGTGGATGACGCCGGCACCGTTCAGTTGAGCAAGAACCCTTACGAGGGGAACCAAGGGTATTGCGTTAGTAAGAAGTTCGGCGAAGCCAACAAGGTTACCGACATTGCCGATCTAGGCCGCCCGGACGTCGCCGCCAAAATGGACAGCGACGGCGACGGTAAGGGTGAAATGTGGATTGGCGCCCCCGGCTGGGCGTCCGCCAACGTGAATGAGGTGAAGGTGCGGGATTACAATCTGCTGCCCTTCATCGAGCCCATTCGCGCGGAAGAGAGCGTCAAGACGGCGCGGGTGAAAGACTCCATCGCCAAGAACGAAGGTTATGCTTTCTACTGCTATAAACCGCATGCGATCTGGTACATGTTCGACGTCTACATGTTGACGGAGCCGAAGTTCGACGCGGCGAAGTACAAGATGTTGCAGCCGTCCGACTCTCCTGATTGGTACAAGAAATCCTACGTCGCGACGAAAGACGCCCTGAAGAAAGTGCAGATTGCCTGGTCCAAATCGCTCAAGGAGCGTTCTCCGGCGATCGTCGAGTTCTTCGAACGCTTCAACCTGACGGCGGATGACGTCTCCAACTTTGCCTTTCAAATCTCCGGCAAGGGACGGGACCCGAAAGAGGTCGCCAGCGAGTGGATCGCCAAAAACCCGAAACGGGTTGACGCCTGGCTTGGTCTTTAAGGTCTGGCGTGATAACGCTGGCGCGCCGCTCCCGCGCGCTGGCGTTTCTTTATCGAGGACTTTGGCTGGGTGGGTCCCATGACCATCGGTGAAAACAAGTCCAATGGCGACACGGTCATCGACGTCGAAAACATCTGGAAGATTTTCGGCGCCAATGCGGACGCCGCCTTGAAAGCGATCCATGCGGAGGACCTTGGCAAGGCGGAAGTCCTGGAACGGTATAACGCCGTCGTCGGCGTCGCGGATGTGAGTTTCTCCGTCAAACGCGGTGAAATTTTCTGCGTCATGGGTTTATCGGGAAGCGGGAAGTCAACGCTGGTCCGTCACTTCAACCGGTTGCTGGAACCCACCGCAGGCGGCATCCGCATCGAGGGGACGGACGTCATGGGACTGAACCCTCAGGATTTGATGAGTTTCCGAAATTGCAAGATCGGCATGGTGTTCCAGAACTTCGCCCTGATGCCGCACCGCTCTGTCCTCGATAACGTCGCGATGCCCTTGGAAATTCGGAATGTCAATAAAAACGACCGTCTCCGCCAAGCCCAGGAAATCTTGAAGATTGTGGAACTCGACGCCTGGGGCAACAAGTTCGCGCATGAGCTTTCCGGCGGTATGCAGCAGCGGGTCGGCTTGGCGCGCGCGCTGGCCGCCGACCCGGATGTCTTGCTGATGGATGAGCCGTTCAGCGCGCTGGATCCGTTGATCCGGCGCCAGTTGCAGGATGAGTTCATCAAGCTCTCCGCCGTGATGCGGAAGACAACCGTCTTTATCACGCATGACTTGGACGAGGCTGTCCGCGTCGGAGACCGCATCGCCATCATGCGCGACGGCCGTGTCGTGCAGATCGGCACGGCGGAAGAAATCGTCATGCATCCTGCCGATGACTACGTCGCCGACTTCGTGGCGGGCATTTCGCGCCTGAAAGTCGTGCGCGCCCATGCGGTCATGAAATCGCTCGACGCTTATTCGGCGGAGTTTGGCCCAGCGCCCGGCGGCGCGCCCACTGTGGATGAGGGGGCTACGTTAAGCACCCTTATTCGAATGGCGATCAACGCGGATGCGCCCATCAAGGTGTTGGACGGCGGCGCGCCCGTCGGCGTCATCACCCGGCGCGACATTCTGCAGACCGTGATCGAGGGGACGGAAGTGTCATGAGCGACGCGGTAACCACCTCATTGACCGGAAGCGGCGGCGGCAAGGCTTTGGAGGGTTTCGCCCGGGAACGCGCCCGGCACGTTGTCACCTTCGTCAAAACCAATCCTGACTACTACGTAGACCAATTCCGGAAAATTGGAAACGAGGCCAAGTTCGTCTGGACGCTGAACATCTGGGCGGGCGTTCTGGGTCCCATCTGGTTCGCGTCGCGGGGTTTGTGGAACTGGGGCCTCACGTTCCTGATCATTGAAACCTTCGCTTTCGTTCAGATCATCCGGGGCCTGTTCGGTGATTTGGCGTCCGATGCGTGGGAGCGGATCGCGAAGATTGAGGGAACGCTTCAACTTCGCAAAGACCAGTTGGCGGCGGCTATCGAAAACAATTCCGATAAGGTGGATGTCTACAGGCGCGCCGTCGAGGGGCTTGAAAACGCTATTGGCGGCATCCGCCTGGAAGCGCGGCAACTGGAAGAGTCCGGCGTCATGATCGCGGCGTTGGGCTTTGCCGTATTGCTCCTGGTCAAGGGCGTGCAGGCGGTCTACGCCAATACGGTGTTAGAGCGCCGTTTCTCCGACTGGCTGTCCGATCCTTCCATCACACGCGGCATGACGCCCAAGCATATCGCCTTAAGCGTTGTCTTTTTTACCGTCATCGTGACGACGACCACCATTCATTACAGCTTCCTGGGCGCCTATCCGTTCTTGATCGATTTCCCAACGCGGCCGGAAATACGTCTGACCTCCATCCGTTGGGTGGAGGCGTTTTTCACCTTCTGCGTCACCAATGGCGAGGCTTTGTTCGACCTCATAACGGCCGCGATCCGGTTCATGCTAGATAGTTTGGAGCTGATCTTCGTTCAAACACCCTGGATGGTGATCGCCGCCTTTATTGTGCTTTTGACGGGACTCTCCGCGGGCGTTCGCACAGCCATCTATTCCGGCGCGTTCCTGGGCTACATGGGGTTTTTGGGGTTTTGGGAAAAAGCGATGACGACGCTGGCGCTGCTGGGCACCGCCGCCTGCCTTTCCATCATGATCGGCATTCCGCTCGGCATGTTCTGCGCAAGACGGAAACGCTTCTACGCCTTCATTCAACCGATCATGGACTTCATGCAAACTATGCCAGCCTTCGTTTTCATGATTCCGGTGATCGCCTTCTTCGGGACCGGCAAACCGGCCGCCGTGGTCACCACCATGATTTTCGGCGGCACTCCCGTCGTGCGCTTGACGGTGCTGGGACTCCGGGGCGTCCCGGAGAACGTGCGCGAGGCCGCCATCTCCTTCGGGGCGAGCAAATGGTATCTGCTGACGAAAGTTGATCTCCCGCTGGCGGCACCTTCCATCCGGGCGGGCGTCAATCAAACCATTATGTTGAGCCTGGCGATGGTTGTGGTGGCTTCCCTTATTGGGGCCAAGGGCCTAGGTGAGGACGTGCTGGAGGCGTTGCAATACGCCAATGTCGGCCAGGGAATTCTGGCCGGCTTCTCGATCCTCTTCTGCGCCATGATTCTGGACCGCATAGTTCAGGGGAAAAGAGACTGAACGGAAACGGCCCGCTGAATCGCCAGGGCGCGGCGCCGATAATTTAAGCAGTCCGCTTTGGGTCGTCGGCAGATAATTCGTCAATCCGCCCCCGTCATCAGGACTGAATTGGAGCGTCGCCAGTCTAGCCGCTCACGAATTGCCCGGCGATGACCTCTTGCGCGGCTTGGACCCCGCCTTTGCCGTGCGGGATGCCGACGGCGCCAAGGCCCGCCTCGACGGCGCCGAGGATTCCCATGATCATCGGCGCGTTGATATAGCCCATATGGCCGATCCGGAACGCCTTGCCGGTGAATTCTCCAATGCCGAAGCCGAGTGTGACGTTGAAGACGTCCTCGACGAATCGGCGCAGTGGATCGGGATCGACGCCTTCTCTCAACAAGATAGTGGTGACGGAGTTGGCCCGCTCTTCCGGCTCGGTCGCGTTGAACCTGAGCGCTTGGCCTTGAGTCCAGACCTCCACCGCGGCGCGCACGGCGGCGGCAAGAACGCCGTGACGGGCGAAGGATTGCTCCAGCCCCTCCTCGAACAGCATGTCCAGGGCCTCGCGCATGCCGTAGAGCGAATGGATGGGGGCCGTGCCGCAATACGTCATGTAATGCTCGTCGCCCATGCGCTCCGTCCAATCCCAATAGCGCGTGCGCAAACCCGCCGTCTCATGCGCTTTCAGGGCTTTGGCGTTCGCCGCCGTGAAGCCGAGGCCCGGAGGCATCATCAGGCCCTTCTGACCGCCCGCGATGGCGCAATCCACGCCCCAGGCGTCCATCTCGAAAGGGACCGTGGCGAGCGAGGCCACGACGTCCACAAGCAGCAACGCCGGATGCCCCGCCGCGTCGATGGCTTTTCGAATGGCGGGAATATCCGTAATGACGCTGGACGCCGTGTCGATCTGCGCGACAATCACGCCCTTTATCTCGTGATGGGCGTCCGCTTTCAGGCGCTTTTCCAGGGCTGCGGGATCGGCGGCCCGGCTCGACTCGCGATCAAGTATCTCAAGCCGGCAGCCGGCCTTCTCCGCCATCTCGCCCCAGCCCACGGCGAACCGTCCGCTCTTGCAGGCCAGGACCAGATCATCCTTGGAAAACAGGTTCGAGATCGCGGCTTCCCACGCGCCGTGACCGTTCGCGATATAAATGTGGACGGCGCCGTCCGTTCTGAACACCTTTTTCATGTCCGCATGGCAACCCTCGGTGATGTCCAAAAGCTCGCCCGCATAGAGGTCGATGGCCGGTTTGTGCATGGCGCGCAGCACGCGCTCGGGCACGTTGGTGGGGCCGGGCAGGGCCAATATCGAATGACCGCGTGCGAGTTTCAGGGCGGGAGCGGCGGCGTCGGACATAATGACCGTCATCCATATGTCATTAAGGCTCAAGATATCCTTCTTACTCTTCCAACACGGCGAAGAGAAGAGCCATGCTTTTCCGTGGAACAATAAGTTTTTGGCTCACGCCTAGCCAGGAGGGTTTTTCTGGGGCGGCCTAGCTCCGGACAGCCCGGCGCGCCTCGTCCGCGCTGTGGCGCCGGCCCAGAAACCTCAGGGCGCCGTCATGGAACGATTGCACGCCCAACGAGACGCGATTGACGCCGGCGTCCCGGAAGGCGGGGAAGGTTTCCGCCTCCACGGTCGAGGGGTTGGCCTCCAGGGTGATTTCCAAATCGGGGGCGCAAGCTGAACAAATTCCTGATCTGCAAGGTTCCCAATTCCGACTGGGCGCGGCGTGTTGTCGAGCGCGCCTTTTTGTTTGAAGTGAAGCTGAAAGCCAAGGTCGATTGTTTTCTGGATGCGTCGCGATACTGCGGATCAGAGAAAATCATCGCGCTGGACGCCGGCGCCTACATCATCAGACCGATCAACGAGTTGTTCGCGCAGACAGGGAACGTGGTTTTGGGCAAGGTCCCGGACAATGTGGTGAACACCGAATACAATTATCTCAGACTCATCAACACAGGCGTCGTCGTTTTCTCGGCTGATCAGGCCCGGCGCACCCGGTTTCTTCAATGGTGGAAAGACCTGACGGAAAAATCAGTCGAGGCATGGGGCGATCAGTCGGCATTGGCTCGGGCGCTATGGGATCAGGCGCCCAATCTTTTTGATGGACGCGACCGGATCGACGTGGCCGTCGGCGAGACGGTTTTTGACGTCGCCGTTTATGATTGTCTCCGCTTTAATAATCAGTACTTAAACGAAATCAGCGCGGCGTCCCTTGAGAAGGTTCGGATTGTTCACTTCGTGGACAGGAAGAAAGATCGTTACCTGGAAACGCTCGCCGATATTGACCGATGCTTATCGATCAAGACAGCTTGACGCCAATTTCTCGAACGCGTCCGCCCGGTGGCTCATGCCATGTTTTCGCGCCGGGTCCATCTCGCCGAAGGTTTCGTCATGGCCTTCCGGCACGAACATGGGATCATAACCGAAGCCGTTGGTCCCGCGTTTCGGCCAGACCAGCATGCCGTCCACGCGGCCCTCGAAGACTTCCTCGTGGCCGTCCGGCCAGACAAGGGCGAGGGCGCAGGTGAAGTGCGCCGCGCGGTCTTCCGCTTCCAGGATCAACTCGGCGACGCGCGCCATGGCCTCGTCGAAGTTCCTGTCCGGCCCGGCCCAGCGCGCGGAATGAACGCCCGGCGCGCCGCCCAGCGCCCTCACCGACAGACCGGAATCGTCGGCCAAGGCCGGCAGGCGGGCGGCCTTGGCCGCCGCGCGGGCCTTGATCAGCGCGTTGGCTTGAAAGGTTCCGCCGTCTTCCTCTGGTTCCGGCAGCCCCAGTTCCCCGGCGGAGACGGCCTCGACGCCATGGGGCGCCACCAGTTCGCCGATTTCCCTTAGCTTGCCCGGATTGTGGGTCGCGATGACCAGCTTTCCCGGCTCCAGTTTGCGCGGCACGGCCCGTCTCCCTCCTCTCTATTCCAAACCAAGCGCTTGACGTTGGCGCGCCGCCAAATCCCGCACTCCGGCCTCCGCCAGGTCCAGCAGGCGGCTGAACGCGTCCCGTTGAAACGGCTCTTCCTCGGCCGTGGCTTGAATTTCCACGACGCCGCCGTCGCCCGTGAGCACGAAATTGGCGTCGGCGATGGCGTTTGAATCTTCCGCGTAGTCCAAATCCAGCACCGGCTCCCCCTCATAAACGCCGCACGAGACGGCGGCGACCTGGGCGGTGAACGGCCAGGCTTTCATCATTCCTGAATCGACGCAGCGCTGAAAGGCCGAATGAAGGGCCACGTAAGCGCCGGTGATCGACGCCGTCCGGGTGCCGCCGTCGGCCTGCAAGACATCGCAATCGACACGCACCTGGATTTCGCCCATGGCGGTTAAGTCCACGACGGCGCGAAGGGCGCGTCCGATCAGGCGCTGGATTTCCTGGGTGCGGCCCGATTGTTTGCCGCGCGCGGCCTCCCGGTCCGTCCGAAAATGAGTGGAGCGGGGCAGCATGCCGTATTCCGCCGTGATCCAGCCCTTGCCGGAATCGCGCATCCAGCCCGGCACCCTTTCCTCGACCGTGGCGGCGCACAGCACGTGAGTTTCGCCGAATTTCGCAAGACACGAACCTTCCGCGTGTTTCGCCCAGCCGGGGATCAACTCGACGTCGCGGAGTTGGTCGGGCGCGCGGCCGGAAGGTCTCATAAGGGCTCCATGGATGGCTGAGTTGACGACGGCGAGAGACTAAGCGGGCGAGGCGTTGACGGCAACCGGCTAAATGCGGGAAACGCGGCTTCGGCCCGGCGTTGCGGAGCGCGCGTGTCCGCCGTACATTTCACGCCATGATTATGGAACTGAATGACCGTTCACGGGAAATCTTTCGCCAGATCGTCGAAGCCTACGTGGAAACAGGGGAACCTGTCGGCTCGCGCACGCTGTCCCGGCAACTGGCCATGTCCCTGTCGCCCGCGACCATCCGCAACGTCATGGCGGATCTGGAGGATCTGGGTCTTCTGTTCGCGCCTCACACGTCCGCCGGGCGGTTGCCGACGGCGGCGGGCTTGCGGCTCTACATCGATGGCCTGTTGGAGGTGGGAAGTCTGACGACCGAGGAACGCGCGCGGATCACGCGGCAATGCGCCGGCACGTCTCAATCGTTGGAAGGACTGTTGGAGCAGGCGACCACGACGTTGTCTGGTTTATCCCAGTGCGCGAGCCTCGTGGTCGCGCCAAAGGCCGAAAGCCCGCTGAAGCATATTGAATTCGTCTCTCTCAGCCCCGGCCGCGCGCTCGCCATCATGGTCAATGAGAATGGCGTGGTGGAAAACCGCCTGCTGCGTATCCCGGCCGATTTGCCGCCCTCGACTCTGGTTCAGGCGTCCAATTATCTCTCCGCCCGTCTGGTTGGCCGGTCGCTGGCGGAAGCCTATGACGAGATCATTGCTGAATTAGAGGCGCAGCGCGCCGAGTTGGACGCGGTCACGGCCAGACTAGTGGAAAGCGGGCTTGCCGTTTGGTCAGGGGATCAAAGTCAGGCGGAGGCGTCCTTGATCGTGCGGGGGCAGGCGAACCTGTTAGACGACACGGGCGTGATGCGGGATCTGGAAAGAGTCCGCGCGCTCTTCAACACGCTTGAGACAAAAGAACAGATGTTGCAGGTCTTGTCCCTTGCGGACCGGGCCGATGGAGTCCAAATCTTTATCGGCGCGGAGAACAATCTGTTCGATCTGGCTGGCTGTTCCATGGTCGTTCGGAGCTACCAGAACAGCAACCAGCGGATTGTCGGCGCTATCGGGGTCATCGGGCCGTCGCGTATGAACTATGCGCGGATCATTCCCATGGTGGATTACACGGCAAGTCTGGTCAGCCGTCTGGTCGGCTAGCGCTTCCGGTGGTCCATCCGGCCGTTGTTCCCGATTGGATTTACGAATTCATGGATGCGACAGGACACCCGAACCGCCATGGCACAGAGCGAGACCGCCGAAAAGCAAACCGAAGCGCCTGAAACGCCGGACGCCGCTGAAATCGATATCGGCCCGGACGCCCAGGCCGCCCCGCAGACCCCTATTGAAGAGCCCCCTTTCGAAGAGGCCGCGCCCGCGAGCGAAACCGGAGAGACCGCCGAAACCGCCGTAGAAACGCCGGAGGGGACCGCCTTGGGAACCGGCGGCGACGCCCGCATCGCCGGGTTGGAAGCCGAATTGCTTGAAATGAAGGACAAGGCGCTTCGCGCCCTGGCCGAGGCCGAAAACGTCAGGAACCGGTCCGTCCGTGAGGTCGCCCAGGCCGGAAACCGCGCGATCACCTCGTTCGCGCGGAACCTGTTGCCTGTCGCGGACAATCTTTCACGCGCGCTGACGTCCGTGCCGGTGGAGGCGCGCGACAAGGACGAGACCGTCAAGAACCTGATTGTCGGCATTGAGATGACCGAGAAGGAATTGCTCTCCGCGCTGGAGAAGGCGGGTCTCAAGAAGATCGACCCGCTGGGCGAGCGGTTCGACTCCAAGGTTCACGAGGCCATGTTCGAAATCCCCGATCCCAGCCAGCCCAGCGGCATGGTGGGCCAGGTGATCGAGGCGGGCTTCACCTTGGGCGATTTGCTGGTTCGCCCGGCGAAAGTCGGCGTCACCAAGGGCGGGCCGAAACCGGAAGCCGGGCCGCAGGCGGAAGAAACGCCCGAGGCGGCCGCTGGCCAACAGACTCAACAAAAAGCCTATGCCCAAGAGGCCGCCGATCAAGGCGGAAAGCTGGACCAGGAACTCTGATCCGCATCCCGCGACTCGCGGGAAACCCGGCGGGAAAATCTAATAAACCCCCATTGAACAGGGTTTTTCACCGGCCTATATGACGCCTCCAGGCGGCGCCCGACGGGCGGGCCGCCGCGAACCAGGGCGCGGATGCCTTCTTTGAAAAGGGTCTTCGTCCCGTCACTTGCCGTAAGTTCGAAGGAAGAGACAGATGAGTAAAGTTATTGGAATTGACCTCGGAACAACCAACTCCTGCGTCGCCGTCATGGAGGGCAGGGACGCGCGCGTGATCGAAAACGCGGAGGGCGCGCGCACGACGCCTTCCATGGTGGCGTTTTCGGACTCGGGCGAGCGCCTTGTCGGCCAGCCCGCCAAACGCCAAGCCGTCACCAACCCGGAAAACACCCTGTTCGCCATCAAGCGGCTGATCGGCCGCGCCTTCTCCGATAAAACGGTCGAGAAGGATAAGAAGCTGGTGCCCTACAACATCGTCAAGGGCGACAACGGCGACGCCTGGCTGGACGTCGAGGGCAAGAGTTATTCTCCGTCGCAAATCAGCGCCTTCATCCTGCAGAAGATGAAAGAAACCGCCGAGAGTTTCCTGGGAGAAAAAGTCGAGCAGGTGGTGATCACCGTCCCCGCTTATTTCAACGACAGCCAGCGCCAAGCCACCAAGGACGCCGGCAAGATCGCTGGTTTGGAGGTGTTGCGGATCATCAACGAGCCGACGGCCGCCGCTCTGGCTTACGGCCTTGAGAAAAAAGAGACCGGCACCATCGCGGTTTATGATCTGGGCGGCGGCACCTTCGACGTGTCCATTCTGGAAATCGGCGACGGCGTTTTCGAGGTCAAGTCCACCAACGGCGACACGTTCCTGGGCGGCGAGGATTTCGACACCCGCGTCGTCGATTATCTGGCGGACGAATTCAAAAAAGAGAACACCATTGATCTCCGCGAGGACCGTCTGGCGCTGCAACGCCTGAAAGAGGCCGCCGAGAAAGCCAAGATCGAGCTGTCCTCAACAGCCCAGACCGAGGTCAACCTGCCGTTCATTACCGCCGACGCCTCGGGGCCGAAGCATCTGAACATAAAACTGACCCGCGCCAAGCTGGAAGCCCTGGTGGACGATCTGGTTCAGCGCACCATCGATCCGTGCAAGAAAGCCCTGAAAGACGCCGGCCTGAAGGCGTCCGAAATCGACGAGGTGATCCTGGTCGGCGGCATGACCCGCATGCCTAAGGTGAACGGGGTCGTGAAGGATTTCTTCGGCCGTGAGCCGCACAAGGGCGTGAACCCGGATGAGGTGGTGGCGCTGGGCGCCGCCATCCAGGGCGGCGTTCTGAAGGGCGACGTCAAGGACGTTTTGCTGCTGGACGTGACCCCCTTGTCGCTTGGCATCGAAACGCTGGGGGGCGTGTTTACGCGCCTGATCGACCGCAACACGACGATCCCGGCCCGGAAGTCCCAGGTCTTCTCGACCGCCGAGGACAATCAGTCCGCAGTGACGATCCGCGTGTTCCAGGGAGAGCGCGAAATGGCCGCGGACAACAAGATCCTGGGCCAGTTCGATCTGGTCGGTATTCCGCCCGCGCCGCGCGGCGTTCCTCAGATCGAGGTCACCTTTGACATCGACGCCAATGGCATCGTCAACGTGTCCGCCAAGGACAAGGCGACGGGAAAGGAACAGCAAATCCGCATTCAGGCCTCCGGCGGGCTGTCGGACGCCGACATCGAGCAGATGGTTCAAGACGCCGAGGCCAATGCGGAAGAAGACAAGAAGCGCCGTGATCTGGTCGAGGCCAGGAACGCTGCGGAAACCATCGTCCACACCACCGAGAAGCACATGGAAGAGTTCGGTGACAAGATCGACGCCAGCGACAAGGCGGCCATCGAGACGGCCTTGAGCGGGGTTAAAGAGCTGAAGGACAACGAAGACGCCGACGCGGAAGAGTTGAAAGCGAGGACGGAAGCTCTCAGCCAGGCGGCAATGAAGCTGGGCGAGGCCATGTACAAGGCCTCTCAGGAAGAGGCTCCGGAGGCGGAAGCCGCCGCCGAGGCCGCCAGCGGCGGCGCTCCGGGCGCCGACCCCGCCGAAAGCCAGCCGGGCGGCGACGCGACCGTGGTTGACGCCGACTTCGAGGAAGTCAATCCGGACAAGGACAAGAAAGACTAAGGCGGCCTGAGCGCGGGGAGCCTTGGCCGTGCCGGGAGATCAAGAGGGGGCGGCGCCAGTCCGGGCCCCGCCCCTCGTTCTTTCAGGCGCCGGGGGATACTGAAAACATGGCGGATAAGCGGGATTATTACGAGGTCCTGGGCGTTGAGAAAGGCGCGGACGCGGGCGCCCTGAAGAGCGCCTATCGCAAACTCGCCATGAAGCATCATCCGGACAAAAACCCGAACGATGCGGTGGCGGAAGCCAAGTTCAAAGAATTGAACGAGGCTTACGAAGTTTTGAAGGACGACGAAAAGCGCGCCGCCTATGACCGCTTTGGCCATGCAGCGTTCGAACAAGGCGGCGCCGGCGGACCAGGCGGTTTCAGCGGCGGCGCGGCGGGCGGCTTCGGCGACATTTTTGAGGAAATGTTCGGCGAGTTCATGGGCGGCGGCGCCCGGCGGCGGGGCGGCGGCGGGCAAGGCTCCGATCTCCGCTACAACATGGAAATCACGCTGGAAGACGCCTTTGAAGGCAAAAAGGCCGACGTTCGGGTGCCGGCGTCCGTGGCTTGCGGGGCCTGTGACGGCTCGGGCGCCGAGGGCGGCGCGGCGCCTGTTAGCTGCCCGACGTGCCAGGGCGCGGGCCGTGTCCGCGCGCAATCGGGCTTCTTCACGGTCGAGCGTACCTGCCCAAATTGTTCCGGTGGGGGAACGGTAATCAAGGACGCTTGCCGGACCTGCGCCGGCGCAGGCCGCGTCCGCAAGGAAAAGAACCTGTCGGTGACCATTCCGGCGGGCGTCGAGGACGGCACGCGCATTCGGCTGTCGGGCGAGGGCGAGGCGGGTTTGCGCGGCGCGCCGCCGGGCGATCTTTATATTTTTCTCTCCATCCGCCCGCACCGGTTCTTTCAGCGCGACGCCGCCGACATCCACTGCCGGGTCCCCATTCCCATGACGACGGCGGCGCTGGGCGGTCAGATCGAAGTGCCCACGATCGAGGGCAGACTGGCCCGGATCACGATTCCGGAAGGGGCCGCGACGGGCCATAAATTCCGCCTGGGCGCCAAGGGCATGACGGTCATGCGCGCTTCCGCCAGGGGCGATATGTTCGTCGAGGTGGTCGTGGAAACGCCCGTCAACATGACGGCGGAACAAAAAGACCTGCTCCGCCGGTTCGCCGAGGCCGGCGGCGACGGGGACCAGTCGCCTGAAAGCACGGGCTTCTTCTCCAAGGTCAAGGACCTCTGGGAAGACTTGCGGGATTAGCGCTCAGGCGCTGACCACCCAACTTTGTCCGTTCTGACTTTCAACGATCTTGACGGCGGCGGTTCTATTGAACGTCGCCATATAAGCGTGATGGACGCTCAGGACGGCTTCTTGAAGCATTTGATCGTCTTCCAATTTCTCGATTTTTAGACCAAATCCAGAACAATCGCCGGCTGAGAAGTGATGCTCATGGCTGGAGGTCTTATTGGTGTCCATCAACCTGGCGACGCATGTTTTCGCAAGATCATCAGGGTTTTTTCGGCCTCGAACATTCCATCGGCCAGCCAACGCTCCACCATTTTTTGGGAGGCGTCCACCGCCTGCTCAAACCTTGAGACATCCGTCGGCAGGAACGTCGAAAACACATACTTCCAGAATATCTCGCGGTTTGGATTGGACTCGATTTCCTTTAGACCGTTTCACTGATTGACGGGATCGACTTGGGACTCCTAAATCATTTGTCTTGTGATTCACAACGTGCGCTGGATGAGGAGGCCAGCATGCATGACCCGGCCCTGTTCTGATGATCTTCGTGAGCGTGTTGTTTGTGCGGTTGAGCCGGGTGAGAGCTCGCGTACAGTCGCCGCGCGCTTTGATGTTGCAGTTTCACCGGCGATCAAATGGTCGAAGCGGCGTCGTGAGACGGGCGGCGTTGCTCCTGGCGAGACCGGTGGCCGCCGCCGCAGTGTTTTGGAGCCTCATCGTGATTTTAGTGTCGAACGGATCAGCCAGACACCACATCTGACGTTACATGGTCTCAAGGACGAGTTGGCGGCGCGTGGCGTGAAAGTATCGCGCAAGGCAGTGTGGCTGTTCCTGCGCCGTCAGGGCCTGAGCTTCAAAAAAAAGCCTGCTGGCGGATGAACAATCTCGCCGCGATGTGGCGCGGTTGCGCAAACGATGGAAGGGTTGGCGGAAGCGGTTCGACCCGGCCCGTCTGGTGTTCATAGACGAGACCTGGATCAAGACCAACATGGCGCCGCTGCGAGGCTGGGGGCCAAAGGGGAAGCGAGTGCGCGGCTTCGCACCGCATGGACGCTGGCGCGCCATGACATTTCTGGCGGCATTGCGCTGTGACCGGCTCGCCGCGCCATGCGTCTTCGACGGCCCGATCAACGGGGCTTGCTTCCCCGCCTATGTTGAACAGCAACTCGTCCCAACCTTGCCCCCCGGCGACATCGTCATTGTCGACAACCTCGGCAGCCACAAGCCGAAGGCCGTCCGCGACGCCGTCAAGGCCGCCGGCGTCAGACTCTGGTTCCCGCCGCCATACTCGCCGGACCTCAACCCGATCAAGCAAACGTTCGCCAAGATCGAACACTGGATGCGACTGGCGCAGAAACGCACAGTCGAGGAAGTATGGCGTTACGTCGGACGCCTCATCGAAACAATAACGCCAACAGAGTGCGCCAACGACTTCAAAACGCCGGTTATGCTTCCGAATAAACGTGACGCGCTCTAGCGCGGCGTGTTCATTTAAGTGATCCACGTCATGGCGCGGGCGAGGCGTAAGAACGCCTTGAAGGATGTGATTGTTTTCCCCCATCGCAAGGCGATGCGCCGGATGCGTTCGATCCTGTTGCGGAAACACTCGGCCAGACGGCGTTCCTTGTAGAGCGCCTGATCAATCGGATAGTTCTCTGTCCGGGCCGGGTTCCGCTTGATCCGCGCGCTTACCCCCGGTTCGCAGGCGGTGAAGCTGCGCGGATGACCGCCACCGCGCGTCATAGGCGGCGCCGGTGATGACGTGACCAACGCCTTCGAGGCCCGTGATTAAGTCCCGCGCCTGGGGCGCGCCGCCCCGCTGGCCCGGCGTGATTAGCCCGGCGTGACTGCCCCGGCGTGATTTCCAAGCGGAGCGGCTGGCCGGGCGCATCCACGGCGGGCCGGGCGCATCGGCGGCGGCATGGGCTTTGGTTGCCGGACCGCCCCTGGATCACCCGATGGCGCCAGCTTCAAGCCCCCTTTCGAAAGGCGGCGCCGGCGTGAACCGTTGAGGTCGCGGCGCCGGTCGGCACGTATTCGAAGTCCGGGTCCCTGGCCAACGCCTTGAAAAGAACCTGCCGAACCCCGGCCCGCGCCCAGCGCCGGAACCGCGTGTGGACCGGTTTCCAATGGCCAGGTTCCGGCGGCGGGTCCCGCCATGGCGCGGCCCCCGGGCCAACCAAGGAACGGCGTCAACGAAAAGCCGGGGGTCATTCCCGGTCCTGCCCCGTTCACCCGCTTCGCCCGCTGTCAGATGCGCGATCTGCGGCCATTGCGCGCCTGTCAATGGTCTTGTGCTTGAGACCGCCCCTGCTGTTTGCGATCTCGAATCAGAAATCCGCCCGCGCGGAACCCCCCTGAATGAACACGCCGCCTAGGCGTGACCCTTCATTTTTTCTTCCTTGAAGACAACGTGCTTGCGCGCGACCGGGTCGTATTTGCGGAATTGGAGTTTCTCCGTCGAATTCCGGGGGTTCTTCTTGGTTACGTAGAAGTAACCCGTCTCGGCGGTGCTCATCATCTTCACAAGGATCGTCGCTGACTTGGCCATGGGAAACCCTTATCACTTTTTGCCCGGTACACGCAGGGCGATGTTCCCGAAGGCGCGAACATAATGCCGAAGACGGGGTTGTCAAGGAAAAGGCGGCTGGGTTTTTCCGCGCGATTGTTCACAGGCCGTCGCGCCGGGTTCACCGGGTTCAATTCGTGAGCGGCGTAACTTCCGCCGTGTCGGCGCCCGAACCGAGGGCGCGTCTGAAGAGACTGTCATCGGCGAGCAGTTTGGTGGCGACTTCCATATCCGCCTCATCCGAGTGAGGCTCCGGCGGGCATGCCCGCCGTAACTTCGCGCGCTGCTCGCCCGCATCCGGCGCGGGGCGCGGTGCCTCCAGGGTTGCCGGCGCCGCACGTTCGCCGTTCCGGCCCAGCGAGGCGGGATGCCCCGTCCCGGCGGCGGCTGAAGACGTGCAAACCTCGGGATGAACGCCCAGGCCGTGTAAAACAGAGCCGCCTGGCGTCACAAGATGGGACCATGTCATTGTCAACTCGCCCTCATTCGGCATGGAAACAACGGTCTGCACGGTTCCTTTGCCGAAGGAAGAGGTCCCGACGACGACAGCGCGATTTCGGTCCTGCAGGGCCGCGGCGACGATCTCGGCCGCCGACGCGGATTTACCGTCAACCAGCACAACCAGGGGAACTCCCTCCAAGACGTCTGCGCCGTCCGCCTGATAATGATGAATGCTGTCCGGATGACGGCCCATGGTCGAGACGATATTGCCCTGGGCGATGAACAGGTTGGCGAACTGGATGGATTGGCGCAACAAACCGCCTGGGTTGCCGCGTAAATCCAACACCGCGCCTTTGAAATCCGACGACCGCCCTCTTATCAAGCGCGAAATCTTATCCGCCGCGCTAATGGCGGTGTTTTGATTGAAGCTGGAAATCTTGATCAACAACACATCGTCGTGGACTTTCAAATTCACGGTCGCCGGGACAATGTGGCGGCGGCGGATGGTTTTGACGAACGGCTCCGACAGACCACGCCTCACCGTCAACGCCACATCGGAATTCCGCCGGCCGCGCAACAGACCGATCATGGCCCGGACGGAAAGTCCCGCCAGGGGCGTCTCATCGATCTTCAAGATCAAATCGCCGATCCGTAAACCCGCTTCATCCGCCGGCGCCGCCGGCGTCACTTTTGTCAGCCGGGCCCCTGATCGGGATTTTGCCAACCGGACGCCAATGCCGCCGAAACCGTCCCTGCGTTCGCGGTGGCGTTTCGCTTCCTCCCGGCCGGCGTAGCGCGTGTAGGTATCCAGTTTCGAAATGATGCCGTCGAACACGGCCTCATAAAGCTTCTCCGATTGAGAGCGGTGGATTTCAGGGAACCAGCGCCGCGCCGCGGCCGTGATCCTGGCGGTCAGCTCGGCCCACGCCTGGGGGGTGTCTTCCGCGGGCAGCGGAAAATGGGACTTCACTTCGCCTTGTCCCAGAAGGACGAAGGAGTCGTCGCCCTTCAACACCGTCAAATCCGGATCAATGGCGCCTAAACCCCGTACCCCTTCAAAGGCCAAGTCAGGTAAATTGACGGGTGTGATGTAGCGTTCCTGGACCGTGCTCAAACCCGCCGCGAAGACTTTCGCCGCCGCTTCGGGAAAGTCATGCTCCGCCGCCTGGTATGATTTCGTTGAGCCGCAAGCGGCCAACACCAGCGCGCAGACGGCCAGCGTGACAAACCGGCATATCCGCGATGCCCCCGACATAACCGGAGTGTGCGGTATTTTTCCCTTGGGGTCACGCGGGAAATTTTTTATCGGCCGCGCCTTTCCCGGCGCCGTGACGCGCGACTCTTCTTACCCTTGGCGGGTAATTTGCCTGTTTTGGGGCGTCCCTTGGCCGTCCGGCGGCCGGTGCGGCGTGAGTTTCCCGGTTGTCCGTCATCGCCTTCAAGCAATTGAAAGATCAGTCCGCCCGCCAGCGGACGCGCTTCCATCAAGATCACGTCTACCGCGTCGCCGAGGGTGAATATCCAGCCCCGGCGCGACCCTATCAGGCGCTGACGCCGTTCGTCGTGATCGTAATAGTCTTCCGGCAGCGAGCGGATGGGGATCAGGCCATCGGCCCCTGTTTCATCCAGGGTGATGAAGAGACCGAAGCGGGTCACGCCCGTAATCGTTCCGGCGAAAGCCGTTCCCTCTCGATCCGCCAGGAACGAAGCGGTGAAACGGTCGATGGCGTTACGTTCCGCCACTTGAGCGCGGCGCTCGGTTTGCGAGATATGCCGGCCGAGTTCCAAAAAATTCTGGGGGTCTTTCGGCAATCCCCCGGCGCCCAGGTCATAGCCCGATATCAGCGCGCGATGGACAAGGAGGTCCGAATAACGCCGAATGGGCGAGGTGAAGTGGCAATACCGCCGAAGCGCCAGGCCAAAATGGCCGATATTGTCCGAATTGTATTCCGCCTGGGACTGGCTGCGGAGTATCATTTGATTGACCATGGCCGCGTGCGGCGTCCCGGCCACCTGGGTGAGTATGCCGTTGAACTGGCGGGGGCTGGTCACCTGGCCTTTGTTGAAGGCGATGCCGAGGGTGGCGAGAAAATCCGATAAGCTCTCGATTTTCTCCGCCGACGGCTGGTCGTGGATGCGGTACATGGCCGGCATTTTTTTTGCTTCCAGCGCTTCCGCCGCCGCCACGTTGGCCGTCACCATGAATTCTTCGACCAGTTTATGGCTGTCCAGCCGCTCGCGCATGCGTATGCCGGCCACTTGACCATCCCCGTCCACCACCACCTGACGCTCCGCCAGGTCCAGGTCCAGCGTTTGCCGGGACACGCGGTGCTTCAAAAGCGCATTGTAGGCGCCATAGAGCGGCTTCAAGACGGGCTCGGCCAGTGTCTCCGTCATGTCGTCGGGTTGGCCGTCGATGGCGGCTTGGACCTGCTCATAGGTCAAACGCGCGGCGGACTTCATAAGGCCACGGACGAAACGGTGGCGCCTCAACCCGCCCGCGCTGTCAATCCACATCCGGCACGCCATGCAGGGACGTTCCTCCCTGGGCCGAAGCGAGCACCAGCCATTCGACAAAGCCTCCGGCAACATCGGCGCCACGCGGTCTGGAAAGTAGACGCTGTTGCCCCGTTTACAGGCTTCCTTGTCCAGGGCGTCGCCGGGCCGGACGTAATGAGCCACGTCGGCGATGGCGACGATCAGGCGCCAGCCGCCGGGATTTTCCGGATCGTCGTCGGGTTCCGCGAAGACCGCGTCATCGAAATCGCGCGCATCCGCCCCGTCGATTGTGACGAGCGGGATATCGCGCAAGTCCGTTCGCCCGCCCAGGGGAGCGGGACCGGCCTTTTCGGCCTGGGCGGCGGCGGCGTTTGGAAAATCCAGCGGGATGTCTTGTTCCAACATGGAAATCAGGCTGACAGCCCTGGGATTGTTGGTGGATCCGAGGCGCTCAACGACCTTCGCTTGTTTAAGGCCCAAGCGCCGGCCCGGCGTGATTTCCGCGCGCACCAATTCTCCCGATTTCGCGTCCATGCTGTCGGCGGGGTGAACGGCCAGGTCGGATTTTACCCGTTTGTCCGTGGGTTCGATCCGTCCGCCGCCGGTTGCAGGGTTCCCCGCCGCTTTACGGTAAACGCCCAAGATGGCCGAGGGACCCGGGGAGAGCTTTCGGATGGGCTTCGCTCGATAACCCCGCGAGCGGCGCTCCAAGCGCGCCAGAACCTTGTCTCCAGGGCCGAGAGCGGGTTGTCCATGACGTCCGGGCGCCATTTCGATCTGGGGAGGCGGATTGCCGGCGCCGCCATCCCGGATATCTGGGCGCGCCATCAGAACGCCGTCTTCCGTGACGGTCGTGCAGGTCAATACGGCGACCTCCGGCAGGACGTCCCCGCCGCCGAACCGCCTGCCCCGGTCCCGGCGAAGCGTCCCGTCGGACTCCAGTTCTTTCAATAGAGCCCTAAGCCCGGTCTTTTGATCCGCGTCCAGGCCGAAGGCCCGGGCCAATTCCCGTTTGCCCACATGACTTGAGCTTTGCTCGATGAACCGAACGATTTCCTCGCGGCTGGGAAAGGGAACTTTTTTACGGGGCGGACGCGCCACTTACGAGGCTTTCTTCTTGACCGGGTCTTTTTTGGCGGGCGCCTTTTTCCTCGCCGCGGGTTTCTTGGCGGCGGACTTGGTTCCTGCTTTGGCGTCAATCAGCGCGATCGCCTCTTCCAGCGTCAGGGCGTCCTTGTCCGCCCCTTTGGGCAGGCTCGCCATGGTGCGTCCATGCTGAACGTATGGCCCCCAGCGTCCGGCCTTCAACTGGACCGGTTTCTTGTCCTTCGGGTGCTCGCCCAGTTCCTTCGGCGGATTTTTTCTGGGTTTTTCGGCAATCAGGTGGACCGCGCGGTTGAGGCCGATGGTCAGGACGTCGTCGCCGCTTTTCAAGCTTACGTAAGTCGCGCCCAGTTTTACATAAGGGCCAAACCGGCCGACGCCGGCCTGGATCATCTCGCCCGTTTCCGGGTCGGGGCCGACGTCGCGGGGCAACTCAAGAAGCTTCAGCGCTTCCTCCAGCGTGATTTCCGCCGGCGACTGGGTTTTGGTGAGTGACGCGCGTTTCGGCTTCAGTTTCTTCGGCTTTTTCCTGCCTTCCGCGGGTAATTCCTCCTCTTCGCCCAATTGCGCGTAATAGCCGTAAGGCCCCTTCCGGATGGAGACGTCTTTGGAAGTCGCCGGATCGGCGCCCAGATGACGCGGGAAGATTGCGCCGCCCGCATCTTGGTCGCCGTCCTGGCCGGGAACGGCCAGGGGCCGGGTGAATTTACAGTCTGGATAGTTAGAACAACCGATAAAGGCGCCGAACTTGCCCAGCTTCAGGGACAAGCGTCCATCGCCGCCGCAGACCCGGCAGACACGCGGGTCCGGCTTGCCTTTTTCATCGGGAAAGAAGTGCGGGCCCAAGACGCCGTCCAACGTGTCCAGCACATGGCTCACCCGCAGGTCCCTGGTTTCGTCAACGGCGGCGCTGAAGGCTTTCCAGAAATCCTGGAGCACCGCTTTCCAATCGAGCTTGCCGTCGGAAATCTGATCCAGTTGTTCTTCCAGGGACGCGGTGAAGTCATATTCCACATAGCGCGTGAAGAAGCTGGAGAGAAACGTGGTCACCAACCGGCCCCGGTCTTCGGGAACAAAACGGCGTTTGTCCAGGATGACGTAGTTCCGGTCTTGCAACACGCTTAGGATGGAGGCGTAGGTGGATGGGCGGCCAATGCCCAATTCTTCCAGCTTTTTGACAAGCGATGCTTCGGAATAGCGGGGCGGCGGCTGGGTGAAGTGTTGTTCCGCAGCGACTTCCTGACGGCTGACGCTTTCGCCTTCTTTGACGCCGGGAAGGATGCGGAGCTTGTCCTCGTCATCACCTTGTTCGTCCCGGCCCTCCTGATACAGCCTCAAGAAGCCGTCGAAGGCGATGACGGAACCGGTGGCGCGGAGGATGGTTCCGCCTGATTGAGCCGCCAGATCGATGGCCGCCTGGTCGAGCACGGCTGCTTCCATCTGGCTGGCGACGGTGCGTTTCCAGATCAGCTCATAGAGTTTGAATTGTTCCTCCGGCAGGATATTCCGGAGAGCGCCAGGCGTGCGTTTGATATTGGTCGGGCGAATGGCCTCGTGCGCTTCCTGGGCGTTTTTCGCTTTCGTTTTGTAGACCCGGGGGCTATCGGGCAGGTACTTGGCGCCGAAGTCTTCGCCGATCAAATCGCGCGCCTGGCCGATGGCTTCACCAGCCATGGAGACTCCATCGGTTCGCATGTAGGTGATCAGGCCCACCGTCTCGCCGCCCAGTGTGACGCCTTCATAGAGCTTCTGCGCCACCTGCATGGCGCGTTTAGCGCTGAAATAGAGTTTTCGAGCGGCTTCTTGCTGGAGGGTGGAGGTTGTAAAGGGGGGCGCTGGATTACGCCGCGTCTTTTTTCGCTCGACGGATTTGACGGTAAAGACGCCAGCCTCGACGGACGCCTTGGCGCGCATGGCCTCGGACTCCGAGCCCAGCGCCATCTTATCCAGCTTCTCGCCGTCCAGATGCGTCAGCAAGGCGGTCAGCTTGTGCCCGCCCCCGGCGGCGAAGGTTCCCTTGATGGACCAATACTCGCGGGCCTTGAATGCCTCGACCTCGGCTTCCCGCTCGCAAATCAGGCGAAGCGCCACGGACTGTACGCGGCCGGCCGAGCGCGAACCCGGTAATTTCCGCCATAGCACGGGCGACAGGGTGAAGCCCACCAGATAATCCAGCGCGCGCCTCGCGAGGTAGGCGGACACCAGTTCCTGGTTGAGGCCGCGCGGATGGTCAAAAGCTTCCAGAATGGCGTTCTTGGTAATTTCGTTGAACACCACACGTTTGACTTCGACGTCTTTCAAGAGACGCTTTTTTCCAAGCACTTCCTGAACGTGCCAACTGATGGCTTCGCCCTCGCGGTCCGGGTCGGTCGCCAGATAAAGTTTATCCGCGCCCTTGACCGCGTCGGCGATGGCTTTGATCTGCTTTTGCGATTTTGCGTCGACTTCCCATTCCATGGAGAAGCCTTCGTCCGGATTGACGGACCCATCCTTGGACGGCAAGTCGCGAATGTGGCCGTAACTGGCCAGCACAGTGAAACCCTCGCCGAGATATTTGTTGATCGTCTTGGCCTTTGCCGGGCTTTCGACGACGACCACGCTCGTCATGACGGTTCGTGACCCCTATGCCTTTTACGCTTCAATCGATCAGCGAAACGGCGTTTCCGGGATGGCGTTCGAGGCGTCCCGCGAGCTCCATTTCCAGCAACACCGTGCTAACCACGGCTGGGGAGAATTGGCAATTGCGCACCAGTTCGTCAACCGTTACCGGCGTTGGACTGAGCAAGGAATTGATCAGGCGCCGCTCCTCATCGATTGCCTCACCGGGGATTGAGGTGGGGGGAACAGGTTTAAATATCAATGGATTATGTTCCTTCAAAGTGGGTGAAATTTGGCTCAAGGCGCCGATAATATCGTCGACGCCTTCCGTCAACTGCGCGCCGTCCCGGATCAGTTTGTTGGTTCCTTTTGAACGCGGATCAAGCGGGGATCCGGGCACGGCGAATACATCGCGGCCCTGTTCGGCGGCCAAGCGGGCGGTGATCAGCGAGCCTGATTTAAGACTCGCCTCAATGACCGCCACCCCCCGGCTGACGCCGGAAATGATTCGGTTTCGGCGGGGAAAGTGGCGGGCCTGGGGGCTGGTGCCCGGCGCGGTTTCCGACACAAGCGCGCCTGCGGTTTTTAATGTTTCATAGAGCGCTTCGTTTTCCGGCGGATAAACGACGTCCACGCCGCCGCCCAGGATGGCGATGGTGCCGCTTTTCAACGCCCCTTCGTGGGCGGCGGTGTCGATGCCCCGCGCCATTCCGGACACCACCAAATAGCCGAAGGCGCCCAACTCCTCCGCCAGCCGCCGGGCGATCTTGCGGCCGTTGAGGGACGCGTTCCTCGCTCCCACCACGGCGACGGCCTTTTTGCGAAGTAAGTGGACGTTGCCCAGCACCGTCAGCAGCGGCGGCGGATCTTCTATATGGCCCAGCAAGGGAGGATAGTCGGGCTCGCCCCAGGCAATAAACCGCCCGCCCAGTTGGTCCAGAATCCGCCATTCCCGCTCCGCCGCGCGTTTGGAGGGGATGCGCAGTTTCCCCGCCCGCCCGCCTTTCTGGGCCAGGGATGGCAGGGAGTCCAAAGCCGCGCCGGCTGATCCGAATCGCTCAAGCAACCGGAAGAACGTCACCGGACCAACATTCTCGGACCGAATAAGCCGCAACCAGTCCAACTTCTCCGTTTGGGGAAGCGGGGCGGCTTCCGATGTGCTCACTTGAATCTCTCCTCGACCATCCCAAGGGAGAGTATGAAAGCGTTACGCCGCTTTTTTTGACGCGCGGCTTAGAATCGCCGCCGGGATGAGGGTCAATGTGAAAACGCCCGCGATCATAAGAAAACCGTCTTGGAAGCCCAAAGTGTTGGCCTGGGCGTAAACCACGTCGCCAAGATAACCGAGCGCGCCGGGTAAACGTTCCAATTCGGAGACGCCGCCCTCCGCCAGCAGGCGCTGAACGGCGGCGAGCGCCTCGATGCTTTCATGATTGGCGGCGGTCTGGGTGGAGGCCAGGGCGTCCGCGTGAAACGCAGTGCGGCCCTCGGACACGACCACATATGTCAAAACCCCGAAACTGCCGCCCATCTGACGGATAAAATTGTATGCGCCCGCGCCCGCGTTGATCTTGTCGGGCGGCACGGCGGTCATGGCGGCCGCCCCCATGTTGGGCATTACCAGGCCGATCGCGCCCCGGGAAAACACCGCGAGCCCCGCCATGCTCCAATAGGCCGTGTTGACGTCGGATTTCGACATCAAAAAGCTCGCCGCCGCAAACATCACCGTGCCGATGGCTATCGGAATCCAGCCGGATATCTTGTCCGCCAAGCGGCCCGACAGCGGGATCAGCAGAACTAGGAATAGGCCGGCGGGCACGAGGACAAGCCCCGCGCGGGTGGCGGAATACCCCTGGATGGTTTGGACGAATACGGGGATGGCGTAATTGGTCGCGAAGTTGCCCGCTCCGAACATGAAGCTGATCACCATGGCCGACGTAAAAACGGGGCTTTTAAACAGCGTCGGGTCCAAAATCGGGTGGGGGCTTTTGATCTGCGAATGGATGAAGCCGGCGCCCGCAAGGACGCCCAGGGTCAGCAAACCGGCGACTTCATTGCTTTCCCAGCCCCAGCGATAGCCGTTGGCGAGCCCGGTCATGACACAGAACAGGAACGCGCAGACCAGGGACAGACCTGTCCAATCGAACCTGGGCGGAGGACCCTTTTTGCGGTTCTGGGGCATGAACATCACGCCCATCAGAAAGGCGATGAAGACCAACGGTACGGGGACAAAAAAGATGTGCCGCCAAGTCAGCCAGTCCAGCGTTACGCCGCCGACGAACGGCCCGAAGCTGGGGGCAAGGGTTACGCCCATGCCGTAAAGTCCGATGGCGAACCCCCGCCTGTCTTTCGGGAAAACCTGGATGATGGTGGCGAGCACCAGGGGTTGGATGACGCCAGCCGAAAACCCTTGCATGACACGTCCGATGATCAGTACGTCGATGTTGGGGGCGAGCGACGCGATCAGGCCGCCGCCGGTGAAGATCAACAGGGTCGCCACGTAAGCGCCCCGCTGGCCGAGCGTCTCCACCATCCAGGCGTTGATCAGCTGGCTGGCCACCATGGTGGCGAGGAAGGCCGTCGAAGCCCATTGAGCGATGTCCTGGCCGACGCCGAACGCCCCCATGATTGAGGGCACCGCGACGTTGACCACGGTCGCCGCCAAAATCATGGCCATGGCGCCCGAAACGCCGGCGATGGTGACCAACCAGCGATAGGTGGGGGAGATGCCGGGCGCATAGGCTGCCGCCGTGGCGTTGGTCATGGGTGGCCGCCTTTGCCTTTCCCCTGCGACGTCATTCCCGCGAGGCCGGGAATCCGGGCGGGCGGTTGGGCTTGATCTCCGCCTTCGCGGTGACGGCGCGGCGCCAATCGCGCCATCCGCTTACCTCGCTTGATCGACGTCGATCTTGATCTCGACCATCATGCCTGGTTTCAGCAACCGGTCCCGCTGAGGAATAGCGATTTTAACGGGCAGGCGCTGGGTGATCTTCGTGAAATTGCCGCTGGGGTTGGGACTGGGCAGCAGGGCGAAAGACGCCGTGGTCGCGCCCCCGATAACCGTCACCCAGCCCTCGAACACTTGACCGGGATAGGCGTCGACGGCCACGCGCGCCTTGTCGCCGATCTTCAGCTTCCGAACGTCCGTTTCCTTGATGTTGGCGTCGATCCAGATTCTGTCCGGATCATGGATCAGCGCCAAGCGCTGTCCCGGCGTCACATATTCGCCGGCCTCGACGAACGTTTTATCGACGAGGCCGGATATGGGCGCGCGGATGGTGCGGTCTTTCATATCGAGGCGCTGTTCCTCCAGTTGGGCGGTGATTTCACCCTCTCGGTGGATGAAGATTTCCAGTTCGCTGTCCAACACGGCAAGGCGTTCCCGATTGGCGAGCGCCTCGGCTACTTCCGCTTCCGCGGCCTTCAAATCTGCGGCGGCGATACGGTGTTCGCGCTCCGTCCGGTTCAAAGCCGTCTCCGCCTCGTCCAACTGGCGGCGGGACGCGACTCCCCTGTCGAACAAGGATTGCGCGCGCGCGTGCTCACGCCGCGCCAAATCCAGTTGGGGCGCCATGGATGACATCACGACACTGGCCGCCGCCATCCGGGCCCGCTCGGACGCTAATCTTGACGCGGTTTTCTTATCAGCCAGGCGGCGTTCAGCTTGCGCCCGGGCCTTTTCCGCGCCGACCCTGGCCAGTTGACTTTCCAGGTCGCTGAGCCTCAGTTCCGATTGGCGGGCGTCGATGGTCATCACCACCTGGGCGGCCTCGACTGTATCGCCTTCCGCGACGGAGATATCCGTCACCCAGCCGGCGACACGCGAGGAGATGGTGATCAAGTCCGCTTGAACGCGGGCGTCGATTTCGTGGATGTTGGTGATCCGGTCATTGATCTCCCTATAGCCGAAGAACGCCCCCGCAGCGCCCACCGCCAGCACGGCGGCGATCCTTTTCCAACCGGAAACGCCGCCGCCGGCCGCTTCGCCATCTTCAGGCGGGGCGCCATCTTCAGGCGTGCCGCTGGCGGTCCTGGGGGTCAGGGGGCGAAGTTCATCGCGGTCCGGGTCGGTGGAGTCCGGCATCGAAATAAGTCATACCTGTTCGCTGATATGTGCGGTCACTGTAGACCGATTGTATACAATTTGAAAGGCTCAGGTTTTATCCAAGGCCTTTCACGCCGCCTTTTTCTGACCGATTTTGCTTTCCTCGCCCCTGATCAGGCGGGTGATATTGGCCTTGTGGCGGATGACGGCGAGGAGGCCTAAACCGCCCGCGAGATAAGCATAAAAGGGCTCTCCCAGGAACCAGGCGTAGGCCGGGGCGGCGGCCAGGGCGGCGAGGGCGGCGAGCGACGAGTAGCGAGATACGCCCGCCACCAATAGCCAAGTGGCGCAACACGCGGCGCCGGTGGGCGGTGAAACCGCCAGATGCACGCCCAGCGTGGCGGCGACCCCTTTGCCGCCCTTGAATTTCAGCCAAACCGGGAAGTTGTGACCCAGAACGCCGGCAACGCCCGCCAACATGCCGGCGGCCGGGTCGATGAAGTGAGCCGCCAAGAGGACGGCGACGGCCCCTTTGCCGCTATCCAGCAGCAATGTCAGAAAAGCGAGAAACCTGTTGCCCGTCCGAAGCACGTTGGTGGCACCGATATTACCGGATCCGATATCGCGAATATCGCCAAGTCCGGCCATGCGGGTCAGCACGAGGCCAAAGGGGATTGAGCCCAAAACGTAGCCGCCGAGGGCGGCCATGGCGTGGAGGGCCGTGAAATCGGGCGGAGGCGGCATGGTTCAGGCGTCCCGCTGATAAACCATGCGGCCGTCGATGACGGTGGTGTTCACGCGGCCTTCCACGGGACGGCCGTCAAAGGCGGAGTTCTTGGATTTGGAAGAGAGCTTGTCCGTATCGATCCTCCAGCTCCGGCGGGGCTCGAAAATCATCAGGTCCGCTGGCGCGCCGGCTTTCAATTCCCCAGCCTCCAGGCCAACGAGCCGCGCCGGCCTGGCGGTGATTTTTCCCAAAGCCTCCAGCAGGCCGAGATGGCCGTTGTGGTGCAGTTCAAGCGTGACCGGCAGCAATGTTTCCAGCCCGACGCTTCCGCTGGCCGCCTGGGCGAAGGGCAGGCGTTTGCTTTCCTCGTCCTGCGGGGTGTGATCGGAGGCGATCAGGTCAATCGCGCCGTCTTTCAGTCCCTCGACGATCGCCTGGCGGTCTTCCTCGTCCCGCAGCGGCGGCGAGAGCTTGGCAAAGGTTCGATAGTCGCCAATGGCGTGTTCGTTGAGCGCGAAATAGGGCGGAGCCGTGTCGCAGGTGACCGAAAGACCGCGCGCCTTCGCCTTGCGGATGACGTCCACCGAGTCAGACGTTGAGACATGGGCGAAATGCAGCCGCCCGCCTGTCAATTCGACGAGACGCAGGTCGCGCTCGATCATGATGACCTCGGCTTCTCTTGGAATGCCGGCAAGGCCGAGGCGAGTCGCCCCCTCGCCCCGGTTCATGACCCCATTTCGCGCCAGAGAGGGCTCTTCCGGATGCTGGCAAATCAACAACCCGAAGGTTGACGCATAAGCCAATGCCTTGTTCATCACCCGAGCGTTCTTGATGGCGCGCCCGCCGTCCGTAAAGGCGACGGCGCCGGCCTCCGCTAGAAGGCCCATCTCCGCCAACTCCTCGCCTTCCAGACCCTTGGTGACGGCGCCGTAGGGGTAAACCTTGGTGAGGCCCTGTTTTCGCGCGCGCCTGGCGACGAACTCCACGACCGACATGTCGTCGATGACGGGTTCGGTGTCGGGCAGGCAGAGCATCGAGGTCACGCCGCCCGCTGTCGCGGCGCGCCCGGCGCTCGCCAGCGTTTCCTTCTCTTCCTCGCCGGGTTCGCCCAGCTTTACCCGCAAATCAACAAGCCCCGGCGCCAGGCAAGATCCTTCGCAGTCGATCACCCGAACGCCGTCCGGCACGCCGTCGTTGAACAGATCAGGGCCGAAATCCGCGATGGTCTCGCCATCGGTCAGCAGCGTGCCGGGGGCGTCCAGGCCGGATGCCGGATCCAGCAACCGGGCGTTGACATAGGCGATCTTCTGGCCGCGCCGGTCACTTTCGGACGCCATGGCTAAAGATTCCGCGCGGCGTTGGCCGCCGCTGAATTATTGGAGAGAATTTCAAGCGCGGCCATCCGGACCGCGACACCCATCTCGACCTGCTCGCGGATGGCGCTGCGATAAAAATCATCGGCCACCAGACTGTCGATCTCCACGCCCCGGTTCATTGGTCCCGGGTGCATGATCAACGCGTCGGGTTTCGCGGCGGTCAATTTATCATAGTCGAGACCGAAGAAGGTGAAATACTCACGCACGCTCGGAAAATAATTCCCCTTCATGCGCTCTTGCTGAAGGCGCAGCATCATAACGATGTCACAGTCCTTGAGCCCCTCTTTCATATCGTAAAAAACCTCGACGCCCAGCCGGTCCACAGCGGTCGGTATCAGGGTTCGCGGCGCTATCAAACGGACGCGCGCGCCCATTGTCGTCAGCAAATAAATGTTTGATCGTGCAACGCGGGAATGCAGGATATCCCCGCAGATGGCGACTTGAAGACCGGCGAGCTTGCCCAGCCGGCGCCGGATAGTGAGGGCGTCGAGCAGCGCCTGGGTCGGATGCTCGTGACTGCCGTCGCCGGCATTGATCACCGCGCAATTAACCTTCTCGGACAGCAATTTGACGGCGCCGGAGTCCGGGTGCCGCGCGACCAAGACGTCGGGGTGCATGGCGTTTAAGGTCATGGCCGTGTCGATAAGGGTTTCGCCTTTTTTGATGGAGCTGTTGGCCACCGGCATGTTGATGACGTCGCCGCCCAAGCGTTTGCCCGCCAACTCGAATGAGGTGCGGGTTCGCGTGGAGTCCTCGAAAAACAGGTTGATGATCGTCCGCCCGCGCAGCACGGAGCGCTTTTTGTCGGCCCGCCTGTTTTGCTCGACATAGGACTCCGAGCAGTCAAGCAGGATGGAAATCTCCGGGGGCGCCAATCCCTCTATTCCGAGGAGATGGCGGTGAGGAAACCCTGTGCGGTCCTCGGCGGCCGTCTGCGTGGGGGTGGTGTTCATGAGCCCCCTGTATACGCCCAGCATGAATACAGGTCACCAAATTTTCTAGGCATTTAAAAACAATATGGTCTATCCTCTCTTTTGAAGAAATTGTAAATTACTAAAAAATTCTGCGGGACATCGCGTCTTGTTTGCTCTTCATGTGGAGAAAGCGCAAAAGTACATGGGATGGCCTTCCGTGACAGACAAGGGAGTCGATAAGGGAATCGACCCGTCCAGCCTTGAGCATGTGGTTCATCACGTCGAGACGGCTTTGGGGGTGTTTGAGGCGGATGGCGCGCTGGTCGTGCAAAACCCCGCCTTCGAGGCCTTTCTTGATACTTTGGTCCCAAAGCCGGGCGGTCCGTTACTGAAGGTGTTGGAGTCCATTGTTGAAACGGCTGTCTCAAAAACGGGCGGTCCGGTCGTCCATGTCGAAGGCGACAAATTCTTCTCCGTCGTCATTAAGCCGCTAAAGAACGGCTGGACGCTCTGTGAAGCGCGGGATGTGTCGGAAGAGCGGCGGCTTGAAGCGCTCAAGAAGTTGGCCGAAAGGAAAGTTGATGAAATTCTTTCCGTATCGGGCTGCTTCATCGCCGAACTGGATCGGCTTGGCGCGATCATCAAACTGAACGAATTCGGCGGCGTGGTGATGAATTGCCCGCCGGAAACTCTGATCGGCATGCGTTTTATTGATGAATTAGTGGAGTTCAAGGACCGTAAGTGGGCTGTCCAGGTCTTTGACCGGGCCCTTCGGGGAGAGCCTGCGCTGCTTCAACCCGTGGAATTCGACCTGATGACACTGGCTGGCGAGCGACGAATTTTGCGCTGGCGCGCCTCGCCGGCCGAAGGGTCCGCGGGTAGTCCCCGCGGTGTGTTGATGTCCGGTGTCGATATCACCGAACACCGTATGACCGAGGAGCAGATCATCTTCATGGCGAGCCACGACCAGATCACGGGCTTGCCGAATCGCGCCTTGTTCATGGATCGGGCCGGTGTGGCGCTGGCTCAAGCCCGGAGGGGAAATTTAAAGGCGGGCGTCATGTTTATCGATCTGGACGGCTTTAAGAACGTCAACGACACGCTTGGGCATGAAGCGGGAGACGTTCTGCTGAAGCAGGCCGCCAACCGCATGGTGAGGCGGGTTCGGGCTTCCGATACGGTGGCGCGTTTTGGCGGGGATGAATTCGCTGTCTTGCTTGGTAACGTGAATTCCCAGGAAAACGCCACAATGGTGGCCGAGAGTATTCTGAAAGAGTTGAGCAGGGATTTCGAGATTAAAGGGACGGCGGTCTCGATCTCGGGAAGTATTGGCTTGAGCTTCTTCCCCGACGACGCCGAAGTGGCGGAAGACCTGATTCGTCTCGCGGACGGCGCCATGTACGCCGTAAAGCGCTCGGGTAAACGGGGGGTGCGAACCGCGCGGGACTCCGTGGCGCTCTAGGGCTGGCGCTCAATCAGGGGATTCTCAAGGCGGGCGCCTAAACATGATTCAAGCTTCCAACTGTTACGAAGGTTTGGATGGCGAGGTCCCTGTTCCGGCCAAGCGGCGATGCATGGCGGCGAGCGGCGGCGGATTGAACCCTTTCCGCCGCCCGTCCAGCGCGTCCGGCGCGGCGGGTTGACGGGCGCCGGGTGATCCCGGGCGTCATCCATATGCCGAAGACGGGCGCGCGGCGGCGCGATTTCCCGGTTGAGCACAGTCCCTGGTTGAGCACAGTCCCTGCACGGCGCTCTACAACCGCTTCGATCATCGGAGCGAGCAAGGGGTCTGGCGCCAAGGGATATGGCGCGGCGTGTTCCACGCGCCCGGCGGCCAGAACCGCGTCGTCAGGGCGTCGGCGTCGTCAGGGGCGCCTTGGCGGACAGTACGCATATCAAGGCTCATCGCTGCGCCACCGGGGCGCAAGGGGGGACTTCGTCCAGACGATCGGAAGATCGCGTGGCGGACGGACGGCCAGGATTCACGCCATAGCCGATGAGGCCGGCCGGCCCGCGGCGCCGGCCGTGACCGCGGGACAAATCCCCTGGTATAAATCCCCCGGAACACATCCATGACCTGAGCGGCGCCGGGACGCCGCCGGCGATCATTCCGGCGCCGCGCCGACACCTACATGGCGGCGATCTTCATCGCGGCAACACTAATCTGGCGGATCAATTGAGTCCGGACCCTAAAGCGGGCCTGGACGCCCCAGTTCCGGCGGAGGGTTTCCATGAACGGACCGAACGGACCGGTTTCGGGGGCGGCGGCGTCATTGGCGGCGGGGACGGTCTTTTCGGCGAAGGCTTCGGGACCCGTGTTCCGGCTGGTCAGACGTTCTTCGCCGCTCCCATGTTTTTGAGCTGGTCCGTTTTCCGCTGGTCTGTTTTCCGCTGGTCTGTTTTCCGCTGATCTGTTTTCCGCTGATCTGTTTTCCGCTGATCTGTTTTCCGCTGATCTGTTTTCCGCTGATCTGTTTTCCACTGGGGCCGATGGTTCAGGCGGCGGGCCAGGCGATAGCCCAGCAGTACGGCGAGGATGGCGCTGTAGATCCAGGGCTCCCACTGAAAGCCCCGCACCATCATGATGAAGTGTACGCAGGCCAGGACGCCGATGACGTAGTTCATGCGATGAAGCGCCTGCCACCGCTTGCCGCCCAGCTTTCTCACCATGGCGTGCGGCGAGGTGACGGCGAGCGCCGTCATCAGGGTGAGCGCGATGACCCCGACCGTTATGAAATTCCGTTTCAAGATGTCGAGCCAGATGTCATGCCAGTCGAAATACTTGTCCAGCCCCACATAGTTCACCAAGTGCAACATGCCGTAGAAATACGCGAAAAGCCCAATCATCCGGCGGAATCTGGCGAAATCATTGACCCCGGTGACAAGGCGCAACGGCGTAATGGCCAGAGACAGCAGCAAAAAGCGGATCGCCCAGTCGCCCGTGTAGCGGTGAAGCGAGAGAGCCGGGTTCGGTCCCCAGGCTTGAACCGCCGTCCAATAGACGAGAAAGGCGAACGGAACCAGGGCCGCTGTGAACACCAGGGGTTTGATGAGCAGGGATATGGTCTGTGTGCGTGTCATGCGCGCTCTGGCGTCTCGCTTGAACGGAATGTGGAGATAACGGCCGATTAGGACAAAAACAAGGCGCGCCGCTCACCAACGGATCATCGGCGCGTTAGCGGAGCTTGCTCAAATCCATGCCCTTGTAGAGGTCCGCGACTTCTTCCGCATAGCCGTTGAAAGGCAGTGTTTTGATGCGGACCGGCAAACCGAAGATGTTGTTCTGGCCGAGCCGTTTTTCCGACCCCTGAGACCAGCGCGGATGGTCCACGGCCGGATTGACGTTCGAATAAAAGCCGTATTCGTTCGGCGCGGACAGGTTCCAACTGGTTTCCGGCTGTTGTTCCTGGAACCTGATCCGGACGATCGACTTGATGGACTTGAAGCCGTATTTCCACGGTACGATCAAACGCATGGGCGCGCCGTTCTGATTGGGGATCACCTCGCCGTACATGCCGACCGTCATCAGCGTGAGACCGTTCATGGCCTCATCCATGCGCAGGCCCTCGCGGTAAGGCCATTTCAGGACGGAGGACCGCAGGCCGGGCATCTGTTCCGGATCGTCGAGCGTCTCGAAATAAACGTACTTGGCTTGGGCGGCCGGCTCCAGGCGTGACAGGATTTTATGCAACGGCACGCCGACCCACGGAATGACCATGGACCAGGCCTCGACACAGCGGAAGCGATAGACCCGCTCTTCCATGTCTTCTTGGCGGATCAAGTCCTCATAGGCGTAGACGCCGGGTTTTCCGCAGGCGCCGTCAACCATGACGTTCCAGGGCGAGGTGCGCAGCGTGTGGGCGTTTTGCGCCGGCTGGTCCTTGCGCGTGCCGAACTCATAGAAGTTGTTGTAGGTGGACGCCAGCGAATACGGCGTCGCTTCCTCGTTCAAGGAAGCCAACGTATATTTCGGGTTGACGGTCGCTTTGAGCGCCTTGTTCACGCCGGGAGCGGCGATCCCGCCGGCGGCTTGCGCGGGCGCGCCGGCTGACGGCAGCAGACAGGCGGCCGCGCCAGCCCCGGCGAATCCCATGGCCTTTAGAACATGGCGGCGGTTTTCAAAGACGGACTTTGGCGTGATTTCCGACGAACGAACGTCCGACGCCTTGCGAAATTTGAACAGCATTGTAGTTCCCCAATGTAATCCGGCATGTGGAGGCGGGCCGCCTCCGGCCCGTTGAACGGCGCGTCTATGTATGGGAAAATGCCTAACGCCGTCAAAAACCGCAAGCGGCCTCCCGACAACGTGACCGGCCAAGGCAAGGAATGTTCCCCTCTTGTGCCTCTTTTGCCCGAGCCAAAAGCGGTGCTACCAAGACCGCCATGAAATTGCTTTACCACCTGTGGATTTCCCCGGCTTCCCGCATGGCCCGTATCGCGCTTGGCGAAAAGAAGCTGGAATTCAAACTGAAAGCCGAGAACGTCTGGGAGCGCCGGGATGATTTCCTGGCCCTCAACCCAATGGGCGACCTGCCGGTTCTGGTGGAAGACGAAGGCCGGGCGATTTCGGGAATCGCCGTGATCCTGGAGTATTTGGACGAGGTGTCGCCGGAACCGGGGTTGATTGGCGCCGCCGCCCTCGCGCGGGCCGAGGCGCGCCGCCTGATGCGATGGTTCGACGTTAAATTCCAGGCGGAAGTCATTGAGACCTTGGTCGAGGAAAAACTGACAAAACGGTTTCTGGGTCACGGCGGTCCGGACTCCGGCCGCGTTCGGGCGGGCCACGCCAACATGAGGATTCATATGGATTATTTGACCTGGCTGTTGGAGCGGCGGAATTATCTGGCGGGGGACAATTTCAGCATCGCCGATATCGCGGCGGCGGCCCACTTGTCGTGCGTCGATTACATCGGGGACGTCCCCTGGGACCGGTACGAGGCGGTGAAGGACTGGTACGCGCGGGTGAAATCCCGCCCCAGCTTCCGGCCCGTGTTGAATGACGTCATTCCAGGCGCGCCGCCGCCGGCGCATTACGCCGATCTGGATTTCTGAGCCGGTCATTCCGGCGGACGCCGGAGTCCGTAACCTTGCCGGCGGCGGAAGACGGCCCGCGCGGGTGGGAATAACGGCGCGGGAGATGGCCGTGTTATCGCCGCGGCGGCGGCTGATGGATTGGCTCGCCCTCCGGACGCATGTCCATCAACTCGATGTTCTTGCGGGCAAGTTCAGCGGCCGCGCTTTCCGGCGCGGTGTCCAGCAAACGCAGCCAGTCCCTCCGCGCCTTGTCATTCAGTCCGGACAAGCGATAAAGAATCCCCCGTTCCAGGAGCGCGCCCGGATGGCCGGGGTTGATTTTCAACGCCGTTACGGCGTCGGAGAAAGCCGCTTCGCGCCGATCCAGAAAGCGCCGGGCGGCGGCTCGAAGGGCGAAGGCTTCGGCGGAGGCGGGGTTCAGGTTCAGCGCGCCGCTAAGATCGTTTTCAGCCGAGGCGAAATCATTCCGGGCGGCCCAGGCTCGCGCCCGGTCAATCAGGATTTGCGGATCCGCCGGCGCCAGCGTGACGGCGGCGGAGAGCGCCTTCGTCGCCTTGTGCGGATGATTGGACCGCAGCCAGGCCAGGCCCGCTTGGGCGAACAGGCCAGCCTTCACGTCAGGCTCCACCAGGGCCTGATGGCCAAGGACCTCCAGCCGCCTGGCCGACTCCTCGAACTGGCCCAGGCCGAAAAGCGCGACCGCGGCGCAATGATCCGCCGCCGGCCCGGCGCCGTCGCCTTTCCACGCGATGGCCGCCTCGAAGCCGTCCTCGGGGCGTTTCGCCGCGAGGTCCAGACATTCCTCATAGGTTTTGGTCGCCGGGACGGGTTCCATGGGCGCGCCCGGACTACCGATTTTCCCGCCGAACCGGGAATCGTGTTCCGGTCCGGCGCCGCCCTGGCCGATTCGGGGACCGGAGGCGTCGTCGCTTGACGCGTGAGCGGGCGCGCCCAGTATGCTCAGGGCGAGGATGAGACCGGGCAGAGGCGTACCTGCTGGCGTCATCGCCGGGGCTTCGCTAGAACAAGGAAACGCATAACCATGCGTTGCTTATACAGGCTGATAAAGGGGTCCCGCTATGGCGAAATTGTTCTGTTTCGGATTAGGCTACAGCGCCCGGGAATTGATCCGGCGCGCGCGGGCCAGGGGCTGGCGGGCGGCGGGCACGGTCCGGACCGAGGATAAGGCGGCGCGGTTGCGGGCCGGGGGTGTTGACGCCCGCGCATGGACGGGGGAGGCGCCCCTTGGCGGCCTTGAGAAAATGCTGAACGACGTGGATCATCTGCTGATCTCCATCCCTCCCGGAGAGTCCGGAGATCCAGTGCTGTCGCGCCACCGGAATGAAATAATCGCTATGCGCCGCCTGACCTGGTTGGGTTATCTCTCAACCACGGGTGTTTACGGCGACACGGACGGCGCGGAGGTGGACGAGACGTCCCCGCCGAACCCGTCATCACCACGCGGCCAATACCGGGTGAACGCCGAAGACGCCTGGCTGGAATTGTTCCGGGAACGCGGTCTGCCTGTTCACGTGTTCCGTTTGGCGGGTATTTACGGTCCCGGCCGCAGTCCGCTCGATCAAGTCCGCGAAGGCGCGGCGAGACGGATCGACAAGCCGGGCCATAAGTTCTCGCGCATTCATCGGGACGACGTCGCGGGCGTGTTGGAAGCCTCCATGGCCAGACCCAACAAGGGCGGGGTTTATAACGTTTGCGACGATCTGCCCGCGCCGCAATCGGCGGTGATCACCCATGCCTATCAACTGGTGGGGAAAACACCGCCGCCCTTTATCCCGTTCGACGAGGCGGCCAAGACCATGTCGCCCATGGGACTGTCGTTTTGGAGAGACAACCGGGTCGTTTCCAACCGGCGGATTCGCGACGAACTGGGCGTGAAACTGGCGTACCCCACGTTCCGGGAAGGGCTTGCGGGCATCCTTCGCGAACAAATGAGCGGCGGCCTGGACGCTTGATCGAATGATTTTGTCCGTTAACCGGCTTCCTCAAGCGCCCCGGCGCGTTCCGCGAAAGTAAAGGTTCCGTGTTCCTTGACTTCACGGGCGGCGTCCAAAAAGGTCTGATGCGCCGCCCGGGCGAAGGCCCCGCCGACGCTTACCCGCTTAACCCCCGCCGATTCCAGTTCGGCCAACGAAAAACAGGGCTTCATCAGACCCATAACCACGTTGACCGGCCGGTTCAGAGCGCCGCACACCGTCTTTATCGCCTCCAGGGAAGGCAAGCCGGGAGCGTAAAGCACGTCGGCGCCCGCGTCCTGAAAGGCTTTCAAACGGCGCAGGGTGTCGTCCAAATCAGGGCGGCCGTACAGAAAGTTCTCCGCCCGGGCCGTTAGGACGAAGGGGGCCTCCCTCGCCGCTTCCACGGCGGCGGTTACTCTATCGACCGCATGTTCGAACGCGTAAACTGGTGAGTCGGGATCGCCGGTCGCGTCCTCCAGCGTCCCGCCAACCAGGCCAACGTCCGCGGCCGCGCGAATGGCTTCGGCGCAGGCTTCCGGCGCGTCGCCGAAACCGTTTTCCAGATCAGCGGACACGGGCAGGGATGTGGCGCCGACGATCAACCGGGCGTTCTCCAGAAGCGTTTCCCTCGATATTGCGCGATGAGAGTCGCGGACGCCCAGATCTCTCGCCAGTCCCGAACTGGTCGTGGCTATGGCTTCGAACCCCATGGCCTCCAGCGCCTTCGTTGTTCCCGGGTTCCAGGCGTTTGGAATGACAAAACATCCCGGGCGATCATGCAGGGCTTTGAACGTTTCATGTTTTTGCCGTTGCATCGGGTGCATCTAGGCCGCTTCCAGCTTACCGGACAAGGCGTCCAGGGTCCGTGTGAGCCGGTCCAGATCATGGGGCCCGGACAACCGGTGCCCGCCGTCTTTCACCAACGTGACTTCCACGTCGTCCGAGGTCAGCGCCGATTGAATTTTCAGCGCCGTCCGCCATGGCACGTCCTGGTCCAACAGCCCATGGATCAGGCGGACCGGGACATTAATTTCCAGAGGCGTGTCCAGCAGGATTTGATCGAAGCCGTCGTCGATCAATTTTTTTTGAATGCGATAGGGTTCCTGGTCGCCGTGACAGTTCGGAACGTCCACATGGCCGTCGCGCTCCAAGGCCGCGCGCTGTTCGTCCGTGAAGCCGTTCCACATTAAATCCCGGGTGAAATCCGGCGCGGCGGCGACGCCTATCAACCCGATGACGCGTTCCGGCCTGGCGCGGGCCGCCAGCAGCATGATCCATCCGCCCATGGACGATCCAACCAGGATCTGCGGCCCTTCGGTCAAGGCGTCCAGGGCGTCCAGGGCGTCTTGAGCCCATTGTCCAATCGTGCCCGCGTCAAACGAACCGGACGACTGGCCATGGCCGGTGTAGTCAAAACGGAGGAACGCCCGGCCCGCCGTCTTGCAATACGTTTCCAGCGCCAAGGCCTTGGCGCCGGTCATGTCGGACTTGAAACCGGTCAAAAACACAACCCCCGGACCCTTGCCAGGGGTTTTGTGGTAAGCGATAGTCTTGCCGCCGCCGCGCGTCATGTGGGATGGGCCATCGGCGGGTTTGGTCCCGGGGCCGGGAGGGTGAGGGATTTCGAACATGGAAATAATTCCCCGATGAGGTCGAATGCCGGACCATAACACCGCTGACGCCACGAGCGAAGACGGTCCGCAGGGCGGCGGCGAGCCCGCGCGGGCCGCGACCGTGCTCCAGGTCCTGCCCGCCCTGGGCGAGGGCGGCGGCGTTGAGCGCGGGACGGTGGAAGTCGCCGCAGCGATCGTCGAGGCCGGCGGGCGGGCGTTGGTGGCGTCCAGCGGCGGAGTCTTAGTTTACGATCTGGAACGGGCCGGCGCCAAACACTTCGACCTGCCCATGCGGTCGAAAAACCCCTTCACGATGTGGAAGAACGTCAAGCGTTTGGTCGATCTGATCCGCCGGGAAAAGGTGGATATCGTCCATGCCCGCTCGCGCGCCCCCGCCTGGAGCGCCTGGGCGGCGGCGAGACGAACCCGGGCCCGTTTCGTCACGACCTTCCACGGCGCCTATTCCGCTGGGAACATTTTCAAGCGCGCATACAATTCGGTCATGACCAGGGGGGATCGGGTCATCGCCATTTCGAACTTCATCGCGGGCCACGTGCGTCAAATGTACGGCGTGCGGTCACAGCGTATCCGTGTGATTCACCGAGGCGTCGATCTTGACCGGTTCGATCCAAGGCGCGTGACGGCTCAGCGTGTCATCAATCTGGCCGCCGACTGGATGCTCCCCGACGGCGTGCCGGTCGTCATGCTGCCGGGCCGTCTGACGCGCTGGAAGGGTCAACGCGTGTTGATTGACGCAATGGTGAAGCTGGGCCGAAAGGACGTGCGCTGCCTTCTGGTGGGCGGCGACCAGGGCAGGACCGATTATCGAAGCGAACTGGAAAAACTGATCATCGCCAAGGGATTGAGCGAAGTCGTCAAGCTGGTCGATCACTGCGGCGACATGCCGGCCGCCTATATGTTGACCGACGTCGCGATTTCCGCGTCCACGGACCCGGAAGCTTTCGGGCGGGTCATCGCCGAGGCCCAGGCGCTTGGGCGTCCGGTGATCGCCTCCGATCATGGGGGGGCGAGAGAGATTCTATTGCCCGGCGAGACTGGCTGGCTCGTGCCGCCCGGCGACTCGGACGCCTTGGCCGGCGTGCTCGGGCGTGTGCTGGATTTATCCGCTGAAAAACGCCAGAAACTGGCCGTCAAGGCGACGCGGAACGTCGTGGATAATTTCTCCCGCGCGTCCATGTGCGCCAAGACCCTTGACGTTTACAACGAGGTCCTCGACTTGGCGCCCCGGCGATAGGAATCGGGTTGCGGACAGGGGCCATGACTCCAACGGGCGGTATTCTCGTCATCAAGTTGAGCGCGCTGGGTGATTTCGTCCAGGCCCTCGGCCCCATGGCCGCCATCCGCGCTCAAACACCCGATTTACCGGTCACGTTGTTGACCACGGCGCCCTATGAGGAATTGGCGCGGGCGTCCGGATTGGTTGACCGGGTCATATTGGATTCGAAACCGAAATTTTCCCGGCCGGGCGGAATTCTCGCTCTTCGGCGGTTGCTGAGAGAGGGCGGGTTTCAGCGAGTCTATGATCTTCAAACCTCAAGCCGCTCATCCTTTTATTACCGGCTGTTTTGGCCGGGTCCATACCCCGAGTGGTCTGGCGTCGCGCGAGGGTGCTCGCACCCGCACGCCAACCCCGGCCGGGACGCCATGCACACCATTGAGCGCCAGGCTGAACAGTTGATGATGGCGGGCGTCGCGCGGACGCCGTTTCCCTCTCTTGATTTCGCCGATGCGGATCTGTCCCGGTTCGAGCTGCCGGACCGCTTCGCCTTGATCGTTCCGGGCGGGGCGGCCCATCGTCCCGGCAAAAGATGGCCGGCCGAGAAGTTTGGAACGGTGTCAAAATACTTTTCCGGGGCCGGAATCCCGCCAGTGTTGATCGGGACGCCGCCGGAACGCGGGGTTCATGACGTTATCCGCGCCGCCGCGCCGGGCGCGGTTTCCCTGGCTGGCGAGACAGGTTTGTTGGAATTGTCGGCCCTGGCGCGCCGGGCGAGCGTGGCGGTCGGGAATGACTCCGGCCCCATGCATGTCGCCGCGATCGCGGGAACGCCCTCCGTGGTGCTTTATTCTCATGAGTCCGACCCGGCTCTTTGCGCGCAGCGGGGCCGGGCGGTGGAGATCATCCGCGCGCCCGATTTGAGGGAGTTGCCCGACGCCCAAGTCGTGGCCGCCGCCGAAAAATTGATGGCCCGGCCATGACCGGCGCGGCCCCGCGCCATCCGCCGTCCCTGACCGCCCTCATGACCGCCGGCGCCATGGTGGGATTGGCGATTGCCGCCTCCATTCCCTTGATCGCCGTTCAAATGGAGCACGCGGGGTTCTCCGCCGGCGTCATTGGCGTGAATTCGGCCATGGGACCCATTGGCGTGATGTTGATCAGCCCGTTCATTCCCCGGTTGACGGCGCGCTTCGGCGCGGTTCGGATGATGCTTGCGGGGCTGGGCGGAATGGCCTTGGCGTTTTGCGCCTTCACCTATGTGCCGGTCGGATATGGCTGGTTCGCGCTCCGTTTTTGTCTGGGGCTGTGCGCGGCCTTTGTCTGGATCATCAGCGAGTCCTGGGTTAACGCCCTCGTTTCCGATGAAAAGCGGGGCCGTATCCTGGCGTTCTATGGACTAAGCATCTCCCTTGGCTTCGTGGCCGGGCCGCTGATTCCCAAGCTGGCGGGGGTGGAGGGCGGTCTGCCGTTCCTGATTTCCGGCGCCGTGCTCCTCGGCGGCCTCATTCCGCTCTATCTCGTGCGGGGCGAGAGACCGGTCATTTCGTCCAAGGAGAAACCAAACTTTCCGCTGCTGGTGAAATCCGCGCCGGCCGTCTTCGCCGCAGCCCTTTTGGCGGGGCTGCTGGACACCGTCGCCTTGACGTTTTTGCCGGTCTACGGTCTCCGCCAGGGACTGGACGCGGACGCGGCCCTTCTGATCACCATTGTATTCTTGAGCGGCGGCCTGCTGTTCCAGCTTCCTATCGGCTGGTTGGCCGATCATGTGGACCGCCGGCGGTTATTGACGGCCGCGGGCGCGGCCTGCGTTGCCGGACCCGCGTTGCTGGGACTATCGTTCGATGACGAAACGTCACGCGTCATCGTGCTGACGCTTTGGGGAGCCGTGGCTGGCTCCGTCTATATGCTGGGGGTGACGCTGCTGGGTCAACGCTTCGAGGCGCGTGATTTGATCGCGGCGAACGCCGCGTTTGTCGTCAGTTTTCAGATCGCCAACATCGCCGGCCCGCCCGCCGCCGGCTTCGCCATGGAACGGCTGGGTCCCAACGGTCTGCTCTGGTTCCTGGGCGCCGTGTCGGCTGTGTTCGTTCTTGCCGGGGTCTTCAGATCGGTCAAATCCCGCTGATCGGAACCGCCGCGCTTGACAGCGGCGGCGCGGGGCCTACATTCCGCAGCTTCCACAAACGCGCGCGGATTGTGATTTTCCATGGTCGCCATCACTCTTCCAGACGGCTCTCAACGCCAATTCGACGGTCCCGTCACGGGCGCCGAGATCGCCGCCGGCGTCGGCCCCGGTCTCGCCAAAGCGGCGCTTTTGGTCAGGGTGAACGGAGACGAGTGGGATCTCTCGCGCCCCATTGAGCGGGACGCGAACGTCTCGATCATCACCTCAAAAGACCCGGAAGCGCTGGACCTGCTGCGTCACGATTGCGCTCATGTCCTGGCTGAGGCCGTCCAGGAACTGTTCCCCGGCGCCCAGGTGACCATCGGTCCGGCCATCAAGAACGGCTTTTATTACGATTTCGCGCGCGAAGAACCGTTCTCGACGGAAGATTTCGAGGCGATCGAAAGGAAGATGCACGAGATCATCGACCGGGACGCGAAGTTCACGCGCGAGGTCTGGGACCGCGAGCGCGCGGTCACGCATTTCGAGAGCGCCGGCGAAACCTACAAGGCCGAACTGATTCGCGACCTGCCCGAGACGGAAGAGATCACGATCTACAGGCAGGGCGAGTGGCTGGACCTCTGCCGCGGCCCCCACATGCCGTCCATGGGCAAGGTGGGCCACGCCTTCAAATTGATGAAGCTGGCGGGCGCCTATTGGCGGGGCGATCACCGGAACGCAATGCTGCAACGGATTTATGGCACGGTCTGGTTCACGGAAAAAGAGCTGAAGGCGCATCTTCACATGATCGAGGAGGCGGAGAAGCGGGACCACCGCCGTTTGGGGAAGGAAATGGGCCTCTTCCACCTTCAGGAGGAAGCCGCCGGCTCCGTCTTCTGGCATCCGAAAGGCTGGCGGCTTTACCGCACAGTTCAGACGTACATGCGCCAGCGCCTGGAGGCTGCGGGGTATGTGGAGGTAAACACCCCCCAGCTTGTGGACCGGAAACTCTGGGAAGACTCCGGCCACTGGGAGAAATTCCGCGAAAACATGTTCGTTTCGGAATCGGAAGAAAAACTTTTGGCCATTAAGCCCATGAACTGCCCCTGTCATGTGCAGATATTCAACCAGGGGATTCGGAGTTATCGCGACCTGCCGCTCCGCATGGGCGAGTTCGGCTCGTGCCATCGGAACGAGCCGTCCGGCGCGCTGCATGGTCTGATGCGGGTTCGGGCCTTTGTTCAGGACGACGCGCATATCTTTTGCGAACCTGCGCAGATCGAGAGCGAGACGGCGATTTTCATTGAGTTGCTGGGCTCGATTTACAAGGATTTCGGGTTCGAGGAGTTCGTGGTCAAATTCTCCGACCGGCCCGGGGTGCGCGCCGGGTCGGACGCGGTTTGGGACGCGGCGGAAACGGCGCTTCGGGACGCGACGCTGAAAGCCGGGGTCGAAATGATCGAAAATCCGGGCGAGGGCGCTTTCTATGGGCCGAAGCTGGAATTCGTGCTGCGCGACGCGATCGGCCGGGATTGGCAATGCGGAACCTTGCAGGTGGATTTCGTCCTGCCCGAACGGCTCGACGCCAACTACGTCGGCGAGGACGGAGGCAAACACCGCCCGGTCATGCTGCACCGCGCCATTCTCGGCTCGTTCGAGCGGTTCATCGGGATTTTGATTGAGAACTTCGCGGGCCGTTTCCCGCTGTGGCTCGCGCCCGTCCAAGTGGTCGTCGCGACGATCACCAATGAAAGCGACGGCTACGCCCGGGAAGTTCTGGCCGCATGCCGGAAAGCGGGAATCCGCGCGGAGGCCGACACGCGTAATGAAAAGATCACCTACAAGGTCCGCGAACACAGTCACGCCAAGGTCCCGGCGCTGTTCGTGGTTGGCGCCAAGGAAGCGGAAGCGGGCACGGTCGCCGTTCGGCGATTGGGAGGAAAGAACCAAGAAATTCTTGCGCTCGCCGCCGCGCTGGATACACTGAGGGGCGAAGCAGCGGGGCCGATGGCTTCATGACTAGTCCGTTCAGGGCCGTCATCAAGGCAAATGCCCCGGAACGTGGATAAAGGACCACCAGCGCCATTGATAAACAAACCGCAGTCTGTTTTCACGGTGTTCAGGGGGCCTGGACGCCGTGTTTTGTTTTTGGACTGTAAGCGCCGCGTCATCGGAAAAGGATCGCCATCATAGCACGCCGCCCCATGCACCAACAGCCGCCGGCCAAGGAAGGCCCGCGCGTCAACCAGGACATCACCGAGCCGAAGGTCAGGCTGGTGGGAAATGATGGAGACATGATCGGTATCGTGTCCGTCTCGGAAGCCATCGAAATGGCGGAGGAAGTGGGCCTCGACGTGGTCGAGGTTTCTCCCAACGCGGATCCGCCCGTCTGCAAGATTCTGGATTACGGTAAATTCAAGTATGAGGCTCAAAAGAAGGCCAACGAGGCGCGTAAGAAGCAGAAGATTATCGAGGTCAAGGAAATCAAGATGCGGCCCGGCATCGACGAACATGATTACCAGACCAAGATGAAGAGCGTCCGGAAGTTCCTTGAGCATGGCGATAAGGTCAAGATGACCATCCGTTTCCGGGGCCGGGAAATGGCGCACCAGGATTTGGGCCTGAAAGTCCTGGAACGGGTGCGCGGGGAAATGGATGAAAAGGCCAAGGTCGAGCAGACGCCGAAAACCGAGGGCCGCATGATGACAATGGTCATCGCGCCGAAATAACCTCCTCGATCCATCGCGCGGGCCGCCCGTGAGCGGCCGTCCCGTATTGGCGGGGACGTTCCGCCTTTCCGTTGGCGAAGGCTTGCCAAGTGAGCGCCCGCCCGTTATAAACCCGCGCTTCAAACTGGCGCAGCCGGGCTGTTGGGTATGCCCGCGTGTCAGAGAACGGCGGCTCCCGGCCCCTGGCCGGGCGGCGGGAGCCACGGCGGACTGACCGCCTTGATTTTGAAGGGATGCCGAAATGCCCAAGCTGAAGACCAGGTCTGCGACCAAAGGCCGTTTCCGGGTTACGGGAACCGGCAAAATCAAAGGCAATTTTGCCTTCAAACGCCACAACCTGCGCAAGCGCTCCACCAGCATGAAGCGGAAGGCCCGCGGCTCTTTCGTGCTGGATGAGACCAACCAGCGCGCGCTCAAGCCGTTCATGCCCTACGCTTGATCCGCCGGCTTGAACGCTTTTCCCGCATGAGATTTCGCCAGGTTGAGGAGTCAAACCCATGGCACGAGTGAAACGCGGCGTCACCACCCACGCCCGCCACAAAAAGGTCATCGCCCGCGCGAAAGGGTATCGCGGCCGTAACAAGAACACCTTCCGTATCGCCGCTCAGCGCGTCGAAAAAGGCATGCAGTACGCCTATCGCGACCGGCGTGTGAAGAAGCGCAACTTCCGGCGCCTCTGGATTCAGCGCATCAACGCCGGCGCCCGCGAGCATGGCCTGACCTATTCCCAGTTTATGAACGGCCTGAACAAGGCCGGCGTTGAACTGGACCGGAAGATTCTGTCCGACCTGGCCATCCGCGAACCAGAGGCGTTCGAGTCGCTGGTCGAGCGGGCGCGGGGCGCGCTCAAGGCGTAAAACCTCAAGGGCTCTTGACGTCGGCTGTCCGGCGTCCTGTTGGAATTCAGCGGAGCCCGCCGCCCGCCGGCAGGTTTTTGCCGCCGGAATATCTGATTCGGGATTTGAGTTGGGAGACGTCATGAGCGAAGTCGAGGCGCTTCGGAACGAATTGCTGGGCGCGGTTGAGGCCGCCGCCGATATGGACGCCCTGGAAGAGGCGCGCGTTACGGCGCTGGGCAGGAAGGGCCGGATTACCGGCCTGATGAAAACCCTGGGCGAACTGGACCCGGAAGAACGGAAAGCCCGCGGCCAACAACTGAACCGGGTGAAGGACGCCGTCCAAGAGGCGGTCAGCGCCAAAAAGGCGGCCTTTGGGAAAGCGGCGCTCGACGCCAGGCTGGCGGCCGAGACAATCGATATGACGCTGCCGGCGCGCCCCGAAAGCAGGGGCCGCATCCATCCCATCAGCCAAGTGATCGAAGAGGTTTGCCAGATCTTGGGCTCCATGGGCTTCGAGGTCGCCGAAGGTCCGGACATCGAGGACGACTGGCATAACTTCACCGCCCTTAACATCCCGCCCGACCACCCGGCCCGCCAGGAACACGACACGTTTTATTTGCCGGAAGACGGGCAAGGCGAGCGCCGTGTGCTGCGCACCCACACGTCGCCGGGGCAAATCCGCACCATGCGGGCGGGCGCGCCGCCTTATCGCGTGATTGTGCCGGGGCGCACATACCGTTGTGATTACGACGCCACCCACTCGCCCATGTTCCATCAGGTGGAAGGCCTATGGATCGACAAGGGCGCGCACATGGGGCACTTGAAATGGGTGCTGGTCGAATTCTGCCGGGCGTTCTTCGATATTGATGATCTGCCGGTTCGCTTCCGCCCGAGCTATTTTCCATTCACGGAACCTTCCGCGGAAGTGGACATCGGCTGCGCCCGCGCGGACGGCGAGTTGAAAATCGGCGCTGGAAGCGACTGGCTCGAGGTGCTGGGCTGCGGCATGGTCAATCCGAATGTCTTGAAGAACTGCGGCGTCGATCCGGCCGGGAACCAGGGTTTCGCCTTCGGCATGGGGGTGGAGCGCCTGGCCATGCTGAAGTACGGCGTGCCGGACTTGCGCACGTTCTATGAATCTGATCTTCGCTGGTTGAGGCATTACGGATTCCAGGCCCTGGACGTGCCCACGATGACGGGAGGGCTCAACCGGTGAAATTCACCCTTGGATGGCTGAAAGAGCACCTGGAAACGGACGCCACGCTGGACGAGATTCTCGACCGCCTCACCATGGTGGGGCTTGAGGTCGAAGGCGTTGAGGACCGCGCCAAGGGACTCGAGACCTTCGTCACGGCCAAGGTGATCGAGGCGAGACGGCATCCAAACGCGGACCGGCTGCGGATTTGCGAGGTCTTCACCGGCGCCGAAACCGTCGAACTTGTCTGCGGCGCGCCTAACGCGCGAACCGGCATGATCGGCGTTTACGCGCCGGTCGGAAGTTATATTCCCGGCTCCGGCGTCACGCTTAAGGCGGCGGAAATCCGGGGCGTCACGTCGTCGGGCATGTTGCTCAGCGAATACGAAATGGGCCTGTCCGGCGATCACGACGGCGTCGTCGAACTGGATCGGGACGTCGAGTCCGGTCTTCGCGCGGTGGACGTCATGGGTCTGGCCGATCCGGTGATCGATATCGCCATTACGCCGAACCGGGGGGATTGCCTCGGCGTGCGGGGCGTCGCGCGGGACCTGGCGGCGAGTGGTTTGGGCGCGCTGAAACCGCTTCGGGCCGAGGCCGTCCCCGGTGCGTTCGAGAGCCCGCTCTCGGTCGCCTTGGACTTCCCGGCGGAAAAAGCGTCGGCGTGTCCGAAATTCGTCGGACGCTACTTCAGGGGGATCAAAAACGGCCCGTCGCCGAAGTGGCTGAGGGACCGCCTGACGGCCATCGGTTCGCGCCCCATTTCCGCGCTGGTCGACGTCACCAACCTGATCACCCTTGAATATGGCCGCCCGCTTCATGTGTTTGACGCGGATAAGATCACCGGCGCCGCCATCAGCGCGCGCCTGGGGGTTGAGGGCGAGACCATGGAAGCGCTCAACGGCGAGACCTACACACTGGACGGCGAGATGACCGTCATAGCGGACGGCGCCGGACCGGAGGCCATCGCCGGCGTGATCGGCGGCAATCATTCGGGTTGTACGGAAGAGACCACCAACGTCTTTCTGGAAGTGGCTTATTTCGATCCCGTCCGGACGGCCATGACCGGACGCAAGCTGAACGTTCAGACGGACGCGCGCTTTCGGTTCGAGCGCGCCGTGGACCCGGAGTTCTTGGAAGACGGCGCCGAAATCGCGTCCCGCCTGATCTTGGAGCTTTGCGGCGGCGAGGCGTCCAATATCGTCTCCGCCGGTTCGGGGCCCGAGTGGAGGCGCGCCGTCGATTTCCGGATGGAGCGGGTCTGGACGCTGGGCGGCGCAAAGGTCGAGGACGATGAAATCCGCCGCATCCTAGGCGCGCTTGGTTTTGAGGTGACGGCGGAAAACGGCGGCGCCCTAACCGTCGCCGCGCCTAGCTGGCGCCCGGACATCAAGGGAGAAGCGGACCTGGTGGAAGAGGTCGTGCGGATCTACGGCTACGACAAAATCCAGCTCGAGGCGCTGACCCCGCCGGCGGCCCTGCCGCGGCCCATCCTGAATTCGGAACAGCGCCGCCGGGCGAACGCGCGCCGGGCGCTTGCGGCCCGGGGCCTGATTGAGGCGGTGACGTATTCCTTTCTGCCGAAGAAGAACGCGGATCTGTTCGGCGGCGTTGCGGCGGCGCTTGAGCTGGTGAACCCCATCAGCGCGGACCTTGGCGTCATGCGGCCCTCTGTTCTTCCCAACCTTTTGGAGGCGCAGGCGCGGAACGCGGCGCGGGGCTTTGGTGACGGCGCGTTTTTCGAAATCGGGCCGCAGTTCTCCGGCGCCGGAGAAAAAGGCCAGCAGATGGTCGCCGCCGGCGTCCGCGCCGGGCAAGCGTGCGAGCGCCATTGGGCGGGCGGCGGGCGCGGCGTTGACGCTTATGACGCCAAGGCCGACGTGGTCGCCGTGCTGGAGGAGCTGGGCCTGCCCGCCAGCCGCGCGCAAATTTCCGCAGAAGCCGACGGTTGGTATCACCCGGGCAGATCCGCCGTGATGCGGCTGGGTCCCATGGTGATGGCGCAGTTCGGCGAAGTGCATCCCGCCGTCGTCAAGGCGCTGGGGCCAAAGGGTCCAGTTGTCGCGTTTGAGATCTATCTCGACAAGCTGCCGAAGGCGAAGCCGGGAAAGAGCGCCGCCAAGGGCGCGTTGAAGCTTTCCGGCCTGCAGCCCGTGAAACGGGATTTCGCCTTTCTGGTGGACGCGGACGTCGCCGCTGGAAGGGTTCTTCAAGCGGCCGCGGGCGCGGACAAGGCGCTTGTCTCAAATGTCAGTTTATTTGACATATTTGAAGGCGAGGGCGTTGGCGGCGGGAAGAAATCCATCGCCATCAACGTCCAGCTTCAGCCCGTGGAGCGGACCTTGACCGACGCCGATCTGGAAGCCGTTTCCGAAAAAATCGTCGCGGCGGTCACCAAAGCGACCGGCGGCGAGCTCCGCCGGTGAGGCCCTAACCGACGTCCCCGCGTCCGAACTAGCGGCCGTGCGCTGTCTGCTATTCGATGTAGACGGCGCGGTGACGGCCAAGGGCAAGATCACCTCGACCGCCCTGAGGGCCATGGAAGACGCCAAGGCCAGGGACCTGCGTTTGATGGCCGTCACCGGCGCGGCGGCCGGAACATGTGACGCGACCGCGCGCGTCTGGCCGGTGGATGCGGTGGTGGGCGAGAACGGCGGCTTTCTGTTCGCCCTCGATCCCCTGCGGAACGCCATGCGGCGGCGCTATGTGGAAGACCGGGATACGCGCCGCGTCCAATGGCGGACTTACGAAAAAGTCCTGCCTGGGCGAGGTTATGGACGCCATACCCGAAGCCGGTCTGGCGAGCGACCAGGCGTTCCGGGAATACGAACTCGCCATTGATCACGCCGAATACGTCACGCCGCCCTTGACGGACGACAAGGTGAAGCGGGTTGTTCGTATCATGGAACGCCACGGCATGACCGCGGCGGTCGGTAACGCGCATATCAACGGCTGGCTGGGTCCGTATGATAAATTGTCAAGCAGTTTTCGGGCCTTGGGCGATTTGTTCGATTTGAAAGGCGAAACGGCCGGGGCCCGGGTGATGGTCATTGGAAACAGCGCCAACGACCAGGCCTTGTCCGGCCATTTCCCGTTGTCGGTGGGTGTGGCGAACATTGGCAAGGCGGCGGACAAGCTGAACAGCCCGCCGTCTTACGTCACCCGTTCGGCGCGGGTTTCGCCGAGGCGGTCGGGACCGTCCTTTCCGCCGGTTCGGCGGGCATGAAGGGCGTGGCGGACTGATCCTAGGCGCGGACCGAGTAGACTTCGACCTCGTTGACTTTCCCCTTGACCGCGATGTTGCCCAGCCGCTCGAAACGGTAATCCCGCCCGGACGCCCGCCGGCTCTCATCGGTGCACATGATCCTGGTGCCGTATTTTTTGTTCAGCTGCTCGAGCCGGGCGGCGATATTCACATCGTCGCCATGCACGGTAAGGGTCAGGCGTTCTTGTGATCCGATGGCGCCAATGATGATTTCACCAGTGTTGACTCCGCACCGCGTCACCAGTTTGATTTTGCGCTCGCCCAGGAAGGTTCGCGTGTCGCAAATCTCTTGAATTTTGACCGCGGTTCCGAGCGCCGCCGCCGCGTGGTCCTCAATGGGGGTCATGGCGTTATAGGTGATCAGCATGGCGTCGCCCTGGAATTGGTTCACCACGCCGCCCTGGGCCTCAATGGCCTTGCTCATGGCGTCGAAATATTCGTTCAACAGTTTGGCGAGATCGTTTGGCGTCAGCCGCTCGGAGAGGGTGGTGAAGCCCTCCAGATCGGTGAACATGACGGTGGCGACCTTGCTCTCCCCGTCGCCGGGCTTGACGCCGGTTTCCGAGGATGTGATGACGTCGGCGACTTCCTTGGAAACGAATTTGGACAGATCTTGCGCGGCCGTTGAGTCCTGTATGGAACGATGCATCATGCGTTGTCCCCGGTACGCCGCGATCAACAGCAAGGCGGTCACGAGCAGTATGGAGACAATCTTGTCCACCTCGGCGCCGATAAGAACGGAATTTGACGTCATGTAGGTAATGTAATCGCGGGTAACCATTGTTTTGCCAGCTTCCGACATGACCACTAACAGAACAAGCAGGGACCAGCCGGCGGCGGCGGTCAAACCGGCCAGCAGGATAAAGCCGGGCTCCAGCCGCAGAGCGCGGAGCGCGATGAAAATGAAGACGTAAATCAGCGTCGGCGTCTTCAGATAAAAGGATGGCGGCTGTTCATATTGGATATGGAAGCTCCAAATCAGAACCATCAGAAGGGTCATATCCAGGAACACGGATGACATCAGGAACCATTTGGGCAATTCCGACTTGTAGGCCAGAAAGAGCCGCACGAGCGTGAAACAGAAATAGACGCCCAAAGCCCAGGGCACGGGGTTGAAAGTGCTGTCCGCGGCCGTTTTCGGCGCGATCGCGTATAACAGTCCGAACAAAAGCACGAGGCATAATTGAACCCAGCTGATCAGGCGCTCGCTTTGAATCTGCTGGGTTTTTATGCGCACGGACACGCGTTCGGGCAGAGAGCCGGACGGTTTTTCACCCAGTACGAAATTCGAAAGAGAAGTCAGCATAAAAGATTCACACCCGTCCACCGATGGCTGTTCAAGCATGTTCGCGTGCTTGCTATTGTGGGTTTGCACAGGCGACAATCAAGTGTCTTCACGCAGTTTTGCAAGTGTCTTCACGCAGTTTTTAAGGTGCGCCGGAAGCTTTCGCGATGGCGTCCAACACGGTTTGACGCTTGTTTTCCAGATGCCGTTTCAAGACATGTCCCAGCCGGACGCTATCGCGTTGTTCAAGGGCGTCGAGCATTTCCTCATGATCAGCCATGGCTTGATCCCAACGGTCCCGGGTCATATCGGCGCGGTAGCGGGCATGGCGTATTCGCGCCGCCAGTCCTTCGTACGTCGTGATCAAAAGGCTGTTTCCGCTGGCGGCCAGGATCTTTTCGTGGATTTGCTGGTTCAGCCGGAAATAGGGCGCCAGTTCGCCTTTCGCATGGTGCAGGGCCATCTGATAATGCAGGGCGCGAATTTCCACGAACTCCGTGTCCGTCAGGCGAAGGCACGCGAGTTCGCCCGCCAGAGCCTCCAAGGAGCCCATAACGGGGAACATCTCGTCCACGGCTTGCGCCGTCATGGCGGCGACGCGCGCGCCCCGGTTGGGCAACAGTTCGATGAGACCCTCCGCCGCCAACATTTTGAGCGCCTCGCGCAGCGGCGTGCGCGAAATGCCGAGCGCCGCCGTCAAGCGTTTCTCGGGCACTTTCTGGCCAGGTTCGAGGTCTCCCGCATGAACCATTTCGCGCAACCGCTCGACCGCCGTGTCGTGCAGCGGCCGCCGGGGAATGGCCGGCGGCTCGATAGGCGCGTCGTCCATCATGCCCTCTTCAAGCCAACGCATCCGCCAACACGCGGGCGGCGTGTTTCGCGCGCCGCTTGGCGCCGTCCTCGATTTGATGGCGGCAGCTCGTCCCGTCCGCGATAATCAGCGTGTCCCGGCCCGCGCCGCGAACGGCGGGCAACAGGGACAACTCGCCCATACGCATGGAGATATCGGCGGTTTCCCCTTGATAGCCGAAGGCGCCCGCCATGCCGCAACAGCCACCGTCAATGGTTTCCACATCCAGCTCCGGCACCAGGGAGAGCGCCTTTTCCACCGCGCCCATGGCTGCGAAGGCTTTTTGGTGACAGTGCCCGTGCAGCAGCGCTTTCTTCCACCGCAGCGGTTTCAGGCCGAGCCTCAGCTTGCCGGCGTCAATTTCATGGGCGATGAATTCCTCGAACAGGACAGCGCGATTCGCGATGGTTTTCGCGCCGCCGCCCGGCAGCAATCGCGGGAACTCGTCTTTCAGCGAGAACAGGCAGCTTGGCTCAAGTCCGATGATTGGGAGGCCGGCCGCCGCGTGTGGCAGCACAGCCTCGATAAAGCGGCTGGCCTCCTCACGGGCCTCGTCGATCAGCCCCGCCGCGAGGAACGTCCGGCCGCAGCAGAGGGGGCGGCCCCGAGCGTGCGGGCTCGCGTGGATGATCCGGTAATCCGCCGCGCTCAAAACCTTCACGGCCGCTTCCATGTTCTCCGGTTCGAAATAACGGTTGAAGGTGTCCGAGAACAGCACGGCCGCGCGGCCTGGCGGACCCGGCGCGGGACCGCAGGCGCCGGACGGCGCCTCAAAAGGCTTGGCGGCCCATTTGGGCAGGGGACGTCCGGCGTGGAACCCGGCGGCCGCCTCGGACAGTTTCGCCATGCCGGGGATGGCGTCGCGCAGGTTCAATAAGCCGCCCAATCTGGAGGCGGCGGGCGCATAGCGTGGCAGGTAGGCGACCAACCGGTCGAACAGGCGCAGGCCGTTCTTCTTGTTGTACTGATAGAGAAACTCGGTCTTCATCTTGGTCATATCGACGCCGGTCGGGCACTCGCGCTTACAGCCCTTGCAGCCGACACAGAGTTTCATGGCCTCGCGCATTTCCTCGGATGTGAACGCGCCCGCGCCCAATTGGCCGGACAGCGCCAGGCGAAGGGTGTTCGCGCGCCCGCGAACCACGTGCTGTTCATCGCCCGTCACCCGGTAGCTGGGACACATCACGCCCGCGTCGCGCTTTCGGCAGGCTCCGTTGTTGTTGCACATCTCGACGGCGCCGGCGAGGCCGTTCCACTCGGACCAGTCAAAGCCTGTTTCCGGCGCGTCCGTTCTGTAGCCCGGTTTGAAACGGAACAGCGAGCGGTCGTCCATGGCGGTCGGCTCGACGATCTTGCCGGGATTCATGACGCCTTTGGGATCAAAGGCCTCCTTCACCTCCTTGAAGTTCCTAACCATCCGCCCGCCGAACATGGCTTCGTGGAATTCGGAGCGGACCAGTCCGTCGCCGTGTTCGCCTGAATGGGAGCCCTTGTATTCGCGCACAATCTCGAAGGCTTCCTCGGCGATGGCCCGCATCCGCTTGGCGCCGGCTTCCTCCTTCAGGTTCACAACAGGCCGCACATGGAGCGTGCCCACCGACGCATGGGCGTACCAGGTGCCGTTGGCGCCGTGCTTGCGGAATATCTGGGTCAAGCGGCCGGTGAAGTCGGCGAGGTCTTCCAGGCGCACCGCGCAATCTTCGATGAAGCTGATGGGTTTGCCGTCTCCCTTCATGGACATCATGATGTTCAGACCGGACTTGCGCACTTCCCAAATCGCTTTCTGGAAGGCGGGGTCGACCGCTTCCACAACTCCGCCGGGGAAGCCAAGTTCGGCCATCAAGTCCGCCAGCCGCTTCAGTTTGTCCTTTTGCTCGTCCAGATCTTCCCCAGCGAATTCGACCAGCAGCAGGGCCTCCGGCTCGCCCTTGACGAATTTATCGACGGCGGCGCGGAAGACCGGAATGTCCCGGCTGAGTTCGATCATCGTCCGGTCGACGAGTTCCACCGCCGCCGGTCCCAGTTTGACCAGATGCTGGGTTGCGTCCATGCATTGGTGAAAGGCCGGGAAGTGACAGACGCCCAGAACTTTCCTCGTGTGGATCGGCTGGAGGTCCAGTTGGATGCGTTTGGAAAAGGCCAGCGTGCCTTCCGAACCCACAAGCAGGTGCGCCAGATTCGGGTGCGGACGCGGACGGTTGACGGTGGCTTTCGCCCAGTCGCCTCTGGGCGCGCCGCCGGGCATGAGCGCGTCCACGTTGTAGCCGCCCACCCGGCGCATGACGTCGGGGAAGGTCTCACGGATATGATTGGCCTCGCGGCGGCCCAGGCCCAGCAGCTTTTCGACCAAGGCGCGTTGATCGCCGGAGAGTTCCGCCACGGGTTCGCCGCCGGGCACCTCGCCGAACCGCATGGCCCCGCCATCGGCCAAAAGGCCGTCGATGGCGCGCACGTTATCGCGCATGGTGCCGTATACGATGGAGCGGGATCCACAGGAATTGTTCCCGGTCATGCCGCCGATGGTGGCGCGCGAGGAGGTCGAGACGTCGACCGGAAACCAGAGGCCATGCGGCTTCAGATAAGCGTTCAGATGATCCAGCACCAGGCCGGGCTCGACCCAGACCGTGCGCGCGCCGGGATCGAACTCCAGCACTTTGTTGACGTGCTTGGAAAGGTCCAGGATGATCGCCTCGCCGACGGTCTGGCCGCATTGAGAGGTTCCGCCGCCGCGCGGTAGAATGGGAACGCCGGCTTCCGCCGCGATTTCGATAGTTGTTTCAACGTCCGGGATGTCCTGGGGCACGACCACGCCGACGGGCTCGATCTGATAGACGGACGCGTCTGTGGAATAGCGGCCGCGGGTAAAGGCGTCGAACATCACGTCTCCCTTCAGCGCTTTTTTCAGCCGCGCGGCGAGGGCCGTGTCCCCTTTTTTATGACGGCCGACGTAGCGGCTGGCGGGCTGAACGGAGGTCATGGCGGGGGCTCCCGTGTTCAAGGACCGGGACCGTATCAAATTGCATGCAAAATTCAAATTCTTTCTAAATACCCCATGAATTCGTCCTTGAGAGCGGATAAATAGCATACATAACGCTGCGGCCGACGTTTCTCGCGAATCCCGGGCTCCGGCGGCGCGCCGGAGCGGCTATTGGCGTCATGGCGTGGACGGCGCCGCTCGCGCCGGAGTAATCCGCGAGGGCCGCGCCTGTCATGTCACGGACGATTTCGGCGAGGAATCATCCCGCTTTCTTGGAAAGACGCGCGCCCGGGTTTACAGCCATTAACCCTTAACCGGCGTATTTTCTGACGGTGTTCGCACCGGCGTCCGGCGTTGGGTCTTCAGCGCCGCATTCGTGACCTCTCAGTATGTTTAGAGCCGTTTGCAGTTCGCCGATATTGGACAGGCGTTGTTGCTCGGTCATGCGCATGAGATCAATCCAAAGCCGCAGCCCCTGAACATCTTTCCGGATATAGCGCGACGCCGGGTTCCAGTTTTCCAGCACCCCGCGCACCGAATAGGGTTTGACCCTGCCTTTGATGCCTTTTACGTGGATGGGTTTGAGAGGAGCGGCGTCAATTTCATCCCGGACGTGGGAATAGGTTTCGTAGGAAATCGTTACTCCGTCCACGTCACAGATCGACTCGAGCCGCGCGGCCAGATTCACTTCGCCCCCTATGATTGTATAATCGATCCGTTGCTCGCTTCCGAAGTTCCCGACGTTGCAATAGCCCGTGTTGACGCCGCAACGGATATGAAACGGGAGCAGATATCCCATATCCGCCCATTTCGCCCGCAAATCGACCATCCGGCGTTGCATCGCGACCGCCATATTGACGGCCGCGAGCGCGTCTTGTTTCACCCCCTTGGTTTCGGGATCGCCGAAAAAGACAATGATTGCGTCGCCGACGTACTTGTCGATGGTGCCGCCATGTTCCAGGGCGATCTCGGTCATCTTGGTGAGGTAATCATTGAGCAGGAAGGTCATGTCTTCCGGCTCCATTTCCTCCGTCGTGGCGGTGAAGTTTTTGATGTCCGAGAAAAAGACGGTGAGTTTCTTTCGCTCTGTCCGAACCTGGACGTCCGCCGCGCCGGCGAAAATCGCTTCGTAAATTTGCGGCGAGAGATAACGGGACAACTTGTTCGACAGATTTTCCAACTGCCGGCGTTGGGCGGCAAGGGCGTCCTCGGCCTTTCTTCGGATGGTGATGTCGTTGAAGACGCAAACGATGCCGCCATCCGTCGTCGGTTGACGAAAGCCCTCGACGATCGTCTTCCCCAGGATAACGTCTTCCACGCGGGTTATGGATCCGTCGCGGTAACTTTTCAACCGCTCGGCGACATATGGTTCCGGATCGCCCGGACCGTACTCCCCGCGAATGGCGCGAATCCTGAGAATATCCTCCAAGGGCATGCCGACGCACACTTCCGGCAATTTATAAAGCTCCGCGAACTTGCGGTTGAAGACCCGGATTTTCAGATCCTTGTCGACCATGAACATCGCGCCCGACATGTTCTCCATGGCCGCGGTGAGCTGAGCTTCCTTCTCCGCCAGGACCTCCTCCTGAGCCCGGCGTTCGCTGATGTCACGCACGGCGGCGGCGACCAGCATTCCGTCCGCGTTCTCAATGGGACTTAGGCTGATCTCGACGGGAATTAAATCGCCCGATTTTTTGCGGGCCGTCAGGCGGGTGTCCGCCGCCATGACGCGGGGCGCCGACGCCGCCACAAAGCTGCCGCGATAGGCGGTGTGTTTCCTCCTCATGTCATCTGGAATAAGCTCTTCGACTTGCTTGCCGAGCAGGTCCTTGCGGTCATAGCCAAACAGAATCTCGGCTTGCCGGTTGATCTGAACGATTCGCCCTTCCGAATTGACGATGATGGTGGCGTCGGGCGCCGACTCGAGAAGCGAGCGAAACCATTCCTCGCGCTCCTTCAGCCGTGTTTCCGCGTTGCGGCGTTCCGCGATCTCGGTTTGAAGTTTCCTGTTTGACACTAAAATGACGCTCAAAATCGTAAGGAACACGACCGAGGCGGCGGTGGCGTATTGTATGACGGCGGTGTAATCGACGCCTTGGCCGAGGAGGATGGCGAGGTTGGTTTGGCGCAGTCTCGCGTGTTCTTCCTGCGTGAACGAGTCCAGCACCTTGTTCAGCATCGACGTCAACTCGGGCCAGTCCTTGCGCACGCCCATCGCTTGAGCGTCGTTGGCGTAGACCGTCGGCGCCGCCACCTTGACGTTCGAGAAACCATACCGCTCAATGTGGTAACCGCCGGAGCCGAGGTTGCCCACATAGGCGTCGGCGTCTCCTGACGAGACGGCTTCAATGGCGTCAAGGGTGTTGGGCGTCGTCATCAACTTGATATCGGGGTGATCGCGGCTCAGAAGCCGTTGCATGATGAAGCCGTCCTCCACCGCGACCGTTTTGCCGTGAAGGTCCTCCAGTTCAGTGATCAGAGGCCCTTCCGCCGGTCCAAAGATGGCCATAGGAAAGGAGAGATAATCATTGGTGATGGAGAACATTTCCTCGCGTTCCGGGCTACGCGCGATGGTGGGCAAAATATCGACTCCCCTGGATTGAGCGACGTTGTTGAACCCCTGAGACCAGGTCGCGGGAACGGCTTCGGCCTCAAGCCCCAGATGATGGAGCGCCTCCACGACATAATCGTACGCAAGACCCTTCGGCTCGCCGTCTTCCATGAAGTGGAAGGGAGGCCATTGGTCGATGTGGACGCGGACAGGTTTTTCACTGTGAGCAATCAGCCAGGCGCGTTCGTCGGGGCTGAGGCGAACGCCGACGATCCCCTCCTCTCCGATCCATTCATGGGCCAGTTCCATCCGCTGGTCCAGGGATATGCTGGCGACGGCTTTATCCAGAATGTCGCGCAAAATTAATTTGTCGAGCGGCGTTCCGATGGCCAGGGCCGCGTCCCGTTCAATCACTCTCGACGGCGCGTGCAGCGCGCCCAGGGCGTCCGGATGATCTTTGATGAGTCTGCGGGAGACAGCCAAATTGCCGAGATAGGCGTTCGCCTCGCCCCTGGCGACGGCCTTCAGGGACTCCAGGGTGTCGGGATATTCCCGCAATTCGATCGATGGGAAGGCGGCTTTCAAAAACCCGGCTGTTCCAAACCCTTCCTCAATGGCGACGGACAAACCTTTCAGGCCGTTCAACGTGCGGTATTCGGGCGCGCCGGCCACGGTGACGGCGCCATAGGGAATTTCCAGATACGGCCGGGTGAACCGGTAAGAACCAAACCGGCGCTTCACGGGCGTGATATTCAGCAAGCCGTCCAGTTCTCCGGTTTTCGTCCGCCGCAACAGATCCGCCCATTGACCGGGTTCGATCCTGATCCGTCCATCCAGGCGCCTGTTCAACAGATCGACAAAGGCCGGCGACATGCCCGTTGGGTGTCCGTCCGCATCCAGATAACTGATGGGCGGCTGGCCGGAAAGCATCCCGATGGTGATAACCGGATTGTTTTTCAGCCACTCCTTCTCCAATTCCGTAAATCGTATTTTCGCCGATGGCCGCGCCCTGGCGGGCGGGACGTCCGCGAACCAGGTGTCCTTGATCGCGGACAGCTCGGCCAGCGTGATCAGGCTAAGACCCCAGTCCACCATCGCCAGAAGGTCCAGCTCGCCCTTGCGAACGGCGGCGTGGAGGCTGTTGTACAAAAAATCTTCTGGAATCTCGGCGATCTTGCTCTGCACGCTGTTCCGGCGGGCTTGGTGAGAGATGGTGGCGGCCTCGCCGGCGGCTGCGGCCACTTCTCCCCGCGCGAGCGCGAGCAGCATGTCCTCGTGACGCGTGAACTCCCGAACCCTGATTTCCGGATAATGCGAAGCCAGACGCCGCGCCTGATTGGATCCTTTTATCGCGCCCACCGCGCGTCCCCTCAGGTCATTGACGCCGTCCGGGACGCCGCGGGCCCACCAGACGAAAACACGGCTCGTTAAATCCATTATGGCGCTGGAAAAATCGAACAGTTCCGCGCGCCGCTGATTTATAATCATGCCGCCATGAATATCGGCCCGGCCATCCTCTAAAAATTCTAGTGTTTGTTCCCAGGTTCCGGATACGAACGTGACGTCCACGCCGGTCTTTTCGGACCAGGTTCTCCAGATATCGACAACGGCGCCTTCGGGATTGCCGACGAAGTCCACGCCGTACAAGGGATTAAGGTTGGATGGAACCGCGATCCGGACGCTGGTTCTTTCCTGGGCGTGGGCGGCCGGATGATGAACGCCCGCGCAGAGAAGGCAGATAAACGCGGAGAGCATTATGGCGTTCAGCCTTGATATGATAAGGGTTTCCATAACGCCTCCTGCCGTTATCCACACGCGTTCAGCGGGTAATTAAATACTACTATTATATTATAAGTTACACAAATAACGCCATCCTCAATTTGACCTTGCGCGGATGGCGGGAACAGAAGGAGGAGACCGAAGAAAATGGCGCGCGGCCAGGGCCCCTTGGCGGGCATGAAAGTGATTGAGTTGTCACACATCATGGCGGGTCCCGTGACGGGCTTGATGCTCGCCGATCTGGGCGCGGATGTCGTCAAGATCGAGAAGACGCCCGGCGGCGACGATACGCGCCGCTTCGTCCCGCCCAAGCTTGGTGATGAGGCCGCCGCGTTTCTCATGATGAATAGGGGTAAACGCGGCGTTGCCGTGGACCTCAAGTCTTCCGACGGCCTGAGCGTGGTCAAAAAACTGATCTCCGGGGCCGATGTGGTGACCGAGAACTACCGCGCCGGCGCCATGGAGCGGCTGGGTCTGGGCTATGGGGAACTCAGACGGGACAATCCGGGTTTGATCCTCTGTTCCATCTCTGGTTTCGGCCGGACGGGACCTTACGCGAACCGCGGCGGTTACGATCTGATCGCCCAAGGCATGAGCGGTCTAATGAGCGTCACCGGCGAGGGACCGGGCCGCCCGCCCTGCAAAGTGGGCGCGCCGGTCACCGACGTCACGGCCGGTATACTGGGCGCCCTGGGCGTCGTTTCCGCCTATGCGCACAAGCTGAAAACCGGCGAGGGTCAAGTCGTCGACACGTCGCTGTTCGAGGCCGGCGTCACGCACACCTATTGGCAGTCGGCCATCGCCTTCGCGACGGGGCTCGCGCCAGAGCCGATGGGCTCCGCGCACCCTTTGAATGCGCCCTACCAGGCGTTTGAAACAGCGGACGGCTGGATCAACCTGGGCGCCGCCAACCAACGCAACTGGGAGCGCATGTTCGAGCAGGTGGACGCGCCCGAAATCCGGGATGATCCGCGGTTCGCCGACAATGACCTTCGGATGCGGAACCGTCTGGCGCTGGAAGAGGCATTGATCCCTGTCTTCAAATCAAGGTCCTCGGCCGACTGGCTGGAGGCGTTGGAGAAGGCCGGCGTGCCGGCCGGCCCCGTCATGGACACGCTGGAAATGCAGGCGGACCCGCACACTCTCGCCCGCGGCATGGTCGTCGATGTGCCCCATAAGACGCTTGGTTCCCATAAGACGCTGGGTCTTCCCATCAAGCTCTCCGAAACACCGGGCGGGGTGACGGAAGGCGCGCCGGTTTATGGCCAGCACACGCGCGAGGTTTTGGCGGAGGCGGGTTTCGCGCCGGACGTCATCGACGGCTTTATCGCGTCAGGCGCCGTGGCCGCGGCGGATTAGCGCGTTATGAAATCAGGCGCGTTCATGCCCCGCGTTTCGGCATGGCCGGCGCGTTCGCAGGGCGCGCGCGCGGGGCCCGCATGACGATTCCGGATTGAGCCAACGCGCCGTTCCCGCGAAAGCGCGAATCCAGCGCGGCGGCCCTCAGCCCAAGCAATGATCGAGTGATGGAGGTTGCTCTGGTTTCCCGCTTTCGCGGGAACGGCGGATCAAACCTCTTGGAAACCCGCTAAAGCCGCTCCACTCAACGGCGTGGCGCTCTGGCGCGGTCCTCGGCGGTGGGGCGCGTAAGCGCGCGGCGCTTGTCCTTCGGGGCCTAATACACGCCGATCAGGGGCGAACCCTGATTGATAAAACTCTTGACCGGCCGGGCCGAAGGTCCAAACCTCCCGGGTCTCGCATCGGTTCTTCCCCGCTTTGAAACAGAGGCCCCGTCATGGACCAGCCGCTTTGGACGCCCACTCAAGCTCAGATCGATAACGCCGTCCTGACCAAGTTTTCGGGCTACGTCAACGAGAGATTTTCGGCCGGCGTCGAAAATTCCGACGACTTGCACGCGTTCTCGGTTGAGCGGATGGAGGATTTCTGGGTCGCCGTGCGCGATTACTTCAAGCTGAAGGCGGAAACATGGGGCGAACGGATTCTGATAGACGGCGACAAGATGCCGGGCGCCAGGTTCTTCCCGGACGCCAAACTGAATTATGCGGAAAATCTGCTGGTCGGGTCCGGCGGCGGGGACGCCATCGTCTTCAGGTCCGAGACCGGCGCCACACGACGGATGAGTTGGGCGGAACTGCGTGCTGCGGTCTCGCGGCTTCAGCAATACCTAAAGGCCCAGGGCGTTGGCGAGGGTGATCGGGTGGCCGGATACCTTCCGAATTTCCCCGAAGCCGTCATCGCCATGCTGGCGGCGGCGTCCCTGGGGGCCGTCTGGTCCTCCACGTCGCCGGATTTCGGCGTACAGGGCGTGCTGGACCGGTTCGGGCAAATCGGTCCCAAGGTTCTCTTCGTCACGGATGGTTATCACTACAACGGCAAATACCATGACATGACGGCCCGCAACGCGGAAATCCTTGACCGGCTTCCCACCGTGCGGACCGTTGTCGTCGCACCATACAGCGGCGGCGCGCCCGCGCCCGGCGCGTCTAATCCGGCAAACGCCGTATCCTTGGCGAGCGCGGTCAAGCCCTATGAGGCGAAGGCCGTCGAATATACCCGCGTTTCGGCTCAAGCCCCGCTCTACGTCATGTTCTCCAGCGGCACGACCGGGGCTCCGAAATGCATGGTTCATTCCGTGGGCGGCACCTTGCTCAAGCTGGCGACGGAGTACTATCTGCACAACGACCTGGGACCCGGGGACCGGTTGTTCTTCTTCACGACCTGCGGCTGGATGATGTGGAACTGGATGGCGGGCGCGCTGATGTGCGGCGCGACGCTGTTGCTGTTCGACGGCGCGCCCAGCTATCCGGAAATGGACGCGCTGTTCACCTTCGCCGATGAAGAGGGCATGACCTATTTCGGCACGTCGGCGAAGTTCATCGACGCGTTGATGAAGGCGGAAACGGCGCCCGCGGAAACCCACGACCTGTCGAGCCTGAAAATCATGGCCTCGACAGGATCGCCTTTGTCACCCGAGGGGTTTCGTTACGTTTATGAAAAAATAAAGAAAGACATTCACCTCGTGTCCTTCACCGGCGGGACGGACATCATGGGAATCTTCGCAGGCGGCGATCCGACCAAGCCCATGCGGGGCGAGATTCAGCGCGCGGCCTTCGGGATTGATTTGCGGTGTTTTAACGATGAAGGGGAGCCCGTGTTGCAGGAAAAGGGCGAGCTGGTCTGCTGCAAACCGTTCCCGTCCATGCCGGTCGAGTTCCTGAACGATCCGGATGGGGCGCGCTACCGGAGCGCCTATTTCGAGCGGTTCCCGAATATCTGGACCCATGGCGATTACATGGAGATCACCGAACATGGCGGCGTCGTCATGTATGGGCGCTCCGACGCCACGCTCAATCCCGGGGGCGTGCGGATCGGCACGGCCGAGATCTATCGCCAGGTTGAGAGGCTGGATGAGGTGATCGAAAGCCTGGTCATTGGCCAGGACTGGGATAACGATGTCCGGGTGGTCCTTTTCGTTCGTCTGGCGGACGGCGTGACGCTGGATGAGGCCCTCGCCGGGAAAATCAAAACCCATGTGCGGACGAACTGCACGCCCCGGCATATGCCGGCGAAGGTCGTTGCGGTGACGGATATTCCGCGCACGAAATCAGGCAAGATCACGGAGCTCGCCGTGCGTGACGTGGTTCATGGCCGCGCCGTCAAAAACAAAGAGGCGCTGGCGAACCCGGAGGCGTTGAAGCTCTACGAGAACCTGGCCGAGTTGCGGTCTTAAGAGCGCCTGTACGCCGTTCCGCCGTTCCGGCGTTCGCCGGGGCGGCCATGTGGTTTTATCGCCCGGTTCCCAATAGAAACCTGTTCCCCGAAGTCTCGCCCCAGGCTTCCAGAAAAGCGCCCAGATGCGGGCGTTCCGCCGTCTCCGCCTCGATATAGGTGATCACGCCGGCGACTGCGGCGTCGTGGGCGGCGATGTCCATGACGCCGCGGTGAAGTTGCCAGCGGAGGTAGACGAGGTAAGTGTTCAAAACGTCCGTTTCGCAATAGTCACGAATTTCGGAGAGCTGTCCGGCGTCGAACATGGGCGCAACTTTCGAGCCGTCCGCGCCGAACTTCCCGGGCAGGCCGAGGACGGCGCAGACCTCGTTCAGCCTTACGCGCGCGGACGCCCCGAAATCGCTGAGGGCTTCAATCAGATCGCAATGCCAATCAAGGGCGTAGCGGGAGGTGTAATGTTCCCATTTGTTGACGGCGAGGTTGAGCGTGGGGGATGAGATTCCGTGCGCCATGGCCCGGTACTTCAAGACCGGCAGGTCGAAGCCCCGGCCATTGAAGCTGACCAAACGCGGTTTGAACCGCTCGAAGTAGGCGAAAAACCCCCGCAGCAGGCGCTTCTCGTCGTACGGATCCTCGCCGCCTGAACGCAGTTCCCGCAAATGATAGGTCTCGACCCCGTCATTTCGTTCTATTTCAGCCGCGAGGAACGAGATCGCCACGACTTTGTGAAACGGTTGCCGGAGGAAGGCGTTTTTCCCGCCCGTCACTTCCAGATGGTAATCCTCCAGCGCCTGGCGCCGGGCCTTGACGTCCGGGTCGTCAAGGCCCGTAAGGTTCGCCGCCGCGTCCGTGTCCGGCACGGTTTCGATATCAAGGACGAAGAGGTTTTGGTGCGGCATAAGCCTTGTTATACAAGGACTGACGTTTCGCACCACCCGGCTTTGGAGACAGACGTTGAAAAATCTCGGCAAGATGATGCAGCAGGCCCAGCAGATGCAGGCCAAGATGGCGGAAATGCGAACGGCCCTGGACTCCATGGAAGTCGAGGGCCAGTCCGGCGGCGGCATGGTCACCGTCACCATGACCGGCAAGCATGAGGTGAGAGCGGTCAGGATCGACCCCAGCCTGATTTCGCCGGAGGACGCCGAAGTCCTGGAAGACCTGATCGCCGCCGCCTGCAACGAGGCCAGCGGCAAGGTCGAGGACATGATGCGGGAAAAGGTCAAGGAAATGACCGGCGGCCTGGAACTGCCGCCCGGCATGTCGTTGCCGTTCTAGGCGCCGGGTCGGGCGTCCTTAATGGCCATCGGCGAACTTGACGGTTTGACCCGGCTTTTGGCGAGGCTGCCGGGCCTGGGTCCGCGCTCCGCGCGCCGCGCCGTGCTGCATCTGATCAAGCGCCCCGACAGCTTGATGAGCCCGCTGGCGGACGCGCTGGAACGGGCGGCGCGAACGGTAAGGACGTGCGGCGTCTGCGGCAATCTTGACGCAGCGGACCCTTGCGGTATTTGTTCGAACCCGGAACGCGACCCTAAAACGCTGTGTGTGGTCGAGGACGTCGCCGATCTTTGGGCCTTAGAGCGGACGGCCGGCTTTGGCGGGCGCTATCATGTTCTGGGAGGCGCGTTGTCCGCGCTGGACGGCGTGACGCCCGAGGACCTGCGGATTCCGCAATTGGCGGCGCGGGTAAAAACGGATGGCGTCGAAGAAGTCATCCTGGCGACCAGCGCGACGCATGACGGTCAGACCACGGCCCACTATATCGCCGGGCGGCTTGACGGCGCGGATGTGAGGGTTTCCGGGCTCGCCCATGGCGTGCCGGTCGGGGGCGAGCTGGATTATCTGGATGACGGCACGCTGACCCAGGCGCTGCGCGCCCGGCGCCCGTTGGGAGACGGATAGGCCGTGAATATCTCACAGATCCTGCGAAAAGCCTTGGCGCTGCATCAGGCGGGCAAGCTGGACGAGGCGGAGCCGCTCTACCGCAAAGCCGTGGCCAAAAAACCGGGGATGGTTGACGCCCACAACCTGCTGGGCGCGCTGCTTCAACAAAAGGGCGATTTGCCAGGCGCCGTGAGGCATACGGGACAGGCGGTCAGGATTGATCCGGCCTTTCACGCCGCCTGGGTTAATCATGGCAACGCGCTCCAGGCGTCGGGCGAGGTGGAGGCCGCCGTCAAGGCCTTTCGGACGGCGGATAGGCTGAAGCCCGGCGACGCGGACGTTTTGTCGAACCTGGCGAGCGCCTTGAATGACGCGGGCGATCATGGGGCGGCGCTGGAGGCGGCGAACGGGGCCATCGCGGTGAACCCGGCGCACGGCGACGCTCACAACAACCGGGGCCTTGCGCGGATGCGGTCCGGGGAGTTGGAGGCGGCGCTCGCCGACTTTGACCGCTCCCTCGCCCTTGGAAGCGCGAAACCGGGGGACGTCGCCTATAACCGCGGTCACGCGCTGATGCGCCTCGCGCGTTTTGAAAAGGCGAGGACCGCTTACACGCAGGCCCTCGCCGCTGAGCGCGGCGACGCGGAACGCTGGTTCAACCTGGCCAACGCGCTGCACCAACTGGACCGGCTGGACGAGGCGGTCCAGGCCTTCCGGAAAGCCATTGAGCTGCGCCCCGGCTTCGTCGCCGCGCAATGTAATCTGGCGAGCGCGCTGCAAGACGGCGGCCGGACAGGCGACGCCATCGCATATCTGGACTCCGCCATCGAAACAGAACCGGACGCCCCGGACCTGCAGTGGAACCGGTCGCTTTCCCTGCTGCAAAACGGCGATATGAAAGCGGGTTTCGAGGCCTATGAGGTTCGTTGGCGAACGCCGTCGTTCCGGGATTATGAGCGCGCCTGGGACGCGCCCCGCTGGCGAGGCGGGGACGTGACGGGAAAGCGGGTGCTGGTCCATTGGGAACAAGGCTTTGGCGATGGTCTGATGTTCTGCCGCTATGTGCCGCTGCTGGCGGCCAGGGGCGCGACGGTTCTGGTCGAATGCCGCAAGGGCCTGAAGCGTTTGTTCGATACCCTGGAGGGGGCGGCGGAGGTGTTCGACCTGGGTGATCCGCCGCCCGCTCATAATCTTCAGGTTCCGATGATGTCGCTCCCTCATCTATTTGGAACGGACCTCGACACCGTGCCGGCGGGCGAGGCTTATTTGCGGGTTCCTCGCGGGACAACGACGGACAGCCGCGTTCATGAACCGGCGAAGCTGAAAGCGGGCCTCGTTTGGGCCGGCAGCCCGACCCGGAAAGACAACCATAAGCGCTCCATTCCCCTGGAAGCTCTCGCCCCCTTGTTCGGCCTCGCCGGCGTCACCTATTTCAGCTTTCAAAAGGGCCCGTTCGAGGCCGAACTGGCCAACAGCGCCTTTAGAGACCGGATCGTCGATCTGGCGCCCTGCTTTGGCGATTTCGCCGACACCGCCGCCGCGCTGACGGCGATGGACGTCGTGGTTTCCGTCGATACGGGCGTTCTGCACCTGGCCGGCGCCTTGGGCGCGCCGGTCTTGGCCATGATGAGTCAGCCGACGGGGTTTTTCTGGATGAACGAACGCGCGGACAGTCCCTGGTACCCGAACACGCGTCTTTTCCGTCAACCCAAACCCGGCGATTGGGAACCCGTTGTGGCGGGGGTCAAGAAGGCGCTGGAAGAGCGTCTCGCATAGAGGCCGCCCTTTCCGTGCGCCTTCCTCGTCACTCCCGCCCCCGCATCCGCCGCCTCCGCGCCCGTATCCCCCGCCTTCACCTTGTCGCCCCCGCGAAGGGGGGGTCCAAACCATCCTTCGTCACACATGAGCGACCGTCACGCATGAGCGGTTGCCGCGCATGAGCGGCCGTCACTCACGAATGAGCCGGAACGCGGGCCGCCCGGCTGGATTCCCGCCATTGGCTATTCCGAGGGGGGCGGGAATGACAAGGCCAAGGGTGCAAGAATGACACGGTAAGAGTGCGGGAACGGCAAAGTGAGTACGAGAATGACAAAACAGGAGCGCAGGGAATGACGGGAACATGCCGCCGCGCCCGGCCCCGCTTAGAGGTCCGGCGCGCGAAGCGCGGCGCCGGCCTCCGGCGCCGGCAGCGCCTCGACGCCGCGAAGGTTGCGTTCGATGGCGCGGGTGCGGACCTCGGCCTGATCGATTTCCCTGGACGCTTGGTTGAGTTTGGTTTTCACTTTTTCCAGGACGCCGCCGAATTTGCCGAATTCGGCCTTCACGGCGCCCAGGACCTCCCAAACTTCCGAGGACCGCTTCTGAATGGCCAGCGTCCGGAAACCCATCTGAAGGCTGTTCAGCAGCGCGGTGAAGGTGGTGTGCCCGACGACGACAACGCGGTAATCCCGTTGCAGGGCGTCCACCAGTCCGGGGCGGCGGACGACTTCCGCGTAAAGCCCCTCGGTCGGCAGATACATCAGCGCGAAATCGGTCGTCGCCGGGGGAACGACGTATTTATCCGAGATCGTCTTGGCGGCCTGTTTTACGGCGGCGTCCAGTTGTTTCCGGGCGGCTTCCATCGCGGCCGGGTCGCCGGCCTCGCCCGCGTCCACCAGGCGTTCGTAATCCTCCTTGGGGAATTTGGCGTCGAGGGGCAGCAGCACGGGGCCGTCGCCTTCGTCCTTGCCAGGCAGTTTGATGGCGAACTCGACTCGTTCCGCCGAACCCTTTCTCACCTGGGCGTTCTCGACGTATTGATCCGGCGCCAGGACGTCCTCCAGAAGCGCGCCCAACTGCACTTCGCCCCAACCGCCGCGGGTTTTGACGTTGGTCAACACTTTCTTGAGGTCGCCCACGCCGGTGGCCAGGGTCTGCATTTCGCCCAGCCCCCGGTGCACCCGGTCCAACTGCTCGCCCACTTGCTTGAACGACTCGCCCAACCGCTTTTCCAGGGTTCCCTGAAGCTTCTCGTCCACGGTCTGGCGCATCTGATCGAGTTTCTTGGCGTTATCCTCACGGACGCTGGTGAGACCGTCGGCGATCGTTTTTTCGAGCTTCGCCTGCTCGTCCCGGAGCATCTGGCTGAGCGCGTCCGTGCTTTTCTGCTGCCGGTCGAGATTTTCGGACAGGCGGTTGGCGAAGACTTCCAGCTGCTTGCGCTGAGCGTCGGAAATGCCGGTCATGCGCCGGCTCAGCGCGCCGTCCAGGCGGTCGAACCGTTCCGTCAACTCCGTCCTGAAATCCGTCTGCTGTTTGCCCACCTCCTCGCGGTTCGCCCGAAGCTGATGATGCATGCCGCGCTCAAGCTTTTCGATATGGCTTTCCAGCACCTCGATTTTGCGCGCCATAGCGTCATTGGCGGCAAGCAGAGCCGGGTCCGTCCCGGCGCGTTTAGGGCGGAGCAGAATCACCGCCGCCAGCGCCGTCACCATCGCCAGCGTCAAACCGTCCAGGCCCAGCGTCCAGGCGTTCACGGGAATCGTATGAAGGTCCATCGGGGAATTCTCATTCTCGCCATTTTCGAAGTATGCTCATTGTCAACAGTGCCGGAAACGGCGCGCGAGGTCACGCTTCCAAACGGCGCCGGAAAAACCAGGACGGTTGAAGCGCGTGAATTGTATAACGGTGATTGGCGCGTCGTGAGGGAATCCGCGAAATCGTTCCGGGACGGTCCAGCGGCCGGGCGGGCCGTGTCCATACAGGCCGGGGGCGGGGCGGTCTCAGGGCGTCACGTATAGGCGCCGTCCCGGGCGGAGCGCGCGGCGCACGGGATTCCGCCGCCCGCGCCCTGGCCATTCCCCGGCGATACCTTGACCCATGCCTTGACCATGGGGGCCGATCCCCTTATCTCCCATCGTCTTACAGGCTGTTTCGAATAAGTGGAGACGCGTCCATGGCGCTGCTGGAAATCCTGGTCGCTCCCGATCCGCGCTTAAAGAAGAAAGCGGCGCCGGTCGCGAAAGTGGACGGCGGCGTCCGCGCCCTGATGGACGACATGCTGGAGACCATGTACGACGCCCGCGGCATCGGTCTCGCCGCGCCGCAGGTGGGCGTGCTGAAACGCGTCATCGTGGCCGATGTGGCGCGCGAGGATGAAGACGCCAATCCAATCACGCTCGCCAACCCCGAAATTATCAAACGCTCGCCCGAGATGAATGTCCATGACGAGGGCTGCCTGTCCCTGCCGGAGCATTACGCCGAAGTGGAGCGCCCGGAAAAGGTGACGGTCCGCTATCTGGATCGGGAAGGCGAGATTCGCGTTCTTGACGCCGGCGGCCTGCTCGCCACCTGCATTCAACACGAGATCGACCACCTGGAAGGCACGCTGTTCGTCGATCATATTTCGGGTTTGCGCCGGACCATGATCTTGAAGAAGCTGCAGAAGTTCAAGAAACAGCGGGCCAAGGAAAAGGCCGCAGTCTAAAACCCTCCGCTTTCCCGGGCCCGGCGGCCGCAGACTCCCTCCTTATCTTCCGGGGCGGGCGGGAAAACGAAGGCTTCGCCCGGGTGGGGCGGGGGGACAGGTGTTGAGGGTTTGAACGGATGCCAGCGCTGAAAATCGTCTTCATGGGCTCGCCGGATTTCTCCGTGCCCTCCCTTCAAGCGCTGATCGGCGCGGGTCATGAGATCGCCTGCGTCTACGCCCAGCCGCCCAGGAAAGCGGGCCGGGGGCATAAAGTGACGCCGTGCCCGGCGCACGCGTTCGCCTTGGGAAAAGGCCTGGACGTCCGCACTCCGCCGAATTTCAAGGACCCCGCGGACGTCGCCGCGTTCCGGGCGCTTGACGCCGACGCCGCCGTGGTGGCGGCTTACGGTTTGATCCTGCCCAAGGCGGTTCTGGAGGCGCCGCGGCTGGGCTGCATGAACATCCACGCGTCCCTGCTGCCCCGTTGGCGCGGGGCCGCGCCCATTCAGCGGGCCATCGAGGCGGGCGATACGGAAAGCGGCGTCACCATCATGCGGATGGACGAGGGTTTGGACACGGGCGCCATGCTGATGGCGGCGAAGCACCCCATCACGCCGGAAACGACAGGCGGCGGCCTGCATGACGGCCTGTCCGCTCTGGGCGCGAGGATGATCGTGACGGCGCTGGAACGCGCCGCCGAAGGCGCGTGCGCCGCAGCGCCGCAGCCCGATGACGGCGTGACCCACGCTCGCAAGATCGCCAAGGACGAGGCCCGGCTGGATTTCACCCGCCCGGCGCCGGAACTGGAGCGCCGCATTCGCGCTTTCACGCCATGGCCGGGAACATTTTTCGAGTATGACGGGGAACGGATCAAGGTGCTCTCCGCCGTCTGTGAGGACGGCGAGGGCGAGACGCCGGGCGTGGTGCTTCAAGGCGGGGGCCGCATCCACTGCGGTCAAGGCGTTCTGCGCCTGGTGGAAGTGCAAAAGGCCGGCGGGGGCCGGATGACCATTCAGGCGTTCCTGCGGGGCAATAAGCTCGCGGAGGGCGCGCGGCTCTGACGTCCTCTCGTCTTGCCCCGGGGCTTGCGCTAACGATACGGCGGATTGGGCGGAGTCGATTCATGGGTTTCCAAGCGGTTTGATCCGTCATTCCCGCCCCCTTGCTTCGTCATCCCCGCTTTTTCTTCGTCATCCCTCCGCCTTTACTTTGTCATTCCCGCCCCCCTCGGAATAGCCAATGGCGGGAATCCAGCCGGGCGGCCTGCGTTCCGGGTTGTCATGAGCGACGGTCGCTCATTCGTACCGCTCATGCGTGACGGTCGCTCATGTGTGACGAAAGATGGTCTGGCCTATCAGGCGATGCGTGATATATCGGGACAAACTCAAGGAACCCGGCAATACGGTACGCCATTAAAACAACTCTATGGGCGTATCGGGCTCATGAACGCGTTCAAGATTTCCGGCAATCCATCCAACCAAACGGGAAGAATGCGTTGGTTCTTAAGGCTGTCCTTGAGCGGGGCCGCGTCATGTATCGCGTCAATGGCGGCGGCGGAATCGCCTTCGGCGGCGCTTTTTCGCCGTTCAGCCGCCAACTTCATTTCCCATTCCAAGAAGCCCAGGACGTTTTTTCCGTTAGGCTCATGCCTAGTTGAGTGTCTTAAAAAGAGGCGTAAAGCCAAGCACGGCGATGAACAACAAGTATGCGGAACGTTCAAGGATTTCCGCAGCTAAAATTCGCAAAGCCGTCCGGTATTTCGCCGCAGACCTGAGCGCCTTCCAGGCGGCGCACCAGGCGGCGCAATTGAGCCGCCTGAACCGCAATACGGTGAACCGTATCTATCGCGGTTTGCGCGAGCGGGTCTTCCAGGCCTGCGAAGCCCGGCGCGCGCTGTTCGGCGTCGTCGAGGTCGATGAGAGTTTCTCCGGCGCACGGCGCGTCAAGGACAAACAGGGCTACGGCCTCACGGAACAGGTCACCTGGCCCGGACAGTTGGCCGAGGCGCGGGCGGTCATGGCCGACGCGGTGGATCCGTCTGAGAGTCCATCGAACAGGAGGTCGTTGGTGTCCCGCCGCAGCTGTGCGCCGTCATGGCGGGCGGCATTGGTCACCGTGTACCGGCGTGTCACTCGCGAATGCTTCTCCTCGAGCCAATCACTCCGTCACACTAAAACTTTATGATAAAGTAAGGATCATCAAGTGCAGCAGGAATTTCGATTACTTTCTGCGGCGTTAAGCCAACGCTGGCTAATTTTGGAAGCAGACAAGTCATGTCACATTTAGTTGGTTTGAGGCTGCTGCGACGGATAACCAGGGCGCCGAAGCGTCTCAGTTCATCCATTCGCATAAACATTCTATTGTCTCGCGCTGTCGGCGGTTCTGGAAAGTAGATGCGCCTCAGGTTTCTCAAGCGATCTAGAAATGAAGATGCTTCGTTAATTGCAAGGGGAGTAGAAGGAGTACGTTGAAAGTACGTCCTTAAGGTCGTATGTCGGGGAAATGCAAGTTTGAGGTCGTGATCAAAATGGTTTCCGGCATATTGCTGATTTCCGTGTACATGGAAGAAAAACTCCGTTGGAGTGTCAACGGAAACGATCATATCTCGTTCTTTTGGCAGCGACCCTAAAGCGGCGTCAATCTTTTGACGCGCTGCCTCACGTGATGAAAAGAGTTGTTCCCATGCCTGACCCTGAGCGACCATTCCAATACTGACAAAGCTTACAGCCAGTATTCCGACAAACAAGCCTGCCTGACGGGACCTACACCAGTTTGCGAACCACGGAGATAGACGTGATAGACCCCATACCAGGAGCATAAAGCCCACAGGGTAAAGGATAATTGCGGGGGATGAGTTCCTGAGGGATACACCAAGGTTAAAGGTTAAATCTGAGCTAAGTAAACTGATCGTGCGACTAAAGCCAACAAGCAAGACAGCAACGAAAACGAGCCGTGCTGCGGCAGTAGGGCGGTCATCGGGGCGTGAGACAAAAACTATTGTGGTCACGATGATGGCAGCCACAACGAAGATACTCATGCCTGCATATACGAAGGTCGAAACGGGGGAGAAATCGCTCAACAGGCGCATCAAATTCGCGAAACCGTCGAGTAGACCGTCGCTACTCTTTAGATAGTCCGGTGGTGCGACGATATACTGCACGTATGTCGCGGAATTCCAGATGACTGGGCCAAAACCCAAAAATGTCCCGACGATCGCACCACCTGCTAGAAGACCCAACCATTTAACGGGCAGTGCACGGTCCTGCATAAGTCGATAGATGAACAGCGACGTCAGGGCGGCGCTGACGATTATCAGCATACTAACCTTGAGCGATATCGCGATCGCAGACATAGCTCCAGTGAGAGCGACGATAGCTGGGCTCCGTGGTTGCTTGCGCCCTGTTTCCTGCCAGACAATAGCCGTCAGTATCACAGCAAAGGGGAGGATCAGGCTGTCTGCCCCATAGGTGAAGATGTATGTCACAAACGGTGGCCAAAGAAATAACGGGCTTATTGCTAAAGCGACAAATGGTATCGTTACATCTGAACAGAAGCGCAGTAGATAATAAACGGCGATTCCCATCATAAGCGCCACGAATAACCAAAGAATGGAGAAAATCACTGCTGCATTTTCGACAGGCGCATCGAAGAATAACTGAACAATTGCCATGACGGCATGAGCTGGAGTTCCAGGGTGTGTCGGTTGATAAATCTGCCCCAACTTTAATAGCGACAAGCCTCCATAAAAATAATCTTCGGAGAGGTCTGTCGGTCGATCAAAATATGAGTTATGAAAGTCTGGATATACTGCCCAAAGGCAGATAGGCAGCAAACCATATATCGTTGCGATAACGAACGCCAAAGTCTGATTGGTCAGGGTTAATTTCATCGATGATTCTCGAAAATGCCTATGGAGAGGTCTCCCAATGCTTAAAAGCAAATGTTGATCTCTACCAGTCGAATCTTACATTTCATTTTTTTGGTAATGTCTCTCAGAGAGTGGGAAAAAATCTATTTGCAATTAAGCCAAGCGGTGTTGATCCATGCACCGTATCAGAAGAAGCATTTCCCATCATCGAGATTGAGAGCGGCAAACAAATATCCGGCGAACTGAGACCGTCATCGGATACGCCCACCCATCTATGCCTCTATCGCCATTTCCCCGATATGGGGGGCATTGTACATTGCCACTCGCGATATGCCACTGCATGGTGTCAGGCAAATCGCTCGATCCCTCTTCTTGGAACCACGCATGCAGATTACTGGCCGGGGGATATTCCGATTACCCGAGCGCTTCTTCGTGACGAAACCGAGGAGGATTTCGAGTACAAGACAGGTGTCACGATTGCTGAAAAACTAGATGAGATAAACCTTAAACCGCTTCAATGCCCAGCTATGCTGGTCCAAAGCCATGGCCCGTTTGCTTGGGGCAGAGATGCTGGCGCGGCGCTCAAGTCTGCCGAAATTCTCGAGTACGTAGCCGAAATGGCGTATCTGACTGTTGGTCTCAATCCAGATGCGGAGATGAACCCCGGACTGGCAAAGCGTCATTTTGAGAGAAAAAATGGAGCCGCAGCCTACTACGGGCAGACGGTCGGAAAAAAGAATGATAATCAGTGAAGAGTTCTGGACGAAACTCTCGCAGATACGCTATCGGTTTCGTCATATTGTTTTGTTCACGATTTTTGGCGTCTTCGCAATTGCGATTGAACTTGTGAGTCGTCAACTCCTTACCCAGCTCGATATTGCGTCACTTTACGCTACACCTTTGTCTATCATCATTGGCATCCTTGTCGCATTCGTTCTCAACATACGGTTCAACTTTTCAATTCCGCGCCATCGAATTCTTCGGGCTCTGACCTTCTTCGTCGCCGTGTCCATAGCCTCGATTTCCGCCCAAGCGATTTTTCGCGAATGGATTGGCATATTAGAGGGGGGATCGTACGAGTGGTCGCGGATTGTATTCGCCGGCGCGTTTTTCCTGATTGCATATGTCCTGCATAGGAAGCTCTCGTTCCGAGACACTCGTCTCGTGGGTGTCGCTGTCTATGCGAGCGAACACGAGGACATCAGCGGTATTCGGGCTCGTATAGGCACGTATGCCGATTTCATCCATGTTGACATCGTCGATGCAACTATGAATCCGTTGATTACGGAAGTCCGTGCTCATCGGGCGGAGACTATTAAGGCGCACTGGCCCTCAAGCGAAATACAAGCACACGTGATGTCGCGCAGGCCATCCCAGTGGATTGCCGAAGTTGGGCCTTATTGCGATGTAATCTATGTCCACCGCGAACTTGAAGAGGACCGCGACACTGTTCGAGACATGATCGCCAAACACGGTGCGAGGCCGGGCGTTGTTGTTCATATCAACGATAAACCCACTGATCTGGCGGAAGAACTAAGACAAGAAACAGAAGTTCTTCTTCTATGCATCGACAGGCCGGGGCACTCCGGGCAGGTCTTTGAGGACAGGTCATACGATTTCATCAAGTTCATCAATGCTCTGGAGAACCGTGCCTCGATCCGGCTCTGCGTCGACGGCGGCATTAATGATAAGAACATTTCGAATGTCGATAGCGACCTCATAGTTTCCGGGTCCTACGTCTTGAATGCTCTTGATCCAAAGCGGGCGATTATGCGACTTCAGACTTTGAACCAATACGACCGTGAATACTAGAACAGCACCTAATGGTCCAGAAAGGACGAAAACAAAGAAGGCCCTGTTGAGCAAAGACTTGCTCAACGGACTGGTCCAGGTTGATGGCGTTATTTCTGTCACATTGGTTGGAACATTCGTTGATCAACCGGGTATGGCTGGTATTAGCGACATCGACACCGTGGTCATATGTCGCCAGTTGACCCACGAAACGTATGATAGTCTGGTGGGTGTCTGCGAAAAGCTTGAGCTCGACCGATATGGCCTTGGCAATTATCAACTCCACATAAATTCAACCTTTGGGCCGCGCAAATTCAATACTGATGGACGTGTCGTCATTCACCTTATGATCTATGACATTGCACGGCATGTCGATCACGTGCTCAAGAGTCCTTTCACGTGCCTCGATTGGGAGCGAAGCGAAACCTGCCGTGGGCCGAGTCTCGCCACCATTGCTTCCGTGGGGCAGTTGCAATTGCGCGACTTCACCTCATCACGCCGCAGCGTACGCGATTATCTGGATGATATTGCGAGCCAGTCATTGACTTATCGGCAATATGAATGGAGCGCTACAGGGGTTAGTGAAAAAACCCATCGACAACGTCTCGACGATAAGGGACGAGGTGAGTTCGCTTATCACGTTGTCAAAAATCTTATGACGAACTTCCTCAAACTAGAAACTGGTACGAACACCCTCCCGACCAGAGAGGATTTGACAGCCCTCTTGCAGAGAGTCGGCGTGGACCCTGATAAATTTTTCCTTACTTTTGATCAGATCCGAACGGTCAAGCAAACCGGTCAAGGTGATTTCCCCATTGATTCTGTCGGCTGGGCACAATCGTTTCTTGACGACTTTTCGAAGTTTATTGAGGACATCGATAAAACGGTGCCTCGAATATTATTTGTTCGTCATGCGAAAACCGTCATCAATGATGAAGGACGCTTTCTCGGTTGTCGTCAGGATCCGGGAATTCTCGATGCAAAGGATGTCGTTTGGGACGCGGGAGAGGCGTCCGTCGTGTATTCGAGCCCATTGACGCGCGCAAGACAGACCGCCGAATTAATCGCACCCGGTGCTAATGTCACAGTCGATGAGAATTTGCGCGAAATCGATTACGGGGATGCAGACGGTATGCTGTTTGGTGATTTCTTTGAGGCTTATCCGGAAGTCGTTTCCGGTTGGGCTGCCAAAAAAGATCCACCATTTCCCGGCGGAGAATGCACGAGTGATGTGGACCAGCGCATCCGAGTTTTTTTGGATACGCTGTCTGAAAGATTACCTGAGCCTCCATCTGCTGGATCTATAGTTATTGTTTCACACAATGTTGTACTGCGATGTTTGTTGGGCCGAGCTTTCGGATTGCCGATGCACCTTTGGCACCACCTCCGCATTGATCACGTAACCCCTTACGAGTTCCGTTGGATTGGCAACCGCTTCGTACCAAACGTGGATCGCAACATTTTGGCCCCGCCTCTCAACGCTATGCCGCTGACAGGAACAATATGAAGCTAGGGATTTTCGTTGAGCCGCCTCAGACGGTGCGGGCTTTGATAGAAAAGAATAAACGCGCCATCCATAAACGCTTCGGCGACCAACCGTATCTGGCGCATCCGCCACATCTTACACTTCTGACCATTGATGTGGAAGCGCATCGTTGGGAGCTGGCCGAGAGAGAAATCGCCCGCGCTGTTTCAAGACACGCCATCATAGAATCGGTACTAGCGGATGCCTTGGTTTTTTTTGACGATGCCATGACAGGCGGCCACACGCTTGCCTATCGCGTCGCACCGGACGATGGATTGAGAGTGCTCCAAACCCTGCTGTTGGAACATTTTCAGCAGATTCGAGATCATCGCTGCAGCCCGCCCCCCAATCTGGTTCCCTGGATGAAAGATAGCTTCGACCGTTCTGGGTTTGCTTTTGCAGGGGACAATTGGATCCCCCATATGACAATCGCGTCGATCGTCGATTGCCCGCGCGACAGCGACGTTATCACTAACTTTCTTGCTGTTAGCCATGATGCTCCGATGACTATTGCAAAGATTTCCGCTTGGTTAATCAGGGGTGACGAGCATGAGAAACTGGTGGAGTGGCCGTTATGTCCCCGTCCGTAAACGTCATCGCCATGGCTGGCAATGGGCAGCGCTTCTTGGACGCGGGCTTCACCGTGCCTAAACCACTGGTTCCAATCGATAGAAAACCGATGTTTGTCCGCGCTGCGTCAGCGTTACCGCCAGCCGACCGTTGGATTTTTATCTACCGCGACGACATGTTGTCCGCAAACATTCTGGATCCAATCTTATCGGATCATTTTACTGCCGCAGAAACGATCGCCCTTTCGCAACGTACTAACGGTCAGGCTCAGACATGCTTGTTGGCTATTGCGGGTGTGCCTGACAACACTCGTGTGACATTTGGTGCCTGCGATAGCACTTTTTCGTTACCTGCCGATTTTGACGCTGAAATGATGGATGCGGATCTAATCGTTTTTATTACGAAACCCACACAGCATATGATTGATGATCCGCGAGCCTTCGGCTGGGTTCACAATTCACCGTCGGGGACCGTTAGTCGGATTACCTGCAAGGAACCGGCAAGCGCCTCGGTCGCTGATGACGCAGTGATCGTCGGCGCCTTTACGTTTGCCAATGCTGGATTATTCCGCCGAGCCGCTCAGGTAATGATCCAAACCGATCGCAAAGCCCGCAACGAGTTTTACATGGATGTGGTTGCCGCCGTTTGTCTCGAACAGGGCCTCAACGTGAAGACAGTTAGCGTGTCCAATTTCGTTAGCTGGGGGACGCCGGCTGAACTCGCGGCGTGGGAAACAACCAGACGCGATGGCGGCGCGTGATGCTCGACCGGAGTTTTCTTGCACAGATTGGGCGTTTTGGAATTGTCGGCGTCACCAGCGTGTTACTTGATGCATTAGTGTATTTTCTCTGCATTTATTACGGTTGGCTTGAGCCAGACAATGCGAAACGGTTGAGTTTTGTTGCCGGTGCTACATTTGGCTTTTTCTGCAATCGCGATTTTACGTTTAAGGTGAAGGAAAAAAACCTCGGTCAGCCGTTCCGCTTCGTTTTTGTTTATGCGATATCCTTTGCCTCCAACAGTGGCGTTCACGACCTGACGCTCGATGCTATTAACGTGCCGGCCCTTGCCTTTTTCACCGCCACAACCACGTCTACGATCATGAATTATCTGGGGCAGCGTTATTATGTCTTCAAATGAGCCCCAGCCACCGTTGAGTATTGTTATTCCCTGCTACAACGAGGAAGAAAACCTCCACTCACTGGTTCAGTCCCTCGGGCGTGTTGCCGCTGAAATGCCGGGAATTGAAGTTCTTCTGGTTAACAATGGTTCGAACGATAGGACCGCCGACGCTCTTGCGTCTCTGGTTGACAGTACCCGTCCGTGGCTCAGAAGTGTCAATGTTACGGTGAACAAGGGATATGGCTACGGCGTTATGCAAGGCGTGCTGGCCGCACGTGGTGATGTCATCGCCTGGACTCATGCGGATATGCAGACCAACCCGATCGACGTCCTGTCTGCTTATGCTGTCTTTATCATGTCAGGTCAGGAGAAGCGGATTGTAAAAGGCAAGCGGGCAAACAGAGGTCTTGTCGACACGTTTTTCACGGCCGGCATGTCGATTTTCGCGACCATTGCTCTTGGCATGCCACTCAATGATATCAACGCGCAGCCAAAACTTTTCGATCGGTCATTTCTCAGTTTGCTCGACGACTATCCACATGATTTTTCGCTCGACCTGTTTTTGTTGTTACAGGCGAAACAAAACGGGTACGCCGTGCTGACAACACCGGTAATCTTTGCTGAACGATTGCGCGGCGAAGCCAAGGGCGGCGGCACGTTTAAGGGCAAGATGAGACTGATTGAACGGACTGTCCGGTATATCCTTCATACCCGCAACAAGAGAGGCTGAGGGCGCCCGCCATGGAAATCATTGTTCACCGGATCAACACGTGTGAGGGTTTGGCTGCAACACCAACGACATTCGGTACGGAAATTGATATCCGCGCCTGTGGCTCTCGGCTGATTCTTAATCATGAACCGATGCAGGATGGGGAAAACCTCGAAGATTACCTTGATGCCTATGATCACGGGACGCTCGTTTTGAATATCAAGGAAGCTGGCATTGAAGATGCCGTCCTCGACATGGTTCACGCGCGTGGTATTCGTTCATACTTCCTTCTCGACGTAGAAATGCCTTACGTTTATCGAGCCTCGGTTGGCAGTATGAGCAACTTGGCTATTCGCTATTCGGAATATGAACCCATAGCGCTGGCAGAATACTTCGCTGGAAAGTTCGATTGGGTATGGATCGATACTGTTACCCAGTTACCCCTCGACAATGCGGTGATTGCTAGCCTCAATGGTTATAAGACGTGCTTGGTCTGTCCTGAGCGATGGGGGCGGCCTGAGGATATTGCCGCTTATAAAGCACAACTTGTTCAGTTTAATTATCAGCCGAATGCGGTGATGACAGCTCGTAAGTATGCAGAGCAATGGCAGCGCACGTCCGCGAACTGACTGGTCCGGCCTGAATATGAGTTCATGCTCGTATTCTTATGCGGTGAGGATACTTTCCGGTTTCAGCCTGCATCCAAGAGCTGATTGCGATCATCTGGTATTGTGATCCTAACACTCGCCCATGCGACGAAGAACGGTCGTTTTTATTGTTATTTTATTAGGGTCTGTCCTATATAACTGATTATTGTGTTATCATGGGACGTATGCGTAAGAGCAGGCTTAGTCCTTATAAACAGGACCGTTTGATCGAGCATTTTGTTGCGGGTACGACAGCCCGCACGGCTTCTCACTGATGTAGTGTCCATCGCAATACGGCGGCCTTTTTCTATCCCCGTTTACGTGAACTGATTGTTCTGGAACTGGAAGCCGGGAGCGAAGCCATGCTTGGCGGCGAGATTGAGTGGGCTATTTTTGAAGGAGTGTGAGCGGCGATTTAACAACAGGGACCCGTCACTCCAATTAACCAAATGAAATAATGGGTTAAACAATATCTTAGATGATTAGCTAGGACAGCCCCGGATATTATAACAAAAGTTGCTACTTTTTGACGCCAAGCGAATCTGCGGTTCTTCTGGAAATTCGGCTTTGGCGTCCAAGAAAATTCCACCCCGAAAAACCGAATGCCGCGTTTCCGGCCAAGGGTCGTGCGGCTTGCATGTGTTTGGGGCGTTATGACGCTAGGCATATTCACACCCCGTGTTTTTATATGGTTGACGCGTTCGCGGGACTCGCGCCGGCGTTCGGGACGCCGTTGACAGCCTCGCGGACGCCGCCCGAGTCTCTTTGAACGGCCTTTCGGAACCGGTGCTTGAGCCTTGCGAGGAAACGCCTCCGGCGTCAAGGCGTCATTCCCGCGAAGGCGGGAATTCAGCCGGGCGGGCCGCGTGCCGGCTTATCCATGAGTAACGGCAATGATCAAGTGATGGAGGTTGACCTGGTTTCCCGCCTTCGCGGGAATGACAAGGGAAGAGCGGGAATGACGGATCAAACCGCTTGGAAACCCATGAATCGGCCCTACCTGGCGTCATAACGCCTTAGAACTTTATTCTCTCTCCATCCCAGGCAATACAACCGCCGCTGTCTTCCGGCGTGAGGTCATCCAGCACCCGCAGAAGACACCTTGCCGATTGGTCGGGTTTGAAAAGCTTGCCGGGGGCCACGTTAGCCTGAAAAGGCGCGGAGAGCGTCGTGTCCACCGTTCCGGGATGCAGACCGCAGACGACGCCGTGCGGATTGGACCGCGCAAGCTCAATCGCGAAGTTCTTGAGAATCATGTTCACAGCCGCCTTGGACGCCCGGTAGCTGTGCCAGCCGCCCAGCCTGTTGTCGGAAATGCTGCCGACGCGGGCCGAAAGCACCGCGAACACTCCCCGCTTTCCCTTCGGCAATCTGGGCAAGATGTGCTTTCCAAGAAGCGCCGGGCCTATGGTGTTGACGACATAGGCCCGCTTCATCGCCTCCGCCGACAAATGCCGCCAGGTTTTTTCCGGTCCCGTCCCTTCTTGTTTATCATGAAGATAGCCACTGGCGACGATGGCGAGGTCAATCGGGCCTTGAACAATGGAAAGCGCCGCGATGATCGACTGTTCTTCCGCGATATCGACCCGCCCCAGAGAAACCTTGGGATGACTCTCGCCGCCGCCGGACCGCGACAAGCCGATCACACGTTCCACCCGGCCGTCCGCGGCCAAAGCCCGGACAAAACCGCCGCCGATACCGCCGGACGCGCCTATGACAAGCGCCGTTTTCAACCCGATTCTCCCACATCCTGGCGCGGCGCGGCCGCGGCGGTCCCGGCACGAGCACAAGGAAATCGAACCTTCCCCCCGGGCATAAACCGCCAGACGACCGCCGGGGGATACGATTAATGTTTGGCGGCGCATATTAAGGCAAAAATGTTGGCCGTCCATGTTGGCTTCCCGGCGATGGGTGAAGATTACCCGCCCCGCACCGTTCTTGGAAGCCCACCGGGGAGCATGACGAAGAGGTCACCGGCGATGGAGCCGGTGGAGACCTGGAACGGGACATTGGCGAAGTCGGCGGTCCCTTGCCGCGCTCGCAGGCGGAACGCCGAACGGCGTTTCGCCGCCGCCGCCGCGCCCGCTTGATCGCTGGTTTTCGAATAAGACGCGGGTTTAATCATGCATTACGCAAAGGCGGCCGATGAAGGGCGTTGTCGCAAAATCGTCTTACCAGGCGCTTATTGGCGGCGCTCTCTCATTATGGTATCAATGACGAACCGGGAACGATGGCGTCGTGCCCTTGCCGCTTTTTCCCATCCTGTACGCCGGGATGAACCGCCCGGGCGTGGTTCTTCCCCCCAACACCCGGGCGCCGAGCCACGGAGTGTTTTCGATGGACGTTGCCAACCGCCCGCAAATGTTCACCCGCGAGAACGGCGAGAAAGCCGTGCTGCCGTTCTCCCGCGCCGAGTACGGCCGCCGCGTCGCCTCCCTTCGCGAAATCATGGCGGCGCGGGATGTGACGACCGTGCTGCTCACGTCCATGCAGAACATTTGCTATTACACTGGCTTTCTTTATTGCGGCTTTGGACGGTCTTTCGGCGCCGTCGTGACGGCGGACGGAGTAACGACCATTACGCCGAACATAGACGCGGGTCAGCCCTGGCGCCGCTCCATCGGCGACAACATTATTTACACGGACTGGCGGCGCGGCAACTTCTGGCGCGCGGTCGGCGCGGTTGCCGCCGGCGCCGCTCGGATAGGAATTGAATCCGATCATTTGACGCTAGCCCAACGGGCGGCCTTGGCCGACTTTCTGAACGATCCGGAACTGGTCGATGTCGCGCCGGACACCATGGCGGCGCGCATGGTGAAATCGGAAGAGGAAATCACGCTGATAAGGGAAGGAGCCCGCGTCGCCGACGTTGGCGGTTTCGCCATCCGCGGCGCCGTCAAGGAAGGCGCGCGGGAAATCGACGTGGCCATGGCGGGACGCGACGCCATGGAAAGCGAAATCGCCGCCGCCTTCCCTGACGCCGAATATCGTGACACCTGGGTTTGGTTTCAGTCCGGCGTCAACACCGACGGCGCCCACAACCCGGTAACGGCGCGCGCGCTGGAGAACGGCGACATTCTCAGCCTCAACGCGTTTCCAATGATCTCCGGCTATTACACCGCTTTAGAGCGAACCTTATTCCTGGGCGAGCCGGACACCGCGTCGCTTAGACTATGGGAAGCCAACGTCGGAGCCCATGAACTGGGCCTTGGCTTGATCAAACCGGGCGTTTCGTGCGCGTCCGTCTGTGAAGAGATCAACCGCTTCCTCGCGGACCAAAACCTGCTGCAATACCGCTCATTCGGTTACGGCCATTCGTTTGGCGTTCTGAGCCATTATTATGGCCGGGAAGCGGGGTTGGAGCTGCGCGAGGACATTGAGACCGTGTTGGAACCGGGCATGGTGGTCTCCATTGAACCCATGATCTGGATTCCGGAGGGCGAACCCGGCGCGGGAGGATACCGGGAACACGATATCCTGATCGTGACGGAAGACGGCGCCGAAGACATCACGAAGTTCCCTTATGGGCCGGAACATAATATCGTTGGGGGCTAGGTCTTCAGACAGACCCCGGGCCGGCGTGCGGCGTTTGCTGAATGGTTTGACAGCCGTTCAGAACGCCGCCAAGCCGGGTTTGGGAAACTCTTGGCCTCGGAAAACACGGCCCGCCGGCCTTTGCATTCGATCAATTAAGCCGTCTTGAATTCACCCGCCAGCGCCGGTGAACAGGGTGTTCAATGGCGTTCCAGGACAACCGGGCGTCCCGGCGCGGCCCCGTCAACGTGCTCAAGTCCCGCGCCTGGGGCGCGCCGCCCCGCTGGCCCGGCGTGACTGGCCTGGCGTGACTGGCCCCGCGTGATTTCCAAGCGGAGCGGCTGGCCGGGCGTGATCTCGAAGCGCATCGGCTGGCTGGGCGCATCGGCGGCGGCATGGGCTTTGGTTGCCGGACCGCCCCTGGATCGCCCGATGGCGCCAGCTTCAAGCCCCCTTTCGAAAGGCGGCGCCGGCGTGAACCGTTGAGGTCGCGGCGCCGGTCGGCACGTATTCGAAGTCCGGGTCCTTGGCCAACGCCTTGATAAGAGCCTGCCGAACCCCGGCCCGCGCCCAGCGCCGGAACCGCGTGTGGACCGGCTTCCAATGGCCAGGTTCCGGCGGCGGGTCCCGCCATGGCGCGGCCCCCCGGGCCAACCAAGGAACGGCGTCAATGAAAAGCCGGGGGTCATTCCCGGTCCTGCCCCGTTCACCCGCTTCGCCCGCTGTCAGATGCGCGATCCGCGGCCTCCGCTGTCAGATTTGCGATCCGCGGCCATTGCGCGCCCGTCAATGGTCTTGTGCTTGAGACCGCCCCCTGCTGTTTGCGATCTCGAATCAGAAATCCGCCCGCGCGGAACCCCCCTGAATGAACACGCCGCTTAGTACTTGAGAGCCGTCCCGGCCAATTCTCTCGCGATGACGCCGAGATTATGCCGGAACATGGACAGATAGCTGACCGCCGGGCCACCCTTGGCGGACAAGGCGTCCGAGAACAGCCGCCCGCCGACTTGAAGACCGGTTTCGCGGGCAATTTGATCGATAAGAGCAGTGCTGGTGATGTTCTCGGCGAAGAGGGCGGCGGCCTTCCGTTCCTTGAGCTGCGTGATCAGTGCGGCAAGCTCCCTCGCCGACGGTTCGGCTTCCGTGTCGATCCCGACAGGCGCCAGAAACGTCAGTCCATAGGCGTCCGCGAGGTAGCCGAACGCGTCATGCGCCGTCACGACCGTGCGGCGGTTCCCGGGAAGTTTGGCGAGCTGAGCCAGACTGGTTTCGTGAAGGTTTTTCAGCTTGGCGATATAGGCCGACGCGTTCTTTTTGTATGTTTCCGCATTGGCCGGATCGACCGCCGCCATGCCCTTCGCGATATTCTCTACGTAGGTGACGCCGTTGGGAAGAGCGTTCCAGGCATGAGGATCGATCTCGCCATCGACTTCCAAGGGAATGACGCCGTCCGTCGCCGTGAACACTTTCGCCTTCGCGCCGGACGTCTCGATCAAAGTCTTGGACCATGTTTCAAAGCCGAGACCGTTGACGAAGATCACGTCCGCCCCGCTCACCGCCAGGGCGTCTTCTGCATTGGGCGTGTACAGGTGCGCGTCCGCGTCGGGTCCGACGATTGTGGCGACCTCGGCCAGGTCGCCGGTTACCTGTTTCACCATGTCGCCCAGGATCGAGAACGAGGCGACGGCCTTGACCTCCGCCGACGCCGTCATCGGCGTTAAAAGAAGGGTAAGTGCGAGAACGAATTTTTTCATGACGCGATCCTTTCCTTGGCGGTCGATTGGCCGAGGCGTAAGCCCTGAGGCCCGAAAATCAAGCTAATGGCGTAAAAACCACCAGCGACGAGAATGATGGCCGGGCCCGACGGGACGTTCGGCGCGTGGAATGAAATGATCAAACCGATCCAACAGCTCGCCACCGCGAAGCAGAAGGTCGTGAACAGATAGGCGGTGATGGTCGAGACCCAGTAGCGCGCGGCCGTCGCCGGAAGGATCATGAGGCCGACGGCCATGAGAGTCCCAAGCGCTTTGAAGGCGCCCAGCAGATTGAGCACGACCAGAAACATGAACCAAAGCTCGACCGAGCGCGGATTCTTGACCTGACTTTCGAAATAAACCGGATCGAGCGTATTCAGGATAAGCGGCCGCAGAATGACGGCGAAGCTGATTAAGGTCACTGTCGCCGAAAACCCGATCAGGCCAAGCGTCTCGTTGTCAATACCGAGGATCGAGCCGAACAAAAAGCTCTTCAGCGGCACGGCGGACCCGGCCGCCGACAAAATGAAGACGCCGAGCGCCAAGGCGACGAGATACAGTGACGCAAGGCTCGCATCCTCGCGAATAATGGTGAAACGCGCGATGACGCTGGTCAGCAGCGCCACGCCGACGCCGGCGATCAGCCCCCCGGCGATCATGGAATAGACCGACAGGCCGACCGCGGCGAAAGCAATGACGATGCCGGGCACGATGGCGTGGGCCATCGCCTCGCCCGCCAGCGACAGGCGCCGGAGCACGAGGAACGCCCCCACCGGGGCGACCGAGAAACTCAGCACGGATGTCGCCGCAAGGGCGCGCTTCATGAAAGCGAAATCCCACCACTCAAACATGGGCCGGCGCCTTTTTCCCAACCATTGAGGCCATCCATTCGGCCTGCCCGGCGGTCATATAGCCTTGCGCCAACAGATTGTCCGGCGTCAGCACGCTCTGCGGCGCGCCGAACCGTGTTTCACCATTCCCGAGCAGCAGCGCCTTGCCGCAATGCTTCAACACCGCCGCCAGATCGTGGAGCACGAGAATGACCGCCCGTTCCTCGCCGGCCCAGGCGTCGATCAGGCTCAAGAGCTTTTCTTCCGTTGTCTGGTCGACGGCCGCGAACGGTTCATCCAACAGGATCAATCGAGCGTCCTGAACGATGGTCCGGGCGAACAGGGCCCGCTGAAGCTGGCCGGAGGACAGCTGGTGTATCGGCCGTTCCGCAATCTCGGCGACGCCGCAACGTTCCAGCGCTTCATCAACCAGGCGCTTGCGCCTGCCCGTGACGGAACCCCAAAAGCCCAATCCGCGCCAGGCGCCCATGGCGGCGAGATCACGGACTCTAATCGGAAAACGACGGTCGAATTCGGTGAGCTGACCCAGATAAGCGATTTCGTCTGGGCGGCCCCGGCCCCAAAAGAGATCACCGCCCAGCGCGGGAATAACGCCTAACAGCGTCTTCACCAGAGTGGATTTCCCCGATCCGTTATGGCCAACGACGGCGAGAACCTCGCCAGCTTTGAGATCAAAGCCGACACCCGTGAGCAACGGTTTACCCTGACGCCCAAGAGTGAGGTTCGCGGCCGCCACCAGGGGTTGGCGGCTGGAACACGACATGCGCGGCTCAGGCGGTCATCGCCGCGGCTACCATCCCCCAAAGGACCGCGCACAAAACACCTGCCGCAGTCAACAGACGCATCGTGCTGCAGACCGTGACGTCGAACGCGCCGCCCCGCGCCGAACGGATATATGCTTTAGACATTTTCACTTCCCGGGGTCGCCCGCCCCATTCAAGGTTATGACAACGTCTGGCAGGTCTCCTGGCTTACGATCACCGGTCACGCCCTCGCCTTCCCAGAACGCGCCCATAAGGCTTGCCCAGTGGCGGTCGTTCGAGCGTAACCTCTCGCTCACAGTTGCGGGGACAGCCTCGGTTTTGGCCCCTGATGGGTACGCCTCACCGAATTCCCTTTTAAGCCCACGCCTTTGGCGGTTGGGCACCACGACAAAACGACGCTAATAGCCGGACCTCAAACTGTCAAGATGATTGGAGAGGCGTAATAATGGTTCAGGGGATTGACGATCCCGCCTCGGCGAAGCGTCCCGCATCCATCCGAGTCCGCATTAAGCGGGCCGAATCCGCATTAGACGGGGAAATTATCCAGGAGCCGCCGCCGAAGCGCGTTATCGCCTGACGCTAAATCGGAAAACGAGGCCAAACCTTGCATTGACTGGAGACATTCTGTCGGTATGTTTGGCTTCCCCGCTCATGTTGAGAAAAAATCATCGCGGTAAAAATTTTCCACCGGCCATAACCGAACGCTTGTGGCTGGCGTTGGATAATCGAGAGCGTTCGACTATGGGAGGTGCTCAATGCTCATGAAAAAAACCGTTACTCGTTTGGCGCTGGTTCTTGGGGCCGCCGGGATGACCATCGCCGGTCACGGCGCGGACGCCCGCGCGGAATATCCGGAACGCCCGATCACCATGGTTATTCCCTACGGCGCCGGCGGCGCCACCGATATCTCCGCGCGCACCATCGCGGACCCGCTTGGCAAGGCCGTGCCGAAGCCGCTGTTGATGGTGAACCGCACGGGCGCCGGCGGCGCCACGGGTTCGGTTTCCGTGAAAAACGCCAAGAACGACGGTTATACGATGATCTTCGCCCGTGTGGGTTCCCACACCGTCAACCCGGCCATGAAAGGGACGCTGCCCTATAAGCTGTCCGACTTCGCGTTCGTCGGTGTTTACGAAATCAACCCGGTGGTCTGCGCGGTTTCGGCCAAATCCGACATCAAATCCATGGAGGATTTGATTTCGAAAATCAAAGCGAACCCCGGCAAGGTGCGTTACTCTTCTTCCGGCGTGGGCACTCTGCTGCACTTGGCCAGCGTCATGGTGATTGACGCGTTCGGCGTCGAGAAAGCCACCGAGAAAGTCACGCATATCCCGTTGAAGGGCGGCGGCGCTGCGGCGACCGCCGTTCTGTCCGGCACGGCCGACTACATCTGCACCAACTCGTCCGCCGTGGCGGGCTTCGTCGCCAACAAGCAATTGCGTCCGCTGATGGTGACGACCAAAGATCCGGTGCCGGGCTTCGACGCGCCCACGGCCCGTTCGCTGGGACATCCGGAACTTGAGCAACTGGTCGGTTGGACAGGCGTTGGCGGCCCGGCTGGCCTGTCGTCCGACGTGGAAGCCAAATGGCGCGGCTGGATGCAAAAAGCAGTCGCGGACAAGAAGTTCGTGGACGCCATGACCAAGCGCGGCTCGGTTATCCGCCTGATGGACCCGAAAGAGTCCAACGAGTTCATTCAAAATCAGTTCAAGGCTTTCTCGAAGCTGGTGACTGATCTCGACATGCGGATTCAGTAAGGCCCGGCAGCGTCCCGGGGGCGGCTTTCAAAAACCGCCTCCGGGACGTTCCGTCATGTATTTCTTTTTTCCGATACTTGAAAAATTACAACGGGAGACAGGAAGAGGACTCATGCCGAGGCTTCATAGCTCCGTCATTCTAGGGGTGGGCGTCCTTATCCTCGCGGGCCTGCTTGAAGTTCACGTGATCCCGAATTGGGTCATCACGCCTCAGAACGTGAACATCGCCGTTCTGTCGCCGGACTTCTGGCCCTATATCGTCGCCGGTCTGTTGGCTGTTGGCGGAATATTACTGTTGTTGCAGTATATCCTCGTCACCCGGCGCGCGGCGCCCGCCGACATGGACCCGCCGGAACGCGCCGCGTCCATGCGGGTCGCGCTGGTCGCCGTGCTGATGGTTTGCTACTACCTGATCCTGCCGCATCTGGGCATGGTTTGGAGTTCGGTCATCGCCTACCTCGCCTTCGCCGCGATCACTGGAACGTCCCGGAAAAAGACGGCCTTGGCCGTGTCGGTGATCCTGCCGGTCCTGCTCTACGCCTTTTTCAATCACGCCGCGGGGGTTCCCATCCCGCAATCGGAATTCCTGGTCCTTCCCTAAAGTCATGTCAGGCATCTTATGAGTTTTCTGGATTTCGCCCCAGCCGCCTTCGCCCTTGTGGCTGACTGGACCAGCATCGCGGCCCTCTTTTGCGGCGTGGTCACCGGCGTCATCCTGGGCGCCGTCCCCGGCATGTCCGCGACCATGGCGGTGGCCTTGGCCCTGCCGTTCACCTTCGCCCTCACGCCCATCCAGGGCATTCTCCTTTTATTGGGGGTCTACAAGGGCGGCATCTTCGGCGGTTCCATCCCGGCCATTCTCATTAAGACGCCCGGCACCCCCGCGTCCTCCGCGACGGTGCTCGACGGCTACCCCATGGCGGAGAACGGCCAGGCCGGCAAGGCGTTGGGTATCGCGCTCTACGCATCCTGCACGGCGGATTTGATCTCCAACCTGGCGCTCATCATGTTCGCGGGCTGGCTCGCGACGTTCGCGCTCAGTTTCGGTCCGCCCGAATTTTTCACTCTCATCCTGTTCTCGCTCACCATCATCGCGGGCGTCTCCGGCGACAACCTGCTGAAAGGTTTGATCTCGGCCGCGCTCGGTTTACTGCTGGCGACGGTCGGATTGGATCTCGTGTTCGGCACGGACCGGTTCATCTTCGGCGAGGCGCAATTGATGGGCGGCCTCAACTTCATCGCCGTTTTGATCGGTCTGTTCGCCATTCCGGAAATTATTGATTATATCCGAAACCCGAAAACGGAAGAGGGCAAGGTTCGCGAGTTGGGCGACCGGCACGTGACATTCGCTGAATACAGGCGCTGTTTCCGGTCCATTATCCGCGGCAGTTTCATCGGCGTCATCCTGGGATCCATCCCCGGCATCGGCGCGGCCCCATCCGCATTTCTCAGCTATTCGGAAGCGCGGCGGAATTCCAAGAACAAGGAAAACTTCGGCAAGGGCGAACTTGAAGGCGTCGCGGCGTCCGAAGCCGGCAATAACGGCGTTTGCGGCGCGACTCTGATCCCCTTATTGGCGCTGGGCGTGCCGGGCGACATCATCACGGCCATCATCATCGGAGCTTTCATGATCCATGGACTGCAACCGGGCCCGTTGATGTTCGCGTCCAACGGCGACGTCATCTACGCCCTGTTCATCGGCTTGATCCTTAGTTCGATCTTCTTGCTGGGCGTTGGCTCCGTCGCCATCCGCCTTTTCCGTTTCATCGCCGACGTGCCGGGCTCGCTCTTGTTCCCGGCGATCCTGGTGCTCTGTGTATTCGGAGTTTACGCGGTCAACAATTCGATCTTCGACGTCGCCACCATGTTCATGATGGGCTGGATCGGCTATGTCATGCTGCGCCTCAAGGCGCCCGCCGCGCCGTTCCTGATCGCGTTTATTCTGGGTCCCCTTCTCGAAGACAACTTCCGTCAATCCATGCTTATGTCCGGCGGGTCGGCGGATATCCTGTTCCGAAGCCCGATCACCTGGGTCTTTTGGGTGTTCACCGCCATCACCATCGCGGCCCTGGTCCGCACGGGACTGAGAGCGCGCCGTAATCAGGTGTTGGCGACGGAAGAGAAATAGCCAGTCCGCCCATGCCGGAAGCCGCGCCCAAAAACGGCCCTGGAGCGGTTCCGTCCCCGCCTTTGACCAAAGCGCTCTATGCCGACGGTCTCAGGATAATCTTCGCTGCGGCCGTCCGGCCTCCCAGCAAATCAGCGAAAGCGTCCGCGCCCGCCGCCAACGGGCGTTGCTCGAACCAATCAAGGGGGCCGAGCGCGCCGGACGCCATGGCGGCCAAAGCCGCGCGGAAATCATCCATGGTGTAGGTATAGGAGCCGATAAGGGTGACCTCTTGAAGCGTCAGCTTACGGACATCGATTCCATCCGCACCGTCCGCCAGGCCCACATGAACAATCACGCCGCCCGGGCGAATGGCGGCGCAGGCGGCCCGGCGAGTCGGTTTCGCGCCAACACAATCGATGACAACGTCCATGGCGGATTCCTCAAGCGCCCCCTCCACCAACGGATCGATCACCGTGAACAGGCCCGCCGCTTCCGCCGTCGCGCGGCGCTTTGGATTGGTTTCCGCGACGGTGACGCCGGGACAGCCCGCCTCGTGAAGCGACAGTGCCGCGGCCAATCCAACCGCGCCCGAACCGAACACCAGCGAACGGCATTCGTTAAGCGGCGTGTCAGCGGCCTCCCTCGCTTTCCGAACCGCGCGCCAACCGGTGGCGATAGGCTCGGCGAGCGCGGCCTTCACCGGACCCAACCCCGCCGGGATGGGGATCAGGTTCCGTTCGGGGATCGCGACGTATTCCGCGAACGCGCCTTGGCGCGGCGCCATGGAGATGATTTGCCGGTTGGCGCAGAGGTTCTCGCGGCCCGCCGCGCAGGGTCCGCATTCACCACATGTCACGAGCGGATTGATGACGACCCGGGCGTCCGCCAGATTGCCGTTCATAACGGTGCCCGCCGCCTCGTGCCCCAGGATCAAGGGCGCGGCGCGGCGCTCGTCATGACCGAGGTAAGCGTGCATGTCGGATCCGCAAATACCGACCGCATCGACCTTGACCAGAACATCGTCCGGTTCGCGATCCGGTTCCGCCGTCTCTCTGTATTCAAGCGCACCGGGTTCCGTATAGATCAAAGCCTTCATGCTGTTCTCATTTCGCCGTGAATCCGCCGTCCAGGCCGATTACCTGGCCGGTAATATAATCAGACGCGCGGGACGCCAGAAACACCGTGACGCCGTCAAGGTCCTCCAGCTTCCCGTTTCGGCCAATCGCGGTCATTCTCGCATTGCGTTCGGCAAGCGCCGGGTTTTCGAAAACAGGGGCCGTCAGCGCCGTGTCAAAAAAGCCCGGCGCGATGGCGTTGGTCAATATTCCATCGGCGGACCAGGCCTCGGCCATGGCCCGGGTCAATTGGGTGACGCCACCCTTCGACGCGCCGTAGGGTATGGAGTTGGCGAACGCCCGGAAGGATTGAAGCGAGGCGATGTTGATGATTTTACCCCGTCCTTTTTCCCGCATCCCCGGCACGCACGCGCGGCCAAGGAAGAACGGAACCGTCAAGTTCAACGTCAACGTCCGGTTCCAACTCTCCAGCGTCACCGCGTCCGCGGGTTCCCTGAAATTGACGCCCGCCGCATTGGTCAAGATTACCGGCGCGCCGAAAGGGGCTGACGCCCGCGCCGCCAAATCATCCAGGCCGTCAACATCCAACAAGTCGGCGGGCATGGCCGCTGGCCGGCCGCGTTTCAAGTTCGCGATTTCCGAAACAGCGGCGTTCAACTCATCGGACCGGCGTCCGACCAAGACGACATCCGCGCCGGCCCCGGCCAAGGCCCCCGCCATGCGCCGGCCAATCCCCGAAGTCGCGCCTGTGCACAAGGCCACCTCGCCGCTTAAATCGAACATGTCCCGCACGGAACGATCCCCCATAGACGCCCAGAAGCCGACTTTATCAATTAGGTCCAATGGATTCAAAACCCTCAGATTTCTGCCTACTTTGCGATATAGTGGACAGTTTTTTTATAATAACCAAAAAGGAACTAAATATGTACCACATGTTAGGCGTAGTATTTGCTTTCACCATAATCGTTGGACTTGAAACAATCGGCCCTGATAGCGGCCGGGAAATTATCGACTCGGGTACACTGGTCATCGCGCACGATGCCCCCACGGATCGGAACGAATGCCATGAGGATGGGTTTGGCGGCTATCATTGCCATTAGAAAACTTGGAAATCGCATCCGCTGGTGATGTTCTGTATTCGTGGGCGCCTTGATGGCGGCGTTGTTCTGGACTGTTCCCAGTCAGGCTGAAACCAAGCTGGGCATCGTTAAGAAGAACTCCTTCGTTCTCTCGAAGAAACCAAATGTTAAGCGTCAGGGCAGTTACCTCTGCGGGCTGGTTGGCTACCTTCCCATCGGAAGGCGCGTCTGGTGGAATGCCGATCCCGTCACTGTCAAACACCTCAAGGAAAGCCGTCCTGAAACTTACTATCCCGTGAAATCGAGCATCGGGATCGGCGGGCTTCTTCACAAAGATACGTTCATCGAAGTGGGCAACCGTCCCGTCGCGGTCGTCATCGGTAACGAGCAGACATGGCTCCATAATCCGGATCCGGCGAAAGGCGAATTCAACCGCCTCATGAAAATCGGGCGGTACGGCCCCGCCGCCGAACAGGGCCTCGCTCTCGGCCTCCAACTCCACGGCCACGATCGCACGCAAACGAAGAAAAAACACGCCGCCGTCTTGCGGTTCTCCCCGCACAGACCGGCCGCCGTCAAGGCCGCCGGGCCAAACACGAAATGCTCAATCAAACGACCCTGTTCGTAGTAACTGAGACGGCTCTTGCGCATGACGCCCCGGAAAGTTTTTCATGACAACTCCAAACCCGGGTTATTTGGGGCAGCCCCTTCATTTAATTCCCATTCGACATCAGCCCAAAGAGGCGAATGTAACACGTTGAACGAAAGACCGTTTCCATGGAACGACTAATAAGCCAAGCACCAAGTCTTGCTCAATCAAGTCCTGCTCGATCAGGGGTTTACCAACCGCGGCGGCGGCATACGTCTGATTATCAAAAATGATGTTCTGGTGGTAAACCCGTACAATGTGAAGGTCAATTACCCGCGCTGATCCCGCCGACGGTTTTACGTCAAACAATGCGATTACTGTCCATAATGGGGTATGGTTCTTGTCATTATGGGTTTGCGAGCTTATTCGCGGGCGGCGGAGCCTCCCTGTTTTCTCGTGCTCCGATAAGAGTTTCCCCTGGTTGATGGCCATCTCCCGCGCTGCTAGAGCTTTCTTTTTCAGATCACGGAGACCATCATGCATGGCGTAGCCTCCCGCCCGACACTTGATGAAATCGAAGCCGCCTTCGAGCGCATCAAGGGACGCGTGCGGCGCACGCCGTGCCTGCGCGCGCGGTTCGTCAATCAGCCCATCACGGACGGGCCGTTGATGCTGAAGCTGGAACTGCTGCAAGTGACCGGGTCCTTCAAACCGCGGGGGGCGAACAACAAGATCATGCGGCTATCCGGCGCGGAACGGGCGCGGGGCGTGATCACGGCGTCCGGCGGCAATCACGGGCTGGGCGTCGCCTATGCGGCGCGGGCGGCGGGGACAACGGCGGTTGTTTATCTGCCCGAGAGCGCGCCGCCGGAAAAAGCTGAAAAGCTGAAACGCTGGGGCGCGGAGGTCGTCATTGAGGGGCCCGACTTTGACGACGCCAACGAGGCGGCCCTGGCGCGGGTCGAACGCGACGGTCTGACGTACGTGCATCCGTTCGACGATCCGGCCGTCATCGCGGGCCAAGGCACGGTCGGGCTCGAGATGATGAGGCAATCCCCCGATATCGACGTCATCGTCACGGCCATCGGCGGCGGGGGTTTGATCTCGGGCGTCGCCACGGCGGCAAAAGCCGTAAAGCCAGACGTAAGGATCATCGGTGTGGAGGCGGCTGGCGCGCCGACGCTGAAGGCGTCCCGCGAAGCCGGGGAAGTGGTCACACTGGACAAGATTGAGACGGCGGCGAACACGCTGGCGCCGCGCCGGAGCGCGGCGCTCAACCACGCCATCATCGAAGACTTGGTAGATGACATCGTGCTGGTGACGGACCAGCAAATGAGGGACGCCGCCCGCTGGCTTTATCTGGAAATGGGCCTGGCCGCCGAAATGGCGGGATCAGCCGCCGTCGCCGCCATTCAATCGAAAGCGGTGATGATCGGCAAAGACGCGGTCGGCGCGGCGATCGTCTGTGGCGCCGGGACGGATGGACTGGCGTGATCAGAGCAACGCCGGATCGTGGGGATAGGTGCTGAGCAACTCATAGCCCGTCTCGGTGATCAGGACCTGATCTTCCAGCTTCACCCCTTCCCGGCCGCCATGACGGCCGACGTAGCTTTCAACGCAAATCACCATGCCGGCCTCGATGACGCCGTCATAGGCCGCGTCCCGGTCCACGGCGTAGCGGATGGACGGCCATTCGTCGCAAAGCCCGCAGCCGTGATACATGCAGCTGTACCGGTTCGGCATGTACTCATCCGGCAGCGCTTTAGCGATCTCGCCAAGCTCCAAGAAGCTGCGCCCGGGCTTCAGGAACTCCATATTGTCGTGGATTTGCCCGCGCGCCATATCAAGCATGGCCCGCTGTTCATCCGTGCCGCGGTCAACGCCGGCGACCCACGTCCGCGATATATCGACGCAAACGCCGTAGGGGCCCACCAGGTCCGTGTCAAAGGCGACGATATCACCCTTCTCGATCACCCGGGCGGAGCATTCCTGAAACCAGGGGTTTGTCCGGGGGCCTGACGAAAGCAACCGTGTTTCGATCCATTCCCCGCCCCGCGCGATGTTTTCCGCGTGCAGGATCGACCAAAGGCGGTTTTCCGTCATGCCGGGTTCCATCTTTTCCCGCATGACCGCCGTCGCCGCCTCACAGGAAATGACGGCGCGGCGCATTTGCCGGATTTCATCCTCGGATTTGATGGAGCGCGCGTGCTCCATCACTTCCTCGCCGTTATGAATGCTCAGGCCACGCTTCTTGAGGCCCTCCAAGCCTTCCTCTCCGCAATGATCGACGGCAAGCCGTTTGTTGCCGCCTCCGTGGCGGAGAACCAGATCGGCGACTTCCTCGGCGAACATTTCCGCCTTTTCCGTGAACCGGTTCCCCGCCTTGAAGAAAAAGAACGCGCCCTTGGCCGGGCGAATCTCGTCGATGTTGTGGTTGTAGCCGGACAGGTGTTCGCAGTTGAGGTAATCCCAAAGCACCACCGGCCCCTCGGTGGCGATAAAGGCGAAGCGGGTCGCGTTGTGCATGCACCAAACCTGCATATTAGTGCTGTCGATGGCGTAGCGCGTATTCAATGGATCGAACAGCAGGACGCCGGCGTAATCGTGTTTCCGAAGCTGTTCCCGGACCCGGGCCAGACGATAATCCCGGACGCCGGCGGCGTCGGGCTCCTCCGTCAGGCCGGCCGCGCGCCATTCGCTCTCCGCCTCTTCGCCAAATCCGATGACGTACTGATTTAGATTGGCGGCTTTCGCCCTCGACCATTCCTGGATCGCTTCTCCGCCGGCGTCAAACCCGGGATGCTTAGGCTCGGCGTAAGGAACGATTTTCCGCTGGTGGCGGGCGCTGGGGAAATCGCCTTCGGGGGCCATGACTCGTCTCCTCGAATCTTGTTTGGAAAACGATGGCCTGAACGGGAACCGCCGTCTTCCCCGTCAGCGACAGGTAAACGGCGTTTTCAGAGAACTTGGCGTCTTCCCGCCCGCGCGTTCCCGCCGTGCCGGGTTGCGGCGCGCAGGAAGTCCTTGAAGCGTCCGAACACGCGCCCGGCGTCCCGCGCCCTCGCTTTGTCATTCCCCGCTCTTATTCCATTATTCCCGTGAAGGCGGGAACCCAGCGCGTCCTTCGCCGCCTCGATCATTGGCCGGAACGCGGGACGCCGCGCTGGACATCTGGACATGATGTTCCACGGATTCCGAGGTCGTGACCCCATCCCCCGCCGTTTACGGCTGGAGGACCGGCGCGCTCTCACTCGCTCACCTGGGCAGCCCCACGAACGTTCCATCGTTCCGCTGGGTCACCTCGCGCATCAGAGTCGCGAAGCGGGACGTGGCGTGGTTCGAGAGGAACCCCACGCCGTGCACCCGGGCGAGCCTCCCTCCCGTCACGCGGTTTGCGTTGAGGCGCTCAAGCGTGGCGATAACGGGATCGTAGGAACCGCCGCTGTAATCGTCGCCGAAGATATAGACCGACATCCTCGTCCGCGGGTTCGCATAGCGTTTCAACGCGACCTCGAGCCCCTCGACCGGGCTGCTGTTGGAGGCGATGTTCCAGCCCTTCAACAGACCGAGGACGCTCTTTCTCCGCCCCGGCGTGTCGGGAATCCAGCGGCCCTGGTAGGCGGTCAACAGGTGAACCCCGTTATCATTCAGGACCTGAAACCCCGTCACCTTCGGATGAATCCGGATGACGTTCCCGACCTCTTGCATCACCCGTGGCCAGATTTCCCTCATGCTGCCCGATGTGTCGATGATGAAAAGCACGTGGTCGCTGTCCACCGGGATTCCGCCGACCTCCCCGCCACGCGCCTTGGCCGGATCCTCTGAACGGACCGCGGCCCCGGCGGTTCGCCGGAGTGACGACAACACGGCCGAAAGGCCCTCAATGTCCTCGCGTTGTTTCGCGCTTCCGGCTTTCTCCCCGGCCAGGCTCTCGGCCGAGCGCGCGCGTTCCGCGTTCGCCGCGTCCAACGCGCGGCGCGTGGCGTCGAGAGCGTCCCCGGCGGCCTTGACGGCGCCGGCTTTCGCGTCCAGCGACGCTTCCAGATCCAGGACCCGTTCAAGCAACGCGGCCGCCCTATGTTCGTCCCCGGGCGGCGGACCGGGGTCATGCCTGGAAATCAAAACCAGCAGGACCACCGCGCCAAAACCGCACGAAACGGCATCAAGGAACGACAGATTGAAGACCTCGGTCTCCCGCCGCCTGGTCCTCATGGCCACGACTCCGCCGGACTGATCAATATCCCGCCGGATCCCGACGCCCATCGCCACATGACAAAGCCCGCCTCCGGATCCCCTTCCAGCGGCAGAAGGACGATATTCACCTGGGTTCCCTCCAACGGGTTCGTATCGACCGTGTGCCTGAACAGTTTCGCGCGGCATTCGCCGGATATGGTCGATCCCCGCCCCCACAAGGCGCTGCAGCCGGAGAACGGATTGAGGCTCTTGTAGCTCGAACTTCCGGCGGTCGGCAGGCCATCGGTGACCAGATAGAGATTCGTCGGCGACGCGCTCCTCACAAGACGTAATCCGGCTTGAAGATTGGTCGGTCCGGTTGGAACGACATCCCCCAACCGGGACAGGGCGTCCTGTAACGCCCCCCGGTCGTTTCCGGCAAGCCATGGCGCGTCGTGAAGCCTCGCGGCCTTGTCGTTGAAATAGCCGACCATTACTTGTGACGAAGGGGGCGCCCGCGAGACCAGCCACCGGGCCGTTTCCAGGGTTCTTCGCCATTTTGGGCCGGACGCGCGCTGGCTGGGCGGCGCGCTTTTGCGCCGGATGACGTCCAGCAGCTTTTCATCGGTCATGGACGCGCTGGCGTCGATGAGAATGGCAATTCTCGGCCCTTCAACCTTCAAGCCGATCAGGTGTTGCTCTTCATCGGCCTGCGGGGCCGGGATGACGTCCGGCGCCTCGGGAATCTCGACGGTCGATATCTCGTTTTCCAGACCGCTTTTGACGTGTTCCAATACCTCCCGCCGGGTCCGAAGGTCCGCGAGTTGTTCGCGCAGGTTCGCCGCGTCGCCGCGCGCGCTCTCCAACGAACGCTCCAGTTCCGCGTCCGCCGACTGGAGCGCCTCCAATTCCCGGGTCAGCGCTTGATCCCGCGCCAACAGACGCGCGTGGCCGGCTTCAAGCAAACCAGTCTCGATAACGGGTTTGTCCACATTGTGCTTGACCAGCATGAACACGAGAACGACGGCGCCCAGACCGCATGACATGATGTCCAGGAAGGCGAGGCTGACGCCATCGGTTTTGCGCCGGGGTCTCAGGATTCTTTATACCCGCTGATCCGGTTCAACAGAAAACTCTCGCAGTACTCTTGGGTGTCTACGACCAATCCGTCTTGAAGTCTCTGAAGCTGGTTCAGCAGGAACATGAGAACAATGCTGATCAGCAAGGCGACAAGCGTCGAATTGAACGCCACCCCCAGACTATCTGTCATTCCGGCGATGTCGCCGGCCAACGCCTCGTCCGCCCGCGACAACGCCTCGCCGATGCCGCGCACCGTTCCGATAAACCCGATCGAGGGGATGGCCCAGATCAGGTAGCGGATCATGGCGTTTTCGGCCTCCAGCTTCACAGCCAGGGCCTCAATGCTGCTGTCGATGGCGTCGGACGTGTTCTGAACGTCCTGGGTGATCAGATAGCGTTTCAAACTCGATAACAGCGTCCGTACCAGCGGCGTTTTCCTAAGACGCTCAGGCAATGTTTCCAGACCGTCCAGCGCGCCTTTCAGGCCGGTCTCCGCCTCGTCCTCATGCTCCAGCAGGTCCACTTTGAACAAGTACCGGTCGCGAACGATGGCAAGGCACTTGCTCAAGATCAGATAACCGCCCCACAGCATCAGGATGAGGCAAATTTCCTGTTCCCAGTCCTTCAGAATGACGACGGGCACGCGTGGCGCCGTTTGTCCCGCTTGCGCCGCCTGCTCGATCAACGAAGACGCTTCGGGACGGATATAGCCGATGTACGCCATGTGCACGGCGAGGACCGAGACGACCAACGCGATGGTGTTCTTGACCATATTATCCGTTTCCCCGTTCAGATATCCACGGGGAACGCCGCCGGTGAATTCAAACTGATCGTGCCGGCGGCGACCCCGCCGGCGATCAGGACGGCCATCAAGACCGCCAGTATAATCACTGTTCTCAGGCCCGGCTTCGTCCTGGTTTGACGCTCATTCATTTCCCTTCACCTCCGGATAAAGATACCGGCCCACCCGAAAACCAACGTCCGCCCTCGCGCCTTCCAGTCCGTCGCGATATGACGACCGAAGGGCCGTTCGAGCGCCCGAGCGGAAGCTGGAACCCTTGATAACATGAATAGGCCCGGAGACCTGTTTCATTGGGTTCGTCTCGACCGTTCCAGGCGCCGGCGGCGCCAAGACATATGCGTCATGCACCCACTCGCTGACGTTGCCGAATAGATCATACAGGCCTGACTTTTCCTTTTTGAAAGACCCGACAGGGGCCGGTCCCTCGAAGCCGTCATTGTATCGGGGCACATAAACGGCGGCCACGCCGTTCGCCGCCTCGTCGGCGATGTTTCCCGCTTTTTCCGGCACAACGTCCTTGTCTCCCCAGGGAAAGACGGTCTGTTTCGCGCGTCCGGCCTTACGGGCCAGCCATTCCCATTCCGCCTCCGAAAGCAGGCGGTATCCATTCGAATTCGGATCGAAGCCCGTCACTTGGCCGCCGGACACGCGGTAGAAAGGCGGAAGACCGGATTTCCGGCTGAGCCAATTGCAGAAGGCGGCGGCGTCTGGCCAGGAAACGGACCGCACAGGGAGATTGTCCGATACGCCGTGTTCTTTTCGAAAGGTCTTGAACGCGTCGTTCGTGGTTTCATGCAGGGCCGCATAGAACGCGCGGTCCAGCTTGACCTTGCGAATGAACTCGTTCGCTCTTTGGCCTTTCTCGCTCCGGGGCGCCCCCATTGAGAAAACCTCCGACGGTCTATACAAACGCATGTCCTGCCCGGCTTGGTTTGTGTAAACCGGCTTGGCGGCGGCGAGCGCCGCCGCCTTGAGCGTCTTAAGTCCGCCTCGAACCACGACCGTTCGTTTTGGCGAGGGACGAATCTCGCGCCTGATGGTTTGGTGGCCTGGACGGCGAACCTCGACTTTCAAATCAACCGCCCGGCGGCGTTCGCGCATGAAGCCTTTGCCGATGGAACGCCCATTCACAAACACCTCTTCTTCCGCGCCGACCTGGAACTCGACCCAGCCAAGCTCGGGTTCAAGGGTAATCGAGACGCTCCGCCTTTCGCCCGGCGAAAGCGTCACCTTCGCGCGTTCGCCCCGATATCCTTCTTTCACATATGAAATCCGCTGTTCCCTCTGGGACGGTACTTCCAGCCGCTCGCCCGCAGCGGCCTCTCCGCCGTTGATCAGCAACACGCCCCCGGACGGGCGCGTGTTGACGGTCAAAAAGGCGGCGAGAGGCTCAAGCTGGTAGCGCCTCTCCACAACCGGCGCGGCGCGGGAGATTTCGACCGTCTCGGAGACCGGGCGGTAGCCGTCCGCCTCAACGCGAATGTCGTGTTTTCCTCCGGCCAATCCCCGATCAAGAGGGGTTTTCCCCAGCAAGACGTCATCGGCATAAACCGCCGCTTGTATTGTGGCGTCAATCCGAAGACGTCCCTCGATCCGTCGAAGCTCAACCTCTAGGTTTCGGGTCTCGGCCCGGCCCAGTTCCAGTTTCTGACGAAAGAGATCATGATGAGGATGATCGACCGCCAGTTCATAGACGCCCGGCGCCAATTCCCTTTCAAACCGGGGCCCGGACGCTTCGACCGTTCCATCTATGAGCCACGAGGTCCCGGGCTCGCCCGGCGTGACGCTCGCTGACAACAAGGCCGGCCGTTCTTGCAATTCCACCTCAACGGCGCGCCCCGCCTGGTTCTCTGTAATCGTTAGCTCTTTGTCCAGAAAGCCCGGCGCGGACACGATGACGACGGCGGTGTTCGCAAGGCCATAGATGACTCTGTTCACAGCGACCGCGGCCCCTTGTTTTACGGCGATCCGGCCTGCCGCGTTCGCATCGGCCGGTTTAATCTCGACCTTTGTCCCGTTCGCCACGAGAATCACGGAAAATGTCCCCAGGACAACAAGCGCCAGCGCCGCGAGCGAAATCGAAAGCACCATTCGATGGCACCGCTTCGCACTGGCGATCTCGCGTTCAAACTTTCTCACGGCACCGCACCTCGACCACAGTGGACGTTGACTTGGGGGGAACGTCAACCTCCACGGACACCGACTTGTAACCAGGACACCGCCCCTCGAACACATGCCGCCCGGGCCGCAATCTGATAATACGGTCCGCCGTTTTCCCGACGACCCCGACGCCGCGCACCTTGATATAAGTCTTCTGGTCCGATCTTACCCGGACGGGCACTTCGGTCGTATACGCCTTTAGGCTGTTCCCAAGCGACTTGGCCTTTTCCGTCAGCCGGGGGCTGTGGACCGAGAGTTCCGCCGCGTCGTCGAGCAGGCTGCTTACAACGCCCGCTACATTCGCCGAGCCGAGCCGGACCGGGGCGGCCAAATGACGATCCATTAGCCCTTCGATGCGGATGATCCGCGCCGCGCGCTCGCGGCCTTCCGTGCTCTCCTTACCCCCGCCTAGAAACTCGATCGACCGCGCGTAGAATTTTTCGGCGCCAACCCAATCATCCGCTTCAACCGCCGCGCGGGCTTTACGCAGGAAAGACAGTCCGGTCAATTCCCGTTCCAGAGACGCCACGCGCGCCTTCAGCTTTTCCGTCACCGCGCGTCCCTTGAAAATCCGTTCACTCTGTTCGAGACGCCGCCGGGCTGTTCCCGCGTCCCGTTTATCCAGCGCCAAATAGGCTTGGTCTATAAGAGCCGAGAAGTCGAGTTCCTTGATTTCCCGCTCTACGGCTTGCAGCCTTTCCGCATGGGATGTCCGGTTGGGCGCGAGTTCCATAAGGGCGCTCAAATGATCCCGCTCGGCCGAAAGATCATTCTCAACCCGGGCGACGTTGGACGCCTTGATCAGGGACAATTGCTCCGGCAGCGCCTGGATCCGTTCATTCAGCGCCAGTGCGTTCCCATCTTCGGGTCTTAGCGCCATGGCCCTGGATATGGCTTGTTCCGCCGCCGGGAAATCATCGGACTCAAACGCCCGCCTGGCACGCTCGATCTCGGTCAGGAACGCGGCTTCGAACGCTTCAAGTTTCGCCGTGCCCAAGGACAAGGCGGCGGAGGCGATCCCTATCGAAGCGGAATAATCGGAAGCGGTCAGCGCCGATATCGCGTTGTGGTACGCGGTTTCGATCTCAGCCGCCGCGCCCGGTGCCCACGCCCGGAAGTTCGGGTTTCGGGCGCCCCCCAGCACTTCCGAGCGGAGCTTCGCAATCAGCGCCTTCGCCTCCAGCCTTTTCGGATCGTCGAGATTGGGTTCGGCGGATTTCGGGCCGCTCGCGCCAATAGACGCAACGGACGAGTCGGGAACCATGTACTCCGCCGGTTTCCGTTCCGGAGCGGCCGCTTCGTCAGGTCCAAAGGGCGTCAAATCAATCTTGATGACGCCCAACAAGGCGAGCCCAAGGACAGCCAGCACCCCGGTAAGCGCCGCGAGCCGTCTCGCCGTCGCTTTGGCCTCCGCCCGGCTCGTTTTCTCGAGCTTGTCAGACAGCATTCGTCTGGATTGTCCTAAAGCTGCTTCTCGGGAGTCAGCTCAGCGGCGTAAATCTTCTTCAAGAACCCGCGCCACTGTGCGAACTGCTCTTTCGCGTCGCCGGTCAGTTCGACCGTCTCGTTCTCGAACTCCACAACGCGGGGCCCCATTTCCATATTGATCGACTGCCCCAACTCGCCGAGCGCGTCGCGGTGCGCTTTGGCCTCTTCACTCGTCTGAAAACTCTTTTGAAGGAAATGCGCCCCGGCGGCGCCCGCGGCGACCGCGCCCGCCGCTCCGGCGGAGGCGGAAGCGTGGCTGTCCGAACTGACGCCCGCCGCCGCAGCCAACACGGCCAGGGCGAACAATCCAACCGCAGCGACAGCCTCGCCCGCAGCTTCCATCTCGCGCGCGCGTTTCGCGGCAAGTTCCAGACGCGCCTGTTCCTGCCACACCAGATAACTGGGCTCCATCTTCGCGCTAAACCGCTCGTAGGTCTCCTGCAAACCGTCAACGAACAACTGGTCGCGCACGCGAACCGCTCTCGTCCGCATCAGCATTGGATCATCGTCGGTCGGGAAACTGACCATCTCAACGCGGCCCTCGTCGATTTTCATGTGATCGGCGAACGCCTGGTCCAACAGGTTCGCCCCGAACCGAAGCTCGCTCACCCGCTGGATTTTCTCCAGTCGAGCGGCGTCGATTTCCTCAAGTTCGACGGCGACGCGGTCGGCGGCCTTCTTGAACACCGGGTCGTAGGAGTCCTCGCCCTTGTTCCGGTGGTTTTTATGAAAATCTTCCTCAACCTCGTGATCAAAGCTGCGCGTGAACCAGGTATGGCCGGTGATGTCGGAAACCTGAACCTCGATTTCGACGTCTTCGCCATTAGACTCGACGATCTTGCCCATGACGTACAGATCCGCAGTCGCCGTCATGTCAGGGGTGACCCGAACCGCTCCGAACGCCCCCGTCGCTTCAAGCGCTTCCTTGAGCTTCACGGCGAAGCGATTAGCCTCCGCGCGGCGAAGCTCGGGCCACACATTGTCGTCGCTATCTTCATAAGCGCCCGTTTCAGAGACTCCGTCTTCGGAAAACCCGCCGCCCGGCGACGTCCTGTCGTTCCCAAAGCCCGGATCAAACACGGGAACGGCCACTTCCATCTTCGGCTTCGACGGATCAACCTTCGCCTCGCGATCCGTTTCGAACCAGGATGAAAGTTGAGGCCCGACCACGGGACCGGAGGCCGCGCCCGCGCCCGTGGTCTGGCAGCCGGAAAGCACAAGCGAGACGCTAATCCAGAACGCCGACAGTAAACGCATCATCCTCATTTCAATCCCTATTTCCCGATCAATCCCTATCTCCCGGTCAATCCCTATCTCCCGGTCAAACCTTAATTACTTCTTTACGCCCTTGTACTTGCGGTACTCGTCCCAGAGCTTCTCGCGCGTCTCGGGGTCTTTTTCCGCCATCGCGGCCTTCCGAATCTGCGCCTCCAGAACGCTGTCGTTATCGGCCGGCGGAATATCCTCGGGAACTTTGCCATTGTTCAACGCGGACGCGAAGGGCGCCTCGGGCGCGCGGCCCTCGATTGGCTGGGACCGCGCCGAGTTGGCGGTCTCCAGACCGCCCGCGCCGCCAGTGGACCGCCTGGAAGCATCCGGCGGCGCTGTCCCGGCCATATCCGGCGCCGCCACCGACGCCCCGCCGCCAGCACCGGTTCCTCCGCCCGCATCGCCGCCGCCGCCGGAACCTCCGCCCGCGCCGGCGGCGGACTTCGACAGCTGGCAGGCGTCAAAACGGCTGAGCGAGCGTTGAAAGGCCGCATCCATTAACGCGATCTTCTCTTGCCGCGTCAGCGTGGGATCGTCCAGATGACCGATAGGGGCCGCTTCCGTGCAATCGACCGCGTTTCCGGCGGTTGCCGGAATCTGCTGCGCCCAGGCGAAACCCGGAACGGCGCCCAAGGAAACCGATACAAGAAAGAAAACCGGTACAAGCAATAGCGGCGCATATCGCGAATGCATGATAGAAAGACCAGCCCGCAAGTTTTTTCACCGATATAGTTAAGACCTTCAAAACCGGGATGCAAGGCCCCGGAACTCTCGGTCATGGCGAACCGGCCCAGGCCCTTGAGACGGCCCATGCCCGGCTCGGCGCTTGAACCAGACCTTTGGGCGGTATCGCGGGAGGCGCCGCGTGATCACCCGTGAACCGCCGAAGCGCGTGAAGCGAGCAGGAAAGGACGGCGCCGTTGAGCGTGTTTGACCGGGCGGGAAAGGACAGCGCCGGGGCGAACATGAGCGTCTTGGCGAGGCGCGTTCCAGAAAAGACCGGCTCCCGCCGAAGAAGGCTTCGCAACCTGTTTGCGCGTCGCGGTTTCGGCGGCGTCCCGCTCATCCCATGGTCAAGTTGTTGGTAGCGGAGGAGGGACTTGAACCCCCGACACGCGGATTATGATTCCGCTGCTCTAACCACCTGAGCTACTCCGCCACCGGGCGCCGGGCGGCTTGGATGGCGATCACCGTCCCGACGGAGGAAGCGCGGTTCTAATGCCCCCCTCGCCCGCTGTCAAGCGAACGGAAGCGTCCAACGCCACGCCGTAAGCGCGAGAGCGGTCGGTCGTGGAAAAGGTTGGCCTAAGGCGCTATGACATGGGCGAAGCTGGTTGGCGGGTTTCCAAGCGGTTTGTCGTCACCCCCGCGAAGGCGGGGGTCCAGCCGGGCGGTCCGCGTTCCAGCCTGTCGTTGAGTGATGGCCAATCATGCATGACAACCAATCATATGTGACAAGGGTCAGTCTGGACCCTGCCTGCGCGGGGGTGACGCCTTAGGGTCGGGTTAGGGGTCTCCATCCAAAACCCGCCTTCGCGGGGGTGACAAAATAAGGCTCTGACCCGGCCAACTGCCTAGAATGACGTTTAACCCATTGTTTGATTTGATATAATTGGTCCAACGGGTCACAGTTGCCGAATCGCCGCTCACATTCCTTCAAGCATAGGCCGAATTGCGTCTTCGCACACCGTTGGACGTGCGCATCCGGCGCTTGGCCTGGTTCCAGAAGTTCTCGATCCCATCGATATGGTTTGCGTCATCCGCAAAGCGTTCGGAATGGGTGATGCGGAAGTGATGAAAGCCCGATACGTCAAGCGCGTCATAACCCTTCCAGCCGTCAGAATAGACGCATCCCCGGCGTGCGCCGCCGCCGGGCCCGGTCTTGCGCTCCATGATCGGCGTCGGGGTATCCGAAGAGGCGCCGGGAATGATCCCGGCGTAGAGGCGCAGACCTTGCCGCCCCGCTTCGACAAGCCGGATACCGGCGCTTTTCCCGCCGCGCCCGGCGCCGCTTTCCCTTTCGGTTGCCGCTGGAGTAACTCTCGTCCCCTTCCACCCCGGCCCCGCCATCGAACAGGGCCTCGCTCTCGGCGCCGGGCGCAAAGACGATGATCGCGCATGGACGGCGAAAAAACACGCCGCCGTCTTGCGGTTCTCCCCGCACAGACCGGCCGCCGTCAAGGCCGCCGGGCCAAACACGAAATGCTCAATCAAACGACCCTGTTCGTAGTAACTGAGACGGCTCTTGCGCATGACGCCCCGGAAAGTTTTTCATGACAACTCCAAACCCGGGTTATTTGGGGCAGTTCAAAATTCTATTTGAAATGTTTTACCTCAGGCGGCGGGATAAGGTGGTAAAACTTGCGCCAAGGCAATATTCAACACTCACCGGTAATGATGGAAGTTTGATTTTTTATTCGATTGAGTTTAAAAAATACACACTGGCGCGTTATTTACGGCGAGTGCGCCGAACCGGTATGATGGCGCCGCTTCCCGAGAAAGGAGTTGCCATGAGCGCGCGAACCGCCGCGGCGGGCAAAATGAAACGGCTTCCTCCAGGGGTTTCCAACCCGGTTGATATTCATGTCGGTCAACGCTTGCGTTTACGCCGCACATTGCTTGGCATGAGCCAGGAAAAACTGGGCGACTCCGTTGGCCTGACCTTCCAACAGATTCAGAAATACGAACGCGGCGCCAATCGAATCGGCGCCAGCCGGTTATTCATGTTCTCTCGCATCCTGGATGTGGATATATCTTATTTCTTCGACGACATCCCGAATAACCTGCGCACCTATGAAGGTCAAATGGCTGCTGGTTTGAGCGGCCGCCCCCGGGAAGTTCTGGAGCGCGACCCCATGGCCCGCCGCGAGACCTTGGAACTGGTCCGGGCTTATTATTCTGTTGGCGACCCAAAGGTTCGCCACTGTATCATTGATCTTGTCGGGGCTCTAGGACACGAGGAAGAATAAACCTAACGCTGGCGGCGCCTTCCAATTTCGGAGGCGCCCGGGAGCCAGCCGCTTTTTTTATCGCGAACGGGGAAAACGACATCAAGCGCTTGCGGCTTGGCGGCGGCGGAGAAGTCCATGGCGTTTTGCGTGAACAATTCCCGCCTCACCGAGCCAGAATGCTCTTGTGCGCTATATGGGCGGCGGCCGCACTGTTCAGCGCGTTGCCGGTGAAATTGAGAGCGCCGCCACGATCGCCTTCCCCTTGCCTCCCCTAAGCCAGTCCGGCGCGAGCGACCATGCTTTCCAGCAACACCTGGCATCCCGCGGCCAGGTCTTCCGGGAGGGCGTCTTCTTTCTCGTTATGGCTAACGCCGTCCTTGCAGGGGACGAAGATCATCGCCGTCGGGACCACATGCGACAAATGACACGCATCATGTCCGGCGCCTGAGACGATATCCTGATGGGCGTAACCGAGCTCGTCCGCGGCGCTTCGGATCGTCTGAACCACTGCTGGATCAAATACCGATGGTTGTGTGTAACTGGTGCGCTTGATCTCGACGGCGCAATCGCCCTCGTTGGCAATCGTCCGCAAACGGTCATGAACCCGTGTCCTTATGGTTTCCAGGATATCCGCGTCGGGGTGCCGGCTGTCGATAGAGAACACCACGTTGCCCGGAATTGTGTTATAGGAGTTGGTTTTGCACCGAATCTCTCCCACTGTGATCACTGGCTGCGGCTCGATTTCGAACGCCAATTCGTTCAACGCCGTGATCATTCTCGCGCTCACCACCATGGCGTCCTTGCGTTGCGCCATTGGCACGGTGCCCGCGTGTCCCTCTTCTCCAACAACGGTGACGTAATAAACCATCTGGCCTTGCGCCCCCTGGACAACCCCGATCTGCTTGCGCCGGGTTTCCAGAACGGGGCCTTGCTCAATATGCGCCTCGATGTAGGTGTCGACTGGGAAGCCGCAGGGCAAATCACCCAAATAGCCGATGCGTTCCAGTTCCCGACCCATGGTCACACCGTTTGCGTCGGCGTTGTCGTGGCCTTTTTGAAGCGGATAACGATCAGTGAAGATGGCGGAACCCAACATGCCGGTTTCGAACCGGGCCCCTTCCTCGTCGGTCCAGACGGCCGTGTCGAGCGGCGCCCTGGTTTTTACCCCGGCGTCATTCAAGGCGCGCTGCACCTCAAGTCCGGCCATCACGCCGTAAACGCCGTCGAACCGGCCGCCCAGGGGCTGGGTGTCCAAATGAGAACCTGTCATGACCGGTTTGGCGTCCGGGTCCGTTCCGGGACGGCGAGAAAAAATATTGCCCATTTGATCAACGCGAATTTGTAATCCAGCCTCTTTCGCCCACGCGCAGAACACATCACGGGCTTGCTTGTCGTCATCGGTTAAGGCCAGGCGGCCGACGCCGCCTCCCGGCGTCTTACCGATCTCCGCCAGTTCCATGAGCGCGCCCCAAAGACGCTCGCCATTCACGTCCGCCGTCGTCATGCCAGCATCCTTTCAAAGTCCATGCGCTCGCCAAATAGCCGCCACGTCCACCCCGGCGCGGCTGGAACTTCCAGACCATACGCCATGGCTAATAACTCGTTACATACAAACGATCCTACCTCTAAACCAGTCATATGGAAAATCCAATGGCCGCATGATCAAGCTGGTTGGCAAATTTTTTGGCGGGGCGTTTTGGGGGAGTCTTGCATGCCCGGCCACGCCAGCGGCGTCGCTTTGGAAAAGTCCGGCGCGGAGCCGTGGCGAACAGAGGAAATGAATATTGGCCTCGCGGAGGAACAGGCGGATTTCGACTGGCCCTTGGTGCGAAGAGTGGAGACCAGACCGTTCGCGACGCGGCCTTTTCCAGGCAGGTGAAACAGGCGTATGACGACACTTGCGCCGTGACGGGCGTCAAACTGATAAACGGCGGAGGGCGGTCAGAGGCGCAGGCGGCCCATATCCGCCCCATTGCGAACCATGGACCCGACTCGGTGAGGAATAGTCTCGCGCTCAGCGGGACGGTCTAGTGGATGTTCGATAGGGGGGTGATCTCGGTCGATGACGATTACTCGATCCTGGTGGCGGACGGCCGCGTTCCCGCGCCCGTGACGAACCTGATAAATCCGGACCGGCGTCTGCGCTTGCCGCCGGCGAACGCCATGCGGCCGCATCCCCAGTTCCTGAAACATCATCGCGAGGAGGTTTTCAAAGGCTAGGGACCGGTCAACGCGCCCGGGAAAACGTCCGATAGACGAAGGCCGCGCCGTCCGCCCGCCCGTCCGCCTCGGCGCGGGCCGCGAGGTCTTCATGGAACGGAGATTTGACGCAGACCGGGTCCGCCGCCGCTGCGTCGCCGGTGAGCGCCATCGCCTGACAGCGGCATCCGCCGAAATCGACTTCGCGGCGGTCGCAGGACCTGCACGGCTCGCGCATCCAGTCCGTGCCGCGAAACGCGTTGAAGCTCGCGCTCCCGTACCAGATGCCGGCTAGGGGCGCGGCCCGGACGGTCTCGAATTCGAGCGACGGGATGGTTCGCGCCGCGTGACAGGGCAGGACGGTTCCGTCCGGCGAGACGGTCAACCCGGCATTGCCCCACCCCCCCATGCAGGGCTTCGGAAAACGGGCGTGATGATCGGCGGGAACATAGTCGATGACCAGCCGGCCCTCGTAAGTTTTGCGCGCCCGCTCGACGATTCGGGCCGCTTCCCGGGCCTGGGCCCGCGTGGGCATGAGCGCGGCCCGGTTCTCCGCCGCCCAGCCGTGGAACTGCACCGTCGCCACCTCGATCCGGCGCGCGCCCAGGTCCGCCGCCAGTTGAATGGTTTCGGGCAGCTGGTCCAGGTTTTGTTTATGCATCACGGCGTTGAGCGTCAGCGGCAGGCCCAGGTCCGTCACCCAGCGCGCGACCCGCATTTTCCTGTCGAACCCGCCTTCGTAACCGCCGATCCGGTCCGCCGTCCCGGCGGTCACTCCCTGCAGCGACAACTGCACGTGATCCAGTCCGGCGGCGTCCAGCGCCGCCAGGCGATTTTCCGTCAAACCCACGCCGGAGGTGATCAGATTGGTGTAAAGGTCCGCCGTCCGCGCGGCGCTGACCAGATCCTCCAGGTCGGGCCGGGAGGCGGGCTCGCCGCCGGAAAGATGGATTTGCAGCACTCCCAGACCGGCGGCCTGGATGAACACGTCCGCCCACTCCGCCGTCGTCAACTCGCCCGATTTCCTAACCAGTTCCAGCGGATTGGAGCAATAGGGACAGGACAGGGGGCAGCGATGGGTCAGTTCCGCCAGCATCGCCATGGGGGCGGGAACATCGGGCCTCGCCGCCGTCATCGCGTTTCCACCATGCGCCGGTTGATAAGCGACACGAGGAAGGAGCCCGCGTCCTCGCGGACCTGATCATACGGCGCGCCGTACTTGCCGGCGAGCGTCTCCGACAAACCCTGGAAACTCCCGCCCGCCTCGAGCCCGGATAAAATGGCGGCGCCGATCTCATCCAGTTTCAGCGCCCGTTCGGGAGCCAGCAAAAACCAGCAGCCGCGCGTCTTGTCGAATTTCAAGCGGACCCCTTTCGGCAAAAAGGGAATGGCGCAGTCCGCGAGCGCCGTTCCGCCCGTTTCGCCCGCTCCGCCCGCTCCGCCCGTTTCGCTCATTCCGCTATCCTTTCGATTGCCCCTCGCCGGGCCGCCAGGCCCCGGGCGGGACGCGGCCCGGCTCCACGTAGGCCGAATGAAGCGCGTCCAGTTGAGACCAGAGCACATCGGTTTTAAAGATCAAGGCCGCCGCCGCCGCATCTTGTTTTTCCCGGGTGTCGGCGTGATCCAGCACCCATTCCAGCCCAAAGGCGACATCCTTGGGCGCCTCATCCAGGCGCTTTCTGAAATACGCGATGGACCGCTCATCAGCGAAATCATAGTGCGCCAACAGGCCCGCGATGCGGTCCCTGTGAATCTTGGGAGCGAACATTTCAGTCAGCGACGAGGCGACGGCCTCCAACAGAGGCTGGTCCCTCACAAAACGCACATAGGCGTCAACGGCGAACCTGGTCCCGGCGAGCACGCCGCGCGTCGAGGCGACGTAACCGGGGTCGAGCCCCACGGCCTCGGCCAGCTTCAGCCATCGCCGGACGCCGCCCTCTTTTTCCGCCGAACCGTCGTGGTCCTCAATTCGCGAACGCCATCGGCGGCGAAGCTCCAAGTCGTCCACACGAGACAGAAAGGCCGCGTCCTTCATGGGAATGCGCGATTGATAATAATAGCGGTTGATCACCCAGGCCTGAACCTGGGCATGGGCGCAGCCGCCTGAGTGCAGCAGATGGTGGAAGGGATGTTTGTCGTGATAGCGCTCCGCGCCGATTCGCCGGAGCCGCGCCTCGAACGCGCCGCGGGAGGGCGCGGCGCTCATAAACGGAACTCCATGCCGTCCCGCGCGATGGTCCAGCCCGCCGCCTCCGCCTCTTCGCGCTCCGCAGATGACGGATCTACGACGGGATTGGAGTTGTTCATGTGCACAAACACTTTCCGCTCGACGTTCAGGGGCGCGAAGGCGGCGATGGATCCCGTCTCGCCGGCCATCGCCATATGCCCCATTCGGCCGCCGGTCTTATCGCCGAGCCCCGCACGCGCCATCTCGTCGTCTCGCCAGACCGTGCCGTCGAAGAACACCAGCGCCGCCCCCGTCAGGCGCCTGGCCAGCGCGCCGGTCATCCTGGCGCAGCCGGGAATGTAGAAAGCCCTTCGCCCATCCGCCTCCAAGGCGGCGCCAACGGTCTGTTCGCCCTCCAGGTCGGTGACGACCTCGCCTTCCTCCATATAAAGAGGCGTCTTTCCGGGGACGGCGAACAAGGTGGCGCGCACGCCGGCGACGAGGTCGAAGGGAGTCTCCAGGGCGACGTTGCGGCGCTCTACGAAGGCCGGGTCGAGCGCCCGGAAAATCGGATTGCCAGAGATCACCTCATGAATATGCGGTGTGGCGAACAAGTGATAAGCCTGTTTTTCACGGAGAGTCAGCAGACCCGCCACATGATCAATGTCGCCGTTCGTCACCAGCACCGAGGAGACGGGCGAAATCCGCAGCCCCGTCGGATGCAGCATTGGGGTTTGCTGAAGTTGAACGCGAATATCGGGCGACGCGTTGATCACCGCCCAGTCCGCCCCGTTGGCGGACACTGCGGCGCACGATTGAGTCAGTGCGGGAATTTCACCCGACCTCGCCTTATTGCAAAAAACGCAGCCGCAGTTCCATTGCGGTAAACCGCCGCCGGCCCCGGCCCCTAAAATGACGACGCGAAGCCCGCTCATGCCGGCTTCGCGTCATTAAACAATTGGACAGACCGCCAATGGGCGACCTTAGTCCCCGGCCGCGACATACATGTTGATTTCCATGCCGCAGGCGATTTCGACGATAACAGGCGCTTTCCACATGACGCGTTCCTCCAAACCATGAGACAGCGTTTCTCACCAATTCGTTCCGGGACCTCGCGAAACATCGTCCCGCTGAGCGCCGATCCGCATGAGAACGTCAATAAACTCATGAATTGAGCCATATGTCAAATTCGAGTCCGCTCATGCGTTCGTCCTCAAGGGCGGACCATTATCCGGGCGGGGGCGGAAATTTCTGGGAATATTGCCGGGAATATTGAGAGCATTCGAAAGACCACGAATACGTCCGCCGGCACGATTCAATCGCCCGGCGCCGGCGTGTCATTCCTGCGGTTCTCTTCATTATTTTGGCATACGGCTTGACTCACTGGTTCAGCCTCCAGCGTGAAGTCTGCCAATTCGGCCTGGATGCCCGGCTTTTTTGTTGTTTTTCCAGCGAAATTCCACCTTAACAGGAATGCTGTGGTTTTCCGCCAGCCGCCGAATTTCTCTCCAGGCCCCGTCCGCCGATTGAAGCGCTCAGGACGCGGGTGAATGATAGTCCGGGCGTGTTCTCATTCTCAAACACGAGGATATTTTCACCGTTTCGACTCACGAGTTCACGGTCCGCTTCGCTATCGCGTTCGAGACCAAGCCGCTCCATTTCGTTGGCGACCAGAAGATCGATAGTCTGGGCGGGCGTGTCCGCTTCCAGCCATGTGGCGATGTGTTTTAGATTTGCGAAGGCCGCGTCGCTCACTAGAATGACGGGCATCACATTAGGTTCTCTTTCCCGCATGGTTCAGAAAATACGTTACATATTTTCTGTGTGAATTTTCGAGGCTCATGAAAATCAAAACCTGGATAGGCGGCCCCGGAATAAGCGGACCGGATGACGCCGGCCGGCGCGCGGGGCCAAGCGGCGGCTTGTTCCACATTTCGTTCCACCGCCGCGCCGGTGTTTCCGGTCGATTTTTTCGCCGCCATCGCCTAGCGTCCCGTTTCGTCCCGACAGCCGGGGCTTAGCGGGGCTGGGCTTCGCCGAACGGTCGCCGCCGGGCTGGGGCGGCGTCCCCGTTTGTATTAGGCTTCCAAAAACGAAACCGGAGGTCCTCTTGGCCGGTCAAACCCGTTATCCCGGCGGCGCCCGGAACATTGGCTTTCTCGCCATTGCCCAGACGATATTCTGGGCCGGGCAGTACTACTTGTTTCCCGCCCTTCTGGTGCGCTGGGAAAAGGCTTTCGGCTGGTCGCGCTCGGAGATCACTCTGGCCCTCCTGATCGCCTTGGCGACCAGCGCGGCTCTCTCGCCCGTGTTCGGCCGTCTGATCGACAAGGGCAGGGGAGCGCTTGTCCTCGCGGGAACCGGCCTGGGGGGCGGCGCGGCGCTCTTGCTGCTCGCTTTCGTTGACGAACTCTGGCAGTTTTACGTCGTCTGGTTCGTCATCGGTTTGATGAACGCGGGCTGTCTCTATGATCCCTGTTTCGCCTTCGTCACCCGTTGCCGCGGGGCCGGGGCGAAAAAATCCATCACCATGATCACGATCATCGCGGGCTTCGCGGGGACGGTGAGTTTCCCCAGTTGCCATGCGTTGGCCGAGGCCTTTGACTGGCGGGCGGCCGCCCTTTTCTGGGGCGTGGCGGCGATACTGATCGCGGCGCCCCTGACCTGGGCCGCGGCCGGGGACATGGAGGCGCGCCGCGCGTCGGCGGCGGGCGGCGGGGCGGAGGGCGCGGCGTCATCCGGAAAACGGTTCCTGAAACGCCCGGCGTTCTGGCTGCTGTCCTTCGGACTGGCGCTGCTCTACCTGAATCATGGCATGATCGTGAACCATCTGCTGCCGCTGCTGGAAGAACGCCAGGTTGACCCAGACGCCGCCGTCCTGGCGATTTCTATGATTGGCCCCATGCAGGTGCTGGGCCGCTTGGCAATGGCCGCCATCGGCGATCACGTTTCAACTATGGCCATGACGGCGGGCGTGTTCGTCGTGCTGATCGCTGCGGGCGCGGTTTTGCTTTTTGGCGGGGCGGTTCCGGTCTTGCTCGCCGTTTTTGTCGTCCTTCAAGGCGGCGGAAACGGCGTTTTGGCCATCATGCGGCCTGTCGTTAGCCGTGAAATCCTGGGCGAGCGGGATTTCGGCGCCAAGTTCGGCGCCATGTCCGTTTCCTTCATCGGCCTCTTCGCCGTCGCGCCCTTCGCGGGGTCTCTTCTGTGGCGGGCGGGCGGTTACGACCTCATGCTATTGGCCGTCTGCGCGGCGCCGGCGCTGGGTCTCGCGCTGTTTTTGAGCGCGGTCAGGGCGCGCTAAAGGATTTTCTCCGCGCGGTCCGCCTCCTCTTCTAGGCGGCGCATGTCGTCGTCCGAGAATCCGAAGTGATGTCCGATTTCGTGGATCAGAACATGACGGACGATATGGCCCAGGTCCCCGCCCGACTCGCGCCAGTAATCCAGAATAGCGCGGCGATAAAGAAACACCAGGTCCGGCCGCGGCTCGGGGTCGGACAACGACTTCTCCGTCAGCGCGACGCCCTGATAGAGCCCCATCAGTTCGAGCGGGTTTTCGATTTCAAGGTCTCTCAGAACATCCTCATCCGCGAGATCGGTCACCCGGATAACAACGTCTTCCGCGTTTTTGCGAAGAGTCTCGGGGATCGACGCCCAGCCGCTTTCGGCCAGCCGCTCGATATCCTCAAGCGCCGGGGCGGCGGCGCGCGGCGGTTTCGTTACGCCTGGACCAGATGACATCCGCTGAATTCCGTATGGAAAATCGTCAAACCACAAACTAGGTCAATAGACGATGCGAAAACAACCACACCTGCAGGAATAGAGAATGGTCGCCCGTTTCAATGATATTCAACGCGAGGACGCGCTGCGGCGTTTGCCGGGCTGGCTCCACGAGGGGGGCCGCGACTCGATTAAGAAAAGCTTTAAATTCAAAAGCTTCATGGACGCCTTCGCATTCATGTCGAAGGTCGCTCTGTTCGCCGAGGGGATGAACCACCACCCCGAATGGCGTAATGTGTATAACCGGATCGACATTGAGCTGACCACTCATGACTCGGGCGGCTTGACGGAATGGGATATCAAACTGGCGAGGTTCATCGAGGCGGCCGCCGCTCAGTTGGGCGCGGAAGTGGTTGAACCGGACGCCACGAAAACACTCCCTGGCGTCGGCCCATGAGGGTTTAAGGCGTTATGGCGTTAGGCGGCGGCGATGTTTCCCGCTCCCGCGCCCCCCGGTTTTTCGTTCCCGCGCAGGCCGCGTTTGGATGACGGCCTTGCTGACGCCGGCATGCCGTTCCCGCACGTGCAGGGTTTGGATAACGACCCACCGTGGAACCAGCGCGTCATTCCCGCGAAGGCTAGAATACTGGACCCCCGTCTTCGCGGGGGCGGAAAATAATAGCGCGGGGGATGACTATATCGAATGGCGTGACGCTACGGGCCTTGCGCTGCGGTTTTTTTCGGCGCATCTCCAGGCATGTGTGTACGTCAGGGACGCCCGAATGCCCCGCTCCATAGATGAGGACAAGGCCATCGTCGAGGCCGGTTTCGAGGACAAGGTCCGCAAAACCCTCGGCAAGGTCCCGTTCAGCACGGAGGCCGCCGCCGCATGGTACGCCGCGCGGGATCCGGCGACTCCAGTCCGGGTAAAGGCGATCTTGCTGGGTGCGCTCGCCTATTTCGTTCTGCCCATCGACGCCGTACCGGATATCATCGCCGGTCTCGGTTTCACGGATGACGCCGCCATCCTGTTCGGGGCGTACCGATCCTTGGCGGACCATATTACCGGCGCGCACCGGGCCAGAGCCAGGGCTTACCTGGATCAAGCCGGAGACCGGGCCTAGGCCTCTCGTCCGGCGGCTTCCCCATCCTGGCCGTCCGCGATGAAAGCGCGCAACGCGGCGACCAGCACCGCATCCACCGCGACGCCGTTTTTCATGGCTTTTTCGCGGGCGCTCAAACGCTCCGACCCGGAAAGACGAATCGCCGGGTCGTTCTTCAGCTCACCCATCAGTTCGTCAACCCTATAGACAAAATCGGCGCCCGCGAAATATGCCGCGTCCAGACCCAGGAAAAACAATCCCGTTCTGGGCGGTGAACCCTCCGGCGCCTCATAGCCGTTCGCCAGATGGGACAGATTGGCGCCGGACAAGGCGCCGGCCAGCAGTTCGACCATGATCATCAGGTTGGTGGCTTTATGGGGCCGCGCGCCGTCGCCGCCGATGGAGAGGATGCTGCCGCCGTCGAGCACGGAAACCGGATCCGTGGTCGCGCGGCCCTCCTTGTCGATTCCGACGCCCCCGGGCAGCGGTTGACGCCGTTCCGCCAATTCAAAAACGTCCTGGCGGGTCATCATGGCCATCGCCTGGTCAATGACGAAGGGCGGCTCGGCGCGGCGCGGCGCGGCGAAGGCGACCGGGTTGGCGCCGAAAAGGGCGCGGGCACCGCCGGCGGGGGCCACGGCGCGGGGCGTGTTCGCGCAGGCGAGCGCGACCAGGCCGTCCAGGGCCATCTGTTCCACATAGTGGCCCAAGACGCCCGGGTTCCAGGCGTTGGCGATGGTCATCACGCCGACGCCGGTCTCCGTCGCGAGCTTTGTAAGCCGCTTGATCCCCTCGGCCGCCGCCGGTTCGGTGAAACCGTCCCTGGCGTCGGCCAGAATGGATGACGGTCCGGTTTCTTGAACGCCGGGAACGGCCCCGCCCTCGACCCGTCCCAGTTTCATCTGCTCCAGACGCGCGTGCAGGCTGGCGAGGCCGAAGCGGGGAAGCCCGTCGCGCTCGGCCAACGCGACGGCGTGAGAGACCGCCGCCGCGGCCATGTCGGAAGCCCCGCCGGTCTTCATCGCGGCGAGGGCCAGATTCTCAATCTCGGTCATGCTTAAAGTGGTGGTCTCAAGGTCATTCATGCTCTTGTTCTTTCTTGTGCGTTCGCGGGGTGAGGCGCCGCGCCGCGCCTATTCGGCGCTCAGGCGAAGGGGAATATTCCGGACCGCCCCGTCGCGCCAGACGGTCAAGGTGACGATCCGGCCGGGCTTGCTTAAGAAGATGGCGGCCCGGACACTGTTCAAGCCGCCGGTCATGACGCCGTTCACGTGGGTCAGCACGTCACCCGCCTCAACGCCCGATCGAAGGGCCGCACCGTCCCGCTCGACCTTCACGATGAACGCGCCGGCCGTCTTTTCCGCCAGCGGCCGGGGCAGGGGGCCGATTTCGAACGGCATGTCCGCGCGGCGAACGGCGCCATATTCTTTCAAGTCCGAGGCGACGCGGCGAACAAGATCCAGCGAGCTTGCGAAATTGACCCCGATGTTGGCGTCCGAGGTCTTTGTGAAAATCGCGGACACCATGCCGGCCAATCGCCCCTCGCCGTCAATCAACGCGCCCCCGGAACCGCCCGGATTCACCGTTGCGTCGGTCTGAATGAAGTCCTCAATCTCGTTAAAGCCGGCGTTTGAGCGGCGCTCGGCCGAGACAATCCCGCAGGTGAGCGAGAGACCCAGGCCGAACTGATTGCCGATGGCGCAGACCTTGGACCCCAATGAGGGTCTGGGACCGTTTGGCGGCACGGGCAGGGAGACCGGGACCTTGATCAAGGCGATGTCCGTCGCCGCGTCCCGACCGACGATTTCGCCCGGCAGCACACGGCCGTCGTTCAGGCGAACCCGCAAAGTCGCCGCCCGCCCTAACACATGGTCGTTGGTTACGACATAGCCGCCTTCAAACAGCGCGACGCCGGAGCCTTCCGGCGAGGCCAAGTGGCGGCCTGCGGCTTGCGGCCCGCGGGCCCGGCCGTATCCCGGCCAGTCGGGCAAGACGCCGACGACGCTATCCAAAACCCTTGCGTCAAGCGCCTGGAGCGGCTGGGAGGCGAGGAGCGCGAAAAGCAACGGAATGGCGGCGCGGATCATGCCGGGGATGTAGCCGGATCAGGGGGACTTGGCAAGCGCCGGGGGAGACGGGACTGAATCGGCGAATCACTTTACGGCAGGTTCCTTTAAGGACGGAGGCGGACAGTTTATTCAAGGCCCTCATAAAGTTCGCCCGCACCTTCCGTATAGACGTTTCCGGCACGTGCGTCTTCGAGCGCGCCGCCGAACCCGGTGAATGGGCGCTGACCGGCGCCTTCGAATTCATGGAGAGTAATCCGTCCGAATGGCCGCGAAAACGTCAACTGGCGTTCAAAAGCGGCTGGATGGGCGCGGCGAGTTTCGGCCGCCCAGCCCTGATTCAAGCCGCGCTTCAACCGGAAAGCGACCGGTCCGCGCTGGAACGCGCTTTGGCGGCGCGTATTTTTGAACGTTACGGCGCCCCCGACATGCTGTCGGCGGTAAAGGCGGCGAGGGGCGAGATCGCCGATATGGCGGAACTTTGCGCCCATCTTGCGGGAATCCTGTTGACCATCGCGCGTGAGTTTTCCGAAGATGGCGGCGTTAGGGAGCACGTCCGCGCGGCGCCGCCCAAGGGCGCGGGGCGCCATGCGCGGTTGTGGGCGTTCGGGGAAGATTGATCCTTCCAATATCCAAAACAACCCGGGGAGCAAGAAAGCATGGACCATGCACAAAGGATACTTGCCGCCATTCTGGCGAATGAAATTTCAACGTTGTTCGCCGTCTTGATCGCGGCCATTTTTGTCCTGGGCTGTTTTGGCCGCCTGCCAGGACTCCATCTGCTGTTTGGCGCACTGGACCGCTCAGGTCCTGGATTGATGACGACGCTTGGCGTTCTTGGCACGTTCACCGGAATTTTTATCGGTCTGCTCGACTTTGAGGTCGCCCAAATCGACGCGAGCGTTCCCAAGCTGTTGGAGGGGATGAAAATCGCCTTCGCCACCAGTATAGCCGGGATGGGGGCGGCCGTTACCTTCAAGATCGTGCAAACCATCATACCTGAACCCGCCGATGGCGGCGTAGGCGCGACGCCGGAGAACATCCTCGCCGCCCTGAATCGGATCAACGAAAGCGTGGACCGTTCCGCCCAGCGCCATCACGGCGCATTGGAAGAAGTGCGCCGCGCCATCTCGTCCGATACCGACAGCAGTCTGCTGACGCAGGTTCAGAAATTGCGCACCTCGGTGCAGGACGGGCAAAAAGAGTTGATTACGGCGTTTCAGGAATTCGCGGAAACGATGGCCGAGAACAATTCAAAGGCCCTGATCGAGGCGCTTGAACACGTCATTCGCGACTTTAATACGCAATTGAACGAGCAATTCGGGGAAAACTTCAAGCAACTCAACGAGGCCGTCGGGGCCTTGTTGACCTGGCAGGAAAACTACCGCGCTCATGTCGAAACGCTTGAGGCGCGGATTGACGCGGCGGTGGAGGCGCTTGAGCTGTCCAAGGACGCGATCACGGAAATTTCCGATCACACGGCCAAAATCCCCCAGATGCTGACGCCGCTGTCCGAACTGCTCGCGGGCTTACAGGCGTCGATCATTGATCTCGAAGCGCACCTGGAGGCTGTCGCCGGGTTGAAGGACCGCGCGATGGAAGCGTTTCCCGTCGTCGAGAAGAACGTGCAGACGTTGACAACCGAATTCGCCGCCGCCGTCTCCTCATCGGTTGATACGATGAAGAGCGCCGTGGATAAGCAACAACAGGCGTTCGGCGACCTTCGGGAGGGATATACCGAACTTCGCGACGCTGCGCGGCAATCGCAAGACGCCTTCACGACGTCGCTTGATCGCGCGTTGGAGGCCATGCAGAAAAACTTGACCACCGCGCTTGATGGTCACGCGAAAGGCGTCGAGGCGACGACAACTGAATTGAACGCCCAAATACGTGAGCAGTGGTCCAAAACCCAGGATGCTATTAATCAGCAGTTCGAGGCGCTGGATGCGGGGATGCAACAGGAACTCACACGCGCCCTGGAACTGATGGGGCGTAATTTGGCGTCCCTGTCGGAGAAATTCGTCAGCGATTACGGGCCGCTGACGAACCGTCTTCGCGACATCGTTCAAATGGCGGAGCGCGCGTCATGAGCCTGGGAAAAATCATCGGCGTCACGCGCCGCCCGGAAGACGACAACTGGATCAGCGTTTCGGATTTGATGGCGGGCCTCATGGTGATTTTTCTGTTCATCGCCATCACCTACATCCGCCCGATCGTTGAAACTCAAAACAAAATCCGCGAAATCGTCGTGACCTGGAACGCATCGGAGGTGGCGATCAAAAAGGCGCTTGAGGACGAATTCGCCAAGGATTTGAAGACCTGGAACGCGGAACTTGACGGCAAGACGCTGACGATCCGCTTCAAGGCACCGGACATTTTGTTCGATCCCGCGTCCGCTGAAATCAAGCCAAGGTTCAGGGAGATTTTGGCCGATTTCTTTCCGCGATATGTCGAGGTTTTGAACAACTTCCGCCACGCCATCGCTGAGGTTCGCATCGAAGGCCATACGTCGTCCGAATGGCCGTCCGCCCGAACCGGGGATGAGGCGTATTTCAAAAACATGGCCCTGTCACAGGCGCGGACACGATCGGTTCTCGAGTATTGCCTGGGCCTGGCGGCGGCGGCTTTCCACAAGACGTGGGCCCGGGACCTCATCACCGCCAACGGGTTGTCGTCAAGCCGGCTGGTCTTGACCGGCGGCGGTCATGAGGACCGCATCGCGTCGAGGCGGGTCGAGTTCCGCGTGCGCACGAACGCCAAGGAGCAGATCGTCCGCGTTCTGGAAACAGTGAAATGAAGCTCGCGCCCGCGTTCCCCGAACTGGACCGGTTGATCGATAAAATGGGCGCCAAACCGTCCGCCTGGGCGCCGCGCCTGGAAAGCCTGGACCCCTGTGCAAAAATTGCCTGTCGAAACTCGACTGGAAAGGGTTCGCGACTTGCGGCGACGACGCCCGCAAGACCGAAATTCGCGACGCGTTCTCCCTGGATGATTTCTTCGCCGAGTTCGCGACGTTTTTTCACTCGAAACCCCGCCACACCGACATGACCGCGCCGAAAGGCGGATACGCGAAGGACTGGTCACGTATTTCTAAAAAATACCGGGAGAAACGCGGGTGGACGTGCGAGAAATGCGGCGTGAATCTTAATGAGCATCATGGCTTGCTTCATTGCCACCACAGGGACGGCGTGATCTCGGACAATTCCGACGCCAACCTCGAGGCGTTGTGCCTGCTCTGCCACTCGGAACAACCCTGCCATGGATATTTGAAACCTCGTCTGGCGGATCGGATTTTGATCGAGAGGCTTCGCCTTGAGCGGACATCTCAACAGGGGCGGGAATGAACGGCCGCGACTGGCGCGGCAAAGGGCGGCGGCTTCCCCGGCGTCCAGAACGCCGCCGCCCGCCGGCAATCCCGGCCCGGCAATGTCGCCGGACATCACGGCGGGAAAGGATGGCCAAGCGGTTCGGAAAGCCGGTCATCACCGGGGTCCCGCCAGCGGCGTCCCCGTTTTCCACAAAGGTTGCGGCCAGTGGCGTTCCGTCATAACAGGCGGGACGCCGGGCCGGAAAAGATTTGGCGACCCCGGCAGGACTCGAACCTGCGGCCTGCGGATTAGGAATCCGCCGCTCTATCCGCCTGAGCTACGGGGCCACGCCGTCACCCCGCCGTTATGCCACAGGGAGGCGGCTCCCCTCAATCCACAACCCGGCGGACGGAATGGGAAAATGGCTGGACCACACTGAATCAGGCCGGATCAACCCGGACTATCCCGAACGGCGCGGGATTCGAAATCAAGGCCGCCGATACGCGGCGTTCCGCCAACGCCAAGTCAACATCCAACGCCAAGTCAACATCGCGCGGCGACCGAAAGAGGCGCTGATCCTGGGCGGCGAATGAGCGCGCCCTGGGCCGGACAGGGCGTCACTTGGGCTTCCGCACGCCGCCTCTGTCCCGCTCGAACCGCCGTTTCGGTCCGTCTGGCGGAGTTTCCAGCGGCTCCCCAGCTTTGGTTATCGCGCCTGAAAGGTCCTGGTCCCTTACTTCAAAATCGAACCGATCGCCTCGGAAACCGCCTTGATTTCGGCCTTCGCCTTATCCGCATGGGGAAGACCGCTGCCGCTTTCGACTACGGCGATTGTGATTTCCAGCGGACCCGCGTTTTGGGGCGGCATTGGCGTCAATCCCGTTTTTCTGGGAAGCTTGTCCCTTTTGACGGGTTCACCAATGCCAATTTCCGGAAACGAAAACGACGCTTGGCCGAAAGGATAAAGCTCGTTTTTTCCGTCCACAGTCAAAATCACCTTACCGGAAAAACCGGCGGAAACATCAATCGGTTTGCTCTCGCCCGTTTTGGCGACGGCGTTGTTCACCATCAAATAGACCGGCTCAAGTTGGAATCCTTTCCTGTCGCCAGTGACATGAATTTTCAGAATCAGCACCAGTCCGGTTTCTGAAACCTCTCCCGCATCATTCATGCGTTTCTTGTCTTCGACATCGCGGCGAACCAGCACCAAACACGGGTCACCGTCACCGTCGGCGCCAAAGCTGCTTGCTTCATCGAGGATCAAAGAAGCCTTATAGTCCTTGGAACTTTCCTCTTTGAACTTATCCACCCTTGAGTCCAGGAAACTGGCGGCATACCGGACAAGCCTATCGCCCGACCCGATGACAGCAAGAGCAGCGTACGGCGTGAAAAGAGCAGCGTACGGCGTCAACTTTTGATACCCATTTTGCTGCTCATTTTGCTGCCTCCGTATACAATCCGCTTTTTCGAGCTCCTTGATAAGTTCGTTATTTTTAAGTTCGTCCGGCGCCTTTTTTTGTCCAGGCGCCACCAGATACAGCGCCGTTTCTTGCGGCGTCTGACGCCCGGACTTTTCGTGCTTAACGAACAGCACGACCCTCGCCAATCCGCACCCGCTCAGCGTCAGCATCAGAACAACGCCGATGACCACGGCGCCGCTTGCCGGAAACACTCTTGTCCCGTTCCCGGACAAAATCATCTTCATGGCGCGTCTCCCTGTTCCATCGGCAACACATCTATGGAATGTTTAGGATTACGACGAGACCCGTCATGAGGGAATCAAACGCGCCGGGGGCGGCGGACGCGCCCCTCGTCTTCACGCGCCATCAAGCGTCCTCGCGGTCCAGCGGACCTCGCCGATGATCCCGGCGCCGCGTCACGCCCGTCATTCCGAACAGGTCCAACCGCAAAGCGCCCCATCCTTCCGGCGCCAAGCGTTACAAAAACCGAACCGCCGCCAGCGCGGACCACACAGACGCGAACCACATAGACGAGGACCACACAGAAGCGTCTGGCGCATGACGTCAACGACGATAAAGGGCTGGTGTAACTGCGGAACGAGACCTTCATCGCCATGCCCGCCTCCCTCCCGCCTCCCCATGGACGCGGTATAAGCGTTAGTCATTCGTCACGCCCAACCCGAATCCGCGGCGGTCCGCCAAGGGCAGACAGCCTTTGGCGAGTTTCTCGTCAACCGGAATACCGTTCGCGCAGAAAATAACGCCCACCCGGCTCCACCCATCGGACCGTTCGGCCAGGATGTGACCGCGCTCTTCCAATTCCGCCCGTATTTCAGGGGTCAACCTGGGTTCGTAAACCACAACGTCCGGCTCCAAAGCGGGGCGGAACCGCGGCCCGTTAATGGCGGCGTCCAGCGGCGTTCCAACGCCTAGAATTTCCAAAGACGCGGAAACCAAATCCAGGGGCGCCCCCTCGCCGCCGGACACATGGCCCGCGAAATAAACACGCGAGTCCCCGGCGCTGGTCAACAGATAGGGCGCCATGCCGCCGGCCGGCGCTCCATTGGCGCCAGGCTTCGCCGGCAGCAAAATACCCAGCTTTTCCACCAGCCGGGCCGAGCCGTAGGGACCGTCCATGGTGAAACTGCAGGCGGCCGCGTTGCCTTTCCGGTCGATCACGGAAAAACTCGCGGTTGCGTCATTGACCTTCAGAGGAACCGGCCTCGGCGAAAACGCGGCCGCGTTGCGAGCTTTTTCCAAACTGGCTTTCCCGATCCGGTCCTCCGCCCAATCCTCATTGATGAACGGGCCGGCGTCCCCGGCGGAGCCGTCCGCCGCCGTCCGCCAGCGTTGACGCTCCGCGTAAGCCGTCAGGCCCGCCTCGACCAACACATGGGGACGGTCCCCGGCGTCGATACTCTCATAAAGGTCGCTGTTAACCAGCAGGGCTGTCATCTGGGCGGCGAGCAACCCGCCCGAGCCGGGCGGGCTTGGGAAACTGAAATTCGTCAGCGCCTGCCAGGGAATGTCCAAGGTGGGGCGTTTAAACGGCCGGAAGTCCCGCATGGCGGCCTTGCTCAACCGTCCGCCGTCCGCGTTCGCCGCGTGAATGTAGGTGTCCGTCAGACTGCCGTTGTAAAAAGCCTTCACGCCGCGCCGGCGTAAAACCGTCATCGTATCCGAAAGAGCCCGGTTGAAGATTTTTGCCCCTTCCTTAACCGGCGGGCCGCCGCCTTTCTCGCCGAACAATGAGCGGAGCGCACGGCTGCCGGTGAAGAGATTTCGGTTACGCCGCAAGTCGGAAGCAAGCCCTCTAGGAACTGCCGCGCCGAATCTGGCCAGGCGCTCGGCGGGCCCGATCACCTGGGACCAGGGCAGGTTTCCCATCTTGGCGTGAATAAAGGCGACGCCCCGCAGACCGCCGGGTACCGGCGCCGTCCCGGAGGGCGTTCCGTTCGCATCCACGGGTAAACGGTTCAGAAAATCGATCGTCTCGGTGCGGTTCTCTTTTTGATAGCGAACCGTACACAGCCCGCCGCCGCCAAATCCGACGTGCGTTGGCTGCGTCACCGACATGACGAAGAACATGGCGGCCGCGGCGTCCCCGGCGGTCCCGCCGCCTCTCAAGATTTCGCGTCCAACAAGCGCCGCCGTCGGCTCGTCTGCAACGAGCGCGCCGCGGACGCCCTGTATAAAGCCTGTTTGCGCCGCAGTTTCGCCCCCCTTATCCAAGGACGGCGACCCGCACGCCGCCAGCAGGCAGCCAACACCCGCCAAACACAAAACCGTGTGTGAGAATCCGTTCCTTATCGTCATATAGGCCATGAATTGACGCTTTTCCGGAACCTGACTAGGCTCGCCGGAGCGCCGTTTGATTGACTTTTGATTCGGTTCCCGCAATTTGGAGAGACAGGTGGGAAAGATGGTCCGCATACCGCTTCTGATTTCTCTTTTCGCGTTTCTTGTAATGGCGTTGTTATATCCCTTGAACGTGAACGCCCAAAGATCAATCCTGATCCGGGACGCGGAAATCGAGGCGACCATTCAGGCATACGCCACACCGATTTTCGAAGTCGCCGGACTCAATCCCCGGGACATCCGATTGTACCTGGTCCAGGACGACAGCATCAACGCCTTCGTCGCGGGCGGTCAACGCATGTTCATCAACACGGGACTGATCCTGAAAAGCGAACATCCCGGTCAGTTGATCGGCGTCATCGCTCACGAGACAGGACACATCGCGGGCGCTCATCTGGCCGGTCTTCACCGCGAATTCGAGAACGCCGCCGCCGCCAGCGTCATCAGCTACGTCCTGGCCGGCCTCGCGGGCGCCGCCGCAGGCAACGCGGATTTGGCGGCGGCGGTCGTCGCTGGCTCGCAAGGCTCCATCACACGCTCGTTCTTCGGTTACACAAGGAGCCAGGAAGGCGCGGCGGACCAGGCGGCCTTGCGGTATCTGGACGCGACGAAACAATCATCACGCGGTTTCCTGGAATTCTTTGACGTCCTGAAGCACGAGGAACTGCTGATTACCAATTCGAGAGACCCTTACGTTCGGACCCACCCTTTGACCCAGCAACGGATCGATCAAGTGGCTCGGCACGTGGAGTCGTCCCCCTACGCCGACGCGCCGCAGCAGCCGGAATTTATCCGGGCTCATGCCCGCATGCGCGCCAAGTTGTTTGGTTATATCCGCCCCATCGGCGTGATCCTTCGGAAATACAGGCGCAGCGACGACAGCATCGAATCACGTTATGCCCGAGCCATAGGGTGGTTCAAGGAAGCCAGGGTCGGACGCGCCGTCGAATTGATCGACAGCCTGATCGCGGACGAACCAAACAATCCCTACTTTCATGAATTGAAAGGGGACGGCCTCTGGCGCAACGGCGACGCGGCGGGGGCGGTGGCGTCGCTGTTGAAAGCGGTCGAACTTCTGCCGGAGTCGGATCTCATCCGCCGTCAATTGGCGCAGGCTCAATTATCATTCAACGACCCCGAACTGGCGGCGGAGGCGGTCAGTCATTTGGTGTTCGCGCTCAAGAGTGAAAGGAACGCTCCCGGCGTCTGGAGTCTCCTGGGCCGCGCCTATCATATTCTCGGCGATGAAGCGAACGGCCGATTAGCCCAAGGCGAGGCCGAATTGCTCAAAGGCGATTACCGGGCCGCCATTTATCATTCGGGTAAAGCCCGGACATTGTTTGAGCCGAATTCAACGAAATGGCTTCGGGCCGATGACGTTCACAAAGTGGCGGCGGCGCGGTTCCGCAACCAGCAAAAAGAATAAGCCGGAAGCCCTGACGCCGTGTCACGCGCCTGTTTCCTTGTCTGCTTGAGCCTTTGCCTGCCGCTGCCGGCCTGTTCAATGAAACCGGATATTGCCCGGCCGGAAGCCAGCTGGCTCTTGAACGTGCTCGGTCCGAAACAACCCTTCATTCAAAAAGAGTCGCCCGCCAGTTGGGTAACCCAGGGGCCATTCACTCCTGAACGGGTTCGCCTGGAACCCTCAGCCGAACGCGACGCGGTGCGCATTACGGGCGGAGAACAAGGCCTCGTGCTTGCCCGCAAACTGAACGCGTACGTTCTTACGACGCCTTTTTTGACCTGGCAATGGAAGGTCGCCCCACACAAGGGCGGAACACATCCCGTGCGATTGATCGTGGGCTTCAGGGACGGCGGCGCGCCGCGTGGCGTCCGGGCGGACGACAAGGGCGCCCTGCCGGATCATGACCGATCCCTTGTCTTGCTGTGGGGTCATTCCGCGCTGAACCGAGGCTGGTCGGAGCCGTCAAAGCGCGACGGAGCGCCCGCTCGCTATACGGTGCGCGGCGGCCAGGAACATACTCGGCAATGGTTCAGCGAAGGCGTCGATCTGGTGGCGCTTCACAAGCGTCTTTGGCCGGATCACCCGTTGCTCGACGTCCGGGTCGCCTATGCGGGCGTCGCGGCCGCGGGCGGCAGTTCCGCCAACGCGGCTTTTATCCGCGACATCAATTTGACGCGCTAAGACAACCGTTGACGCCGGTGTTCGCGGAACCGCATGATGGGCGCGTTAAAAATTGAGGATCATTCATGACGCCGCTGAAACCTTTGGCGAGATGCTTTACCGCCTCACTCTCTCTTGTGACCGTTCTCGCGCTGTCAAACGCGGCTCACTCTCAGCAGCAACCAGCGCCCGCGCCCGCCGTCACAGGTCCGGGGGGATTCGACAAGACAGCGATCGAGGCGATTGTCAGGGATTATATTCTTGCCAACCCTGAAATCATCATCGAAGCCATCCAGACCTATCAGGCTCAACAGGCGGCCCTAAAGCATGAACAGGCGCAACAGGCGCTTATCGCCCACAAAACCACGCTTGAAACCGATCCCGGCAGTCCCGTCGCCGGAAACCCGGACGGCGACGTCACCGTGGTCGAATTCTTCGACTACCAATGCGGCTACTGCAAGCGCGTGTTTCCGTCTCTGCGGCAATTCGTCGAGAAGGACGGCGGCGTCCGCTTTGTGTTCAAGGAACTGCCCATTCTTGGAGAAGGAAGCGCCGCCGCCGCGCGCATGGCGTTGGCGGCCTGGCATGTCGATCCGTCTAAATACCTGACCTACCACGGCCTCCTGATGGAAAACCGGGGTCCGTTAACCGAACGGCGCGCTATGTTCCTGGCGGCGGAGGCCGGTTATGACGCAAAGGCGGTGTCGGAAAAAGCCCGTAACCCGAAAGTCACCCGGCAAATCGACGCCAATCACGCGCTCGCGGACGCCCTTGACATACGGGGAACGCCAGCCTTCGTCATTGGTGAAAGGTTGATTCCGGGCGCTGTCACACTTGAGCAATTGCGGGGACTCGTCGCCGAAGCGCGCGGTGGATGACCAAAGAAACGGTTTCAGGATTTCCGTCAACACGGCGGCGTCTCGACGCTCCCGATCAATTGAAGCTCCTGCGATAGCTTGCACTCGCCAAAGTCCAGGGATAGGCCGCGCGGTGCGCCATTGTCCAGTAAGTCCACGGCGGCCTCGAACTGGGGAATGGACCGGTCCGTGTCCAATGCGTAAAAAGCCAGCGTGATCCGCCAATCCTCGCGGACGCAAGCTCACCCGCCTTGCTCTCTTCCGTCTTCAGGCGTTTCAACACAAGACCGCCCGCCGGTTCCGGACGCTCTTCGTCCCCGGCGCCGTCCAACGCTTCCCAACTGGCGTATCGTATTTCTTGGCGGAACCGCCCGCCGACCCGGGTGTTGATGATTCGTAATCCCGCTCTAAAGTGCGGGATAGAAGGCCGCCGCCGCGATTTCCAGCGTGCGGGCGGCCGTAAAGGGAACCAGCGCCTCAATCACGAAGGTATTGGGTTCCATCGGCGTTCCAACACCAAGGACGGCGCCAGCCGCCACCGCAGTCATCGGGCTCTTCATGGAAACGGCCGTTACCTTTTTCCGGTCCCAAAATTTCGCGTGTTCCAATATGCTAACCTTGTTCAAGCCGCCGGGGCGAAAAACAAGCCAAGGCGGCCACAAAACCCGAGCGCCCGCGCGCGATTGCCGCGAAAAACGGCTTTCAGTTGTTCATAAGGTTCAGCGGACGCCGGCGAGCCCGGCAGGCGGAGGAGAGCGGAGCCAGATGGCGTATGGACGTGGAGGGAGAGCACACATGACACGCTTGGTATCAAGCCTGCTGGCCGGCGCCCTGGCCGTTTCCGTTTTGCCGTTCAGCGCGACCGAAGCCACCGCCGCCGACAAGACCAGCGTCCTTATCATGCCGCTGGATCAAGACATGGACAGCCTCCCAAGACGCAATCGGGTGACTCGGCGAATTATCGATGAAATCGCCACACAGTTGCGGATCAAGGATTTTGAAGTCTTTGATGAGGCGGCGCTCACTGTGGACACCCATGAACAAGGCCGCCAGCACCGCTCGGACGCCGAACTCGTCCAAGTGGCCCGTTCGATCCGGGATCATCGGATTGACGTCATCGTGCCGTTCACCACCTACGCGCGGGTGGAACCGACGCCGGTCGCCAATCTGATCGATATCCGGGTCGCCGGGCGCCTGCTTCAGGCGCACGACGGTCGCCGTCTGGGTAATTGGAACGAGACGCTGGTGCGCAATCAGGCGCTGCCTTATCGCTGCTGGCCGGAAAACCGCGCCGAACCCGACCGCGAATGCGTGCTGGAGGCCGTCCAAGGTCATGCCGGCCGCGTCGCCGCGGCCATGGCCGATATCCTGGCGGATAAACTCGCCTACATCGAGGAACGGGACTACGCCGGCGCCATCGGTCTTGGCGGCACGGCGCGGGTTGAGAGTTACGTAATGGTCTTCGAGGGGTTCACCGATCACGATATCGCCGAGATAGAGGAACACCTGGTCCACACCTTCTCGGGATACGACCGTCACCGACCGTTGAGCGCACAGAACAAGTTTTGGAAAGTCCGTTACTGGTCTTCCGCGCGGCAGGCGAAACTTCATCGCAATCTTCGCCGGTTGATGCGGGTGATGGATCTGGACGCCACGGTCAATTTTGACAGCGTGGGGTTCGTGATCCGCAACAAGAACATCGGCCGCGTCCGCCGCGTTATCGATCAACCCGGATGAGAATGGCGGGACCGCGCCGGGCGGCCCTCCGGCGGGGATATTTTCGACGCCCGTCAGTCCGTCCCGTCCGGTGCGTCGTCCCGCCGAATGTTGACGATCATGGCGTTCTCGGCCAGACGAATTCCCGGAATTGACCGAAACGCCCTGGTCAGAGGCCGCATGGATTTGATGGATAACGGCTCAAAGTCCCTGCCTCCCAGCGCCTCCGGTAGACGCGGCAGCACTTCTCTGTCAGTCGCGAAGCACTTGAGATACTCAATCCCGGCGGGCGGCTTGATCACCCAATCAAACGCCGCCGAGGCGCTGGGTAATTGGACCACTTGTCCGCCTTCGATCCGCGAGCTTTCATGATGGCGGTTCGGGAAAATCCGAAACACCGAACCATCGACCTGGCGGTAAAAGCAATAAAGATGGCTGGGCGCGCTCGCTTCGAACAACAAAACCAGCCTGTCGCCGAACCGATAGCTGGGATTCCGCCCGCGCGCGGTGGAAAGGCTGAGCGTGACCGGGCCCGGCGTATCCACAAGCCTTGCCTGAGGCGGCGCGCCTGGCTCGGGCTTCAAGGTCAGCGTCCCAGGCACGGTGCTTTTCCGAACCGTTCCCGCCCAAACCGCTTTAGAACCGCGCCCGCCCGTGAGGCTTATCTGGATATCCATCAGATCGCCCAGATCCCAATAGGCGCCCGCCAGCACGTACCGCCCCCGTTTGGCGGCGGCGATCCGCTGACCCGTTGAGCGGCGCTGCAACGACAGCTCCCGCGTTCCCGGCTCCAACTCCGCGATGTTGACGCTCACCCGGCGGCCGCCGGCTTGTCGAGAGGCGGTTGCCGCCAAGCGTGACAAGAACCAGCGGCCGAAGGACGTTTCAACGCCGGTCTCCTGAAACGTCATGGTTTGTAACGCCAGTTCATCCAGACCGGACGCATTGCCGGTGACGAACGCCGCCGCGTGACGGATGGCCTCATCCAAGGACAGCGTTTCCGCCCGATCAAAATCATACGCCAACCGCCGCGCCCGGCTTTTGGCGAGGATACGCCCCGTTTCCACATTGATCGCGCGATAGGAAACACGCAGATGATCCGCCCCGCCGGGCCGCATCTCGGCCATGATCAAAACGTCCGCTTGGACTTCCCGCATCAGCTTGGCGATGCGGGCCGACGATTGTCGCAGGTCCGCGCCCTGGTCCAGTTCCCTCTGCAATTGCCAGAGATTCTCCCGGGCGATGAAGCGGTCATCGGGGAGGCCGAGCGGCAACAACTCGGCAAGCACGGCGTCATTTACCGTCCGGACAAAACTCTCTGAAACGCCGAGTTCCTCCTCCCAGGCAGGCCAAAAGGCGATCGTTCGGCCCGGGCCGCGTTCCAGCCCGCCCGCGTCAACGGCCGCGGCCGCTTCACCAGAGCGTTCAACAATCTTGTCACGGAGATAACGCCAGAGCGATCGAGGCCGCGCCGGGCTCTCTTCCGCCACGATGTCCTTGACCGGCGTCTGATTGAGGCCATCCGCCAGTTCAAGGGCGATGGCGCGGGCGGCCTCGATGATGGGATCGGGTTCGAGAATATTTGACGTCGCGCCGGCCTGTTGTGATCCGGCGGCCAATACACAAGCGGCGGCCAGGACCGGACTCAAGTGGCGGTTGGTCCGTCGGCTCATGTCTCCTCCCCTTATAGCCTTGGTTGCGGCGGAAGGAACTATATCGCGGCATTCGATGGATTGTCTTTGATCAAATGGACCGGTCAATCGGCGGACGCGGATATCCCCCGGCCGATCTTTCGGCCTCCGGCGAAGCCGGAGCGTAAACGCGGCATCCGGTCCAACGTCCGGCGGGCCGCGTCATCGGCCATGGAGCGCAAGCGATCATCTCCATCCCCGGCGAACGCGCTTGCGAGGAGCAAGTCGATGGGAGCAGATAATATTCCTATCGGCATACCGCCGTCCGAGCGCTCCGCGTTGTGCCGTCCCCACCACAACAGCGCGCCATCCCTTGCCCGTTTCATGCGCAGTTCCAGGGGCAACTTGGCGTAGGCAAAGATGAGCGCATAGGTTTCCTCGACGCCCGGTGTGCGAACTTCCAAAACCGTATCGCAGCGCAAGCTGCGGCCCAGCCGTTGATAATCATGGGCTTCCAAGGCGCGGGCGCGTTGCTCCGCCGCCACCTCGAAAGGCGGTACGACCATGTCCAGCCGAAGACCGATGTGCCGGGCGACGGCCTCGCCGATCACGTCGGCCGGTTTTCCCTTGAGCGGCCTACCATCCCGGTCCACCGGCGGCAGAACGGCCGCGCAGCGGGGGGCCGTTTGAAAGAACTCTCTCGTCATGCCGTAGGCCACATGACGGCTGATCAGCGGCGCGCGCTCTTCGTCCTCCCGGGTGAGTTCGGGCGACTCCCGCGCTTCATAATCGGTCGATGTGACACAGCCGCCGAGAAGAAATCCACCGATCAGGACAAGCCAACGAACCATGGTTTAAGGCCGTTCTCCATAGAGCCGCCGATCACGCCCGACCGGCGGGGTCCAGCTCTCGGCGGGGGGGCGCGCCCGCCGCGCCAACGGGCCGGGGAACCGCGCATGCCAAGCGGAGATATCCATGGCCGGGCGATAGGTTACATCGGGGACCTGATGGTGGAAGCGAGTCTTCAGCGCGTCCAGCAAAGAGAGCGGATGCAGACCAATTTCCCGCCCGCCCCGGATCACGTTCAGCACCGCGTCGTCCGCATGGATGACGGATAACGGTTTCCCAGACGGCAGGCGCACCACGGCGACGGCGGTCTTTGGGCCGCGTCCCGCGACATGACGATTATCGAGCATACGCCGCGTAAGTTCCTTCAGGTTGGGGGATGTGCGGCTGACATGAATGGCGCTTGCCGGCATTGCAATGACGTCAGCGACGCAACCGGGCGCGAGGACCATGCTCATGGCCTTGACATGAATGGGGGCCTCTGACGCTTCCGGACAAAGGCTGTCATGCCGTCCCTGGACAACGCCGCTCAGCCAAACGAGGCGGCGGCTGGTTTTCCTCGCCGGGCGTTCCAAAAAATCGCGCGCCTCTTTGACGGCCTCCGCCCGCGTCACATCCATCAGGACACGCACTTCGTCGAAACCCAATCGGCGTTCCAACATGTCTTGAGCGGCGAGAGAGCGGGAGAAATCACCGTCTCCACCGACACCCAGCATTAATAGCGCCTCGGCCTGGGCGAGACCCTCGGTTGAAGCGAGAGCGGCCAAACTCACGACAGCGCTCATTAATCCGGCTTGCCACTTACGTTTCATGGACTCACTCTCCGCTGTCTTTCATCACATTGTTACGCACGGCACCGGCCGCGGGAAACTGGCGGCGCCTCAATCACGCCGCCGACCAGAACGCCATCGACACGAACGTCAACGATGCGAACCTGTTCGCCGGTTAGTTGGTAACGGGCCGAGACGCCGGCGGCGGTTCGATAACCGTCACCAATCAAGCGGCTCAACCCCCCCAGCAGCACCGCGTCGGCCTGACGGGGAAACAAACGCACGGGACGTCCCAGGCCGTTCAAGCCGTGATACCGGTTGATCGCATGGAACCGGTCCCGCTCAGGTCCCGCCGTCCCCCGGTCGGTCGCGCGGATGAAGGAGGAAAACCTGTCCATGTTCAGCGGCCAGGGCTTGCCTCTGGCGCCTTCGTCGATATAGAGCTTCCGCCCCCGGCTCATGACGGCCACTCGCATGCCGTGACAATCGCTCAGCACGCGGAACAAACGGTCTCGATCCAGGCGCCGTTCCGGCCAGGCGATCTCGATTTCGGGTCCCGCGCCGGACTCCAACATGCGCAAAAGCGCACGCCCCCGCTTCGCCGTAACCTTGTCTGCTTTGACAAGCGCGGCGGGTTTGGGGGCCGGAATGGGTTCGGGTTTGACGATCCGGTCTAGGTTCGGTCGTGGCGGCGCTTTGGCCGCCTCGACCGCTCCGGCCGCAAGCGCAACCTTGGGCGCGGATTTTGGCAAGGGCCGGAGCGGTTCGATCCTTCTGGGAACGGGCAAGGGCCGCGCATCGGGTTTCGGTTTGGCCTCCACGCCTTTCAGCGGTTTGACGGCGGCCGCTTCGGCTTCGACAGGATCCGGCTCTGGCGGCGGGGGCAATTCGAGGGTGGCGAAGGCCGTCTTTTTTTGTTCCTCCGCCCCCGGTTTCTGTTGTGGTTTCTTCTTCGGCGTATCCAGACGCTTATGATCCCCAGGCCACAAGGCGGCAATCAGCATAATGGCCGCAACCCCCGTCAATATGACGGAAAAAGCCCCGGACAGCTTGGATCGGATTTTATCTGGCCCTGTCACCTCAGTCTCCGGTCCGCTCCGGGAAGCGAAGTTCCATCTCGTCAATCAAGCCTCGCAGCGAGCGGGCGCGCTCTTCCCGGCTCATCAATCGCGTCTCCCCTTCCAAGACAACGCCGGCTGTTTCTTGCGGGGGCGTCCACGCATCCGCCGGCCGTTTCGTGACTCGGCGATTCGTGAGCCGCCGCCGCGAAGCCGGATCGCCCAACACTTCCGTCCGGCGCCTTGCAACATCGGCAGGCAAACTGGATGAGGGCGTTAATGAAAGCGGCGCGGAAACTTTGTTCGCGGCCAGAGCCGCCCCGTCATTGGGTTTCTTGGGCGCGGCGCGCTTCGCCGGTTTCGCGTTCACTCCCGGTTCAGTTCCGGCCTCAGGCCACGATTCGGGCTTGGGCGGCGGTTTGGAAGCCGCCGCTTTCGGCTTCTTAGCCGGCTCGGGCTTTCTGACCGTCTGGACCGTATTTTCCCCGGTCCACTTTTTAACCGGCTTGGCGTCAAGTGCGCTCCGCTTGATGTTGACGCTGCTTTTTTCTTCATTTTTTTCTTCACTTTTTTCTTCTGGCGCAAAGCGTTCGGCAATGGCGCCCGAATTGGTTTGACTGTTTGCCGCCAGATAAACCAGAGCCCCGGCGACCACGAGGTTGAACAGGAAAAACCGCATCTGTCTGATCCTTGTTTCCGAACTTCAAGTCATGCCGGCCGGGGCGCCGGACTCCATGCGCCGGCTATAGATGACGGTGTGCAGCGCGCGCAGAACGGCGGAGACCGGCAAACCGACGACCGTGGTCATGAAGGCCGTTGAGAAATTCGCCGTCAGGTCATGGATGACGTCCTGAACGGTTTCAGGCGTCAGCGTTCGTTCGGCCAAGGACCCGATTCCCAACGAGATTCCAAGAAGCGTATAGGTGAGCGCCAACGTCGCGATCCCGCTGGAGGCCTGCATGCCGGTTTCGAACCAGGCCCGGATTCCGCGCGCCGCGCCCGTAACCTTGATCAGCGAGAAGGTGGCCAGAAAGACCAGACCGCTCAGCAGGATCAGGAACACGGGGTCGAACACCTTGTCCGCCCAACCCGCGACGCCGCCGACATCGTTGTCTGTTGCGCAGACCCCGATCGCGAGCGCGATGACGAGCCAACCCAAAAGGTAGCTCAACACCCGCGATCCGGTCCCAAGAACGGACGCTGCGGATTTCACCGCCACGCGGCTCACCGGTCTGATCCCGCCCGGCGGCGGCGCTCGGACCGCATCAACGCCTGCGACGACAGGCCAAGTTGATCGAGCCAATGATCAACCACGTTTCGGGTTTTCTCGGCCGAGGCGTGGACCAGGAAGGTTTTGTCATAGTTGGCGAAGGCGCGGCGGATAGCCGGCGTGTCCCGGCCGACCAGCGATTTATCCCGCAAGACGATCCGCTCCAGATCCACCAGGCGGCGTTGTGAAACGCCCAGTTTCTGCTGGCGTTCTTGAGGGGCGATATCCGGGTTAAGAGCCGTCTCCAGCATGATCGCGCGTTCGCGCTCCATGTTTTCAACAGGACCAGCGCCGGCGGCGCCGGCCGTCACGGCCAGGGCGGCGGCAATGGCGAATAAGAGGGGGTTCCGGGTCGGCATGGAATTCTCTCCTGACGTTAAAAAGGCTGTGGTTACTGAATGAAGAAATCGACGGCTTGGGCAACGCCTGCGCCGTCCTCTTCTCCATCCAAATCGATGAAGTAATCGGTCATCCGTTCGGCAAGCGCCCGGGCGTCCAGAACAACGAGTCTCGCCATATAACCGACGATTTCCCTTTCTTGATCCAACAGCGCCAACTCACCCTCGGCGGACGTCATCAACTGACGGATAAAGTCAGTTTTGGAAACATCCCCGGCGCCGTCCGCGTTCGGCGGCCGGTTCACGGAACGCGTCTTGATCGCCCCCGCCAGCGTCTTAATGGCGGACAGGTTCTTGGCGTATTCCCTGGCGTACTTGCTCCCGGACGCTGCGGATTGCTCAAACAGCCTCAAGTCCACCCGGTCAAAAGCGCGTTCGAAGCGGGCTTGCGCGGCAACCTGCTTTTCGACCAAGGCTGCTTGGGTTTTGGTCTGAGCGCCGGCTGTCCGGTTGATCTTTTTCAAAACGCGCTCATACAGCCTGACGCGGGTCGTCAGATGGCGCCGCTTCAGGTCCTGACTCTGGCTGACCAGGTCAAGATAGGCTTTTTTCTCCGCCAAAAACTGGTGATCAAGTTCGACCTTGAGATCATCGTCCGCTTGTTCGGCGGCGGAACGCAGGTCGCCCAAGGTCCGGGCCTTCAGCGTGATCTCTGTCTCGACATCCCGAATGGCGCCGGCGAGCGGGGATTTACCGAAGTCTTTATCCAGGCTTTTCTTGAGATACGAGTTCGGCAGCTTGACCAGCTTTTCCGTCACGGAGGGGCGCCAGCCGGGCAATTCTCCGCCAGAGGCGTAAGCCGCGCCGGCCAAGGCCGCCGATCCCAACATGGCGGTCATCAAGGCGGCCGTCATCGCGGGGCGGACGATGAACGTTTGCGATTCAGGCTTCATCTCAACAATCCTCTAATTGCGTTTCCAAAACCGAATCCGGCCAAGTTCGCTGCGAACATCCCGGTTAACATTCAGGAAAATGTTTTCGTTGGCGTCCGGCGCGCCCATCCCATTGGTCAGGATGGTGATCGTATCGACAAACGAGCCGCCGTTCGGCAGGTAGAGGTCATGTTCAGGGAAAGCTGATTTGAATTTGATTAGATTGGTCCGCGCCCTCGCCAGATCTCCCGCCTTGACGTAACTGAGCACACTGACGGCATAGGCCCGCATGCGCTCTTCCAGGGCGACTTGTTTGACCTCCGGCCCCAGGTTCGCCTCGCATTGCTCCAAAAGGCCGGCCGCCGTCAGATAGCCCGCGACGTTGCCTTGGGATTTGGCTTGACCGGTTTGCGCGACGCCCTCTTGAACGCAGGCGCGATACTCCCGCATGGCGGAAATTTCCTGGAACCGGGCCTCACGATAGCCGATTCCTTCCGGCATTCCGGATACGCCGGACACGCACGCGGACAAACCCGCCGCAGCGGTCAGACCGGCCAAACCGGCCGTCCATCGCCGCTTGCGCCAATGAGTGAATAAAACACAGTGTTCCACGGGTCATCTCCTGTGCTGATGGTGTCCCATGGAGTTCTATGAAAGGGTTGAGCGATTTTTTCACGTCACCCGGGAAATTCGGATTTTTTGAGATGGCCTGGAAAACCGGAACGGATTAGTTGTCCAGCAGGGCGCCGCGAACAAACAGGAAGTCCCCGCCCGCATGTCCGGCAGCCCGGATATTGGCGTATTCAGGCGTTTGATCCGTCTCCAACGCGACGCGAAAGCGCAAGGACTGAAACAGCGACGCCCCATCCATTATGTCCGGGTTCTCGGTCAGGACGTCGATCAGGGCTTGGGCAAAGGGTGAATGTTTGCCCCGGCCGTCCGACACCGGCTCCAATCCGCCCGATACAAGCGCCATGCGCGCCCGCTTCGACGCCATCTCTTGATAACGGTGATAAGGGGCCGGTGATTTCAGCCCGACGCCGCGCGTCAGAGTGCCGGAATAGCAGCTGTCTGCTATCACCATGACGTGCTTCGCCTTGATCAGATGAAGCGAGTCCGTCACTGTCGCATTGGATAACCACCGGCTGCGGCGGTTGGGCCTTGCGTCCACCGGCAGCCAATAGCCCCGGTCCACATTATTATCGAGCCAACCATGGCCCGCATAATAAATGATCAGGTTGTCGTCGGGCGTCATCTCCTCGGCCAGAATATCCAGCGCGTCGATGATGTCGCTCCGTCTGGCGTTCAGGAGCCGACGAACCTCAAACCCGTAATCCTGTTCCAGGATGTCGCCGATAGCGGCCGCGTCGTCGATCGCGGTGCGCAGCCTGGGGAAATCCTGGTAATCCTCGTTACCGATGACCAGCGCATGATAGGCGCCGAACCGGACCTCGCTCAAATAAGCCAACCGGGTCAAACGATTCAACCGCGCCCGCGCTTCCGCGGCGTATCGGCCGCCGGGGAAACTTATCAGGTACCGCCTTAGCAGGGCTGGATCGTTGGACGCCCTCGCCGCGTCCCACCTCTCCCGTTCCAGGTCACGAGAGGCCAAACGGGCGCCAACTTCAAAAGCGGCGATGCGCGAACGGGCGATGGGGGCGAACTCCCCTTCCGGGTGATGGTCGAGGAAAGCCTTGAAAACAGCGGCGTCGTCACTGGATTGAATCTGGTCCCAGAAATCCAGTTCCACCTTAATGCGCGCCGTTTCCAGTTCGTTCAGAATACGAAGCCGGGCCAGGGCCAAGGGAGCGAACTCGCTCGTTGGATGGTCGTCGGCGAAGCGCCGATAAGCTGGCGCCGTATTCAATTTTCGCGTTTTCTCCCACGCATCCCGATCAGGACGCAGGGCCCCCACATTGAAGCTTTCACGGACGGAGCCGGGAGGGCCGGGAATGGTTTCAGGCCGCGCGCCGAGCGCCCCCGGCCCAGCAAATCTGGGTCCCAACGCCCGCAACCGCTTATAAGATTTCAACCGGACCGCCGAAAAGGGAACCGGAACCCGCTTCCCCATTCCTTTTCTCGCCCTTGGCAAAGGCAGGGGCGGCGACACGAAGGCGATACGAATGGCGGAACGGGACGCCAGCTTCCCATCCGCTCGACGGACAAGCCCGGGAACCCTAACCGCAGGTTCCGTGTTTACCTCACCAGCGGCTTTCGGCCCCGCCATGCTTGACGGACCAGGGTTCGGCGCGGACGCCGCTGCCTGTCCCTGTCTTCCGACCGCCAACCTGGCGACCACTTGGGCGAACGTCTTTGGATGTTTTTCATTGTCAACCGTAAGATCGGCGATCGGTTTGTCGTCATTCCCCCAGCGCTGAAATCCGCTGGCGGTGACGGCGATACGCCAACAGGTTCTTGTCTCCAAGACATAAGGATTGCCGCTCGCCATGCAAACACCGCTGGAGCCAACATCCCATTTTCCCTCGCCCTGCTCATGCTCATACATGAGATCCAGATAAAGACACCATCGCTCAAAGGCAAACGTCTTGTCCGGGCGGAACTCAAGCCGCCATTGCAGTTCACCGCCGTTAAAGCAATTCGTGAAAAGCTCGGTTGCGTTGACCTCGCTGTCCGTCAGAAGATAGGTCAGCTGGCGGGCGTCCAACCGATAGGGAAGGCTGGCGGCTTGGACGGACGAAAAGACACACAGGGCGCCGACCAGCCCCGGCGCCATCGCCCATAACATTCGGATGATTTTCCCCAGTTCAATCAAAAGTGTCCCCACGCCTATCCGGCCAAGGTAGATCATTCAAAACAAAGGGAAACGGTCCTAAAATCGAAATTATGGGTAAGTGTGACTTACAGTTTCAAAACTCTCGGCTTCTTTGCGTTTTCACGAATTTCGGGTATTATAAGTTTTCTTATTCTCTTAATTCATGCGTCGAGGCGCGCCGCCGCCATGGCGCAAAGGCCGCCGGCCGTGCCGCCGCCCGGGTTCCTTGAGGCGGATGTGGAGGCGGGGGCGGAAAGCGTGTTTGGCGTCCCCTTGACCTTGGCGGGCCCGGCCCCGGCGGGTCCCCGGAACCCTTGGCGGTTTCCCGCAAACCCCCGGTCCCGTCGATGGGAACACGCCCTCTTGCGCGCCCGTCTTTTGAATGACCAACTCTTTTGAATGATCAGCGCGGTAATGACCGTAACCGGGGCCCGGCCAGTCCGTTATAGCCGCGCCGTCCGCCAGAGGCGGTGACGGCCCCGGCGTCCGCCTCGCCCCCGGTAACGCCCTGATGACGCGCCCCGTGACGCGCCCTGTGACGCGCGTTTTGAACAATCCGGCGCGGTCCCCGTATGAACTGGCCCCGTATGAACTGGCCCTGTGTGGACAGGCCCGTGTGGAGATGTTCCGTGTGGAGATGTTCCGTGTGGACAGGGCCGCCACGCTCGAAGACGCCGGAGACGGCCGTCTTTCCATAAGCGCCGCCCCTTCCGACGCGCCCCCCCTGACTCGCCCCCCCTGACTCGCCCGGCGCACAAAAACCGCGTCGCGGTTCTCGATACCGTACCCCCCCGGTCAACACATATCCTGGCCAACTACCAAGGCCGCCCTTGGACATCGGACGCGATCAAATTGCGGTGCGAAAACAGAAAGATGATCTTGGCGCCAAGGGCCAGAAGATCGTCTTGCACGGGCTTGGGAAAAATACGGTCAGAGCCCTGATCGAATCCGGCTCTATGATCGAACAGGGTATGGCGATTACGGGGCGCCAGTCCGATGAGATGTTCCGTTTTTACGCCGCCAGGCGGGGCTAAAAACGTCTCGCTATTTAGGCCGTCAAACTCTGGGAGAGGGACGGAAAATGAACATCAACTAGATACAATCTATCTACGGATTGGATGCACCCATTGATTTTAAAGGAGGACTTCAGCACTCCCCTTACCCCACCAGTAGATGGAAACGAACAGGAACAGCCAGACAACGTCAACGAAGTGCCAATACCAGGCGGCGGACTCGAAACCGACGTGCTTGTCAGCCTTGAACTGGTCGTTCCGGGCCCGGAAGTAGCACACGATGAGGAAGCACGTTCCGACGATTACGTGAAAGCCGTGGAAACCGGTCGCCAGATAAAAGGTCGAGGCGTAAATGCCGTCTTCCAGACCGAACAGGGCGACACTGTATTCATAGACCTGGAAACCCGTGAAAGCCAGGCCCAGGATGATCGTGTATAGCAGCCAAGTCGCCGCCTTCTTGTTGTCGCCAGCGGCCACCAGGTGGTGAGCGACGGTCAGCGTCGCGCCGGAAGTCAACAAGATCAGCGTGTTCAGGAACGGGATGCTCCAGGGATTGAACGGAACGATGCCTTCAGGCGGCCAGACCGGATGATAAACCATACTGAAGAATGGCGCCGTCGCGTTGAAAAACGCCCAGAAGAAGGCGACAAAGAACATGACTTCGGAGGCGATGAACAGCAACATGCCGACCCGCAGACCGTGGCTGACCTCCATGGTGTGGTATTTACGCGTCAGACTCTCGCGAATGACGTCGCGCCACCAGCCATAGAAGGTGTAGAGCAGGATCGCCACGCCGATCAGCAAGACGAACGGCGGTCCGTCGTGCATGTACCAGATGGCGCCGCACGCCATGGTGAAGGCCGCGACGCTGCCGACGGCCGGCCACTTGCTGGGTTCGACCATGTGATACGGGTGGCTGGATTCCGCACTTGCCATTTTGTCTTCTCCCTCCGGCGGGCGCTCCCGCCCGGCCGCGTTTAAAATTTTCCCTAGCCCCGGGGCGCCTCGTGTTCCGGTCCCCCGGGCTTGATTTGAACGGCTTCCGCCGCCGCCGGAGATTCGTTCTCATGACGCCCGGTCAGAAAAAACGTGTAGCTCAACGCGATATGTTCAACATCCCTGGTGTTCGGGTCGTTCAGAATTTCCGGATCAATGAAAAACTGCACCGGCATATTGACCGATTGGCCCGGTTCCAGGCGTTGTTCGTCGAAACAGAAGCACGCGATCTTCGAGAAGTACCGGCCGGCCTTATGCGGCGTCACGTTGAACGCGGCGGCGCCGGTGGTCGGCACGGCGTCCTTGTTGGCGGCCGTATAGAACGCCAAATTCCGTTCACCGATTTTGACGGCCATTCGGCGGCGTTCCGGCTGGAAAGACCAACCCAGTTCCTTGGCGACGTTCGAGTCGAACGAGACCGTTATGGTCTTGTCCGTTGCCGCCAACGGCAAGTCCCGAACGTCCGCGCGCTGGGTCGTGCCGCCGTAACCGGTGATCCGGCAGAATAGTTCGTAGAGAGGGACGGACGCATAGGCCAAACCAACCATGCCGACAGCGACGCCGACGCACACGAGACCGGCGCGTCTGTTGCGTTTCTGGATGGTCGCGAACGTCGTCACTGGGGTGCTCCTGAGAAGTCTGGGAGGCCCGGCTGCTTATTCAGCCGGCGCCTTTCCATGCATGTCCGGTTGAACCTCGAAGGTGTGGAACGGCGCCGGCGACGGCACTGTCCATTCAAGCGTCGTCGCCCCCTCGCCCCACGGATTGGCTTCCGCCGCCTTACCCGCCGTCAGCGTCCGGTAAATGATGATGAAGAACAGTATGGTCGAGAACATAGTGATCAAGGCGCCGATGGAGGACACATAGTTCCAGCCCGCATAGACGTCTGGATAGTCGATGTAGCGGCGCGGCATCCCGGCCATGCCAAGGAAGTGCTGCGGAAAGAACAGGATGTTGACGCCCGCGAACGTCGTCCAGAAGTGCAGCTTGCCCAGGAACTCGGGATACTGACGGCCGGACATTTTACCGATCCAATAATACCAGCCGGCGAACAGGGCGAATACGGCGCCCAGGCTAAGCACATAGTGGAAGTGCGCCACGACGTAATATGTGTCGTGGAACGCCATATCGACGCCGGCGTTGGCCAGAACAACGCCCGTTACACCGCCAACGACGAACAGGAAAACGAAACCGACGGCCCAGAGCATCGGCGTGTCGAAACGGATTGAGCCGCCCCACATGGTCGCAATCCACGAGAATATCTTAACCCCGGTCGGCACCGCGATGACCATGGTCGCCGCCACGAAATAGGCACGGGTGTCGACGTCGAGGCCCACCGTGTACATGTGGTGCGCCCAAACGATGAAGCCGATCACGCCGATCGCCACCATAGCGTAGGCCATGCCGAGATAGCCGAAGATCGGTTTCTTGGAGAAGGTCGAGAGAATATGGCTGACGATACCAAAGGCCGGCAGGATCATGATGTAGACTTCGGGGTGACCGAAGAACCAGAACAAGTGCTGCCACAGGATCGGATCACCGCCGCCAGCCGGAATGAAGAAGTTGGTGCCGAAGTTCCGGTCAGTCAGCAGCATGGTCAACGCACCCGCCAAAACCGGCAGCGCCAGCAGCAGCAGCACCGCCGTCACCAGAATCGCCCAGACAAACAACGGCATCCGGTGAAGCGTCATGCCCGGCGCGCGCATGTTCAAGATGGTGACAATGAAGTTAATGGCGCCCAGGATCGAACTGGCGCCCGCGACGTGCAGCGACAAAATTGCGAAATCAACCGCCATGCCCGGATGGAAATCTGCGGAAGACAGAGGCGGGTAGACCGTCCAGCCGGTCCCGGCGCCGCCGCCGACGATCGCGGAGAACATCAACAACACAATGGCCGCGGTCAGCAGCCAGAATGAAATATTGTTCATCCGCGGGAACGCCATGTCCGGCGCTCCGATCATCATCGGAACGAACCAGTTGCCAAAGCCGCCGATGAGGCCCGGCATGACGACGAAGAAGACCATTAGGAAGCCGTGGGCCGTCACGAGGACGTTGTAGAAGTGAGCGCCCTCGGCTCCTTGCAGATACTGGATACCCGGCTCCGCCAGTTCGAGGCGGATAATCCAGGAGGCGAGACCGCCCATAACGGCCGCCAAGATCGCCGCCACCATATACATGGTGCCGATGTCCTTGTGGTTGGTGGAATAAAGCCAACGGCCGGCGCCTTTAGGGGCGTGATCGTGATCGTCGTGACCGGTTGCGGCTGCGCCATACGCCATGGAATCAACTCCGTCCTTGAATCTTACTCGCTTGACTGGGCCGCGCCGCCGGCGTCGGCCAGCTTGACGCGTTCCGGGTCGGCGCCGCCGACCCGGGCGAATTCTTCTCGCGCCCGCTTCACCCAGGCCGCGAACTCTGGCTTGGACACCGCGCGGATGGTGATCGGCATGTAGGCGTGACCGGTGCCGCAAAGCTCCGAGCATTGACCGTAGTAAACGCCTGGCTTGGTGATGCGCACCCAGTTCTCGTTGACGCGACCGGGAACCGCGTCTTGCTTCAGCCCCAGCGCCGGCATGGCCCAGTTGTGAATCACGTCGCCGGCGGTCTGCAGAACCCGGATATTGGCGTCAACCGGCAGGACGACGTCGTTGTCCGTCGCCAACAGACGCGGTTGACCGGGTTTCAACTCTTCTTCCGGGATCAGAACGCTATCGAAGGTGAAGTTGCCGTGATCCGGATACTCGTAGGACCAATACCACTGATGGCCGACGACCTTCAGCGTCATATCTGGGTTTTCGTGGCGGTCCATGAAATAGAGCAGCTTGAAGCTGGGCACCGCGATACCAATCAGGATCAGGATGGGAATGCCCGTCCAGGCCACTTCCAACAGCGTGTTGTGCGTCGTCCTGGACGGCACGGGGTTGGCTTTTTCGTTGTACTTGAAAATACAGATCAGCAGCAGCGTCAGAACGAACAGCGTAATCAACGTAATGATGATCAATAGCAGGTCATGAAAGGAGTCAATCCGCTCCATCACCGGCGAATAGGCGTCCTGAAAGTCGATCTGCCAATCCTTGGCGATCCCGAGGACCTCCTGGGCGCGAGCCTCGCCCGCCGCGATCAGGCCCGCCAGAGCGGTAAAAAAGCCATGCACAAAACGATTCATCCGCTTATCCAGTCTTCAGTCTTCACCCGGGGTTTCCCAGCCTTGCATCGTAAGGATGACGAACGAACGCTCCCCGGCTAATCTGTAATTCCACTAAGGCGGCATGTTTCGCGGTTCACGTCTCAAACCAAAACAGGACATTGCCCAAAACAGGACCTTGCGTTCAGTTTTCGGCGTTCCGTTCCGTTTCCGGTTTTTCGGCGTTAGCCGCCGCCATCTTCAACGAGCGATGTTGTCCCGCGCCGCCAGTTCCCTGATTTCCCCCGCTCAAAGCCAAAACCCGGACCATTGAACGGGAGCCGAAGGCCTGAGGAACCCCCGCCTTCGGCATAGCGTTACAGCTACCACCGCGCGCACCGGATGCAAAGCTTTTTTTCGAGTGGCGGCAATGGGTTCCTCTCTTGCGTTTAATGCGGAACACCGCTAACAGACTACACGTTCCGTGCGTTAGGCGCACGGCGCCGGGGCGGGGTTCGCACGAACCGGCCAAGAATTTTGACGCACGGGCCTTTCACCACATGTGATCGGATTAATATGAAACTTTGAGTCTTTATATATTAAGTCACACCTCCGTGCCTTGGCGGCGGCGTTAACGGCTTTCCCTGACGGCCGGACAATATGGTAGGGTTTTTGCGATGAACAAAAACTGGATTCTCGGCGCCGTTCTCGCCCTTGTCGCTATTGGAATGTACGCGGCCTTCTGGGTCCACATGACGTCCAACTAGGGCGCCTCGGACGCCTTATGCTCTCATGACGGTTCAAGATTTCGTCCATCTGAACGCGGCCTTCAACGCGATGTCGGTCGTCTTCATGACCATCGGCTTCGTGTTCATCAAGCAAGGCCAGTGGAAAAAGCACCGCGCCATGATGGTGTCCGCGGCCGGCGCGTCAACTCTCTTTTTGGTCTCTTACGTCATTTACAAAGTCAATTCCGGGTTCGCGCAATTTGGCGGCGAAGGCGTTATCCGGCCAACGTACTTTACCATTTTGGCGCTTCACGTGCTGGGCTCCGTCGCCATCTGCCCCCTGGTTCCCATAACCTTTTGGCGGGCGTTGAGCGGCCAGTATGAAAAGCATAAAAAGCTGGCCCGTTGGGTCTGGCCCCTCTGGATGTACGTCGGCGTTTCGGGCATCGTCGTCTATGTGATGGCCGTTCATCTTTACCCTCACCCTGGTTGACTTCCATGCCCGACGCAGCCGCCGCGGCGCCTGACACGCCCAGGGACCTGAACGCCGTCTTCTCATCGGAGGAAGCGAGACAAGAGTTGCGCGGCTGGTGCGTCGCGGGAGTCCTGGCCCTGGGGCTGGCCGGAGTTTTCGCCCTGCTGCTCGCCTTTTCCCGTATGCCCGGAACGGAAAACCTGATTCCCTGGCCTCATGAATTTTTCGAGAAAGGCCTAGTTCTCCACGTCATCTACTCGTTCGTCGTCTGGTTTCTGGCCGTTCTCTGCGCGCTGGCGGCCATCGCGATCCATGCGCAGTCGGGCGGCGCGCCGAAAAAGCGAATAGCCGCCAAGACCGCCATCCAGTTGTTCGCGGGCGGCGAGTTGTTATTGGCCTGGCCCGTTTTCCTGGAAGGCACCGAGCCCAGTTTGAACAACTATATCCCGGTCCTGATCCATCCGCTTTACTACCTCGCGCTGGCGTTCCTGTTTTTCGGCGTTCTTTTCCAGTTAATCCGCCTGTTCAGCGTGATTCTGATCCGGAAACCCAAACTGGACACCCTTGAGTTTTCGATCCTGACCGCGGCCGCCGCTTTCGTCGGCGCGTTCATCGCCCTGTGCGTGGGGGTTTGGCACGGCGGCGCAGAGCCGCCCAGCCCGGCCGGCAACGAAGACATCTTCTGGGGCGCAGGCCATGTGCTGCAGTTCGTCAACGTGGCCTTGATGGCCGGCGCCTGGGCCTGGCTCGCCAGCCACACCAAACGAACGGCTTTGGTGAACGAAGCCGTCTGGAAACCCGTAATCGGCTTCTTGATGATAGCCGCTTTGGCGGCCCCCCTCATCTACGCCGTCAGCCCCCCTTTCAGCATCGAACAGCGATTGCTGTTCACCAACATGCAGTATCTTTTGGCGCCGACGCCGGTGATACTCGCCGCGCTGATCGCCGCTCATGGTTTTCAAGGCGGCCAGGCGGGCGCGCCTCAACCGGGGTCCAAACCGGCGAAACATGGTCTCCACCTGTCCATCCTTGTCTTCTTCACGGGCGCCTTCCTGGGGCTTTTCGTCGATGGGACTGACACCCGCACCCCCGCGCACTATCACGGCGTCATAGGGGGCGTGAATCTGGCCTTTATGGCGCTGTTCTTCGCGCTGCTTCTGCCGCTTTTGAAAAGACCGGCCAATCAAGGGCGCGCGGCCGTCGCATTGTTGTGGTTGTACGGCGCCGGCCAATTCTTGCATTGCCTGGGATTATTCTTCGCGGGCGGCTATGGCGCGCCGAGAAAGACCGCGGGCGATATCGCCGGGCTTGAGGCCGTTGGCGCCCAAATCGCGCTTTACGCCATGGGCGTTGGCGCCTTGATCGCGGTGACCGGGGGGGCCATGTTCATATGGATTACTCTGAAGGCGTTGATGCGAAAGCCTTCTGGCACTCAACTCGACGTTCAAGTATAACCCTCGACGTGGTGACGCGACAGTATTGATGACCGGCATGACGCAAACGACGGCCAATCGGATGAACGACGAAGCCGCATTGGGCTTGGAGCGGGCGGAACCGCGCTTCCGGGTGAGGGATTACCTGAACCTAATGAAGCCCAGAGTGATGACTCTCGTCGTCTTCACCGCCATGGTGGGCCTGGTCATGGCGCCGGGTCAGATTCCCGAATGGCAGGCCCTGATCGCGCTGCTCTGCATCTCCGTTGGCGCTTCCTCCAGCGGCGCCATCAACATGTGGTATGATCGCGATATCGATCAGCATATGGAACGCACCCAGAAACGTCCCATTCCGGCGGGTTACATCACACCGGCCCAGGCGTTGATCTTCGGTCTGGCGACCGGCGTCAGTTCCGTCGTCACGATGGCGCTTGCCGTCAATCCGTTGTCCGCAGCGCTTCTGGCCGGAACCATCCTTTATTACGTCTTCCTCTACACCATGTGGCTGAAACGCAAGACGCCGCAAAATATCGTCATCGGCGGCGCCTCCGGCGCGCTGCCTCCAGTGATCGGCTGGGCGGCGGTCACCGGTGACATCGGCCTCGGAGCCGTTATCATGTTTTTAATCATCTTTCTTTGGACACCGCCCCACTCCTGGGCGTTGGCGCTGTTCCGGCGCGATGATTACGCCAACGCCAAGGTGCCCATGCTGCCCGTTGTCGCCGGCGTGCGCGCGACAAAGCGTCAAATGGCCGCCTACACGGCCCTGATGGCCCTTTCCGCCTTCGCCCCGCTGACCACCGGCATGGCGGGCGGGGTTTACGCGGTTATCGTGCTGGGCCTGAATATCCGATTCTGCCAGCACATGTGGCGGGTCTGGCGGGAAGACGACGACGTTTCAGGGCGCGAGTCGAAAACCCGGCCGCTGTTCTTCTATTCCATCGTCTATCTGTTCATGATTTTCGTGGCGTTACTGGCCGATCGGGCGTTGTTCCTCCCGATCGGCGCATAACCGGCCTCATCGGCCACGGGGTTAAAAACCATCTGATTTTCTATCCATGTATCCGCATGTCCTCTGATCGTCACGCCGCGCCCGGACCGGCCCTCAAGCGCCCTTGACGCGGGAGAAGTGCGATGAGATTTGCTTCGAAGATCGCCGCTCTATAGCGTTACGCCATTAAGTTAGAGCGCTTTATGGGTTTCCAAGAGGTTTGATCCGTCATTCCCGCACCCTTGCGTTGTCGTTCCCTCGCTTTCACTGTGTCATCCCCGCCTTCTCTCTCGGTCATTCCCGCGCAGGCGGGAATCCAGCCGGGCGGCCGCGCGCCAGCCGATTACTAAGTGGCCGATTACTAAGTGATGGCCAATTATTGCGTGACAAGGGGCGGTCCGGACCCCCGCCCGCGCGGGGGTGACACTCTGACGCCATTCACGCGCCGGGGTAACGGTAACGGAACATGCAAGCGGTTTTTAGAGCGTCACCACCCGCGCCCTGCCTTGCTCGCGGGCGAGTTTGGCGGCCGTCGAGGCCACTGCTAGATCTTGCAGCCCCACTCCGGTGCCGTCGAACAACGTGATCTCGTCCTGGGAGGTCCGTCCATCATGCTTGGCGTTGATGACATCGCCGATGGGTGTGATGTCGCCCTCCTTGATCAGGCCTTTCCCGATGGCGTGCTGGCTTTCACCGATGGTGACGGATTGGGCTATTTCATCCGTGAAGACGGTCGAGGCGGCCACCAGTTCGGCGTCCACTTCCATTTTACCCTTGGTGTCCGTGCCCATACAGGCAATGTGCGCGCCGGGCTTGATCCAATCCTTCATCAGAAGCGGTTCGAAAGCGGACGTGATGGTGATGATCACGTCCGCTTGAGCGCCCAGTTCTTCCGGCGTCACGCCTTCGAACGGCAGGCCCAGTTCATCGGCCGCTTTTTGAAGGTTCGGCAGCATTTCCGGATGCGGATTCCAGGCGACGACTTTTTCGAAATCGCGTTGCTCGGCCGCCGCGCGGAGTTGGAACGTGGACTGGTGTCCGGCGCCCACCATGCCGAGAACCTTGCTGTCCTGGCGGGACAGATGACGGATGGAGACGGAACTGGACGCCGCCGTGCGAACGGCCGTCAAATAGTTGCCGCCGACCAGCGCCCAGGGACGGCCCGTATCTGGGTCGAACAGGAAAACCGTGGACTGGTGGTTTGTCAGGCCCTTCTCCGCGTTGCCCGGCCAATAGCCGCCGGACTTCAGGCCGAGCGAACCGCCCTCCCGGTCGAAACCGGACTTGAAGCCGTAAAGCGCGTCCGCATAACCGATGGCTTCGCGGATTACCGGGAAGTTATAGGCGGCCCCCGCCGCCATGGCGGAGAACACGGACTCGACCGCCTTGAACGCGTCGTCCCGCCCGATGATTTCCTTGCACACGTCCTCGCCGACGATGACCAGTTCCGCTTTGTCCATTTTTCAGCCTTTCCAGGTGTCCTTGAGGGGCGGTTCATACCCCTCATAACGCCATGGCCGGGCTTGACCCGGCCATCCGCGCTTCGGTTCCAATGGACCCCCGGATCACGTCCGGGGGCGGCGATATTCGTGATAAGAGCTTAATAAGCCTTGCCGCGGGCGCTGACCGGCCAGACGACTTCCACCTTGCCGCCACGCACGCCGACGTACCAGTCGTGGACGTTGCAGGTCGGATCGCAGTGCCCCGGCACCAGCTTCAGCTTGTCATTGACCTTCAGAACGCCTTTGGGATCGGCGATCACGCCGTGCTCATCGGAGCATTTGACGTATTCCACATCGTCCCGGCCGAAGATCGTCGGCAAGCCGCTATCGACGCTCTGCGCTTTCAAGCCCGCGTCGCAAATGGCCTTGTCGGCTTTGGCGTGGGACATCACCGACGTCAGAATGAAGAGGGCGTTTTCCCATTCACCTTGATCAATACGCTTGCCGTTCTTGTCCAGGATTCGGCCATAGTCCGCATCCATGAAGGCGTAGGAGCCGCATTGCAGTTCGTTGTAAACGCCGGAGTTGCCCTCGAAATAGTAGGACCCAGTGCCGCCGCCGCCAACGATATCGCACTTAAGGCCCTCGCCCTTCAGCGCGTCCACGGCGTCCGTCACCATGGCGACGGCGACGTCGATTTTGGCCTTGCGATCGTTGTAGTCATCCATGTGCTGCATAGCGCCTTGATAAGCCTGGATGCCGCCGAACTTGAGGCCCGGGGCCGCGTCGATGGCTTTGGCGATTGCAACGACTTCCGGCGTGGCGGTTACGCCGCAGCGGCCGGCGCCGCAGTCGATTTCCACCAGACACTCGATTTCCACGCCGTGCCTGGACGCCGCCGCCGACAAGTCCGCGACGTTCTCGATGTCGTCGACGCAGCAAAGCGCGCGCGCGCCTAGCTTTGGGATGCGGGCCAGACGGTCAATCTTTTGCGGATCACGCACCTGGTTGGACACCAGGACGTCCTTGACGCCGCCACGGGCGAAAACTTCCGCTTCGGAGACCTTTTGGCAGCACACGCCGCAGGCGCCGCCCATTTCCATCTGCAACAGCGCCACGTCAACGGATTTGTGCATCTTGCCGTGAACCCGGTGACGCACGCCCATTTCCCGGCAGAAGCCGCGCATTTTCTTGACGTTGCGCTCCAGCGCGTCCAGATCGAGAACCAGACAGGGCGTCTGGATGTCTTTTTCGTCCATGCCGGCGGCGGCCGGAACGTCATAGCCGACGTCGAGGTCGCTCATGTTGATTTTCGAAATCTCATTCATGTCTCTTACTCCCTAAAACCTTGAGTCATTTGCCGGCCATCCAGGGCAGCTTGCCGAGATCGACGTTGCCGCCTGTGATGATGACGCCGACGCGCTTGCCGGCAAACACGTCCTTGTTTTTCAAAATCGTCGCCAGAGGCGGCGCGCAGGACGCCTCCATGATCACCTTCATGCGTTGCCAGGTCAGCTTCATCGCATCGACGATTTCTTCTTCCGTGGCCGTCAGGATGTCGGTCACGTGATTGGATACGAAATGCCAGGTCAATTCCTTCAGCGGCACCTTCAATCCGTCGGCCACCGTCACCGGCGCGTCATCGGCGATGATGTGACCGGCCTTGAAGGAACGCGCCGCGTCGTCGGCGTTTTTCGGCTCGGCCGCGTAGATCTTGACCTCGGGCGCGATATTCGACAGCGTCAAGCAGCAGCCCGACACCATTCCGCCGCCGCCGATGGGCGCGATCACCGCGTCCAGGCCATCGGTTTGTTCCATCAACTCCTTGGAGCACGTTCCCTGGCCCGCGATCACCCGCGGGTCGTTGTAGGGATGCACGAAATCCGCGCCGGTCTCGGCGGCGACCTTGGCAAAAACGGCCTCGCGCGACGACGTGGAAGGCTCACATTCGACGATCTTGCCGCCGTAGCCCATCACGGCGTCCTTTTTGGCCTGAGGGGCTGTCCGCGGCATGACGACCGTGACGGGAATTCCGCGCCGGCCGGCGGCGTAAGACAGCGACAGCGCGTGGTTGCCGGAAGAATGCGTGGCGACGCCTTTCGCTGCGGTTTCGTCATCCAAACCAAAGACGGCGTTGCTGGCCCCCCGCGCCTTGAACGCGCCCGCCTTCTGGAAGTTCTCGCACTTGAAGAACAACTCGGCGCCCGTCAACTCGTTCAGGTAACTCGAAGTCAACACCGGGGTCCGATGAATGAAGGGCCTGATCCGCTCGTGCGCGGCCTTGACGTCATCATACGCCGGTATGTGCATGACGTCTGTTCCCGCCTGGTCTTTCATTCCTTCCCCCACCTTTCAAGCCACGGCTTTAAGCGCCGTGGGGACACGGGTCTTGCGGTAATGCTCCTGAGCCGCGGCGACGCCGGCGCCCAGATCGATGGGATAGTCCAAATCCTTCATGGCCATCTCGATCGTCGCGACGCCTGTCAACGCCATGGCGTCCGTCATCATGCCGAGATGACCGATGCGGAAGGCTTTACCGGCCATCTCGCCCAAGCCAACGCCGAAGGAAATACCGTAGGCGTTGTAGACATGTTCGGTCAACTCATCGGAATTGAAACCTTCGGGAACGTAAATCGCGCTGACAGTGTCCGAATAAAGATCGGGTGACGCGGCGCATAATTTCAGCCCCCAGGCACGAACAGCCGCGCGCACGCCATCCGCAATACGGCGATGACGCGCAAAGACGTTCTCCAAGCCTTCCTCAAACAGCATGTCTAAGCTTTCACGCAGACCGGAAACCAATTGCACCGGGGGGGTGTACGGAAAACCGCCCCTCGCGTTGTTGGCCGCCATATCACGAAAATCGAAGAAGCACCGGCTGAGCTCGGCCGTCTCCATGGCCGCACGGGCTTTTTCCGAGAATGCGGCGATGGCCAGGCCGGCCGGCAGCATGAAGCCCTTTTGCGAGCCGGACACACAGATATCCACACCCCACTCGTCCATGCGGAAGTCCATGGACCCCAGCGAACTCACCGCGTCAACGAACAGCATGGCCGGATGATTGGCGGCGTCCATGGCGCGGCGCACGCCGGCGATGTCGCTTTTCACGCCCGTCGCGGTTTCGTTGTGGGTTGACAGAACGGCCTTTATCCTGTGCCCGGCGTCGGCGACCAGGCGCTTGGCGATCTCGTCGATTGGAGCGCCCCGGCCCCATTCACATTCGATAATCTCCACATCCAGCTTGTGGCGCCGGCACATGCCGATCCACTTGTGGGAGAACATGCCGAAACGCGCGGCGAGAACCTTATCGCCGGGGCTCAACGTGTTAGTGATGGCGGCTTCCCAGCCGCCCGTGCCGCTGGCCGGCCAAATCAGAACTTGTCCTTCTTCAGTTTTGAAGACCTTTTTCAGGCTCTCCAAAACCGGCGTCAGGATTTCAACAAAATCCGGCGCGCGATGGTCGCGCGTTTGCGCCGCCATCTTGAACCGCAAACGATCCGGAATATTCGTCGGCCCGGGTATGAAAGTCGGGTTCTGCCCGCTCATTGGCGTGATCCTCCATTTGTTCGCGCCCGGCATTATACGGATAATTTCGGGCGTTACAATTTTTTTGAAAAAATATTCCAAAAAATTTAAAAACATATAATTTACTGTTTTATATGGTAAAAAATGGGACTGACCCAGATAACCACCTTGGATGACGTTTAACCTATTGTTTTAACCGCGCTAATGGCGTGAAGGGCCGCTGTGGCTGAATCGCCGCTCACATTCCTTCAAATATAGCCCGAATTGGATATTCGGCGCGCCATTGAATTCGGCGTATGCGGCGCTTCGCCCAGGACCGGAGGTTCTCAATCGCGTTGATATGATTTCCATTGTCCGCGAAGCGCCCGGAATGGTTAACGCGCAAGGGATGAAAGTCCGGTACGTCAAGCGCGTTATAGCCCTTTCAGCCATCCGGATAGACGATGCCGTCAGGGTTCGTGACGAGGCGTCGGGAATGATCTTGGCGTGGACCTTCCCGCCCGCTTCAACAGGCCGAAAACGGGGACTTTTTCCGCCGCGCGCGCATGATTTTCTGCGACTGTCATCTTCTGTCTCAAGCAATGAGTCCTGAGCCTAGCGTTCGGAGCGGCGAAATTCACGTTCATCGAACCACACCAATAGCGCCCATGAAGATCAACCGTTCCACCGTTGAGCCGCGTATCGCTCTCAACTCAGGCTCCGGGTCTCCGATCCAGTTCACGGAAGCTTCACGGTCTGAGAAATCAAGTAATGCGAATCCGCTCGCGAGACCCGCAATAAACTGTCCATCCTCACACAGTTCAATGGAACCGATGAGTTCGAGCAGTGTACAGCTTTGCGGACCGGCGCCCTCTTCCGTGGCGCTCCAAATTATCTTTTTCAGACTGTCGATCCCAAAAAGCTGATTCCGCCGGATATCCTAGATCGGGCGCTCACCCAAAGTTGCCGGACCAGACCAAATACAGTCGAGCGTCACTTCGCCTGACCTGCAATGCGGCGCTGCGCTTTTCTCAACGGGGTCGATTTTGGCGGGCCCTTCACAAAGGTTTCCCTCCGTTTTCATTTTTTGTGAAAATACGAGATCATGCACCCATTATCGCCGGTTATCGCCAGCGGGCTAGAGATATCGCAGAGCTTGACGATGTTTGCGGCGACGTGGCGTTCGCGGATTTGTAACCGGCGTCCGTCTCCGTTAAGGTTTTGTACGTCTTGGGGATATTTCCCGGAGAGCATTTCGGCGGGGAGGCGCGATCATGGATATGGACCGGTTTATTGACGATATGAAAACGGCGCGGGCCGAGAGCGGCGGCGCCAGGGCCGTTCGCGAGGCGTTGGCCGCAGTGGTCTCGGATTCCGCCGATGTCATGAGGGGATTGGGCGAGCCGAAAGAAGCTGGCCTGCACCGGGTTTATCACAGCCCGGACCTCACCATTCTCAATGTTGTCTGGGCGCCTTATATGACATTGATGCCCCATAATCACGGCGGCGTATGGGCCGTCATCGGGGTTTATACGGGGCGCGAAGACAATATTTTCTGGTGCCGGAGAAAGGACGATCCGGCGCAAATCGAGGCGGTCGGCGCGGACGCCATGATGGAAGGCGACTCGAAACCGCTTGGCAAGGACGTCATTCATTCCGTCACCAACCCCATCCCGCGTTTGACGGGAGCCATTCACGTATATGGCGGCGATTTCTTCGCCGGCGGGCGCAGCGAATGGGATCCAGAGGCATTGACGGAAAAACCCTATGACGCGGACAAGGCCAATGACCATTTCCAGGACATGAACCGGCGGTTCGCGTCTTGACCGGCGAGGGTTGGGGCGAAGCCCGCCAATCGGCGCGGGGCGGTGGCGGAACTTGGAACCTCCTTCAGGCGGACAACCGTCCCGTCAGACTGACGGCTTTTCATGCCCTCATTACGGCGGGCGGGATACGGGCGGAAGCGTGCCGTGTTTTCAGGTCACGGCGAAGGTGTGGGGCCGGGTTATGATATTGCCCGTGATGGGCGGTGTTCGAGAAAATCGAGCGCATGGGGATGGCCGTCTTTGAGATTGAGTTCCAGGGAAACCGGACCGGTCCAGTTCCCCCGTCAAGGTGTCGATACGGCGGCTCTGATCGGTCAGCGGACCGGCCGCTTCGTGCTTCTTCAAGCGGGTGAGAAAGGATGACGCCCGGCACGACCCGTGGGCCGTCAACACGGGGAACGCCGTGGGACAGCGGAAAGTACGGTTCAATACGATCAAGTTGAGCGAGCGTCAGCCGGAACAGGCTGTTCGCAGAGCGTCTCCCGTTGAATGGAAACGCCACTATCAGATAATCAACCAAGCAAAAAATAATGGATCCTGAGACTAAGTTTGAGCCGTTGGAATATGTCTGCCAACGCCCCATAGCGGAACATTAAAAGAACCATCTTTGGCGACACACAATGCGGTCTTTTTATCGCTCGAACGGTGTGGGTTCCACGTACGGATACCTTGACTTCGCCTTGGTCCCGGCGGCGCTGGCGTTACGGACATATTTTTCATCATCACCGGAACGCGCGATGTACGACCAAGTCGGACTGCCACCGGTCGCCTTTTGAATGAACAAGCGTTCCTTTTGACTTTGGATACAACGCGCCTTGATGTCCTCCGGGTCCCAGCCGTTCATCAGCTCCTCCCGAAGTGACGATTCGATTTCCGCGGCTGCCGGGTTCCCGGCGAGATTATTCATCTCCAACGGATCGGCGTCGAGATCGTACAGAAGCGCCGGGTAATCGTGAGTATAGATGTATTTGTAATTGTCTCGCCGAACCATACGGCACGGCGTGCTAACACCCTCGCCCGTGTATTCGACGGTGACCGCGTTGTCCCATGTCCCATCATCGCCGGACAGCAAGGACGTCAACGAATTGCCGTCAAGCGGCATGACGTCTTCCGGAGGTTCGCCGCTGCCCCACTCGACAAAGGTGGGCAACAGATCGACCAGCGAGGTTATCTCTGTCACTCGGCCCGCATTGATTTTGCCCGGTTGTGAGATGATCAGCGGGACGCGCGACGAATTTTCGTAGAACGACTGTTTGAACCACATACCGCGCTCGCCAAGCATTTCGCCGTGGTCCGAGGTGAACACGACAATGGTGTCTTCGAGCAGATCCATATCATTGAGCGCCGACATGATTCGACCGACTTTATCGTCCAGGTACGTGCACATGCCGTAATAGGCATGGCGCGCGTTGCGGACGTGCTCTTCCTTGATCGTCAACAAATCCTGTGCGTGGCCGTAGTGAAGCTGACGGCTCATTTCATCCAGTTCATCGACGGGGATTGGCGCCACCTTCGGCATGTCGATTTGCTCATGATCAAACATGTTCCAATACGCCGGATGGGTGACGAACGGCGAATGGGGATGAGTGAAGGAAATCCAGAGCATAAATGGGTCTTCACGTTGAAAACGGGCAAGATCATACAACTTTTGAATGCCCGAATGCTCAACTTCGTCATCGTAATCTACTTGCAGATTCCGACGGCTTTGTCCGGCCTCGACCACCGCGCGTGGGTTGATGCCTGTCGGACGATAGCGCTCGCCAACAATCCAATCCGGCGTCCAGGCGAAGTTCGCGGGATAAATATCGGTCGTTATACGTTCGTCAAACCCGTGAACCTGATCTGGACCGATAAAATGCATCTTACCGCAAAGGACCGTGTAGTAGCCGATGGACCGCATGTAATGCGCCACGGTCGGGACCGAGGCCGGCAACTCGACGGCGTTGTCCCATTGGGCAATGGCGCTAGATAAGCGGCCCGTGAGCATTGACATCCGCGAGGGGACACAAAGGGGAAAATTACAGTAATTGTTATCGAAGACGACACCGGACGCGGCAAGAGCGTCGATATTCGGGGTGATGGCCATCTTGTCGCCGTGCATCGGCAGGATAAACGGCGTCATCTGATCGACTTGGATAACCAGGATGTTTGGTTTTTTTGAGACCATTAAATGTTTTATCCCGGAAATGATGGTTCTTTAAAAAAACCGCAAAAAATAATGGGGCCGGGCGTCAGTATAAAACCATCGGCCCCATTGGACTTTTATGCGGCTTATTTGATTGCTAGATCTAGTCGTTCGACTACTTCTTTAAAGGTCTCGTACTGCGTCTTCACGAACGCTTTCGTTTCGGGAGGCGGCAACACCGTTGGGATCGAGCCGAGGCCCTTGGTGAGTTTGTTCCAAGCTTTGTCGTCCTTGAGTTTCTGAAGGATTCCCACCCACTTCTCTTGAACATCCCGCGGCAGGTTCGGCGGCCCCCAAAGGCCGCTCCAACCAACAATCACGCCGAGCTTCGGATAGCCTGCCTCTTTCGCTGTTGGGACATCGGGGATGGAAGGCGGACGCTGCTCCGTAGACACCAGCAACGGCGTCATCTTGCCTGATTGAATGTGCCCGATAATCCCGGAGAGGTTCTGAAAAATGAGATCCACATGGCCGCCGACAACGGCTGCGGCGGCTTTCCCGCCACCTTTGTAGGGCACGTGTTTCATTGAACTGGGATCTATATCCATCTCATCGGCGAGAACCACCATCGCCAGGTGCAACAAAGTCCCAACACCCGCAGACGCGTAGCTAATCTTTGCGCCGCCCTGAACCGCCTTTTTGAGATCGTCAAAGGACTTGTACGGAGAGTCGGCGCTCGCCGCCAAAACGAACGGGTTTTTCTCCAAAAGTCCAAGGAATGTGAATTCATCCCACTTGTAAGGAATGTTTGGATTGATGGCTGGAACGGCCGCTTGTGAGCCCACCCGAGCCAGCAGCAGCGTGTAACCGTCGGGATTTGATTTTACCACAAAAGTCGATCCGGTGACCCCCGCGGCGCCAGTTCTGTTGACCACCAGAAGGCCATTCCCCAGCATACCGGGGACTGTTCCGGCCATTGTTCGCGCGGCCAAATCGGCGGCGCCGCCGGGGCCATACGGCGACACCAAAGTGACTGGTTTTGTTGGGTACTCCGCCAAGGCGGGTAGGGCCGCGACGACCGCGGCCGCGAGCACGGTCCCGCTCAAAAATTTTTTCGTCAGCGATTGAAGCATGTCGATCTCCTCAGACAGGAACGCTCCCGGGTTGCGTGTTCGTTCGTATTGGCTTGCCGCCGTTTTTGTTGACTTTGCTGCGTATCTAGACGTAATTGCTTTCGAAAAGCAATCAACTATTTTCATTGGAAGGTGAAGAATGGCTGTTGTCCCAGTCAATTTTGGACGTCAGGACGCGCGGCAGACGCATCGCCGCTTGGTGCTTTCCGAGATACTGCTGAACGGGCCTGTGTCGCGGACGGAAATTGTTCGGAGAACAGGTCTGGGCCCTGCTTCTGTCTCGCGTATTTCTCGGGAGCTGATCGACGCCAATCTCGTACTCGAGGGCGAAGAATTGGCTGAGAACCGGCCGGGCCGCCGGTTCGTGTCGTTGGATATCAGGGCTGATGGCGGATATGTGCTTGGCGTCAGCATGAACGTATTTCAGCAATATGTTTCTCTTGCCGATCTCAAGAACCAAACAATCGCCCGCCGTGAGCTGGATATTCATTCATTTGACGATATCAACCATGTCGTCCAATCGATGGTGCGCGCCGTTGAGGAGATGCTTATATCCTCGGGCGTTGACAAAAGCCGGGTGATTGGCGGGGCTATTGCCGTGGCCGGCGCCGTCGATCCGACAACCGGTGCGATATGCCATGCGCCGCTTTTGGGTTGGGACGATGTTCCGATCAGAGAGTTGCTATCCAAATGGTTAGGACTGCCCATACATGTGGAAGGGCTCCCGAACGCCGTCAACTTGGCCGAGACACGGTTCGGGTTGGGCCGTGGTCATCACGACGTTATTGTGTTCAACGCATCTTTGGGAATTGGCCTGAGTATGTTGATCGACAACCGGCTGATCCGTGGTGAGAAATCCGCCGTTGGCCTGATTGGCGATCTCAGCCTTTGGTCAGGCGAGGCTGGCGAGCGCGTAACCGTTGATGAAATTGCGGGTGGAAGGGGTGTTTTGACCACCCTCAATGAAATGGACGGGTTCGTGAGCGGCGATGAGGCTGTCTCGCTATCGCGCCGTCTTTTGGATGTGATTGCCGCCGCCGGCGATGGCGATCAGCGCGCACGGGATGCTCTGACCAAAGCCGGTTGCGCCCTTGGAGACGTGATCGACGTGGTGGAAGGCTTGATGCACCCGGAGCTCATCATCGTGGCTGGTCCGCTTGCCTGGTGCCCCTTTTACATTCGGGGCGCCCGCGCCTCGCGTCAAAAGCGAGGCGCAAAAAAAGCCCGCGCCCAACTGGAGACAAGCGATATGAGTTGGCGAGCGGCCTCCCGTTGGTTGGCGCTAAACGAGTTCCTTCTAAACCGGAGCATCGATCTTGAAAGCCTATCTCGCAGGTCCGCCGGATGATGGGTCTTTGGAACAGAGACATGTGGACCGGGGCGGCCGTAATCCTTCTCGCGCTGCTATCAATTTTCTTTGTCATCCCTATTGGCGTCGTCGTCCCGGGCAATGTCGAAGTGCGCGTGATGGCGCCGGACTTCTGGCCATTAACGATTTCAATGGCCGCCGCCATAGCTGGCGGGTTCGTATTCTTGGGCGGACTGCTGGACCAAAAAAATCAGAGACTTTCAGCTACCCCTGCGGCGCTGGACGAAGGCGTATCGGCCGAAGCGAGGGATAGTAAGCACCGTTCGGCCGGCACGGCTGCGGCGCGTGTCGTGGCCGTCATTGGATCGCTGTTCATACTTTATCTCGTCATCCCAATGATCGGCATTGTCGCCGGGACGATGGCGCTTCTTGTCTTTCTCATTCGTTTCACGGGCGAAGCACGCTGGAAGTATATCGTTTCAATCGCCATCGTCCTGCCAAGTATTCTGTATATTTTTTTTGTTTATGTCGCGAGCGTCCCGTTGCCGCTTGGATTTTTCGAGCAATTCAGATGACGGGATTGAGTCGTCATGATTGAGAACCTGTCGGAAGCATTTTTCCTCTTTCTGAGTTTTGAGAATATTGCCGCCGTGTTTGTCGGCGTGTTTATCGGCGTCGTCATTGGCGCGATCCCGGGAATGACGACGCCGATGGGCGTAGCCTTGGCGCTCCCATTCACTTTCACAATGCAACCTGTAACGGGAATTCTGCTTCTACTCGGCGTCTATAAAGGCGGCTTGTACGGAGGATCGATCACGGCGATCCTGTTGAAGGCGCCGGGAACACCAGCGGCTTCGTGTACAGTTCTGGATGGTTTTCCCATGACTCAGCGGGGCGAGGCACGAAGCGCGCTTGATATGGCGCTCTACGCGTCATGTTTCGCAGACGTCGTCTCGAACGTCTCTCTGATCCTATTGACCGGATTTTTGGCCACATTCGCGTTGCGGTTCGGACCGCCAGAATTCTTCACGCTGATCCTTTTCTCATTAACGATCATCGCAGGCGTCTCCGGCGACAATCTGGCCAAAGGCATGGTCGCGGCCAGTTTGGGCTTACTGCTAGCGACCATCGGTCTTGATACCATCTACGGTACTGAGCGGTTTCTATTCGGCGAATGGGAACTGATGAGCGGATTAAATTTCATACCCGTATTAATCGGCCTTTTCGCCCTTCCAGAAATCATCAGCCACTACGCCAAGAAAAACGAACTTGGGGTGAGCGTGGGAGCCCTTGGCGAAGCGGGCGCCGGGTTTGCCGATTTCAAGAAATGCTTCAAGTCGATCCTGCGGGGTAGTCTGATTGGCGTTGCGTTAGGTGCGATTCCTGGAATCGGCGGGGCGCCGTCGGCGTTCCTTTCGTACAGTGAGGCGCGGCGAACCTCTAAAAACAGAGAGAACTTCGGTAAGGGCGAGATTGAAGGCGTCGCTGCGGCTGAAGCCGGAAACAATGGCGTTGCGGGCGCCACCATGATCCCGTTGCTGGCCCTAGGCGTACCCGGTGACGTCATCACAGCGGTCATCCTGGGCGCGTTTATGATCCATGGGTTGCGGCCAGGTCCAGTAATGTTCGCCGAAAACCTGACGATGATTTATGCGCTTTTCATCGGCGTCATGCTGAGTTCAGCCTACTTGTTTATCATTGGGAAGTTCTCAATCCGGGTCATCTCAAAAATTGCCGACGCACCGAATAACCTGCTGTATCCAATCGTGTTGGTGCTTTGCACATTCGGCGCTTATGCGGTCAACAATAGCCTGTTCGACATCCTGGTAATGACGATGATGGGAATCGTCGGCTTTATCATGTTGCGAATGGACATCCCGGCGGCTCCGTTCTTGATCGCGTTTATACTTGGTCCGCTTTTGGAAGATAACTTCCGGCAGTCCCTGGTTCTTTCCGAAGGCGGCTATGGCATCTTCTTCCGCAATGCGATTTGCTGGGTGTTCTGGATACTCACGTTTCTTTCATTAACCGTCATCGTTCGCGGCCGCTTCAAGGAACGGCGGCGGAAAGCAGGCGCCAATGTCCCTAAGCAATAGCCAAGAGCTTGGTGATTTTCGTTACGCCTTCGGCGTTATCACCGATACGCATTTAAACGAAGCGGAAGACAGATGCAGTTCACCGTTCGATGTGAATAGACGCGCCAATCGCCGCATGCGCTATGTGGTGCGGGATTTGAATGCCCGCGATCTTGCTTTTGTCGTTAACGTCGGCGACCTCATCCATCCGGTTCCGGCCCTCCCCGACCGGTACGCCGCGGCGGCTGACCGTTTCAAGGCGCAAATAAAATCGCTGCGTCATGACCTACACCTGGCGCCGGGGAATCATGACATCGGGGATAAGCCGAATAATTGGGCGCCGGCTGCGAGCATCCGCGAGGACTACATCAAACTTTGGGAACAACATTTTGGCGCCGACTATCATGCTTTCGAGGTTAACGGAGACCGGTTTATCGTCATTAACGCGCAGCTCATCAACTCGGGGCTCGCGCGAGAGCGAGCACAAGCGATATGGCTAGAAGACGAGCTTATAGCGTCCGAGGGGAGGAGAACCTTTCTGTTCACACATTACCCGCCATATTTCTCAACCCCGGCCGAAGAAGAGAACTACGACAATATTGGCGAGCCGGGACGAACGTGGCTCCTCAATCTGATCGAGAAACATGGCATTGAAGCGCTACTCGCCGGACACGTTCACAATTTTTGGTACAACAAGTACGCCGAGACGGACTGCTATCTTTTGCCATCGACCGCGTTCGTTCGCCAAGACTACAGTGAAATGTACCGCACCCAACCGGGTCCTAATGACGAGGCCGGGAGAAACGATAGACCGAAACTCGGTTATGCGATCATCCACGTTTTTGAACACGGACACGCCATTGAGTTTGTCCGCACCTTTGGCGAGGAACTCGGGCAGGGCGAGAGCGCGCCCGCTGGGACCCAGCATAAGTTATTGCATCCAAGAACCAACCGTGTGCCGTTTGGGTTTGATATGCGGCACAATTGGATGGAAATGGTTGAGATACCTCCGACCGGCGGTCTCGACGAATTCGACCGCAAAGAAGTCAGAAACGACTATCCCCTTATGGCGTTATGGGAACTCGGCATTCGAAAACTCCGGGTGCCGTTTCGCGATTTGGCGTTATCGGCGAATCGCGAACGTATGCGGCACTTGCTTTCGCACGGTCACGAATTCACTTTATTCACTTTCGGCGAGCCAAAACCGCATGAGCGCGCCTTAATTATCGAGCACCAAAGTCTTTTCCACGCATGGGAAATCGGCGTTAACTGGGACGTATTCGAGAGCGAGACGGCAAGCATCGGCGAAATTGCATCTCGAGTTAAAATGCCTGTCTATCTCTCGCGGCTTCGGTCCATAGATGAACTTCGCGAGGAAGCAGGCGGTAAATACTATCATGTTATTAATCAGGGTTTTTTATGTAGTGACAAAGACCAAATGATTGGAATACTCGAACATCCCGGCATTGGTGACGCCATAGATGGGTTCGTTTTCAGGCTTACCGCGGATCGCGACCCGTTCGAGGGTGTCCGAGAAGCATCAGAGGTCGCGCGGGAATTACAGGTGCGGGCTTCCGTTCATCTACGGATGTGTGGCAGCAACCCGGCTGAGCGGCAGGTTGATGACGCGTGGGTCGCCGAGAGACTAAGCGGAGCGATTAAGGCGGCGGCGGCGTTCGACAACGTCAGCGTCTTTGCGGATACGTTTATCGATAATGACCGCGGATATTTTGTGCGCCATGGTGTTCTCGACAGGCTCTGTAATCCGCGTCCGGCTTTCGACGCAATCCGGGACCTTATGGGTTCTCTAATCTAGCTCACGGACTCGTCAACGCGTGATCCCTATTCGAACGGCGGCCGGCTTGATCATGGCGGGATAAGGTGCCGGCATGTTTTTCGAAACGCGCGGCGATGCGCCGGAAGCATTTGATCTTGTTGAAGAAGCGCGCGACATAATCGCGTTCTTTGCAAAGCGTCCTAAAAAAGCAATGGCGATACGTCCGGTTCGCCTTGCCGGGGACGTTCGCCGCCGCGCCCCAGGCTTCGATGATCTTCCCGGTCCAATCGGCGTCATGGGCCCAGCGCCGGTTTGACGGGCGGGCCGCGCGCGCCGGTGAGCGCGTGGGGTGAGCGCGTGGGGTGAGCGCGTGGGGAGTGAGCGCGTGGACTGTGGCGGCTGGTCCTTCCCGGCTGCGCCCCATACGATGAACGCGAACCATGGAGCCGCCGGTCATCTGGATGTCGCCATCGCAAGCCTCGGAAACGGTTTCCATGAGCTGGTCTCAGACCCCTTGTTCGCTCCAAAGGTCGAAGCGGTTGCGGCAGGTCGCGCGGGGGCTGCGGCGCGGCGGGAGAGTCCGCGGTCGGCGTTATTCCTCCGGCGCGGTTCCGGGGCGTGTCCGGGGAAGCGTTCCGGCCCGGGTCCGTGTCCGGGGTCCTGAAGGTGAATTCGTGGTTGGTCGAGATATGCGGCTTTTTCTTTCATCTTCGACATGATGTGGATAGGCGGCGGTTTTTCCGTCTTTTGCGAAAGCGCTGGCGACGCCCCCGCCATGGCGAACAGGACGCCCCATCCGGCGCGCCAATTCCGGCACGATTTCATCGTTCATTTCGCACACGCGTTCAACACCGGCGCGAACCAGTGCAATACGCTCTTCCAGGGGACGTGCGTCCCATTCCTTCTGGGCCGTATTTGCACTGCGCGACAGCCTCCTTGACGTATTCAGCGCTCAGCGCCGGGCGTTCGGCATGGACCGAACCATCAATCGGCGAGACACACTTCAGCACTTTCGTCAGAGAGGAAACCTCAAACTAGGCTTGTTCAAAACCACGGGCGACTTCATAATCAGTGACAATTCGACCGAATTCTTCAAGTTCCCACTCGGCCGCACGGGCGTAGTGGTCAACCACGTCATCGTCAAAAGCTTCGCGCAACATGGCGGAAGCCTTAAGATATTCACGTGCGTCGCGCAGACTCATCGGTATTTCGCTTGCATCTTCCGCGCTGTAAACATCTCCTTTCTGTGGTTCAGGAAGCGAGAGTTTCTCTTCAATGCCCTTAATACCAGCGGCAAGCTGTGTTGCAATCGCCAAATAAGGGTTGAGATCGGCTCCGCCAACACGGCATTCCATGCGGATTGCCTTGGAGCCGTCACCGCATAGGCGGAAACCGGCCGTGCGGTTGTCAACAGCCCAGACTGTCTTTGTCGGTGCGAAGGTTCCCTTCTGGAACCGTTTGTAGCTGTTTACATAGGGCGCCAGGAAGTACATGACGTCAGGCGCGTATTTCAGCAGGCCGGCGACATACTGTCCCATGATTTCGGACATGCCATAGCGGCCGTCAGGATCATAGAAAGCCGGTTTTCCATCCCCAGTCCAGAGAGACTGATGAATGTGGGAAGAGCTGCCCACTTTCTCGTGGTGCCACTTCGGCATGAAAGTCACCGCGTGCCCTTGTCGCCAAGCGATATCCTTGATCGCCTGCTTGGCGATGGTGTGATGGTCCGCGCAATCCATCGCGTCAGCATAGCGAATGTTCAACTCTTCCTGACCTGTCTCGGCTTCACCCTTGGTGTTTTCCACCGGAACACCCGCGTCATAGAGGTGATTGCGCACCGGGCGCAGCAGGCATTCCTCACGGGTTGTCTGCTGGATGTTGTAATCCTGGTTGACTCCGGAAATCGGCTCCAGATCGCGGTACTTGTCCTTGCGGATTTCATCAAAGCTCTTCTCAAAATAGAAGAACTCCAACTCGGTCGCCGTCATGGCCTTGAAGCCAAGTTTGTTCAGACGGGCAACCTGCTTTTTCAGCATGGCGCGCGGCGAGTGAGCGATCTCTTCATGCGTGTGGTGGTCCAGCACGTCACACAGCACCATCGCGGTGCCTTCGAGCCACGGCGCCATGCGGATCGTGGACAGATCCGGTTTCATGACATAGTCGCCGTAACCGCTTTTCCAGCTTGTCGCCTTGTAGCCTGAAACGGTGTACATCGCGAAATCCGTCGCCAAGAGATAGTCACAGCAGTGGGTTTCGCCCCAGGCGGAGTCAACAAAGTGACGGGCGTGGAAACGCTTGCCCATCAAACGCCCCTGCATATCCACCAGGCACACCAGAACAGTATCGACAGAATCACCGTCAACACGGGCTTTCAAATCTTCGAAAGACAGGGATCGGGATGAAACAGACATTCTTGCAGGCTTTCAAAAAGGAGTTTTTATCAGAACCCGGCTCTGAACCAGAGCCGGGTTCCCCATAAGCATGATCAAAGGATACGGACTTAACCGTAGCGATACGGGCGTCCCGCCTTTTGCATGTCGGCGTTATAGCGCTTGAAGATTTCAACAACCTTCGCCTTTGTTTCGGACTCGGAAGCGATCTCATCCCAGAACTTCACAGCGGCATTTTCCACCCGCGCCCATTCTTCATCAGGGATAGTTGTCAGTTTCATCTTGTCGCCGTTCACACGCAGAGAGGCTTCGCCGCCCCAGTACCACCACTGGCGATAGTAATGAGAGCTGTCCATACAGACCTTCAGCAGCTCTTTCAGGCGATCCGGCAGCTCCTGATAGCGGTCCATGTTCGCAAAGAAGGAACCAGCCCATGCACCGGAGATGTTGTTGGTCAAAAAGTAGTTGGTCACGTCAGCCCAGCCAACAGTGTAATCCTCGGTAATACCGGACCATGCGACACCGTCCAACTCACCGGTCTGAACCGCAACTTCGATGTCTTCCCATGGCAGGGTTACAGGAATAACGCCGAACTGACTCAGGAAACGGCCGGCGGTCGGGAAGGTAAAGACACGCTTGCCCTTGAGGTCTTCCAGGGATTTGATCGGATCAATTGTCGCGAAATGACAAGGATCCCAGGCGCCGGCGGAGAGGTGCTTCACACCAACCTTGGAGTATTCCGCATCCCAGATCTCGTTCAGACCGTACTGGTTGAACAGCACCGGAACATCCAGGGAGTAACGGCTCGCAAACGGGAAGTAACCGCCGAAAACAGTGACTTCTGTTGGGGAAGCCATGGAATCGTCATCGGACTGAACCGCATCGATCGCGCCCTTTTGCATGGCGCGGAACAGTTCACCTGTCGGAACCAGCTGATCCGCATAGAACAGCTCGATTTCCATCTCGTCGCCAGCAATCTTGTTGAAGCTGTCAATAGCCGGTTTGACAACGTGCGCGGCCAGTGCGGAACCAGCATAGGTCTGCATACGCCAGCGGATTTTGGACTGTGCAATCGCCGGAGCGCCGGAGATTACTGTCGCGGGCGCGGCCAGAGCGGCGCTCTTGAGGAACGTCCGTCTCGTTGTAGTCATATCGAAGTCTCCTTGCTCAGTGGAGGATACCAGTTGGGTTCCTGAACGAAACCCGGTTGTGGCGCCCTGGTCTTTCCCGGGGTTCTCGCCGTTTTTATTTGGCATAGACTGTTTCAGGCAGCCACAGTGCAATTTCCGGGAAGATCATGACCAGGGACAGGGCCAGAACCATCACCATCACAAAGGGAAGGATGGAGCCGTAGATATCGCGCAATCCAATCTCTGGAGGAGCCATGGCCCGCATCAGGAAAAGGTTGTAACCGAAAGGAGGCGTCATGTAGGCAATCTGCGTTGTGATGGTATAAAGCACGCCATACCAGATCAGGTCAAAACCAAGCGCATGAACCAGCGGAACATAAAGTGGCGCCATAATGACTAGCATGGCCGTATCATCCAAAAAGGTCCCCATGACGATAAAGGACAGCTGCATCAGGACCAGGATCATCCACGGGCTCAGTCCCAGCCGCTCGGTGAAAAGATTTTCAATGGCCCGGACAGCGCCCAGCCCGTCAAAAACAGCGCCGAAGCCGAGAGCTGCGAGGATAATCCACATGAACATGCAGGAAACACCAAGGGTCTGACGCACCGAGGTCTCAAAAACCTCTTTGGTCATTCTGCCTTTGATGACCGCGGCGGCGAAGGCCGCAATGGCGCCGATGGCGGAGCTTTCAACAAGTGACGTCCAGCCCTTGACGAAAGGCGCCATCATGGCCGCAAAGATCATGATCGGCAGGACGCCGGCGCGAAGCAGGCGGAGTTTCCCGGCCTGGGAAATCTGGCTGCGGTCTTCCTTTTTCAGCGCGGGGCCAAGCTCCGGCTGCAAACGGCAGCGAATGACAATGTAAAGAATGAACAGCGCCGCCATCAGAAGACCCGGCGTCACACCGGCCAGCCACAGCTGGCCGACCGGTTGGCGCGCGATCATGGCGTAGAGCACCAGAACAACAGATGGCGGCACCAGAATGCCCAGCGAGGAACCAGCCTGAACCACACCTGTGACCATGCGCTTGTCATAACCGCGACGCAGCAACTCCGGCAGGGCGATTGTGGCTCCGATCGCCATCCCGGCAACCGACAGTCCGTTCATCGCCGACACCAGAACCATCAGGAAAATGGTCCCGATCGCCAGGCCGCCCGGCACAGGCCCCATCCAGACATGGAACATCTTGTAAAGATCATCGGCAATCTTGGACTCGGACAAGACATAGCCCATGAAGATAAACATTGGCAGCGTCAAAAGCGGATACCATTTCATCAGCTTCATCGCCGATGAGAACGGAATATCGGATCCCCCCGTCCCCCACAGGGTCAGGGCGGCGACAGCCGCGACGGCGCCAATCGCGCCAAAGACGCGCTGCCCCGTCATGAGCATCAGCATCATGGTTGAGAACATCAAAATGGCGATCATCTCATATGACATCAGATTTCTTCCCCTTTGACGCGCGCGAGGTCTTTGAAAAATTCGGAAAAAGCCTGAAGCAGCATCAGGAAGAAACCGAAACACATCAGAACTTTGACGGGCCAAAGGTAGGGACGCCATGCCGTCGGGCTGCGTTCGCCATACTCAAGTGAATAGCTGGTGCTGTCGGCAGCCCCATAGAGCAGAACGCCCAGATAGAAAATCAGAAAAAAAATCGTTACGGAGTCAGCCAGCGCCCGGCGTTTGGGAGACCAGGAACCGTAAAAGAGATCCATGCGGACGTTCGATCCCATCTGAATGGAATAGGGCCCGCCCATAATGTAATAGGCGACCATCGCAAACTGCGCCATTTCCAGCGTCCAGAGCGATGGAAGGAAAAAGGTTTTGGAAATGGAAGACCACAGCAAGATCCCCATCATCACAAAGACGCCGTACATCATCACGCGCCCGATACGGTAATTCACCGCATCCACAACACGCACATACCGGCGTATCAAACCTGGCATTCGGGAAGCCTCCCCTGTTCGTAATAGAGTCCCGGTTTCTGTCTCACATCGTCAAGCCAGTCAGCCGGACAACGCGCCATTTTTTCTTGTTCGTCAGCCGTTCGAGTCAGATCGTTTCACACGTCGGTCATGACATTGCTCAAATTTGCTCTTCAGGCTATGCGGCTTGAGCGTGTGCGTCACACCGTCTTCCGGCCCGTAAGGATCATTGCGCTCCGTTCTGGCGCAGGAGAGAGGGCGGCCGGCGGCGTCAAGTCTTTCATCCGCCCAGCAATGATCCTCCTTGAAGAGGAAAAATCATAAAACAACGAAAAGGGGAATCACTAAAAAGACAAAATCCAAAAAGATTCAGTCATAAACCGCCGCGCCTTGGGGAATATTTTGGGCCCGCGCTTCGCCGCTATCATGAGGACCATAACGCCGCGCGCGGCGGCCCTGTCCACACAGGGTCTATCCACACGGGGCCTGTCCACGCGGAACACGTCCGCACGGAGATCACGCCGGATTGTTCAAAGCGCGCGTCACGGGACGCGTTATCAGGGCGTTATCGGGGGGGGGGGGGCGAGGCGGACGCCGGGGCCGTCACCGCCTCTGGCGGACAGCGCGGCCAGGACGGATTGGCTGGCCCCTGGTTACGGTCATTACCGCGCTGATCATTCAAAAGAGTTGATCATTCAAAAGACGGGCGCGCAAGAGAGCGTGTTCCCATTGACGGGACCGGGGGTTTGCGGGAAACCGCCAGGGGTTCCGGGGACCCGCCGGGGCCGCCAAGCGCCAAGGGGACGCCCAAACACGCTTTCCATCTCACCCCCACATCCGCCTCAAGGAACCCCCGGGCGGCGATACGAAAACTGCGCTTCCAGCGCGCTTCCGATAAAGCTGGCGCCCTGTTGGGCCGTCTCGGAGTTAGGCCGCCCCGGAAAAACCCTCTCAGCTAGGCGTGATCCATAAGATAAACGCCATTTGGTTGGCGCCTTGGCTTGAATTTCAGAAGCCATAGTGCAAGTCAGTTTTCCCAATCATCTTCCAAGTCTTCCATGGGCGGAAGACCGGCGTCATAAAATGCTTGTCGATGAAGGCGTAGGTTCACCCGCGCGGACACGTTCTTTTGAGGTGCGCCGGCGCCGAGACGCGTACTCGTGGCAGTCTCGGAAATCATCTGCTCGCCCCATTGTCCTGTGCCTTCATTCCAAATTTCGTCGTTCATAACTAGGCTCGGGACTCATTGCTTGAGAGCGAAGATGACGGCTGCGGCGATGCATATTGCGGAAAAGAATGCACGCGCGTGCGGCGGCCGTATCGGGTTGCGATAGGTCTCCAGTCCTTGAGCATTGCAACCATGTTCTCGACCTTGCGCCGGATTTTATCGAGCGCCTTGGCGTGGATGAGAGGCGCCGTTCCGTTCTTGACCGGCGGGATGCGGGGGGTGACGCCCTTGGCGTTGAGGGCGCCGCGGCAGCGGCCTCCGCCGATCATCACGTGGTCCGGCCTGTCGGCGTCTTCGGCAAGCGGTGCGAGGATGCGGCTGGACACGCCCAACCAGTTCCTGTGCGCAAAACGGTTGCACAGCGTCTTGTGCGGGCCGTAATTCCGGCGTGCGCAGCGATGAGCCTTGATATGCGTACTGTCCGCCAAGGCGCCCCTGACGACGCCGACGCCCTGACGACGCGGCCACCCTGACGATGCGGTTCTGGCCGCCGGGCGCGTGGAACACGCCGCGCCATATCCCTTGGCGCCAGACCCCTTGCTCGCTCCGATGATCGAAGCGGTTGTAGAGCGCCGTGCAGGGACTGTGCTCAACCGGGAAATCGCGCCGCCGCTCGCCGCCATGCATCGCCGCTCGGCCGGAACAGGGACCTCGCCATCCAAACCTTCGTAACGGTTGGAAGCTTGAATCATGTTTAGGCGCCCGCCTTGAGAATCCCCTGATTGAGCAAGGACCCTAGTGCGCCTCCCCAGGCGTGCTATAACAGATACCGCGCTCTGAGGTGGTTTTTGAACACCTCCGCGTCCAGCGGCTTGCCGGTGGCCTCCATCAGCAGTTGCTTGGCGTCCAGATAACGGCCTTTGCCGTGGACGTTGGCGCGGAGCCATGTCATGAGCGGGGCGAAGTCGCCCTTCCGGACGCCGGGCTCAATCAAACTGTCCTGGTCCTTGGCGGCGGCGAAGAGTTGGGCGGCGGTCATGGCGCCCAGCGTGTAGGTCGGGAAATAGCCCCACGCGCCGTCGTACCAGTGAATGTCTTGCAGGCAGCCGAGCGTATCCGTCGGCGGGCGGACGCCGAGAATTTCCTCCAGCCCGTCGTTCCAGGCCTCGGGCAACGAGTCCACTTCCATTTCGCCCTCAATCAGCGGCTTTTCGAGCTTGTAACGCAAGATGACGTGAGCCGGGTAGGTGACTTCGTCCGCGTCGACGCGGATATAGCTGCGCTCGACCTTGGTGTGGAGGCGGGCCAGATTATCGACGGACCAGGCCGCGCCCTCGCCGCCGAAAGCCCGCTTCATGAGGGGCTGTGACCATTCCAGGAAATCGCGGGACCGGCAGACCTGCATTTCAACGAGCAGCGACTGGCTTTCATGAATGCTCATGCCGAGCGCCTCGCCCACCGGCTGGCCGCGCCAGTCCTTGGGCAGACCGCGTTCGTATAGCGCGTGGCCGGTTTCGTGCAGCACGCCCATCAGGGCCGAGGTGAAGTCCGCCTCGTCATAGCGGGTCGTGACGCGCACGTCGTCGGGCGTGCCGCCGCAGAACGGATGCGGCGAGACATCCAGACGGCCATGATCGAAATCGAATCCCAGCGCCGTCATCAACTGTTCGGCGAGTGTCTTTTGCGTCTCGATGGGGAATGGGCCGCCGGGCGTCAGGATCGGCGGTTGCCCGGCTTGGCGGTCCAGAACGTCCGACAGGAAGCTGGGCAGGAAGGCCTCCAGTTCCGCGAAAACGGCGTCGATTTCCGCGGACCGGCCTCCGGGTTCGTAATCGTCCAGCAGCGAGTCGTAGAGGCCCAGGCCCAGGGCTTCGGACTTTGCTTGAGCCTGCTCGCGAACCAGGTCCAGAAGCGGCCTGAGCGTAGGCAGGGTTTTCTTGAAGTCACCTTCCGGCCGGGCCTCGCGCCAAACGGTTTCGCAAGCGGAGGACGCTTTGGAGAGGGCGGCGACGAGATCTTCCGGCAATGCCGCCGCCTTTTTGTAGGTTCGGGAAATTTCGCGAAGATTCGCCGCCTGCCAGTCAGAGAGAGAGGCCGCGCCGTCTTCCGCCTCGCCGATCAGGTCCGCCGTTTCCGCCGCCGTCAGAATGCCGTGACGCACGGCGGCGAGTTCCGCCAGTTGTTCCGCGCGCGCCCCAGCGCCGCCCCGGGGCATGATCGCCGCCAAGTCCCAGTGCAGCACCGCCGCCGCCTCGCCCAGCGCGTTCAGGCGTTTGAAGCGCCTTTCCAATTTGTCGTACGCGGTGTCGGGTGATCGGGCGCTGTCGAGCATGGGGGGCTCCGGTTCGATTCGTCCCGGGTGATATGCGGTTGTCACGCCGCGCTCTCAATACTGCGCCCTTATCAGCGAGAGTTGAAATCCGCCGCGACTCAAACAGCGGCCCCCGGTTTTCGCCGGGGCGGCGTTTCAGGGATGGTTGGCGCGCGGGCGGTTTTTGGGCTATATTCGCCTCATGAAAAAGCTTCTGACCTTGACCGCGTTCGTGTTCGCGCTGAGCGCCGTTGAACGGCAATCCAACGCCCACCCGCACGTCTTTATCACAAACTGGGCGACGCTGGTGCTGGAGAAGGGCGAGATTGTCGCCATCCGGCACAGGTGGGCGTTCGACGGGTTTTTCGCGGCGCTGATCAAGACCGAATTTGATCTGGACGGAAACGGTGTGCTGGACGCTGCGGAAATCAAAACAATTCATGAGCAGGCGTTCTCGAATTTGAGGGAATTCAACTACTTTACGTGGACGCTGATCAAGGGTGAGCCGGCGCGGTTTCTGCCCGAGCACGTCTCGAATTTCAAAGCCGTGCTGGAGCCGAAAACCGTGGTCTATGAATTTGATTTGAAGCTGCCGAAGCCCGTGCCGCCGCCGTTATTCGCTCTCAGCGTCCGCGACGACACGTTCTATGTCGATGTGGCGCCCGCCGGGGACAAGCCGATTCGCTTCGAGGGCAAGGGGGCCGAGAGTTGCATTCCCAATATCGCCGAGGATCCGGGTAATCCGATTTATGGCGGTTTCATCTATCCCATTCGGATGGACCTGATTTGCAAAACAAGCTGACGGCGTTGGCGCTGTTTCTTCTGCTGGGCTTCTCCGTGTCTATCGGCGGGCCGGTCGGCGCGAACCCCTTGACCGGTAAACCGGATCCGGGCGCCGAGCAAGCCGGGTCCGCGTCCCGGATTAATCCGCTCACCGGGATACCCGCTTCGGCGGCGCCCATCCCGGCCCCTGTCGCCGCCGAAGCCGGCCTTTTCAACGATACTTGGAACTGGGTGAGGAGGGCGCAGCGCGAAATCACCACCCGAATCGCCGATTACATGACCAGCGTCGCGGCGGACCCCACTCCCAAGGCCGTCGCATTTGGCGTCCTGTTTTCCCTGTTTTACGGCGCCTTTCACATCGCCGGGCCGGGCCATGGCAAGATGGTGGTGATCAGCTATTTCCTGACCCATCCAGCCGGCTTCGCGAAGAGTTTGACGATGGGCGGCAAGATCGCCGTCACGCATGTGGTCATGGCGATTGTCCTGGTGGTCTCGGCGGATGTGACGATCCGCGTGCTGTTGGGCGGCTCGGCGGCGGAGATCCAGTGGCTCCGCGTCGCGTCGTTCGCCGTCATCGCGTTGACCGGGATATGGATGTTCGTCCGGGTTGTCCGGAAAGCGGCGGCGCGGCGTCGAGCCGATCACGCGCGCGCTCATCTCGGGGCTCATGCTCATGGACGTCACAGTCATGGCCATGGGCGGCGTTGTCATCTTGATCATTTTGACGAGGGTGAGGCCCGGCGGGACCAAAACATCCTCTCCCTTGCCGCCGGCATGGCGCCTTGCACGGGCGCGCTCCTGGTTATGCTGTTCGCTCTGGCCAACGACATGGTGGCCATCGGCGTGCTTTTGGTGATCGCCATTTCCATCGGCATGGCGGGCGCGATCAGCGTCATCGGCATGGCTTGTATATTCGCCCGGAGCCTAATGACCCGTTTTGTCGATGCGGACAGCCGGACGGGGGAGGCGCTGGCCATGGTGCTGGAGTTCGGGGGAGCGGCCGCGATCACCGCAGTGGGGGCGCTGTTCACCTTGGCGGCCTATCAGGCGGGACAAATCTGAATTTCTCTTCCCCGGGAAGAGGGACGGGGCGAGGGGGAACAGCCTCAGCCGTAATCCCCATCCGCGTCGCCGACGTCATTATCGTCGTCGTCGCGTTCCTTGACGCGGAGTTCGCGCATGGAGGGCTTCGCCGCCCCTGGGCCGCGGGCGATAAAGTTGGGGCCACGCACGTCTCCGCCTCCGGGGCGCCTCGTTTGGCCGGCGGCTTCGGCTCGGGCGGCGGCGGAAAGAAACTTTTCCCCGCCCTCGCCGTCTGCGGCGCCGTCTTTACCGGCTTCGAGCGCGGCGGCGTTGGGCGCCGAGTCTCCGCCGGTTTCACCCGCGTCCGGGTTTTCCGCGTCCTCTTCGGGTTCCAGACCCAGATCTTTATCCGTCTGGAACCCGCGCCCAACTCTCCAGTCGGACGCCGCGGCCCCCATCTGGGCCAACAGGGTGAAATCCTCGTCGTAATCGTTCAGACCATCGACGGCGTTGTAGAAAGGGTCGGAGAGAAACATCCGGCGAAGCGCTTTTCGCTTGATGTAATCCGGCACCTTGTCCTTCATGAACCGGGAAAAGTCAGAGTCCCTGTTCAACGTCTCGATAGGCGGCAAGTCCTTGATCGCTTCCAGTTCTTCCGGCGTCAACTCGCGCGTTTCGCCGGCTTCCGCCTCCTGATCGAACGTGTCTTCCGGGCGTGGCGCATCCGTGTCGGCCAGCGGCGCCATATAAGGGCGCGGAGCGCGGCTGGCGACCGGCGCCGCGCCGCGCCGCGTGGCCGGGCGGACTTCTTCCTTCGCCGTCCGGTCCGGCGCCGGCGCGTCAGTTTCATCAAGGCGGCTTTCGGCGGCTTCACCGCCTTCTTTTCGCGCTTGCTTCAAACGCGACCAGCGCCCCAGGCGGCCCCCGGATTTTTTTGACAAGCCCGTCATCAGTCCGCCATTCCGCCGCCCCCGCCATGGCGGCGGAAGCCGCCCTTGCGTGGATCATAGGGTTTGCGTTTACGTTTCACGAACGGAACATCCTTGTGAAAGGCGTCGCAAAACGCCTGTAGCCAGCCCGCGATTTCGGGCGGCATGGGCACGCCCTCGACCATCTGTTCCGAGTCTTCCGTATAGCGTTCGGCCTCGAAGGGACAGACGGTGACGAGCGTCGGGAACAAGTCCGGGTCTTCCGCTTCCTCGCCGGGGCTAAGGACGACATATACATGCGGACGGAAATTGGACAGATTGACCTTGTAGCCCCCGGTCTCTCCCTTGAAGAGTTCCAGAGTCAGCGTGCCGGCGTGAAAGCGTTCGAACCCGTCGCCTTGTTCCAGTAACCGCCAGTCGTCGTCCACGGGATTCATTGGTTTGGCGCCCGGCACAACGGCTATGACCTCGTGTTCGAAGTCCAACCATTTGTTCGCCGAGCCGCGCCGTTCGATCACGACGCCCAACTCCATTTGCCGGTCCGCTCCACTCACGCGCTTGAACTTTCCTTGACGCCAGTATTGTCCAGAAGAGCCAACCGCCTCTCCGCCGCGGCCAGATTTTCCGGCTTGTTGATATTGAAAAAGGGGTCCACCGGGTCGGTGTCGAAGGATACTTCAGCGATTTCATAGCGCGCGGTCCAACGGTCGATTTTGCGGATTTCCTCGTCGATCAGCGCCGTGCGCAGCGCATCCCTCAGCCGCACCGGCCAAAGGCCGAAGACCGGATGCGTGCGGTCCCCTGATTTGGCGCAAGCAAGCTCGGCGCCCGCTTTGGTCATGCCCGCGCCCAACCGGTCAATGAGATTCGTCGGGATAAAGGGCGCGTCCGTCGCGAAGGATCCGACCCATTCGATCCCGGGATAGTTTTCAGCCGTCCATTCCAAGGCGGTCAGGACGCCGGCCAAGGGACCTTGGGCGCCCTCCACCACATCGGCGACGATGGGAAGGCCATAGTCCGCGAGCCGCGCCGGATCGCCGTTCGCGTTTAGGATCAGGGCGCCTACTTGCGGCGTCACCCGCTCAATTACGTGGTCCAGGATGGGGCGGCCTCCCAACTTCCGAAGCGGTTTGTCACCGCCTCCCATGCGCCGGGCGAGGCCGCCAGCCAGCAGGACGCCCAGAACATTATCGCGAGCCAGAACATTATCGCGAGCCAGAACATTATCGCAAGAAGGAGCCGTCATGACCGGCTTCCTTTCCGGCTCCATTCCCTGGGCTCGTTCGCGGCTTCCTTGTGATCGGCGTCGAACTCGATCCGCTCCTCGCCGGCGAGCGCCAGGAACCGCTTGCCCTTGGATCGGCCCACCAGGGTCAGACCGACGTCGCGCGCCAACTCAACGCCCCAAGCCGTGAAGCCCGAGCGCGAAACCAGGATCGGGATTTCCATCCGTACGGTCTTGATGACCATCTCGGACGTCAACCGGCCTGTCGTATAGAATATCTTGTTCCGGCCGGACCAGCCGTTCATGTGCATGTAGCCCGCGATCTTATCGATCGCGTTATGGCGTCCGACGTCTTCCATGTAGAGCAGGGGGCGGTCTTCCTCGCAAAGCACGCAGCCGTGAATGGCGCCGGCGTTGAGATACAGGCTGGGGGCCGTGTTGATTTTCTTTTGAAGGGTATGGAGCCAAGAGGTCTTGAGCCTGGCGTCCGGGTTCAACGTGATGGTTTCAAACTTTTCCATCATGTCGCCGAAAACCGTGCCCTGGGCGCAGCCGGACGTTTGCGTTTTCTTCTTCAGTTTATCCTCGAAATCGGTTTCTTCCGCCGTACGGACCACGACCGTCTGCAAGTCGTCGTCGTATTCGATGGCGGTGACGGTGTCCGCCGGGTTCAGCATGTTCTGATTCACCAGATAGCCGACCGCGAGATATTCCGGGTAATCGCAGATCGTCATCATGGTGACGATCTCGCGGCTGTTCAGGAACAGAGTTAGGGGGCGTTCGACGGTGACATGGGTCAGCACCGGGCCGCCGTCCTGGTCGATTCCCCGAACCCGTTCCGTCAGGCGCGGGTCTTCCGGATTGGGCATGACGAGAAATTCATCCGCCGGCGGCTGGTCGCCCGCAGGGATTCCCGCGTCTCGGCTGGCTCCGCCCTCCGGCATGGTTCGGTTCCTCCACATCCGCCCGGTGGATTTTCATTGGTTGTTATATTTCTGTTTGGCCACCTGGGACGGATAACAAAAATAGGAACGGGTAACCTTCCCGGCAAGCGCTTGGATGGTGGGCGAATCGGAAAACTTTGAATTGGCGCGCGGCGGGACGGTCATATTACCTTGCATTTTTTTATGTATTTATACTTTCCTGTTTTTTGCGCGGCATGCCGCCGTTTTGCCGAAAACGCAAGAAGTTGCTTGGGAATGAGTGAATTTTCGGAAGCTCTGGTTTCGGCCGGCGCCTTGTTGATGACAGTGGACGCCGATCTGTTCGAGATCGTTGGCCGCTCGCTGCGGGTGTCGCTAACCGCCGTCGGGGCCGCGACGATGATTGGCTTGCCTGTCGGGGCGGCTGTGGCGCTTTACCGGTTTCCGGGGCGCGCGGCGTTGACCGTGCTGTTGAACACCATGATGGGACTGCCGCCCGTCGTGGTGGGACTCTTGGTTTATTTGCTGCTCAGCCGCGCCGGACCGTTTGGCGTGCTGGGGTTGTTGTTCACCCCGGCCGCCATGATCATCGCCCAGACGGTCTTGACCGTTCCTTTGATCGCGGCCCTGGCGCGCCAGGTGATCGAGGATCTTTGGACGGAATACCGCGAGCAACTCGAGAGCCTGGGCGCCGGGCCGACACGGGCGCTGCCGACACTGCTATGGGACGGCCGGTTGACGCTGGTCACCGCGGTGCTGGCTGGGTTCGGCCGGGCGTCGGCCGAGGTCGGGGCGGTGATGATCGTGGGCGGCAACATCGATCATGTGACGCGCGTGATGACCACGGCCATCGCGCTGGAGGTGTCGCGGGGCGATTTGGCGTTGGCGTTGGGGCTTGGCTTCATCCTGATCCTGATAGCCCTGCTGGTGAATCTCGGCGTCTATCTGTTGAAGGTGGTGACCGAACGCCAGACGGCCGCAGCGGTTCGATGAGCATCCTTCCCTTGCAACTCGACGACGTGCGTCTCTCCATCCGGTCCAAGCGGTTGATCCATGGAATTTCTTGCACCTTGAGCGCGGGGCGGCGGAGTATCGTCCTGGGTCCCAATGGGGCGGGCAAAAGCCTGTTTATGAGACTCTGTCATGGTTTGATCCAGCCCACGGAGGGACAAGTACGCTGGGCGCGGGATGACAGAAACGCCCAGGCCATGGTGTTCCAGCGTCCCGTCATGCTGCGCCGGTCAGCAAGGTCCAACATTGATTACGCCTTGAGGCTTCGGGGGCTTGACGCGGGTGAGCGCCGCCGCCGGGCGGACGAGGTGCTGGAGCGCACGAACCTGACGCGCATCGCCGACAGCCCCGCCCGCGCGTTGTCGTGCGGCGAGCAGCAGCGTCTGGCCTTGGCCCGGGCCTGGTCGTTGCGTCCAGACGTTTTGTTTTTGGATGAACCGACAGCGTCCCTCGATCCAGCGGCGACCCGCGCGGTGGAGCGCATCATCCAGTCCATCTTCGAGGCGGGGACGCGTATCATCATGAGCACCCACGATCTGGGCCAGGCAAAGCGCCTGGGCGATGAGGTGCTGTTCCTGCACCAAGGAAGCCTGGTGGAGCAGACGCCGGCGCAAATCTTTTTCAAGCAGCCAGAAAATGAGGCGGCCCAGGCCTTTCTGGCGGGCGAACTTTACGTCTGACAAGAATCCGACAAGGATAGAACGGAGGAAATGACCATGTCCGGGAAATCGACCTTCGCCGCCGCGGCGCTGGCCTTGTTGACGGGGATGGCGCCGGCGGGCGCGGGAGCCGACAAGCCCTTCATCACCCTGTCATCGACCACATCGACGCTGAACTCGGGGCTTTACGATTTCATCCTGCCGGAGTTCACGGCCAAGACTGGGATTGACGTCCGCGTCGTCGCAGTCGGCACGGGCGCCGCCATCCGGGCGGCGAGAAAAGGCGATGCGGATGTGCTCGTCGTGCACCACAAGCCGTCAGAAGAAAAATTCGTCGCCAACGGCTACGGCGTGGAACGCCTCGACGTCATGTACAACGACTTCGTCCTGATCGGGCCCAGGACGGACCCGGCGGGCGTTCGGGGCAAAAAAACGGCGGAAGCGGCGCTTCGTGGGATTGCTCAAGCCAAGGCGCCGTTCGTGTCCAGGGGCGACGACAGCGGCACGCACAAAAAAGAACTCAGCCTCTGGAAAAACACGGGCGTCGATTTGCAATCCGTTTCCGGCACCTGGTACTGGGAAACGGGTTCCGGCATGGGCGCGACGTTAAACACGGCGCAGGGGTTGAACGCGTATGTGATGTCCGACCGCTCCACTTGGCTCAAGTTCAAGAACAAGGGCGATCTGGAAATCCTCGTCGAGGGCGACCCGCCGCTGTTCAACCAATACGGCGTCATCCTGGTGAGTCCGAAAAAGCACCCGCACATAAAGGCCGGCATGGGCCGGAAGTTCGTTGCCTGGCTGACGTCGGACGAAGGCCAAAGGTTGATCGCGGCGTACAAGATCAAGGGCCGGCAGGCGTTCTTCCCGAACGCGGCGAAGCCGGTGAACTGACCCGGAGCGCGGCCCCCGGCGCGGGCTATTCCAATCCCTCCGCCACGACCATGTTGGCGTTGCGGGCTGACTGGCGGAGCGCTTTCGGGGCGGCGTGAACGCCGGACGGTTCATCCTCTGAACGCCGGGTTGCGGCGCGCGGCGTGAGCGCGTGTTCAAGAACGGCTTAAAAAAACATCACAAGGCCAAGGCGACTCTTTGGTTGATAATGATTTTCATAGTGATGATGATTTTCATGGTGCGCCGCAAAACCGTCATTTTTTCGTAATATTTTCGCCGCTTAAGCGTAAAAACCGGACAAATCAAAGGGACTAAAAACCTTATGTCTAATACGATTGATGCGAGGAAAATCAGACATTTCCGGCCAAAAAGCGTGTTGACGGCGCCTATTTCACAATACAGAATGAGTATGCCGCAGGGTGGTGCGCCTTATTCATCCGCCAAGGTCCACTGCGGCGGCGAGTAAAAAAATGGCGGATGTGGTGGCTTCCCTCCCCGGAGGGACCGTCAAAATGGGAACGAACAAGAAGGGAAGCACAGGGTGGAGCAAACTCCATCAATAACTACGGAAGAAGGGTGGACGCCTCCTGCGCCTAACATTCAAGAGGCGGGCCCGCCCGCGCACCTTCGTGAAGAAGATTTGCGGCGCTCTAGGTTTTACGCGCTGTTATCCAGATTGCTGGCCCGTCCCATGGACGCGGACGCCCTGGCGTTTGTCCGCAGCCTAACTGGCGACGAAAGTGACGGCGACGAAAGCGACCTGGGCCGGGCCGTGAACAGTCTCGGCCAGTTGGCCGTGCGCACAACGCAGATGGCGGCCGAGGATGAATACAGCGTCTTATTTTACGGTATGGGCGCCGGCGGCGAGCTGACGCCCTACGGATCCTACTATTTGACTGGGTTCCTTCACGAAAAACCGCTCGCCGATTTGCGGAGGGACTTGCGGGACCTGGGCGTCGAGCGTTCGGAGGACGTAACGGAGCCCGAGGACCACATCGCCTTCCTGTGCGAGGTCATGCACGGGCTGATCACGGGCGCGTTCGGCGAACCCGCCGGATTGGCCGGGCAGCGGGCGTTCTTCGATAAGCACATCGCGCCCTGGGGGGCGCGTTGTTTCGCCGACATAGAGGGCGCGAAATCCGCTGTCTTCTACATGCCGGTTGGAACCGTCGGTCGGTTGTTCCTGGCAATTGAGGCGGATGCGTTCCGCTTGGCCGCAGGAGAGCGGACGGCGGACGGGTAAACGGTTTCGGGTCTCCGTGAGACCCAAAGACCCGCGCCGCTCCGGGAAACCGAAGGGGCGCCAAAAACAAAAAAAGCCGAAGCGGTCGGATCGAGAGATTTCGTGAAAGATCGCCGAGGTCTAAAACCAGCGCGTCATCCGGCGCGTTGTATTTTCAACGAAGGAGACCGTTATGAGCCAACACAAATCGGAGCTTGGCCGCCGTGATTTCCTGAAGAAGGCCACCCTCGCTGGTGGCGCCGCGGCGGGCGTCGCCGCCGTGGCTCTTTCCAACGGAAAGTCCGCGGAGGCCGCGGTTCAATCCGGTTCCGGCAATGCCGCCGGATATCGGGAAACCGAGCACGTCAGCACGTACTACGAACTGGCGCGGCTCTAAACGAAACGCTTACGGGAGAGAGTTAGATGCTCACCAAAAAAAGCAACGGGGTGGCGGGACGCCCCCGTTTGACGAAAGCGTTGGCGGGTGTGGTCGGCGGGTCTATTGACCGCCGCACCTTCCTCAAGCGGTCCGGTGTGACCGCCGGGGGAGCCGCGCTTCTGTCCGCGACGCCGCTTGGCCTCGCGAAACAAGCCAAGGCCGTGGGCAGCGCGGCTAAAAACGCGACCAAGGTGAAATCGGTCTGCACCCACTGTTCGGTGGGATGCTCCGTCATCGCCGAGGTCTCCAACGGCGTCTGGGTGGGCCAAGAGCCCGGCTTCGACAGCCCCATCAACCTGGGCGGGCACTGCGCCAAGGGCGCGGCCGTTCGCGAGCACGCGCACGGCGACCGCCGTCTGAGGTTCCCGATGAAGCTTGAGGGCGGCAAATGGAAGCGCTTGAGCTGGGACGACGCCATCAACGAGATTGGCGACAAGATGTTAAAGATCCGCGAGGAAGCGGGTCCTGACTCGGTTTACTGGCTGGGTTCCGCCAAGTTCAATAACGAACAGGCATATCTCTTCCGTAAATTCTACGCTTTCTGGGGCACCAACAACGGTGACCACCAGGCGCGGATTTGTCACTCGACCACGGTCGCGGGTGTCGCGAACACCTGGGGCTACGGTGCCATGACGAACTCCTACAACGACATGCACAACAGCCGCGCGATGTTCCTGATCGGGTCCAACCCGGCGGAAGCGCACCCGGTTTCGGTGCAGCACATCTTGAAGGCTAAAGAGCAAAACAACGCCGCTCTGATCGTCTGCGATCCGCGCTTTTCACGCACGGCCGCTCACGCGGACGAGTATGTCCGGTTCCGTCCGGGCACGGACGTGGCGCTGATCTGGGGCATCCTGTGGCACGTGTTCGAGAACGGCTGGGAAGACAAGACGTTCATCAAGCAGCGCGTTTGGGGCCTGGATCAGGTCAAAGCCGAGATCAAGAAGTGGAATCCGGAAGAAGTCGAACGTGTTACGGGCGTTCCGGGCGGCCAGCTTCGCCGCGTCGCGCGCACCATGGCCAATAACCGTCCCGGCACCTTCGTTTGGTGCATGGGCGGCACGCAGCACACCAATGGCAACAACAACACGCGGGCGTACTGCGTCATGCAGCTGGCGCTTGGCAACATGGGCACGGCTGGCGGCGGCGCGAATATCTTCCGCGGTCACGACAACGTCCAAGGCGCGACCGACATGTGCGTGTTGTCGCACTCACTGCCGGGCTACTACGGTCTTAAGACCGGTTCGTGGAAGCACTGGGCCCGTGTCTGGGATGTCGATTATGATTTCCTGCTGAAGCGTTTCCATTCCAAAAAGATGATGGAAAGCTCCGGCATCCCGGTGTCGCGCTGGATCGACGGCGTTCTCGAATCCAAAGAGAACATGACCCAGCCGAACCCGCTGCGCGCCATGGTTTGCTGGGGTCACGCCGTGAACTCCCAGACCCGTCTGCCGGACATGAAAAAGGCGATGGAAAAGCTCGACATGCTGGTCGTCATCGACCCGGTGCCGACCTTCGCCGCCATCATTCCGGACCGCCAGGACGGCGTTTATGTCCTGCCGGCCTGCACGCAATTCGAAACCCGCGGTTCCGTTACGGCGTCCAACCGTTCGCTGCAATGGCGTGACAAGGTGATTGACCCGGTCTTCGAATCGCGGACCGATCATGAAATCATTTACATGTTCGCGAAGAAGTTCGGTTTCGATAAAGAGTTCTTCAAGAACATCAAGCTGGACGATCTGAAGGACGGTCGGAAAGAGCCGAACGTCGAGGCCACCACCCTGGAATTCAACAAGGGTATGTGGACCATCGGTTACACTGGCCAGTCGCCCGAGCGTCTGAAGGCTCACATGGCGAACCAGGCCACCTTCGACAGGACGACCCTGCTCGCCAAGGGCGGCCCTGTCTCCGGTGAGTACTACGGTCTGCCGTGGCCATGTTGGGGCGCCGCGGACATCAAGCACCCCGGCACGCCGATCCTCTACGACACCTCCAAGCCTGTGGCCGAGGGCGGTCTCTGCTTCCGCGCCCGCTTCGGCGTTCAGAGGAACGGCGAAAACCTCCTTGCCGAAGGCAGCTATCCGGCCGGTTCTGAAATCAAGGACGGCTATCCCGAGTTCACCATGAAAATGCTGAAGGATCTGGGTTGGGATGGCGACCTCACGGCCGGGGAACGCGCGGCGATCGAAAAGGTCGCTGGTGACAAGACCAATTGGAAAACCGACCTTTCCGGCGGTATCCAGCGTGTCGCCATCAAGCACGGGTGCGCGCCTTTCGGGAACGCCAAGGCCCGTACGGTTGTCTGGAACTTCCCGGACCCGGTTCCGATTCACCGCGAACCGCTGTACACGCCGCGCCGTGACCTTGTAGCCGACTATCCGACCTACAAGGACTTCCCGAAAGAGAAAGGCTACCGTTTGCCGACCCTCTACGAGTCGATCCAGAAGAACGACTTCTCCAAGGAGTTTCCGACCATTCTCACGTCGGGCCGTCTGGTCGAATACGAAGGCGGCGGCGACGAAAGCCGCTCCAACTCGTGGCTGGCCGAACTTCAGCAGGACATGTACTGTGAGGTAAATCCTGTGGACGCCAACAATGCCGGCATCCGCGACGGCCAGATGATGTGGGTTTACTCGCCCGAAGGCGGCAAGGTCAAAGTCAAGGCGCTCATCACCGAGCGCGTCGAGGAAGGCGTTGTCTTCATGCCGTTCCACTTCGGCGGTCATTGGCAAGGCGAGAGCCTGCGGTCCAAGTATCCGGAAGGCGCCGATCCCTACGTGTTGGGTGAGGCGGTCAACCTGATCGGGACCTACGGCTATGACTCGGTCACCCGGATGCAGGAGACTAAAACGTCCCTGTGCCGGATCGAATCGGCTTAAGGAAGGGAGACGCGAACAATGGCACGTATGAAGTTCCTTTGTGACGCCGAGCGCTGCATCGAATGCAACGCCTGCGTCACGGCGTGTAAAAACGAAAACAATGTACCCTGGGGCATCAACCGGCGCCGCGTCGTCACGATTAGTGACGGCAAGCCGGGCGAGCGCTCCATCTCGGTTGCGTGCATGCACTGCTCCGACGCGCCCTGCATCGCGGTGTGCCCGGTGGACTGCATCTATACGACCGAAGAGGGCGTGGTCCTTCATTCCAAGGACCTCTGCATCGGTTGCGGCTACTGCTTCTTCGCCTGCCCGTTTGGCGCGCCGCAGTATCCGCAAGCCGGCAACTTCGGCTCTCGCGGCAAGATGGACAAGTGCACCTTCTGCGCCGGCGGACCGGAAGACGATCACTCCGCCGCCGAATACCAGAAGTACGGCGCGAACCGTCTCGCGGAAGGCAAGCTGCCGCTTTGCGCCGAAATGTGCTCCACCAAGGCTCTCCTTGGCGGTGACGGCGACGTGATCAGCAATATCTACCGCGAACGCGTCGTGGCTCGTGGCTTCGGCAGCGGCGCGTGGGGCTGGGGCACGGCCTACGATCTCAAGACCGGTTCTTAACCGGGCCTCTGCGGAAACGGGCGGCCGGCTCTTCCGGTGACTCGTTTCCGGCGTCGATTGGGGGGCGTTCCGCTTGTTGCGGACGCCCCCCTTTCGATATACAAGACGTGACGTGATTGTTTCAAACGCCGATGCGTTGCGCGAGGGCATGGGTTCGCTTGCTTCTCATTGGGTGGCCGCGCGCACAAAGCCTTGCAAAGTGGACGCAAACTCTGGGATTATCGGGCCGTCTAAAAATGTAAGGAGTTGGTCGCCAGCCGTAAAACGCGGCGGCGGAGGAGGAGTAACAATGAAATTGACCGAATTTCTTCCTTTGACGCGCGCGTCTCTGGTTCTGCTGGTGGCCGTGGCCGCTCTCGCCGGTTGCCGCGAAGAAAACCAGGGCCAGGTGCATCGCTGGGAGCCGGGTGTTTACAAAGGTAAATCAGAACCCGCCCTGAGCGAGGAGGCGCTTCGCGAATTGCGCGCTCGCGCGGTTAAGCAATCCGGCACGATCAAAAGCACTGGCGGCGCCAGCGCGGCGGCCACGTCCGTCGCGACGTCCGGCACCGATGTCCGCCCGCCCGCGAACACACCGGCGCCGAAAGAAACCTACAATCTCAACTAAGCAAGATTGCGCGGGCTTCCCACCCGGCGCGGCCGACATCGGTAAAGGGAGAAACCATGACTGGGATTTTCAAAAAAGTGACTCTAGCTTTCGCGATCACTCTCGCGCTTGGCCTCGCCGTTGACATTCAACCGGCGTCGGCGCAGCAAGGGGGCGCCGTGCCGGGACAATCGCTGGGCAACTTGTCGGACGCCCAAATGTGGCGCGCCATTCGGGGCGGCGTCAGAGGAACCGTTACGATTCCGGACCAAAATGCCGCTCAACTGGTTCAATCCGACGGCGACACCTTCCAGGCCTTCAAGAACGGGCCGCTCGCCAAGTGGGGCGGCGTCGGCTTGGGCGTCATGGTCGCCTTGCTGGCCGTCTTCTTCCTGATTCGCGGCCGGATCAAGATTGAACACGGCCGGGCGCCCGATGGCGCGACGATCGAGCGGTTCAACGCTTTTGAGCGGATCACCCACTGGCTGACTGCTTCCAGTTTTATTGTGCTGGGTCTGACCGGCCTGAATATCTCTTATGGGCGGTATGTGGTTCAACCGGTCATCGGCCCGGAAGCCTTTGGCGCAATCACTTATTACGGCAAGTTGGCGCATCACTATTTGGCGTTCGCTTTCATGTTGGGCGTGCTTTTGATGTTCGTCATGTGGGTGCGTCACAACATCCCGAATGGCCGTGACGTCGCCTGGCTGTTGAAGGGCGGCGGTTTGTTCTCCAGCGGCGTCCACCTGGACGCGCCGCGCTTCAACGCCGGCCAGAAGTTGATTTTCTGGTCCGTTATGCTGGGCGGCCTCTCGCTCAGCCTATCCGGCGTCGCGTTGATCTTCCCCTATGAAGTGACACCCTGGGCCGGTACTTTCTCATTCCTTAACATCTTCGGCTTGAACCTGCCGACGGAGTTCACGGTGTTGCAGGAAGTGCAACTGTCCGTGCTCTGGCATTCCATTGTTGGTCTGATCATGATCATCATCGTTATCGCCCACATCTATATCGGTTCCATCGGCATGGAGGGCGCGTTCGACGCCGTGGGTTCCGGTCAGGTTGACCTGAACTGGGCCAAAGAGCACCACTCCCTGTGGGTCAAGGAAGAGCAGGTGAAAGCGGGCATTCGACAGCCCGCCGAGTAGCCGGTTCCCGTATCCGGTTGGGAAAGGGCGGCTCTGAGAGCCGCCCTTTTTATGTCCGCGTGGCGCCTGTTGGTTTGGCCGCAGCGTTTCCCGCGGCGCCAGTCAAATCCTCAAACCATTCGGCCGCGCGACCGCAGTTCCCATAGTCATCGAAACAAAAAGGCCCGCACACGCGAGCCCTTTGTCAGCCGTCTGGACTCCCGCCTTCGCCGGACTGACGGCGTCTTTTTGCCGTTATTCCCTTATTTTCCTGTCACCCCCGCGAAGGCGGGGGGCCGGTCACAACGCCATATGGATTCCGCCCGCACGGGACCAGCGGCGCCGGGGTGAGCGGCCAAGCCCCGGTGTCTCCGGCGCGCGTTCGACCCGCTTCCGAAAGATTGCTCGATTGAAAATGCCGGATGATTGTCTGGAGAAGTTTTTTAGAACGCTTATCCGAAGAAAACGGGAGCGGGTTTAGTTAACCCGGACGTTCTCGGTCGAGAACTTCGTCGTGGAGGAAAAATCTTGCGTGCTCAGAGCAAAGAACGCGATCACGGCGATGGCGACGGCGAGAGCGCTGCCTTGGATAACGGACTTCATGATGGTTGCCTTTCCTACGTTCCTCATTGCCAGCGAACGTCAATCAGTTATCGCGCCGCTGTTTCCCCGTAACCGGGACTTGGCCGTATCATAAGGGGAATTATGCGGAAATCAAAGTGTTGCCGGGCGTTCGCGGCGGTCAAATTTGCAGAAATGCGTCGTTTGGGGAGCGCTGATTTCCCAAATGGCCACGCACAATTGATGTTGGGAGAAAAGCATCCCGGGAAGGAGAGCATGATGTCAAGCGATATGGACGCCGGTTTTTATCGGGAGAACAGCTATCTCTTGGTTCCCGATGTTTTGGGGCGACCGAATTAGAGGCGCTCAACCGGGTGACGGACGAATTTGTGGAAGCCTCGCGGAAGCTGAAAGGCCGTGACGCGCGCTATGATTTGGCGCCCGGGCACTCGGCGGGTCGCGCCCCGCCGTTCGACGCATCAAGAACCCGAACAAGCGGCATCCGGTCTGCGAAGCCGCCATACGCCACCCAAAGCTGTTGGCCATTCTAGGACAACTTATCGGTCCGGCGATTCGTTTCGATCACGCCAAGCTCAATATCAAACCTCCCAACGGCGGGGTGGCGATTGATTGGCGTCAGGATTGGGCGTTTTACCCGCATACGAATGACGATCTGCTGGCGGTCGGCGTATTCCTGGCGGATGTGAAAGAAGAAAGCGGCCCCTTTCAAGCGGCGCCCGGCAGTCATAAAGGCCCTCTCTATGACCACCATTTGAACGGTGTATTTTGCGGTTCCGTCGCGGCGGATGGGATGAGGGCGCGCGCGGCAAGGCCGTGGCGCTGACCGGCGAGGCCGGCTCCGTCACCATTCACCATGTGCGGACTCTGCATGAATCCGAACCGGACCGGAGCAAAACGCCTCGGCGTTTGTTTTTGCTGTCTTATATCGAATGGATGAGTTCGATGAGCGGATCGTCACGGGAGAACCGACGTTGGAGCCTCGCCAGATGGCGGTCCCTGTGCGTATTCCCCCGCCCCGGGCCAATGGAGCTGACTCGATATTCGATAATCAAGCCCAGCGAGCCGCCGCCGCGCCGGCGTGAGCGCCCATCGGTTCATGACAAGTTGTCTTCGTCTCACTATGCTTGATGAGTTCAGTTGACAAGATGACAGGGGGCGGCAATGGCCGACGAGGCGTCCGATATCGATAGCGATATCTCCAAGCAATTTCTCCAACATCTGGAGAACACAGGTTTTTTCCAACAAATCAAGGATTTGGAAAGCAGTCTAACGGCTATTGCGGGTGAGCTTCAAAAGTTCGGGCAAGCTGCCGCGCAACGTATCGAAGAGACTGAAAACCTGGCCGCCCACGTGATCGCCATCGAATCGGTTCTGACGGTCATGCTGAAAGGTATGGACATCAGCGAGAAAGAGGTCATGGCGGAAGTAAAGGGCCGAACGGCGAAAATGTCCGACGACCCGGGCGGTAGCCCGCCGGTTCGGGGCATCGCGATGGATATCCTGTCCCGCTCACGCGGTCCGGTTAACTAAGGTGTAGTATTTCAGACTTGATCTGACGCCGCTCCCGCCGCTTTTTGAAAGGGGCGAGGGTTGCCGGTTTTGACGCAGCGTCTGTCAGATCAGGCCGGACGTGCTACAGCTTATGGATTTCCAATAGGTTTGATCCGTCATTTCCGCTTTTTCCTTGTCATTCCCGCGAAGGCGGGAAACCAGATCAACCTCCATCACTCGATCATTGCCGTCACTCATGGATAAGCCGGCATGCGGCCCGCCTGGCTGGATTCCGGCCTTCGCGGGAATGACACGCCGACTCAATGCGGGACCGTCATACGAACCCCGCCTTCGCGGAAATGACGCTTTGGCGCCGGAGGCGTTTCCTCGCAAGGCTCAAGCACCGGTTCCCGCGTGTGCCCCCCTGCGTATCGCCGGCCGCCCACAAGACGGGAGAAGGCGGATGAGGAATTCGGCCGTTAACGCCGCGGTCACTGGAACCGGAACCGCCAATATGGACTAGGACGCCTGACGGCGGAAGCCAGCGGCGGGCGAGGGTCAGTCCTCGCCTTCCGTCTTCATGCCTCTCAGGTCCATGTCCGCCTTGGCGGCTTCGCGGAGTTGCTCGCGTTCCCTTAGGTAGTCGTCCGTGGTGCGCGGCGGCGGTCGGGGCGCGCCGGAGAGCGGCTGCTTCTCATCGAACTGCACAACAACGCGGCAGTCGTCGCACATCTTCAGTTTCACGATTCCGCCGCCCGCGAACATGGTGTGGCCTTTCAGTTTTTCTTCCATGCGCCGGATGGAGGAGTGCGTGCCGTACGGCTTGCCGCAGCGAACGCAATGGAAGGGTTCTTCCGCCTTGATCACAACGGCGGACGCGGACGCTTCTTCGAAACTTAAGCGCGGTTTCAGACGGATGACCTTTTCCGGGCAGGTGTTCTTGCAAAGTCCGCATTGCACACAGGCGTCCTCGACAAAGGACAATTGGGGCTTGTCCGGGTTGTCGCGAAGCGCATTGGCCGGACACGCGCCGACGCAGGAAAGGCAGAGCGTGCAGCCGGATGTGTCCACTTGAACCTGGCCGAACGGCGCGCCGGCCTCCAGGTCCACGTGGGCCACCTGGTTTGGAGCGTTCTTGTGAAGATGATCCAGAGCCAGACGCATGATCGCGCGCTTCTTGCCCAGGGGCAGGAAATCGCCGGCGGGCATGGGGCTGAGAGCGGGCAGCGACCAAAGTTCGTCTTCCACCTGTGCCGGGTCCGCCGCATCGATGACGCCTGTCCGGCCGGAACCGTATCCGAGGCCTTCGAAGACGGCCTCCGCCGTTTTAAGCTCCTCCGCCAACGCGCCCGCTTCCTCGCGCTTGGCGGCGGGGATCAGGGAAAGCGCGCGCGACGCGCCGTAGGCCATGGCCGAAAAGATGGCGTCCAGACCCACTTGAGTCGTTTCGTTGACGGTGACGGGGATGACGTTGCCGGGAAGGCCCTTTCCCAAGCGCGCCATGAGGCCGATGGTTTCATCGCCGGAGCGCTGGTTGGTGAACAACACCACCGGATCGGCGCCGCCCGCTTTCAGATAGGTTTGCAGAAGCACGCGGAGCCGTTGGAACAGTCCTTCCTTCCGCGGCAGCGCGTAGGACGCGGCGCCGGTCGGGCAGACGCTGGCGCAAACACCGCAACCGCCGCAAATATAGGGATCAATCTTCACCCGGTCGCCGTCGGGCGTGACGGCGCCCGCCGGGCAGTTGTCTATACAGCGCGAGCAGCCGATTATTTTCGAGCGCGAGTGGGCGCAGATGTTGTGGTCGTAATCCACGTAGCGTGGTTTTTCGAACTCACCCGCCATACCGGAAAGCCGATAGATGGCCTCCCAAACCGCCGCCGGATTTTTCGGGTCCGGGTTGAAGTAGCCGTCGCGTTTGTCCGCGTGAGGGAATAGCGCCGGGCCGCCGCGCAGGTCCAGGATCAAATCGCATTCAGAGGCGCCCGCCTGTGGGGCGCCGTCCCAATCCATGACGCCTCTTGAAGACGCCTTGGCGGCGGCGAACCGCTCAATTCGCACCTGAAAGGCGCCCAGGCGCCCACCCGCGCCAGTGATTTTACCCTTGAAGACGGGAACGTCGGCAAGGGCGGGCGGGATGATCTGCGCGGCCTCTTCCATGACGACCGTCACGTCCAGCGAGCCGGCCAGCGTCTTCGCCGCATCCAGCGCGTCCTCGTCCTTGCCCAGCACCAGGGTCACTCCGCCGGATGTCATCGTAACCGATAGTGCGGGTTCGGGCTCGACGGCCGTTTCGGCGATCAGCGCCGCCATTTTGGCGGCGGCGTTCCTTGCGCTGGCCTTGTCATTGGCGCCGTCGAACCAGCCCGCGCGCTCGCGAATATTGACGAAAGACGCGGCTGGCGCGCCCTCGCCCATCGCTTCCAGGGTTTCCAGAAACAGGGGCGCTTCCTGGGTGCACGCGACCAGCAGTTCGCCGCCCGCGCCCGCACCGCCCGCGCGGCGCTGGAACTCCTCGATTTGTTTGCGGCACAGATGCGTCGCGGTTTTCGCCTCGCCCTCGATCCCCAAGGCGCCCGCGATGACCCTGGCGTCGAGCGGCATGGTGCCCTCGCAGTCGCAAATCAGCAGGTCTTTCCCGTCGAATTTCATCTTGGCGGCGTCCTCAATCTCCCGGCGGGTTGGTCCTGGTGGTTGAATCGGGGCCGGGGAGCGGCAAGAGATACAGGATTTGCCGGAAAAATAAAAACCCGTTTCCAAAAGGGGTTTTTGCAAGCGTCCAGGGGGATGGTTTCGTGCCTGAATTGATGACCACGCAAGAGATTGCGCGCCTTCTGGATCAAGGAAGGCAAGGTTCGCGAACTCGTCCACAACGGCGATACCCCGGTCACGCGCATGACCGGTAAAGGTTGTTTTTCAGGCGTTTGATCGACTTTTGGATCGAGGATGGAACGGGCGGGACCGACCGGCGCCGGATTTGACGGATGGCGATGCGGAACCGGTTTGCAGATCCGCCGAGGTCTGAGCGCCTTGCTGATTGAAGGGACGCGGGTGCCCGGTGGATACGATGTTTCCGAATTGGGCGCGGTCCGCTATAACGCGCCCTAATCACAGAGAGATTTGGGAGAAAAAAATGGCTGTCCCCGCCGAGACCTTTCTGATGGATGCGCAGAAAGGCGATCTGGATGCGTTGACGTCCGCGCTTGAAGAGGGCGTCAATGTGAACGCGCTGGATGCATACGGCAACACGGCGCTGATGTTCGCCGCCGCCGCCGGTCAAGTGAAGGCCGCCGAGTTTCTGATCGAGAAAGGGGCCGACAAGGCCGTCAGGAACAAGTGGGGTTTGGGTCCCCGGGATTGGTGTCAATGGTCCAGCCGCGCCGACGATATGCGTCGAATTATCTATTAAGCGCGCTCTCGCAGCGTCTTCCGGTCCGAAGAGATGGTCTAAAGGCTCATGCCGGGCGAGGCGGTTTCTCCGGTCAGAGCGAAACCTGGGTGGTCCGCTGATTTGACAAGGCGGTTTCCCGCGAGGGAGCGCCGCCGATCAATGTGGTGATTTGGGCCGCCGCGCGCCTCACTTCAGGGCCGATGGCGGCGACCGCCTCATTCGTCAACCGGACGGTTGGGCCGGAAACGGAAATACCTGCGACGGCTTCTCCGCAGTTGTTGAAAATAGGGGCGGCGACGCAACGCATCCCGGCTGCGGCTTCCTCATCGTCCAGGGACCAACCCCGCGCCTTGGTTGCGGCCAGGTCGTCGAACAGGGCCTTTGGCGAGGTTAGCGTTCGCTCTGTCTTTTGGATTAGGCCCTTGCGCTGTAATATTTTTTCGACCTCCCTTTTGGGCATTTCGGCCATCATCGCCTTGCCGATGCCGGAAACGTGCATGGGGCTCCGGGCGCCCGGGCGAAAGAAAGCGCGGATCGGCTGGTGAGTTTCTATCTGGCTGACGAACACGACATCGCCGTTATCGGCCACGCCGAGGTTCGCGGTTTCACCGCTCGACTCCATCAGGGTGCGCATCGCGTCCCGTCCCGCCACCAGCAGATTTGTGCGGTGGAGAAAGGATGAGCCGATCCGAAAGGCTTCAATCCCGATGCGCCATTCCTGCGACGTCTCGTCGAAATCGACAAAACCGTGATTTTGCATCGTGATGAGTAAGCGGTGCGCGGATGATGGCGGCATGCCGTTCTTAAGGGCAAGCTCCGTCAAGGTCGCCGTCGACTCGTTCGCCAAAGTTTCCAGCAACAGCATCCCGCGGTCGAGCGCCTTGACGGTGCCGGCGTCTTTTGCCGAAAATCCGTTTCGGGGCCGGCCTCTGGTCCGTTTTTTAGGTGTTTGCCCCGCCATTGACTTCATCCACTGACCTTGAACCGTCATTGCCCGAATGTTAGGGGCCCAGTTCATAGCCTACAAAAATGGAAAAATTTTCCAATAAAAATCTTGGGTCCCGCTTGGCTAATCGATTGGTTTTGGTCATACGGCCATGGCGTGAAGTGGAAAAAACATGCGGGGCGCTTGCGTGTTTCCGTGAAGAAACTCCGCGAGATCGTGCGTTGTTTCGCCGCTGGTCGCCGGCCCTGCGAACGGCTGAGCCGGCCGGCGGCGCCCGCCATTGCGGCGTCCCCATGACCATGGCGAAAGCCGGCGATTACCGCCCTGACCGCCGCTGGCCGAAAGGGGCGGGACGAACCTTGTCGGCCGGACGTCAGTCCATCTCGTACAGGTTCCAGGCCGTCTTGCGCCCGATCCGGTCGTACAGCCCCCGGGCCCGGTAGTTGTCGTCCGCGGTCAGCCAGCGCGTCAGCCCCCAGCCTCTGTCCTCCGAGATGGCCCGCAGCCGGTCGAAAAGCGCGTCCCCGGCTCCCGATCCCCGATGCGCCGGATCGACATAGAGATCATCCAGGAAACCGATATGCGTGGCCCGCAAGGGACGTGGCGTTTCACGAAAATGGGCAAGGCCGATCAGCACGGCCCCCCGTTCGGCGACAAGACCTTCCATGACGTGCGTTTCGTCGAACAGCCAGGACCAGACCGTTTCCGCCATCTCGTCCGTTTGCGGGGTGTCATAGAAATCCGCATACCCTTTGTACAGAGCGCGCCAGGCGGTCTTGTCGCCAAACTGGATTGGGCGGACGTTAACAGCGTACATGGTTCGATTCTCCAGTGGTGAGAAGCGCGGCTTACATGACGCCGCACCTTGATTGGAGGACCAATCGCGGGGCCGGAAAGGAACCAAACGGCCAGTTGGCGCATCGCAACCGGATCACGCTTTTTGGACGCGATTTAGCCTCTTTCCTTACTCCCCGGCCCCCAGTTTGTCATTCCCGAGCTCTTGATTTGTCACTCCCGGCGCCCTCGCTCCGTCTCTTCCGCGCCCTTAAGCCGTCATTCCCCCGCTCACTTCGTCACCCCCCGCGCGGGCGGGAATCCAGCCGGTCGTCATGATCGAAGCCAGACCCGAGTCTCGAATCAGTCCGCTAGCTCATCAACGCACACTCACGACGACCATCGAATTAGGCGCCTTATTTACGGCCTACGCAGTCGAACATAGCCGATCTGAATTGTTTGACTGATGGGCCGACAGGCATGGCAAACATGCCTACTCACACCTTAACGGATTAGATTGTCCTTCCGTCATTGAAATGCTTTGTTAGTATGTTCCGGTGCGTGACAAATCTGCGTGGAGCAGCCGTATGGTTTGAAAGGAGAAATCAATATAGAAATTGTATTCATACACTACATGAATTTTCCGATGCTCATTTCTGTTATACGGGGACAAAAAAATTGAGAAAAAATCACAAAGATTCTTATGTCGATTTTGGAAATCAATTTTCTGTTGATAGTAAAATTGATGGCTATTTTGGCTCGGACGAGCTTATCAGAGATATCGTTTATCCGTTTGAAATTGGCAATATTAAAAATAAAGAAATTATGGAGGTTGGAAGCGGAAGTGGCCGTATTCTTAAGATGCTGTCGAGGCACCATCCAAGAAAAATAATATCAGTAGAGCCATCCAAAGCCATTGAGAAAGCGAAAAAAAATAATGAAAAAACAACATGTGAAATTGAATTTTTTAATATTAAAGGTGAGGACATTGATTTTGATAACATTGTAGATTATGCGTTTTCCATTGGCGTCCTTCACCACAGCCCAAATGCAAAAAAAATTGTTCGAAAAATACATCGTTCGCTGCGTAAGAATGGAAGAGCTGTTTTCTGGCTTTACGGTTATGAAGGAAACGAATTGTATTTATTTTTTTTCGACAATCTGAGAAGAATTACCAGATTAATGCCAGATATGCTGCTTAGAGCCGTATCGCAATTTTTAAACATTTTTACTACAATATATATTTTTCTGTGTAAATTTTTTGATCTGCCGCTAAAGAGATACATGATCGAAGTTTTTATTAAATTCAGTTGGGAAAAACAAGTTTATGTCATATTTGATCAACTAAACCCTTCTTATTCTAAATACTACACAAAAAAAGAGGTGGAGGATTTAGTCTCTCAAGCTGGCTTGGAAATTGAAAATTTGCATCATAGACACGGATATTCATGGACAGTGATCGCGGTTAAGAGATAGATAAATCTTTGGATGACGACCTTCTGGTTATTAAAGCACAATGCTTAAACAAATACAGGAAGGCGTTATGACGAAACGTAACGGACTTAACTTTGTCGCTTATGAATACGCTGACGATGAATATCGGGTATCTCAACGTCGCCGCAAGCCGCTCATTAAACCGCATGAGGCTGGTGGAAGACAGCGCTATTGAGCGGCATGTGAGTTTGTGGAAGCGAAAGACGAAGTAGGGCGATCAAACTTGATGCTAATTGGAAGCTGCTGACGACGAGTCGCGGGTGGCGGTCATTTTGATAAGCGGTTTGTTGGCGGTTATTTTTTATGCGCCTTACCCTATTGTAATATATTAAGTAAGGTCATGCCTAGCTGATTGATTTATTTTGGTCATACGGCTGTGGCGTTAAATGAAAAACAAATATGCACAGCGTTCCCGTATTTCCGAGAAGAAAATCCGCGAGATTGTGCGTTGTTTCGCCGCCGATTTGACGGCCTTGCAAACGGCTGAGTTGACTGGCGCCAACCGCAACACCGTAAACCGCGTCTATGGTGGTTTGCGGGAACGGATTTTCCTGGCCTGCGAGGCGATGCGGCCCTTGTTCGGCATGGTTGAAATGGACGAGAGCCTTTTCGGCGCCAAGCGCGTTAAAGGCAAACGGGGGCGCGGCGCTTACGGCAAGACCGTCGTCTTCGGCGTCTTTGAGCGCGACGGCTATGTCTATACGGGGACCGCGCCGGATTGTTCAAAGCGCGCGTTGCAGGGCGTTAGGCGTTATCAGGGGCGAGGTGGACGCCAGCACCGTCGTCAACTCCGGCGGACGGCGGTGGCTATAACGGGCTGGCCGGGCCCCGGTTACGGTCATTACCGCGTCGATCATTCAAAAGATGAGTTCGCAAGAGGGCATGTTCATATCAACGGGATCAAGGGTTTCTGGGGAACCGCCAAGGCCGGGCCCGCCAAGGTCAAGGGGACGCCCAAACACACTTTCCACCCCTACATCCACCTCAAGGAACCCGGACGGCGGCACGACCGGCGGCCTTCGCGCCATGGCTGCGGCTGTCCCCGCCTCAAGAAAACCCGGCGGCGATACGGCAACCGCGGTTCTGGCGCAGTTCCGGCGCGCTTCCGATAAAGCTGGCGCCCTGCCGGGCCGCCTTGGAGTTAGGCCGCCCCGGAAAAACTCTCCTGGCTAGGCGTGAGCCTAAATAATTTATTTAATTCAAATTAACGTAATATTAAAAATTATTATAGATTCAATAAAAATAATTTGTATATTATTTTTCCATCGCGCGCCTTAGAAAATACTAGATATTTTTGATCATTGATCTGGATTGAGCACACGACTCCTTGATTTAGACCCCTTTTCCCGACCTTTCTCCGCTTTCGATCAATCTCTTATTCTTCTCTTTCGCCCGTTTCAATATCAATCACATGCTTAGCCAGCATGTTTGCGTCGCGTGAACGTTTTGGGTGTTTGCTTATTCGAACAATATGGCGTCGTGCGAGCGCACTTTCCACCGCGCGTTAGCCGCCATCATTTTCAAACTGACCCGCTGCCCGCGGCGGTCTTACGCTGGCGTCCGGCGTGAAAACCCATTATCTATGCGCCTTGATTGGCGAAACTGGCCGGCGCCCCGGCTCCGGCGTCAATGAAGGACGGCTGACCATGGCCCCTGGCGCATCCCCTGGCGCATCCCCTGGCGCATCCCCTGGCGCGAACGAGAAACTCGTGCTCGCGCTGCCCAAAGGCCGCATCCTGGAGGAAGTGATGCCCCTGGCGCGCCGCGCGGGCGTCGAGCCGGAAGCGGATTTCCACGACCCGGAATCCCGCAAGCTCCGCTTCGAGACGTCGGCGCCGGACCTGGACGTCATCCGGGTGCGCTCGTTCGACGTCGCCACCTTCGTGGCGTTTGGCGCGGCGCATCTGGGCGTTTGCGGCAATGACGTGCTGATGGAGTTCGATTATCCGGAACTCTACGCGCCCCTGGACCTGGGCGTCGGCCGCTGCCGCCTGTCCGTCGCCGCGCCCGGGGAATTCATGGAGACGGAGGATCCGAAAACCTGGTCCTCCATCCGGGTCGCGACGAAATATCCGGCGCTCACCAGAAAGCACTTCGCGGCGCGCGGCGTGCACGCCGAGTGCATCAAGCTGAACGGCGCCATGGAACTGGCCCCCGCGCTGGGGCTTTGCCGGCGCGTCGTGGACCTGGTTTCCACCGGCGGCACCCTGAAGGCCAACGGCCTGGTCGAGGTGGAGACCATCATCCGGATCACGTCGCGTCTGGCGGTCAATCGCGCGGCCTTCAAGACGCGCGCGGCGGAAATGACCGGCTGGATCGATAAATTCACGGAGGCCGTCGATGCCGCTGCGGCTTGACGCGTCCGCGCCCGGTTTCGAGACGCGGTTCAAAGACCTGCTGAACGCCAGGCGCGAAACGGAGGCGGACGTGGACGCCGCCGCCGCCGCCATCCTGGCCGACGTGAAAGACCGCGGCGACGCGGCGCTGATCGAGTATACGCGAACGTTCGACCGCTTCGACGTGACGGAAGAGTCCCTCCGCGTCACGCCCGGGGAGCTTGACCGGGAAGCCGCCAAGGTTCCGGCGGAAACCATGAAGGCGCTGGAGGCGGCCGCGGACCGTATCCGCCGCCATCACGAAAAACAACGGCCCGAGAATCTTGATTATACGGACGAGGCGGGCTTGCGCCTGGGCCATCGCTGGCGGGCGATCGAGGCGGCGGGCCTCTACGTTCCGGGCGGCACGGCGGCCTATCCGTCCTCCGTGCTGATGAACGCGCTGCCCGCCAAGGTGGCCGGATGCGAACGCCTGGTGATGACCGTTCCCGCTCCCGGCGGGGTGGTGAACCCGCTTGTCCTCGCCGCCGCCAGGCTGGCCGGCGTGGACGAGATTTACCGCGTCGGCGGCGCGCAAGCCATCGGCGCCCTGGCCTATGGCACCGGGACGATCAAGGGCGTCGATAAGATCGCCGGCCCCGGCAACGCCTATGTGGCGGCGGCCAAGCGGCGGGTCTTCGGCGCCGTTGGCATAGACATGATCGCGGGACCGTCGGAAATCCTGGTGATCGCGGATGGCCGGAACGATCCCCGCTGGATCGCCGCCGATCTGCTGTCCCAGGCCGAGCACGACACGGCCGCCCAGGCCATCTTGATCACCGACGACGCAGCCTTCGCCGACGCCGTGGAGGCCGCCGTCGAGGATCATCTGAAGACCCTGCCGAGGACGGAAACGGCGGGCGAAAGCTGGCGGGTTCATGGAGCGGTGATCACGGTGCCGGCGCTGGACGACGCCGTGCCCCTGACCGACCGCCTCGCGCCCGAGCACCTGGAAATCGCCACGGACGACCCGGACGCGCTCGGCGTGAAAATCCGCAACGCCGGCGCGATCTTCATGGGCCGGCACGTTCCGGAAGCCCTGGGCGATTATATCGCCGGCCCCAACCACGTGTTGCCGACGGCGCGGTCCGCGCGCTTCTCGTCTGGGCTGGGCGTGTTGGATTTCATGAAGCGTTCCTCAATCATCCAGTGCGGCGCCGAGGGCCTGCGCGCCGTCGGGCCGGACGCGATCCGCCTGGCGGAGGCGGAGGGGCTGGACGCCCACGCGCTTTCCATCGCCATCCGCCTGAACACGGCGGCGGCTTAGACCGCGGGGCCGGGCCATGAGCGGCGGCGGCGGCAAAAACCGGATATCCCGGATATTCCTGGACGAGAAGACCGTTGTCCGGCGGAGCCCGCAAGTCGAGCACGAACGCAAGGTCGCGATCTACGATCTGCTGGAGGAGAACGTCTTCGCCCCCGAAAACGCCAGTGACGGCGGTCCCTACGATCTGCATCTGTCCATCGAGGACAACCGGCTGATTTTCGACATCCGCTGCGAGGACGACGCGCGCAGTCCGGACAAGATCACGCTGCCCATCTCGTCCTTCCGCCGGGTCGTGAAGGATTACTTCATGATCTGTGAGAGCTATTATGACGCGATTAAGACAGCCAGCCCGAGCCGGATCGAGGCCATCGACATGGGACGCCGCGGCCTGCACGACGAGGGCTCGGAAATTCTCCAGGACCGCCTGAAAGGTAAGGTGAAGGTGGACTTCCAAACGGCGCGGCGGCTTTTCACGCTGGTCTGCGTCCTCCACATCCGGGCCTGACCGCGGTCATGAGCGATATCCCGGGCGCGGTCCTGTTCTGTTGCACGCGGAACTCCGTGCGGTCTCCCATGGCCGAGGGATTACTCAAATTTCTCCACGGTCACCGCACATACGTTGACAGCGCTGGTGTGCGAGAGGGCGAAATCGACGGTTTCGTTGTCACCGTCATGGACGAGGTTGGCGTCGATATGGCCAGGCACCGGTCCAAGACGTTCGAGGAGATGGAAGACGCCTATTTCGACCTGGTCATATCGCTGTCGCCGGAAGCGCATCACTCGGCCATGGAACTGACGCGGACCATGGCCTGCGATGTGGAGTTCTGGAACACATTCGATCCGGCGTTGATCGAGAGCGAAAGCCGGGACGTGAAATTGGAAAGCTACCGCCAAGTGCGCGATCAGTTGACGCAACGGATCAAGGCGCGCTTTCCCACTCACGCGGCGTTGGACACATGATCCGTTCCGGCTTTTTCCCGCGAATGGGCCTTCTCTCATGAACAGGGCGCCGGCCGGCGCCGGAAACCGGTGTTGGACCGTGTCCGGTTCATCCTCGGCGGCGGTCTCCGCGCGCCCTTGATTTTCCAAACCTTTTTGTCCATGTTCTGGCCTCCCGAAAGCAGCCGATTGGAGTCCCGATGGCCAAAGAAGACGTTCTCGAGTTTACCGGGACCGTGACGGAGTTGCTGCCGAACGCCATGTTCCGCGTGAAACTCGATAACGATCACGAGATCCTGGCCCATACCGCCGGCAAGATGCGCAAGCACCGCATCCGCGTGCTGGCCGGTGATCGCGTCAATGTTGAAATGACGCCGTATGATCTAACCAAGGGCCGGATCACCTTCCGGTTCAAGTAACGCCAGGCCGGTTCAAGTAACGCCAGGCCGGTTCAAGTAACGCCAGGCCGGTTCAAGTAACGCCAGGCCGGTTCAAGTAACCACGGACCATACGCCGGACCCCGCCATGACGCCCCCCCTTATCCTTGCCTCCGCCTCGCCCCGACGCCTTGACCTGTTGGCCCGGGTGGGGATAACGCCGGACCTGACAGCGCCGGCGGACGTCGATGAAGCGCCCTTGGCGAACGAACCGCCGCGCGTTCTCGCTCTCCGGCTTGCGAGCGAGAAGGCCGCCGCCGTCTCCTCGTCCCATCCGGGCGCCTTTGTTCTCGCGGCGGACACCGTCGTCGCGCTGGGCCGGCGTTCCATTCCCAAGCCCGCCGACGCGGCGGAAGCGGGACGGTTTCTGAAATTGCTATCGGGCCGGCGGCACGCCGTCATCGGAGGCGTCGCCCTGGTGCGCCCCGATGGGCGCGCCATCGCCAGGCGCGTCACCACCATCGTTCAGTTCAAACGCCTATCGAGCGCGGAAATCGAGGGCTACGCGGCTTCCGGCGAATGGGAGGGAAAAGCGGGCGGCTACGCCATCCAGGGATTGGGCGCGTTGTTCGTCAAACAAGTCATCGGCAGTTATCCCAACGTGGTGGGGCTGTGCGTCCAAACCGTCATCGGTCTGTTGTCCGGCGCGGGGTATCCCCACCCTTTGAAAAGGCCGGCGCCGTGAGGCCCGAGTTGGTTCTGATTCAGCAAGATCCCGGCCAGATTCGCGTTGCGTTGCTGGATAGGGATCAACAGGTGATCGAGGTTTTGCATGAACGCCCGGGGCTCGATCCCGTATCGCGCGCCGGAGCCGTCGTCCGGGGGCGCGTGCGTAAAATCGACCGGGACTTGAACGCGGCCTTCATCGACCTTGGCGATGAAACGGATGGTTTCCTGGGCTTCAACGACGCCAAGCGTTTCGGCACGGAAGACGAGAAAGCCAAATCCATCAAATTCCTCATGAGCGAGGGCGATAGACTGCTGGTGCAGGTGGACCGGGACGGTTACGGCGCCAAGGGTCCCAAGCTCACCCGCCGGCTTCAACTCGGCGGCCGCTATATTCAACTCCGTGTGGGGAACCGGGGCCTGAAGTTCCCCAGGTTTCTCAATCGAAAGGATAGGGCGAACCTGACAGCCGTGGAGAACGCCCTGCCGCCCGGCCTGGAAGCGACATTCCACCCGGCCGCCTCCGGCGCCCGCGTCAACGAGGTCTTGGGGGAGATGGAGGACCTCGTCATCCGTCTGAAAGCGCTGACCCGCGATGCGGGAAACGATTTAAGCTTTCCGCCATCGGCGCCGTCCGGCGTCCTGGCCCTGGCCTTCAGCCGTTGCGCGCCGGAGCCCATGATCGTCACCAACACGGCCTCCATGGCGGCGCGCATCCATCGGCACATGCCGGACGCCGATATATCCAGGCCGCCGTCGAACCGCCCGCTGTTCGAGGGTTTCGGCGTCGAGGACGTCATCCAGGACGCCTTGGCGCCGCAAGTCATGTTAACCAGGGGCGGCCGCATGACCATCAACGAAACGCCCGCACTGACCGCCATTGACATTGACACCGCGGCGGCGTCGGGCGGCGGCGGCACGCCGGCTAAATTGGCGAGGGAGGTCAATATGGCCGCCGTCAAGCGGCTCGCGCGCGAATTCCGGCTCCGCAACATCGGCGGTCAGATCATAATCGACGTTGTGCCCATGAAATCCAAAAAAGACCGCCAGGACGTGCTGACGGCGTTCAAACAGGCTCTTGAGCCCGACCCCAACGAATGCCATGTGCTGGGCTATACGGGTCTAGGTCTGATCGAATTGACACGCCGCCGGATGGGGGCGTCCCTGGCGCGGCGGCTGTTGAAGGCGCCGGAGGCCGTCCCGTCCCCCGGCGCCGAAGCCCTCGCACGCTTGGCGGCGGCCGTCGAGGCCGGTGGAGCGTCTCCCCGCATTCGAGCGTCGCGCGCCGTCATCGGTGTGCTGAAAGGATCGCTAACCGCCGCGGTAAAGGAAGCGGAAGCGCAATTGGGCGCGGCGATCGTCTTGGAACATGTGGATGGCGGCGGCGATGACTGACGACACCCGTCCGCCCCCCGCCCGCGTCTTCGACCTCGCGGATGCGAAAGCCAGAAAGCGCCGAGAAAAGCCCTGTCCCATCTGCGGCGAACCGTCGCCGCAGACGTATCATCCGTTCTGCTCCAAGCGCTGCGCGGATCTGGATTTGGGCAACTGGCTGGACGGGGCATATCGATTACCGGCGGATGAAATTGATGAGGAAGCATTGGACGAACTGACGCGTGACGCGGACCGGACCGGCGGCTTTGGCGGCGGCGACGCGGAAGAGTGAGCGGAACCCGCTTTCCTCGCCGGATTGCCTCTGGACAGGTCCCCCCAAGTCTTTTATACACCGCCGTCTTGACGCCGTTTCGGTCCTCGGACCGTGACGTCGGCGCCCGGGTAGCTCAGTTGGTAGAGCATGCGACTGAAAATCGCAGTGCCGGTGGTTCGATTCCGCCCCCGGGCACCATTGTTTTTTCTGGATTACCGGCCTTGGTCACCTGTTTCGAAACCGAACGACGCCTCTAATCGAGTCCTTGGATGGCAAATTATCTGGATGCTCCGGGTTATTCACTGCCCGGCTTTGAAAAGGAAGTCCCCGCCCCGCGGCGGGATGGCGCGGAAATCCATCAATCAGCGTTCAACGAGTTGTTCCACGTTTGGCGATTGAGCGAACAGGATAAGACGCCGCCCGGGGCTCTCGCCAATGACGCCGCCCCAATGACGCCGCCCCAATGACGCCGCCGACGTCGTGCGCAAGCGGGGTTCCAACGTCTCCACCCGCCTTACGTGATGCGGCGTAAACCCCGCGTCCGCTTAATGGTACTGAGCGCAAATACGAAAAATACGAATTGAACAGTTCACACAGGATATTGAACAGTTCACACAGGATAACGTACGAACCCACCTGGCGCGTCTGAACGGTGAACGGACGCAACAACACGGGGATTGAGGTACATCCAATGACCCAGCTGGGAATAACCAGCACAATCCAAATAGCCGGGTAATGGAAAAGGGAGAGCGTATGCTGACTGGAAACGACACTGACGGGACAGCGGGACAACGGCCCGGTGGAGGAGCGCGAAATCTGGATGATTTCGCGTCGGATACGATGCGCAGGGCCGAAGACTTGAGCCTGGAGGTGGCTGATATTTCCGGGACTATTGAGGGCGTGGCGCGATTTGTCCTCCACCAGGTTACGCTGTTCCGGAATTTGGCCGGAATTGTCTCGGCCATGAATGACTCCACAGAGGGGATTGGCTCCGCCAGTCAACAGACCTTGGACATCGCCGTGGAAGCCAATGAACAGGTCACCGCCTCCCGGAATACAATCCAGGAGGCAATCGCTGAAATCAAACAGATGGCGGAATCGATTCGCCGCGTCGAAGACCACCTCTCGGGTTTAAGCGAGTCTCTTAAGAATGTCTCCAGTATCGCGGAAGGCATTCAGGCCATCGCGAAACAAACCAACTTACTGGCACTGAACGCGACCATCGAGGCGGCCCGCGCGGGCGAAGCCGGCAAAGGCTTCGCTGTGGTCGCCGGAGAGGTCAAGGCGTTGGCCAATCAGACCTCGCAATCGACAGACCAAATCAATGAGACGGTCAAGAAACTCAATGACCGGACAGCTATCCTGTTCACGGATGTGACGCAAGCCATCAAGGCGGCGGAGAGCGTGACGACCGGCGTCAACGTGATCAATGAGACCATCGACGGTTACGACGCGATATTTAAAGACGTCGAGACCAACGTAGAAAAGATTTCCGTTTCCGCTCATGACAACAGCCAGAAATGCGTCCATGTGACGACGGAACTCGACAAATTGACCGAGGGCGTCAACCTAACCAGCGGCAACCTGAAGACCGCGGACGAGCGTGTCTCAAAGGTCTTGAACTTGTCCGAAGGTTTAATCGGATTCATCGCCAAAAGCGGCCTGAAGACACACGACACGAAATTTATCGACGCGGTCCGCCGCACGGCCTCCGACGTCTCCGCGCTGTTCGAAGCCGCTCTCGAAAGCGGCAAAATTTCTCAAGCTGATTTGTTTGACCGGACTTATGTCCCGATCCCAAACACCAATCCCGAACAGGTGACGACGCGGTTTGTCGATTTTACCGACGGCGTATTGCCGGCCATTCAAGAACCGCTTTTGGATTTGGATTCGAAAATCGTGTTTTGCGCCGTGATGGACGAGAACGCATTTCTGCCGACTCATAATCTGAAGTTTTCCAAACCGCAGGGCGCGGACCCTGAGTGGAACAACGCGAACTGCCGGAACCGCCGGGTCTTCAATGACCGGACAGGCTTAACGGCGGCGCAAAACAAAGAGCCGTTCATCTTGCAAACCTATCGGCGGGACATGGGCGGCGGAAGTTTCACCATGATGAAAGATATTTCCGCCCCTGTCTGGGTCCGGGACCGTCACTGGGGATGTTTCCGAATGGGCGTAAAAATTTGAACGAGGAAACATCGCCACCGCCAACCCTAGCCACAGAGACGCAGCCACGCCATGCAGTTCATTGTTGAAAACCAACCGGAGAACATTGTCATCAGGGTTTCCGGCAAAATGATTTTCTCGGATCATGCGGCCTTTAAGGACCTGACAAAGGCAATTCTGTCCGTGGAAACGACAAAAGTCATTCTTGACATGGCCGAGGCCACTTTCATCGACTCGGCGGGAATCGGGATGCTGCTGTTGGCCAACGATGAAGTCAAGAAAACGACGATCAGGCTATCCATCGCGAACCTGAACGGTCAGGTCAAGGATATCTTTTATTCGCAACGGCTCAACGAGGTTTTTCACGTCATTGACTAGCTGTCCTTGGCGGGACGTAAACATCCGCGCCCGCGATGGGTTGGCTGGCGGCTGGCGGGGCAAGCGTTCCGCCAAGCGCCGGGCCGCGTCATGACGGGCGGGTCGTAGGCGGCCGCCGCGCCCCGGACTCATGTCAGGGTTTCAGTGTCCTGGATGGGTTCATTACCCAACTCCCGGATTATGCTTCTGATAGCCTTGGAAGCGGCCTTGATCAAATTAGGGTCACGCCCCCGAATGACAAGAGAGGCGCCGGGCTTTCCATCGCGCATAAAGGGATAACTGCCGATCTCGAGTTCAGGGTGCGCTTCTTGAACGGCTGTCAAACTGGCGGCGACCCGTCCTTCCGGTATGAAAGACGAAATCGTCTTTGACAACATGGGCCTGCCCCCGGCGAGTCTTCCGGCGAAACCATCGACCATGGCCCGCATGATCCCGGGGACGCCCGGCAAGACAAAGACGTTTTCCACCTGAAAACCCGGCGCCCGGCTAACCGGGTTGTCCAATAACGTCGCGCCGGCGGGGATATCCGCCATCTTCATGCGCGCGTCCGTCCTGTCTTCCGGCTTGTAATGTTCCCGAAGCATGGATTCGGCTTGAGGGCTCCGTTCCAAGGCGATCCCAAACGCCCGGGCGATGGAGAGCGCCGTGATGTCGTCGTGCGTCGGTCCAATGCCTCCTGTCGTAAAAACGTAGTCGAACCGGGCCCGCAACTCATTAACCGTCGAGATGATGGTCTCTTCCATGTCCGGAATGATCCGGGCCTCCATCATGCGCACGCCGCAGCGATTCAGGCGCTTGGCAAGCCAGGAAAGGTTGGCGTCCCTGGTCCGTCCCGAAAGCACTTCATTGCCGATGACGACGAGCGCCGAAGTGAAGACTTTTTCGCTATTCATATCCAGCCCCGCCGTCTGGTCAATCGCGTGGCAGCCTAGAGCAATTCCCGGGCCGAAGAAAGCCGACCGGCCCTCGGTCAAGAGGAGGGCAGGGGGAAGGGAATTCAGATGCCGGCCTTGGACGCCGCAGCCGCGGTTGGATCAACGTGGCGGCGTCAAGCGATTGGCCGGGCTGCATCGCCGCGCTATTGCCGTCAAAAGCGCCGCATGGATTTTTAAATACAGAGAATAATTTTTCATTAAATATAAATCTACATGGAAATATTATCTGTGATGTGTTTTTCAATAGTGAATAATATTTAAAAAGATATTTTCTTCTCTTTTTGTAGATAGCATTGGATTTAAATTCAATTTTGCTTTTGAATTTGAAGGCAGATTGGTTAACATCTACCTTAAAATTCAACAATAAGGGGGTTAAATGACTCTGACCTACAGTGCCGAACAACACCGCGAGTACTTGTGGCTGACCGATATCGTCGGCGCCGAATGGATCGGCGTGTTCGAGGGCGACACGGATTTTTACAGCGCGGTCTATTGGGATCTGCTGACGAAGCTTTGGCGTGTTTCCGCCCCACAGCGCAAAACCGACGCCTTGAAATTCATGACCGCGGTCAAATCGGCGCATACGGCCGGTAAATATGTCGAAACCGCCATTCAGAAGGGCCTGATCGTGGAAATCGGCAACCCTGAGGACGCCCGTTCCAAACTATTGGAACTGTCGCCCGCGTTCCGCAGAAAACTCGATGATTTCTTTGACAAAGTCATCGCTGAATTACGCGTCATGCATGACCGCCTGGGTGAAAAAGGCCCCATGCCTTGATTTTTGATGAATATTTTCGAACGCGCGCGCTTGACCGGCGCGCATGGGTCCAATTACCGATCCGATCAAAGCAGATCACGAAGAAGACCGATCAGCGGCTTATCCGCCTCGGGCATGGCTAAGCCGGCAAGCCGGGCGGGATAGACCCACTTCAGCGCCTGAGCCTCGTTCGCCATCGGCGACCCTTTCCATTGACGCGCGACGTACAGCGGCATCAACAGGTGAAAATCATCGTAGAGGTGGCTTGCGAAAGTCAGGGGCGCCAGGCAACTCTCGGTCAGATCGACGCCAAGTTCTTCCCTCAACTCCCGAACGAGCGCCGTTTCAGGTAATTCGCCCCGCTCCACCTTTCCGCCGGGAAATTCCCAGAGTCCGGCCATCTTCCCGCCCTCGGGCCGTTGAGCGACCAGCACACGGCCATCGACGTCCACCAAGGCGGCGGCCACCACAAGTACGGTCTTGATTTCGCCGGCGCCTTTTCGGAAATCCGCGTCCCAACAACCGGAATCAGGTCCCTCGACGGTCAAGGCATGTCTCCAGTGTTCTGTCCGTCATCCCATTGAGGCCGGGCTCAACGACGGTTGGTCTCCCGCTTTCGCGGTGAAGACGCGCGCGGGCTTCAGGACCGGTAATCCGCGTTGATCGAGATATAACCATGCGTGAAGTCACAGGTCCAAACGGTCGCTTCGCCCGCGCCGACGCCGACGCCGGTTTCGATCAACACGTGATCGCCCTTCATGTGCTCCGTCACCGGCGCCTCGTCATAGCCGTTCACGGCGAGGCCGTCTTTGGCGATGGTGACGCCGCCTATGGATATCCACATCCTGTCCCGGTCAGCCGCCTCGCCCGCCTTCCCCACGGCCATGACCACGCGGCCCCAGTTCGCGTCCTCGCCCGCGATGGCGGTCTTGACTAGGGGCGAGTTCGCGATGGAAAGCCCGATCGTTTTGGCCGCCTGATCGTCTTCCGCCTCGTAAACCCGGATTTCGACAAACTTGGAGGCGCCTTCGCCGTCTTTAACGACCTGGTGGGCCAGATCGAGCAGCACGATGTCCAGCTTTTCGCGGAAATCAGCCAGGGCCGGATCATCAATACCGTCGAACTCGGCCTTGTTGCCGGCTTTGCCGGTGGCGAACAGCATCAAGCTGTCCGAGGTGGAGGTGTCGCTATCGACCGTTATTGCGTTGAAGCTCTTGCCGGTGCCGGCGCCAAGCAGCGTCTGGAGCAGGTTTTGAGGAATGACCGCATCCGTGAAGACGTAGCACAACATGGTCGCCATATCCGGCGCGATCATGCCGGAACCCTTCGCGATACCCGAGATATTGACATCCCGGCCGCCTATCCTGGCGCCCGCGCCCGCGCCTTTGGGGAACGTGTCCGTGGTCATGATGGCGGAGGCGGCCTCCATCCAGGAAGCATCCCCGAGTTCCGTGACCATTTCGGACAATTGAGAGATAATGACGGACGAATCCAGCGGCTCGCCGATCACGCCGGTCGATGCGCCAAACACGCGTGACGGACGGCAGGCCAGATGATCCGCGACGGCTTCCGCAATCTGCTCCACCGCTTCTTCACCCTTTTTACCGGAGAACGCGTTGGCGTTTCCCGCGTTGACGATCAAGGCGGACGCCTGCTCGCCGTTTAGGTTCTTCCGGCACCATTCAACGGGCGCGGACGCCGTTTTCGACCTGGTGAAGACGCCGGCCGCCACCGTGCCCGGCTCAAAAGCGCAGAGCAGAACGTCGGCGCGGTCTTTGTATTTCACCCTGCACGCGCGCGTGGCCATCTTGAGCCCGTCAATGGGGGCCAAGTCCGGAAAATTGTCCGGTGCGAGCGGAGAACGGGTCAAGTCCGGCATGACGTGCGGGGCCTGTTGCTGGCTGGGTTATTGTTTCGGCGAGCCGTCCACATTGAATTTCTGGATGGTCGCGGCCTTTCGGAGACCGGCCAGATACTTCTGACCGGCGGCCTGAGTCAACTCTTGACGGATTTCAGCCTCCAGTTCGGCAAACGGGGGGGCGACGCTCTTGCGCCGTTCGTCCAATTGAATGACATGCCAGCCAAACTGGGTTTGAACGGGCCTTTCCGTGTACTTCCCAACCGTCAAATCAAAGGCGGCCGCCTCAAATTCTGGCACCATGGACCCTTTGGCGAAGAAACCCAGATCGCCGCCGGCGCGGCCGGAAGGGCCGGTGGATTTTTCCCGGGCCAAGGCCGCGAAATCGCCGCCTTTGTCCAACTCGCCGATAACGGCTTTCGCCTCGTCCTCGGTTTTCAGGAGAATGTGGCGCGCGCGAACCTCCTCATCCGACGCAAATTCCTTTTTCCGCTCCTCATAGCGCCTGGCCACCGCCGCGTCAGTGACTTCCTTCTCAACCAGTTGATTGATCACCGTGCGTTCCAACAGGCGTTTCTTCGCCCGCTCCAACTCCGCGAGATAAGCCGGATCCTGGTCGATCTTCTTCTTCAGCGCGTCCTGAGCGGTGAGTTCGGTGTCAATGATTGTCCGAAGCAGCGGCTCGTATAATTGTTCAAGCGGCAATGCTTGATACTGCGCCGGCAACTCGCGGTGGATATCCCGAACGGCCGAGAGGTTGATCTTCTTGCCGTTGATGATCGCGATAACCGGATCTTCCGTATTCCGGTCTTCCGTATTCTGGGCGCTGACGGCGGACGCCGCGGATACGGACAAGACGAAAGCGGCGGCGGCGCGGATGATGGAACGGCGGATCATGAATGGACTCTCCCATAAGACGGTTCGAGAGCGGCGCGGGTCGTGACGACAGCGGCCTCTTTTCCCGGCGGCATTAGAGCCTAGGCGCCCAGGGCGGCGCAACGCCAATTACAGACGCGCCGCAGCGTGGCCGGTTCCCGGCGATACGGGGTTCCTCGCGTTGACATGGCGTGGGGGCGCATTTATCTGTTTGGTTCGCTTATGTGTCTTGGTCTCGGGCCTTCGCGCGAGAAGGCGGGGGAACCTCCTGGAAACCACCGCCGCAGTCGTCATCGTTAAGGAAAACCCGCCTCATGTTCGGTGCCATCGCCAAGCGCCTGTTCGGCTCCGCGAATGACCGCCATCTCAAGAGCCTCGAAGCCCAAGTCGCCAGCATCAACGGACTTGAGCCGGAACTGGAAAAGCTCTCCGACGGCGAGCTCCGTGCGCGCACCGGCATGTTGCGCGAAAAAGTCGCCGCCGGCGGCGCCTTGGAAGACGTCCTGGCGGACGCCTTCGCAACCGTTCGGGAAGCCGCCAAACGCACGCTGGGCCAACGTCACTATGACGTTCAGATGATGGGCGGCATGGTCCAGCACCAGGGCATGATTTCCGAAATGAAGACCGGCGAGGGAAAAACCCTGGTCGCCACGCTCCCGGTTTACCTGAACGCCCTGGAAGGCAAAGGCGTGCACGTCGTCACCGTGAACGACTACCTCGCCCGGCGGGACGCCGCCTGGATGGGGCGGATTTATCAATTCTTGGGTCTCACCGTCGGCTGTATCGTGCACGGAATGAACGACGAAGAGCGCCGTGAGGCCTATCGGGCGGACGTCACCTACGCCACCAATAACGAGCTTGGCTTCGATTATCTGCGCGACAACATGAAATTCTCTCTCGACGAAATGGTCCAGCGCGAGTTCAACTTCGCCATCGTCGATGAGGTGGACTCGATTCTGATCGACGAGGCGCGGACTCCGCTGATCATTTCCGGCCCGACCGAGGACAACTCGGACCTCTACCTCGCCATGGACAAGCTGATGGTCCACGTGGAGGCCGGGGATTTCGAAAAGGACGAAAAGGCCAAGGCCGTCACCTTCACCGAGGCCGGCACGGAGAAAATGGAAAACCTGATGCGGGAGAACGGCTTGCTGGAGGACGGCACGCTATACGACATTCAGAATATCTCCCTCGTTCATCATGCGAACCAGGCCCTCCGGGCGCGCGAACTGTTCCAGCGCGATACGGACTACATCGTCAAGGAGGACAGAGTCGTCATCATCGACGAATTCACCGGCCGCATGATGGAAGGCCGCCGTTTCTCCGAAGGTCTGCACCAAGCTCTGGAAGCCAAGGAAGGCGTAACGATCCAGAACGAGAACCAGACGCTCGCCTCGATCACCTTCCAGAACTATTTCCGGCTTTATCCCAAGCTCGCGGGCATGACCGGCACCGCCATGACCGAAGCCGGTGAATTCGCCGAAATCTACGGCCTGGACGTCATCGAAATTCCGACCAATGTGCCGTTCATCCGCGACGACCGGGACGATGTCGTCTACCGGACGGAAAAAGAAAAGTACGACGCCATCCTGGATCTTATCAAAGAATGCAATGGCCGGGGGCAGCCAATCCTGGTGGGAACCGTGTCCATTGAGAAATCGGAAAAGCTCGCCAAGCATTTGAAGAAGGCAAAAATCAAACACAGCGTTTTGAACGCCCGCTTCCATGACCAGGAGGCCCAGATCATCGCCCAGGCCGGCCGGTCCGGCGCGGTCACTATAGCCACCAACATGGCCGGCCGTGGCACCGACATTCAGTTGGGCGGCAACCTGGACATGCGTGTCGCGACGGAAGTCAAGGACGAAGAGGGCACGCCGGGTTTTGAGAAAGCCATTGAGAAAATCAAGATGGAGATCGAGTCGGACAAACAGCGCGTTCAGCAGTCCGGCGGCTTGTTCGTCATCGGCACGGAACGCCATGAGAGCCGGCGTATCGACAACCAGTTGCGGGGCCGTTCCGGCCGCCAAGGCGACAACGGAGCCAGTTGTTTCTTCCTGTCTCTCGATGACGATCTGATGCGTATCTTCGGGTCCGAACGGATCGACGGCATGTTGCAAAAGCTGGGTCTGGAAGAGGGAGAGGCCATCGTCCACCCGTGGGTCAACAAGGCGCTCGAAAAAGCCCAGGGCAAGGTGGAGGCCCGGAACTTCGATCTCCGCAAAAACCTGCTCAAATTCGACGACGTTATGAACGATCAACGGAAGGTCATCTACGAACAGCGCAAGGAACTGATGCGAACGGAAGACGTCTCCGAAGAGGTTCGCGACATGCGCCGCCAGGTGCTGAGCGATCTGGTCGCCAAATGCATGCCTGAAAAAGCCTACGCCGAACAATGGGACATGGACCTGATGCATGCGGAAGTCCTTCGCATCATGGGCCTTGATCTCCCGGTCAGGGACTGGGCCGGGGAGGAAGGCATCGCGGATGGGGAAGTCCTGGAACGCTTAAACCGGGAAGCCGACGCCTTGATGGCCAGGAAAGCCGCCGATTGCGGCCCGGAAATCATGCGTTCGGTCGAGAAAGCGGTTCTGCTGCAAATCCTGGATCAGCTATGGAAAGACCACCTGCTGACGCTGGATCACTTGCGTCACGGCATCAGCCTGCGCGCGTATGGTCAGCGCGATCCGCTGAACGAATACAAACAAGAAGCGTTCGAGTTGTTCAGTGAAATGCTCGACGCGCTGCGCGACAAGGTAACGATGCTGTTGGCTCATGTGCAGTTGAACATGGACGTTGACACGGAAACTCTGGCCGCCATGCGCGTCGAGCAGGAAATGTCCGAAAACCAACCGGCGGCCGGCTATTTCGGTGACGAAGACCTCGACGGCGGCGTCACCGGCACAGTCACCATGTCGGCCACCGTGAAAACGCGCCAAGCGGCGGAAAAGATTGATCCGAACGATCCCTCCACCTGGGGCAAGGTCAGCCGGAATGCGGAATGCCCCTGTGGGTCCGGTAAGAAATACAAGTACTGTCATGGCAAAGTTTAGGTCGCCTGGGCGCAATCCGGTCCTCTTGATCCCCGCCATGGTCCCTTGAGTGAAACAGGCGGGAGACGGTCCATGGCGCGCCCGGCGATCCTCGTTTTCGCGGACTTCGTCGCCAGCGCGCCGAAACACGCCCATTCCGCGAAAACCATTCAGCGCGCCAAGCTGGCCTTTCTGGACACGCTCGGTTGTATGGTTTTGGGCAGTCAAACGGATGTCGCCCGGACAGCCCTGACGGCGGCCGGCGGATTTGGCGCCGGCCTCGCCCCCGTCATCGGCATGGACGGCGCACGGTTGCCCGCCCCCTGGGCCGCCATGGTGAACGGCGCGGCCGCTCACGCGCTTGATTTCGACGACTTCACGATGCAGGCCAACGACCACGCCAGCGCCGTTTTGGCGCCGGCGGTCCTGGCGGCGGCGTCCCAGGCCCCGGATATGGTCTCGGGCGCCGATTTACTGGACGCGTATCTGATCGGCTTGGAAGTCATCTACCGCATCGGCGAAGCGGTGAATATGGCCCATTATAACTTGGGCTGGCACACGACCAGCACGCTTGACGGCTTTGGCGCAACGGCGGCCGTCAGCCGGCTTTGGGGGTTAAGCGCGCCGGAAACGGCGGCGGCGCTCTCGCTCACGACCTCCATGGGATCGGGTTACGTCAGTCAGTTCGGCACGTCGGCCAAACCCTTGCACGCGGGTTTCTCGGCCAAAACCGGGATCGTCGCGGCGAGCCTTGGGAAGGCCGGCGCTTCCGCTTATTCGGGCGCTCTTGACGGGCCTGTGAGTTTCTCGAAATTATTGATGGGCGGGAATGAAGCCCGGTTCGGGGAAACGCTCGTCAAATTGGGCAAGCCCTGGGGCATCGAGGAATTTGGACTGGCGGCCAAGCTTTATCCGTCTTGCGGCTACATCCACAGCGTCATTGATTGCGCGCGGGCGCTTCATAACGAGCTTGAGATTTCGAGCCCGGGTGAAATCGCCTCCGCGACCCTGTCGCTGCCGGATTTCTATGTCTCAATTTTGCCGTTCCATGTTCCGGCGACGCCTGCGGAGGCGCTTTTCAGCCCAGCCTACTGCGTCGCGCTGGCGCTGACGACAGGTCATAACAAGATTGACGGCTTTAGCCTGGATGCGTTGAAGAACCGTGACCTGCTGAGCTTAACCGAGCGGATTTCCGTCGAAGCCCGCGCGCCAAAGCGCCCGGAGTTGAATCTGGATCCGGAAGACCCCAATACCGTTGAGGCTCGTCTGACCGATGGCAGGACATCCCGCGTGGAAATAGGTGTATGGAGCGGTCTTCCGGGATGCGAACTCAGCGAAAACGACTTTGCCCAGAAGTTCAATGACTGCCTCGCGGAGGCCGCTGTTGAACCCGCCGTCGCCGCCCGTGTTCAAAACACGATCATGGATATGGACGGCGCGACGGACGTCCGCGCCTTGTTCGAGAGTTTCAGCCCCGCAGCCTGAGCGCGGTTTACCGAAACCGCTCCGGTTTTCATTATATCGTTCGTTTGGCGCGAAATAGTGACCGGTCACGCCCGCGCCGCCGCCCTTTCCCTCGGAGAGCGGGCGGACTTCGTGTGTGACACGGAGCCGCGCTGGAGAGTTATGACATTAGGTGGAATGACTTTTTTCTGCTCCCGCGCCCCCGGTTCGTCATTCCCGCGCAGGCGCGATTTGGATGATGGTCTCGCTGACGCCAGCATATCATTCCCGCGACGGCGGGAATCCAGCCGGGCGGCCCGCGTTCCGGCTTATCGTGAGTGATGGCCGGCCATGCGTGACAAAGGTCGGTCTGGACCCCGCCTTCGCGGGACGCGCCAAGTAATAACGCGGCGGCGTTTCTTCTCAAGACTCAATCATTGATTATAAAATGCCGGGCAGCGCCCGCAATGCGTCAGTCTTTCCCGCCGGGCCGTGAATTCGTAAGGTTGTATTCCGGGGGGTGACGCCGTCCTCATTTTCGTGTTATTTCTTCACCCGATGAGATGATAAACCAAAGCTTCTCATACCCTAGCCATGTCCTTGGACCGATCTTTCGCTAGCCTGTCGCCCCAAGAACGCCGGTTTCTTGAGGAAGGCGCCCATTTATTGCGCTTTCAACACGGCGGAGTGGCGATCAAGGAGGGTGACCGCTTGCGCGAACTCCTGGTTGTCAAAAGCGGCGTACTGCGGGTGACGCGCGTCAATCCGGGATACGGTCTATTGGAATTCGTCGCCCCCCTGGGGCCGGGCGACATAGTGGGCGAACTCTCGTTTGTGGACTGCCTGGGCGCCAGCGCGACGCTGGTCGCCGACGGCGAAGCGGAACTCTTGCGCATTGAGCCGCCTCTCCTGGACGCCCTTCAAAATGACGACCCCACCTTCATGGGCCGGTTCTATAAGGATCTGTTCCTGCACCTCGCCCGGCGTCTGCGGGCGACGAACGTGCGGGTGACGGAGTTGACTTAAGCCGGGCCGGTTCGGTCGAACGTCTTGCCGTTATTTCTGTGTGGGCGGGAACTTGGGAATCATTAATCCGTATCCCGCCAGCGGTCCATGCGGCGTCGTATTTGACGGAGCGCTCCGGAAAGTAAAATCAGCAAAACGCTCTAGGCGGCGTGTTCATTTAAGTGATCCACGCCATGGCGCGGGCGAGGCGTACGAACGTCTTGAAGGATGTGATTGTTTTCCCGCATCGCAAGGCGACGCGCTGGATGCGTTCGATCCTGTTGCGGAAACACTCGGCCAGACGGCGTTCCTTGTAGAGCGCCTGATCAATCGGATAGCGCTCTGTCCGGGCCGGGTTCCGCTTGATCCGCGCGCTTGCCCCAGTTCGTCGGCGATGAATTGGCGTAAGCGCCGCGCGTCATAGGCGGCGCCGGCGTGAACCGTTGAGGTCGCGGCGCCGGTCAGCACGTATTCGAAGTCCGGGTCCTTGATCAACGCCTTGAAAAGAGCCTCCCGAACCCCGGCCCGCGCCGGAACCGCCGAAACGCGCTGTTCCAATTGCCGAACAGGCCGGGCCGCCCGTCCGTCAAGCCAGCGCGCACACGCCACAAGACCGCTTCCAGACATAACCGGTTGTCGAACGCCGTGACGCCCTGGTCCGTTGACTTGCCCGGAAGGTGAGGGGCAAGGCGGTTCCACACCGCGCCGATGAGCACGAAGCGGTCTTTGTTCATTTCATTCAACCTCCTTGATCAAAAGAAGGTTGAGTCGCAAATCAAAAAGATCGGAAATCCATTAATCGTCAACAGACGCCAGGGTCCGGACTCAATTGATCCGCCAGATTAGTGTTGCCGCGATGAAGATTGCCGCCATGTTAGGTGTCGGCGCGGCGCCGTAACGGGTTGCGATGCGCCGGAAGTCCGTTAGCCCGCGAAACATGCGTTCGATGACAGTGCGGCCACGGCAGGCGGTACGGTCATAGCCGCGGTTCTGGCCGCCGGGCGCGTGGAACACGCCGCGCCATATCCCTTGGCGCCAGACCCCTTGCTCGCTCCGATGATCGAAGCGGTTGTAGAGCGCCGTGCAGGGACTGTGCTCAACCAGGGACTGTGCTCAACCGGGAAATCGCGCCGCCGCGCGCCCGTCTTCGGCGTATGGATGACGCCCGGGATCACCCGGCGCCCGTCAACCCGCCGCGCGCCGCGCTGGACGGGCGGCGGAAAGGGTTCAATCCGCCGCCGCTCGCCGCCATGCATCGCCGCTTGGCCGGAACAGGGACCTCGCCATCCAAACCTTCGTAACGGTTGGAAACTTGAATCATGTTTAGGCGCCCGCCTTGAGAATCCCCTGATTGAGTCAGGACCCTAGTGCGGGGCCTTTGTTGCGTCCTGTTCCGCAAAGGCGGCCAATTCGGCGATCAACTCCGTCACCACCGCTTGAAACGCGGCGAAGTTCTTGCTGGGCGTCAGGGTTTCTTCCACGGCGTACAGGTCGCGGTTGATTTCTATTTGAAGCGTGTGGCGGCGGTTCGCCGGGTCGCCATAGGCGCGGACCATTTCCACGCCCTTGAACCACTCGTTCACTCTAACGTCATAGCCTTTGCCGGCCAGAAAGGCGCGGGTGACTTCCATCAATTCCGGGCCGCAAGACCTGCCGTCCATGTTGCCCAGGATGAAATCGGGCCGCCGGTCCTTGAAGGGCTCGCCCAATTCCGGCGCGGGTTTCGGCCCCATGCAATGACAATTGATGTGATGGACGCAACCGAAGCGGGCGCGCGTCGCGTCAAGCAGGGCGCGGAGATGCGCGTGATAAGGCTGGTGACAGGTCTTGATCCGGCGCCATACCGCCTCGCCGCTCAGAAGCGCGCCGTACATCCGAACGCCGGGCGGGCAGGTGGTGAACACAACGCCGCGGCCTACTTTGCCTTTCTTGCCGGGATTAAGCGGCGGTCCAGGCCATTCGCCGGTCATCATGGACGGCTCGAAATCGTTTTCCGCCCGGTTGGGATCAACGTACATGCGGGAAAACCGGGCCGCGAGAAGCGCCGCGCCGTGATCGGGAGCGGCGGCGTAGAGTTCATCGACCAGCGTATCCTCCAGGCGCCGGATGTTCTCCATGGGCTGGATGCTGTTGAAGTCGTCCGGGTAGTACGTGCCGGAATGCGGACTGTCGAAGACCAACGGCACGGGCTTCGCCCGCGGCGCCTTTTGATAGAGCACATAGGGGATGTCAACGTCTTCGATGGTCATCGGTATGGTCCAGTACCGCTGGTTTCAACCGTCATTCAAGTGACACGCGGCGAGGCGGCCGGGAGCGATTTCCTTCAGCGCGGGCTGTTCCATCCCGCACCGCTCCACCGCATGGGGGCAACGGGGATGGAAATGGCAGCCGCCCGGAGGGTTCAGGGGGGATGGAATCTCACCTGAAATGGGTTGGTAATCGAGCCCCCGGATATCCAAGCGGGGCACTTCATTCAAAAGCGCGCTGGTGTAGGGGTGATTGGGGCTGTCGAATATCTCGTCCGTCGCGGCCACCTCGACAATACGGCCCAGATACATGATCGCCACCCGGTCCGAAATATGTTCAACGACGGACAGATCGTGGCTAATAAAGAGGTACGTGAGGTCCAGGTCTTCGCGAAGATCCATGAATAAATTGATGACTTGCGCCTGGATGGAGACGTCCAACGCGGCGATGGCCTCATCGCAGACCAGGAATTCAGGCTTCACGGCCAGCGCCCGGGCGATGCCGATCCGTTGGCGCTGGCCGCCGGAAAATTGATGCGGATAGCGGCGCAGGTACTCCGGGTCCAGCCCGACCCGCAGCATGACGCCGGCGACGTATCCTTCCACGTCCTTTTCGGCGGCGACGCCATGGTGCGCGGGCGCCTCGCCGATGATGTCGCGCACCCGCATGCGGGGGTTCAGACTGGCGAAAGGGTCTTGAAAAATCATCTGGATGGCGAGCGCAGTCGCTTGTCCGGCGGCCTTGTTCATGGCGGAAACGGCGGCGCCCTTGTAATGGATATCCCCGGCCGTTGGCGGCAGGATGCCGGCGATCATCCGGCCAAGCGTGGATTTCCCGCAGCCGGACTCGCCCACCAGGCCGACGACTTCGCCCGGCATGACGTCAAAGGAGACGCCGTCCACCGCGTGGACGATTTCTTCCTTGACGTTGGCGCCGAGGAAGCCGGCGACTTTCTCTGCGGCGTCCAGGCGCTTGATGAATTTCTTCGAGAGATTCCTGACTTCGAGAATGGGGTCCGTCATGCCGCTCCCTCATCCAAATGCGGACGCACGCAGCGAATCTTCCGCCCCGGCAGCGGTTCCGTGACGCCGGGGGCCGGATCGCAAGCATCGGACATGCGCGGGCAGCGTTCCCGGAAAGCGCAACCGCCGTCTAACTTCAGCAGCGAAGGCGTCATGCCGGGTATCTGGTAAAGCCGCTTGCCCCGCGTGTTGTGGCCGGGAACGGACCCCAGCAGGCCTTGGGTATAGGGATGAAGCGGACGGTCCAGCACGTCATCAATGGCGCCCTGTTCGACCACGCGGCCCGCGTACATGACGCTGATCGTGTCGGCCAGGCCGGCGACGACGGCCAAGTCATGAGTAATCCAGATCAGCGCCGTCCCCGTTTCGCGGCAAAGCTTCTGCGCCTCGTAAAGAATCTGCCCTTGAATGGTCACGTCGAGAGCCGTGGTGGGCTCGTCCGCGATAATCAGGTCGGGTTTGTTGAGGAGCGCGATGGCGATGGCGACGCGCTGGCGCATCCCGCCGGAGAATTGATGGGGATAAGCCCTCAGGCGCTCTTCCGGGGACGGGATGCCCACCTGGCCCAGGGCGTCGCGGGCGCGGGCTTGGGCGTCCCGCCCGGAGATGGACGGATCGTGCGCCTTCATGGTTTCGATCATCTGCGTGTCCACCCGAAGCACCGGGTTCAGCGTCATCATGGGGTCCTGGAAGATCATGGCGACGCGGTTGCCGCGCAGCGACCGAATCTCTCTTTCCGGCAAGGCGCGCAGGTCCCGGCCCTGGAACTCGATCCTGCCGCCGACCACCTCGCCCGGCGGGTCGACGAGACCGAGGATCGAGAAGCCGGTGACCGACTTGCCCGACCCGCTTTCACCGACGAGCCCCATGATCTCGCCCTTGTCCACATCGAAGGACACGCCGTCCACGGCTTTGGCGACGCCCGCCTTGGTGAAGAAGTGGGTTTCCAGGTTTTCGACCCGAAGGGTTGGCGTCCCGCTCATTATTTTTGCAGCCTCGGATTAAGAACGTCACGCAACTGGTCTCCCACCAGATTGATGGAAACGATGGTGATCAGAAGGGCGATGCCGGGGAAGAAGCTGATCCAATACTTGCCCGACAGCATAAAGTCGAACCCGTTGGCGATCAGCAGACCCAGGCTGGGCTCGGAGACGGGCAACCCGACGCCCAAGAACGACAGCGTCGCTTCCAGGGAAATCGCGCTCGCCGTTTGCAGCGTGCCGACGACGATCAAGGGCGGCAGGCAGTTGGGCAGCAAATGACGCAGGACAATCCGCCGGTTGGGCAGGCCCAGACAAGCGGCGGCCTCGACATACTCCTTCGACCGCTCCACAAGAGCGGAGCCCCGGACCGTTCGGGCGTAATAAGCCCATTGCGCGATCACCAGGGCGATGACGATCTTATCCACGCCCTTGCCCAGGACAGCCAGCAAGATGAGGGCGACCAGAATGGCGGGGAAGGACAACTGAATATCGACGACGCGCATCAAGAAGGTGTCGGCCCGCCCGCCAAAATAGGCCGCGGTCAGCCCGTAAAGCGCGCCGAAGCAAAGCGCGATGATTCCCGACATGACGCCCACGCCCAATGAAATGCGCAGTCCGTAAAAGATGGCGCTGACCAGATCGCGCCCCGCGCCGTCGGTCCCCAGCCAGAACGTCAAACCCTCGTAGCTTTCCGCGCCGGGCGGAAGCTTTGAGTCGAGAATTGACACCTGTGCGAGGTCATAAGGGTTGGTCGGCGAGATCAAGGGCGCGAAAATTGCAATGAACAGGATCGTGCAGAGCGTGATAAACGCGCCTGTGGCGATCTTGCTGGCAAAAAAGTCCCCGTAAAAGCGCTGAAACGGCGTTTCAACCTTGTCGTCAAGCGGTTCGCCGGCGGTTTGGGCCGGCATGGCGCTCTCGCTCATTACCCTACCCCTTCACTTCCGACAGCCGGACCCTGGGGTCGAGGGCCGAGTAACAGACGTCAACCACCAGATTGATCACGACGAACACCAGCACAATAATCATCAGGTAAGCGACGATGATGGGCCGGTCGAGGTTCTGAATGCTCTCGATGATCAACTTGCCCATGCCGGGCCAGGCGAACACGGTCTCGGTGACGACAGAGAAAGCGATCAAGCCGCCGAATTCCAGGCCCAGCACGGTGACGACCGGGATCATGATGTTCTTCATCAGATGCACCAGCACGATGCGATGGGCGCCGAGACCCTTGGCCCGGGCGAACTTGATGTAATCCAGGTGGATGATCTCCTGTGTGCCGGCGCGGGCCAGACGGATCACCAGGGATATTTTGAACAGCGCCAGATTGGTGGCCGGCATCAGGATATGGGTAAAGCCGTCCCAGGTGAGGAAACTGACTGGAACGCCGAGGACATCCACCGTATCCCCGCGCCCGGTGGACGGCAGCCAGCCCAGGATCACGGCGAACACCATGATCATCATCAGGCCCACCCAGAAGGTGGGGAGCGAGAAGCCCAGAATGGAGCCTCCCATGATGGTCTTGGAATAGAGCGAGCCGGGCCTTAGCCCCGCGACGACGCCCAACGGGATTCCCAATATGACCGCCATCATCAGCGCGACGAAGGCGAGTTCAAAGGTCGCCGGCATGCGCTCGATAATGATTTGAAGGGCCGGTTCTCCAAACACGAACGAATTGCCCATATCACCCGACAGCGCCCCCTGGACGAAGCGGACGTATTGTATGTGCCAAGGCTGATCGAGCCCCATGGCGCGGATGACCCGCTCGCGTTCCTCCTGGTCCGCGTCATCCGACACCAGCATTTCGACCGGGTCGCCCACGACGTTGACCCCGCCGAACACCAGGAACGACATGACGAACACCACTAGGATGCTTTGCATCAGCCGCCGGATGATGAACACGGTCATGGGTGATGTGAACCTTTAATCAGGTCTTTCCCGATTCACTTCGCCAGACGTCACATCCGCGAGGGCGGGGGTCCACAAAAAACGTGCTCTGAATCCCTGTCCGCTCGGGAATGAGGAACCGGAAAGGTCTTGAACAAACCTCTTCGGTTTGAAAGGCGTTATTCCTTTATCACGCCGGAGGCGACGGTGCGTTCATCGGTCCGGGGGACGTACTTCAAACCCTTTTTCGCAGCCCAGGTGTTGACCTGATAGTGCAGCGGGATCAGGGCCTGATCCTCGCCAATGGCGATTTCCGTCGCCCTGGCCAGCAACTCCGCCCGCTTGGCGTCGTCAACGGTGGCGAGGGCCTCGTCCAAGGCCGCGTCCATGCCGGCGTTGGAATAGAGCCCCCGGTTCGAGGATCCCCAGCCCTTCTCCTTGGAGAAAGTGCCCAACAGCGAACGCAGAGGCGAGGACGGTTCACCGGTGCCGGAACCCCAGCCCACCAGAACGAAGGAGAACTCTTGCGGCTTTTCCGGACCCCGGTTCTTGGCGCGCTTGAAGTAGACCGACTTCGGCATGGTTTCCGGTGTGGTCTTGACGCCGACGCGGGTCAGCATTTGCGCGACGGCCTCAACGATTTTGGCGTCGTTGATGTAGCGGTCATTGGGACCGTGCAGCGTCACCTGGAAGCCGTCCGGATAGCCCGCTTCGGCCAGCAGTTTCTTGGCCCCATCCGGATCATAGGCTTCAACCTTCAGCTTGCCGGACCGGCCGAAGAAGCCGTCGGGAAGCAATTGTCCCGCCGGGATGGCGACGCCTTCCATAACGCGGTCGACGATGGCGTCCCGATGGATCGCCTTGGAGATGGCTCTCCGGACGCGGACGTCCTTGAGCGGGTTTTTGACGTCCTTGCCGTCCTTGCCCTTGATGTAAGGCGATGGATCACGGAACTGGTCCATGTGCAGGTAAATCACCCGGTTGGACACACCCTGGCTGAGGGACACGTTCGGATTTTTCTTCAGTTGCGCGATGTCCGTGGTCGGCACCTGGTCAATGAAGTCCACGTCCCCGGCGAGCAGAGCCGCCAGGCGGGACGGCGCGGACTTGATGGGTTTGACGATCACCTTGGACCATTGGGGCTTGTCGCCCCAATAATCGTCGTTCCGGGCGAGTTCCAGTATTTCGCCCTTCGTCCATTTGACGAACTTGAAGGGTCCGGTGCCGATGGCCGCCTCGCCGTTGTTGAACGCGCCTTCCCACGTCGCGTCGCCGATGCCGTCGGACACGATGTGAACAGTGGAGAGATCGACGGCCATCAGGGGATAGGGTTTCGGCGTCGAGACCTGGATGGTGTACTTGTCGATCTTCTTGTAGGTCTTGCCCCCGCCGTGGCTATAGAGCTTGAAACTCGACCGGGCGTTGGGATGGTTAGGCGCCCGGTTCATGGTGAATATGACGTCGTCGGCGTCGAATTCCGTCCCGTCATGGAATTTCACGCCTTGGCGTAACTTAAATTCCCAGGTCGTGTCGTCGATGGGTTTCCAACTGACGGCCAGGCCCGGCGTCAGGCGTTGCTTCTCGTCCTGCTCAACCAGGCGCGAGAAGATGTGCTGGGCGATTTGGTTGTTGGGACCAAGATTGTGGAAGTGAGGATCGATGGACGTTGGTTCCGTGCCGAGGCCAATCGTCAATGTTTCGGCTTGGGCGACGCTCGCCGTGCTCAGACCCGCCAACGCCGCGGCGGCGGCGAGGAAGTTACGAAACTGGAACATATTGAGTCTCCCTGTAAAGCTCAACAGACGATGGCGCGGCTGATTTTAGGGGCCGTTTCAATCGGCTGACGGACGTATATTGCAATAACGTATACTGCAATAAAGCGGCGGAAGCCGACAAGCGTTCTTAACGCCCGCCTCATATTGATTGGATATCTCTTTCGCGGATGGTTTGCCAAATCGAAGTTTGATCCTATGCTTGAAGGGGAGCTTCGCGAAAAGAGTGCGATTGATGACCGATTTTAACCTTGAACTCTTGCCTCCCGATATCTCGGCCTACAAGGCCGGCAATACCGGCGTTGACTACGCCACGACGTTCGATGGCGGCAAGGCGGGACCGCATGTCATGGTCAGCGCCGTGGTGCATGGCAACGAACTCTGCGGCGCCATGGCGCTCGACTGGCTGTTCAAATCCGGTCTGCGCCCCGTCCAGGGCAGGTTGACGCTGATTTTCGTCAACGTGGACGCATTTTTAAGTTTTGATCCCGAAAATCCAACGGCGTCGCGTTTCGTTGAGGAGGATTTCAACCGGCTGTGGACCAGCGAGGTTCTGGATGGTCCCCGGCGAAGCGTTGAACTGACCCGGGCGCGGGCGATCCGTCCATTGGTTGATCAAGTCGATCTTTTGCTCGATATCCATTCCATGCAACGCCATTGCGATCCCCTGATGATGGCGGGCGTCTTGCCGAAGGGGCGATTGCTGGCGGAAGGGGTGGGAATTCCCGAGCATATCGTCATGGACGCGGGGCACGCGGCCGGGCGGCGCATGCGGGATTATGAGGCGTTCTCCGACCCTTCGAGCGATAAGGTGGCCCTCTTGGTGGAGTGCGGGCAGCATTGGGAGGCGTCGAGCGAAACGGTAGCGAAACAATCTATGCTCCGCTTTCTGGTTCATACGGGCGCGCTGGATATCGAGTCCGTTGGACCGTATCTGGAAGAGAATGAAGCGGCTCAACGCGTCGTGGAAGTGTCCGGGCCCGTCACCATCGAAACGGACAACTTCCGTTTCGTCGAGGAGTTCCAAGGCCTGGAGGTCATCGAAAGGGCCGGCGCCGTTATTGGGTATGACGGGGACAAGCCCGTGAGAACTCCCTATGACGACTGCGTCTTGATCATGCCGACACAGCGGACGGTGGGGCACAAGGGGACTTCGGCCGTCCGGCTGGGCCGGTTTATCGAATAGGGCGGCTTCATCATCGTCTTCTAATTTCCGGTCAGTTCCCGCCGTCCATATTGAACGGATCGTCCGTGGTTTCGATCCCCTTGATGAGGTCCACAACCTTGGTCCAGGCGTCATCGGCGGCGCTTTTGGATTGCGGCGTCGAGACTTCCGCGCGGACCGCGAAAGAAGCGCCCGGGAGGGAGCGGGCGGCCAAATCTTGATGCGCCGGTCTCATGACGTCGCGCCAGATCAGGGCCGGAAGGCCGCCGCCGGTGACGCGCCTCATCGGTTTGCCGTTGTCGTTTCCCAGCCAGACGCCGGCGACCAGATCCGCCGTGTATCCGACGAACCAGGCGTCACGGAAATCCTGACTGGTGCCCGTCTTGCCGCCCGCGGGCCGGTCAAGTTTGGCTTTGCCGCCTGTTCCCTGATCGATGACGGCGCGGAGCATCTCGTTCATGGCGTTGACGTGCGCCGCTGCGACCACGGGCGCGGTGAGACTGCCCTGGCGCCGATAAAGAACGTCGCCCGCCACGGTTCTGATCTCTTCAATGGCGTGGGGCCAGACCGCCCGGCCGCCGTTGGCGAAGGCGCCGTATGCGGAAGTCAACTCTAATAAAGTTACTTCACCGGTGCCCAGGCCAATGCTGGCGTCATTGGGAAGGCCTTGGCCGAGTCCCAGGCGCCGGGCCGCCTTTCGCACTCGGCGGGGGCCGATGTCCGCGGTCAGCCGGGCGGCCGGCGTGTTCAAACTTTCCTGGAGCGCGGTCTTGAGGGTGACGGAGCCCCGATACTTGCGGTCGAAATTCCTGGGAGACCAGCCGTTGAGATTAACCGGTTCGTCCACAACGGCGCTGTCCGGCGTCATGCCGGTTTCGAGCGCGCTCAAATAGACGATTGGCTTGAAGGCGGATCCCGGTTGACGGGCGGCCTGAACAGCCCGGTTGAACTGGCTTTTCGCGTGATCCCGCCCGCCAACAAGAGCCCGGACGGCGCCGGCGGGGCTCATCACGACCACGGCGCCTTGGGACACTTGATAGCGTTTACCGCTGGTGGACAGCGCTTTTTCCAGCGCCCGTTCGGCCAAACCCTGGGTGCGGGTGCGCAGGGTTGTCCGCACCACCAAATCTGTTGGCGCGCGGACGTAATCCGGTACTTGGCCGAGCACCCAATCGACAAAGTAACGCGCCTTGCCATGCCGGGCCGCAGTGAGCGTGACGGCTTTTCGCTTCATGGCCTTGGCCCGGCTGGCCGCGCTCAAGTAGCCCGCGTCTTCCATGGCGGCCAACACCACACGGGTCCGTTTGTCCGCAGCTTTTTTGTTTGCGACCGGATTCAAGCGGCTGGGCGCTTTCAACATGCCCGCCAGCATGGCCGCCTCATAGACGGATAAATCCTTCGCCCCCCGCCCGAAATAGCGGCGGGCCGCCGCATCCACGCCATAGGTTCCGGAACCCAGATAAACCCGGTTCAGATAGAGCGTCAGGATTTGGTCCTTGGTGAATTTATGTTCCAGCCAGAACGCCAACAGCACTTCTTGCACTTTGCGTTTGATGGTGCGTTCCGGCGTCAGGAATAGGTTCTTCGCCAGTTGCTGGGTGATGGTGCTGCCACCCTGGACCACGCGCCCGGCCATCAAATTACGCGCCATGGCCCGGCCGAGGCCAATTACGTCAACGCCGGCATGATCGTAAAATCTCCTGTCTTCGATAGCCAGGACCGCTTGCGGGATTGCGGGCGGCAGGCCGCTGGCGGTGACGGGGACGCCCACCAGATCGCCGGCCCGGTGAAGAAGGCGTCCGTCCGTGTCCAGGACCGTGACGGAAGCGCGGCGTGTGGTCTGCGCCGCGTCATTGACGTCCGGCAAGTCGGTTGCGTAATAGCCGACGACGCAAACGGCGGCGGTTACGGCCCAGACGCCCAGCGTCGCGGCCCATTTAAGGGCGCTTTTCAAAAGCCCGCCCCCCGGCCTGAAAACCCGCCGGGGTCCGGAAACCTGGGAACGCCGCCTATTCGCCGTCTTTCGCGCCATGAAGCCGCTTATAGAAAACCGTCTTTAGGAAATGGTTAACGTCAAAGCTTGGCGAAATTGCGGCGCTCCGTATCCCGGCTAAGGCGTTATGATATTAAGCGGAGTCGATTCATGGGTTTCCAAGCGGTTTGATCCGTCTTTCCCGCGCTCACGTTGTCTTTCCCGCGCCCTTGCTTTGTTCTTTCCGTGCTTCCTTTGTCATTCGCGCGCGGGGATGACGCGAAGGCGGGGGAGGCGTTCCTCGCAAGACTCAAGCATAGGTTTCGAAAGGCTGGGCGGCGTCCGAGGGGCCGTCACCGCCGCCAGCGCGCCACGAGCGCGTCAACCATGTCAAAACGCGGGGCATGAACATATCCAATGTCATAACGCTCTAGGTCCCGGCGGGCAGGGAGTAGCGCACAACGGCGAGGGCGGCGACCCAGGCGCCGTTGATCAGACACGCGACGACAAAGACATAGAGCGCACGGTTGATGTCCCTTGCCTTGGCCTTCGCGGTCCCATCCCCAAGCCAGGGATCCGTGACGATTTCCCGGGAATAGCGGCGCGGACCCGCGAGCGACAAATGAAGCGCGCCGGCCATGGCCGCTTCCGGCCAGCCCGCGTTGGGCGAACGATGCTTGCCGGCGTCCCGCAGCATGGTCTTCACCGCTCCCAAAGGCCTCGCCGTCGGCACGAAAGCCGACGCCAAACAGATAAACAGACCCGACAGCCGGGCCGGGATCAGGTTCAGGATGTCATCCAACCTGGCCGCCGGCATCCCGTAGGCCCGGTACCTGTCCGTCTTGTGACCAATCATGCTGTCCATGGTGTTGACGGCTTTATAGATGCAAATGCCCGGAAGGCCGAACAGCACATACCAGAAAACCGGGGCGACGATCCCATCCGAGAAATTCTCCGCCGTCGATTCGATGGCCGCGCGGGCGACGCCATGCTGATCTAGTTGCGCCGGGTCCCGCCCGACGATAAATGAAACGGCTTCGCGCCCGGGCTCCAATCCTTCTCGCAAGGAAACGGCCACCTCGCGCACATGGTCATAAAGACTGCGCCCCGCGACCAAGGTGATCAGCAAGATGACCTCTAAAATCCAGCCCCAGGGATGGTGCAGACTGACGGTCGCGGCGGCCAGTCCAACGGCGCCGGCGGCGGCGATGACGAACAGCGCTGACAGCAGGCCCCTGACCGCCCTGTCCATTTGGCTGCGATGCTCGCGGTTGAGCTTCTTTTCCAATCCGCCGATCAGCCGCCCGATCAGCGCCACTGGATGCGGCGCCAGTCGATAGAACCATTTCGGGTCGCCGAAATAGGCGTCGATCAGAAGCGCGATCAGCAACAGAAACAGCGGATCGACCGCCGCCGTTTCTCCGCCCAAGGGACCGAACGTAAACATTGCCGCAGAATGGCGGCGGGCGCCAGTCTTCGTCAATTCCCAAGCCGCCCTCGATTGAAGCTCTTTCTTTACTCTTTCGGAGATATTATGGCCGCCGCAAGTTCTGGGATTTAGGGACCCATGGATCAAATACTCGCCGATTTGCGCGGCGTTGTCTCGGACACCGGGGCCTGGCTGATGACGGTCTGGGACGCGATGGCGCGCGCCGCCGCCTTGCTGCCGGACTGGCTGCTGGCGACCATCCTGGCCGGTGTGCTGGGCGTCGTCATTTTGATCGCCGGGATGGCGCGGCCGCGCGGCGGGTTGAATGATCGGGAGGATTTCGTCTTCGGCGAACGGCGGGGAGAAACTCCCGGCGGGCCTCCGTTCGATCAGGAAGACCGCAGACCAGCCCCCGGCGTCATGGATATCATTGCCGGAGAGTCTGGAACCCGTGAACTCCCCATGCGTTCCGAGTCCACGGCCCCGCCCCAGCCGGACCGGGAAGCATTCGAACGTCCGGTGCTCGCGGGTCTGGCTGAAAGTTTGGAGGCGCGCGGCGTCACCGGCGCGGATTTGGACGGCCGCATTCGCCGGTTCGCGGCTGACTTGCCGGAGCTGGAAGCGCGCCTGGCCGGCTTGAAGCCCGAACGCTCCGACCTGGAGCCTTTGCTACAGCAGGCCCGCTCGGCCCTCGCGTCCGGCGACTTGGACCATGGTGTGTCGTTGTTGGTTGAGGCGGGGGAAGCCGAAAGCGAGAGCTTCTCGGGCGTCCGGCGAAAATTGGACAATCATGCCCGCGCCGCCGCCGAGTCGCGTCTATTGGCGGGCGATTTTCTGCTGGCCCAGGACGCCGCCGGGGACGCGATCACGCTTTATAAGCGCGCGTTGGCCGAGGCGCCGGCGGATGAGACGGAACTGCGCGTCGAATGCCTGAATAAATTGGGCGCCGCGCAATATGCCGCCCAGGCCTATGAAGCGGCCGCCAAGACGTTTGAGGAAGCGCTTATCATTATGGAAGACGCGCTGGGCGAGACGCATCCTGAATTGACGCCGGTCGTCAACAACCTCGCTCTCGCCAAGGACGGCGCTGGTGACAGGCAGGAGGCGGAAAGGCTCCACCGCCGGGCGCTGCGGTCCGATGAACGCGCCAAGGGACCAGATCATCCGGATGTGGCGGCGGATTTGAATAACCTGGCGTTACTTTATAAACGCTGGGGCCGGCTGGGCGCGGCGGAATCCTTGCTTCGCCGCGCGCTGAGCATCAAGCGCGGGCGCTTCTCGCAAGGCGACCCGGCGCTTGCCCTGGGTCTTCGTAATTTGGCGGCCGTGTTGCGCGAGCGAAATAAGCCCGAGGAGGCGGAAGAGCTGGAGCGGGAGGCCAATCTGCTGACGCCCTCGACACATAAAAATAAATCGGAGACGGCGGCTTCCGAAACTGTCTAACGTCTCTATAATCTGCTGCGCCGTCGCCCGAAGGCCATGACCAGGCGATCAATCCGCATGCTCGAAGGCAAGGACCAAGCACCATGAAAGACAATCCCTTCCCCCGCACCGGCATCATGGTTTGCGGCCACGGCAGCCGCGACACCGGCGCCGTTGACGAATTCAACGCCATTGTCGGGCGTTTGAAGGAGCGGTTTCCCGATCATCCGGTGGAAAGCGGCTTTTTGGAATTCGCGGCGCCGATCATCCGGACGGGTCTGGAGAAGCTTAGGGAACAGGGGATGAAGCGGATCATCTGTGTGCCCAGCATGTTGTTCGCCGCAGGCCACGTGAAGAATGACCTGCCCAGCGAGATCAACAATTTCGCCCATGAAAACCCGGAACTCGATGTCCGCTATGGCCGGGAACTGGCTATCGACTCGAAGCTGTTGAGAGCGGCCGGAGACCGGATTGAGGCGGCTCTGGCCGGTGTATCGGATGACATCCCGCGCGCGGAAACGCTTCTGATGGTCGTCGGCCGCGGCACCAACGACCCGGACGCCAACTCCAATGTCTCGAAGGTCGCCCGAATGCTGTGGGAAGGCATGGGGTTTGGCTGGGCGGAAGTGAGTTATTCGGGCGTGGCGTTTCCCCTGGTGGACGCGGGGCTCGAACGGGCCGTGAAGCTTGGTTACAAGCGCGTTGTCGTCTTCCCCTATTTCCTATTCACCGGCATTTTGGTGAAGCGCGTCTACAAATGGGTCGATGAGGCCGCGGCCGCGAACCCCGGCGTGGAGTTCGTGAAGGCAAGCTATCTGAACGACCACAAAGGTCTGATCGAATGCTTCGCCGACCGGGTGCTGGAAGCCATGGACGGCGACCGGAACATGAACTGCCAACTGTGTAAATACCGTGAGCAAATCATCGGTTATGAAGCGGACGCCGGCGCGCCCCAGGTTGGTCACCATCACCATGTCATGGGGATCGGGACGGACGGCGCGGACGCCCAAGATCATGGTGTGCGTCACGGCCATACTCACCATGGACATTCTCACGGATATTCTCACGGTCATGGGCATGGCCATTCCCATGAGACGCCAAAGGATACGGCGGACAGTTAGGAATCCTCCGCGGTGCGTTTCGCCTTTCAATACGAGAAGGACCCGGCGGCGATTTATCGCCGGTCTTTCGCCGTCATTGAGCGGGAAGCCGATCTGAGCAAGCTGCATGCGGATATGAAACCTGTGGCGGCGCGCTTGATCCACGCTTGCGGTATGCCGGATATCGTCTCTGAACTCGCCTATTGGGGAAATCCGGTTGAATCGGGGCGGGAGGCGCTGGCGGCCGGCGCGCCCATTCTTGTCGATGCGGAAATGGTTGCGCACGGCGTCATCCGGAATCGCCTGCCTGCGGGTAACGACGTGATCTGCACCCTGAACGGCCCAGACACCCCGGAGGCCGCCCGGCGTCTGGGAACGACCCGCTCGGCGGCGGCTCTGGAAGGTTGGCGGGACAGGCTGGAGGGCGCCGTTGTGGCCATCGGCAACGCCCCCACGGCGTTGTTCCATCTGTTGGAAATGATCGCCAACGGCGGGCCTCGGCCATCGGTCATTTTTGGGTTTCCGGTGGGATTCGTCGGGGCGGAGGAGTCGAAAGACGCCTTGGTGAGCTTCGCCGGCGCTCAACCGTTTTTGACGCTACTGGGCCGCAGGGGCGGCAGCGCCATGGCCGCCGCCGCGGTCAACGCCGTCGCGCGACGCGAGCCATGAGGACAGACGGGGACGAAACCCGCTGGCTTACCGTGGTCGGCGTTGGCGAGGACGGCCTGGATGGGTTGAGCGAAAAGGCCAGAGCCGCCATTAATAACGCGGAAGTATTGGCCGGCGGCCGGCGCCATCATGAATTCGTTCCGGAATCCAAAGCGCTGCGCATCGACTGGAATGCCGGCGTGGACGCCGGATTAGACGCCGTGGCCGAGCGGGCGGGGGCGCGCGTCTGCGTTTTGGCGACAGGCGATCCGCTCTGTTTCGGGATCGCCAAGCGGCTGATCGCCAGATTCGGGATTCAGGCGATGGAGATCCTGCCGGCCGCGGGGGCGTTCTCGTTATTGGCGGCGCGCATGGGCTGGGCGCTGGCGGATGGCTCCAGCAAGGCCGTCAGCTGTCACGCCCACCCCGTTTCCGTACTGAACCGCCACCTCGCGCCCGGCAGGCGTTTGATGGTGCTGACCCGGAACGGGGAAACGCCCGCCGCCGCCGCCGCGCTGCTGTCGGAGCGCGGGTTCGGCGAGAGCCGCCTGACGGTCTTCGAGCATATGGGCGGAGAGAGAGAGGCGCGGCGCGACTTCAGGGCCAAGGACGGCGTTCCCGCCGTCGCGGATTTGAATGTTCTGGCCATTGAGTGCGCCGCCGGACCGGGAGCGCGAATCTGGCCTGAAGCGCCTGGCTTGCCGGAAGAGGCTTTCCGCCACGACGGCAAGATCACCAAACGCGAAGTCCGCGCCGCGACGCTCGCCAAACTGATGCCGATGGCCGGACAGACTCTCTGGGATATCGGGACGGGCAGCGGCGCCGTCGCCATCGAATGGCTGCGCGCCGGCGAGGGAATGCGGGCTTTCGCCGTGGAGAAAGAGGCCGGCCGCGTCGCCGACGTCCGTCATAACGCGAACGCCCTTGGCGTTCCCGAACTCGGAATCATCAAAGGCCGCGCGCCGGAGGTCCTGTCCAACATCCCGGAACCGCCGGACGCCGTGTTCGTCGGCGGAGGCGTGAGCGCGCCCGGCATGCTTGAAGCCGCTTGTGAGGCGTTACCGCCGGGCGGACGCGCCGTCGCCAATGGCGTGACGCTGGAAGCCAAGGAACGGCTCATCGCCGCGCATCGCGAATGGGGCGGAGAGTTGACGCAAATCGCCGTCGCCAAATCCGGTTCCGTTGGCCGGATGACCGCTTTTCGTCCGTTGATGGAAGTTTGGCAGTGGTCGATGACGAAACCGCGCCAAGGGGACGGCGCGTGACCGGCACGCTTTATGGATTGGGGGTGGGGCCGGGCGACCCGGAACTGCTTACCTTAAAGGCCGTGCGGTTGTTGAGCGCCGTTGACGTCGTGGCGTACCCCGCGCCAGAGAAAGGCGACGGCCTCGCCCGAGTGATCGCCGGGCCGCATGTTCCGGAGGGTGTGACGGAATTGGCGATCAAGACGCCCATGACGCCGGGCGCCTTTCCGGCCAACGATGTTTACGACCGCTATGCGGCCGAAATCGCCAATCACCTGAGTTCCGGGCGGGACGTGGCTGTTTTGTGCGAGGGCGACCCGTTTCTCTACGGTTCCTTCATGTATATTTTCATGCGGCTCGCGGAACGCTTCCCCACGGAAGTGGTGCCTGGGGTCTCCTCAATCGGAGCCTGCGCGGCGGCGGCGGCTCATCCGCTGGTTTCCCGCAACCAAGTGCTGACCGTTTTGCCGGCCCCCTTGCCCTCGGACGAACTGGAACGGCGGCTTTGGGAGACGGACGCCGCCGCGATCATGAAGGTGGGGCGGCATCTGGATAAAATTCAGAAGGTTCTTATCAAGACAAACCGGTTGGAGGGGGCGGTTTACGTGGCCAGAGCCAGCTTTAAAGACCAGCGTGTGGCGCCTGTGACGGAGCTGAAGGACGAGACCGCGCCGTATTTTTCCATGATCCTGGTCCGTAAACCGGAGGGAGACGGTTGATGCCCGGCGCCGCGCCTCCCGCCCATCCCGTTTACATCGCGGTTTCCAAACAGGGTTTGAAGCTGAGTAGGCGTCTTCAGGGTGTTTTACCGGCTTGCGAAGTCCATGGCCGGGCCGGCCGGGTGAGCGGCGCGGACGCGTATTTCGAGGAAACCGCAGCCGAGTTGGCGCGGTTGTTCAAGGCGGGTCATCCCATCGTCGCGATCATGTCCGCCGGAATCGTCATCCGGGCGCTGGGTCCGCATCTGGAAGACAAAAGGACCGAGCCGCCTGTGGTGGTGGTCGCCGAGGACGGCGCCGCCGTGGCGCCTTTATTGGGCGGTCACAGCCCGCTTCTGGGCGGCGCTAACGCCATGGCCCGGAAACTGGCCGATGCGTTGATGGTTCAACCAGCGATCACGACCGCGAGCGACGTCAGTCTGGGTGTCGCGCTGGACGCGCCCCCGCCGGGCTGGCGCGTGGCGAACCGGGAAGCGGCGAAACCCCTGGCGGCGGCCCTGTTGGCGGGCGAACCTGTCCGGCTGGACGAGGAAGCTTGTCCGGCGCTCTGGTTGCGGGATGCGGGATTGGCGCTGGATATGGGGTCGGAGCGCGTCATTCGCGTCACACATAAACTCTGTTCCGCGCGGGACCGGGCGCTGTGTCTGCATCCGCCGGTTCTCGCCGTCGGTGTGGGGTGTGAACGGAACGCCGCGCCGGATGAGGTGACCGCCCTGGTGAGGGAGACCTTGCGGGACGCGGGGCTCGCCGAAGCCGCCGTCGCCGGGATATTTTCCATCAATGTGAAAATGGATGAGGCCGCTGTCCATGCCGCGGCCGGGGCGTTGGACGTCCCCGCCCGGTTTTTCGACCCGGAGATTGTGGAAGCGGAAACGCCAAGGCTCGCGAATCCGTCACAGATTGTTTTCGGCGAGGTCGGCTGCCATGGCGTCGCGGAGGGAGCGGCGCTGGCGGCCGTCGGCGCCGAAGGCTCGCTGATTGTCGAAAAACGAAAATCCCGGCGGGCCACGGTCGCCGTTGCTCTCTCGTCCGCTCCTCTGACTGCTTCCGCCATCGGCCGCGCGCGCGGGCGGCTGACGGTGATCGGGACGGGTCCAGGCGCGGCCGGCTGGCGCGCGCCGGAAACATCGCGCGCCGTCGCGGAAGCGGACGAGGTGGTGGGTTATGGCCCTTATCTGGATTTGCTGGGCGGCGCGGCCGCCGGGAAACCCCGGTTTTCCTCTGAACTTGGCGAGGAGGAGGCCCGGGTTCGAAAAGCGCTCGACCGGGCCGCGCGGGGTAAAAAAGTGGCCCTGGTCTGCTCTGGCGATCCAGGCGTCTACGCCCTGGCGTCTTTGGTTTTTGAGGTGATGGACAAGAGTGACGATCCCGCCTGGCGGCGATTGGAGATTGACGTCCAGCCGGGAATTTCCGCGATGCAGGCCGCCGCCGCCCGCGCCGGTGCGCCCTTGGGCCATGATTTCTGCGCGATTTCGTTATCCGATCTGCTGACCGACTGGACGGTCATCGAGGCACGGCTTCAGGCGGCGGCCGCCGCCGATTTCGTGGTCGCGTTCTACAATCCCGCGTCGAAACGGCGCCGTTGGCAATTGGAGCGCGCGCGGGAGGTGTTGCTCTCGGGCCGCCCGTCCGGGACGCCCGTCGTTCTCGCGCGCGATTTGGGCAGGGCGGATGAACGGGTGACCATTACAACCTTGGGCGAATTGAGCGCCGATCAGGCGGACATGTTGACGCTTGTCCTGGTGGGCTCCAGCGACACCCGCTTGATCGAGCGGTCCGGCAGAACCTGGGCTTACACCCCCCGGGGGTACGCCAGGAAGATGCGGAATGCGGGAGAGGGCGCGTGACCGTTCATTTTATCGGCGCGGGACCGGGGGCGCCGGACCTGATCACGGTTCGGGGTCTCAAGCTGATCCAATCGTGCCCGGTGATCCTCTATGCGGGCTCGCTGGTGCCGAAGGCGGTGTTGTCGGAAGCGCGGCGCGGCGCCCGTGTTATCGACACCGCGCCGATGCATCTCGATGGAATCATCGCCGAGATGGAGCGGGCCCGCCAAGCGGGCCAGGACGTCGCCCGCGTTCACTCTGGCGATCCCTCGCTTTATGGCGCCATCGCCGAGCAGATCCGCCGCCTGGAAGCTCTCGGGATCGCTTATGACATTACGCCGGGCGTACCCGCGTACGCCGCCGCCGCTGCGAGTCTGGGCGTTGAGTTGACGCTGCCCAACGTCAGCCAGTCCGTCATCCTGACCCGGACGGCCGTGCGCAGTTCCGCCATGCCGGAGGGCGAGGATCTGGCGACGCTGGGAAAGAGCGGCGCGACGCTTGCGATCCATCTATCGGTTAATAATCTTGCCCATGTCGTGCGTGAACTGACGCCGCTCTATGGCGCGGACTGCCCCGCCGCCGTGGTCCATCGGGTCACCTGGCCCGACGAGGCGGCGGTGACCGGCGTCTTGGAAGACATTCGGGACAAGGTAAAGGCGGCGGGTTTCACCAGAACGGCGTTAATCCTGGTCGGCCGCAGCCTTGATCAGAAGAATTTCACGGACAGCCGTCTTTACGCCGCCGATCATCATCATGCGCTGAGGCCCAAAAGAGCCTAAAGAGCCTTTAGCCAGGCAAGGGCCTCCTCGACGTCCGGCACGGTCTCGCAATCCGGCGCGGCGGGGCGGTCGATTAAAATTACGGACGCGCCCGTTTCCAGCGCCGCCTCGAATTTGGCGGACGCCGCGCCCCCTGAGTCTTTCGAGACGACCGTATCGATATCGTATTGTTTGAGAAGAGCGATTTCACCCGCCTTGTCTCGCGGCGGGCCGATGAGGGCTTTCACGGCGTTCAAGGGTGGCGGCGTTTCGAACGGCGTGACGGTTCTCAACACATAGAAGCCGTCCTTTCGGTCCGCGAAAGCCTCCAGGCCGCGCTTGCCAATCGCCAGGAAAACCCGTGCGTTCGGTTTAAGCGCCCTGGCCGCCTCTTGCATGTTGGGAACGTGCGTGAGGGGGAGCGTATCCGGCAAGTCAAACCCTGGACGGTGAAGCCGGAGGTGCGGGACGCCGACCGCTCTGGCGGCTTCCGCCGCCTGCCGTGTCATTTGTTCGGCATATGGGTGGGTCGCGTCGATTACCGCGTCGAAGGCTTCGCTCCTCAGATAATCAATCAGCCCCTTGCCGCCGCCAAAACCGCCAATCCGAATCTCGCCGTTACTGGGGGCGGGGTTGTCCGTCCGGCCCGCGAGCGAGGTGATCGCCCGCCACCCGGTCCGCCCAGCGCCGACGCGTTCCGCCAGGTCCGCAGACTCCCCCGTGCCGCCCAGGATGAGAAGCTTAGGCATCGCTGCGGCCCGTCAGTTCGCCTTGCCGGTCGAAAACCAGAACTGTCACGTCCGTTTCACCACTCAGCGTCGCCAAGGCCACTTCCCGCGCGCCTTTGGCGACGGCGCCGGCGAGCGGAATGCCGGCCGCTTGAGCATGGGAGAGCGCCTCCAGACCCGTGTTGGCGTTGTCAATCGACTTGATCAAATCATCGGCGCCGCCCAGTTCGGCCGCCGCCGCCGCCAGCTTGGATAAATCAATGCTTGAGCGGGCGGAATGGAGGTCCAAACTCCCTTGAGCAAGTTTGGCCAGTTTTCCAAATCCGCCCGCGAGCGTCAGTTTGGGGATGGGATGGCGCCGAAGATACTTCAGCATTCCCCCGGCGAAATCACCCATATCGATGAGCGCGGCCTCGTCCAACCGGAGAAGCTTTTGAACAGCCGCTTCCGATGTCGATCCCGTCGCTGCGGCCATGTGCGTCAGCCCCGCCGCGCGTCCCACGTCGATGCTGCGGTGGATCGCGTTGATCCAGGATGCGCAAGAATACGGAATGACAACCCCGGTGGTGCCCAAAATGGAGAGTCCGCCCTTGATTCCCAAACGCCCGTTCATGGTTTTTTCGGCCAATTTTTCACCATTTGGAATGGCAATAGTGACGGAGAGATCAGGGCCCGGCGCGCCATTTCCGTGACGTTCGTGAACGGACGTCAATGCGCTCTCGATCATGCCTCGCGGACCTGGGTTAATGGCGGGTTCGCCTGGTTTCAAGGGAAGCCCCGGTTTGGTCACCGTGCCGACGCCGGCGCCCGCGTGAAAGCTGACACCGGTTCCCGCCGGCGCTTGTTTGACTTCCGTGACGATCTCTGCGCCGTGGGTCACGTCCGGATCATCGCCGCCGTCCTTCAAAATGCCGACCCGCGCCCACCCCTCGCCGGTGTCCATTTTCACGACCTCGAAACACGGTTCCTCGCCTTTCGGCAGGGTGATGGTGATTTGTCTCGGGACGCCGCCCGTGAGCAATCCTTGATAGGCGGCGGCGGCGCCCGCAGCCGCCGTCGCGCCGGTCGTCCAGCCCCGCCGGAGCGGCCCATCCGGTTTGCGCTCCGGTTCCGCCGCCTGAATGCGGGGTCTATCCTCTCCGCCCTGAGTCATGAGCCAAGCTTAGCCGAATGAGGCGCGCGCGCGCGAGGGCGGATCACCGCAAAAAAAGACTTTGCTCCTCAATGAACCACGATCAGCTTGACGGCGTGATCGGCTGGATTATCTCTTACGCAATCCAAGATTTCGAGAGGACCGCCATGTCAGATGGGAATAACGCCGGCGCGGATAGGGTGTTGAAACGGGTTCGTTTGATTGCCTGGCTTCTGGTGCCGGTCGCGGCGGCGGCCTTGTTGATCACCGTCATGACCAGACCGGCGCCGGAGACGCCGCTTCAGCCCGCTCAGGAAACAGGCCTGCCGAAAGTGGGCGGCGCCTTCAAGCTGACGGCTCATACCGGTGCGACGGTCACGGACCGGGATCACGCGGACAAGCACAAGCTGATCTTTTTCGGTTATACTCATTGCCCGGATATTTGCCCGACGGTGTTGCGGGACGTTACCGCCGCATTGGATGAGATCGGCGGCAAGGCCAATCAAATTCAGCCCTACTTCATCACCGTCGATCCGGCGCGCGACACGGCGGACTTTCTGAGGGACTATATGGAAAATTTCCATCCCTCGATCCTGGGCCTCACGGGCGAGCCCCGGGACATCCGGGCCGTCGCGGACGCTTATCGTGTGTTCTACGCGAAAGTTCCGCGGCAAGGAGACGCGGAGGAAGACTATCTGATGGACCACTCCACCGTGGTTTACCTGATGGACCCAAAGGGCGGTTTGGTGTCGCTGTTTAATCATACCGACGACGCGGCTAAGATTGCGGAACGATTGAACCAGCTTTTGTAAGCTGCGCCCTTGCCCGACGCCTCCGAACCTCATACCGATGTCCCAGGTTTGCTGATCGCCGCCCCGGCGTCCGGTCAGGGCAAGACTCTGGTGACGCTGGGGTTGCTGCGCGCCTTCCGCAAACAAGGCGTGAGTGTTCGATCCGCCAAAATCGGGCCTGATTATATTGATCCCGGCTTTCACGCGGCCGCCAGCGGCGCGCCCTCCGTCAATCTTGACCTCTGGGCCATGAGGCCCGAAACATTGGCGGGGGCTCTTGCTCTTCAGGGGGACGCGGACCTCATCATCGCCGAGGGCGTCATGGGCTTGTTCGATGGCGCGGCGGGGGAAACGGGTTCCAGCGCCGATGCGGCGGAGCGGTTCGGTCTGCCGGTTATTCTGGTGGTGGACGCGGGGGCTCAAGGCCCGTCGGCGGCCGCCGTCGTTCGGGGCTTTCACCGGCACCGGGACGGACTTTCCATCGCCGGCGTGATCTTCAACCGCATCGGAAGCGGGCGGCACGCGTCGCTCGTCAAGGACGCCATGACCCGGCGTCTTCCCGGGGTGCCCGTGCTGGGATGCGTGCCGAGAGACGCCGGTTTGGAAACGCCGTCCCGGCATTTGGGGCTTGTCCAGGCGCGGGAGCGGGGTGATCTGGAAACATTCATTGAGCGGGCGTCCGAGTTGATGACCGCACACCTGCGCCTGGATGCGCTGCGCGCTCTGGCGGCGCCAGTGTCAACGCCGCCGCCTGTTGAGCCATCGCCCGCCATTCCGCCCCTGGGCCAGCGGATCGCCGTCGCCGAGGACGACGCGTTTTCTTTCACCTACCGCCACCTGCTGGAGGGATGGCGGCGGGCGGGGGCGGAACTGGCGCCGTTCTCTCCCTTGGCCGACGAGGCGCCCGATGAGACGGCGGACGCGGTTTATCTGCCCGGCGGGTATCCAGAACTCCACGCCGGCCGTTTGGCCGGAAACCGGCGGTTCCTGGATGGCTTGCGCCGGGGCGCGGAAGCGGGAACGGCCATTTTCGGCGAATGCGGCGGCTATATGGTTTTGGGCGACGTGTTGACGGACGCTGGCGGGGTCGAGCACGCCATGGCCGGCTTGCTGCCCGTCGAGACGTCCTTCGCCGGGCGCCGGTTGCGCCTGGGGTACCGGCTGGCGGCGCTGTTGACGGACTCGCCCCTTGGGCCGAGAGGCGCCCAATTCCGCGGACACGAATTTCATTACGCGAAAGTCATCAGGGAAACAGGCGCGGCGCCCTTGTTCGACGTGGAGGCGGCGGACGGCGGGAGCCGCGAGGCCGCGGGTCTGGCGCGCGGAAGCGTCGCGGGCTCCTTCATCCATCTCATTGACCTGGTCTCCGATTAAGCGCACAAGCTATCGCCATGTTCGGTTGGTTGAAACGCAAGAAAGTTCCGCCCGGGGACCCGTTCTGGAAAAGGAAGACCTTGCGCGAAATGAGCAGGGCGGAATGGGAGTCGCTGTGTGACGGCTGTGGGCGCTGTTGTCTGAACAAGCTGGAAATCGAGACGACGGGCGAAACCATCTATACGGATGTGGCGTGCCGGTTGCTGGATCACCGGACATGCCGCTGCATGAACTATCCGGAGCGGAAAAAATACGTGCCGGAGTGCCAGATTCTCACCCCCCGGATGATCGATAAGTTAAAGTGGCTGCCGAGCACCTGCGCCTATCGCCTGATCCGGGACGGCGAGGATCTTTACTGGTGGCACCCTCTTGTCTCGAATGACCCGGAGACGGTCCATTACGCCGGGATTTCGGTGCGCGGACGCGTGGTCTCGGAGCGGGACACGGACGATCTTGAAAACCGGGTTGTCGGCTGGCCAAAATAACAAGAAATAACAAGCAGTCTTGAAGACGGGAGCGAATGCGATGACGGAGGATTTTGCGGTTAGCGGTGTTTACGCCGCCGTTTTGACGGCGTTGAGGGACGACTTGTCGATCGATATCGCGCGGACGGCCAGGCACTGCGATTGGCTGTTGGCGAACGGCTGCGACGGTCTTGGCGTCTTGGGGACGACCGGCGAGGCGAATGCGTTCACGCTCAAGGAGCGTCTGGAGATGCTGGACGGCTTGGCGGAAGCCGGCGTTCCCACGGCGCCGATGATGCCGGGTACGGGCTGCTGCGCCATTGGCGATACGGTTGAGCTTACCAAAAAAGCTGTCGAGATCGGCGCCGGCTCGGTTCTGATGCTGCCGCCATTCTATTACAAGAACTGCTCGGACGACGGACTTTACGCAGCCTTTTCCGAGGTCATTCAGCGTGTCGGTTCATCGGATTTGAAAGTATTGTTGTATCACTTTCCGCAGATGTCCATGGTGCCGCTTTCCATCGATTTGATGGCGCGTTTGGTGAGGGACTATCCGGGCGCCGTCGTCGGCGTGAAGGACTCGTCCGGCGTTTTGGAAAACATGACCGCCGTGGCGAGGGAAATCCCGGGCTTCGCCGTCATGTCCGGCGCGGACGACGTCATGCTGCCGTTGCTGAAAGAGGGCGGCGCCGGTTGCATTACGGCGTGTTCCAACATTGCGTCGCCTGTGGCGCGGGAAGTCTACGCCGCCGCCCGGCGGGGCGATTGGGCGGCGGCGGAGGCGATCCAGCCTCAACTGCGGGCCATACGCGAATTGACCCAGAAGTTCCCGCTTTTCTCGTGCTTGAAAGCCTTGATGCGGCGGCACACGGGCGAAGCGCTCTGGGATAACATCCGCCCGCCCTTGACGGCCATGAGCGATGCGGACAAGGCCAGGCTTTATGCGGGATATGACGCGACGGGCCTGACCATGGCGGCGGTTTAAGGGGCGCGCCGCCAAGTGAACCGGGTTCTCAAACAGACACCGGCGATCCAGCTCGCCGATGGGCGCAAGATACCCGTTCGCCTGAAACCCAATGCGCGCGCCAAGCGTTTGATCCTGCGCGCCGAGGTGGCGTCCGGCATGGCCGTGGTGACGCTGCCGCCCATGACGCCGGTATGGGAGGCCGTCCGGTTCGCCCAATCCAGGGCCGGTTGGCTGGCCGCCCGCCTGCCGCCGCCCGCCGAGAGGCGCTATGCCCTGGTCGATGGCGGCGTTGTTCCCTATCAAGGCGTTGACCATATGATCCGCCATCGCGCCGACGCCCGGGGCGCGGCGTGGATCGAGGCGGGTGTTGACGAGATTCATGTGGCGGGCAAGCTGGAGCATCTCCCGCGCCGGGTGACGGATTTCTTGAAGCGCCGCGCGCGCACGGCGCTTGAGACCGCCGTGCGTCGCCATACCAGCGCGCTGAATGTGTCCGTCGGGCGCTTGACAGTGCGGGACACGAAAAGCCGCTGGGGAAGCTGCACGTCCAGGGGCGATTTGAATTTCTCCTGGCGCCTGATCATGACTCCGCCGGATGTGCTCGATTACGTCGCGGCTCACGAGGTCGCGCACCGGTTGGAGCATAACCACTCGTCCCATTTTTGGGCCTTGGTCGAGCGCCTGGTCCCGGATATGGAGCGGCGGAAACAATGGTTGAGGCGGCACGGCCGGGAGTTGATGGCTATCGTCTGATCGGGGCGTCACGAATTTGTCCGCAGAGATTGCCCGTTCGAGGAGTGATGCGACGACGCGTCGATGAACAGAGGCGGGCGAAAGTCTAAGCCGGTATTCCATTCCTGGACTCGTTGTTCGGCCCCGTCTTCAATTTGACGTCAAGTTTCGGATGGAAGGATATGCTCTTTTGCTCGATAGATAAGTGGCGTGAATAAGGAGACGCGGAGAGAAATGCGCCATGGATGGATTGATGATCGAGTTGAATGATCCCCGATGGAGAGCGGTGCTGGATCGTGACGTCACCCAAGACGGCGCCTTTGTTTACGCTGTCGGAACGACCGGAATCTATTGCCGGCCGAGTTGCGCCAGCCGAAAACCAAAGCCGGAAAATGTCCGGTTCTACCCTGATCCTGAGAGCGCCCGCAGGGCGGGTTACCGGCCTTGCAAGCGCTGCCGGCCCGATCAGGTTACCGGTATCGACGTGCGCTTGGCTACGGTGGCGGAGCTTTGCCGCCGGATCGAGGCGGCGGCGGCGGACGGGCTTCAAACGCTCGATATGTTGGCGAAACAAGCCGGGTACAGCCCCTCTCACCTGCAACGCCTGTTCACGGATATCGTCGGCGTCAGCCCGCGGGCCTATGCAGACCGATTCCGGATGGCGGCGGCCAAGGCGGAGTTGAAGGCGGGCGCCGGGGCCGCAGAGGCCGCCTATGGGGCGGGGTTCGGTTCCGCCAGCCGGCTTTATGAGCGGTCAAACGCGGAGTTGGGCATGACGCCCGCCAGTTACGCCAAGGGTGGCGCCGGCGCGGAAATCCGACATGCTTTCGCCGCCACGGCCCTTGGGCGTCTTCTCGTCGGTTCGACGACGCGGGGGCTCTGTTTCGTCGCCATCGGGGATTCCGACGAAGAACTATTGGCGGAACTACACGATGAGTTTCCCGCCGCCCGGCACGTGTCCGATGAAACGGGTTTGAGCGATTATCTGGCCGCCGCCGCCGGGACCTTATCCGGCCGGCGCGCGCGGGAAGATTTGCCGCTGGACATCCAGGCGACGGCCTTTCAAGCCCGGGTTTGGCGTGGTCTAACCCGTATTCCGGCGGGCGAAACCCGGACATACAAGGAACTGGCCGGAATGATCGGCAAACCCAACGCGGCCCGGGCGGTGGGCCTGGCCTGTGCGAAAAACCCAGTGTCTCTGGTGGCGCCCTGTCATCGGGTGGTGGGCGCGGACGGCGCGCTCACTGGCTATCGTTGGGGCGTGGCGCGGAAACGGATTCTGCTGGCGCGCGAGAGGATGGAGCCGGACGGCGATTAGGTCAGTCCGCGGTCCAACTCAATCGCTGGGCGGACAGTCTGGCGAACCGAAGGGTCTGGGCTCTGCGCCGGGCGGCGGTCAATGCTCTTTCCGGGGCGCGCCTTTTCACAACCGCGTGAAAACCGTCCGAGATAATCAGTCCATTTCCATCCGGCGGCAACGTTGCCGGAAACCCCGGCGGAACGGCGAAATAAAACCAATCGCAATAGTCCAGATATTCCGGCCACTTGCCGTCGGCGCGGAAATCCTCCGGCGACGACTTCACTTCGACGAACAGGAACCGGCCCTTCTTGTCGAGTCCGGCGACGTCCACCCGCCGTCCGGTCCGCAGCTTGAACTCGGCCAGGGGGGCGAAACCCAAATCCCGAAGCAGCCGGACAACGCCGCGCGTGACGCCGCCGGTCACCACGGGCCGGGGGTGTCCGTCGAAATCCAATTCCTGTCCTGGTTCGTTCATTATATGTTTCATGTGCGTTCTTTGTAACCTAACCAGCTTTCTTGGACAAGCGGCGGCGGCGGGAGTAAAGAAAGACCATGCGGCGGATCAGTATTGAATTGACCTTACGCACACGGGGGCAGGGCGGGGTATTTATCTGTTCGAACATCGACGCAAGCCGCATCAACGCCGCGCGGCGTTTCACATGACGGGGACTTGAGGAATGGATGACGTTCATCCGCCGCTGATCGTTTTCGGATTCCTCTGCCTGATTGCCGTCATCATTCGCATCCGGTTTTTCGGTGACGGCGCGCCGCTTCGTGAAGCCTGGGAAATCCACGGCCAGGAAACGGCCGGCAAGGCCGTCAAGGCGATTGGCGTGATCACGGTCCTCGTCTGGCTGGCGGTCTGGGCGGCGGCGCCGGAAGAAGACGGCTCGAAACTTAACGAGGATTTCAAGGCTTATTTGGATGAACGCAAAGAGGGCATTCTGGAGTTGAAGAGGGAATTGGACGCCAGGAAACAGGAATCCGGGGTCGCTCAACAGTGAGGAAGCAAAAGAGGGTCCGCCCGCCAAAGCCCAGGAAACGCCGTTCCTCGAAACTGCGGCCCTCAACCCGGCCTCGGGTTCAAGGGGGCTCGAGCGATTTGGACGTTCGGCCCGGCTCCAGCCTTGAATCCACGGAGACGAGCTTGGGCGATCTTGTCCGCCGGGCGGCGCGGGCAATGGGTGATGGCCGCCACCGCGAGGCTCTCCGCTTCTCCCGCCAGGCCCTTCGGCTCGACCCGCAGGATGTGGAGGCGCTTACCCTGTCGGCTTCCGCATTGGTCATGCTGGATGACATGATCGAGGCTGAGTCGCTGATCGACACCGCGTTGGCTTTTCAGCCCGATTACCTGCCCGCCCGCTTGCGGCGGGGAGTGCTTTTTGAAATCGCCGGCGACTTTCAGAGGGCGGAACAGGCGTTTCGCTGGGTGTTAGGACGAGAACCCAGACATGGGGAAGCGCTTCTTCGGCTGGCCAATGTAGAGAAAGCGCTGGGCCGCTTGCCCGCCGCTCTGCAAGGCTACGGCAGGGTCTTGGAGTTCAATCCGGATGACGTTGGCGCGCTGGTCAATCGGGGCGCGGTTTTGGCGGAACTCGGCAAACCCCTGGAAGCCATGGAGAGCTACAAGCGCGCCTTGGCCAGGCAGGCCGGTCATGAGGACGCGCTCTATAATCTGGCCGTGCTTTATCAGGAACAAGGGAGTCCGGCGGCGGCCGTCGAAACGTATGACCGGCTTCTGGCGGAGCGTCCCGGTCACGGCGGGGCTCTTGTCAACCGGGCCTATGCGGTCAAGGAACTGGAAGGCGTCGAAGCGGCCATTGACGCAACACGCGCGGCGGCGAGAGAACTTCCCGGGTACGACAAGCTTCACGTCAACCTGGGCGATCTGCACCTGGAAGCGGGCGCCGCCGGCGAGGCCCTCAAGGTCGCCGATGACTATCTCGCGCGTCACCCGGCCAACCCCAGCATGTTGGCGTTCAAGGGAATCGCCCTGGCCGATGTGGATCGCGAGGCGGCGGTTGATTTGCTCGCTCTTGACGATTTGCTCCGCCCGGTGAGGTTGGAGGCGCCCAAGGGTTACCCGGACATTTCGGCGTTCAACCGGGATCTCGCGCGGCATGTCCGCAGTCATCCCAGCCTGGTGCGCGACCCGAAGAGTCACGCGACCCGGTCAGGCCGGCATTCGGGGGAACTGCTGGTTGAGCCGAAAGGGCCGGTCGCCGGGCTGGAGGCCGCGATCATGAGAGCGGTCGAGGGGTATCGGGAAGCCGTTCCCCTGAGCGACGCCCATCCCTGGACGGCCAGACGCCCCGGCGCCGTGGGTCTCAGCGTTTGGGGAGTGGTGATGGAAACGGGCGGTCATCAGGTTCCGCACATCCATCCCTCGGCCTGGCTGTCCGGCGTGTACTATCCCGAAATTCCGCCATCCGTGCGGGACGGCGATCCTGGTCATAAGGGATGGATCGAGTTCGGCCGCGCGCCCGGTGATTTTCATGGGCGCGCCGAGCCGATCCTCCGCCTGATCAGGCCGGAAGAAGGTTTGATGATTCTGTTCCCGTCGTATCTCTACCACCGCACCGTGCCGCTTGAAGGCGCGGCCGAGCGCGTGTCCATCGCCTTCGACGTTCTGAGTCTGAATTGATCGGCCGTTCGGGAAGCGGTTCAACCGAACCGCCGGACTCAAGAGACAAGATACCGGTCCATTCACGGGTATCCTACTGATCGAATGTTCGGTTCGCCGCGTCCTGACGCTCCCGCCAGACTGATCATATCGTCCGCATAGCCGCGGAGCCTGAAGACCAGGGTGTCCCTCTGCTCGTCGCTTAGTGTCTTCAGCACGCCGAAATACATGCTTTCAAGCGTCGCCCACCAACGGTCCGAGACCGCCTGATATTCGGGGTCCACCACGCTGGGCGCGCGGACCAGTATCTGATGAACGAAGCTGGCGATCTCGTCATGTGCGGGCCGTGCGCCAAGGAGGGCGATGAACGCGTCCTGGCGCCGCCCGCGATTGTCCAGCCAGCGCAGGGTGTTGTTCATGACGTCTTTCGTATGCCGCCGCACGATCGCAACCTGTCCGTCCGAGAGGTCTCCCAGGAAACGGGACAAATTTTTGATCCGGCGCTCGACCCGGTCGTCGTCGGACTCTCCGGGTGTTCTGGCTTTTTCCTTGGCCCGGCGTTCAGCCAGATTTTCCGTCAGACGGGCTTCCAGAAAGGCGATCTTCTCGTCCGTTCGATGGTCCATGAGCACCGTCGCGATGAAGGGGGAGGCGCCTTCCACGGTTTCATCGATCAAGCGGCGAAATGTTTTGAACGCCGCGGACAGTTGCGGACGGGTCCAGCCGCCAGCCTCGGCGATGTCGGCGGCGGTCCGGAAAAAGGCCGCGTATTTCGGCAACATCTTTTGCCGATGCCAGGCGATGAGAGCGGCTGTCTGTTCCTCCAGCCGCTCTTCCTGGGCGTCATCAAGGTCGAGATAGGCGTCGGCGCGGCCCTCCACCATTTCATCGGCGAAGCTATAGGCGAACTGAAGACCGCCGCAACCAGACAGAACGGCCAGGACCAGGATCGCGGTCAAAGCACGCGTTAAACCGGGACGGGGAAGACAGGACGGGTAAAGGAGTGTCGGCTGCATGGTCGTCCCTCGGGCCTTGGGCACCGTCGTCCGACGACGCCGTGTCCGAAAACCCTAGATGCGGATAATCGGGTGTGAAGTCAACCTTCGTTCAGCCGGCGAGGGGCGGCTTTTGTCTTGAGGCGGTCATCAGTCGAGGGCTTCTTCTGTCTTGCCGCGCATTTTCCACTCAACCGCGTTTTGAGGAAATACGCCCACAATTCCAGCCATCTGGCGGCGCCGCTCTCATCAGGTCTTCCATTCGGCCCTTGGCGCCTGACTCGACCCGGCGTTCGGCCATCTTCTGATCGAATTGAAAACGCTTCGCTTTGGGGGTAGCCTTCTGGAAACAGGAGGCGGCCCGCCATGCTGACAGATGCGGATGTCAAACAGTTCAATGACGATGGCTATGTGTTCCCCATTGATGTCTTGAGTGCGGCAGAAGTCGCCGGTATCCGCCAGAAACTGGAAGCGGCGGAAGCGGAGAACGGCGGCCGGCTGAGAACGGAGCAACGGTCCAAGGGGCATCTCTTGTTCAAGTGGCTTGACGACTTGATCCGCGATGACCGGGTGTTGGACGTGGTGGAACAGCTGATTGGGCCGAACATCCTTTGCTGGAACACACTCTTCTGGATCAAGGAAGCGGACAGAAAATCCTTCGTCGGATGGCACCAGGACACTAAATACTGGGGCCTGTCCAGCGATAAGGTGATCACCGCTTGGCTGGCCTTGTCCGAAGCTGGCGTTGAGGCGGGTTGCATGAAAGTTCTGCCCGGTTCGCACCGGGGCGAGGTGTTGGCGCATGACGACAATTATCATACGGACAACATGCTGACCCGCGGGCAGGAACTGTCGATCACGCCCGCCGAGGAACAAGCTGTTTATATGCCGTTGAAGCCTGGTCAGTTATCGATTCACAACTATCGTCTGGCGCACGCATCCGGCCCCAATCGCGCGGCGGACCGCCGAATCGGCGTTTCCATGCACTTCATGCCGCCGGACACCGCGCAGATTGTCGGGTCATGGGACTCGGCGGCCCTTGTCAGGGGCCAGGACGTTTACGGCCACTTTGAGCCGACACCCGTGCCAACGGGTGATTTCGACCCGGTCGCGGTCGCTTTTCACGAAAAGGCCGCCAAGGCGTTTCGCGAGGTGCTCTACCACGGCGCCGCCAATAAAACGGGTAAATTCTAGGATCAGGATGCATTGATATTTGTTGCGTTTTGTTGTTCACAGCCTTCAAAACGGAGCGGTGACACGAGCAGTCTTTGCTGGCTGAGCGACGCACAGGAGGCCAAGCCTGAGCTCCTTTTCCCGAAGTCCCGAGGCCAAGCTCAGGGTTGATGACAAACGCGTTCCGAGCGGCAGTCAAAATTCCGCAGAACGGACCATTTAAGCAGTTATTCGCTACGCGTGCATCGCGTGGTTTTCATCGGACGCCAGCACGGCGGAACACAAGCAGCCCTCCGCTGGATTTACAAGGCCAGACCAAGTTTAGCCAACTCCGCCGGATGCGAACGATCAAACCCGCAATGTCTCAATTGTTCGCCGTGTTCCCTTCTCTAACGAGATCGACGGCCACTTCCCCAGTAATTCACGTAGATGCGCGTTGTCCAGCCCCTCTGGGCTGTTGTAGATGGCGGCGGCTGTTACAAGCGCTTCGGGTAGAACAGCCCGGATCGCCGCAATTAGATCCGCGACCGAGCGCGTTTCGGTGGTGAGGTCGCTGACAATCGGTTTTGTCGGTTTTACGTGCAGGCAACGCAGCAGGATATCGGTCACCTCATCGATATGCTGAAAGCGCATCTCTCCTTGAAACGGCATCTCGTAAGGCCGGCCCTCAACCGCGGCGCGCATTGCATGGGTGATCGTGGCGGTTTCGCCTTCTGTACGATCAGGCCAGTAGACGATATTGGGACGCAGCCCCGCAGTATTCGGCTTCCCGGCCGGTGAGGATGCGCGGCGCCGGAAGGTTGTGTTCCCCATAGAACGGCGCCGCTTTGTCATTGCCATTGAACATGCCGGGCGCCGTGACCGGCGTCTTGGCGGCGTAGAGCTTGGGCCTGGGCGGCCTGGGCGCAGGCGCCGGTATAATAGAGGTCTGCTGACAGACCCGCGCCCTTCAACGCGCCCGCATAGCCTTCAACGTCGCCGCATAGAAGGCGTCCTGCGCCCCCAGACGGCCGCGATGGGCCGTGTTGATCCCGCCCCAAGTCTGGTCATCCTGCCCCAAGTCTGATCATCCAGCCCCAAGCCTGCCCCCAAGCCCGCCTCAAGCCTGGTCGTCCAGCGTTTTCTTCTCCAGCGCCTGGACCTGGGCCCCGCCCGGCGCCGGGCCATCTTCGGCGGCCTTGGCCTCAAGCGCCTTCAGGCGGCGCTTGAAGGCGGCGAGGCCGTGACGAAGCCAAATGGAGCGCGCCGCGCTGGCGGCGGCGTGTTTTTTCGCCGTCCACGCGCGATCATCGTCTTTGCGCCCGGCGCCGAGAGCGAAGCCCTGTTCGATGGCGGGGCCGGGGTGGAAGGGGACGAGAGTTACTCCAGCGGCAACCGAAAGGGAAAGCGGCGCCGGGCGCGGCGGGAAAAGCGCCGGTATCCGGCTTGTCGAAGCGGGGCGGCAAGGTCTACGCCTCTACGCCAGGGTCATTCCCGGCGACGGCCCGCCCGGTCTCTTCGTCAACCTGGTTCTCCAGGCCGGTTCTTAAGGCTGGTTCTCCAGGCCGGTTCTCCAGGTTCGCCGCCCGCCGGGGCTTCTCCAACAGCGCCTCGGCGCCGCCTTGTTCAACCGCGTCGCGGCGCCGCTAAAACGTGTCCCTGGACAATCCCGTCACCGGACAGGCCTTGGACACATTGCCCAATTCCCCGGCCCAATTCCCCGGCCCAATTCCCCGGCCCAATTCCCCGGCCCAATTCCCCGGCCACGTTCAGAAGTCCAACTTTGTGACGGATGATTTTTAATTACGCCCGTCCATGAGGGTCACCTCTTTCGTGGGTTTGATGGGTTTCATGGGTTTGATGGTGTGGTTAAGCGCCGCCGTCAAAACCGGCGACCCTTTATCAAAACCGGTAACTCTCTATCAAAACCGCCAACCCTCTATCAAAACCGGTAACTCTCTATCAAAACTGGTAACCCCCGCCCCTTTCAACAAGCGGCGGGAGCGGCGTCAGATCAAGTCTGAAATACTACACATGATCGGCTTTTCCCCTGAGACCGAACGGCACTCCATCGTGTTTGCGGCTCTTCCGGCTCTTGGTCCCGCCGGGCGCCGGAAGAGCCGCGTTGCCTGACGCACCGGAGTCCGGGACCGAACGGACGGGTGTGGCGATCTTCGAAGGTGATCTTGGAAAACAAATTCCCTCCGGTTTCGTGAACATTTGTCTTACACGCCCGCAATGAATGAAACAGCGGCATGATTGGACAATACCTCCCCCGCCCGGCGGTGGGACTCTGACTTAATCAGCCGCGGCCACCACCAACTTGCCCGTCACCCCGTGCTTGCCGATCAGAGCTTGGACGGCGCCGGTTGATTTCATTTCCGCCGTATAAATCTCCATGAAAGCTTTCAGGTTCGGGCTTTCGTGCTTCGTGCCCATGGCCTGGGCGACGGCTGTGAAACGCCCCGGCAGCACCCGGTTCCCGGGCAAGCCGACGATATTCCCGCTCAGCGCGGGCGCCAGTCCGGCTAACACGTCGGCCCCGCCGTTCCTGTAGAGTTCCACGGCGCCGGAAAGGCCTTCCGCCCGCACCAGATCCGCATGTTTAAGCGTGCGCGTGAGGTAGAGATCGTAAGCCGCGCGATTGGCCACGGCAATACGCACGCCCTGGCGATCAACGTGGTCACAGGATGTGTAACCGGAGTCTTCCGGCGCCAGGTAGGTGCATTCTATCTCCACGTAGGGCTTGCAGAAATTTATCACTTCGGCGCGTTTCGGCTCGATGGCGATTAGGCCGATATCCCATTCGTCGCGTGCGCGCGCGTCCGCGAGTTCGCCCGGCATGGGGTACTTGACGAATTTAACGCCGACGCCCAGACGCTCGGCCAGGCCCGCGGCCATGTCCGGCGCCACGCCCGCCGGATCGCCATTATCGGACTCGCCCGTCACCAGCAGCATGTTGCCCATGTTGATCCCGGCCCTTAGAACGCCGGGGTCGGCGAGTTCCCTTAAAACCTCTTCGTACATTCGGGTTTTCCTCTACCCCGCTTTTTGGTAGCGGCGGCGTACACGCCAAGCGTCATCGCCGGCGGCGTGTCCGTATCGCTGAAGTAAAGCCGCGTCTTCCCCGCTTCCCGAACGCCAGCGGCGCGCGCCCGCGCCCCACACCGCACGGCGCCGGAATGGTGGCGGTTTCGACGGTCATCGACCGAATCCACGAATTAAAAAGGACCTTTGTTCATAGAATTCATAGATAAGGATTGGCGGGATGTAAAGCCAGCCAGCCGCCCGGCCTTCTTCATCCGTGATATTGCATTAACGGCCCATGCGCTTATGTTGGGCGCGTGCTCATTGCTCCATAACCTGTTGAGCGCCGGGGTCAAGGGTTGGCCCGCCGCCGACATTCAAGGGACAGCCTGACATGCGCGCCTATTTCCACATCGATTTGAACGCTAAATCCGCCACGAAAGAAGAACAGTCCGGCGAGACGCTCGCACGCGGCGGACGGTACCTGATCGCCAAGACCTTAATGGAACGCGGCGTGGCGAAGGCGGACCCCTTGGGGCCCGGCAACCCGTTGATTTTCTCCGCCGGTCCCTTCGCCGGCACGAACTTCTCCAACGCCAACCGCATCTCGGTGGGCTGCAAAAGCCCGCTGACGGGCGGCGTCAAAGAGAGCAACGCGGGCGGCACGCTCGCCTTCGCCATGGGCCAATGCGGCGTCAGCGGTTTCACGCTCAATGGCCAATCGGATGACTGGGTCGTCATCCGCGTCACCAAGGAACACGAGGTCATCTTCGAACCCGCCGACGAGTACCTGGGCAAAGGCAATTTCGAGGTCGCCGGCATGTTGCATGAAAAGTACGGCAAGAAAGTCGCGCTGGGCATATGCGGCCCGGTCGGTGAATGGGGCGGTTTGATCGCCGGTATTTCCTTCACCGACCCGGAAGGGCGTCCGGTGCGCATTTCCGCGCGCGGCGGCGTCGGCGCGGTGATGGGGTCTAAAAAAGTTAAGGCCATCGTCGTTGACCGCCACAAGATGCCGAAATTCCATGACCGTAAAAAACTGATGAGTTCGGTGAAGGATTACGGCGCGAAGCTGAACGACGACCCGGCCATCCAGAACTTGAACAAGTTGGGCACGGCCCTGGTCGCCGACGTCATCAACTACGCCGGCGGCATTCCGGTGAGGAATTTCTCCAGCGGTCAGATGGTCGATCCATCCAAGAACACCCTGTTCCTGGGCGGCGCGCACATCCGCGAACGGAACCTGGAGCGCGGCGGCGAACCAACCCACGCCTGTATGCCCGGCTGCATGATCAGTTGCTCGAACGTCTACGCCGACAAAGACGGCAACGAAATGGTCTCGCCGTTGGAATACGAGACGCTGGGCCTGATGGGGTCCAACTGCGGTCTGACAGATCCGGACGACGTCGCCATTCTGAACAACATTTGTAACGATCTAGGCGTCGACACCATCGAGACCGGGGCGGCGCTGGCCGTCATGATGGACGCGGGCCTGGCGGAATTCGGCGACACGGCCTTCATGCAAGAGGTCTTGGACGAGTTGAAGGCGGGCGCGGGACGGGGCAGGATCCTGGCCATGGGCGCCGCGCGCGCGGGCGCGCATTACCAGGCCGCCCGGGTGCCGGCAATCAAGCGCCAAGCCATCAGCGCCTATGACCCGCGCGTCATCGAGGTAACCGGCATCTCCATGATGTTGACGGCGCAAGGGGCTGATCACACCACAGGCAACTTGCCGACCTACGAATGCGCCGGCAAGTCAACGGAAGAATTGGTCGAGGCCAGCATGGACGTGCAGACCCTCTGCGCCGCCGTCGACTCCATCGGGCTCTGTGTTTTTGGCCGATCCGTCACCAATATCAACCACCCGCTGATCATCGGCGCCATGCACGACGCGCTGGGCGCCCATCTGCCGGAAGATTTCCTGATCCGGATGGGGCGTGAAACCCTGATGCTGGAGGACGCCTTCAATCACGACGCGGGCTTCCGCGACGCAGACAACGATCTGCCGGACTTTTTCTTCAAGGAAGAATTGGCGCCGACGAACAAGATCGCGCGGCATGACCATGAAGCCGTCACCAGACTGCGCGGCGAATGGTACGCCAGGCACAAGGTTCCGGCGGCGGACGAGATCATGAAGCGCGCGGAGGCCGCGCGGGACGGTCTTTAACGGGAATAACCGATAGGATGAGGAGACTTCCTCGTGCGGGAGCGCCTGGGGGCTCTCCAGCCGCTCCCGAGGCTTGTCCAAGAACTCAAGCGCAGTTTCGGCCGCGAAGAACGCCAATCGTCTCAAGGATTAAAGCCCTTTCAACGGGCGAAGCGCTTTTTTCGCCCAGCGCGAGATAGTCAAAAAGGCGCGAGATAGTCACAAAAAGGACTCATTCACTTTGTATGATCGGGACTATCCAAGCTAACACCGGTCTGAACAAGCCAACACCGGTCTGAAAGGGTCGGCGTTCTCTCAAGCAGAAGGACCAGAGGTTCATGAAACACACCCTTAACGTGAATGGCGAGACTCGCGAGGTCAACGCCGCGCCGGGCGCTCCGCTGCTATGGGTGATCCGCGATGAGCTGAACCTGACCGGCACGAAATACGGGTGCGGCGTCGCGTCTTGCGGTTCCTGCACGGTGCATCTGAACGGCAAGCCCATCCGCACATGCCAAACCGCCGTCGAGGACGCGCTCAACACCAAGATCACCACCATCGAGGGCCTGTCCGGTCCCGTCGCAGAGGCGGTTCAGGACGCCTGGCGGGAGGTGGACGTGGCGCAATGCGGCTATTGCCAATCCGGGCAGATCATGTCGGCTGTCGGGTTGCTGAGCGGGACCGCCAAACCGACGGACGAGGAAATCAGCGATTACATGGACGGCAATGTGTGCCGCTGTGCGACCTATGTGCGGATCAAGGCGGCCATCAAGCTGGCCTCCGAAAAATTGGGAGCGTCCTGAGATGAACAGCGTGGTTTCCCGGCGCGGGTTTCTGAAAACATCCGCCGCCGCTCTGGTTATCGGCTTCACCCCCAAAGGCTTGCTGGCGGCCGGCAACGGCGAAGCCGCCTTCAACCCGTTCGTCCGCGTCGCGCCCGACGGCACGGTCACCGTGCTGCTCAAGCACTTCGAAATGGGCCAGGGCACGACCACCGGTCTCACCACGTTGGTGGCGGAGGAACTGGACGCCGATTGGGCGCAGATGGCGATCGATTTCGCGCCCGCTGACGCGCCTGTCTATAAGAACCTCCTATTCAACAGCCAGGGAACCGGCGGCTCCACCGCCATCTCCAATTCCTACGAGCAATACCGGAAGGCGGGCGCCGCCGCGCGTGACGTCCTGGTCCGCGCCGCCGCCAAGAAATGGGATGTGGACCCAGCCGGCGTCACGGTCGAAAAGGGTGTTATCAAGGCAGGCGGCCGAACCGCAACATTCGGCGAGGCCGCTGCCGCCGCCGCCGGTTTGACCGCGCCCGAAAATCCGAAATTGAAGACCCTGGATCAGTTCAGCTTGATCGGAAAACGCGATCTTCCAAGGAAGGACAGCCATGCCAAGACCAACGGCACGGCCATCTTCGCCATGGACGTAAAACTGCCCGGCCAGATCTATGCCGCCGTCAAGCGCAGCCCTAAATTTGGCGGTAAGCTGAAGAGCTTCAACGCGGACGCGGCCAAGAACGTTTTTGGATTCATCGATGCGAAGGCCCTGCCCAATGGGGCCGGGGTCGCCGTCTTCGGCAAGAACACCTGGGCCGCCTTCCAGGCGAGGGATGCGATTGAGGCGAAATGGGATTTCTCCGCCGCTGAAACCCGCTCCACGGACCAGATGATCTCGGATACCCGGAAATCGTTGAACAAGCCGGAATTCAACGTCATCAAGTCGTCCAGCCCGGCGGCGGCGGCGCGGGCTTATCGTCTGGCGCCGGCAAAACTGGAGGCGGAATATATCTTCCCAAATCTGGCCCATGCCCCCATGGAGCCGCTTAACTGTGTGATCGAACCGGCCGCCGCCGGGGGCGTTCGTCTGCATGACGGTTGCCAGTTCCCCAGCATCACCCAGCCGGTCGTGGCCGGGGTGCTTGGGCTGAAACAGGAGCAGGTGGAGATCAAAACGGTCTATGCCGGCGGCTCCTTCGGCCGGCGCGCCAACCCGGCGTCCGATTATCACTCGGAAGCCGCCATGGCCTTCGACCTGCTGGGCCGGAAGACACCGGTCAAACTGGTCTGGAGCCGGGAAGACGATCTGACGGGCGGCTATTATCGGCCGCTGGTCATGCACCGCGCGCAAGTGGGCCTCGGCGCGTCCGGCGGCATTCTGGGTTGGAACCACCGGATCGCCGGCAAGTCGATCCTGAAAGGGACCCTGTTCGAACCGGTCCTCGTCCATGACGGCGTTGATGAGACGTCGGTCGAGGGCGTGAAGGGAACGCTTTACAACATTCCGGAGATGGCCATTGGTCTCAGCGACGTTGAAACACCAATGACGGCCCTTTGGTGGCGGTCGGTGGGCCACACGCACACGGCCTATGTCATGGAAACCATGATCGACCGCGTAGCTGAAGCGCGGGGCGGGGACCCCGTTTCAGTTCGCCACGCCATGTTGAGCGGCGGCGGGGCGGATCAGGTTCGGATGCGCCGTGTCCTGGATACGGCCGCCAAGCTGTCCGATTGGTCGAACACGCCGGTCAAGGAGGGCGATACGGTCCGCGCCAAAGGGATCGCCATCCACAAATCCTTTGGTTCCTACGTTGGCATGGTCGCCCGGGTGGCTGTCACCGGCAAAACCGTGAAGGTTGAAAAAATCTGGTGCTCGGTTGATTGCGGCGTAGCCATCAACCCCGATGTCATCAAAGCCCAGATGGAAGGCGGGATCGGCTATGCCCTGGGCGCCGCCCTTCTCAATGAGGTTACGCTGGCGGACGGCGAAGTGGAGCAATCCAATTTCCCCGATTATGAACCGCTTCGTTTGTCCGGTATGCCGGACGTCGAGGTCGAGATCGTCGCATCGGACGTGTCGCCGACGGGTGTGGGTGAACCGGGCGTTCCTCCAGCGGCGCCGGCGGTGGCGAACGCGATCTATGCCGCCAGCGGCGTTCGGATCACGCGACTGCCGTTCACCAAAGCGGGTTTTGAATTTAGCTGAGGTGCGGTTAAGTCAACGCATGGCTGGCGAAAAGCGGGGTTTCGGGCTGACGCCGCGCTCACGGCGCCGGCGCGCCCGTCGCCCTCAAGCCTGTCGCCGGCTTTAACGCGGGCGGCGCCGTGATCCGCTCCGGCGGGCTCTACGGACAAAGCCGGTCCCTCACCAGCTTGCTGGCTTTCGAGAAATCCATCTGGCCGGTGTATTTCGATTTCAAGGCCCCCATGGCCTTACCCATATCCTTGATGCAATCGGCGCCAAGCTCGGAAATTATCCGGTCAATTGCCTCGATGATCTGTTCATCGGACAATTGAGCCGGCAGGAAACGCTTGATGATTTCGATCTCTTCGCGCTCCTGTTCCGCCAGCTCCATGCGGCCGCCCTGCTCGTAGAGCTTAATGGAATCGCCGCGCTGTTTGATCATGGACTGAAGCAGCGCCAGAATCTCGTCGTCAGTGATTCCGTCCTGATTGCCCTTTTCCCGCGCGGCGATATCGCGATCCTTGATGGCCGCGCTAACCAGACGCAGCGTGGACGTGCCCCGCGCGTTCTTGCCCTTAATTGCCTCTTTCAATTCTTTTGAAATGCGCTCTCGCAACATGGCTTATACGCCTTAATCCGTACCCCTGGAAACAACCGCGCTGGACCCTAACGGAATTCAATTCCAAAGGCAATCAATGGCGAAACCACTAAGCTATTGATATTAAAAGATTTTGATTTCCCGGCAATCCTTGACCTCAATCCAACTGTCCCTTAGAACCCTGCCTCAATACTCAGTTGAGAACCCATCCCCTTGTATCCATGATGACTGACAGCACCGCCGCGTCCCCCGAAGAGGGCGCCCAACCGCCGAACACAAACGCCGCTGTCGTGCTGGCGTCGGGCGAGGTCTTTTGGGGCAGGGGCGCGGGCGCGCCAGGAACGGCCGTCGGCGAAATCTGCTTCAACACCTCCATGACCGGTTATCAGGAAATCCTGACCGACCCATCCTATGCAGGCCAGGTTATCACCTTCACCTTTCCCCACATAGGCAACGTCGGCGCGACACCCGAGGATATGGAAACGAACACCCCGGCGGCCAGGGGCGGCATCTTCCGCATGGACGTTACGGAACCCAGCAACTGGCGCGCGACCCAGCATCTGGATCAGTGGCTCCGGGCGAAGAGCCTGACCGCCATCACAGGCATTGACACCCGCCGCCTGACCCGGCGCATTCGGGACGGCGGCGCGCCGAGCGGCGTGATCGGATACGCATCCGGCGGACAATTGGACATCGCCGCCATGCGCGCCCAGGCCGCCGAATGGCCGGGCCTGGAAGGCATGGACTTGGCGAAACAGGTCAGTTGTACGCAGACCTATGACTGGAACACCACGCGCTGGGAATTGGGCCGGGGGTACGGCCGCCAGCAAGCGCCAAGGCGCCATGTGGTCGCTGTGGATTTCGGCGCGAAACACAACATTCTCCGTTGTCTCGCAAGCGCCGGCTGCCGGGTGACGGTTGTTCCCGCCTGGTCGAGCGCGGATGAAGTGCTGGCTTACGATCCTGATGGCGTCTTCCTGTCCAACGGCCCTGGCGATCCCGCGGCGACCGGCGAATACGCGGCGCCGATGATCAAGGCGGTGATTGAGAGCGGCAAACCGGTCTTCGGAATTTGTCTTGGACACCAACTGCTGTGCTTGGCGCTGGGCGCAAAGACCAAGAAGCTTCGCCTCGGCCACCGGGGCGCGAACCAGCCAGTTCAAGACCTGGAGACGTCCAAAGTCGAGATCACGAGCCAAAACCATGGGTTCGCGGTCGATCCGGAAAGTTTACCGGACGGCGTTGTAGAGAGCCACCGGTCACTGTTTGACGGAACCAACCAGGGCGTCCGCGTCGAGGGCAAACCGGTCTTTTCCGTCCAATACCATCCAGAAGCGTCCCCAGGTCCGCAGGACAGCCATTATCTGTTCAAGCGCTTCGTCAACCTGATGGACTAGAGCGTTATGACATTAGATATGTTCATATCCCGCATTTTTGATGTAGTTCGCATATTCAGCGGGCGTGGCGGTTTTCAGGATGTTCTTGACGGCCTCGCGAGCGCCGTTCGCGCCCCTTCGCCTGGCCTTTCGGCGCCGGTGTTTGAGCATCGATAAACCCCCTCCGCCGCCTTGGCGCCCTTCCGCGCGGGTGAGGTCCGTATAATGACGGAGTAAAGACGCGGGAATGACCGATCAAACCGCTTGGGCGTCCCTAAAGCGGCTCTATTCAACGCCACAATGCTCCAAGCGGCCATCTCCGCCGGAACCTCAATCCCCCGCTTCGCCATAGCGCTCTTGATCGGCCACCTCGAAGCTCCAGTTGGCGCCGGGGAAATATTTCCGAAGCCGCCAATCGCACGCCCGGGCGTGACCGTCCATGCCTTCCAATCGGCTGATCCGCGAGCCCACCGCGCTGAAGGTCTTGTTGGCGTCCTTCGACAGCTCCTGCCAGGTGAGGATTTTCAGGAATTTCATAACGTTAAGACCACCCGTGTAGCGCGCGGCCTTCTTGGTTGGCAGAATGTGGTTGGTGCCGGAGCATTTGTCGCCGTGCGTCACGTTCGACCCTTCGCCCAGAAACAACGATCCATAGTTCCGCAAGTTATCCCGCCACCAATGCAAATCCTGGGCAATCACTTGCAGGTGCTCGGGCGCGTATTGATCCGAGACCTCGCAAACCTCTTCCCGGCCGCCACAGACGATAATCTCGCCGTAATCGCGCCATGCGGTCCGAACGACGTCACCCGACGGCATGTCGCCGGCCAGCCTCGGCATGACAGCCGCCACCTGTTCCGCCAAGAGGCGCGACGTGGTGAACAGCCAGACGGGCGAGTTCACGCCGTGCTCGGCTTGACTCGCCAAATCGACGGCGACGGTCATGGGGTCCGCGGTCTCGTCGGCGATCACCGCGCTTTCCGTCGGACCGGCAAAAACGTCGATGCCCACCTCGCCGAACAGCAAACGCTTGGCTTCCGCCACATAGGCGTTTCCAGGACCCACCAGAATATCAGCGGGCCGAGCGCCGAACAGGCCAAACGCCATGGAAGCCACGGCGTGCACGCCGCCCATTTCGAGGATCATGTCGGCGCCCGCCAGATCCATGGCGTAGGCGACGGCCGGGTCGATGGCGCCGCCGCGGGGCGGCGAACAGGCCACGACGAAGGGTACGCCCGCGACTTTGGCGGTCGTCACGCTCATGATGGCGGACGCGACGTGGGCGTAGCGGCCGCCCGGCACGTAACAACCCGCGCACCCCACGGGGACGACCTTTTGGCCCAGCATGACGCCGGGTTCGGTTTCGATGGCGAATTCCGTCAGGCTGGCGCGTTGCGCTTCGGCGAAGCGTTTGACTTGATTGTGGGAAAACTGGATATCGGCCTTGTCCCGATCCGAGACTTCGGCGATCAGGCGCGCCTTCTTCTCGTCACTCAAGACGAAGTCCGTGGTCCACTTGTCGAACTTCTCGGCGTATTCACGCACCGCCGCCTCGCCGTCCTCGCGGATGTGGTCCAGCATGGCCTCCACCGCGCTGCGGACCCTTTTGTCCTCGGCTTCCGCGTCCGCTTCCGCGCGCTTGAAAACTTCCGCCATGATCTCCTCCGTTATGCCTTCAACCGTTCATTTGCAGGGTCATAGAGCACATTCCCCACCACGGCGGCCGGGCATCGCTCTCCGTAAATCTCGACATCGACTTGCGCGCCTTTCCGGCAGAGAGACGCGTCCAGAAAGGTAAAGGCGATCGCCTTCTCAACCCGGTGACCATACCCTCCCGACGTTACAACGCCGACAAGTTTTTCGCCCCGCCAGACGGGCGCGTTCAAGGGGGCGTCCGCGCGATCCGCCCGGCTTCCCGGCTCCATCACCAGAACCGCGAAGTCCCGCGCGGCGCCTTTGTTCCGAACCGCCTCCAACGCGGTCTTGCCGATGAAGCGGGCCTTCGAAAAGTCGATGAAGCGCGAAAGCCCCGCGGTCAGGGCCGAGACGTCACGCAGCAGTTCCTGTTTCCAGGCTCGATAGCCTTTCTCCAACCGCATGCATTCCATGGCGTACATGCCGAAGTCGCCGGCGCCATACGCCTCGCCCGCCGTCATCACCGCGTCATAGAGCGCCGCCATGGCGTCCATGGGCGCGTGCAATTCCCATCCCAACTCGCCGACATAGCTCAACCGCAGCGCTTGAACGGGGACGCCCGCGACGTCAATGCCGGCGTGACTCATCCAGGGAAACGCGGCGTCGCCAAGGTCGGCGTCCGTCAACGGCGCCAGGACGTCCCGCGCTTTCGGCCCCGTGACGATCAACGCGCCGGTCTCGTCCGTGACGTTCTCGAGCGTCACCGAGCCGTCGGCGGGCAGATGGCTCAGCAACCAATCCCGGTCCGCCCATTCACCGGGCGCGGGGCCGATCAGGCGAAAGGCGTTTTCCGCCATCCGGGCGATGGTCATCTCGGTCACCACATTGCCGGCATGATTCAGAAAGTACGCAAGACCGGCGCGTCCCGCTTTAGGAAGCCGGCTACAGGTCATCGTGTCCAGCCAGCCGCTCGCGCCGCCGCCCGAAACGTCGAACTTGGCGAAGCCCGGCATATCAAGAACGCCGGCGCGTTCCGCCACCATCCGGCATTCGTCGCCAACACGATGGAACCAGCTGGGCCGGTCAAAGGTTCGGGGCTCGTCGGCCGCGTCGCCCTGTTTCGGGAACCAGACCGCCCGCTCCCAGCCGCCGCGCGCGCCGAACCGGGCTCCCTTCGCCTTCAAACGCCCGTACACCGGCGACATTTTCACGGGGCGGCCCATGGGCCATTCGTGACAGGGCGGATGCATGGCGTATTCGTTCGAATAAATCTCGATCGCCTTGGCTTCGGAATACGCGGGAGTCGCGAAATCCTTGAAGCGTCTGGGGTCCACCGCCCACATATCGTCTTCCGGCGCGCCGTCAAGCACCCAGTCCGCCATCACCTTGCCCGCGCCGCCTCCTTGCGCGATCCCGAAGGTGAAAACGCAGGCCTCAAACGCGTTCTCGACACCAGGCACGGGGCCGATCAATGGGTTTCCGTCGGGCGCGTATGGGATTGGGCCGTTGATGACATTTTTCACGCCGGCTTCGGCCAGGATGGGCACACGGGCGCAGGCCCGCTCAATGTACCATTCCAGCCGGTCCAAGTCTTCCTGATAGAGTTGGAACGAGAAATCGCCGGGAAGGCCGTCCCGCCAGACCGGCGTCGCCTGTTTCTCGTAGGGACCCAGGATGAGGCCGTTGCCTTCCTGGCGCAGGTAATAGCTGTCGTCCGGGTCGCGGACGAGAGGAATCTTGCCCGCCGTCGCGGCCAGCCGGGGGTGATCATCCGTCACCAGATACTGGTGCTCCATGACCGTTGACGGAATGGCGCGATCCAGCATCGCGCCGATCTGGGGTGCGTAATAGCCCGCCGCGTTGATGATCTTCTCCGCCATCACGGCGCCGTCCGGCGTCTCAACAGCCCACGCGCCCGAGGAATGACGTGATATGCCGACAACAGGACAGAACCGGCGAATTGTCACGCCCTTGTCGCGGGCGCCTTTCGCCAAGGCTTGACTGAGTTGCGCCGGATCAATGTCGCCGTCCAACGGATCCCATAGTCCCCCCGCCAAATCACGCACTTCCAGCAAAGGCATCTTCGCCTTCAGATCATCGGGCGTCATCACCCGCATCTCGACGCCGACGCCGCCCGCCATCGCCGCCACATGATGGAACTCGTCCAAGCGTGCGTCCGATTGCGCCAGGCGAATAGAACCGGTCTGGTGATAATTCATAGGATAGTCCACATATTCGGAGAGCTTCGCGTAGAGCCCGACCGAATGCGCCTGAATGCGCAGCACGTCCAGGCTGGTGGAGAAATTCGGAACGTTCCCCGCCGCATGCCAGGTTGAGCCGGCGGTCAACTCGTTCTTCTCCAGTAAGAGCACGTCGGTCTCGCCCCGCTCCGCCAGATGAAAGGCGGTCGAGCAACCAACGGCGCCGCCGCCAATGATGAGGATTTTCACGTAAGAGGGCAGATCAGCCATGGGATGACTCCTTGGTGACGAGGGTTTTGGGCGCGGGACCCGTGGTGCCCCGAATGACCAGGTTGGTGGCGACCCTGGTTGCATGGGGTGTTGGCTTTCCCGCCAGCGTAAGCATCAGAATTTCCGCCGTCCGTGACCCCATGTCATCAGCGCGAACGCTGACCGTCGTCAACGCGGGCGTGACATGGCTCGCCAGATCCAGGTCGTAAAATCCGACTATGGAGAGGTCGTCAGGAACGCGCCGGCCCAAATGAGACGCCTCGAACAAGGCGCCGAACGCCAGAACATCGTTGCCGCAAAAGATAGCCGTCAGGTCAGGCGCGTGATTGAGAAGCGTCCGCAGCCCGATGCGTCCCTCTTCGATCCCGTAGGGCCGTTCAATATGGCAATCGCCGTGAAACTCGGCGCCGCGCTCGGATAGCGCCGCCATAAAGCCTTCCAGGCGCAAACCCGCGCGGTCATTCAACATCGCCGGAAAATCCATCAACCCGAAACGCGCATGTCCTTGATCCAACAGGAACCGGGTCGCGTCGCGGGCGCCGGCGAAATTGTCGTAACCGATGTTGGGGTGGGAACTATCGGGCAGGAACACATTGGTCACCAGATAAGGCAGGCCATGCGCGTTTACCAAGTCGTAGCTATCCGCCGGCCGCTCCTCGCCGCAAAAAACGACCGCATCGACGCCGGACTCGATCAAACTTCTGAGCTCCCGCCCCTCGTGCTCGGGCGAAAATTCCGTAATGCCCAGGATCAGCGCGTAGCCCGCATTACCCAACGCGCGGCGAAGGCTGGTGACGAAACTTGCGAAAATCGAATCCTCAATAGACGGAATCAGCGCTCCTATCCGCATGTGCCTCTGCGATGACAGCGCGCGCGCCGCGTTGTCCGGCACGTAGTGGAGCCGCTTCGCGGCGTCCAGAACCCGGTCCCGGGTTTCCGCTTGGACACGCTCCGGCGCGTTGAAACTTCTGGAGACCGTCGCGATGGAAACGCCGGCGACACGCGCGACGTCACGAATTCCCCGCCCGGCCGGAGAGGAACGATGCGTTACATTGGAATACTTATCCGCCATTTGCTGCTCTGGAATCCCGCAGATTATAGCCGTTTGACCCAATGTAACCGTTTACTTTCGTCTCGTCAGCATGAAAATTGTGGTTATAAAGCGCTTGGATTTTGTGGATTCCTGTTTGTAACATTTATGAAACCGTTTGTATTTCAACGCCAATCAAGCGGTCCGGGCAGGGAGCTCAAAATTTGAGGTTACGGCAAAGAACGCGGAGTCTCTCCGATCCGCGACGCCCGCCGCTTCATCAGTTCGCGCGCTACCCGGCGCGCGGACGTAATCGTGTCCTTTTTCGGCATGACCAACCCAACACAGGAGGCTTTCACACCATGTTTAAAATGAAAATGACCCGGCTTCTGGTGAGCGCCGCCGCAGCCGCCGCCATCGCGCTTCCCGGCGCGTCACACGCGACGGATGAAATCACCGTCGCCTATTTCCTTGAATGGCCGACACCGAACCAGTTCGCTCAGGCGAAGAAAATTTATGAAAAAGAACTGGGCGTGAAGATCAACTGGCGCTCGTTCGACGCCGGCACCGCCATGTCGGCGGCCATGGCGTCCGGTGACGTCCATATCTCGTTCAGCCAGGGCATCCCGCCGTTCGTAGTCGCCGCATCCGCCGGCCAGGACCTTCAGGTCGTCGATGTGGCCGTGTCCTATTCGGACAACGACAACTGCGTCGTGCGCTCCAGCCTGGAAATCGACAAGACCAACGTCAAGGAACTGGAAGGCAAGCAGGTCGGCGTCCCGCTCGGAACCGCCGCCCACTACGGTTTCCTGAAGCAGATGGCGCATTTCGGCATCGACACGTCAACCATGAAAATTGTCGATATGGCGCCGCCAGACGGGGCCGCCGCCTTCGCCAACGGCAACCTGGACATGGTTTGCGGCTGGGGTGGCGCGCTGCGCCGCATGAAAGAGCACGGCAACGTCATTCTGACGGGGCGAGAGAAAGAATCTCTCGGCATTCAGGTGTTTGACGCAACCACCGTGCCGACGGCATGGGCCAAGGAGAACGCCGCGCTGCTGGCGAAGTTCCTGAAAGTCACTGCGGACATGAACGCTAGGTTCGCGGGCGGCGACCGCGCCGAAATGCTGCCGACGATCGCGAAGGCCGCCGGTATGGACCTGGAAGCAACGGACGCCACAATGAAGGGCTTCGCCTTCCCGACCGTCAAGGAACAACTGAGCGCCAAATGGCTCGGTGGCGGCACGCAGAAATTCTTGAAGGAAGTGGCCGACTTCTTTGTCCAGCAAGGCAGCATCGACAAGGCGCGGAACTCCTATGACAACGCCGTCGACGCCAGCTACCTGAAAGCGGCGTCAAAGCTCTAATCACGAGCCCGGCGCCGGGCCGCCTCGACTCACAGGCGGTCCGGCCCGTCCGCCCGTTGGACTTTTGGGGGATTCATGTCCGGACTTGAAATCGACGATATCTCCATGCGGTTCGAACTGCCGGACGGCAGCGCCGTGCAAGCGCTTCAAAACGTCTCGCTTGAATTGAAACAGGGAGAGTTGATGTCCGTGCTGGGGCCGTCCGGCTGCGGCAAAACGACTCTCCTCAATATTGTGGCCGGATTTCTTGCTCCCACGGAAGGCACGGTGCGATTGAACCGCCATCAGGTTCTGGGTCCCGACCCGGAACGCGGCATGGTGTTTCAAAAGGGCGCGTTGTTCGAGTGGATGAACGTGCGCAATAACGTGGCCTTCGGCCCGTCTATGAAGAATATGCCGAAGAAAGAGATGGCCGGCGTTGTCGATCATCTGCTGGACACGGTGGGGCTCGGCGATTTCAAGGAGAAGGCGGTTTACGAGCTTTCCGGCGGTATGCAGCAGCGTGTGGCGCTGGCCCGCTGTCTCGCCAACGACCCGGACGTCATCTTGATGGACGAACCGCTGGGCGCCCTGGACGCGTTGACGCGGGAAAAGATGCAAGGGCTGGTTTTGAAGCTTTGGAAGGAAACGGGCAAGACCATCATCCTCATCACCCACTCGGTGGAAGAAGCTCTCCTGCTGGGCGAACGCCTCGTCGTCATGGCCCCGCGGCCCGGACGCATTCACAAGGAATACCGCCTGCCATTCGCCGAGGAAGGCGTCGGCGCGGACCTCCGCGAAGTGAAAAAGCACAAAGACTTCGGCCCCTGCCGTGAGGAAATCCTCACGATGATCTGGGACATGGAAGAAGAAATCATGGGCCGTCAGGAGCAAGACTCATGACCATCCTGTTGATCTATGTCGCCATCTTCGCCGGCGCCATGGTGATCTACCGCGTGGCTCAGCGTTTCATGCGTCATGCGGCGGATTTCACCAGCTTGAAGACCGTGACCTTCGGAGACGAAAGCGCGGTGACGGCCAACCGTACCGCCTCCGTCATCTCCGTCGTTTCGATCTTTTTGATCTGGGGGGCGTTCACCGGCTCCAGCCTGACGCCGGTCCACGCGCCGGGGCCTTACGTCGGCGACATGTCGTACACGTACACGGCGGAGAACGCCGCCGGTCAGCGCGACCAGGGCACCGTCCACGTCCGCGTCCACAAAGTCGGCGAGGAGGTAAAGCTGCCGGATATTCCCGCATCGGGTTCGAAGGGGTTCGCCAAAGACGACGCGATCAAGGTGGGCGCGTGGCGGATTAGCGACCCGAAGCGGGTCGAGCGCAATGACGAAGGCGGCGATCAAGAGGGCTACCGCGTCATTGAGGTGAACGGACAAGCCATCGACAAGGGTGTGACCGTGCCCGTCGATAATGGCGGCGCGGTCCGGATGACGGCCAAAGGCAGTCTCGTGTTTGAGCCTGACAGGGGCTGGCAGATGGAACCCATCTGGCTTCCCGCGCCGGAAGCGGTCTGGAGCCGCTTGATCGAAATCGCCGATCAGGGCTACCAAAACGTCACCCTGGCCGAGAACCTGGGCTGGTCGCTTTTCCGCGTCCTGGTCGGCTTCCTGCTCGGCAGTTTGGTCGGCATACCGCTGGGCTACGCCATGGGGTTGTCCAGTTGGTTCCGGGGTTGGTTCGACCCCATCGTCGAGTTCATGCGGCCTGTGCCTCCCTTGGCGTTGATCCCGCTCGTGATCATCTGGTTCGGCATTTGGGAGACGGGGAAAATCTCGCTGCTGTTCCTGGCCGCCCTCTGGATCATGACGATCGCCGCGCGGGCGGGTGTTTCCGGCGTCAACATATCAAAAGTCCACGCCGCCTATTCCCTGGGCGCGTCCAAGACCCAGATTCTCACGAAAGTCATCGTGCCGAATTCGTTGCCGGAAATCTTTACCGGCGCGCGCGTCGCCATGGGCGTTTGTTGGGGCACGGTGGTGGCCGCCGAGTTGGTCGCCGCCGAAAAGGGCGCGGGCAAGATGATCATCGCCGCGTCCAAGTTCCAAAACACGGACATCGTGATGATGGGGATCATTCTGATCGGGATTATCGGTTACGGCATCGACATCATGATGCGTATGGCCGAGCGCTGGCTGGTTCCTTGGAAGGGCAAGAGTTAGGGGATATACATCCCCCTCGCCCGGTGGGCGGACGGTTGTCTCTCTTGCGGGAAACGACGGGCGGGAAACGACGGTATGTCAACGATCCGTTTTCGCCGCCGCCGGAGCCTCGAACGCCCCATCCGCCTCCAGGCAGTTGGCGCGCCGGGCCCGCCGCAGGTGAGACCGGCGGGTCTTACTCGGCCCTTCAATCCCGCCCTTCAACCCCGACCGCGCGCCGCCTCTAGCTCGCCAGCAGAACCGGTTTCAGGATATCGATCATGGCGTCAATGTCACGCTCTTCGGAAATGAACGGCGGGGCGATGATGCCGCTATCGCCCGTAAACTTAATGTGCAGGCCGCGCCAGAAAAGGTCTTTCTGCATCTGCGCGCCGCGCGCGCCGGGGGCGCCGCCGGGTTTCAGCTCAATCGCCGCCATCAGACCGTAAGACCGGACGTCCTTCAGGCACTCGATCCCCTTGAGGCTGTGAACCGCATCTTGAAAATAAGGGATCAGCCTGGCGCCCTGCTCGAAGGTGTTTTCTTCCTCGTATATCTTTTGCGTGGCGACGCCGGCCGCGGCGGCGGCCGGGTGGCCGGAATAAGTATAGCCATGCCAAAGCTCAACGGCGTTTTTCGGTGCTTTTTCCGTAATCGTCTCGTAGATTTCATCACGAACGCCGACCGCTCCCATGGGCTGCACGCCGTTTGTGATGGCCTTCGCCATGGTCATAATGTCAGGCGTGACGCCGAACGCTTGAGCGGCGAAGGGCGCCCCCAGCCGGCCAAAGCCCGTGATGACCTCGTCGAACACCAGCAAGATGCCGTTTTCGTCACAAATTTCGCGGATACGTTCGAGATAGCCCTTGGGCGGCACGATACACCCCGTCGATCCGGCGACCGGTTCGATGAAACAGGCGGCGATCGTCGTCCCGCCGAAGGTGTCAACCGCGCGCTGCAGGTCCTCCGCCAGTTCCGCCCCGTGTTCACCCTGGCCGGGAACGAAGGCGTTGGCCTCCAGCCAGGTATGGCGCATGTGAACCACGTTCGGCATCATCCCAGAGAATGTTTCGCGGTTTTTCACCATGCCTGACAACGACGTGCCGCCGATATTCACACCGTGATAGGCCCGCTCACGCGACACGAAGCGCGTGCGCTGGCCGTCGCCTTTGGCGCGGTGATAGGCCATGCAAATCTTTAGCGCCGTATCAATGCTCTCGGAGCCCGAATTGGCGAAGAAGATGTGGTTGATGGGATCCGGCGTGACGCGTGCGATGCGTTGCGCCAGGTCGAAGGCGCCCGGATGGCCCATTTGAAAAGGCGGGGTGTAGTCGTTCTGCATCAATTGCTCATAGACGGCCTCGGCGATTTCTTTTCGCCCATGACCCAGCGGGCAGCAGAACAAGCCGGATGAGCCGTCCAGGATTTGACCACCCTTGTGGTCGTAATAATACTTACCCTCGGCCTTGACGATCAGACGCGGGTCCGCCTTGAAATCCCGGTTGCCAGTGAACGGCATCCACTGATGCTCTAACGTATTGGTGTTGTATTCCATGATACGGTCCCTCCGGCTTTCAATTGTGCAAGATCAACTGGTCCAAAGCTGGCCACGCCGCGCTTGCCGCAGCGCGCAGATGCACGTTACGTTTATTTCTGGACCTATTCATAGGTCCAGAATCGGTTAATTCATGGGTCAAAAGCCTAAGTCGTCACGCTGGCGAAAGCCGGAACACGCTCCTCGCCGGCGCGCCGGAAATTTAAACCCAATCGGGTCACCGGCGCACATTTGAGTTCTTGATACGCGAGTTCTTGATACGTGAGTTCTTGATGCGCGACAGCCTGTTTCATTTGAACCGAAAACCCAACATCAGCATCCAGGGATCGATCCGCGAGATGCTGGTGTCCGCTATTTTGAACCGGCAACTGCCGCCGGGCGACGCCCTGCCTTCAAGCCGCCAGATGGCCAAAATTCTTGGTGTATCCCGGAATACGGTTGTGCTGGCCTATCAGGCGCTGGTCGATGACGGCTATCTGCTCAGCCGCGAGCGGTCAGGCTTTTACGTCAATCCGGAAATGATCGAGGACCGGGCCGGTCCCTTGGAAACCGTACCCCGCGCGCTGACCGACGCGGGCCGGGCCGAGGCGGCGCGCGCGGCCGTCGATTGGTCGTCGCGGTTCCGGGTGAACGCCAACAACCAGGCGAAAATCCCGAAACCCCGGGACTGGCAGACCTTTCCCTATCCCTTTCTTTATGGCCAAGTTGATCAAGGCCTGTTCCCCATCTCCGCCTGGCGGGAATGCTCGCGCCAGGCGCTGGGCCGGCGGGGATTGGACGCCTGGACCAGCGACACACAGGGGGCGGACGACCCCGCGCTGCTGGAGCAAATCCGCACACGTCTCCTGCCAAGGCGCGGCGTCTTCGCGGGCGAGGACGAAATCCTGGTGACGCTGGGGGCGCAAAACGCGCTGTACTTGCTGGCTGAATTGCTGGCCGGGGTTGGCGTCAAAGTGGCGCTGGAGGACCCGGGTTACCCGGACGCGCGGAACATCTTTCAGCTAAAGACCGATATGATTTATCCGGTGCCGGTGGACGGCGAGGGTCTGCCCGTCGATGGACGGCTCCGCGATTGCGATCTGGTTTATGTGACGCCCAGCCATCAGTTTCCCACAACCGTCACCATGCCCCGCCCGCGCCGGGAAGAGCTTCTGCGGCGTGCGGAGAATGACGACTTCCTGATCATCGAAGACGATTACGAGTGGGAAACCAACTATGTGGCGAAGCCCACCGTGGCGTTGAAATCCCTCGACCGGACGGGCCGCGTGATCTACATCGGCTCGCTATCCAAGACGTTGTTTCCGGGTTTGCGTCTCGGCTACATGGTGGCGCCCGCCCCGCTAATCGGCGAAGCCCGCGCGCTCCGTCATCTGATGTTCCGCCACGCTCCCAATAATAACCAGCGCACCGCCGCGCTGTTCCTGTCGCTCGGCCATCACGACAGTCTGGTCCACCGGCTGCAAAAGACGTACCGGGAGCGATGGCGGGTGTTGAGGGACGCGCTGGACCGGCGCCTCACCGATTGGGCGACGGCGCCCGCCTTTGGCGGCACGGCCTTTTGGGTCACGGGTCCCGGCAATTTCGATGCGGACGCCCTGGCCGAACAGGCGCTGGACGAGGGCGTCATCATCGAACCCGGCGGTGCGTGCCACGCCCGGGGGCCCATTCCCAAAAACCACTTCCGGCTGGGTTTCTCCTCCATCCCGACAGAACGGATTGAGCCTGGTATTGAGCGGCTGGCTGGGATCATCAGGCGGGGCGAGGAATAGTTTTCAGACGCCATCCCCGCGCCGGCGGGCGCTAAGCTGACGCGTCAGGCCCCCGCTTGCGGCACCATGTCGTCCTTGCTGACGCCAGCGACGGAGACCGGTTTTTTCATCGCGTCGCGGCGGAACGGCTCGCCCAGTTCCTGGTTCAGCACGCACTCGATGAAAACGGTCTCGTTATTCTCCATCTGGCCCCTGAGCGCGTCGCGCAGCGCTTGCGTCAACTGATCCATGGTGCGGACTTGGACGCCTTTCAGGCCGCAGGCGTCGGCGATCTTGGCGTATTCAACCCCCAGGTTCAGTTCCGTGCCGACGAAGTTGTCGTCGAACCAAAGGGTCGTGTTGCGCTTCTCGGCCCCCCACTGGTAGTTCCGGAAGATCACCATGGTGATCGGGGGCCAGCCGTTCCGGCCGCACGCCGTCATTTCGTTCATGGAGATACCGAACGCGCCGTCACCCGCAAAACCGATCACCGGCATGTCCGGACGGCCGATCTTCGCCCCCAGTATGGCGGGAAGGCCATAGCCGCAAGGCCCGAACAAGCCCGGCGCCAGGTACTTCCGCCCGGTCTCGAAGGCCGGGTACGCGTTGCCGATCGCACAGTTGTTGCCGATGTCGGTCGAGATGATCGCTTCCTTCGGCATGGCCGCCTGAATAGCCCGCCAAGCCATACGCGGCGACATGCGTTCCGGCTCGCGATTACGCGCCCGCTCGTTCCAATTCGTGCCCGGATCGTCGTCTTCGTGATCCATTGACGACAACTGTTGCAGCCAGCGGGACTTGGTCGTCGCGATCAGGTCCTTGCGTTCCCGGCGGCCCTTGTCCCCGGCGTCCGGCGCCAGTTGGGCGAGCAACTGCTCCGCAACCCGTCTGGCGTCGCCCTGAATGCCGACGCTGATCTTCTTGGTCAAGCCGATCCGGTCCGGATTGACGTCCACCTGGATGATCTTGGCGTCCCTGGGCCAGTAATCGATGCCATAGCCGGGAAGGGTCGAGAACGGATTCAACCGCGTGCCCAGAGCCAAAACGACGTCGGCCTTGGCGATCAGTTCCATGGCCGCCTTGGACCCGTTATAGCCCAGCGGCCCGGCGGACAGCGGGTGCGAACCCGGGAACGCGTCGTTGTGCTGATAGCCGCAGCAGACCGGCGCGTCCAGCTTCTCGGCCAGGGCCCGGGACGCGTCAATTGCGCCGCCGATCACCACGCCCGCGCCGTTCAGGATGACCGGGAACTCGGCGCCGGACAGCATCGCCGCCGCGTCGGCGATGGCGTCCTGCCCGCCCGGCGGCAACTCTAGAAGAACGACCTGCGGCAACTCGATGTCGATCACCTGGGTCCAGTAGTCGCGCGGCACATTGATCTGCGCGGGCGCGCAGCCGCGCCAAGCCTTCCCGATCACCCGGTTCAGAACCTCGGCGATCCGCGACGGGTCGCGGACTTCCTCCTGGTAACACACCATGTCCTCGAAAAGCGCCATTTGTTCCACTTCCTGGAAACCGCCCTGGCCGATGGTCCTGTTCGCCGCCTGCGGCGTCACCAGAAGCATCGGCGTGTGGTTCCAGTAGGCCGTCTTGATCGGTGTGACGAAGTTCGTGACGCCCGGGCCGTTCTGCGCGACCGCCATCGCCATCTTGCCCGAGGATCGCGTATAGCCGTCCGCGATCATGCCCGCGTTGGTCTCGTGCGCGCAGTCCCAGAACGTGATCCCCGCAGCCGGAAACAAATCCGAAATCGGCATCATAGCCGAGCCGATAATGCCAAAAGCATGCTCAATGCCGTGGCGTTGCAGTACTTTCACGAAAGCTTCTTCGGTGGTCATCTTCATTTGGCGTGCCTCCCGCAGACCCATGAGCATTTAGCATTAAGTAAGGATCAGTGCCCCATGGCGCCACCAATATCATCCAATAACGGCAATCAAAGAGCCAAGAGAACGGAGAAATGGGACCATTTGTCCTATTTTTCGTTTTTTTGATGATTATAGAAGGTTCCAGTTGGGTCGAAGCCGCGTTCGCTCAAAGCCGGCTTGGCGAACCGGCACCATGTTCCCGCATATCCGGCGAACCGAATCGCCCGCTGAAACGGCGAAACGGATGGGTCAGAGGCCGCCCGCCTGAAGCGATGTTATGGCGATCAAATGATAAACGTCGCTGGCGTCGCAGCCGCGGGACAGATCGTTGGCCGGCTTCGCCAGGCCCTGTAAAACAGGGCCGATGGCCTTGGCGCCGCCGATCCGCTGCGCGATTTTGTACCCGATGTTGGCCGCCTCCAGGGTCGGGAAGATCAGGACGTTCGCATCTCCGTTCAGCGGCGCTTCGGGCGCCTTTCGCGCGCCGATTTCCGGAACGACGGCCGCGTCGAATTGAATGTCGCCAAAGACGGGAAAAGACGGGTTTCGCGCTTGAACTTTCGCATACGCTTGTTGAACGCGCTCGACGCGCGGATGTTTGGCGCTGCCGGCCGTGGAGAATGACAGCATGGCGACTTTCGGCTCCTCCCCGCTTAAAACGTGGAATGAATCCGCCGAGGTCATGGCGATGTCAGCCAGTTCATCGGCGCTTGGTTCCACAATCAACGCACAGTCGGCGAAACACAAAACCCTCTTTGGATCGTGATGACCGGCGTCCAGGATCATCAGGAAAAAACTCGAGACGCTCCTCACCCCCGGCGCCCGTCCGATGACTTGCAGGGCGGCCCGCACGGTGTCCGGGGTGGTGGCCACGGCCCCGCCGACGGTTCCGTCCGCATCGCCCGCCCGAACCATTAGCGCCGCCTGGGTCAGAGCGTCCGCCGCCGCCTCACGCGCTTGCCTTGGCGTCACGCCCTTATGTTTTCCAAGGTCGTGATACGCATCGGCGTAGACGGACAATTTTGACGACGACGCGGGGTCGATCAACTCCAGCCGGGCAGGGTCCCCCCCGGCGTCGCGGACATGTTTGTCCATGACGCCGGGCGTGCCCAAAAGGACGATCTCGGCGAGACCGTCCCTTGCCGCCCGAACCGCCCCCTCGGCGACCCGGGGATCGTCCCCCTCGGGCAACACGATGCGTTTTCCCGCCCGTTTCGCCTTTGCGATGATTTCCCCAAGCGCGTCCATGCCAATGCTCATGCTTTGTGAAGACTCTTGTGAAGATTCTTGTGAAGGAATGAAACCTATATGGGTTCGAGGCGGCGAACGCCAGCCAATACCGGGAAAAGCGCTGGCCCGGCCGGGAGTTGTAGAGCTACAAGGTAGGTCCAGCGGCATACGGCACATGGATTGGGATTATGGACCGGATCTTTTCGCGGAACAAAATGTGGGCCGAAAAGCTCAAGCAGATGAATCCGCGCTACTTCGAGGATTTATCCAAACAACAGGCGCCGGACTATCTCTGGATCGGTTGCGCGGACTCGCGCGTGCCGCCGAACCAGATCGCCGACCTGCCGCCCGGCGAGGTCTTCGTTCACCGCAATATCGCCAACGTCGTCGTGCCGTCGGACCTGAATTGCCTGTCCGTGCTGCAATACGCCGTCGAGGTCTTGAAGGTCCGCTGCGTTATCGTTTGCGGACATTACGGCTGCGGCGGCGTCCGGGCGGCCCTTGACGACGACGATCACGGCCTGATCGACAATTGGCTCAACCACATCCGCGCGGTGAAACGCCTTCACGCGGACAAGTTTCCCGAGGGCGGGGACAAGGACGCCGCCTGTGACCGGCTGGTCGAGGTCAACGTCGCCGAACAAGTGAACAACGTCTGCGGCACGGCGATCGTCAAGAACGCTTGGACAAGGGGCCAGCGTCTCGAGGTGCACGGCGTCGTTTACGGCCTGAGGGACGGCGTCCTTCGTCCGCTTTGCGCCCGGACCGGGGCGGCGGCGGAGCCGGGTCCCGGTTAAATCACCGAACCGGCGGTGCGCCGTCGATTTTGGGAATGTCCAGCAACCGGGTGAAATCGGCCTTCATGCGTTCCCTGGCTTCCAGGCGGCTCTCGAAATAGCTGGATTGGTCCTTGACCCATGTCTCTTCGGGTCCCAGCGGCGGCGGTTCCAGGACGAACCAGACGCGGTCGCCTTCCCGCCGCCTCGACAAGACCGCGCGTTCCCAGCGCGCCCGTCCCCGCTCGCCGCTGGCGCAGACGGCCAGCAGTTCCTCGTCCGTGTCGATATTTGCGTCCTGCCACCGGAAGGCGCCCCGAATGGCGTGAAAGGCGAGTTCGGGCTCGGTCGCCAGAACGCCCCGGAGACCGCCGAAAATGCCGTCCACCTCCGTGACGTTGCGCCAGACCGTCCGGTCGCGGCAGCGCAGCGCGTGATAGATCAGGCGCTCGCGTCCGATCAGGTACCAGCGCGCCGCGCCGGTGAAGAACTCCTCCTCCTCAAGCCGGCGGGCGTAGGCGAACAGCCACGTCGGCGGCATCCTGTCCGCCCGGGGCAGGAACCACCGGGTCAGCGCGGGGCCGTGCAAACCGCTGGCGGATTCGATCAGGATCGCTCCCTCGCGCCAGTTTTTCGACCGAAAGGCCGTGTCCAGTTGCGCGATGAAGTCGTCCGCCTCCAACTCGACCTGAACCTTGCGGCCATCCAGCGTGTCGCGGGTCTTCGTCCCGCAGGCGGCGAGACCTCCTGCGGCCAGGGACGCCAGCAACAGCCAAAGCGTTATCCCAGACAGGCTTTTCATTCCCCGACAGTATGGGCCGGGCCGGGCCGAGACAAGCCTTGGACGGCCCTTGGAAAGGCCCCGCCGGCTTTCTTTGACCGAACCGGGAGTCGTCCGGTTCGGTGAAACAGTTAAGAAAACCAGACATCGAAACCTCCCGCGCCCCCGCTTTTTCACTCCCGCGCTCTTATTCCGTCATCCCCGCGAAAGCGGGAGTCCGGGCCGCCGTTTTGTCATTCCCGCTCCCTGTTTGTTATTCCCGCGCGGGCGGGAATCCAGCGCGGCGTCCCGCGTTGCAACCAATGATCGAGTGACAAAGGCCAGTCTGAACCCCCGCCTTTGCGAGGGTGACGAGTACGGGCGCGGGGGTGACGCCCTGGCGCCATAAGGGATCGTCATCCAAACCCCGCCGGGGGATAACGCTTGCGCCGCTCCGCGCCGCCGGTTTATCAGCGTGAGGGGCGCGAAACAACGGCCAAGGCGGACAAGGGGGATGGTAAGGCGGCATGGTGGAAAAGGGTTTCCGGGGCGGCCTGTTCACGGGCGGCTTTCTGCAAGACCGGATCACCTGCCTGGACGACTGGGCGGCGCTTGACGGCGCCGCGCTCGACGCGTTCCGCGAGCAGGTCCGGAGCGTGTTCGGCCAGTTCCCGATCATCCAAACGCCCAACGAAAGCCAGACCGAGGACGACTTGATCTGGCTCATCCTGGAAAGCCTGGGCTGGCGGGCGTCCCTGCGCCAGCAGAACCTGTCGGCGCGCGGGCGGCAAGACGTTCCCGACCGGCTGCTGTTCGCGGACGAGGCGGCGAAGGACCGCGCCAACGAATGCGCCGAGGAGTGGCGGCGCTACGAATTCGGTCTCGCCGTCGTCGAGTCGAAACGCTGGGACCGGCCGCTTGACCGGCGTTCCGGGCAACGGGGCGAGGAAACCGCGCCATCGACCCAGATGCTCCGCTATTTGCGGCGGGTGGACGACCTGACCACCGGCAAGACGCGTTGGGGAATCTTGACCAACGGCGCCAGGTGGCGGCTTTATTACTCGGGGGCGCGGTCGGTCTCGGAACAGTTCTTTGAGGCCGATCTGGCGTCGATCCTGGACCTTCCCGGACATAACGAAGGGTTGTTCGCACTTTCCGAGGAAGACCGCCGCCACTGGCTGAAGGTTTTCGTTCTCTGTTTCCGGCGTGAGGCGTTCGTTCCCGCCGCCGCCGACCCCCGTACCTTTCATCAACGCGCCCTGGAAGAGGGCCGCTTTTACGAAGAGCGCGTCGCGAACGACTTGTCGAAAGTGGTTTTTGACAACGTTTTCCCGTCGCTCGCCCGCGCCATCACCGCCGCCGCGCCGGACGCCCCCCTTCAAGACGTCCGCGAGGCGGCGCTTATCCTGCTGTACCGCCTTTTGTTCATTCTTTACGCCGAGGACCGGGACCTGCTGCCGGTGACCGATTCGCGATATGACGACTACGGTCTCCGCAAGAAGGTTCGCGGCGATGTCGGACGGCGCAAGGACCAAAATGACATCTTCTCCGCCACCGCCGCCCGGTACTGGTCGGCCCTGGACGATTTGTGCCGCGCCATCGACGGGGGCGACCCCTCCATCGGGCTGCCGCCCTACAACGGCGGTCTGTTCGAGCGCGAACGCACGCCGCTGCTCGCCCGGATTCGTCTCGGCGACCAGGTCATGGCCGACGTGATCGACGACTTGTCGTTCGAGAAAACGGACGGCGAGCGCCGCTATATCAACTACCGCGACCTCGGCGTCCAGCAACTGGGATCGATCTACGAACGCCTTTTGGAACATGACGTGACCGTTGAGGACGGCGAACTGACCGTCCGCCCCAACATCTTCGCGCGCAAGGCGTCGGGCAGCTACTACACGCCGGACGGCCTGGTTGGCCTGATCATTCGGGAAACCGTCGGGCCGCTGGTCAAGGCGCGCATGGACGCCTTCCAGGCCAGGGCCGGCGAACTGGCGGGGGCCAAACGCCCCAAGGACCAAAAAATCGAGACCCTGAAGGGCGTCGATCCCGCCGAACGCCTGCTGGACTTGAAAATCTGCGACCCGGCGATGGGGTCCGGGCATTTCCTGGTCAGTCTCGTGGACTACCTCGCCGATCACGTCATCGCCGCCATGGCGGAGGCGGAGACCATCGTCGAGTGGGCGGATTATGCGTCCCCGCTGGCCGGACGCATCGACGACATCAGAAACACGATCCTGGGGAACGCCAGGGAACGCGGCTGGACCATCGACGCCGAACAACTCGACGACCGCCACGTCATCCGCCGCATGGTGCTCAAGCGCTGCGTTTACGGCGTGGACAAGAACCCCATGGCGGTGGAACTGGCCAAGGTGGCGCTGTGGCTGCACACGTTCACCGTCGGCGCGCCGCTCTCGTTCCTCGACCATCACCTGCGCCCGGGCGACAGCCTGTTCGGCCTGTGGGTCCGCGTCGGGATCGGCAAGGCGGCGGAACAGGGAACGCCGCTTTTGCTTCACGGCCCCGTCACGCGGGCGACGAGCGCGGCGGAGGCGATGAACACCATCGAGGATCTCACCGACGCGGAAATCGCCGAGGCGCACCGGTCCGCCGACACGTTCGGCGATGTGCGCGAAAGGACCGCGCCGCTGGACGCCTTTCTTTCACTTCTTCATGCGATCGAGTGGTTGAACCTCAAGGGAAAGGATGACGGGAAGGCGGTCTCGGGCTTCTTCGACGGATCGTTCGGCGATCCGTTCGAAATCGCCCTGGGCCGATCCGAACCCCGGGCGCCGGACGATCACGGCCGCCGCTTTTTGTCGATACTGACCGCCGCCCGCGCGCTTGTCCGCGAGGAACGGTTCCTGAATTGGCAGGTCGCGTTTCCCGGCGTCTGGTCCGATTGGACCAGCAACGACCTGCATGGCGGCTTCGACGCGGTGATCGGCAACCCGCCCTGGGACCGGATCAAGCTGCAACAGGTGGAATGGTTCGCCGCGCGGCGGCGCGAGATCGCCATGGCCCAGCGGGCGTCGGACCGCAAGCGCATGATCGCGGAACTCCAGAAGGCGGACGACCCCCTGGCCCGCGATTTCGACAAGGCCGGGGACCGGGCCCGGGCCGCGGCCGGGATGGCGCGAACCGGCGGCGACTATCCCCTGTTGTCGGGCGGCGACGTTAACCTTTATTCGCTGTTCGTCGAACGCGCCATGACGCTGGTCAAACCCGACGGCGCGGTCGGGCTGTTGACGCCTTCCGGTATCGCGTCCGATAAGACGGCGGCGGCGTTCTTCAAGGGCGTGGCGGCGGAGGGGCGGTTGCGGGCGCTCTATGATTTCGAGAACCGGCGCACGCGATACGACGCGGCGCCGTTTTTTCCCGACGTGGACAGCCGGTTCAAATTCTGCGCCTTCGTCGCCGGTCCGTCCCCGGCGCCCGGACCCGCCCGGTGCGCGTTTTTCCTGCAAGACGTCCGGGAACTGGAAGACCCGGAACGGTGTTTTTCGCTGACGGCGGCGGACTTCGCGCGGGTCAATCCCAACACCGGCACGGCGCCCGTCTTCCGCACGAAACGGGACGCCGACCTGACCCGGGCGGTCTATGGCCGCCTGCCCGTCCTGGTGGACCGCTCAAGCGGCGAGGCGAAAAAGACGTGGCCGGTCAAGTACGCGACCATGTTCCATATGGCCAACGACTCCCGCCTGTTCCGCACCCGCGAGGAATTGGAGGAGAACGAGGGCGCCTATCCCATCGGCGGCAATGTGTTCGACAGCCCCAAGGGCAAGTGGGTTCCGCTGTACGAGGGCAAGATGGTCCAAGCCTACGACCACCGGGCGGCAAGTGTTGTGGTCGATAGTTCAAACATGTTCAGACCGGGACAACCGTATAGCACGGATGAGGAAAATCATAAGGACCCGGCTTTTGTTGCCAGTCCCCGCTACTTTATCAAAGATGACGACCTTGAATGGCCCCAAGAATTAGAATGGATAGTCGGATTCAAGGACATCACCGCAAGCACAAACATGCGGACAATGATCGCGGCAATTATTCCGAAAGTTGGAGCAGGTCATACACTACCTGTTTTGTATCCGAACAAAAATAATAAATATGAAATTAAATATTATCGTAAAAATTCCCACACCATTATGGCAAACTTCAACAGCATGATCTTTGATTATGTTGCTCGTCAAAAAGTGCAAAGCACCCATTTAACTTGGTACATCGTCGAACAGCTTCCCGTCGTCCCGCCGGAGACTTACGATACGGCGCGCTTCGGCCCGAAGACGGCGGGCGAAATCGTCCGCGAGACGGTGCTGGAACTGACCTACACGGCGCATGACATGGCCCCCTTCGCCCGCGATTTGGGATACGTGGACGACACGGGCGCGGTAAAGCCGCCGTTCGCGTGGGACGTGGACCGCCGCTTGCGCCTGCGCGCCAAACTGGACGCCCTCTATTTTCATTTGTACGGCGTCACCGGCCGCGACGACGCGCGCCACGTCTATTCCACATTCCCCATCGCCGAGCGCCAGGAAACGGACGCTCATGGCCGCTATCTGTCGCGCGACCTCTGCCTCGCTTATATGAGCGCGCTGGCGGCGGGCGACCCGGACGCGGTGGTTGACCCGTGAGCGGCGCCAACCCCCGCGCCGCCCTTTTCGTCATGCCCGCGCCGATCATTCAAAAGAGTTGGTCATTCAAAAGAGCAGGTCATTCAAAAGATGGGCGCGCAAGAGGGCGTGTTCCCATCAATGGGACCAGGGGGTTGCGGGAAATCGTCAAAGGTTCCGGGGAACCGCCGGGCCCGCCAAGTGCAAGGGGACGCCAAAGCACGCCGTAAAAATCTTTCCGGGACAAAACCGATCTTAAAGCGTCAGACCTTTTGCCAAACATTAAGCAGAAAGGCGTTGATCTTAGGATTGGGTTGGACATCGCCAGACTTTCCCCGCGTGAGACGGTTAGGGCGATTGCCGCCGTCACAAGCGGCAGTGATATGGCGCCGGCGTTTAAGTTCGCGCGGCGTGAAGGCGTAAGAGTTTATTTGGAGCGCTGCGGGTGTCCCGTGCGGGAAGACCTGGAAGAACACGCGGATGTTATTCCAACGCCCAGAGGGTCTGGTAAAACCTGAGAAGGCTTATTTGACCCCGCACGCCTTGCCGATGGCGTCATAGGCGGCCGTTACGCCCTTCAGCGAGAAGGTGTCCTGGGTGGTGACGCCCTTGGCCGAGGTGGCGGTGAAGGTCATTCTCGCGCCCTTGATCATGGCCCGCACCAGGGCCCTGTCGTCCCTTGGGCGGGGAAAGGCGTCGCGCTCCGTCGTCGTCAACGCGAACGTGCGTCCGCCGATCGCCGCCTTGGCGGCGTCATCGGGCGTCATGGCGTAGCCGGGCGTGAAACTGGCGACGCCGGTCTGACCGCCGGACGGGCGATGGGTGACGAGAACATAGGCGCGGCCGCGGTTTTTCACCTTTCTTGACGCCTGAACGGGTTCGGACCCGATGTAGCAAATCCTGGCGCCGTCCTGCGTCGCCGTGTAGGCGTACCAATCGCCGAACTTGCCGATCTCGTTGGGTTCCGCCGCCGAACCGGGAGCGGAGGCCAAGACCAGAACCAGAACCAGAACCAGAACCAGAACCAGAACCAGAACCGCCGCGAGAGTTTGAAATCTCACCATCATAGGTCTTACATAGGATGGTGGGGAGCGCTTGCCAACCGTGGCGAATTTTGTCACGAAGATGTATCGGAAGGGAGTGACGATGCCGGCGGAAATCCATAAGTCCGAGCCGCTGATCGTGGAAGTCGTCCGCGGCGCCATGGTGGAAAGCCGGCATCGGGTGCATGTCGCGGTCCTCAACGCGGATGGGGACGTGGTTCATGGCTGGGGGGACGTGGATAAGGAGATCTATCCCCGTTCGGCGATCAAGCCGCTCCAGGCCCTGCCTTTGCTTGAAACGGGCGCCGCCGGGCGGTTTCGTTTGACCGACGAACGAATCGCGTTGGCCTGCGCGTCTCATTCTGGGGCGCCCGCGCACGTCATGGCGGTCGAGGCATGGCTCGGGGATTTAGGGATGACCGGGGACGATCTCGAATGCGGCGCTCAGCGGCCCTATGACGATCAGGCCGCCGACGCCATGATCAAGCGGGGGGAAACGCCGTGCCGGATTCATAACAATTGTTCGGGCAAACACTCGGGCTTCCTGACAACCAGCAAGCACCTGGGCGAGGACCGCCACGGTTATCTGGATATCGCGCATCCGGTGCAGAAGCGTTTGTACGGCGTCCTGTCGGAGTTGGGCGAGACGGATATGGCGGCGACGGGGCGCGGCGTGGACGGCTGCGGCATTCCGGTCTACGGCATGGCGCTGAAATCCATGGCTTTGGCGATGGCCAAGATGGCGAACCCGCGCGGCCTGGGCGAGACTCGCAAATCCGCCGCCGAGCGTATCGTTCATAGCATGGCGAAGCACAACTACATGGTCGCGGGGCGCGCCCGGTTCGACACGGCGGCCATGACGGCGGGCGTCAACGCGGCCAGGCGCGCCGGTTCGTCCATTTTCGTCACCAAGGCCGGCGCCGAGGCCACGCACGCGGCGATTCTGCCCGGCCAAGGACTGGGCGCCGCCCTGAAGGCCGAAGACGGAGCGAAGCGGGCGTCCGACACGGTGATGGCGAATTTGCTGACCTTCCTGGGCTGTCTCGATAAACCGGGCGAAGGTGAGCTGGCCGGGTTCCTGGCGCCCGTTTTAAGAAACTGGGAAGGTGTGGAAATCGGCGCGCTCAAGCTGGAGGCCGGCTGGTCGGCGCCTTAAGGCGTTATGACATTGCGCGGAGTCGACACATGAGCTTCCAAGCGGTTCGATCCGTCATTCCCGCCCCTCACTTTGTCATTCCCGCGAAGGCGGGAGTCCAGCCGGGCGGTCCGCGTTCCGGCTTATCGTTGAGTGACGGCCAGTCATGCGTGACAACCGCTCATACGCGGCAAGGGGTGGGGCAAGGGGCGCTCTAGACCTCCGCCTTCGCGGAGGTGACTAAATGGGGTCGTGGCGGCCGCTATGACGCCCGCGGTTCGATCGCCGCTCAGCCGTCATTCCGGGTTGGCGGCGCATTGAGATACGCGTCTAACTCCGTCCGGGTGAAGCGGCCTCTGTGTTTGTGGGGGGCGAGGGGCTTCATCGGGCCTCTCTCGCCCATGGGCCGTCCAGCGAAGCGGCCATGGGAGATCATCCGGAGGACATAGCCGCGTTGAGGGGATGGCGGAAGCTGGGCGGTTCGACGGCCTCATCCGCAAGCTCGATCCCCACGAGCTGGCAGTCATCGGGAAGGACCATCTGTTCCACGCCGGGAAAGCTGCGGAACGGCACGTGCGCCCATCCCTTCGACGTGTCCGCTTTCCGCGTCAAATCGCGCTTGTGTCTGGCGGCGACCGTAAAGGTGAAGCTGGCGCCGAAGGCGTGAGCCGTCCGGAACAAATTGCCCGCGTTCATGGTCTTTGATATGCGTTCGGCGCCGGCGCGGAAATAGCCGTGCGCGGGGTTTCCTTGATTTTCGCGGCTTTGTTCCCCGGATGAGCGGGAGTCTGGACTTCACAATGGCCGCCGGCCCTGATAGCACAACGGGCGGCGAACGTAACCAAACGCGCGCCGGGGCCGGACTCCCGCCCGCGCGGAAATGACGGAGGGAAAAGGAATGCGGGCGGTCGTCGCGAATGGATTCGAGGGGCTGGATGGCCTGACTTTAGTGGACGACGCGCCCGAACCGCCCATGACGCCGGGCGGCGTCCGCATCCGCGTACACGCGGCGGGGTTGAACTTCGCCGACACCCTCATGGTCAAGGGCGAATATCAGGTCAAGCCTCCGTCCCCTTTCTCGCCGGGGCTGGAAGTCTCGGGAGAGGTGATTGAAACCGACGGCGCCGTCACGCGTGTAAGGCCAGGCGAGCGCGTGATGGCCGTACTGCCCCACGGCGGCTATGCGGCCGAGGCTGTGGCGCATGAAACCGCAGTCTACAGGATTCCCGATAATCTGGGCTACGCGGAGGCGGCCGGATTCCCCGTCGTTTACGGGACGTCCCACATCGGACTCCGGGACAAAATCCGCCTGCGGGCCGGCGAGACGCTATTGGTCAACGGCGCCGCGGGGGGCGTGGGCCTGACCGCCGTCGAGATCGCCAAGAAGATGGGCGCGGCCGTGATCGCCGCCGCTGGCGGCGCGGACAAGCTGGCCATCGCTGAAAAATACGGCGCCGATCATCTGATTGATTACCGCCGCGAGGATATCCGGGCGCGCGTCAAGCAACTGACGGGCGGCCGGGGTGCCGACGCGGTTTATGATCCGGTCGGGGGGCCGGCGTTCGACGCGTCGCTCCGCGCCGCCGCCCAAGGCGGCCGTATCCTGATCGTCGGATTCGCGAGCGGAACCGTGCCGCGGATTCCGGCCAATATCCTGTTGGTGAAGAATATCTCGGCTGTCGGTTATTACTGGGGCGCGCACCTGAAGCTTGATCCGGACCTGGTGGAAAACTCCTTCGCCGAACTGCTTGAGTGGGTGGAAGCGGGCGACCTCGCGCCTCACGTCTCTCACACCTATGATCTGGCGGACTACAGGGAGGCCCTTGAAGCCCTTTCGGGCCGCAAATCGTCGGGCAAGGTCGTTCTGCTGACGGGCGCGGCGTAGGGGGACGGCCGTCACCCCGGCGCGTGGTCGGCTTAGGCCGGGGCGCGCGCCGGGCGGCTCTCCGGGATCGGCAGGTGGATCAGGGCGGCGGCGATCCCGAGCCCGATCGACCCATACCACACAAGATCGTATGATCCCGTTTGGTCATAAAGGTACCCGCCGAGCCAGACGCCCAGAAAGCTGCCGATCTGGTGGCTGAGGAACGTGATTCCGAAAAGCGTCGAGAGATAACGCACACCGAACATGGACGCGACCAGGCCGCTGGTGAGCGGCACCGTGCCCAGCCAGAACAGGCCCATGACGGCGGCGAAGATCAGCATGTTAAGTTCGGTCTTCGGCATGATCAGCATCACGGCGATGCAGAGGGCGCGCAGAAAATAAAGCCAGCTGAGGACGTATTTCTTCCGCGCCTTGCCGCCCAGCCAGCCGCATCCGTAGGTGCCGATAATATTGAACAGCCCCACCAGCGAGAGCGCCGTGGCGGCGACGGCGGGCTCCATGGCCAGGTCCCTCAGATAGGCCGGGAGGTGCACGGTGATGAAGCTGACTTGAAAGCCGCAGACGAAGAACCCGGCCGTCAGCAGAATATAGCCCTGGTGGCCGTGGGCCTCGCCCAGCATTTCCCTCAAGGTCCTTTCCCGGGGCCGTGACGCGTCCCCGGGACTGGCGGACTGTTCGTCCCGCGCCTTGACGCGGGTCATCGCGTAAGCCAGGGGCGCCAGGATCATGGCGATCGCCGCCAGATACAGCAGCGACGTCATCCAGCCGTGCGCCTCGATCAGGCCCTGGCCGAGCGGCGTCATGTAGAACTGGCCGAAGGACCCGCCCGCGCTGGCGACGCCGAGGGCGAGGGAGCGGTGCTGTTCCGGGACGCGTCTGCCGACGGCGCCCAGCACGACGCCGAAGCCGGTCCCGGCCTGCGCCAGACCGATCAGCAGGCCCGCGCCCACGTTGAACTCGAAAATGCTCTCGGCGTTCCCCATGACGAAAAGACCCGCGCCATACAACAGGGCGCCAGCGATCATCACCCGAAGAGAGCCGTATTTGTCCGCCACGACGCCGAAGACCGGCGTGAACACGCCCCAGATCAGGTTTTGCGCGGCGAGTGCGAGGGCGAAGGTCTCGCGCGTCATTTCCAGGTCCGCCGTCATGGGCGCGAGGTAGAAGCCCAGCGTGCCGCGAAGTCCCATGTTGATGGACGCGATCAGGCATCCGGCGACGGCCACAAGCCAGACGGCGGCGGTAATCCTGGAGGCGGTCGATGAGGCGCCGGCGCCGGACATGGCTAAGGTTTTTCCTGGCCAAGAGCGGCAGGAAGTTCCGTCACGGTTTCGCCCGCTGTCTTGTCTTTACCCAGGATGAACATGTTCCCCGACAAAACGAGGGCGATTCCCGCGGCGATTTCCGGCGTCCAGGTAAAATCCTCGGCGAAGCTGGAAACGGTGACCGCGACCACGGGCATCATGATCATCACGTAAGACGCCTTGCCCGGGCCGATGCGGCCGATCAGCGTCAGAAAGCTCCAGAAGCCGATCACGCTGGCCCCCAAGCTTAGAAACAGCAGCGAGCCGATATATTCCAGGCTGATTTCGATTTCGAAACTCGCGCCCCTGGTCAATGAATAGACCGTGAAGAAGATCGCGCCGTAGGTCATGCCGACGGCGTTGGAACGGATAACTGGAAGACCGTGTTTCTGGTTGAGCGCGCTCATGATCATGCCGGCCGCGGCCGAGGCGGCGCCCGCGAGCACGAGGAAGACGTCCTGGGCGCGCTCCGCCGACCGGCCGGAGGTGCCGAATTCCGGCCAGAAGATCACTGCGACGCCGGCGAGGCCGAGAACGGAACCCAGGATGGCCTTGCCCTCGAACGGCGCCTTAAGCCAAATCCATCCGCCAACCGTGTTCATGATCAAGATGGTGGCGAACAGGATTGAGACCAGCCCGCTGGTGAGATTGAGGCTGCCCACGTAGACCAGATAGAAGTTGACGCCGAACAGGAAGAAACCCTGGGCGGCCATGCGCAGGTGGCCGTTCAGGCTGAATTTCAGCGAACGCCCCGTCGCCACGCAGAGCGGGATCATGACCGCGGCGGCGATGATGAACCGGTAGGCCACCGACACTTCGGGCGCGACAACGCCCAGTTGGAACTGAACGGCGATCCAGCTGAGACCCCAGAAGAACACGGTCGTCGCGTATAAGAAAAAATTCATTCCACAACCTACGGGCGCCGGGAATAAAACAGAAGGCCTGATTACGGCATGGGTGTCATGCCATTTGGTCATCAATCCCGTGAAACGGCGGTTGAGTCCCGGAAAAAGAAACGGGACCCCGGCGGGGCGAGCCGGGATTCCGTTCTCGGGGAGAGGCCGCCCAAGGCGTTATGAGATTGGGCGGAGCGACTCATGGGTTTCTAAGCTGTTTGATCCGCCATCCCCGCGCTTTTGCTTTGTCATTCCCGCGAAGGCCGGAATCCAGCCGGGCGGCCCGCGTTCCGGCTTATCGTGAATGATGGTTGATCATGCGCGGCAAGGGGCAGTCTGGACCCCAGTCAACGCGGGGGTGATAAAAGTAATAACGCAGGGCATGAATATAACCGACGTCATAACGCCCTCAGGGGGCGGGGCGGCCCGGAGAGTTCAATTATTCAAGGCCGAAAGCCTTTTGGGCCTTGGCGCTGGTCAGGCCGGCGTCGTCCAGCAGGCGGGCGTCCAGACCTTGAACATGCAGACGCTCCTCGTGACGGGCTTGAGCGCGGCAGAGCGCCTTGAACGCCGTGTAGGGCAGGTCGAAGACGGCCTGGGCGGCGGCGGCCGGCGTGATGTGGGACAACCAGGTCGTTTGCGTCTGGCGGATCATGGTTCGTCTCCTCGTCACTCACCAGGTGTTTCAGGCGCCAGGTGTTTCAGGGCGGGGCTGGAGGGCCTCTGGAGCGTGGCGGTGGAACCTGGCGCCGCGCCGGTGAAAAGAGATATACGGATTCGCGCGCGGCGCCTCAAACGACGAATTCTGATATAATGATTAGAAAAATTAATCCATTAATATTGACAATATATTAACTTGTTTTTAAATTCAATGAATTATATGATAATTGTAGTTTTTCTCATTGACATATGAATTATTTTTTATCATTAAAATCTTATGACATTCACGCCAGCCGCCTTGGTAAAGCTGAAACGGCGACTCCCGCCCTTGAACGCGCTGCGCGCCTTCGAGGCCGCCGCGCGTCATCTCAGTTTCACCAAGGCGGCCGACGAATTGAACGTCACCCAGGCCGCCGTTAGCCATCAGATCAAGGGGCTGGAGGATTGGCTGGGGACGGCGCTGTTTCGCCGTTTGAACAGATCGCTTTTGCTGACGGACCAGGGTCAGGTCCTCCTGCCTGCGGCGACGGAGGCGTTCGACCGGCTGGCCAGCGGCGTGGCGATGGTCCGAAGGAGGGATCAGGAAGGCGTGCTTTCCGTCACCACCCTGGACAGTTTCGCGTCGGCCTGGCTGGTGCCCCGATTGGGCAAATTCCGGCAGAGGCACCCGGACGTGGATGTCCGGGTGACGGTGTCCGACCAGGTCATGGATTTGGGCGCCGAGGGCCTTGACGTGGGAATCCGCTATGGCTTGGGCGATTGGACGGGGGTGGAGGCGACGAAGCTTTTGGATGAGACCCTGTTTCCCGTGGCCGCTCCGGATTTCGCCGGGCGGCATCAATTGAGGACGCCGGAGGATCTGGGCCGCGTCACGTTGCTGCATGACGACATGCCGCTCGACTGGGAGGATTGGTTTCGCGCGGCCGGCTGTGACGAGGCGTTCTCCAAACGGGGTCCGGGCTTCACCCATTCGAACCTGGTGCTGATTTCGGCCCGCGCCGGCGAGGGCGTCGCCCTGGGCCGGTCCGTTCTGGTGGATGAAGACCTAAGGGCGGGCCGGTTGGTGCGTATCTGCGGGTGCGCCATGAACGCGCCGCAGGCCTATTACATCATCACGCCCAAGGGGTCGCCGGAAAGCACCAAGGTCAAGGCCTTTAAAAAATGGCTGTTGAGCGAGGCGGGGCCAAAAGCGGGCGCTTAACACCCCCCGCCCCATCATTCCCGCCCGCACGGGGGCGCGGCGGGAGTCCGCCCGCACAGGGCGCGCCGGTCCATTTATCGAATAAACGTCTCTTTGGGCGTTCCCTGTCCGCCAAGGGATGGCCGGAACACGCCGCCGGGAACGGCGCCTGAACGCGCCGGTCCATACTCTTGTCCATCTCTTTACGTGATGCGCCTCACGCCCCATGCGGGTATGGTGCGGCGATGACGTGGTTCTTCCCGCTTTGCCGAGATAGCTATCTCCGCCTGGCGTCGCTCTTTCCCGGACTGGTTGTTCCCCTGATCCTGATGCTGGGCTGGGACATTGTGCTGCGCTGGGCGCGTTTGGCGCCGGACAATCTATTCATCGGCCCCGGTTGGGAGGGGGTGGCGCTGCGGATGTCCGTCTATCTGTTCGGCTTTCTGGGCAACGCGGCCTTCCTGCTATGGGCGACGCGTTTGGCGGCGAACCCGGACGCGCCGCTCCGCGACATTCTGAGCTTTCGCGGGTACGGCCGGTTCCTGAACGCCCTCGCCCTGATGTTCGCGTTGCCTGCGGCGGGCGGGATCATCGTTTTTGGCGGGGGCGAGCCCCTGCCACACAGCGTGTTCGCCGCCTACAACATCCTGAATCAGCAGCAGGTTCACCCCGTTTTGCTGAACTACATTTACGGGGCGTTCGCGAGTTCCGCGTCCTACCTGCCGTTTTTGCTGTTCCTGCCCGCCCTTTATTGGACGGTGACGGAGCCGGACACGCCCCTGCCGGTCCTGTTCGGCAGGGCGAGACGCCTGGTGGGCTGGAAGGTCTTCTGGGTCTGGTTCGCCTGGGTCGTCGCGCCGCTGCCGTTCCTGATCGGCGCCCGGGGCTGGGTCGCGTTCGAGCGCGTCAGCCGCGGTTGGCTGGAACCCAACGCCGGCCTGGACGCCGCCCTGCTGGCGAGTCAACTGATCCTTCGGACGCAAAACAGCTTTACGGACGCGGCTCTCGCGTTATTGGCCTGCATGGCCGCCTGGCTGGCGGTCCGGGAGGAACAGGCATGACGAAAGTAAAGGCATGACGAAAGTAAAGATTTGCGGCCTGAAAACGCCCGGGATGGTCGATGCGGCCGTGGACGCCGGCGCCGATATGGCGGGCTTTGTCTTTTTCGAGAAGACGCCCCGGTTCGTCACGCCCGAGACGGCGGCGGGTTTGGGCGCGCGGGTGCCGCCCGGCGTCCACAAGGTCGGTCTTTGCGTCGACGCGTCTGATGAACTGCTGAAGGCGGTGGTCGAAACGGCGGGCGTCGATATCCTGCAACTCCACGGCGGGGAAACGCCGGAGCGCGTCGCGGAAGTCCGCGCGGCCTTCGGCAAGCCGGTGATGAAGGCCCTGGGCGTCTCGACGGCGGACGACGTGGCGGCGGCGAAAGCCTATGAGCCCGTTTCCGACCGCTTGCTGTTCGACGCCAAGCCGCCAAGGGACGCGGACCGCCCCGGAGGCAACGCGGCGACGTTTGACTGGTCCCTGCTGACGGGAACGGAGTGGTCGAAATTCTGGCTGCTGGCGGGCGGGCTTGATCCGGAGAATGTGGCCGGCGCGGTCCGGGCGACGAACGCGCCAGGGGTGGATGTTTCATCCGGGGTTGAGCGCGCGCCCGGCGTGAAAAGTGCGGATTTGATCCGGGCCTTTGTTGCAGAGGCCAAGTCCGTGGCTTAAAACCCTTAATCCTTCTTTCTAGAGAAGGGGCGGCCTCAAGACAATACGGAGACGGTCATGAACGAAGCCAATCCGCAAAAGCTGAACACCTATCGCGACGGCCCTGACGAAGCCGGACGTTTCGGGATCTACGGCGGCCGCTTCGTGGCCGAAACCCTGATGCCGCTCATTCTAGATGTTGAAAAGGCCTGGGAAGAGGCCAAGGCGGACGACGCGTTTTGGGCCGAGTTTCATTACTTGATGAAGCATTACGTGGGCCGGCCGAGCCCGCTTTATTTCGCCAGGCGCCTGACTGGGCATTTCGGCGGCGCCAAGGTGTATATGAAGCGCGATGAGTTGAACCACACGGGCGCGCATAAAATCAACAACACTATTGGCCAGATACTGCTGGCGCGGCGGATGGGCAAGCCGCGGATCATCGCCGAGACGGGCGCTGGTCAGCACGGCGTGGCGGCGGCCACGGTCTGCGCCCTGTTTGGCCTGCCCTGCGTTGTTTACATGGGCGAGACGGATGTGAGGCGTCAGCGTCCCAACGTCACCCGCATGAAGATGCTGGGCGCGGAAATCGTGCCCGTCACGTCGGGCGCCGGCACGCTGAAAGACGCGATGAACGAGGCGCTCAGAGATTGGGTCGCCAATGTGGAAGACACGTTTTACATCATCGGCACGGTCGCCGGCCCGCACCCCTATCCGGCCATGGTGCGTGATTTCCAGTGCGTCATCGGCAGGGAATTGAAAGACCAGATGGAGGAAATGGAGGGCCGTTCGCCGAACACCCTGGTGGCCTCCATCGGCGGCGGGTCCAACGCCATCGGCTTGTTCCACCCGTTCCTGGATGACGGCGACGTCACCCTGATCGGCGTCGAGGCCGCCGGGCGCGGGATCGAGACGGGCGAGCATTGCGCGAGCCTGACCGGCGGGCGGCCTGGCGTGCTGCACGGCAACCGGACCTATCTTTTGCAGACCGGGGACGGCCAGATACTGGACGGCCATTCCATTTCGGCCGGACTCGATTATCCCGGCGTCGGACCCGAGCATTCCTGGCTGCGGGATACGGGCCGGGTCGGTTATGTCGGCGTGACGGACGAGGAGGCGCTCGCGGCCTTTCAGCTTTGCGCCAGGAAAGAAGGAGTCATCCCGGCCCTTGAGCCGAGCCACGCGCTGGCGCACGTCGCCAAGATCGCGCCGGAACTGCCCAAGGACCACATCATCTGCATGAACATGTGCGGGCGCGGCGACAAGGATGTGGACGCCGTCGCTGGTTATCTGGGCATGGAATAATGGGATTCAAGAATGACCACCCGGCCTGAAACGCGCATCGCGCGCCGCTTCGCCGCCTTGAAGGCGCAAGGCCGCGCCGGGCTCGTGACGTTCACCACCGCCGGCGACCCGTCTCTGGCGGCCGCCGAGCAAATCCTGACGGGCTTGCCGGAAGCGGGCGCCGACTTGATTGAAATCGGCATGCCGTTTTCCGATCCCATGGCCGACGGTCCGGCGATCCAGGCAAGTTCTCTGCGTGCTTTGAAGGGGGGCGTGACGCTCAGGAAAACGCTTGATCTGGTGGCGCGCTTCCGCGCTAGGGACAACGACACGCCGGTCATCCTGATGGGATATTACAACCCAATCCACATCTACGGCGTGGATGCGTTTCTGAAAGACGCGGCCGCGGCCGGCGCCGACGGCTTGATCGTCGTTGATTTGCCGCCGGAAGAGGCGGGCGAGCTTTGTATCCCGGCAGTGCAGGCGGGCGTCAACTTCATCCACCTGGCCGCGCCGACGACCACGGATGAACGCCTGCCCCGCGTGCTTGAGCATGCGTCCGGTTTCGTCTATTTCGTTTCCATCACCGGCGTTACCGGCACCAGGTCCGCCGATATCGGGGACGTGGAAGGTCACGTCCGGCGCATCAAGGCCAGGACCGATCTTCCGGTCGCCGTCGGCTTCGGCGTAAAGACCGCGGAACAGGTCAGGGAAATAGCCGGCGTCGCCGACGCGGCCGTTGTGGGTTCCGCCCTGGCCGACGTCGTGGCGGAAGACCCGATGGCCGATGACGCCGCGGCCAGAGTCCTCGCCAAGGTCCGCGAACTCGCCGCCGGGGTTCGAGGCTGATTTTCCCGTCATTCCCGCGCGGACTGGAATCCGGACATTCACATACCGGACTCCCGCTTTCGCGGAAGGGACGCTAAAAGTAGACACTGAAAAGGCTTAGGGACCCTCCATGAACTGGCTGCGTGATTTCGTCCGCCCGAAACTCAAACAACTGGTCGGCGGCGCCAGGGAAATTCCGGACAACCTCTGGCGCAAATGCCCCGATTGCCAGCAGATGATCTTTCACCGGGATTTGGAAAAGAACCTGCGTGTCTGCCAGCACTGCGGTCATCACATGCGCCTCAACGCGCGCGAGCGCCTGGAAATGCTGTTCGACGGCGGAGCGTTCGAGAAGATCGCCTATGACGAACCTGCCGCCGATCCCCTGAGGTTCCGCGACCGGGAACGTTACACGGATCGGCTGAGGCGCGCCCAGTCAAAAACCGGGGAACATGACGCGCTGATCGCGGGCGTTGGCCGGATCAATGAAACGCCCGCCGTCGCCGCCGCCCTTAATTTCGATTTCATGGGGGGCTCCATGGGCGCCGCCATGGGCGCCGCCTTCATCGCGGCCGCCCGGAAGGCCGTGGATGAAAAAGCGGCTTTTATCGTCGCGCCGTCGTCCGGCGGGGCGCGCATGCAGGAAGGCGTCCTTGGTCTGATGCAGATGGCCCGCACCACGGTCGCCATCGAGGAAGTCAAGGACGCCGGTCTTCCGTTCATCGTGTTACTGACCGATCCGACGACCGGCGGTGTGACGGCGAGCTTCGCCATGCTGGGCGATATCCATATTTCGGAACCGGGCGCCGTTATCGGCTTCGCCGGTCAACGCGTGATTGAGCAGACCATCCGCGAGACGCTGCCCGATGGTTTCCAGCGCGCGGAATATCTTCTGGAACACGGCATGATCGACATGATCGTGCCGAGATCGGAGTTGAAAGACGCCATCGCGCGGGTCTGTAAGTTGCTGATCCATCCGGAACCGGGCAATCCCCCGGCCAAGGGCGCGGACACGAACGCCGGGCCGTTGGAAGGCGACGTCCCGCCGCCTCTGGGCGCGCCGGACGACGGGCCCGGCGCCCGGCCTTCCCGGTAACGCCCGCCGTCCCGCCCTTCGCCGGAATGACGGCCTTAATCATCTGAAAGCCCGGCCATGACCCAGGAAAAATCCGCCCGTGACCATGACGCGGTTCTCGCGCGTCTGGCGGACCTGCACCCGAAGCTGATCGATCTGTCTCTTGACCGGGTGCGCGGGCTGCTGGCGGATCTGGAAAACCCGCACCATTACCTGCCTCCCGTGGTCCATGTGGCGGGGACGAACGGTAAAGGCTCGCTCCTGGCCTATTTGCGGGCCGGACTGGAGGCGGCGGATTACCGGGTGCATGTCTACACCTCGCCTCATCTCGTAAAGTTCAACGAACGCATCAGACTCGCGGGCGAACTGATACCGGACGGGGACCTGACGGCGCTTCTGGAGGACGTCGAAAGGGTCAACGCGGGCAGGCCGATCACATATTTCGAGATCACCACGGCCGCGGCGTTCCTGGCCTTCGCCAATGTGGAAGCGGACGTGTTGCTGCTGGAGACGGGGCTCGGCGGGCGGCTGGACGCGACGAACGTGACGCCCAAACCGCTCCTGAACGCCATCACGCCGGTGCATCTGGATCACCAGCGGTTCCTGGGCGGCACGATCGCCGAGATCGCGGGCGAGAAGGCGGGCGTCATGCGCCGGAGCGTGCCCTGCGTGGTGGCGGAGCAGGACCCGGAGGGCTTGCGGATTATCGAGGCGCGCGCGTCGGAGAAACTAACGCCGCTGACGCGCGCCGGGTTTGATTATCACTACCGCCGGGACGGCGATGAGTTGGTCTTCGTTCGCGAAGACGACCCCAAGGCCGGGCGGGAAAGCCGCTGGCCGCTGCCCAGTCTGCCGGGCGCGCATCAATTGGGAAACGCGGCGCAAGCCCTCGCCTGCTTCGACGCCATGGCAGGCTTTTCGATTCCAAGACAGGCCCGCGCCCAGGCCCTCGGCCGGGCCGAATGGCCGGCCCGCCTGCAACGCTTGGCGCGGGGTCCCCTTGTCGACGCGCTGCCCGGCGGATGGGAACTTTGGCTGGATGGCGGGCACAACCCGGCGGCCGGCGCCGCGATCAGGGATTACGCGGCGGAGAACTGGGGGGGCGAACCGCTCCACGTCGTTTGCGGTCTGATGAACACCAAGGACCCGGCGGGCTTTTTGAGGGCCGTCACGCAACACGCCGACAGTCTCGCCTGTGTCGATATTCCGGGCGAGGCGAACACGCTGAGGGCGGAGGAACTGGCCGAGGCCGCGCGCGGGATCGGCGTCTATCCGACAATCCCTGGCGGCGTCGCCGCCGCGTTAAACAACATCGTCACTGGCGCGGCCGCTCCGGCCCCCCCCGCCCGGGTGCTGATCTGCGGCTCGCTTTACCTGGCGGGGACGGTCTTGCTGGAGAACGGCTAGGCGCGAGCGGACGCCGGTCCGGCTTTCTTCGGCGCGCTGTCCGGACGCGCCTGGAATCTCATCCGTGCGTGGTTCACGCGACGTGGACGGTAACGTCATAGCCGAGTGATTTCAGCGCTTTCGATGTCCGCCTGTTCCTTGGCGGGAAATCCTCCGGCAACGCCCAGCCCACAAGTTCACCAAGAGAGTTGATGCCGAGACCGTGCATTTTCCATTTTGGGTCATTCACCGCCTTCCAGAGGCGCTCGGGCAACTCCGCGTTTGCGCCTCCATAGAGAACATATTGAAAAAGTTCTTTGACGCGGCCGCCGTCGGACTCGCGCTCGTTCCAGATGCGCCTTGAAAACGCCGCGACTTTATCTTCCATAATGTACGAAGCGCCCTTGTCCGGGATATCTGCGGCCTTGTTCGCCACCGGTTGGGCGGTTCTTTTGATCGCGTACACCTTCGTGCAGATGTCCCGGAATTGTTCGTAGGTCATCGCATCCAGGCGTTCCTTCGCCAATGCGCGCTGAAGAAACGGCGCGGTGACATTAAGCATTTCGTCTTTATGTAAAGGGGCTTCCGGCAGATGACGCCGCCGCCAGTCCAACGCCTCGGCCAATGCTTTGTCCCGGCGGTTCTTGTTCGCCTCAAAAAGGGCGGGGTAGATGTTTTTTTGTCCCGTCGAAAGTGCGGTGATAATGATGCGCATGAAGAAACTGAGCCGCCTGGGCGCCGGCGGGCGCGGAGTCGTTGACCCAAGAAGGACGGTTTTCGAGCAAACTGGCTTTATCCCTAATATCCCTGAGATATTGCAACGTCGAACGCCATTCTTTGAGGAAACGCCGCTAGTTTTCATCCGCGCTTTTTTTCGGTTCGATCCGCACAAGACCGGGCCATGTGGAGAAGCGCAGGCTTTTCCAGAAATGTGTGGAGTCAGGCTCTTTGGAGCGAAGCTCGGCATCTCTTTTCTTCATTTTCGTAAGCAATTCGTCAGTTAACGGCGTGGCTTTGTCCTTCAAGACATCAAAGAGGGCGCGCAAGCCGCCCGCCATCTCGTCATTGATCTCCTCTTTGGGGAAGAAGCATCCGGCTTCCACGTTCCGCCGCCAAGCGCTATCGGTAAGATTGGCCGAGCCGACGTAAACGCCTTCGCCGCGCCACCAGATGACCTTGGCGTGGTGATGTTGAACGAGCCGGCACGTGAAGTCAGCCGATTGCCTTTTCAGAAAGGTTTCCAGAATTTTGACGCTTACAGCAACGCTGTCGTCGAGGCGTCCTTAGAATTCCAAGTGGATTTTATTTTTCCAACACCAATCGAAAAGCAACGATGCGTCCGTCGCATAAGCAACCGCCGCCAAAACCTCTTTCGTGTTATCCGCGGCTCTCTCAATGATGTTCCGAAGGTAACGCCCGTTGACGCCGCCCATATAGAATTCCATGGTTAAGGTCTCCTTTCCCGCGCCGCGCCTGGCGCCGAAAGGCCAGACGCCCCCGCGAGGCCGTCAACCATGTCAAAAATGCGGGGGTGAACGCGCCTGATTTCATATCGCCCTAGGCTGGCTGGGCGTCATGACGGCGAAAGCCGGGGCGGTGTCCGGACGCGCCTAGAAAACGTCCTTCCGGCGGCGCGTTTCGGCGAACACTTCCACCAGGGGCGCGCCCGCCATGCCGATGGTCCGCTGAAGGTTTTCACTGCCGGGACGCAGAAACGGGTTGGTCTTGAACTCCTCGCCCAGCGACGAGGGCACCGTCCGCTCGCCCCTGGCCCTGGCCGCGTCAACGTCTTTCATGCGCCGCGCCAGGTCCGCGTTGCCTGGCTCGACGGACAGCGCGAAGCGGCCATTGGCCTGGGTGTATTCATGGGCGCAATATACCTGGGTCTCGGGCGGCAGTTCCAGGAAGTATTGCAATGACCGCCACATCTGCGGAGCGGTGCCCTCGGTCAGGCGGCCGCAGCCCATGGCGAACAGGGTGTCGCCGCAAAAGAGCGCGTCCGACTCCTCGAACCAGTACATGACGTGGCCGCTGGTGTGGCCGGGAACGAAGAACACCTTGGCTTCCGCGTTTCCCAACTTATAGACGTCGCCATGCCCCACCTCGGCGCCGATGCCGGGAATGCGGTGGGCGTCTTTCCCGGCGCCGACGACGACGCAGCCCGTGCGCCGCTGAATTTCCTTGTTTCCCCCCACATGATCGCCGTGGTGATGGGTGTTCAGGATGTGGGTGATCTTCCAGCCCAGCCGGTCCGCCTCCGCCAGGACGGGTTCCCAAACGGCCGGATCAACCACCGCCGTCGTCTCCGTTTCCGGACAGCGCGCAAGATAAACGTAGTTATCGTTCAGGACGGGGATTTGGTGGATTTGCAGACGGCTCATGATGAAAACCCTCAAACAAAAAAGCCCGGCTTTCAGGGCCGGACCTTTGAAAGGCGGCAACTCAGACGTTTTGGTCGATCCATTCGGCCAGCTTGCTTTTCGGCAACGCGCCGATCTTTGTGGCGGCGACCTCGCCGTCCTTGAAGATCATCAGGGTGGGAATGCCGCGCACGCCGTATCTGCTCGGCGTGCCGGGATTTTCGTCGATGTTCACTTTCGCGATCATGATCTTTTCACCGTACTCGGTGTCCAGCTCTTCCAGGGCCGGAGCGATCTGTTTACAAGGGCCGCACCATTCCGCCCAGAAGTCCACGAGCACCGGCTTGGAGGATTTCAAGACGTCGGAGTCGAATGACGAGTCACTGACGGATTTGGGCATATGATAAACCTTTCAAAGGGTTGGGACAGCGCTTTCACGCACTGCATTTATTGCGAAAAAGCGCCGTATTCCGCGCCCTGGCCGTGAATCTTAGGGAGCCCGCCAAAGCCCGTCAAGCGCGCCTGTCCCCTATATCATCCACATGGTCCAAGAGATCGTCCGGCAACGGCGTCAGGCGCGGGCCGTCCGTCCACAAAAGAACGCAGCGCACGGTTTTGCCGGGATAGATCGCTTGAAGCGCGCTCCGGTATCCGGCCATCTGTTTCAAATAGACGGGCGGGACATCCCTGGCGCGGCGCGGCGGCGGACGGTTGGTCTTATAATCCAGCACGGCCACCTCGTTTCCGCTCACTAACAACCGGTCCACGCGCGCGCTGATGACGCGGCCGTTGACCAGGCCGGTCAATGACGCTTCGGCGCGCGATCCCGGCCCGAACAGGGGGGACGCGGCGGGATCGGACAGCACGGCCAGCGTCTCCTCCAGGATTTCCGATTGCTCCCCGCCGCTTAGGCCGTGGGTCGGGCGCGCGAGATAGGCGGCGGCGCGCCGTTCCCGCTCCGCCCCGGCCAGGTCGGGCAGGAACTGCAAGAGCTTGTGGATCAGATGGCCGCGCTTGAAGCGGTCCCGCTTACCGCCCGCGAGCGGGGACTGCCCCGCCGGTTCGTCGTCGGGGCGGCTGGGGACCAGAGGGGCGGGCGGGTCCGGTTCCGCCGCAGGCGCCGCCGCCGCCCAACCGGGCAGCGCCTGGACGCTGGGCTCCGCCGCCTCCCTGGCGACGGGGGACGTGTCCGCCTTTCCGGTTCGCAGCCGGTAAAAGATCCCGCCGTCCCGCTCGAAGGTTTTCGCTGCGCCGTCCGCTTCCAGGCCCGCCCGCGTCATGGCGTGCCAACCGTCGTCGGCGGGTGCGCCGTGCCCCACCACATAAAGCCGGTCGGCGGCGCGGGTGAGGCCCACGTAAAGCAAGCGCCGGTCCTCGCGCGCGGAGGCCGTTTCGAAGTCGTCCCGCAGCTTGAGGCCATATTCGGGCGCGTCCGCTTTCGAGACCGACAGGAACGGAAGCGGCGGCGCGTCCGGGTTCGGTCCCGGATCAAGATAAAAAGGCGGCGCTTTTGGCCCGCCGCCGCCGCGCCTTGCGCGGACCTTGTTGTTGACCAGAAAGACGATGGGCGCCTCCAGGCCCTTGGCGCCATGCACGGTCATGACCCGAACCGCGTCGTCCGTCGCGTCCATCTCGCGCTTCACGACGGGTTTGCCGATTCGCAGGTGGTGCAGGAAGCCCTCTAGCGACGGCGGGTTGTCCCGCTCGTACCCCAGCGCCTGGGAAAGAAACTCGTCAATGGGGTCTTCCGCGTCCGGCCCCAGGCGCGACAACAGCGCCTTGCCGCCGCCAAGACCCGTCAGGACGGATTGATAGAACTCGAAAGGCGGCGCCTGGTCCGCGTCGGCGAGCACCCGTTTCAGGAAAGCCGCCGCCCCGCCCCAGGCCGCCCTCTCGCCGGCCCGCGCCCGCAGGGCGCGCCACAGGGAGCCGGGCCGCCCCGGCGCCAAGGCGATCAAGTCGTCGTCGGTGAGACCGGCGAACGGGCTTTTCAGAACCGCCGCCAGGGTCAGGTCGTCATCGGGCAGCAGCGCGAACCGCCCCAGCGCGATCAAGTCCATGACGGCGATATGGCCGGTCAGCCGCAAGCGGTCCGAGCCCGCGACCGGAACATTCAGCTGCTTCAAGGCGCGGATCAGCGGTCCCGCCATTTGACGCCGGTCGCGAAGCAGGATCAGGATATCGCCGGGCCGGACCGGGCGGCCCTGGGACGCGAGCGTTTCCCCGGTCTGGAGCCAGTCCTTGATCCGCCGCGCGACGCGCTGGGAGAGAAGCTCCGGCGCGTTGCCGCTGGGCGGCTGATCGACCGGGTTGTCGATATCTTCTGGCGCGTCCCCCTCGTCCGCCTCGACGGGCGGCCACAGCTCGACCAGGCCCGGCGCGCTCGCGCGATGCGTCTGGTGGCGGATGATTTGCTGAGCCGTGGGGGAGGTTTCCGCGACCAGACCAGACCGGGCGCCGGGTTCGGAGAAAACCGCGTCCACGGCGCGCATCACCGCGTCGACAGAGCGGAACGACAGCGCCAATTGGATGGGGGGATCGACGAAGCGGGCGTCCCGCCCGGATTGTTTCAGCCGGGCGGCCAGGCGGGCGCGTTCGCCGTCAAAGCCCTCCGGGTCCGCGCCTTGAAAGCTGAAGATCGACTGCTTCCGGTCGCCGACGACGAAGAATGTCCGGTTTTCGCGCTTGTCCTCCGGCCAGGCCCCCAAACCGGTGAAGAAGTCCGCGCTCAAAAGGGACAACAGCCGCCACTGATCCGGCGTCGTGTCCTGGGCCTCGTCCAGCAGGATGTGCGCGACGCCGCCATCCAGCTTGAAGTGCACCCAGGACGCGCCCGAGCCGTCGTCCAACAGGTCGAGCGCGCGGGCGATCAGGTCGTCATAATCCAGTTCCGCCCGCTGGGTCTTAATGACCTGATAGTGATTGATGACGGCGGCCCCGACGCGAAGCGCCGCAGCGGTCATCTTGGCCATGTCGAGCGCCCGGCGGCGGTCCGACACGCCGGCCACCCGCTCGCGTTCGGTGAACAGGATGGGCGTGATCTCGGGGGCGGCGGTCCGCAGAGTCTTCGTCCCCATGGCGCGGTCGGCGCGCGGTTGGCCGGTGTTGGTCAGAAAGGCCGAGGCGTAACCATCCTTGTCGAAAAAGCCCTTAACACGATCTTCCGGGGATTGTTTCAGCCAGGCGTCCAGCTTGTCCGCCAGCCCGGCGTCCGTCTTCTTCTCGCTTCGCGTTCGCAAAAGCTCCACGGCCAGTCTCAATCCATCCGTGTCGGCCGGGGGGGCGTCGCGGACGACATCCGCCTCCGTCATGCCGGGCGCGACGGACAGGCGGTCATGAACATCCGCCAGCAACCGCGCCAATCCGCCCCCCGCCCGTCTCAGATGGCGGTCGAGGATTTGCCTGCGCTCGCTCAAGGCCTCGATCAGCCGCTCGAAGGCCGTCTCGTCCAGGCGCGTGATCAGGAGATTGAAGGCGGCGGCGTTCTCGGAGTCCGGTTCCCTCGCCATGTCGTCGATCAGCCGGTCCCGGGCTTCCCTCAAACGGGCGCGCGCGCCGTTTTCGTCGATGACCTGGAAATGGGGGGCCAAACCGGCCTCCAGGGGGAAGCGTCCCAGCAGACTTTCGCAAAAGGCGTGGATGGTGCGGATTTTAACGCCGTCCGGGGCCTCGGACACGACGGCGAACAGCCGCCGCGCCTCCGTCAGCCGATCCGCGTCGGGCGCCGCGCCCAGCAACCCGGTCAAATCCCTCGTCAGGTCCCCGGGCGTCATGGCCGCCCACGCCGCCAGCCGGGCGTTCAGGCGGTTTCGCATCTCGGCGGCGGCGGCCTTGGTGTAGGTGAGGCACAGGATCTCGCTGGGCGGCACGCGTATTAGAAGCAAACGCAGGATGCGCGCGGTCAAAACCTGGGTCTTGCCGGTGCCGGCGTTGGCGGACACCCAGGCGGAATGGGCCGGGTCGCTGGCGGCGCGCTGGGCCGCGGTAAGGGGTTTGGCGGGCGTCAGGTCGGTCATTCCCCATCTCCGCCGTCATCATCCGCGCCGTCGCCATCCTCGCCGCCCGAGGACCATTCCTTGACCCGCGCCAGATGGTCGTAATCGCCCTCGATGTCCTTGCGCTTCACCCGCAGCCGGGAACGATAGGGCGTGCCGGGGTTTTCGAATTGATGGACCCATCGGGTCAGGCGCGACCAGGTTTCGTCCGCCAGCGCCGCCGTCTCGCCGCGGGTTTTCGAAACGCGCTTCGTCTCGCCCAGTTTCCTGGCGCCGGTGAGCTGGATGTAGGTCAGGGAGTCCGGCGCCGCCGGGCCGTCCTGGCCGTCGAACCCCCCTTCGGCGGCGATGGCCGCCTCGATCGGCAGTTGAGGATTGAGAAACCGGCCCACTTCCTTGGACGACGGGGGCTGGCCGGTTTTGTAATCGATGATGTCGAGCCCGCCATCCGGCGTCTTGTCGATGCGGTCGGCCTTGGCCGTGACGATGAAGGGGGCTTGATCGAGGCGCGTGATCTCGCGCCGTCCGTCCACTTCCAGCAGCCATGGGCGATAGCCGTCCCCGCGCCGTTTGATTTCCTGTTCAACGAACCACCGGGCGGCGCGCCGAAACCGGGGCCGCCAAAAAGCCATGACCTCGGGCCGGTCGGCCCATTTGGCGAACTCCCGGTCACCGGCATCTAGGGCCAGCCGAAGGGCGTCCTCCAGGGGGGGGAACGGCTTCGAGTCCTTGGTGCGCTCGATGAAGTTCTCAAGCGCGTTGTGGAACAGATTGCCCCGTTCGCGGGCGTCCAGGTCCGCCTCAAGCGGTTCAAGCGCCTTGAGGCCCAGGACATACCGGCCAAAGATCGCGTAAGGGTCGCGCCGCCAGGTTTCGATCCGGGTCGCCGCCAGCTTGCTTGGGCGAAGGGCGATGGGCGGTTTCGGCGCGGGCGCGGGGACGGGCTGGACGGCCTCCGGCTTATCCAGCAGAGCCCGCCATTGAGCGGGCAGGGGATCGACCGCCAGCGCGTCCGCCTTCCCCTGCGACGCCAGCCAGCTTTCCAGCCGTAACAGCCAGCGGGCCGGGACGGTGGGCGCGCCTTCCGTCCGGCTGGAGCGGGTCAGAAGCGCTTCGCACGCGCCCAGGCCCTGAACGAAATCATGCGCCGTCAGGCCGATGCGGCGTTCGGGCGGCGGCAGGCCGAACTTTTGCAGCATGGGACGGCTCATCCAGGGACTGGGTTCGGCCTCGGGCGGCCAGCCGCCCTCGTTCAGGCCGCCCAGAATGACGCGATCGGCGCGCTGAAGACGCGCTTCCATCAAACCCCAGATAGCCAGCCGCGGATGGGCGCCATGGCGCGGCCGGACGGCGCGGCCGGCCATCAGAACGTCCAGCACGGCCGGATAGGACCGTCCCTCGATCTCGCCCAGGGCCGCCGCGCCATCGCGAATTTCCTGGATCAGTTGGCGCCCCGCGTCCCCCGCGCCGCCCACCCAGAGCCGCGTGTCTCCCGTTTCCGTGTCCGTCGCCGCCAAGGCCTCGGCAAAGTAGATATGAGCCTCCACCAAATCCGCGAGAGGGACGGCGCGGGCGTTCGCCGCCAGCCGGAACGGCTCAACGCGCTCCGCCAGCCAATCCATTAGCGCGATAAGCGCGTCCGGCGCGTCTCTCTCCGCCAAGGCGTCTTGGATGGGCGCGAGACCCGGTTTCAAGCGATAGCCGCGCAGCACGCCCGACCGGCCCGAGGGCGTGCGTTCCAGCCCGCGGACGACGCGCCGGAACACGGCCGTCTCCATGCCGCCGGACGCCAGAGGATGTTTTAAGACAGACAGAAGCGCCGCCGGGGCGAAGTCTTTGCTCACCATCGCCGCCGTCAAGCGCAGGAACATGCCCGGCCGGGTCCGGGCGAAGGGCGCGCCGGCGCTGTCGTCCACCTCGACGCGCCAGCGCCTCAAGGCGCTGGCGACCCGCCGGGCGAGACGGCGGTCGGGTGTGACGAGGGCGGCGGTTTTCCCCGGCGTTTCCAGCACCTCGCGCATCATCAGGGCGATGACGGCGGCTTCCTCCGCGTCGCTGGCGCAATCTATGCGGCGGACGCCGGCCAGGGCGGGTTTGACCGTCCCGGGCGGCGGCGTTGGCGCGGCGGCGCCGCCGGGCCGGAGCGCGGCCGCCAGAAGGCGCGCGCGCGCCGCCGGCGCGTTTTGCCCGCAAAGCAGCTCCGGGCGCCACTCGTCAACCGCCGCCGGCTCTTTTTCAAGACAGCTCAGCAATCGGCAGAGGCCGAATTGGGGATGGGACTCGGGCAGCGCCGAGATCGTTCCGGCGTCAAGGGACGTGTCAAGGCCGGGCAGGATTACGGCGCCCGACGGCAGGCGCGCGATCACGCCCAACAGTTCCGCCGTCGCCGGGATCGATCCGGTGGAGCCCGCGGCGACGATCCGCGCGCCGGGTCTGGACGCGGCCAGGTCCCGCGCCTCCGCCGTCATAAGCAGATCCCGCCGTGTCGCCGGATCGACGGCTCCCTCGCGTTCCAGGATTTCCGGCCAGGTCCGGGTCAGGATTTGCAGGAACGTCAGCGTCGCCCGCCAGTGTTCCGCAATGCCCCAATCAGCCGGAACGAGGTCCTTCAAATCAGCCAGGTCGCGGCGTTCCGTCGCCGCCTGATCGATGAGTTTGGCGAGTTCGCCCGCCAGCCGAAGCGCGTTGTCTGCGGTCATGTCCGGGACCCGGAGGATTTCTTTGGCCAGCAGGCACCGGCGCCGGACGCCGGAAATCGCGGGCGGCGCGTCGTGGGCCGCTTCGAACGCCTCCTCGCCGCCCTCCAGCGCCAGATCATCCTCGTCCACATCGCCCAACGGGCGCATGCGGGGCAGCAGAAGAGGGCGCCCGCCGGAGCGCCGGAGGAAGGCGTCCCGAAGAGCGCGGCAGGCGCGCCGCGTGGGCAGTAGGACCTGGATGTCGATTAGGGATTCCGGCCGGCCTCCCGTTTCCAGCAGCAAACTCTCCGCCAAGACGTCGAGAAAGGGCCGGTGGGCGGACAGAGTGTAAACGCCGGCCGGAGGCGGAGCGGGCTGGCTGGCCATATGACTCCCTTAGCGTTTCCCTTGCTCTAGGTCGAGCGGTATTCGCGGCCGGCGTAACGATGGGACATGAAATCCTCGGCCTTCCGAAGGCCGTCCTCGGCGCCTACATGAAACCACTCGCCGTCATGCACCGTGCCGTACAGCCGCCCGTGTTCCAGCGCCTTGTCGTAAATCATGTTGAGCGAAAAAGACCCGTCGGGCGTGTCCTTGAACAAGGCCGGTTTTAGAATCTGCACGCCGGCGAAAATCCAAGGGGCCAGTTCCAATTCGGGCCGGCGGGACAGCCTGCCGTCGGCTTCGGCCATAAAATCGCCCCGACCGTCATAGCCGATCGCGCGAACCGTGTCATGCAACAGCAGCAGGGCGTCCATTTTCTCCGCGTCCCAGACGCGTGTCATCACCGGCAGGCTTGGAAAGGGGCCATTTAAAATAAGAGCGTCGGAGTTCGCGACCATGAACGGTTCGCCGCCCAGCAGGTCCAGCGCTTTTTTCACCCCGCCGCCGGTCTCCAGCAGCTCCGGTTCGCGGGAGATGGCGATGACGGGACTGGCGCGCCCCTTGACGTGATCCTCCACTTGTCCGGCCAGATGATGGGTGTTGACGACGACCCGTTCGACGCCGGCCTCGGCCAGACGGTCGATCATCCGGTCCAGCAGCGTGCGCCCGTGCACCCGGACCAGAGGTTTTGGCAGCGTCTCGGTGAGCGGGCGCATGCGCGCGCCCAGCCCGGCGGCGAGCACCATCGCGGTTTTTATGGGCGCCGCCGGACTCATGATCCTCAAGCGGCCTCCGGGGCGGCGGAGGGAACCACGCGGAGCGCCGGGGGCGCGTGTTCGTCCATCCAGGCTTTGACAGAGGCCAGGGCGGGGTCTTCCAGGGCGCGCTCCAACAGGCGCCAAACGCGCGCGATGTGCGGCCGGTACCGTCCCTTGCCGTCGCGGTGACAGAGCCGGGTGAAGACGCCGATCACCTTGGTGTGGCGCTGGGCGGCCAGAATGGCGTAGGCCTTCACGAAGCTTGGCGTGTCGATTCCCGGGAAGGCTTGGACATATCGGCCCATCATGCGGCCCGCGAGGCCGTCGTCCACATCGCGCCGGGCGTCTTCCAGCAGGGACATCAGGTCATAAGCCGGGTGACCCGAAACAGCGTCTTGAAAATCCAAAAGTCCGCAGGCTTGAATTCCGCCGCGCTGTTCCAGCCAGATCAGGTTGTCCACGTGATAGTCGCGCAACACCAGCGTCGGCGGCGGGCCCTTCAGCGGTTTTAACGCCTCCCGCCAAGCCGACTGAAAGCTTTTGCGCATCGCGCCGGACACGTCCGCGCCGGACACGGCGGGCAGGTACCATTCGACGAACAGCGTGGCTTCTTCCAGAAGCTTCTTTTCGTCATAAGGCGGACAGGCGCGCGGAATGGCTTTTTCCGGCGCGTGGCCGTGAATTTCAATCAGCACGTCAACGGCGGCCGCGTAAAGGGTTTCGTGGTCCTCGCCGCGGTCCAGGCAACGGGTAAAGGTGTCGTCGCCCAGGTCTTCGAGCAATAAAAAGCCGTTCGGCGCGTCAATGGCGAGGACTTCCGGCGCGCTCAGTCCCAGGCTGCGCAGATGTTTGGCGATATCGGCGAACGGGCGGACGTCTTCCTTGGGCGGCGGCGCGTCCATCAGGACGGCGCGCCGCTCCCCATCGGTCAGCCGGTGATAGCTGCGGAAGGACGCGTCGCCGGCCAGCGGCAGGACATGTCCGTCGGCCCAGCCGTGGCGGTCCAGGAATACCTGGCGCCTGTTGTCCCGCTCAACCATGAAGCCCCTCCAATCTGGCCGCCCATTCGTCCGGTCCGTCCAGGTTGGCGGCGCGTCCGCGGCCGTCCGCGCTTAATGAAATCCTCAAATGGGACTTCGGGAGCAGCGCGCCCAGTTTTTCCGGCCATTCGATCAGGGAAACGCCATCAGCGAAGGCGTCCTCGACGCCGAGTTCATAAGCGTCTTCCGCCCGTTCCAGTCGGTACAGATCGAAATGATGGATTTCGAAACCGCCCGTTTCATAGGATTGGACGAGGGTGAAGGTGGGGCTCGGGACTTCCGTGTCCGCGCCGCTCAAGGCCCGTATAAAGCCCCGCGCCAGCACGGTCTTTCCGGTCCCCAGATCCCCTCCAAGGGCATAGACGTCGCCCGCCCTGGCGCGGCCCGCCAGCCGGGCGCCCAGGGCGGCGGTCGCGGCCTCGTCGGCGAGCGCGAGGCGGGTGATCGGGGAAGAGCCAGCAATCATCGGCGCTCCTTTTACCCTTTGGCGTTGACCGCGCACAAGCCTTGACCGCGCACAACCGCGCGGCCATTTAATGCGTCGCCGAATTTCGCTGAAAAGGAGTCACGCATGGCTGACGCGCCGCCCGTCACCCAGACCACGGACGTGGTCATTATCGGCGCCGGTCCCGTTGGCCTGTTCGCAGTCTTCGAGTGCGGCATGCTAGGGTTGAAATGTCATGTGGTGGACGCCCTGGAGGCGGTCGGCGGCCAATGCGCGGCCCTTTATCCGGAGAAGCCCATCTACGATATTCCGGGCTACCCTGAAATCGGCGCGGGGGACCTGATCGGCAAATTGGCCGCCCAGGCGGCGCCTTTCTCGCCCCGCTATCACCTGGACGCCCAGGTGACGGGTTTGGAAAAGATGGACGGCGGCTGGCGCGTGACGGCGGCGGCGGGAACCGTGATCGAGGCCGGCGCAGTGATCATCGCCGCCGGCGCCGGCGCCTTTGGGCCGAACCGCCCGCCCATGGAGGGGCTTGAGACCTTCGAGGGAATGGGCCCCGGGCGCGGCGTCAATTACCTCGTGAACAAACGGGAAGATTACGCGGGCAAGCGGATCGTCATCGCGGGCGGCGGTGATTCGGCCGTTGACTGGGCGTTGGCCTTGGCGGAGAACGCGGAGAGTCTCGCCGTCGTGCACCGGCGTCCCCGATTCCGGGCGGCGCCTGAAAGCGTGGAGCGCATGAAAGCGCTGGAAGCCGGCGGCGGGCTGGAACTGGTCATTCCCTATCAGCTCGCGGCGCTGGATGGCGGCGGCGGCGCCTTGGACGCTGTTATTGTCCGGGACCTGGATGGCGGCGAGCGGCGGCTGGAGGCGGATGTGTTGTTGCCATTCTTCGGCCTTTCTCAGAACCTGGGGCCAATCCTCGAATGGGATTTGCCGCTTGAGAAAAACCGCGTCGCCGTGGACCCGGCGACGATGGGGACCGCTCAAGCGGGGCTGTTCGGAATTGGTGACATTGTTGATTATCCAGGTAAGCTGAAACTGATCCTGACGGGGTTCGCGGAGGCCGCCCTGGCGGCGCATGGCTGCCGCGGGGTTTGCCGCCCAGATGAGACCCCGCGCTTTGAGTACTCCACCACGAAAGGTGTTCCGGGGAGCTAAGCCGTCCATGACCATCGATGTGGAAAAGGTCCGGGCCGAGACGCCCGGCGCGGACGAGGTTATCCATTTCAACGCGGCGGGCGCGGCGCTGATGTCCAACTCCGTGATCAACGCCCAGAAGAACCATATCGACCTGGAGGCGCGCATCGGCGGGTACGAGGCCGCAGACCGGGCCCGCGAGGCGGCGGACCGGATTTACGGCGCGGCCGCCGAACTGCTGAAATGCCGGCCGGACGAGATCGCGTGCGTCGAGAACGCCACCGCCGCCTGGACGCAGGCTTTTTACGGGATGGCGGCCGCCTTCAAGCCCGGCGACAGGATTTTGACGGCCGCCGCCGAATACGGCGCGAACTATGTCGCCTACTTGCAGGCCCGGAAACGCACGGGCTGCGTGATCGAGGTCGTCCCCAACGGAGAAGACGGGCGGCTGGACGTGGCGGCCATGTCCCGCACGCTGGAAGATACGTCAAAGGGTCCTGTCCGTTTGATCAGCATCACCCATGTTCCGACCAATGGCGGGCTGGTCAATCCAGCGGCCGAGGTCGGCGCCCTGGCGAGGCGGTTCGGGGTTCCGTATCTTCTGGATGCTTGCCAGTCCGCCGGCCAGATGCCCCTGGACGTGAACGCGCTGAACTGCGATTTTCTATCGGCCGCCGGGCGAAAATTCCTGCGCGGCCCCAGGGGATCGGGTTTCCTCTACGCCAGGCGGTCCATGTTTGACCGGTTCGAGCCGGGATGTCTGGATCACTTCGGCGCTCTCTGGACCGGCGTGAACCGCTACGCCCTGGTGGATAGCGCGCGGCGCTATGAGAACTGGGAGTTCAATTACGCCGCGCGGATCGGGTTGGGCGTCGCGATTGACGAGGCGCTGGCGCTGGGACTTGAGAATATCCAGGCGCGGCTCAATTACCTGTCGGACTACCTGAGGGCTGGTCTCGGCGGTATCCCGGGCGTCGCCGTGAGGGATCTGGGTCCCAGCCCGTGCGCCGTCATCACCTTCACCGTCGAGGACCGGCCGGCGGCGGACGTGAAGGCCGCGTTGGCCGGGGCGAATATCAATGTCTCCGTCTCTGATATCGCGTCCACACGCCTCGACATGGCGGAACGGGGGCTTGAGGAGGTCGTTCGCGCCTCGCCGCACGTTTATACGCGTGACGACGAGTGCGACATGTTGATCGCCGAAGTCGCCAAGACGGCGGCGGGATGAGGGAAAGCGCGTCCGCTTAGTTGAGCGATTGGCGCGAAATCAGCCGACCGTTGTCATCGAAATCAAAATAATCGTCGAGATCCGGATGATCGATCAACTCGCCAGCGTCTTCCAACTCAAGATTTTGCTCAGACACATAAGCGATATACGGCGACTTGTCGTGGTTTTCGGCCAGCAGGTGATAGAACGGCTGATCTTTGCGCGGACGGACTTCGGCCGGAATGCTCTCATACCACTCTTCCGTATTGCTGAACTCCGGATCGACGTCGAACACGATTCCGCGAAAGCCGTACACTCTGTGGCGCACGAACTCTCCGAGCGGGAATTTCGCGATTTTCTGACTGTCTTGTTTCAGCATCATGTCGCCGCTCATGTAATTTCGGCCTTCCGCTTGGATCGCGCTTGTAATGACCTTTTTTCGGCCCGGCGCCCATAACACCCGTAATATAGGAGCCGACTCGCGGCGGATAAAGGTTTAAGCGGGACGATTGGCCACAAAACGCCCGGCGGCGCAAGGGTTGTTTTCATTCTGGTTCAACATTCGGGCGGCCTGGCGGCCGCGACCGGATGGAGACCCTTAGAAAATGGCCATGAAACAGCAAAAAGATACTATTTACGGGAATTATTGAACAGGGTCATTCCGCTGGTTCCGCCGGCGCTTTCGGCGGCGGAGCGGACGCTCCCTCAGGCGGGTTTTCAAGAGCCGGAGCGTTTTTAGGATTAAGCGGCAGCCGGCACGTTACCCGCGTGCCCTTATTGGGTTGCGACTCGATTTCCACCGTGCCGCCGTGGAGGTGAATGAACGAGCGGACGAGGGCGAGTCCGAGTCCCGGCCCTGTTTCCCCGCCTTCCGGCGGCGGGGCTTTCTCAAACGGTTGGAACAGGCGCTCGCGGTCGTCTTTTCGAATGCCGTGTCCCGTGTCGCTCACCCGGATCAGCAGTTTATCCGCATCGCGCGACGCGGCGATATTGATCCGCCCGCCGTGAGGCGTGAAGGTGACGGCGTTGTCCAGCAATTGCGAGATGGCCTGACGGAGCCGTCTCGGGTCACCCTTGAAGCCGCCCGCGTCGGCGGCGATCCGCAGGCTCAGCTTGATATCCTTCGCTTGAGCCGGCGGCGAGAACGACACGGCCAATTCCTGGATCAGGTTGGAGACGTCGATGTCTTCCGTTTCCAGCATGATCTGATCCGCCTCGATCGCCGCCAGTTCCAGTATATTGGCGACCACCTCGACCAAACCGCGCGAGGTGTCCATGATGTTTTCGGCGTATTCCTGCTGCTGGCTGTTCAGTTCCCCGAAATAGTTCCCCGCCAGCATGTCGGCGAACCCCGTAATGGCGTTCAGCGGCGTTCGGAGTTCCTTCGACAGATTGGCGATGAAGTCGGATTTCACCCGGCTGGCTTCCTGAAAGGCTTCGGCGCGGGCGCGGAGCGCGTCTTCCAAAGCCACGTCATCCGTGACGTCCAGATAGCTCAACAGGACGGCGCCGTCCGGCAGCGGCACGTTGGCGTATTCCAGAACCCGTCCGTCCGTCAACCGTGAGCGGTCCCGGCCCAGTTCGCGGCGCATCATCGAGGCCAGCATTTTCTGGCGCTGCCGGGCCCAGTCCGGCTCGGTTCCGGCCAGCGGGCGGACCGCCTCGACGAAATCGGTGATGTGGGTGCGCGGCGTCAAGCGATCCGGTTTGATGTCCCAGAGTTGCGCGAAGGTCGGATTGGACAGTTTTAACCGGCCGTCCGAGCCGAACACGGCGATGGCCTCGAACAGGTTGTCCAGGGTGGCCCGCTGAACCTGATCCAGCGAATTGATGGAGCGCTCTAGGTCCAGTTGATCGGTGACGTCGTCATAGGTGAACGCCAGTCCGCCCCCGGGCAGCGGATGGCAGACCAGACGCAATGTCCGGCCGTTGGGCAAGTGCATCAGATCGCCGGTGACATCCGTGACGTCCTCGAACAGTTGGAGCTGCTCGACCTTGTAGGCCCGGAAATCCGGCACTTCCGGCAAACGCCGGTTCTCCCGGAGACTCTCGAGAATTTCCCCATAGCCGGGACCGCTCGTCAGGAAATCCCGGTCCAGCCCCCACAGCTCCTCGTAGGCGCGGTTGAAGAAATCAAGCCGCGTGTTCTCGCCGAAGATGGCGACGGCCATGGCGACGTTGCCGAGCACGGCTTCCGCCAAATTGGGGCGGGCGGGCGCCGCTGTTTCCTCTTGGGCCTGTTTTTCGAGCGCCGCCCCGCTTTCCGGGCGCGGAGCGGCGGACGACGCCTCCGCCGGGTCGCCGCAGGTTTCCACCGGCAGGGCGTAGCCGATCATGCCGCCGGCTCCGTTTTCGCCGACGGGACTTTCGGTGACGTCGTAGGCCGCCGTTTCTCCCGCCTCGATCAGTTCTTCCCGCTCATTGAGGGGACGGCCCTCGCCCCGCGCGCGCGCGGCCAGGCCGTCATTGGGACCCGCGACCCGTTTTGAGAGAGCGGCCTGATTTGTGAAGGCGATCTTCAGAGTCTCGTCGCGCAGCCACACTGGGAACGGCAGCGCGTCGAGCAGGCTGCGGATGTGCGAGTCGCGCGCTTCAGGAAGGTCCGTGTTCCCGGTAAGGTCCACCAGCAATCGCGCCGCCTGGCTGACGTCGCGCATCCAGACGAGATCGGCGAGTTTTTGATCCGATCCGTCCCGCACACGGACGCCGACAGCTTGAATCAGGTTTCTGGCGCCCGCGCCTGCCAGCGGCAGCACTAACTGAAAATCCCGCCCCCCGGTTCGCAATTTTTCGACCGCTTCGGCCAGGACGGGCCGCGCGTGCGGGTCGAACTTTTCCACGATGGCGTCGAACCGGCTCGACGTGCCGTCCGCCAGGGTCAGAAGCCGGGCCATGCTTCGCGTACAGGTGATCCCCCCGCCGGCGTGATCCCAAAGAAACAGGCCATCGGGCGAGCCGGCCAGAATTTCCCGGGCCTTGACGGCGACGGCCTCGACCCGCGCGCATTCCGTCTCGGCCTCCAGCGCGCGCCGGAGCAAAAGCCAGACCATGGGCGTCAACGCGGCGACCCCGGCCAGAATACCGAGGCCGAGCGCGGCGATGGGGGACAATGAATTCAACACGACGCGGAACCTTACGCGGCTTGTTCGGCGACAAGGGCCGGATATTGTCAAACTGTTCGTCTGAAAGCCAGAATGCTATGATATATACCTTCCATCGTTTCATATAGCCCGCGCGTCTTGAAACATATCCCGTTCCACAGGGTCACGCCTTAATTCAAAATAATATATGTAATAATTTAAATATTAAAAAATAAAATCAAAATAATTTTTATTTTATTGAATAAATTCATATTTTTTCTACATTAAAAATAAAAAATATTATTTTTTGACGCGGAGAATTCAGATGAATGACGCTTTGACGCCCCACATATGGCCAACCGAGACCGGCATCACCGATATCGAACAAGACATCGAAGAACTCGGCGCGTCCGAGATTGCCGGCATCAGGGCAATATGGTCGGATCAACGATCAAGGATGGCCGAGTCCTCGCCTTCGATTCTGGATGATTTCACCGAAAGGCTTAGCCGAGAGTGGGCGATCGAAACTGGATTAATTGAAAATTTATATGAAATAGAACGGGGGGTCACTCAAACGCTGATCGAACAAGGGTTTCAGGCGGAAATACTAAGCCACGGAACGACCAATAAACCAAAAGAGTACGTTATCCAGCTTCTAGAAGACCAAAAAGACGCCCTGGACGGCGTGTTTGATTTCGTCAAAAATGAACGTGAGTTGACCGTTTCATATATAAAAGAGCTTCACGCCGCGCTGTTGCGAAGCCAAGACACCACCGATGGCGTTGACGCGAATGGCCGACGCGTCGAAATTCCTCTCAAACGGGGTGAATGGAAGGCGCAAAACAACCATCCAACCCGGAAAGGGGTCACGTATTTTTATTGCCCAATCGAACATGTCGCCGCCGAGATGGATAGATTGGTTTCAATTCATAAAGATCATGCGGAAAACGGAATACCAAGCGAAATTCAAGCCGCGTGGATACACCATAGGTTCACCCAGATTCACCCTTTTCAAGACGGCAATGGCCGCGTCGCTCGGGCCCTTGCTTCGCTCGTCTTGGTTAAAGACGGTTTGTTCCCCCTGATCGTGTCCCGGGATGACAAACCCAATTACATCGATGCGTTGGAAGCCGACGACCATCAGGGAGATTTAAAACCACTAATCTCATTGATTGTGAAGTCACAAACGGCTCAATTCACAAATGCCTCTCGAATTTCCGAGACGGTGTTGGCGGAAGATGACGTAAACGCGGCCCTTGAGGGTCTTCTGGCGGCCGCAGATAAGATCGCCATCGAAAAACGTAAGGAATTAGAGGGTGTATTCGATCTCGCGCGCGAATTGGAGGACGATTTAAAAACGCGGCTTGAGACGACTATCGCTCCCACGGTGTCGAAGGCGCTTGAAAAACTTCATGAAACCGGTAATGCGACGGTTGTTTGTTCAAGTGGCGAAAATGATTATTATTACCGCAATCAAATTTTTGAAAACGCGAATAAACACCTAAAATATTTTGCCGACTTTTCCGAGCATAGGTCGTGGGTCGCTCTAAAATTATATTGGACCCGGAAAGCTGAGTTGGTGTTCGCCTTTCATGGGATAGGGAAGCCGTTTAACGGAAGCCTGATATGTGCTCCCTTCATGAACTTAAGGGACACGAATGAGGATGGAGGAATTGAAAATACGTTCATTCCCTTAACGGAAGAAGGGTTCATATTTTTCTACAACGAAAACTCAGAGAAGATGCTTTCACGATTCGCCCCGTGGAGAGACAGCGTATTGAAAATCGCGTTGAAAGAGATCGGCAATCATTTGTGATACGGCCCGGCCAAAATAAAATCCGCGTCCCTACTCTGAATCGATTGTCCGCCCGCCGGACGCCGCCAACATCCCTTCGTTCGTTCTTTCGGCGGCCGACGTTCGGGCCTTGCGAGAAAACGCCTCCCTCGCGTTATTATCCCGTCACCCCCGCGCAGGCGGGGGTCCGGACCACCCTTTGTCACACATGAGCGGCCATCCTCATGAGTAAGTCGGAAGGCGGACCGCCCGGCTGGATTCCCGCCTTCGCAGGAATGATAAAAAGAGCGGAAATAACAAAGTAAGGGCGGGAATGACGAAATGGGAATGTGGGGGTGACGGATCGAACCGCTTGGAAACTCATGAATCGACCCTATTGGAACCCCATGAGTCGGCTTCGCCCAATGTCATAACGATTTAGTAACGGCCCTAGTAGCGATAGGTGTCCGGCTTGAACGGGCCTTCCGCGCCGACCCCGATGTAGTCGGCTTGTTTCCGGCTCAGTCTGGTCAACTCTACGCCGAGTTTCTCAAGGTGCAGGGCGGCGACCTTTTCGTCCAGGCGCTTTGGCAGGACATAGACGTCCTTTTTGTATTTGCCGTTGGCGTTGTTGGCGAACAACTCGATCTGGGCCAGGACCTGGTTGGTGAAGCTGGCCGACATCACGAAGCTCGGGTGGCCCGTGGCGCAGCCCAGATTCACCAAGCGTCCCTCGGCGAGCAAGATGATGCGTTTGCCGTCCGGAAACTCGATCTCGTCCACTTGCGGCTTGATGTTGTTCCACTTGAGGTTCTTCAGGCCCGCGACCTCGATTTCGTTGTCGAAATGCCCGATGTTGCAGACAATGGCCCGGTCTTTCATGGCGCGCATGTGATCCACATTGATCACGTCCAGATTGCCGGTCGCCGTGACGAAGATGTCGGCGCGGGGCGCGGCGCTTTCCATGGTGACGACCTCGAAGCCTTCCATGGCGGCCTGTAGCGCGCAAATGGGATCGGCCTCGGTGACCAGAACCCGGCAGCCCGCGTTCCGCATGCTTTCGGCGGAACCCTTGCCCACGTCGCCGAAGCCGGCGACGCAGGCGACCTTGCCCGCCATCATGACGTCGGTGGCGCGGCGGACGGCGTCCACCAGACTTTCGCGGCAGCCGTATTTATTGTCGAACTTCGACTTGGTGACCGAGTCGTTCACATTGATGGCCGGGAACATCAGCGCGCCTTTCGCGGCCATTTCGTGCAAACGATGCACGCCCGTCGTGGTTTCTTCCGTCACGCCCATGATGTTCCTGGATTTTTCCGAGTACCAGTTCGGACTTCCGGCCAGCTTCTTCCTGATGGCGGCGAACAGACAGGCGGCTTCCTCGCTGTCCGGGCTGTCCAGGACGGACGGGTCTTGCTCCGCGTCCTTGCCCAAATGCAGCAGCAGAGTCGCGTCCCCGCCGTCATCCAGGATCATGTTCGGTCCGCCCCCGTCACGCCATTCGAAAATCTTGTGGGTGTAGTCCCAGTATTCCTCCAGCGTCTCGCCCTTGTAGGCGAACACGGGAATCCCGCTGGCGGCGACGGCGGCGGCGGCGTGGTCCTGGGTCGAGTAGATGTTGCAACTCGCCCAGCGGACTTCCGCTCCCAGGGCGGTCAGCGTCTCAATCAGGACCCCGGTCTGAATGGTCATATGCAGCGAGCCCGCGACGCGCGCGCCCTTCAGGGGCTGTGCGGGGCCAAATTCCTCGCGCACCGCCATCAGGCCCGGCATCTCCGTCTCGGCGATGTCCAGTTCCTTGCGGCCGAATTCGGCGAGGCTGAGGTCTGCGACGTGGAAATCGTCGAACGGCATGTCGGGTCTCCTGAAAACGGACGGAAACAATCAAGGCGACTTGAGGTTTGAGCGGTTTAGCAGCGCTGGCGCGCCCCCGCAAGCCAAAGACAAGCCCATGTGCGTTCAGGGTTGGGGCGCTGTCATGCGCCGGTTGGCTTTGCCGCCCGGATTCATGCGTGGCGCGGGACGCCGGAATTTCACACGCCCCGGCGGCCGGCATGGCTGGCTTGCGCGGAAAGCGGCGCGCGCGGAAAGCGGCGCGGCGGCGGTTGACGAACGCGGACCGTCCGACCATTTTACATGATGTTGTTACTCGGATTTGGACGCCGTTTGGGCCGGGCGGCGCGCCCGATACTGGCGGGCCGGGCGGCGCCCGATGCAGGAGAGCATGATCATGTTCATTCAAACGGAAACCACGCCGAACCCAGCGACTCTGAAGTTCCTGCCGGGTTGCGAGGTGATGACCGGCGGCACCGCTAATTTCACGTCCGTGGAGGACGCCAAGCGCTCGCCGCTGGCCGAGGCGCTGTTCGAGGTCGAGGGCGTGCTGGGCGTGTTCCTGGGCGCCGACTTCGTGACGATCACGAAATCTGCGGACCGCGAATGGGACGCCATGAAGCCCCGCATTCTAGGCTCAATCATGGAGCACTTCACCAGCGGCCGTCCAATTCTGGCCGCGGACGCCGCACCGCCGCCCGGTTCAGGCGAGTCCGATTCGGGTGGGGACGACGACGAAGTCGTCTCGCAAATCAAGGAGTTGCTGGAAACGCGGGTTCGTCCGGCGGTCGCACAGGACGGCGGCGATATCGTCTTTCACGGTTTCGAGGACGGCGTAGTCTATCTGCACATGCAAGGCGCCTGCGCGGGCTGCCCCTCGTCAACCATGACATTGAAGCACGGCATCGAGAACATGCTTCGTTATTATGTGCCGGAAGTTCAAGAGGTTCGTCAAACATTCTGACGGCTTGTCCGATCACAGACTCGTCTTTTAACCGAATTATCCGCGGCGGTTCGCTGTTTCCGCCGCGCGGCCAGGTGGCGATCTTTCCGGGTTGGCGCCGCCGGGGCGAGGGCCTCGGCTTTCGGGAAGGAACGGGCCGGGCCTTGATGCGGGGCCGGGCCGAACCGAAACGCCTTGAGGCCGCTTGATTTTGGAAGCGTGATTTGTGTCGAGGCGTCTTCTCATCCATCAACCTGGCGCGCGCCTTTTGTCTTGAGCGGCATGTTCCATGATAACGAAATTTTTTGAACCGGCGGCGCTGGTCTGCGCCCTCACGCTGGTGTGCGTAACGGCTCTTTTCGCGTCCGTGGCTCCGCCCGCCGGCGTGACCAGCGCGCCTCAGGCGAAACGGTTGATTTCGGCGGCGAAACCGTTGAGGCCGCTAGAGATCGCCGGCGTGCGCGTGAAACGCCGCGCGAGGATCAAGGCGGCCGACACGGCCTTCGCCTTTGGCAGGACCTTCAGCCGCCTCGGCTATGATCTGGAGTCGGTCCGCTCCGGTGATGCGCGCGTGCCGCGCCTCTATTACGCGGCGCTGCCCCCTGATCTGGATTCCGTGCCCGCCGTTGAGGAAAGGAAAGCGCTGTTCTTCAAAACGGTGTTGCCGTTGGTGCTGCGGGCGAATGAAGAGATTTTACGTGACCGCCGGCGTCTCTGGCGGATCATTTCCGAAACCCGCCTTGAACGCGAACCATCCGCCGTGGACCGCCTTTGGCTGCGGACCGTTGAGGAGCGATACAAGGTGAGGGCCGGTGATTTTGACTCCCTGATGGCGCGCGTTGACGTCATTCCCGTGTCGCTCGCTCTGGCCCAGGCGGCGAAGGAGTCGGGTTGGGGAACGTCGCGTTTCGCGCGTCAAGGAAATGCGATCTTCGGGCAATGGACGTGGTCCGCCGCGCACGGCATCACGCCGAAAGAACGCGAAGAGGGTAAAAGGCACCGGGTGAAGGCGTTCCGCAGTTTGCAGGATTCGGTTCGCGATTACATGTTGAACCTGAACACGCATCGGGCTTACCGGGGCTTGCGGGAGGAACGGGCCTCCGCCCGGCGCGCCGGCGCGCCTGTCGACGGTCGCCGTCTGGCGCGCCACCTGCTGCATTATTCAGAACTTGGGGAACGTTATGTTCAGGCCATTCGCTTGATCATTCAGGCGAATAAATTGCGCCGGCTGGACGGCGCGCGCCTTATCGGCCCATCCGTCTAGAGCGTTACGAAGTCAGGTATGTTCATATCCCGCATTTTTGACCCAGTTCGCGCATTCATTGGGCGGGGCGGTTTTCAGGATGTTCTTGACGGCTTCGCGAGCGCCGTTCGCGCCCCTTCGCCCGGGCCTTTCGGCGCCGGTGTTTGCGCATAAATTAAGCCTCCCTCCGCCGCCTTGGCGCCCTTCCGCGTTATTATTTCGTCATTATTTCGTCGCCCCCGCAAAGGCGGGGGTCCAGAGCGCCTTTCGCCGCTCGATGATTGGTTGGAGCGCGGGCCGCCCGGCTGGATTCCCGCCATTGGCTATTCCGAGGGGGGCGGGAATGACAAAAAGTAAGCGGGAACGGTAAAACGGGCGCGCGGGCATGGCAGAGAGTAAGCGGGAATGACGGGAAAATGCGGGCGGCGGCGGCCCCGCCCGCCCCGCCGTGACTCACCGTGGATTCCAAGCCTTTTTGAGGTGGCGGACTCTCAAAACGGCCGGCTGGTCCGGGTTTTGGCCTCGCGGGATTAGACCTGAAGTCAACGCTCAGCGTTTGACGAAGAATTGCCGGCCGAACCAATGCCAGCGTCCGTCCCCGCTGGGCGCGGTGCAATTAACGCGCGTCCGTCCCGCGGGAAAGGGGCCGTTCACGCGGATCTCGAACCGCGCGTCGCCCAGGCGCTCGACGCGCGCGCGCCCCTCATGGGACGCGAAGCAGGCGAGCCGAGCCAGACCTGGAACCGGCGCCGTCACCGTAAAGCCCATGTTGGGCGGGTTCTTGGCGGTTATCAAGGGATCGGCTGGCGTTACGCCCTCCACCGGGATCGGCAAGGCGTTGACGGCCAGGCGCAGACGGTCCACATCGCCAAAATTCTCGTTCATGGCGAATCGGGGGAGATAATAGAAACCAAGAGATGGATGGATAATCCCCGAATGCTGGCCGAAGGCCGCCGAGAAGCCCGACTGCTCGACTAGACGGATCACTTCCCGTGACGCCTCGCCATAGGGATAGGCGAACAAGGCGGGGGCCTCGCCCAACTCGTCGATGAAGCGTTGGTTCGATATCTCGATCTCTTTTCTGTTTTTTGACGGACTCGCGGCCGGCATGTGCAGATGCGACGCGGTCTGGCTGCCGATGGAGACGCCCGCCGCCCTCAATTCCCGAATCTGATCCCAGGACATGTGGCCGCGAAGGCCGCGGTCCACGGCGTCGGTCGCGATGAAGAGCGTAAAGGGCAGACCGGCTTCTTTCAGGCGCGGCCAGGCGTGCTCGAAAACGGACGAGTAGGCGTCGTCGATGCTGATCCCCACCGTCCGGTCCGGCAGAGAGCCGCCCGCTTGAAGTCTGGCCGTGATCTCCGCCAGGGGGAGCACCGTGTATGCGCCAGACGTCAATTCCCTAACATGAGAGTCGAATTGCTTGAGCGTCACATTGGTCGCCGGATACCGGTCCTCGCCGAATCGGTGGTACATGACGACGCTCGCGTTTTGGGCCGCGCCGTCCGCGCGCGCGGCGGCGGGGGCGGCGGCAAGGGAAGCCGCGCCCAAGGCGAGACCCGCAGCCAGGGATATGTATGTTCGAGGACGGCGACGCCCGCTCTTGTGCATCCGCCAAATCTCACTCATGTTGTGGGGCGGGCGCCGGCGCATGACCGGGCCCCCGCCCATGATCGCCGAAGTTTCACCCCGTTTTCCGGCTCTGGCAAGACCGGTTCCGGGTTCGGCGCCAAGACCCCAGTCGTTAATCGGAGTAGACGATGACGGATCGCCCCCCTCGAATTTCGATTGACCAGGCCGCGCTGGATCAGTCTTTCACCGCCGCCTATTTCCCGAAGGGCGCGGTGAAGGCCAATTTCATCCGTAACCTGGATCACAGCAACCACAACAAGGTCTATCCGCGCGCGCCCCGGCTCGCGTCCGATGAGGCCTGCCGCGTCATTTAATGCCTCAAGCGCTGGCTGGCCGCGTCCCGACGCAACCGCCCGCGCGCGCCGCGGTTTCCGCCTGGCTCTATCTGGCGCTTTGCGTCATCGCCGTGTTCGATGCGTTCCACCGCATTGATTGGGTCCATGATTTCGGCCTGCTCCTGATCATCGCTTTTCTGATTCTCGAAATCCGTTTCGTGCCCCTCAGCCAGCGCATCGTCGGTTTGGCGCTGGCCGGCGCGGGCGTCTTCCTGGGTTGGTTGGAGGGCCATACCCTGGCCGTGCTTGACGAGGGACTCGGCCGGTCGCTTACCTTCCTTTTATTGTTCTTTGCCGTCGGCTGGCTGCGCGCGCCGGCGCAAATCAGTCCGGTGTTGAATGAGGCCCGCGAGGCGGTAATGGCTCAACCACCCGGTCGCCGGTTCGACATTCTAGCCTCCGCAGCTCATGGGCTGGGCGCCTTCCTGAACCTTGCCGGCCTGACGCTGTTGTCGGAAATGGTCGCCAGACAGACCGAACACCGGCCCCGGATGCGTCTGTCCGTGGGCTTGATGATTGGTTTCACCAGCGCGTCCGCCTGGTCGCCGTTCTACGTCAGCGTCGTGGTGATCCTGAGCGCCATGCCGGGTGTGGAATGGACGGAGATCGTTCTTCCCGGTCTGCTGATCAGCGGCGCGGTCGTTCTGTCCGCCTGTGTGTTGAACCGGGTAATCCGCCGGCGCCGGCCGGCCGGCGCCGGCCCGGTTCCCGGCCTTGGCCGCCGCGCATGGCGTGATTTGTTTTTGTTGTTGATGGGCTTGTTGACCGGCGTCGTCGGTCTGGTCGAGTTGTTGGACCTGCCGATCCCCGTGGTTCTGGCTCTGTTCGCGCCGCCTTTCGCATGGATCTGGTATGGGCGGATCCGGGGAAGCCGCGCGCGGCCCCTTGAACTGCCGGGCCGGGTGGTCGCCGGACTCCCCGATCTTCGGGGCGAGTCGCTGATATTCGTGGGGGCGAATATCTTCGGAATAGGCGCGGCCGGCGCCGTCAACGCCGCAGAGTTGGCGGACAGCCTGAACACTCGGGCCTGGCCGGACATCGTTAAGATCGGCGCATTGGCTTTTTACATGGTCCTCGCCGGCGCCGTCGGCGTTCATCCGGTGGTGCTGGTCATTCTAGTGGGGGCCGTTTTGCCGCCGGAAGTTTATGGCCTGCCTCCGGTGATCATGGCGATGACCATGCTGGGGACCTGGGGGATCAGCACCACCAGCTCGCCGTTTTCCGCCACCACCCTTTTCGTCTCCCGCATCACGGGCGACGACATCTATCAATTGGCCTGGCGATGGGCGGCGCCGTTTTCCTGGACAGGGGCCCTGGTCGTCACGCTGACGGCGTGGAGCGTCTGGAAAACCGGTCTGGTGACGCCAAGCCCGTGGGTGGGTTGAGAGTGATGTGTTGAAACATGGCGATTCTTGCTTTTGACACAGCCATGGGGGCCTGCTCCGTCGCCATGGCGGAGGGACGCCGGGTTCTCGCGTCACGGTTCGAGGTGATGCCGCGCGGGCAATCGGAGGCCTTGATGCCGATGATTGAGGCGGTCACCGCCGAATCCGGGGTCCCTCTTCGGGCGATCACCCGTATCGGCGTTACGCGGGGGCCCGGGGCCTTCACCGGGGTTCGGATCGGCCTGGCGGCGGCGAGGGCGCTGGCGCTGGCGCTGGGCGTTCCCTGCGTCGGTGTTTCAACCCTCGCAGTCCTTGAGCATGCGGCCCGCGCGGCCGGTGTGGAGGGGCCTGTCGCGGCTTTGATCGACAGCAAGCGCGGCGACCTTTTCACGGAGCGTTTCGACGCTCCCGGCGTTTCCAGCGCCGGTCCCGCCCGCCGCGCGGTGGAGGATGTCGTCTCGGATCTTGAGAACCGGCCCGCCGCCTGTCTTGTCGGCGACGGCGCCGCACTCGTCTTGGCCGAAGAAGGAATACGGTTGAATAATTGTTTCGTTCACGAGGACCTCGCGCAGCCGCGGGCCGGGAACCTCGCCGTCCTGGCGGCTTCCGCGAGGTGCGAGGACGCGAAACCGGAACCGTTGTATCTCCGTCCGGCGGACGCCGCTCCCCCCCGGCATGGCGGAAGGCTTAGGCCGTGAACGCGGCCTAGTTTGATGATTTTTCAATAATCAGGCGGTGGACGCCGGCGCCGCCGTCGGCCTCTTCGGGGACGAGACTGATGATGTGATGACCATGTTCGCGGACGGACCTGGGGACGTTGGACAGGGGCTCCGCGCCTTTCAATCTGACTTCCACCCGCGCCCCTTCCGGAGCTTTTTCAATGAGCAGTTTGGTTTTCACGAAGGTCATCGGACAAATTTCGGATGTGATATCCAGGAAATACTCTGAATTTGAACGCGTATCTTCTCTCATTTTTCTTGCAAGAACTCCGAATGTTTTGATAACTTGGCCCCGCTATAGAGGCGGCCTTAAACAACCAAGGGCTGAAAACTTTCCAAATCCAACGCCGGGGTTAAGCCGACTCGAGGCTGAGTCCGCCGCTTGATTTGATGGTTTTGCCCGGTTCCCCGGCTCTGTTGAAGGCGGGAAATCCAAACAACTGAAGCGGTGAGTTCGAAACAAATGTCCGAGAATCCTGATACTCTTGAAATACTCGAGCTGACGACAGAGATAGTCGCGGCCCACGTCGGCAACAATAATGTTAACGCCGGCGACGTGCCGCGGTTAATTCAGGACGTCTTCGCGACCCTGGCCCGGGCGGGTTTGGAACCGCAGCAGCCGGAGCGCCCCAAGCCCGTCGTTCCGCCGAAGAAGTCGATCTTTCCCGATTATATTATTTGTCTTGAAGACGGCAAGAAGCTGAAGATGTTGAAGCGGCACTTGAAAACCGCTTACGACATGACGCCCGATGAATATCGCGAGCGCTGGGGCCTGCCGCCGGACTATCCGATGGTCGCGCCAAATTACGCGAAGCACCGCAGCAATCTGGCGAAGAAAATCGGTTTGGGCACCCGGAGGCGGAAGTCCTAGGGTCATGGTCCGGGCGGTTGAGACTCCGGCGGCGGCGCGCCATTCCCGCGCGGGCGGGGTTATATGACGGTTCTAGATTCCACATAGTCCGGGCCCACATAGTCCGGGGCGTCATTCCCGACGGAGGCGGAGCGCGGGCCGCCCCTTGTCACTTGATCATTGGCCGGAACGCGGGCCGCCGTGCTGGATTGCCGCCTTCGCGTGAATGACGAAACAGGAGGCGGGGAAATGAGGGAACAAGCGCCGGAAATGACAAACGGGCGCGCGTCCCTGTCAGCCGCCTTGATGGACGCCCGCGCGCCACGCGCGCAATGTTGTTCACGGAGTCGCGCCATGGAGCCGGAGTCAGGCGCTCCGGGTTTCGCGGGCGAACTCTTGTATCCGCGTCTTCAATTCACCCGATTGCTCCAGCAGATCCGCCGCCGCGCCGAGTATTTCCTTGGACGACTGAATCGACCGGTCGGCCGCCTCGTTCACTTCGGCGATGGTTCCGCCGACCAGAGAGGCGCCGCCGGCCGCTTGTTCGGCGTTGCGGGCGATCTCTTGAGTGGCTGCGGATTGCTCTTCCATGGCCGCCGCTATCGCCGCCGAGACCTGATTCAAGTCCGTGATGACCCGGTTGATCTCGCTGATCGCTCCAGCCGTATCGGTCACCGAGCCGCGAATCTCTCCGACCTGCTTGCTGATATCCTCGGTGGCCCGCGCTGTTTGGTTCGCCAGACTCTTCACCTCAGACGCCACGACGGCGAAGCCCTTGCCGGCCTCCCCGGCCCGCGCGGCCTCAATGGTGGCGTTCAACGCCAGCAGGTTGGTCTGTTCCGCGATATCCTGAATCAGGTTCACGACCTCGCCGATTTTCTCCGCCGCCGAGACAAGACCGGTGATGCGCTCATCCGCGCTGTTGGCCGTCGTCACCGCGTTGGCCGCTATGGATGTCGACATCGTGACTTGACGGCTGATTTCGCCGATGGAACTGGTCAGTTCCTCGGCGGCCGACGCGACGGTCTGCACGTTCTGCGACGCTTGGTCCGCGGCGTCTGTGACCGTTGAAGCCTGACGCGAGGTTTCCTCCGCGGTCTCCAAGACGGTCTCCGCATTAGACCGGACTTGCGCCGAGGACGCGCTCACGACATCGACCAGATCGCCGATGTTGGACTCGACGTCGCCCGCCAGCTTCTCCAGAAACGCCTGCCGCTCGGCTTCGGACTTTTGTTGCTGTTGCGCCGCCTCGTTGGCGTCCCGCAAGGTATCCCGCTCCAGCGCGTTTTCCTTGAAGACCTGTAAGGTCATCGCCATCTCGCCTAATTCATCGGCGCGCTCCAGGGCGGGAATCTCGGTCTCGGTCTCGCCGCTGGCCAGGCGGCGCATGGCGTTGGTCATGCCGTCCAGCGGCCGCGTGATTGTCCGGGCCACGCCAAAGGCGATCACGGCGACGGCCCCGGCCGTGATCAGCAGAATGACGGCGGCGATGATCAGCATGTCGTTGGCTGCGGCCAGGACCTCGGATTTATCCGCTTTCGCGATCATGGCGTATTGCCGCCCCATGAACTCAAGCGGCGCGTAGGCGACCAGCAGGTCGCCGACCTCCGTGAAACCGGCCTCCCCGGCCAGCGCGGCCTCGGCCGCCTCGTTTTCAAACCTGAATTTCAAGATGGTGTCTTCCTCGCTCAACCGAAGCGCCGTCCGCGCCAGGAAGTCGGCCCCGACGGCGAACGCCTCGCCCGTCTCGCCCAGGCCCGTCTCCTGCTGCATGACGTTATTCATGCGGTCAAGGGGCATCTGGAAAATCAGCGCCCCCGCCTTCCGGCCGGTCGTGTCGAGGACCGGCGTCGAGATAAACGAGGCCGGCGCGCCGTAGCTGGGCCCGTACGGCTTGAAATCGAAGAAGTGGACGCCCTCGTCCCCGCCCGCCATCGCGGCGCGGAAGGCGTTGGCGAGGTCCGTGTCCCTCCATTCTCCGTCGTTCAGGTTGGTCGCATAGTCGTTTTCCTTGAACACGGAATAGACCAGCCAGCCGGTTTCATCGATCAGGAAAATGTCGTAGTAACCCTTCTGCCGAAGGAACCGGCGGTAGGTGCCGTGGAACCGTTCGTGAACGGCGCTGTATTCGGACCCGTCGCCGGCGTCGTCGAGTTTCTCCTTCTCGCCGGTCGGATACGGGTTGTCCGTGATATACAATTTTTGAAGGCGCTCGCGGCGTTCGGCTCCGGTCTCGAACTCAAGAGCCTTCCAGGCCAGCGTGAATGCCTCCAGCGCGGCCACGGTGACCGGCATCTCGCGCATGATCACCATGTCCTCGACGTAGGAATTCAAAAAACCGCTCAGAGTGGTTTTCCGGCTTTCGATCAAGCCTTCCAGACGTTCGCGCGCCGCCGCCGTCAGCTTATCCATCGACAGATAGGACAAGGCGGCGGTCACGGCCACGCCGTTAACCAGCGCCACCAAAATGATGATGAGAGGCAGTTTCCTGGAAATTTTCATCCCAATCCCCCGCTTTGCGTATCCGTGAGTTGTGCTTTGCGTATCCGTGAGTTGTATCGTACCAGATGCGGAATGCAATTAGCATCTAAATCGGATTTCTATTTGGCGGCTGGCGATAACCATTTGTAAACAAAGGATATGCGTAACCGGCTCATCCATGGGCGACTGCCAGCAGAAATAGCCCGAGAGTAATCCGGTAAAGAACAAAAGGCGTGAAACTCGCCCGCTTCAACCAGGCCATCATCAAGGCGATTGCGATCAAGGCCGAGATAAACGAGAGGCCCGCCGCGATGAACATGTCGGCGCTCAGGCGCGCGTCCCCGCTCTCGTAAACCTTGAGTCCGCCCAGCGTTCCCGCGCCCAGGACCGCCGGAATTGACAGTAGCATCGCGAAACGCGCCGCGTCGGCCCGCTCCATGCCCAACAAGCGCCCCGCGGTCATGGCGACTCCCGACCGGCTGGCGCCGGGGATGAGAGCCAGGCATTGAGCGAGGCCGATAATCACGGCGTCGCTGACGCCCAGATGCTCTATTCGGCGCAGCGTCATGCCGGCCGAGTCCGCGATGTAGAGCAGGACCCCAAACCCCAATGTCGCCCAGGCGATGACCTCGAGAGACCGGATCCCGCCCGGATGATAATGATCGAGCGCAAGTCCGGCGCCGATCACCGGCAAGGTCCCGGCAACGACCAGCATGGCCAAGGCCGCCCCAGGGTCCCGGCGCCCGCCGAGCGCCCTGAGCAGTCCGGCGATCATGCCGAGGATGTCGCGCCAGAGGTAAAGCGCCACGGCGCCCAGCGACCCGACATGGACCGCGATATCGATCAGAAGGCCCTGGTCCCGCCAACCGGCGAAGACCGGAACCAGAATCAAATGTCCAGAGGAGCTGACGGGCAAGAATTCCGCCACGCCCTGAACCACGGCTAAAACCGCTAAATGTAGAGTTGGCATACGATGAATCCTCAATATTCGCGCTTGTAGCGTATTCACCACGAGGGGACAATCCCGACATTAGATCCGATTTGAGACAAACTTCTGGATAAACAGTGGAAATTTCCGGTTCCAGCGCCTACATTCCGGCCCGGAGCTAATCGTCTCGAGTATTTAAGTCATTATTGCTGTCGTAATTATAAGGAAATCATTGAAGAACGGGAAATCGCGCGGGCCTCGGCCCGTATGGTCCATGACTGGTTCATGACCGGGGCGAAAAAGACTGGGGGAAAAAGACTGGGGGCGGGCGTGAAGGCCCTCTCCCCCGAGCCGAGCCGGCAACGCAAAGCGCTTGGGGACAACATAACAACCGGCCCGGTTCCAGGGCGGAAATTCAGAATGGGAGAGCGTCCGAATGCCGGACCTCATGCAGCAATTCGTCTCTATCGGCCGGGCCATGCCGGACAAAAGAGACGCCGCAATCCGCAACAGGGATTTCGGTGAGATTTATGACCGCCACACGGCGAAAAGCGCCGGGGAGCAGGCGTCGCGTTGCGAGCAATGCGGCATTCCGTTCTGTCAGGTTCATTGCCCGCTCCAGAACAACATTCCGGATTGGCTGCGCCTGACGGCGGAAGGCCGGTTGGAGGAAGCCTATCGAGTGAGTCAGGCGACCAACGCCTTCCCCGAGATCTGCGGCCGGATTTGCCCGCAGGACCGGCTGTGCGAAGGTTCTTGCGTGCTGGAACAATCCAAACACGGCACGGTCACCATCGGATCGGTTGAGAAGTACATCACCGACACGGCGTGGGAAGAGGGTTGGGTGAAACCCGTCACACCGGCTCAAGAGCGCCGGGAGAGCGTCGGCGTCATCGGCGCTGGTCCGGCCGGCCTGGCGGCCGCCGACGTTTTGCGCGGCCATGGCTATCAGGTCCATGTTTACGACCGCCATGACCGCGCCGGCGGCTTGCTGATCTACGGCATTCCGAACTTCAAACTCGAGAAGGACGTTGTTGAGCGCCGCGTCAAACTGCTGACCAGTTCGGGTGTCCGGTTCCACATGAACACGGAAGTCGGCAAGGACGTGACCCTGGCCGGTCTGCGCGAACGTCACGCCTCGGTGCTGATTGCGACCGGCGTCTATAAGGCGCGCGACATCAAGGCGCCGGGGGCGGGTCTCGGCAACGTCCGGCCCGCGTTGGAATACCTGATCGCGTCGAACCGCGTTGGCCTGGGCGACGCCGTGCCTGCGTTCGCGTCCGGTGAATTGAACGCGGAAGGCAGGAAGGTCGTCGTCATCGGCGGCGGCGACACGGCCATGGACTGCGTTCGCACGGCTGTCCGCCAGGGCGCGGCGTCGGTCACCTGCCTCTACCGCCGTGACCGGGAAAACATGCCGGGCTCCAGGACCGAGGTCGCCAACGCCGAGGAAGAGGGCGTCGCCTTCACCTGGCTGGCCTCCCCGGCGGCCTTCCTGGGCGACGCCGGCGTCACCGCCGTGCGCGCCGATAAAATTCACCTTGGCATGCCCGACGCCTCCGGCCGGCAAACCCCGCAGATCGTCGAGGGAGCGCGCTTCGAGGTGGAAGCGGATCTGGTTATTACGGCTCTGGGTTTCGAACCCGAGGACCTGCCCGCCCTTTTCGGCGCGCCGGATCTGGCCGTCACCAAATGGGGCGCCATAAAAGTCGAGGAGCCCAGCAAAATGACGCACATCGAAGGCGTGTTCGCCGCCGGCGACATCATGCGCGGCGCGTCCCTGGTCGTCTGGGCGATCCGCGACGGCCGCGAGGCCGCGGAAGGCATGCACGCGTACATCCAGTCAAAATCGGGCGCGGGCTTGAGGAAGGCTTCCTGAATCCTTGAATCGTATTCTCCGGGGAATTGTTCCATGACGATTGACAGCAAGACCGGCGCCGCCAAGCTGACCGCCCAATGGCGGGACAACGCGGACCTGCTGGCGCGCGAGGGACTGTACGCGCCGGAAGACGAGCGTTCGTCCTGCGGCGTCGGCATGGTCGCCGCCATTGACGGCGAGCCGTCCCGCCAGGTCGTCGAGGCGGGCATCAACGCGCTGAGAAAGCTGTGGCACCGGGGCGCGGTGGACGCGGACGGCATGACCGGCGACGGCGCCGGCATCCATTTGCAGATTCCCCGCGAGTTCTTTCTGGAACACATCCGCGCCACCGGCCACGAGCCGGCGGAAGGCGAGAAACTGATCGTCGGCATGGTGTTCCTGCCGAAGACCGACTTCGGCGCGCTGGAAACCTGCCGTACCGTCATCGAGAGTGAAATTCTCGACAACGGCTATGTCCTTTACGGCTGGCGCCAGGTGCCGGTCGACGTCTCCGTCATCGGCGAAAAAGCCAACGCGACCCGGCCCGAGATCGAACAGGTCATGTTTGCGGCGCGCGGCGGCAAGGATGAGGCGGCTATAGAGCGCGAGCTCTACGTCTTGCGCCGCCGGGTTGAAAAAGGCGTGCGGGAAGCCCTGATACAGGACTTTTACATCTGTTCGCTGAGTTGCCGGTCGATCATCTACAAGGGCATGTTCCTGGCCGAACAGGTGACGTCTTTCTATCCGGATCTGTTGGATCGGCGTTTTGAGAGCAACTTCGCCATCTATCACCAGCGTTATTCCACCAACACGTTCCCAACCTGGCGTTTGGCGCAGCCGTTCCGCATGCTGGCGCATAATGGCGAGATCAACACGGTGACCGGGAACGAGAACTGGACTCGCGCGCACGAACCGAAAATGGGGTCCGGTCTGCTGGGCGACTCCATGGAAGATCTGAAGCCGGTCATCCAGGCCGGAAGCTCCGACTCGGCGTCGCTTGACGCCATGTTTGAATTGCTGTGCCGCGCCGGCCGGCCGGCGCCCGCGGCCCAGGTCCTGATGATCCCGGAGTCCGTCGGCGCCGGCGGCGCCATGCCGCAAGCCCACAAGGACATGTACGACTACACCAACAGCGTGGTTGAGCCGTGGGACGGTCCGGCGGCCGTCTGCGCGACGGACGGTGAGTGGCTGATCGGCGCCATGGACCGGAACGGTCTCCGCCCCATGCGGTATGTGGTGACGGCGGACGGCGTGCTGGTCGCCGGTTCCGAAGCGGGCATGGTGGAAATCCCCGAGGAACGGATAACGGCCAAGGGACGCCTGTCGCCTGGGGGCATGTTGGCCGTCAACCTGAAAGAGGGCCGACTCTATCACGACCGGGAAATCAAGGACTTCCTGGCGGCGCGCCAGCCTTACGGCGAATGGACGGCCCGCACCGTCCACTGGCGGCGCGTCATCCGCGACGGGGACGATACGTTGACCGGCGAGGCCCTTTTGCGTCTTCAGCATTGCTTCGGCCAATCGCTGGAAGACATGGAGTTCATTCTTCACCCCATGGCGGAGACGGGAAGGGAAGCCACCGGTTCCATGGGCGACGACGCCCCTCTGGCGGTCTTGTCGGACAAGTACCGCGGCCTGCACCACTTCTTCCGTCAAATGTTCAGCCAGGTGACCAACCCGCCCATCGACAGCCTGCGCGAACGCCGCGTCATGACGCTGCGCACACGGTTGGGGAACCTGGGCAACGTCCTGGAGGAGGACCCGGCGCAGTGCGACCTGATTCAACTGGAGGGCCCCGTGTTGACCAACGCGTCGTTCCGCGACATCTTCGGCAAGCTGGACCAGGACGCCGCCGTGATAGATTGCACCTTCGATCCCGGCGGCGGGACGGACGCCTTGAAGTCGGCCCTGGAGCGGGTTCGCTCGGAAGCGGAAGAGGCCGTGCGGGGCGGCGTCATTCACTTGGTGCTGACTGACGAAGCGATAGGGCCGGACAAGGCGCCCCTGCCCATGATCTTGGCGGCGGGCGGCGTTCACTCGCACCTGGTTCACGAGGGCCTTAGAACCTTTACGTCTCTCAATGTGCGCTCGGCGGAGTGTCTGGATGTCCATTACTTCGCCGTGCTGATCGGTGTCGGCGCGACGACCGTGAACGCCTACGGCGCGGAAGCGGCCATCGCGGACCGCCATCGCCGCGGCCTGTTGAACGGCGTCGATATCGAGACCGCCACCCGCAACTATATGAACGCCATTGAGGCGGGCTTGCTGAAGATCATGTCCAAGATGGGCATTTCCGTCATCTCCAGTTACCGGGGTGGCTATTGCTTCGAGGCGGTCGGTCTCAGCCGCGCGGTCGTCGCGCGGTTCTTTCCCGGCATGCGGTCCCGGATTTCCGGCATCGGCCTCGCCGGCGTCCAGTCCAAGGTGCTGGAAATGCATCGGGAAGCGCACCGGGAGGCGCCGGCGCCGTTGTCCGTCGGCGGGTTCTACAAGTATCGCGCGTCCGGCGAGCGCCACGGACACGACGGCAAGCTGATCCACATCCTGCAAAGCGCCGTCGGGAAGGAGAGTTATTCAGTCTACAAGCACTATTCCAGGGGCGTGAACAGCCGCGATCCCATCTACCTGCGCGACCTGCTGGATTTCCGCCGGACCAGACCGGCCCTGCACGTGGACGAAGTGGAAAGCATCACGGAAATCCGGAAGCGTCTGGTGGCCCCCGGTATTTCGCTGGGCGCCCTCAGCCCGGAAGCGCATGAAACGCTGTCAATCGCCATGAACCGCATCGGCGCGAAATCGGACTCCGGCGAGGGCGGCGAGGACCCGGCGCGCTACAAACCGCGGCCGAATGGCGACAACGCCTCCAGCGCCATCAAACAGGTCGCGTCCGGACGGTTCGGCGTAACGGCGGAGTACCTCAACAACTGCCGCGAAATCGAGATCAAGATGGCGCAGGGCGCGAAACCCGGCGAGGGCGGCCAGTTGCCCGGCTTCAAGGTCACCGGCCTGATCGCCAGGCTGCGCCATTCAACAGAAGGTGTGACGCTGATCTCACCGCCGCCGCATCACGACATCTATTCCATCGAGGATCTGGCGCAGTTGATTTATGACCTGAAGCAGATCAACCCGGACGCGACCGTATGCGTCAAGCTCGTCGCCCGCGCCGGCGTCGGCACCATCGCCGCCGGCGTGGCCAAGGCGAAAGCCGACGTGATCCTGATCTCCGGTCATGACGGCGGAACGGGCGCGAGCCCGCAAAGCTCCATCAAATACGCCGGCCTGCCCTGGGAAATGGGTCTCTCGGAAGCCAATCAGGTTCTGACGCTGAACCGGTTGCGGCACACGGTGAAGCTCCGCGTTGACGGCGGCGTCAAAACAGGCCGCGACGTGGTGATCGGCGCCATGCTGGGCGCGGATGAATTCGGCGTCGGCACCGCGTCCCTGGTGGCCATGGGCTGCGTCATGGTGCGCCAATGCCACTCCAACACCTGCCCGGTCGGCGTTTGCACCCAGAACGAGGCGTTGCGGGAAAAATTCACCGGCACGCCGGAAAAAGTCGTCAACTTGTTCACGTTCATAGCCGAGGAAGTCGCGGAAATCCTGGCGTCGCTGGGCTTTCGCTCCATTAACGACGTCATCGGCCGCGCGGACCTGCTAACCCAGGTCAGCCGGGGCGCCGCTCATCTGGACGACCTGGATCTGAACGCGCTTTTGGCCATGGCGGACAACGGCGGCCATCCACGCCATTCCACGTTGACCGAACGCAACGAGGTTCCGCCCACCCTGGACGAGCGGATCATCCGGGACGCGGAACACGCGCTGACCCAGGGTGAAAAGATGCAGTTGACCTATACGGTTCGCAACACGGACCGCGCCGTCGGCACACGCACGTCGTCCATGATGACCCGTAAATATGGCATGAACGGCCTGAAACCGGATCATCTGACGGTCAGGCTGCGGGGGTCGGCGGGTCAAAGCCTCGGCGCCTTCGCGGTGCAGGGATTGACGCTGGAAGTGCTAGGCGACGCCAACGACTATGTGGGCAAGGGCCTGTCGGGCGGCGCCATCATCCTGCGCCCGCCCGTCTCCAGCCCTATTGTGAGCAACGAGAACACCATCATCGGCAACACGGTGCTCTACGGCGCCACGGCGGGCCAGCTGTTCGCGGCGGGTCAGGCGGGTGAGCGGTTCTGCGTCCGGAACTCGGGCGCTCAAGCCGTCGTCGAGGGATGCGGTTCCAACGGCTGCGAATATATGACTGGCGGCGCCGCCGTCATTCTGGGCGCGGTCGGTCCGAACTTCGGCGCCGGCATGACCGGCGGCATGGCGTTCGTTTATGACGAGGACAACACGTTTGAAGCCCAGGCCAATGACGAGACCATCCTGTGGCGGCGGATCGAAACGCAATACTGGCAAGACGTCCTGAAGGTTCTGGTCCAGACCCACGTCAAACGCACACACTCGCGCTTCGCCTTGACGCTGCTGAACGACTGGGAGCTGGAGTTGAGGAATTTCTGGCAGGTGGCGCCGAGGGAGATGGTGTCCAGGCTGGAGCACCCGATGGACAGCGCGTCCGAGGCGGGTATGCGCCAGGCGGGGGAGTAGGCCGCTCACCGCCGTCCCCGACTCACGGAGTTTCGGGCAGGTTTTCGAACAGGTTTTCGAAGCGTGCGCGGTATCGGATGAATTGGGTGAATCCGGCCATGGCGGCGACCGTCTCGCCATCCGCCGAAAACGGCAGGCGCAGCGAAGCGAAGCGCGCCGGGTGGCCGCCGTCCTTGGGCGCGAAGGTGTCCGCGAACATGCGCGGTTCCCTGTCGTTCATCGCCGCCTTGTATTGTCTTCGTATGCGCCTTGCCATGGCGCGGGGCTGAAAAACGTCAACGGACTTGCCAAGCATGTCTTGACGATAGAATTTTTGACGCTCCTCGCCCCAATGTTCGTAGATGAAGTCGGGCCGCTTCCCCGGCGCCACGCGCACGACGGCGAGCCATGGCAACAGCTTTCCAGGTATGAAGGCGTGCTTAAATTCCTCAATCTTCGGCGCCCAGCGGTTTCGCCGCAGAATTCTCCAGTATTCGAGCACCTGGACAAACTCCGCCGAAACCGTCGCGGCGCGCTCAATGGAAACGGCGGTCGACGATAATCGTCCCTGGTCCGTGTTGAACTTACCGGCCATTGGATCAACCTCCCCATGTGAGCCCTTATGCGGGCTTCTTTCTCTTAGGGAAATGATAAGCTCTTAGGAATATGATGAGGATTTTCACGAGGTCAAGAGACGCGGGTCTCGAAAATCGCGAGACGGCGGGCGCGCCCCGGGCCGGGGCGCAAGCCGCTCACCGCCAGTTCTTTTGTCTCTGGCTCGCGCCGGCGCCAGACAGGGGTTCGAACAGGTTCGCGAAGTTGTCGCGGTAACGGAAGAATTGGGTGAACCCGGCCATGGCGGCGACCGTCTCGCCATCCGCCGAAAACGGCAGGCGAATCGAGGCGAAGCGCGCCGGGCCGCCGCCGTCCTTGGGCGCGAAGGTCTCCGCGAACATGCGCGGTTCCCTGTCGTTCATCGCCGCCTTGTATTGTCTTTGCAGACGCTTCGCCATGACGCCGGGCCGGAAAACGTCAATGGACTTGCCCAACAGGTCTTGGCGATAGAGTTTTTGACACCCCTCGCCCCAATGTTCGTAGATGAAGTCAGGCCGCTCCCCAGGCTCCACGCGCACGACGGTGAGCCATGGCAACAGCTTTCCAGGTATGAAGGCGTGCTTAAATTCCTCAACCTTCGGCGCCCAGCGGTTTCGCCGCAGACTTCTCCAGTATTCGAGCACCTGGACAAACTCCGCCGAAACCGTCGCGGCGCACTCGATGGAAACGGCGGTCGACGATAATCGTCCCTGGTCCGTGTTGAACTTACCGGCCATTGGATCAACCTCCCCATGTGAGCCCTTATGCGGGCTTCTTTCTCTTAGGGATATGATAAGGATTTTCACGAGGTCAAGAGACGCGGGTCTCGAAAATCGCGAGACGGCGGGTATATTTGTATCAATTGACCAGATTGAATCGGCGAACTGATGACAAAACCGGACTCCCGGCGGCCAAGGGTCGGCGTGCTTTTGGACTATGTGTCCAGCGGCGGGTTCTCCAATCGGCCTCATTATGCTTTGCGCCGGGCTTATTTTGACGCGGTTTGGCAGGCTGGCGGATTGCCGTTCGCCCTGCCTTACCTGCCGGAAGCGGGCGGCGCCTATCTGGAAACGATGGACGCCCTGGTTTTTCCGGGCGGCTTCTATCCCTTCCCCAAATCCGTTTATGGCGAGGCGGCTCCCGCGGACGAGGCCATCCATCCCCGGCACGCCTTTGAGGTGGACTTCATGCGGGCCGCCCACGAACGCGACATGCCCACGCTCGGGATTTGCGCCGGCATGCAGGTGATGGCCGTGCTGGACGGGGCGACGCTTTATCCAGATCTGAAGTCGGACCCCGGCTCGCCGGTCGATCACCTGAACGGAAAACCGGCGGAACAGACGGCCCACGGCGTGCGCCTGAAGGCCGGCAGCCAGCTGCGCCGGATCATCGGCAGGGACGAAATTCAAGTGAACACGGCTCACAACGAAGCGGTGAGGAAACGGCCCGGCCGGCTCTTATGCAACGCGGTTTCCGAAGACGGGCTTGTCGAGGGCGTGGAAGACGCCGGGCGCGCCTTCTGGATCGGCGTGCAATGGCATCCGGAATTCTTTCCAACCACCGGAGAGGCTGATTTTAAACTGTTCAAGGCCCTCATCAAGGCCGCCCGGGGATAAGGACTGGGCCGTCACAAGGGGCCCGGAAAACCAGAGCCGCCGGGAGGGGATTCGCAAGCGGGCGGGACTTATATGACGGTCTCGCTTGAAGCCGGCGCGTCACCCCCGCACGGGCGGGGTTTGGATGATGAACCCTCATGGAGCAAGAGCGTCGCCCCCGCGCCCGTATTCCGTCACCCCCGCGTAGGCGGGGGTCCGCTCAGAAGGCGGTCTGGATTCCCGCTTGCGCGGGAATGACAAAGAGGGCGGGGAAATGAAGGAGCGAGGGCGCGGGCCATTGGGGCCAACCCTCCCGGCGTCTGGCGGGGCCTGTGGGTGATGTTTTTGACGGCTTTTTTTAGGCTCAAGGCGCATGGCCCGGTCATGCCGGCCAGCGGGCGGCCTTATCGGGTCGCGCGCGCGGCGGGTCGTGCCCGGACAAGATAGCTGAACGTCATGCCGTGCTGCTGAAAGGCGTCCGCCAAGGCTTTCGCCTCGACCGCGAGAACGAACACCCAGTCCTTCCTGACCAGCCAGGCGGCGTGGTCGTACGCCCGGGGCGGTTGGTCCGTCTGATGAGCCGCGATCAGCGCCAGCAAGGTTCGTTCGTCGGCCGTCGTTTCCCTGGCGGCGACGGCGCCGAAGGAAATCGGCCGGCGCGCTCCAGCGTTCAGGGTTTCCAGAAAATCCTTTAAATCACCGATCGCCCGCCTGCCCGCGGCCGTTCCGAAAACGTCCAGAAAATTCTTATGGACCTGGTTCCAATTGCTGGGGCTGTGAAGCCATGAACGGATCGATTCCAACAGCAACCGCTCGCCCCTGGCGAAGTCGGGCCAGGGCTTTTGTTGAACGATGGAGCATACGACCGGCCTCGCCCCGCCTGTCCGATGGCCTTTCCGGAGAGCTTCCGTTTTCCGCCGCCGGAGACCGTGGGGGGCGGGCGAAAAGGGGGATGCGGGCGGCTGGCTGGGCATGGAAGACTCCTATCTCGATCAGCATTCGTCCTTCCTTATAGTGCAAATGATAATCATTCGCAATTTATTTTTCACCCCTGGTAATGGGCCAGGCGGTTTGAATCTCCGGCCTGACCCCGGAGAGGGTTGTTGAGAACACAGGCCATTGGGCCGCTCCTCCCCGCGCCTGGCGGGATGTGACGATCCCTCCCGGCGCCGGGGCGCCCTTCCCGCGCGGGCGGGGTTTGAATGACGACCCCTTACGGAGCCAAAGCGTCACCCCCGCGCCCGCATTCCGCCGCCCCCGCGAAGGCGGGAGTCCAGAGCGCCCCTTTTCACGCATGATTGCTTGCCGCGCATGATTGGTTGTCACGCATGACCGGCCGTCACTGACGATAAGCCGGAACGCGGGCCGCCCGGCTGGACTCCCGCCTTCGCGGGAATGACGAAACAGGAGCGGGGAGGGAATGACGAAATCAAGAGAACCGGAATGACAAGGAAAGGGCGCGGAACCTTACGCCTTCCCCCGCGCCATCCTTGCGAGCGCCGCCGTCATGCCGCGCAGTTGCTCTGGAGAGCGCAGCGGTTTCGGAAACTGAAGACGCGCGAATCGCCCCTTGCGCGCCAGGTCGAGGCCGAACGCGTCCACCCCCGTCATCCGCCAGCCCGAGCCTTTCCGGCCCAGCAGCCTGTTGGCGTAAAGGTCGATGGCGTCCGCGTGATCCGCGTTCATATGCTCGACGACGCCCGCCTCGGCGTTCGCGAAGGCGCCGGCCGTGCCGGCGTCCAGCAGGACCTCCTCTTTCCTGATCCACAGCGCCTTGGCGAAGCCGCCGACGTAATGAACGCGCTCGATCGTCAGCTTGTAATAACCGAAGTCGCCGAAGCCTTCGTACATCCGCGCTTCCGGATGGCGCGCCAGATAGCGCTCCCGGTGGTAGGGGTCTTCCGTTTTGGCGACCACGCCCATAAAGGCCGCGCGGGGTCCGCGTTGGGGGTTGGAAAGGTTCGATCCCTCCTCGATCAACAGAGCCGCCTTCGGGTCGGACAGCAAATTCCGGGTGTGATCCGAGAGCCCGGAGAACAGGAACAGGAAGCCGCCGTCCTGATCCGGCGCAAACGTCACCAGCGACGCGTAAGGTCCGCCTTCCCGGCCGCTGTGCGTCGTGGCCAGCGATCCGGACCGGGCGTCGCGGATCAGGCGCCCGGCGTCGGCGATAAAGGTGGACCGGTCTTGCTGGACGGGTCCGCGCGGCTTTTCCTCATTCATGGTTTCTCACTCTCATTGGGACGACGAAGGGGCGTCCGGGACAGGGAGACCGGCAGGGTGACTATAAGCCGAAAACCCGCGCCGCCCCGAAGCATATCGAACCCGATGCGGCTTTTCATGCCGTCCATGCCCAAAATAGGCTAAAGTTCAGCCATAAAATCGCCCCAGAGTGTGAGTAAACAGCGTGAGTAAACAGACAATACCAGTCGCGGGCGGCGCCTGCGGCGATGACGAGAAGGCGAACGCGCGATGAACAATTCCATAGCCCTGGTTGACGACGACCAGAACATTCTGACGTCCGTTTCCATGGCGCTTGAGTCGGAGGGTTACGCGGTAACGACCTACAAGGACGGGGCGGAAGCGCTTGACGGCCTCGGCAAAACGCCTGTGGATCTGGCCGTTCTGGACATCAAGATGCCCCGCATGAACGGCATGGAGCTGCTGGAGAAAATCCGCGAACGGGACAATCTGCCGGTGATCTTCCTGACCTCTAAGGACGACGAGGTGGATGAAGTCCTGGGCCTTCGCATGGGCGCCGACGATTACATCAAGAAGCCCTTTTCCCAGCGTTTGTTGATTGAACGCATCCGCGCCGTGCTGCGCCGCCGGGAACTGGCGGATGAAACGCCGGACGCCGCGGACGTGTTGCGTCAGGGTGATCTGGTGCTCGACTCGACCCGTCACCTCTGCACCTGGAAGGGCGGGGAAGTGAACCTCACCGTGACCGAATTTCTGCTGGTTGACAGCCTCGCGCGGCGGCCCGGTCACGTGAAGAACCGGGATCAGCTTATTGACGCGGCGTACGGCGAAAGCATCTATGTGGATGATCGAACCATCGACAGCCACATCAAGCGCCTGCGCCGGAAGTTCAAACAGGTCGATGACGATTTTTCCGAGATCGAAACGCTCTACGGCGTGGGTTACCGGTACAAACCGCAATGACGCGGCGGCGGGACCGCTTGTAATCTCAAGCGCCGCCATGGGGGGGTGATTGAACAATGGCGGCCGATGGGAGCGGCCTGAACGGCCGGGCGTCCGGCGGCGGCGCGGGATCGTCCGCGGCCCATGACGGCGGGCGCGGCGAAAGACGCGCGCGCCTTCCCGCCGGTTCGGCCGTACGTCCCCGCCGCCGCCCATCGCCCATAACGCTGCGGATTCTGGCGATCAATCTGGTGGCGCTGGGCGGCCTCGTCGCCGGTCTTCTCTATTTGGGAAATTATCGCGACAATCTGATTGAGTCGGAACTGAAGGCGTTGCAGGTTCAGGCGCAGATGTTCGCCGTCGCCCTGGCCGAAGGCGCCATTCAAGCCGATCCCTCATCGGAACGGCGGCTGGCCGGCGATATCTCCACCCAGATGCTGAGACGCCTGGTGGAAACGACACAGACCCGCGCCCGCCTGTTCGACACGCAAGAAGCGATGATCGCGGATTCGCGCCATCTGGGACGCGCCAGAAGCTGGGTGCGAATCATCGACCTGCCGCCTCCCGAGGAAGACTCCGGTCCTCTCCGGGCGCTATTGGAGTTCTACGATCAACTGACCTGGCGTTTGATGAGCGGTGAAGACCTGCCACGCCACGAAGAGACCGCCGAGACGTCCATCGAGGCGTTTCCCGAGGCCGCCGCCGCCCTGAAGGGCGAATCCCGGGGCGCCGGCGTCCTGCGCGCCATCGGCCGGGACGGCCTGCTGCTGTCCGTTTCCGTTCCCGTCCAGCGTTACAAACGGATTTTGGGCTCGCTTCTGCTGACCAAGCCGGGCGACGACATCCGGAACGCCCTGCTGGAAGTCCGGGTCGATATCTTGAAGGTCTTCGTCATCGTCATGGGCGTGTCGGTCCTGTTGTCGCTCTATCTGGCGCGCTCCATCGCCGCGCCCCTGCGACGCCTGGCCGACGCGGCCGACCGGATACGGCGCGACCACGGACGGCAAGCCGCCATCCTTGACTTCAAGGACCGCAATGACGAAATCGGCGATCTCTCTCTCGCCCTTCGGGAAATGACCGAGGGGCTTTGGCGGCGCATGGACGCGATCGAAAGGTTCGCCGCCGACGTGGCGCACGAGATCAAGAACCCGCTGACGTCCCTTCGAAGCGCCGTCGAGACCGCCGCTAAAATCGACGACCCCGGACGGCGCGCGAAATTGATGGCGATCATCCAGGACGACGTGGGCCGGCTGGACCGCCTGATCACCGACATATCGGACGCCTCGCGCCTGGACGCGGAACTCAGCCGGGCGCAGCGGGCTCCGGTGGACGTCGGCGATATGCTGTCAACCCTGGCGGACGTGTACGAGACAACCGGCGGGGAAAGGGGGCCAAAAATGTCATTGGAGATGGTGCGCGGCGGCTCGCTGGCGGTCAGCGGCATGGAAGGACGTCTGGTCCAGGTCTTCCGCAACCTGATCACCAACGCCCAGACCTTCAGCCCTCCGGGCGGGCGGATTAGACTGACGGTCCGGAACGACCGGGGCGTGGTCGAAATCGCCATTGACGACGAAGGCCCCGGGATTCCGGAGGGCAAGGAAGCGGCGATATTCGATCGATTCTACACGGAGCGCCCGGAGGGCGAGAAGTTCGGCGCTCATTCCGGTCTGGGCCTGGCCATTTCATTGCAGATCGTTGAAGCCCACAGCGGCGAGATCCGCGCCACCAATCGCCAAGGGGCGGACGGCGAGATTCTCGGCGCGCGCTTCGTCGTCCGGCTGCCGGCTGTTTGACGCGGTGTCCGCGTCATTCCCGCCTTCGCGGGAGCGGCTCTTCTTAAGGCCGAAGGCGTTGACCAACGCCGGAAATGTGCCCTGGACAGCGGGGCCGCCCGGCGCGACAAGGTCACATGGACCAGAGCCGTTCCCTCAGCCTTTATCTTCAGCCGCGCGTGCTGCGACTGGCGGCCTTTGGATTCGCCAGCGGGCTTCCCTATCTTCTGGTGTTCTCGACGCTCGGCGTCTGGCTCCGCGAGGAAGGCGTCAGTCTGACGCATATCGGGTTCTTCGCGCTCGCCGGCTGGGCCTATGTCGCGAAATTCGCCTGGGCGCCGGTGGTCGATCATTTGAAGGCGCCGGTGTTCGGTAAACGCTTTGGTCAGCGGCGGTCGTGGCTTTTGTTAAGCCAGCTGGGCGTCATTGCGAGCCTGCTTCTGATCTCGACGCTGACCCCGGCGGAGCACTTGACCGGGCTGGCGTCCGCCGCCGTTGCGCTCGCGATTTTTTCTGCGACCCAGGATATTTGCGCCGACGCCTACCGTATCGACAGTCTGGAGGCCGAAACCCAAAGCGCCGGGGCCGGCGTCTTCGTCGGAGGTTACCGGGTCGGCCTGCTCGTCTCGGGCGCCGGCGCGCTGTTGGCCGCCGACGCGTTCGATTGGCCGACGGCCTACCGGATCATGGCCGTCGCCATGGCGGTCGGTTTGGCCGCCACCCTTCTAAGCCCGGAGCCGCCGCGCGTGGAAGAGGCCGGCCCGCGAGGCGGCTGGGCGCCGCGCGCCCTGGCCGGACCGTTTCAGGATTTCGCGTCCCGTAAATTTTGGTTCGCGATCCTGTTGTTCATCGCGGCCTTTCAGGTGGGTGAGGGGCTGCTGGGTCTGATGGCCAACCCGTTCTATATTGATCTAGGCTTCACCAAGACCGAAATCGCCGTGGTGACGAAAGGCTGGGGGTTCGCCATGGCCATCGCCGGAGGCTTGGCGGGCGGATGGCTCGGCTTTCGTTTCGGCCTGTTGCCGGCCTTGTTCGCCGCCGGGGTGTTTCAGGGCGCGGCCAACCTGACGTTCGCCTGGCTGGCTGGTCAAGGCGGCGGTCTCACGGCGCTTACCCTTGTTGTTGCGGTGGAAAACTTCTCCGGCGCCATGGCGTCCGCCCTCTTCGTGGGATTCATCGGATCGCTCTGCAATCCGCGTTTCTCCGCCACTCAGTTCGCTCTGTTGACCGCAGTCGCGGCCCTTGGACGCAAGGTGTTCGCCGCCGGCGGCGGCGTGTTGGCCGACGCCTTGGGATGGCAGAGCTATTTCACCCTTTCCGCCGCCGCCGCCATTCCCGCCCTTTTGGTTCTTCTGTTGTTGATCCGGCTACGGGTTTCCGACTGAACGGCGCGAGTCAATCCTTTCTCTGGGCGCAAGATCGGTTATACCGCGGCGCGCCGCGATCCTTTCCCGGCTCGGGATTCCGGACCATGGACATCGGTAAACTCTCCATCGGCGGAAACCCGCCTTACGGCGTCAACGTGCTGATTGAGACTCCCATGGGCGGTAATCCGGTGAAATACGAGATCGACAAGGCGTCAGGCGCCATGTTCGTTGACCGCTTTCCGCACACGGCCATGTACTATCCGGTCAACCACGCCGTCATCCCCCATACGCCGCCGGACGACGGCGGCCCGGTGGACGGCGGCCCGGTGGACGGCGGCTTCCGGCCGGCGCCTAGTTCAACCCCAGCACGTCGCGCATGGAATAAAGCCCCGGCGCCCTGCCGTCACACCACTTGGCGGCCGTCACGGCCCCGTTCGCGAAAATCTCCCGGCTGGCGGCCTTGTGAGTGATCTCGACACGCTCGCCGGGACCCGCGAACATGATTGTGTGCTCGCCGATCACCGAGCCGCCTCGAAGGGCGGCGTAGCCGATCGAGCCTTTTTCACGCCCGCCCATATGTCCTTCCCGGCTCAAGACCGCCCGCGCGTCGTGATCGACGCCCCGGCCCCTCGCCGCCCCCCGCCCCAGCATGAGGGCCGTGCCCGAGGGCGCGTCAACCTTTTGATTATGGTGCATCTCAACAATTTCGATATCGAAATTTTCATCAAGGGCCGCCGCCACCTGCTCCGCTAGGCCGACCAGCAGATTGACGCCGAGGGACATGTTTCCCGCTTGAACGATCGGGACGGATTTGGCGGCCTCGTCGACGTCCTTCTGGTGCTCCGGCCCCATGCCGGTGGTTCCGATGACCAGCGCGGCGCCCCGCTCGGCGGCGAGCCTCGCATGAGCCGCGGTGGCTTCCGGCGCCGTGAAATCGATCACCGCGTCGGCCTCGGCGAAGACGGCCGGCGCGTCGTCGGTCACCGCGCCGGACGCGGACGAGTCACCCGTGAGCCGGGCGAGCGGAACATCCAAGGTGTCCGAACCCGTCCGCTCCGTGCCGCCGGTAAGTGAACAGCCCTCGGCCGCCAGAATCTGTTTCATCAGCATCACGCCCATCCGGCCCGCACAGCCGGTCACGGCAATTTTCATGGGAATTCTCCGCCCGCGTTCAAACGAGCGCGCACTATAGCGCTGATCAAGCGCCTGTCATCCGGAACCGGCTTATCTGGAACTGGCTTATCTGGCGTTTTCTCCGAACTCATGGGAAATAAAGCAAAGGGGCCGGCCCAGGATTGCTGACAGCGCGAACCGTAACGCCTACTATTCCGCGCATGGCCATCCGTGAAACCTTGATCGAGCGCCCGCGTCACATCATCGACCGCCGCGGCGTTCAAAAACAATTGAATGACCTGGCTGGCCGGCCGGGCTGCGAACCCGGCGCGCGGGGCCGCGTTCTAAGCGTCCTTAAAAGCGCCAACCGCGACGCATGGCGCGAGGTCAAGCGGCGATTCGAGGCGGGCGAGATTACCGGACCGCAGGCAACACGGCAGAACGCCTACTTCATGGATCAATTGATTCGCTGCATCTATGATTTTGCCGGCGTTCATGTTCATCCCGGCCTCGGCCCCGCCGGGCGCGAAGCGCTAACCATTTGCGCGACGGGCGGATACGGGCGTGGCGAGTTGGCGCCCTTTTCCGACGTGGATCTGATGTTCCTTTCGCCCCGCAAGCCGACGCCCAGAATGGAGCGGATCGTCGAATTCGTACTCTACATGTTGTGGGACACCGGCTTGAAGGTGGGCCACGCGACCCGCTCCATCGAAGAAGTCATCGAACTCGCCAAGGAAGACATCACCATCCGCACGTCGATGCTGGAAGCGCGCTGGATCTGGGGTGATCAGGAACTGTTCGGCGACTTTCGTCAAACCTACTGGAAAAGCGTCGTCGAGGGGACGGAGCGGAAATACGTCGAACTCAAATTGGCGGAACGCGACGCGCGGCATGAAAAAATAGGCGGAACCCGCTACGTTCTCGAACCGAACATAAAGGAAGGCAAGGGTGGCCTGCGCGATCTTCAGACCCTGATCTGGATCGCCAAGACCATCTATCGGGTCGGCGATATGGCGGAATTGGGGGAAAAAGACGCGCTGACCAGTCGTGACGTCCGCCTGTTCCGGAAAGCGGAACAATTCCTATGGACCGTGCGCTGCCACCTTCATTACGTGTGCGGACGCCCGGAGGAGCGCCTAACCTTCGACGTCCAGCGCGAAATCGCCGAACGCCTGAATTACAAGGATCACGCGGGCGCGCGCGGCGTCGAGCGATTCATGAAGCACTATTTCCTGACCGCCAAGGGCGTCGGCGACCTGACCGGCATTCTCTGCGCCGTCTTAGAGGAGGGTCAAAAAAAGTCCCGCCGGCTGTTCAGTTGGCTGAAATTGGGTCCAGGAGAACCGGATATTCCCGGGTTCACACTGGACGGCGGCCGGTTGATGTTTCAAAACGGCGTCGATTTTCAGAAAACGCCCGTCAGACTTCTGGAGTTGTTCCACGCGGCCCAGGTCCATGATCTGGATATTCATCCCCGCGCGCTTCGGCTGGTGACGCAAAACCTGAAATGCGTGAATGCGGCGCTGCGGAAAAACGGGGAAGCCAACAGGCTATTCATCGGCATGTTGACCGGCGCGAACCCTGTGCGCACTCTGATGCGGTTGAACGAGGCTGGCGTGTTCGGCCGGTTCGTGCCAGATTTTGGGCGCGTCGTGGCCCAAATGCAGTACGACATGTACCATGTCTATACGGTCGATGAGCACACGATCCGCGCCATCGGAGTTTTGAACGGTATCGAAACGGGACAATTGGCGGAAGATCATCCGGTGGCGTGCTCCGTCGTCGGCAAGGTCCAATCCCGCCGCGCCCTTTATGTGGCCGTGCTGCTTCACGACATCGCCAAGGGCCGGGGCGGCGACCATTCCATCCTGGGCGCCAAGGCGGCGCTAAGGCTCTGCCCCCGTTTCGGCCTTAATGAATGGGAAACCGAAACGGTCGCCTGGCTGGTGAAGCAGCATTTATTGATGAGCGCCACGGCCTTTAAACGGGATATGGACGATCCCAAAACGATAGATGATTTCTGCGCCAAGGTGCAGTCGCCGGAACGTCTTCGCTTGCTGCTGGCGCTGACCGTCGCGGACATCCGCGCCGTGGGACCCGACGTTTGGAACAACTGGAAAGCGGGGTTGTTGCGCGATCTTTATTGGCAGGCGGAAGCCCGGTTGACCGGCGAAATTCCGCAAGAGAAACGTCAAGCCCGCGTCGCACGCGCCCAGGACGCCCTTCGGAGCCGGTTGACGGATTGGGCGCCTGGCGAGATCGACGCCCATATCGAACGCGGCCGGGACGCCTATTGGCTGACCTTGGATACGGAAACTCACACGCGTCACGCGCGCCTGATCCGCGCCGCTGGCGGCGGCGGGACGCCGCGCATCGAGTTTCGCGCGGTTCCGGAACGCGAGGCGACGGAAGTGCTGGTCCATGCGTCCGATCACCCGGGGCTGTTCGCCGGCGTCGCGGGCGCTCTGGCGCTGGCTGGCGTCAACATTCTGGACGCCAAAATCGCCACTCTGACGGACGGCGCGGCCATTGACACCTTCTGGGTCCAGGGCGCGGACGGCGTGATGGTGTCAGATGATGACAAGCTGAAGCAATTGAGAGTCCGCGTCATTGAGTGCCTGACGGGCGGGAAGCGGATCGCCCGCGAGCTCGCCAGGGCGCGCAAGGAAGCGCGGCCGTCCCGCGCCCGCGCCCTTAAGGCGCCGCCCCGCGTCCTGATCGATAACAAGGCGTCGAACCAGTACACAGTCATCGAAATCAACGGCCGTGACCGGATCGGCTTCCTCTACGACATGACGTCCGCGCTCACCGGTCAAGGATTGCAAATCGCCAGCGCCCAGATATCCACCTACGGCGAGCGGGTGGTCGACGTCTTTTACGTGAAAGACGTCTTCGGCCTGAAAATCCTCAATGAGTCCAAGTTGAAAACCATCGAGGACAGTCTGGTTAAGATGCTGGAAGAGCCCGCGCGGCCCAAGCCAAGGCGCGGGACCCCGGCGAAATCAGCCGGCGCGCCGAGGAAAACCGCAGGCGCGGCGGCTGGCGCGGCGGAATAACGCCCCGCTCGCGCCCTTCTTCCGTCTGGCTTCCTGGCTATGGCCCGGACCAATTGCGATCTTCCGCGTTCCCCATACGCGACGGCTGCGTTACAAGGCGGGGAGTTGAGGGTCCGGAAACACCGTTATGAATCTGTTAAAAGCCGTCACCACCATCGGTGGGTTCACGCTCTTGAGCCGCGTGTTCGGCTTTTTGCGCGACATCCTGATCGCCAACGCGCTGGGGGCGGGGGCCGCCGCGGACGCCTTTTTCGTCGCGTTCCGTCTGCCCAATTTGTTCCGCCGTCTGTTTGCGGAAGGCGCTTTCGCCGCAGCTTTCGTTCCACTTTATTCGCGAACGCTGGAGGGTGAGGGCGGGCTGGAGGCCCGCGTCTTCGCCGACGACGCGTTTTCGTTACTCGCCGCCGCGCTGTTGGGCGTCATCATCGTTTTCGAGATCGCCATGGCCTGGGTCGTGCTGGCCATGGCGCCGGGCTTCGCCGAGGTGGAGGGCAAACTCGAACTCGCGACCGAGCTTTCGCGGATCATGTTTCCGTACCTCTTTTTCATCTCCCTCGTTTCCCTCCAGTCGGGCGTTTTGAACTCGGCGGGCAGGTTCGCCGCCGCCGCCGCCGCCCCCATTCTGTTGAACCTCACGTTGATCACCGCCCTTCTGGCCTTTGGGGACAAGGCGGAGACGCCGGGCCATGCGCTGGCCTGGGGGGTTCTGGCGGCCGGCGCCGTCCAGTTTCTATGGCTGACATGGCGCTGTTGGCGCGCCGGCGCCGCCGTGCGGTTGAAGATCCCAAGGCTGACGGAGAAGGTCCGTCTGCTGGTGAGGCGCGTCATACCCGTGGTTTTCGGCGCGTCAGTTTATCAAATCAACTTGCTGATCGGCACCATCGTCGCCTCGTTCGTGGCGGACGGCGCGGTCAGTTATCTCTATTACGCGGACCGGGTGACCCAGTTGCCGCTGGGCGTCATCGGCGTCGCGGTGGGGACAGCCCTGTTGCCCCTGCTGTCGCGCAAGCTGAAAGCGGGCGATGACGCCGGCGCGATGGAAGCCCAGAACCGGGGACTGGAGCTTTCGCTGCTCCTCACGCTGCCCGCCGCCGCCGCCTTCATTGTCATCGCCGGCCCCGTCATCGACACGCTGTTCCGCCATGGGGCCTTCGGGTTCGCGGCCGCCGAGGCCACCGCCGCCGCTCTTCGGGCCTATGCGGCGGGTTTGCCCGCTTATGTGATGATCCGGGTGCTGACCCCAGGCTTTTACGCCCGGGAAGACACGGCGACGCCGGTCCGGATCGCGGTCGCCGCCATGGTCGTCAATGTTGTCCTCAATCTCACCCTGATCCACCCTTTCGGCCATGTGGGCGTCGCGCTGGCGGCGAGTATTTCAGCCTGGATGAACGTGGCCGGGCTCTGGTGGGTGCTGGCCAGGCGGGGCCAGTTCAGTCTGGACGAGCGTATGAAGGATCGCCTGAAGCGCATGGCTCCGGCCGCCGCCGGCATGGCGGGCGTCCTGGAAATCTGCCGCCAGGAGACCCTTCCGCTGTTCACCGGCCCGCTTCTTGAGCGGATTGGAGGGTTGAGCGCTTTAATCGCGGCGGGCGTCATATCGTATGCGGTTTTCGCGCTGCTGCTTCGCGCCGCCGGCGTCCGGGACCTGAAGGCCATGTTGAGGACCAGGGACTGACCGGTCCCGCTTGACGAACCCCCCGGACCGGGCCATAACCCGGCCCATCCGCAACGCTCGCCCCACGCTTCCCTCCCGGCGCGCTTGATCAATGGGATCACCATGACCGACTTCCCGCGCCGCATCTTTTCGGGCGTTCAGCCCACGGGCAACCTGCACCTCGGCAATTATCTGGGCGCGATCCGGAACTGGGCGCGGCTGCAAGAAAAGTTTGACGACAACCTGTTCTGCGTCGTCGATCTGCACGCGGTCACCGTGTTTCAGGACCCGGCGGAACTCCGCGCCTCGACCCGCGAGGTCGCCGCCGCCATGATCGCCTCCGGCGTCGATCCGGCGAGAAACGTCATCTTCAACCAAAGCCAGAACACGGCGCACGCCGAGCTTGCCTGGATATTCAACTGCGTGGCCCGCATGGGCTGGCTCAACCGCATGACCCAGTTCAAGGAAAAGGCGGGCGGGAACCGTGAAAACGCGTCCGTCGGTCTTTTCGCCTATCCGAACCTGATGGCCGCCGACATTCTGGCCTACAAAGGCACCCATGTGCCGGTGGGAGACGATCAAAAACAGCATTTGGAACTGGTCCGCGACATTGCGATCAAGTTCAACAATGACTTTGAAAAAGAACTGTTTCCCGTTGTGGAACCCCTGATTTATGGGGCCGCGACGCGTGTCATGTCGCTGCGCGACGGGGCCAGGAAAATGTCCAAGTCCGACCCGTCGGAACTGTCGCGCATCGGTTTGACGGACTCGGCGGACGACATCGCCAGGAAGATCCGCAAGGCCAAGACCGATTCGGAACCGCTGCCGGAGACCCGGGACGCCTTCGAGGGGCGTCCGGAAGCCGCCAACCTGATGGGAATCTACGCGGCTCTTTCGGACAGGTCCGTGGACGACGTGGCGGCGGAGAAGGGCGGCGAACAGTTTTCGGTCTTCAAACGGGAACTTGCCGATTTGACCGTCGCCAAGCTCGGACCCATTACGGCCGAGATGCGCCGCCTGCGGGCCGATCCGGGTTATATCGACGGCGTGCTGAGGTCCGGTGCGGAACGGGCCCGGGCCCTTTCGCGGCCCATCATCGGCGAGGTTTACGAGGCCGTCGGGTTCTTGCGGGTTTGATCGCCACGAACCGTATCATCCCGATTTTGGCGGAGGCGGCCGTTCCTGTCGGGCGCCATTGCCATCACCGGAAGTCCGGCCATATTCATTCCATGGATTTTTCAGAGGAACAAATCAATCGCTACGCCCGGCATATCCTCTTGAGAGAGGTCGGCGGCGCCGGTCAGGAAAAGCTGCTGAACGCCAAGGTGCTGGTCATCGGCGCGGGCGGGCTGGGTTCGCCGGTGCTGATGTATTTGGCCGCCGCCGGCGTCGGCGTGATCGGCGTCGCGGACGATGACAAGGTCGATCTTTCGAACCTTCAGCGCCAGATCGCCCATACGACGGCGCGGGTTGGCGTCCCGAAGGTGGAAAGCGCCGCCGAGACCGTGAAAGCAATCAATCCGGACGTCAACCTGATCCGGCACGAGGTCCGCGTGGACGCGGGCAATGTGATGGAACTGATCAAGGATTACGACATCGTCGCGGATGGGTCCGACAATTTCGAAACCCGCTTTTTGATGAACGACGCCTGTTATCTGGGCGGGAAAACCCTGGTGTCCGGAGCGATTCTCCGCTTTGACGGCCAGATCGCCACCTACAAAGCCCATGAAGTGGACGAAGAGGGTAATCACGGCCCCTGTTACCGCTGTTTGTTCCGCGAACCGCCGCCGCCGGGGCAAATCCCAAGCTGCGCGGAAGCCGGCGTCTTGGGCGCGCTTTGCGGCGCCGTCGGATCGTTGCAAGCGACGGAGATTATCAAGGAAATTACCGGCGCGGGGGAGAGCATGTCGGGCGGTTTGCTGATTTATGAGGCGCTTGGCGCCAGTTTCCGCCGCATCAAGGTGAGGGCCGACCCCGGCTGTCCACTCTGCGGGACGGAACCCGGCATCACGGATCTATCGGTTCATACACAAGCCGCGTCCGGGTGATGACCGGCCAGCCGCCCGATAACCTTTCCATCATTGTCTATGCGGGCGATTTTGACAAAATTCATTACGCTTTAGCAACAGCAGCCGCCGCTGCGGCAATTGGTAAAACCGTCACCCTATTTTTCACCATGGATGCGTGCAAGGCGCTGGGCGCGGACGAAGCCTGGCGCGGTTTACCGCTGTCCCAGGGAAACGCCGCCGGTATCACATCCGCGTCGGACATGGACGATGATTTCAAGGCCCGCGGCGTCGCGGATTTCGAGACCCTGCTGGCGTCTTGCGTCGAGTTGGAGGTCACGTTCATGATCTGCGAAATGGGCCTTCGCGCCCGGAGTCTGGAAACGATGAGCATCCGGGACGAGACGCCGGTCCGGCAAGGCGGCCTGGTCACCTTTCTGTCCCAGGCTTCCAAGGACGGCGCGATGCTTTTTATCTAACCGGCTTTTGTAAGCAATTCTTGCGCGGCCCGCGCGGCGGGACCAACCGGCAGGCGGGCCTTACCCACCGCGATGACCGGCCGGACGCCAAAGCTGTTGGCGAGAAACGCCTCATCAGCCGCCATGACGGCGCCCGGCACCAGCGTGAATTCCCTGGCCCCCAGATCATTGATGACCTTTTCCCGCGTCACGCCAGCCCGAACGCCGTCGGACAAAGGCGGCGTGAGCAACCGGTCCCCGGACGCAACAAACAGGTTGGCGTAAGAGCCGCCCGCCACATTGCCTTGCGTGTTCAACATCAAAGCGTCGTCGAACCCGGTCCGGCGCGCCTCGTCGAGGGCCAAGATATTATCCAAATAATTCAACGTTTTAAAGCGGCTGATGGGTGAGAATTCATTCCGCCGCGTCACTGTCGAAACGGCCAGCCGGACCGGCTCCCGGGCTCCTGCGGGCGGCGGTCCGGCGGTCATCAAAACCTGAATGTTGGGCGCGTCGGGAATCGCCAAGCCGCGCGGCGCCTCGCCCCGGGTCGCGGTTATCCGAAGGGCGCCGTCCGAGACGCCCGCCGCCTCGATAAGCGCCGTCATTCCATCCATCATGGCCGGCGCGTCATAGGGAAGGGGTATGCGCAGCTCATCCGCCGCCCGGCTCAAAGACGCCAGATGTTCCATTCCCCAGACGGCCAGCCCCTCTCGCACGCGGAGGGTTTCAAAAACGCCGTCGCCCAGCAGTACGCCCCGGTCCCTGGGGGAAACCGCCGCATTTTCCGTGATCTCTCCGTTAAGCCAAACCGTCATGGACACGGGTCCGATTCTTTAGAGAGCGCGCGCAGCAAAGGCCGGATTTTAGTCAACATTTCCTCGTATTCCGCTTTCGGGCTGGAATCGGAAACGACGCCGCCCCCGGCATGAGCCGCCAGGCGCCCCCCGGCCATCATGACCGAGCGGATAATAATCGACGAGTCCATGGCGCCGTCGAAGCCGATCCAAGCGACGCTGCCGCAATAGGGTCCCCGGCGCGCCGGCTCCAACTCATTTATGATCTCCATGGCGCGGATTTTCGGCGCGCCAGTGACGGAACCGCCCGGAAAGGCCGCTCGAAGCAGATCGACCGGACCGAACTCATCGCGGAGCAGCGCCCGCACCTCGGACACCAAATGATGGACGCGGGCGAAGGTTTCCAACTCCATCAATTTCGGCGCGCTGACGGACCCCGCCTTGGCGACCCGGCTGATATCGTTCCGGAGCAGATCGACGATCATCAAGTTCTCCGCCCGGTCCTTCTGGCTGCCGATCAGGTCCTCGATCATCGTTTTGTCCAGGCTGGGCGTATCCCCTCTGGGCCGGGTTCCCTTGATGGGCCGCGTCTCGATACGCCCATCGGCCGTCAAGCGCAAAAACCGTTCCGGCGAGGCGGAAAGCAGAGCCCTTTTCCCGCCGGCCTCATCCATTCCGCAAGCCAGATAGGCGGCGAACGGCGCGGGCGAGGCGGAACGGAGCGCGCGGTAGGCGTCAAACGGATCAAACGCCGGCGGCGCGTCGGCGCAAAACCGGGTCGTGATATTGGCTTGAAAGATGTCGCCCGCGTAAATGTAGTCGATTGCGCGCTGAACGCGTGCTTCGAAGTTCGCGCGGTTCTGTTCCGCCCGCCATTCCACCGCCGCCGCTATGGGCGGGACGTCCCGGCCGCTTACCTGATTGATGCGCGCCGCCATGTTCCGGGCCCGCGCTTTTGCGGGCGGGCGCTCTTTTGGCGCTGCGCCGCCCACGTCAACGGCCATGACGGCTGCTTCCCGTCTCTTCAGATCAAAGGCCGCGATGGTGTCATAGAGCCCGATAAAAGCCGCCGGAAAATCCAGGCCCGCGGGTTTTGGTTCCGGAAGCGTCTCAATCGCGCCGCCCAATTCATAGGAGAAAACACCGACGGCGCCCGTTTGAAACGGCGGTGCGCCCGGCGCGGTTTCAATATCAACTTTTTGCAAGGCCGCTTGCAGCGCGCCGAAGCAACCGGCGCCGCCGTCATCCGTGATGACGTCATATGGATCGGCGGCGATGAAAGCATGTCGGCCGCGGGAACCCGATGCGTCGGAACTGTCCAACAGCGCGGCCACCGGATCATCCCGGAACGCGCCGAACGCCCGGATGGGATCGATGGTCTGGATCGGCAAAATGTACGGGCGGGCGCCCATGGCTCATCCTTCCCTCACGCGCCCAAGGCGCAACCGCCCCGCCCGCGTCAGCGTCCGTCCGGGCAGGCCGTTTAAGCGAGATCGCCCAGCACGCGGTCGGGCGGGGTATGCCCGTCGATAAAGGTCTTGATGTTGATCAGCACCTTATCGCCCATGTCAATGCGCCCCTCCACCGTCGCGCTGCCGAGGTGCGGCAAAAGCACAACATTGTCGAGCGCCAAGAGCTTCGGGTTCACGGCCGGTTCATTCTCGAAAACGTCCAGACCGGCGCCGGCGATCTCACCGGCGGCGAGCATACGCGTCAGCGCCGCCTCATCAATCACCTCGCCCCGCGCCGTGTTCACCACCACCGTTTGCGGACCCAGCAGTTTCAGGCGTCGCGCGGAAAAAAGATGATAGGTCGCCGGTGTGTGCGGGCAGTTGACCGACAGGATGTCCATCCGCGCGATCATCTGATCAAGACTTTCCCAATAGGTCGCCTCCAACTCCCGCTCGGTCTGTTCATGAACCCGATGACGGTTGTGATAGTGCACGCTGAGGCCAAATCCACGCGCCCGGCGCGCGACGGCTTGACCGATGCGTCCCATGCCGACGATCCCCAGGCGCTTTCCATGAATCCGGTGACCCAGCATCCAGGTGGGAGACCAGCCCGGCCAATCGCCGGCGCGTAACGTCCGCTCGCCCTCGGACAGACGGCGGGACACCGCCAGGATCAGCGCCATGGTCATATCGGCGGTGTCTTCGGTCAACACATCCGGCGTGTTGGTGACGGAAACGCCCCGTTCACGGGCCGTCGCCAGGTCGATATGGTCGACGCCTGCGCCATAGTTGGCGATCAACCGCAGGTCCGGACCCGCCTGGGCCAGGACACCCGCGTCAATGCGGTCCGTTACCGTCGGCACCAAAACATCGGCCGTTTTCACCGCTTCGATCAATTCAGCCTTTGTCATGGCCGTATCGCCCAGATTCAGCTGAACGTCGAACAACTCCATCATCCGGGTTTCGATCTTGTCGGGCAATTTACGGGTGACGACGACGCGGGATTTTTTGGTGTTCATAAAGACCTCTCCTAAGCCTGTCAGGGCTGTAGCAAGGTTCGCCCGCCATTGTCCAGCGCGCCGTTGAGCGCCTGTGATCCGCGCCCCCTTGACCGAGGCGGGAGAGCCGCGCATAAGACCACGATGCAACGAATTTTGATCGTGTTTTCCGCGTCGTTTCTTCTGTTGGGTCTGGGGCTGACGGCGGCGGGCGGTTTCCCGCCGGGGGCCCATGCCCAGTCTTCGGGGCTGCCGCTGCCGCGTTTCGCGTCTCTTCGCGCCAGCGAGGTGAACATGCGCGCGGGGCCGGGCATCCAATACCCCATCGACTGGATATTCCAAAAACGCCATTTGCCGGTCGAAATCATCTCCGAGTTCGAAACCTGGCGGCGGGTCCGCGATCATCAGGGAACCAAGGGATGGGTCCATCAGAGCATGTTGTCCGGCGCCCGCACCGTGATTGTGTTGGGCAGAGTGCGCACCTTGCGGGCGGAGGCGGACAGCGGCAGCTCCGCCGTGGCCAAGCTCGAGCCGGACGTCGTGCTGCGGATCGTCAAATGCGGACAGGGCGCGGACTGGTGCCGGGTTCGGGCGGCTGGTTACAAGGGGTTTCTGCGCCGGGCTGAAATCTGGGGCGTTGGCGATTCGGAAGAAGTCAGAAACTAAAGCGTTATGACATTGGGCGGGGCCGACTCATGGACTCCAAGAGATTCGATCCGTCATTCCCGCCCTCACCTCGTCATTCCGGCCTTCGCCTAGGCCCAGGACTCATTGATCGCGAGAGAAGATGACGGCTGCGGCGGCGCATAATATTGCGAAGAAGAGGGTGTGAGCGCGTCTGTCACATCGGGTTGCGATACATCTGCGGTCCTTGCGCTTCGCCATCATGTTCTCGGCCGTGCGCCGGGTTTTGTAGAGCGCCTTGGCGCAGGCGAGCGGCGCCGTTCCGCTCCCGGCCGGCGGGATGCGGGGATGACGGATCGAACCGATTGGAAACCCATGAATCGACTCCGCCCGATGTCATAACGCCCTGGCCCGGCGGCGTAACCGTTTTCACGGCCTTTTGCCGAACGGCGCCGGCGTGACGATCGGCTACCCGCCCGGAAGGCGTTTAATCCCGCGTGATTTACGGTGAATCGCCGCCGCGAGGATATACGCCGCGCGGCTTTCGGATTGATGCAGAAGCGAGCGCGCGTCGTCGTATACCCGAACGGGTATCCGATATTCATTCAGACCGGCCAACCCAAGCCATGTCATCGCTTGAAAGGGAAAATTGAACCGGGTCGACAGGACTCCCGACAATATCCCCAACGCGCTCCGGGCGAAGGAAACCGCCACCGCCCCTCTCGACGCCGCGACAATGACCGCCCAATTCGCCTGTTCATGAGTTGAGACTTGGACGCCCGCTCCACTTTTGTCCGACAAATCCAACAGGGCGTAATAGTTTCCCGCGAGCGCCAGCGCCCTCAGGGCTTCCGACGCCGGTTCCCGGATGACCAAACCATGTGACGCATGACCGATGAGGCGGCGGCGTTCCAATAGCGCCTTGGCCTTTTCATCGCCGCCTTCCGCCGCGAGAGCGAACCATCCGTCTTGTTCGGAAGACGAAAGATCGCCTGATTCGCCAAATCGCCGATATCCAATCGGACACCCCAGGTCGCCGAGCTTACGGAAGAGCCGCGGGCCTTCTTCCGGTCCTCGGGCGAAGCGCGCAAGCCGCCCAATGAGCGGGCATGGCCATATATGCTTCGGGCGTCGCCGGCCGCCGCGCCGCGCTCCGACCAGAGGCGCCGGAGACGCCTTTCCCGATCCTTGCCGTCCCCCGGCATGACCATGAATCGCGCGACTTGAGCAAAGCCGAAGACGCCATCGTAAAGCAGCCTTTCTAGGAACCGGCTCGCCGCTTCCGGGTCATGGACCGGCGAGTTGGGGTCCCGGCGAACATCCAATAGCCGTCCCAGGGCCAACAAGTCACTGGCCTTGGCCCCCTTCGCCCAAACGCCCAGAGCGCGCCGTTGGTCCTTGGCGCCCAATTCGCCAGACCAAAGAACGTTGCCGAACAGATGGGACGACAGCCGGTCGCCTTGGGCCGTCCGTTCCTCGAGCAACCAGAGAAATTCGGCTTTTTCCGGTTCCGTCAATGGATGGAGGGCGCTCTTTGGCGGCCGAAAAGGGGCATAGGCGTTGGAGATTCCTTGCCGGAAAATGTCAATCAACCGCTCCCGGACCGCGCGACGCTCCGCATCGCTCCCGGCTTCGAGGTACGATTGCATGGCGATCTCATACCGGGCGGCTGGATATCCCCCATTCGCGGCCAACCGGAACCAATGGTCCGCTTCCGCTTAATTCATGATACCGAATGCGTGAAACAGCTTGCCCAATTCATATTGGTCTTCGGGACTTCCCGCCGCCGCTTTCTCCCGCCAATCCGGCCCCATCGCAAGGAATGTCCGGTATGGGACGGATAGGTCGTCGCCGGGACAGGACGGACCCGCCGTCTCGTCGGATATGGCGAACGCGGGTTCGAACGCGAGCAGGCCCGCCGCCAGACCGGCAATCCAACTCTTCATCGACATGCCTCCTCGATCCTTTCGAAGGATGATACGAGAGGGACGGGCCGCTTTTCGCGCGCGTTTGCGGAAGTTCGACGTTCGGAAAGCTTGGAACTCTTCAATTTATAAAAGAATTTCTTATATTCCATTCCCGCTTATTATGGAAATAAGGGCGGATTCGCTACTGGGACAACTGCGTTCGCGCGTCATCATAGATTGACGGCGCGCCGTCTCGTCGAATGACGCATGAGCTTCCGGCGGCCCTTTCAAGATCAAGATTGAGCGGCGAAAGTCATGTAAAGGTCGCGCGCTTCGCGGAAAACAGGACCCGGCTGGAGCGGCCGGCCGTCCAGTTGAACGCAGGGCAGCACCTTGGCGTAATTGCCGGTGCCGAACAGTTCGTCCGCTTTCGCAAGTTCGCCGTAGGTGATCGTGCGTTCGTTCACTTCATGCCCCGCGCCCTTCAGCAACTTGATGACGCGTTGACGGGTGACGCCATTCAGAAACGTGCCGTTGTGAACCGGGGTGTGTACGGCGCCGTCCTTGACCATGAAGAGATTGCTGTAAGAGAACTCGGCGACGTTGCCGGCCGGGTCGAGTACGACCGCATTGTCGAACCCCCGCGCCCGCGCGTCCGCCATATCCCGCGCGATATTGGGATACAGACAGGACGCTTTGGCCTCCGTCGGCGCCATATCCCGGGCCGGGCGGCGGAAATTGGACCGGCAGCTTTTGAAACCCTTGGGTTCCGGCAGCGGCGCGTCTTGAACGGTCAGGACGAACCGCGTGCTGGCGGCTTCCGGCACCATAAAGCCGTCGGTCGCGTAAAACAGCGGGCAGATGTAGAGTTCCGCATCGTTCGGGAACCGGGCGACGCCATCCCTCGCCAGCCGAACGATGTCTTCCGCCGTCACCCCGGCCTGAAGACCCATCACCTCGCAGGACCGGATCGCGCGGGCGGCGTGCTTGTCCAGATCAGGCGCGCCGCCCCTGATGGCGCGCGCTCCGTCAAAAACGACGGATGACAGCCACATGGCGTGGTCCGTCGGGCTTAACAGCTTCGGGCTGCCATGCCGCCATTTTCCGTCCGTGAACGTCAGACAGGCGCCGCCTCTGCTTTCGGCCTTAACCATCCAACGTCCACCCCCGGCAAGAGCCCCTTGAGTCACGGAAAAGCGGCGCGGCGCCCCGTATTTTGAAAGCAAACGAGTACGGACGCGCCTTACTGACTTGCCCAGACAATCCTGGAAATCCAATCAACGTCAACCACATTGAGAGTACGATTGTCATGCATCGGGTTGAGAGACGCCAACTCAATATGCTTGGCGGTTTGACGCGTGAGTTGCTTCGCCATGACTTCGCCCGCCCTGGTCCGGGCGACCACGCGGTCACCCCGCCGGACGGAGGCCTGGGGAGAAATAATGATGGTGTCTCCATCACGAAAGACGGGTTCCATGCTGTTCCCCGAAACCTCTAAGGCGTAGGCGCCGGGGTCATCCATACCCGGAAACGAGATTTCGTCCCAGGCCCCGCCGATGGGAAAGCCGCCGTCGTCGAAGAAACCGTGCGCGCCCGCCTCTGCGAAACCGATCAACGGGATGTTGCGATAGACGCCGCCAGTTTCACCGACGTAGGAGACAAACTCGGACAGCGGCGCACCCGTCGCAACCAGAATTTTGGAGATGCTTTCCGTCGATGGCCAGCGGAGCTTGCCCTCGCGCGTGACGCGCTTGGATTTATTGAATGTCGTTGAGTCCAAATTCGCCTTTCGGGCGAGCCCGGAGGTCGATAAGCCATGTTCCCCGGCCAACCGGTCGATCGCGCGCCAAACACTGGAATGCCTCAGCATGGGAAGAATTTCATACGCCGGTGAAAAAATGTCATTAGGAAAATTTAACCCCTCGTATTGACTCGGAGGCGCTTACGGTTTAGAAATAATGTTCTTGTTTTGTTCAATTTTATCATCCGCCCGCCCAGAGGAATGATATGCCAAGAAAACGGTTCGCCCACCGGGGTTTGAGGGAACGCACGGAAAGTCCATTCCATTCCAGCGAGGAAGCATGGTTCTGGTACACCCGGTGCCAGCGGGCGCGCTTGGACGGCGCGCGGTTTGACGGCTCCAGCGGCGTGGACCGCCCCTGCGATCCCGATGACGTCTACCGCGTCATGAAGACGCTCATCCGCGCCGACCGGTTAAACGTCAAGCACCTCCGCGTCTTGTTGGACTACGGTTTCATGAACCGGCCGCCTGATCCGCGGGTTCAAGTAGAAGAACCGGCGGCGCGCATGTGGGAATACGCGATGGACCAACTGAAGGTGCCGCTTTGCGAGAAAGGCATTATTGAATGGCGGATGGAGTGAACGGGTCCGCGCCAGACAACGCCCCGCGTCCTGGCGCGCCGCGCGCGGATTTCTTTTATCCTATTGCAATTACAGCATTTTCCTCTGAAACCTCACTCTGGTGGTCGCGTTTCCTGAGGCCCGGCTACCGTCACTGCTTGATCTTTTTGCGCACGTTCTCGGGCTGGACAATGATGGACCCGTTGGCTCATCGAACCACCCTAACAACTATTTCTCCCCGGCCTGTGACAGAGCTGTTGAGGGAGCTGCGCCGCCAAGGTTACCGGTTCGTGCTGACCCGGCCTCACGACCCGCCGAAGGTCGCTCTCCCGTGGCGGCCGCACACCTGTGTCGAAGCGGTGAAACGGGTTCTGGGACTTCACGCCGCGTACGTGCTCACCCCATGGCAGTTGTGCCGCCATCTGAGACGTCAAAGATCCCGGCCGCCGCCCCCGTGAAGGTCCCCTACTCACGGTTCGAAACCTTATTCACGAATAGACGCCCCCAGGCGCCTGTTCTTTGGCGTGACCGATGCCGGCGCCTGGATCAACCATGCCTGATCACGAACGCCGATTCTTCTCCTCGACCCTAAGTCCAGATGGTCCGAATGACGTCTTATGAAAAAAGTCCTGCATACTCCGCGCGGCAATCCCGCCGAATCCAGCGCTGAACCAAATCCGCCCGCCCGTTATCCCCAGTTCGGCGGGTAAACGCGCACCCGGTATGACCCGCTCCGGGTCCGCCAGCGTTAAGGGTGTGATGAAATGGGGCATTCCATCGATCCCGCGCTGGTTCAACAGTTGGATCAGATGACTTTGCAGCGCCGCCTCGCCAAACGCCCGCTCTTTTCAGGGCGGTGACGCGGTTCAAGAGAACTCAGGTCATACGGCGTGCGGGTGGTTACGTTGAATAATCACTTTCAGCGGAAGTCGGCCCGCCGCTCTTGCGCGCCGGGTCCATACATGATCGGCCCGAATGTTGATAGGAAAATATTACATTAAATAAGATTTTTTTCTTTACAAATGATCCGGCTCCCCGTATCATCTCATTATCGACCCGGCGCAGGCGCGCTTGCCGCTAACGGCCTTCGCTGCGGTCGAACCGGGGGTGATCGCCCCCGCGCCGATTTCCCGCCGCGCCGGCCCGGCGCCCTCAAGGCCCGGGTTTGGCTCGCCCCTCGTCACAGCGCCAAGAAAGGAGACCCTTCATGGGAGGCTTCCTCAGCCCAGGCTCGCCCGCCCCGCCTCCGCCGCCGCCGGAATTGGGGCATGACCCGGAAGAAGCCGAACGGCTTCGCCGCAGAAACCGCCTGGCCCGCCGCCTGCGAGGCCGCGCCGGCCTGATCACGACCTCCCGCCGAGGCGTTCTCAACGACGAGACCGCTCCCCCCGCCGACAGCAATGCGGCCGTTGGCGCGGGAGCCAAAACGAAGTTGGGAGAATGATATGACCGATCCAACGCCCGCGGCTCTGCTTGCGCGTTTCGAACGGGCCAAACTTCGCCGCGAATTCTGGGAAAGCCACTGGCGGGAATGCTATGATTACGCCCTTCCGCAAAGAGACGGCGCCATCACGGCCTCCCATCCAGGCGAGCGCAAGATGGATCGGCTGTTCGACGGAACCGCGCCGGACGCCGTCGATCAACTGGCCGCCAGTCTGCTGGCGCAGTTGACTCCGCCCTGGTCACGCTGGTTCGGGCTCGCCCCGGGCGTCAACGTCCCGGAAGACGACCTGGAGCTGATCGGCGAACGACTGGAAGACGCGTCGCGCATTCTGCAAACGCATTTCGATCAATCCAATTTCGCGGTCGAGATTCACCAATGTTATCTCGACCTCGTCACCTGCGGCACGGCGACCCTGTTGTTCGAGGAGGCCCCTTTCGGCGACCTGACGGCGTTCCGGTTCACCGCCGTGCCGCTCGGCCAGGTGGCCTTCGAGGAAGACAGCAGCGGACGTCTGGTCACGACTTTTCGGAGGACCGAATACACCTACGCCCAGTTCAAGGAGCGCTTTCCCGCAGCCTCGCCGCCCGACGCGTTCAAATCGATGGAAACGGAAGCGGGACAGGAGGGCGACACCAAGGTCGCCGTGGTCGAAATGGTGACGTCTTCCGAGAGGGGCTATCGCTATCTGGCCGCGCTGGACACCGGCTGCGGCGGATCGGACAGTGGTGATTTCCTGGTGCGGGGCACGTTCCGTCAATCACCCTTCATCAATTTTCGGTGGCTGAAGGCGCCCGGTGAAATTTATGGCCGCTCACCGGTGATGAAGGCCCTGCCAGATATCAAGACCGCCAACAAGGTCGTCGAACTGGTTCTCAAGAACGCCTCCATCGCCGTCACGGGCATATGGCAAATCGAGGACGACGGGGTGATCAACCCGGCGACCATCAAGCTGGCGCCCGGCACGATCATTCCAAAGGCGGTCGGATCGGCGGGTCTCACGCCTCTGGAGGCTCCCGGCAAATTCGACGTCTCCCAACTGGTGCTCGATGACCTTCGGGGACGCATTCGTCATGCGCTGCTCGTCGATCAACTGGGCCAGGCCGATGGCCCGAGGATGACCGCGACGGAAGTACTGGAGCGCGCTGCGGAGATGGCCCGCATCCTGGGCGCGACTTACGGCCGATTGCAAAGCGAGCTTTTGACCCCGCTCGTTATGCGGGGCGCGTCGATCCTGTCCCGCCGGGGCGAGATTCCGGTCATCAGCCTGGACGGCCAAATCATCGAACTGGAGTACAAGTCTCCTCTCGCACGCCGCCAAGCCCAACAGGAAGCCCAAAGCGCGCTGTTGTGGATGGAAAATCTCCAGGCTCTCGGACCCGAGGCCCTCAAAACCCTCAACGTCCGGGAGACGGCGCTTTGGCTCGCGAGAGCCTTGGGCGTGCCGCGCGACCTTGTTCGTTCCACGCCCGCGCCTGTGTCCATCGCGCCGGCGTCCCCATCCGTTCCAGTTGCTCCAGCCGCCGGAGCGCCGCCAGAGGCGGAGAAAATCGTCGAAGCCGCGGCGGAAGCGATACCGCCCGAGGCTCTGGAGGCCGTCGCTGCCTCCGTCGCCGGCGCACAGACCGTGGCGGGCCTGGCGGCCTCCGGTCCCGAGACCCAACAACCGGGAGGCCTGCTGCAATGACCGGACAATCGAGCGTGTCCGGATGGCTTTGGGGAATCGACGCCCCCGGTCAAAAGCGCGGCGCCCCTCATGGCGAGGCCGGTTCAATCGATATCGCCGCGCTGGCGGCCCGCTGTTTCAAGGGAACCGACGGCGACCGTTTGCTGGCCTATTTGCGGAATCTTTGCATCAACCGCGCTCTCGGTCCCGAAGCCGGGGACGCCCAGCTCCGCCACCTGGAGGGCCAGCGGCAGTTGGTCGTTCACCTCACGTCCCTGATCGAGCGAGGCCGCCACGGCGCCTCTTCCAACCCTTAAATCTTGATCACAAGGAGAACCCTGATGAAACGCCGAAACGTACTGGACGCCCTCGCCCACATCGACGACGAGGAAGGCTTGGAAGCCGCCGAAGACGCCGAAGACGGCTTTGACGAAGAGATGATCGAAGAGATTGACGCGGTCCTTGGCGAACTGGAAAACGCGCCCGCCCGGGCGCTCCGCCCCGATCATATCCCCGAGAAATTCTGGGACCCGGACGGCGAACAGGTGCGCGTCGATGATATGGCGCGGTCTTATTCACAACTGGAGCGCAAACTTCATGGTTTGGGCAAGGCCGGGCGGTTGGTGCCCGATAAAGCCGGCGACTATCAAATCACGGTCCCAGAAGACCTGCTGACGCCGGATCCGGACGTCAACGCAAAACTCCATCAGGCGGGATTCACACAGCGGCAGGCTCAACTGGTCTATGACCTGGCGACCGAGCGCCTGGCGCCCCTGGTGCGCGATATGGCCGCCGACACGGTGGCCGACGCCGAGCGCCGGAAGGTGGCCGAAGAGTTTGGCGGAGAGGATAAATTCCAACGCCTCGCCCCACGGATATCGAATTGGGGCAAGGCCAACCTGCCGCCCCATGTGTTTGACGCGCTCTCCAGCAGCGCTCAAGGCATCCACGCCATGCACCAGATGATGCAAAGCGAGGAACCGATCCTTGGCGGTCCGGGACAAACGCCAAAACCCGGCATGTCCGAAGTGGATCTCAAGCGCATGATGGACGATCCGAAATATTGGCGCGACCGCGACCCAGCCGTGTTTCGGCGGGTCGAGGACGGCTTCCGCAGGCTTTACCCGGACGAGCGTTAAACCGTCTTACCACCCTCTCCAGCGCGCGCGCCGCCCTTCCCCGGCGCGCGCGCCTCCCGAGGGAGCGAATCGAAGCGCGTGATCCTCTTCCACGACGCTCGCCGCTCCCCGACTGAGGCGCCGGGCGGCGCGCCGGCGATCTCTCCCGGCCGCGCGCCCGGCGCCTCTTTTTTATCCACGCCCCCTTTCGAGACAGGATCGAAGCATACCCTGCCGCTGCAAATCAGATATCTCGCCGACCCGTTCCCTTGATGAAGAAGATGTTCGCCAGATCAAACGCGCGCTCGTACGCAAAGGTTATCTCGCCGATGACGAATTTGCCCAAACCGGCGTCCCCCATGACGACATGTTCGCCGCTATCGAAAGTTATAAAGCCGATAAGAAAAGAGGCCGGAATGTTTGATCAAGACAAAGGACGCCTCAGCCGCGAAGAAGCCAATGAGCTGGTGAATGACGAGACCGAAGAGCGGAATTGCTCCGGTATCGAGGCAAAACTCGGTATTAAAAAGGAGCGCAAAGAAGAATTTGAGAGTCACGCCGCCTACTGGAACGGCCTAATCGATCAAACAGAGAGAGATTTGGCCAATCCTTTGGAAATGGGAAGTTGGGATGTTAAACGCGGTTTACTTCAGAACTACAAAAGTAAGCGCGCGGTTGATCAGTCCATACTGGACAGCTTGATTAAAGAGGTTGAGAAACTGACGGCGGAACTAGACGCCTGTATGAATGCGTGATCAATAGAAATCTTGTCACTGGGCGTTCCTCCTTGCCGCCCTCCGCTCAAGCGCCCGCCGGTCGGCCCTGACGTCCGCTCCGGCCCTTTCCGCCTCATCCAACCGGCGCGAGGCATGGGCCTGGGACCCTTTGCGCCAGACTTCGCCGTAGACCCTGGACCGGGCGAGCCATAGCAACGCCTCCGCGTCGCCTTTATCCGCAAAGGGTTTCATGGCGTCGTCGATATGGCCGAATTTCAGGGGTGTTGTGGCGATTTTACAGGAATAGGCGAGCTTCGCGTAATCAACCGCCGCCTGCCGGTGACCTCTCCGCATGGCGGCGTAGAGATATCGGCCGCCCAACTGGCGCAGGGGTCCAGGACCGCCAAAGGCGAGCTTGCGGCCCTCGCCATGAAGCGTCTCGGGCGTACTGTTATCGAACTCGTTCGATAATTGACGCAAATGACTCCGGACTTCTTGGGAGTCCAACTCCTCGTCATGGAATTTGATAAACGCGCGCCGCTCTTCCACCATCGCCTCGCCGCGGACATGATCAATGGCGTCATCGACGGCGCGGTAGGCGGCCAGGGCGCGCCGCCATTGATCCGCCGTCTCGGGATTTGAAAAACCGGTTCCCGGCGTGTCGTACAGCCTGGCTAGATGCGCCGCGCGAAACGGACAGAGCCAGGTTGCGTCCGCCTCCAGCCAACGCCGGGCTTTCCCGGGATCATACCAGCGGCTTTCTGGATTCGCATAAACCCGGCCCAAGGCGCATTGGCCGTGTTTCCCGCCCGCTTTCGCCAACGCTTCAACGACGTCAAAATGGCTGGGGTTTTCAATATCGAACGGCTGAGCGTCCGGCGAATGGGCGCCCTTCAGAGCGGATGGCGGGAAACACACGCGCGGCGTGAAGTCTTCCGCGCCGCCAGCCCCGGCGGACGCCGTACCCGCCGTCAGCAGCGCACCCCCCACAACCAAGACGAATCTGTTCATCGGCCTCGCCCGCCGCTGTCTGGGACCATACCCTGAGCGGTTTATGAAAGGGCGAAGGCGTTTGTTTCCGGTTGCGTCTGTTTCAGCGCCGACGCGGATTGAGTATATCGATTGGCGCTGAGCGGGGCGCGCCAAGACCAACCGCGTCATCCTTGCGTCGCGCTTCGCGTTTTGGAAGGGATGATCACCCAAATTCATCGTCCCGATAGGACAAGCGGCCAGACAGGCGATCGGAAAGCTCTTCCAAGACCCCTTGGGCCTCATCATTTTCCACTTGGCACGTGCCCGCGGCCCGGTGACCGCCGCCGCCGAACTCCAGCATGATCTTGCCCACATTCACCGGACAGGACCGGTCAAAGATCGACTTGCCCACGGCGAACAGGGTCGATGCGCCCCCCTTTGACCAAAGCACGTGCATGGAAATGTTGATTTCCGGCAACAAGGCGTAAACCAGGAACCGGTTGCCGGCGTAGATGGTCCGCTCGTCGCGCAGGTCGATGACGCCCAGGCCGCCCTCAATCCGGGCGCAGCGCTTGATCTGCTCTTCGAACAACGGGCGGTGCTCCATATACAGGTCAACCCGCTCCTTAACGTCCGGCATCGCCAGAATTTCATCAATGGAATGGTTCCGGCAGTCGTCAATCAACCCCATCACGAGCTCGTAGTTTGGAATTCGGAAACCGTGGAACCGGTCGAGTCCGGTCCTGGGGTCCATGATGTAGTTGAGCAAAGCCCACCCGCTGGGGTTCAGAATCTCGTCGCGGGTGAACTGGGCGGAGTCCGCCCGGTCGACCGCTTCCATCATATCGGCGGACACGGTTGGGAAGGTTTTCTCACCGCCGAAATACTCATAGACCAAACGGGCCGTCGACGGGGCGGACGCGTTGATGATGTGGTTTGGGTACCGGCCGCCCACGCGCTCCACCTCGCTCAAGTGATGGTCAAAGGCGATACCGGCGCGGGAGTCGAACGGCAGGTTGGTGGTGATGTCGTTTCCGGTGACGTCGATTTCGCCGTGCTGCACCTTTCGCGGGTGAACGAACAGGATGTCGTTGATCAACTCCAATTCCTCCAACAGGACCGCACAGACGAGACCATCGAAATCGGACCGGGTGATCAAACGGAACTGGCGTCCTTGCTCGCGCCAGGCCTCGGCTTGACGGGCGCCCTGGCCAAACGACCGGGCTTCTTGCCCGCCCGCCGGACCGGAACGCGAATTCGCCGCCTCGGCTGGACCGGCGAAACCGCTCAAGCCGGGTTCAAGGTCATCATCGCCGCCGGGCCCGTCGAACCCGGTTTCCGGCGCGGGCTCCAGCAGGGCCCGGGTTTCTTCTTCCGTCAATGGCCTGTCGTTCGTTCCATCCGCCGCGGCCGGACCGGCGAAACCGCTCAAGCCGGGTTCAAGGTCATCATCGCCGCCGGGCCCGTCGAATCCGGTTTCCGGCGCGGGCTCCAACAGGGCCCGGGTTTCTTCTTCCGTCAACGGCCTGTCGTTCGTTCCATCCGCTGCGGCCGGACCGGAAAGCGGGCCGTCAAAAACCATCGGAGCCGGTTGAGCCGGCGCTTGCATATCTTGCATGTCGGACGGAATATTCAGGGCTGATCGATCTCCGCCGACAGCCGCGCCAACGCTCACGTCCTCGAACCAGGTGATAAACTGATCGACCGTATCGTGGTCATAAAAGGGGCCTGTTTGCGGGACGATCATCCGGGGTCCAAGCCCTCGAACGCGCTCCACCCAGGCGTCCCGAGCGGCTCCACTCGGCATCAGGCGCGATTGATGGCTCTCCAGCCGGGCGACATGCCGGTCGAAGACTTTGACCTTGAAGGCCGCCCGCTCTTCCGGCGGCGTCAAGGCCGAGCCGACTTTCGCCGAATAAAGTAGCCGCGCGATGGGGTCAAAGACGTGGACGCCGCCGGAAGAGGGCAAATAGGGCGCCGGGATCAGACGCAACAGACCGCCGTCGCCATAGGTGATCTCAGCGCCTTCTTCCGGTGTGGGCGCCAGGTCGGCGCCCGCGTCAAAATGACTGACCGCGCCGGTCCATAGCCACGGCACATGAACAACCGTCTCACTAGCGCAGACCTCGCGCCACAGGGCAAGCGACGAGCAGACATCCGGGTCGTGATGACTGAGAACGATATGGCGAACGGTGGACAAATCCATCTGGCCGGAAACCGCGTTAAAGAACGCCGGGAAATTCTCGGCGCCTCCGGGGTCAATCAACACGCTTTCACCGCCCGCCGTCACGGCGAGCAAATTGGCGTCCAGCGTTTGAACGGGTTTGTCAGGGCCTAGACGGAACAACCGCCACGTCAGCGGTGGACGTTCGAACAGAATCTCGCTCTGCATGGGCGATCCATCTGAAAATTCGACACTCGGACTGGTTACGTCCGTTGCTCATGAAAGGCAAGGATTAAGACCAAGAGACGTGATCGGACCAAGAATCGGCATAAAAAGGGTTCACAATTGTTTATGGACGCCAGCAAGTTTTGATAGAAAGATCACGGGTAATCATAAAGGGTTAAAAATAAAAATTCTTAAAATATATGAATCCTGTATTTCCAATAATTTGTTCAAAAATGTGAAATAATTTAATTATATAAAAATTACACAAGGTATATTATTGATAACTGTCATATTGACGAGCGATAGCACAATAAAAGAAGGGTCTGTTCTATATAACTGATTATTGGGCTATCACGGGACGTATGCGTAAGAGCAGGCTTAGTCCTTATAAACAGGACCGTTTGATCGAGCATTTTGTTGCGGGTACGACAGCCCGCACGGCTTCTCGCTTATTGGCGTCCATCGCAATACGGCGGCCTTTTTCTATCCCCGTTTACGTGAACTGATTGTTCTGGAACTGGAAGCCGGGAGCGAAGCCATGCTTGGCGGCGAGATTGAGGTGGATGAAAGCTATTTCGGCGGCAAGCGTAAAGGGCGGCGCGGTCGTGGCGCTGCGGGGAAAATACCGGTATCCGGCCTGTTGAAGCGGGGCGGCGAGGTCTGACGAAGATCATACCGGACGCCTCAAGCGCGACACTGACGCCGGTCATGGAGCGGAAGATTGCGCCGGATAGTCTTGTCTGTTCCGATTGTTGGCGGGGCTATAATGCGCTGGATGTTTCTGACTTTAAGCACTTCAGGATCAATCACCCGGAACTTTTTGCAGACAAGCACAATCCTATCAATGGAATTGAGAACTTTTGGAACCAAGCCAAGCGTCATATGCGCAAATTCAACGGTGTTCCGAAGGCTCATTTTGGGCTATTTTTGAAGGAGTGTGAGCGGCGATTTAACAACAGGGACCCGTCACTCCAATTAACCAAATGAAACAATGGGTTAAACAATATCTTAGATGATTGTCTAGGACAGCCCCAAAGGTTTTTTCCGGAGGGATCGAATATCCTATACGTCCATCTGGGCGGCGCGCCGGCCCTCAACGGCTATGGTTATACATATCGCAACGGTTGAGTTCTGGCGATCAAGAGCGGTAATTCGCGCGTGGGAATCCCTGGCGTCAAAAAACCTGCTGGCGTGGCGGGGCGCTGGCTTGTTCATCGCGGTCAAGGGATCGGGGAACGCAATCCCGCTTGAGCGGCCGGGTTGTCCGGGAGAGAAACGGTTCGAAATTCAGGACCCGGTTTCACGAAAGCGGGTTAGCTGCGGGCGCTTCGCTTTTTCTTGTTGGAACCGAACAGGCTTGAAACGGCTCGAGTTATCGCCTCGGAGCGCAGTTGGCGACCGCGCGCGATGAAGGCGTCAATCTCGGTCCGAGGAATGTCGCGAAAGAAAGTGAAGCGCGTCATGGGATTTCTCCTTACGTTCTGTATGTGTCTCTGTCTCTGTCCCGGCGGGACGATATGCCGCCCGTCGCTGTTGAAAAGAATATGTGACGAAAAACGTTATTGATAATCGGTATATTATTCCTATAATATGTGAATAATTTTCATTAATTAATCAAAACAAGGTTAATAAAAAAGGGGTTTTTTGGAGCCGCATAGTGAAATGAGCGTTTTTGTCCGGGTCGTCGAAGTTGGCGGGTTCTCGGCGGCCAGCCGCGTGCTCGGAATGACGCCGAGCGCCGTCAGCAAACTGATCGGCCGTTTGGAAGATCGTCTGGGCGCGCGTTTGCTTAACCGGACGACCAGAACCATCAACCTGACCGAGGAGGGACGGGCCTATTACCAACATGCGGTTCCCATCCTGGAAGAAATAGAAGCGGCCGAACGGGCCGTGACGGATTTACACGTGGCCCCCCGCGGTCTTTTAAGGATCAACGCGGCGACATCGTTCGGCCGGCGCTACGTGATGCCGATCATTCACGAGTTCATGGACAAGTATCCCGAACTGCGTGTCGAGATGACCTTGACAGACAGTCTGGTCGATTTAGTGGGTGAGGGCGTTGATGTCGGTATCCGAATTGGGGATTTACCGGACTCCAGCCTGATCGCCCGGCGTATCGCGACCATCCGCCGCGTCGTCGCCGCCGCGCCTTCCTATGTCGAGCGTCACGGAAAACCCAAGACGCCGGAAGATCTGTTTAATCACAATTGTTTGCGGGTGAGTTTCGAAACATCGCTCAACCGCTGGGAATTTCAAGGGCCGGACGGCCCGATGCGTCTGGATGTGACCGGCAATCTGGAGGTGAACGACTCGTCCGCTCTTTATGACGCGGCCATCGCCGGCGTCGGTTTGATCCGTTCCTCCAAACTGCTTTTGTGGCCCGCGCTGTTCGATGGCCGCCTAATCCCCTTGTTGCAGGAGTACGAGGCCAAACGGGACTTGGACGTGCACGCCATCTATCCGTCCGGGCGGCATATGTCGCCCAAGGTGAGGGCGTTCGTGGATTTCCTGGTGTCCAAATTCCTGCCCGTCGCGCCCTGGGATAGACAGGACGCCGACCCGATGGATTGGCGGGTGCTCTAAGCAGGCTGTTCGTCTTGGTCGAACGGGACCGCTTTGAAGGCGTCGAGCGCTTCCGCCTTCCGCAAAACCTTTATGAGTTTTGGATAAGAAGTCCAGCCGCCGGCGCCTGAACGCCGGCGCTTAACGTGCTCCAGGCCGCAAGCGATTGTAATGTCCGCCTGGGTCATGGCGTCATCCAGATACCAGTCTTTACCGGATGCGTGGTCTTCTAGCCAGTCGAGGGTTTGATGGAGTTGCCGACGGCAGCGTTCTCGCCAGGATGTTGTCTCCTCGTCTGGATTCAGGATCCGATCCATGCGGATCGAGACGGATTTTTCCGCGAGTCCCCATCCAATGGCCACGGCGCGCAGAACGGCGCGCCGCGCTGCTCCCTTTTCTGGAGTCAGGGCTTGCTCTGGCCCAACCATTTCGTCCAGATAGTCCAAGATCAACTAGCTGTCGTAGATCAGCTCCCCATTTGGAAGCCGCAGCACCGGCGCCTTGATCAGCGGATGGCGCCTGGCCACTTCGTCCGCGTTATTGAATACCGAAAGGATTTCTCGATTATAATCAACGCCGTAAATATTCATGGTGACGGCGGCGCGGCGCGGGGCAGAAACGGGTTGTCGTACTGGCCGATCAGGGTGTGCCGGTCACTCATCGCCGTCCACCGGCTCCCATTCCACCAAGACAACCCGTTTGCCCTCCACGGCGAGCGCGACGTCACCCGAACGAATGCGGAGCGCGTCGTCGCCGAATACTTCCCGGCGCCAGCCCGACATGGCCGGCGCCTCCGCTTTTTCACCAAAGGCCGCTATCTCATCAATGTCGGCGCTCGAGGCGATCAGGCGCTGGGCGACGTTTGAGTCGTCGGAACGCATCTTCAATAGAACCTTGAGCATGTCCGTAATGGGACCGAGGCCGCGGGGCAGGTTACGTTTCTCCGGCGGGGCGGGACAGTCTGCATCCGGCAGTTCCCCGCCGCGCTTGACGGCTTCCAGCAATTGCCTGCCCTGCCAGCCTTCCGCTTGCTTGGCGGAAAGCCCCCGGATGCGGGAGAGCGCCCTCGTATCCTTTGGCGCGTGATGGGCGATTTCAACCAGCGCCTCGTCCCTCAGCATACGGTTCCGGGGAATGTCGATATCTTGCGCGGCTTTTTCACGCCAGGCGGCCACTTCACGCAGAATAGCCAAAACGCGGGAGGTCGGATTGCGAATCTTGATGCGTTGATAGGCCAGCATGGGATTGGTCACATAATCGGCGGGTTCCGCCATGGATTTCATTTCAGCCTCAACCCAATCGCCCCGGCCTTTGCTATCCAAGCGTTCCGCCAGCTTCTCATAGATAACGCGCAGGTGGGTGACGTCGGACAGGGCGTAGCTGATTTGCTTTTCGCTTAGGGGGCGAAGCGACCAATCAGTAAAACGCGAACTCTTGTCGATGGATTTCTGGACGAGCCTGTTGACCAGGGTTTCATAACTGGCCGAGTCGCCAAATCCGCAAACCATGCCCGCGATTTGAGTATCGAAAACGGGGGCGGGCATTTCCCCCATCAGGTTATAGAATATCTCCATATCCTGGCGGGCGGCGTGAAACACCTTCAAGATGTTCGGATCACGCATCAGCGCGAACACGGGCTCCAGGTCCATGCCATTCGCTAGCGCATCGATGGCGGCGGCGTTCTCGTCACCCTTGCCCGGCCCCGCGATCTGCACCAGACACAACCGTGGCCAATAGGTGCTCTCGCGCATGAATTCCGTGTCGACAGCGATGTGGCCGGCGCCGCGCAGTGGTTCACAGAAGGCCTTTACGGCCTCGCGGTCGGTCAGAAGCGCCATTATTTCAGCGATGAGAAGAAACAGGGGTCATGGTCTTGTTGGATTGCGCGGCCGACACGCCGCCGCTTTCCCTTTCGTATTCCGCCCAAAGCGGGTCCGAGTCGCGGGCCGCCTGACATTTTTCCATATCGGCTTGATCTTCATTGAATCACGGGTGGCCCACCTCGTTCAAGGGACCGATAGCGGTTTGGAAGGAGCCCGTCAAGCCGCCCAAACGCCTCACCCGAACGGGCAGGCCCCGGCTTCGAACAGAGCCGGATGCTCATCCGTCCGGCCATGAGCGACCATGTTCCTGTTGGACAAGAGCGCGTTTTCCGTCACTTTCGAGCCGCCGTCATGGCTGGGCGGGTAAATAACGACCCCGGCGGCGGGCGGGGAAGGCGCGCGTACTTACAATCCGGGTTCTTGAGGCCCGGAACAACCCGGGTTTTCTCCGCCGCAGGAGATTCGGAGTAATGACGCGGAATGACCATGTAAGGCAACCTTGATACTTGGGCTCAAACGGGGCAGAACCCGTTAGCGGTGTCTAAGCCGGTGGGCCGCCAGGGACCAAAACCAGCTTTTGACTTGATTGTCACGAAAGTGACCGTTTGGCGATGGACAAAAGTGGAGCGAAAACGAATGAATGACCGGGCGGAGCGCACATTTGCGGTAATGATGGCGGGCTTTGTCGTCGTCCTGGCCATGACCAACATTATCGGGGTGAAGTTGTTCCTGGCGTTTCCAGAGACTTTTCCGGAAGGTCTGTTTGGCGAGCCGGTCACGCTGACCTCGGGACTGGTGACTTATCCCCTGACGTTTCTGTTGACCGACATCGTATGCGAGGTCTACGGCGCCCGCCGGGCGAATCTGATGGTGATCACCGGATTCGCCATGTCGCTTTTGATCTTGGTGTTCATCCAGATCGCCCTGGTTTTGCCGGGGGCCCCCGCTTGGCCTGCGGGGCATCCCAACTTTGACACCGTCGAGCAGATGCAGGCGGCGTTTGAGAGTGTCTTTACCTTGCCTGGCATGTTGATCCTTGGATCCATGACGGCTTATCTCGTCGCTCAATTGATGGACGTGAGGCTGTTCCATTTATGGAAGCGGATGACGAACGGGCGGCACCTCTGGCTGCGCAACAATGCGTCGACGATGGTCAGTCAGCTGGTTGACACCATCGTCGTCAATTCAATCTTCCTGGGCTTTGGCCTAGGTCTTGATTGGGCGCTTGTCGGCAAGATCATTGTCGCCGGCTATATCTGCAAAGTGCTGATCGCCGCTGTTGACACGCCCTTCGTCTATCTGGGCGTGCGCCTTGTCCGCCGCTTTGCGGACATCCCGGCGTCTGGCGCTTGAGTCAGGCCGGTCTGTTTTCCGGCAAGCCCGCCGATGCGCGCGGCCTAGCCTGGCGCTCCGTCAAGGAAGGACGGGGGCTTCTGTAACGCCGGCTGTCCAGGTAAGCTCGCGGCGGATCCCGGCGCCCGCCCAGACGCGGCGTTCGAACGGCTCTTGGCCTCTCGGCGGCGGCGCGTCGAACGGACGAACAAAAGCTGGATTTTTGAGGCGCGGCGTCCTAGAACGCCCGCTGTTTTCCAGACTCCCCCCCCCGACAATTCGACGGATACCGAATTATGCACCCTTTCCGCACCCATACCTGTAACGACCTTCGTTTAGAGCATGTGGGCGAGACCGTTCGACTTTCCGGCTGGCTGCACCGCAAGCGGGACCATGGGGGCTTGGTGTTCGTCGATTTGCGCGACCATTATGGCTTGACGCAAGTGGTCGTGGATGCGTCGTCTCCTTTGCTGACTGTAATCGAAGGCGCTCGCACGGAAAGCGTGTTGACCGTCACCGGTCCCGTCTCCAGGCGCTCGGACGAAACCATCAATCCGAACCTGCCGACCGGCGAGATCGAGATGAGGATTGATGAAGTGTGTGTGGAAAGCGCGGCTGAGACGCTGCCCATGCCGGTCTTTGGTGAGGCTGAGTACGGCGAAGAGACGCGGCTGAAGTACCGATTCCTCGACCTTCGCCGGGAAACCTTGCACGCCAACATCATTTTGCGTTCCCAAGTCATTTCCTCTATTCGCCGCCGGATGATCGAGCGGGGCTTTTTGGAGATACAGACGCCGATCCTCAACGCTTCCAGCCCGGAAGGAGCGCGGGATTATCTGGTGCCCGCCCGCCAGCACCCCGGCAAATTCTACGCGCTGCCTCAGGCGCCGCAGCAGTTCAAACAGCTGCTGATGGTTTCAGGTTTCGATAAATATTTCCAAATCGCGCCTTGCTTCCGGGATGAAGACGCCCGCGCGGACCGGAGTCCCGGTGAGTTTTATCAGCTCGACGTCGAGATGGCCTTCGTTACCCAGGCTGATGTGTTCAATGCCTTGGAGCCGGTTCTCGCCGGCGTATTTGAAGAGTTTGCGGGTGACCGCGAAGTCACCCCGGCGCCGTTCCCGCGCATCCCGTACGCCGAGTCGATGGTGAAGTATGGCAATGACAAGCCGGACCTGCGGAATCCCATCGAGATGCAGGACGTGACGGAGACCTTCCGGGGGTCGGGCTTCAAGATATTCGCGAACATGATCGAAAAGAACGGCAAGGTTCGCGTTCACGCCATTCCGGCCAAAACGGGCGGCGGGCGCGCCTTTTGCGACCGCATGAACAACTGGGCGCAGGGAGAAGGTCAGCCGGGCTTGGGCTATATTTTCTTCCGGGATGGGGAGGGCGCGGGTCCGCTCGCCAAGAACATCGGGGCTGAGCGAACGGAAGCTCTGCGCCGGGAACTGGGCCTGGAAGACGGCGACGCCGTTTTCTTCATCGCCGGCGCGCCGGCGGAATTCGCACCTTTCGCGGCGGCCGCTCGGATGAAGGTGGGTGAAGAGTTGGGCCTGTGTGAAAAGGACGCGTTCCGCTTCTGCTGGATTGTCGATTATCCCATGTACGAGCTGGACGAAAATGGCAAGGCGGCGTTCTCTCATAACCCGTTCTCCATGCCGCAAGGCGGTCTGGAGGCGCTGGAAACCAAGGACCCGCTCGACGTATTGGCCTACCAGTACGACATCGTTTGTAACGGTGTAGAACTGTCATCCGGCGCCATACGGAACCACAAACCGGAAATCATGCTTAAGGCGTTCGAGATCGCGGGTTATGAGCGGGAGGCCGTCGAGCGGGAATTCGGCGGCATGTACCGGGCCTTCCGATATGGCGCCCCGCCCCACGGCGGTTCGGCCCCCGGCATCGACCGGATCGTCATGTTGTTGGCGGACGAGCCCAACATTCGCGAAGTGATTGCGTTCCCCATGAACCAGCAGGCGCAGGACCTGTTGATGGGGGCGCCGGCGGAAATTGACGACTCGCGGCTGAAAGAACTTCATCTGAAGCTAAATTTGCCGAAGCACGGCAAATCCGGCGGCTCTGATGATTTGGCGCGGTAGAACCGCTCCATGAGTCAACCGGCTATTGGAAATACGGCGTATTCTCAAGCTCACGGGCACAATTTGGCCGCATTGCGGCCCGGTCATGAGCCACTGTCTGAAACTGATGATGGACGTTGCGCCCGGGCGCGGGAATTTCGTCAACGAAATTAATTATGCGGAATTATGGAACACCTTCCGGCGGTCGCGCGGGAGACCAGAAGCTGGTTAAGGTTTATGATCGCCCGCTTGTTTATGCGGTCAGTTGCGCAAAGCGTTTATATCAGACGCGATATAGCGTCTTACAGCGATAATCATGTCACGCGCGGGTTTCGCCGTAAGGACGAAAACGGACGCTTGTCTAGGATTTGCTCGCGCGGGTCCGGGGAAATGGCTCCCGTCATAATTCACCTTCAAGAATGGAGAGTCACAAATCAAATATCTCGGGGGTCTCCCTTTATGGCTCCGGCTTAGAGATCAACGCCCTAGTTGAACAGGTTCAGGATGCCCTGTTCGGACTGACCGGCGAAGGCCAGGGCCGAAATACCAAGCTGCTGTCTGGTTTGCAGAGCGAGCAGGTTGGCGCCTTCCGTGTTCACGTCGGCCAGCGTCAGCAGACCGGCGCCCACCTCGAGGGTGTTGATGTAGGTCTCCGTGAAGTCCAAACGGGTTCGCAGCAAGGCGACGTTCGAACCCAAAGACTGGGATTCCGCCCGAAGAATCTGTATGGCGGATTCGAGTTGCGCGGAGAGTAATTCAATCGAGAGGGTATCGGCTTCCTCAACGGCCGTGTAATCGACTCCCAAAGACGCGGTGTTCAGCAGCGCCGTCAACTCAGCAGCGGTTAAATTATCAGCCGTTTCGGCGACCGACGTTTGCGTGGAGCCGAAGCCGATCAGCCCCGCACGGTTGTCGGTGGAACCCACGTTGACCCGAACGTTGTCGACGACGCCGATAAACTCGTCCGCCGCCACGTTGAAAGTGGCGGTACCGCCGGTGAACGCTTGCGTATCCGTACTGGACGAAAGGACCAGCGTCAGCGTGTCGCCGTTCCTGACCGTCGCGGCCGTGTTGCCGCCTTGGTTATTCGAGATCGTGATGCTGACGGTGCCCAGGTCGAACTGAAGCGTGGTCGCCCCTTGAGTATCGAAGCTGAGGGAGCCCGTGCCGTTGAAGGTGACGACCACGCGGCTCAAACTCTGCGTTGTGACGCCCGCGGTGGTGTCGCCGCCAACCAGGTTGACGGTTTGACCGGAGTAGGTGACGGCCGAGTCGGTGCCGGTCAAGACGCCCTGGGCCGCGGCGGAGGCGACATCGACGGTACCCCCGCTAATCAGCTGGTTAACGCCAATGCCGCTTTCGCGGAGGTTCTTCGATTGCAGGAACAGCAGGGCGCTGGTCGTGGTCGAGAAGCGGATCGTAAGCTCCTCCCTCGTGCCGTCGATCAGGCTCTGACCCAGGTACTCGGCGTCGTTGGCCTGTTCACCGATCTGAGTTCGGATTGAATTGAACTGCGACACCAAGTTATTGAACGCCGTGCCCCTGGCGGACCGAAGGTTGTTGGCGAAACCTCTGAGTTGACGGACAAGGTCGTCGATAGCTTCAATACCGTCCAGAGCGGCCGTAACCGCCTGAATGCCCTGTTCGATATCCTCCAAACGGTCCTCGAAGTCGGACGCGCGATCAGAGAGGCTTAAAGCGGTGAAGAACGCGACCGGATCGTCAACGGCGGACGCGACCTCCAGACCCGAGGCCAGACGGTTGTTGGTCCGGTCAATCAGGTCGGTCGTGTTCTGGAGAGAGAGAAGCGAACTGCGCACGGCAGCCGAGAGAGCAACGTCAGACATAAGTCTACTCCTTTTCTAGGTTGAGGCGTCAATGCAAACGGTTCCATTACACTCCGGGACTAAACATCTAGCCGGCGGCATCAAGGGTTTCCGGGACTGGCGCTCTTTCGATCCGCAGCAGCAAGCTCACGAGTTTCTCGGTTTGCTTAACCAAAACCGTGTTCTGCGGGTTATGGCGTCTGACGAAATTCAGACGATCTTCCCAATGGCCGATGAAGTCGCGCGGCTTGTCCGGCTTGGCCCGCTGTCCTGTTAACGCGCCTATGGTGGCGTTGTAGTCAGGATGCAACTCTGGCTGGAACGCCAGCATCTCGTACTCGTCGAACAACACAAGGCCCGCAGCGTAAAGGTCCAGACTGAACTTCGCCATGGCGCGGGGCGAGATGCTTCGAAGGCTGGCGCCGCCGGACACTTCCGAGAACGGCGACGCGGGCAGAGCAACCTCGCGCTTGCCTTGCGTCTTTTGACCGTAAAGGCCATCACGCCCGCAAGCGCCGAGCGGCCGCGACTCATCTGGAACCGGAACCAGTTCACGAGACAGCGCCGCCGGACTGGAATGCATGTCCAGATAAGACAGCGGGGTTTTTCCGTGGCCCATTTGTTAACTCCTTAAAGTCCTTCCGTATTCGTCATGAGAGGGTTTTGTCCTTGAGAGGCTTAAACCAAAGCCAGGGACTTTCCTCAACTTCTGGTCGCGCCGCCGGCTTGAGGACGGCCCGCACCGTCTCCGCCGGCGCCGATAGCCCGTGTTCAATGCTTCGAACAGGTCCACCGGTTTCGCGGCCGGGAAAGGGCGCAAGACGCTCTTCCGCATGAACTCACGCAAGAAGCCTGCCAGGGCGAATGAATGTCTAAAAGCCTTGTAATCCCAGCCTTTCGGTACGAAACCGCCCAGTAAAATCTCCCTTAGCGGCAGCTTTTGCCGAGGCGGTCGGGCAATTTTTGCCTTGTCAGCCGAGGCGTCTTGTCCAACTCTGAAGACGGAAAAGAGATTGGATAACGGAATGGCGCGGGGATTGAGAGGGAATCGGTTTGTCGGCGCTCTCTTTGTCAGCGCGTCTCTCTTTTTGGCGAATCCAGAGGCCGAGTCGCAGAACCTGCCCGCATCCGTTCAGCCAGCCGACGGCCTGTTGTCACATCGCGCAATTTATCGCCTTAGTCTCGCGCACCGCCAAAAGTCGTCCTCTCCCAGCCATGTCAGCGGAATAATGGCCTATTCTTTTCAGGACGCTTGCGACGGTTGGATGATCGAAAACCGAGTCGCCATGAAGCTGGTCTATGACGAAGGCCGGAGCGTTGAGACCGACTGGAGGTTTTCCAGTTGGGAAGCCAAGGACGGCCGCCGCTTCCGGTTCAACGTCAAGCAAAAGCACAATGGTCGAGTGATCGAGGATCTTACCGGCGTCGCGCAGTTGGAAGGCCCGTCCGGAAAGGCTGGCGGCTGGGCGCGGTTCTCGGGCACCAAAGAGGTGGAACAAACCCTGTCGCGGGGAACACTGTTCCCGACATCGCATCTGCTGTTTTCGATTAAGGCGGCGACCGAAGGCAAGGCCTTGCTGTTCAAACCCTTGTTTGACGGAGGCGGGGTTGAGAACCCGTATGAGACCAGCTTGCACATCACCGACGTGACGAACTACCCGGCGGGAGAGGGACGCCGGTCACAGGTCGCTTTTGACCGGTTTAAGGGCGTTCCCGCGGATGTTCCTGCATGGCGGTTCCGCATTGCGTTCTTTTCCCAAATGGCCAGGGACCAATTGCCGGCCTTCGAGATGGATGTGGATTACCGCGCCGATGGATTGGCGGGAAGAATTCTCCAGGAGTTCGATGATTTCGGCATCCTGATGCTGCCGCAGTCCATTGAGCCCACGCCGAAAGCGGAGTGCTAGACTCTCTCGCTCACCTCATCAGGGTTCCAGAGCCAGGCGGCGCCGCGCACGCCTGAACTGTCGCCGTGGCGGTTCCTCACAAGCCGGGTTGAAACGTCGTTGGAGAAGACCCAGGATGACCAAATATCCGGTGTTTTCTCGTAAAGCGGACCGATGTTGGAAAGTCCGCCGCCCAGTACAATGACGTCCGGATCAATGATGTTGATTACGGTGGCGAGCGCTCGGGCGAGGCGTTCGGCATAGCGGTCCATAGCGCCGAGCGCGGCGGTGTCGCCAGATGACGCTGCGTCAACCACACAGGTTGCGTCCGCGCCATTCAACCCATGGTCTCTGACGAGGCCGGGACCGGATAGAAATGTCTCAATGCAGCCGGTTTTACCGCAATAGCATGCCGGGCCGGGGCGCTCGTCGTCAGTGGGCCAGGGAAGAGGATTGTGTCCCCATTCTCCGGCAATGGCGTTCACCCCGGAGAGCGGTTTCCCGTTGACCACAAGGCCGCCGCCGACGCCGGTGCCGAGAATCACGCCGAAGACAACAGCGGCCCCCGCCGCCGCGCCGTCCGTGGCTTCTGAAACGGCGAAACAATTGGCGTCGTTTTCCAATCTCACAGGCCGGTTTAAACGCCGTTCCAAGTCTTGCCGAAAGGGTTTCCCGATCAGCCAGGTCGAGTTGGCGTTCTTGACCAGGCCCGTGGCCGGAGAGACCGCGCCCGGTATCCCGACGCCCAAATGGCTGACCGTGCGGCCCGCCTGGATTTCGAGTTCCGCGATCAGGGCGGCGAGAGCCTCCAGCGTGCCGTCGTAGGCTTGCCGCGGGGCCGGGATTCGCAGACGTGCTTGTTCCAAGCCCTTTGAGTCGAGGATGACACCCTCAATCTTTGTTCCTCCCAGATCGACGCCCGCCCGCATCTTTCTCTCCCATGCCTGGAAGCCGCCGCGTTTGATTCAATTCTTCTTAACTAACCACTGGCACTCTCTTGCGCTAGGCGAAAGTATCGGACCGAATGCAGGAGTTTGCCGCCATGAAAACAAATGCCGAGACCGTGACGCCTTTGGGACGCGACACCGATGTCTTTCCGGTTTTCCGGGGCATGGGCGAATTAAACGTCAGCGGACGGGAAATCGCGGATGTGCTTGGCGTTGCTCCCGGCACGGTGAGCAAATGGCGCAAGGGCAAGTCCCGTATGCCGGGCGATCTATTGGTTTTTCTGACCATGGTGCTCGCGGAGTTGGTGAACGAGCGCGAAACGGCGGCGGCGCGCGACTCCGTCAAACCCTCCTCGAAGGTTTGCCGGCAAGTGTATCGCGCGGAAAATTGCCTGCAACAGCAGGAAGTCTTCAATTCGGCCCTGCCGCGTGAAGATAATCAAAACGGCGCCAAAATGTTCCGCGACTGGTGGCGGGAGAAATACCGCTTGGCGGCCGAACAGGCCACGGACGCCAACGCAAAACACCATATGAGCGCTGTTTCACAGGCGATCATTTAGGGTTATCATGCCCATAAATGGACTGAGCGGGCCCGAAAAGGCTGGCTGGCTGGAATGTTGGATTGCGCCGACGCCTCCCCAAAAGGGGATATCGTGCGCAGCTGTCGCCTAGGAGGCAAAGACCGGTATGTCATCCAGGTTGCTTGGACTGACAGAAGAGGGAATCCAGACCGCGCTGGATATCAAACAGAGCTATAAAAAGCATGAACCCCTCGTGGCGCCTGGACGGAAACCGAGAATTCTGACGCCGGAGACTTTTCTGAACGACCGCACGGACCTCTCAGGCTTGGAAGACCCGCTGCCCCTGGCTTTGGTCGCCGCGCGCGACCCGGAAGCGCCGATGGCGCTGGCCGCCGCCGCCAGACTGTCTCCGTTAGGCCGCAAGGCGCCGCTGGTCACCGGCATTTTTGAAATCGTCGGCGACGTAACCCGTCACGACACGGTGAGGGACGCGGTTTCGCTTATCACCGAGCGGGCGTTTGATCCGGACGTGATTTCCAAACTCCGCCGCCAAACGTCCAAATTCATCGTCAAAACGCGCGCCGAATACACGGCCGCTCTGCGCCAAAACCTGCATGACCTGCTAGATGGCTCCGCGTCGCCCCGGTCTTTCGTGGCTGAATTTTTCCAGCTAACCGAGGCCGGAAATATGCGGAACGACATCCGCAAGAAGCTGGTGTTGAGCTTGTTGTTGTCTGAAACCGTCCGGCCCAGCGTTAAATTTCTGATGCTGGAGAACTTCCAGCGCATGCCCCGTCAAGTGCAGAACGCGATTATAAGATCGCTTCTGCGGGCCGAGCCGTCGCGGCATGTTGATCTGATGAAGGAAGAACTGCGCTGGATCGTGGCCCAAGGACCCGATTACGGCCGCCTGTCTTGAGTTCGAACCCGCCATGACGTTTGTTCCCGACTACGCTTTCCAGGGCGAGCCGCCGCTGGGTGAAGCCTGGGAAGCCGCACCCGGCGTTCGCTGGCTTCGCATGCCGCTGCCGTTCAAGCTCAACCACATCAATCTTTGGATTTTGGAAGATGGCGACGGTTGGACGCTGGTCGATACCGGCATCAATACGCAAGAGACGCGTGACGCCTGGGAGCGAATTTTTGCCGGAACGCTTCAGGGTAGGCCGGTCAAGCGGGTGATCGTCACCCACTTTCACCCCGATCATGTTGGCTTGGCCGGGTGGCTGTGCGAACGGTTTCAAGCGCCGCTCTGGATGCCTTTTGCCGAATGGACCATGGGGCGTATGTTGGCCGGGGAAACCACAGGCGCGAGTCTGGCCACGTTTCGCGATTTCTATATCAAGGCGGGCTTTACCGGCGATCTTCTGGAGGCCGTCGATAAGCGGATTGGAGGATATGGGTCGAAGATCAGTCCCATACCGCCCAGCCTGATCCGTCTGTCAGATGGAGATGAAATCCGGATCGGCCGCAACGCCTGGCGCATCATCGTCGGTAACGGTCATTCGCCCGAACACGCCTGTCTTTTCTGTCCCGATTTGAATGTGCTGATTTCGGGTGATCAGGTTCTTCCCAAAATCAGCCCCAATATCTCCGTTTGGCCGCAAGAACCGGAAGCCGACCCGCTACGCCGTTTCTTGACGAGTCTTGAAGCGTTCAAGTCCTTGCCTGCGGACTGTCTTGTGCTGCCCAGCCACAATTGGCCGTTCCGCGGTTTGTCCGAAAGATTGGATGACTTGGCGGCTCATCACGCCGAGAGACTTGACGAAACGCTGAGGGCTTGCACGTCCCCTGTTCGGGCGACCGAGGTGCTTCAACGTCTGTTCACACGCGAGCTGGACATCCACCAGCTTTTCTTCGCCATCGGGGAGACGCTGGCTCATCTGCGTTATTTGATGGCGGAGGGGCGCGTGGTCCGGACAATGGGTGCTGACGGCGTCCACCTGTTCGTTCGCGCCTGAACGGACATCAAAAGAGAGCCTTCCGACGGCAGGCGACCATGCTAGAGCATTTTAATTTGAATTGAAGATAGGGTCCTTCCATCGGTTCCGGCGTATGATTCCGCACCTGGCGGCGATTCGGGAAGCAGCCATGGGATATTATTACGGGAACGATCTTCGCCGGGGTGTCATTGCCGCGATTGATAGCGGGCTTTCGGCGCGGTTTTCGGCGGCGCCGTCAACATGGTCAACTGGCGGCGGCGCGAGACGGGCTTTGCCGCGCCGGATCGGCAGGGCCGGCCCCCGGGCTTGACGCTGGATGGGCGCGAGGGCTTCATCTTGTGGCTGGCTGCAGACAACAGAGACACCGCTTTGCACGGGGTGAGCGAGCGTCTTTCGGCGAAGCGGGGTTTGCGCACTTGCCCGGCGGCGGTGCGGTGCTTTAGGTTGCCGGGCATGGCGGCCCCAATGCTGCTGGACGGCCCGGCGCACGGGACGGCCTTTCTGGCCTGTGTCGAACAAGTGCTGGTCCCGGACCTGTTTTCGGGCGGTATCTTGGTGACGGACAATCTCGCATCGCACAAGGCGGCCAGTGTGCGGGAAGCCATCGAGGCCGCCGGAGCCAGGCTGTCATATCCGCCGCCCTACAGCCCCGGTTTCAATCCCATCGAAATGGCCTTTGCGAAGCTCAAAGCCGCGCTTCGAAAGGCCAGCGCGCGAACCGCGGATGATCCCTGGGGCGCCATCGCCAAGGCCATGGAGACCTTCATCCCGGCCGAATGTGAAAACTGCTTCGCCCCCGCTGGATAGGAACAAGACTAAATTGAATTTGCTCTAGGCCGGTTTAATTCGGCGTTCCCGATAGAAAATGTAGAGGCCGCTCGCCGAAATCAGCGCGGCGCCGGATATTGTGAAGAGATCGGGGAAATCGCCGAACAGGAAATAGCCGTATGTGGTCGCCCAAATCAGATTTGTATACATAAAGGGAACGACGGCCGAGGCTGGCGCGTTTCTAAATGCGCTTATCAGACAGAAATGCCCGACGGAACCCCACAAGCCGGTGCTGGCCAAGAGCAGCCATTCCCCGGTCGCCATGGGCGCCCAGTCAAAGGGAACTGCGACGCTGAGAACGCCGCCGCCGACAAGGGCCGAATAGACCAGTGTCGTCAGCGGATTTTCCGCATCACTTAGGAATTTGGTGGAGATTTGAAAAAGCGCATAGAGAAACGCCGCGGCAAGGGGAAGCAACGCCGCGAGTTGGAGCGTTTCGGCTCCCGGCCGAATGATAAGCATCGCCCCCATAAAGCCGATGATGACGCCCATCCAGCGGCGTATTCCCACCTTTTCTCTTAATAGCGGCACGGAAAGCGCGGTGACGATCAAGGGGGAGACCAGCATAACAGCGCTGGCGTCAGCTATCGGGATATGGCTGAGCGCCGAAAAGAATAGAATTGTGGTCAGCAGAAGCAGGACCGAGCGGGTCAATTGAATTTTTACGTGAGCCGTCTTAAACAGCGTGACTAACCGCGGCGCGAAGACGGCGGCCAACAAAACCACTTGAGAAATATAGCGCCCCCAGACAACTTGCGTGACGGAATGCCCATTCGTGAGCAGTTGTTTCGCAGAGGCGTCCATGGTGACGAAACAGAACATGGTTCCCAACATCCAAAGGATGCCGGTCCGCACGTTTTCCGTGTAAGGCTGAGGCGCCGCTTCACTCATTTATGGATGTTAGCACACGCTGATATATGGGCGTTAAGGGTTTTGTTAGCCATCGCGGCGGATTGGGACTATACCCCTACGCATGTATCAAGTCCCCATTCAACCGGGCGAGATCTGGTGGCGCGCCCGTCTGCGCCGCCATCTGGCCGAGTTGTTTCGCATCGCCGGCCCCACCATTGTCTCACGCGTCGGTATTCTGACCATTGTGCTCGCCGACGTGCTGATGGTCGGCAACTATGGCACGGACGATCTGGCTTTCTTCGCCATTGGGTCGGCGCCCGTGGTCCCGGTCATTGTCGGTGGCGTGGGGCTGATGATGGGAACCCTGGTGGTTACGTCGAATTTCTTTGGCGAGGGCGATCTGAAAAGCTGCGGCGCCACTTGGCGGCGGTCAATCCCGTACAGTCTGGCGCTGGGCTTCGCGGCTCTGTCGCCTTGTCTTCTTGGCGAGGATTTATTGCTCTTGCTGGGCCAAAGTCCGGAACTGGCGAAGAACGGCGGCCGGGTGCTGCAAATCTTGGGGCTCGGCGTGCCGCTGATATTCATCTATCAGGCATCGAATTTCTTTCTTGAGGGCGTCAAGCGCCCCGGCCCCGGCATGGTCGCCATGATCATGGCCAACATCGTCAACGTGTTCCTGAACTGGTTGCTGATTACCGGCAATTGGGGCGCGCCGGAGATGGGCGCCTATGGCGCCGCCTGGGGAACCACGGCGTGCCGGGTGTTTTTGTGCGTTTTTCTGACGGGTTATGTCTGGTGGCTCGGAGACCGGGATGTCTTCGGGATTCGGGATAAGGCGCCGGGGGGGTGGAAAGCCGGGCGAACCATGCGCAAGATTGGTTACGGCGCGGGCTTGGCCAACACCATTGAATCGGCGGCTTTCGCTTCTATGAGCGTCTTCGCCGGATGGATCGGGGCCGGCGCCATTGCCGCCTATATGGTGAGCTTCAACCTGAACGCCATCTTTTTCATGTTCGCGTTGGGCTTGGGTTCCGCGACATCCGTGCGGGTCGGCGTCGCCTATGGCCGCAAGGACAAGCCTGACATGCGGCTGGCCGGTTGGACAGGATTGGGGGTCGCGACCGTGTTCATGGTGTTGTTCGCCGCCGCCTTGATCACGTTTCCAAATTGGTTCGCCGGGTTCTATTCCCAGGACGAGACGTTGCTGGGCTTGGCCGCGCAGTTAATCGTCATTGTGGGTTATGTGCTTGTCATGGATGGCAATCAGGCTGTCATGGCGAATGCGCTCAGGGGCTGCCGCGACGTCTGGACTCCTACCGGTATTCAGGCGTTCTGTTTTATCGGCGTCATGATTCCGCTGGGCTACTGGTTGGCCTTCCACGGCGGGCTTGGCGTGCACGGTCTGGTCTGGTCGATCTTCGTCGCGACGCTGATTTCCTTTATCCTTTTGTCGCTGCGATTCCACCAGGTGTCACAAGCCCGTGACATCGGTTAAGTAATTGTTACAATTGTGAGGTAGCGCACAGCGATTACGCTCAGGCAGGTTTCTTACTCGCCAGAAAAGTCCGGAGGACCAGCGATGCCCGGCAACAGACGTGGCCCGCCCGCCCGCAACACCATTTTGCTGTCCGATGATCAGTTAACGGAGTTGTTCCGCGCCGTGCGGCGGCGAAGTTTAGATCTGGCCGAGCCGTTGAGCGCCGAAGACCAGTGTATTCAGTCCATGCCGGACGTGAGCCCGACAAAGTGGCATTTGGCCCACGTCACATGGTTCTTCGAGACCTTTATCCTGAAGCCTCACGCGCCTGGGTACCGGGAATTCCATCCGGACTACGATTTCTTGTTTAATTCCTATTACGAGGCGATCGGCCCGCGCCACGCGAGACCTCATCGCGGTCTGCTTTCCCGTCCATCCGCAGAAGACATTCTGGCCTTCCGCGCCCATGTGGAAGAGGCGCTGGAAGTGTTCTTCTTGAACGGCGGCAGTGACAATGAGACTATTCGCGGGCTGGTCGAATTGGGCTGTCACCACGAACAGCAGCACCAGGAATTGCTGCTTACCGACATCAAGCATGTTCTGTCCAGCAATCCCTTGAATCCGGCCTATCAGCCGCCCCGTCCGCGTGACGCAGGCCGGACACGGACGCTGGACTGGGTGGAGCACCCAGGCGGCCTGGTTGAAATCGGCCACAATGGCGAGGGGTTCGCGTTCGATTGCGAGGGACCGCGCCACAAGGTCTGGCTGGAGCCGTTCCGGCTGGCGTCCCGGCCCGTTTCCAATGGCGAATATCTCGCCTTTATCGAAGACGGCGGCTATTCCAGACCTGAACTTTGGTTGTCCGACGGTTGGGCGGCCATTAAGGAACACGGCTGGGAGGCGCCGCTTTATTGGCGGCGCCAAGAGGATGGCGCGTGGAAAGTCTTTACCTTGGCTGGTCTGCGGCCCATGGACCCGGACGCGCCGGTTTGTCATGTCAGCTTTTATGAAGCGGACGCCTACGCCGCCTGGGCCGGCAAGCGCCTGCCCGCCGAGGCGGAATGGGAAGTGATCGCCGCCCCTCTTACGCCGGCGGGGAATTTCGCCGGCGCCCGGTCCTACCATCCCGTGCCCGCGATGGGGGAGGGCCTTCGCCAGATTTACGGCGACGTCTGGGAATGGACGGCGAGCGCCTATCGTCCTTACAGCGGCTTCGCCGCGGCCGAGGGAGCCGTCGGCGAATACAACGGCAAGTTCATGTCGGGGCGGATGGTGCTGCGGGGCGGCTCCTGCGCGACGCCGGAGGGGCATGTGCGGGCCAGCTACCGGAATTTCTTCTATCCGCCGGATCGCTGGCAGTTCTCCGGCATTCGGTTGGCTGAGGACGCGCGGGACGCGCGCCTCTCCATCCCGTCACTGACCCGGCAAACGGCGGCGGAAGAAGCGCCTCTCAACCCGGTGGCGCTGGCGTTTTTGAACGATGTGGTGATGGGTCTTTCCATGACGCCGAAGGCGTTGCCGCCGAAATGGTTCTATGACGAGGCCGGGGCCGGGATATTTAACGAGATTTGCCAGACGCCGGAATATTATCCGACCCGGACCGAACTCGGGATTTTGACGGATAACGCCAAGGTGATCGCGGACGGCCTTGGTGAGAAGATCGTGCTGATCGAATTCGGGTCCGGCTCCATGACCAAGGCGCGGAAACTTCTGGACGCGCTCGACGCCCCGGCGGCGTTCGTCCCTATCGATATTTCCGAAGAGCAGTTGGAAGCGGAGGCGGCGGAATTGAACGCCGCCTATCCGGGGCTTGAGGTGCGCCCCATTGCTCAGGACTTCACCAAGCCCGTTAAAATACCGGCGGACCTGGGCGGCGGTCGGCGTTGCGCGTTCTTCCCCGGCTCCACCATCGGCAACTTCGAACCCGAGAACGCCGTCCGGCTGATGAGCCGCATGCGGAAAGCCGTCGGCGGCAGGGGCGCCCTGGTGATCGGTGTCGATATGAAGAAAGACCGCGCCACCTTGGAAGCGGCATATGACGACCCGGCGGGTACGTCCGCGCGGTTCAACAAGAACATGCTGGAACGCATCAACGGCGAGTTGGGCGGCGATGCGGACGTCGAGGCGTTCGAGCACTGGGCTCCCTACAACGAGGAGGAAGGCCGGATTGAAATGCATCTCCGCGCCAAATCAGCGCAGACAGTGATGGTCGCGGGGCATGAATTCCACTTCGAGGCGGGTGAGACCATCCACACGGAGAATTCCTATAAATTCACCGTGGACGAGTTCAAGGCGCTCGCCGCCAGGGCCGGATTTGAGAACGGCCGGGTTTGGACCGATGGGGACGGTCTGTTCTCGGTTTTCCTGTTCGACGCCGTTTAAGGCTCAAGCCCCAGCGCAGGCGACGCAGGTGGGCACGGACGGGTCGTGCTCAAGCCGCGCCTTCGGCACGTTTTCTCCGCAGACCGCGCAATAGCCGTATTCGCCATTCTCCCAGCGTGCGAGGGCCGCGATAATCCGCTGGCGCTCAACCTTACGGCGCCGGGCGGTGGCGGACGCCATGGCCTGGACCTGTAGCGCATCCATGCGCGACAGTCTGCCTTGCGTGGTTTGGTCCAGTTCGACGGGCTTTTGGTTTTCTTTCGAGATCGCTTCCACTTCATCCAGCCGGGCGAGTTGATCGCGCAGTTTCTCGTGAAAGGCCGCGCCGTTGATGTCGGTTCTGTCCGTTCCAGTCATCGGGTGAGCTTAGCGGGAGTTTGACGGCCCTCAAACAAGAACCGTCATCCCGGCTTCCGCCGAAAGGATGGCGGTCAGCGCAGCTCATCCACCGGCGTCACGCCCAGCACGTCGAGGCCGGAGGCGATGACGATCGCCGTCGCTTTCACCAGCGCTACACGGGCCTGGGTGCGCTCGGGCGCTTCCGCCTGGATGAAGCGCAGCGCCGCGTTGTCATTGCCCTTGTTCCAAAGCCCGTGGAAGCTGGCCGCTAGATCATGAAGATAATTGGCGATGCGATGGGGCTCGCGCGTTTCCGCCGCCGCCTCGACCTGGCGCGGCCAGCCGGCCAGTAGTTTGATGTGATCAAGCTCAACGCGGTCGTCCAGCGACGTCACGTCAACGCCGGCGAGGTCCGCCTCCTCCGTTTTCAGCGACGGCATGCCGCCGGCCACGGCGCGCAGGACTGACTGACAGCGGGCATGCGCGTACTGCACGTAGAAGACCGGGTTTTCGCGGGATTGCTCAACGGCCTTGTCCAGATCGAATTCCATCTGCGTGTCGTTCTTGCGGGTCAGCATGATGAAGCGCACCACGTCCTTGCCAACCGCGTCGATCAGGTCGCGGAGCGTGACGAAAGTCCCCGCGCGCTTCGACATGCGAAACGGCCGGCCGTCCTTTTTCAAGCGCACGATTTGGCACAGCTTGACGTCGAGGTCCGCCTTGCCGTCCGACATGGCGGAAACGGCGGCCTTCATGCGCTTCACGTAGCCGCCGTGATCGGCGCCGAAGACGTCGATCATCACGGGGTGGCCGCGATTGTATTTGTCCAGGTGATAGGCGACGTCGTTGGCGAAGTAGGTCCAGCCGCCGTCCGATTTCTTCATGGGCCTGTCGATGTCGTCACCGAATTTGGTGGCCTTGAACAGCGTTTGCGGGCGGGGTTCCCAATCGTCCGGCGCGGGCTTGCCCTTGGGCGGCTCCAGCACGCCCGTGTAAATCAGGCCCCGGTCGTCCAGCGCCTTGAGCACGGCGTCCACCGCGCCCTTTTCCACTTGCTCGCGCTCGGACGCGAAGACGTCCTGTTCGACCCCGAGGGCGGCGAGATCCTTCTTGATGGCGTCCATCATCCGTTCGATGGCGAAGTCACGGAAGACAGGCAGCCAGTCGTCCTCTGGCGCCTTCAGCCATTTCTCTCCGTCGCGCCTCGCCAGCGCCTCGCCGACGGGCTTCAGGTAATCGCCGGGATAGAGACCTTCTGGGATTTCCCCGATGTCGTGACCGAGGGCCTCCTTATAGCGGAGGTAGGTCGAGCGCCCCAGGATGGCCACCTGGTTGCCCGCGTCGTTGGTGTAGTATTCGGTCGTCACCGTGTGGCCGGCTTTCCGCAGAAGGCGCGCCAGCGCGTCGCCCATGCAGGCGCCCCGCGCGTGCGCGACGTGGAGCGGACCCGTTGGATTGGCGGAGACGTATTCCACGTTGATCCGCCGCCCGCCGCCCGCCCGCCCGTCGCCATAGCGGAGACCGGCGGCGAGCATCGCGTGTAACTGGCGCCGCCAATAATCGTCATCCAGGCGCACATTGATGAAACCCGGACCCGCGACGTCAACAGCTTCGACGTGTGGCAAACCCGCGACGCCCTTGCTTAACAGAGCGGCGAGATCACGAGGTTTCATTCGCGCTTTCCCGGCCAGCGCCATGGCGGCGTTGGTCGTCATGTCGCCGTGAGACGGGTCTTTTGGCGGTTCGACCGATACGCGTGAAATGTCGAGACCATGGGGAAGCTCGCCGTTTGCCTGTAACCTGGCGATCTCGCGCCCGATCAGGTTTGTAAAATGTTTGAATAGGGTCATGGAAAGGGCCTCTGAACGGGAGGCTGGGTTCTCTCAAATCGCGGCGCGGCGGTCAACCGAATAGCGCGGCGGCTCGCGTTCCAATCAATCGTGAGTGATGGCCAATGATCGAGTGACGAAAGGGTGGTCTGGATTCCCGCCTTCGCGGGAATGACGAAGTAAGGAGGCGTGAATGACAAAAGGGGGCGGCAAGATTTTCCCGTGGATTGCTTTTACCGGGTAAATTCAGCCTGTCTTTCGGATATCCGGCGGAGCTCCGGCCCCGCTCCCACATGAAAATAGCTGAAATTCCGGGATTCATGAAATGGCCGGCGGGACATCCGAAAACGGCATGTGTCTCGCATGTTCCCTGGAAACTGATCGGTGTTTCCAGCGAGAGGCAAGGCCATGGACATAGCGGCCGGGATTTCCCCCAACGCCGTCTACGACCGCTATCAGCACCTTCTGCGGGGGCTGAGGGACGGCGGCGTGTCCTATAAGGAAGCGTTTAACGAACACCTGAACATGGAACCGCAACGCCGGGGCCTGCATGCGTTTTCCGCCAACGCCGTCCAACCCCCGGCGGACCCGGATCAGGGAAAAATGCGGGAACGCGAACCTGGCGGGTTCTATTTTTTCAGGACGGGCGTCGCCCACACCTGGAAAAATATGACGGATGAGGAACATAACGCGTCCGCGGCGAATGCTGCTCTTGAGCTGGGCCTGCTTTCCATCGCGCGGGAAACATCCCCTTCCGATGAACGGGTCCGCGTTTATCAGGCCCATGAGAGAGGAGACCTGGAAAGTCTTTTGAAACATCAAGAAGCGCGCTCTACGACGCAAGATCATATCGCCGCCTCGAAAGCTTATGACCATGCCGGCGAACTGACCGGAAAGGGCTTTATCGCCTATCACCCGTTGGGCCGCGAGGAATACATCTTCGATGATCACTTCATGCGCCATCGCGTGCGGTTGCCCTATAACGCGGCGGCTCATGGTTACCTCTCCGGCTACGCCGGCGAACACCAGGCCGAATGGCGGGCGGCGGCCGGGGAACTCAGCGTTTTCATCAAGGGTTTCTCATACCCGTCCCATTTCCACGATACGCCAAAGGAGACCGGCTTTGACGTCGGGGCGGGCGTTCCGCAATCGGAGGCGGAGAAGATTTTCCGCCACATCGCCAGCCCCTTGGACATCGCGGCGTTCGACCGGCGGATGGAACCTTATCGCGAGGAGATGGAAGAAAAGATGCGGTCTTACGTTTCCGGTATTCTGGAGGCGTCTTATGAAGACATGAGGAAGTTCCAGCCGCACATTGAGGCGATGAGAGAGGCCGGGATAACGCCTGGCGACATGGCGCGGGCGCTCGTAGTTCGGCATGGAGACGCATACAGGGTCGAGTACAGAGGAGCCCCCCTTGATCTTGGCAAGGCCGACGCCATCGAGACGTTCGTCAATTCCAACCCGGATGTCCGCGCCCTGTACAACCAGGGCCGGACGCCATGGAAAGACCTGTGGGCCACCCACAAGCCGCTTGGAAACGGCGTCTACGTATAAAGACGGGACCGCCGCCGGCGCCGTCAGCCTTTCCGCTTGGTCACCCCGCGGGCTGGATCATAGCCCCACAGCGCCAATCCCATGAACAGCGCCAGCGCCAGCGCCGTCCACCCAAGAGCCGCCGCGTTGAATTGGGCGTAAAGCGCGAACCGGATTAGTTCCACCGCATGGGTGAAAGGATTCAGCGCGCAGATATCGCGCAGCAGAACCGAGCTTTCCGCCATGCGCCACAGGGGATAGAGCGCGGTCGAGAGGAAGAACATGGGGAAGATAACGAAGTTCATGACCCCGGCGAAATTCTCCAATTGCTTGATAAGTGACGACAGCGCCAGGCCCAGCGCTCCAAGCATGAACCCGGAAACAATGAGCGCCGGCAGGACGAACAGATAACCCATCGGCGCCATTTCGATACCGGCGGCGTAAGCGGTGGCCAGGAAGGCGTAGACCTGAAGGATCGAAATCGCCACACCGGCGAACAGTTTGCAGGTCAGCAGCCACCAGCGCGGCAGAGGGCTGGTCAACAGCAACCGCATGGACCCCATTTCCCGGTCATAAACAAGACTAAGAGAGCCTTGCATACCGTTGAACAGTTGCACCATGGCGCAGAGCCCGGGAAGGATATAGACCTCGAAGGTGATGTAAGTCTCATAGGGCGGAATGATCGACAGGCCCAGGGTCGCCCGGAATCCGGCGGCAAAAACCAGCAGCCACATCAAGGGCCGCGCCAATGCGGAAATCAGGCGTCCCCGTTGACCCATGAACCGCAAGCACTCCCGCACGGTGATGGCCCAAAGAGCGATCATATAAGCGCTCATGGGACGCCTCCCTCACCTGTTAGGGCGAGAAAACGGTCCAGCAAGGGCGTGTCGCCGGCAATATCACCGGCCCGCCCGTCCGCCTTGACCCGCCCTTTGTGCAATACGATCAGATGGTCATTATCCCGCACTTCATCGACCAGATGCGTCGCCCAAAGGACGCTGGTTCCCTTACTCACGCAGCGCTCATGCACATGGTCGGTGATACTTTGGCGGCTGGCCGCGTCCAAACCAACGGTCGGCTCGTCCAAAAGCAGGACCGCTGGTTCATGAATAAGCGCCCGGGCGATTTCCATCCGCCGCCGATGCCCGCCGTTGAGATCACGCGCCCGCTCGCGGGCCCGCTCCGCCATGTCCAGGCGGTCGAGGGCGGAAGCAATGCGCCGGTCGGCGTCAGAGCCCCAAATCCCCTGAAGGGCGGCGAAATAGCGCAAGTTACGGACGACTGTCAGGTCCAGGTCTAACGTCGGCTGCTGAAACACCAAGCCGATCCGCGCGAGGGCGTCGCCGGGATGATCACGCAGATTGACGCCGGCGACGGAAATGTCGCCGGAAGGCGCGATGAACAAACGGGTGATCAGAGAAAACAGCGTGGACTTGCCGGCGCCGTTGGGTCCCAGCAAGGCGCAAAAAGCACCGCCCGCGACGTTGAAAGAGACGTCGTCAAGGGCGATCTTTTCGCCGTGGGCATAGCTGAGCCCGCTGACGGAAAGTCCTGATTTCTTGTCGCCCTCCGCGGTCATCACTGAATGATGACGTCAATCCCCCGGGTTTCCCCGGTGGGGCGGGTTTCCCCGGTGGGGCCGGGAATCGCCAGGCGGCGGCCGGGCTTGACGGCGGCGAAGCCGATTCCATTTCGAACAATAATCGGCCCCGGGAAATAGAACGCGTCTGGCGCCCGTCCGTTGTTTTCAACAAAATCACGAACATCGTCCAAGAGGTCCGAGACCTGGGAAGGCGTCCAACGATCTCTACGTTGACAGCCGGGTGTCCAAAACGCTTCGTCCCGCAACTGGCGCATCGTTTTCAGGACGAGATTGTTCTCGGTCATCAAGCCCTCGCGCCCCTGGCGTTAAACAAGCATAAGAAAGTGATAACACTTGGCGCATAATCAAGTGAAGCGCCATAACACGTTTACCGATCCTTGGCTTTGCCGGCTTTTATAAAAGTTCTCGGTGTTCTCCGCGGACACACGGCAGATCGACGGCGAGATTTATGAGCGGCGACGCCTGATTGAGAACTTCTTCGGCAAACTCGCGGAATTAAAGCGCGTCGCCATGCAAGGCGGTAAAACAAACGTAAGCCTTGAGGCGATGATCCATGCCTGTTCAACCATCATCAATTCCCGTTGAATTTCACCAAGCCCCAAAGCGGCGCGAATGTGTCTCTTCGCGCCGGAAACAGGGCGCGGCAAGGTCAACGGGCCGCCCCTTTGGCGCGCTTCTCGAACGCGGCGTGTTTTGATGGTGCCGGCTGAGGGACTCGAACCCCCGGCCCCCTGATTACAAATCAGGTGCTCTACCAGCTGAGCTAAGCCGGCCCCGAAGTGATCCCTGACGGTCAGGGCGCGGACCCTAGCGCCTGAAATACCGCATAGCAAGCTTACCTTAGATTTGCCTTGTACGCGCCCCGTTGACGCGCGATTTTCCCGCGTGACCGGCGCCATGGACACCTTAATGCGAGGCGGGGCGCGGAACGGGCGCGGGGAGAGAATGGCGGGGCCGCGTCGCCGGGCTGGGCGGAGGGGTCTGGCTAACCGGACCCGCGAACCATTTCATAAAGCGCGACGGCGCACGCGTTCGACAGGTTTAAACTTTCCATCTCCTGGTTGACGGGGATTTTCGCCAGAGCGTCGCACTTCACCCGGACAAGGCGTCTCAACCCGGCCCCTTCCGCGCCCAGGACAATCGCCGTCCGTCCGTTCTTAGGGACGGCGGTCAGTTCCGTCTCGGCCTCGCCCGCCATGCCGACGCACCAGAAATCCGCAGCCTGCAACACGCCAAGCGCCCTGGACAGATTGGCCGCGCGGAGGAGGGGGACGGTTTCGAGCGCGCCGGACGCGGCCTTGGCCATGGCGCCGGTTTCCTCCGGCGCATGGCGGTCTTGAACGACGACGGCCCGGGCGCCAAAAGCGGCGCTTGAACGCAGCACGGCCCCAATGTTTTGCGGATCGGTCACCTGGTCGAGCACGACGACCGTGACGCGCGGAACGGTCCTTAAGCCGTCACAAAAGGTTTCCAGGGCCGGCCAATCAAGAGAGGCCGTCTCCAGCGCCAACCCTTGATGGACGGCGCCCGGGGGCAAAAGGTCTTCCAGTTCAACGCGCTCAACCGTTTGGACCAGGCCCGGGTCGGCGACCACGAAGCCGTCCGGTAATGGACCAGCGCACAAGAGACGTTTGACGCGGCGGTTAGGGTTTCGCAACGCCGCTTCCACGGCGTGCCGCCCATAGAGCCAGAGCGCGGCGGCGCTTGCGGCTGGCGCGCCTCGTTGGCGCGGCCTGTTGAAACCGGGCTTTCGCGGGCGGGCCTTGCCGAGTTTTGCCGACCGGGGAGAAGACTTGCGCCTGTACATGCGTTCTTTTACCATCTTTGTGAAATCGCCGTCTTCCCCTTGCGTTTGCTGCGGGGTTTTCACGGGCGCCCGGCACGCGCGCTAAGGCGGCGTTCAACGGAGAGCAGGTTTTTCGGTTGGAACCGGAAACGGTTCCCTTTTTGCCGTTGACATTGAAGGCGCAATCCTCTTATTTCCACCGCTCGTTCGGTCCTTGGGCCGGACGCTTTCGCTATGCCTACGACGCTCACGATTTCAAACCGTTGTCCGTCGGCGATTGGGAGACCTCGATGGAGGGGTGCCCGAGTGGCTAAAGGGGGCGGACTGTAAATCCGCTGGCTTACGCCTACGTTGGTTCGAATCCAACCCCCTCCACCATCTTCCGGCGGGGGGGATAGCGACAAGCGGCCGGGTTGGGGACCGGGGTTTGATAAAGCGGAGCGCGGCACGCGCCGGCGCCTCTCGCGGGGCGTTCCCGAGCGGGTATAGCTCAGTGGTAGAGCGCCTGCCTTCCAAGCAGGATACGTCGGTTCGATTCCGTCTACCCGCTCCATCAAACCTGGACCTTGTTCGAGGGCCGCAACGACAGGATTTCGTGACCCGCCCGGGTTGGGTCGTGAACGTGAGGGATCGTTTCCGGGGACGGTCTCGCTGATTTGCTATTGAGACAAAGAGACAAACACGATGGCGAAAGAGAAGTTTGAGCGCACGAAGCCGCACTGCAACATAGGGACGATAGGTCACGTTGACCACGGCAAGACGACGTTGACGGCGGCGATCACTCTGACGTTGGCGGAGGCTGGCGGCGCTGAGGCGATGACCTACGAGGACATCGACAAGGCTCCGGAGGAGAAGGCGCGGGGGATCACGATATCGACGGCGCACGTTGAATACGAGACCGGGAGTCGGCACTACGCGCATGTGGATTGCCCTGGTCACGCGGACTATGTGAAGAACATGATCACGGGCGCGGCGCAGATGGACGGCGCGATATTGGTTGTTTCTGCGGCGGACGGGCCGATGCCTCAGACGCGCGAGCACATTCTTCTGGCGCGTCAGGTTGGCGTTCCTGCGCTGGTTGTTTTCATGAACAAGGTGGACCAGGTTGACGATGACGAGTTGCTTGAGCTGGTCGAGTTGGAAATCCGGGAGTTGCTGAGTTCGTATGATTTTCCTGGCGACGACATTCCGATCGTTTCGGGTTCGGCTCTGGCGGCGGTTGAGAAGTCGGACGACAAGATCGGCAAGGGGGCGATCATGGAGTTGATGTCGGCTGTTGACGATTACATTCCTCAGCCGGAGCGTCCGAAGGACCAGCCTTTTCTGATGCCGATTGAGGACGTTTTTTCGATTTCGGGCCGTGGCACGGTCGTGACGGGGCGTGTTGAGCGCGGCGTTGTGCGTGTTGGCGACGAGATTGAAATCGTGGGCGTCAAGGAGACGCAGAAGACGACGTGCACGGGCGTTGAGATGTTCCGCAAGCTTCTTGACGAGGGCGAGGCGGGGGACAATGTTGGGGTTCTTTTGCGCGGCACGAAGCGTGACGAGGTTGAGCGGGGCCAGGTTCTGGCGGCTCCTGGCACGATCAACCCGCACACCCGGTTTTCGTGCGAGGCTTATATTCTGACGAAGGAGGAGGGCGGCCGTCACACGCCGTTTTTCTCGAACTACCGTCCACAGTTTTACTTTCGGACCACGGACGTCACCGGGACCGTCGAGTTGCCGGAAGGCACCGAGATGGTGATGCCGGGCGACAACATCGCCATGACGGTGAACCTGATCGCGCCGATCGCCATGGACGAGGGCCTGCGCTTCGCCATTCGCGAGGGCGGCAGAACCGTCGGCGCCGGCGTCGTCTCCAAAATTATCGAGTAGGCGGAAAACAAAATACAAAGGCGCCGCTTAAACGAACGCCGGTTGAAGGCGGCGGGTTCCCCCTCTTTGAGGCCGCCGCCGTTGGCCGTTTTAAGGTAATGCCTCATGTGAGGGTTCTTTTGAATATCGAGGAAGACAGCATAGGGGTATAGCTCAGTTGGTAGAGCGGCGGTCTCCAAAACCGCAGGTCGCGGGTTCGAACCCTGCTGCCCCTGCCATCTTACCCCCGGCCCTTCACCGTTTTGTTGACGGCGGGGCGGCGTGAAATGACCGGGATCGGGCGTGTCCGAACGCTCTTAATCCCGAATGACGATGGAATGTGACCAACCCGATGGCTAAGACCAACCCGCTGCAGTTTATTCAGGAGGTGCGCCAGGAGACTTCCAAGGTCACGTGGCCAAGCCGTAAAGAGACCACCGTCTCGACCGTCATGGTGCTTGTTTTCGTGACGATCATGGCGCTCTTCTTTTTGCTGATTGACTGGATTCTACAGTTCGGCGTGACGGCTGTTCTGGGTGTCGGAGGCTGACGATGGCGGCGAAGTGGTATGTGATTCACGCTTATTCGGGCTTCGAGAAGAAAGTCGCTCAAGCGATTGAGGATGGCGCGCGTCAGGGCGGCCTCGACGATCTGGTTGAGCAGGTGCTGGTGCCGACCGAGGAAGTGGTCGAAATGCGTCAGGGCGCGAAAGTAAATTCGGAGCGCAAGTTCTTCCCAGGCTATGTGCTGGCCAAGATGGTGTTGACCGACGAGACCTGGCATCTGGTCAAGAACACTCCAAAGGTTACGGATTTCCTGGGCGGCCAGGGACGGCCCATCCCCATCTCGGAAGCCGAGGCGCAGCGGATTTTGTATCAAGTCGAGGAAGGAGTGGAACGGCCCAGACCGAGCATCATTTTCGAAGTGGGTGAGCAGGTCCGGGTCTGTGACGGTCCGTTCAACTCGTTTAACGGTCTGGTGGAGGAAGTGGACGAGGAACGCTCGCGCCTGAAGGTGGCTGTGTCGATCTTCGGTCGCGCCACGCCGGTTGAATTGGAATACAGCCAAGTGGAAAAACTCTGACCCGGCAAGGCGGTTCCGGTCCGGATGAGAGTTGGAACCGTGATGAGTCAAAGACTTTAACCCCGTGTGGGAGGCTCTCCATGGCCGCGCCACGCACTTAATATCCCGGAGGCCGGGACGCTTTAGACGCCGAGGACTGCGATGGCAAAGAAAATCGTTGGCTACATTAAGCTGCAAATTCCGGCCGGCGGCGCCAACCCGAGCCCCCCTGTGGGGCCGGCGCTGGGTCAAGCCGGTCTGAACATCATGGAATTCTGCAAAGCGTTCAACGCCGAGACGCAGAGCCTGGAACAGGGTATGCCGATCCCGGTCGTGATTACGGCTTATGAGGACCGGACGTTCTCGTTCATTACCAAAACCCCGCCCGCCAGCTTCTTCCTGAAGAAAGCGGCGGGCCTGCCGAAGGGCGCTCAAAAAACAGGCCACGAGTCGGCCGGCAAGGTGACCAGGGCCCAGTTGGCGGAAATCGCCGAGACGAAAATGAAGGACCTGAACGCCAACGACATCGACGCGGCCTGCCGCATGTTGGCGGGGACCGCGCGGTCCATGGGCCTGGAAGTGGTGGAGTAGTAACGATGGCGATTAAAGGCAAGCGTTTGAAAGCCGCTCACGAAGGTTTGGACCGCAGCAAGGAATACGAGCTGAACGAAGCCGTGACCTTGGTCAAAACTAACGCCAAGGCCAAGTTTGACGAGACCGTCGAGGTGTCCGTCAATCTGGGCGTCGATCCGCGTCACGCCGATCAGATGGTCCGCGGCATGGTGGCCCTGCCGCACGGTACGGGAAAATCCGTCCGCATCGCCGTGTTCGCCAAGGGTGACAAGGCCGATGAGGCCAAAGCCGCCGGCGCCGACCTGGTCGGCGCGGAAGACCTGATGGAGCAAATTCAAAAGGGCGGGACGGACTTCGAGCGGTGTATCGCGACGCCGGACATGATGGCCATCGTCGGCCGCTTGGGTAAGATTCTAGGCCCGCGTGGTCTGATGCCGAACCCGAAACTGGGCACGGTGACGCCTGATGTGGCGGGCGCCGTTAAGGCGGCCAAAGCCGGTCAAATCGAATTCCGTGTCGAAAAAGCGGGTATTGTTCACGGCGGCGTAGGGAAGGCGTCGTTCTCGCCCGAACAACTAGCCGAGAACGTTCAGGCTTTCATGGACGCGATTAACAAAGCGAAACCATCGGGCGCCAAGGGCGCGTTCGTTAAGAAAGTGTCGCTGAGTTCCACCATGGGGCCGGGCGTCGCCATTGACGTCGCTTCCGTCGCGCCGCGGCAATAAGTTCGCGGCGGCGGGAATACCGATACCGGGCGGCGACGTCCGGTGTTGGCTAGGGAAGAAGAGTTCGCTCCTCTTCCCGACCTGTCCGAGACAGTAGGTGTTCGGGGGTTCTTCCCGAGCTTAAAAGGAGTTTTCCCGCCTACCGAGACAGTGAGTGGCAAGAATTTACGCGCGCATGCGCGGAAAGGCTTGAACGACTGCACTGGACAGGCTGGTTGGCTCAATGCTTTGGACGGACCGCCATTTGGAGGTTCGCCGTAAGCCTGGGCCTGGTGCAACCGGCCGGTATCCGCGGTGGATATCGGCCAGATTTGGAGACGATCCGTGAACCGGACCGAGAAACAAGAACTGGTCCAGTCGCTCAAAGGAACCTTCAAAGAGGCGTCCATCGTCGTCGTCACCCACTACACGGGGATGTCGGTGCCGGAAATGGACGAACTGCGGAGTTCCATGCGCGCGGCTGGCGCCGGTTTCAGAGTGACCAAGAACCGGCTTACCCGTCTCGCCCTCGAAGGCACGAAGTATGACGCCATGGGTGACTTGTTCAAAGGTCAGACGGCCATGGCTTTCTCGGCGGACCCTGTCGCCGCCGCCAAAGCGGCGGTCGATTACGCCAAAAAGAACGACAAGCTCGTCATCATCGGCGGCGCGCTTGGTGAACAGGCGCTGGACAAGGCCGGCGTCAAACAGCTCGCCTCGCTGCCGTCGCTTGATCAACTGCGCGCTAAGCTGTTGGGTCTCGTCAACGCTCCGGCCACCAAGGTCGCCGGCGTCCTACAGGCGCCCGCCGGTCAAGTGGCCCGCGTTATCGGAGCCCGCAGCCGGAAAGAGGGAGAGGCCGCGTAAGCCTCTTTTCGTACCCAAATACTCGTTCAAGACCTACTGGAGACTATTAAAATGGCCAATCTCGAACAACTTGTTGAAGATCTGTCCAGCCTGACCGTTCTCGAAGCGGCCGAGCTGTCCAAACTGCTGGAAGAGAAGTGGGGCGTTTCCGCCGCCGCTCCGGCCGCTGTCGCCGTCGCCGCTCCGGGCGCCGCCGGTGACGACGCCGGCGCCGGCGCTGCGGAAGAGAAAAATGAATTCGACGTCATTCTGGCCGCCGCTGGCGATAAGAAAATCAACGTTATCAAAGAAGTTCGCGCCATAACCGGTCTGGGTTTGAAAGACGCCAAAGATCTGGTCGAAGGCGCCCCGAAGCCCATAAAAGAAGGCGCGAAGAAAGAAGAAGCGGAAGAGATCAAGGCGAAGCTGGAAGAAGTCGGCGCCACTGTCGAACTCAAGTAGGTTCGCCGCTCTTCCCGAGGGGAAAACCGGATGGTTTTCTTCCGAACGATCACCGTGGGATGGGCCGGTTTCGGCCTATCCCGCTGGTCGTTAAAAAGAAAGACGAAGCTTGCCTGGCCGAGAATAGGCCCGCCGGGGCCGGGACGGCCGGGATCAAGCGGCCTTCACCGGGGGTCTTGAAATCGGCGTGACCGGCTGATTATCGGGGCGGAAACACGGAAGGCTCAATCGGTTTCGGTTCGGCGGCCGGAACCCGAGGTCAGCATGGGTGTGTTCGGCGCCATGTCGGGATGCCGGGCGCGCCGCCAATTCGAAACGTCGTTAGAGGTATTACAGCATGTCCAACACGTTCACGGGCCGTAAGCGTATCCGCAAGAACTTTGGCCGTCTGCGCTCCGTCGCCCGGATGCCGAACCTGATCGAAGTCCAGAAGCAATCCTACGAGCAGTTCCTGCAACGCGAGATCGCCCCCGGGAACCGGGATCATTCCGGACTGCAAGAGGTTTTCAGCTCGGTTTTCCCGATCCAGGATTTCTCCGAGCGCGGCACGCTGGAGTTCGTTCGCTACGAATTTGAAGAGCCCAAATATGACGTTGAGGAATGCCAACAACGCGGCATGACTTATGCGGCTCCCCTGAAGGTGACGCTCCGCCTCGTTGTCTGGGATGTGGATGAGGACACGGGCTCGCGCTCGATCCGCGACGTGAAGGAACAGGACGTCTATATGGGTGACATGCCCTTGATGACGTCGAATGGCACGTTCGTGATTAACGGCACGGAGCGGGTCATCGTTTCCCAAATGCACCGCTCGCCGGGTGTGTTCTTCGACCATGACAAGGGCAAGACCCACTCTTCGGGTAAATATCTCTTCGCCGCCCGCATCATTCCCTATCGCGGCTCCTGGCTTGACTTCGAATTCGACGCGAAAGACTTGCTGTATGTTCGTATCGACCGCCGCCGGAAGCTGCCTGTCACCACGCTGTTGATGGCGCTGGACAACGACGCGACGGCTGAGTTGAGAGAAAAGCGCGCGGACGAGGGGAAACCCGTCGAGCCCCATGAAATTCAGGGCCTCTCGCCGGAGCAAGTCCTGGGTTACTTCTATGATCAGGTGACCTTCGACAAGACCAAAGGCGGCTGGAAAACGCCGTTCGACGCCGAACGCATGAAAGGCGTCAAGCTGGTCACTGATTTGATCGACGCCAAAACCGGGGACGTGGTGGCGGAAGCCGGCAAAAAGCTGACGCCGCGCACGATCAAGAAAATCGTCGAAGCCGGCATGAAAAACCAACTGGTCCCCGCCGAGGATTTAATCGGCCGTTATATGGCGGTGGATCTGATCAACGAGGAAACCGGCGAGATCTATATTGAGGCTGGTGACGAGATCGTCGAGGAGACGCTTGGGGTATTTGACGAGAAGGGCGTCAAGAAGGTCCCGACCTTGTCCGTCGATCACGTTAATGTGGGCGCCTATATGCGGAACACCCTGGCTGTGGATAAGAACTCCAACCGGGAGGAGGCGCTGATCGACATCTACCGTGTCATGCGTCCGGGTGAACCGCCGACGCTGGAAACGGCGGAAGCGCTGTTCAACGGCTTGTTCTTTGACTCCGAGCGCTACGACCTGTCGTCCGTGGGCCGGGTGAAAATGAACGCCCGTCTGGAGTTCGAAACGGAAGACACGCTGCGTATCCTGCGCCGCGAAGACATTCTGGAAGTTGTCCGCACGCTTCATGAATTGAAAGATGGCCGGGGTGAAATCGACGACATCGACCACTTGGGCAACCGTCGTGTCCGCTCCGTCGGCGAATTGATGGAAAACCAATACCGCGTCGGCCTGCTGCGGATGGAACGCGCCATTCGTGAGCGTATGAGTTCCGTCGATATCGACACGGTCATGCCGCATGATCTGATCAACGCGAAACCGGCTGCGGCCACCGTCCGCGAGTTCTTTGGTTCCTCGCAACTGTCGCAGTTCATGGACCAAACCAATCCCCTTTCCGAAGTGACCCACAAGCGCCGCCTTTCCGCGCTGGGCCCGGGCGGTTTGACCCGCGAGCGCGCGGGTTTCGAGGTCCGTGACGTGCACCCGACCCACTACGGCCGGATCTGCCCGATTGAAACGCCGGAAGGTCCGAACATCGGTCTGATCAACTCGCTTGCGACGTTTGCCCGGGTGAACAAATACGGCTTTATCGAAACGCCTTATCGCAAGGTTCGGAACGGCAAGGTGACGGATGAGGTCGTGTATCTCTCCGCCATGGAGGAAGGCCGCTACACCATCGCTCAGGCGAACTCCACCCTGGACGGCAAGGGCAAATTCACGGAAGAACTGGTGTCTTGCCGACAAGCTGGTGAGTTCATGCTGACCACCGCCGATATGATCGATTACATCGACGTTTCGCCGAAGCAGCTGGTCTCCGTCGCGTCCGCCCTGATTCCGTTCCTGGAAAACGATGACGCCAACCGCGCGCTGATGGGCTCGAACATGCAACGTCAAGCCGTGCCGCTTTTGAAGGCGGACGCGCCGTTGGTCGGCACCGGTATGGAAGTCGCCGTCGCCCGTGATTCCGGCGCAACCATTTCCGCCCGCCGCTCCGGTGTCGTTGACCAAATAGACGCGACCCGCATCGTGGTCCACGCGGACGCCGAAGAAGGCGAAAGCGCGGATACCGGCGTCGATATCTACTACTGCAACAAGTTTCAGCGCTCGAACCAGAACACCTATTTGCATCAAAAGCCTCTGGTCAAGGTGGGTGACCGGGTCGAGAAGGGCGATTGCATCGCTGACGGTCCCTCGACGGATCTGGGCGATCTTGCTCTTGGCCGGAACGTGCTGGTCGCGTTCATGCCGTGGAACGGTTACAACTTCGAAGATTCGATTCTGATCTCCGAGCGTATCGTCCGTGACGACGTGTTCACCTCGATCCACATTGAGGAATTCGAAATAATGGCCCGGGACACCAAACTGGGTCAGGAAGAGATCACGCGCGATATTCCGAATGTTGGTGAGGAGGCGCTCAAGAATCTGGACGAAGCCGGGATCGTTTACATCGGCGCCGAAGTGCAACCGGGCGATATTCTGGTCGGCAAGGTGACGCCGAAGGGTGAAAGCCCGATGACGCCGGAAGAGAAACTTTTGCGCGCCATTTTCGGCGAGAAAGCTTCCGACGTTCGCGATACGTCGCTGCGTTTGCCGCCGGGTGTCGCGGGGACCATCGTCGAAGTCCGCGTCTTCTCGCGCCGCGGCGTCGAGAAGGATGAACGGGCCCTGGCCATTGAGCGTTCTGAAATTGAGCGTTTGGCGAAGGACCGGGATGACGAGAGGCGTATCCTGGAGCGTTCGTTCGAAGCGCGTTTGAAGGGGCTGATCAACAACAAGAAAGCCGCTGGCGGTCCGAAAGGCCTGGAGGCCGGGACGAAGCTGACCGACAAGGTGCTGGAAGAGTACACCGTTGGCCAGTTGGCTCAAATTGTCATCAAAAACGACAAGGTGATGACCGACGTCGAAGGTTTGAAAAACCAGTTCGAGGCCGACATTGCGCGCTTGCAGGCCCGCTTCGAGAACAAGGTCGACAAGCTGCAACGCGGTGACGACCTGTCTCCGGGCGTCATGAAGATGGTCAAAGTCTTCGTCGCCGTGAAACGCAAACTGCAACCGGGTGACAAAATGGCCGGCCGTCACGGCAACAAAGGGGTCATCTCGCGGATCATCCCGTCCGAGGACATGCCGCATCTGGAAGACGGAACGCCGGTTGATATCGTGCTGAACCCGCTGGGTGTGCCGTCGCGGATGAACGTCGGACAGATTCTGGAAACCCATATGGGTTGGGCGTCCGCCGGCCTTGGCCGCCAGATCGCCGAGATGCTGGAAACGGCAAACGCCAACGGCAAGGACGCCAAATCCATCAAGGGCTGGCTGAAGGATGTCTACGGCGCCGGCGTCTACAAGGAAGTTGTTGACGGCATGGATGACGACGCCGTGTTCGAGTTGGCTGGCAATCTTCAGAAAGGCGTGCCGGTTGCGACGCCGGTGTTTGACGGGGCGCGCGAGAGCGACATCGTCGATATGCTGGGCAAGGCGGGTCTCGACTCTTCCGGTCAGATGACGCTGATCGACGGCCGGACGGGTGAGGCCTTCGACCGGAAGGTGACGGTCGGCTATATCTATATGCTGAAGCTTCACCACCTGGTCGACGACAAAATTCACGCGCGTTCCATTGGTCCGTACTCGCTTGTTACCCAGCAGCCGCTGGGCGGCAAAGCGCAGTTCGGCGGTCAACGCTTCGGGGAGATGGAAGTCTGGGCGCTCGAAGCATACGGCGCCGCTTACACTCTGCAAGAAATGCTCACGGTCAAATCGGACGACGTTTCCGGCCGGACCAAGGTCTATGAAGCCATCGTTCGCGGTGACGACACTTTCGAAGCGGGTGTTCCGGAGAGCTTCAACGTATTGGTCAAGGAACTTCAGTCCCTGGGCCTCAACGTGGAAATGAACTGAGTGGTTCGAGAGCGGATATAAGGAGTATCGGAAATGAACGAACTTATGCGAGTCTTCGGACAGCCCTCGACCTCTCAGCAGTTCGACGAGCTGAAAATCTCCATCGCCGCCCCGGAGCGCATCCGCTCTTGGTCGTTCGGTGAGATCAAGAAACCGGAAACCATTAACTACCGGACCTTCAAGCCCGAGCGGGACGGTCTGTTCTGCGCGCGCATCTTTGGCCCGATCAAAGACTACGAGTGCTTGTGCGGGAAATATAAGCGCATGAAGTACAAGGGTATCATCTGTGAGAAATGCGGCGTTGAAGTCACCTTGCAAAAGGTCCGGCGCGAGCGCATGGGCCATATAGAGCTGGCCTCTCCGGTTGCGCACATCTGGTTTTTGAAGTCTCTACCGAGCCGCATTGGTCTGCTGCTCGACATGACCTTGAAGGACCTGGAGCGCGTGCTCTACTTCGAAAACTATGTTGTCGTTGAGCCGGGCCTCACGCCCTTGAAGCTACACGAGATGCTGACGGAAGAGCAATATCAGAACGCTGTTGATGAATATGGCGAAGACGCATTCCGCGCCGGCATTGGCGCCGAAGCCATCCGCGAGATGCTGTCGGCCATTGATCTGGACGAAGAACTGGAAACCCTCAAGGTTGATCTGAGAGAGACGGGTTCCGAAGCCAAGCGTAAGAAACTGGTAAAGCGTCTGAAGCTGGTCGAAGCCTTTCTGGAAAGCCAGGCGCGTCCCGAGTGGATGATCCTGGAAGTCATCCCGGTCATCCCGCCAGAGTTGCGTCCGCTGGTTCCCCTGGATGGCGGCCGGTTCGCCACATCGGACTTGAACGATCTCTACCGCCGGGTGATCAACCGAAACAACCGTCTGAAGCGCCTGATTGAGCTGCGCGCGCCGGAAATCATCATTCGGAACGAAAAGCGGATGCTGCAAGAATCCGTCGACGCGCTGTTCGACAACGGCCGGCGCGGCCGGGCCATCACCGGCGCCAACAAGCGCCCGCTGAAATCGCTTTCCGACATGCTGAAGGGTAAACAAGGCCGGTTCCGTCAAAACTTGCTTGGCAAGCGGGTCGATTATTCCGGTCGTTCCGTGATCGTGGTTGGGCCGGAACTGAAACTTTACCAATGCGGCCTGCCGAAGAAGATGGCGCTCGAGTTGTTTAAGCCGTTCATCTATTCCAAGCTGGAACTCTACGGCATGGCGACCACCATCAAGGCGGCCAAGCGAATGTTGGAAAAAGAGCGGCCCGAGGTTTGGGATGTCCTGGAAGAGGTCATCCGTGAGCACCCGGTCATGTTAAACCGGGCGCCGACGTTGCACCGTCTGGGTATCCAGGCGTTTGAGCCGACCTTGATCGAGGGTAAGGCGATTCAGTTGCACCCGCTGGTCTGCGCCGCGTTCAACGCCGACTTCGATGGCGACCAAATGGCCGTTCACGTGCCGCTGTCGCTTGAAGCTCAACTGGAAGCCCGCGTGCTGATGATGTCCACCAACAACATCCTCAGCCCGGCCAACGGCAAACCGATCATCGTGCCCAGCCAGGACATCGTTCTGGGGCTCTACTATCTCTCTATGGAGCGGGACGGCGAGCAGGGTGAGGGTATGGTCTTCTCCGACGTTGGTGAAATTCAACAAGCCCTGGATAACAAGGCCGTCAGCTTGCACGCCAAGGTGACGTCGCGTTTCACTCTGGTCAATGACCGCGGTGAGCAGGAAGTCGTCCGTGTGAAATCCACGCCGGGCCGGATGTTGATTTCGGAAATTCTGCCGAAATCGCCGCTGATCAAGTTCGACCTGATCAACAAGCTGCTGACCAAGAAGGATATCTCGAACGTCATCGACGAAGTCTACCGGTTCTGCGGCCTGAAGGAGACGGTCGTCTTCTGTGACCGGATGATGGGACTCGGTTTCAAGCACGCGTGCGACGCCGGTATATCCTTCGGTAAGGACGACCTGGTCATCCCGCCGGCGAAAGAGGGCCTGGTGGGCGATGCGGAAGCCAGGGTTAAGGAATTCGAGAAGCAGTACCAAGACGGTCTGATCACTCAGGGCGAGAAGTACAACAAGGTCGTCGACGCCTGGGCGCAATGTTCCGACAAGGTGGCCGACGAGATGATGAAGGAAATCTCCACCATCAAGGAAGGCCAGCCGGTGAACGCCGTTTACATGATGGCGCACTCCGGCGCCCGGGGCTCCGCCGCTCAGATGAAACAGCTTGCCGGGATGCGCGGTCTGATGGCCAAGCCGTCCGGCGAGATCATTGAAACGCCGATCATCTCGAACTTCAAGGAGGGCCTGACGGTGCTGGAGTATTTCAACTCCACCCACGGCGCCCGGAAAGGTCTGGCCGATACGGCGTTGAAGACCGCCAATTCCGGTTACCTGACGCGTCGCCTGGTCGACGTCGCCCAAGACTGCATCATCACCCAGGAAGATTGTGGTACGGAACAAGGTCTCACCATCGGCGCCATCGTTGAGGGCGGGGACGTCATCGCACCCTTGTCCGAGCGGGTTTTGGGCCGGACGGCGGCCAGGGACATTCTGCACCCGACGACCGGGGACGTGATCGTGCCGAAGGGCAAGGTCATCGATGAAGCCGATTGCGCCACAATTGACGAGATCGAGATCGAAGAGGTCTACATCCGCTCCGTGCTGACCTGTGAACTGCGCGACGGCGTATGCGGTCAATGCTATGGCCGGGACTTGGCTCGCGGAACGTCGGTCAATATCGGCGAGGCGGTCGGCGTTATCGCCGCCCAATCCATTGGTGAGCCGGGTACTCAGCTGACTATGCGGACTTTCCACATCGGCGGCGCGGCTCAGCGGGGTTCGGAGCAATCCGGGGTTGAAGCGACGGCGGACGCCAAGCTTATTTACCGTAACCTGACGACGGTGAAGAACTCCGCTGGTCTGTTGGTGGTCATGAGCCGGAACGCCGAATTGGTTTTGGTAGACGACAAGAAGCGTGAGCGCGCCAACTTTCGTGTGCCGTACGGCGCCCGCCTGATGGTGGATGACGGCAAGAAAGTGAAGCGTGGCGACAAACTTGCTGAGTGGGATCCCTATACCTTGCCGATCATCACCGAGCGTGAAGGGGTCGCCAACTATGTGGATCTGGTCGAGGGCGTCTCCTTGACCGAGCGCATGGACGAGGCCACCGGCATTGCGTCGAAAGTGGTTGTTGACTGGAAGCAGCAGCCGAAGGGGTCGGACCTGAAGCCGCGGATTACGCTTCGTGACGACAATGGCGAAGTCATCATGCTGGAAGACGGCGATACGGAAGCCCGCTACTTCATGTCCGTCGACGCCATTCTGTCCGTGGAGAACGGCCAGCGCGTCTTCACCGGTGACGTGATTGCCCGGATTCCCCGCGAAAGCGCGAAAACCCGGGACATCACGGGCGGTCTGCCGCGCGTGGCTGAATTATTCGAAGCCCGCAAACCGAAAGATCACGCAATCATCGCCGAGAACGATGGCCGTGTGGAGTTCGGCAAGGACTATAAGAACAAGCGCCGCGTCGTTGTTGTGCCGACCGGGGAAGATCAGGAGCCCATGGAATACCTGATCCCGAAAGGCAAGCACATCTCAGTGCAGGAGGGTGACTATGTCCGTGTCGGCGATGCGCTGATGGACGGTAATCCCGTGCCGCACGACATTCTGCGTGTGTTGGGCGTCGAGGCATTGGCCGAATACCTGATCAATGAAATTCAGGACGTCTATCGTCTACAGGGCGTGAAGATCGACGATAAGCACATCGAGGTAATCGTTCGTCAGATGCTGCAGAAGATCGAGGTCACCTCAGGCGGCGATACGACGCTTCTTGTCGGTGAGCAGATCGACCGGACCGAGTTCGACGAGATCAACGAAAAAGCGGTCGAGACAGGCGAACGCCCGGCAACCGGCGAGCCGGTCCTGCAAGGCATCACAAAGGCGTCCTTGCAGACCCGCTCGTTCATCTCGGCCGCATCGTTCCAAGAAACCACCCGCGTCCTCACCGAGGCGGCGGTTTCCGGCAAGGTCGACAACCTTATCGGTCTCAAAGAGAATGTCATCGTCGGCCGGCCCATTCCGGCCGGCACCGGCGCCATTATGTCCGAATTCCGCGCGCTTGCCGGCAAGCGGGACGAGGAAGCGGCGGCGCTGGACGCTCAGGCTTCCGAGGCGGCAATCGCTGAAGGCGCCGTTGAAGCGCCTGCCGGTGAAGCTCCGGTCGAGACCGCCGACGCGGACTAAGACCAAGACGGCTCTATCTATTGGAAAAACGGGCGGCGTCATCTTGATCGTCTCGCCAACCGGCGCCACGCAGCGGCCCTATGTTTTAAAAAAACGGGCGGCGTCATCCGGCGGCGCCCGTTTTGTTTGGCGGATGGGGCAAATCTGTCGGATTTGCTGTTGACGAGGCGGGAGGCGATCAGTATGTTCCGCGCACTTCGCAAGGGCTGGTGGTAGACGGGTTTGCGAAAACCCATGCTAAACGCGGTCCTCAATGCGGCCAAGCGGCGTTTAGATCGGTCATAACCCTTCATTTGCCGGAGATGAACAAGGCCTGGGCGGTATCCCTGTCAAAGGCCGGTTGATCTTACTACCGCCATGCATGCGAGGCGCCGGGAGCAAGTTCTTGCCTTGGGCGCCTTTTCTTTTGTGGCGGGCCGTGCCCATTGAGACCCCGGCCGCCATCGGCTTTTAAGGAAGCGCCGCTGGCGAATTTTGAGTTTTGAGAGAGAACGAATGCCGACGATTAACCAGTTGGTCCGCCATGGACGGAAGACCCCGCCGACGCCGAACAAAGTTCCGGCGCTTAAGGCTTGCCCGCAAAAGCGGGGTGTCTGCACCCGTGTTTACACGACGACGCCGAAGAAGCCGAATTCAGCCCTTCGGAAAGTCGCCCGTGTGCGTCTGACCAATGGCTTCGAGGTCACCAGTTACATTCCCGGCGAGGGGCACAACCTTCAAGAACACTCCGTCGTGTTGATCCGCGGCGGTCGCGTGAAGGACCTTCCGGGTGTTCGTTACCATATCCTGCGCGGCGTTCTGGATACCCAGGGCGTTTCCAGCCGTCGTCAGCGACGTTCCAAATACGGCGCCAAGCGGCCGAAGTAAGAAGGGCTATAAAAGATGTCTCGCCGTCACAGCGCCGAAAAACGTGAAGTCCTTCCTGACGCCAAATATGGCGATCTGGTGCTGGCCAAATTCACTAACGGCTTGATGCTCGACGGCAAGAAGTCCGCCGCCGAAAAGATTGTCTACGGCGCGCTTGATATCGTTGAGAAGAAAACCGGTCAAAACCCGGTTGTTTTATTCCATGAGGCGCTCGATAACGTGAAGCCGACCGTTGAAGTCCGCTCGCGCCGGGTCGGCGGCGCCACCTATCAGGTTCCCGTCGAGGTGCGCGCCGACCGCCGTCAGGCCCTGGCTATCCGCTGGATGATCGAACACGCACGCAAGCGTTCCGAAAACACCATGATGGAACGTCTGTCGGGGGAGTTGCTGGACGCGGCCAATAACCGGGGCGCCGCAGTCAAAAAACGTGAGGACACGCACCGCATGGCGGAGGCCAATAAGGCTTTCTCTCACTATCGCTGGTAATTCCCAGACAGACAGGAACAGAGACCATGGCACGCAGCACGTCCCTCGATATGTACCGCAACATCGGCATCATGGCCCACATTGACGCCGGTAAGACGACCACTACTGAGCGTATTTTGTACTACACGGGCAAGTCCTACAAGATCGGCGAAGTCCACGATGGCAACGCCACCATGGACTGGATGGAGCAGGAACAAGAGCGGGGTATTACGATTACATCCGCCGCCACCACGACGTTTTGGCGTGACCATCGCGTCAACATCATAGACACCCCGGGCCATGTTGACTTCACGATTGAGGTTGAGCGCTCGCTGCGTGTGCTCGACGGCGCCGTCGCCGTCTTTGACTCGGTCGCCGGCGTTGAGCCGCAGTCCGAAACCGTCTGGCGCCAAGCCGATAAATATGGTGTTCCCCGGATGTGTTTCGTGAACAAGATGGACCGGACCGGCGCCGATTTCTTTACGTGTGTTGACATGATGGTCGACCGTCTGGGCGCGAACCCGCTGGTTTTGCAGCTGCCCGTCGGCGCCGAGGGCGACTTCGCCGGAGTTGTCGACTTGATCAAGAATCAGGCCGTCATCTGGAAAGATGAGAGCCTGGGCGCCGAATTCGAATACACCGACGTCCCGGCCAACCTGGCCGATCAGGCCGCTGAGTACCGCGAGAAGCTGATTGAGGCTGCGGTTGAAGCCGACGACGAGGCCATGGAAGCGTATCTGGAAGGCGACGAGCCAGACGAGGAAACGCTGAGGCGCTGCATCCGTAAAGGCGCCTTGAACCTTCAGTTCGTGCCGGTCCTGTTGGGCTCCGCTTTCAAGAACAAGGGGGTTCAGCCGCTGCTGGACGCCATTGTCGATTACATGCCGGCGCCGACCGACGTTCCCGCCATCAAGGGCGTCAAGGCGGACTCGGACGAGGAGATCGAGCGCGGCAACTCGGATGACGAGCCGTTCTCCGCTCTCGCGTTCAAGATCATGAACGACCCATTCGTTGGCAACCTGACCTTCATTCGTATCTATTCCGGTGTTTTGGAAGCTGGCTCGTCCGTTCTGAACTCGGTCAAGGGCAAGCGCGAGCGTATCGGCCGGATGCTGTTGATGCATTCGAACAACCGGGAAGAAATTAAGGACGCGGCCGCTGGTGATATCGTCGCCGTCGTTGGTCTGAAGGAGACCACCACGGGTGACACGCTCTGTGTGCCGGCCGACGCCGTGATCCTGGAGCGCATGGAATTCCCCGATCCGGTGATCGAAGTGGCCGTTGAGCCGAAAACCAAGTCGGATCAGGAAAAGATGGGCGTCGCGCTCAACCGCTTGGCTGCGGAGGATCCATCCTTCCGCGTCACCACCGACCATGAAAGCGGTCAAACCGTGATCAAGGGCATGGGTGAGTTGCACCTGGACATCCTGGTTGACCGCATGCGCCGCGAATTTAAGGTGGACGCCAATGTTGGCCAGCCGCAGGTCGCTTACCGGGAAACCATCTCCAAACCGGCGGACGTTGACTATACGCACAAGAAGCAGTCCGGCGGTTCCGGTCAATTCGCGCGGATCAAGTTGCGGTTCGAGCCGATGGAGCCAGGTTTCGGTTTTGAGTTCGAAAGCAAGATCGTCGGCGGCAATGTGCCAAAGGAATATATTCCAGGCGTCGAAAAGGGTCTGGTCAGCGCCATGGAAAACGGCGTTCTCACCGGCTTCCCGATGACCGACTTCAAAATCACGCTCTATGACGGCGCCTATCATGACGTCGACTCGTCCGTGATGGCCTTCGAGATCGCCGCGCGCGCCGCCTTCCGTGAAGGGGCCAGGCAAGCCGCTCCGCAATTGCTGGAGCCGATGATGAAGGTCGAGGTTGTGACGCCGGAAGAGTACATGGGCGACATCATCGGCGACCTTAACTCCCGCCGGGGGCAGGTGAGTTCGATGGATCAGCGCGGTAACGCCCGGGTCGTCAACGCCCACGTGCCGCTCTCGAACATGTTCGGCTACGTCAACACGTTGCGTTCGCTGTCCCAGGGCCGCGCGCAGTTCACCATGCAATTTGATCACTATTCGGTCGTGCCCTCGCAGGTCGCCGAAGAAGTTCAGACCCGTCTCGCCGGTTAAGGCGGGCGCCGGGTTTCGATATCTTCAGGAGTAAACACGATGGCGAAAGAGAAGTTTGAGCGCACGAAGCCGCACTGCAACATAGGGACGATAGGTCACGTTGACCACGGCAAGACGACGTTGACGGCGGCGATCACTCTGACGTTGGCGGAGGCTGGCGGCGCTGAGGCGATGACCTACGAGGACATCGACAAGGCTCCGGAGGAGAAGGCGCGGGGGATCACGATATCGACGGCGCACGTTGAATACGAGACCGGGAGTCGGCACTACGCGCATGTGGATTGCCCTGGTCACGCGGACTATGTGAAGAACATGATCACGGGCGCGGCGCAGATGGACGGCGCGATATTGGTTGTTTCTGCGGCGGACGGGCCGATGCCTCAGACGCGCGAGCACATTCTTCTGGCGCGTCAGGTTGGCGTTCCTGCGCTGGTTGTTTTCATGAACAAGGTGGACCAGGTTGACGATGACGAGTTGCTTGAGCTGGTCGAGTTGGAAATCCGGGAGTTGCTGAGTTCGTATGATTTTCCTGGCGACGACATTCCGATCGTTTCGGGTTCGGCTCTGGCGGCGGTTGAGAAGTCGGACGACAAGATCGGCAAGGGGGCGATCATGGAGTTGATGTCGGCTGTTGACGATTACATTCCTCAGCCGGAGCGTCCGAAGGACCAGCCTTTTCTGATGCCGATTGAGGACGTTTTTTCGATTTCGGGCCGTGGCACGGTCGTGACGGGGCGTGTTGAGCGCGGCGTTGTGCGTGTTGGCGACGAGATTGAAATCGTGGGCGTCAAGGAGACGCAGAAGACGACGTGCACGGGCGTTGAGATGTTCCGCAAGCTTCTTGACGAGGGCGAGGCGGGGGACAATGTTGGGGTTCTTTTGCGCGGCACGAAGCGTGACGAGGTTGAGCGGGGCCAGGTTCTGGCGGCTCCTGGCACGATCAACCCGCACACCCGGTTTTCGTGCGAGGCTTATATTCTGACGAAGGAGGAGGGCGGCCGTCACACGCCGTTTTTCTCGAACTACCGTCCACAGTTTTACTTTCGGACCACGGACGTCACCGGGACCGTCGAGTTGCCGGAAGGCACCGAGATGGTGATGCCGGGCGACAACATCGCCATGACGGTGAACCTGATCGCGCCGATCGCCATGGACGAGGGCCTGCGCTTCGCCATTCGCGAGGGCGGCAGAACCGTCGGCGCCGGCGTCGTCTCCAAAATTATCGAGTAGGCGGAAAACAAAATACAAAGGCGCCGGTCCCCGCAACGCAGAGGCCGGTCCGTTTTGATAAGAGTTGTGAAGAGCCAAAGCCATGGAACAACAGAATATTCGTATCCGTCTGAAGGCGTTCGATCACCGTGTGCTTGATCAGAGCGCGCGTGAGATCGTCAACACGGCGCAACGGACGGGCGCCGCCGTTCGCGGTCCCATTCCGCTTCCGACGCGGATCGAGAAGTTCACCGTTCTGCGTTCGCCGCACATCGACAAGAAGTCGCGCGAACAGTTCGAAATCCGCACGCACAAACGCGTGCTCGACATCGTTGACCCGACGCCCCAGACAGTGGACGCGCTGATGAAGCTCGATCTGGCCGCCGGCGTTGACGTCGAAATTAAGCTTTAAGGGGGGCAGGTCGGATGCGTACCGGATTGATCGCCCGGAAAGTCGGCATGACCCGTGTCTTTAAAGACGACGGCGCCCATGTGCCGGTGACCGTGCTGAAGCTGGACAACGCCCGCGTTGTGGCCAACCGCACGGAAGAGAAAGACGGCTACGACGCCGTTCAATTGTCCTGGGGCAAGGCCAAGCCCAAGAACCTGTCGAAAGCGCTTCGCGGTCACTTCGCCAAGGCCAAGGTTGAGCCGGGCCGCCGGGTTGGGGAGTTCCGCGTCGATGCGGAAAACCTGATTGAAGTGGGCGCCGAACTCTCCGCCGGACACTTTGTCGACGGCCAGTTCGTGGACGTCACTGGCGCCTCGATCGGAAAGGGCTTCGCGGGCGGTATGAAGCGTCACGGTTTCGGCGGCTTGCGCGCGACCCACGGCGTTTCCATCAGTCACCGCTCTCATGGTTCCACAGGTCAGTGCCAGGACCCCGGTAAAGTCTTTAAGGGCAAGAAAATGGCCGGTCATATGGGCGCCGTGCGCGTCACGGCTCAGAACCTGGAAGTGGTTTCGACCGATCCGGATCGCGGTCTGATCCTGGTCAAGGGCGCGGTTCCGGGCTCCAAAGGCGGTTTCGTGCTGATCAAGGACGCCGTGAAAAAGAAACTGCCGGATGGCGTTCCGTTCCCGGCCGCGATTAAAACGGCGGCCTCCAAAGATGAGGCCCTGGTTCCAGAGGCCGCCGGAGAAGCGGTCACGGAAGAAGCGGGCGTTGAGGAATCTCAGGCCGGGACGCCTGACGAGAACAAGGAATAACCGGCGATGAAACAAGACGTTATTTCGCTGGCCAACAAGAAGGTTGGAGATATGGAACTGGACGACGCCGTTTTCGGCGCGGACGTTCGTTCCGACCTGATGGCCCGCACAGTGAACTGGCAGTTGGCCAAGCGCCGCGCCGGCACGCATAAAACCAAGGGCCGCTCGGAAGTGGCGATCACCAAGACCAAGCCGTTCAAGCAAAAAGGCGGCGGCCGGGCCCGTCAGGGTTTCCGCGGCGTCAGTCAAATGCGCGGCGGCGGCGTCGCGTTTGGCCCGGTTGTTCGCGGCCATGGTTTCTCACTGCCGAAAAAAGTCCGCCGCTTGGCGCTGAAATCTGCACTGTCGGCGAAAGCCAAGGCCGGTCAGCTGGTGGTCATCGACGAAGCCAAGCTGAAGACTCCAAAGACCAAAGACCTGGCCGCCCGGGTGACCAAACTGGGTTGGGGCAAGGCGCTGGTGATCGACGCCGAGGTTGACCGGAACTTCGCGCTCGCCGCCAGTAACATCGTTGGGTTGGATGTGCTGCCGACGATGGGCGCCAATGTTCACGACATTCTCCGGCGCGACCTCCTGGTCCTGACCAAGTCGGGCGTCGAACAGTTGACGGAGCGCTTGAAATGACCCGGTACAGCCCGAACGCCGCCGCCACGTCGAAAGAACGGATGTTTGAAATCCTCCGCAAACCGGTGATTACCGAGAAAGCGACGCTGATCGGCGAATACAACCAAGTGGCTTTCCACGTGCCCGTTGACGCGACCAAATTCGAAGTCAAGGCGGCTGTGGAAGAGCTGTTCAAAGTGAACGTCAAGGCGGTCAACACGATCCGAACGAAGGGCAAGGTGAAGCGCTTCCGTGGCCGTCTCGGTGTCCGTAATGAGACGAAGAAGGCGATCGTGACGCTGGCCGAAGGCCAGTCCATCGACGTCTCCACGGGTATCTGAGGCCAAGGCGAGAGAAAACGGGAGCAAACCAGATGGCTCTGAGAACATTCAATCCGGTGTCGCCGGGCCGCCGCAGCCTGGTTCTGATCGACAAGAGCGACCTGCACAAGGGTGATCCGGTTAAGTCGCTGACCGAGGGGCTGCGCAAGAAGGGTGGCCGTAACAACGCCGGCCGCATCACCGCGCGCCGCCGGGGCGGTGGTCACAAGCGCCGTTATCGGATCATCGACTTCAAGCGCCGGAAGTTTGACGTTGAGGGGACGGTCGAGCGTCTGGAATACGATCCGAACCGGACGGCGTTTATCGCGCTGATCAAGTACGCGGATGATGAACTGGCGTACATAATCGCGCCTCAGCGCCTGCGCGCCGGGGACAAGGTGATCGCCAGTGACGCCGCTGACATCAAACCGGGCAACGCCATGCCGATGAAGTCGATTCCGGTCGGCACGATCATCCACAACATCGAGATGAAACCGGGTAAGGGCGCCCAGATCGCACGTTCGGCCGGCGCCTATGCCCAATTGATCGGCAAGGACCAGGGATACGCCCAATTGCGCCTGTCGTCCGGCGAGCTGCGGATGGTCCGCGCCGAATGCATGGCCACCGTCGGCGCCGTCTCGAATGCGGATCAACAGAACACAAAACTGGGTAAAGCCGGTCGCGCCCGCTGGCGGGGCAAGCGTCCGTCCGTTCGCGGTGTCGCCATGAACCCCATTGATCACCCGCATGGCGGCGGCGAGGGGCGGACCTCGGGCGGCCGCCACCCGGTGACGCCGTGGGGTAAGCCGACCAAGGGCAAACGCACCCGGTCCAACAAACAAACTGATCGGCTGATCATACGCAGCCGTCATGCGAAGAAAAAACGCTAGGAGTTCAGACCATGCCGCGTTCCGTCTGGAAAGGACCGTTCGTCGATGGCTATCTGCTGAAAAAAGCAGAAGACACCCGCGCGTCCGGCCGCAATACGGTGATCAAGACCTGGTCTCGCCGGTCCACGATTTTGCCGCAGTTCGTCGGTTTGACGTTCGGCGTCTACAACGGCGCCAAGTTCATCCCGGTGTTGGTCACCGAGGAAATGATTGGTCACAAGCTCGGTGAATTCTCGCCATCACGCACCTACCACGGCCATGCGGTCGATAAGAAGGCGAGGAGGAAATAGTCATGGGCAAGGCGTCGCGAGAACGCGTTTACGCGGACAACGAAGCGATGGCGTATGCCAAGCATATTCGCGTGAGCCCGCAGAAGCTGAATCTTGTCGCCGGTATGATCCGGGGCAAAAGCTGCGAGAAGGCGCTGGCTGACTTGACGTTTTCCAAGCGCCGGGTCGCCAAGGACGTCAAGAAGGTTCTGCAAAGCGCTATCGCCAATGCAGAAAACAATCACCAGCTTGACGTTGACCAGTTGTTTGTGGCCGAGGCGACGGTGGGCAAGAGCATTGTCATGAAGCGTTTCCGCCCGCGCGCCCGCGGCCGCGTCGGCAAGATACTGAAGCCGTTTGCAAACATCCGCGTTATCGTGCGCGAGCGTGAGGAACAGGAATAATGGGACAAAAAGTTAATCCGATTGGTCTGCGTCTTGGCGTCAACCGCACCTGGGACAGCCGCTGGTTCGCCAACGACGCGGACTACTCCCAGCTTTTGCACGAAGATCTGGCGATCCGGAAATCCCTGGAAGCAAAGTTGAAGCAGGCTGGTGTGTCCAAGATCATCATTGAGCGTCCCGCCAAGAAAGCGCGCGTCACCATTCACACGGCCCGTCCGGGCGTGGTGATCGGCAAGAAGGGCGCGGACATCGAGAAGCTGCGTTCCGAAATCGCCAAAATGACGAAATCGGACGTGTACTTGAACATTGTCGAAATTCGTAAACCCGAGATCGACGCCCAACTGGTTAGCGAGAATGTCGCTCAGCAGATGGAACGCCGTGTCTCGATCCGCCGGGCCATGAAGCGGGCCGTTCAATCGGCCATGCGCATGGGCGCGGAAGGCATACGGATCAACTGCTCGGGCCGTCTGGGCGGCGCTGAAATCGCACGGATGCAGTGGTACCGTGAAGGTCGTGTGCCGCTTCATACGCTGCGCGCCAACATCGACTACGGCGAGTCCACCGCATTCACCACCTACGGCGCGTGCGGCGTGAAAGTCTGGATATACAAGGGCGATATCATGGCGCATGACCCGATGGCGCTCGACAGACTTGCTCAGGAGCAGGCGCCCCAGCGCTAAGCGGGCCGCGCCAACCGTTTGAACATTTGAGGATGGGATCAAGGCACCATGCTGAGCCCGAAAAGAACCAAATACCGGAAGGCCCACAAAGGCCGCATTCACGGTAACGCCAAGGGCGGCACGTCGCTGAACTTCGGATCTTACGGCCTGAAGGCGATGTCGCCGAACCGGATTACGGCCCGCCAAATCGAAGCGGCCCGACGTGCGATGACGCGCCACATGAAACGTACCGGACGTGTGTGGATCCGCATCTTCCCGGATGTGCCCGTGTCGTCGAAACCGGCCGAGGTGCGTCAAGGCAAGGGTAAAGGCAGCCCCGAATTCTGGGCCTGCCGCGTGAAGCCCGGCCGGATCATGTTTGAAATTGACGGCGTGCCGCTGGATGTCGCCAGGCGCGCCATGGAACTCGCGTCGGCCAAGCTTCCGATCGAAACCAAGTTCGTCACCCGGATCGTGGAGGGCTAAGCCGTGACCAAGGCTATCGATTTCCGCACCAAGTCGGACGACGAATTGAAAGATGCGTTGCTGGACATGCGCAAGGAAGCGTTCAATCTGCGCTTTCAGCAAGCGTCCGGTCAACTTGAGAACACCGCGCGCGTCAAGACGGTGCGCCGCGACATCGCGCGCGTCAAGACGCTTCTAGGCGAGCGCGCCCGGGCGTCAGCGAGCTAGAGAAGAGGAAGATTGGTCAGATGCCGAAGCGTATTCTCCAAGGCACCGTCGTCAGCGACAAAATGAACAAGACCGTGACCGTTCTCGTCGAACGTCAGGTCAAGCATCCACAGTACCACAAGATCATCAAGCGCTCGAAAAAGTACGCGGCGCATGATGAGGCCAACAGCTTCAAAGTGGGCGACGTGGTGCAGATTCAAGAATGCCGGCCGCTTTCCAAACGTAAAACCTGGGAAGTCATTTCCAAGGCCACTTGATTTCGTGGGCGCAAGCCGCCCGCGCGCCGCCGGGAACGGGCATGTGGCGAGAGTTAAGAAGGACGAAGACCGATGATCCAGGCTGAAACGAACTTGGATGTTGCCGATAACTCCGGCGCCCGCCGGGTTCAGTGCATCAAAGTACTGGGCGGTTCGAAGCGGAAATACGCCCACGTTGGTGATGTGATCGTTTGTTCCGTCAAGGAAGCCATTCCCCGCGGCCGCGTCAAGAAAGGCGACGTGGTCCAAGCCGTGGTCGTTCGGACCGCCAAGGACATCCGCCGCCCGGATGGCCAGGCGATCCGGTTTGATAACAACGCCGCAGTGTTGATCAACAAGCAGGGCGAGCCCATCGGGACCCGTATTTTCGGCCCCGTCACGCGCGAACTGCGGGCGAAGAGGTACATGAAGATCATCTCCCTTGCTCCGGAAGTGCTCTAAGAGCAAACCCGTTGCTTAGAAAGGTAAGAACTGATGGCTGCAAAGATTAAAAAAGGCGACAAGGTGGCGGTGCTTAACGGTCGCGACAAGGGCAAGACCGGCGAAGTCGTCGGTGTTATGCCGGCGAAAAACCGGGCCTTTGTGCAGGGTGTGAACATGGTGAAGCGTCACCAGCGCCCGACCCAGGGCGATCCGGGCGGGATCAAGAACAAAGAGGCGGCGATTGATATGTCGAACCTTGCGATTTTGGACCCCAAGGACGACAAGCCGACCCGCGTTGGGTTCAAGATCCTGAAAGACGGCCGCAAGGTTCGTTACGCCAAGCGTTCCGGCGAGTTGATTGATTAAGGTGGGGAAGAGCGACATGGCCGCCCGTCTGCAAGACTTGTACGAAAACAAAATCCGTGCGTCCTTGATGGAGGAATTCAAATACTCCAACACCATGGAAGTGCCGAAACTGGAAAAGATCGTTCTGAATGTCGGTGTCGGTGACGCCACACAGGACCGTAAGCGCGTCGAAGGCGCCATTGACGATCTGACCCGCATTTCCGGCCAGAAGCCCGTGGCCACGCGCGCCAAGAAATCCATCGCCGGTTTCAAACTGCGGGAAGGCATGGTCATCGGCGCCAAGGTTACGCTGCGCAAGCGGCGCATGTATGAATTCCTGGACCGTCTAGTCAACATCGCGTTGCCGCGCGTTCGTGACTTCCGCGGTATTCAAGGTAAGAACTTCGATGGCCGCGGCAACTTCGCCATGGGTCTGAAGGAGCAGATCGTGTTCCCAGAGATCGATTACGACAAGGTGGACGCCGTGCGTGGCTTGGACATCGTGATCACCACGACAGCCAAGACCGATGCTGAAGCCAAAGCCCTGCTGAGGGGTTTCAACATGCCGCTCACCGGCAAATAGGCGGCATAGGAGTTTACGATGGCTAAGAAAAGTGCAGTTGAACGCAACAAGAAGCGCGAGCGTCTGGCGAAGGAATACGCCTCCAGACGTGCCCGTTTGAAGGCAATCGCGAAAGATCCGAACGCGTCTCCGGAAGAGCAGTTCGAGGCGCGGCTGAAACTAGCCGCTCTGCCCCGCAACTCTTCCCCGGTTCGTCAGCGCCTGCGCTGCGGTGTGACGGGTCGTCCGCGCGGTAACTACCGTAAATTCAAACTGTCTCGTGTGACTCTCCGCGACCTGGCCTCCGCTGGTCAGATTCCGGGCATGGTCAAGTCGAGTTGGTAGGGGAGAGACGAATATGTCGATGACCGATCCCTTGGGCGATATGCTGACCCGCATCCGTAACGGTCAACAGGCGAAGAAGCAGACAATCAAGTCGCCGGCTTCGAAACTGCGTTCCAACGTTCTCGAAGTGCTGAAGCGCGAAGGCTTCATTCGGGGTTACGCCCAGGCTGAAGTGAAGCCGGGTATCGCCGAGTTGGAAATCGAGTTGAAGTACCACGAAGGTCTGCCGGTTATTCGCGAACTTCACCGCGTTTCCAAACCGGGCCGCCGTGTGTACTCGGGCATTAAAGATTTGGGAAAAGTCTACAACGGTCTGGGTATTTCCATTCTGTCAACGCCAAAGGGCGTGCTGTCCGACGCGGAAGCGCGTGAGCAGAATGTCGGCGGTGAAATCCTCTGTAAGGTCTTCTAGGGCCGGGCGTAAATATAGCATAGGACAAGAAAATGTCTCGGATTGGTAAGAACCCGATTCAAGTGCCGGACGGCGTCGATGTCGCCATTGAGGGTCAACTGGTGTCCGTCAAGGGCAGACTGGGCGAACTTTCCGAGCGCTTGGTCGATGACGTGACGGTCACCAAGGAAGACAACGTTATTTGGGTGAAACCCGTCGATGGCGCGGCGAAAGCGAAGCAAATGTGGGGCATGGCCCGGACCAAGGTCGCGAACCTGATCGAGGGCGTCTCGCAAGGCTTCAAGAAAGAGTTGACCATTAGCGGCGTTGGCTACCGGGCTCAGATGAGGGGCGGTACGCTCGTTCTGCAATTGGGCTTCAGCCACGATGTGGAAATGCCTGTTCCGGATGGCGTTAAGATCACTTGCCCGGAACAGACCCAAGTCATCATCGAAGGCGCCGACAAACAAAAAGTTGGCCAGATCGCCGCCGAAATTCGCGGTTACCGCCCGCCCGAACCCTACAAGGGCAAAGGCGTGCGCTACGCGGATGAATTCATCCTGCGCAAGGAAGGAAAGAAGAAGTAAGCCATGGCTACGTCTCGCGAAAATTTCACGCGCCGGCGGCTACGCCTGCGCCGGCAGCTTCGGAAAAAGTCCGGTGATAAGCCGCGCCTTTCCGTATTCCGCTCCGGCAGGCACATCTACGCCCAGGTGATCGACGACCTTGCGGGGGCCACGCTTGCCGCCGCGTCCACCGTGGACAAGGACCTCAAGGGCGCCCTTGGCAAAACCACGGATACGGCGGCGGCCGGCGCCGTTGGCAAGCTGGTCGCCGAACGCGCCATGGCGAAAGGCGTCAAAGAGGTCGTCTTCGACCGGGGCGGGTACCATTATCATGGCCGGGTCAAGGCCCTGGCGGACGCCGCTCGTGAGAGCGGCCTGAATTTCTAGAGCTGAGGGTAGACCGATGGCCGAAGCAACCAAAGAAAAGCAACCCCGTTCACCCCGCGGCGAGCGCGGCGGCCGCGGCCGTGGCCGGGGCCGTGACGGTGAACGTGGCGGGCGGGGCGGAGATGATCGTGAAGATTCCGACCTGATCGACAAGCTGGTCTTCATCAACCGGGTCGCCAAGACCGTTAAGGGCGGCCGCCGCATGGCCTTCGCCGCCCTGGTCGTCGTTGGCGACGGCAAAGGCCGCGTCGGTTACGGCTCGGGCAAGGCCCGCGAAGTGCCGGAAGCCATCCGTAAGGCGACGGACGCCGCCAAGCGCGGCATGATCCGTGTACCGCTGCGCGAAGGCCGCACGCTTCACCACGACATTCAAGGCCGCTTCGGCGCCGGCAAGGTCGTGATGCGTTCCGCGCCCTCCGGCACCGGCATTATCGCCGGCGGTCCGATGCGCGCCGTGTTCGAAACCATGGGCGTTCAGGACGTTGTCGCCAAATCGACTGGCGCCTCCAACCCGCACAACATGGTGAAAGCCACGTTTGAAGCGCTGAAACTGTTGCAGAGCCCCAGGGTTGTCGCCAACCGCCGTTCCTTGAAAGTGGGGGACATCGTTTCCCGCCGTGATGGGGCGGTTGCCGAAGGTTAACGATCCGGGGCGAGCCCGCCCCCAGTGGAAGACAGAGGTGCCAAAATGGCGCAGGTAAAGAAAAATACCGTGACGGTCAAACAAATCGGCAGCCCCATCGGCCGCCGAAAGGATCAGCGTCAAACGTTGATCGGTCTTGGTCTGAACAAAATGAACCGGATCCGTACTCTGGAAGACACGCCCGCCGTGCGCGGCATGATCAATAAGGTGTCTCACCTGGTGCGGGTTGTGGAAGCCGACTAAATGGATTTGGAGGGGGGCGGAGGCGCTTCCCCCGGTTTTGAGGACGAGGTAGATGAAACTCAACGAGATCCGCGATAACGATGGTGCGCGCCGCCCCCGCAAACGAGTGGGCCGCGGTATTGGCTCCGGCACCGGTAAGACGTCGGCTAAGGGTCAAAAAGGTCAGAAGTCCCGCTCTGGCGTGTCTCTTCTGGGTTTTGAAGGCGGCCAGATGCCGATCTATCGGCGTCTGCCCAAGCGTGGCTTCAACAACGTCAAGTTCACCAAGGACTTCGCCGTAATCAATACGGGCCGTCTGCAAGAAGCCATCGACAACAAAAAGCTTGACGCCAAGAAGCCAATCACGACCGCTGTTTTGCGCGAATCCGGTCTGGTCAAATCATCGCGAGATGGCGTCCGTGTGCTGGGCCAGGGCGATATTTCCGCTAAGGTGACGTTGGAAGTCGAAGGCGCCTCCAAGGGCGCTGTCGCGGCCATCGAAAAAGCTGGCGGTTCGGTGACAATCCCTGTCGCGAAACCCAAACAGGCGGCCGGACAGGCCGAGTAACGATAGACCAAGCACAAGCACCGGAGCGCCACAGACATGGCATCTGCCGCCGAGCAACTTGCAGCCAACGTCAGTTTCGACGCCTTTTCCAGGGCGACGGAACTAAAGAAGCGCATCTGGTTTACGCTGGGCGCGCTGATTGTTTACCGGCTCGGCACGTTTATTCCGCTTCCCGGATTGGATCCGCAAGTTCTCCAAGAGCTGTTCCAGGCGCAATCCGGCGGCATTCTGGATATCTTCAACGCCTTCGCGGGCGGCGCCCTTGGGCGCGGAACGATTTTCGCGCTGAATATCATGCCGTATATTTCAGCCGCCATCATCATGCAGTTGATGACCTCCATTTCGCCTGAAATGGAGAAGCTGAAGAAAGAGGGCGAGTCGGGCCGCAAGAAGATCAACCAGTACACCCGCTATTTGACGGTCGTTATCTGTCTGGTGCAGTCCTATGGCGTCACCGCAGCCCTTGAGGGGTCTGTCGGCCAAAGCGGTCCGTTGGTGACCGATCCGGGCTTCACCTTTCGTCTTTCCGTCGTCGTGACGCTGACCGGCGGCACCATGTTCCTTATGTGGCTAGGTGAGCAGATCACCGCGCGCGGTGTCGGTAACGGGATTTCGCTGATCATCTTCGCCGGCATCGTCGCGGAACTGCCGCGGGCTTTGGCGCAAACCCTGGAGCAAGGCCGTACAGGCGCGCTTTCCACCGCGATCATCGTCGGCCTGCTGGTCATGGCGATCGTCGTCATCGCCTTCGTGGTGTTCGTCGAACGGGCGCAGCGCCGGATTTTGGTCCAATATCCGAAGCGCCAGCGCGGTAACAAGATGATGGGGGGCGAAAGTTCTCATCTTCCGTTGAAACTGAACACCGCCGGCGTGATCCCGCCGATCTTCGCGAGTTCGCTCTTGTTGATGCCGATCACCGTTCTGCAGTTGTCCGCCGGCCAAGGACCCGCCTGGATGCAGGACGCGGTGGCTTTCCTCGGCCGCGGCTCGCCCACCTATATGCTGATCTACACCGCCATGATTGTCTTTTTCGCCTTCTTCTACACCGCCGTTGTGTTCAACGTGAATGATACGGCGGACAACCTGAAGAAGTACGGCGGTTTTATTCCGGGTATCCGTCCGGGCAAAAACACTGCGGAATATCTGGATAAGGTCCTTACCCGTCTGACCACCGTCGGCGCGCTCTATCTGGCCGTCATTTGCGCGATCCCCGAGTTGCTGATTTCTCGCGTCGGCGTCGCCTTCTATTTTGGCGGGACATCGCTTCTGATCATCGTGACCGTGACCCTGGACACGATGACCCAGATTCAATCCCATCTCCTTGCGCACCAGTACGAGGGTTTGATCAAAAAGCAGCGCCTGCGCGGGGCGAAACGGTAAACTCTAGGGCTAATGATGAATTTACTTTTGGTTGGTCCGCCAGGCGCGGGTAAAGGCACGCAGTCGAAGCGGTTGGAAGACGCGTTCGGTCTCCAACAACTATCGACCGGCGACATGCTGCGCGCCGCCGTCGCTTCCGGCAGCGAACTCGGCAGGCAAGCTAAAAACGTCATGGAGCGGGGTAATCTGGTGTCGGACGCGCTGATCATCAACCTGATCAGCGAAGCCATTGAGGACGAGAGTTGCAAAAACGGATTCATCCTGGATGGTTTTCCACGCACCGTGCCGCAGGCCGAAGCACTTCAAGTAATGCTCGACGAGAAGGGTTTGAGCCTGGATCATGTGATTGAAATCCGCGTTGACGACGACGCCATGGTGGCCCGGATTACCGGTCGCTATACTTGTTCGAATTGCGGCGCCGGTTATCACGACGAGTTTCAAAAACCCGCCAAGAAAGGCGTTTGCGACAAGTGCGGCGCGACTGAATTCAAGCGGCGGACGGATGATGATGAAGAGACTGTTAGAACCCGGCTGAATGCCTATCACGAGCAGACGGCGCCCATTCTCAAACACTATGACGAGAGGGGCGCGTTGAAGAACGTGGACGGCATGGCCGGCATTGATGAGGTGACGGATCAGCTGAAAGCCATCCTGGGCGTTTGAGGCCACGCGGGATTGTATGGATTTTGAGGGGCCGGCGCCGGGCTTCGACGTTGACTTCTCGCCGTTGGTACATATAATCGCGCCTCTTCTGGACCCGGCGGACAGCGAAAATTCTGGAATTACACGAGTTTAAGGAGTTTAGGGCCTTGGCGCGCATTGCTGGTGTGAACATCCCGACGGGGAAACGGGTGGTTATCGCCTTGACGTATATTCATGGCGTCGGCCGCACGTCGGCGGAAAAGATTTGTAACGAGGTTGGTGTTCCGATGGACCGCCGCGTGAATCAACTGACCGAAGACGAGGTCGCGCGCGTGCGTGACGCCATTGACCGTGACTTCACGGTCGAGGGTGATTTGCGCCGCGAAGTGGCCATGAACGTGAAGCGGCTGATGGATATGGGTAACTACCGCGGCCTGCGTCATCGCCGCGGTTTGCCGGTGCGGGGTCAGCGGACCCACACCAACGCGCGGACCCGCAAAGGTCCCGCGAAGCCAATTGCCGGCAAGAAAAAGTAATTGTTTTCGCTCCGTGATCGCGGAGCGCCTGGATAGGAAGTTCGGATCATGGCGAAACCGGCCGCAGCACGCGTCAAGAAGCGCGAGCGTAAGAATATCGCTTCTGGCGTCGCACACATCAACTCGACGTTCAACAACACTTTGATCACGATTTCGGATGCTCAAGGCAACGCCATCGCTTGGTCGTCGGCGGGCTCCATGGGCTTCAAAGGCTCAAGGAAATCGACTCCATACGCCGCTCAGGTGGCGGGCGAAGACGCGGGCAAGAAGGCCCAGGACCATGGAATGAAAACCCTCGAGGTCCAGGTCAAGGGGCCCGGTTCCGGTCGTGAGTCGGCGTTGCGCGCCTTGCAGGCCGCCGGTTTCACGATCACCGCAATCCGTGATGTGACGCCCATTCCGCACAACGGCTGCCGTCCGCGCAAACGCCGCCGCGTCTAATTCCCGTCCGCTCCGCGCCGATTACCGGCGCGGCCCCGGCATCGCCGGCTTTTGCATGACCGCGGAAGCCCCCACCCTCGTGACAACTGTGAGGTCACATCGTGATTCAGAAGAACTGGCAGGAACTCATCAAACCCAACAAGCTTGAGGTGAACCCAGGCGCCGACCCGTCGCGCCGCGCGACGGTCATCGCGGAACCGCTGGAGCGCGGTTTCGGTCTCACACTTGGCAACGCGCTTCGTCGTGTGCTGTTGTCGTCCTTGCAGGGCGCGGCCGTCACCTCGATCCAGATCGACGGCGTGTTGCATGAGTTTTCGTCGATTCCGGGTGTGCGTGAGGACGTCACCGACATTGTATTGAACATCAAGACCCTGGGCCTGCGCATGGAAGCCGAGGGTCCGAAGCGCATGTCGTTGAAGGCCGAAGGTCCCCGCGTCGTGACGGCCGGTATGATTGAGACCGGAGCCAACATCCAGGTGATGGATCCTGATCTGGTCATCTGCCACCTGGATCGTGACGGCAAGCTGTCGATGGAGCTGATCGTGGAGAACGGTAAAGGTTACGTCGCGGCGACCCAGAATCGTCCGGAAGACAGCCCGATCGGTCTGATTCCGGTGGATGCAATCTTCTCGCCAGTGCGCAAAGTCGCCTACAAGATCGAGAACACCCGCGTCGGTCAAGTGACCGACCACGACAAGCTGCTGCTGGACGTCACCACCGACGGTTCCGTAACGCCGGACGACGCGGTTGCTTTGGCCGCCCGTATTCTTCAGGACCAACTGCAACTCTTCATCAATTTTGAGGAACCGGAATCCAAGCGCGAAGAAGAAGCCCGGGACGAACTGCCGTTCAACAAGAACCTGCTTCGCAAAGTGGACGAACTGGAACTTAGCGTTCGCTCGGCGAATTGCTTAAAGAACGACAACATCATCTACATCGGCGATCTGGTTCAGAGGTCGGAAGCGGACATGCTGCGCACACCGAATTTCGGTCGGAAGTCGCTGAACGAGATCAAGGAGGTCCTCGCCTCCATGGGTTTGCATCTGGGAATGGAAATCCCCAACTGGCCGCCCGAGAACATTGAGGACCTGGCCAGAAAACTGGAAGACCCGTTCTAGGAACTGGCTTCCGACCCGGAAAAGCGGGAGACGGCTCCGGCCGGGCCGCCTCCGCGTTTTAAGAACCAAACAGCGCCGGGGGTAAAATGGCACGCCCGGGCGGAAAGATGGGAGCCTGCGAAATGAGACATGGACACGGTTACCGGAAGCTGAACCGGACCCACACACATCGCAAAGCCATGTTGTCCAATATGGTGGTGTCGCTGATCACGCACGAACAGATCAAAACCACGCTGCCGAAAGCGAAAGAGTTGCGCCGCGTCGCCGACCGCATGATCACGCTGGGCAAAAAAGGCTCGCTGCACACCCGCCGCCGAGCCTTCTCCTACCTGCGTAACGACGCGGCCGTGAAGAAGCTGTTTGACGTGCTGGCCGCGCGATACAAAGAGCGTCCGGGCGGTTACACCCGTGTGCTGAAAGCCGGCTTCCGGTATGGCGACGCGGCTCCGATGGCTGTGATCGAGTTGGTTGATCGCGACCAGGACGCAAAAGGTTCGGAGGACAGAGCCCGTCACGAAGCGGAAATGGAGGCGGCGGCCGAACTGGAATAGGTTGGCGGAACCTTGCTATCCTCCTTCAAGGAAAGCCGGGGCCAACTTTCGAAAACCGGATCTGGCTTTCGCCGCAACCCCGTCAAAGACCGCTTAGCCGCTGTCCCCGGCCTGTTTCGGAGGTCTCGCGAATACGGTTTGGCCGGGTCAAGCCCGGCCTGGCTGTTCGCCGGGAGCGGGCTTCCCCTTGACGTTTAAAAGCATGGGCTAAATCTTTAAGAACCCTCACTTGGGAAGTGCCCCGTCCATGCCGTCTCTTGTCCAATCCATCGCCTTCCCGCGCCGCCTGTTGATTGCGCTGTTGGTGACGATGGCGGCGGGCGTGGCGCGGGCGGACAGCCGGGCGGCGCCGGAGAGTCAAGCGCAATTACTGCTTTCCCATGCGCCCGTGGTGCGAAAAGCCGCGCCCGCGGTGGTCAATATCTTCACGACAAAGCGTGTGCGCCGCCGCTCTCTTCCGACCCTGTTTGACGATCCGTTCTTCGGCCGGTTTCTCGGCGGCGGTTTTGGCTTTGGCGGCGATGAGGGGCTGGCGCGCGAGGTGCAAAATTCATTGGGCTCCGGCGTCATCGTCCGCGCCGACGGCCTGGTGGTCACCAATTTCCACGTGATCGAGGGCGCTGACGATATCAAGGTCGTGCTCGCCGACAAGCGGGAATTCCGCGCCAATCTGATCGGCAAGGACGACCGGACGGATCTGGCTGTGTTGCGGATGGAGCGTGATGGCGAGAAATTGCCGGCGCTGGAATTCGCGGACTCCGATGGTGCGGAGGTGGGCGACATCGTGCTCGCCATCGGTAATCCGTTCGGCGTCGGGCAGACGGTGACCAGCGGCATTGTCTCGGCGCTTGCCCGCACTCAAGTGGGGCGCTCGGACCTGGATTTTTTCATCCAGACGGACGCGGCCATCAACCCCGGGAACTCCGGCGGCGCGCTCGTGGGGCTTGACGGCAGACTCCTGGGAGTCAATACGGCCATCTTCACTAAAAGCGGCGGATCGCATGGCGTCGGCTTCGCCATCCCGTCCAATCTGGTCCGCGCCGTCATCAACGGCGTGGTCAAGGACGGCCGCCTGGTACGGCCCTGGGTGGGTATTCAAAAGCAAAAGGTGACGGCGGAAATTGCCGAGGCGTTGGGGCTGAAGCGGCCTGCGGGCGTTCTGGTTCAAAACGTCTATCCGGGTTCCGCCGCCGATCAAGCGGGCCTTAAGGCGGGCGACGTCATCTTGTCCGTAAACGGACATGAAGTGGATGACATCAATGGACTGCAGTTCCGGGTGACCACGGCGGCAATGGGATCCGAGGCGCCGTTCGGCGTCCTTCGAGGCGGACGCGTCGGTATGGCCCAGGTGCGTATCGCCCCGCCGCCGGAAACACCGGCCGCAGATGAGACGAACATCGGCGGTGGGAGTCCGTTTTCCGGCCTCTCCATCCTCAATCTGTCGCCGGCGACGAATGAACGCCTGGGTCTTGATCCGTTCATGACCGGGGTTTTCGTGAAGTCCGTCAAGCGCGCGTCCCAAGCGGCGGAAAACGGTTTCCGGCCGGGAGACCTAGTGCGGCTTGTCAATGGCCGGGACATGCGGACCGTCGCCCAGGTCGTCGAGTCGCTCAAGCGCGGACAAGGTGATTGGGATATTTCCATTGAGCGCAACGGACGGCGCCTCGACGGCAAATTTCCAGGCTGATTGATCCGTGTCCACCCTGTTCCAATCCCAGGCCCCCAGACCGCTTGCCGATCGGTTAAGACCGGAGAAACTAACCGAGGTGGTCGGCCAAGATCATTTGACGGGGCGTGAAGGTCTCATTGGCCGTGTCGCGGCGGGCGGCAGGCTTGCGTCCGTGATCCTTTGGGGGCCGCCGGGAACGGGAAAGACGACTTTGTCGCGCTTGCTGGCGGATCAGACCTCTTTGCATTTCGAGTCCTTGTCGGCCGTGTTCTCTGGTGTCGCGGACTTACGCAAAGTCTTCGAGCGCGCCAAGGAACGCCGCCGTATGGGCCAGGGGACATTGTTGTTTATCGACGAGATTCACCGCTTCAATCGCGCCCAGCAGGACGGTTTCCTGCCTTACGTGGAGGACGGCGCCGTGGTGCTGGTGGGGGCGACGACGGAAAACCCGTCTTTTGAGCTGAATCCGGCGCTGCTCAGCCGTGTCCAGGTTCTGGTGCTGAATCGCCTGGACGATGAGGCGTGCGAGAAGCTTCTGATTCGCGCAGAGGCCCTGGAAGGCCGCTCGTTACCCATAACCGACGAGGCGCGGGCGGCTCTGCGCGCCATGGCGGACGGGGATGGACGATACCTCTTGAATTTGGCGGAGACCCTGTTCGCCATGGAGCCCTCAACGGAACCCCTGGACACCCAGGGCTTGGCGGCTGCGGCGCGGCGCCGTCCGCCGCATTACGACAAGGGGCGGGAAAGCCACTATAATCTTATCTCCGCGCTGCATAAGTCGCTTCGGGGCTCGGACGTGGACGCGTCGCTTTATTGGTTCGCCCGTATGTTGACGGGGGGCGAGGACCCCGCCTATATCGTTAGGTGCCTCCTTCGGTTCGCTTCTGAGGACATCGGAATGGCCGATCCAAACGCCATGCCCCAGGCTCTCGCCGCGTGGGATGCTTACGACCGGCTGGGCGGCCCGGAAGGCGAGTTGTCGCTGGCGCAATGTGTGGTCTATCTGGCCACCGCGCCCAAATCCAACGCCGTTTACAAGGCCGAGAAAGCCGCCAAGCGCGCAGCGCGTGACACGGGCTCGCTGGCGCCGCCCAAGCATATCCTGAACGCGCCGACCAAGCTGATGAAGGACCTCGGCTACAGCGAGGGCTACGTATACGACCACGACGCCGAAGACGGATTTTCCGGGCGGAACTATTTTCCGGACGAAATGGAGCGGACCCGGTTTTACGACCCGAAAGAGTTGGGGTTTGAACGCGAGGTGAGAAAACGCCTGGACTACTGGACGAAACTCCGGGCTAAGCGTCAGGAGTCCCGCTGATGCTTTTGGATGGGGCCGGGAAAGGTTTCGAGCGCGTCATCGCCATTGATTGGTCTGGCACCAAAGGTCCCCGATATAAAGGTATCGCCGTCGCAGAAGCGGTCGGGAAAGACGCGCCCCGCCTCGTCACGCCGCCCGGTGGGGGGTGGACGCGAAAGAAGGTCCATGACTTTATCCTCCGCGCCGTCGGCGAGGGGCGCGTATTGGTGGGATACGATTTCTCCCCGGCGCTGCCCTTTGCGGACAGGGGCGCATATTTTGAAGGGGGGCCGGACAATGCCCGAGACCTCTGGCGTCTGGTGAACGAGATATCCGGCGGCGCCCCGGATTTCTTTGGCGGCGCCTTCACCACCCATCCAGACCACGCGGCCAGTTTTTGGCGCGGGAATCCTAAACCGGCGGGGTTTGACGAACGTCTTCGCGTGACCGAAGTCCGTTGCCGCGACCAGGGTCTGGGCCAAGCGCAAAGTGTTTACAAGTTGATTGGCCCAGCCCAGGTGGGAAAGGCCAGCTTGGCCGGGATGCGCGTGTTCCATCACCTGGACGCCAATTGCCGGCGCCAGTGCGCTTTCTGGCCGTTCGATGAGGACACGGGTGATTGCGCTGTGATGGTCGAGGTGTTCCCGCGCGTCTTTCTCAAGCGCGCCAAATGCGGAAACAAGAAGATCCGTAGCGCGGCGGATGCGTCCGAAGTTTGGACGTTATACAAGAGTGACCCTCCCGGCTGTCAGGCGAATCAATCGGACCACGCCTGGGACGCGCTGGTCACAGCCGCGGGGCTTCGTCATCAGGCGCGCGTCAAGGAAAATTGGAAGCCGCCCGGAATGAGTCGCGAAATTGCCATGACCGAAGGATGGATTTTCGGCGTAAGCTGACCACCATGAACGGAACAATCCTTTTTGCCGTCGCGGCGGGCGGCGCCGTGGGCGCGGTTCTGCGCTATCTGGTGACCAGTAGCGTCGAACATCTCATGGGTTCCAGTTTTCCCTGGGGAACCTTTGTGGTGAACTTCGCCGGCTCCGTCATCCTGGCGGCGTTGATCGAGACAATGGCCCTGAAATGGTCGCCGGCGCCGGAACTGCGCGCGGCGCTCGTCGCGGGCGTGTTGAGCGCCTTCACGACCTTTTCCACTTTCTCATTGGACGCCTACACGCTTTACGAGCGGGGCCAATTGGCGGCCGCGGGCGTCTATGTTCTGGGTTCCGTCGTGTTGTGCGTCCTTGGGATCTGGGCGGGGCTGAAGGTCATGCGGATGATGTTGGCGTGAGCGGCGTTCAGCACGCGCGCGTGACGGACCAGGAAGACGGCATGCGCCTGGACCGATGGTTCAAGGTCCGTTTTCCAAACCTTGGATTCGGCAAATTGCAGAAATTGCTCCGCACGGGTCAGGTGCGGGTGGACAGCGCGCGGGCGAAGACGAACACACGCCTGGAGACGGGCCAGGCGGTTCGTGTGCCGCCTTTGGGCGGCGAAGACGCCAAACCGGCGCCCCGGCCCCGGAAGAAAATCCTTGATCCCAAAACCATCGACGAGGTGAGAAGCTGGGTGCTCTGCCGGGACAAGGACGTCATCGCGCTCAACAAACCCGCCGGCCTTGCGGTGCAGGGCGGCGCCAATCAACCCAGACATCTGGACGGTTTGCTGGACGCTCTCGCGGATGGGGGCGAGCGCCCAAGGCTGGTTCATCGCCTTGACCGGGACACCAGCGGGGTGTTGCTGCTCGCCAGATCGGCGAGGGCCGCGCGGTGGCTGACGGCGGCCTTTCGGGATAAGAACGCCCGAAAGCTCTATTGGGCGCTTGTCATCGGCGTGCCGGAAATCGCGCAAGGACGCATCGACCTGCGTCTCGGCAAGCAAGGCGGACGGGGCGGCGAAAAGATGGAGGCGGCCGGCGACGGCAAGCGCGCGATCACATTTTACCGCGTCATCGAGCGGCTCGGCGAACGAGCCGCCTGGCTGGCCATGGAGCCGTTGACGGGACGCACGCACCAACTGCGCGCCCATGCCGCGGCCATGGACACGCCAATCGCCGGCGACGGAAAATATGGCGGCCGGGGCGCCTATCTGAAGGGCGGCGTGTTGGCCACCGGGCTGCACCTTCACGCGCGGCGCCTTGTGGTCCCCACGCCGTCGGGCAAGCCGCTTGATGTCGCGGCCCCGTTGCCGGATCACATGCGGAAAAGCTGGAAATCGCTGGGGTTGGCCGTGGATGACGACGCGAGTGGCTTCATCGACGAACGGAACCTTTAACGAACCATCCGACGGTCCGGACCCTTCGGAAGACGGGCGCCAAGGGTTTGACGCGGGTGGCCGAAGTTCCGAAAGAGACGCGCGAACGTATCCTTGAGCGATGTTTTTTCAACTCCGCGCGCGCCGCGTGGTCCGGCTCTCACGCTTTCGCCAGCGCTTTAAGGCGCGCGGAAATCGTGGGCCATCCGGCTGGATTCCCGCCTTCGCGGGAATGACGAAACCAAGAGCCGGAATGACAAAGTGAGGGTGGAAATATAAAGTAGGCGCGGGATAACAAAAAAGGGAGCGGACGATGACCAAACGCGAAGGCGGAAATGAAAAAACGCCGAAGGGGTTCGGCAGGGATGCGTTAAATTCCCTCCCGGCCTCTTGCGCTCCCAATGGTTTTCGCCATGGCGCCGGTATGAGACGCATACTGGCCATGTCCTGCCTGATCCTCGCTATGCTTCTTGGCGGCATGGGGGCGGGCCGGGGCGCCGATTTTTCAAAGGGCATGACCGCCCTTGCGAGGGGCGATTACGAAACCGCCCTCCGTGAATGGACGCCTCTCGCCGAACAGGGGAACGCCGACGCCCAGAACAATCTGGGTGAGATGTACGAAAACGGAGAAGGCGTTCCACAAGACCATAAGACCGCGGTCAAGTGGTACCGGCGCGCCGCCGAACAGGGGATCGCCCCCGCCCAGGGCAATCTGGGTTGGATGTACATGACCGGACAGGGCGTTCCACAAGACCATAAGACCGCGGTCAAGTGGTTGAGGCGCGCCGCCGAACAGGGGAACGCCCCCGCCCAGTTCAGTCTGGGTTTGATGTACGGCGGGGGACTGGGCGTTCCAACAGACCATAAGACCGCGGTCAAGTGGTTGAGGCGCGCCGCCGAACAGGGGATCGCCCGCGCCCAGAACAATCTGGGTTGGATGTACAAAAACGGACAGGGCGTTCCACGGGACGATAAGACCGCGGTCAAGTGGTACCGGCGCGCCGACAACCTGGCGATCGCCTTAGCCCAGGCAAGTCTGGGTGATATGTACAAATACGGACGGGGCGTTCCACAGGACCATAAGACCGCGGTCAAGTGGTACCGGCGCGCCGCCGAACAGGGGTTCGTCCCCGCCCAGTTCATTCTGGGTAAGATGTACGCAAACGGACGGGGTGTTCCAAAAGACCATAAGACCGCGTTCAAGTGGTTCAGGCGCGCCGCCGAACAGGGAGGCGCCGACGCCCAGAAAAAGCTAGGTTGGATGTACAAAAACGGATGGGGCGTTCCACAAGACCATAAGACCGCGTTCAAGTGGTTCAGGCGCGCCGCCGAACAGGGAGACGCCCCCGCCCAGAACAATCTGGGTGTGATGTACGAAGACGGAAAAGGCGTTCCTCAAGACCATAAGACCGCAGTCAAGTGGTACCGGCGCGCCGCCGAACAGGGGAACGCCCCCGCCCAGTTCAATCTGGGTTGGATGTACAAAAACGGACGGGGCGTTCCACAGGATTTTGTCAGCGCCCACATGTGGGTCAATATCGCCGCGTCATCCGGGGACAAGGGAGCGGCCAAGGCCAGAGACCTCATCGGGGCGGAAATGAATTCAAGCCAGATCGAAAAGGCGCAAGACCTCGCCCGCGAATGTGTCCGCAAGCAATACAAAGGGTGTTGATTTTGCGCCAAATCAATTAAAAATTGATCTATCCTAGATAACTAAGATTTTTGGTTGTTATGGGCGTCATTCCCACGCCCTTTGGAACAGCTCATGGCGGGAACCCGGACCGCTCTCCGTCACCTATGACGGTCTCGCTCGACGCCGCCGCCTCATTCCCGCGTTATTATTTTGCCCGCGTTATTATTTTGTACTCCCGCGAAGGCGGGGGTCCAGACTACCCCTTGTCACGTATGACCAGCCATCACTCATGACAGGTCCGAACGCGGGCCGTTCGGCTGGACTTCCGTCTTCGCGGGAATGACGGAATGGGAGCGGGGGGATGAGAAAATCGCGGCGGGCCGTCAGCGAATGGTCGCCGTCACCCGGCGGTTGCCGAATTCCTTGACGCCGTCGCCCGTCTTCACGCGCGGCGCGCTCTCGCCCAGGGACTGAGTAACGATCTTGGTGGTCAATCCCCTGGATTTCAGCGCGGCCTCAACCGCCTTGGCGCGGGCCTCGGCCAGTTTTTCGTTATAAACGGCGCCGCCGGAGGTGTCGGTGTGGCCCGTCAGCAGGACTTGCCCGGCGCCCTTGGCGGCTTTTACAATTTGGTCCACCGTCGATTTCGCGGCCTTATTGATCGCGGAACTGTCGAAGCCGAAGAAAACGATGAATTCGATGGTTTTGCGGTTTGGCTTCGGCTCAAGCGCGGCGAGCGTCTTTTCCATGGCTTTTTCGAATTCACGGCGGCAGCGCTCGATGTCATCCGGTTGATCATTTTCTTCCTGTTCCTGCATCCAGCAGTCAAACATCGCTTGCGCGCGCGCCGCGTCGCGCGGCGCCTTGACGGCGGCGCGTTCTTTCAGGGCTTGCCGCAGAGTGTTCCGGGCAATGCGTAACTCGCCGATCTTGTTCTTCGGCAGTTTGCGTTCAGCCAGCGCTTGAGCGGTCACGGATTGGCCGCGGGCGGCGGCGGCGGCTTTTGCATTGAAATAGCCCGCGTCGGGAAGATCACTTTCATCATCTTCCATGACGGCCAGATCGAGATATTCCGCGTAAAGCGCTTGTTGGAACGGACTGCCGCCCACGCCCAGGTTCTTCGTTGCGTTCAAATCGTAATTGGCGCAACTCGCGGTCAAGGCAAGCGCGAATGTCGTGCCCGAAAGGGCCTTGAATTTCAACATGGTGTATTTCTCCTTCTGGATGACGCGGGTCTCCGTCCGCATGACGCTGGCCGCACAGCCGTGCTTACCTGGTCCCGCAATCGGGCCCGGTCAAACATGAATGATGGAACGCCCGTTCGACCTTCTCCGCTTCTGTGTCCAGAAATAAAGATTTCGAAACTTGCCGCCGGATGCAACGGCAAACGCCAATTTCCGAAGGAAATTTTGCTGTTTCGAGTGCTTCCGTTTTGTGACATTGACCGCTCACTTGACCCGCCGGGTTATATCTCCAAACTCTCAGTCATGACGGTCCTTGATGGCTCACCCCCCCGGCTTGCGGTTTTTGATTGCGACGGAACCCTAGTGGACTCGCGGCGGATGATTGTTGACGCGATGACGCGGGCGTTTCAGGAGCGCCGTTTGACGTCACCCAGCGCTCATGATGTCCGGCGGGTTATTGGTCTGCCTTTGATGACGGCGATTGAACGGTTGCTGAGTGATGATCGGCGTGATCAAGCGGAAGCGGTCAGTCAGCGATATATTGAGGCCATTCGCGACTTAAGGGCGGCTGGAAAGCCGGACGAACCTCTTTATCCCGGCGCGAAGGACGCCATTGCGGCGGCCGAGGAGAACGGCTGGCTTCTTGGCGTCGCGACGGGCAAGTCACGGCGGGGACTCGATCACGTATTGAAGTCTCACGGGTTGTTGGAACGTTTCGTCACCTTGCAGACGGCGGATACAAGCCCTGGAAAACCTGATCCCGATATGCTGTACCGGGCCGCGAGCGAGACGGGCGGCGCCCTTGAGCATATGGTCATGATCGGCGACACGGCGTTTGACATGGAAATGGCGCGCCGCGCGGGCGTGTTCGCCATCGGCGTCACGTGGGGGTATCATGATCCGGACGAGCTGACGGGCGCCGGCGCGGACGTTTTAATTAACGACTTTTCCGAACTGCGGATCATCATGGATAAACAGGCGCTTGGCTGGAGCGCGACGTAAGGCTCGCGGGCGCGGGCGGGCGATTAAGGAGACGGAAATGCGGATGGGAAAATGGATCAAAATCGGCTCATTCGCGGCGATTGGCGCGATAGCCGTCGTGGTCGCCGGTGTGGCCATCCTGGCGTCGCTCGATTTCAACAGCTACAAGCCGCTGATTGAGGATGCGGTCGAAAAAGCGACCGGACGCGACGTCAAGCTGGCCGGCGATTTGGAACTTAATATTTCCCTTAGCCCGTCGTTATCGATCTCCGACGTCACGTTCGCCAACGCGGATTGGGGCAGCCGTAAGGATATGGCGATTTTGAAAAAGCTGGAGGCGGAAGTGGCGTTGTTGCCGCTGCTGTCCGGCGAGGTCGATATCAAGCGTCTGATTCTGGCCGGGCTCGACGTCATCGCCGAAACGGACAAGACGGGCAAAGGTAATTGGGAATTCGCCGCCTCTAGTCCAGCCGCGGCGTCGGCGCCTGACTCATCCGCGGGCTTCAGCGCGCGCGCCGCTCTACCCGTCGTCAACGACGTACACGTCGAGGACGTGACGGTCACTTATAAAGATGGCGTCACCGGTTTCACCCAGACGTTAAATCTGGAAACCCTGACGGTCACGGCGGACTCCAAGAGCGCGCCGCTCAAGTTCGCCGTTAACGGCGTCATCAACGGCGCGGCCTTTAAAGTGGACGGCGCGTTCGGCTCCATTCAAGCGTTGTCAAGCGGCCAAAACGTGGACGTGGACCTGACCTTCGCGGCTCTTGGCGTTGACGGTTCGGCAAAGGGACGGATCGGTTCCACCCGGCCCATGGGCGGTCTGGACCTGACCGTTTCGGCTCGCGGCGCGTCGGTTAAGGAAACGCTGAGCGAGGCGTCCAAATTGGCGCCTGGATTGAGAGAGCCGCCCGCCGCCGATCTCGGACCGTTCGACGTCAAGGCGACGCTGAAAGGCGGATTTGAAGAACTGGCTTTATCTGGTCTGCGATTGACCGCGGGTACGCCGGAGGCGCTGAAAATCGGCGTCGCCGGCAGTGTCCGGAATGTGTTCGCCCAATCGGGCTTGGACATTGATGTTTCCGTCGAGGGGGCGTCGATCAAGACCGGTTTCGAGATCGTCCAGAAATTCGCGCCCGTCTTGCATGACATCGCGGCGCCGGACCTGGGCGCGTTTTCGGGCGCCGTTAAAATTCAAGGCTCTGCGGCCGAGCCGTCGATTCCCCGCCTGAAATTTCATCTCGGCAAGGGACGGGTGGCGGTGATCGACGTCGCTGGCGAAGTCTTGAAACCGCTTAAGCCCGCCGGTATCGACGTGACGGTGAAAGCCGTCATCCGGGACGTGGCCGGTTTGGCGTCGGTTGCCGGCGCCGAGGCGCCGGTTTTGCCCCCCTTGGACGTCTCGTTTCGGGTTCGCGACGATAAGGGCGCCTATCGGGCGTCAGATATTGGATTGAAACTGGGCGAGAGCCGTTTGGAGGGCAGCGCGCGCCTTGACCTGCTGGGAGAGCGTCCAGCGGTGGCCGCGACCATCCGCTCCGCGCTGATTGATTTGGACGAATTACTGCCAAAGCGGGAAAAAAGCGCCCCGGAGCAATCCGCCGCCACTGGCGGTGGGGAAGGGACTGCGGAAGGCGATGACCGTATCTTCCCCGATAATCCGCTGCCGCTGGGTGGTTTGAAGGCGGCGGACGTATCGCTGGACGTGGGGATCACGAAACTTAAGGCCCGGGGGTCGGAGTTCGACGGCGTGGCCGTCAAGCTTGACCTGGCGGGCGGCAAGCTGAACGTCAAATCGGTCGAAGCCGTGTATCAGGGCGCGAAAATGACGGCTGATATGTCGCTCGACGCCGCCCGGGCCACGCCGGCGTTGGCGGCGAGGCTTAAGATCTCGCGGTTCGATTACGGCAAACTTCTGGCGGACCGGGGGCATCCGGACATCGTCACCGGCAAGGTCGATGTGGATGCGGCCGTTTCCGCCGCCGGCGGATCTGTCCGTTCCTTGATGGCGGGGCTGGACGGAGAAGTCCGTGTGGCGTCCGTAAACGGCAGTATCGAGAACGGCGCGTTAGAATTGGTCTCCAAGGATATCCTTGGCGGTTTCCCGATCTTCCAGAGCGAGGAGGACAGGGTCCTGAAATGCGCGGTCGTCCACGCGGACCTTAAAAAGGGCCGGGCCAAGCTCCGTTCCTTTGTGTCGGAAGCCGCAGGGCTGTCGGTCGTCGTCGTCGGCGGCGTCGATCTTCGGAACGAAATGATCGCTCTGGTGATCGAGCCCCGCGCCAAGAAAGCCAGCCTCTTGGGGTTGATTCCCCTTGTGCCCATCAATGTGGGAGGCACGTTGGCGAAACCGGATATCGACGTAAGCACGAAGGATGTGGTGGAAGCCGCCGTGGGGTCCGTCGCGCGGGGTGTCGCGGCCTTTGCGACCTTCGGGCTCTCCGTGGCCGCCGAACATGCCTTGAGCGCGGCGCGATCTTCCATCGATAACACGGACTACTGCAGAGCGGCGTTGGCGGGCGAGGCCGTGACGCCCTCAAAGCTGGAGACTGCGGAAAAATCGAGCGGCGGCGGCGCGCCTTCCGGCTCTTCACAAGGACCGGCCGAACGGCCCAAGGGCTCCGTCGTTGAAGAGGGCCTGCGTGGCGTTGGGAATGCCATCGGCAAGGGGCTCGGCGGCTTGTTTGGCAATTAAGACGCATGTTGAACGCCAAAGCGAAACGCTTTTACGCCGATGTCCGCCTGCGCGCCGGCAAGGGCGGAACGGGAGTGAGGCTGGACAACCGTGATTTAAAAACCCCCGCTGGGGGGCTGCTAGTTTTGCCGTCCGCGCGCTTGGCCGAGGCTTGCGCCGGAGAGTGGCGCTCGCAAGGCGACGAGGTGCGGCCTTCCAGTATGCCGCTTACCCAACTGGCCTTCACCGCGCTGGATCGCGTTGGTCCGAGGCGAGACGAGGTTGCGCAAGACATCGCAAAATACGGCGCGTCGGATCTTATCTGTTATCGGGCGGATAATCCCGATGACTTGGCGGCCGAGCAAGCCGCCAGATGGGATCCCCTGATCGCATGGGTTGAGAGGGACCTTGGCGTAAGGCTCAGGACGACCGCTGGTATTCTCCATGTTGAACAACCCCGGGAAACCGCTGCGGCGTTCGAGAACCGTCTTGCCGGGATGAGCGGCTGGCGGTTGACCGCCGCCGCTTCCGTCACTCAAGCCACGGGATCGCTCGTCATCGCCTTGGCGCTTGACGCGGGAGAACTGGACGGCGAGTCGGCCTTCGCGGCCTCAATCATTGATGAGGCGCACCAATCCCGCCTTTGGGGAGTAGACGCGGAAGCGCGGAAACGCCTCGACGGCATCAAACAAGAAGTTGAGACGGCGGCGCGTTTTCTGCATATGCTGAGAGCGTGAAAAACAAGCCGCCAGGGGGCGTCATGCAGGAGATCATTCAGCGTTTGGACGAGAAGCGGGCGGCGGCGCGCCTGGGCGGGGGGCGGCGGCGTATCGACGCCCAGCATTCAAAGGGCAAGCTAAGCGCGCGCGAACGCATAGAGCTGCTTCTGGACCCGGGATCTTTCGAGGAATGGGATATGTTCGTCGAACACCGATGCGCCGATTTCGGGATGGATGAACAGAACATTCCGGGTGACGGAGTCGTCACCGGATTCGGCGCCGTAAACGGTCGTCTGGTGTTCGTCTTCAGCCAGGACTTCACGGTGTTCGGCGGCTCTCTCTCGGAAGCTCATGCCGAGAAAATCTGCAAAGTGATGGATCAGGCGATGAAGGTGGGCGCGCCAGTCATCGGGTTGAACGATTCCGGCGGCGCGCGCATCCAAGAAGGCGTCGCGTCGCTCGCGGGTTATGCGGAAGTATTTCAACGCAACGTCCTGGCATCCGGCGTCATACCACAGATATCCTGCATCATGGGGCCATGCGCCGGCGGGGCGGTTTATTCACCGGCCATGACGGACTTCATTTTCATGGTCGAGGATACGTCCTACATGTTCGTGACGGGGCCGGATGTGGTCAAGACTGTGACTCACGAGACGGTGACCGCCGAGGATTTGGGCGGCGCGCGCACTCATACGACGAAATCCGGGGTCGCGGACCGCGCCTTTGAAAATGACCTGAAGGCGCTGCTTTATCTTCGCCGCTTTATTGATTTCCTGCCGTCCAGCAACCGCGAGAAACCGCCGGTGCGGCCAACCCCGGATCCGCATGATCGAGTGGAGAAGTCGCTTGACACCCTGATCCCCGACAATCCCAACAAGCCCTATGACATGAAGGAATTGATCGAGAAAGTCGTCGATGAGGGGGACTTCTTCGAACTCATGCCCAACCACGCGGGCAATATCGTTATCGCGTTCGGCCGCATGGAGGGAACCACGGTCGGGATTGTCGCCAATCAGCCAATGGTTCTGGCGGGGTGCTTGGATATTGCATCGTCCACAAAGGCCGGCCGGTTCGTTAGGTTCTGCGACGCGTTTAACATTCCCATCGTCACATTTGTTGATGTTCCGGGGTTTTTACCGGGCGCTGCGCAAGAATATGGCGGCATTATCAAGCACGGCGCGAAGTTGCTTTACGCCTATGCCGAGGCGACCGTGCCGAAAGTCACCTGTATCACGCGGAAAGCCTACGGCGGCGCCTACGACGTCATGGCGTCGAAACATTTACGCGGCGACGTGAATCTCGCTTGGCCGACGGCGGAAATCGCCGTTATGGGACCAAAGGGGGCCGTCGAGATCATCTTCCGTCAGGATATCGGCGATGAAGAGAAAATCTCGGCCCGTACGGAAGAGTACCGCGAGCGGTTCGCCAATCCATTCATCGCGGGCAAACGCGGTTTTATCGACGATGTGATCATGCCTCACAACACTCGAGCGCGTATTTGCCGGTCCCTTCGTATGCTGCGGGAAAAGGATTTGAAAAATCCATGGCGGAAACACGGCAACATTCCCCTGTGAGGCGGCCGCCAAGTCAACCGCTAAGTCAGCCGCTAAGTCACCATTAACCGCATATTGGGCTTTCCCCGCAGGCGCTTATGGGAATTAAGGCGTCAAACCGGCCGGCAAGCGGCGCAAAAAACGAGGCAAGACGCATTTAATCTCTTTAACCGCGAGGCTGGATTATTCCGGCGGCGCAGGAAAGCCGGCGCGAATCATCCGGTTTCCTTCCGTTCCTTTCCCGCCTTCATTCGTTGAAACGGAGTACCGTCCGTTTACTCTCAATCAAACCTTGAAAACGGACGGCCTCAGTTTGGCTCACCTGATCGCAGGCCTGGCTGACGCATCTTCGATCAAGTCCGAGGCGGACGCCGTGCGGCGGTTTTGGCCATCCTGCGGCGTAATTTTGCGTTTTCGAATTTAATCCAGCCTCGTCTTCGGTTAAACGGGAAGAGGCAAAGCGCTTGCGCTGCGGGGGCGGAGACTGGTTAGACCGCGAGGCGATACGTAATTAATGAAAAAAATCCTGATTGCCAATCGAGGTGAAATCGCTTGCCGGGTCATTAAGACCGCTAGGCGGTTGGGTGTCGCAACCGTCGCCGTCTATTCGGAAGCGGACGCGCGGGCGCCGCATGTTCGGATGGCGGATGAAGCGGAGGCCATTGGGCCGGCTCCCAGCGCCGAGAGTTATTTGGTGATCGACAATATTCTCTCGGCTGTTGAGAGAACGGGCGCGGACGCGGTGCATCCGGGCTATGGCTTTTTGTCTGAAAACGCGGCCTTTGCCGAAGCGTTAGACGCGAAGGGGATCGGTTTTATTGGCCCGCCGCCGGGCGCAATTAAGGCCATGGGCGATAAAATCGAAAGCAAGATGCTCGCCGAAAAGGCGGGGGTTTCCATTGTGCCGGGACATACGGAAGCGATTTCCGACCCGGATCTGGCCGTCAAGATCGCCGCCGGCATCGGTTATCCGGTGATGTTGAAGGCGTCCGCCGGAGGCGGCGGCAAAGGTATGCGAATTGCCTGGAACGACGAGGAATGCCGAGACGGTCTGGTCCGCGCGCGGAACGAGGCGCGCTCAAGCTTCGGCGATGACCGGGTTTTCATTGAGAAATTCATCGAACAGCCCCGCCATATCGAAATCCAGGTCCTGGGCGACAAGCACGGGAACTGCGTCTACCTGGGCGAACGGGAATGTTCGATCCAGCGCCGTCACCAAAAGGTCATCGAAGAAGCGCCGTCGCCGTTCCTGGACGGGAAAACCCGGAAGGCTATGGGGGAACAGGCCGTGGCCCTGGCGAGGGCCGTCGATTATCACTCCGCCGGGACCGTGGAGTTCATCGTCGATAAGGACAAGAATTTTTATTTCCTGGAAATGAACACCCGTCTTCAGGTTGAGCATCCGGTCACGGAAAAGATCACCGGCTTAGATCTGGTCGAACAGATGATCCGCGTGGCGGATGGCGGGAAGCTGGACTTTGGCCAGGAAGACGTGACCTTGACCGGCTGGGCCATGGAGGCCCGCATTTATGCGGAAGACCCGTTCCGCAACTTCCTGCCGTCCATCGGGCGGTTGACGCGCTATAGCCCGCCGCCCGAAAGCGCCTCGGTGCGCGTCGATACGGGGGTTGAGGAAGGCGGTGAAATCTCTATGCACTACGATCCCATGATCGCCAAGCTGATCACCCACGATAAGACGCGGGATGGCGCCATTGAACGGATGGGGGAAGCCCTCGACCGGTTCTATTTGCGCGGCGTCAGCAACAATATCGCCTTTTTGGCGGCCCTGATGGCCCATTCCCGGTTCCGGTCCGGTAATTTCTCGACCAATTTCATCGCGGAGGAATATCCCGGCGGCTTCCATCCAACTGATTTGCCCGCCGCCGATCCTAAGGTGTTTGCCGCTTGCGCCGCCGCCATGCATCGCGCGTATCAAGGCAGGGCTGCGGAAATCAGCGGCCAAGCGGCCGGGCGCAATCGCCAGGTCGCGAATGTCTGGACCGTGGTCTTGGGCGAGGAAGAGCACAAAGCCGCCATAACGCCCATTCAAGGCGGTTATGAAGTGTCTTTCGGCGCGGAAGATTATGTCATTAAAACCAGCTGGCGATTGGGTGATCCGCTATTCACGGGGCGGATCAACGATAATCAGGTTTGCCTACAGGTTTCGCGCTTGGAAGTGGGCTACCGGTTGTTTATGGGCGGCACGGAAGTCGATGCGTTGGTGTTGAACGATCACGGAGTAGCCATGCATCGTTTGATGCCGGTGAAAGAGCCGCCGGACACCTCTAAAATGCTGTTGTCGCCCATGCCGGGCTTGCTGGTTTCTCTGGCTGTCGAGGCGGGCCAGGAGGTCAAGGCCGGTGAGGAACTGTGCGTTCTGGAAGCCATGAAGATGGAGAATGTCATCCGCGCCGGGAAGGACGTGGTGGTCGCGACGACGGAGGCGGAGGCTGGAGACAGCCTGGCCGTTGACCAAGTAATCATGACCTTCGAGTAGCATCGGCGCTGAACATGGCCGCTTCCCGATGACCGTTTTCGCCGCCGCCTCTCAAGGCTTCGGCCTGGGGCTTGGTCTCATTATCGCGATCGGCGCGCAAAACGCTTTCGTCATCCGCCAAGGGGTGATCGGCCGGTGCGTCTTCGCCGTCGCCACGGTCTGTTTCCTGACCGACGCCGCCCTGATTGTCGCGGGCGCCGCCGGTTTGGGATCGGTCATCGCGGAAACGCCATGGCTGCGTCAAGCGGCGGCTTGGGGCGGCGCGGCTTTTCTGGTTTTTTATGGTGTTCAGGCGGCGAAAAACGTCATTCGCGCGCGCGAATTCGATTGGGATGCGGGACCGAAGGCGGGGGGGCTTAAGGCCGCTGTGTTGACCGCATTGGCGCTGAGTTGGCTGAATCCGCATGTCTATCTGGACACGGTGGTGATGCTGGGCGGGGTCGCGGCCCAGGTGGACGGCGGGGCGCGTCTCTGGTTCGCGGGGGGCGCGGTCCTTGCGTCGTTCCTCTGGTTCTACGGCCTCGCCGCCGGCGCGCAGGCGGCGGCGCCGTTTTTTCGCGGCAAAACCGGTATGCGTCTTTTGGACGGTATAGTGGCGCTGGTCATGTTTATGATTGCCGCAACCTTGATCTGGGGGGAGGTTGGCCATGCCGACGCCTCATGAAAAATCGGTCCGTGTGCGGATTTCTGGGCGTGTCCAGGGTGTTGGATTTCGGAATTGGACGAGGGGTAAAGCGGCGGCGCTGGGATTGACCGGCTGGGTTCGGAACCTATCGGACGGCCGGGTGGAGGCGCTGTTTTCCGGCGCCGCCGAAAGCGTCGATGAAATGCTGGAGCATTGTTGGAAAGGCCCCTTCCCGTCCAAGGTGACGTCGGTCGAGACCGAGCCCGGCGCGCCATCGGAAGACCTTGGGTTCACGCGGCTTCCGAACGGTTGAACACCCCGTTGAAGGTGGCTTGAAGCGCCAGGTCCACGTCCGCCAACCCAACCGTCTGGCCCAGGGCCCACAGCGAGGTCACGCCGTGCTCCGCGACGCCGCACGGAACGATTCCCTCAAAATGCGACAGATTTGGATCGACGTTGAGCGACAGGCCGTGGAACGTCACCCATTTCCGGACGCGGACACCGATGGCGGCGATTTTCTCCTCGCGGTAATAATCCGCCGCCGGGGGCCCTTGCGGAACCCAGACGCCGACCCGTCCCTCGCGGCGTTCCGCCGTCACGTTGAAGGTCTTCAGCGTTCTGATAATCCATTCTTCCAGGCCGTGAACATAAGCCCTGACGTCGGCGCCGCGTTTCTTGAGGTCTAAAAGAACGTAGACAACCCGCTGTCCCGGGCCGTGATAGGTATGGCGGCCGCCCCGGCCCGTCCGGAAAACGGGAAAGCGGTCTGGTTCCAAAAGCTCCGCCGGGTCGGCGCTTGCGCCGGCGGTGTAGAGGGCGGGGTGTTCCAGACACCAGATTAATTCCGGCGCGATCCCGGCGCGAATTTGATCGACGCGTTCTTCCATGGCGGACATGGCGTACTCATACTCGACGGGCTCATCCGAGACGCGCCATTCGATATTGGGATCTGGTGAGGAGATCATGTTCGTGTTATTCCGCCAGAGGCTGGTGGTTGTGTGCTTGCGAGGCGGGCCTAGATTTGCTATCTGCCCGTCTTTCGAGATCGAAGGCGTCCGGAGGAGGCCGTCTTCAATCGCTAAAATAGTGCGGTCGTGGCGGAATTGGTAGACGCGCAGCGTTGAGGTCGCTGTCCGGTAACACGGGTGGAAGTTCGAGTCTTCTCGACCGCACCATTTAAAAAACAAAGGGTCACGGCTGTATGGCGTGACCCTTTGTTTTTGAGAATTAAATGATACATAAATATTGTGCCGTTCTTTGTCGTTTAATTCCGGCTATGCGGTCGCCGCTAACATACTGTTTATAGAAAAAATAAATAAAAATTTTCGTTGACCGGAACGTTTTAATCAGGACTTCCTAGAAACAAAATTTGGTCACAGCGGGGGAAGCGCCAAAGCGGTCATCCCGTTTCTGAAAAGACTTGGTTTCGTCGAATCAGATGGAGCGCCAACCACGCTCTACGATCAGTTCCAAAACGCGAAAACCCAAGGGACGGCAATTGCCCAAGGGATACGGAATGGTTTCAGCGAACTCTTTGATCGTAACGAGTACGTTTACGACCTGTCCCGAGACAAGCTGATCTCACTGGTCGTTGAGGTGACCGGAGGGACCAAGAACGACGCAAGAATTAAGGGTATTGTGGGTACGTTTTGGGCTTTGAAGGAGCAAGCGGATTTCGAAAATAAGGCCCCCATAGAGGACAGGACAATCCAAAAACCCGATGGAGTACAGACACCCGTTCCGATTAGTGACACCACAATTGGCGCTGAAGACAACGTTGAACTGCGATTGGGATATACAATCAACCTCAATCTGCCAGAAACGACTGACCCTGAAGTATTCAACGCCATTTTCAAGGCGTTACGAGATAATCTGCTGAAAAACCCATGAAATCCGAAGAAGTGCTGAAATTTTTTGGTCTTAACAATCCCGCAATTGAGTCTGAGATTCGCAAGCTTGAGCGAGACCGCGACATTGACCTCGGGCATCGCCGAGACTCAGAAGAACGAATTGACCAAACCTATTACCCACAGTTTGTCGAACGGCTTAGGCGAGAAGCTTCTAGGATGTCGGCGAACTACGCCATCTTCTACTGCCTGGAAAACAGCATCCGGGAGATAATCTCCCAGAGGCTTGAGGAGGAGCGCGGTTCGGACTGGTGGGACGAAGCCGTACCCGAGGCAGTAAGGAAAAACGCCGAATGCAATCGCAAAAAGGAAGTTGCGTCGGGCGTTACACCCCGTTCCACGGATCTGATTGACTTCACAAATTTTGGCGAACTTGGCGAGATCATCAAGTCGAATTGGACCATATTCGGCGACATGTTCCGCGATGTCAGGGCTGTTGAAAAGGTCTTGGCAACGTTAAACACGCTGCGTGCGCCAATAGCTCACTGCAAGGCATTAGCCGAAGACGAAGAGTTGCGCCTGGACTTGGGGCTTCGTGACTGGTTTCGGCAGATGGAATAACACCTTGATTTTTCACCTCTCGTCATTGCCGCGCGGGCGGGGTCTATATGACGATCCCGCATGAAGCCAACGCGTCACCCCCGCGTTATTATTTCGCCGCCCCCGCGAAGGCGGGGGTCCGGCGCGGCGGTCCGCGTTCCGACCGATGAGCGATTGATAAAGGTTGCTCTGGATTCCCGCCTGCGCGGGAATGACAAAGTAAGGGGGCGGGAGTGACGAAGGGATCGCCCTATGACGCCGAAAAGACCATCGGCGCCTTTAGGTCTTTCCAAACCTCGCTCGCGCCATGGCGTGGCTCACGTAAATAAAGACGCCGCCTAGGCGTCGGCTGGAAATCATATTAGGGTTCGCGCGAGGGCGGAAGGGAGCCTGGAGCGTTGGCGAAAAACGGCGGCAAACCGGAAAAAGAGGGGACGGGACACCAAGAAAGCGCGGCCGTTGACGCGCTGGATAACGCCGCCGCCATCGGCGGCGCGCTCGAGCGAAGCCGCCGCAAAAAAAAGAACAAAAAGGAGAAGAAAAAGCCGGAAACGCTGGTATTGGCCGTTGGCGAGAATGGTGTCGAGAAAGCGATGGTCGCGGCTCTTGAGTCTGGTGAGGCCGCACGCGTGCGGGAGCTTGCCGCCGATCTTCACCATGCCGACATCGCCGATATTCTTGAGCGAGTCGCGCCCGCGCAACGTCCGGCCCTTGTCGAGGCGCTCGGTGACGAAGTCGGTGCGGAAGTCATTTCGGAACTGGATGAAACCGTTCGCGAGGACGTTCTGGTCGAAATGGATGCGGAGGCCATCGCCCAGGTCGTCCAGTATCTGGACTCGGATGATGCGGTTGGACTGGTGGATGACATTGAGGATGACGCCATGCGCCGGGAGGTGTTGGACGCCATCCCCGATGTTGATCGCTCCCTGATTGAGGAAAGTCTGACGTATCCGGAAGAGTCCGCGGGACGCCTGATGCAGCGCGAGTTGGTCACCGTCCCGACTTTTTGGACCGTAGGGGAAACCATTGATTTCATGCGCCGCGCAACGGATTTGGCGGTTGATGACGCGGCCCCTTCGGAACTGCCGTCCGTGTTCTATGACATCTATGTGGTGGACCCTTCGCATCGGCCGGTTGGTAAAATCGCGCTGTCCAAACTGTTGCGCACACGGCGGCCAGTCGCCGTCGCGGATTTGATGACGGCCGATATTGAGCGCATTAATGTGGAAACGGACCAAGAGGATGTGGCGTTTTTGTTCCGCCAGCGCGACCTTGTGTCCGCGCCCGTGGTTGACGGCGGGGGACGGTTGGTCGGGTCGATCACGATCGACGACGTGGTGGACGTTATCCACAAAGAGCATGAAGAAGACATCCTGCGCATGGCTGGCGTGGCCGATGACGACCTCTATTCAGCCATTCTGGCCACCACCAGGTCTCGTTTCAGCTGGTTGGCGGTGAACTTATTGACGGCGGTTCTGGCGTCCCTCGTCATCGGGGTGTTCGAGGCGACTTTGGAACAGGCCGTGGCGTTGGCCGTCTTAATGCCGATTGTCGCGTCAATGGGGGGGAATGCGGGGACGCAAAGCTTGACGGTGGCGGTGCGCGCCCTGGCCACACGTGAACTGACAGCGACCAACGCATCACGGGTGATTGTAAAAGAGCTGGTTGTCGGCGGCGTGAACGGCGTCATTTTCGCCGTGTTAACCGGCGTTGTCGCGTGGGTATGGTTCGGCGACCCGGTTATCGGCTGGGTGATCGCATTGGCGATGATCGTCAATATGCTGGTGGCGGGGCTGGCGGGAGCCTCTATTCCCTTGATGCTGGATCGCCATGGAGTCGATCCCGCCGTCGCGTCGAGTGTTTTTCTGACAACGGTCACCGACGTTGTCGGTTTCTTTGCGTTCCTCGGATTGGCCGCGCTAATCCTTTTCTGATTGCCCGCTTTACGTTTAGGTAAACGTTGGATAGCCTTCATCCATGAAGACCGACAGCGGCACATTCAGGGTCGCCGAGTTTGCCGGCGAGTTTGGCCTCATCACACGAACCATTCGCTTCTACGGCCATAAGAGGCTGATCCCGCCGGTCCCGGACGGTCAACGCCGAGTTTATCGAGCCAGGAACCGGGTGCCCCCGCGTTTGATCATGCGTGCTAAGCGCTTGGGACTCTTTCTTGAGGAAACCGCCAAAACAATCAACCTATATAACGTCGATCCGTCGCAACAAGCGCAACAGGCGCAATTGCGTCCGTTGCTCGAAAAAATCACTGAATGTAAACGCCAACTAAACGCCCGGCTGAGCGGTATCCGCGAAACGCTTGGCGGGTTGGAGCGGTTTGAGGCCCAATCAAAGGCGCCGTTGAATGGGGGCGCGGACGGCGCCTGCCGGCCGGGTTAGAAGATGAGTTCCTCCACGAAAACGTCCCCGGGTCATTCACTCAAAGTGGCGCTCGCGGGAATTGGCGCTATTGGATTAAAGGTCGCCGTCTGGCTGGATACGGAGGCGGCGGATGGGTTGGAGCTTGTCGCCGTCAGCGCGCGCGACAAGGACGGCGCGCGGCGAAAACTCGCCGGTTTGTCCCGTTCGCCGGAAATCATGGAAGTCCGCGAGTTGGCCGCGCACGCCGATATTGTGGTTGAATGCGCGCCGCCTCCCTTGTTCCGCGACGTCGCCGGGCCTGTCGTCGAGGGGGGTAAAACACTGGTCGCGCTGACGGCGACCCAATTGCTGGTGAATGAGGATTTGGTTGAGCGCGCGAAGGAGACCGGCGCCCGGATTATTGTGCCGACGGGCGCGCTCTTGGGCTTGGACGCCGTTCGCGCGGCGGCGGAGGGCTCTATACACAGCATCGTCATGCGGACCCGGAAGCCGCCCGCCGGATTGAAGAGCGCGCCTTTCGTCGTCGATCAAGGTATCGTGCTGGATGGCTTGAACGAGGCGAAATGTTTGTTCTCGGGGTCCGTGCGGGACGCCGCGCAAAAGTTTCCCGCCAACGTCAATGTGTCTGTCGCCCTTGCTCTGGCTGGCGTCGGGCCGGATGAGACTCGCTATGAGGTATGGGCGGATCCCGAGGTTACGCGCAACACCCACTCCATTAAGGTCGATGCGGACTCGGCCCGTTTCGAAATGTCCATTGAGGGGACGCCCACAGAGGAAAATCCAGCCACCGGCAAGTTAACGCCGCTGTCGGTTATCACGACGCTTAAGGATATGGTGCGGACGCTGAGGGTCGGATCATAATTGACGTTGATGTTTCCGTAAGCGTCAACCGCCGTCAAATGATAAAGCCGAGAAACTGGACAAGGATGTATTTCGATCATGATTCCCAACGCTTATCCGACGTTGAGTTTTGATCTGGGGGAAACGGCGGACTTGCTTCGGACGTCGGTGATGGATTTCACCTCCAACGAGATCACGCCCCGCGCCGCCGAGATTGATGAAAGCAACACGTTTCCTCGTGACCTGTGGCCGAAAATGGGCGAGTTGGGGCTCCATGGCCTGACCGTATCCGAGGAATACGGCGGCGCCGGCATGGGTTATCTGGAGCATGTGGTCGCAGTTGAGGAAATCAGCAGGGGATCGGCGTCGGTCGGGCTGTCTTACGGCGCGCACTCGAATCTCTGCGTCAACCAGATTTACCGGAACGGCACGCATGAACAGCGGAAGCGTTACTTGAGCAAGCTCATCTCGGGCGAACATGTCGGCGCGCTCGCCATGTCCGAACCGGGCGCTGGATCCGATGTTGTCGGGATGCGCTTGAAGGCCGAGAAAAAAGGCGGCCGCTACATCCTCAACGGCAACAAGATGTGGATCACCAACGGCCCGCACGCCGATGTCTTCGTGATTTACGCCAAGACCGACCCGGACGCGGGTCCCCGCGGCGTCACGGCGTTTCTGGCGGAGCGGGGCTGGAAGGGATTCAGTCAAGCCCAAAAACTGGACAAACTGGGTATGCGGGGCTCGGATACTTGCGAGCTTGTTTTTGAGAACTGCGAGGTCCCGGAAGAAAATGTCCTGGGGGGCGTCGGCAAGGGCGTCAACGTGCTGATGAGCGGTCTTGACTACGAACGCGCGGTTTTGGCGGCCGGTCCCATCGGCATCATGCGGGCCTGCATGGATATCGTCGTGCCGTACCTGCACGAGCGGAAACAATTCGGCAAATCCATCGGCGAATTCCAATTGATGCAAGGCAAGCTCGCCGACATGTACACGGCCATGAACGCGGCCAGGGCCTACGTCTATGCGGTCGCCAAGGCTTGCGACCGGGGCGAGACCACGCGTAAAGACGCGGCCGGCGCCATTCTTTACGCGGCGGAGAGAGCCACCTGGATGACGTTGGAAGCCATTCAATGTCTTGGTGGAAACGGCTATATCAACGATTACCCCACAGGCCGTTTGCTGCGCGACGCGAAACTCTATGAAATTGGCGCGGGGACCAGCGAGATCCGGCGCTGGTTGATTGGGCGGGAATTGTTCGAGGAAACCGCGTGAGTCAGATCAAGGAATGGTTGGTGCGGGGCTGGCAAGGGCGTCTGCCGCTTTGGCGTGTTTTTTGGTGGGGCGCGGCGGCCTGGTTCGCCGCCTATTTCATCGTCAGCGGTTTGGGTTATTCCACCGTATATGCCGTTCGAACCGGATTCTTCGAAGGGTTCGGCGACCCGGGAGCCCAGGGACTGTTCGTCACGCGGGCCGCCTCTAAATGGATTGCGCTGGGCCTGTTCATTTGGTGGTCGGTATCTGTCTGGAAATGTGCGAAAGCCGAACCCGATAGCGGCCGTGCGCTGATGGCCAGGGGGCTCGTGGTCTTGCTGGCCGCCGGTAACATGTTGAATGTATTGATATGAGCGGATCTGAAGAAAAACCCGTCTTCGTTGATGTCTACGGCTCCGCCACCCGGTTGAGTAAGGGCGCGCCTGCGCCGCGGGACGAAGATGACGAACACTTCATCCCGAAGTGCTGGGGCGGGCGTGAAGCGCTTTGGAAAGTATTTTGGGCGTATGGCTTTTTCGGCTCCGGTGTGGTCATGGCCATCACCTTTGGAACCCTGACCATTGTGCTTTTGGCCGGTTTGGCCGTGACGCCGGTCGACCTGCGGGGGGGGGCGTTGACCCTTTATTTCGCCGCCGCTCTGGGCGTGTTTCTGATCCTGCCGTTCCTTGTCTGGATTCATGTCAGCGTCTGGCGTTGCGCGCCGAATGTCGAGGCGCGGAAGTGGACATACTGGTCGCGCGGTTTCATCGCATTACAGGGTGGCTCGATCATCTATTGTCTCGCCGGAGCGGGCGCGTTCCTGCACGAGAATATCAAGCTTTAAGGAGATGTTATGGCCACACAACCCGACCCTGTTGTTATCGTCGGCGCGAAGCGCACTCCCATGGGGGGCTTCCAGGGCGCGTTAAGCGGCGCGGCCGCGCCCGAGTTGGGGGCGGCGGCGGTCGCCGCGGCCTTGAAGCAAGCCGGCGTCCCGCCTGCGGAGGTTGCGGAAGTCACCATGGGTGTGGTGCTGCCGGGCGGGTTGGGCCAAGCGCCCGCCCGTCAAGCCTCAAGGGGCGCGGGCGTCCCGGACGCCGTGGGGGCGACAACGGTCAACAAGATGTGCGGCTCCGGAATGAAAGCCGCCATGCTGGCTCACGACGCCATCTTGGCCGGCAGTGGTGATATCCAGGTGGCCGGCGGGATGGAGAGCATGACCAATGCGCCCTATCTGATGCCGAAGGCGCGGGGCGGACTTCGCATGGGGCATGGCCAAGTTATGGACTCCATGTTCCTTGACGGGCTGGAGGACGCCTATGACAAGGGCCGCTTGATGGGCGTCTTCGCCGAGGACACCGCGCGGCGTTATCAGTTTACCCGTGAAGCTCAGGACGCTTTCGCCATCCGCTCCTTGACGCGCGCCAAGACTGCCGTTGAAGATGGAACCTTCGAGGGCGAAGTGACGCCCTTCATGGTGAAAACCCGGAAAGGCGAGACGGTGGTGACGCGGGACGAACAGCCGCTGACTGCGGACCTGGATAAAATCCCGTCCCTGCGCCCCGCTTTCGCCAAGGACGGCACGGTGACGGCGGCGAATTCGTCCTCTATTTCCGACGGCGGCGCGGCCCTGGTGCTGATGCGATTGTCCGAAGCCGAGAAGCGCGGGCTGACGCCGCTCGCCAGAATCGTGGGGCATTCGACTCATGCGCAAGAGCCCGCCCGGTTTACCACCGCCCCTATCGGTTCCATTGAAAAGCTGATGGAGAAGGTGGAATGGAATGTAAAAGAAGTTGACTTATTTGAAATTAATGAGGCCTTCGCCATCGTCACCATGGCGGCGATGCGTGATCTGGATTTGCCAGACGACAAAGTGAACGTCCACGGCGGGGCGTGCGCGCTCGGCCACCCCATTGGGGCTTCGGGCGCGCGTATCCTGGTGACGCTCTTGAACGCGCTCTGGAAACACGGCCTTGAGAAGGGCGTCGCCTCGCTTTGCATTGGCGGCGGAGAGGCCACGGCCATTGCTGTTGAGAGGTTAAGTTAGGATGCCCACCGTATTCATCACCGGCGCCAATCGCGGCATAGGTTTGGAATTCGCGCGTCAATACGCCGCAGAGGGCTGGACCGTTATCGCCACCTGCCGGAACCCCATCGGAGTCGGTGAACTGGCGGCGATCAAGGGGGATATTCAGGTTCATGGGCTTGATGTGGGCCACGACGGTCAGCTTGAACGTCTCGGCTCGGAGTTGGCCGGCACGTCTATCGACGTCTTGATCAACAACGCTGGTGTCTATGGTGAGCGGAATGCGAGTTCCGTGAACATCGATAAGGATGATTGGATTAGATCTTTTCAAATCAACACCATCGCGCCTCTGTCCGTGGCGCGCGTGTTCTTGCCTCATGTGACGAGGGCCAAAGGCGCGATGGTGACGCTGTCGTCCGTGCTGGGCTCCATCACCGAGAGTTCACCCAACTCCGCTTCTTACGCCTACCGAACCTCCAAGACGGCGGTGAACATGGTGATGCATGTCTTTGCCCAGGAAGTTCGGGAAACCGGCGTGACCGTGTTGATGGTTCATCCCGGCTGGGTCCGGACGGATATGGGCGGTGCGCAAGCGGCCGTCACGCCGGCGCAAAGCGTCGAGGGCCTTCGCGCCGTCATCGCCCAGAAAAGCCTCGCCGATACGGGTAAATTCTTCGCCTTCGATGGGCGGGAGATTCCATGGTGATTTGGCGCGAATACAGGAATATCGTCATTTCAGCGAAAGCTGGAGTTCATCGACGGGAGCGAACCCCGGCTTTCGCTGGAGTGACTTGGCGTTTCACTATTGAGGCAGGAAGATCCGCGCATGACCGCCAACATTGATTTCTACTTCGATTTCTCCTCGCCTTATTCCTACCTCGCCGCCCAGCGCATAGACCGCCTGGCGGAAGAGAACGGAGCGCGGGCGACCTGGAAGCCGATCATGCTGGGCGCGGTGTTCAAGGCGGTCGGCGGCGCGCCGAACGAACATGTCGCGGGCAAACGCGAATACATGCGCATGGACTGTCCGCGCATGGCGAGGCAGATGGGTGCGCCGTTTGCCTGGCCAGACAGCTTCCCGACGGCGACGCTGGCGGCCGCGCGCGGCTTTTACTGGCTGCGGGACACGGATCCGGACAAGGCCGTGTCCTTTGCGAAGGCGTGCTTCGATAAGTATTTCGGGGAAGGCCTCGATATCACGCCGAAGGAAACGGTCGCTGGGATCGCGAGCGGACTGGGCGTCGATAAGGACGCCTATCTGGCGGCCGTCGCGGATGACGCCGTTAAGCGGAAGGTCAAGGATATGACGGACGAGGCTATTGAGCGCAAAGCCTTCGGCGCGCCGACGTTCTTCGTCGATACGCCGCAGGGCGTCGAGATGGTTTGGGGCTCGGATCGATTGTGGATGATTAAGCGGATGCTGGCGGGGAAATGCGCATGAAACTGAAAAAAGGCGTCAAGGACCTGGTGGCGGAAGCGGAAGCCGGGATTGAGGCGCTCTCGGTGGGTGAGGCCATTAAGGCGCATGACGACGGCAATCATATTTTCGTCGATGTGCGGGATATCCGGGAGTTGGAACGCGACGGCATGATCCCGAACGCGCGGCACGCGCCGCGTGGCGTGATCGAATTCTGGTTCGATCCGGAAAGCCCCTATCACCGCAGCGTCTTTGCCGACGAGAACAAAACTTACGTGCTTTATTGCCGTTCGGCCTGGCGCTCGGCGCTTGCCGCGAAACAGCTGGTCGATATGGGTTTCACCAACGTCAAGCACTTCGCCAAGGGCTTCGACGGCTGGTTGGAAGCCGGCGGCGCCGTCCAGGAAAAGAACAAGAAGGCATGAGCCGGATATGCCCACGCTGACCCCCTCGCTTTCGCCCGCTGACAGCGCGTTCCAGGACGCGGAAGCCGCGATGATGGGCGTGCTCGGCGATCTGGAACGGGTGCGGGGTGAGATTGAGGCGGGCGGCGGCGAGCGGGCGCGGAAAAAGCATACGAACCGGGGCAAACTGCTGCCAAGGGCGCGGATCGACGTCTTGCTGGACTCAGGCTCGCCTTTCCTGGAATTGAGCGCGCTCGCCGGTTATGAGCTGTACGAGGATGCGGTGCCCGCTGGCGGCGTTATCACGGGTGTCGGCCGCGTCGAGGGCCGCGAGGTCATGGTGGTCTGCAACGACGCCACCGTGAAGGGCGGCGCCTATTACCCTATTACCGTGAAAAAGCACCTGCGCGCGCAAGAGATCGCGCAAGAGAACAATCTGCCTTGTGTCTATCTGGTGGACTCAGGCGGCGCGTTTCTGCCGAAACAGGACGAGGTGTTTCCGGACAGGGATCACTTCGGGCGGATTTTCTATAACCAAGCCCGCATGTCGGCGGAGGGCGTTCCGCAACTCGCGGCCGTGATGGGAAACTGCACGGCGGGCGGCGCCTACGTTCCCGCCATGTCCGATTACAGCGTCATCGTGAAAAACCAGGGCGCCATCTTTCTGGGTGGGCCGCCTTTGGTGAAAGCGGCGACGGGCGAGGTGGTGACGCCGGAGGAGCTGGGCGGCGCGGAAATCCATACGTGCGTCTCGGGCGTCGCCGACCAAATGGCGGAGGATGACGCTCACGCGCTTTATCTTATTCGCCGGGCCGTTCGGCATTTGAACCGGAAGAAACCCGCTGATCTGGAGCTTCGCGAGCCGAAAGTTCCGCTTCATTCTCCGGATGAATTATTGGGCGCCGCGCCGGTGAATCTTCGCAAACCTGCGGACGTTCGGGATATCATCGCCCGCGTCGTGGACGCGTCCGACTTTGACGAGTTCAAGCCCGGTTATGGGGAAACGCTGGTCACCGGCTTTGCTCACATCTGGGGCGTACCGGTGGGCGTCATCGCCAACAACGGCGTCTTGTTCTCCGAAAGCGCCGTCAAGGGGGCGCACTTCATCGAGTTGTGCTGTCAGCGCTTGATCCCACTTGTATTCCTGCAAAATATCTCAGGCTTCATGGTGGGCAGGGATTACGAGGCGGGCGGCATCGCGAAGGACGGCGCCAAGATGGTGACGGCCGTTGCGTCGGCGAATGTACCGAAGTTCACCGTTGTCGTGGGCGGCAGTTTTGGGGCCGGGAATTATTCCATGTGCGGCCGGGCCTATCAGCCGCGATTTTTGTGGATGTGGCCCAATGCGCGAATCTCCGTCATGGGCGGCGAACAGGCGGCGCGGGTCCTGGCCCAGGTGAGGCGCGACGGCTTGGAAGCGAGAGGCGAGACGTGGGAGCGAGAGGAAGAGGACGCTTTCATGACGCCCATCCGCGATCAGTATGAGCGTCAGGGCCATCCGTATTACGCCTCCGCCCGGCTTTGGGATGACGGAATTATCGATCCGCGCAAGACACGAGATGTGTTGGGATTGGGCCTAGGCGCTGCGCTCAATGCGCCTATCAAAGCAACGAGGTTCGGAATTTTCCGGATGTGAGGTAAAGTCATTCCAAGGATGGTGCCCGGCGCCGTTTATTGGAGTCAAGAACCGGGAAGGGAGTGTGAGGATTTCATGGCGACCAGCGCCTCATATGTAACGGACATTATTGGTAATGGCGTTGCGACGGTGACGCTCCAGCGGCCCGATGTTCACAACGCTTTCGATGACAAGATGATCCAGCGTTTGACTTTGGAGTTCGCTGGCCTTAGCCGCTCTCCGGCGGTTCGTGTCGTGGTGATCGCGGCGGAAGGCAAATCATTCTGCGCCGGCGCGGACCTCAATTGGATGCAGCGCAGCGCCGAGTATGATTATGACGAAAACCTTGCCGACGCCCAGGCGCTGGCGAGGATGATGAAGACGATCTTTGATCTTCACAAACCCACTGTCGCCGCCGTCCAGGGTAACGCGTTCGGTGGCGGTGTGGGGCTGTTGTCGGTGTGCGACGTCGTGATTGCCGAGGAACACGCGGAATTCGCTCTCACCGAGGTAAGGCTGGGTATCATTCCTGCTGTAATTAGCCCATATGTTTTCAACGCCATAGGGCCGCGCCAGGCGCGCCGTTATATGTTGTCGGCTGAACGGTTCGACGCGCGGACGGCGAAAGAGATCGGTCTCGTGCACGAGGTCGTGCCCAGCGGCGAGGCGCCAGGCCGGGCGCGGGAGTTCGCCCGCATGATGCTGGGCAATAGTCCGAAAGCGCTGAGTGAGGCGAAGAATCTGGCGCGCTACGTCAGTGGTCATCCGATCAACGAAAACATCGTCGCTCAGACCGCTGGGCACGTCGCGCGGGTTCGCTCAAGTCCCGAAGGAAAAGAAGGGCTGGCGGCGTTTTTAGAAAAGCGCAACCCCAACTGGGTCAAGTCTTGATGGAGCGCGAACGAAGCGGTGCCTGAAACACCCCTTCATATCAATCGGCTGTTGATCGCCAATCGGGGTGAGATCGCATGCCGGGTGATCCGTACAGCACGGCTGATGGGTATTGAGACGGTGGCCGTCTATTCCGACGCGGACGCCGGCGCCATGCACGTTGAGGCCGCCGATAACGCGTTTCGGCTGGGACCCGCGCCGGCGGCGGAAAGCTACCTGAGGCCGGATCTTGTTGTGGCGGCGGCCAAGGCGACCGGCGCCGACGCGGTTCATCCCGGTTACGGGTTTTTGTCCGAGAACGCGGATTTCGCGGATGCGTGCCGAGAGTCGGGCCTAGAATTCGTTGGGCCGCCGGCCGCCGCCATCCGGGCAATGGGTTCGAAATCGCGGGCCAAGACGTTGATGGAGCGGGCCGGAGTGCCGGTGGCGCCCGGCTATCACGGTGATGACGATAGTCTGGAGGCCTTGGCGAACGCCGCCGGGGAAATTGGTTATCCGGTTCTCCTGAAGGCGGTGGCCGGCGGCGGCGGGAAAGGCATGCGCGTGGCGCGTGACGCCGCTGAAATTGAGAGTCAAATTAAAGCGGCGAGGCGGGAAGCCGTTGCGGCCTTCGGCGATGGCCGGATGTTGGTCGAGAAGTTTCTGGACCGGCCCCGGCACGTGGAAGTACAGATTTTCGCCGATTGTCACGGCAATGTGATTCATTTATTCGAGCGCGATTGTTCGCTCCAGCGCCGTCATCAGAAGATTCTCGAGGAAGCGCCCGCGCCAGGAATGACGGAGGACTTGCGCGCCGCCATGACGGGCGCCGCCATTCGCGCGGCCCAAGCTGTTGATTATGAGGGCGCGGGGACTGTTGAGTTCATGCTGGATGAGAATGGTTCGTTCTATTTTCTTGAAATGAACACGCGCCTGCAGGTCGAACATCCGGTGACAGAGATGATCACAGGTCTTGACTTGGTGGAGTGGCAGTTGCGCGTCGCGGCGGGAGAACCTCTCCCGGCGGCTCAGGAAGATATCCCGTTTCGCGGCCATGCCATCGAGGTCCGGCTGTATGCGGAAGATACGGCGAGCGGTTTCCTGCCTTCAACCGGAACGCTTGGGCGCATGAGCGTGCCGGAAGCGCGCGGCGTGCGATTCGATACAGGCGTGCGCGCCGGGGACGAAATCTCCGCCCATTATGATCCCATGATCGCGAAGCTGGCTGTTTGGGGGAAGACCCGAAGGACGGCGTTGGCCGCCATGACTGAGGCCTTGGCCGGCGTTCACATATCGGGTCTTGACACGAACCGGGATTTCTTGGCCGCCGCGTTGCGTCACCCGGCGGTTCAATCCGGGACCATCGACACGGGCCTGATTGATCGTGACGCTTTATCCGAGATGACGCGCTCCGTAGAGGAAAAGCGGCGGACCGCTGTTCTCGCGGCTTTAACGGTGAGGACCAGATCAAGGGACAAGGGCGGGCTTAAGACGTCCCCTTGGGACCGTCTTGAGGGCTGGCGTCTGGGAGAGGACGCGCCAGTCGTTTTCACCATTACCATGAACGGCGAGGATTACACGGTTGCTCTGCTGGGTGAGCGCGCGGGAACGGCTGCCATCGACGATGATGTGGAGATTCCCTATGCCTCGGTCGTAACGGGAGACGGGCATGCCGCCGCCGTCATAGATCAAACCCGCGTCGCGGCGGCTGTTTTTTGGACCTCTGATCGAAACGTCGAACTGTTCGAGGCCGCGGTAATGACATCGGTTTCCCTTCGTGTTTCGGGTGAGGCGGACAACAATTCCGCCGGAGCGGGAGCGGGCGATTTGACCGCGCCCATGCCGGGCCGGGTATTGAGTTTGAACTGCGCCGTGGGAGACAAGATAGCGGCGGGAGCGCCGTTACTGATTTTGGAAGCCATGAAAATGGAACATGCCGTGAAGGCGCCTTATGCAGGAGTGGTTTCGGAACTTCTCGTGCAAAGAGGAGGGCAAGTGTTGAAGGGCGCCCCGCTTTTGGTTATCGACCCTGAATAAATCACCGGAGGAACGCGGCTGGGGCGCCGCGAGCCTGGCGTTAATGATCCCAGACGGCCGAAACGCCAAGTGAAGCGGCTAAAACCGGACGGCCAGCAGGAAGCGGACCTTAAGGAACCCAAGCGTCGAGCGGTCTTCCCCGTGTTCCACAGGAATGCGGCTTGAGACATGTCCCGGTCCGGCCTATCAAACGGATTGACTTTTATCGATAGGATGGACGCTTGGCATTTCCCGCTTCTGTCCGGCTTGTGGAAGTCGGGCCCAGGGACGGGCTGCAAAACGAGCCGGGAACACTGACGACTGATTTAAAGGTAGCGTTGATCGACCGGCTCGCGGATACGGGTTTGAAGTCCATTGAGGCCGCAAGCTTCGTTTCGCCCAAATGGGCGCCGCAAATGGCGGATGGCGCGGAGGTGCTGGCGGCCGTCCGCCGCGCGCCGGGCGTGCGTTACGCTGCGCTGACGCCGAACCGCAAGGGCGTCGAGCGCGCGATTGACGCAAAGGCCGATGAGGTCGCGGTGTTCGCCGCAGCAAGCGAATCATTCTCGCAAAAGAACATCAACTGCTCCATCGCCAAGAGTTTAGAACGCTTTGAGTCTGTCATGGCCATTGCGAAGGCGGCGGGCGTCCCGGTGCGGGGATATCTCTCCTGTGTTATGGGCTGTCCCTATGACGGAAGGGTGGAACCGGAACAGGTCGCCGCCGTGGCGGGAGATCTGGCGGGCCTGGGGTGTTATGAGATTTCCCTGGGAGACACCATCGGCGTCGGCACCCCCATGGCGACGCAGAAGATGATTGAGGCTGTCCGGCGCGCATTGCCGGACACGCCGCTCGCGGTTCACTTCCACGATACATACGGTCAGGCGCTCGCCAACATTCTGGTCGCGCTTGAGTTGGGAATTGACGTTATCGACAGCTCCGTCGCCGGGCTGGGGGGGTGTCCTTATGCGAAGGGAGCAACCGGCAACGTCGCCAGCGAGGACGTTCTCTACATGCTGAATGGCCTGGGCGTGAAAACGGGGGTCGATATGGCGAAATTGGTGGACGCCGCTTGGTTTATTTCCGGCGCCTTGGGACGAGAGCCCGCCTCGCGCGTCGCACGCGCCTTGGGACGGCCCTTGGATGGCGGAGCGGCGGCGTGAGCCTTCATCTCATCAAGCTTTGTGTTGGTGTCGAGGACGTCGATCATTTAGCCGAAAGCCAAGCTTTTCGCATGGAACAACAACGGGGGCGTGGAGAAACGCCGCGCCTTTTCCACACCACGCGGATGCGCCCGAAGCGCATGACTGAGCTTTTGGCCGGCGGATCGCTCTATTGGGTAATCCGGGGGCAAATCCGGTGCCGCCAGCGGTTGGTTTCAATCGACGAAACCACTCGGGAAGATGGCCTGCCCGCCGTCGATTTGGTGATCCATCCAGAAATCGTCCGTGTTTCGCCGCGTGCGCGTCGGCCATTTCAAGGTTGGCGGTATCTGGACCCGGAAGACGCGCCGCGTGATCTTGGCGGACCGGACGCCACGGCGGACGGCTTGCCTGACGAGATAGCGGACGAACTGAGAAACTTGGGGTTGTTATAAGCGACTTCCGCCCGCCCGGGGCCGGTAAAATTATGGCGTTCGGGACGCCATTGACGGCTCCTCGGACGGCGCCCGGCCTCTTGGAACCGATGCGCGGGCCTTGCGAGAAAACGCCGCCGACGCCAAGGCGTCCTTCCCGCGCTATTATTTCGTCACCCCCGCGAAGGCGGGGGTCCAGACCGCCCTTGTCACGCATGGTCACGCATGACCGGTTGTCACACATGACCGGTTGTCACGCATGACTGGCCATCACTCACGACAGGTCGGAACGCGGACCGCCGCACTGGATTCCCGCCTTCGCGGGAATGACAAGGTGAGGGCGCGGGAATGACGGGAAACATTCAGGGGCGTTCACCATGACATTGCGGCCCCCTTCTCCGGTTGGCGCCTTGAATGACGGATCAAACCCGCATTTACTGATTGCGTCACGAAATGCTGTTTTCCAACTGCCTGAGCCACTCAAGCCGGGCCTTGACGGCGATGATTTCCTGACCCAGCCAGCCCGTGACATGACCCGGGTCCGCGCCGAAGCGGGCTTGCAGGTCGGTCAAACGCGTCAGTTCCCGTTCCGACGACTCAGCCAGGATATCCAACTGATCCAATTGCTCATCTGTGCTCAAGAGATGCAGGAAGCGGAACTTGAGCGCCAAGATCAGCTTGTTCATGTCGTTCGACTGGGCGCGGACAGGCGCGGTCAGCAGGGTCATCATTTCCCTGCGGCCCCGGTCTGTCATGGACAGAATCGCGTCGTCCTCCAGTCCCTTGCCGTCAATGGCTTCCACCAGGCGTTCGTATTTCAAAAGCTCGATGGATGAGCCAAGCACGTCGAGGGAAGGGCCCAGGATGCCGGTAATGAACTGCCGGAGTTCCGTCGCCAGAGCGCCGTACCGCAAATCACACTCGGCCAACAGGCCAAGCGCGCAAAGCCGGGTGGCTTCTTTCGGCGTTAGGGTATTATCGGCGTACATGATCGAACCTTGACGTTAACCCTGGAATTCTAGCATCCGGTCGTTAACATACGCCTTTCCAGGCGCCGGAACAATGGCCCGGAAGAGTTCATTGATCGGATCCGAAAAAGCGCCACGCCGGAACCGGGCGCGTTGCCGTTCCTTGGGGACTTTAGAATGCTCCACCAATCTCGTTTCGCTTCGTTCGCCCTGATGGTTTTTATCTTGAGCGGCTGCATTCCGGCGTCGAGGATATCACTGTCAGACGCGGGAATGGACGCGGTGGACCGGAAACTGCTGGGTGTCTGGGAATGGCGGGAAGGCGATGAGCGGCCAAACCATGTCTATGTGGCGGACAACGGCGAGGGCGAGATGGTTATGACCCTGATCTCTTTGACCGGAAATAACTCAGAGGTGCGTTTTTCCGCCGCCCTGGCGCGCAAAGCCGATGTCGGCGGGCACCGCTTTCTCAGCCTGCGGCCGGTTATCGAAATCAAAAACAACCGCCGCAAGCAAGCGGATGACAAGCAGGGAAAACATTGGCTTCTCATTCGCTATGCGATCTCGGATGACGGAAAAACCGTGGAGTTCCGCGCACCGCATATCCGGGCCGTGAGGCGCGCCGTTCGTGACAGAGACCTGACGAGCGAGGGCGGGGGAAAGACGGTCGTTCTGACGTCGGACCGGGAAACCTTGAAGGCTTATTTCGCCGAACTCCGCGACGATCAGTTCCAGCCGCCCGTTACATACGGGAAAATCAGCCGGTAGAGCGCTCATCCACGGGCGTCGTCCAATCGACGTGGGCCGCCGTTTTCGCGAACGCCATTATTTCATCTTTCCCATTATTTCATCTTTCATGGTCCGCGATTTGTCGGTCGGTGCTAGGCTCGAACCTTACCGGTCATCAACGCGTGGAACCCCATGCGACAGCGGAAAATACGGCTTCAGCCGATCAAGACGCGCATCGCCTAGCCAGTGGGCATCACTCATCGCGCACCTTCCTCAAATATGTGAAAGTCACACTGGACGACAATAATATATGGCGATCATCAATAAGTCCCGAGCCTGATTTCCGAAATTTGACCTAAATCAATTACGCTCGGGTATGATAATGTTACCTGTTTCCAACCAATCAAATTCGGAAAGGGCCACATGTCGGAACAGTCACCATTATCGGAACGTTCACACGAACTGAAACTCTTCCTGTTTTTAACGGTTTTTTTGGCGCCAATCCTCTCCGTGGCCATCGTTGGGAGCTACGGACTGATGATCTGGCTGAGTCAGATTGTCCTTGGACCTCCTAGTGTTTCTTAGACAATGGATGAGTGTGAGTCATGAAAATTGATGGATTCCATTCGGAAGGCGTCACCCGTCGAGGGTTGTTTGAGCGTGCCTTGGCGCCCAAAACGCACCATATCGCCAGTCTTTATATCCAGGCCTGGCCAGATCGTGTTCCCGTTCTCCTGCGGTTATTGGACCAGATGCCCGGCGTCGATGCGCACGAAACAGAGTCGCCCGGAAAGATATTGCTGGTTGTTGAAACGACCAGCGACGCCCGGTTGATGGACACGTTCACTCAGGTTGAAAGCGCCGACGGGGTGGTTTCCGTATCGCTGGTCTACCACGGAACGGAGGACTCCGATCATGTCTGATGGCGTTTGCAATAAAGGGTTAACCCGTCGTGAGGCCATGAAGGCGAGCGCATTGGCCGCCGCCGCCGCCGCCGCCGGTGTGGCGACACCCGCTGCGGCGACCAATCTTGTCACCGGTGAGGACGCATCATTGACGTGGTCCAAGGCGCCCTGCCGGTTCTGCGGTACGGGGTGTAGCGTGATGGTGGCGACCCGAGACGACAGAGTCGTGGCGACCCACGGAGATGTGGAGTCCGAAGTCAATAAAGGCCTTAACTGTATCAAGGGATATTTCCTGTCCAAAATCATGTACGGCAGCGACCGATTGACGCAACCCCTGCTGCGCATGAAAAACGGCGAGTACGACAAAAACGGAGACTTTGAACCCGTCTCCTGGGATACGGCCTTCGATGTCATGGCCGAAAAGTTCAAGGCCGCCCTGAAAGAACACGGTCCGACGTCCGTCGGCATGTTCGGCTCGGGACAATGGACGGTCTGGGAAGGATATGCCGCCTCCAAGCTGATGAAGGCCGGGTTCCGCTCCAACAATCTGGAGCCAAATGCCCGGCATTGCATGGCATCCGCCGTCGGAGCCTTCATACGGGCCTTTGGCATTGATGAACCCATGGGTTGTTATGACGATTTTGAAAACGCCGACGCCTTCGTGTTGTGGGGCTCGAACATGGCGGAAATGCATCCCATTTTGTGGACGCGGGTGACCGATCGGCGATTGAATCACAAACATGTCAAAGTTGCGGTGCTTTCAACCTACAAGCATCGGTCCTTCGATTTGGCGGATATGCCCATGGTGTTCAATCCGCAAACGGATCTGGCGATCCTGAACTTTATCGCCAAGCACATCATCGAAACAAAGCGGGTGCATCACGGATTTGTCGAAAAACATGTGAACTTCCGCCGTGGCAACACGGATATTGGCTATGGCTTGCGCCCTGAACACCCGCTGCAGCAAAAAGCCAGGAACGCCGACAAGGCGGGCGGTTCCGAACCCATGAGCTTCGACGAATTCGCGGCTTTTGTTGCGGATTATGATGTTGAGTATGTGTCGAAACTGTCCGGTGTGCCCGAGGAACAACTGATCGCGCTGGCAGAACTCTATGCCGATCCGAACACCAAGGTTATGTCGCTTTGGACCATGGGTTTTAATCAGCACACGCGTGGCGTCTGGTGCAATAACCTGATTTACAACATTCACTTGCTGACGGGGAAAATTGCGGAACCGGGCAACAGCCCGTTTTCGCTGACCGGTCAGCCTTCGGCTTGTGGCACGGCGCGCGAAGTCGGCACGTTCGCGCACCGGCTGCCCGCGGACATGGTGGTCAACAAACCGGAGCACCGGGCGTTCGCGGAAAAAGTCTGGCGGCTTCCCGAAGGAACCATCCCCGGCAAACCCGGTTTTCACGCCGTTCTTCATAACCGGAAACTCAAGGACGGAGAAATCAAGGCGTACTGGGTACAGGTGAACAACAATGTCCAGGCGGCGCCCAATCTGAATGAGGAAACTCTACCCGGTTATCGCAACCCGGAAGCCTTTATTGTTGTATCGGACGCATATCCGACGATAACGGCACAGGCCGCCGATCTGATTCTGCCCACGGCCATGTGGGTTGAAAAGGAAGGAGCCTACGGGAACGCCGAACGCCGCACACAGTTCTGGCATGAGCTGGTTCCGGCGCCGGGTGAGTCGAAATCCGATCTTTGGCAGCTTGTTGAATTTTCCAAGCGCTTCAAAGTGGAAGATGTCTGGCCGGAAGACCTGCTGGCCAAGGCGCCGGAGTATCGGGGCAAGACCCTTTATGACGTCTTGTTCCACAACGGAGTTGTGAACAAATACCCGTTAAGTGAAACCAGCCCGGATTACGGCAACCATGAATCTCGGGCCTTCGGATTTTATCTCCAGAAGGGCCTGTTTGAAGAGTATGCCATTTTCGGGCGTGGTCACGGTCATGACCTGGCTGATTTCGACACCTACCACGATAGACGCGGTCTGCGCTGGCCGGTGGTTGATGGCAAGGAAACCCTGTGGCGGTACCGGGAAGGTAGCGATCCCTATGTCGAGGCGGGTTCGGCGCTCCAGTTCTATGGAAAGTCCGACAACAAGGCGATCGCATTTGCCCTGCCGTATGAACCGGCGCCCGAAGAGCCAGATGACGAATACGATCTCTGGCTCTGTACGGGGCGCGTTCTCGAACACTGGCATTCCGGGTCCATGACCCAGCGCGTGCCGGAACTCTACAAGTCCTATCCCGACGCCAAGGTTTATATGCATCCGGACGACGCCACTGACCGAGGCTTGCGAAGAGGATCCGAGGTTCGCGTGGTTTCCCGGCGCGGCGAGATTGTTACCCGTGTGGAAACACGCGGTAGAAACCGGCCTCCCAAAGGTCTTGTTTTCGTTCCCTGGTTCGACGCCAGCCAGTTGATCAACAAGGTCACGCTGGACGCGACCGACCCGCTATCGAAACAAACGGATTTCAAAAAATGTGCGGTAAAAATATTAGCTTCCTGATAAAGACGGGATGTATCGCCGTCTTTGTCTCGGCCCTTCTGTCGGGACCGGGCGCTCGATCATCCGCGTTCGCGCAAGACGACATTGCAACCTTGCGGGGACTTGATATTGTTTCGGAACCACCAGCCCCCAAAATTGCCAAGGAATCGGCTCTGGAACAACGGGAGGTCAGAAATTACCCCGAACAACCGCCGGTCATTCCGCATTCCATACGAGGCTATCAGATTGATCTGAACAGTAATAAATGTCTGAGCTGTCATAGCCGGACAGCGGTCGCGGAGTCGGGCGCCCCGATGGTTAGCGTCACCCATTTCATGGATCGCGACGGCCAGGTGCTGTCGGCTGTGACGTCGCGGCGGTATTTCTGCAATCAGTGCCACGTTCCCCAGTTTGAGGTGACGCCGCTGGTGAAAAACACTTTCGTCGACGCCGCGACCGTAACGGCACAGGAATAAGACGGAGAGGGCGAGGATTGTGGGTCTGATTGGACGAATCAAGAAAATATGGACTGATCTCAACCGCCCTAGCCGTCATTTTTCCTTGGGGTTCCTCACGGTGGGCGGATTCATCGCCGGCGTCTTTTTCTGGGGCGGTTTCAACACCACGCTGGAACTGACGAACACCGAAGCGTTCTGTATCAGTTGCCACGAGATGAAAAACAACGTCTTTGTGGAACTGCAATCGACCATCCACTACACCAATCGTTCCGGGGTGCGGGCCACCTGTCCTGATTGCCATGTTCCTCATGACTGGACGGACAAGATTGCCCGAAAGATGCAGGCGTCAAAAGAGGTTTGGGGAAAGATTTTCGGCACCATCCGTACAAGGGAGAAATTCCAAGCCAAACGCCTGGAACTCGCCAGTCACGAATGGGCGCGGTTAAAAGCCAATGACTCGCTCGAATGCCGGAACTGCCACAATTTCGAATACATGGATATCACGCTTCAGGGCGACAGGGCGGCGGAACAACACCAGCGGTTCCTGGCTAGCGGCGAAAAAACCTGTATTGATTGTCATAAAGGAATCGCCCACGAACTTCCCGATATGGCGGGTATTGAGGGCTGGAACTGATCGTGGTTACGCGCTTGCGGTTTTGTCCATATTAGGTCGCCAAAACTACGTCTAATTCACTGATGCCGTCGGCTGTGCGTCGTCAGGGTTAGATCTGCGGTCGTGCTGACGTCGGACCGGGAAACATTGAAGGCTTATTTCGCCGAACTCCGCGACGATCAGTTCCAGCCGCCCGTTACATACGGGAAAATAAGCCGGCAGGGCGCTCATCCACGGGCGTCGTCCAATCGACGTGGGCCGCTGTTTTCGCGAACGCCATTATTTCATCTTTCCCATTATTTCATCTTTCATGGCCCGCGACTCGTCAATCGGTACTTGGTTTTTCGGTCGAGCCTTCGGAGCCTGAAAAATCAGAAAAATTCTCACACCCTATCCAAGAAGTCCCTCCGCCTTGACCCAATCGGCGGCTTCGTCAAACGCCGCCGCGAGGCGCTCGACGATTTGATCCACATCGTTTTCTTCCGCGATCAGGGGCGGGCAGACGGCGATGGAGTCGCCGATCGCCCGGATGACCAGACCCCGCTCGTAGGCCATATCCTGAAGCCGCGCGCCGACGCCGGATTTCGGATCGAAGGATTCCTTGGTTTCCTTGTTCCGCACCAGCTCAATGGCGCCGAACATGCCCAGGCCGCGCACCTCGCCGGCCAGCGGATGGTCGCTCAAGGCGCGGATGCCGGCTTGCAGTTTCGGGCCGACCCGCTGGACGTGACCGACCAGGTCGCGCTCTTCCATGATGGTGAGCGTCTCGATGGCGACGGCGGCGGCGACAGGGTGTCCGGCATAGGTGGAGCCATGACCGAACACGCCCCACTTTTCGGACTCCTCGACCAGATCCCGGTAGATCCCGTCCGTGATCATCAGCGCGGACATGGGCACGTAGCCGGACGTGAGCGCCTTCGCCGCCGTCAGCATGTCGGGCTTCATCCCCATGGTCTGGCTGCCCCAGAAATTGCCCGTGCGCCCAAAGCCGCAAATCACTTCATCAGCAAGTAGAAGCACATCGTATTTCTTCAAAACCGCCTGGATTTTTTCATAATAGGTGGCGGGCGGAATGATGACGCCGCCGGCCCCCATGACCGGCTCTGCGAACATGGCCGCGACGGTGTCCGGGCCTTCGTCCAGGATCAGCCGTTCCAATTCTTCCGCGCAGCGGGTCGCGAACCGCTCTTCCGTCTCGCCTTCATTGCCGAAGCGATAGTGGTGCGGACAGGAGGTATGAAGGACGCCCGCGATGGGCAGATCGAAATCATTATGCAGGTGCGGCAGGCCCGTCAGGCTAGCGCCCGCGACCGTGACGCCGTGATAGCCCTTGACGCGTGAGATGATCTTTTTCTTTTCAGGCCGGCCGCGGGCGTTATTGACGTACCAGACCAGCTTCACGGCCAGATCGATGGCCTCCGACCCCGAATTCGCGAACAGCACTTTGGACATGGGCGCCGGCGCGCGCTCGATGAGCATTTCGGTCAGATCGATGGTGATGTCCGGCGTTTTATGAGCGAAGCAATGGTAATTCGGCAGTTTGCGCATCTGCTCGGAGGCCGCTTGAATCAGGCGGTCTTCGCCAAAACCCAGGGAGACGGCCCAAAGTCCGGCCATGGCCTCGATATATTCCTTGCCTCCGTCATCGTAGATGCGGCAACCCGACCCCCTGCTGACAATTTGCGGCCCCCGCGTTTCGTGCTTATGAAGGTTGGTATAGCCGTGAACGTGATATGCGATGTCCCGGCTGGCCGGTGAATTGCCCATGTTCGGAGTGACTTTGTTCATGATGAGTCTCCAGAGGCCGGGTGTGTTCCCGATTGAGGGCATAGTGCGCCAAGGGAATCCTCAAGGCAATGGCCACCGATCAAGGCTTGATCATGGCGATCCTTCTCCCTAAAGCGTGCCGCGGCCTCCATGGGCGGCGGACCAACCGACCGGGTCGTTGAGGAACGCCTCGACTTCGGCCAAGGCGTCTTCCGAAAAGTCCCCGCCGTTCCTGGCTTCTCGCAGAATGTCATGCCATGTGGCGATATAGCGCAGCGTGACGCCTTCTTTCTCCAATCCTTCCAGGGCGCCTTGGAAAATTCCGTAGAAAAACACCACAAACGCATCCGTGACCTCGGCGCCGGCAGCGCGAAGCGCGTTGACGAAGTTGAGCTTCGATCCTCCATCGGTCGCCAAGTCCTCGACCAGCAGGACCTTGGCGCCTTCCCTTAAGGCGCCCTCGATTTGCGCGTCCCGGCCGAAGCCCTTGGGCTGTTTGCGCACGTACAGCATGGGCAAACCGGTCAGTTCTGAAATCCAGGCGGCGTAGGGAATGCCCGCCGTCTCGCCGCCGGCGACCATCTTAACGCCGTCCAGCGCGCCGGTTTCTCTCAACATCTGGACTCCCAGCTCCATAATGCGGCGGCGTTCCTCAATAAAGGAGATCACCCAGCGGCAGTCGATGTAAACCGGCGACGCCCAGCCGGCGGTAAATCTGTAAGGGTCTTGCGGACGAAAATTGACGGCTTTGATATCAAGCAGAAAACGGGCGGTCTCCAACCCGGCGGCGCCGCCGGAAGGCGGAGAGGCGGCGCCGGTGGCGATGGTGCTTGGCATGGATGAAGTCCTCTTAGTAAACTCTGGCCTTCTCAACGGGCGAAAACAGCCGGCCGCGTTTTTTCTAAGCGGTCTGGACCGCCTCCGCAATTCCAACCAGCAAAGAAAGCCGGGGACATCCGCTCTTGAACCGTCAAGAACGCCGAAAACAGGAAAAAATTGATCGCCGGGACGGCAGACCGACGCCGAAAACCCGCGCCAAATTACGGGCCGCGAGGGAAGCGTTCGAAGCCGGCGATTTCGTCAACGCGGAAGAGGGGTATCTGGATATTCTGGCCGGCGCGCCGAAGAACACGGAAGCCCTCCATATGGTGGGTTTGTTGTACTACCGGACGAACCGGCTGGAAGACGCGGCCGAGAGCATGATCAAGGCCGCTCTCGTCGATGGACGGGACGCGGACCTGCACGCCGACCTGGCTGGCGTGTTGACCCTTTTGGGACGGGGCGCCGAAGCCGAAGCCGCCGCGCGCCACGTTCTGGAGCTTAGAAATCCCGATGCGCGGATATTGAACAGTCTTTCCGTCGCGCTGGAACTTCAAGGCAAAGTGGATGAGGCGGCGGAAGCGTCCGCCCGGGCGATGGAACTGGAGCCGGATCACCTAGAAGCCTGTATCAACATGGGAAACATGAAATTTCGCGCCGGCGACATGATTGAGGCGGAACGGCTTTATCGCCGGGCCTGTGAAATCGCGCCCGGCCGCGCCATGCCTCATACCAACCTCGCCATCGTATTGCGCCGCATGGGTGAATTGGCGGCGGCGGAAGAGGCGGCGCGGGCCGCCATCCAGATCGACGGCGGCTATCCCCAGGCGCGCGACACGCTTGGGACCATCATGATGGAGATTGGTGATTACGGCGCGGCCATTGAAAGCTTCGAAGCGGCCCTTTCAACCCATGACGGGTTTTCCGAAGCCCGCGCCAACCTTGCCGCCGCGCGCTTCAAAGTTGGTGACCTGCCTGGAGCGGAGAAAGAATACGCCAAGATGTGTTCGGCGCGGCGCCCCCTCGCGGAAGCCTGGTCGGGCCTTGGCATGGCGCAACTCGCGGGCGGCGAAACGGACTCCGCCGTCGAGTCGTTCCGCGCGGCTGTTGAAATGAAACCGGGTCTGGGCGGCGCCTGGGTTAATCTGGCGCTCGCGGGGGCGGCGAGCGCGAAAGACAAGACGGCGATCGAGGAAGCGCTGAAGTCCGATGAAACAACGCCCGATCAAATGACCCAGATGCGGTTCGCGCTCGGTATGCTGGCGGATAAGGCGGGCGACGCGGCGGACGCCTTCGCTCATTTCGAAGCGGGTAACGCGCTCCGGCGCGGACAACTGGCGGCTCTTGGTTCGACCTTTGACGGAAAAGCGCACAAAGCCAGGACGGACAGGATTTTGTCCGCTTTCAAAGGCGCGGGCGGCAAATTGCCCAAAGGCGGCAGCGCCAGCAATGTTCCGGTCTTTGTGCTGGGTATGCCTCGAAGCGGCGCCACCCTCGTTGAGCAGATTCTCGCCGTTCATCCGGAGGTGCGAAGCGCGGGGGAAATGGACGTCCTGCGCGCCGCGTTCGAGGACCCGGCCGAAGTGTTAACGCTGGATGCGGAAGAGATTTCGGATGTGGCGGAGGGTTATCTTGAGCGTCTCACCGCCAGCCGGTCCGCCAAACGCGTTATCGACAAGACGCCATTCAACTGGGAAATGCTGGGGGTCGTCGCGGCCTTGTTGCCGAAAGCCAAAGTCATCCGTGTGACCCGGGAGTCCGAAGACGTCGCGCTAAGCTGCTTCATGACGAATTTCGAAGCCGCCCGCCCCTGGTCAACGCGGCTGGAGGATATTCGCGCCATGCAGACCTCGGAAAAATCGCTGATGACGCTATGGAAAGAAGAAGGCGCGCTGGACATTATCGAGGTCGCCTACGAGGACCTGCTGGCCAGGCCCGAAGCGGTCGGCAAGCGGCTGATCGGTTTCATCGGCCTTGATTGGGATCCTGCATGTCTGAGATTCCATGAAAATGCGGGCGCCGTTTTGACCGCGTCGAACTGGCGGGTCCGCCAGCCCCTTTATCAATCCGCGAAAGGGCGGTCGGCGGCGTACGCGGCCTATCTTAACGGCTGAACAGGCGTCCCGGGCCGGACAGCGGGCCTTTACGGCCGCACAAGCGCAGCATGCGCCATGCCAGCGCCTGATTGCTGGTGATCACGGGTTTGTCGATGGCGGTTTCCGCCGCGCGGAGCACATCGAAGGTCGGCAAGTTGGTGCAGGACGCGAAAACGGCGTCCACATCCGGCTTGTCCCCCAGTTCAATCAAGGCGGCGAGCGTGGAGCGCTGAGCAATGCGGGCTACGATGTCCTCGCGTTCCTGTTCGAATGACTCCATGCACGAGATTCTTAACCCGGCTTCCTCGATCCTCGCCCGCATGGCCGCGCTGACTTCTGGAATGTAGGGCGTTAGAAAGCCCAAACGCCTCACGTTCAGGGCCTTACAAGCGGCAATGACGGCGCGTAGCGGATCCGTCACGGGCGTGTCCGGATGACAGGATTGAATGAGGCGGGCCGTTACATCGGACCCGATGATTGTCGCGCCGGAGGTGCAGCCGTATCCTATGACCTTTAAGGGTTCGGTCTTGGGCAGCAAGGCGGCGGTTGGCGCCAAGTCCGCTTCCATCATGGCCAAAGTTCCAACCGTTACCGATGGAGCGCTGGGAATACGGGTGTGATGCAACGCGACGCGCGCGTCGAGGAAGAGCGGACATAACTCGATCTCCAAGGTTTCGTCGGCTTGAAGAACAATTAAACCGGCGCGTCCATGGGCGCCGGCGCCTTTGTCCGTTTCGAAAGCGGTGCTCATCCAATTACCGGTAATTCATCGGCTGTCCGTTCCGTCAGATATTCTCTCCCGTCTTCCGTAATCAAGACATTTTCTTCGTGCGCCATGATCGCATTGCCGGAAACCGGCATGCTGGGTTCCAGCGTTATGATCATTCCGGGTTGCAGAACTGTCTGATCGAAATCGATGATCGAGAGACCTTCCGTTAACTGAACGCCGATACCATGGCCGTAACGGCCGACGTCACTATCACCCCCGCCGATGACTTCGGTCATGGCGGCGTGGAGTTCGCTGGCTCTGACGCCGGGACGCGCCATGGCGAACGCGGCGTCCGTCGCGGCGTGGAGCGTTCTGTACGCGGCGCGCGCGGTTTCGCTTGCCTGTCCGATCGCGAAGTTCCGGTCGAAGTCGCAAAAATACCCTTTTTTGGTGGCGCCCGTGTCCAGCATTAAAACATCCCCTGATTGTAGCGGGCGATCATCGGGCGGGGAGATTACGTCTGTGTAACCGTCGGGTCCGGCGCCGCCCGCTAAATAGGGAACGTCGTCCGCGCCCAGCGAGAGCAGTTCGCGCTTAAAGGCGCGGAACGCGCCGGATAAGGGTTGGCCTTCATGAAACAACGCTGGCGCATTCGCGAAAGCGCGGGACGCGATCTGGCAAATCTCGCGGATTATTGCGATCTCGCGTTCGGATTTGATGGCCCGCACTTGTCCGATAAGGGGGGAAGCGTCGATAAACTCGGCCCGAGGTAAACGGCGTTTCAGATCGAAAAAGTCGGCAAGCGGCATCCTTAGCATGCTCTCGCGGCCCATGGGCGTGCCGATACGTTTTGCGTCGGCCAGCACCTCCACCAGAAGAGCGACGCCGTTTTCCGTCGCGTGTGGAGCCGGCCAGGTAAGAATGTCGTCGAGCCATGTCTTACGCATCAGGGCCGAGCCTATTTCCGGGATCACGGCGATTGGCTTGCCGCGTCTGGGCAGAACGGTGAACCAGGGGCGGGTGGGGCTCTCCCAGAACTGGGTGCGAAATCCGGTAACGTAGCGAACGTCGGGCTCGGTGGTGAGGAACAGCGCATCCAGTCTCGCCTCCGCCATTAAGGCCTGCAACCTGGAAGCGCGCCTTTCGAATTCATCGATTGGAAAGTCCATGCCCGGCCTCCGTCAGTTGTGGATGACATAATCGCCCAGGCGTGGACGCCGCCGCCATCGGCCGGCGCATGTTGGATGCTCGAACCCGGTACGAATCTGGCTTCATATTCAGACATGGAAACAGGGTAGCGGAGCATGTCACGCGGGGCCACAGGTTTGGCCGCTTCGTTGCCGTTGCGCCCGGCTCATGTCATAAGCGTTTCCATGACCATCGTCAGTTCAAAGCCGCCCACCGTCTGGGCGTTAGCGGATGACCGGGCCGGCAATCGATCCCAAGTCACGGGCGTCGCGCGGGCGACCGGTTTGCCGGTCGAGGTGAAGGAGGTTACCTACGGCGCGTTGTCCGCCCTGCCAAACGTTCTGCTGGGCGCGAGCCAATTCGGCCTGAGCGCGGAGGCGCGAGCCGCCTTGACCGCGCCTTGGCCCGATATCGTGATCGGAGCGGGACGCCGAACGGCGCCCGCCGTGCTGAGCGTCAAACGCCGGAGCCGGGGGCGGACAAAGGCGGTCCAGATCATGGACCCGGGCGCGCGCCGGGGCGGCTTCGATCTGATTTGCGCGCCGAAGCATGATCAGATATCGGGCGGCAACGTCGTGCCCCTGACCGCCGCGCCTCATGGCGTAACGCCGTCGGCGTTGGATAACGCACGGGAAAAGTGGCGTGAGATTTTTCGGGGATTGCCTCAACCGCTGATCGCGCTGATCGTCGGCGGCAGTACCAGGAACCGGCGGTTCACCATCGAGATGGCCAGGGATTTGGGCGTTATGGTCAACGCCGCCGCCCATGCGGCGGGGGGCGCGGTCTTGGTCACAACCAGCCGCCGCAGCGCCGAAGCCGCGACCGCTGCGCTGATGGACGAGATTACGGCGCCCAGTTACCGTTATCTCTGGGGTGACGGGGGCGAGAATCCCTATCTGGGTTTCCTGGGTGTGGCGGATTTCATTGTGGTGACGGGCGAAAGCGTTTCCATGTGTTCGGAAGCCTGCGCGTCGGGAAAGCCAGTCCATATATACGCGCCGGCGGACCTAATTTCGGACAAACACGCGAGGCTGCATCATGAGCTATTCGAGATGGGGGCGGCCAAACTCTTTGACGGCGTGCTCAGCCGAGACCGGCCAGCGCCGTTCAACGCTGCGGACGAGGCGGCGGCGGCGATCCTTTCCTTGACGGAATGCTCCGTCCCGGCCGCGCGGACTTAACCTTCCGGCCAGGCTCTCACTTCCTGGGAAATCTCGCCCAGGCCCTCGACGCCCATGCGCATGACGTCGCCAGGTTTCAGGAAGACGCCCCGGCCCAGACCAACGCCCGAAGGCGTGCCGGTGGCTACGATGTCGCCCGGCATCAGGGTCATATACCGCGAAATGCACGAGATGCAGGTCGCGACGTCGAACAGCATGTGCCGCGTGTTGCCGTCCTGCATGCGCTCGCCATTGACTTCCAGCCAGATGCCCAGCTTTTGCGGGTTCGGCACTTCATCCGGCGTCGCCAGCCAGGGGCCTGTGGGGGCGAAGCCGTCAAAGCTCTTGCCCTTCACCCATTGGCCTGATGTCTCTATCTGGAACTGGCGCTCGGACACATCGTTCATGATCGTATAGCCCGCGACGGAGGCCAACGCATCGGCTTTCGAGATATATTGAGTTCGCCTGCCTATGACGACGGCGAGTTCCACTTCCCAATCGGATTTCGTGGAGCCTTTGGGCAATGTCACGGGATCGTTCCCGCCGGCCAGAGAGGTGACGGCCTTGGAAAACAGAATGGGTTCGTCAGGCACGTCCATTTTTGCTTCCGACGCATGGTCCGCATAGTTCAATCCGACGGCGATGATCTTGCCTGGATCGGCGACCGGCTGCCCCAGGCGGATCGATTTCGGCACGATATCCAGATTTGAGATATCCAGGCGGCCAAGGCTCGCGAGGCGGCCGCTCGCCAGAACGTCTCCGGTTATATCGCTTAAATGTTGGGACAAGTCGCGTATCCGTCCGTCCTCGTCCAGAACGCCTGGCGCTTCCTTGCCTTTTTCGCCAAACCGTACAAACCGCATGGAATGGTTCCCTCCGATTTCCAAAGTGGCGGACAGGATATAGCCCAGCAGTGAAATGGGAACAATTTTACAGAGCTCAACCCATGGTAAATACCGGGCTGGCCGGATGAGCTGCCGGCGCTGCGGGCGCGGCCGCTCTCAACGGTACAGAATCCAATCACTGAATTCTCTTTGGAGTCACTGAATTCTCTTTGGAATGTGTGATGAGGCGCACTTTCAGCGCGGTGTGAAGTGGTCAATATGATTACAGGGCTCCATGTCCCTCCCCAGGGTTCATAAAGAATCCGCGCTTCGAGTTCCTCGCTCCCCAGGGGCTGGCGTTCACAAGAATCTGGCCTTGAGGCTCGAAGGGGGAGGGGGCCCTGGCTCTTCCGCCGCTGTCGCGCCGCTAATCCGGATCAATTGACCGGATATAAAACGCTCTCTGTTGTGCGAGCCGTCACAGCCAAAAACAGGCGTATTGTTCTGTAATTCGCCAGAACTAAGAATATTGTATAGCGCCGTTTTGGAAACATGAGGCGGAAAGCGGGAACGGACATGGGCCGATTACATCCATCGTGGCGGGTAAACGGGGCGGTTAACCGTCTTGACTGATAATCCAGATTTGGCGGCCCGGTTGGCTGCGTTGAAGCAGACGTTCGTTCTGAGCCTGCCGGAGCGCGCGACCTTCATATCCAAGGCCCTGGGACGGATCAAAACGTCCACGGAACCGGGAAAGGCCGATCTATCCGACATTCGGGACGCGGCGCATAAACTGGTTGGGACAGGGGCGACGTTTGGTCTGATTTCCCTTAGCGGCGCCGCTCGCGAGGTTGAGGCCTCGCTGGACCCGTATTTGCGCGATGACGCCGCTCAACCGGCCACCGCCGAGGTTGAGGCGCGCGTCGAGGCCGTCCTTGCCGCCATAAAGGTCGAACTCGATCAACTCTAAGGTATGGTCAGAAACGGAAAATTGGCGACCGCGGCGGCCAGAGTATCGGCGCCGTGAACGGGATAATCCGCATCCGCGACCTCAAGAGCCATGATCCGCTCGTCGCCCTCCGCTCCATGACCGGTCAGGACGTGAGCGCCTCCCGCGAGGCCGGCGCGTCTGCCCGCCATTAAATCGCTCCGCCTGTCACCGACAATCCAGCTTTGCCTGAGATCAAGGGGAACACGCTCCGCCGCTTTCAGGAGCATGCCCGGATTGGGTTTGCGTCCCGGATGATTGGGATGGGCGTAAGAACCCGATCCGCGGGGATGGTGAGGAGAGGCGCAGGTGAGGTTGACGAAGGCGCCCTCGGCGGCCAGCAGGTCATACATGCGCGCCTGGCAGGCCTGGAAATCCTGGAAGCCGTAGAGGCCAAGTCCGATTCCGCCCTGATTGGTGACAACGATAACGGGAGCGCCCGCTTGATTTGCGGTCCTGATCGCCGCCGCCGCGCCTGGGGTAAGCTCGACGTCCTCTGGACGATGGGTATGGCCGCCATCCTCAATGATGACGCCGTCCCTGTCCAGGAACAACGCGGGCCCGAAGGCCGTGCGCCGGGGACGGTTGATAAGCTCGACCCAGACGTCGTCTTCATCAAGAAAAGCAGTCACGTATCAGGCATTACCAGTATATTAGGCGAGAAACCTAAAAAAACGCTTGAAGCCCGGTTTGCGCCCGGCCCAGGATCAGCGCGTGGATGTCCCGGGTGCCTTCATAGGTGTTCACGGTCTCTAAATTCAGCATGTGCCGGATGACGTGGTACTCTTCGGAAATGCCATTGCCGCCGTGCATGTCCCGTGCCGCGCGGGCGATTTCGAGCGCCTTTCCAGCGGAGTTCCGTTTGATGATCGAAATATTTTCCGGCGGGCATTTTCCCTCGTCCAACAACCGGCCGACGCGGATACAGCCCTGGAGACCCAGCGTAATGTCGGTCAGCATGTCGGCAAGTTTGTTCTGCACCAATTGGTTTTGCGCCAGCGGACGGCCAAACTGCTTACGCTCCATGGTGTATTGACGCGCGGCGTGCCAGCAGAATTCCGCCGCGCCCAGCGCTCCCCAGGCGATTCCGTAACGGGCTTTGTTCAGGCAACCAAACGGTCCTTTCAGCCCGGAAACATTTGGCAGTATGTTCTCTTCCGGAACGAACGCCCTGTCCATGATAATCTCGCCGGTAACCGACGTGCGCAGCGACAGCTTTCCCTCGATCTTCGGGGTTGAGAGGCCGTCCATCCCGCGTTCAAGAATGAAACCGCGAATAACGCCGTCGAGTTTGCCCCAAACGATCATGACATGGGCGAGCGGAGCGTTGGAAATCCACATCTTGGAACCGGTGAGCAGATAGCCGCCCTCGACTTTTTCGGCGCGCGTCCTCATGCCGCCCGGATCGGATCCATGATCCGGTTCCGTTAGCCCGAACGCGCCAATCATTTCCCCGCTGGCGAGTTTCGGCAGGTACTTCATGCGCTGCTCTTCCGAGCCGTAGGCGTGGATCGGATGCATCACCAGAGACGATTGAACGCTCAAGGTGGAACGGTAACCGCTGTCCACACGTTCAATTTCCCGGGCGATCAAGCCATATGCGACATGGCTAACGCCGGCGCCGCCGTATTCTTCCGGGATGGTCGGACCCAGAAGGCCTAATTCACCCATCTCCGGAATCAACTCCGGATTCACTTTCTCCTCGCGGAAGGCTTCGATGACGCGGGGCAAAAGTTTTTCCGCCGCGTAATCGCGCGCGGCGCCGCGGATCAATCGCTCGTCCTCTGTCAACTGGCCGTCCATGTGGAAGGGATCTTCCCAATTGAAGACGAGTTTTTCACTGGGCGGCGTATCAAGCGAGTCAGGCATATCGGCGCTCCTTTCCGCTCACCGGCGGACGGGCCGGCGGCGTTTTAATCGTTGTCGGGGGCTTCGGGGTCACGGGCAAGCCCGGCGCCCACCAGACTGTCACGTGTAACCAAAGCGGCCAGCCGGTCTTCCGTAAAGCCGTCCGTGCCCCCAGGGCGTTCCGGGATCACCATATAGCGCAGATCGGCCGTGGAGTCATGTACCCGCACTTCTTTGCCGTCCGGAATCGTTACGCCAAATTCCCGAAGAACGGCGCGTGGTTCTTTCACGGCGCGGGCCCGGTAGGCGCGTGATTTGTACCAGTCCGGCGGAATACCGATAAGTTGGCGCGGATAACAGGAACACAGCGTGCAGACGACGACATTATGCACATCCGGCGTGTTCTCGATGGCGCGGATGGGGATGACGCCCGCGTCAACGCCGGCCTCATCGGCGGCCGCGTTCACATCGGCGAGCAGGCGTTTCTTGTAGCCGGGTTCCAGCCAGGCTCTGGCGACAAGTTTGGCGCCCATCTCGGGCTTCCTGCCTTGTTGCCATTCGATCTTGCGCCGCAGTTGGCGAGCCGTGATGACGTTCTTCTCGATCAGCAGTTCGCCGACAGCCTCGGCCAGCACCATGAAGCGGGTGTAGGGCGTGTCTTCCCGGTCCGGCTGAAACGGATGAGCGGCGGCGCGGTCATGTCCGTCATGAGGCATCAGGCGTCGTCCGCATCCAGCCAGTGTTCGTAAATATCAACCACGCAGGTGTCCTTCGCGGGTCCGTCGTAATCGGGCCAAACGCCGGTTTGTTTGAACAGCACGCGATAAAGCATGGGAGCCGGCAAGCCGTCCCGGCCGTAAGCCAATTCCTCGGGGTTCGGGTAATTGCCCATAAGCTCGATTATCTCGCCCGGTTTGCCGCGAATGAAATAGGGCGTGCGCACATGGCCCACGGGATGAGCGGTCCGGACCCGGACCCGGTCGCCCACTCGATAGGCGGCGTTCACGACGAAGCCTTCCGGCTTTCCGGTTTAACGGCGGCGGGCGCCCAGCCGTCAGCTTGCCACCGGGCTTCCACCTCCGCCATCTTCCGGCCCAGTTCATCGACCGTGAAAATACCCTTTTCGAGCAGGATATTAGTCAAGGACGACACCCAGCGTTCGAAGTAGCCGTAGTCCTCGTAGGCGCCAGGCCCCAGATCTTCGATGCCGCGGCGTAATTGGTCCACCGTCAGCAACTGGCGGTCTGGGTCGCCCAGCAGACGGACAATGGCGTCTGTCCGTCTTTCCCAGGGCGCCGGATCACCTTCGGATTTCGTGATGGGGCCCAGATCAAGCCCGCCGAGATCGTGAGGTCTTCTCATTAATCATTCTCTTCGCCGAGCGATTCAGCGATGGCGCTGAGCTCTTTATACACTTCGGTGTGTTCTTTGAAATTGTCAGATATACTTGGCATATTTCGATTCTTTTCGATTTGATAGGCGAGCTCGCCTCGACTTGACCTTTTAAATATAAAGTCCAATTTTCCAAAAGAAAAGACTTTTTTGATTTAGAAAATTTTTTAATCGTTTGTTTTCAAAGGTTTATCTCCGGGCTCCGCTCGCCGAGTTGGCTATTTTGCGGTTGGCTATTTTAATGTCCAAAATCCACAAGAATGTATTAATTTTCATGTGCCGGGAAACGTGAATAAGACGTTATCGATTTTAGTCACGGCTCTTGATGGGGGATTCCCAGCGTTTGATTAGTTCATGATCAATGCCCAACTGGTCTAGCGCCCGCCCGACGCCGAACCGCACCATCTCCTCGACCGACCGCGGCTTGGCGTAGAAGGCCGGCATGGGCGGCATGACGACGGCTCCCAGGTCCGCGCACTTTGTCATTAGCTCCAGATGACCTTTGTGAAGGGGCGTCTCGCGAACCATCAGCACGAGAGGGCGGCGCTCTTTCAAACATACGTCTGCGGCGCGGATCACCAAATTATATGTAAAGCTGGCGGCGACGCCGGACAGCGTCTTGACGGAACAGGGCGCTATCAACATGCCGCCCGTTTTGAACGAGCCGGAAGACACGGACGCCGCCTGGTCCTTGACGTTATGGACTTCCGTCGCAAGGTCTTTCACCGCGTCAATTTGCCAGTCCGTTTCCAACAAGATGGTTCTCCGCCCGGCCTCGGAAAGGATCAGATGGCTCTCAATGCCCAACGTCTTGAGCGCGGCCAGCGCTTCAATGCCGTACAGCGCGCCGCTTGCGCCCGTGATGGCGACGATGATGGGTTTTGCGGCTGGAGTATGGACATTTATCATGATCTTCTTCGTGCTTTGCCGGTTCGCTGTTTCGCCCTACGTTGACCGTGCCTGTCCGATCAACATAAGCGCTAAAGGTCCCAAACGATATGGTTGTTCAGATTGCTGATTTCCCGCCTGTATCAGATTTGCGCGCGGAAGTCAGGCGCGCGACCTTGATGGATGAGGGGCGGGCGCTCGAAATACTGTTGAACGCGGCCCGCTCCGATACGCCGATGACCCAGTCCATTGGGCGGCAAGCCCAGCGCCTGGTGGCGGCTGTGCGGACGCATATGAATGAGGCGGGCTCGCTGGACGCCTTTCTACATGAATACGAGCTTTCAACCAGGGAAGGCGTCGTTTTGATGTGTTTGGCGGAGGCGCTGTTGCGCGTGCCGGACGCGGAGACGGCGAACCTTTTGATCAAGGATAAGTTGAGCGGGGGCGATTGGGAAGATCATCTGGGGAACAGCGGATCGGTCTTCGTTAACGCCTCCACATGGGCCTTGATGCTGACCGGCAAGGTAATGCGTCTCGAAACGCCGGAAATGGGCGAGTTGCCGGGGTTTTTCGCAAAGCTTGTCAGCCGGTCCGGCGAGCCGGTGATCCGTCAGGCCATGACCCGGGCCATGCGCATCATGGGGCGTCAGTTCGTTATGGGCCGCACCATCGGAGAAGCTCTGAAACGAGCGGAAGACGAGCGCGAACGAGGTTATCGCCACTCGTTCGACATGTTGGGAGAGGCGGCCATGACGGCGGCGGACGCGGCGCGTTATTTCGACTCCTACGCCGACGCCATCCAGGCCGTCGGCAAAGCCGCCGGCGGCGCGGGACCCATTGAGGCGCCGGGCGTCTCGGTGAAGCTCTCGGCGCTTCATCCGCGTTATGAATTGGCGCAAAAGGAAAGGGTGATGAGGGAGCTTCTGCCCCGCGTCGTCCAACTCGCCCGCCTCGCCAAGGACGCCGGCATCGGTTTCTGCATCGACGCGGAAGAGGCGGACCGGCTCGATCTTTCCATGGATGTGATTGAGGCCGCGGCTCTGGACGGCTCGCTTGCGGGCTGGGATGGCTTGGGGCTCGCCATTCAGGCCTATCAAAAGCGCGCCTACCCGCTGATCGATTGGCTGGCCGACGTCGCGCGGCGGGGAAACCGGCGCTTGATGGCGCGGCTGGTCAAGGGCGCCTATTGGGATACGGAAATCAAACGCGCCCAGGAACAGGGCCTGGACGGTTATCCCGTGTTCACGCGAAAGGCGTCAACCGACGTCTCTTACCTGGCGTGCGCCAAGAAGTTGTTCGATTACCCGGAAGCGTTTTATCCGCAATTCGCCACCCATAACGCCCACAGTATCGCCGCCGTTAGCGCGTATGCGGGCGATAAACCGTTCGAGTTCCAGCGCTTGCACGGCATGGGCGGCCAGCTTTATGACGAGGTGGTTGGCGATCGGCGGAAACCGGCGCCGTGCCGGGTTTACGCGCCCGTCGGTTCGCACAAGGATTTGCTTGCCTATCTGGTTCGGCGTTTGTTGGAAAACGGCGCCAATACCTCATTCGTCAACCGGATCGCCAACGAGCGCGAGCCGGTGGAGGCTATCGTCGCCGATCCGGTCGCGCAGACCGCTGCGCTGGAGAAGAAACCCCATCGGGGAATTCCGGCGCCGCGTGATCTGTTCGCCGGCGACCGGCTGTCGGGCCTGGGCGTTGATATGGGCAATCCGGCCAGCCTCCGCCGCCTCGCGGCGGAAATGGCGTCTGCGCCGGAAAGTTGGCAAGCGGCGCCGAGCGGCGGAGGTGGCGGTGAGGCGGCGCCTGTTCGATCGCCCCGAGACAGAAATGACATCCCCGGAGAAGTGTGGAATGCGGGACCTGATGATGTTGAACGGGCTTTGGGAAGAGCGGCGTCCGCGTCTCATGATTGGGACGGACTGGCGCCGGCCGAGCGGTCCGCGTGCCTGGTGCGCGCCGCCGACGCCGTGGAAGAGGCGGCGCCCGAACTCATGACGCTGCTGGTCCGCGAAGCTGGCAAGACCATTCCGGACGCATTGGCCGATGTTCGCGAAGCCGTTGATTTTCTGCGGTTCTATGGAGTAGAGGCCGAGCGGCGATTCGCCCGACCCGTCCCCATGCCGGGGCCCACGGGCGAGTCCAATCAAGTTCGCCTGCATGGGCGAGGCGTGTTCGTGTGCGTCAGTCCCTGGAATTTCCCTTTGGCGATTTTCCTTGGCCAGGTGTCGGCCGCGTTGGCGGCGGGCAACGCTGTGATCGCCAAGCCGGCGGAACAGACGCCGTTGATCGCGGCCAGGGCTGTTAAAATTCTTCATGAGGCCGGCGTTCCCGAAGAGGTGCTCCACCTGCTGCCCGGTGATGGTCTTTCCGTCGGCGCTCCCTTGGTGGCGGATAACAGGGTTTCTGGTGTCGCGTTCACCGGCTCGACGGAAACCGCCTGGGCCATCAATCAGGCATTGGCGGCGAGGCGCGGGCCCATCGCGCCTCTGATCGCTGAAACCGGCGGACAAAACGCCATGATCGTCGACTCGACCGCATTACCCGAACAAGTTGTCGGGGACGCGGTGTTCTCGGCCTTCCGAAGCGCGGGCCAACGATGTTCCGCGCTGCGTGTGTTATTTGTTCAACGGGATATCGCGGATGGTTTGATCGACATGCTGAAGGGCGCGACGGAGGAACTCCGCGTTGGTGATCCGGCCCTGTTGGCGACGGATGTCGGGCCGGTCATCGATGAGGCGGCGAAGGGGCTGCTGGATATTCATATCGAGCGGATGGAGCGGGAAGCGAAATGCCTCTGCCGCGCGTCCTTGGAGCACTCTCACCCGGATGGCGTTTTTTTCGCGCCCGCGGCTTACGAACTGGACAGCCTGGATCGACTGACAGGCGAGGTGTTCGGACCTGTGATGCATGTCATCCGCTATTCGGCCGGCAAGCTGGACGCCGTGGTGGACGCCATCAATGGAACCGGGTTTGGATTGACGCTGGGCGTTCATTCGCGCGTTGACGCCACGGTGGAGCGCATCATTTCACGCGCGAGGGTTGGAAACTGCTACGTCAATCGTAACCAAATCGGGGCCTCGGTCGGCGTTCAGCCCTTTGGCGGAGAGGGGCTCTCCGGCACCGGTCCGAAAGCGGGCGGCCATCATTATCTTCAGCGTTTCGCGACGGAGCGGACAATCACCGTCAACACGGCGGCCGCGGGCGGGAATGCGGAACTGATGACCTTGAATGAATAGGCGCCGCCCGGGCCGGGCATTGCCGGAGTCCCCTTTGAACTCCTATAAGATTTGAGAATTTTGGAAACACGCCAAAGGGTGGTCAGAGGGTAGGGACGGGTGGAAATGGCTGTGAAGGCGATGATGGGCATGAAACGCCTCGTTTGCGTTACCGGCGTATCCGCAGTGCTTGGCGGCTGTTCCGTTATCGATAATCTCAATTTCGATTTCGGTAATGCGTTTAACGCTGATCATTTCGCCGAGTTCACGGACCCATACCTTTTCAACCCGGCGGCCTTTAACAGAGGGCACCAGAATTTCGTGAGGCCGCCGCCGGACAGGAATATCGCGAATGTCTGTTATGCGGCATACTCGTCCACGCCCGAGGCCGTCTTCAATATCGCGAACGACGCCTGCGGAGTTTACGGCAAAACTGCGGTATTCATAGAGAACCGGCGTTTTGAGTCCCAATGCCCGCTGTTCACGCCCGTGGAAGCCGTCTTCGCCTGCCTGAAACCAGGGGACCCTCGCATCACATGCCTGTTGAAACGAACCACGTCAGATGTCTTCGCTTGCTTGGAACTAGAGGACCCTCGCATCCGGTCCTTAACACGCTGAGTAAAGCGTCTATGGAATGAAGCGCGCCATGTTCACGGTGATTGGCGTCATCGCCGTCGTTTATTTAGGGTTTGCCGCAACCCTTTATTTCGCCCAGCGCGCGTTCATGTACGCGCCGGATACACGGCGCCTCGCGCCGGGTGACGCCGGCGCCGCGGGGATGACGGAAGTTTTTGATGAGGCGGATCCGGCTTTTTTGATCGGATGGTTTAAGGCCCCGGCGCCCGGCGCCGTGACCGTGCTCTATTTCCACGGCAACGCGGGCGCCGTCGCTGACCGGGCCTACAAGGCCCGCGCGTTCATTGATCAGGGCTGGGGCGTGATGCTCGTCGAGTACCGGGGCTATGGTGGAAACGCGGGAAGCCCGACAGAGCGGGGACTCTACGAAGATGCCGGGCGGGCGTTGAACTGGATGACGGAGCGCGGCGTGGCGGCGGGCGATATACTTCTCTACGGCGAGTCCCTTGGAACCGGCGTCGCTACTGAAATAGCCTTGCGGCTCGCTAAAAAGGGAACGCCCGCGCGAGGGCTTGTGCTGGAGGCGCCGTTCACTTCCATGGGGCGGGCGGCCGAGGTCCATTACCCGATCATTCCGGCCCGGTATATGGTCAAGGACAAATACGACAGCTTGAGCAAAATTGCCGGCGTTGACACTCCGTTGCTCATCCTTCACGGCAGCGGCGACCGTGTCGTTCCGCTTAGCCAGGGCCAGAGGTTATTCGATGGCGCGAGCGAGCCGAAAGACGGTGTGTGGCTTGATGGCGTGTCCCATTCGAATGTTTTTGAGAGCGGCGGTTTTCAAGCCGTTGTCGAGCGCAAGGAAACCTTGTTTCGCAAGCGGTAAGGCCCGCGTTGAAAAAGCGGTGGGTCAGGGCCCTTGTCCGCGCGTGGAGATATCACTCTCCAAGGGGCGTGAATGCGCCGGATTTATTGTTAATTTTTCCAAAATCACGTAAAATGCGATCATCGAAATGTATGTTCGGCTTGGTGTGTCCGTTATCTGCGGGCGTAGCATATTGGTATCATTGGGATTTCGCCGGAAAGCGCCGGAATCCCAGGGGTGTTTCGGAAAGGCGTGCCGCCGCGTATGTCGCAGATCGCGAAAACAGTTGCTCCGGCAATCGCGAGCGTCTCGTCAGCCAGACTGACGGGCGTTCGGGGGATTGCGTCCAGCGACATGCCGGTCGACGCGGCGAGCGCGAACGGCGGCGTCTCGCTCCAGACAGGCGCTTTCGGTTTTGAGACGCCGGACGATCTGGACCTGTACGAGCGGGGCTTTCTGGAAGGCCGCCGAACCGCTGTTGGAGGTAACGACGAGCAGGAAACACGTCGTCGAGCCAGCAAGCCGGGCTTGGGTAAAACCATCGTCAACGCCCCCAGCGAGACTTTCGCCGTGTTGGTCGAGGCCGACCGCAATCAGATTAAAACCGTCACGCAAGTTCAAGCGGGGCAGGACGGCAGGACAACGCCATCCGGGTCGCTTAATCGGATCATCGCGACGTATGAGATTATCGCCCAGGTGATCCACGGCACCTTGCCCGTCAATGGCGTCCGGCTGAGCCTGACGCTATAAATCGCGTTTCTGGAAACGCCGCCTGTTTCGCGCTGGCCGCGTTAAGCTTTTTTTGGGTTGTTCGCGCCATGATCCCGAGTCACGCTCTAGCGCCTTGAATGGCGGCGGGGACACCCTTGGGCATCCTTGAACAGGAGACAAAGCGTCCATGCCGGCGGAAGTGAAGTCAGCGTTCGATATCGCGTTCTGGTTTGCGGACGCCGCGTTGGAAGCCAATGAATATCTCCAACCGCAAAAACTTCAGCGGCTGTTGTTTCTGTCTCAAGGGTATTATTCCGTTCTTCATGACGGCAAAAAACTAATGCCGGCCATGTTCGTCGCTGATGAGTTGGGTCCGACCGAGCCCAACATTCACGCCAGCTTCTCCCGTGGCCGCCCCAACATTGATGTTGATATGTTCCTGGGGCCGGACGTGGAGGCGTTTTTGGATAGCATTTGGCGTCGATTCGGTCATTTCTCCATGGATCGACTGAACGCCATCACCAAAGGGACGAGCGCTTACAGACAGGCTTTTCGCCGCGCCCCTCGCTCGGAAATCCATCTGGATGAAATGCGCCTGTCTTTTGCCCGGGCGGAGAAAACCCCTGGAGTCAAACAGGTCGTCAAGCCCAAGGTTCTGGTGACCCAGCATGGAAAACCCGTGCAGGTCAAAGCCTGGAATCCCGGCGCCAAGAGCGAATAGCCGTGGGAATAATTTTGCGGTAGGTCATGGCGTCTTGTCGAAAAGCCTGTGTCCTGCTTTTTCAGGACCGCCCAGGGAGGATGCTTCCATGAAACTTTATCGTTTCCCCGAGCGCCGCGTTGACCGTCCTTCGCGCCCTGAGTATGGCGGTCGTCACAACCGCCGAAGTGAAAGTCGAGGGTGACGCCATCGTTCCGGGCTCCGCCATTTCGCGCACGGGGAGGTATGCCGCGACCGGGTGAGGTTTTTCCTGGGCCTCTGCTTGTCGGCGGCGACCGTGGCCGCGGCGTCCTCCTAAAAAGCGTGATGGCGCTGAGGGGGGCCGAATCTCCGCCCAGGCGGGGATGGTGTTTACGTATTTGAACGCAAAAACCCGAAATCCGCCCCGTCTTCCGCCTGAAGCACACTGTCCAGGTGAAGTTTGAGATAGCCTCTGTCCGAGCCCTCGTGAGCGGGGGGCGGTTCCCAAAGCGTTTTGCGGCGGGCGAACTCGGCGTCGTCCAGCAGGAGGTCGATTGTTCTGGAATTCGCGCTGAGTTTTATACGATCACCGGTCTGAACCAGGGCGAGAGGACCGCCGATGGCGCTCTCGGGCGACACATGCAGGATAACGGTGCCGAAGGCCGTGCCCGACATGCGGCCGTCCGAGATGCGCACCATGTCCTTGACCCCTTGAGCGGCGAGTTTTTTTGGGATGGGGATGTAGCCCGCCTCCGGCATGCCGGGTGCGCCCTTCGGTCCGATGTTGCGCAGCACCAGAATGTCGTGGGCGTTTACGTCCAGATCGTCCGCGTCAATCCGGTTGGCGAGATCTTCCAGGTTATCGAACACCACCGCCCGGCCCTCGTGATTGAGAAGATCCGGCGATGCGGCGGATTGCTTCAGAATCGCGCCGTTGGGGGCTAGAGAACCTTTGAGAACCGCGATGGAGCCGCCGGAATGGATCGGATTGTCTCTGTTCCTGACCGCCGTCTGTGGCCAGTCCGGTTCCTGTTCGCCCAAGTTTTCACCCAGTGTCTTGCCGGTCACCGTGCGGGCCGTCAGGTGGAGTTGATCCTGAAGGCGGCGAAGGATGGGGGTAAGGCCGCCCGCTTTCCAAAGGTCTTCCATATAATGCTCGCCGGAAGGCTTCAGGTCCACGAGCACTGGCGTCTCGCGCCCCATCTCGTCCCAGATGTCCAACGGCAAATTAACGCCTAATCGTCCCGCCATGGCGGTCAAGTGAACCACGCCGTTGGTCGAGCCGCCGACCGCGAGCAACGTGCGAACCGCGTTGTGGAACGCGGCCTCGGTCATCACCTTATCGGGCGTCATCCCCCAATGGGCGAGTTTGACCGCTTGACGTCCCGTTTTTTCCGCGTGACGCATGCGGTCCGCCATGACGGCGGGGATCGCCGCGCCTCCCGGCAGCATCATGCCGAGGGCTTCCGTCATCAACGCCATGGTCGAAGCCGTGCCCATGACGCCGCAGGTGCCCGCGCTGGGGGCCAAGCGCCCGGAGACTTGTTCCATATCTTCTTGCGCGATCTCGCCCGCCCGGAATTTCGCCCAGAACCGCCGGCAATCCGTGCAGGCGCCTATCCGTTCCCCCTTGTGCCCGCCCGCCAACATGGGCCCCGTGACCTCCATGATCGCCGGGACGCCCGCGCTCGCCGCTCCCATCAACAGCGCTGGGACGGTCTTATCGCAACCGCCAATCAGAACCACGGCGTCCATGGGTTGAGCGCGGATCATCTCCTCGGCGTCGATGGACATCAGGTTCCGAAGGAACATTGACGTCGGGTATGAAAAGCTTTCATGCACGGAGATGATCGGAAACTCGACGGGGAGCGCCCCTTCGAGCATCACGCCCCGCTTAACGGCCTCAATCAGCCGCGGCGCGTTGGCGTGGCAGGCGTTATAACCCGAGAATGTGTTGGTTATGCCGATGAGAGGCCGGTCCAGCGCGTCATCCGTGTAGCCCATGGCTTTGATGAAGACCTTGCGAAGATAAAGCGAAAAGGCGTCGTCGCCGTAGCGGGTCAAGCCTTGGCGCATTCCCCGCAGCTTGCCGTTTCCCGGAATACAGCCGCTGTCCGGTTCGCCTTTTCTTGTCATCTCGTCATCCGTGTCACGAAAGTTCAACGCCCTTTAATTCGAAGACGGCTGCAAGCGGTCGCCCTGTTCCGGCGGTCTGGCCGGGCGGTCTTTGGGACAACTAGAAGTTATTGCTCAGCGCGGCCCCCAGGAAGAACGCCAGCAAGGCGACGGCCCAGAACACCATGGCCGACATGGTAAGCGTGCGGGAGAGCGCGCCATCGGGTCCCGTGTATTTCCGCATGGCCGCGATAACGCCCAGCACAATGGTCCGGCCGGCGCCTTCAAGCGCCTTGCCGGCCATGCCCGCGCTGTCGATCAGGGCGCGCGCCAGCATCGGTCCCGGCACGCGGTAGAACCAATCGAAATCGAGGCTGATGGTGAGCGTGCGCTTCATCAACGGCAGCAACACAAAGAACGCCAGGCCTGAGAACAGCAGCAGTTGCAACAGCTCCACGACGTGTGGCGGCGTGTAGGCGTCATAGCTCACCTCGTGGGGTAGCAGGGCGTAGAGCGGGGTTGGATGCACACCCAACGCGATGCAGAGAAACGCGAACAGGATCATCGCGAGGCGCATGTTCCAAGGCGGGTCCGGCGGGCGCATGCCGCTGTCTTTCTGGAAAAAGACGAACCAGGGAAACTTGATGCCGGCGTGCAGGAACACGCCAGCCGAAGCGGCTGTCAGGAACGCCCAGACAATGGTGAAATTCTCGTCCGCAGACGCCTGGGTGATCATGGATTTCGAGATGAAACCGGACGTTAGCGGGAAGCTGGAAATCGCAAAAGCGCCGATGATTCCGCAGAGACACGTCAAGGGCATGGTCTGGAACAGTCCGCCGAGGTCGGTGCATTTACGCTTGCCCGTTTGATACAACACCGCGCCCGCGGACATCAGCAGCACGGCCTTGTAGATAATGTGCGTGAACGCGTGCGCCGCCGCGCCATTCAGCGCCAACTCGGTCCCGATCCCGACGCCGGTGATCATGAAACCCACCTGATTGACGATGGAGTAGGCCAGAATGCGCCGCATGTCGTTTTCCAACAGCGCATAGATGATCCCGTAACACGCCATATAAAGCCCGATGGGGATTAGGATCTCCTCGCCGGGAAATCCGCGGATCAGGACGTAGACCGAGGTCTTTGTCGTGAAAGCGGACAGGAACACCATGCCGCCGGGACTGGCTTCCGGATAGGCGTCCGGAATCCAGGCGGAGAAGGGCGGAGCGCCCGCGTTGATCAGGAAACCGATCATGATCATCCAGGTGGCGAGGCTGTCCGCTCTCATGGCGGCGAATTCGGTGGAGCCCGCAGCGCTGATCTGCCCCACCACGCCGATCATCAAAACGACGCCGCCCAGCAGGTGAATGGCGAGATAACGCCGCGCCGCCCGCCAAGAGGCTTCCGTGCCGCCCGCCCAGACCACCACGGTGGAGCCGATGGCCATCAATTCCCAAAATATGAACACCGTTATCAGGTCGCCCGCCATGGCGACGCCGATGGCGGAACCCGCGTAGAAGAAGGCGGCTGAAAGTTCCAGGACTTTGGACTGCCGGTATGCGAACAAGGCCGCAGCGAAGCCCATGATGGAGAAGATAAGCCCAAAGACGCGGCTGAGCTTATCGCCTTCCACTAATTCCAGATCGAAGCCAATGAAGGGGGCGGTGACCTGAACCCCGTCCGGTGTCATGAGAACTGCGGCGCCCGTGAGGATCGGAACGCCCAACAACATCACGGGACGCGAGAGGGCCGGGACCACCGGCAGCAAAAGGCCGGCGGCGATCATCAACAGGCCGGGCGGGAAAGAGAGTTCTCCCAGGAAAGTCAGGCTAGTCATCGTAATAGGTATCCTTCCGTTTCAAAAGGATACCCAGACCCTTGGCGATCAGCACCATGGCGACGCAGGCGCCGAAGCCGTAAAGCGAGTAGAAGCCGATGAATATATGGTTATCGACCTTCAGGTCCATGAGCGCGACAATGATCAACACCATGATCCCGAAAATCCAGAGCCTGCGGATGGTGGAGGGACGGCGAAGCCAGTGATCCTGTTCCGGTCCACCGGATTTTCGAGGCGCGGGGGCGTCCCGCGGCGCGGGTTGCTCACTCATGGCGTCACTCCGATCAATTGCTCGGCCAGACCCAGCGAGAGGTCTGGATAGAAAAAGAAGATAACGGTGATGGAAGCCGTGACGGCGAGAGATAGCGCCATGGGGAAGGAGGCCTCGCCGTGGTCGTATTTGACATGGACGAGTCCGTCGTCACCGCCGTGATGGCCGGTTTTCGTTTCCGGCGGCGGCTGTCCGGGCTTCAGGAAAGCCGCGTAAATGATTGGGATGAAGTAGGCCATGTTGAGCAGCGTCGATACGATGATCACGCCAAGGGCCACGTAGTGCCCGGCGTTGAACGCACCCTCAATAATGAACCACTTGGACACAAAGCCGGCCGTCGGCGGCAACCCGATCATGGAGAGTGACCCAATCGTGAAGGCGGTCATGGTGATGGGCATGCGCTTGCCGATGCCGTCCAATTGTGAGACGTTGGTTTTGTGGCTTGTGACCATGATGGCGCCCGCGGCGAAGAAGAGCGTGATCTTGCCGAACGCGTGGGCCGCGATATGAATGGCCGCGCCGACGATCGAGTAGGGCATGAAGATGGCCGCCGCGATGACCACGTAAGACAGCTGAGAAATCGTCGAATAGGCCAACCGGCGCTTCAAGTTGTCCTGGCGCATGGCGACAATGGACGCGGCGACGATGGTGAAGCCAGCGACGAACGCGAGCCAGGCGGTCCCGGACAGCTGCTCGCCCAAAAGGTCGACGCCGAAGATATAGACGACCACTTTGACGACGGAAAACACGCCCGCTTTCACGACCGCGACCGCGTGCAGCAGCGCGGAGACCGGCGTCGGCGCCACCATGGCGCTGGGCAGCCATCGATGGAACGGCATAAGGGCGGCCTTACCGATTCCAAAGGCGTAGAGCGCCAGCAGGAGACCGGTCAGGGCGGGCGGCGTCTGATCCGGTTCGAGCAGGCCGCCCTCGACGAAATCGGTGGCGCCCGCAATGACCCAGGTCCAGATCATGCCGAACAACAGCAGGCCGATAGAGGTTCCCAGCAGGATGGCCAGGTAAACCCGGCCCGCGCGTTTGGCCGCTTCCGTGCCGTGGTGCGACACCAGCGGAAAGGTGGAGAGCGACAAGACTTCGTAGAACACGAACAGCGTTAGCATATTGCCCGAAAATGCGATTCCCAACGCCGAGGCAATGGCTACGGCGAAGAAGAAGAAGAACCGGGTCTGGTTTTCCTCGTGATGGCCGCGCATGTAGCCCGCCGCGTAGATCGTCGTAATGATCCAGAGAAAGCTCGCAATTCCAGCGAAGATCATGCCCAGCGGTTCGAGCGTCAGGCGGACCGTGAGGCCCGGCAGCATTTCCAGCAGGACGATATCCGGGCGCCCGCCCGCGGCCACGACGTCATAGAGCAGCGTTATGACGTAGAACAGTAAACCGCCGGTGATCAGCGACGCGGCCTCGCGCGGGTTGGGACCAAGGAGCTTGCCGGCGGCCAGGATAAAGAAACAGCCGACGCCGGGAATCGCCAGGGCGGCGATCATCAACTGTTCAGGCGTCATCAAGGCGGGGAAGGTCATCGGTAGCCTCCCACCAGAGCGTCAGCCGCCAAGCGCGCGATGGAGAGCGTCGTCTCGCCGTCAACGCCGAACCAGATCGTGACCCCGGTCATGAACCAGAGCGACGCCTGCATCGTCAGCGGCACATTGGTCCCATTCGACGCGACCGTCTCTGGGACAGGGCGGAAGTACGACACTTCGACCACGCGCCAGACATAAGCGATGGAGAGCAACGAGCTAGCCAAAATACCGCCAGCGACCAGCCAGTTATCATAGCTGAGCGCCGCGTCCACCAATTGGTACTTGGTGATGAAGCCGACAGTGAGGGGGGATCCGATCAGGCTGAGGCCCGCGATCAGGAAGGCCGCCATCGTGACGGGCATGCGTTTGCCCAGCCCCGCCATATGGTTGAGCGTCACGCCGCCCACGACAAACAGGACGCAGCCGATGGTCATGAACGCGCCCGCCTTCATGACGCCGTGGTTGAACAGGTGCACAATGGTGGCCGTTAGTGACTCAGGGGTCGCGAGCCCGACTCCCATCACCATGTAGCCAACCTGACTGATCGAGGAATAAGCCAGCATTTTTTTCATGTCGTCCTGGAAGATGGCGGCCGCCGACATGAAGAAGACGGCGCAGAACGCCAGCGCCAGAATGGCGTCTTGAATGTCCGTGTCCGCATAGATATCCGTACCCCCGAAGACCGAGAAGATCAGCCGCAGGAGTGCGTATATGGCGACCTTGGTGGCCGTCGCCGCCAGGAAGACGGTGACAGGCGAGGGGGCGTAGGCATAGGCGTTCGGCAGCCACGTATGGAGCGGGAACATGGCGAGTTTCAGGCCCAGCCCGACAATAATGAAGGCGAAGGCGGCGAGGATCGTCCGGTTCTCCACCACCGTCGGCAGGACCGCCGCCAGGTCCGCCATGTTGAGCGACCCGGTCATCATATACATCATGCCGACGCCTATGATGTAGAACGTGGCCCCCAGGGTTCCCATAACCAGGTAACGGTAGGCGGCGGTGAGGGCTCGTCTGTCCCGGCCCAGCGAAATCATCACGTAAGTTGACAGCGAAGAGATTTCCAGGAACACGAACAGGTTGAACACGTCGCCCGTCGCGGTCATGCCCAGCAGTCCAGTCAGGCACAACAAATACATCAGATAAAACAGGTAATGGCGCTCGGCCGGAATTTCCTTGGCGACGGTCTGAAGCGCGAAGGGGGTCGTGAAGAAGGCGATACCGGAAACAATCACCAATACGGCCGCGTTGGCGACGTCGATTCGGTATTCAATTCCCCAAGGCGGAGGCCAGTTGCCCAGCTCGTAAACGAGCACGGCGCCGTCCAGCGTTTGAGTGAGCAGCGCCAATGACGTCAGGAAGCACGCGCCTGTGACGATCAGCGTCCAGGCCCAGGAAACCGGACCATTCCGAAACAGCACGCACAAGGGGGCGCACAGCAGGGGAACCACCACTTGCAGCACCGGTAAGTGGGTCTGTAGCAACGCGGGCGGGGTCATGGGGCGTTCTCCCGCTCGCCTTCATGGGAAGCGTCTTGCATTTCGAGTTCTTGAAGTTCGTCATCCTCAATCGTGCCAAAGCTGCCATGAATGCGGACAACGAGCGCCAATCCCAGCGCCGTCGTCGCCACGCCGACGACAATGGCCGTCAGGATCAGAACGTGGGGAAGCGGGTTCGAATAGACGTCGAACCGATCGTCCAAAATGGGCGCGGTGCCGCCGAACACCTTGGCCAGGGCTATGTAGAACAAAAAGACCGAGACTTGGAAAACGTTCAGCCCGACGATCTTCTTCACCAGATTGTCTTGGGCTATGACGATGTAAAAGCCGATCATCATCAGCCCGATGATGATCCAATAGGGCCAGAGACCGGGAAGCGCCGTGGTGGTCAGCATGGCGTCGAGTTCGGCGTATTGGGCGGAGAGCCGATCCAGAAATTCCATCCCCTAATCTCCATTCCGCCGTGTTTGGCCGGCGAAGACCATGAAGATGGTGACGATGGCCGCCGCCACCGTGACGCCGACGCCGCCCTCGACCAGTAGAATGCCAATATGCTGGCCGTGCGCCGGGTGGGCGGGGTCAATCGCCGAATAGCCCAGATAGTTGCCGCCCAGCAGCATGGTCCAAACGCCGGTGCCGCCATAGAGCAGCACGCCGATGACCAGCGACAGCCGAAGCGTCCAGGGCGGCGCCACACGGCGCAGCGCGTCGATGCCGAAAATAATCCCGTAAAGCGCCATCGCGGCGCCCAGGATCACACCGGCCTGGAAGCCGCCGCCGGGACCGAAATCGCCGTGGAATTGAACGTAAAGCGCGAAGACGATGATGGGCGGAATCAGAAACTTGGAGACGACCCGAAGGATGACCTTTTGGTGCATCATCACGGTTTTGTCTCCTTTTCATCCGAATCACTCTCGCGACGGCGCCGAACGGGGCCGCGGCCCAGAATGGCGAGGACGCCGGTGGCGGCCGTGAAGATGACGAAGACTTCGCCCAAGGTGTCATATCCGCGGTAACTGGCCAGTACGCTGGTCACCACGTTGGGAAGCCCGACCTCTTCAAGGGACTGGTTTAAATAACGCGGCGCCACGTGGGCGTGAACGGGCGCTTCCGGGTCGCCGTAGGTGGGCATGTCGAGGGAGCCGTATATCAATGCGGCGCCTGTGACGACGACGATGGACAAGGCCATGAAATGGCGCGTCCAGGCCGTGGGCGAGATACTCTCCTCGGATTTGGTCAGAGCCAGCGTGCCCAGCATCAAGACCGTGGAGACGCCCGCGCCGACGGCGGCTTCGGTGAAAGCCACATCGACCGCATCCATGACAATGTAAGCCATGGCGCCGGCAAACGAGAAAATACCGCTTAGCATGGCGGCGGCGAACAGGTTGCGCACTCGGGCGATGGCGACGCCTGTCGCGGCCATGACAGCCATTAGGAACAGGATAATCAGGCTTTCGATGACGCACCTCCCCCTGATTGACCGGCGGAAGACCGGTCAACGGGTGATCGGCTGACAGGGGCGCTGTCCGCATCGTCCGTGTCGGGAACGACCCCGCCATGCAGGCAGGCGCGGGCCAAGGCGTGGGTGGCCGTCGGGCTGGTGAAGAGAATGAAAGCGATAATCATGAAGAGCTTGAGCGTCACCAAGCTCCAACCTGACTGAAACATCAGGCCGACCAGGATCATCTCGGCGCCGAGGGTGTCAATGACGCCCGCCGCGTGCATACGGGCGAACACATCGGGGAGACGGATGAGGCCGAGACCGCCGATCAACATGAAAACGGAGCCTGCGACAAGGAAAACGCCCGTGAGGACATCAAGGACGAGGGGCGAATGTTCCATCAGATATCTCCCCCTTGATCCTCGGGGCGCTCGAGGCCGTGACCCATGTCGCGAAACTTGCAAAACTTGGTGACCGCAATGGCGCCGATGAAGTTGATGAGGGCGTAGATCAAGGCGAGATCAAGGAACTCCGGCCGTCCCATCAGGAACCCGGCCACCGCGATCAAGACAACCGTCAAGCCGCCAAACGAGTTCGCCGCTAGAATCCGGTCGTAAACCGTTGGGCCCGCGAAGGCGCGAACAAGGGCCATGGCCATGGTGACGCAAACGGCGATTGCGGCGACGGCGTAAATCATGACGCGCTCCCCTCGACCGCGCCGCAGCGCTTATCCATATCACCTGTTAGAACGCCGTTGGCCGCCTCCACCGTCAGCGCATGGACGGTCAAAACACCGTCCTCGACCGCAATTGTGACAGTGCCGGGGGTCAAGGTGATGGAATTGGCGTGGATGACGTGACCCAATTCCGTCTTCTGTGTCGCCTTGGCGCGAATAACCTTAGGCTTTACGCGGTTCTTCGGCCAAAGAATTGCTTTTGAGACATCAAGGTTGGCCTTGACGATTTCACCTTGCAGCCATGGATAAAACAGCAACGCCCGCCCAAGGATCTTGATGGGATGTCCCTCGTCATCCAGCAAATTCATGCGGCTGGCCATGAACAGGGCGAACAGTACGGACCCGGCGCCAAAGGCCAGGATCAACGGCAAAAGATAACCGGACAACGCCATCCAGAGCGCCGCCAATCCAATTGTCATGCTGACGGTATAGAGCACCATGTTAATTCATTACCCGCTGGTGGAAGGTGCGCACGGCGACTGGTATCCCCTGTCGCCGCTTTATTGGCTATATCTTGTCGGACTGATTCTTTCTGGATTTTGATACTGGCGCAAGTATGGATATCTCAATGTGTTCGTGAGAAACTCTCTGCAAGCTTTCCGAAATTGTCCAAGTTATTCATGGTCATAATCCACCTCTCCGATCCTTTCTTTAAGCATTTCTACGTACATTTTCTGGCCCGAGGGCTGCCGGCCGCCCTTTTCTTTGCCGGATTTCTTGGCGTCGCCGGGGCGGACGAGGCCGTATTTCCGACCTCCAGGGCCTGGGTGGAAACGCCTGGAGGGGCGCGTCATTCGTTCCGGGTGGAGGAGGCCGTGACGCCCGATCAGCGTTTGCGAGGCTTGATGTTCCGGCGGAGCCTGCCGGAGGACGCCGGCATGTTGTTTGATTTCGGACGGTCCCGGCCTGTCGCTATGTGGATGGAAAACACCTTCGTTGCTTTGGATGTGCTGTTCATCGACACGCGCGGACGGATCACGCATATCGTCCGTAACACGGCGCCGTTGTCACGCGCGCTCATTCCGTCTCGAGGACCAGTGCGGTATGTGCTGGAACTGCCGGCGGGAACCGTGGAGCGATTTGGAATCGAAGTTGGCGGCCACGTCCGGCATCGCTTGATTCGGCCTTGAGCCGTGTTGAACACATTGCCGTAAACCCTGATCGATCAGGATTATTTCGTGTGCTCGTGTGGCGCCATACCGGCAACCAATAGGGCTGATGGAGAGCACGGTCTGATTCCCGCACCCTTGCCGGATAACGAAGACGGTCGCCTGGACATGCCCGGTTTCTGCAAAATCCTGGACACGGCGTCTGAAGAGACGTCCACGCGCTTGACGCGATTGGTGGGCGAGCTTCTGGAAGTTGACATTTCCGAGGCGCCGTTGGTTGACCGGCGCCGCCAACGCCTGGTGTGGAGACAACCTTCCAAATTACGTTGCCCAAGCGCCGCGACGCGCGTCAGATCAGTTGGTTTTGACGTGTTTCCCTTGCCATCCGGCGGCGCCGGGCATAGAAAGCGGGCTGGTCCGGGGAGTGGCGCAGCCTGGTAGCGCATCTGTTTTGGGAACAGAGGGTCGCTGGTTCGAATCCAGTCTCCCCGACCAACCTTCAAAACGGCTATTCTTCCGTGATTTCTCCGCCTTGCCCATCGGCGCCGGGAAGAGTATGAATTCATTACGTTCTTGATCCGGAAGGAGCCCATCGCATGAGTGAAGCCCGTATATTCCAGCCCGCGAAAACCGCCATGCAATCCGGCCGCGCCGGTACGCGGAAATGGGTTTTGGAATATGCGCCCGAGCAGCGCAAGGAAGCGGACCCGCTCATGGGCTGGACCGGTTCCGGGGATATGCGTGGCCAGCTTCGCCTCAAGTTCGACACCAAGGAAGAAGCGGTTGCCTACGCCAAGAAAAACCACATTTCCTATCGCTTGATCGAGCCGAAAGAGCGTCGCGTGAAACCCAAGGCGTATGCGAATAATTTCGCCTTTAACCGGGCCGAGAGCTGGACGCACTAGACCATTTTCATGGTCCTCGCCGGTTTGCCGCCAGCGCGCCTCCGCTCGTGACGGATACGTGATTTCCTTTGTGTGTGCGGGTTCAAATAGATGCTAAGACGCTTTGCCGGGCTGAGGCTGCGGCGCTGTGTCGTCATTCCGGCGTTCCTGTTTAGTCGTTCCCGCCCGCGCGGGAATGACGGCCTGTCCAAGATGGGGAAGTCTCAAGCCGCCCGAACCATTACACTCCGGCGGTTGACTCCCTCGCCCGGTAATTACATCACTTGTGCGTAGCCGCCAGTGTATGTAACCTTAACTAGTGGTCAAAGGCGCGATAAAACCAAGCTTCGCCGCGTCGAATTCTTGTCCAAATTTCCCTAGGGAGAAACGTCTTGTCTGTTACCCGTCTGACGAAGAGCGCGGCCGCCGCCTTGGCCCTTGCCGGTTTCATATCTTCGACTTCCATCGCCGGCGCCGCTGAGCCGCGCAACTACTTGTTGGCGACTGCGTCCACTGGCGGCACGTACTACCCGGTTGGCGTCGCGCTTTCGACGCTGGTCAAGGTCAAATTGCAGCCGAAGCAGAAAATTGGCATGTCCGCCATTAACTCTGCGGGCTCCGGCGAAAACGTCAAGCTGATCCGTGAAAAGGAAGCTCAATTCGCCATTATTCAAGGTCTGTTCGGTTCCTATGCCTGGAACGGCGCCGGCCCAGTGAAAAACGACGGTCCGCAAAAGCATCTGCGCTCCGTTTCCATGCTGTGGCAGAACGTCGAGCACTTCATCGTCAACAAGGATATCGCCAAAACCGGCACCATCGACGACATCAAAGCGGCCAAAGGCAAGCCCATGGCGATGGGTAAGCAAAACTCGGGCACCATTGGTTCCAACCGCACGATCCTAGGTAACCTAGGTGTGAACATGGACAAGGACTTTAAACTGGTCTACGCCGGTTATGGTCCCAGCGCTGACGCCTTGCAAAACGGTCAAGTGGTCGGCGCCGGGATGCCCGCTGGCGTCCCGGTGGGCGCCGTGACCAAGGTCTTCGCCGCCATCGGTAATAAAATCGAGTTGTTGAACTTCACCGATGCGCAAGCCAAAAAAGCCGATGGCGGTCTGGGACTGTGGACGCCCTACACGATCAAGGCTGGCGCTTATCCGGGACAGACTAAGGACGTGAAGACCATCGCGCAGCCGAACTTTCTGGCCGTGCACGCGGATGTCCCAGAAGAAGATGTCTACAAAATCACCAAGACGGTTTATGAAAACTTGCCGTTCTTGAACGCCATTCACAAAGCGACGAAAGCCATGTCGACTCAAGCCGCCGTGGCTGGATTGCCGGTGCCGTTGCATCCGGGCGCAGCCAGGTACTACAAGGAAATCGGGGTCGCCATTCCCGATAACCTGATCGCCAAATAAGCTGCTGAATTTTCCAGCCCATGAACGAAAGCGCCTGCCCCGAACCCCGGGGAGGCGCTTTTTTTCTATGCGCGTCGCGGAACGAAGCCCCTATTTACATGAACGGGATGTGGATTTACGGATGGTGCGGGGCGTGACAAATAACGGGTGGGGACACCATGGCCGATCAGGAAAACAGGATGGCTGCGTCTGAACAACAAGACGGCGAGGCGCCGCGCGAAGGGGCGCCGGGCGATACGTTCGTCACCAAGGGCCTGGCCGCCATCGGCGTCGTGCTGGCCATCGCCCATGTCTGGTTCAACACCTTCGCCGTCCTGCCTGGTTTCCTGCAAAACGGTATCCACTTCGCGGGATTTGCGTTTATGTGCGCGATTATCAACCCCGTCCTGGGCCCGCGCGAGGACGGCCGGAATTCGCCCACCATCTGGCTGGACGCCGCGTTTGGTTTGCTCGTCGCCATTGCCGCCATCTACATCGTCTTGAGCGAGAACGCGATTTACGACCGGGGCGTTAAGTTGAACACCCTGGATTGGGTGATGATTGGCGTCTTGCTGTTTGCCTGTATCGACCTAACCCGCCGCACAACGGGCTGGATTGTTCCAGCCTTGATTCTGATCGCCCTCAGCTACGCCGGTTGGTGGGGCGCGTTTTTGGACAACGTTTTCAATTTCCCCGGGCTTAGCTGGGAGACCATCTTTTTCCGATCTGTCTTGAGCGATGAAGGCATGTTCGGCGCCATCGCCCGCATCTCTTCGACCTTCGTTTTCATGTTCATTCTGTTCGGCGCCTTCTTGGTCAGGTCCGGCGCCGGCGATTTCGTGATTGATCTGGCCCGCGCCATGGTGGGACGCATGGTCGGCGGACCCGGCGTCGTAGCCGTCATCGCGTCCGGATTGACCGGCACGATTTCAGGTTCCGCCGTCGCTAATACGGCGTCCACAGGGGTCATCACGATCCCCTTGATGAAGCGCGCCGGTTTCCCGCCGAAGTTCGCCGGCGGCGTTGAAGCCGCGGCCTCCACTGGCGGCCAGCTCATGCCGCCCATCATGGGCGCGGGCGCGTTCGTCATGGCGAACTACACGCAGATTTCCTACACCACCATTGTCGCGGTCAGTTTCCTGCCCGCGGTGATGTACTTCGCCACCGTAGCCTTTTTCGTCCGAGTCGAGGCGAAACGCCACAATCTGAGAACGCTGGAAGAAGACCAAGAGACGGTCATGCAAGTGATGAAGCGGGGCGGCTTCGTCTTCCTGCTGCCCATCGCGCTGTTGGTCACGCTTTTGGTGTTGAAGTTCACGCCCACCTACGCGGCGGGACTTTCGATCCTGGCCGTCATCGCCGCCAGTTGGCTGACTCCTGAAAAGATGGGCGTCCGCGCCATAATGGAAGCCATGGTCATGGGCGCGCGCACGATGGTGACGACGGCCGTCCTGCTATGCTCGATCGGGCTCGTGGTGAACGTCATCGCCATGACCGGCGTCGGCAATACGTTTTCCCTGATGATTACCAACTGGGCGGGCGACAATTTGGTCATCGCCATCGCGTTAATCGCGCTTGTCAGCCTGGTTCTCGGCATGGGCTTGCCGGTGACGGCGGCCTATATCGTGTTGGCCACCCTGTCGGCCCCGGCGCTTTTTAACCTGATCGCCGACGGCCAATTGGCGGACATCATGGTCGCGGGCCAAATGCCGGAAGCGGCGAGAGCGATCTTCCTGCTGGCCGGACCGGACGCGGCGGCGGCCCTGGGCGGACCCATGACGGCGGATCAGGCGAATATGCTGCTCGCCAGCTTGCCGCCGGATCTGTTGGACACCGTCCGGGAGCAGGCGCTCAGCAAGGAAGTCCGGCTTTTCGCCTTATTGTCCGCGCATATGATCATCTTCTGGCTCAGTCAGGACTCGAACGTCACACCGCCTGTCTGCCTAACGGCCTTTACCGCGGCCGCCATCGCGGGAACCCCGCAAATGGCCACGGGCGTGCAGTCCTGGAAGATCGCGAAGGGCCTTTACATCGTGCCGCTGCTGTTCGCCTATACGCCTTTCCTGGGCGGCGAATGGTACGAAGTGGCCGAAATCTTCGGTTTCGGCGTCGTGGGGCTTTACGCCTTCACAGGCGCCGTGCAGGGACATCTGGAAAACCGCCTGAATCCGGTCATGCGTATCCTGATGGCTGTGGCGTCCGCGTTGCTGCTGTGGCCGGCGGACATTTTCGTCCACGTTGGCGGCCTGGCCCTCTTCGCCGTCCTGGTCTACCTGAACATCAAGGCCGGCAAGACGGACCGGGGCGCCGCTCAGCCGGCGTAGCTTGCGACGATTGGCGCCGAATTGCCTTCCTGTGGATCGCCGAGGCCGAACTTTTCTTCCGCTTGTTTGACGATGTGCTCTCCGATGGCGATGGACGAGGTGGCGGCCGGGGAGGGGGCGTTGCAGACGTTCAGCGTCCGGCCGGTCTCGACGATCTTGAAGTCGTCGATCAGGTTGCCGTCGGGTCCCAGGGCCTGGGCGCGCACGCCCGCGTAATAGCCGGTCATGTCGTCGATGGTCAGGGACGGGCAATATTTCCGGACCTGTTCCAGGTAGCGCTCTTTGGAAAAGTAGCCCTTCATCTCCTCGATTGTGGGACCCGCGTATTTCGCCAATAGCTTCCAAAGGCCCGGGTACGTCAGGCTCTCGATCGCGTCGCCCGCGTTGAACGAGAACTTGGAGTAACCCTCGCGCTTGAACGCCAGGACCGCATTGGGGCCGATGTGGATATTGCCCTTGATGGTTTTGGTGACGTGAACGCCCAGGAACGGCAGAGCGGGGTCGGGTACGGGATAGATCAAATGCTTGACCAGGCCGTTCCGGCTTTCCGGCAAGTCGTAATATTCGCCGCGGAACGGTATGATCCGAAAGTCCAGTTTCAGGCCCAGCATTTTAACGATGCGGTCCGACGTCAGACCGCCGCAGCTGATCACGTGGGCCGCCTCCAGGTTGCGCCTGGCGGTCTCGATCACGACGACGCTCTCCCCCTCGCGGAGCATTTGAACGGGCTCGGAATAGTGGACTTCTCCGCCGGCCTCCATGAACAGTTCGATCATCCTCACCGTCATCCGGCCATAATCGACGATACCCGTCGTGGGCGACCAAATGGCGCCGGCGCCGTTGACGTTGGGTTCCATTTCTCGAAGCCCGGCCTTGTCAACGACGTCGAAATCGACGCCGTTCCGCGCCGCTCTGTCGATCAAGTCTTCCATACGGCCAAGCTCGATTTCGTCCGTCGCCACGATCAGCTTGCCGCAAACCTCGTAAGGGATTTGATAGCGCTTGGAAAACGCCTTCGTCGCTTTACACCCCGCCCGGCAGAAGCGCGCCCGCATGCTGCCCGGCGTATAGTACACACCCGCGTGGATGACGCCCGAGTTATGGCCGCTCATGTGCTGGGCCGGCTTGGCCTCTTTTTCGATGATGGCGATGGAAAGGGACGGGTGGCGGTCTTTCAATTGCCAAGCCGTCGCGGCGCCGACAATGCCGCCGCCGATAACGACGATATCGTATTTATCCATGAAACGTCCAGGTCAGGGGGTGATTTCGTGGTTCTTATAGGTCATAAGCGCGCCGCGCTCGTCAAGCATTGCCCCGAGTTAACGGCGGATGTATCAAGGGCGGGAAACGTCCGGGGGTCCCGTAGCTCAACTGGATAGAGCGGCCGCCTTCTAAGCGGCAGGTTCGAGGTTCGAGTCCTCGCGGGATCGCCAAGCCTTTCAAAAACCGCTATGGTGGGATTATGAAAACGCCTCATCCGCTCCTGTTCCCGATGCTGATCATTGGCCTCGCGCTTATCCCGGGCGTTCGCGCGGCGGGTGTTGACGCGTTTGACGCCGTTGTCGCCGCGAACCTGGACAAATACGTTCAGGCCGTCGCGTTCGGGTTTAGTTGTCTTTAGAACCGCGGAGCCGTTCCCAAATCTCGGCGATGTGCGCTGGCGCGACCTCGCAACAGCCGCCGACGATGGTGGCGCCGCGCTTGATCCAGTCATCCACGAAGTCCGCGTAAACCTCGGGTCCCAGGTCTTTGCGGGCTTCCAACACTTCGGTGGTCGAGAACTCGGTTAGGGCGTCGGTGGACGTGAAGCCGTTGGCGTAGGCGCCCCACGGCAAGTTGTTGGGCGTCTTCCCGCCCTCGAACTCTTTGAAAGTGCGTGAGATTGCTTCGGGGCGCGAGCAGTTCAACAAGATGGCGCCGGCGCCGGCGCTGGCGGCGGCCTTCGCGCCATCCATCACGGGCTCGCCTGATCGTAATTTGGCGCAGTCCTCGTCGATGACGGTCAGCGAGCACCAGACGGGTTTGCCCGACTTGACGGCCGCTTCCGTCGCCCAGCCGGCTTCGCGCGCGGACGCCATGGTTTCGCAGACGAACAAATCGACGCTGGGGGTCTGCAACTCGACGATCCGGCCGTAGGTTTTCAGACATTCATCCCGGTCCGGCGTGGTTTCCGGCTTATAGCTGGCGACCAGAGGAGGAAGGCAACCGGCTATCCGGACCGTCGTTTCCGCCGACTCTCGCGCCCGGGCTTCCAGCGCCGCTTGACAGGCTCCGCGCTGGAGTTCTTCGAACAAATGACCAAGACCCGCGCGGCGTTCCAGGCGCTGCGGCGTGGCGGCGTAGGCGTTCAGGATGATGACGTCGGCGCCCGCCCGGATGTAATCGCGGTGCGTCGCGCGAACGAGATCCGGGTCGTCGCGCAGTATTTGTGCGGACCAAATAGGTGATTCGGGCTGGTCGGAGCGATGACGAAGTTCCTGGCCCATGCCGCCGTCAAGAATAATGATGTTATCGGCCATCTCAGAGCACTTTATCCAAAGCCATGATCAGACGTTGAACGTCGTCGGCGTTGTTGTAATGCGCCATGGAGCAGCGCACCACACCATCGTTCAAGTCCGCGATGTTTGCGCCGTTCAGCACTCTGGGCGCATAGAAGTCCCCATGCCGGATACCCACCTTGTCCGCGGCGGCGGCGGTGGCGATGTGTTCTGACGACGCGCCTTCCTTGACGAACGAAAAGGTCGCGCAGCGGTCTTCGGCGGCGCTCGTGTTCCGGCCCAATAGCCGCACGCCGGGTTTTGAGAGCAGAAAATCGATGAACGTTCGGGCGAGGGCGGCTTCATGCCGGGCGGCGAGTTCAAACACCTGTTTCACCCGGCCATGCGGATCATTGGCGGGATTCGCCAAATGATGAGAGGCGAGGGCTTCCATGTAATCCGCGACGCCGGCGAGGGACGCGATCATTTCGTGCTGCGGACCCGCCGGGTTCAGCTTTCGGTGCACGTCGTCGTCGGGAACGAAATAGTGGTATTGATTGACCGCGCGCAAGAGGTGTTCGCGCTTTCCGTAAAGGCAACCGATGTGCGGGCCGAAGACTTTGTAAAAGCTGAACAAATAGAAATCCACGTCCCAGGCTTTCACATCAATGGCCCGGTGCGGGGCGTAAGCCACCGCATCCACGCAGACCAGCGCGCCCGCCGCATGGCATTTCCGCGTAATGCCCGGCACGTCGTTGATGTCGCCAGTGATGTTAGAGACATGGGGAAAGGCGACCAGACGCGTGTCATCCGTCAAAAGTTCGTCCAGGGCGTCCATGTCCAAACCTGCGGTTTTACGATCAATGGGCCAGGGGATCACGTCGAAGCCGAATTCCCTCAAACGATACCAGGGGCCGGCATTGGCCTCGTGGTTAAGTTCGGAAACGATGACGCGGCCCCCTTCGGGCCACCAGGGCCGGATGGCCTGCGTCAAGGTTTGGACGTTGAGCGACGTCGAGGGAGAAATGACGACCTCGTCCTTGGTCAGTCCGAGCATGGCCGCCATTTGCCCATGGCCCGCGTTCATCCGTTCCTCGGCTATATCGGATGGATGAAAAGGCGCGCCGGGCTGCACCTGGCTTTCCGTCATATAGGCCGTCATGCGTTCGATGACGGACTTGGGCGCGAAGCTGCCGCCCGCGTTTTCGAAGAACGCGATGTCCCAGCAGACGTTGGGAAACTGAGCGCGGGCGAAGGCGGTGTCGAACTCGGACACTGGCGGCTCCTTACCGGATGAGGCCGGGGCGGCTTTGGCGGCGGCTCGAAAACACGCCCGTTCTCACGTGATGGTCAACGGCGAGACCGTAATCCGGGTCGTCATGCGTATCAACCATCAGCCGACCGAGCCCGCCCGGCGAAATATCCAAAATGGCGCGGGCGAATCCGTTCCCGTCCAATGTGATCGCCGAGTTGAATTTAGACTCTCGGCGTTCATATTGGCGGCGGTCGGAGCCGGCGGGTTCCGGGGACATCGGGAAAACTCCCTAAAGATCGGCGTAAACGTGGGTTTCGGCCCTGGCGCCTGGATGGGTGACGGCTCCCTCGCGCGCGTTACCAACGGTCCGCGCGAATTTCCAGATACAGCCGGAGTTGTAGTCGTGACCGCGCGGCCGCCAGCTTTCGCGGCGTTTGGCGAATTCCTCTTCCGGCACGTTTACGTCCAGTTGACCCGTGTTGGCGTCGATGGTGATGACGTCGCCGTCCTTGATCAAGCCGATGGGACCGCCCACGGCCGCTTCCGGTCCCACATGGCCAATGCAGAAGCCGCGTGTCGCGCCGGAGAACCGGCCATCCGTGATCAGCGCGCATTTCTCACCCAGGCCCGCGCCGTAAAGGGCCGAGGTGGTCGACAACATTTCACGCATCCCGGGTCCGCCCTTCGGCCCCTCGTAACGGATGACGATCACTTCTCCTTCGTTGATTTCGTTCTTCGTCACAGCGTTGAAAGCGTCTTCTTCCCGGTCGAAGCAGCGGGCCGGCCCCTCGAAGGTGAGCTTTTCCATCCCCGCGACCTTCACGATTGCGCCTTCCGGCGCCAGCGTGCCCTTAAGCCCAACGACGCCGCCCGTCGGCGTGATCGGATCGGAACAGGGACGGACGACGTCCTGGTCCGCCGGGAACGTCATGCCCGCGAGGTTCTCTTCGACGGTTCCGCCCGTGACCGTGACGCAATCGCCATGAAACAGTCCGGCGTCCAATAGCGCGCGGATGACGATTTGCACGCCGCCCACTTCAAAAAGATCCTTGGCGACGTATTTGCCGCCGGGTTTCAGATCGGCGATGTAGGGGGTGGATTTGAAAATTTCCGCGACGTCATCCAGCGTGAAGCCGATGCCGGCTTCGTTGGCGATGGCCGGCAGGTGCAGGCTGGCGTTGGTCGAGCCGCCTGTGGCGGCGACGATGCGCGCGGCGTTTTCCAAAGATTTCCGGGTGACGATATCGCGGGGACGAATGTTGTTGGTCAAGCACGTCATAGCGGCCCGGCCCGAGGCTTCCGCATAAGCGTGACGGGCTTCGTAAGGCGCCGGCGCGCCGGCGGAACCGGGGAGCGCTAAGCCGATGGCTTCCGAGACGCAAGCCATTGTGTTGGCCGTGAACTGCCCGCCGCAAGACCCCGCGCTTGGGCAGGCGGCGCATTCGATGGCTTTCAGTTCCTCATCGGAAATCTCACCGGATGAGTGTTTGCCGACAGCTTCGAACACATCCTGGACTGTGATGTCTCTGCCCTTGTATTTGCCGGGCAGGATAGAGCCGCCGTACATGAAGACCGCCGGCACGTTCAGGCGCACCATGGCCATCATCATGGCGGGCAGGGATTTATCGCAGCCAGCCAGCGTGACCATCGCGTCATAGCAGTGACCGCGCATGGTGAGTTCGACCGAGTCCGCAATCACTTCGCGGCTGACAAGCGACGATTTCATGCCCTCATGGCCCATGGCGATGCCGTCGGTCACCGTAATCGTGGTGAACTCGCGAGGCGTGCCGCCGCCGGCTTTCACGCCTTGTTTGACGATCTGCGCCTGGCGTTGGAGCGAGATGTTGCAAGGTGCGGTCTCGTTCCAGCAGGTCGCGACGCCGACGAAAGGCTGGGCGATCTCTTCGTCCGTCATCCCCATGGCGTAATAGAAAGCCCGGTGCGGGGCGCTTTCCGGACCGATGGTCGTATAGCGGCTGGGCAGTTTGGATTTGTCGAACATCTTGGCGTCCATGGAGTTTCTCCGAATATTTGGTGATTACCAGATGAGAGCCTGAAGCGGTTGAGAAATATTGTTATCCAGGATGTAACTCTCGTCATGGGCGATGACAAGCAAATGCGTGACAGAGTACGTTAATCTCCGCAACTTTCCGAAAACCGGAATGACCTCACCTGTCCGCGAAGACCCTTCCGATCTGAGCGGGACCTGGGCGCGGGGGTCTTTCGGCGATAAGTTGGACGCATACCGTCCCGCTACGATGGGCCGTCCTGCTACGATGGGGCGGACCGCAGAAGGCGGGTTCGAGGCGGGAAAACCGGGGCTGGTGGAAAAAAGCTCCAACCGGTCAGGCCGGGTCAGAGACTTTTTTCGTAACAGATGGAGCAGGCGTTGTCATGGAACGGCGCGTACGGCGGAATGCGGACAAAGCCCGCTTTTTCATAAAAGAGGATGGCGTTGAATTGCTTGTCGCCCGTCTCTAGCCTGAGCGTCTTAAGGTTCATGATCCGCGCATCGTTCTCCAGGGCGGACAGCAGACGCCGCGCTATCCCGTGTCCGCGGGCTTCAGGCGATACATACATCCGTTTGATTTCGCCAATACCCGGCCCCAAGACGCGAACGGCGCCGCAGGCGACGGCCATTTCCTGCGCGTTGAACGCGGCCTGGATCACGGCGCCGCCGCCGTCCAACTCGCCGCCTGTTGGCAACTCGCAGGTTTCCGGCGGATAGACGGCTAAAATTTCAGCATCCAGGGCCTCAATCAGGCGGTTCACGTCTTCGGGGACGGCGCGCCGGATCGAAAAGGATGGCGGGGTGGGCATTCGTTGAAAATACTTGTCTCATGGTCAAATACGCTGCTCAAATGCAACATTACAATTAAACAAGGCTGGGGTTAAAACCAGAAAGAGGGGACAATGAAAATAAAAGCGGCGGTGCTTTACGAGCAAGGTCAACCGACCCCTTACGCGGATAGCGGAGCGGTCAAAGTGGAGGAGGTCGATCTGGCGCCGCCGGGACCGACGGAAGTTCTGGTGCGGATCAAGGCCGCTGGCGTTTGTCATTCCGATCTTTCCGTCGTCAACGGTAACCGGGCGCGCCCCGTTCCCATTGTGCTGGGCCATGAAGCCGCCGGCGTTGTCGCCGAAGTGGGTGGCGCGGTGACGGACGTGGAAGCGGGCGACCATGTGGCCTTCATCTTCATGCCCAATTGCGGAACCTGTCTGAATTGCCGCCAGGGCCGCCCGTCCAGTTGTCTTGAAGGCAACGCCGCGAACGGAGCGGGGCGCTTGCTGTCCGGCCACCGGCGGTTGTCCATCGGGGGCAGGGAGTTGAACCATTACGCTGGGGTGAGCTGCTTCGCCGAATACGCCGTGGGCGATCACCGCTCGCTGATCAAATTGCCCAGGGATTTACCCTTCGAGGTGGCCGCCGTCTTTTCCTGCGCGGTGATCACGGGCGTCGGCGCCGTCGTCAATACGGCCCAGGTCCCTTTCGGCGCGTCGGTTGGCGTCGTCGGTTTGGGAGGCGTCGGTTTATCCGCCATGCTGGGCGCGAAAGCGGCCGGCGCCCGCCAAATCGTCGGGCTGGACCCGGTTAAATATAAGCGGGACGGCGCGAAACAGTTGGGCGCGGACATGACGTTCGATGCGTCGGACCCGGATGTCGTTTCCAAGGTCAAGGAAGCCACTAACGGCGGGCTGGAATATGTCTTTGAGGCGGTTGGCGAGGTGGAGGCCATGGAGTTGGCCTTCGCCGTGACGGCGCGGGCTGGGACCACGACGTCGAGCGGGCTGTCGAACCCCGCCAGGAATTTCTCCGTACCCCACGTCCAGCTTGTTTCCGAAGAGCGAACGATCAAGGGAAGCTTTCTCGGGAGTTGCGTGCCCAAGCGCGACATCCCGAACTATGTGGAACTCTATCGCGCCGGCAAGCTGCCGGTGGACAGGCTGGTCAAGGGAACCGTCAGGTTGGATGACATTAACGAGGCGCTGGACACGCTTGACAGAGCAGAAACCGTGCGTCAGGTCATCACTTTCGATTGAACAGTCCGGCGATTGAACAGTCCGGACTTGTTCTCCCCCCGTTTTGTTATCTCCGCTCCTCCTTCGTTTTATATTCCCCCGCTCCCATTCCGTCATTCCCGCGCTCACTTCGTCATTTCCGCAAAGGCGGGAATCTAGCCGGGCGGTACGCGTTCCAGCTTATCGTGAGTGATAGTTGGTCATGCGTGGCCAAGGGCGGTCTGGACCCCCGCCCGCGCGGGGGGTACGCGTTGGCTCCAAAGCGTGAGATTTAGCGCAAGAAAGGCGCCGCCGGTTTGGGCGGCCTCTCACCGGACTGCGGCGAAATCCCGTTCATGGCGTGATCCAGCCGAAAAGGGAGATGACGCTTTTCAACCCGCCTTATCGAGGCGTCAAGCGGTCCACCTCGGCGGCCAGTTCATCGCGTAACGCGGCCAGTTCCGCCGTGACGGCGGCCAGCTCGTTAGCCTGCCTCGCATCACAGGCCCTGGAAGCCGTGCCGCTCAAGAGGGCCGAGACCCTGGCCGTTTCCGACGTCACGATTTTGCCGACCCGCATGTCCAGCGCGAGTTTGGTGTAGGCCTCGTTCCAGGCCGCGCTGAGCTCTTTGGCGCCGCCGCCGGCGCAGGAACCGCCCAACCGGATGAGACGCCCGCCCAATCTCTCCAGCCGGTTGGCGTAATCCGCCTTGGTGGGTTTATCCGGCGCATAGGCGCTGCCGGTGAATTTCTCGCTGACATTTCTGGCGACATCGAGGCCGTATCGAACAATCTCCGTCACCTTGCCTTGGCAGCCGGTGTAATGCCGCGCCACCGCCTGGCGGGCCGCCCGGTGCAGCAAGGCGAGGGTTTCTTCCGCGTTGGTCATGGTCTTGGCGAGCTTGATGTCGATTTTTTCCGCGTGCCACCGCAGCTCCCTGCGCTCCGCAGGCGTCAGGATTTCGCACGTCTGGTCGACCAGAAGGCCGCCGATGGCGCTAGCGTAGTGATCAAGCAAAATGCCCAGCGCGCGTTGACCGGCCTCTGGTTCCTGGGCGCTTGCTGATGGAGTGATGACGAAAAGCAGGGCGGCACCCAACAGCGCGGCGCCCGCGACTCTCGTCGGATATATCATGGATTTCCTCCCATTGATCCGTTGAGCCGTAAACGCTCCGAATTCCCCCAATGAGAAAACAATAGCGAACGGCCGGAGAGAGTCTAATCGGAAAGGCGGCACCACACGGGCGTGTGATCGGACGCCTTTTCCTTGCCGCGGGGTCCTTTGTCGATTTCGCAAGCCTCAAGCCGGTCGGCGGCTTGTGGGGAAAGCAGCAGATGATCAATGCGCAGGCCGTTGTCCTTGGGCCAGGCGCCGCCTTTGTAATCCCAATAAGAATAGGCGACGGGGCCGGGATGCAGCGCGCGGAACGCCTCCGTCAGGCCCAGATTGTTCAGTGTTCGGAACTGGGCGCGGCTCTCCGGCCGGCACAGCGCGTCGCCGGCGAAACGCTCGGGCGAATAGACGTCGCGATCTTCCGGACAGATGTTGTAATCGCCGCCCAGGATGAACGCCTCTTCCGTTTTCAAAAGGTCTTCGGCCCGCGCGACCAAGCGCTTCATCCAGCCGATTTTGTAGGTGAACTTGGCGTGGTCGCCGCCGTCTTCGCCGCGCGCCGGGTTGCCGTTGGGCAGGTACAGCGACGCGACGCGAAGATTGCCGGTGACGGCCTCAATATAGCGGGCCTGTTCGTCCTCCTCATCCCCCGGCAGGACCCGGGTGACGACTTCCATGGGCGCTTTCGAGAGAATGGCGACGCCGTTATAGGATTTTTGCCCGGCGACCTCGACATTATAGCCCAAATCCTCCAACTCCATGAACGGGAAGGTCTCTTCCATGGATTTAAGTTCCTGGAAAAGCGCTATGTCCGGCTGGAACGCGCGCAGCCACTCGGTGACGCGGGGCAGACGCGCCTTGATGGAATTAACGTTCCACGTCGCGATTGTGACCATGGAACGGTCCTTACGCCGAGGGGCGGGCGCCTAAACGCCGAAGGATGAACCGCAGCCGCAGGTGACGGTCGCGTTGGGGTTCGACATCTGGAAGTAGGAGCCGATCAGGTCTTGTTTAAAGTCCAGCACCGAGCCCTTCAGCAATTCCAGCGACGTCTCGTCGATGACCACTTGGACGCCGTTCTTTTCGAACGTCAGGTCGTCGTCGCGGGTTTGCGTATCCAGATCGAAGCCGTAGGAAAAGCCGGAGCAGCCGCCCGCCGACACCGCGATCCGCAGCATCATTTCAGGATTGCCCTCGGACTCGCGAAGCTCGGAAATGCGCCTAGCCGCGCCGTCGGTGATGTCGATCCGCTCGGAAGGGGGGAGTTGGCTGCCGTCCGCCATGGTGACCTCAATCATTCGTGAAACACGCGATTGAACCAAATTTAGCCGGACCGGGCTTCTTGTCAAATCAAGAGGACGCAAGACCATCCAGCCTGGGCCTGGAAACATTCCCGGTCCCACTGCCATTCCGGCCCGCCGCCCGAACACCCAATTTCGCCCACGGCCAAAAGACACATTCTTGTATTTGCTCCTGCTTGTGTTTGCGCCTGTCCGATCAAACGTCTTGTGGAAATTCGCAGAGTGTCCGGGCGCGTTGGTTGAAGGCGCCCTTGGGCCGCGCTTCAGGCCCCGGATGATGCGCCGTCCTCGTCGTCCTTTTTAGGGCGCCGCCCCGTAATGGCATTCACGCTGTGAACGAAGGCCAATAGAACTTGTTCATTGGGTAAATCATTGAATATGGGGAAATCTGCTGGATTTCCGCCCAGGCGCCCGGGTGCGTTACATCGCACGACGTTGATATAGCGTCCCGTGCCCGCCCCGTCTTTTTCTCCTTTGGTTGGAATGCGCACCCACGCACGCTTGTAGATGCCGGGTATTTGTTCCCATTCAATATAGGGACAATTGTTTCCATCCCATTGAATTTCCATTATTATTAATTATTTATCAAGTATACATTATATGGAGCGGTGTTGCGAGAAAGACAATCTGTCTGGATTTCAAACCGAGGTACTACCGCCAACGTGGTTGAGAGGGCTTTGACGCCAGCCATGCGTTGACAAGGCGAATTGGCCGCCCGATTCGTCAGCCATCGGTACGCGCATGGGCGCGCCGGGTCTTCTCCGCGCGGGTCCCGGCGCCCGCGACCGGGGCCTTGGCGCTGGTGAGAGACGGGCGTTTAACGGCCGGCGCATGGGGCGCCTCAGGCTTTGGAATTCAGCGGTTTCGGCCAGAGCGTGGAATGTTTCCGAAGCGCCGCTTCCCGGCAAGGGACTTTTAAGCGGCGCGCGAGAACGCTGGCGGCGTTGCCCCGGTGAGGCGGGAAGCGGTACGTTGACGCCATGAGCCGATCCCTTGATTCCGCGACGCCCCTTCAGCCTTACGCGCTGTCGTCCGGCGCCAGCCGGGGCCGTCTGCATGACGAGCCGGAAAGCGCGACCCGCGGCCGCTATCAGCGGGACCGTGACCGCATTATCCACTCGGAAGCCTTTCGGCGCTTGGAATATAAAACCCAGGTGTTCGTCAATCACGAGGGCGATTTCTTTCGAACCCGTCTGACCCATTCCCTGGAAGTGTCGCAAATCGCGCGCTCAATCTGCCGGTATTTGTCGTTGAACGAGGACCTGGGCGAGGCGTTGGCCCTGGCGCATGATCTTGGCCATCCGCCCTTTGGCCATGCGGGCGAGGACGCCTTGCGCGAGGTGATGGGAGATTTTGGCGGCTTCGATCATAACGCCCAATCCCTTCGTGTGGTCACGTGCCTGGAAGCGCGCTATCCCAAATGGGACGGGTTGAACCTGACTTGGGAGACGTTGGAAGGGGTGGTCAAGCACAATGGACCTCTTCGCGGCGCTCTTCCCTGGGCGATCCGGGAGTATGTCGCGGGCCATGATCTGGAGTTGGAAACCCACGCCAGCGCCGAGGCGCAGGTGGCGGCGGTCGCCGATGACATCGCCTACAACAATCACGACATCGAGGACGGCCTGCGCGCCGGATTGTTCCGGGCCGGGGACTTGATGGACGTTCCTTTGGTCGGGCCGTTGTTACGGGATGTGCGGGCCGGGTTTCCGGGGCTTTCGGAAGGGCGAGTCGTGCATGAGGTCATTCGGCGCATGATCGGCGAGATGGTCGGCGACGTGATCCGCGAAACCCGGTCCCGGTTGAACGAGGCGGGGCCGCGGACTCCCGAAGACGTCCGGAATCTTGGCCGATCCGTCGTTGGGTTCTCGGCCGAAATGCGTGAAACCGACGCGCGATTGAAGAAATTTTTGTTCGACAACATGTACCGGCATTACAAGCTGAACCGAATGACTAGCAAGGCGCGGCGGCTGGTCAAGGACTTGTTTTCCCTGCTGATCGACGAACCGGAATGTTTGCCGACCGAATGGCGCGAGAAAGCGTCCGGGGCGGGCGAGGCGGCGACGGCCCACGTGCTCTGTGATTACATCGCCGGAATGACCGACCGCCATGCTTTGGATGAACATCGGCGGCTATTTGACCTGCAGGCGCGAACGTCGTGATGTTCGGCATGTTTTGAGGAATTACATACCCGGCTGAAAAAGATTGATACGACACCTTGTTTTCTACAGTCGAGAAGAAGCGCAAAGCATGGTTAAGTACGCCCTCGGAAAAGCACATCGCGAAGGTGTCAGCATAATAGAATTGTGCGATATGTTCCCTGATGGGCCCGCAGCGACCGCGTGGTTCGAAAAGCTGGTTTGGCCTACTGGGCGTCATTGCCCGTGTTGCGGCTGCACCGAAACCTCCTTCGCGGCAAAAACTTCCAGCTTGCCCTATTATTGTTCGGGTTGCCGGCGAGCGTTTTCCGTAAAAATCGGAACTGCGCTGGAGCGTTCGAAAGCGCCGCTTCGAAAATGGGTGTTCGCCATCTATCTCAAAATGACGAACCTCAAGGGCGTGTCCAGCATGAAGCTTCACCGGGATATAAAAGTGACGCAGAAAACCGCATGGTTCATGCTCCACCGGATCAGGGAAGCATGGGTCGGTGAAGCTGGAGCTGAAGCGGTGTTTAAGGGATCCGTCGAGGCTGATGAGACCTACATAGGCGGCAAGGAAAAGAACAAGCATGCACACAAGAAATTGCGTGCTGGACGCGGACCCGTTGGCAAGATAATCATTGCGGGCGTCAAGGGCCGCGCAACCAACAAGGTATCCGCCGACGTAGTTTAGAAACGGATGCGCCGACGTTGCAAGGCTTCGTGGAGAGCCGAACGGCTTTCGGCGCTCAGGTTTACACCGATGAAGCGGCGGCCAATGTCGACATCGACAGGCTGTATAAGGCTGTCAAGCACTCCGTTGACGAGTGCGTTGATGGGATGGCTCACACGAACGGGCTGGAAAGCCTCTGGGCCATGTTGAAACGCGGCTATCATGGCGTTTACCACCATATCAGCGCAAAGCATCTTTACCGCTACGTGGCGGAATTTGCGGGACGCCGTAATATCAGAGGGGAAAATACGATGGATCAAATGATGGAGGCCGTAACCCGCATGGTGGGTAAGCGGCGTATGTATCGCGACTTGGTGTCGTAATGAGAGTTGCGGAATTTTTTTTGCGGCATGGGGCTGATGCGGGCGGGCCTGGAACCGCTAGGCTTCCGCACCGTGTTTGCCAACGACATCGACGAAACCAAGGCGACCCTTTATCGCGACAATTGGGGCGGCGATGGTTTGCGCGTCGGAGATATTCGCGGGCTTCGTGGTCACGATATCCCGGATATTGACTTCGCGAGTGGGTCATTCCCGTGTACAGACCTCTCGCTCGCCGGTTGGCGTAAAGGGCTTGAGGGCGAACAATCGTCGTTGGTGGTCGATTTTTTGCGGATCATCAGTGAAATGGCTGACCGGTCGCCGCAAACGATCATGATCGAGAACGTTCCCGGTTTCCTGACGGCGAATGGCGGCAAGGACTGGGATACGGTTGTCAGTGAAATTGAGGCGCTCGGGTACAACACCAGCCACCTGTTGGTTGACGCGGCGTCTTTCGTCCCTCAAAGCCGTTCACGCGTATTCCTGTTCGGCTACAAGGGTCAGCGCATTGCGTTGCCTGAAGCGCCGGAATTGCGTAATGACCTCCGGCTTGCGGATATCGCGGACCGGGACGGTGACTGGTGGCCCGCGCGCCGTTTGGGCGCGTTTCTGACCGCAATGTCCGATCTCCAGTCAAAACGCATCACATCGTATCAACGTCAAAAACGTATAGGTTTTTTCGGTGCGTTTCGTCGGACTCGTTCCGGTCGTCCGGTCTGGGAAGTCAGGGCTGACCAACGCGCCGGGGCGCTTCGCACTACACGAGGCGGATCGGCAAAACAGGCAATTGTTCGTGCTGGCAGTGGGTGTATCGCGGCCCGTTGGATGACTGTGCCGGAATACGCTCGATTACAAGGTGCGGGGCATCTCAAATACGGGTCGGTCTCCGCCGCGCAGGCCATGTTCGCCCTTGGCGACGCCGTGTGTGTGCCCGTCATAAATTGGCTCGGTCGAAACTGTCTTCGGCAATTTTTGCCATGACCGTCAAAGAGACAGACGATGTAGCCGCGCTCTACGCCGGAGTGCAGAAAATTCTCGATTGCGAAGATGACCAAGGGCGGCGCATTGGTGATTGCAAGCACGGCGTTTATCTGTTCTACGATTACGATGGCGAACCGATTTACGTCGGGCAGACAAAAGAACAACTCAGGACGCGTATTCGCCGGCATCTGACGAATCAACGGACCGATGCTGTCGCAATGAGCGTTTTGGATCCCTTTGAGGTTGCTGAAATTGAGATGTGGCCATTCTGGGATGCGGGTGAAAGTATCGCCGATACCCTGAATCGGGGCGAGTTTACCGTTTATCAGCAAGCTTTATCGGATTCAGCGTTTAGCGTGATACTCAATGAGGGGGATATCCCCAAAGCAGACTGCATCGCTCTACCCCCGTCACACAGATTCAATATTCTACCAGCAGAAGCTCGCAGAGCGCGGGAGCATCCCGACATTCGATTGGCGAGGCGAGCAGGGACCATTGCAAATCTAGCGCGCGTCATTAGCGAGCGGAAGGTCAAAACAGGAATCCGGCGAACCTTATGGGCGCAAGCAAAAAGGTTTGAGCATTTAGCCAAAAAACGATTGGAGGCGCTTGATGCGAAAAATAGCACGTGAACCCGGCATTCTAAATCCGCGTTACTTAAATGCGACGCCAGAAATGGTAGCCTGTGCGCTCTTGAAAAGCAGCAAGGGAAAAGATGAGAAGGTGACGAAAACTGGAGCACCTGATGAGGCTAATGGTGGCGCGCTCCTTCAGCCAGGTATGTAATTTCCTATTTTGATCATGTTGACGCTGTATACTGATTTCATAACCAGTTGACGTTAAGAGATGAACGAGATGGCGCGCGCTCCCAAGGCTCCCTCCCGGAAAGCGCCCCGCGTCGAGGCGGGCGATGATATCCTTGTGTCCGCCCAGGACGCGCTGGAGTTCGAACCGGAAGTGAAACGTAAGCGTGGCGCGCCGGCGTCGGTCTGGATGTTCCTTTTGTTGGTGCTCGTGACCGGCGCCGGGCTGGCGGGCTTTCTTTTCGGCGGCAAGCTGACGGAAGGCGCGCTCCAGGAGGACAGCGTTCCCATTGTGCGGGCCGACGTCAAGCCAATCAAAGTCCGGCCCAAAAATCCTGGCGGCCGGCAAATCCCGGATAGGGACAAGAGCGTCTATAACCGTCTGCAAGGCGAGGGCGCGCCGATTCGTGTCGAGAAGCTGCTGCCGGAACCGGAAGCTCCCATCGCGCCGCCGCAAGCCGTTGCGCCGCAGCCTGTTCAACAGCAATCCGAGACTCCCGTTCCGGCGCGGCGCGTTTCCGCCGCGCCGCCCCCGCCGCCGGTTCCAGACCAGACTCCTGCGCCCGTGGTGGCTGAAAAGGTGGCTGAAACGCCTCCCGCGGCGGTCGCGCCGCCCACGCCGCCCGCTCCGCCGCCCGAACCGGCGGCTCCTCTTCGCTTGGCTCCCGGCGCGGCGCCGGCCGTTCCCGTCAAGGTCATCCCCGCGCCATCGAAACAAACTTCGGCGTCCACTCAAGTCCCCTCCGTCATCAAACGCGTGACCGTGCGGCCGCCATCGGCATGGCAGGTTCAGCTTGCCGCTTCCCGTTCCGCTGAAGCGGCCAGGGCGGAGGGGCTTCGTATGAGGAAAAAGTTCGCCGGCGTGCTGGGAGACCTGAACTTGAATATCGTCCGCGTGGATTTGGGCGAGCGTGGCGTATTCCATCGTATTCGGCTTGGCGGGTTGGCGGATAAGGCGTCCGCGCGCCGGGTGTGCGATCAACTGAAGCGGCAAAAACAGGGCTGTCTGGTCGTTGCGCCCGGGAAGTGAGTTGAACGGCGGGGAAGAGGCTTATGGCCGTTCATGACCGGGCCGCTGGCCGTCCGAACGCGGTTGTTTTGGGGTGCGCGGGCCTGGAACTCACAGACGCCGAACATCGTTTTTTTTCCGAGGCGAATCCGTTGGGCCTCATTTTATTTCAGCGGAACTGTGAAACACCGGATCAGGTCCGGGCGTTGGTGGCGCGGTTCCGCGACGTCGTGGGCGACTCCCGCGCGCCTGTCCTGATCGATCAGGAAGGCGGACGGGTTCAGCGTTTGAAGCCGCCTTATTGGCGGAAAGCCCCCTCGCAGCAGTTGTTCGCCTCCGCTGATGCCGGCGCCGCCGGCGCTGGGCTGGAGGCCGCATACTTAAACGCCCGTCTAATCGCCGGAGAATTGGCGGATTTGGGGATTACGGTGAACTGCCTGCCTTGCGTCGATGTTCCCAATCCGGGAGCGGATGGAATTATCGGCGACAGGGCGTCGGGCCGGACGCCCAAGGAATGCGCGCTGTTTGGCGAAGCCGCTATCGCGGGTCTGATGGACGGAGGCGTGCTGCCGGTTATCAAACATATCCCCGGTCATGGCCGCGCAAAGGTGGACAGCCACCTCGGTCTGCCTGTGGTGAACGCTCAAGCCGACACGCTGCGCCGGTGCGATTTCCCGCCCTTTCAGGCGTTGAAAGGGGCAGCCTGGGCGATGACCGCTCATGTCGTCTATTCGGCGTTCGACGCGGACAGGCCCGCAACGCTCTCTTCGAAAGTCATCAACGGCGTTATCCGGGGCGAAATTGGGTTTGACGGCGTTTTGGTCAGTGACGATCTGTCCATGCGGGCGTTGTCCGGGGATTTCCGGGAGCGGACCCGCCAAGCGCTGGACGCCGGATGTGACGCCGTGCTCCACTGCAACGGCGGAATGGATGAAATGGCGGCGGTCATGCGGGGTGTGAGACCTCTGAGTGACGCGGCCATGCTGCGGCTGGAGCGCGCGGAAAAAAAACGGACTCCGCCGAAGCCTTTTGATCATGAGGAAGCTTTGTGTTTTGTCTCTCGCTTCATGGACGCCGCAAAACCGAAGGATAGCGGGGATAACAGCGGTGCTGGGTGATTTTGATCTCGATAAGTTGGCGTTCACCGCATCCGTTTGGGTGTTGCCCGTCTTGTTGGCGGTCACCCTGCATGAGGCGGCGCACGGATACGCGGCCCGCTTGCTGGGTGATGACACGGCCGCGCGGGCGGGCCGGGTGACATTGAATCCGTTCAAGCATATTGACCGGTTCGGCACCATCGTTTTGCCGGCCTTGATGTTGTTGTTGTCACAAGGGCGTTTCATGTTCGGCTACGCGAAGCCCGTCCCGGTCGATTTCGGCAGGTTGAACAAACCCCGCCGGGATATGGTGCTGGTGGCGGCGGCCGGACCCGGCGCCAATATCGCCATCGCGGTGACGGCGGCGGCGGCGCTTCTGACGGCGCCGTTGCTGGAGGGCGGCGTTCGCGAATGGGTGACGCTCAACTTGGTGAATGCGGTCTGGATCAACATTCTGCTGGCCGTTTTCAACATGCTTCCGGTGCCGCCCTTGGACGGCGGGCGTGTGGCGGTTGGTATTTTACCAATCCCGCTTGCAATCCGGCTTGCGAGGCTGGAGCGGGCGGGTATGCTCATCATTCTCGGCGGCATGTTCGTGTTGCCCTTGATTGGTGAACAGATCGGCGTGAACCTCAATGTGTTCTGGTGGTTGGTCGGCGAGCCCGCGCAAATACTGATGCATGCGCTTTTGTCTCTTTTCGGATTGGTTTGAGCCGTGTCCGGCGCAGCCAACGGCGAGTTCCAGGAAGATCCCGCTCCAGGACACCGGGATGGGTCCGTATTCGTCGTGGATATTGAGGGCTATGAGGGGCCGCTTGATGTGCTGCTGACGCTCGCGCGCGATCACAAACTGGATGTCACTCAAATTTCCATTCTTACTTTGGCGGACCAGTACCTTGCGTTCATCGCCGAAATCCGCCGTCAGCATTTGGAGGTCGCGGCCGATTATCTGGTGATGGCGGCCTGGCTGGCCTATCTGAAGTCTCGATTGTTGCTTCCTGGTCCGGATGACGGAGGAGGCGAGCCTACCGGCGAGGAGATGGCGGCGGCGCTCGCGTTCCAAATCCAGCGCCTGGAAGCGATACGGGAGGCTGGCCGGAAAATCATGGAGATGCCCAGGCTTGGCGTTGACCGGATGGCGCGGGGAGAGCCGGAAGATTTTCCAGCTAATGTCACCACGGCGCTGGACGTGACGCTGCATGACCTTCTTCAGGCCTATGCGGCTTGTCAACGCCGGTCCAAGGGTGACGATACGTTGCACGTCGAGTCGTTCGGCGTCTATACCGTCGATGACGCCCTGGCCCGCCTGCGCCGGCTCCTGGGCGGGACGCCCGGTTGGGCGGAACTATGGTCCTACCTGCCGGACAACTTGAAGGCGGACCCGCTCTTGCGGCGTTCCGCGGTCGCCTCGACATTCGCCGCCAGCCTGGAATTGGCGAGGGAAGGCCGGGTGAAAATCCGCCAGGCGGATACTTTCGGCGCTATCTTTGTCGCGGCCGATTCCCGCGCCGGCAACAAGCGGCGCGATAATGAACGAAATGACTCGGACAAATGACCGAACCTGCCGACACCGAATCCCGGCGCTTATTGGAAGCCCTGCTCTTTGCCGCACGCGAGCCCTTGACCGAGCGCATGTTGGCCGCGCGCATGCCGGAGGGAACGGATTTGAAGGCCCAGCTCAAGGCGTTGCGGGATAAGTACGCTGGCGGCGGTGTGAATTTGGTCAACGCAGGCGGCAGTTGGGCGTTTCGCACGTCGCCGGACGTGACGGCGTATCTGTCAAAAGAAGTGGAGGTGACGCGTAAGTTGTCTCGCGCGACCGTCGAGACCCTCGCCGTCGTCGCCTATCATCAACCGGTTACTCGCGGTGAAATCGAGGAAATTCGAGGCGTGGGATTGAGCAAGGGAACCCTCGACGTGCTGTTGGCGGAGGGCTGGATAAAGCCCCGGGGCCGTCGTGACACGCCGGGACGGCCGCTGCAATGGGGCACGACGGATGGATTCCTGGATCATTTCGGCTTAGAGAACATCCGTGACCTGCCGGGGCTCAAGGAATTGAAAGCAATGGGGCTTTTGGAAAGCGGTCCGGCGTTGAACGTCTATAGAACGCAAGAGGGCGTGGCTGGAGAAAACGAAGCGGCGGAGGATGACGAGGCTCCGCCAACCGGCGGCGGGGACATTGAGGCGCCGGATGAAGCGGACGCGTTGGAACCGCTCGCGCCGGATGAATGATAAAATCTTGATATAAAAGAGTAAAATATCTGGTATGCCAGCCGTTGCGGCGATGGCGTCTTTCTCTTATCATCCGCGCTCCTTACCGGGACCGAAGACCCGGGGCTACGGGAACGTAATAAAGATATTGATTGGAAATTCGGATGGGTACTTTCAGCATCTGGCACTGGCTCGTCGTGCTGGTCGTCGTTTTGGTTTTATTCGGCGGCGGCGGCAAGATATCGCGCTTGATGGGTGACTTTGGCAAGGGCCTCAAGTCCTTCAAGAAAAGCATGAAGGAAGACGAGGGCGAGGAAGTGAGCGTGGAGCGGAAAGCCGTCGAGGATCAGCCCAAGGAAGCGGCGGCGGCCTCCGAAGCGTCTGCTCCGGAAAAGGACAAGGCGGCGAATTCCTGATTGTTGGCGCCTCATGAGCGGCGCGCCGGCAATGAGCCGCGCCCGTTCGCCCGGCCTTCAAGAAACGGAGCATTGAGCGGCCATGCTCGATATCGGCTGGCAGGAATTGATGATTGTGGCGATCCTGGCGATCATTGTGATCGGCCCCAAGGATTTGCCCCGCGCCGTGCGCAATGTAATGCGGGCGGTCCGCAAGGTGCGCGGCATGGCGAGCGATTTTCAATCGAGTCTAGACGAAGTGGCGCGGGAAGCCGATCTAGACGATCTACGGCGCGAGGCCAATAAGCTGACGGCTATCGATCCAACGGAAGAGATCAAAAAGGAACTCGATCCGGCTGGCGAGATCGAGAAAGCCGCCAACTTTGACCAGGAGATTCGCGAGACCATGATCGGCGCCAAACAAGCCGCCGCCGACACCACGCGGCCGGCGATGGCGGATTCCGATTCCGCTGCGGCCCCGGTTGAAGCGCCGGTCGAGGAAACGATCTATCAAACGCCGGGTAACTCAATCTCCGAATACGCGGACTCCGAATACGCGGAAGAGACGCCCCGGGAAAAAAGAGCGAATGAGGCGTAAGGCCTCTCGCGGGGACTAACGACACGTGGCCGACCAGACAGCGACACCCGCTCCGGACGATGTGGACGACGCGTCAAAGATGCCCTTGATGGAGCATCTGATTGAGTTGCGTCAGCGGTTGATATATTGCTTCGCCGCTCTTCTGGTCTTGTTTTTCGTCTGCTATTACTTCGCGCCGGCGATCTACGGTTTCCTGGTGGAGCCATTGGCGGCGATCCTGTCGAAAAACGGGACCGGCGAGCGCCGGCTGATTTTCACCGCCCTCCATGAAGCGTTCTTCACCTATATCAAGGTGGCGTTTTTCGCGGCCACTTTCCTGGCGTTTCCGTTCATCGCCATGCAGTTCTGGGGATTCGTGGCGCCTGGGCTTTATAAGCATGAGAAGCGTGCGCTGCTGCCGTTCCTGGTCGCGACGCCGATCCTTTTCTTCGCGGGCGGCGCGCTAGTCTATTACCTGATCTTCCCGCTCGCCTGGGAGTTCTTCATCAGCTTCGAGACGCCGGGCGGCGAAGGCGCCTTGCCTATTCAACTGGAAGCCAAGGTGAACGAGTATCTGTCGTTGGTGATGCGGCTGATCTTCGCCTTCGGCATTTGTTTCGAACTGCCCGTCGTGATGACGCTCTTAGCTCGCGCCGGGGTGGTGACGTCGAGGGGAATGCGGGAGAAACGTAAATACGCCATCGTCGCGGCCTTCGTGGCCGCCGCCATTCTGACCCCGCCGGACGTGATTTCCCAGATCGGTCTCGCCGTTCCGACCATGCTGCTTTACGAGATTTCGGTCTTCAGTGTCGTGCTGATCGAGCGGAAACGAAAAGCGGCGGAAGATTGGGATGACAACGACCTTGACGACGATGACGACGGCGATGAGCTTGAGGATGACGATCCGAAAAATCCAGACGCGCCCAAGGGTGATCAGGAGTCCCCGGGTCCATAGCCCGCCCGGGGTTTGTCCCGAAGCATCTCCGCGTCACAATGAGAAGCGGTCGAACCCGGTTATCCCGGATGAAGATTATTGAGACGCGTCGCTATTATGGGCAAACCTCCTCGTTTTATTGACTTTATTGGTGTGGGTGCCTATTTGCGCGTGATCCCGCCGTATTAACCAGCCGTTTAGTGAGGAATGTATGTCCGCCGTCCGTAGGTTTTTCCGTCATGACGCCGCAAGCGGCGTCATCTTGCTGATCGCCGCCGCTTTGGCGCTTCTTATGGACAACTCTCCGCTGGCGCCGATCTATGACAAGCTGTTGTCCGTGCCCGTGACCGTGACGGTTAGCGGCTTCGGAATTGATAAACCGCTACTTCTCTGGATTAACGACGGCTTGATGGTCGTATTCTTTTTCTTCGTTGGTTTAGAGATCAAGAAAGAGATCATCAAGGGCGAGTTATCGTCCTTCGACAAGGCCGCCTTGCCGGCCGCCGCAGCCATTGGCGGCATGGCGGTTCCGGCGGCGATCTTCGCCTATTTGAACCGGGATCTGCCGACCATTGACGGCTGGGCCATCCCGGCGGCCACCGACATCGCGTTCGCCCTGGGTATTCTGGCCTTGCTTGGCCCTCGCGTTCCGCCGGCGTTGAAGGTGTTCCTGCTGGCCCTGGCCATCATCGACGATCTGGGCGCGATCATCATCATTGCGCTGTTCTACACCAGTCAGTTGTCGTTGACCGCCCTGGGCATCGCCGCCGTGGGCACGACCATCCTGATAGGCATGAACCGAATGGGCGTGCGGGGCGTCGCGCCCTATATGCTGATTGGTCTTTGCATCTGGCTGGGTGTATTGAAATCCGGCGTTCACGCAACTTTGGCCGGTGTCGTTCTGGCGCTCGCCATTCCCATGTTGAACGGGCCGAAGGAAGAGAAAGAGTCGCCGCTTGAGCGTCTCGAACACGGTCTCAAGCCCTGGGTCGCCTTCTTCGTCATGCCGGTCTTCGCTTTCGCCAACTCCGGCGTTTCCCTCTCTGGTCTGTCGGTCGAAAGCTTCACCGAACCGTTGGCTCTGGGCATCGCTCTGGGCCTGTTTCTGGGCAAACAGGTTGGCGTCATGAGCTTCGTTTGGGCCGCCGCCAGGATGGGTATCTGCAAATTGCCCGAAGGCGTCAACTGGATGAACATATACGGCGTCTCGATGCTGGCCGGTATCGGCTTTACGATGAGCCTGTTCATCGGCGCGCTGGCATTCACCGGCGTCGAAGAAGCCTCATCCGTTCGTATCGGCGTGTTGACCGGTTCGATCCTGTCGGCCATCTGCGGTTATCTGGTGCTCAACCGGACCTTGCCGCAGCCTCGGGGGGTGAGCGAAAAGCAACCGTCCCGGACTTTGGGCGGCCGCCTTGACATGCAACAAGCGGATTAAGAGGGCGCCCCCCTGGAACAGGCGCTTCTCTTGGCGCAAACCAACCTGCTGTCCGCCCCGGTTCTGTTCTTCGCGCTGGGGCTGACTGCGGCGTTGTTGCGCTCAGACCTTGAGGTGCCGCAGGCCTTCGCCAAGGCCATGTCCCTCTATTTGCTGCTCGCCATCGGTTTTAAGGGCGGAGTGGCCGTCGCCAGCCATGGCGTTGACGCGCGTATCGCCATGACGCTCGGCGCCGGGCTGGCGCTTAGCGCCGCGATCCCCTTCATCGCCTTCGCCGGTCTAAATTTCGCGACCAGACTGTCCAAGGTGGACGCGGCCGCAGTCGCGGCGCACTACGGGTCCATCTCGGTTGTCACGTTCGCCGCCGCGACCGCCGCCTTGGAGACGGCGGGGGTCAAGGCGGAGGGATATATGGTCGCCGTCGCGGCCGTGATGGAGACGCCCGCGATTCTAAGCGCTCTTTGGCTTATACGCGGGGAGCTATCGGAGAACCAACAATCGAACGGAGAGATAACGCGCGAGATTTTTCTGAACGGCTCCATCGTTCTGTTGACGGGCGCGTTTATCATCGGCTGGATCGCTGGCGAGAGGGGCTTTATGGAAATTTCGCCTTTTATCACTGACCCCTTCAAAGGCGTGTTGTGCTTATTTCTGCTGGACATGGGATTGCTCGCCGGGCGGGGTATCCGCCAGAGCGCGGCGCTCTTGACGCCGGGATTGATCGGTTTCGGTTTCGTCATGCCTTTGGTCGGCGCGCTCATGGGCGCGCTGGTTGGCGCGGGAATTGGTTTGTCCGCCGGCGGGATCGCCCTGCTGGCCACGCTGTGTGGGTCGGCGTCTTATATTGCCGTTCCGGCTGCGATGCGTTTGGCGCTACCGCGGGCGAACCCCAGTGTTTACCTGACAATGTCGCTGGGTGTGACGTTCCCATTTAATCTGACGATTGGTATTCCCGTATATATTCTGTTGGGCGAGTTGTTGGGAGCGTAAAGATGCGGACTTTTCCGAAAAAGCGCCTGGAAGCTTTTGTGGAAGCGCCCGTGCTTCGGCGTTTCACGGATATTCTGGGCGAGTCGGGGGTCACCGGTTACACGGTCATGCCGGTGCTTGGCGGAACTGGTCGGCAAGGGGATTGGTCGCGGGAGGGGTCCCTGACAGGCGCCGGTCAAATGGCTTGTGTGGTGTGTATTCTGGATGAGGACCTTCTTGATCAAATACTCGGGAAGACCTTTGACGTGTTATCGCTTTATATTGGACTTGTCAGTGTCTCCGACTGCCGGGTCATGCGCCCGGATAACTTCTGATGGCGGGTTCGAGGTTGATTAGGGGGACGCCCGCCGCGGGAGGAGTCGTTCTGTGGTTTACCGGGCCAACATGGCCGGAGGCGGCGCCCGCCGCCCGCCGCCCTCTAGCCAAGGCGGGGAAGAGTCCCTTATAAACCGAACGCGCCTCGGATTTATCCGTTCCTGAAAAGCAGCATATCATGTTCGATATCAAATGGATCCGCGAGAACCCCGAAGTCTTTGACGCCGGACTGGCGAAGCGGGGCCTGGATCCAATGTCTCCGGTCATTCTAAAGCTCGATCAAAAGCGCCGCGCCGCCGAGACGCGCGCTCAGGATTTGCAGGCCGCGCGAAACAAGATTTCCAGGGAAATCGGCAAAGTGAAAGCGGCTGGCGGGGATGCGTCCGGCGTCATGGCCAAGGTCGCCCGGTCCAAGGAAGATCAGGCGTCCGCGGAGGCCGAGGCCAAAGCCGCTGGCGACGAGTTGACGGACGTGCTCTCCGCCATTCCGAATCTGCCCGCCGACGACGTGCCGGAAGGCCGGGACGAAAGCGCGAATGTCGAGGTTCGCCGGTGGGGCGCGCCGAATGTCTTTGATTTTGAGCCGAAAGATCATTCGGATCTGGGCGAGGCGCTCGGCATGATCGACTTCGCGCGGGCGGCGAAAATTTCCGGCGCCCGTTTCGTCGTGCTGAAAAGCAAAATCGCGCGGCTGGAGCGGGCGCTCGCCAATTTCATGTTGGACACGCATTTGAACGAGCACGGCCTGCTTGAAGTGAACCCGCCGACGCTGGTCCGCGGCAACGCGCTTTACGGGACGGGGCAACTGCCCAAGTTTTCGGACGATCTGTTCAAGACCACGACGGATCACTGGCTGATCCCGACAGCGGAAGTGCCGCTGACGAATTTGGTCGCGGACGAGATCGTTGATGAGGAAACGCTTCCCTTTAGGTTCTGCGCGCTGACGGCGTGTTACCGCTCGGAAGCCGGCGCGGCTGGGCGTGACGTCAAAGGCATGATCCGTCAGCACCAATTCATGAAGGTGGAGATGGTGACCATCGCCGACCCGGACACCTCCCTTGATGAGTTGGAACGCATGACCGGCTGCGCGGAGGCCATCCTGCAAAAGCTTGATATCCCCTATCGCGTCGTGGTGCTGTCCACTGGCGACATGGGTTTTGGGGCCCGGAAGACCTATGACATCGAAGTCTGGCTGCCCGCGCAAAACACTTACCGCGAGATTTCAAGCTGTTCCAATTGCGGCGACTTTCAAGCACGGCGCATGAAGGCGCGCTGCCGGTCGAAGGGGGGCAAGGGAACCCGCTTCATCCATACTTTGAACGGCTCTGGCCTTGCTGTCGGTCGGGCGCTTATCGCGGTTCTCGAGAATTATCAGCGGGCGGACGGCTCCATCGCCGTGCCTGACGTGCTCCGGCCCTATATGGGCGGGCTGGAGGTCATCACCGCCGATGACTGAACGGACGGTTAAGCTGAAAAACGCGACAGTCCTCATCTCCAATGATGACGGCGTTCATTCCCCCGGCATTCAGGTGTTGGAAAAAGCCGTCCGGTCACTGGCCGGGAAAGTCATCGTCGTCGCGCCCGAGACCGAACAGAGCGCGGCCGGCCACTCTCTGACGCTGCGCCGTCCGCTCAGGGTTCGGAAGGTTTCCCGGAACCGCTACGCCGTTGACGGCACGCCGACGGACGCGGTGCTGTTGGGCGTCTCGGAAGTGCTGAGCGGCGAGCGGCCCGATTTGCTGCTATCCGGCGTTAATCGGGGCAGCAACCTGGGTGAGGACGTGACGTACTCAGGAACGGTCGCGGCCGCGATAGAGGGTGCGCTTCTGAATATTCCCTCTATCGCCGTTTCGCAGCAAACCCATGATGGATCTGCGGTCAGATGGGGGACGGCTGAACATTACTTGGGCGATGTTTTGAAGAAATTGGAGGGCTTCGTTTATTCCGAGGGAGTGTTGCTAAACGTCAATTTCCCTGATGTCCCGGCAAGGGATGTCGCGGGTATTGAGATCGCCCGCCAGGGTAAACGCAAGCTAGGCGGACGAATCCACGAGGGACGGGACCCTCGTGGCGGCAAATACTTTTGGGTTGGCGTCGAGCGGGACGAGGAGCCGTTTCGTAAGGGAACCGATCTCAACAGCATTCGCCGGCGTATGATTTCGGTCACCCCCTTGACCACGGACATGACCCACGCCAAAAGCCTAAAGCGGTTGAAGGACCTCATTTGATGCGGGGCCTTCACGGGATGAAGGGCCGGGGTAGATGAAAGGGCTGGCGAACAGCTGGGACGAAGAACGGGGACTTCTGCTCCAGAGTTTGCGCAATCTGGGCATTAAGGACGAAGCGGTTCTCGCCGCCATGGATCGCGTGCCGCGCGAGGAGTTCCTGTCCGGCCCCTTCAAGGCGCGCGCTTATGACAACGTCGCGCTGCCCATCGGTTGTCAACAAACCATTTCCCAGCCCTGGGTGGTCGCCCAGATGACGGAAGCCCTTGATCTGACCGACCGGACCAAGGTTCTGGAGATTGGCACTGGGTGCGGCTATCAGTCCTGTGTGCTGGCCCTGATCTGCCGGCGTCTATACACCATTGAGCGTCATAAGCCGTTGGCGAGGGAGGCCGAGGCCCGGTTCAAGGCGCTGGGTCTCACCAACGTCATAACGCGGTATGGCGATGGTTCCATGGGCTGGGCCGAACAGGCGCCCTTCGAAGCCATTATGGTGACCGCGGCCGCCCAGGACATTCCGCCCGTGCTGCTGAATCAATTGGCGGACGGGGGCGTCATGGTCGTGCCGGTGGGGGATCCGGATGGAATCCAGCATCTCTTGAAGGTGGTCAAGCGGGGCGACGGGATTGAAACCGATATCTTGGCTGACGTCCGCTTTGTGCCTCTGGTCGAGGGCGTCGCGGCCCTGAGGCGCGCATGAGGGTTGTGACGCGGCTCCTAACCCTGTTTTTGATTTTAACGCTGTCCGCTTGCGGCGGCGTCGAGTGGGACGGTGGTCCGCAAGTTGGCCGCGCGTCCAGCGGGCAGTCATCCGCAGGCGCGTTCGCCGGCGCAAACCGTGTTCGTGTGGTTTCCGGCGATACGCTGTACGGTATCGCGCAACGGCGCCGGGTGAGTTTGCGCGCGTTGATCGAAGCCAATGGCCTGACCCCGCCCTACGTCATCCGCGCCGGCGCATGGCTCAATTTGCCGCGCGGTCACGAGTATACGGTTAAGCGTGGTGATACGCTGTTCGGGATTGCCGGGCGTCATCAGACGAACCCGTACGACGTCGCCCGTCTAAATGGTTTGACGCCTCCGTATCTGATCCGGCCCGGTGAAAGATTGCTGCTGCCGAAGAGAGAGCGAACACGCAAAGCCCGGCGGGCGGCCAGCCGCGCGCCGCCGATCAGGCAAACCCGGATCAAACCGCCGGCGGCGGCCGGAACCCCTCTGCCGAAAAGCGCCAGAAAATCGGTTTCCCGTGCGATAAAACCAAAAAATCAAGCCTCTATCGCCAAGCGGCCGGGGCCGGGACATGTCCGCCCGCCCAAAAGTTTCTCCTGGCCTGTTTCCGGCAAGCTGATTTCACGCTTTGGGGCGAAGCAAAAGGGGTTGTTCAACGATGGGATCAATTTGTCGGCCCCAAGGGGGACGCCAGTGCTGGCGGCGGCGCCGGGGACGGTGGCCTATGTGGGGAACGAACTCAGGGGATTCGGCAATCTTGTTCTAGTCAAACACGCGGGCGGGTGGGTCTCCGCCTATGCGCACGCGGACCGGTTGCTGGTCCGCCGGGGACAGCGGGTGCGGGCCGGCGACAAGATCGCGACTGTCGGGACGTCGGGGAACGTGGCCCGGCCGCAATTGCATTTCGAACTGCGCAAGGGAAGAAGGGCGGTCGATCCGCTCCCCCTTCTGGGGAACCGCGCCGCCGCCCTTCGGAAAGACTATGGTCGTGAGCTGGCCTACTTCAACTTGGCGTGGCCCAGCGAGACGTCGAACTTTTCGCACCAGACGTAGAATTCGTTGTACTTTTTTGGATCGATCCCGGCGGGCAGGACATAAATCTGTTCGCCAGACAGTTTTTTCAGTTTGTGAAAGGTTGTGCTGGTGTCGTACTGGCCGTTCTTGCCAAAGCCCAGTTTGGGGTCTGGCGCGCCGTCAAGCGTGAAGGCTTCATCCAGGACGACCTCGAACTTGTCGCCATGTTTCCTGATGATGACGTTGCCGGTCACGACGTGGTTGTTGTCGCCGGTGAGGGAACCCGAGGCGATTTCTTTGGCGTGACCCGCTGCTTGGGCGTCGAGGAAAGGAACGCCCGCCAACAGCGTGGCGGCGAGGAAAGAAAAAAACAGAGTACGCATGGAATGTTCCTTTGCTGGGCCTGATGATCGACCTGACGGTCAATTCGTCTGGCATGAAGAACGACGCCAACATGGGCGCGCCGCCGTTCTTAATGTCGTCGTCCTTCATATTGTGAGGCGTTCAGCCTCATCAATCGCAAAATACACACAGCCATTCACATTTACGACAGCTAACGAGGCAAGGAATGCGTCAAATCCAATGATGATTCAGACAATCTGGTTGTGTAACGTCGTACCGCCGCGCCAGAGCCTTTCCAGATTATCCAGCAGTATATCGATGACGTTGACTTCGTAGACACGCGTGTCGCCCGCCGCGTGAGGAGTGACGATCAGATTGGGGGCGTCCCATAGCGCGCCGTCGGCCGGGTAAGGCTCGGGCGTCGCGACGTCGACGCCGGCGCCGCTCAAGTGACCAGATGAAAGGGCCGAGATCAAGGCGGCTTCGTCCATACAGCCGCCACGCGCGACATTGACGAAGAACGCGCCCGGTTTCAGCGCGCCAAGGACCGCCTCGTTCACGAGATCACGGGTTTCATCCGTCAGCGGGCAGGTGAGCGCCAGAATATCCAGTTCGGGTAGAATGTTCATAAAATCAGCCGCCGCGGCGACTTTATCGGCCGGGGCGGGGTCTCCCCCGGGCGAACGCTTGACGCCGATAACGTTCAAATCGAACGCTTTGGCCCGCTTCGCCAGCGCACGCCCAATGGTTCCGTACCCATAGACGCCCATTGTCTTGCCCGCCAACTCGTCCTCGCGCTCATTCAAGCGGCTGCGCATGGGCCGCCAATGCCTCTTTAGGGAGTTTCCCATATGTTCGGGCAGTTTCCTGTAATGGGCGAGAATCAGCGCCATGGCGTGGTCGGCGACGCAGTTCGCGTTAACGCCCGTGGCGTTCGCGAGACGCACTCCGCGCCCGGCCATTAAATTCAGATCAAACCAGTTGTAGCCAGCCGCGCAGCACTGCACAAACCTTAGGTTGGGCGCATGATCGAGCCACGTGTTATCCCACCAGCCCGACGTCACCAGGACGTGCGCCTCGCCCAGGCGGCTGAGCGCGTTTTCCTTGTCCCAGGTTTGAAAATGCCGAATGCCGGTTTCGCGCCTAACGAACTCGTCTTCGAAGCGGAGTCCGCCGTGGGCGAATTGAATGACCAAATCGGATTTTTCAGGAAACATCGGTAAACCGTGATAATCTGAGTTAGAAGGGTTTTTGTGGTGACGAAGACGTGATGCGGAGCGCCAAAACGCAATTGGCGTTCGCGGGGTCGCGGGCGCTATGCTTGCATCATGAACGCACTCTATCAATCCTTTCGCCTGGAAACTCTGCTGGAAACTCTGGCGGCCGTCACATTGGGCGGCCTGAGCTTCGCCGGGATGGTCTGTTTTTTCCTGTTTGGCGGTTGGTTCGGGGTCGGCCTGTTTTGCATGTTGGCGCTCTCGGCCTCGGTCCGCGCCGAACTGTTCGAAGATCACGGCAACGTCCATGAATTCGACACGCCCCGGACTATTGAGGTTTACAGACGGCGTATGGAGGCGCGCCGGCAACTGAGCGCGGAAGCGCGCGAAGCGGTCAACGCGTCAGCGGACCGCCGCCGAATGATCTTCAAGGCCATCAACGGTTTCTTCTTCGTCTGTATGGTGGCGAGCTTCGCCGTCTATTACGTGTGGGGGCTGTAGATCCCGGCGTTCCTCCCGCCGTCGCCCGCGCCCAGTTAAAGCTGGGTTTGATGTACGGCCAGGGACGGGGCGTTCCCCAGGACCATAAGACCGAGGTCAAGTGGTACCGGCGCGCCGCCGAACAGGGAGTCGCCCGCGCCCAGAAAAATCTGGGTTTGATGTACGCCCAGGGACGGGGCGTTCCACAGGATTTTGTCCGCGCCCACATGTGGGCCAATATCGCCGCGTCATCCGGGGACAAGGAAATGGCCAAGGCCAGAGACCTCATCGGGGCGCAAATGAATTCAAGCCAGATCGAAAAGGCGCAAGACCTCGCCCGCGAATGTGTCCGCAAGCAATACAAAGGGTGTTGAAATTTTGATCGCGGCGGCGAACATCCCCGGCAAGGCGAACCATGGTCCGGCCTCAATTGAGCCGCCGGATTAGTGTCGCCGCGATGAAGATTGCCGCCATGTGGGCATCGGCGCGTTTGTCGTGACGGGTTGCGATTGTGCGGAAGTCCTTTGGCCCGCAAACCATGCGCTCGATGACATTGCGGCCACGCCAGGGCGGTACGGTCGTGGTCGCGCGGGTTCTTGCGTGTTGGGCTTGGCGGGATCACCGGCCGGCGAGCGCGTCAAAAGCGGTGACTGTCAGATCGGGTCGGAACTACTACAGTTGAAGCGGTTGTGGACCGTCGTGTGGACCTATTCCAGCCGCTTACCCAGCCGCCCGGCCAAATTCTGAATGTATTGCCACGCGACCCGGCCGGAGCGCGAACCGCGCGTGACGGCCCATTCCTTGGCTTCCTTGCGCACTTCCTGTTCGCCGATATCCAGGCCGTACCGTTCGCAATAGCCTTCGATGATGGCGAAGTAGGTGGGCTGATCCACATTGTGGAAACCGAGCCAGAGCCCGAAGCGGTCCGACAGCGAGACCTTCTCCTCGACCGCCTCGCCCGGATTGATGGCGTTGGACCGTTCGTTCTCGATCATATCCCGGGCGATCAGGTGGCGCCGGTTGGAGGTGGCGTAAAACAGAACATTCCTTGGCCGGCCCTCGATCCCCCCTTCCAGCACGGCCTTCAGCGACTTGTAGGACGTGTCGTCCGCGTCAAACGACAGATCGTCGCAGAACAACAGGCATTGCCGGTCCGACACGCGCAGCAGGCTCAAAAGCCGGGGCAGGGACGGAATGTCCTCGCGATGAATTTCGATCAACGCCAGACAGCCGGGTGTTTCGTCGTTGATCTTGGCGTGCGTCGCCTTCAGAAGCGAACTCTTGCCCGTGCCGCGAGCCCCCCAAAGGAGCGCGTTGTTGGCGGGCAGGCCGCGGGCGAAGCGTTTGGTGTTTTCATAAAGCTGGGCGAGCTGGTTCTCGATCCCCTTCAACAGACTCAGTTCGACCCGGTTCACTTCGCGCACTGGCTCCAACCATGCCGGGTCTGCGTGCCAGACATAGGCGTCGGCGGCGCGCAGGTCACTCTCCGGGGTTTTTGGCGGGGCAAGCCGGTCAAGGGCGTCGGCGACGCGCTCAAGCGTCTTTTGCAGGTCCGTTTCACTCATGGCGGCGGAAGCTAAAGACGGGGTGGGGCGAAGTCAATTGGTGGATGAGGGAGATCAAAGGGCGCCGGTTGTGGGCGGCGGGTTGTCCGCTTACTTTTGCACCGGGCGCTCATTGGGATTTCCGCGCCGCAAAAAGCCGCGATGGAGCGCGTATCTTGTCATTGCATCGGGCGGCCGGCTCGTTATAGTCCCGCCACCTGTTCCGCCGCGCCCGCCAGGGGCGGCTTGCCGAGGAGCTTTTGAATGTTGATTTCGCCTGCCCACGCCCAGGCCGCCAGCGGCGGCGGCGCCGGTATCGAAGCGTTTCTGCCGCTGATCCTGATCTTTGTTGTCTTTTATTTCCTGCTGATCCGCCCGCAGCAAAAGAAGATGAAAGAGCATCGGAATATGTTGGAAGCCATCCGGCGCGGCGATGAAGTGATCACTGGCGGGGGCATCATCGGCAAGGTGACGAAAGTCGTCGAGGGTGAGGACCGCTTGGTGGTCGAAATCGCTGATGGGGTGAAGGTCAATGTTCAGCAAAGCGCCGTGAGCGCCGTGGTCAATAGGACGGAGCCCGTGGGCGAGTCGAAAAAAGACGGCAAAGCAAAGAAGGACGATGGCGGCGAAGGCTCCGGCGGCGGCCTGAAGAAGCTGCTGGGCGGCAAGAAAGACTAGGACGAACGCCTTTAATCTGTCGGGCCCTTGGAGGCCGGAGCGCACATGGTTTATATCGCGAAATGGAAGATGACGATGATCGCGCTGGTTTGCGCGACCGGAATCCTCTTCGCTCTGCCCAACTTCTTGGGCGGAGACGGCGCGGCGCATCTACCCGATTGGCTGCCTAAAAAGCAAGTTAACCTGGGCTTGGATTTGCGGGGCGGTTCGCACCTTCTGATTGAGGTCGCCATTAATGAGGTGATTGACCAGTATATGGCTGGTTTGGCCGATGGCGTGCGAGCCGAACTGCGCTCTCAACGTATTCGCTTCAGCGGTTTGGCCGTTCGGGGTGAGCGGGTCGTGGTCACCATTCGTGAACCGGAAAAGTTAGAAGACGCGGAACGGCGCCTGCGCCGAGTCGACCCGGATGTCGATATTTCGGTCAATGGCAATGTGATCTCGCTGGAGCCGTTGCCCCAAGCGCTTGACGCACGGCGCATTTCCGCCGTTCAGCAATCCATTGAGATTGTCCGCCGGCGGATTGATGAAAGCGGCACGAAAGAGCCGACCATTCAACGTCAGGGGGATGATCGGATTTTGCTGCAACTGCCGGGCGTCGAAGACCCGGACCGGGTGAAGCGCCTGATTGGTAAAACCGCGAAAATGACTTTTCATTTGGTTGACACGCGGAACTCGTCAGTGGACGCGCGGCCGGGAAGTGCGCCGCCCGGAACGCGGCTTTTGGAGTCTGAAGAAGACGGGGGGCCTTATCTGATCCAAGGCCGGGTTATGGTTTCAGGTGAGGATTTGATCGACGCCCAAGTCGGGTTTGACCAACGGACGAACGAGCCGGTCGTGAACTTTCGCTTCAACACGCGGGGGGCTCGAAAATTCGGCGCCGCAACCTCCCGGAACGTCGGCAGACCGTTCGCCATTGTGTTGGACGAGAAGGTCATCAGCGCTCCCGTTATTCGAGAGGCCATTCTAGGCGGCAGCGGGCAGATTTCAGGCAATTTCACTGTCGAGGGGGCAAACGACCTCGCCGTGCTGCTGAGGGCCGGCGCTTTGCCCGCGCCGCTTACGTTCTTGGAAGAACGAACCGTAGGGGCGTCGCTGGGCGCCGACTCGGTGGCCGCGGGCGAGATTGCAAGCTTAATCGGCCTGATCGCCGTCATTGTCTTCATGGCTATCGCTTACGGCCGGTTCGGGGTGATGGCGGATGTCGCGCTAATCTTTAACATCATTATCATTCTAGGAGCGCTATCGGCGTTGCAGGCGACGCTGACGCTGCCTGGAATCGCGGGGATTTTGCTCACCATCGGCATGGCGGTGGACGCCAATGTGCTGATTTTCGAGCGAATACGCGAGGAGACCAGATTGGGCCGGTCGGCGATTTCCGCGATTGACGCGGGCTACAGCCGCGCGCTCACAACGATCATCGACGCGAATGTGACGACGCTGATCGCGGCTATTTTGTTGTTTGCCTTCGGCTCTGGTCCGGTTCGCGGTTTCGCCGTGACGCTCGCCATCGGGATTGCAACGTCGATGTTCACGGCAATCATGGTGACGCGTTTGCTGGTCGTGACTTGGCTCCGCCGGAGCAAGGTCAAAACATTGCCGGTTTAAGGCGGGGGGATTAAGGCCATGCGCGTATTGAAACTGGTTCCCGATGACGTCGCTCTGCCGTTCATGAATTTCCGAAGGGTGTTCATGGCCTTTTCCGCGGCGTTGGTCGCCGCCTCTCTGGGCATGATTTTTATCAAAGGCTTGAACTTCGGCATCGATTTCAAGGGTGGAATTCTGATTGAGGTCCGTATGCCGGGGCACGCGGACCTCGGCGTGATGCGGGGTGATCTGGGCGGCTTGGGCCTTGGAGAGGTAAGTCTCCAGGAGTTCGGCCAGCCGACGGACGTCTTGATCCGCGTTCAGCGGCAGGAAGGCGGCGAGGACGCACAGCAGACCGCTGTTGACAAGGTGAAGGCCGCCCTTGGCGAGGGTGTGGATTACCGGCGGACGGAATTCGTCGGCCCGAAGGTGTCGAGCGAACTTTTGCTGGACGGCGTGTTGGCCGTGGGACTCGCGATCATGGCCATGCTGATCTACATTTGGTTACGCTTTGAATGGCAGTTCGGCGTCGGCGCCGTCGTCGCGCTCAGTCACGACGTGATTACGACGTTGGGAATCTTCGCGTTGCTGAACTTTGAGTTCAACCTTTCGACCGTGGCGGCGATTCTGACCATTGCGGGTTATTCCATCAACGACACCGTGGTGGTCTATGACCGGGTTCGGGAGAACCTGCGAAAATTCAAGTCCATGCCGGTGACGGAATTGTTGAACCTGTCTGTTAACCAGACCCTGTCTCGGACGGTGGTGACTTCTGTCACCACGTTGATCGCGCTCTTGTCGCTCCACATCCTGGGGGGTGAGGTCATCCGGGACTTTGCCTTCGCCATGATTTGGGGGGTTGTCATCGGGACTTATTCGTCCATCTGTCTGGCCGTGCCGCTGCTGATTTATACGAAAGTCGCCGCGCGCGCGCGAGCGAGCGAGGACAACGGGGCCGAAGGCTCGGACAAAACGGGCGGCAGCCCGGAAGCGGCGTAAGCAGTCCGTTCGACTGGCATGGCGGAACTGGACGACATCACGCCCGCCATCGGGTCCGGCAAGCAACTGATCCAGTCTTACGGGGCCGGACGATTCCGTGTCGCCGGGCGGCTATACGAGGGCTCCGTGCTAATCCACCCCGATGAAACGCTGATCTGGGATGTCGGCGATCCGGATGCGCTGACCCTGAGCGATTTCGAACACCTGAACGTCCGAAACGATATCGCCGATATTATGCTTGTGGGGTGCGGCCCGGATTTTCAACCACCCATAACGGGACTTCGTTCCATGTTGAAAGAACGCGGGTTGGTGTTGGAATGGATGGATACACGAGCCGCTTGCCGGACGTTCAATGTGCTTTTGGCCGAGGAACGCCGGGCCGCCGCCGCCATCCTGGCCATCGGCTAAGGCGTTATGACATTGGGCGGGACCGATTAATGGGTTTTCAAGAGGTTCGGTCCGTCACCCCCGCGCTTTTACTTCGTCATTCCCGCGCAGGCGGGAATCCAGCCGGGCGGTCCGCGTTCCGACTTATCATGAGCGATGGCCGGTCATGCGTAAGAGGTGGTCTGGACCCCCGCCTTCACGGGGGTGACAAGGTGGGCCGGGATGACGCATTGGCTCCATGCGGGATCGTCATACGGACCCCGCCCGCGCGAAGGCGGCGGTGGAAGCGTCGAAGTTCAGGATTTTCGGGGGCGCGCCACGAAAAAAGGCGGTGGATGGTCCATCGCCTTTTTTGTGTCCGATATGCGCGGGGCGTCTCAGGACGCGGCGGCTAGGTTCGCGTTGGCGAAGTCCCAGTTGACCAGATTGTTCAGGAACGTCTCCAGGAATTTCGGCCGGGCGTTCTGATAGTCCAGGTAATAGGCGTGTTCCCAGACGTCACAGGTCAGGATCGGCGTCTTGCCGCTGGTCAGCGGGCATTCCGCGTTGGGCGTCTTGGTTACGGCCAGCTTGCCGCCGTCCAAAACCAGCCAGGCCCAGCCGGAGCCGAACTGCGTGGCGCCCGCGTCGGCGAAGGCCGCCTTGAAGGCGTCCAGGCCGCCCAAATCGCTGTCAATCTTTCCGGCGATGGCGCCGGTCGGGGCGCCGCCGCCGTTGGGGCTCATGGAGTTCCAAAAGAAGGTGTGATTCCAGACCTGAGCCGCGTTATTGAAGACGCCCGCCCTGGATGCGTCGCCAGCGGTTTCCCTCATTAGATCTTCCAGGGACTTGTCGGTGTCGCCGACCAGTTCGTTGAGCTTGGTGACATAGGTTTGGTGGTGCTTGCCGTGGTGGAAGTCAAAGGTGTTGGCCGACATATGCGGCTCAAGGGCGTTCTTGGCGTAAGGCAGGGCGGGAAGTTCGAAAGCCATCGAAAAGTCCTCTCTGTGGATGGTGTCGTGGTCGGGATTGTCGTTAAGGCGCCGAGGCGGTATGTGGAGATATGTAACGCGGTCGCTTTTGTAAAGCGTTGCGGTGCTCTCGCCTGTTTATGTCATGGTTTTTGTTGGGGGTACTTGCGTTGAGCCTCGCCGCCGGTCCGGTCCATTTTCTGGATGACGAAACCCTTTCCTTGCTGAAAGAGGGCGATTACGACCGCTATCTGAGCGCGCTCTTCGCGCCGGCGTCCATGCGGGCGCCGCTGCTGGCGCTTTATGCGTTCAACCTGGAGACGGCCCGGATTCGGGAAACGGTCTCGGAAGCGCTGATCGGCCGGATGCGCTTGCAGTGGTGGCGGGACCGTTTAGGGGAAATCGCCGCGGGCGATCCACCTCAACACCCCATAGCCAAGGCCATATCATTGGTCCTGAGAGGGGCGCCGCTGGAACCGTCCGATCTGTCGGGGCTGATCGACGCGCGGGAATTCGACATGGCCGATGAGCCGCCAAAGACTCTGATCGACTTGGAGGCTTACGCGGCGGCGACCGCGGGCGGCGTCGCGAGGGCGGCGGTGAAGCTTCTGGGCGGCGGCAAGGGAGCGGAAGCGGCCGGACAGGCCGCAGGGACGGCGTACGGCCTTGTTGGACTCATGCGGGCCGTGCCGTTTCACGCCAGCGCCAGGCGCAGTTATTTGCCGGAAGACCTTCGCGCGAGGGCGGGCCTGGACACGGGGCGCCTGTTCGACAGAGGCCATCAACCGGAGCTGGAGGCCATCGTCAAACCTGTGCTCCGGCGGGCTTGGTCTTTATTGGAGTCCGTCTCCCGTTTGGAGAAACGCTATCGCTCTCCGCTTCTGACCGGCCGCTTGGCGGCGCGGGATATCGATTTTATGGCCGCCAACGCCTACAATCCTTTCGTTGTTAATCCTAAACGGAGAGGGCTGGGCTTGATGGCCAGCCTCTGGTTAAGCAATCAGACGGGGCGGATTGTCTAGGGAAGGCGGGGCTCATCCCGACTCGTCACGCCGGCGAAAGCTGGCGTCCGGTGTCTCAAAACGGACCCCTGTATCCGCTGGCGTGGCGGTCCATATTTCTTTTCGAGTTTTTCCTCCGCCCAGGGACCGGTTTGCGGGAGTCGTGTTTTACTCCGCCGCCCGCCCGCCGCGCCAGTTCGTAAAGTCCGCCAGCGCGCGTTCGGACAGGATCTTCTTCCGGTCATTGCCGCGCGGGCGTTGTTTTTTAGGCAGATCATCCGTGGGCAGCGGCGGGAACAGGCCGAAGTTAGCGTTCATGGGCTGGAACGTCTTGGCGTCGGCGCCGCCCGTGATGTGGTTTAGAAGCGCCCCCATGGACGTTGTCGGCGGCGGCGCGGCTTGTGTTCTCCCCAGCGCGTCGGCGGCGGCGAAGAGCCCCGCCATCAACCCGACGCCGGCGCTTTCCACATAACCCTCGCAACCGGTGATTTGTCCGGCGAAGCGAAGGCGGGGCTGGGCTTTCAGCCGGAGCGCGCCGTCCAGCAGTCTGGGTGAATTGATGAATGTATTGCGGTGAACGCCGCCCAGCCGGGCGAACTCCGCATTTTCGAGACCGGGGATCATGCGGAAGATACGTTTCTGTTCGCCGTGAGTCAGCTTCGTCTGGAACCCGACCATGTTGTAGAGCGTGCCCAGCGCATTGTCCTGGCGGAGTTGGACGACCGCGTGTTTCTTCCTTTCCGGATCATGCGGGTTGGTCAGACCGACGGGTTTCAAGGGACCAAAGCGGAGCGTTTCCCGCCCCCGTTCCGTCATTACCTCTATGGGCAGGCAGCCCTCGAAATAGGGTGTGTCCCTCTCCCATTCCTTGAACCGGGTTTTTTCGCCATCCAGCAACGCGTCGATAAAAGTGTTGTAGGCTTCCTCGCCGAGCGGGCAGTTGATATAGTCCTTGCCGTCCCCTTTGTCGTAGCGGCTCTGGAACCAGGCTTTGCCGAAATCGATGCTGTCTTTGTAAACAATCGGCGCGATGGCGTCGAAAAAGGCAAGTTCGGCCTGACCCGTCAAATCGCAAATGGCTTGCGACAGTCCCGGCGAGGTGAGGGGGCCCGTTGCGATGATGACGTTCCGCCATTCTTTCGGGGGCGGGCCGTCGATTTCCTCGCGTTCAATCGTGATCAGAGGTTCGGCCTCAAGTGTTTTCGTGACCGCCGCGCTGAATCCGTCGCGATCCACCGCCAGCGCCGCCCCCGCCGGAACCTTATGCTTGTCCGCACAAGCCATGATCAGCGAGCCCGCGCGGCGCATCTCCTCGTGCAACAAGCCGACGGCGTTGGTCTCGTGATCGTCCGAGCGGAAGGAGTTGGAACAGACAAGCTCCGCCATGTTCTGAGTCTTGTGCGCATCCGTCTTGCGCACGGGACGCATTTCGTGAAGGACAACGGCGACGCCGCGGCGCGCCAACTGCCAGGCCGCTTCCGAGCCCGCCAGGCCGCCGCCGATCACGTGAACCCGCCTCTCCATCGATAATCCGTCTTCTAACCTTTCACGGGATATAAAGGCCGCATAGATAGTGGTGAGCGGCGCTGGCGGCAATCGCCAAATTTTCCATCGTTCCGCGCGGTTCCGGAATGAGCGGGACGCCGAGGGCTTGCCCAGGGAAGACTGGCGGATTAAAGAAGCGCGTCTTCCACCGTCAACAGGGCAGTTCTCATGGAAATGAGTCCGGATACGGTCATTTCGATCGTCATCATCGCGATCGCCTTCGTCATTGGGCGGCGGGCGCCCCGCTGGATGGCGGGTGTGCCGTTCTCGCCGCCGGAGGAAGCCAAGAGGATTGCCGATGATCCGAACGCGGTGATCATCGATCTCCGCTCCAACAGCCAATTCGGCAAGGCGCCCGGTAAAATCAAGGACTCGATCAATATGCCGTTGATTGACCTGATGGGACAGATGCGCCGGATCAAGGCGGATTTGCCGGTTCATCAGAACGTCCCGGTGCTTCTGGTTTGTCCGGCGGGACGCTTGTCCGCGCGCGCGGCCCGTATGCTGCGGCGGGGCGGTCTGAACAAGGTGCATATCCTGGACGGCGGCCTGCGCGCCTGGGCGCGGGCCAGATTGCCGTTGGAGCCGCCCGGAAAATAATCCGAAATGGGCCTGTGTTGACGCTTGCTTTCCTTTATGGGACGCTTCCCCTTAATCAAGGAGGCGTCCATGAAGATATTCAAGACGATTGGTTTCGCGCTCGCTACGGCTTTGGTCTTGACGCCGACCGCCTGGGCCGCGCCTCAAATCCTTGGTCTTGTCGCGACGAACGCGCCTGTCGCGCTGATCTGCGACGCGGTGGCGTGCAAAGCCGAGTTCGCCAGTATTTGTCTTCAGCAGGACAGGGACGCGCCGAAGCGCGGGCAGCTTTATCACGCGCATCGCGACCACCATCTGACGCTGATGGGTAAAGCCAATGACGGTGGTTCCGTGATCCAGACTGTGGGCGCAAGGGTGACGGCGCGATCCATCCGGGGGTATACGGCGGTGGAGGTTTCCCTGCCGCGCGCCGTCGTCGATGGCGCGGGCGCCCGAACCGGGATCGCTCTTCGGGTATCCAGTGACGCGGCTCTTATCCCCGCTTCGCGCGTTGGCGACGACGACCCTCTGAGCGCTCGGGAAATCGCTTTGGTGACCGGGCCTCTGCGGCGGCTGGCCGCCAGCATGATCAAGCAAAACCGCATGAGGACCGATGCGGTTCAACTACTCTCCAAGATGCTGAATTCCACCTCGGGCGAGGGCCGTTTGGCCAAGTCCCGGCGCGAGGGGTTGTTTGATGAGGTGGCGGCCGGCGACGCTTCCATTGGGGTTCGGGGCCGCGCCCGGGCCAAGCAGATTCACGGCGCTTGCGTCGCCGCGACCGGCGCCGGCGAACACTTCAGCATTCGCGAGTGTCTCGCGCATGGTCATGACCGCCTGCTCCGGGACTTGAACCTGGAGTATTGGAAGCGGTCCCGGCCCGGGTCATAGGGACGATGGTGACGTCCCCGCTCTATAAGCAAAACGCCGACGCCCTGGCCGCCATGACGCCCGACGGGGCGCTGTTGGCGCTGCCCCCGGATTACAGTTTCGTTCCCATGGAGCTGGTCCGCGCCCTGATACGCCGCAGGGCGAGGAACCTCCACCTGCTTGCCGTGCCGGTCACCGGTCTGCCCGCCGACTTGTTGATTGGCGCCGGCGCGGTCCGCCTGATGGAGGCGGCGGCCGTTTCGCTGGGTGAGGCCGGCCTTGCGCCGCGCTTTACCAGAGCGGTGCAGACAGGGACTCTCGATATGCGCGACAGCACCTGCCCCGCCATTCACACGGCCCTTCAGGCGTCCGAAAAGGGCGTGCCGTTCATGCCGCTGAGCGGATTGATCGGCTCCGACATTCTGAAACACAGAAATGACTGGACCGTTGTCGATGATCCCTTGGGCGAGGGACGGGGACCCATCGTCTTGATCCCGGCCATCAAGCCGGACGTCGCCATCCTGCACGCGCCTTTAGGAGACCGGTTCGGTAACGTCTGGCTGGGCAAGCGGCGAGAACTCTTCACCATCGCCCATGCGGCCAAAACCACTCTGGTGACGGTCGAGAAAATTCAGGACGAGGATTTACTGCAAGACCCGAAGATGGCGCCGGGCACGCTCGCCGAACTCTATATTGGCGGATTGGCCGTGGCGGAGGGGGGCGCGCGGCCGCTGGCGCTGGAAGGGCATTACGCTTCCGACCTCGATCATCTCCGCCGCTACGCTCGTGAAGGTAAATCCGACGGGGGGTTCCAGGCCTACATTGAGCGTGAGGGAATGACGGCGCCGCCGCCGCTAGCCGGAACCGCCGCCGAGTGAGCCCCTATCGGCCCGAGGAGTTCCTGATGACCGCCATCGCCGGTTTGCTGCCCGGTCGCGGCCATGCGGCGGTGGGCGCCGCGTCACCCATTCCAGGCGGGGCGGTTTTGCTGAAGCGCGCGCAATCCCAGGGCGGGTTTCGGGTCTCGCTGATCCATGGTCACACCAACAATCCATTCACCGATGGGGGACGAGAGCTGTTCGACTTGGCGGGACAGGGCCGGATCGACGTGTTTTTCCTGGGCGGCGTGCAGATCGACGGTCAAGCCAATTTGAATTTGGTGGGCACGGGTTCTTATCCGGAGACGGAGCGGCGCTTCCCCGGCTCATTTGGCAGCGCCTATATGTATTTCGCCGTCCCTAGGGTCATCATTTTTCGACCGGAGCATTCCCGCCGGGTGTTCGTGGAAAAGGTCGATTTCATAAGCGCGCCGGGCGCCAGCGAACCCGGCGTTTACCGGCCAGGCGGACCTTACGCCTTGGTAACCGGGCTGTGTATCATGAGATTCGATGCGAATAAGCGGCGCTTCCGGCTGGTCTCGCTTCATCCTGGCCGCACGCTGGAAGAGATTCGAGACAACACAGGATTCGATTTCGATGTGGACGAGGGCTTGGCGACGACGCCGGAACCCACGGACGAACAATTGGCGTTGTTGCGTGACCGGATCGGCGATGAGCTGGCGGGGACCTATCCGGATTTCGCGAACCGGTTGTTTGGCGTGGAAAAAGTGAACTAAGGCGTTTTGACGATTTTACCGGATTTACGCCGTCCCCAGGCATTTTTGACCGGTATCACGGGAATTTTCTTGTCGCCGGGGCGCCATGCCGACAGTGGACAAACCGGTTCAATTCGCGCTGGTATTGCGCTATTTGTACTATATGCGCTACCTAACTATAGGTGACGGGTACTATAGGTGAGGGGCCGTCACCTCCAGAACGGAGACATGGCCATGATGGATCAAGCCGCAATACTAGCGTCATTTCCACTTACGCCGACAAAACAGATTGCCCAGAACACCGAGCAGTCCGTTGAGAAGGTTCAAGAAGAGGTCGAACAGGCGATTGAGAGTGGTTTCCGTCCCGAGGAACGGCAATCACTCGGTGAGTCGACCTCCGCGTTGGCCGCGGCTCAGCCGTCACAGGACGGTGATTCAGCCGGTGACAACCCTGAAGACCGCGGAGCGAACGCTTTCGCCGACAGCAATAACGCTGCGGAAATCAGCGGCGCAACTCAAGGCGGCGTTGTCAACGACGTTGCTTAAACGCGCCGCCGTTTCCAGGGTCCGCAGAGGACAGGGCGGTCGGTTGTTTAAGCCCTCCGGCCAGCGGGCCGTAAGTAGAAACCTAAGGGCGAGCGCTGCGTAACGCGGCTTTGGCGCCGGTTTTCAATGTCACGCTCAGGAAGCCTGCGGCGTGTTAGGGCACAATGCGGCGCCCAGCACGGCGCCCGGACCCGGTAGTTGCACGACAACAGCGCAACCCCGCTCGGTGGAGTCCGGAAGCTGGAAGCCGAACTCGGCTTTTTTGCCGTTCCATTCGCCCACTTGCGTCATCTCTCGAACGATGTTGTGGCTGACAAGCGTTTTCCCATGGTTTTCGCCGCTGGTGACTTCCGTCGTTCGTTCCTTGAGGAACTCGACAACCCATATATCGGCCTGGCGTTTGTCCGCGCCGTCGATGGAAACTCTGGCGCCGGCTCCATGAATGGTGACGTTTACATCAAGACGTTTGGACTGTTCCGCAGCGGCGCGCTTGATGGCGGCGGCGACATCGCCTTTCCGCGAACCGACGGCGCCAATTCGACCGTCAATGATCATTTGCGGTGTATAGACGCCCCGGCGCCCCTCGATGGAGTGGTTATACCGTTGCTGGCGTCTGGTGTGGGCGGGGGACGAGTAGGGGTCTTTCCATTTACCATGGATCAGGTAACGAAGTTCATCCCAGTAATCGACGTGGAACTCAAGAGCGACTAAACCGGGCGTTTCCGACAGTTCGCCCAGGAATTTCTCGGCCGGAGGGCAGGAATAACACCCTTGCGAGGTGAACAACTCGACGACCACCGGCTTATTGGCGGCGCCGGTTTCGGCGCTGGCCGCCGTGAACCCGCGGCCCATGGCTTGTTCCGCTAAATGAAAAACGCCGCCGACGCCCAAGGCGACGCAGCTGGTGATCGCCAGGCGTTTCAAAACCGTCGGTTTTCCGTGGCGTTGAGGGTCGTTGGGTGGCGTCCGCCCGGTCTTTTTCAGCATGGGGAAACCTTTCTTCTCGGCTGTGGCCGTCGAAATTAATCGATGTTCCGTTCAGCTTATGTCCTTTTCCCCGCTCCGCAAGATATCCGGCGGACATATCACGCGCCTTTGAAGGGGCGTGCGGTGTCTCTAAGCGCTTTGGCGGCTCGCCTCGATGCCCAGATAGGGGGCCAGATAGCCGCCCGTGTAGCTGCCTTTCGTGGACGAGATCTCTTCCGGCGTCCCCGCGGCGATGACGCGCCCTCCCTTGACGCCGCCCTCGGGACCCAAATCGATAATCCAGTCTGCGGTCTTGATGACTTCAAGATTGTGCTCAATGACGACAACGGTGTTCCCTTGGGCGACCAGGGTATGGAGTACTTCCAGAAGTTTTTTGACATCCTCGAAGTGAAGGCCCGTGGTGGGTTCGTCCAGGATATAGAACGTCTTTCCCGTCGCGCGGCGGGAGAGTTCCTTGGCGAGTTTGACCCGTTGCGCCTCGCCGCCCGACAGCGTCGTCGCCTGCTGACCAAGGTGGATGTAGCCCAAACCGACACGTTGAAGCGTCACCATCTTGTCGCGGATCATGGGAACCGCCTTGAAGAAGTCCGAGGCTTCATCGACGGTCATATTCAGTACGTCGGCAATGGATTTGCCCCGGAAGCGCACTTCGAGAGTCTCGCGGTTATAGCGCTGGCCATGGCAGACGTCACAGGTGACATAAACGTCAGGCAGGAAGTGCATCTCGATCTTGATGACCCCGTCGCCCTGGCACGCCTCACAGCGTCCGCCCTTGACATTGAACGAGAAACGTCCCGGCTTATAGCCCCGGGTTTGAGCTTCCGGAAGGCCGGCGAACCAATCACGGATCGGGGTGAACGCGCCTGTATAGGTCGCCGGATTCGAGCGCGGCGTGCGTCCGATGGGGGATTGATCAATGTCAACAACCTTGTCGATATGCTCCAGGCCGGAGATGTCCTCGTGCCTGCCTGGCTGTTCGCGCGCGCCATGCAGACGCCGGGCCAGCGCTTTATAGAGCGTTTCAATCACCAGCGTGGATTTGCCGCCGCCCGAGACGCCCGTGACCGTGATGAAAGTGCCGAGCGGGAAGGCGGCGTTCACATTGTTCAGATTGTTAGAGGACGCGCCCTTGACCTCAAGATACGTGCCTTTTTTGGCCCGGCGCCGTTTTGATGGAACGTCGATACGCCGGCTATTCGATAGATATTGCCCGGTCAGGCTTTCGCCGTTGGCGATTACCTCGGACGGCGCGCCCGACGCAATCACGCCGCCGCCATGGGCGCCGGCTCCCGGACCCATGTCGATGAGATAATCCGCGCTTCGGATCGCATCCTCGTCGTGCTCGACGACCAACACCGTGTTGCCCAAATCGCGCAGCCGGACCAGCGTTTTCAGCAGCCGCGCGTTATCGCGCTGGTGCAGACCGATCGACGGTTCGTCCAGCACGTAGAGAACGCCAGTTAAGCCGGACCCGATCTGAGAGGCGAGCCGGATGCGTTGGCTCTCGCCGCCCGACAGCGTCGCCGACGCCCGGCTGAGCGTCAAGTATTCCAAACCGACGTCAACCAGAAAGCCCAGGCGTTCTTGGATCTCGCGCAAGATGCGTCTTGCGATTTCGTTTTCCTGATCACTCAGCCGTCCGGGAATTCCGGAAAACCAGCGGTGGGCTTCCTCAATGGATTGCGCGGCGACTTCGGAGACATTCAGACCGTCGATTTTGACGGCGAGGGCTTCCGGCTTCAGGCGTTGGCCTTTACAGGTTCCGCAAGCGGTGACCGTCTGAAACCTGGCCAATTCGTCCCGCACCCAGTTGGAATCCGTTTCCCGCCAACGCCGTTCCATATTCGGCACCACGCCCTCGAACGGCTTGGTGATGTCGTACGACCGCCGTCCGTCCGAATAGTTCATGGTGACTGGCTCGTCACCTGATCCATAGAGCAGCATTTCCCGGATTTTTTTCGGCAGTTTCGACCAGGCGGCCGTCAACTTGAATCCGAAATGTTCCGCCAGACTGATCAGCGTCTGGTCGTAATATCTTGAGCTTGACCCCGCCCAGGGCGCGATGGCGCCGTCCTTCAAGGACTTGGATGAGTCCGGAACGACCAGTTCCGGATCGAAAAACATCTCGGTCCCCAATCCGTCGCAGGCCGGGCAGGCGCCGAAGGGATTGTTGAACGAGAACAGCCGCGGTTCCACTTCATCAATGGTGAAGCCAGACACGGGACAAGCGAATTTTGCGGAAAAGACGGAACGGCCGGGCGGGAAATGGCTATTGATGCCGCTGTCTTTCTCCGACGCCGGAGCTTTCTTGGCGGCGTCCGCGTCATCGACATAGGCGATGCCGTCCGCCAACCCCAGCGCCGTTTCCAGGCTGTCGGCCAAGCGTGTTTCGACGCCCTTGCGGACCACCAGACGATCCACGACGATTTCAATGTCGTGTTTGAATTTCTTGTCCAGCGCCGGGGCCTCATCAATCTCGTACATTTCCCCATCAATGCGGACACGTTGAAACCCGCGAACGGCTATATCCTTGAGTTCTTTCTTGTATTCCCCTTTGCGGCCCCGGACGACCGGGGCCAGCAGATAAAGGCGCGAGCCTTCCTCCATGGTCATGATCCGATCAACCATTTGCGAGACCGTTTGACTTTCGATGGGAAGCCCGGTGGCCGGCGAGTGCGGCACGCCGACGCGGGCGAACAACAGGCGCATGTAGTCGTAAATTTCCGTCACCGTGCCCACGGTGGAGCGGGGGTTCTTGGAGGTTGTTTTTTGTTCGATGGAGATCGCGGGACTTAGACCTTCGATGCTGTCCACATCGGGTTTCTGCATCAGCTCCAGAAATTGACGGGCGTAGGCCGACAAGCTCTCCACGTAGCGGCGTTGACCCTCCGCGTAGATTGTATCGAAGGCGAGGGAGGATTTGCCAGAGCCCGATAGTCCGGTGATTACCGTCAGGCTGTCCCGCGGAATATCCACATCGACATTACGGAGATTGTGTTCCCGCGCACCGCGGATTTCGATCTTGTCCAAGGGTGAACTCCCGAAGATGGGGCCGAAAACAGTCGTCCAGCCCAACAGACGCCGCACTGAATAAGGCGTGAGTCGCCGTCTTAATACGGCGGCGCCGATCCGTAAAGTGGCGGCGGCGTGGATATCCTCGGGTACGGCGAACCGGGCGCGCCGGATTAGCGGCGCTAGTCAACCCAGTCCGGTCGCGGCGTTTAAGCCGCGAACATTTTCGTGGTCTTCAAGACCTTCACCAACTGATGGAGGCTGGTCTTCAAATCGTCGCAATTGATCGCGTCGATGTCGCGCGCCGTCGCCAGGGACTTCTTGCTGGGCAGGTCGGAGTTGCGACTGGTTTTGGACAGATCGTCAAAAAAATACTCAACGGGCACGTCGAAAATGTTCGAGAGTTCCCAAAGCCGGCTCGACGAGACGCGGTTCGATCCTTTCTCATATTTCTGAATCTGCTGGAAGGAAATGCCTAATCTGTTCCCGAGCGCGGTTTGCGACATATTCTTGAGCACACGTAGTTGACGGACTTTTGATCCCACATGAACATCCACAGGGTGTGGCATGAGAAGTTCCTTTTCTTGGTTGTGATTCCCCGCTTCACTATTACCGCGGCCGGCTCAAATACCTAATTAGATTTTCTAAAGGTGAGAGGCGCCGCCTCACCGCCGCAGGATACCGGGGGCGCGGGAAGGCGGCTGGCTGGTTTAATCCGCGAAAGCCCGCTAATGTGTTGGTTGGCGGAGCGCTGTTGACGGTTGCGGCAACCCGCCACCAATAAGGGCACAGCTTATGACGATCAGGGTGCCACCGGCAGTCATCATCAAGGTCAGGCCCTCACCCGAAAATATCAGCCATGCGGTCGATAACACGGGCGTCGCATAACCAAGAACTGCGATGCGTCCCGCGTGACTCAACCGCAACGCCCTGGACCAACAGAGATAGCCCACTCCCATTGGGCCGACACCCAGATACAGACCAAAGAGAATCATCATGAGATCAGGCGGCGGGTTGGCGGCGACGAGAACCCAGACGCCGGAGCCCGCCACGCCGGCCAGTGACGCCGGCAGCAGAAGCGCGGCCGGGGACACGCTTAAACGGCCAACGCCGACCGTATAGACGGCCATGCAGAGGGCTGACAGCAAGGCGGTCACCATGCCCCAAGACCACGGCGCGCGCCATGGCGCCCATGAGCCTTCCGTGATCAGCAGCGCGACGCCGATGAAACCTAGAACGGATGTCAGAAGCAGGCGGAACGGGGAAGCCGAGGTGCCGAGGCCGATTACGATGACCGCGCATAACAACGGCCAGGAATAGGCAATCAGATTGACTTGAGCGATGGGGCCGAAAGCAAAGGCCAGGTACTGAAAGACCATGGCGCCCACCAAGCCGGTCAACCCAAGGATAATAGCGGGGGCGTTCAGCTTCGCGGCTCGAAACCGCTGATCACGCCTGGACGCCAAGAAGAACACCAAAGACGCGCCGCTGAATTGAAGGAACTGAACCTGTTCAACGGATAAGCCGGTCAATGCGAACTTGGCGACGACCGCGTTGCTGGACCAAAGCACGATGGCGATCAGGGCGCACGGCGCCGCGTGCAGGGTCATGGCAAAGCGACGTTCTTTTTGGGAAACAGGATGGGCGCCGCCTCGCTGTCTTCCCCGGCCGGGTGAGAAGCGGCTTCACAGACGGCCTCGCGCGCCGCTTCGGCCCGCCGATAGGCAGGCAGTTGATGGGACCAGACGTCCTCCGCCATTTCGTTCACCCATTCCCTGCCGAGGTCATTGTCGGCGGCCAGATAGAACATGCGATTGTCATCTATGAAAGGTCGTTCCACAGAGCGTTGATTCAACACTAAAGTGACTCGGTCGCCGTACTCAATAGGCCTGGTGCGGTGCAGAACGCCAACAAATTGACCAATTGTGCTGTACCCCATTTTATGCTGAACGGTCAGCAACTCGCTCCTGGGGATATTCTCTCCACGGTCGGCGCGTGCGCGTCCCGACTCGCTGTTACCGAGAAATATCTCCAATTCGCCGCCGACGATGGGGTCGGATATGGAGAGCGGCACCAGTTCGGTTACGGGCACGCCGTCACAGTGCCAGTCCACGGCTCCGTCGTTCGGCCCCATGAAAGTGACCGTGGCGCCGACAATGGAGAGCGGGTAGGGCTCCAATCTGGCGCCCGCCAGATCACTTAAGCGGTCAAGCCGTCTTTGATCGTGCATCAATTCCTTGATTTCCGGGATGAATCGGTCGGCGCCAGTGATAAAGGTAAGGTTCAGATGTTTGCGATGAGCGTGTTCCCGCTTCAGTTGGACCGCCCTTTGACGAATCGTTTCCAGAAGTCCGGGATCATAGCCATGGCGCCGCTGCGCCATCCCGAAGTCGGAAATTTGCCAGGACGATTCGTGTCCCAGGATGGCCTCGCGGCTCATGAAATGACGGATACCGGTAAAGTTTTTCACACTGTTCGACATGATTCGCTATCCCAGAATGGATTTTTTAGAACAATTCAGCTTCCTGGAATGCGTGTTTCTGGTAAATTTAAAACTCCTACAGGCAGTTTAAGCTGAGATGAACGTAAGCAGCTCATCCAAGGCGCTAAGAAACTTGAATCTCAACTCGCTTAGGGTTGTGGAAAGCGCCGCGCGCATGGGTAATTTCACGCGAGCGGGGGAGGAAAACCTGATTTCCACCTCGGCCGTCAGTCAGCGGGTAAAAGCGATCGAGGAACAACTCGGTTTTCAAATCTTTCATCGAAGAGCCAACGCGGTGGCTCTGACGTCAGAGGGTGAGGAGTTTGTCATGGAAGTACGTCAGGCGCTTGACGCGATCATGATGCGGGGGATGGAGATCAAGCAAAGATACCGAACCGACAGCTTGAAAGTCAGCCTGCTTCCCACCTTCGCCATGCGCTGGCTGTTGCCGCGCTTAAGCGATTTTCACGCCATTCATCCGGATGTCAATCTGCACATTTCCCAGTCCTATCGCGCCGTCAATTTTGATCGCGAGGATGTGGATATGGCGGTTCGCTATGGCGCTGGTAAATTTCGAGGTCTCTACAGCCGGCTTCTGTTTTATGAAGATTTGATTCCGGTCGTCAGCCCGTTGCTGCTTAAGCGGACAAAGAAGAAACACGGCGTCAAGAACCTGAAACCGGAACATCTTGTTCACTTCCGGTTATTGCATTCGGACACTTGTACGTTGAACTGGCGGAGCTGGCTGGAGCACGCGGGCGTCAGCGGGCTGTTGGACGAAGCGCCGGCAACTTCGTTCGACAGCTGTATGCTGTCCTTCCAGGCGGCGAACGCCGGTCTTGGCGTCGCCATCGCGAACCGGGCTTATGTGGCGGACGACATCCGTCTGGGTTCCCTGGTCGCGCCCTTTGACGGGATTGAGCTTCCTAACCCCAACGGGTGGCATGTGGTCTATCCGCCCAATAATGGCCGTCATCGCGCGGTCAGGGCGTTTGAGGACTGGATTACCCGGCGTTCGTTACTGCCGAGCGAACTGCGGGCCGTTCTGCCTTAGCCCGAATTCCCCGAAAGGCGCCTTGCCGCCTATCCGCCGCCGGTGCATGGTGCGGGCTGGCGCGTGTTTGAGCGCGCTTCCACACTCCCTGAACGGATACTCCCGTGAGCGACAGCACCTCTGACGAGGCGGAAGCCCAATTCGACAAAGCCGACGAAATTCTGGCCGACGCCCTGCAACGCCTGCTGGCGGAGGGGGTCGCGCGGGAAATCTATGGCGTGGCCATGTTTGAGTTGGGCGTGCTGGCCTTGGTCAAGGTGGGTGAGGATGACGAAAAGCTTGTGGATTTGACCAGGGAATTCTCCAAACGCGCCCGTCAAATGGATGATCGGCGGGCTTGAGTTATCCCCATCTCCAAACTGGAAATGGGCTCATGAACGTGCGAAGAGAGACAATAATCAGTCTCGGTTTTCCATACTCAAAACAGGCAAAAACCTTAGGAGCGGGGAAGTATCATGGCCGGCAGCGTCAATAAGGTCATCCTGGTCGGTAATCTGGGCCGGGACCCGGAGGTGCGAAACACCCAAAGCGGATCAAAGCTGGTCAATATGTCCGTCGCGACATCCGAGCGTTGGCGCGACCGTCAGTCGGGCGAACAACGCGAGAAAACGGAATGGCACAGGGTGGTGATCTTTGACGACCGTCTGGCCGACGTCGCCGAGAAGTATCTGCGCAAAGGGTCCAAGGTTTATCTAGAAGGCACGATTCAGACCCGGAAATGGACGGATAATTCCGGCCAGGACCGCTATACGACCGAGGTCGTTCTGCCCCGGTTCAACGGCGTCCTGACCATGTTGGACAGCCGCGGCGGGGGCGGCCATGGCGGCGAGGAGTCCCGCTGGGATCAAGGCGGCGGCGAAAGCGGCGGCCATGGCGGCGAGGAGTCCCGCTGGGATCAAGGCGGCGGCGGTCCGTCTGGCGGCGGTTCTAGCGGTGGTTCTGGGGGCGGCATGGGCTCCGACCTCGACGACGAGATCCCGTTCTGACGACTTCCCAAACCGGCGATTTCCCAAACCGGCGGCGCGCGGGAATACGATCCATGCGAAGGGTCGCCGCCGCCACGTGTGAAGCTTTTCGGCCCATGCCCGTCGGTTTCCGGGGCTGACGCAAAAACCCTGACGTGGATGGCGTCGATGGGATCAATCACGAGCCGGGCGATTTGCGGTTCATCCCGCCTCGCGCCGTTTCACCTCGGCCTCGCGTTTCATCAATCTGTCGTAAAGCTGCTTATCCCCGTCCGCATACGGCTGGCCGCGTTTCGCCTTCCATTCCTCGAACGGCATGAAGTCGTTCGCCTCGGTTAGAAGCCTGCTGATCTCCTTTATTTCAGCGGCGTACTTCCGAAGGAAGGCGCCGATCTCATGAGCCCTGGGATGGGGATCGCCGGAAGACGTTCTGATATTGTGCGGCTTGGAATAGTCGCCGCCCGCGTATGAGTATGAAACGCCATACAAAAGTCCCCCCGCTTTTCGAAGAAGGCGGTCATCGATTTCGAGAACTTGTTGATGCTTCGTTTCGTGATACGTGGAACGCTCCTTTTCGTATTCCGAGCGCAAGTTGCCTTCTATCCACCGGCGATCTTGCTCCAGAAATTCTTTTTGCGTTTCAAGGGGCCGGTCTTCGAAGTCGAAGATTTCAGCTTTTAAACCAGTGCCCTCTAATGCCTTGTCGAGCATCGCCTTGAGGTAGTCGTCGCCTTCAAGGTCCGAGATATCCTCCAAGAAGGCCTTGTAATCGTCGTCAATCGTTAAGTGGTATTTTTTCCCTTGTTGTCCATACAAAAACAGGGCCTTCTCGGCTTCCGGCGACAGGGAGGCAAGGTCGATGGAGTCCTCAATGTCCTCGAAGGTTCGTTGTCCCGGCGCGCTTGGCTGGGCGGCTTTTTCTAATGAAAGTGGTTTATTCGCCCCACTGGCGGCATGGACCGGGGGAATCGCGTGGTTGACGCCGTCGATGGTCATGACCGAAAACTCCTTGTGAATCGATTAAAAGTCTCACTCAAGCCCATGTTTTCAAGCAAAAATCGCGCCAATTTCAGGTGTGTTTTTATCAAAATGTTGGCGTGTTTTTGGACTTGAATAATCTTCGGACTGCGGAATTTCTTGCCGAACGGCCCGGCAACATTTGCCCGCGAAACGGTATCGTTCAGACAGGGCGCCCCGGCTGAACCGGAGAGGTCCGGGAACAGTCCCCCATGAAAATCGCTGAAATTCCGGGGTTCGTGAAATGGCCGGCGGAACATCCGAAAATGGCATATTTTTTGCCTTTTCTACTGAAAACCTGTCTGTGTTTTCGGATGAAGGACGACCGCCATGGATGCCGTGACCGGGATTGCCCCCAACGCCGTTTACGACCGCTATCAGCATCTTCTGCAGGGGCTGAAGAACGGCGGCGTGTCCTATAAGGACGCGTTGAGCGAACACCTGGACATGGAACCGCAACGCCGGGGCCTGCACGCGTTTTCCGCCAACGCCGTCCAACCCCCGGCGGACCCGGACGAAAGAAGAATGTGGGAACAGGAACCTGACAGGTTCTATGCCGTCAGAAAGGGTCGCGAACTCGTCGCGAAAAGAATGACGGATGAACAGTACGCGTCCCTCGTAAAAGGGGCGAAAGCGAATACAAGGGCGAACGAGGAATATAAAGCGCCGGGGGCGAATGCGGCGCTTAAGCCGAGCCGGCCTTCCATCGCGCGGGAAACATCCCCTTCCGATGAACGGGTCCGCGTTTATCAGGCCCATGAGAGAGGAAACCTGGAAAGCCTTCTAAAACATCAAGAAGCGCGCTCTACGACGCAAGATCATATCGCCGCCTCGAAAGCCTATGACCATGCCGGCGAACTGACCGGAAAGGGCTTTATCGCCGATCACCCGTTGGGCCGCGAAAAATACATATTCGATGACCACTTCATGCGTCATCGCGTGTGGCAATCCTATGATGCGGTCGCTGAAGATTATCTCCGCGATTATGCCGGCAAGCATCAATCCGAATGGAAATCGGCGGCCAAGGAACTCGGCATCGGCATCGAAGGTCCCTCGTACATGACCCAATTCCACGATGCGCCAAAAGGGTACAGCTTTACAGAAACCGGCTTTGATGTCTGGTCGGATGTCCCAAAAACGAAGGCGGAGAAGATTTTCCGCCACCTCGCCGACCCCTTGGACATCGCGGCGTTCGACCGGCGGATGGAACCTTATCGCGAGGAGATGGAAGAAAAGATGCGGTCTTACGTTTCCGGTGTTCTGGAGGCGTCGTATGAAGACATGAAGAAGTTCGAACCGCACATCGAGGCGATGAGAGAGGCCGGGATAACGCCGGACGACTTGGCCCGGATACTGCTGGTTCGGCATGGCGACGCATACAGGGTCGAGCACAGGGGAACCCTTGATCCCGACAAGGCCGACGCCATTGAGGGTTTCGTTAATTCCAATCCGGACGTCCGCGCCCTGTACAACGAAACCCCGACGTTGCGAAAGGGACTGTGGGCCACCCACAAGCCGTTTCAAGCGCTTGGAGACGGCGTCTACGCGTAGGACCGCCCCGCCGTCCAGCGTCCAAGCCTTTCCCCAATCGACGGGACACCCCGGTGGTTAACCGCGCCGGAGAAGTCCACGCACAAATCCAGCGTTCAAGAATCCATGACGTGCTCCGAAAGCAAGCCGTTTTCAGAGCCTGAATTGAAGCGGCGCATGGGGGGGTGTCCACCCGCATTGGTCCCTATGAGTCTGATACGAAATGCCCAGATAACGCGTAAAAAATAAGTGTTGACAACTAATTCAGGGTCCTTCTAAAAATAAGAAAAACCACACAAAATTGTAAAGGAGGAAAAATTATGGCGACTTTTTACGGTACGTAAAATCGCGACGAGTTCTTTCACATGAATCGCTCTACTGGTGATACATATCATTTGCGGGGCGGTAACGATTTCATCAACGCTGGCGGCGGGAACGATATCGTTCATGGCGGTTCGGGAATCGACATTGTTCAAGGCGGTCCTGGCAATGACGTCATATATGGCGGCGGGGCGTTCGATGCACTGGTGGGTGGGGCGGGTAATGACCAGTTGCATGGCGGCGATGGCGACGATGTGCTTCTGGGCGTCACAGGGAACGATACCCTGTATGGCGATTCCGGCGATGACACTTTGTTCGGCGGTCAGCAAGGTGCCTATAACCGCATGACAAAGCGTTATGACACGAATGAAGGCCCGCTGCCCGAGGGTCAGAGTTAGGGGGATGATCGTCTGTTCGGCGGCGGCGGCAATGACGAACTGTACGGCGGCCAAGGGAATGACACTCTGTCCGGTGGACAAGGCGATGACAAACTGTATGGCGATGCGGGGAATGACACGCTTAATGGTGGCATTGGTAATGACATGCTAGACGGTGACGCAGGCGATGACACCCTACATGGCGATGAGGGGAACGATACCCTACATGGCGATGAGGGGAACGATACCCTACATGGCGATGAGGGGAACGATATCCTACATGGCAATGAGGGGAATGACACCTTGTATGGGGATTCCGGCAATGATATTTTGCGCGGCGGCGCGGGCTTCAACACTTTATATGGCGGTAACGGCAACGATGCGTTCTATCATGTGAACTCGGCGGCAAACCCGGGCGTTACGACGATTTATGATGGCAGTGGAACGGACAGCCTGTATCTTGCCAACATTTCGCTAACCAGCCTTCGTTACGCTGACATTGGTGATGACAGGGTTTATTTCGATATCGCGGATTTTATGGATAATCGAAGAATTGATTACGGTGTTGTACTTAAGGATTACAACGTCGAGGACGCTAATAGTATCGAGACCATCTTTGTCGGAGATAACCAGGCGGGCCTGATTTAGTGTGACAAGTCTTTATTCTCTATGGAGAAAAGATGTTGGTTTGGAAAAGGGCGCGCTCGCGCTCTTTTTCTTTGCCAGCGACGATGAGGCCAATCTATTGGTTAATCCCTGACCCGTTATGAAATTCTGTCTGCGCGTTTTACGTCATCATATCGGCGCCATAGCGGTCTTCGGCGCCGTCATCAACGTCCTGCTTCTGACCGTTCCGATCTACATGCTTCAATTGTACGACCGGGTTTTGTCGAGCCGCAGCGTGGAGACCCTGATCTCGTTGACGGCGATCACGGTCTTTCTGCTTCTGGTCATGGCCGCGCTGGACGTTCTGCGCGCCAGGCTGCTGGTGCGCATGGGAACGGTCCTGCACGAAAGCGTGTCCGCGCGTCTGTTCAACGCGATGATCGAACGCGCCGCCGCCCACCCCCGTGATGCGGTTCGCGAGGCGCAAAAAGACCTGCATGACATTCGCCAGTTCGTCTCCGGCACGGGTCTGGTCGCGATCATCGACGCGCCCTGGGCGGTTGTGTTCATGACCGTCATTTTCATCATTCACCCGTTGCTGGGGTCGGTGGCCCTTGCCGGGGCGGTTCTTCTGTTCGGTCTGGCGCTGATGGCCGATTTTTCGACCCGCGAAGGCCTGCGTGACGCCGGCACCGCGACCCTGCGCGCGGACCGGACCATGGGCGAAAGCCTGGCCAATGTCGACGCCGTGCGCGTCATGGGCATGACCGGCCGCCTGCGCCAGAGATGGCTGAACCGTCAATACGACGCCGTATCCCGGCAGGACGGGGTCGGCGACCGTCTGGGCGGCCTGACGGCGATCAGCAAATCCATGCGGTTGATGATGCAGGTGGCGATGCTGGGCGCGGGGGCGTGGCTGGCCCTGCGACAAATCATCACGCCCGGCTTCATGATCGCCGCATCAATCATCATGGCCCGCGCGCTGGCGCCGGTGGAACAGGCTTTGGTGGCGTGGCGCGGGTTTTCCGCCGCGCGGCAGGGGTACGGGCGATTGGATGGACTGTTTTCCGAAATCCCGGAGCGGGAAGCGGCCATGCCGGCGCCCGCCCCGGCGGCAAGGCTGACGGTGAAGGAATTGTTTGGCGGGCCGCCGGGCGCCGCCACGCCCGTCGTCAAAGGCGTCAGTATGCGTCTGGAACCGGGAACCGTATTGGGGATTGTCGGCCCCAGCGCCGCGGGCAAAACGACGCTGGTCAAGTTGTTGGTCGGGGCCTGGCCGCCGTCGGTCGGCGACGTGCGGCTGGACGGCGCCGAGGTCTGCCGCATGGACGCGCGGGACATGGGCCGGCATATCGGGTATTTGCCGCAGGAAGCCGAACTGTTCGAGGGCAGCGTGCGCGATAACATTTCGCGGTTTTCCGGCGGCGAGCCGGAACGGATCGTGCGCGCCGCCCGGCTGGCGGGCATCCATGACATGATACTGCGGTTCCCGGACGGTTACGATACCGCCATCGGCCCGGAAGGCGTCGTCCTGTCGGGCGGACAGAAACAACGCATCGCGATGGCGCGGGCTTTTTTCGGCGATCCGGTCCTGATCGTCATGGACGAACCCGACGCGCACCTCGACGAGGACGGGCTGGCGGCGCTGTTCCATGCCCTGGTGGAACTGAAAAGAGAAGGCCGTGTCATCGTCGTGACGACGCACCGTCCCGCCATGATGAACGCCATCGACCGGCTCATGATCCTGCGCAACGGCGCCGTCGACCTGTTCGGTCCGACGCGGAATGTGTTGTCGAGGGTCCGCGCCAGAAGCGCCGCCGAGGACCCGGAGCTGAAGAAAGCGGAAGACGGCCCCGGCGTTTCCCGTCTTCCCGCGTCGTTCGGGTCTCAAGGGGGCGCGGATCATGACAGGGCGCGGTGAAAAAGCATTGACGATCCATGAAGAAGAAGCATCAAAGGGCGGTGAACTCAAGGCCGTCGTTCCGCGTGACGCGGTTTTGGATGATCAACCGTCCCGGTCGGATGAGGTAAGACGATCCTCGCGGCGCATCACGGCGACGGGATTGTCGATCATCGCGGTTTTGATCATCGGGTTCGGCGGTTGGGCGGGATTTGCGCCGCTGGCGAGCGGCGTGTTGGGTGAAGGCGTGATCGTCGCCGAAGGCGACCGCGGCACGGTGCGGCACCTGGAAGGCGGCGTTGTCGCGGAGATCCTGGTGAACGAAGGCGATACGGTCGCCGCGGGTCAGGTGCTTGTACGATTGGACGACGTGCAGACGCGCGCGCAACTGGACTCTCTTCAGGCGGAATACGACGGTCATGCGGCGCGGCATGCGCGCCTGACGGCCGAGCGGGCGGGTGATGAGAACATTTCCTTTCCGAAAACCCTCATGGACCGGATCACGGCCGGGCATGTGCGGGAGATCGTTCTTGGAGAGAGGGCGCTGTTCGAAGAACGCCGGAACGCCTTGAACGTGTCGTTGTCGATGATCGCGCAAAGCCGGGCGCTCTATGGGCGTCATATCGCCGGCGCGAAAGCGCAGATCGCATCAATGAATACCCAACTCTCGATCATCAAGGATGAACTGGCAGGTTTGGAGAAATTGCTCGCGCAGGGTCATATCGAGAAGCCACGGGTTCTGAGACTTAAACGTGAAGCGGCCCAGTTGGAAGGCGAGATCGGATCGGAAACGTCCTCGGTCGCGCAAGGTGAAATCAAAATTATCGAGTCGAGAATAGAAGAGGCCCGGATCAAAACGGATTTCCGCAAGAGCGTCGTGGCCGAATTGCGCGAGGTCCAGGATCGCCTGTTCGATCTGGAGGAACGGGTGTCCGCCACCAGGGACGTGCTGGAACGTCTCGATATTCGCGCGCCGGGAAACGGCGCCGTTCTCGATCTTCAGGTTCACGCCAGGGACGCGGTGCTTCTGCCGGGCGATCCGGTTCTGGATATCGTCCCGGCCGGAAAGATTTTGACCGTCGAGACGAAAATCCGTCCGACCGACATCGACAATGTCGCGGTCGGCGCCGAGGCGGAAATCCGGTTCACGGCGTTTCGCCAAAGAACGACGCCGTCCGTGCTCGGGACCGTCACGACCGTCGCGGCCGATACGCTCAATGACGCCGAAACCAATGCTCCCTACTATACGGCGCGCGTGAAGGTCAGCGAGACCGAGCGCGGCCGCCTGGACGGCAAGCCCTTGGTGCCGGGCATGCCCGCCGACGTGACCATCCGGTCCGGCGAGCGGACCCTGATCGAATACCTGCTCGAGCCGCTGACGGACATGATGGCGCGGTCGTTCAAGGAATAGCCTTGGGCCTTGTCTGGCGGAGTGAGTTTTTGCGGAACTATCGTGACGACGCCCCGACCTTGTTTGGAGCGCGAGGGTTGAAGCGCGATTCGGTCTCTATTCCAGGTGCGGGTGGAAGTGGCATGGGCTCCGACCTCGACGACGAGATCCCGTTCTGATGATTTTCTGGACCGGCGGCCCGCGATCCGCTACGTAACGCCGTTGGCGGCGGTGGAAAGGAAAAAAACGAACCGTGCCGGTTAAAACACCTCTGATGGAACGTCTAGACCTGTCCGCACCGATTATTCAGGCGCCCATGGCGGGCAGCGATACGCCGGAGTTGGCCATCGCGGTCTCGGAAGCGGGCGGGTTGGGTTCCATGGGCATGACCTATCTCGCGCCGGACGATATGAAAGGCCGCCTGAAGACGGTCCGAAGCCGCACCAACCGGGTGGTGAACGTTAATTTATTCGCTCCCCAGCCCATTCCCCCGTTGCCTGGAGACACGTCGGAAGCCGTCGAACGCCTGCGGCCGTTCTATGAGGATTTGGGCGTCGGCCTCCCCGCCGTCTCGCCCGGCGCGGATAAATTCGCAGACCGCTTTCCCCTGGTCTTGGAAGGAGGCGTCAAGGTGTTCAGCTTTATCATGGGGCTGATCCCGGAGGACGCGATGCGCGCGCTGAGGGCTCGGGACACGTTTATCATCGGTACGGCGACCAATGTGCCGGAGGCAAAACAACTGGAGGCCGCCGGCGTGGACGCCATCGTCGCTCAAGGATCGGAAGCCGGCGGCCACCGGGGCAGCTTCACGCCCGATTACGCCGGTTCCATGGTGGGCTCGCTGGCGCTGATCCCGCAAGTGGCCGACGCGGTGTCGGTCCCCGTCATCGCGGCGGGCGGAATCTCTGATGGCCGGGGCGTCGCGGCGGCCCTCATACTCGGCGCGGAAGCCGTGCAGATCGGAACAGCCTTTCTGACCACGGACGAGTCCGGGGCGCCCGAAGCGCATAAGCGCGCCGTACTGCAGGTCGGTGCGCACGAAAGCCGCGTGACTCATGCCTTTTCGGGCCGTCCGGCGCGTGGCGTCGTCAATTCCATGATGGAGGCGGTCGAGGATTTCAAGCGGCCCCGGGCGGTATTGCCCTTTCCCCACCAGAACGCCCTCACAAGGCCGCTGCGAGCCGCCGCCGCCAAGGCCGGAAAGGCCGATTGTCTGGCGCTCTGGGCGGGCCAGGCCGGGTCTTTATCCAGAAGAGAAAAGGCGGCGGACACGGTCAAACGCCTAATGGCGGAAACGGACGCGGCGTTGAAGCGCTTCTAAGCCGCGCCGGGCCATGCGCCGAATTTGCTTTTAGTCCGCCATACCGGGTATAATGAGGTCCCTCGCCAAGAAAGAAGAGAACCCTTGCAGGATTCCTTTTAGTTCATTGATTTTGTTAGGTAATTCTATTTGACTCCTCCATCTGACATGCCTCCGGGCGGCGCGCGGCCGACTCTGCCCGGGCCGGACGTCGCGTCCATTTCCATTGAGGACGAAATGCGCGCCTCGTACCTCGATTACGCCATGAGCGTGATCGTGGCCCGCGCGCTTCCGGACGCGCGCGACGGATTGAAACCGGTCCAACGCCGGATTCTTCACGCCATGAAGGAAAACGGCTATGAGGCGGGCAAGCCCTACCGCAAGTCCGCGCGCATCGTTGGCGACGTCATGGGCAAATACCACCCCCACGGCGACAGCGCGATTTATGACGCCATGGTCCGAATGGCGCAGGACTTTTCCATGCGGCTTCCGTTGATCGACGGTCAGGGCAACTTCGGCTCCATGGACGGCGACAAGGCCGCCGCGATGCGGTATACGGAAGCCCGGATGGCGCGCGCCGCCCATGCGTTGCTGGAAGATATCGATAAGAACACGGTCGATTTTCAGCCGAACTATGACGAAAGCATTCACGAACCCGTTGTTCTGCCAGCCGGTTTCCCGAATTTGCTGGTCAATGGCGCGGACGGCATCGCCGTCGGCATGGCGACGAAGATACCGCCCCACAATCTGGGTGAGGTGATTGATGGTTGCTGCGCCTATATTGATGATCCGCTGATTTCCAACGAACGTCTGATCGCCGAACACGTTCCAGGGCCGGACTTTCCCACAGGCGCCGTCATTCTGGGCAGGCAGGGGATTCAGTCCGCCTACACGACCGGACGCGGGTCCGTTGTCGTTCGGGGACGCACGTCCGTTGAGGAAATCCGCAAGGACCGGTTCGCCATCGTCGTCCACGAGGTGCCTTATCAGGTCAACAAGGCCCGGATGATTGAGGTTGTCGCGGAAGCGGTGCGGGACAAGAAAATCGAGGGAGTCTCGGACCTTCGCGACGAGTCGGACCGGGAAGGCGTCCGGGTCGTGATCGAATTGAAACGCGACGCCGAGGCCGAGGTCGTTCTGGCTCAGCTTTACCGTTTCTCGCCGTTGCAGACGTCTTTCGGGGTGAACATGCTCGCGCTTGACGGCGGGCGGCCGCGTATGATGACGCTGAAGGACATCCTGGCCGCCTTCGTGAAGTTCCGCGAGGAGGTCATCCGGCGCCGGACGATTCATGAACTGGGCAAGGCGCGCGAGCGGGCGCATGTCCTGGCCGGTCTCGCGGTCGCGGTCGCCAATATCGATGAGGTCATCGTCCTTATCCGCAAAGCGCCGGACCCGCAAACGGCGCGGGAACAATTGACGGCGCGTGATTGGCCCGCGCGGGACGTGGAGCCCATGATCGCCCTTCTGGACGAGCCGGGGCGGTCGGTCGTTGACGGTGTTTACAAGCTCTCGGAAGCTCAGGCCCGCGCGATTCTGGATCTGCGCCTGCATCGCCTGACCGGGCTTGAGCGCGATAAAATCGGTGAAGACCTTGAGAAGCTGGGCGCGGAAATCGAAGGGTACCTGGGGCTCCTGGGCTCGCGCGGTAAGCTCTACGCGCTGCTTCGCGAGGAGCTGGCCGCCATGAAGGAACGGTTCGCGACGCCGCGCCGGACGTCCCTGGAAGAGGGCGAGTTCGAACACGACATTGAGGACCTGATCCAGCGCGAGGACATGGTCGTGACCGTGACCAATTCGGGGTACGTGAAGCGCGTGCCGCTCTCGACCTACCGGGCGCAAAGACGTGGCGGCAAGGGCCGCACCGGCATGTCCACCCGGGACGAGGATTTTGTGGATCAGGTGTTCGTCGCGAACACGCACACACCGATCCTGTTCTTTTCGTCGGCCGGCATGGTCTACAAGATGAAGGTCTACAAATTGCCTCTGGGCAATCCCCAGTCGCGCGGCAAGGCGTTCGTCAATTTGCTGCCGTTGGACGAGGGCGAGACGATTTCCACCGTCATGGCCTTGCCGGAGGACGAGGATAGCTGGTCGGACCTGTTCGTCATGTTCGGCACCGCGTCCGGGAACGTGCGGCGAAACCGCCTGTCCGATTTCACCAACGTGAAATCCAACGGCAAGATCGCCATGAAACTGGCGGAAGGAGACCGTTTAGTCCGGGTCCGGACTTGTTCGGAAGACGATGACGTCCTGCTGAGCGCGGAAAGCGGTAAATGTATTCGTTTCCCCGTCGTTGACGTGCGGGTCTTCGCAGGCCGCGATTCGACGGGGGTCCGCGGCATCCGTCTGGCGTCCGGCGACGCCGTTATGGCGCTTTCGGTGGTGAGGCACGTCGAGGTTTCCACGGATGACCGGGACGCCTACCTGCAAGCCAGGAACGCCTTCAGACGTCTTCGGAACGGCGATTACACGGACCGCGCGGACGATCACGCCCGTGACCGGGAACTTGCGGCCCGCCTGGAAGAACCCAAGTTCGCCGGAATGGCGGATAACGATCAATTCATCTTGACCGTGACGTCGGACGGTTACGGCAAGCGCTCGTCGGCCTACGAATACCGTATTTCCGGCCGCGGCGGCCAGGGCGTCGCCAATATCAACGTGGACCGGAACGGCGCCGGGGACGCGTCGGTCGTCGCGGCCTTTGGCGTTGAGCAGGCCGATCAGATCATCATGGTCACCAACGGCGGTCAGATCATCCGGGTTCCCGTGGACGGCATCTCCATTTACGGCCGGGGATCGCGGGGCGTGCGGTTGTTCAACACGGGCGACGGCGAGAACGTGGTCTCGGTCAGCCGGCTGCGTGACGTCGGTGACGATGGGGAAGACGGTGACGACGGGGAAGACGCTGGCGAAACCGTGGACGGCGCCGGCTCTGAAGGCGCGCCGCAGCCGGCGGACGGCGATGAATAGGGCGCCGTCATGAGCCTGACCAAGGGGATTTATCCGGGGACCTTCGATCCAATCACCAACGGCCACATGGACATCATTTCCCGGGCCGCGCGGCTGGTGGACACGCTGGCCGTGGCCGTCGCCGAGAACGCGGGGAAGGGACCGCTGTTCACGGTTTCCGAGCGGGCCGGGCTGGTCCGCCGGGAAATCGACACGGTAATTCCCGATCTGGCGTCCAAGATCGAGGTCGTCAGCTTCGGCTCGCTTCTCATGAAGTTCGCCGATGAGATCGGGGCGCGGGTGATCATCCGGGGCCTCCGCGCGGTTTCCGATTTCGAGTACGAGTTTCAAATGGCCGGCATGAACGCCCGGCTGAACCGGAAGGTGGAAACCGTGTTCCTGATGGCGTCCGAGAGCCATCAGTTCATCTCGTCACGCTTCGTTAAGGAGATCGGAATGCTGGGCGGAGACATCTCCAGTTTTGTCTCGCCCGGCGTGGAGGAGCGGCTTCTCGCCCGCTTCGAGGAGCGCCGCCGGAGCGGCGCGGCGGAGTAGACGGTCCGCCCCCGTCACAAAATCGGGGGACAGGCGATTCCCCGGTTGACCCGGCGGCGGCGCTCCCATATGTTCCGCGCCGTTCTCCGGCGCATTGTGTTAACAGAGAGACCGTGGGCGCGCTTAGCTCAGTTGGTAGAGCAACTGACTTTTAATCAGTAGGTCACAGGTTCGAATCCTGTAGCGCGTACCATTTCAAGCCCTTGAGAAGGTTGAGTTTCCGGGCGCCGCCGCGCAAGAAAAGGCGGCACGGCTGGGACGGCGCGTGTCGCGCAAGAGCGCCGCTTCTCGCGCCCTGATATTCCCGGCATGGCGGCGATGGCGGCGATGGTCGTCATCATCAACGCCGGAAGCCATGACAGAAGCGCCACGTTTGCCGCCATCGTCACGATTGTGCGGGTCCGGATGGATGCGGGACGTTTTGCCGGGGCGAGGGCGCGGCCCCGTTTTGCCATTCCCGCGCTCTTGATTTCATCATTCCCGCGCCCTCACTCCGTCATTCCCGCGAAGGCGGGAATCCAGGGCGCCCGTTGTCACTCGATCACCAGCCATCACTCATGATTGATTGGAACGCGGACCGCCGCGCTGGCTTCCCGCCTTCGCGGGAATGACGTTCCGGACGAGGCGAGATGAGACCCGTCATGCAAATTCCTCTGGCGGCGCTGGTGGTCTGGCGCCTCTCCGGGAAGGCCATAGCTTCCCTTTTTGCATCGTTCTGCTATGGTCCGTGCGGGCGACATGGCTCCAGGCCAACGGCCATAGCTTCCCTTTTTGCATCGTTCTGCTATGGTTGAAGGACATGAAGGGGCTCAATCTCGAGCGCCATAGCTTCCCTTTTTGCATCGTTCTGCTATGGTCACTGCCCGGCAACGGCTTGAAAACAAAACAAAAATGGCGGACGGCTTAGAGTAAAACGAGCTGTCCGCCATTGTTTTTGGTATCCTTTTCCTCGTTTTCGTCACGCTCCCCAAGCAGAATTCTCATGCGCCCGTATTGCCGGTCCGTGACTTGCAGGGCGCGGACGTGACCCTTTGGCGGCAAGGCCGCCTGTAGCCGTTTAAGGTGTTTTTCGACGCGCTCTTGCCCGTTGCAGATTCGCCCGTAGACCGAAAACTGAAGCATGATGTACCCGTCCTTGAGCAGGTGGTTGCGAAACCGGGTGGCCGCGCGCCTTTGCGCCTTGGCGCCCACGGGCAGGTCGAAAAACACGATTATCCACATGAACTGGTCTCCGTTGACGCTCATCGCCTGTCACGTTCGTTCACAAGTCGGGCCGTTCACAAGTCGGGCCTTCACAGGGCGAATTCCGGCAGGCGCAGGGCGGACGTGTCCTTATCGCGCGTGGCGCGAACCAGACTTTCCGCCGCAACGTGCGCGGCGTTCAGGATCGTCTGCAATTCGCCCCCGATCAAAACCTGAACAGCCGGCAGTTCGGCGAGGGCGGCGCGGTCTTCCTTGCCGAGGTCTTCGGCGTGGTCCCGGCCGGCGGTCAGACCGGCGGTCATGTCGTCCACGAAGGGGCGGAACGGCTCGATCACGTCGTCGGCCAGATTGAACCCGTTCAGGCCGTTGTCATGGTGAAGCCCGAAACACGGCAACAGCCCGGCCCCCACAAGGGACCGCGCGACGCAGGCCCGGACGACGGCGTAGCCGTAATTCAGAAAGGCGTTGGGCAGGTCGCCGGCGCCGCGGATGAAGCCCTTGCCCATCAAGGCGGGCCAATAGACGCGGGCGGCTTGCGCCTCGCGGTTTTTCGCGTCGCCGGACTCGACCAGCCTGACCATTTTTCGCAAATTGCCGCCCTGTTCCACGCCGCGCCGCGTCAGGCAATGGGCCTGGTTGGCGATCTTGGCCCGGACGATGTTCTGCCAGGCCCTTTTCCTGAACGGCGCGGACCACCCGGCCTGAATCGCCGCGACCTGGCTTTGCCGGGAATGCGTGTGAAACGGCAGCATCAGGCCGTTCGGCATATGACGGCCGTCGCAAACGGCGACGGCGGCCCCGGCGGCGCACAGGGACGACAACAGGGCCGCCGAAACGGTGACGCCCCGGTGTTCCAGAACGCAGACGGCGATGTCCTCGACCGGGACGCTTAGGGTTTCATCGTCGCGTTCCACCCGCAACTGGCCCCGATTCAGGGACATCCGGCATCGCGAGCCGACGATTACGGTTCGCCACGCCACGGGGACCGTTCCCTGACTTCCCGGCGGCCGCCGAACAGGCCGATGTGGTATTTTTTGAAGAATTTCATGTTTTTAGGGTAAGGTCGGTCCTTGGACGCGCCTTTGTGATTCTCGATTGTGATTGATCCCGTGCCACGATCAGCGCCTTTGAAATACCCTTCCCTCACGACGCCGTTTTTGTCCTCAAGCCGGACAAAATCATTCTTGAACAGGGAAAACAGAAAGGCGTAACTCGCGTCCAGTTCATCCCATTGGTCCTCCGGCTTTCCTTGGGTTATCAGCCGGTCCGGCCACCGTTTCGCCGCGACCTGCCACGTATAGACCGGCAGCAGATAGAATTTCCCGGCTTTTTCATACACCTCGGTCCAGGCCATTTCGGCGTTGTCGGCGATGCTTTTTTCCCGGCCCGTGGTTTTATCGGTCAGCCTGAAACCGGCCCTTGTGTTGTCGTAAACCCGCACCCGCCGGATTCGCGGGCCGCGGGACTCGCCGTCCGGGCCGGTCTTTCCGGGTTTCAGGGGCATGAACACGGGTTCGGCGAACGCCGCGCCCTTTTCGTTCTTGAACCCGAACGCCGCCAGACGGTCATGCAGCACTTGATACAAGGCGGCGTTGCGGCCCCGGGGCTGGCCGTCCACGACCGTCACGTCAACCAGGTTTTCAAGGTCCGGCCGTTTTAGGTCCCCGACCTTGATCCGCTTGACGGCCCGCCACTCGCCGCCGCCGCCGCCATCATTGCAACGCAGGCTCATGATGGTTTCCTTGTGCAGTTTGCCGCCGGTCTTGCGGGCCGGTTGGCGGGTGACGAACATGCCGTCCATTTTCGAAAGCGCGTGGGCGCGGAAATTTTCCCAGGGCGCTTCCGCGTAAAAACCGGGGTCGCCCTTTTTCCCGCGCGTATACCGGCTCCACCGGGCGGCTTTTTGCACCATACCGTCCGTGGCGCAGGCGATGACCAGGGCGTCCACGCCATGGTGGCGGTGGTCGTTCTGCCGGTCCTTTTCCGGCAGGCGCCACAAATGCCGCAGCTTGCTGGTCAATTCGCCCTTGCGGGTGCGGACCAGTTTTGTGACGCCGGGGTTCGGTTTCAGGTTTTCCTCCAGATATTCGCTCAAGGCGCGGGCCACGTAACGGGTGTCGTTCAGGTGGCGGGATTTCCAGGCGTTCTCTTTTTCCTCGTCGAAGTCCCGCATCAGCAGTTTCTCGCGGCGATGGAAATTCTGCCTTGCGGCGAACGCCTCCAGCTCCCGGGTCTTCCCGTTACGTTCCATGTATTCCCACGCCGTCAGGTTCAGGTTGCTCTTCGCCTGGTTTTCACGGGAAAAGCATAGCACCTTGTTGGACCACGAATCGTCATAAGACCGGCCGCGGGGCAGGATATGGTCGATCTGCGTGTCTGTGCCGTTCTGGAGATGATGGGGCTTGATCGCCTCGCCCGAATAGGGACAGAACCCGTCCTGTTCCTTCCACAGCCGGAATCTGGCGAGTTCGTCCCCGTTGGGTTCGAACCCGTAAATCTCCGCCGCGTGTTTCCGGGTTTCCTCCTTGAACGTTTGGCGTTTCTTGTTTTCGGCCTCCACCGCCTTACGTTCCTTGAAGTTACGCCCCAGGTCCCGCGCCGTTTCCACGTGGAAGTGATCGGGCATGCCATGCTTTCGCACAAGGGCGTTGACCACCTTGCGGATTTGCGACAACGCGCGGTCCACGACCGGGTTCCTGGTGCTCTCGCCCAAGGGCGGCAGAAGCGTTCGTTCACCCGCGCGCGTCTGGTGGTCGGGGCGTATTTTCAGCACCGCCTCCATATAGGTCACGCCCCGGCGCAGGTACGGGTTGATTTCCTTCGCCGCCCTCAGGGATATGTTGATGGTTTTGGAAAAGCCCGTCACCCCCAGCAGGGCGACGACCTGGTCCTCGGACAGGGGTTGGCTTAATTTTTTCAGTTCTTCCCGTATGTCGTCCTCGGACTCGAAGAAAGATAGGGCGCAGGCGATGCGGTCAAGATCGTCGGGCCGGGCGGCCAGCGCCGCCCAGTCCATCTTGGAAATTTTCCCAAGCGCCTTGCGCAGGGTGTGAAAGCCCGCCATTTCCACCAGGGTCTCTTTTTCCGCCTGTTCCCTGATTTCATCCGGCGTCAGGTTTCTCTCCGAATAGCAAGCAAGGTTGAATCTGGCATCATCATCCAGGCCAAGAGTTTTCCGCGCCTGGGCGAAAGTGACCTTTTTGTTTTTTTGCATCTTCTGCTCAAGCTGGGCGATTTCCTCCATGGTCAGGGGGCGTTCTTCGCCCTTTGGGGACATGACGGTCAGATTGGCCAGACGCGAACTGGAAAAGTTCGTCGTTTCCACCAGGGTCTCTTTTTCCGCTCGTTCCCTGATTTCCGCCCGCGTTAGGTTTTCTCTCGGATAGGAAGCAAGATTGAATCTTGCATCATCATCCAGGCCAAGAATTTCCCGCGCCTGGGCGAACGTGATCTTGTCGCTTTTCAGCATCTGCCGTTCGAACCCGGCGATTTCCTCCTCGCTCAAGGGGCGCTTTTCGCCCTTGCCCATGATGGTCAGATTGGCCAGCCGCGAAAGGGCGACGAACAGTTCCGCGTGAAACGCCTTTTTGGGCGCGCGTTTTTCACCCTCGTCGCCGTACACGGCGCATTTGCCGACCATTTTCAGGCTGGATTGCAGGGGCCTGCGGAAGAACGCGAATTCGATGACGTCTTCGCACAGCCGCTCCGTCGCTTTCGCGTTGCCAAGATCGCGCTGGCGTTTGATCAAGGTCCTGATCTCGTCCCTCAAGTGGTCGCGGATGACCGTGCGTTCATAGCGCTCGGGATCGTTGCGTTGTTTGGGCTGGCCGGCCAGCCACGCGCCGATCGTTCGCCCGCCGTCCGCGCGCATGGCCTCGTAAAGTTCGTTCCCGGCCTTGGTGAACGTCGTTTCCTCGTTCGGCGGGGCCGACTTGCGGTTTGTCTGGAAACCGGGGCGCTTGGCGAAGTGGACGAGAACGCGGGCCAGTTCCCCGTCGCTCAACGGACGCTCAAGCCCTTCCTTGCGCAGAAGCCAGGGCGACTTGTCGCCGCTTTTCAAGCGGATGATCTTTGGCGCGTCCAGGCCGTGTTCTATCAGCTCTTTTCTCAACCGGGCGACTTTTCGCGCCTTGCGGGTGGTCCTGCGCCGCATGCCCCGCGCCTCCCGCCGCGGCAGGGCCAGGGACGCGCCCGTCTTTGGATGTTCCGCCGCCTCGAACAGATGACTTCCCATCTCCAGAATCTCGTTTTTGTCCATGTCAACGAGAGAAAAGCCGATGGAATTGACGCCCACGTCCAAACCGATAATACGCATGTTTTTTTCCCCTAAGCCGTGTGTTCGGAAGCGTCAGCTTAATAAAACGCTTTGATTCTGCAAGACAATCCCGTACCATTAGGGCACATAGCAAAACGATGCAAAAAGTGTTGTTATGGTAAGAGTTTCCCCTTTGGGGATTTCTCGTAAAGCACCGCCCCCCGTCCGCCATGCGCGTTCGGGGGGCGACTTTTGTCCGGGTTCGGGCGGGGCGGAGCGGGGGAGGCCGGAACGGTTGGGAACGACCGGCCCCCGGCTTTTCGGATCAAGTCCTTCGGGGCGTTGACCGGGCGTTGAAGGCCTCGGCCAGAATACACAATATCTCGAACATGACGGTCGCGCCGACCAGCGCGGTGGCGCCGCTGGGGTCGAAAGGGGGCGCGACCTCAACCACGTCGCCGCCGACCAGGTTCAGCCCCGACAGCCCCCGGATCATCAACAGGGCCTCCAGGGTCGAGAAACCGCCGACTTCGGGCGTGCCCGTTCCGGGCGCGTAAACGGGGTCCAGTCCATCGACGTCGAAACTGACGTAGACGGGGCCGTCGCCGGCCACGCGCCGCGCCTCTTCGATGGTTTTCCGCACGCCGAGTTCGTGGAATTCCTCAATATAAACGACCCGCATCCCGGCGTCGTGGCTGAACTTCCAGATGTCCGGGTCGTTCACGCCGCCGCGAATGCCGATCTGAATGGTGCGCCGGGGATCGAGCAGGCCTTCCTCGACCGCGCGGCGGAAGGGGGCGCCGTGGTGGAACCTGGAACCCAGGTAATCGTCGCCGGTGTCGCAGTGCGCGTCGAAGTGAACCATGCCGAGCGGGCGGTCTTTCGCGATGGCCCGGAAGATGGGCAGGGTGACGGAATGATCCCCGCCGGCGGAGAGCGGGATCACGTTCGCCGCGTGGATTTCATGATAGCGCGCGGCGATCTCGTCCAGACTGCTTTCCAGGTGGAAGGGACTTTTTACCCAGGCGTCGCCCAAATCCGCGACACGCGCCAGGTCAAAAGGCGCGACGCCGGTCGCTTGATTGATGGTTCGCATCAGGCTCGACTGGTTGCGGATTTCGCGCGGTCCGTGGCGCGCGCCGGGACGGTTCGTGACGCCGCCGTCATAGGGAACCCCAATCAGGCCGATATCGACGTCTTCACAGGTCTCGGCCAGCGGGGTCCGCATGAAAGTCGGCACGCCCGTATAGCGGGGACGGACCTTCGGGTCTTGGAATTCCGGGTATTCGGTCATGGCGGCGTCCTCGTCAACGCGCTCCATTATGGCGGGGGGCGCGGCTTCCTGTCGAGCGTTACCGGCTTGACGCGGCGGTCGCGCGCGTTACCCTCCAGGCCGTGAAACCGATCAAGCGTTCAGCATTTCTCGCCGGCGCCGCAGGCGGCCTTCTGTTTCTGGCCGCGTGCGAGCCGGTCATGCTTTCCGAAAACCGGCTTTCTATTGAGCATCCGGTCAATCAGATCATCATCGCCGAACACCGCGCCGGGGATTACTGCGGGGAGCGCGGCAAGACGGCCCGGTTGGTTCAGACAAGCCGCGCTCAAGGCGGCTTTCTGGCGTACAGAACGGCGTACAGCACTTTCGTGTGCGTAGCCGAGAAAGAGGCGGAGCCCATATCGGCTCCACCGCCCGCGCGCGCCCGGCTGATCGAGGGCGAAGGTCCCCACACGAGGCAGTACCTTCAACCCGATTGATCAGCGTTGTTTCAGCGCAGCCTGAATTTCCGGCGGCAGGCCGTGTCTCACCGCTTTCAAATCAGCCGGAAAATAGCTTTTTCCACTGCATTCGCGCTCGAATGCGTCGGCGAGGGACGAGTAGTCGTCGATTGCCTTGTTGTATGCGCCGACGCGCGTGATCCGCTCGCGCACCTTTTGATTATAGGTTTCGACGCGCGTGTTAAAGGCGTCGATCTGTTCGCGGGTGGGGAACTTTCCCGCGGACTCCCGCTGAAGCTCGCCGCCGGTCTCGTCAATGGTCTTGTCGAGCGCCGAAATGGCCATGAGTTCACGGTCCAGCACGGCGCCCGACGCATCAATCCGGCTGGCGGTAAGCAGACAGGTCTTCAACTGGACCGGGCGCAACACGCCTTTGGAATATTCCTTGGTTCCCTCCGCATCGGGCGGGGCGTCCCTCGCGACGGCGATCAACGCGTCCAGAACGCTCTCCGAGGCATGGGAGTCCGAGGCATGGGAGTAAGAGAGGAAAAAGTTTAACCCCGCAGCGGCGGCGGCGCCTAGAAGCGGGACGCGTCCCCATCGTCCGGTATTCGTTCTCATTCGGCTCCTCTCAACACCCCGTCGCGGCCAGCGGCGGCCTTCCGTGTTAAAGCCGCCAGCGTATTCGCCGGTTACGGCGCCGGCGCACCCGGGACGATAGGCAATCGGCGAGGCGGTTTCCACCGGATTCCATTCCGGTCCGGTGCTTTCGCGTTCGGGAAGAGGAATAAAAAGGGAAGCAATCAGTTTAGAGGGGTGTTTTCGGGGCGTTGCGTGGAGAGAAGGTCTTCCGTTACTTCCGCGACCCGCGTCCAAAGCGCATGGCCGTCCACATCACCCATATCACGCAAGCGGTCCGCCTTGATGAAAGCGCCGTTGGCGGCCATATCGCCGAACTCGCCGATCAGCAAGACGGCGGCCTTATAGATTTCCTTGTCGCTGACCATGACCGAATACCGGCATCAGTTGTTTTTGATGACCTGACTCATCTTTAGAATTTCCGTCGCCGTGACCCCCAGGCGATCCTCGACAACAACCACGTCACCCATGGCGACCAACTGGTTGTTGGCGTGGATTTCAATATTCTCTCCGACGGTCTTGTTGAGTTCCACAACCGCGCCGCGGCCCAGTTTCAATATCTGGCTGATAGGCATCTGAGCCCGGCCCAGAACGGCCGCAATTTCGACATTGACGTCATAGACGGCGTGGGCGCCGTTGGGATCGTTTTCGTTTTCTTCAGCCATGGCGGCGCTCCGTGCTCGTCGAACCTACATAAGTTAAAGCCCAAACCCTTAAGACAGCGTTATGCGGCCGAGGATAAGTTTACCATCAATTTCCGAGCGCCGTCAGACGTTTCACTCGGGCGTGAAGATCGTGGAGAGCGGGTTCGTCCATTTCCATCGAGTCCAAATGGAACAGTATGTTCTCGAGATAGTCCAGATTGCCGCCGCTATCGCCAGACGCGACGGCAATGCGTTCGGCCCTTGTTTCGCGATCCAGATCACCCGCATGGTCGCCGTGACCAGCGTCCGCGATATAGGTGAAAGCGGCAAGCCGTTGACCCTCAATAGTCATATCGGCGATCACCGGGATATAGGCGTAGCCGGTCAGTTCCCGTTCATCAAGATAGCGGAGGGTCTCCGGCCGGTTTCCGGCGGCGATCCGGTAAGCCATTCCCTCACACGCGCCGCCCGGCGCGAGGCCGAGGACAAGGCCGGGCGCTTCCGGCGTTCCCCGATAGAAGTGCGACGTCACGCAGAAGTCCCGGTGATAGCCCTCAAGGCGCGCCGGGCGCCGCTCAAGATAGGCGAATCCCGGACGCCAGATGAGTGAACCATAGCCGAAGACCCACTCGACGCCCGTCTCTTCAAGGGCTGGGCGGGAGGTCAAATTGAGGCGGGTGATGGCGGTCATCTTTGGCGAAATTCCGAATGTATGACGGCAAGTTTCCAAACCGGCCGCCGGCGCGGCCGCGCGAAACCATGGATGGGGCCGCGTTCCAGATGTTGACACAACCTAGGCTCAGGACTCATTAAATCCACCATATGACTGTAGCTTCTATGCAGATTGCAGAAAAGAAGGTGCGCGCGCACCTGTCGTAGCGAGTTGCAATCCGCCGCCAGTCCTTAAGGCTTCCGAACATATTTTCGATTTTGTGGCGTTGCCTGTACAAGACGACATCGTAGTCAATCGCCTGCTTCCGGCTTTTCCTCGGTGGAATGCAGGGCGTGATGCCTTTTTCTTCCAGTGCTGCCCTGAACCAATCTGCATCGTAACCTTTGTCCGCCAACAGGCGCCGGGCTGCGGGCATATCATTTATGAGCCGGTCCGCGCCTTTGAAATCACTGACCTGCCCTGCTGTCAGGTAGAGCAGACAAGGGCGACCATCTCCGTCACAGACAGCATGGAGCTTGCTGTTCAGCCCACCTTTTGTGCGGCCAACGCCTCGGGGAACATCCCCTTTTTTAGCAGACTGGATGCCGTGCGGTGAGCTTTCAGATGCGTGGCGTCAACCTGAAGCTGTTCAGGAGTATCAGAGGAAGAGGACAGGGCCTTGAATATCTGGTCGAAGATACTCATCTCGCTCCAACGCACAAACCGGTTATAAAGTGTCTTGTGAGGGCCGTACGCCTTGGGCGCATCGCGCCATTGAAGGCCTCGCTTCAGCACATGAATGATCCCACTCAGAACACGGCGGTCATCAACCCGGGGAACGCCATGTGATAGGGGAAAATACGGCTTTAGCCGATCAAGTTGTGCATCGCTTAGCCAGTACAAATCACTCAGCGGTAATCAATTCTCCCGGTCGCGCAAGTCCTTGCGTTTGATCTTGCCTGTCGCTGTTGTCGGCAGACGTTCGACGAATTCGATGTGGCGAGGGTATTCGTGAGAGGCGAGACGGGTTTTGACATACTCCCGGATGTCCGCTTCCAGCGCCGGATCCGCTTGGCGGCCCGGCGCCAGCTGAATAAACGCCTTGACCGCTTCCGTGCGCACCGGATCGGGCACGCCGATGACGGCTGACAAGGCGACCGCGGGATGGCGAGCGAGGGTGTCCTCGATTTCGCCGGGGCCGATGCGGTAGCCGGCGGATGTGATGACATCGTCGTCTCTTCCTATGAACCAAAGGTAGCCATCCGCGTCCCTGGTCCCCAGATCGCCCATCCGCCACCAGCCGTTCACCATCTTGGCGTCGGTCGCCGCTTGATTGTTCCAATATCGTAACAGCATAACGGGATCGGGGGCCCGGCACGCCAACTCACCGGTTTCATCCGGGGGCAGGACCGCGCCGTTCTCGTCGATGACATCGACCCGGTGACCGGGAACTTGACGACCGATGGAGCCCGCTCTGGCGGGCATCAGCGTGGCGGAATTACTGACGATGATGTTGCATTCCGTCTGGCCGTAGAACTCGTTGGGCGTCAGGCCCAGGGTCTCCCGGCACCATTCAAAGGTCTCCGCGCCCAGTGGTTCGCCCGCGCTGGCCAGTGAGCGAAGCGGCAACGAGTCCCGTTTCGCAAGCCCAGGAACCCGCATCATCAAGCGCAGCGCCGTCGGCGGCATGAACGTATTCCGAACGCCGCGCTTTTTCATCAAATCCAGCGCCGCTTCGGGATCAAATTTACGCGCCCGGCACGCCAGTACCGGCACGCCGTGGCGCCATGCCCCCATGAGCGAATTCATCAAGCCGCCTATCCAGGCCCAGTCCGCCGGCGTCCACATCAAGTCGCCGGGTTGTGGGAAGAAATCGTGGAACATTTCAATCGCCGGCATATGGCCCAAAAGGCAGCGATGGCCGTGAAGCGCGCCCTTTGGATTGCCCGTCGTGCCTGACGTGTAAATGATCAGCGCCGGATCGTCCGGACGCGTCATAACGGGAGTGAGGCGGTCGGACGCCTTGTCCAAGAGGTCATTAAACCGAAGGCCGCCAGCCGGCGCGCGCATCAAGCCCGTGAGGATGATATGTTCCAGATCAGGCAGACGGTCCCTCACGCCGTCCAGCTTCCAAAGGTTGTCCTCGTCCGTAATCAGAACCTTCGCTCCGCTGTCTTTCAGACGAAATTCCAGCGCGTCCCCGCCGAACAGCGTGAACAGAGGAATGGAGATCATGCCCGCTTTCCAGACCGCCACGTGGGTCAAGGCGGTTTCCAGGCTTTGGGGCAGGAGAACGCCGACGCGCTCACCCTGGACGCGGCCAAGGCCTATCAGGGCGTTCGCCAGTTTGTTGGAAAGCGCGCGAATATCGCCGAAACGATATGTCGCGGGATCGCCCGAATCTCTCTCGACAATCAGCGCGGGTGAGTCGGGATTGCGCGCCGCGTGCTTGTCACAGACGTCCCAGCCCATGTTGTATGACGCGGGAATGGACCAGCGAAATCCGTCATAGAGTTCTTGGTAGGTCTTCGCCGCTTGAAGCATGGTAAGCCGTCTGAAAATGAGAGCGCTGGAACAAGGAAGACAGAGATGTATCAACCGGACCTTTTAAAAGGCAAACGGGTTCTGATCACTGGTGGCGGCACGGGCCTTGGGAAAGAGGCCGCAGCGCGGATCATGGCGTTGGGGGGTGAGCCCGTTATTGTGGGCAGACGCGCGGAGGTATTGGCGGCGGCCGCGGACGAACTGATCACGAAGACTGGCGGGCGCATCAGTTGGAAAGCGTTGGATATCCGCGACGCCGACGGCGTGGACGCCGTGGTCGGAGAGATTTGGGCGGACGCGCCCGTTGATGCGCTGATCAACAACGCGGCCGGGAATTTCCTGGCCCGGACCGAGACGCTGTCACATCGCGCCGTGGACGCGGTGGTCAACATCGTGCTTCACGGCGGCGCCTATATGACGCTGGCCTGCGGTAAGCGCTGGCTGGCGCATGAATGGCCTGGCAACGTCATCAGCATCGTCACCACTTATGCCTGGACTGGGTCCGCTTACGTGGTCCCGTCGGCCATGGCGAAGGCCGGTGTGTTGGCCATGACGCGCTCTCTCGCGGTGGAGTGGGGAGGACGGGGCATCAGGCTCAACGCCATCGCGCCGGGGCCTTTTCCGACGGAGGGTGCCTGGTCGCGGCTGGCGCCTAACGATGACCTCGCGAAAACCTTTGAGACACGCAATCCGTTGAATCGCCCCGGCACGAAAGAGGAGTTCACCAATCTGGTCGCCTTTCTGCTGTCGGACGGCGCGGCTTACATCAATGGCGAGGTGGTGACCATTGACGGCGGGGAGTGGCTGGAAGGGGCGGGGCAGTTCAACTTCGCGGCCAAACTGACGGACGATGAATGGGACGCCATCCGGCCGGGGAAGGGGTGAGCGGGACGAGGCCCTAGTGGAAGCCCTCAATGACCACGCCATCGCTTTCGACAAACTTGAAAGCGTCCACGCCTTCCAGGACGACGCCGTCAAATCCATGGCGGACGAGGCCGTAAATGTAGCTGTCGGAATTGCCGTAAAGCAGGTTATGCCAGCGCCGGTCCCAGTATTCGACGAAGAAGCGGTCCGGATCGGTCGGATAGGGGCTCGTGACCCACGAGGGCGCGCCGGGCTTCCACCCGCGTTGCCAGTAATAGCGGTAGGTGGCGGCGGCGCCTATATCCATGCGCGCGAAGACCAACCGTCTGGCGCCGAGCTTCTTGTATTTCATCGTCTCAAGCGCCCGGCGGGAGAGCGGTTTTCGGCCATGGAAGATATCGGTGACGACCAGATCGTAATTGGTGGCCTGAATGCGGAGCGCGAATTCGTCCTCGCGGCCCAAACCGGACCCGTCTGCAATGTAGAGGAAATTCCGAACATCCTTCAGTGAAAGGACATTTTTCGGGTTCTCCATGTTTGGCCGCTCCGGAAAGCGAGGCAGGGAATTCAAGGCATCAGGGTATTTATCGGCGACGAAAGCGGCGAAATCCCTCTGGTTGGCGAGGCGCAAGGCGCGGCTGATTTTCCCGGGGGTCGTCGCGAAATCCATGGACAAGAACCGTATGCCGTTGGATCGGACGATCTCCGCAAATCTCAGAAACTCCTCTTGAATGGCTTCTGGGGTCGCTTTGTCGATTTCTTCCCAGCCGTAGTAGACGGCGGTCCTCATCAGTCCATTGATTGAACGCATGTAGCCCCGGGCGGGGAAGGTTTTATCTGCGTAAACTTCGTCGATTTTCTCTAGCAACTCCAAACCGCCGCTTGGGACGATGGCGAATTGGGGGTTCAGCGTCCGGGCGTATTCGCCGATTCGTTGGATTAGCTGACGCATTTCCTCGCGATAGTTCACAAGCGTGCCCAGTTCGATGGGCGCGGGGGCCGGTTTTTGAACCGGAGCGCCTTGAATACGGCGTTGGCCCTGGGGTTCGCCGCCAGCCGTCTGGGCAACCGCGCAGGACGCATTGTAACCGATCAACAGCACGCAAACGGCTGCAAGGCGTTGAACTCGAAAGCGCTTCATTTTGTCCTTATGCTTGCGTGAGGGTAACTGGGCGTTTCCCGGCGTTTTGTTCACCGCCATTTGATCACCGCGAAACGCTGGGAAGGATTAAATAGAAACAGTCAAAAAACACAACGGCTTTGCTTCTCCTTTCCCGGTCAAGCGTTTGGGGACCGTATGATATGCGCCATGCAAAGAAGTCGAAAACAGACGTCGTCGCGATTGTGGCCTTGGCCCTATTCTTCGGAGGCACCTTGGTCATAGCGCTCATGTGAATGTCCGGCAAGACGTCCCTTCAGATTATGTAGCGCTTGTCCGCGCGCCGTGGCGGACGGTAAAACAGATTCATGAAACCGAATTGGAAATCGACGGCTTGCCCGCATGATTGTCCCAGCACCTGCGCCCTTGAGGCCGAGATTCTGGACGCTGGGCATATCGGCAAAGTCCGGGGAAACCCCCGAAACGATTACACGGCCGGCGTCATCTGCGCCAAAGTCGCTGCTTATCGGGAACGGGTGCATAATCCGAACCGTTTGACGCATCCCTTGAGGCGCGTCGGCAAAAAGGGCGAGGGCGAGTTCGAGCCCATTTCCTGGGACGACGCGCTTGACGCCGCCGCCCATGAATTCAGGACGCGCGCTGCGAAATATGGCCCGGAAACGGTCTGGCCCTATCATTTCGCCGGCACGATGGGATTGGTGCAAAGAGACAGTATCCACCGTTTCCGTCATGCCTTCGGGTATTCGCGCGAAAACGAAACCATCTGTGTCACCACCGCCGCGACGGGCTGGCTGGCGGGCGCAGGCAGGATTCTCGGCTGCGACCCGCGCGAGATGTCTGAAAGTGACCTGATTATTGTTTGGGGCGCCAATCCCGTCTCTACTCAGGTCAACGTCATGACGCATATCGCGAAAGCGCGGAAAGAACGGGGCGCGAAGTTGGTGGTGATCGACGCTTACCGAACACCCACGGCCGACGTTGCGGATGAGTTCATCTGCGTTCGCCCGGGGACGGACGGCGCGCTCGCCTGTGGCGTCATGCATACGCTGTTCCGGGAGGGCTTGGCGGACCGCGGCTATATGGCGGAGTTCACCGATTGCCCAGAGCGTTTGGAGCGGCATCTGTCGGCCAGGACGCCTGAATGGGCGGAAGAGATTTCCGGAGTGCCGGCGGACACAATTCGCGAACTCGCCCGCGCGTACGGAAGCACGGACCGGGCCTTCATGCGCATCGGTTACGGCTTCACCCGCGGACGCACGGGCACGGCCAATATGCACGCGGTTAGCTGTCTGCCCGCGGTCGCCGGAAAATGGCGGCATAAGGGCGGGGGCGCGCTGCACACCAACCGGCACCTCTATGGACTGGATCAGACCCTTGTGAAGGGCTTGGACCTTTTGGACGAAAACGTCCGTGATCTGGACATGTCGCGTATCGGCGCCGTTCTGGATCAAAACCCCGAAGACTTGATGGGCGGGCCGCCGGTGACGGCGATCCTGACGCAGAACGTCAATCCGGCGGAAGTGGCCCCGGACACGAATTTGGTGCTCAAGGGCCTGGCGCGGGACGACTTGTTCCTGTGTGTCCATGAACAGTTCATGACCGCGACGGCGAAGTACGCCGATATCGTGCTGCCAGCCACCATGTTCCTGGAGCACGACGACCTCTATCAAGGGGGCGGGCATATCTATTTGCAGGTCGCGCCGAAATTGATTGAACCGCCGGGTGAGTGCCGCTCCAACGTGGAAGTGCTGAACGCCTTGGCGCTGCGGCTGGGTTCCGGCTATCCGGCGTTCAGGATGACCGCCATGGAACTCATCGATAACGTCCTGCAAGCCAGCGGCAAGGGCGCGGTGGAGGAAATTCTAGCCAGAGGCGACGGCTGGATCGATTGCTCGACGACGTTTAAGGAAGCCCACTTCCTGAATGGTTTCGGCCATCCGGACGGCAAGTTCCGCTTTGCGCCCGATTGGGCGGCCATGGGCAAATGGCACGACGATATGCCCGGCTTGCCGGATCACATGGAAGGAGTGGACGTCGCGACGCCCGAGAAGCCTTATCGCCTCGTGGCGGCGCCGGCGCGCCGGTTCCTTAACACGTCCTTCACGGCAAGCCCGTCGTCGATCAAAAAGGAAAACCGTCCAACCGCCCTGATTCACCCGGACACCTGCGAGATTTTGGGCCTGGAGACGGATGACCGCGTGCGGCTGGGTAACGAACTGGGCGCCATCGTCGTTCACGTCGCCGAGTTCGATGGCCTTGATCCGGGAACGGTGATCGTCGAGGGCATCTGGCCCAACCATGCCTTTGAGGAAGGGGTCGGCGTCAACGCATTGATCAGCGCGGAACCGGGACGGCCCGCGGGCGGCGCCGTGTTCCACGACACCGCCGTCTGGATGCGGGCGGCGGACGCGCCCGCCCGGCAAGCCGCGGATTAGCCCAGGGAGGCCAGCGTTGAACGATACCATAGGCCATGTCCTGGTGGTCGGGAACGAGAAGGGCGGCAGCGGCAAATCGACCACGGCCATGCATCTGGCCATTGGCCTTCTGAAAAGCGGCTATCGGGTTGCGGTTATCGACGCGGACGTCCGTCAAGGCTCTCTCAAGCGCTTCGTCTCCAACCGCGCCGATTATTTGAAATCCAGCGGCCATCACCTTGTTGCGCCCGAGTTGCTGAACCCGGCGGCCGGGCACTTGAACGCGGAAATGGCGGACGATGTTCAAGTAGAGCGCTTGGAGGCGCTGGTGAACGGCGGCCGCCAAAGCCACGACGTCGTGCTGATCGACACCCCGGGAGCGGCCAGTGTGCTATCCGAACATGCTCACGGTCATGCGGACACGCTGGTGACGCCCCTGAACGACAGCTTCGTCGATTTGGACGTGCTGGCGCGCGTAAACCCGAAGACCATGTCGATCCTGGCGCCCAGCCGTTATGCGGAGATGGTCTGGAAGCAAAAGCTGGAACATGCGCGAACCACGGGCCGTGGCGTCGATTGGGTTGTTTTGCGGAATCGCCTGTCCACGCTCGACAGTCACAACCGCCGGGAAATGGAGCGGTTGTTGACCGATTTGGCGAAACGTATCGGTTTCCGTTTCTTGCCGGGTTTTGGCGAGCGGGTGATTTTCCGGGAACTGTTCCTGGCCGGTCTCACCATCATGGATGTGAGGGAAGCGGGAGGCCGGGGGTTGAACATGTCGCGCGTCGCCGCCCGCCAGGAGGTCCGGCGCCTGATCGCGGCATTGAAGTTGCCGGCGGCGCCGGCGCTGACCATGAGCGGCAAGGCGAGACGCGAGTCCGTCCCCGGCTCTGTTCCCTCTGGCGTGGACTAGTCCGCCCGCCTATCTCTTTGACGAGACAAACCGGACCGGATCGTCATGGCAGGCGGCAAAAATCTCCCGAGTAAGAAGGATGCGGCGAACGACATTGACGCTTTCCTCAAGAAGGTCGCCGAGACCCCGGCGCGCGCCGGGGGCGGGACGCGCGGCCGCTTGATGTTCGCCATGGATGCGACCGCCAGCCGAGAACCCACGTGGGACAGGGCCGCGCACCTGCAAGGCGAGATGTTCGAAGCCACCCGCGATTTGGGCGGGCTGGAGGTCCAACTGGCGTTCTTTCGCGGCTTCGGCGAGTTCAAAGTCAGCAAATGGACGGCCAACACGGACGAGTTGTTGCGTTTGATGACGTCCGTGCGCTGTCTGGCGGGACAAACCCGGTTGAGTAAAGTGCTGGGCCACGCGGTGAACACGGCCAAGGAACGGCGCGTGAACGCGGTCGTCTATGTGGGCGACGCGTTTGAGGAGGACATCGATGACGCCGGGTGCCGGGCGGGCGAGCTCGGGTTGCTGGGCGTACCCGTTTTCATGTTTCAAGAAGGCGTGGATCCCATCGTGGACTTTGCGTTCCGCCAGATTGCCAGGCTGTCCGGCGGGGCCTATTGCCGGTTGGACGGTTCGAGCGCTGAAACCCTGAAGCGCCTATTGGGGGCTGTCGCCGTCTTTGCGGCTGGCGGCCGGCGGGCGCTTGAAAACCACGCCAAGGCTCAAGGCGGCGACGTTTTGCGGATCGTCCATCAGATTGGCGGGAAATAGGCGGCCGGCATGACGTACTTCCTCCTCGGCCTCGGCGTGCTGGGAGGCGTCCTGCTGCTAATGAAATGGTACTCGCGGGCGACCATTCAGGACATCAAGTCTTTCTGGAAATGGGCGCTTTTGATCGTTGGCGCCGGGATCGTGGTTTTGGCCTTGGCCAGCGGCCGGTTTAGCTGGCTGATTTTTGGTTTGCCCGCCATTGTCGCGTCCATCATTCGTTTTCGCGCGATGGCGAATACGATCAAGACCGCGTCCCGCATGGCCGGGCTCGGCGGCGTGGCCGGCGGCCCGGAAAACGGGGGCCGGTCGTCCGGCGCGGAAACCCAAGATCTCCGCATGTCGCTTGATCACGAAAGCGGGGATATGGATGGCGAAATCCTCCGGGGACCCCTGGCTGGCCGGAGATTGTCCCAATTGGCGCTGGATGACTTGATGACTCTGTTGTCCGGCCTGGAACGCGATGGCGAGCCCGCGTCCATTCAGTTGCTGGAGGCCTACCTTGATCGAAATCACCCCGATTGGCGGGAAAGAGCCGGTTCGAGGCAAGATGGAGCGTCTTCCGCAGCCTCGGACGGTCTTATGACGCGGGAGAAGGCGCTGTCGATCCTGGGTCTTGAGGACGGGGCGACGGAAGCGGACGTCAAAGCCGCCTATCAGCGGATAATTTCGAATCTCCACCCCGACCATGGGGGCTCAACCTATTTGGCGGCGCAGGTAAACGCCGCCAGAGACATGCTGCTAAAGCGTTGATTCGCGTGACGCCCCGTTTTTTCTCGTTCCCGCGCGGCGCCGGCTGGGGAAGCCCGTAAGCTTTACGGGTTTTTGCGGAGAACCTGTCCGGTTGCATCCGAAGCGGCGGCGTGGCAAAACTCGGCCCCATCATGAAGCCCGGTTCTCCGGCGCGTAATCCCTGCTTTTGAGCGATTTCATGCCACAAGCCATACGAAAAGCCGTCCTCCCGGTCGCGGGATTGGGCACCCGATTTCTGCCCGCCACGAAAGTCATGCCGAAAGAAATGCTGACGGTGGTCGATAAGCCGCTTATCCAGTACGCCGTCGAAGAGGCGCTGGAAGCGGGCGTTGAAGACATCATCCTTGTCACTGGCCGGGGCAAGGGCGTGATAGAGGATCACTTTGATCACGCCATCGAGCTGGAACGAACCCTGGAGATGAAGGGCAGAACGCGCGAATTGGAATTGGTGAGAGCGTTGATGCCGAAAACGGGGCGGTTGTCGTCCGTTCGCCAGCACGCGCCGCTGGGTCTGGGACACGCCGTTTGGTGCGCGCGCCAGATGACATCCGGCGAGCCTTTCGCGGTGCTGCTGCCCGACGATCTGATCCAGGCGGCGCCCGGTTGCTTGAAACAAATGGTCGAGGCCCATGATCAGGTCGGCGGCAATATCGTCGCCGTCGAGGACGTGCCCCGCGAACACACCGGGCGCTACGGCGTTCTGGATGTGCTGGAGGATGACGGCCGGCTGGCGTCCGCCAGGGGTCTGGTGGAAAAGCCGGACCCCGCGGAGGCACCCTCGACGCTGTCGATCATCGGGCGCTACATCCTTCAACCCGAAGTATTCGAATATTTGGACCGCCATGAAAAGGGCGCCGGCGGCGAAATTCAATTGACCGACGCCATGGCGAAAACCATTGGCGATGTGGCGTTTCATGGACTCCGTTTTGACGGAACACGGTTTGATTGCGGTGACAAGGCCGGCTTCGTGGAGGCGAACGTCGCGTTTGCGCTTGCTCGAGATGATGTCGGCTCGGCTGTGCGGAATGCATTGGGGAAATACAAATAAAGGGCCTGGATTGAACGGGTCCAATGGAACAAGGATAGACGGCGATGCGCGTTACGATGGTTGGCACCGGCTATGTTGGTCTGGTCTCCGGCGCCTGTTTTTCGGAATTCGGCCATGAGGTCATCTGCGCCGATAAGGACGAAGCCAAGATCGAGGGCTTGAAGCGGGGCCGGATTCCGATTTACGAGCCGGGTCTGGAAAAGCTGGTCGAGACCAACGCCGCGGCCGAGCGTCTTCGTTTTACAACCGATTTGAAAGCGGCCGTTAAAAACGCGGACGCCGTTTTCATCGCCGTTGGCACACCGAGCCGCCGGGGCGACGGTCACGCGGACCTGTCCCATGTCCACGCCGCCGCCAAGGAAATCGCTGAAGCCATGGACGGTTATACGGTCGTTGTGAACAAGTCCACAGTGCCCGTCGGCACGGGGGCGGAAGTTGAACGGATCGTCAAGGAAGCGCGCCCTGACGCGGATTTCGACGTTGTGTCGAACCCGGAATTTCTGCGTGAAGGCTCCGCCATCGAAGATTTCATGCGGCCGGACCGCGTTGTCATCGGGACGGAAGAGGCGCGCGCCCAAGAGGTGATGCGCGAGCTTTATCGCCCGCTTTATCTGATCGAGACGCCGATTGTTTTCACGGAGCGTCAAACGTCGGAACTGATCAAGTACGCGGCCAATACGTTCCTGGCGACCAAGATTACCTTTATCAATGAAATCGCCGACCTGTGCGAGGCGCTGGGAGCGGATGTCCAGGACGTCGCCAAGGGGATTGGGCTCGATGGCCGGATCGGACGCAAGTTTCTGCACGCGGGACCCGGTTATGGCGGGTCTTGCTTCCCGAAAGACACGCTGGCTCTGGTGCGGACGGCGCAGGACGCCGGGGCGCCGCTTCGGATTGTTGAGACAGTCGTCGATATTAATTCGAAACGTAAATTGGCCATGGCGGACAGAGTGATTAACGCCTGTGGCGGTTCCATCAAGGGCAAGACCATCGCGGTTCTAGGGCTCACGTTTAAACCCAACACGGATGACATGCGTGACAGCCCGAGCCTTGAGATCGTCCCCGCCTTGACCAAAGCCGGGGCCACGGTGCGGGTTTACGATCCGGAAGGTATGGATGAAGCGAAAGAGGTGATCTCGAACGTGATCTGGTGCGAGGGCGCTTATGAGACCATGGGAGGCGCCCATGCGATCGTCATTATTACGGAATGGAACCAATTCCGCGCGTTGGATCTGGAACGGGTGAGGGAGTTGATGGAAGAGCCGGTAATGGTGGATCTTAGAAATATTTATGATCCGGCGGAGATGGCCGACAAAGGTTTCGAGTACTCCTGTATCGGCAAACCGAAAAGCGGCGGCGCATGATTCCGGATCAATTCCGCTCAGAGTTAGCCCGATGAGCGGCTGCTTCCGCGGCCGCCTTCGACGACTTTCACTTCAAGGCAGGGAATGTTGCGTTGTTCCAGCAGCGTACAGGCGCGGAACGCTTCCCATTTACTGAGACCGTACAGCCGGGCCCGGTGCAGGACGCGGCCATTCCGTTTTTGAAGCGGCACAACCCGAACCGTACGGTCCCTTAATAAATTTGGAACCGTGCGCTGCGCCTTGACGGCGACCGCGCGGGCTTGTCCGACGTTCTTGAAAGCGCCGACCTGAATGCCGTAAGGCGTTTTGCCCGAATATCCGGGAGCGGGGCGGAACGCCGCTTGATATGCCGGCTTCGACGGCTCGCGCCTCGCATAGGCTGGCGCGCGCGGGGTGTTGAGACGCGCGAAGCCCTTATCCAGCAGCTTCTTCATGTGCCGGTCGCGGCTTTTGGAATTTCTGCCGCCAAAGACAACGCCGATGATCCGCTTGCCGGAGCGGTTTGCCGAGGAAACAAGGTTGAAACCGGCGGCGCGGATGTAGCCGGTCTTAAAGCCGTCAGAGCCCTGGTAGCTGGTCAGCAGCTTGTTGTGGCTCTTATAGGTCGTGCCCCGGTAGGTGAACGACTTGACCGAAAAATAGTGATAATAGTGAGGAAAGTTGCGGATCAGCGCACGAGCCAGGCGGGCCATGTCGCGCGCCGTTGATAACTGACGCGAATGATAGAGACCGGACGCATTGCGGAAAACAGTGCGAGTCATGCCCAATTGGCGGGCGGTCGCCGTCATGGCGCGCCCGAACGCGCGCTCGGAGCCGGAATGGTTTTCGGCGACCGCCGCAGCGATGTCGTTGGCCGATTTGACGATCAGCATGGGAATGGCGTCACGGACCTTGAACGTTGCGCCCGGTTTCAAGCCGATTTTGGAGGGAGGCTGGCGAGTGGCCCGTGCGGACATTTTCAGGCGCGTGTCCATCGTCCAGCGTCCGGAATCGACAGCCTCGAAAATCTTGTAAAGCGTCATCATCTTCGTCAGCGACGCCGGATGATTGCGCGTATCGGAGTTGACGGCGTGCAGAATTTTACCCGTTTGGGCGTCGATGACGAGGGATGCGTATTTTGCGTTGGCGTCCAGCGGCGTCGCGGCGAGGACCAACAAAAGGCCAAGGGTCGGAAAGGTTTGCCGAAGGCGGGAGAGGGAAGGCATCCGTTTTGCCAAATACGAAAGAAGGGACACACACGGCATTAATAAGCTCCTCGTCACATTGACCGCTCTTTGCTCAAAAGCGCCGCCCCGTTGATCAGGCAGGTGCTTTTTGATTGGTATTGTCCGTCCCTGGGGACAGTGTAGCCAACATTTTCCAGAACGTCGCTGGAAAATATCAACCCGATTCAAAGGCTTGTCTCAAGTTACGGTAAATTTAGTCTTAATTTTCAGCCAACATGACGCCCGGAAAAGGAGTGGGGGATAATTTTTTTGTTATGCGCCGCAACACGAATAATTCATGGGGTTTTTGAAAGATTATATTATCATTTAAAATCAATAATTTAACAGACTAACAAGGATATTGTGCGCCGCAACAAAATAATTGACTCCCTTTGCCTGGCTGTGTATGTTCTTGTTTGTTGCGATGCAGCATTTCCGGCGCTGAAGCCGGGCTGGCATGCCGTCTGTTTAGTTTGTCCGGGGCCTTGAGCCCGGCATTTTTGAAAGGAGTAGATCAAATGGCTGAGTCCACGAAAAAAACCGCCGCCCCGAAAGCCGCCCCGAAAGCCGCCGAGTCCGTTGAAGCCGCTGCGGCTGCCGGCAAGGAAACCGTTGAGACCGTTGTGAAGGCCTCGGCCGAAGCCGCTCAAAAAGGCGTCAAGAAAGCCGTCGCCATGGGCCAGGAGCAAGTCGCCGCCGCCGTTAAAGCCGGAACCAACGCGTTCAAGGATTACGAAGACGTCGTCGCCTTCGGCAAGGACAATGTTGACGCCATCGTTCAGGCCAACACCATTCTGGTGAAGGGCGCTCAGGACATCAACAAGGTGTTTCTGAAATTGGTCCAGGACACTATGGAGGACCAAATGGTTGTCGCGAAAAAGCTGATGTCCGCGAAAACGCCGAAGGATTTCGCCGGCGTTCAAGCGTCTGTCGCCAAAGCCCGCTACACCAAAGCCCTCGACGAAGGCCGGAAAATCTCTGACATGACCGTCAAGCTGGCTGAAGAGGCGTCCGCCCCGATCACCAAACAGGTGAACGCTGCGGTCGAAAAAATCTCCAAGCCGCTGGCCGCCTAAGCCGTTAAGCGCTTACGTCTTTTTCGTGGAACGCCCGGCGGCTGAAGCCGTTGGGCGTTTTTTTTGCCGTTCGCTGATTTTTAACCCGCTGGCCTTAGAATGCCATAGAATCATGCACGGCTTGGGCGCTGGACAGGATTTGGAATCTTGCCTACCTAAGGATAACGCCGGATGATCTATGATCGGCGATTTGCCCACTGACGTATTCGAACAACTGCGGTAAACTTGATCCTGCGGTACAAATTGGCGGCACAAATTGAACGAGTGATCGATGAGCGGACCAGGAAAGACACCGCAACTGCCAAATGATGACGATAACGGCGCGGGAACCGGTCTCGCCGTCAAAACCCGCATCCGGACAAAACGCCCGGCGATGTACAAAGTCCTGATGCTGAATGACGACTACACGCCCATGGAGTTCGTTGTTCACGTGCTGGAGCGGTTCTTTTCCAAGAATCACCAGGAAGCGACCCAGATAATGCTGCACGTGCACCAAAAAGGCGTCGGCCTTTGCGGCGTTTTCACCTACGAAGTCGCCGAAACCAAGGTTACCCAGGTTATGGACTTGGCCCGCCAACATCAACATCCCTTGCAATGCACCATCGAAAAGGATGGGGACGGAGAGGACGACTGAATGCTGTCCAGAGAACTCGAACAGACCCTGCATCGCGCCTTGGCCTTGGCGTCCGAGCGGAATCACGAGTACGCGACCTTGGAGCACCTGCTGCTGTCGCTGACGGATGACCGGGACGCGGTCGCGGTTTTAAAAGCGTGCGGGGTCGAGAGTGAGCGGCTGGCGGGTGATCTGGTCGAGTTTCTGGATAACGAGCTGAATGACATCAACAACCCGAAGGTCTCGGAACCGAAGCCGACGGCGGGTTTTCAGCGGGTTGTCCAGCGGGCCGTCATCCATGTGCAATCCTCGGGCCGTGAGGAAGTCACGGGCGCCAACGTCCTTGTCGCTCTGTTTTCCGAGCGGGAAAGCCACGCCGTCTATTTCCTGCAACTTCAGGATATGACCCGGTTGGACGCCGTGAATTATATCAGCCACGGCATCGCCAAGGTCCCGGGCAAATCCAAAGACCGCGCGCCGGGCGGCGCGGATGAAGAGGCCGAGGGCGAAACCGTTGTCCGCAAAGACGCGGAAGCGCTTGACGCCTATTGCACGGATTTGAACGCCAAGGCCGCCGAAGGCCGAATTGATCCGTTGATCGGCCGTCATGACGAGGTCGAGCGCGCCATTCAGGTGCTTTGCCGCCGGAACAAAAACAACCCGCTGTTCGTCGGCGACCCGGGCGTCGGTAAGACCGCCATCGCGGAAGGTCTGGCGAAGCGCATCATCGACGGCGAAGTGCCCGAGGTTTTGTTGGAGAACGTCATTTACGCGCTCGACATGGGAGCGCTGCTGGCGGGCACGCGCTATCGGGGAGATTTCGAAGAGCGCTTGAAGGGCGTGATGTCCGAATTGGAAGAGCGTCCGAACGCGATCCTGTTCATCGATGAAATTCACACTGTTATCGGAGCGGGTGCGACCTCTGGCGGTTCAATGGACGCGTCAAACATTTTGAAGCCCGCGTTGCAAAACGGTGGTCTTCGCTGCATGGGGTCCACGACCTACAAGGAATATCGCAATCATTTCGAAAAGGACCGGGCGCTGGTTCGCCGGTTTCAGAAGATCGACGTCCATGAGCCCAGCCAGGACGATGCGGTCAAGATCCTGAAGGGGCTCAAACCTTATTTCGAGGATCACCACAAGGTTAAATACACCAACGACGCCATCAAGGCCGCGGTTGAACTGTCGTCGCGTTATATCAACGAGCGGAAACTGCCGGATAAGGCCATCGACGTGATTGATGAAGTCGGCGCGTCCCGGATGCTGCTGCCCGAGAATAAGCGCCGTAAGACAGTCACGGTGAGGGACGTGGAAGAGATTGTCGCCAAGATCGCCCGCATTCCGCCGAAAAGTGTGTCCACCGATGATCGCAAAGCGTTGAAGAATCTGGAACGCGACCTGAAGACCATGGTGTTCGGCCAGGATGACGCCATTGACGCGCTGGCGAGCGCCATCAAGCTGGCCCGCGCGGGCCTTCGAGAGCCGGAAAAGCCCATTGGCGCCTATCTATTCTCTGGCCCGACCGGCGTTGGCAAGACCGAAGTGGCGCGGCAACTCGCGCACATCATGGGAATTGATCTGACCCGCTTTGACATGTCGGAATATATGGAGCGGCACTCGGTGTCGCGACTGATCGGCGCGCCGCCGGGGTATGTGGGTTTCGATCAAGGCGGTTTACTGACCGACGCCGTTGATCAGCAACCTCACTGCGTACTGTTGCTGGACGAAATCGAGAAAGCCCATCCGGATCTGTTTAATATCCTGCTTCAGGTCATGGATCACGGGAAGTTGACGGATCATAACGGCAAACACATCGATTTCCGGAACGTCATCTTGGTCATGACGACAAACGCCGGGGCCGCCGATCTGGCGAAACCCGCTATCGGGTTCGAGCGCGAAGCCCGGGTTGGCGAGGACAAGGAAGCCATCGAGCGCTTGTTCACACCGGAATTCCGAAACCGCCTCGACTCTATCATTCCATTCGCGCCGCTGACCAAAGACGTGGTTTCCCGCGTCGTTGACAAGTTCGTCATGAACCTGGAGATGCAACTGGATGACCGGGGCGTTGAAATCGAGCTAACCGACGGCGCTCGCGAATGGCTGGCGAGGAAGGGCTATGACAAGCTGTTTGGCGCCCGGCCCCTGTCCCGGGTCATTCAGGAGAATATCAAGAAGCCGCTGGCCGAGGAGCTATTGTTCGGAAAGCTGGCCAAGGGTGGTGTCGTTCTGGTGAAGCTGGACGAGGAAGCCAACAAGCTCACCTTCGACTACCCGGAAAACTCCGGCGGCGTTCCCGCCAAGCGAAGAAAGGGCAAGCTGCCGGCGCTCGTCGAATAGGGTCGATCCGCCTTCATGACTTTCGATCTGTTGGCGGGCGTTCGGGTGCTGGATTTGAGCCAGTACCTGCCGGGTCCCCACGCCTCGCAGATGATGGCCGACTTCGGCGCGGATGTGGTGAAGATGGAACCGCCATCGGGCGATCCGTTGTCGCGCCTTAACCCCGTCACTGGCGCGGTGGGGCGGGGTATGGGCCAAGCCTATTACGATCAAATCAACGCTGGTAAACGCGTTTTGCGTCTCGACCTCAAAACGGATGAGGGGCGTGAGACGTTCATGCGGCTCATCAAGGTGGCGGATGTGTTGCTGGAAAGCTATCGCCCTGGTGTTCTCGAGCGATTGGGCGCGGGACGGACGGTGTTGAAGCGGGTGAATCCGCGGCTGATTCATTGCGCGCTCAGCGGCTATGGCCAGATGGGGCCAGATAGCGCGCGCGCCGGCCATGACATCAACTATCTTGCCCGTGCCGGCGCGCTCAGCGGTACTGGTCCGGCGGAGCGGCCCGTATCCCCGTTCCCTCCCAACGCGGATTTGGGAGGAGGCATGATGGCGGTCTCCGCGATTTTGGCGGCCTTGTTTCAGCGTGCGCGAAGCGGCGAGGGACGCTTTTTGGATATTGCGCTAACGGATGTTATGGGATCCTGGCAAGCATGGCGCCGGTTGGCGGCCAAGAGACAGGAAACGGCGGGGCGCGAGGCGGAACTGTTGAATGGCGGCGCGGCGTGCTACCGCGTTTATGAAACGGCCGACGGCGGTTACCTGGCGGTTGGGGCGTTGGAGTCCAAATTTTGGGACGCGTTCTGTCGAACGCTCGGTAAACCCGGGTGGGCGGCGCGTCAGTACGGACCGTTACCCCAGATCACCCTGATTGATGACGTTGCTGGCGTGATCAGGACGCGAACGCTGGAAGATTGGACGCGGATTTTCGATGGTGTGGAGGCTTGCGTGACGCCTGTGACCGAACCCGGACAGGTTCCCTCTCTCGAAGGCGCGCCAATCCGGATTGATGGTGACGCTCAAACGCCGCGCCGCGCGGTCCGCGCCGCTTCACTGGATGAACTTTTGAAAGCCTGGGATTAACGCCGGCGCAAGTTCCGGCGAACGGCGAAGGGGCAATCCACTTCGCTGACGACGCCGGCTTGGGCGGCGCCGCGGGCAGGCACGGCCTGACGCGCGTTCGGCCCAATCGCCATGAATTCCCGCCCTAGGGAAACCTGGTTTGCGCCATAGCGCTCAATGGAAACGACGCGGCACTTTCCGCAGTGGTTTTGAAGGGCGAGGGAACCGCCTGTACTAACGAAGGACAGGCATTTCTGCCGCGTCGCGGCGGTGCGGCCCAGTTCTTGTTCCAGCGATGAGCCTGTGCCCGCTTCGCCGGTGCAGGCGGCGCGCGATTTAATCCGCGTTACGCCGGGTCCTTTGAAGGGCAGGGAGAATTTCGATTTACCGGGCACGTGAAACTTGCGGGAGTCAGGCACGAGACCCCGGCCCCGCTCTCTGACCACACCGACGGAAACACAGAAACCGCAGTTGTTGACCAGCGTGTCGCCCGTGCGCCCCCGGCGGAGTCGCAGGCAAGTATCGCCCGCCGTCTGGCGCAGCAAGGAGGATGGCTTCCGTTCGTGCGTCGATTGCGTCGATATGGTTTTAGGAGCGGCGGTCGCGTGGGCGGCGTCCAGCATCAACAAGCAAAGCGCGGCGATGGCGATCAGATAGTGATTAAGCATGGGATACGGCATTTCCCCATGCTTGCACATCAAGGTTAAAAATGAATTGAGAGCGGCGGACTTGTCAGCCGTTTTTGTCGTTTTCAGTCGAGCGGTAGGGGGATGCTTTCGCAAGCTCCCGCATCTCGAACTCCACCCCCGTTTTTTCCCGGGTCAAGAAATGTTCAATGGCGTCTCTAAGTGATGGGTCTGCAATCCAGTGCGCGCTGTAGGTGGCGCGGGGGAGATAGCCGCGCTGCACCTTGTGAGGACCCTGCGCTCCGGCCTCGACCCACTTCAAGCCGTGTCGGATGGCGTAATCGACGCCCTGGTAGTAGCAAACCTCGAAATGGAGGAACTTGTAATCCTCCAGGCACCCCCAGTTCCGGCCAAAGAGCGTGTCGTTACCCTTCAAGTTAAGCGCGCCCGCCACGGGCAAGCCGCCGCGCTCGGCGACAATAAGCACGATGCGGTCTTTCATCCGCTCCGCCATCAGGGGGAAGAACTCTTCCTTCAGGTAATCATGGCCCCACTTCTTGCCCGTCGTGTCGAGATAGAAGCGGTAAAAGGCTTCCCAATGGCGCGGCTGGATGTCGGAGCCTTCCAGAACGTGGATATCAAGCCCGCTGTTTTCGACCGCCTTACGCTCTTTTCGGATATTTTTGCGTTTGCGTGACGAGAGTTCGCCCAAGAAATCGTCGAAGCTCCCGTAACCCCGGTTTTCCCAATGAAACTGCTGGCCGATACGTGTGAGATACCCCATCCGGCCCAGAGTCTCGAATTGTGACTGGGGCGGAAATGTCACATGAATCGACGAAACGCCCGCATTTTTGGCGAACTGAATCATCCCTGCGGCCAACGCCATTTGGAGTTCGTCGCGGCGATCATGAGCCAAATCCGGATGCGTCATCAACCTCGGACCCGTCGCGGGCGTGAAGGGGACCGAACACTGAAGCTTGGGATAATAGCGCCCGCCGGCCCGTTCGTAGGCGTCCGCCCATCCCCAATCAAAGACATATTCACCGTAAGAATGATTCTTCAGATAGAGCGGCGCGCAAGCGATGAGCGCGCCTCCGCCGTCTTCTATGATCAGATGCCGGGGGCTCCAACCGGTCTCGGCCGTGCAGGAACCCGAGTCCTCAAGGGCTGAGAGAAAACCATGCATGACGAACGGGTTGTCCCGGCCGGCGCAGTCATCCCACTGGTCTTGATCGACGTCGCTCAAGCTGGAAACGACTTTAATGGCGATGGCTTCGGTTCCGTCGGGCATGGGCTTTGGTTAAAGAGTTGTCACGGACTGTTCGGGTTCAATTATACGAGATGGGGGTTGTCACGGATGACATCCGTGAGCCGCGCCGCGCCGGTCATATGTTGATAACGCTTTATGGGCGTTCGTGGGCGCCAAGGCCGCCCGTGAGAAATTCATAATCCCTGATAAATGCAGGTTGCGCCAAAATTTGATGGACGCGCAAATCGCCAAAAAGGGCGCGGGGCAATCATGGGAACGGTGTACCAGGATCGACACCAGGCTCAACGAGACGTTTGGTCTGTCCACCCTCAGCCAATGGTTTGACCGAAGAGGAAGCGGCGAACAGACGGCTTTCACCCGGGTGGTGAGCGGATGACGGCGGTTGCGTTTCCTAGCCAATCTCGAACACGCCGTCCACCTCCACGGAAACGCCAAGCGGCAGCGCAGGCGCCGAGACGGCGAAGCGGGCGTGGCGGCCGGCGTCGCCAAACACCTCGACCATCAGATCGGATGCGCCATTCACCACTTGCGGCTGTTGGGTGAAGTCCGGCGCCGAGTTTACGAACCCGCCCAACTTCACGACGCGTTTCACCCGGTCCAAATCACCCCCGCAGGCCTCGCGCAGTTGAGAGATCAGGTTCAGGCCGCAAATCCGCGCGGCCTGGTAACCGGCGTCAATGTCCATATCCGCGCCCAGACGGCCTTTATGCAGGATTTCGCCGTTCCATGCCGTCACCTGGCCCGAAATGAACACCATGTTCCCAGTGACCGCAAAAGGCACGTAGTTGGCCGCGGGAGAGGAAGGAGAGGGGAGTTCGATTTCCAATTCTTTGAGGCGTGCGTTCACGGTTCCGGCCATATTGAGGAATCCTTCCACCAGATTGGTTTGTTGAAACAGGTTAGATGCTGAAGCGCTCGCGCTCTTTCGGCGTCACGAGCTTCGTCGCGCTTTCGGCTTTGGCGAGCCATTCCTGCGCCATCTCATTCTTGGCGTCGATAGCGGCGTCGTTCTGATTGGGGTCGTGGTGATAGAGGTAAAGGGTCTTGGCTTCTGCGTTGTGGGCGAGTTCCGCCACCTTCGAAATGCAGGAATGTCCCCAATCGACCTTGGTTTTATATTCCTCGTCCGTATAGGTGCTGTCGGTGATCAGCGCATCCGTGCCTCGGCAGAAATCAGCCAGTTGCTGTTCGTAGTGGGGGTTATGGGCGTGAGTGCCTTCAGGATAGAGTTCGTTGTCCGTGATGTAGCAGATTGAGCGGTCTTTGTATTCAAACCGGTAGCCGAGGCAACGGCCCGGGTGACTCAACAGTTTCGAGTGAACGGTGATGCCTTCGACGTCAAAGGTCTCTTCGCCGAGGTCCCGGAAATAGACTCGGGCGGCGAATTCCTTAAGTTCGATCGGGAAATAAATGCCGTCCATCTGCGCCGAAATAATCTCACGCATGGAGAGGTCGCCTTGATTCGCGCCGATAAACTCGAATTCATTGCCCTGGATATAGAGCGGGGTAAAGAACGGAATGGCGTTGATATGATCCCAATGGGGATGCGTGATCATGATATGTCCCTTCATGGCTCGGCGGCCTTCCTTGATCAGGTGGTCGCCGAACGCCTTGATGCCTGTGCCGCTATCCAGGATGAATAGCTGCTGGCGGGGAAACTCCAACGAAATGCAGTTGGTCTGTCCGCCGTATTTCAGGCAATCGGGGCCGGTGACGGGCAATGTGCCGCGCACCCCCCAAAAGGTCATCTCGATCTGATCCGACAGAATTCGGCTTAGTTGATTGACCAGCGTGGTTGAATTCAGCGGTTTTTTCAGGTAGCCGTCCGCGCCGAATTCGTAAGCCCGCTTGACGTCGTATTCATATGTTTTTGCGGAATGAATAATGAATCTGGTTGTTTTCAGTTCCGGCGTTGACTTAACGAAAGAACAGAGGTCATAGCCGTCAACGTCCGGCATCATAAGGTCCGAGACCACGGCGTCCGGCCGCAAATCCTGAAGGTTTTCCCGCGCCCACGTGCTGTCCGTCGTGCCGCTGACGCTGAAACCTGCGGCTTCCAGTACGGAAACTATGGCGGCTAGCATGTCGTTGTCGTCATCGACGACGAGAATTTTTTGACTTGCTCTGTTGGCCATCCGCCTTCAAACCTTTTATCTCCGGACTCCATTGTTCCGGATTGTCTGTCTCCCCTCCCGGTGAGGCGATTATCAGCCCATTCTATGTCAAGCGCAATTAAAGATTCGGTATACGGTTCTGTTCGCGTCACTTATGGAAAAGACGAGGCGCGCGGCAAATTTTCCCGCCACGCGCCTCAAGTTTCCCAGGGAGGAAGTCCATGCGCCGACTGGCCACGGACGAACGCAACGTCACATTGATGTGGTCTTCCTTGGCGCATTGCGTTTCACATCCCAATGAAACAGTTGATTCGGGTGTTACGAACACCCGCTGGTCGAGCCGCAAGTTAGGCATTTCATGCAGGTGCCGTTGCGTACCAAAGTGAAGTTGCCGCACTCGCCGCAGTTATCCCCCTCGTAGCCCTTCCTGCGCGCCTCGCGGATTTGATCCATACGGGTGTCGGTTTTCTCGATAACGGTTTCTTCAACGGTGACGACCGCTTCCACGGCTTCCGTGACGGTTTCCCGAAGGCCGCCGTCAGTTGAGCCCGGCGCCTTCAGCACGGCCGGCGCCGAAGCCGCAGAGGCGGCTGACTGACCATCGCTGATGCCGCCTTCGTAGACCTTCAACTCTTGAGAGCGGACGTAGCCTCGTGACGTCAGTTGCTGAACAACCTGCTGGACCATGGCGCCCGGCTCCGTTGGCGGCGCGCCTTCCTCCTCGCCGTTCCCCATGGCGTCCGGCGCCAGATCCATAGGGTCCGCATGGGCAAGGTCGGCCCGGCCCAGATAGCTGACGGCCAGTTCGCGGAAGATGTAGTCGAGAATGGACGTCGCCATCTTGATGGTGTCGTTGCCGGTCACCACGCCTTGCGGCTCGAAGCGGGTGAAGGTGAAGGCTTCGACGTATTCTTCCAGCGGCACGCCATATTGCAGACCGATGGAGATGGCGATGGCGAAGTTGTTCATCAGGCTTCGGAACGCGGCGCCTTCCTTGTGCATGTCGATGAAGATTTCGCCCAAGTTGCCGTCCTCGTATTCGCCGGTGCGCAGGTAGACTTTGTGTCCGCCGACGGTCGCCTTTTGGGTGTAGCCCTTGCGGCGGTGCGGCAGGCGTTGACGTTCGACCGCCTTTTCCACGATCCGCTCGACAATGCGTTCCGTGACGATTCCCGCGCGCGCGGCCAGCGGCGCCTCGGCGATTTGCTTCTCAAGGGTTTCTTCCATTTCGTCGTCGCCGATCAGGGCCGCGTTCAACGGTTGGCTGAGCTTTGAGCCGTCCCGGTAGAGCGCGTTGGCTTTCAGGCATTTTTCCCAGGAACGCATGTAAGCGGCCTTGCAGTCTTCCACGGTCGCCGAGTTCGGCATGTTGATGGTCTTGGAGATCGCGCCCGAGATGAAGGGCTGAGCCGCCGCCATCATGTCGATGTGGCTGTTCACCGACAGGAACCGCTTGCCGGTCTTGCCGCAAGGGTTGGCGCAGTCAAACACGGGCAGGTGTTCCTCCTTTAAGTGGGGAGCGCCTTCCAGCGTCATGGCGCCGCAGACATAGGTGTTGGCGGCGTCGATTTCGTTTTTCGAAAACCCGAGGTGCGCCAGCATGTCGAACGCCGCGTCATCCAGATTGGCCGCCGGAATGCCGAGCTTTTCTGTGCAGAACGCCTCGCCCAGCGACCACTTGTTGAAGGCGAATCTGATGTCGAAGGCGTCCGCGGCCGCCGCTTCCGCCTTCTCGACCGCCTCGTCAGTGAAGCCCTTACGCCTCAGGGCGTCATGATCGATGGAAGGAGCCCCTTTCAGGGAGCCGTGGCCAACCGCGTACTGGACCATCTCCTCGATCTGCGGGGCGGAGTATCCCATGAATTGAAGGGCGCGAGGCACCATGCGGTTGATGATCTTGAAGTAACCGCCTCCAGCGAGCTTTTTGAACTTCACCAGGGCGAAATCCGGTTCAATCCCCGTCGTGTCGCAGTCCATCACCAACCCGATGGTGCCGGTTGGGGCGATGACCGTGGCTTGCGCGTTTCGGTATCCGTGTTTCTCGCCCAATTCCAGCGCGCGGTCCCAGGCCCGGGGCGCGGCCTGGGCGAGGGCGCCGTCCGGGCAGTCGGCGGCTTTCAGCGCCACCGGGTTGACGTCCAGGCCCTCATAGCCGTCCGTCTCGCCGCGCGCCGCGCGCCGATGGTTGCGCATAACCCGCAGCATGGCGCCTGCGTTCTTCTCATAGCCGGGGAAGGCGCCCAACTCTTCGGCCATTTCCGCCGACGTCGCGTAAGACACGCCGGTCATCAAGGCGGTGACGGCGCCGGCGATGGCGCGCCCTTCATCCGAGTCATAACCCAAGCCCGAGGCCATCAGGTAACCGCCGATATTGGCGTAGCCCAGGCCCAGGGTACGGAATTGGTAACTGAGTTCCGCGATTTCCCTGGACGGGAATTGCGCCATGAGGACGGAAATCTCCAGCGTGACGGTCCACAGACGAACCGCATGTTCAAAACCTTCAACGTCAAAGCCGCCCCTTTTTGTTTCGGTGTCGTCATGTTTGAACATGATGAGGTTCAAGGACGCCAGGTTACAGGCCGTGTCGTCCAGGAACATATATTCCGAGCACGGGTTGGAAGCATTGATGCGGCCCGAGTTGGGGCAGGTGTGCCATTCGTTGATGGTGGTGTCGTATTGCAAACCCGGATCGGCGCAGGCCCAGGCGGAATATCCGATCTTATCCCAGAGTGCGCGGGCGGAGACGCGCTCGGCCACGCCGCCGTCTTTCCGGCGGATCAGGTCCCACTCGCCGTCTTCCAGCACAGCCTTCACGTAGGCGTTGGTGATGCGAACGGAGTTGTTGGAATTCTGACCGGCGACGGTGAGATACGCCTCCGAGTCCCAGTCGGTGTCGTAAACCGGGAATTCAATTTCCGTGTAGCCTTGCCCGGCGAAGTGAATGACCCGCTGTATGTGGTTCTCCGGGATCATCGCTTTTCGCGCGGCGATGACGGCCTTTTTGAGCGGCTTGTTTCTCTTCGGGTCAAACCGGTCATCACCCAGCGCGAGAGCGTCCTTGTCCGTGCAGGCGGCCATGACGCTGGTCATATGCTTGTTGGCCAGCCTTGATCCGGTGACAAGGGCGGCGACCTTTTGCTCTTCGGTCACTTTCCAGTCGATGTACTGTTCAATATCCGGGTGATCGACGTCCACCACCACCATTTTGGCGGCCCGGCGCGTCGTGCCGCCGGATTTGATGGCGCCGGCGGCCCGGTCGCCGATTTTCAAGAAGCTCATTAGGCCGGACGATTTGCCGCCGCCGGAGAGCGGCTCGCCTTCTCCGCGGACGCGGGAGAAGTTGGATCCCGTGCCGGAGCCGTACTTGAACAGCCGCGCCTCGCGGACCCAAAGGTCCATGATGCCGCCCTCGTTCACGAGGTCGTCCGTGACGCCCTGGATGAAACAGGCGTGGGGTTGCGGATGCTCATAAGCGGACTTGGAGGCGACCAGCCTGCCGGTCTTGAAGTCCACATAATGGTGGCCCTGCGCGGGGCCGTCGATGCCGTAAGCCCAATGCAGACCGGTATTGAACCATTGCGGCGAGTTCGGCGCGGCGAACTGGCGGGCCAGCATGTAACGCATTTCATCGAAATAGGCGCGCGCGTCCTCCTCGCCATCGAAATAGCCGCCTTTCCATCCCCAGTAACACCAGGCGCCGGCCAGCCGGTTGAACACTTCCTTGGCGGATTGTTCGCCCCGGGCGCGCTTCTCTTTCGGCAGGCGCTTCAGGGCTTTGTCGTCGGGCTTCGAGCGCCACAGCCAGGACGGGACGTCGTTTTCCTCGACCTTGACAAGCCTCGACGGAATTCCGGCCTTTCGGAAATACTTCTGCGCCAACACATCGGTCGCCACCTGCGACCACTGGACCGGCGCCTCGACGCCTTCTTGCTTGAAGACAATCGAACCATCGGGATTGCGGATTTCGCTGACCGCCTCGCGGAACTCTATGCCGTCGTAGGGAGAATTCCCCGCTGTTGTGTAATGCCGCTCGATCTTCATTTTTTCCACCTGTCTTTGAACGCCTGTCTTTTCTTTGAACGCCTGTCTTTGAACGCCGGCCCGCTTCCTTTAAGGGACCTTTTGTACCCTCTGAAATCAGGGCCAACGCGACCAGCTACGGAGCTTGGTGTCACGTGACACCACCTTTTGTACCCTCTGAAATCAGGGCCAACGCCACCTCTTGGCGGCTCCATACCTTTGGGAGCGCCTCCCCCGGTGTTTATCTGGCCAACTAAATATCGTATTCGTCCCGACGCGATTTACCAAATGTAGCGAACGCCTAAACACGCTACAACCCATATCTTGTGCGCGCGGGACAAAAAAAGACTTAGTTTTGTGGTGAAGGTCCGAAATCGGCGGGAGTTACGCCGTTTGGGGGGCGTATTTTCCGGATAAGCGCCAAATCTGGCGCGCGCGAGGCGTCGGGAGCGCGCCGGCGGGGCTGGACACCGCAGCCGGGCGGCGCCATAGTCTCTTTGAATTCCGGGGATAGCCCGTGAGCTTGTTTTCGGCTCTCTGCGGCGGGTCGGGACTGATTGGACCGCTTATTCGCCAAGGTTGGAAAGGCTGTCGCGATGGACATCGGCACCATGTTGCACACTTGGATGAATGGTGTGCTCGTCGGCAAGGACGAATTCGGGAATCGGTATTACCGTTCCAAGGGCGCCAGGCTTAACGGCCGTGAGCGCCGCTGGGTGATGTTCAAGAAGGATAAAGAAGCGTCCACCGTACCGCCCGAGTGGCATGCCTGGCTGCATCACACAGTCGATGAGCCGTTGACCGAAGAGGCGGCCAAAGCCAGGACCTGGCAAAAAGCGCACGAGGCGAATCCGACTGGGACGGCCAACGCCTACCGGCCAAAAGGCCACGACTATATGGGCGGCAACCGGGCGCGGGCCACAGGCGACTACGAGCCTTGGACGCCGGGTTGACGCGGCTCTCTAATTAGGCGTTCATCGTGTCGTTATGGACTCTGACGTCAAACATCAACTGACTGGCGCGCTGGCCGTTTTCGTGCTGGCGGCGGGCGCCGTCCTGTTGAGTCCGCGCGGGACAGGCGGTGGCGGTTCCGGCGTTCGCGTGGACGCCTTGTTCAACAAAGTGGACGGTCTGACCATTGGTGACGACGTACGGATCGCCGGGGTGCCGGTGGGCTCCGTCGCGTCCATGCGGCTGGATGAAAAGCAACGCGCCATCGTCACGTTATCACTTGATGAGGGCGTCGAGCTTCCCAATGACTCGTCGGCGTCCATTCAGACCGACGGTTTGTTCGGCAATAAATTCATCACCATGGAACCGGGATTCGAAGACATCCCCTTTGAGGCTGGCGACGTCATAACCGTGACGCAAGATGCGGTGATTGTCAGTGAGCTGATGGATCAGATCATTTCCGAAGGCTACGCGAATCTGGAGTCCAAAAAGCGCGAACTGGAAAAATTAAGAAATAACAACTGACTGCATAATTAAACCAAAGCATTGGATTAAAATATGGGACGGCATGTGGTAGAGACGGTATTGGGTGGTTTTGTCCTTCTGATGGCGGGCGGGTTCCTGGTTTTCGCCTATGATCTGGCGCAAGTGACGGCAACGGCGGGCTATCCGGTCAACGCGACATTCTTGAATGTGGGCGGCCTGGAGCGGGGCGCCGACGTGCGGATCAGCGGCGTCAAGGTGGGAACCGTGCTGGCGCGCGATTACGGCCGGGAGGATTTTGACGCCCGGGTGGTGCTGTCCTTGAACCCCGATGTAAAGCTTCCCGCGGACACGATGGCGACGATCGACTCGGAAGGCATTTTGGGCGGCAAATACGTGCGGCTGACGCCGGGTAGGTCGCCGGACATTATTCCCGAAGGCGGCAGGATCGCCAAAACCGAGGATTTCAAATCCTTGGAAGAGCAAGTGGCGGAGATCATCTTCCTGGCCACTGGCGCCGAAAAGTAAACCTGTTCCCGTGAAGCGCGGCTTTTTCTATATTTTGATTGCGGCGGGGTTTTTGGTTTTTTCGGGAAGCCGGGTGATGGCGGCGTCTTTCGACGCGGCCGTCCTTCAGGCGCTGGACAAGGTTACGGCGCGGGTCACGACGCTGGATGCCCCCATCGGGCGTATCGTGAGATTCGGAACGCTTGAGATCATTGTTCGCCATTGTGACAAACGTCCGCCCGAGGAAACGCCTGAGTCCGCAGCCTTCATCGACATTTGGGACGCGCAGCCAGGCGAGCCGGCCAGCGGCGTGTTTCGCGGCTGGATGTTCGCCTCCAGCCCGGCGCTGAATCCGATGGAGCATCCGGTCTATGATGTTTGGATGCTGGACTGCAAAGGGCGGACCGCAGTCCCGCCGCCGGGACAGGCGGTTCCAGGTCCGGCGCGCTGAGCCTTAGTCTGACCGCGCGCGCCGAAAGAGCGTCTCCAGTTCCCGGACCAACTCCCGCCGCTCGACGGCGGCGGGAAACCGCGCCTGATAGCCAAGCGCCCGTTCAAGCTCTTGCAGATACCGGCGCGCCGGCCATTCAACGCAGCCGAACCGGGCTAGGTGGTCGGTCACGAACTGGGCGTCCAATAGCTTGAAGCCGCCCAGCCGGAGCCGCGCCACCAGATGGACCAGGGCGACCTTGCTGGCGTCCGTTTGGCGCGAGAACATGCTTTCACCGAAAAAAACGCCGCGGAGCGACACGCCATAAAGCCCGCCGACCAATTCTCCGTTCCGTCGGCACTCGACGCTATGGGCGAATCCTAATTCAAATAGTTGGAGCATGGCGTTGCGAATGGGGGGATTGATCCAGCTTTCCCCGCGCCCGGGGGCGGGGGTGGCGCAAAGGTTGACGACACCCTCGAAATCCTCGTCGCAGGTGACGTCAAAAAAGCCTTTACGCACGACTTTCCGTAAACTCCTGGGCACGTGGAAGTCATTCAGAGGCAGCACGCCGCGTTCTTTTGGATCAACCCAAAAAACATGCGGATCGTCGCGGCTTTCCGCCATTGGAAAGATGCCGGCCGTATAGGCGCGGAGGAGAAGTTCGGGGCTTAGGCCGCCGGTTTCGCGATCCCGGCGGCTCATCACGGCGACCCCTTGCGCTTAATTCCCGCCGACGAAGCCTTCCAGCCAGTGGATGTCGTAATCGCCATTGATGAAGTCGGCCTCTTCGATAATTCGTTGATGCAGCGAAATGCTGGTCGAAATGCCGTCGATGACATATTCAGTCAGCGCGCGCCGCAGCCGCATCATGCACTCGTTCCGGCTTGAGCCGTGAACGATCAGCTTGGCGATCATACTGTCATAGTGAGGTGGGACGGAATAGCCCGTGTAAAGCGCCGAATCGATCCGCACTCCCAAGCCGCCCGGAGCGTGATAGACGCCGACCTTGCCCGGCGAGGGCATGAAGGTTTCCGGGTTTTCCGCATTGATCCGGCATTCGATGGCGTGGCCGTTGAAGGTGACTTGTTCTTGAGTAAAGCTGATAGGCATTCCCTGGGCGATGCGGACCATTTCCCGCACCAGATCGAGGCCGGTGACGGCTTCGGTCACGGGATGTTCGACCTGAAGGCGGGTGTTCATCTCGATAAAGTAGAATTCGCCGTTCTCATAAAGGAACTCAATGGTTCCGGCGGACCGGTAACCGAGCTTTTTGACGGCCGACGCCGCGATTTCGCCAATCCTCTCTCGCACGTCGGCGTTGAGCGCGGGCGAAGGGGCTTCCTCCAGGATTTTTTGATGGCGGCGCTGAAGCGAGCAATCCCGTTCGCCCAAATGCACGACATTGCCGTGCTCGTCAGCCATAATCTGAATTTCGATGTGGCGCGGTTTGCCGAGGTATTTCTCGATATAGACGGCGCCGTCGCCAAAGGCGGCCATGGCTTCCGTTCGCGCGGTCTTGAGGGCGGCCGCGAGTTCCTCTTCCGAGTTGGCGACCTTCATGCCGCGCCCGCCGCCACCAGCGGCGGCCTTAATGATAACGGGAAAGCCGACGCCCTTGGCGACCCGCACGGCTTCAAGCGGGTCCGTAACACCGCCGTCGGAGCCAGGGACCACCGGGATGCCGGCTTCCCTGGCCGCTTTCTTGGCGGCGATCTTGTCGCCCATCAAGCGAATGTGATGGGCGGAGGGGCCGATAAACGTAAAGCCGTGCTCTTCGACCATGGCGGCGAAGTCGGCGTTTTCCGACAAAAACCCATAACCGGGATGGATGGCGTCCGCGTTGCTGATCGCCGCCGCGGACAGGATGGCGGGGATGGAGAGATAGCTGTCTTTGGCAGCGGGCGGGCCGATACACACACTTTCGTCGGCGAGGCGGACATGCATGGCTTCCGTGTCGGCCGTCGAGTGCACGGCCACCGTCGCGACGCCCATCTCGCGGCACGCCCGCAAAATCCGAAGCGCGATTTCGCCCCGGTTGGCGATCAGGACCTTTTCGATCATGGTCATCCGCCCAAGCCGTTATTCGATGATCATCAAGGCGGCGCCGAATTCCACCGGCTCGCCGCTTTCGACCAGGATCTGCAAAACGTTTCCGGCTTTTGGCGCGGTGATTGGATTGAACACTTTCATGGCTTCGATCAGCAGAAGCGTTTGGCCTGCGGAAACCGTATCGCCCACCTTTACGAAATCCGGGCTGTCGGGGTCGGGCGAAAGATAAGTTACGCCGACCATCGGCGATGTGACGGCGCCCGGATGCTTGGAGAGATCGTCGCCAACGGCCGCGGGAGCGGCTTCCGGAGTTGGAGCCTGCGGCGCGGCGGGGGCCGCCGGTTGCATTACCGTATTCCCCTTGGCGGCGCGGATTGTCCAGCCTTCTGTTTCGATCTCGATTTCGCCCAAGCCCGTCTCGTCCAGAAGTCCGGCGAGCTTACGAATGGCGGCGGCGTCGATGTCTGTTTCCTTGGGGCCTTTAGCCATGGTCGGTCGTCCTTGATGGAGAGGTTGATCAGTCAGGGGTGAAGGCGCTTGACCAACGCCTGAATGGCGAACAGGTATCCATCGGCGCCGAGGCCGCAGATCATGCCCGCCGCCGCTTGTGAAAGATAAGAGACGTGGCGGAAGTCCTCACGCTGATGAATGTTCGAGAGATGAACCTCAATGCATGGCAACTCCGCAGCCGAAACAGCGTCCAGGAGCGCGACGGAGGTATGGGTATAGGCGCCGGCGTTGATAATTAAACCATCGAAGGCGCCGCGGGCGTCCTGCACCCAGGTAATCAACTCGCCTTCCGAGTTCGTTTGGCGGAAATCGACCGCAGCGCCCAGAGCGTTCGCTTGTGCCACGCACAGACTTTCGATGTCGGCCAGCGTTTGGGCGCCGTATATTTCAGGCTCGCGGGCGCCCAACATGTTCAGGTTGGGGCCATTCAGGACAAGCAGGGACGCGGACATAGGGAGTCGCCAAAGACGGAGTGAGCGGCGCGCATGCGCTTTCGCCGCTTATACCACGGCGCGCGCTCAATAAAACCATTGCGTATTTTGCAAGGTTCGAATGAGAAACCCTTCCATCTGCTTGGTTGATGAGACGAGCCTGCCCGGCGCATACTCAAGGCGCCTTTCAATTTCACGAGAAAGCCAGAACTCATGGAACTGCTGATCAACGGCGAAACCAAGCAATTCGAGGGTCCGTTGACCGTCGAGGGCTTGTTGCGCGATATCGGCCTGGACCCGGCCAAAGTCGCGGTCGAGCGCAATCTGGAGATCGTGCCGAAGTCCACCTACGAGGGCGCCGCCCTGACGGACGGCGACAAGCTTGAGATCGTCCATTTCATCGGCGGCGGCGCTCCCGATTCGATTCAGGCCGGGGATGACGACTGGCTGGAAGTGGCCGGACACCGGTTCAAATCGCGCTTGATCACTGGCACGGGAAAGTACAAGGACTACGCCTTGAACGCGGCCGCGGCGGAAGCAGCCGAGTCGGAAATGGTGACTGTGGCGGTGCGCCGGGTGAACCTGACGGACCCCGATCAGCCGCTGTTGGTGGATTATCTGGACCCGGGGAAGTTCACCTATTTGCCCAACACGGCAGGCTGTTTCACCACCGAAGACGCGGTCCGCACGCTGCGCCTCGCCCGTGAGGCCGGGGGCTGGAATCTGGTGAAGCTGGAAATTTTGGGCGAGCAGCGCACGCTCTATCCGATGATGCCCGAAACCATCGAAGCCACGGCGGCGCTCACCGAGGAGGGCTTCCAGGTGATGGCCTACTGCTCCGACGATCCGATCCTGTGCAAGCGGGTGGAAGAGGCGGGCGCCGTCGCCATCATGCCGCTGGGCGCGCCCATCGGTTCCGGTCTCGGCATTCAGAATCCGGTCAATATTCGTTTGATCATTGAACAGGCCGAGGCGCCCGTGATCGTCGACGCTGGTGTGGGCACCGCGTCCGACGCGGCCATCGCCATGGAGCTGGGCTGCGACGGCGTTCTGATGAACACGGCCATCGCCGAGGCCGGCGATCCCATCAAGATGGCCCGCGCCATGAAATACGCGGTTCGCGCCGGACGCCTGGCCTATCTGGCGGGCCGGATGCCGAAGAAGAAATACGCCGATCCGTCCTCGCCGCTGAATGGGCTGATTTAGCGGGACCGTCATCCCCGAACTCGTATCCGGGGAGCGGGGGCGGGAAACCCGCGCCCGGAGACGGCGGGGTCCGGCATGGAAATGACGCGGGAACGATAAGAATGCTTGCGGACCGTCATGATTTATCCCAATGGGGCTGTCCGCGGGGACTGGCCGGCTGGTGGGTCGCCGCCATCATGGCGGTGAAGAACACGGGCTTTATTCAAAGCGCGGTCGATCATCTCGCCGTGCCGGACGGCGGGCGTGTGCTCGAGATCGGATGCGGTGACGGCAAGGGGCTCTGGTGTCTTCAGAACCGTTTCCCGAAGACGGAGGCCATCGGTCTTGATCATTCCTGGATGATGGCGCTCAGAGCCGTACATCGCTCACCTCGCGTCGTTCAGGGGGACGCCGTGTCCTTGCCGTTTGGGAACGAAACCCTGGATGCGGTGATAACCGTCAACTGTTTTCATTTCTGGAGCGATAAAGCCGCCGGGTTGCGGGAGATTCTGCGCGTCTTGAAGCCGGGAGGGTGTTTGGTGGTGACGCAACGTATCGGCAAGCTGACATGGCGCGGAAGCGTTAAGGGAAGGGCAAGGGGGCTGAACCGCGTCGAGAAGGCCGCCTGGCAAATGGAAGAGGCCGGTTTCCGGGTGGAGAAGCCGGCGCCCAAGCCTGTCGGCAAACTTCAAGCCGGGTCCGCATTGGGCGTCAAGGCGCTGGCGTAAATTCAGCTTACCCGTGCGGTTTAGAGCGTCATGGCGTCAAGTAGATCCGCTTTATGGGTTTCCAAGACGTTTGTCGTCATTCAAGACGCCGGCCGGAGAAGGAAGGCGGCGCGTTATGGTGCGGCCTTAATTCCCTTGATCTTATGGAACGGGTTGGTTCAGCGGTGTTTAGCGGACGCGGCGCGGCTTCGCAAACCGGCGCCCGCAACAGCCACGTCAGCCTGGAGCTTTTCGGCGCGCCGCCGCCGTGTTTTCCCCGTCCTCATCGCTCCGGCTTCGATCATCCTCACACCTCCCGTTTTGTCACTCCCGCGAAGGCGGGAGTCCATCGCGGCGGCCCGCGTTCCAATCCGGTCATGCGTGAGGAAGAGTGGTCTGAATTCCCGCCTTCGCGGTAATGACACGTTGATTCCATGCGGGATCGTCATACGTACCCCACCCGCGCGCGCCCCGCGAACGCGCCAGCCATGCCAAAACGCGGAGCATGAATACACCTGATTTCATAACGCTCTAGGCATGAGCGTCCCAGCCGGCCAGTTATGAACTGTCCGGTCCATGTTCTCATATTCCGCCATGGTGAAGATCGCCGGTTCCGTTCAAACCCGGAGTTGTTCTCACATGGTCCCGCGCTGGCTGGCGTGGACAGAGCGCGGGCGGAGAAATTGGCCGCTTAAACCTTGGGAAGGGCGACGTTTAGAAACGCGGGCATATGATCGCCGAGCCCGACGACGGGCTCGCCCGGCTCGCGGTCTTCGTCACGGCGGACCTTTCCGCCTCTGCGGGACGGGCGTTCCCGTTTTTCAGGAACATCGTCATTGGCGGCTTCCTCGGGCGCTGGTTCCCCCATTTTCTGCGCGTCGCCGACGTTCAGGGCGGGGATGTCCTTGCCGATCAGTTCCTGGATCGCTTTTACGTATTTGCCGTCTTCCGGGCCCGCGATGGAATGAGCGACGCCATCGCGGCCCGCCCGGCCCGTTCGGCCGATGCGGTGCACGTAATCTTCCGCGTGGGTCGGAATGTCGAAATTGAACACGTGGCTCATCGCTGGAATATCGAGCCCCCGGGCCGCCACGTCCGAGCAGACCAGGAGATTGAAATCACCCGATTTGAATTTGGTCAGCGTCTCCGTCCGCACGGACTGCACCATGTCGCCATGCAGCCGGTCCGCAGCGTAGCCATGGCGCTGCAAGGAACGATAAACGATATCCACATCACGCTTGCGATTGCAAAAGATGATGGCGTTGGCGGGCTGTTCCAACTCGATCAATTGACGCAACATATTGCGTTTTCGTTTGGCGAGACCCAGTTGATCGCGTTTGTTCGCTTTCACCGTCACCAGGCCTTGTTTGATGTTCTCATTGGTCGAGGACGGCGGCGCGACGGTGATTTCCCTCGGATTGATCAGGAACCGTTCCGCCAAACGTTTGATGGGCGGCGGCATGGTGGCCGAGAATAGCAGCGTGGTCTTTAAGGGCGGCAGCAGCCCGGCGATTTTCTCCACATCCGGGATGAAGCCCATGTCCAACATCCGGTCCGCTTCGTCGATGACGAAGACCTTCACGTCGTTCAGCAGCAGATGCCCCCGGTCGAACACATCCATTAGCCGGCCGGGCGTCGCGATGAGCACGTCCACACCGGCTTCGATCTTCTTGATTTGAGGACCCATGTTCTCGCCGCCGATCAGCAGCGCGTGTTGCAGCTTGGTGTACTTGCCGTAGGTAACGAAGTTTTCAGCCACTTGCGCGGCCAGTTCCCGCGTCGGCTCTAGGATCAACGAGCGCGGCATGCGCGCCTTGGCCCGACCGGACGACAGAATATCGATCATGGGAAGAGTGAAGGATGCGGTTTTTCCGGTCCCCGTTTGCGCGCAACCCAGCACGTCCCTGCCCATCAAGACTTTCGGAATCGCTTCTGTTTGAATAGGCGTGGGCGTTTCATAGCCCGCGTCGGTGACGGCTTGAAGTAACTCGTCACTCAGGCCTAGATCGGCAAATTTCATACGGTCGTCGCTTCCGCTTTGTCGCGTGCAAGGGGCCTCATGACCCTTTCCAGGAAAGTGGGGATATTATGAATCCAGCTTGCCAAGTCAATGAAAGCCGTGTCACCCCTTTATGAACTCTGCTTGCATGAGGCGTGGAAACCATAAATATGAACCCTTCATCGACAAATCAACGTGGAATTATTCGTCCTTATCGAGACTCTTATCCGGTCATCGACAAGGACGCCTTTATCGCCGAGGGCGCCGTTATCGTGGGTGATGTGGAAATCGGCCCGCGATCTTCCGTCTGGTACGGCTGCGTGCTGCGAGGCGACATGAACCATATCCGGGTGGGGGAAGAAACCAACATCCAGGACGGCGCCATTGTCCACGTGGATTCAAAAACATACCCGACAATTATCGGCAACCGGGTCACCATCGGGCATTCCGCGCTGATTCATGCGGCGACTTTGAAGGACGGCTGCATGATCGGGATGCGGGCGACGGTGATGGATGGCGCGGTGGTCGGCTCGCGGTCCCTGGTTGCCGCCGGCGCGCTCGTGACGCCGGGTAAGATCATCGGCGACGGCGAGGTTTGGGCCGGCGCGCCCGCCCGGCTCCTGCGTAAGCTGTCCGTTAAGGACGCAGAGATGCTGGATTACATTTGGCCCAGCTATTCGAAGTTGGGCGCGGAATACGCCGAGGCCGGACTTGATCAACGGCATGCGGCGGCACGCGGGTGACGATGACAGATATCGTCGCCAGGGCGTTGGACGGAGAACGCGCCGCTATTGCCCGGCTGATTTCATTGGCCGAGGCGGGCGGCGAGATGGCGCGCAAGCCGTTGGCCCGTATTTATCAAACCGCCGGCAAGGCGCACGTCATTGGGATCACGGGTCCTCCCGGCGGCGGGAAATCCACGCTGGTGACGGCGCTGGCCAAAATATTACGGATTCGGAATAAAAAGGTGGGCGTGATCGCCATCGACCCTTCGAGCCCGTTTTCAGGGGGCGCCGTATTGGGTGACAGGGTGCGCATGGCGGAACTCGCCGGCGATGATGGCGTCTTTATCCGCTCCTTCGCCACGCAAGGCGCGCTTGGCGGTTTGGCGCGCCCCGCTCTGGATACGGCGGATATTCTGGATGCGGCGGGTTTCGATACCGTTTTGATCGAGACTGTTGGCGTGGGTCAGGACGAGGTGGACGTCGCGCGCGCCGCGGCGACCGTCCTCGTGGTTTCCGCCCCGGGTCTCGGCGACGGCGTACAAGCCATCAAGGCGGGCGTTCTGGAAATCGCCGACATCCATGTCATCACCAAGGCCGACCAGCCGGGAACGGACAAGACCGCCGCGGATTTGGCGTCCGCCCTGGAATTGGGGATCAAGGCGCGCGCGAATGAGGGGTGGACCGTCCCGGTGCTTTCGACCAGCGCTCAAGCGGGAACCGGAATCGAAGCGCTCGCCGACGCCATTGAGGCGCACGGGACGTATCTGGCGTCTTCGGGCGCCGGTTGGACAAGAGCGCGCCAAACGGCCGGTCTTCGGCTTCAAATGGCCATAGAGGCGGACCTGCGCCGCGCCCTGGCCGAACCAAACGCGGACGTCCGGACCTTAATCGAACAGGTGGGGCGCCGGGCTTTGGATCCGGCCGAGGCGGTGTCGAGACTGCTGTCTCTGATGGTCAGGGACGCCTCGACCTTCTAATTGGTATTGTCATATTGCAGGTTTTTCCTCTATTTTTGAGGCCAATCTGGTTGCTTCGGAATCCGAATTATTCCGGGTTAGAGAGAGCCAATGGCGATTCCCATGACCAACGCGGCGCTGGTTTCCATCGATCTGGAGACGGGGAACGGCGAGCCGCTGCACCGGCGGCTCTACGAGCAGATTCGGCGCGTGATCCTGGCGGGCGGTTTGCCGCCGGGCGCCAAGCTGCCGCCGACCCGCGATTTTGCCCGTGAATTAGGTATTTCCCGGAACACCGTCTTGTCCGCGTTCGAGCAATTGGCGGCGGAGGGCTATACGGAGGCGCGCGTGGGTTCGGGGACTCGCGTCGCTTTGGCGCTGCCGGAATCCCAGCCCTTGAGCGCCCCGGAAATCAAGCTCGCGCCAGCCAGAGACGTTTTTTCGGAGTTACCCGAGCGCATTCGTTCCTTGCCTCATCGCCGCCGGCCCGGCAGGCGGCCCGACCGGCCCTTTGAGCCGGGCATTCCGAATTTGGACCTGTTTCCTTTCGATGACTGGTCGCGTTTGATCACCAAGTTCTGGCGCAATCCGCCGAGGGACTTGCTGTTGTCGGGCGACATGGCCGGGTACCGGCCTCTGCGCGAGGCCGTGGCGGCTTATCTGGTCGCGGTTCGCGGCTTGAAGTGCGGCGCGGATCAAGTGATCATTACGTCCGGCGCGCAGCAGGGGATCGACCTGTGCGCCCGCACCGTGTTGGAGCCGGGCGATGATGTGGTGTTGGAAGACCCCGGCTATCGTGGGCTTGTGGCGGCTTTCACGGCCGCGGAGGCTCATTTTTCCTATCTGCCTGTGGACGGGGAGGGACTTAGCGTCGAGACGGGCCGGCGCATGAGTCTCCGTCCCAAAGTCATTGCCGTGACGCCGACGCACCAGTTCCCCATGGGGCACGTGATGTCGCTCGCCCGCCGGCTGGATTTATTGGAATGGGCGGGGGAGACTGGCGCCTGGGTGCTTGAGGACGATTTTGACAGTGAATACCGCTACCGGGGACGGCCTTTGGCGGCCATGCAGGGCCTGGATGCGTCAGGACGGGTGATCTATGCCGGCACGCTGTCGAAGGTCATGTTCCCGGCCCTTCGGCTCGGATATCTGGTCGTGCCGGAAGGGTTGGTTGATCCCATGTTGAGTGTGCGGGCCGCGGTGGACGAGCATCCCTCCATTACGGCCCAACCTGCGCTGGCCGCATTTATCGAAAGCGGCCGCTTCGCCCAGCACGTCCGGCGCACACGGCTTGTCTATGGCGAATTGCAATCAAGGCTTATCGAACGTCTGAAGGCGTCTCTGGATGGGGCGTTGACCGTTCCCGATGACGACACGGGCATGCATCTGACTTGCGTCCTGAGTGACGCGCTGGCGTCGTGGACAACGGACCTCGACATCATGAGGGAAGCCGCCAAGCTGGAAGTAACCGCGCCCGCGCTTTCCACCTATTGTCAGAACGACGGCCCGCAAGGGTTGGTGCTGGGCTACACGGGCTATCCGGAGCGTAAAATGCTGGAGGCGGCGGATTTGCTGGCGGAAGCCGTGGAGGCGGCTTGACGCCGCCCTTGGCGTCCCGCCAGGCTTGGAAATGGTCCCGGGCGGCAGCGCCGTAATCCGGCAAATCCCGTTCGCTCCCCGTTTCTGGCGGCGGGACGAATTTCAGCGCTTCAAGCGTATGGGGTTCGCCGTCCCCGAAATGGTCCGGAAACACCCTGGGAATGTCGAGGACATGACAGACCGGTTGCCATCGCAGAGGACACTTGTTGGATAGGTCACGGAACTCCCGGATTGTCCAACGTCTTGTGAACAGCGTTGGAGACCTGTTCGTTGTGTTAAGTCTTGAAGTCGTTCCGCCGTTCATGATCGAGCGCCGGGGCGGTGATAAAAACCGCTGTCAAGGTTTGGATATTTTTGACTTCACGGTTTTGCCCTCACATAAGTTCCCGGTGCGTCGGCGAGGGGTTTAAGCCCGCCTTTCGCCGGGTCGCGGGCGTCCACTACATCGCCGCCGGCTTTTTTCTTCACCCACTCATCCCAATCGGGCCACCAGGAGCCTTCGTGACGGGCCGCCTTTTCGAGCCAGGCGTCGCAGTCTTTGTACTTCCGGCTGTTGGTCCAATAGCAGTACTTGTTCGCATCGGGCGGGTTGATCACGCCCGCGATGTGGCCGGAAGCGGACAACACGAAGCGGATCGGGCCTTTGTAGTGCCTGGTCGCCTGATAGGCGGCTTTCCAGGGCGCGATGTGGTCTTCGCGGGTCGAGACGATGTAGGCCGGCGCCTTGATCCTGGTTAGGTCCAGGGGCGCGCCGGCGAGCGTAACGCCGCCCGGTTCGATCAGTTTGTTGCCGATATACATGGTGCGCAGGTAAAAGCTGTGCATGGCTGCGGGCATACGCGTCGAGTCCGAGTTCCAATAAAGCAGGTCGAACGGGAAAGGGTCTTTGCCGAGCAGATAGTTGTTCACCACAAACGACCAGATCAGATCATTGGCGCGCAGCATGTTGAACGTCGCCGCCATTTCGGAACCTTCCAGATAGCCTCGCTCGTTCATCTTCTTTTCCAGGCTCGCGACTTGTTCGTCGTCGATGAAGACGCCGAGATCGCCAGAATTCGAGAAGTCCACCATGGTGGTGAGGAAAGTGGCGGACTTGACCCGGTTCTTCCAATGCTTGCCGGTCTGTTGGGCGAGCCAGGCCAGGGCGCAGGCGGTCAAGGTGCCGCCGATGCAGTAGCCGATGATGTTCACCGCCGTTTCGCCGGTCTGATCCCTGATGGCGTCCATAGCGGCCAGCGGGCCTTGCAGCATGTAGTCTTCGAAGGACTTCTTGGCGAGTTCCGCGTCGGGGTTCACCCAGGAGATAACGAACACCGTGTGGCCTTGCGCCACGGCCCATTGAATGAACGAGTTCTTCTGGCGGAGATCCAGAATATAGAACTTGTTGATCCAGGGCGGGCAGATCAGCAGCGGCGTCTTGGCCACCGTATCCGTCGTCGGAGTGAACTGAAGCAATTCCATCAAGTCGTTGCGAAAGATCACCTTGCCGGGCGCGGTTGCGACGTTGACGCCGACTTCAAACGCATCCGCGTCAGTCATGCGGATCGCGAGTTTGCCGTCCCCGCGTTCCAGATCGGCGAGCAGATTATTTAGTCCGTTCACAAGGTTCTCGCCCTTGCTTTCAACGGTCGCCCGAAGAACTTCCGGGTTGGTCATGACGAAATTCGTGGGCGACAGGGCGTCCGTGAACTGCTTGGTGTAGAAATTCACTTTCGCCTGGGTTTTGTCGTCGAGCCCATCGACGTCATGGACGGCCGCCTCAAGCCAGCGCGCCGTCAATAGATAGGACTGTTTGATGTAGTCGAATACGAGGTTGTCGGACCAATCATCGTGCTTGAAGCGCCGGTCATCCAGAGCGGGTTCCGCGACGCCGGCGCCATCCTGGCCCATCATTTTCAAGGTCGTGGTCTGCCAAAGCTCCAGGTAGTTCTGCCAAAGCCCCATGCTCGACTCCATCACTTTGCGGGGATCGGACATCATTTTCGCCGTCATGTCCATGAACGCGCCGCCGATATTCAGCGGGTCCATTTCAGGAACGCTGACTTCCGTGGAATTTCTGGCCAGCCAGTCGGAAACCAGCCGTTGGCTGCGCTCCGCGATCTCGGTCATGGATTTCCGCAACGCCTCCGGGTCGTCCATCATGCTGGATTCTTGCGGCAGGTCGTTCATGGGTGTCTATCCTTTGTGGTTCGGCTATGGTATCAGCCACCGTTCGCTGATTTTTAGAAGCTTCCCCGCGGCAGTACAACAGGCGCAGTGTCCGGGAGGGCGCGAAACGTCGGCGGCGCCCTGTGAGGGGCGGGCAGGGGAGCGGTTTGCGGCCTCCCCGCCGGGAAAGCCAAAAACGATTGGACTGATAAGACGGAGGGCGTCGATCGATGGCAGAGCGTAAGGCGGGTCTTTTTGAAATGAATATTCAGGGGGCGGTGATCAATCGGGCCGCCGTGCGCGGGGTGGCGCGGCCCGCCTGTTGGGGTTTGTCGATGCTGGCGCTCGCGGCCTGTTCATCCCTGCCCGACGAGTTAAACCCGGCGGAATGGTACAAAAGCACGTCTGAGCTGTTCGCTGGCGAGAGTTCCGCAGACCCTGACGAAGAGGCAAGGGAAGAGGAACGCCGCCAAAGCCGCCTGGCCCGCGAAAGCGATCAACCGCCCCCGGGAACGGCGGACGCCTTCCCGACATTGCGGGCCGCCGTTGACGAACGGGCCGTGAAACGGGGTCTAGGTCTCGCCGCCGATCCGGATCGCCCGCGCTACGCCGACGCGATTCCCCGTCAGGATACGGAACAGGCCGTCGCCGTCCTGGCCCCGAAACCAACGGCTCCCGCGCCGGCCCCGAAACCAGCGGCCCCTGCTTCCGCGTCGACTCCCACGTCTCAACCGAAAGTGGCCGCCGTATCAGGCGGCGAGGTGCGTCTCCAAGTACCGAGCGCGGCCCAGCAGGAACAGCAATTCACAGCCATTCGTGCGCGGCTTCAGGCCCAGTTGGCCGAGATTCAGGCGAAGGCCGGACAACAACCGTCCCAGCCAGTTGGCGTGACCGACGCCATGCCTGTTCAGCTTGCGGGCGCGCCGCCGATCGTCGTGGTTTCGTCCGGCGGCGTTCTGGCCGTTCCAGCGTTCGCCGCCGTGACGGCGGCGCGCCGGTTCCCAGTCGCGGCCGCCGCCGTTCAACAAGTCGCCCCGCTGGTTGAAAATCGCGGCGCTTTGCCGGTGCCGCCGTCGGCCGTCCGTGTCGCGACCATTGTCTTCAACAACGGTTCCGCCCGGTTGACGCGGAATGACCGGAAAATTTTAGCTCAGGTTGTGGGACTTCAGCGGTCTCAAGGCGGCGCTTTACGGGTTGTGGGACATTCATCCAGCCGGACGCGCAGTCTGACGCCCAACCGGCATCGCCAAGCCAACTTCCGCGTCTCGCTCCAGCGGGCGGAGGGAGTCGCCAGGGAGTTGACGCGTCTGGGGGGGCGGAATGTTTTGCTGGCGGCGGTGTCGGACGCCCAACCCTTGTTCTTCGAGGTGATGCCGACGGGCGAGGCCGGAAACCGCCGGGCGGAGATTTATCTGGATCGTTAAGGCTGCCGAGAGATGAGCAAGAAGCCCCTTCGCGTCGGCATCGCGGGGTTGGGGACCGTCGGGGCCTCCACTACCGGAATATTAAAGACTCGCGCCGCGATGATTTCGGAGCGGGCGGGGCGGGATGTCGTCGTATCCGCTGTATCCGCGCGCGACCGTTCGAAAGATCGCGGCGTCGATCTGTCCGGAATCGACTGGGTGGACGACGCGCGCGCGCTCATTGACTGGGACGACCTGGATCTGGTCGTTGAACTGATTGGCGGCTCTGAAGGGATCGCGCTTGAGCTGGTCGAGGGCGCGCTCAAGGCCGGCCGGCATGTTGTGACCGCCAACAAGGCGTTGATCGCCCATCATGGTCAGATGTTGGCCGAGACGGCGGAGAAAAAGAAAGTTGGCCTGGCGTTCGAGGCGGCCGTCGCGGGCGGCGTTCCCATTCTGAAAACCATGCGCGAAGGTCTGATGGCCAACGAGTTGACCCGCGTGTACGGTATCCTCAACGGGACGTGCAATTACATCCTGACGGAAATGCGCGAGACGGGCCGGGAATTCCTGGACGTATTGGCGGAGGCCCAGGAGCTGGGTTACGCGGAAGCGGATCCCAGCTTTGACGTCGATGGAGTGGATGCGGCCCATAAACTCGCGATCCTCGCCTCCATGGCGTTTGGATCGAAAATCGATTTTGATTCGGTTCATATCGAGGGTATCCGGGAAGTCTCGGCCATCGATTTGGCCTTTGCCAGAGAACTGGGCTATGGCGTCAAGCTGCTTGGTTTGGCGGCCCGGACCGCATACGGAGTCACTCAGCGCGTTTATCCCTGCATGGTGCCGGTTGGCGCGACGATCAACCATGTCAATGGTGTCTTCAACGCGGTCGTGGCGGAAGGTGATTTTGTCGATCGCATCCAGATGGAAGGACGTGGAGCGGGCGGCGGTCCGACAGCGTCCGCCGTCGTCGCCGATGTCATCGATATCGCCAGAGGCTTGATCGCGCCCGCCTTTGCAAGGCCGGCGAGTGCGCTCGACAGCGGCAAGACCATTCCCATTAACGAACGCAGCGGGGCTTATTATCTGCGTTTTGAGGTGGTGGACAAACCAGGCGTCTTCGCCGGAATCGCCGCGGCTCTGCGGGATCATGAAGTCTCCATGGAGCAGATCATTCAACGCACCACGCAGCCCGGCGAGCCGGTTCCCGTCGTCATGACCACCCATGTTGCGAACGAAGCGTCCGTCATGAACGCGCGCGACGCCATCGGCGCTCTTGACGCCGTGGTGACGTCTCCGCGTATCATTCGGATCGAAGCGCTCTAAACCACCCGCCAAGGCGCCGGTTAGGCGTATCGCTTCCGGGGCGAGAGGAGATTGTCATTGAGTCCGCTCAGCACCATTGGCGCCGCCAGTCGAAACCCGGCGCTGGAGGCCGTTCGCGTGACCGGCCGCGTCCCGAACCTTGCGTTTTATCAGAGACCAGCATAATGCCGACGCCGACGGCTGGCGCTGACGCCTCGCTTGAGCGCGCCGTTCTTGGTGTCGGAAACTCTCTTCTCGGCCGCTTCTGGCTGTCCTCCCTGGCCGACGAGCGGAAAGCGCTTGCTCTCGCTCAGCGGCTTTCCCTTTCCGAATTGACCGCCCGTGTCCTCAGCGCGCGCGGCGTAAATATGGACGCAATCCCGGCTTTCCTTGATCCGAAGCTGCGTGACTGGATGCCGGATCCGATGGTGCTTGCCGACATGGAACAAGGCGCGGAGCGGATCGCCGCCGCTGTCATGCAAGGCGAAACGATTGGAATTCTGGGTGATTATGATGTCGATGGCGCAACCTCGACAGCCCTGTTGCTGCGCTTCTTCGATAGCGCCGGCGCGCGCGCCGTTGTTCACATACCTGACAGAATTAAAGAGGGTTATGGCCCAAATACGGAGGCGCTGCTTGCATTGAAAACGAATCATCGTGTGTCTCTGGTGATTACGGTGGATTGTGGAACCCTGTCCTTTGGTCCATTCTCGGACGCCAGGAACGCCGGGCTGGATTTGGTTGTGGTGGATCATCATACGGCTGAACCGCGGTTGCCGGACGCGGTCGCGGTTATTAACCCCAATCGCCTGGATGATCGCAGCGGCCTGGGGCAGATGGCCGCGGTGGGAGTGGCGTATTTGACGGTCATCGCCGTTAACCGGCTCCTTCGAGACGCGGGCTGGTATGGCGAACGGCCAGAACCTGATCTTCTGCAATGGCTGGATCTGGTGGCTTTGGGCACGGTCTGCGATGTCGTTCCCTTGACGGGGTTGAATCGCGCCTTCGTAACTCAAGGGCTCCGGGTCATGGGGAAGCGCGGCAATATCGGTTTGACCGCCTTGGCCGACAAGGCTGGTGTCGATGAACCGCCCGCCTGCCATCATTTGGGTTTTATCCTGGGACCCCGGGTCAATGCCGGCGGACGGGTTGGGGCCAGCGATCTGGGTTATCGTCTTCTGTCAACCCGTTACAGGGACGAGGCGTGGCATTTGGCCGAGACTCTGGACCGTTTGAACAAGGAGCGCCAGGATCTAGAGCGCTCCGTTCTTGATCAGGCGGTCGAGCGGGTGAAGCGGGGCGGCGGCCCGTCCGCGGCCATCGTTGTCGCCGGCGAGGGCTGGCATCCCGGCGTCGCAGGGATCGTCGCCAGCCGTTTGAAGGAACGCTACAACCGTCCGGCTTGCGTCATCGCTCTGGACGCGGATGGCGTAAGGGGGACGGGATCGGGCCGCTCGGTGCCCGGCGTAGATCTGGGCGCGGCCGTCATTGCGGCCCGCCAGGCTGGGTTGCTGACCAAGGGTGGCGGTCATCCCATGGCGGCTGGATTTTCTCTATCCGCGAAAGAGTTGCCGGAGTTTGTGGCGTTTCTCAATGAGCGGGTGGGACGAATCGTCGCCGGCAGGGGATTGCGGGCCACCAGCATCATCGACGGCGCCTTGAGCCCCGAGGCGGCGACTCTGGCTCTGGCGGGCGAGTTGGAAAAACTGGGTCCTTTCGGCTCGGGTAATCCCGAGCCCCGTTTTGTGATTCCCCATGCCCGCGTGTCCTATGCGGACAGGGCGGGCGGCGATCATGTCCGCTGCGTCATCGCGAGGGAGGGACAACGTGGCGGCTTGAAGGCCATCGCCTTCCGCGTCTTGGAAACCCCGCTGGGAGGGGCGCTGCTGGAATTGTCGGGCCGGCCTATTCATCTTATGGGACGCCTGAGGGTCAACACCTGGCAAGGACGGTCGGATCCGCAGTTTCATATTGAGGACGCGGCCTGGCCCTCGTGACTGGGCGGGTCTCAAGCAGCAGGCAGTTCGATGGTGATGCTAGTGCCCCGGCCGATCTCCGATTGGATGTCGATCCGGCCGGAATGACGCTCGACGATATGCTTGGTGATGGTGAGGCCCAACCCGGTGCCCCCGACGGCCCGGGCGTCCGACTGGGTGATCTGGTAAAACGGGTCGAATACGCGGGCAAGGAATTCTTTCGGAATTCCGCAACCGCGATCCGTGACGGTAATCGCCACCATCTCGTTTGACTTGGTGACTGCGGCGCTGACAGCGCTGCCCTTTTCGGAAAACTTGACCGCGTTCGAAAGCAGGTTCGACATGACCTGAATCAGCCGGAACCTGTCGCCCATAACGGTCGCTCCTTCGGGTGGCTGATCCGTCAACGCCAACGTCACCTCGAAATTTTGGGCGAACGGCTGGTTGGCCTGAATTGAGTCGGCGACCAGTTCAACCGCGTCCAGATGCTCGAAAATAAACTCAAGCTGTCCTGTCTGAGATTTCTCCACGTCTAAAATATCGTCGATCAATTTGGTCAACCGGTCGCAATTCCGCATCGCTAGGCTGATCATGTCCTTCGCCTTTTCAGGAAGCGTCCCGATGGCTCCGGAGGCCATCAGGCCAATAGATCCCATGACTGCGGCGACTGGCGTCCGTAACTCATGGCTGACTGTCGAGAGGAACTCCGACTTCATGTCCACCGCCGTTTCGGCCACTTTTATGGCTTTTTCCAGCGCCAGAATTTGTTCGGTTTCACGGGTGATGTCCCGCGACACGCCGCGGTAGCCCCGAAACACGCCTTCATCGTCGAAGATCGCCTTGCCGTTCACCTTAAAGACAAACCGACAGCCGTCATGTAATTTGATGTGATGTGAAAAGTTCTCGAAGCTTTCGTGCCGTTCCAGTGTCGCGATATGGTCCCGCCAGTTGTCGTCGGACGTATCGCCGCCGATGGATTGAATGAACTCCCAACGTGTTTTGCCCAAAATGTTCTCGTGCTTATGGCCAGTGGTTTGCAGAAACCGGTCCGAGATGAAGGTGAAGCGTAAATTTTCGTCTTGTTCGTAAAGCCAGTCGGAAGCGGCTTCGGCGAAATCGCGGAACCGGGCTTCACTGTCCATGAGCGCCTTGGCGACGGCCTCCCGGCGCGTGACGTCCCGGATGGCGGAGACGTAACCCAACAACTTTCCATCGGGGTTCGCGATCGCGCTGGCAGACACCTCGCCCAAAAATTCCGTTCCATTCTTGCGGCGGTACCGCAAGATGCCGTTGAAAACACCGCCGTCCCAATGCGCCTCGCGGAATTGAGCGCCAGGGACGTCAAAATTGCCATCCAAGGCGAAAAGAACCGCGACGGAGCGGCCCTTCAACTCTTTCTCGCCATAGCCGAATAAATCGCTGGCGTGTTCGTTGAGGTTCGAGATGATACGGTTTTCATCAAGCAGCACCAGGGCGTAAGGCGCTTGTCTGTAAAGGGCCTCGAACCAATGGCGGTCGGCTTGCTGGCGTTTCTCGCGCTCCACCGCCTCGGTTATGTCCATGAAAATTCCAGACAGCCGAACGGGATCGCCGGGATCGTTTTTTATAATCTGGCCGCGTACCATTACCCATATGTAATGGCCATTCTCATGACGAATGCGGTAGGAAATCTCGTAGGGAGCGTCACCATTGATGTGGGCGTTCAGGGCGTCGTTGACACGGGGGACGTCATCGGGATGCAGGCGATCAAAAAATTCGCGGCGTTGGCGTTTCGTTTCACCGTCCTTGATGCCCAAGATTTCCAATAGTCCCGGGGACCAGAACAATTCGCCGGTGGTCATGTTCAGGTCGAACAGGCCGTCCGATGTGACGTGCAGCCAATGCTGATAGCGTTGCGCGTCATCGGTTGAAAGGTTCTCTTCATGCTGAGGCCCGCATGTGGACATATCCGCGTCGGAGGGGACTGAAACCGTGTCTGTGTGGTGTTTCGCCATGAGCGCCAAATCCGAAACGAGGCTGCTAGAAGAACGAATCATATAATGGAAATCGTCTTTTTCGGAACCCCAATTCCGTATTTGGTGCGAGAACCCTTCTTTTTGTCATTCCCGCGCGCCCGCTCCGCCATTCCCGCGAAGGCGGGAATTCAGCGCGGCGGCGCGCGTTCGGACTTATCATGAGTGATGGCCAATGATCGAGTGGCAAAGGCTGTTCTGGACTCCCGCCTTCGCGGGAATGATAAAACAGGACTGGGGGAAATGACATGCTTGCGCCAGGCGAGACCGACATACGGGACCGTCATATAAGCCCCGCCCGCGCGGGGGTGACGCCCCGGACGGGGCGGTCCCGTCATGCCAATCCCCCGCCCGCGCGGCCCGCCGGCCGGTATGAGCGGGGCCATGCGCCTTGATTTCAAAAAGACCGTCCAAAAACACACCGCCCGCAGGGCTCTCCGGGCGCCGGGAGGACCGGCCCCAATGGCCCGCGTTCCGAATGACCGGCCCGGGGCGGGGGAGTCTCAAACCGCCCGAACCATTACATCTTTGATTTTAACCCTTGATTTTACCAGGGCGCGCGGATAAAACCCGTGCCTCGCGTCCCCTTCGTCTAGTGGCCTAGGACGCTGCCCTTTCACGGCAGAAACACGGGTTCGAGTCCCGTAGGGGGCACCATTTGCCCGGCGGAAGGCGTCGCGCTTCCGGCGCGGGACGCAGGACGCGCGAAGCCCGCCGAACGGATACCCGCCAGTGTCCGTTTTCATGTTTTTCATATCCCGTCCAGGGGCCAGAGCGGCCATCAATTTGAAGGGGGCGGTTCATGGACGCCTATCGGCTGACGCTATCTCATTTTCTCTATGAAGAAGCCCGCAAGCGACCCGGGTCGAGCGAGCAGTTGACTTCTCTGCTGACCGACGTGGCGGCGGCCTGCAAGGCGATCTCGAATTTGGTCCGGCACGGTTCGCTCACCCATGACCTGGGCGCCGCCGTCGGGGCCAACGTCCAGGACGAGACGCAAAAGGCCCTGGACGTCATGGCCAATGACACTTTCATTGTTTGGACCAAGCGGGGCGGTCAGATCGCCGCTCTGGCGTCCGAAGAGATGGAATTGCCTCATTTTCTGGGGACGGCGGAGCCGCGCGGACAGTATCTGCTGGTGTTCGACCCGCTGGATGGGTCTTCCAACATCGAAATCAACGGCCCTGTCGGCACGATCTTTTCCGTGCTGCGCGCGCCGGACCCAGAGCGCCAGGCGATTGCGGAAGATTTCCTGCAACCGGGAACGGAACAGGTGGCGGCGGGCTATGTGTTGTATTCCGCGTCCACGGTGATGGTTCTGACGGCTGGCGACGGCGCTCACGAATTCACGTTGGACCCGGGCGTCGGCGAATTCGTGCTCACCAAGCGGGATCTGGAAATTCCGGCGGAAGCGGGGGAGTTCGCCATCAACGCGTCCAACGAACGCCACTGGGAAGCGCCGGTCCGGCGCTACATCGGCGATTGCAAACTCGGTAAAACAGGCTCCCGGGCCAGGGACTTCAATATGCGCTGGGTCGCCGCCATGGTGGCCGACGTTCACCGCATGATCACGCGGGGCGGGGTGTTCATGTATCCCATCGACGAGAAAATCCGGGAGAAGGGCGGCCGGCTCCGTTTGATGTATGAAGCCAACCCCATGGCGTTCATTGTCGAACAGGCGGGCGGCAAGGCGTCCACCGGGCGCGGGCGCATCATGGAATGCAGGCCGGAGAAAATTCACCAGCGCGTGCCGGTGATCATGGGCTCCGCCAGAGAAGTGGACGTGATTGAGAAGTATCACGCGGAGGGTTGAAGTCCCGGCCTGATTTAACTGCCCTGGCCGCCGCTCTCGTCCTTCACCTGCTGAACCAGGTTCATCAGGCCCGGCTGCGGTTTGGCGGCTTCTCGCGAGTGGCGTTCGGCGTAATAGTCGAGCATATGGGCGAACTCATTCGTCAGCGTTCCGTCCTCCAGCGTTTCCGGCGCCGTATGAGAAGCGACAAAGGCCGAGAAATTGGCCGCCGCATGGCGCATGCCGGTGGCGATCACGTCGGGCCGCATGCCTTCCTCCAGACGCTTGTTCGCCATGTTGATGAACTGGTTGGCGAATTGCACGCCGAGGGTTTGCGCGTCAGTGTTCTCGGTCATTATTACAGTTTCCAAAATCGGGCTTGCCGAAGCGAAGCGTGAGTCACACATGGATTAAGGCGGGGATCTCCCGTGCCTATAGCACGATCGGCATGGCCGGAAGAAGGCCCGGTTTCGAGTGGGCGGGGCCAGCCCTTTCGGTTGCCTTTTGATTGCTGAAAATGTACCTAGGTTCGATGCGCCGGAAGATGTCCGGGCCGCAGTCGCGGGAGAAGTTTCAGGGTGACGGATCAAGGCAAGTTCAGATTGGTGACACGGCCCGATTTCGATGGGGTTGTTTGCGGCGCGCTGTTCGAGGAACTCCAGATGATCGACGAGGTTCTGTTCGCGCAGCCGAGAGAGATGCAGGACGGGCGCGTCAACACGTCCAACCGCGATATCACGGCCAACCTGCCCTATGTTCCGGGTGTTCATCTTTGTTTCGACCACCACTCCAGCGAAGTGGCGCGCGCCGGGCGTCAGGACAATTGCGTCATTGATCACATGGCGCCGTCGGCCGCTCGTGTTGTTTACGGTCATTTTGGCGGAAAATCCGGATTTCCAGCGGTCTCGGAAGCACTCATGTCGGCCGTTGACAAGGCGGACTCCGCCGATTACTCGGAAGAAGACATCCTCGCGCCCGAAGGCTGGACGCTTCTGAATTTCCTGCTCGACGGGCGGACCGGCTTGTCGCGGATCAAGGGCTTTCGGATCGACAACACGCAGTTCATGGTCGATATGATGACCTACTGCCGCCATCATCCCATTGCCGACATCCTGGAAATTCCGGACGTGCGAGAGCGTGTCTTGAACTTCCAGCAAAACCACGAGCGGGGTGAAATGCAGATGCGCCGGCGGGCCGAGGTTCTCGATAACGTGGTCAAAGTCGATTTACGCGGCGAAAATCCGATTTACAGCGTCAACCGTTTCTTGGTCTACGCCATCTTCCCGTCCTGCAATGTCTCCGTCCACCTGGCGCCGCTGGACGACGGACAGGTGGAAATTGCCGTCGGCAAGTCCATTCTGGACCGTTCCAACCCGACCGATGTGGGCTCGTTGATGTTAGAGCACGGCGGCGGCGGTCATATGGCTGTCGGCGCCTGCCGCGTGGACCCGGAAGACGCCGATGACGCCGCCGCTGCGGTGATCAAGCGCCTTCAGGGCTGATCCCATGCCCCTCGCCGTCCTGGAAAGAGCGCCGCGCCCGGACCTTCGGGTGCGGTCAGATCCGGCTTAGCGCGTTATCCAAATCGCGGATCAAATCATCCGCCGTCTCAAGCCCCACGGACAACCGCACCACATCCGGCCCGGCGCCGGCGGCGATTTGCCGCTCATCGGTGAGCTGCCGGTGGGTGGTGGAGGCGGGGTGGATAATCAGGCTGCGCGTATCGCCCACATTGGCGAGGTGAGAGAACAACTCCACCCCCTCGACCAGCTTCACGCCGGCCTCAAATCCCCCCTTGAGGCCGAAGGTGAAAACGGACCCGGCCCCTTTCGGCAGGTATTTCCGCGCCAGTTTGTGATAAGGCGAGGAGGGAAGACCGGCGTATGAAACCCAGGCGACCTTCTTGTGGTCCGCCAGATAGCCCGCCACGGCCCGGGCGTTGAGCACGTGCCGTTCCATGCGGATGGGCAAAGTTTCAATACCGGTTTGAGTCAGAAAGGCGTTCATGGGCGCCATGCTGGGCCCCATGTCGCGCAGGCCCACGGCGCGGGCGCGCATGGTGAAACCGAAGTCGCCGAAGGTCTCATGGAACGCGAGACCGTGATAGGCGGGATCAGGCTCGCACATGCCGGGGAACTTGCCCGAAGCCGCCCAGTCGAAACGGCCGGACTCGATCAGCGCGCCGCCCACCGAGTTACCGTGACCGGAGAGGAACTTGGTGGTTGAATGGACGACCAGATCCGCGCCCCAGTCCATGGGCCGGCACAGATACGGCGTCGCCAGCGTGTTATCGACGATCAGCGGAATGCCGGCGGAATGCGCGACGTCGGCGATTGCTTCCACGTCTAGCACCATGCCGCCGGGGTTGGCCAGCGCCTCGATAAAGACGGCCTTGCATTTGCCGGTCATCGCCGCGCGGAAATTTTCCGGGTCCGCCGGATCGACGAAATGACAGGTCCAGCCCAGTTTCTTGAAGCTGACGCCGAACTGGGTGATGGAACCGCCGTAAAGGTTCTTGGAGGCAACGAACTCGTCGCCCGGCTCCAGCAACGTGAAAAAGGTGAGGAATTGAGCGGCGTGACCCGATGCGGCGCAGAGCGCGGCCCGTCCGCCTTCCAGGTTCGCCAGCCGCTCTTCCAGCGCCGCGACGCCTGGATTGGTCAGGCGTGAATAGATGAAGCCGAAGGTTTGAAGGTTGAAGAGGTCCGCCGCATGATTCGTGTCGTCGAACACATAGGACGTGTTCTGGTAAATCGGTTGCACGCGCGCGCCGGTCGCCGGATCCGGCCGGGCGCCGGCGTGAATGGCGCGGGTCTCGAACCCGAAGGCGTGTCTGGTCTTTTGATCGCCAGGCATGGGAATTACCTGTTTTGAGGCGGAAAAAACACGTCTTCGTCTTCCGTCATTCCGGCGAAAGCCGGGGGCCGCTCCCGAACGCCGGATTCCGGATTCCCGCTTTCGATGGAATGACGCCCGGGGAACATGATCACCGCCGCCGTTTCGACGAGATGACGCCGCTGTCGACTCCGCACCAGCCAAGCTCGCCGAACAAGCGACCGTATTCGATCTTGGGGCACCGGTCCATGATGACGCGGAGCCCGGCCGTTTCCGCTTTTTCCGCCGCCTCTTCATTCACAACGCCCAGCTGCATCCAGATATCCGTGATGCCTTTCTCGTTCTTCAAGCGGATGGCTTCGTCCACAATCGGACCGGCGGCGGCGGACGCGCGGAAGATGTCCACCATCTGATAGGGACCGGGGACGTCTTCCAGGCTGGCGTAGGTCATCTGGTTCCAGATTTCTTCGCCCGCGTGGCCCGGATTGACGGGATGCACCGTATAGCCCTTGCCCAGGAGATACTTCATGGCGAAGTTCGACGGCCGCACCCACTTGGGCGACGCGCCCACCATGGCGATGGTTTCGACGTCCCTCAGGACGCCAAGGACGAAGGCGTCTGAATAGGCGGGATGGACGCTCACGCGCCGTCCTTCGTGTCGCGGGGCCGCCATTCGGGCATGGGGGCCTTGTCGAGGAACGCCCGGGCGCCGGCCTGGGCGTCCGGCATCATCATGTTGCGGGTTATGACGTCGCCGGCGATCTCGTACGCCGTTTCCAGGTCTTCGCCGATTTGACGGTGATAGAGACCTTTCCCAAGCGCGATGGCCGAGGGAGCCCGGGCGGCGATGCGGGACGCCAGGTCCCGCACCTCCGCCTCCAGCGCGTCCGGCGCCACGGCGCGGTTGACGAGACCATGCCGGGCGGCCGTCTCCGCGTCGATCAGGTCGCCCGTGTAGAGAAGCTCCAGCGCGTGCTTTTTCGGCATCACGCGGCTGACGGGCACCATCGGGGTGGAGCAGAACAATCCGAGCTTCACGCCGGTCGTGCCGAACCGGGCGCCGTCCGCCGCGACGGCCAGGTCGCATTGGGCCACCAACTGGCACCCCGCCGCCGCCGCCACGCCATGCACCTTGGCGATCACCGGTTGGGGCAGGCTGTTGATGGTTAGCATCATTCGAGAGCACTGGCCGAAGAACCCGCGGATCTCTTCCCGGCTGGTCATCGCTTTCATTTCTGTCAGGTCATGACCGGCGCAAAAGGCCTCGCCCGCTCCCGCCAGCACCACGACGCGGACGGACGGGTCCCCGGCGATGGCGTCCAGCGCCGTCTGAAGGGCGGTCATCAGCCCGGACGAAAGCGCGTTGAGCGTGTCGGGACGATTAAGTGTCAGGGTCGCGACGCCGTCCCGGCCGCCGCGGAGCACCAGCGCCTCGTTTGTCATTGATCATATCCTCCAGCCGCCCGGATGGTAAGGCCCGGGAAGGGGAGTGGCAAGAGAGGAGGCGGCAAGGATTGACGAATTGACCCGCCCCGCTCCGCCGCCTAGGGTTTGTGAAAAGTCGAACGGAAAAGGTGCGGCGTGGCTCAAGTCACCGTCAAGGAATTCCACCGGATCATGACTGGCGAGGCGCCCTGGTTCGCGGGGCAGGGAATGTCGGCGGACAGCATCGGCGCCGGCGCGGCGGTTCTGCGCATGTCCGCCGCGGGCGCGCAACTCCGTCCCGGCGGCACGGTCTCCGGCCCCTCCATGATGGCTCTGGCGGACGCCACCATGTACGCGGTGCTATTGGGCGCCATCGGCCCGGTGAAGCTGGCGGTCACCACCAGCCTCACCATCAATTTCCTGCACCGCCCCAGGCCCGCCGACCTGATCGGCGAGGGGAAAATTCTTAAGCTGGGCAAGCGCCTGGCCGTGATGGACGTGCATATCCATTCGGACGGTTTCGAGGACCCGGTCGCCCACGCCACGGGAACCTATTCCATTCCGCCCCGGCGGGACGGGCCTTGAAACGGTTTGGGCCTTGAAACGGTTTGGGCCCTGAATAAGGGTACTTTATTACCATATCTCCAACGCATGGATTTATAACCATTTTCCGGCGAATTCGTCATTGACTGACGGGGCGGGCCTGCTATTGTCCCGGCCTTCCGCGAAGGCGGGCGGCCCGTCTTTCCGGGGCCCCGCGCGGTCCGGTCCCGCGAATTGGCCTGGGGCCGGGATTTTTTTGAGGAACCGACAATGAGCACCTATTCCGCAAAGCCTTCCGAGGTGGAGAAGAAATGGCTCGTCATCGACGCCGAGGGCCTTGTTCTCGGCCGTCTCGCCAGCATCGTGGCCACGCGGCTGCGCGGCAAGCACAAGCCGGTCTTCACGCCGCACATCGACTGCGGCGACAATGTCGTCGTCGTTAACGCCGAGAAGGTCAAGCTGACGGGCAAGAAACTCGCCAACAAGAAATTCCACTGGCACACGGGCTATCCGGGCGGCATAAAGGAGCGCACGGCGGGCGCCACGCTTTCCGGCAAACATCCCGAGCGTCTCATTCAAAAAGCCGTCGAGCGCATGATCAGCCGCGGTCCCCTGGGCCGCCGGCAGATGAGAAAACTGCACGTCTACGCCGGCCCCGAACACCCGCACGGCGCCCAGCGGCCGGAACCGCTGGACGTCGCCGCGATGAACCCGAAAAACGCGAGGTGATCCATGTCCGAGGAAACCAAGACCCTGGAAGATCTGGGCGAACTCGCCGGAATCGCCACGCCGACCGGGACGCCGGTCGAGACCCCGGCCGACGCGGCCCCCGCGCCCGCCGAACCGAAGATCGACGACCTGGGCAGGGCCTACGCCACCGGCCGCCGTAAAAACGCCGTGGCCCGCGTTTGGGTCAAGCCCGGTCCGGGCGCGTTCACGGTGAACGGCAAGGAGGCCGGCGCCTACTTCGCCCGTCCGGTTCTGCAGATGCTTTTGCAACAGCCGTTCGAGACCGCCGACCGCGTTGGTCAGTACGACGTCGTCTGCACGGTCAAGGGCGGCGGCCTATCCGGCCAGGCCGGGGCCGTGCGCCATGGCGTCAGCCGCGCGTTGACCCTTTACGAGCCGGGCCTGCGCCCCGCCCTGAAGGCCCGGGGCTTCCTGACCCGCGACAGCCGGATGGTCGAACGCAAAAAGTACGGCAAGCGGAAGGCGCGCCGGAGCTTCCAGTTCTCAAAGCGTTAGGTCTCGTCCTCCCGGCTTCGTCGTCCCCGGCGCCCCGCGCCCGTTCCGCTATTACGGAGGGAAGTCGATGGACCGTAGGCCCGACTTTTCGATCAGGTGACCGTGATGTTCCAGTTCGCCAGGGCGGCGGTAAGCACGGGTCCGCTCAAAGGGAGCGGACTTGCCCCGGAGGTCAGCTTAACGAACGCGCGATTGTAGACACCGATACATGCGATACCGGTAAACCGGCTCGAATAGAGAAGGCCATCGATACTGGACATCTGACGATGCACGAATTCAGAAAAATGCTGACCATCCTTATGATTCGAACAGCGGACGACATCCGTCGGCACGCCTGAACGGATGGCGTTGCCGTTTCTCAGGTCAAGCAGGGACAACGTCCGGCCAACCCGGGTCGAGATGTTTACGGCGCATTTTGTTTGGTAATCCGCCGGTTTCAGCACACGCGCCGGATCAAGATCGAACCGGTTACGAACAATCGTTTCATAGGCGGCTGTCGCCAGATCGCTCGCGCCATAGAGAATTGTGAACTTAGCCGGATTGATTTTGCCCGCATTAACCGGACTGAAACGGCTTAGTCCCGCGCTGGCGCTGATCCGGGATGACTGCGTTGACGCCCATTGTTGTCCCATGACGCGAACGAAATTGGCCACCGGCTTGACCGTCCGTAACCCGGACAGTAGCTTTGCGACCTGTCCGGCCCGCCTTGAATTACGGGGCAGGGCGTTGAGTCCGGCGGCATTCAAAAGTGGTCTCCGTGGTCGTGACCGCTTTTCACGGACTCAAGTTCGGCGAGACACGCTTCAAGCTTGTCCTTGTCGTTGCGCCTCAGCGCCCGTAGCCGGTCAATCGGACGCGGATTGTCATCGCCATAGAAAAACTTCGACGACAGAAAGAACCAAGCCTCCCTGTGTTCGTTGTCGAACAATTTTATCATTTCGGCGACGCCCGGCACGACATTATCGTCTTTGAATTGCGCCCGCGGAATCAGCCAGTCGCGCTTGAAACCCTGATAGCCGAGCAGCTTGTTGTTCTTGATCCGCCGGGTAATCGTGGTTTTGTCAACGCCAAGCTCGTTGGCAATAGCCTGGGCGGATACAAAATCATCCGTTTCGGGATCGCCGAACTCACCCGAAGGCGCGTCCACAGGGGTGATGGCTTCCAGCGCCGATACATCCTCTCCGGCCAGAGCGGCCTCAATCTCGGTGTCGTCGAAGCTGATGGTCCCATCCTCATCAAAGGTCAGGGAAGCCCTGATTCCAGGACCGGAGGTTTTGCGCAACCCTTTTTCCAATAATACAACAGGGACAGGTTCCGACAATACAGCAGAGACAGGAACTTCCTTAACCATTTCACGCACGCCATCCCGCGAGGTGAATAAACGGATGCAATCAATTCGGGACAATCGTTGATAGAGCGTCTCAAACTTTGCCGGAGATAAATCAGCGACCTGCCCGGAAAGACTGTCCCCGGATGTGCCGACCATGACTTTCTTACCCTGACTCATAACAGAACCTCCTTTATTCTCAGAGTATCGCATATTTATTGCAAAAATTGCAAATATTGCGTCATCACGGAGCGGAGATGAAACGGCGGTCTTGATCCTTCCGACCTTTCGCCCGGTTGTTTTATCGCGCCGGAGGTCACATACAAAACACCCTCGAGCGATGGCCAGGCCATCGCTCGAGGGCACTTTCAGCGGAAAGTTCCTCTTTAATCCGTTACCGCGGCGGTCGCGATCTTGGGTTTTAGAGGCCTTGCTTTCCGTCGCCGCTGGGCGCATATTCTAAACGAAGAACGGCAGAGGTGCCGATGACCATCATCAGAAGGGAGTGTCCCGCCAGTAAATGCCGGGACTTTAATGCAGATGAAAATGTTTAAGGACCCGAAGGAAATCTAGCCGCCAAGGAAAATTTGGCCTACAAACCCGCCCGTAAGAGCGAAAGTTAAGCCCGACTCCGATCCCGTCGGTGGCGGGCTTTTTGTCGTCTTGAGTATCAAACAAGGGTGAAGTTTTGGCGGATCAGAACATCAAAACCAAAAAAGAAGTAGCGCAAGAAAACGACGCAGACAAAGGTCAGCCGTCTCAAAAGGAGCCGGTTAAGAAGGTTACGTCGGCACCGCCTGCGCTGGCAAGAACGGTCTGGACAATCATTGCCGCCCTTGGCGGCGGGGGTCTCCTGTTCTCGCTGTTCGTCATTTTCTGTGAACCGCTGTTTGCCGCCGCCGCCATGGGTGCCGAGTACTGGGGGGTTTTAGTTAGTCTTGTCGTCATATTGGTTGGGATAGTCATGGCCACCCTGTCGAGAGGCCAGGGAGAGGATGCGACGCTTTTGATGGAGCGTCGTGCAACGGCGACCACCTACAGCATCATGATCGTCGTGCTTCTGGTATTCTTTATCGGCGCTTACGTTCTTTGGTGGTTGGCCACCACTGATGTCTTCAGCGCAGCGGAGAAGGCCGCACTTGCTGCCGGCGCCAATTCAACAGCCGCCGCCGCCGAAGCCGCCGCCGCCGTGATCAGCGGCGCCAACAAACGCCCAGACCTTGTCGCTATCCTCATGACCGGTCTGTTCGCGACACTCGCGATTCTCTTCCAGATGGCGAACGAAAACCGCCGTCGTCGGAATGACTTGGAAAAGCAGTACCGATTGGAGATTGACCAGGAACGTCGGCGGCGGCTTGGTTTTACCCATCAGCAAATTCAGGACTTCCGCTCTGACCGGGAAGTCCAGCGGCATAAGGCCAATTTACGGCGTGCTTATCCGACGGGCCATGACGTGCCGCGTTGCGATGTTGCCCGGTTGTTCGCCGAGAGTATTGATCCTTCGTCGCTAAGTGAGAAAGGCACTTGGGCCTCGCAAGCATCTGTTTGGACGTCCATTAATGACCTCCTGACTTTCTATGAGCAACTGGCGGCGGATGTGCACCGCCAAGCATCGGCGGACCAAGCGGCGAATTCGGATCGCCAAGAGGTACTCCCCGGATCCGTCGACGAGGAATTGCTGAAGGACGTCCTTTCCGGTGCCATAATCGCGATCTTCAAGAAGACGCTACATGTAATCGAGTACCACTGGCGGGCGGACCAAGAGAACTACGAGCGCTTGCGCTGGCTGATCAACCGGTGGCAACATCCGCTACCGGTCGAAAAGCGGGACCTTCAACACGCTGTCGATCCCGAGGCGTGGTCGGCCAAGGTGTGGACGGAATACGGAAGAGGCAAAAAAATCGAATGGGGTGACGGGGACAAGGGGCCTTGGGGTGCCGATATTTATCCTCACCTAGCGATCCAGGGCCTGAGAGACTGGCCAGCCAACAAAAATACCAACGAGTTGGCGGACAAAATCAAGGTCATGTGGCCCAACTCGACGGCGGAGGTCGATAAACTTATGATCAACCGCAAGGATGCGTCTCTCTCCTGACGCCGTAGGTGGTTGCCGCCATTACCGGGAAGGCCCCCTTCATGTGTCATGGCGCCTCTTTCAAGAGGCCTCAAATAAGCTTGTCTGTTAGTTCTTTCCAAACATCCTTTGAATGGACCGTTGAGTCCGCATATAGCTTCGTCTGCGGCACCAACTCTTCGGCGCTGTCGTCCCTGCGGCCCCCGCGCCGTCGCCCGGTGCCCTTGCTCCGCCACCCCCGCGAAGGCGGGGGTTCGGTCATGACGCCGCCTGAATTCCCGCCTTCGCGGGAATGACGCTTTGGTTCCAGCCGTGCCCATTATGAGTGACGAAGGTTGCGCTGGACCCCCGCCTTCGCGGGGGTGACGCGCAGGTTCCATGAGAGATTGTCATCCAAATCCCCCCGCCGGGCGGCCGGGGGTTGACCCCAATGGCCCATGTTCCCATAACCGTCCTCTGGACCGCGCCGGAGACGAGGACAAGGAATGACATTCCCACCGCATTTTGAAATCACGGTCCGTGATGTCAAAGCCAATCCGTTGAACGAAACCATGTCCGGCGCTGGCACGGCGCGAAAACCGAAAGGCCAGAGGCGGCGGACCGGCCCGGCGGCGGCGGGGCCGGAGGAGAACAACCTTTGCCGATCCTGAACTGGCTGACGCGGGACGAGGACATACAGGCGGGCCGGTCCGCGCCGTACAGGCTGTTGGAGGAAGTCCCCGACCTTTCCCGCGGCGACGCGTCCCTTGGAAACATGCTGATCCAAGGCGACAACCTGGAAGCGCTGAAAGCGCTGCTGCCGTTCTACGCGGGCCAAGTGAAATGTATCTATATCGACCCGCCGTACAACACCGGTTCGGCGTTCGAGCATTACGACGACAGCCTGGAACACTCCCAATGGCTGGCGATGATGTGGCCGAGGCTGGAGTTGCTGCGCGACCTGCTTTCGGAGGACGGATCGATCTGGGTTTCGATTGACGACGATGAAGGCCATTATTTGAAAATTCTCATGGATGAGATTTTTGCAAGAAAGAACTTTGTCGCCAACGTAGTCTGGCAAAAGCGAACGTCTCCAGATTTCCGCGCCGTTTTGGGTGATGGACACGAAAACATAATCGTTTATTCCATGTTGAAACCAGAATTCACGGTGAAAGCAAACCTGTTACCTCTGAGTGAACAACAAAAGAAAGAGTATAAAAACCCAGATAAAGATCCTCGCGGGCCCTGGGTTTCAAGAGATTTTTCAGCACAAGGTTATCGCCCTAATCAGATGTACGAAATTACGACTCCGGGAGGTGCCAAATATACGCCACCAGAAGGATCATGTTGGAAAAATACGAAAGATAACTTTTTGCGCCAAGTGTCTGAAGGACGCTTTTATTTTGGCAAAAACGGCAAAGGTGTACCACGTCGAAAGAACTATCTTTCCGAATCATATGGACGGCAAAGTTGGACATGGTGGCCTCATGATGAAGTTGGCAACACGCAAGAGTCCAAGAAGGAAATCAAAGCGTTGTTTGGAAATGAAAATTCCTTCGACACCCCAAAACCCGAACGCCTCATCCAACGCGTCCTCCACATCGCCACCAACCCCGGCGACTTGGTGCTCGACTCCTTCCTCGGCTCCGGCACCACGGCGGCGGTGGCGCAGAAGATGGGCCGCCGCTGGATCGGCGTGGAGATGGGCGATCACGCCGAAACCCACTGCGTTCCGCGCCTGCGGAAGGTCATCGAGGGGGAACAAGGCGGCGTGTCGAAGAGTCAAAATTGGCGGGGCGGCGGCGGGTTCCGGTTTTATCGCCTTGGCGCGGCGGCCTTCGACGAGGACGGGCGTATCTCACCCGACATAAGGTTTCCGGTTCTGGCGGCGCACGTCTGGTTCGGCGAAACGCGGACGCCCTGGAACGGCGGCCAAGAACCCTTGGGCGGCGGGCCGGTTCTGGGCGTTCATCGGGGGACGGGATACGCGCTGCTCTATAACGGCGTTCTGGGCGACAAGCGGCCCCACGGCGGAAACGTGCTGACGCGGAAGGTTTTGGCCCTGATTCGCGCCGGGCTGGCCGGGCGCGGCGGCGCGTTTTCCCCTTCCCCTTCCCCTTCCCCTTCCCCTTCCCCTTCCTCTTGCTTTTCCGGTCCCATCGTCGTTTACGGCGAGAGCAGCCGGTTGGGCGCGGCGCGGCTGAAGGCCGAAAACGTCACGTTCAAACAGACGCCCTACGACGTCAAGGCGCGATAGGGAAGGGGGCCGTCTCAATGATCTTGAAGGATTATCAGAAGCAAACCCTGGCAGCCCTGCGGGCCTATCTGGAGCTGTGCCGCCTGTGCGGCCCGAAGGAAGCCTATAAACAGATCACGGAAGAGGAAGGGCGGAAGCGGCGGCTGGGCAAATACGTTCAAGAATACAAGGAATTGGAGGGCCTGCCGGACGTTCCCTACATGTGTCTTCGGCTGCCGACGGGCGGCGGCAAGACGATCCTGGCGGCCCGGTCCATCGGCGTCGCCCGCGACGCCTGGGTCGAAAGGGACTATCCGGCCGTTCTCTGGCTGGTTCCGACGAACACGATCCGCCGCCAGACGGTGGACGCGCTCAAGACCACGGGGCATGCGTACCGCCAACAGTTGGACGAATTGTTCGAGGGCCGGGTGCGCGTCTTCGACATCGGCGATTTCAGCCAGATCCGGCCGCACGACATTCGCGGCAACCTGACCGTCGTCGTCGGCACCATTCAGACGCTTCGCGTCGAGAACACGGAGGGGCGAAAGGTCTACGCGCACCACGAGGACATGGAACCGCATTTCACCGGCGCGCCCTTGGGGGACCATCCGAACCTGGAGAAATTGGAGGGGACGGGGCGGGTGAAATTCTCGTTCGCCAACCTGTTGCACATGGTTCGCCCGATCATGATCGTGGACGAGGCGCACAACGCGGTGACCGGTTTGTCGCGCGAAATGCAGCAGCGGGTCCGCCCAAGCTGCGTCATCGAGTTCACGGCGACGCCCCGGTTTAACAGCAACATCCTTCATTCCGTGAGCGCGCAGGAGTTGAAGGACGAGGAGATGATCAAGCTGCCGGTCGTCTTGGCCGAACATCCGAACTGGCAATCCGCCGTGGACGGCGCCGTTCAGCGCCGCCAGGAGTTGGCGAACGCGGCCAAGGGGGACCGCCGCTACATCCGGCCCATTATTCTCTATCAGGCGCAGAAGAAGAACGAGGAGGTCACCGTCGAGGTGCTGAGGAATTACCTCGTCGAAACCAGCGGCGTGGACGAAGAGCGCGTCGCGGTCGCGACCGGCGATCAACGGGGCCTGGACGGCGTTGACCTGTTCGATCCCGGGTGTGTGATCGAGCACGTCATCACCGTCGAGGCGCTCAAGGAAGGGTGGGACTGTTCGTTCGCCTATGTCTTTTGCTCCGTCGCCAATATTAAAAGCGCGGCGGCGGTGGAACAGCTTTTGGGGCGCGTCTTGCGGATGCCGTTCGCGCGGCGCCGGGAGCGGGCGGAGTTGAACCGGTCCTACGCCCACGTGTCCGAACCGTCGTTCGCGCGGGCGGCGAACGCGCTGCGCGACCGGCTTGTCGCCATGGGCTTCGACGAGGAGGAGGCGGCGCTCAACATCGAACGCGAAGAGACCGGCCACGGCGAATTGCCGCTGGAGGGCGGGGAATTCGGTTGGACCCTCAAGCCGAAACCGGTCTTGTCGGAAACCGTGGAGGCCGCGCCCGATTTGTCTTCCTTGCCGGACGAGGACCAAAGGGCGGTCGAGGTGAGAAAGGCCGATGACGGCGCGATCGAGGTCACCGTGTCGGGCGCCGTGTCCGATGGCGTCATCGAGGCGATTTCCAAGGTCGTGCCGAAGGCGGGGCGGCGGGGATTCGCCGAGAAGGCGGCGGCGTTCAAGCATCGCGTCGAGCGGGAGCTGTCCCCGGCCGCGCGGCGCGTTCCGTTCCATATGCCAGCGCTGGTTTCCGAAATCCAGGGCGAGTTGGAGCTTGCCGACCCGGAGACATTCGACGAACACCACGACTGGTCCCTGCTGGATCACCCGGCGAGGCTCGGCGAAACGGAATTCGCCGTCCGCGAGGAAGCCAATGTATGGGAAATTGACCTGGACGGCCGGAGGCTGGAAATTTCCCTCGCCGGCGAGGAACGGCAGCTTTCATTGGACGTCGATGTCGCCGGGTGGACCGAGAACAAACTCGCCCTCGCCATCGACAAGCTCATCGCCGACCCGCGTTTCAGCCAGTCCGAACGCCTTAAATGGGTGCTCGATCACGTGCATTATCTGGTGAACGAGCGGGGTATTCCGCTGAGCGCGCTGTGGCGCGCCAAGTTCGTGCTGGGGCGCAAGCTGACGTCGAAGATCAAGGAATTGAAGAAGGCGGAGGCGAGTAAAGCCTATCAACGGTATCTGTTCGGGCCGGACGCGAAACCGTCGGTTTCGTTCGACGACGGCTTCGCATTCAAAGACGGCATGTACGACGGGCAAAAGCCCTATCGCGGCAAGTTCACATTCAAGAAACACTTTCTGGAAATCGTGCCGGAAATCGACGGCGGCGATGCGGGAGAAGAGTTTCAGTGCGCGATGACTATTGAGGGCGACCCCAGCGTCAAACACTGGCTTCGCAATATCCCCGGGCATCCCGCCTCGTTCCGGTTGCCGCTGGCGCGAGGCTGGACCTATCCGGATTTTGTCGCGAAGCTTCATGACGGTCGCGTCCTGGCCGTCGAATACAAGGGCGCGCACTTGCTGGGCAATCCGGAAACGAGGGAAAAGCGCCTGATCGGCGAGTTATGGGAGCGGGCCTGCGAAGGGAAGGGACTGTACCTGATGGCCGTGAAGCGGGACGACGAAGGCCGCGACGTAAGGGCGCAAATCGCCGATAAGGTTTCGGGCCGGTTCTTTCGCTAGTTTTCCTTAAATGCAGCACGTCCGGCCTGATCTGACGCCGCTTTTTGAAAGGGGCGGGGGTCGCCGGTTTTGACGCGGCGTCTGTCAGGTCAGGCCGGACGTGCCCCAGATCAAGCCTGGAACGTTTCCTTTCAGATCTGTTGATCGCCGCTCAAGGTCTGCATGGGCGTTTTTCCTTTGCAGGTTTTTCCCTGACGGGTTCGGTCACGGGTTCGGTCATTGTTGCCGTGATCACACCATTCGCCGGGGTCTTTTTGCAGTTGGCCGGCGCCGCCATAGACCTTGCTTGCGGAACGCCGCCTGACAGCACTCCTGTAAAATAGTTTTGCGGAACCGTCCGCAGCCGCCGTTTGTCCGGGGCGGCGTGAGCGTGGTCTTGGTGTGGCCGATGGCGTTGACGGCGGGGAACAGCTGGTCATCGCGCTTGTCCGCCCGCCCGCAGTATTCGGCTTCCCGGCCGGTGAGGATGCGCGGCGCCGGAAGGTTGTGTTCCCCATAGAACGGCGCCGCGCTTTGTCATTGTCATTGAGCGTGCCGGGCGCCGTGACCGGCGTCTTGGCGGCGTAGAGCTTGGGCCTGGGCGGCCTGGGCGCAGGCGCCGGTATAATAGAGGTCTGCTGACAGACCCGCGCCCTTCAACGCGCCCGCATAGCCTTCAACGCGCCCGCATAGAAGGCGTCCTGCGCCCTCCGACGGCCGGCGATGGGCCGTGTTGATCCCGCCCCAAGTCTGGTCATCCAGCGTTTTCTTCTCCAGCGCCTGGACCTGGGCCCCGCCCGGCGCCGGGCCATCTTCGGCGGCCTTGGCCTCAAGCGCCTTCAGGCGGCGCTTGAAGGCGGCGAGGCCGTGACGAAGCCAAATGGAGCGCGCCGCGCTGGCGGCGGCGTGTTTTTTCGCCGTCCACGCGCGATCATCGTCTTTGCGCCCGGCGCCGAGAGCGAAGCCCTGTTCGATGGCGGGGCCGGGGTGGAAGGGGACGAGAGTTACTCCAGCGGCAACCGAAAGGGAAAGCGGCGCCGGGCGCGGCGGGAAAAGCGCCGGTATCCGGCTTGTCGAAGCGGGGCGGCAAGGTCTACGCCTCTACGCCAGGGTCATTCCCGGCGACGGCCCGCCCGGTCTCTTCGTCAACATGGTTCTCCAGGCCGGTTCTTAAGGCTGGTTCTCCAGGTTCGCCGCCCGCCAGTTCTTCAGGTTCGCCGCCCGCCGGGGCTTCTCCAACAGAGCGCCTCGGCGCCGCCTTGTTCAACCGCGTCGCGGCGGCGCTAAAACGTGTCCCTGGACAATCCCGTCACCGGACAGGTCTTGGACACATTGCCTAATTCCCCGGCCCAATTCCCCGGCCCAATTCCCCGGCCACGTTCAGAAGTCCAACTTTGTGACGGATGATTTTTGATTACGCCCGTACATGAAGGTCACCTCTTTCGTGGGTTTGATGGTTTTCATGGGTTTGATGGGTTTCATGGGTTTGATGGTGTGGTTAAGCGCCGCTGTCAAAACCGCCAACCCTCTATCAAAACCGGTAACTCTCTATCAAAACTGGTAACCCCCGCCCCTTTCAACAAGCGGCGGGAGCGGCGTCAGATCAAGTCTGAAATACTACAGATTAAACGAGTTTGATTAGCGCGGCGAGAATCGCCGTTTGGCCGAGAAGCGCGCCGAACATCCATTTGAGGATATCGGCCTTGGCCGCGGCGAGGCCCGCGGCGATTTGGCCCTCCAGCCGCGTCTCCAGCTCCTTCATGTCGCGCTTGAGCGCGGTTTCCAGTTCCTTCAGATCGCGCTTGGTCGCCAACTCGCTTTCGATCAACCGCGACTGTTCCTCGGCCAGGACCTCGGCCTGCGGCTCGGGCATCCCAGCTCCGGTCAGGCGCTTCACATAGGCGTGCGTATCGAAGGCGGCGTTTCCCATGCCCCGATCCTAGCAGGTGGAAAGCGGGGCGCAAAAGGCGAAAACCGCCTTGCGCGGAAACCTTAATCGTTCATGCGCGCTCAAGATCAGAGGAACCCGGGCCGGTTCTTTCGGCGGCTTCGCAGGCCGGCGCGAGTGAGGAATGAAACACGGATGATTGTATATCGGCCGCAGCGGCGCGGGGGACATGAGGTCAAACCGCCTTGATCTCCTCGGAGAAGCCTTCCAGCAATTTTCGGAGGTTCATAGCCAACTCCGAAACCTCCGCCGCCACCGTGCTGACAGAGCGCGCGGCGGCGTCCGTTTCACCGGAAACCTTACTGACCGTGTGGATGTTTGACGTGACCTCGGAAGTCCCGGCGGAGGCGTCTTGAACCGAACGGGAGATTTCCAATGTCGCGGCGCCCTGCTGTTCAATGGACAGGGCGACGGATCCGGAAATCTCGCTCATGTTGTGAACCGTTTTGCCCACATCCTCAATGGCTGTCATGGCCCCCTTCGCGATCTGTTGAATCTCTTGAATCTGGCCTGAAATTTCCTCTGTCGCCCTCGCGGTCTGATTCGCCAGATTTTTGACTTCACTGGCGACAACGGCGAAGCCTTTTCCGGCCTCGCCCGCCCGGGCGGATTCGATTGTCGCGTTGAGGGCCAGCAGGTTTGTCTGTTCGGCGATTTCAGAAATTAGCTGAACCACCTCGCCGATGCGGCTGGAAGACTCTTCCAGCCTGCGCATGGTTTGGACATTCTCGTTCACTTCCGTGACTGCGGCCTCGGCGATGGAACTGGATTGACGCACCTGGGAATTGATCTCGTTAATGGAAGAACTGAGTTCCTCCGCTGCGGAGGCGACGGTATGGACGTTGGAAGAGGCGTCCTCGGCCGCGGCCGAGACCGCGCGGGAACGATTGCTGGTCTCCTCGGCGCTTCGCACCAGATGTCCGGACGTCGTCGTCATTCTCTCCGCGGCGGTCAGGACGTCCTTGAGCAAGGCGCTGCTTTTCTGCTCAAAATCACCGACAAGCCTTTCAATCGCGTCCGTTTTTCTTTGGCGGGACGCCATCATGTTCTTTTCCTTTTCGGCCATCTGATCCTGTTTGATCGCGGAGGTCTTGAAAACAGCGAGAGCGCGGGCAATGTCTCCGACCTCGTCCATCCGGTCCTCGGAGGAAATTTCAACGGACTTGTCGCCTTCGGCGAGGGCCAGCATCTCGGTGCGCGTACGCGACAGGGGCTTGGTGATCGACAGGTTGATCGCGAAGATGCAGACCACGCCCATCAGGACGGAAAATCCGCTGATTGCCGAAATGCCGTAGATAAACCGCTTACCCGTATTCCGGGCAATATCCGTCTCCAGTTTGTTGTTGCTTTCCTTCAGGTCGATGAAGACGTTGATCGCCGCCAGCCACTCGCTGAAGGCGGGGCGCGCCTGAGTGATCAAAAGGTTGTAGGGGGCCTCATACTCACCGGCGTGCCGCTGGGCCATAATCTGATTTATAAGCGGAAGGGTCTTGTCCTCAATGGCCTGAATGCGCTCTATGACGGGCCGCTCGCCCTCGCTATAACCCACTTGCTCAAAAAGAGCGTCCATCCCCTCGGCCGCCGCGTCATAATCCTGTGTCAATTGTTCGATCTCCTGCGTGACCTCGGCCATCGCCGCCTTGTCGTTCAGCAACACGAGATCGCGCAAGGAGATGGCGCGATCATGGACGGAACCGCGGAAATTGATCGCATAGCGTTGTTTGACGGAATTCACGTCATTGATCTGTGTGAGGGCCTGATTGATTTTCATGACTTCGAAAATACCAAAGGCCGTAATCACCATTGAAAGAAAGATCATCAGGCCAAAACTGGACATCAGACGGGATCGAATACGCATTTCAAGAAAAATTTTCATGACCCGCTCCTCAAAGATTTACCCCAGTTGCACTATTTTATACCAAAAAACACAATTGGAAATGTTAATTTAATGATAAAGGCGCTCGTTTAGAGGGAGATTTTCCAATCAACTCTGGCGAGATTTATCCCGATGTTGTCTTGATCGTTAAGACCGCTGATAACCGGACGGCCTGTTCTTTGTTCTCTTCGCGGTTGGTGCGGGCTTGGGTTCCTGGTCACCAACGGCGCCGGAAGTGTTCTGGCGGCGGCGCTTTTCCCGATCATCGTCATCGCCATGCCGCTGTTGTTGGACGCGGATCGGGATTTCATCACCGCCATGATCACCAGTGTGAAAACCGTCCTTCAAAGCGTGGGAGTCACGGTGGCGTGAGGGGCTGGCGGATGAGTCGGCGCGGACAGCCGCCGAAATTTCTCGCCATGTAGTACCCCAATAACACTCGGTCCCTCCAGGCGCGTGGTACACTCTGATCATTTCGATGGTCTTGGAGGTTGTTATGGCCAAAGCGATACACACCATGATCCGCGTGCTTGAGGAAGAGCGCTCGGTCAAGTTTTACGAAACCGCCCTTGGGCTGGAAATCGCGGACAGGTTCGAGTTCGACAGCTTCGTGCTGATCTATCTGCGCAACGCGGAAGCGGATTTCGAGTTGGAACTCACGGTCAATAAGGGCGCCGCCGAACCCTATACCCATGGCACGGGCTATGGCCATGTCGCCGTCGCCGTCGATGATCTGGACGCCGAGCACGCGCGCGTGTCGCAAGCGGGACTTGAGCCTAAGGATATCGTCGCTTTTGAACGGGACGGCGCCCTGATGGCCCGGTTCTTTTTTATGCAAGACCCCGATGGTTACAAGATTGAGGTCCTCCAGCGCCACGGCCGTTATCAATAACGGGGAACCGGCGGGAGCGGCGCGCCGCCGTGACGCATTCGAGGATGAACGCCGCCCTTCCTAAACTTTTGACAGGAAAAGAAATATCATGAGCAACGATACATGCTGCACGCTGGCGCCCTACTTCAAGGTTCACGCCGGCAAACTGGATGAGTTCAAGGCCGGGTGTCCGGCGTTCGTCGAAGCGACCCAGAAGGAAGAAGGCGTCTTGCATTACGGCTTCAGCTTCAACGGCGACGAGGCGCACTGCCGGGAGGGCTACAAGGACGCCGCAGGCATCCTGGCTCATTTGGAAAATGTTGGTCCGTTGCTTCAGGAAGCTCTCAAGATCGCCGATTTGACGCGGCTTGAGGTTCACGCGCCCGCAGATCAAATCGGGTTGCTGCGCGAGCCATTGGCCAACCTGAACCCGGTCTACTTCACCATGGAGTTCGGCTTCCGCCGCTGACTGGATGTTCTTCCAAGGGTCCCCATTCGCGGGGCCGCCGCGTATCCCGGCCGCCATCGCCAAGACCGGGCGTTCGCCGCCCGGGCGCTACCCAGCTGTTGCGGCTATTGGGCCGAACTGAGTCTGAAGTATACGGTCCGGGTCTTGCGGCCGTCCGGGCCGGTTTCTAATCTCTGCCGCAAGGAGACCAGAAGGGACGGCGCATGGCGGAGGAAAAGACGGATGTGGTGATCGTGGGCGGCGGGCAAGCGGGGCTGGCCGCCAGCCGGCATTTAAGCGCTCACCGCATTGCGCATATCGTTCTGGAGCGAGGACGCGTCGCCGAGCGGTGGCGGTCGGAACGGTGGGACTCTCTCGTCGCCAATGGGCCCGCCTGGCATGATCGCTTTCCCGACATGGAATTTTCCGGCGTTCACCCGGATGCTTTCGCCACGAAAAACGACGTCGCGGCCTATTTCGAGACCTATGCGCGGATGAACAAGGCGCCGGTGCGAACCGGCGTGGCGGCGCTGTCCGCGCGCCGGAACGAGGGCGGCGCGGGATTTCGGGTCGAGACGTCCGATGGCGTGATCGACGCCGCGAGCGTCGTCGCCGCGACGGGACCGTTTCAAAAACCTGTTATTCCGCCTCTTATTCCGGATTCGGGACGAATTCATCAGCTTCATTCCAGTACCTACCGGAATCCCGATCAACTGCCCGATGGCGGTGTGTTGGTGGTGGGAGCGGGGTCGTCGGGCGTGCAGATCGCGGATGAATTGATGCGCGCGGGCAGGCGGGTATATCTCTCGGTCGGACCCCATAACCGCCCGCCCAGACGCTACCGGGGGTTCGATTTCGTCTGGTGGCTAGGTATTTTGGGGAAGTGGGAAGCGCAGTTCGCAGAGCCGGGCAAGGAACACGTCACCATCGCCGTCAGCGGCGCGCATGGCGGCCATACGGTGGACTTTCGGGATTTGGCCAATCGCGGTATGACGCTGGTGGGCATGACGACCGGTTACGAGGCGGGCGTGGTCGGTTTCGCCAATGATCTGGCGGCGAACGTCGCCCAGGGCGACGCGGATTATCTGTCCATCCTGGATGAGGCGGACGCCTATGCGGGCCGTAACGGTCTCGACCTGCCTAAAGACCCGGACGCGCGTGAAATTGGGCCTGATCCGGAATGCGTCGCCAATCCAGTTTCGAGCCTTGATCTGGCGGAAGCTGGGGTGCGGACCGTCCTTTGGGCGACGGGATACGCCTTTGATTTCGGTTGGTTACAGGTGAACGCCTTCGACGAGTCGGGAAAGCCGGAGCATCGGCGCGGCGTCTCTCCGGAACCCGGCGTCTATTTCGTCGGCCTGCCCTGGCTGTCGCGGCGGGGGTCCTCCTTTATCTGGGGGGTGTGGCACGACGCCAGATTCATTGCCGATCAAATCGCCATTCAGCGGAATTACCAGTCTCACCTCCGGTCCAAAAGTTAGCGGCTTGGCGTCCGCTCGCTGAACAGACCGCGCCGCCGCGATTTCGGGTAAATAACAGCAAGGCTCATGCCTAGGCCCAGGACTCATTGATCGCGAGAGAAGCTGACGGCTGCGGCGGCGCATAATATTGCGAAAAAGAGGGCGTGAGCGCACCTGTCACATCGGGTTGCGATACATCTGCGGTCCTTGAGCTTCGCCATCATGTTCTCGACCGTGCGCCGGGTTTTGTAGAGCGCCTTGGCGCGGGCGAGCGGCGCCGTTCCGCTCCCGGCCGGTGGTCCGCTCCCACCCGGCGGGATGCGGCGGGTGACGCGCCCCCTGCGTTATTCTTTCACCACCCCCGCCTTCACCTTGCCGCCCCCGCGAAGGCGGGGGTCCAGATCAACCTCCGTCACTCGATCATCGGTTGGAACGCGGGCCGCCCCGCTGGATTCCCGCCCGCGATCAGGGCGTGCGCGGCGGGCAAGCTGTTCCCGGCGAGGCGCGCGCCCCTGGCCGTTCATCGTGGCCGTTCATCTGGCCGTTCATCTGGCCTTCGCTGCGCAACAGGATGACCGGTTCGCCGTCTTGACCGGCGGCGGCGTGGCGTTTCGGGTTCAGGCCGCCCTTGGCCCGCCCGATACGGCGGGGCCTATCCTCTTTTTGAGCAGACCCCTTTTTGAGCAAACCCGCCGCCGTGCGGCGCGTCTTCAGGTGCGCGCCGCCGGTCATCACGCGGTCCGGCCCGCCAGCGTCTTCGGCAAGCGATGCGAGGGTGCGGCCAGGCGCGCCCAACCGGTCCCGCCGCGCGAAACGGTTGCACAGCGTCTTGCGCGGGCCGTAATCCTGGCGCGCGTGCTGCGCCTGGGAACGCTGCGGCGAATAACATGGACGACGCCCGAAACGGCCCGCTGGCCGTCAACACTGGGAACCCGCGCGGCGGCGGAAAGCAGGGCCCGGCGCGCGCCCCTGACCCTTGTCCGGTGCGCTTGGCGCCGAAGAGGCTCTCGTCCATTTCAACCACGCCGAACAAGGGCCGCATCGCCTCGCAGGCCAGGAAAATCCGTTCCCGTGAACCACCATTAAACCGCCATGAAAGGCGTCTTTGCCCGGATGCTGATGGAACTGGCCAGTCAAAGCGCCGAAACGGACATGCTGACGAACGCGGTTTATGCCGCCGAACCGGCGGCGAAACAACGCGCGACCGCGCGGAGGTTCTTCCTGGAAACACGGGAAATAATTGAATACATATTTTTATTTTAGGGGCTGTCCTAGATAGCTGAGAAAGTCTATTGATGTCAGATGGTTAGGGCAAGACGCCGGAGCAGGCTCCGGGGAAGTGTTCAAATCGAGCTTATCCAGTATTTCTGTGCGGGTTCAACAGCACGTTCCGCCGGCTGAATTGACGGGCGTCAATCGCAACACCGCGACCCTCTTCTTCCACCCTCTTCTTCCAAAAGCTTCGCGAGACGATCCACGGCAAGATTACCAGCGATGAGCCGTCTATGACGAGTGGTGAAATCGAAGTCGATGAAAGCTATTCCGGCGGCGGGCGAAAGGGCGAACGGGGCCGTGGCGCCGCGGGCGAGGTTTCCGTCTCCGGGCTTTTGAAAAGTAATGCCCATGCCCATGCCCATGCCATGATCATCCCGCATGCCCGTTCTGAAACGCTTTTTCCTATCATCAGGGAGAAGGTGAGGCCCCATTCCATTGTCTACGCCGACACCTTCAGAGCCTATGACGTGCTGGATGTGTCAGAGTTCCACCATCTGCGGATCAATCACTCCGAACTGTTTGTGGCGGACGCCAATCACATCAATGGCGTTGAAAACTTCTGGAACCAAGCAAAGAGGCGTCTCCGGCGATGTAATGGCGTCCCCAAAGAGCACGTTCATTTGTTCTTGAAAGAGTGTGAACGGCGTTTCAACTACCGACCCGTTGCAAATCTCAACAAGACATTGCAACAATGGCGGTTTAAGTAAAACCACCAAATCTTATCTAGGACACCTCCTTATTTATTATGGTATTTCTGATTTTAATTCTAAAATATGAGGATTGGTTCATTTTCATTCCAAGAACAAAACTATCACCAAAATTGTGCGGATGCGTGTGGGAAGCGTCTGGCGGTTCCGTCGAGGCAGGAAACATGGGAAGCTGGCGCCGCCAGCCATTACCACCTTAAGGAAACCGGGCGGGCGGTACGACAATCGCGGTTCTGGCGCAGTTCTGGCGCGCTTCCGATAAAGCCGGCGCCCTGTTGGGCCGCCCCGGGAAAAACCCTCTCAGCTAGGCGTGACCCAAGATTTTTTCCGCTTGTTATTCCTCCTATTACCCGGGCCGGAAGCCCCAGGTCTCATCCCAGTGAGGCCGGAAATATACTAGAATATTTTGTCATGGTCCCTAGATGTGCGCCGTGCGGCTCTTATCGGAATTTTTTATCGAAAAAAACGGGCCGCCATCAAATTTTTGACGATATGCCAATATGTTGCGATAATCCGGTTTGTTAAGGCCAGTTTTTTATTTGTTAAAGCCAGTTTGTTAAGGGTGGTGTTGGTTAAAATAATTCTAAATTATAATAATAGAATTCACTGAATTATTATTGTTTATTTATTAATTTTGACTGCGCTGGACAGTGCGCCCCCCTTTCCTTAGAGTCTGCGGACTTTTCGGGCGCTTTGTCCGCGCCCCTCTCAAACACGCCCGGCCAAGAGGCTTTCCCCATGCGTTGCTCGCGATTTTTTCTCCCCACCCTCCGTGAAACGCCGTCCGAGGCGCAAATCGCGTCTCACCGGCTGATGCTGCGCGCCGGCATGATTCGCCAATCGTCCGCAGGTATTTATTCGTGGCTCCCATTGGGATTCCGGGTTTTGGAGAACATTGACCGGATTGTCCGCGAGGAGCAGGACGCCATGGGTTGCCAGCAAATCTTGATGCCGACCATTCAGCCGGCCGGCCTTTGGCGGAAATCGGGGCGTTATGACGCCTATGGCCCCGAAATGCTGAGGATCCGCGACCGGCATGACCGGGACATGCTCTATGGTCCCACCAACGAAGAGCAAATCACGGAAATCTTCGCCGACGGCGTGAAGAGCTACAAGGACATGCCCAAGCTGCTCTATCACATTCAATGGAAGTTTCGGGACGAAGTGCGTCCGCGTTTCGGCGTCATGCGGGGACGCGAGTTCTTGATGAAGGACGCTTATTCGTTTGATCTGGATTACGAGGGCGCGCGCGCTTCCTATAACAAATTCTTTATCTCGTACCTGAAGACTTATGAGCGCATGGGGCTGAAGGCCATCCCCATGGCGGCTGATACGGGGCCCATCGGCGGTGATATGAGCCACGAGTTCCTGATCTTGGCTGACACGGGCGAGAGCGAGATCGCGTGCCACAAAGACTTTCTGGACTTCCGGGTGCCGCAAGACGTGGATTTTGAAAACGATGATTTGCAACCCTTGGTAGATAAATGGACAGGGCTTTACGCCGCCACGGATGAAAAGCGCGACGCGGCGGCCGAGGCGGCGCTGGGAGAGGACCTGATTACCGCGCGCGGCGTCGAAGTCGGCCATATTTTCTATTTCGGCGCCAAATATTCCGGGCCCATGGGGGCCAAGGTGACCACGGCGGACGGCCGGGAGGCGCCGGTTGAAATGGGGTCGTACGGTATCGGCGTCTCGCGCCTTGCCGGCGCCATTATTGAGGCCAGCCATGACGATAACGGCATTATCTGGCCGGACTCCGTCGCGCCGTTCGACGCTGGTTTGATCAATCTGAAGACCGGCGACGCGGACTGTGACGGCGCGTGTGAAAAGTTATACGACGAAATGAGGGCGGCGGGGCTTGACCCGCTTTACGATGACCGCGAGGGCCGGGCGGGGGTCAAGTTCGCCGAAATGGACCTGATCGGTTTGCCCTGGCAGGTGGTCATCGGCCCGCGTGGCTTGAAAAACGGCGTCGCCGAGGTAAAACGCCGGGCGACGGGCGAAAAGCGCGAACTCGCTATTGGCGGCGTTGTCCGGATGTTGGCCGGCCATAAGGCGGCGGCGGCCTAGGGACGGCCATGCGTATCGTTTTCCTTCTGTTCGATCAGATAACGCCCTTGGACGCCGTTGGACCCATCGAGGTGTTCGGCCGATTGCCGGGCGCCGAACTGATGATGGTTGGCAAGGACAGAGGCGAGGTTCGCACGAAAGGCGGCTCCCTGGGTCTAAGCGTCGATCATTCGCTGGACGACGTTTCATCGGCGGACATTCTGGTCGTGCCCGGAGGAGCCGGGGCGGACGTGTCGGCGGACGATGCTGAAATCACCGGCTGGGTCGCCGCCATCCACGAGACGACGGCGTGGACCATGAGCGTTTGCACGGGCGCCTTGGTCCTGGGCGCCGCCGGAATCTTGAAAGGCAAGCCCGCCGTGACGCACTGGCGCGCCATGGAAAAGTTGCCTGAATACGGGGCGGAACCCAAGGCCGCCCGGTTCGTCAGATCAGGAAAGGTCGTCACCACGCAAGGGGTTTCCGCCGGCATCGACATGGCCCTTGCCTTGGCCGGTGAAATCGGGGGAGAAGAGGTGGCGAAGGCGATCCAGCTTGGGTTGGAATACGCGCCGGAACCGCCGTTTGACGCCGGGCGCGTCAAGGGCGCCTCCAAAGAGCGGATTGAGTTGGTCCGGACAGGTCTTAATCGGCCTTGACAAGATTGAGGCGGCAACGGTCCTCATGGTTTGGCGGGAATAAGGGAAGCGCGGTGTTCTCGAAATTTGAATGGATGGTGGCCATGCGTTATCTGCGCGCCCGCCGCCAGGAGGGTTTCATCTCGGTCATCGCCTGGTTCTCCTTGTTGGGAATATCGCTTGGCGTCGCGACCTTGATCATCGTCATGTCGGTGATGAACGGTTTCCGTGAAGAACTCTTGAGCCGGATTTTGGGTTTGAACGGCCACTTGAGTGTTCAGGGGCAACACCGAAACCTTCAAGACTTCGACGACCTGGCCGGGAAAATCAAAGCCGTTGACGGCGTGGCCTCGGTCACCCCATTGATCGAGGGCCAAGTCATGGCCACGGCGGGCGGCGTCGCTCAAGGCGCCTTGGTGCGCGGTGTTCGGCCCAGCGACCTGGCGATGCGGGAACTGGTTTCAACGAATATCGCGCGCGGCTCGCTTGATGCGTTCGGCGCCAAGAAGTCAGTCGTCATCGGCGACCGGTTGGCGCGCAAGATGGGACTTCGCGCCGGGGATCGCCTGACCTTGATTTCGCCCAAAGGCAACGCCACGGCGTTCGGCACGGTTCCGCGCTCCGCGTCCTATGAGATCGCCGCGACCTTTGAAGTCGGCATGTATGAATACGACTCGACGTTCGTCTTCATGCCATTAGAGGCGGCGCGAACCTACTTCCGGCTGCCTGAGAACGCCGTGCATTCTCTGGAAATCTTCGCCGAAAACCCCAGAAATACCGGGACTGTTCGCGCCCGTATCGCATCCTCGGTACCCGCCGCCGGCGACATTCATGATTGGCGGCAGGCCAACGCCAGCTTCTTTAATGCGATCCAGGTGGAACGGAACGTGATGTTTCTGATTCTGACCTTGATCATCCTGGTGGCGGCTTTCAACATCATTTCAAGCATGATCATGCTGGTGAGGGACAAGGGCCGCGATATCGCCATCCTGCGCACCATGGGGGCGACGCGGGGCATGGTTATGCGCGTGTTCCTGATCGCGGGCGCCAGCGTTGGCGTTATCGGCGTCATCGCCGGGTCGATTCTCGGGATTTCCTTCGCCGCCAATATCGAGACCATCCGTCAATGGTTACAGGGTTTGACCGGGTCCGACTTATTCGCGGCCGAGATCTATTTCCTCTCCCAACTGCCCGCGATTATCGATACGAACGAGGTGATCGCCATCGTTTCCATGGCTCTGGCGCTTTCGTTCCTGGCGACGATCTATCCAAGCTGGCGGGCCGCGCGTCTGGATCCGGCGGAGGCGCTCCGCTATGAGTAACGCGGCGCTGAGTCTGAAAGGCGTCGTCCGCACCTTTCGCCAGGGCGAGGCGGACCTTGAAGTGCTTCGCGGCGTCGGCCTCGACATCATGCGGAGCGAGGTAGTGGCCCTTGTTGGACCGTCCGGCGCTGGGAAATCGACGCTGTTGCAGATCGCCGGGCTCCTTGAGACGCCGGATAATGGCCACGTTCTGATCGCGGGCGAGGATTGCGCGGCCATGGGCGATGAGGCCCGCACCTTGACGCGGCGCCGGCATCTGGGATTCGTCTATCAATATCACCATCTGTTGCCGGAATTCTCGGCGCTTGAGAATGTCGTCATCCCGCAGATCATCCAGGGAACGCCCCGTAAACAGTCTGTTGAGCGGGCGCGGGAATTATTGAGTTGGATGGGCTTGAGCCAGCGGGAGACTCATCGTCCCGCCAGACTTTCCGGTGGTGAACAGCAACGCGTCGCCATCGCGCGGGCGCTCGTGACCTCGCCGACAGTGCTGTTGGCCGACGAACCCACTGGCAACCTAGATCCGGATACGGCGGATGAGGTGTTCGATCTGTTGCTGAAACTTGCGAGGGGCGCCGGTCTGGCCGCCCTGATCGCCACCCATAATCCAGGGCTGGCGGCGCGCATGGATCGTATCGTGCGCATTGAGCAGGGGCATTTGATTGAGATGGAAAAGGCCGAAACTCCGGCGGCTTAGAAACTTCGGCGTTTCAAGGTAACGGGCTTGCCGCGAGGCGCCGCTTGACGGAAGCGCCGGCCGGGCCGCCTTTATGTCATTGGATAAAGCCGTTCCCGGCCAGCGGGTTCTCCAAGGGCTGGACGCGGAGCGCGGTATCCCTGGTCGGTTCCGTATGGGGCCGCCGTTGTGTCCGCCGTTATTTCCGTTTTGGAGCGGGCCGGTTATCCGATTCTCTCTTTTTTCATTCGGTGCGGTGTGACACATCACGCATATTTCGTGAAAATTCAATTGGCGCGGAGTGTGAATAAGCTCCCAAGCTCCTGATTTCCCCAGATTTATACCGACTATATGGTCAATTTGGGGATAGCTTCGGCGAATCATTTCGCGGCGGGACGAGCGGATATGGAATCAATAGAGGCATGTCACATGCCGATTTTGTCCATCTCAGAACCCACTCCGCATACTCGCTCTCCGAGGGCGCCATCCGGGTCGAAGATCTGGTAAAGCTCTGCCAAGAGGCCCGCATGCCGGCGGTCGCCGTCACGGACACCAACAACCTGTTCGGCGCGCTGGAGTTTTCCGGCGCGGCGGCGGGGTCCGGCGTCCAGCCGATCATTGGGGCGCAGTTGAGTGTTCGTCTAGACGGCGCGGGCGACGGCGACAGCCATCTGGCCAAGGCGCCCAGCGTCGTCCTGCTGGCGCGGGACGAAACCGGTTACCTGAACCTGTTGGAACTGTTGCGCGAGGCTTTTTTGGGCGATGAGGAGCGGATCGACCCGGAAGTCCCGCTGGAAACGCTGCTGGCCAGGAACGAAGGTCTTATCCTGCTGACGGGCGGCGTCGAGGGACCCATTGGACGCCTGTTGCTGAAAGGCGACGCGGCGGGCGCGGAAACCCTGACCAGGGAGTTGTTCGGCGCCTACGGCGGGCGTCTTTACATCGAGATTCAGCGCCACGGCGTTCCAGCGGAGGCGCGGACCGAGCCGGCGTTCATAAAGTTCGCCTACGATCTGGATATTCCGCTTGTCGCCACCAACGAGCCGTTCTTCTCCTCCGCCGACATGTACGAAGCCCATGACGCGCTGATCTGTATCTCCGAGGGGGCTTATCTTTCCCAAGACAACCGCCGCCGTCTGACACCCGAACATTGGTTCAAGGGCGCGGACGAGATGCGGGCGCTGTTCAGGGATTTGCCGGAAGCGGTTGATAACACGCTCGTCATCGCGAAACGTTGCGCCTTCATGGTCGAGAAGACCGTCCCCATCCTGCCGCCTTACAATTGCGGAGAGGGCCGGAACGAGGCGGACGAGTTGCGGGCGCAGTCGGAAGAGGGGCTCGAAACACGGTTGGAAGCGGCTGTTTATACCGCCGCGATGGACGAGGAGGCGCGCAAGGAAGCGGCCAAACCCTACCGGGAACGCTTGGACGTGGAGCTTGGCATCATCACCGGCATGGGATTTCCCGGCTATTTCCTGATCGTCGCCGACTTCATCGCCTGGTCGAAGAACCAGGGCATTCCAGTGGGGCCGGGGCGGGGGTCCGGCGCGGGCTCGGTGGTCGCCTGGGCGCTGACGATCACAGATCTGGACCCGCTGCGTTTCGGTTTGCTGTTCGAGCGGTTCCTGAATCCGGAACGGGTCAGCATGCCGGACTTCGATATCGACTTCTGCCAGGACCGGCGCGATGAGGTGATCCGCTATGTGCAGCGGAAATACGGCCACGACCATGTGGCCCAGATCATCACTTTCGGTAAACTACAGGCCCGCGCCGTGCTGCGCGACGTGGGGCGCGTGCTGCAAATGCCCTATGGGCAAGTGGACCGCATCTCGAAAATGGTGCCCAACAACCCAGCCAACCCGGTGACGCTGAAGGAAGCGCTGGATGGCGAGCCTCAACTGCGGCGGATGGTCCAGGATGATCCGGAAGTCCGGCGCTTGGTGGATCTCGCCCTCAAGCTGGAAGGACTCTATCGCCACGCCTCCACCCACGCCGCCGGGGTGGTGATCGGCGACCGGCCCCTGGAAAAGCTGATCCCGCTCTATCGCGATCCGCGTTCCGACATGCCCGTCACCGGTTTCAACATGAAGTCCATCGAGAGCGCGGGCCTCGTCAAGTTCGACTTTCTGGGGCTGAAAACCCTCACGGTCCTGTCCGCCGCTATCGAGCATTGCCGGGAAAAGGGCGTCGAAATCGACCTCGCCAATCTGCCGCTTGACGACGCGCTCACATTCGAAATGATCGGACGGGGCGAGACGACGGGCGTGTTCCAGTTGGAAAGCCAGGGCATGCGCGATGTCCTGAAGAACATGAGGGCGGACGCCTTCGAGGACATCATCGCCATCGTGGCGCTTTATCGCCCGGGACCCATGGACAACATTCCGACCTATATCGCGCGCAAGCACGGCAAGGAAGATCCGGACTACATGCATCCGGCGCTGGAGCCCTATTTGAAGGAAACCTTCGGCATCATGATCTATCAGGAACAGGTCATGCAGGCCGCGCGGGCGCTGTCGGGATACACCCTGGGCGAGGCGGACCTGCTCCGCCGCGCCATGGGCAAAAAGATCAAGGAAGAGATGGACAAGCAGCGGGAGGTGTTTGTCCAGGGCGCCGTTGAGCGCGAAGTGGATAAGGCTCAAGCGTCGCACATTTTTGATCAAGTCGCCAAGTTCGCGGGCTACGGATTTAACAAATCCCACGCGGCGGCCTATGCGTTGGTGGCCTATCAGACGGCCTATTTGAAGGCCAATCACCCAGTGGAGTTCCTGGCGGCCTCTATGACGTTGGACCTTCATAACACGGACAAGCTTGCGGCGTTCAAGAACGAGGCGAAACGGCTGGGCGTTCAAGTACTGCCGCCGGATGTGAACCGGTCCGGCGCCGCGTTCCGGGTGGAACGTGACGGGCCGGACCTGAAAGACGGCCAACCCGCCATCCGTTATGCGCTGGGGGCCGTGAAAAACGTCGGCACGGGCGCCATGGAAGCGCTGGTGGGGGAGCGCGAGAAAAAGGGCGCGTTCAAGGATTTGGCGGACTTCGCCGGGCGGCTTGATCCCAAGTCTATCAACAAGCGCCTTTTGGAAAACCTGATCCGCGCCGGCGCTCTTGACGGCTTGAATCCGAACCGCCGTCAGTTGTTCGAGGGCGCGGACAAGGTGATATCCGAGGCCCAGTCCGCTCACCAGGCCCGCACCAGCGATCAGATGGGGCTGTTTGGCGGCGGCGGCGGCGAGGACGTGCGGGTTCACGAGGTGCGCCTGCCGTCCGTGCCCGATTGGCCCGGCATGGAAAAGCTGAATAAGGAGCTTGACGCGGTCGGCTTTTATCTCTCGGCTCACCCGCTGGAGGCATACGAAAGCACGCTCAAGAAGATGCGGGTCGCCAGTTTCACCGAGATTGAGACAAGCGGGGCGACAGGCGCTTACCGCTTGGCCGGCACCTATCAAACGCGGCGCGAATTGACGTCTCAGAAAGGCTCGCGCTTCGCTTTTATCTCGTTCTCAAGCCCCGGCGGCGATTTTGAGGCCACCGCGTTCTCGGAAGTTCTGTCCACACATCGGGATGAGATGGAAAACGGCAAGTCCTTCGTCGTCGATGTGATGGCGGAAATTTTCAACGATCAGTTGCGCCTGACCATCCAGCGACTGGAAAGTTTGGAGATGGCCACGGCGGACGCGGTGTCCGGGGTGGAAATCCTATTGGACAGCGCGGACCCGGTGACGCCCCTCAAGCAGATACTGGAGCAACAGGGCGGGGGCCGCGTCCGAGTTCACCTGGTGCCGCGCATCGCCGATGATCAAGAAGTCGTCTTGACGCTGCCGGAGCGCTACGCCGTCTCGCCCCAAGTCATCATGGCGTTCCGGTCCTTGCCCGGTATTCACGCGGTCGAGGAACTCTGAGCGCCCTCAAGACCAATCCAGGCTTCGAAGCCAATCCTTGACGCCCTCAAGCGCTGCGCGCGCCTGTTGATCCCGATGCGACGGCAACCGGATTTCCCGGACTGGAAGATCACGCGCCGGTCCCTGGGCCCACCTGTCTCAAGCGTGCGCCGGTGAGCGCGTGGACTGTGGCGGTCAGTGGCGCGCTGGAGCGCGAAACCCCGAAGACGCCGTTCAGCGCCCGCCTCCCGCTACGGCGTCCACCCAGCCAGCGACAACCGTGACCAAGAAAAGCAACGCGAGAGCTTCGGCGCTGACTTCGATCATAGCTTTGCCAGGAATGGTTTTTCAGCGCCCGATTTCGACTGGCGGCATATTGGCGGCAATGCAGCCGACGTCCATACCGACCATCGGCAATGGGAATATGATACTCGGAATCCGTGAGCTTGCCGCGACCGTGAGTTACGTTAGAATTCCCGGCAAAAAAAGCATTCGGCAAGAATAGATAATCTCCCGGCAAAAGCAGAACCTCACATACTGGAACGGTCCGGACCAACTCGATGAACCGGTTAAAAATCTTCTGGTCGGCTTCGCTTTTGCCTACGTAAATCATCCGACCAGGGGCGGAATTGATGCAGGATCCGACGATTCCTTGATCTGCGCCGAGATAGAGCGGCGGGCGGATATTCCCTACGAATCCGGAAATTTCATCACCGGCCGGGCCAGTAAGACGCGCCACCGGGATGCTAGCCAGTACAGCAATCTCTTCGATGGTTATTGCGTTGGCGCGCGGATGGGCGTCAAGAATTTCAGACAAACCGACATGGGTCCGGACCCTAACATGGTACGGACTTTATCGGAAGCGCGCCGGAAGCGCGGTTTCCGTATCGCCGCCTAGGTTCCTTGAGGCGGATGTGGAGGCGGGGGTGGAAAGTGTGTTTGGGCGTTCCCTTGACCTTGGCGGGCCCGGCCCCGGCGGGTCCCCGGAACCCCTTGGCGGTTTCCCGCAAATCCCCGGTCCCGTCAATGGGAACACGCCCTCTTGCGCGCCCGTCTTTTGAATGACCGGCTCTTTTGAATAATCAGCGCGGTAATGACCGTTACCGGAGGCCAGCCAGTCCGTCATGGCCGCGCCGTCCGCCAGAGGAGGCGACGGTCCCGGCGTCCGCCTCGCCCCCCCGGTAACGCCCTGATAACGCGCCCTGTGACGCGCGTTTTGAACAATCCGGCGCGGTCTCGGTATGAACAGGCCCCGTGTGGAGATGTTCCGTGTGGACAGGCTCGCCGCGCTCGAAGACGCTGGAGACGCCCGGAGGCGGCCGTCTTTTCATAAGCGCCGCGCCTCCGTTTACCTTTGACGCACCGGGCGCCGAGAGACTCTCGTCCACTTTCCACCACGCCGCACAAGGGCCGCGCCGCCTCGCGGGCCAGGAAAACCTGTTCCCCTGAACCACCGTTAAACCACCATGGATGCGGTTTACGCCGCCGCGCGCTGCGGCGTAAACTCAGCCGTTCGCAGGGCCGTTCGTAAGGCCGTCGAACCATCGGCGAAACAAAGCATAATTTCGCGGGTTTTCTTCCCGGAAACACACAAGCGCTTTGTATATTTGGCGTATTTGTTTTCACTTCTCATCGCGTGTTTCATCTTGGAGAAACATTGTCCGTTCAGGTTGAGATCGGACGAATTTGGAAATCCAGTTTATTCCCGAATCTCGCCAACGACCGCGGACTTTATAATACAGTCATGGGCGGCGTTCTTCCGGGCGTCTTCAGCCTCATCATCGTGTTGACGCCTTTGCCGGACCTCGCTTCTTATTGGCTTTGGAAACGTTCACCTGCGTCCTTTCGGCTGGACAGATGCGGTTTGCTCATTACATGCTATGCCGATAGTCGTTGTTGACGGTTGACGGAGGCGTGTGAGCATGTGGCGAACCCAGGTCCGGAGTTCTTGTTGACCCCCGAACAGATCACGCGGTTGTATTCGAGCTATGGGCGGATTGCGCCGGCGGCCGACCGAATCGCCGCGGACGTTTATGAGCGGTGGTTTGGCGCCGACGTCTCGGCCGCCCAGTTGATCGACGGTGATTTGGAAACCCAGGGGCGGAAGTTGATGAACACCCTGGGAGCGGCGCTGGAGCAGATCGACTCCCCTGACGACATAGAGGAAACATTCCGGGAGTTCTCCGCCATACATGGCGCCTTTGGGGCGGACGGGACGGCTTATCCGTCGTTCCGGTCAGCGGTTTTAGAGACGCTTCGGGACACGCTCGGCGGCGACTGGAGCGCTGATGTGGCGGACGCGTGGCGGGATTTTCTGGACATGGCCGCAGAGGTGGTCATGCCGGGAAAGGCGGCGGGCGGGGGTTCGGCCGAGCCGGCGCCGGCGTCGTCAAGTGTCCTATCCGCCACTGGCGGCGCGAGCACGGGGGATGCGATTATGAACGAGGCGGGCGTTGTTGAGAGCATCGATACCCGGAGCGGTGAAATTCGGGCGGAGATCACCAGCCTCAAGGAAGAAATCACCCAGGTCGGTAAAGTTGCCGAGCAGATTGACGCGATTGCCAAGCAGACCAACCTGCTGGCTTTGAACGCGACCATTGAGGCGGCCCGGGCGGGGGATGCGGGTAAGGGCTTCGCGGTTGTAGCTGGTGAGGTGAAGAATCTGTCGTCTCAAACGGCGAAAGCCACTGGCGAGGTCGGCGAAGTGGTGGCTAATCTGCGCCGGCGTGTCGAAAAGCTCGCGGACTTGATCTAAAGCGAGGCTTCAAGCGAGAGGGCGGCCCTCGCGCCAGACGCTCCGAACAATTGGTATATGACCGTGCTTGCGGACCCGCACAAGGTCCGCACGTTTGCCGGCGGCAATTTCGCCGCGATCCGTTAAGCCCGCCATCCCGGCCGGGTTCAGGCTTCCCGTGTTGACCGCTTCGGGCAGTGTCATGCCGTGATCCGCTTCCAGCAGGAACACGCTCTGGATCATGCTGACCGGCACGTAATCCGACGACACACCGTCCAGGAGCTTTAATTCCGCGAGATATCCGGCGCCCACATTGCCGGAATGTGAGCCGCCCTTGACAATGTTGGGGGCGCCCATGATGGTCTTCATGCCCAGATCACGCGCCTCTTGAGCTGCGGCCTCGGTGGTCGGAAATTCTGAAATGAGGACGCCGCTCTCGAACGCCTGACGGACATGTTCCACTGTCGTGTCGTCGTGACTGGCGAGAGGAATGCCCCGGCTGCGGCAGCGCTCCCGCACTTCCATGCGGTTGACCTCCGAATGGCGGGCTTGACGGGCAAGCAGATCATCGAGTTGGGCGTCCAGTTCGGACTCGGAGTGGGTGCGGCTTTTATATTCCTTCCAGTGTTTCAGATCCGACCATTGGCGCTGGCCCGGCGTGTGATCCATCAACGAGGCCAGTTGGACCAGGGGATGGCCGAGGAAGCTATCCAATTCCTCCAATAGCGTTTCAGACGGCAGTTCGCAGCGGACGTGGAATAAATGTTCCGACTTCATCATGTCGCCGTCCTTGGCGATTTGAAGGGCTTCCAAGGCGTTCTTGAGCGCATTCTCGCGTCCCGCCTTACCAAAAGTCATTTCCCCGGCGACCAAGCTATCGAAGACCGTAGTCACCCCAGCCGTCGCCATCATCCGGTCATGCGCTTGAAGCGCGGCCAGCGTCGGCCACCGCACGCCGGGCCGAGGCTCCAAATGCTTTTCCAGGTTATCAGTATGCAGATCGATCAGCCCTGGAATGACGTAGTCGCCTTCGCAATCGATCGCGCCCGGCGCCCGGCTGTTGCCTTCATCAATCGATTGAATGACGCCCTTCTCGACAGATAGGGATCCCGAGATGACCATGTCCCGGAGAACAATCATGGCGTTGCTGAGGACGAGAGAGACCGATGCGTGTGTGACTTGGGTTATGACGTTCACGAGAGCGGCTCCGAGAATAGACGGATGTTTTTGCTTTAAATTATCTGTTTACGCAACTGGGCGTCAACCTGTCCGGCAATGAGCGCAAGCGGGAAAACACACGGATTGTTGGTCTCGCGGGGCTTTGATCGATTGGGCGCCGCACGTCATCGCGCCATTGGCGCCGGCGAAGGCCGCGCCATGTAACGTGCGAACGGACATGCGCCCCGCCCCGCAGCGTGGCGTTCCAAGTGTGTATGAGCGAGATCGTTTGGCGGAGCATTTCATGCCGGGCGCGACGGCGCTGACGGCGGCCGGTCCGTGCGGGGTGAACCGCAAGACGGCGGCGTACTTTTTGCGCCGTCCATGCGCGATCATCGCCTTCGAGGTGGGGGCCCCGAGGGCGAGGCCCTGTCCACACGGAGCCTGTCCACACGGAGCCTGTTCACACGGAGCCTGTTCACACGGAAATCGCGCCGGATTGTTCAAAGCGCGCGTCACAGGGCGCGTTATCAGGGCGTTATCGGGGGCGAGGCGGACGCCTGGGCCGTCACCACCTCTGGCGGACGGCGTGGCCATGGCGGCGGCAGTCCCCCGCCTCCCCCGCCTCAAGGAAACCGGGCGGCGACACGGCAACTGTGGTTCCGGCGCGCTTCCGGTAAAACCGGCACCCTGCCGGGCCGTCTCGGAGTTGGGCCGTCCCGGAAAAAATCCACTTGGCTAGGCATGATCCATAAATCAAGCTTTATTCTTGAAGCGGCACCGTGTTTGAGAAGCCGTGCCTGTCATGTTCGGGTTCGAAGCCAAATCCGCAAGCGCCGAGTTGGCGCGCCGGTTTTCTTCCGCAGAGTTACCGCTTCTCGAACTGCTTGGCGCCAAACATGATGGAGCGCTCTTCGTCCGTCATGCCTTGAGCCGGCTCTTTTCGAAGATCCGAGAGAACCAGGACGCCCCTCTCAACGGCGGGGCGGGCGGCGACCTCGCTGAACCAGCGTTTCACATTCGGGAAATCTTCGAGGGCGTGCCCCTGACGGTCGTGGGACCGGGTCCAGGGAAAGGTCGCGATGTCGGCGATTGTGTACTCATCGCCCGCGAGATAGGGGCTTTCGTTCAATCGCTTATCCATCACGCCATACAGCCGTCCCGCTTCGTTTGTGTAGCGATCATAGGCGTAGTCGATCTTTTCCGGCGCATATTGGCGGAAGTGATGCGCCTGACCGAACATGGGACCCACGCCGCCCATTTGCCACATCAACCATTGCATGGTTGTGTAACGCTTGGCGGGATTTTCGGGCAGAAACCTACCGGTTTTTTCAGCCAGATAGAACAGGATGGCGCCGGTCTCGAACAGCGGAAACGGTTTTCCACCGGGGCCGTCCGGATCGATGATCGCCGGGATGCGGTTGTTGGGACTGATTTTCAGGAACTCGGGGCGGAACTGATCTCCCTGGCTGATGTTGATGGGATGCGCTTTATAGGGGAGGCCGCATTCCTCCAGCATGATGTGGACCTTGTGGCCGTTGGGCGTCGCCCAGCTGAAAACGTCAATCATCAATCCGCCTTTCAGGATGGCTGGAAGTATTCATCAGGGAATGGAAAAGGAAGCTTTACGCCGCCGGTGTTCAGTGCATATGGTCGCGAGGGAGGGCGCCGTCCAGCGATCCCCCGAAGGATATTCGAGGCAGGAAAGGAAGCGGCCGTGTCGAAAGTGTTGCTGCATCTGGTGTTCGGCGGGAAGGTGACCGACCCATCCACCCTTGATTTCGAGAATACCGGCGAATTGGATATTGTCGGTATCTTTCCCGATTACGAATCGGCCCTGAAAGCCTGGCGCGGCGCCAGCCAACAGCATGTTGACGACGCCAGTATGCGTTATGTAGTCGTGCATCTGCACCGGTTGCTGGAGCCGGAAGACGAATAATTATTCGGAGTTACTTTTAAACGGAATTACACTGGGTCTCCGCCGTCAGACTGGAACTCGACTGGATCGTTCTCGACGCGTTTTTCGTCGAGGTCTTCCCGCGCTCGCGGGAACGACGCTTTGGCTTCATTAGGGATCACCATCCAAACTACCCGCGCGGCAAGGGCGCCCTGGGGCTATTCGCGCTCATCAAGTATCCAGAACAGTTCTGACATCCTTGAAAACCGCTTCGAACATCTCCGTTGTGAGACGGCCCGTGTTTGTGTTGTAGCGGCTGCAATGGTAGCTGCTGATAAGAACCTTGCCGCCGCAAAGCGTGTATTTTTCGCCATGGCGGAAGGGAAAGGCGCTTTTTTTCAAGCCCATCGCCGTCAGCACGGCTCCATGGGCGACCGCGCCCAGGGCCAGAACCACCCTCAGTTCGGTCATCGAACTGATTTCAGCCTTCAAAAACGGCAGGCAGGTTTTTATTTCCGGACCCGTCGGCTTGTTGCGCGGAGGGACACAGCGCACCGCGTTGGTGATCCGCGCGTCCTTCAAGGTGAGCCCATCTTCGGCCGCGGCGCCGTATTCACCCGCGCTCAAGCCAAACTTCGAAATCGTGGGGTAGAGCAGATCGCCGGCGTAATCGCCCGTAAACGGGCGGGATGTGCGGTTCGCCCCCTTAAGCCCAGGGGCCAGGCCGACAATCAGCAAGCAGGCGTCCAGCGGTCCAAAGGACGGCACGGGCGCGTTATGCCAGTCCGGGAAAGCTTTTTGGTTTTCACGGCGAAACTCGGCGAGACGGGGGCAGAGGAGGCAGTCCCGGCCAGGGGTGGAGAGCGCTTGTTCAGACAAACTCCGCCTCTGCGTCGTCGTCATAATCCTCGTCATCGTAGTCCTCATCGTCCTCGAACCGGTTCCTGTTTCCGGGACCGCGGGCGATTTCAGACTTCAGATTGTCCAAATCAACGAAAACATCCGCCTGGCGGCGAAGTTCGTCCGCCACCGTGGGCGGCTGGGATTTGACGGTGGAAATGACGGTGACCCGGACCCCTTTACGCTGCACGGCGTCAACCAGGCGGCGGAAATCGCCATCACCGGAAAACAGCACGACGTGATCCAGATTTTCCGCCATTTCCATCACATCGATGGCGAGTTCGATGTCCATATTGCCTTTGATCTTACGGCGGCCTGAATTGTCCGTGAATTCCTTGGTGGGTTTCGTCACCATGGTGTAGCCGTTGTAGTCCAGCCAATCGACCAAAGGCCGGATTGGTGAATAATCCTGGTCCTCGGCCAGCGCCGTATAATAGAAGGCCCTGATCAACCGGCCCTTCTCGGCAAAGACGCTCAGCAGGCGTTTGTAGTCGATGTCGAAATTAAGCGCCCGCGCGGCGGCGTACAGGTTGGAGCCGTCGATGAAGAGGGCAATGCGTTCTTGAGGGTAAAATTGCATGGCAATAATTCCTTTGAAAAATGAATCGCGATGTGAATGTCTGAAGAAATTTAATATTCTATCATCAGTAGAGGCAATCCTAATTATCGCCTGTCCGTATGGTGGGCAAGAACTTTAAAAGTGGAAACCCGATGATCTTTCTGGGCGTTGGCGCCAATTTGTCCACGGAAATTTTCGGCCCGCCCCGGAGAACCTGCGGCGCCGCTCTTGAGGCCCTTGGGGCCTTCGAGGATGTCGAGATCGGCGGCGTGTCCTCGTGGTGGGAGTCCGCGCCCACGCCGATTTCCGATCAACCCTGGTACGTCAACGCCGTCGTCGCCTTGAAAGCGGCGCCCGAACCGGAGGATTTAATGGCGCGTCTGCTCGACTTGGAAGAGGGGTTCGGCCGGCGGCGGGCGGAGCGGAACGCGGCCCGTGTTTTGGATATGGATATCGTGGATTACGATGGCCGGGTGTCCGGCGGCGATCCTGTTTTGCCGCACCCAAGAGCCCAGGGCCGGGCGTTTGTCGTGCTTCCTCTTCAGGAGTTGGCTCCCGGCTGGCGCCACCCAGAGAGTGGCGCGTCCATCCGGGATTTGGCGAATACGCTTCCGCAAGATCAGGAAATCAGGCGCATGGACGCGGCGGGTGGATTTTTGGGCACGGAATGGTCCGCGAAAATGTGACCCGGCCGGCTTTGGTCCTCCGGTGCGCGGGGCCGGACGGATACGGGACGCCTCATCGGGCCGAGACCACGGCCCGTTCCGTCACTCCCGCTGCCGGTTTGCCAGCCTGCCGACTTGTCATTCCCGCCTTCGCGGGAATATCGCCCGGTTCCAGGCGGGCGCGTCTCAAACCGCCTGAACCATTGCGCTTGAGCCAAGCCGCTTGCCTGTTGGACCGCAGCCCAGTATAAATCGCCGCCTCGTTTGGCGCGCCCGGCGTAAGGGTCGCGCGCCGCAGCCTGACTGGAGAAAAAGATGGCCCGCGTCACTGTTGAAGATTGCGTCGAAAAAGTCCCTAACCGTTTTGAACTGGTCGCTCTGGCGGCCCAGCGCGCGCGCCATATTTCAGCGGGCGCTCCGCCGACGCTGGAGCGGGACAACGATAAAAACCCGGTTGTCGCGTTGCGTGAAATCGCCGAGGAGACCGTCGATCAGGGTGAACTGGGCGAAGCTTTGGTGAAAAGCCTTCAGAAACATGTCGAGACGGATTATGCGGAAGAGGATATCGATTTGCTGATCGCCGCCGAGGGCATGTCCGCAGACGCCGCCGCCGAAGTGGGAGAGAAAGGCGCCGTGCCGGGCGCGGGCGCCGTTGACGATATGGCGCCGGGCGCTTCGATGGGCGGCGCCGTCTTCGAGGACGCGGTTCCAGACGACGATTAAGCTTTTCTCCAGCGGTCCCATCGCTCATGATGAGATTGCGGCACCGTGTGGGCGACTGCGGTTTTTTCATATCTCCGTCAAAGAGATTGGGGAATAAGGGTGACGGCTGGGCGTGCTCAGGCAATATGAACTGGTGGAAAAGGTGAAAGCCTATGATCTAAACCTGGACGAGGCGGGGATCAATGGCGCTTACGTCTTCGCCATGCAGGCCCATGGTTCGCAAAAACGCGCGTCCGGCGATCCGTATTTTTCGCACCCAATTGAGGTGGCCGGTATTTTAACGAATTACCGGATGGATAGCGCGACGATCATGACGGCGCTGCTGCACGACACGATTGAGGACACACCCGCGACTCTGGAGACGTTGGAAACGCACTTCGGCCCGGAAGTTGCGCGGCTTGTCGATGGCGTCACCAAACTGACGCGGATCGAATTCCAATCTGATCGCGCGAAACAAGCTGAGAATTTCCGCAAACTCGTTCTCGCCATGTCCGAGGACATTCGTGTGCTGCTGGTGAAATTGGCGGACCGCCTGCACAACATGCGGACGCTGAAACATATCGAAAAGATCGAGAAGCGCCGCCGTATTTCCGCGGAAACGATGGAGATATACGCGCCTTTGGCTGAACGTATCGGCATGCACGAGATCAAGGACGAGTTGGAAGACTTGGCTTTTGCTCAAATCAACCCGGAAGCGCGTGACGCGGTGACGCGCCGTCTGGACGTCATGCGCGCGCAGGGTGGCGACATCGTTCCTAAGATCGTCGATGAGCTGCGAAATACTCTGGGGGAAGCTCGCATTGAGGCGCGCATTGAAGGCCGGGAGAAGACTCCTTATTCCATTTGGCGGAAAATGCGGCGCAAGGACGTGGGTTTCGAACAACTCTCCGACATCATGGCCTTCCGGTTGGTGGTGGAAAATGTCGAGGACTGTTACCGGGCCTTGGGCGTCGCTCACCACGCTTATCCGGTCGTGCCGGGACGGTTTAAGGACTACATATCGACGCCGAAGCCAAACGGTTATCAATCCCTGCATACCGGTGTTTTCGGCCCGCACCGCCAGCGGATTGAGATGCAGATTCGGACCGAGCGTATGCACGACATAGCGGAAAACGGTCTGGCCGCGCACTGGAGTTACAAACAGCGGAGCGGCGGCCGGGAAGGGCTGCAATATCGCTGGTTGCGTGAGCTGTTGGATATCCTGGAGCATGCGTCCGGGCCCGAGGAATTCATGGAACACACCAAGCTTGAGATGTTCCAGGATCAGGTCTTTTGTTTCACGCCAAAAGGCGATTTGATTAACCTGCCGCAGCGTTCGACGCCGGTGGACTTTGCCTATGCGGTGCACTCGGAAGTGGGGGATCACTGCGTCGGATCGAAAATCAATGGCCGAATGATGCCGTTACGGACCGAACTGAAGAACGGCGATCAGATCGAGATCGTCACCTCCAAGGCGCAAACGCCGAACCCGACATGGGAGCGTTTCGTCGTTACCGGCAAGGCGCGCGCGCGTATCCGCCGCTTTATCCGTCAGCAAGAGCGAGACGAATACGTCAAGTTGGGTAATTCGATCCTGCAACGCGTTTTTAAAGACGCGGGCTATGAACTTACGGATAAAGGCGTGTCCGGCGTTTTCAAGAAATTGGCGCTGGACTCGGTCTCGGACGTCTACGCCGAGGTGGGGTTGGGGCATTTGCCGGCCCGCGGGGTGCTGGAGGCCGTCTACCCCACTGTCAAAAATAAATCCGGCGACGCCAACAAGGGCGGCAAGGTCGTCCCCCTGTCCGATGCTCGCCGCAAGCAAAAGGCGGCCGCGAAACAAAAACATGACGGCCTGCCTATCAAGGGCATGATTCCGGGCATGGCCGTGCATTATGCGGGTTGCTGTCATCCACTGCCGGGTGACCGGATCGTCGGCATCGTCACGACGGGGCGCGGCGTGACTGTCCACACCATCGATTGTGACGTCCTGGAAGGGTTCGTTGACGAGCCGAACCGCTGGATGGATCTGGCGTGGGATGTGGATGCGGATGCGGACGCGGATCAACACCATGTGGGCCGTGTGCATCTAACAGTCCTTAACGTACCGGGCAGCCTTGGCGAACTCTCGACTTTAATCGCCAAGGCCGAGGGTAATATCTCCAACTTGAAGATCACCAATCGCTCGTCCGATTTCTTCGACATGATGATCGACATCGAGGTGCGCGGTGTTAAGCACCTGACCGATATCATCGCGGCCCTTAGGGCGTCTCCCGCAATCAACTCGGTGGACCGCGCCAGAGGCTAATTGGATTGGCCAGGCTGACGTGCCAACGATTGGCCCTTGTATTTTTTCGAAACCAAAGCGACACCAAGGGCCAAGCCAGCTTATTCAGCGTATTGGAAGCGCACTCATGGTCCGTCACTTGCGTCTGGGCGTCAATATCGATCACGTCGCCACCATCCGAAACGCGCGGGGAGGCGGTGTGCCCGATCCGGTGCGCGCCGCGAAGTTGGCGGCGGAAGCGGGGGCTGACGGCATCACCGCGCATCTGCGCGAAGACCGGCGTCATATTTCCGACGAGGATATCGCCCGGCTTCGAACCGAACTGGATCCGCCGCTGAATCTGGAAATGGCGGCCACGGGCGAGATGCTCTCGATCGCCCTGGATCATCGTCCTCACGCGGTCTGTATTGTCCCGGAAAAGCGTGAGGAACGGACGACGGAAGGCGGTCTGGACGTGATTGGAGGGCACAATCATTTAACCCCGTATGTCCGGGAGCTTGGTGACGCCGGCATTCGCGTGTCGCTGTTCGTGGAGCCGGATCCGGCTCAATTGGATGCGGCCCGGTCCGCTGGCGCGCCAGTTGTCGAGCTTCATACGGGACGTTATTGCGACTCGGCGGGCATGGAGCGGGCTTCGGAACTGAAACGGCTTGAAACTGCGGCGGCCCATGCGGAGTCCATTGGCCTGGAGTGTCATGCGGGTCATGGGTTGACGTTTGAGACCGTCTCGCCCATCGCGGCCATACCCGCGTTGGCTGAACTCAACATCGGACATTTTCTGATCGGGGAAGCGATCTTTATCGGTCTGGACAATGCGATCAGTCGGATGAGAACGCTGATGGACGACGCGCGGGGGGCCTCGGAGCCGGTCGCGTGATCATCGGAATCGGCACGGACTTGTGCGACATTCGCCGGATTGAGCGGACGCTTGAGCGGTTCGGCGACCGTTTCGTTCAACGGCTTTATACGGAAAGCGAGCGGCAAAAAGCCCTCCGCCGGCAAAATCCCGCGTCCAGCTTCGCTCAGAGTTTCGCCGCCAAGGAGGCCTGTTCGAAAGCGCTGGGCACCGGATTTCGTCAAGGGGTCTTTTGGCGGGATATGGTTGTGAGGAACCTGCCCACCGGCCAGCCCTATATGGAAATCACCGGCGGAGCGAAGGCCCGCCTGGATGCGCTGACGCCGGCCGGGATGCGGGCCGAAATCCATGTGTCGCAGACCGATGAGTACCCCATGGCCCATGCAATGGTGATCATAAGCGCGGTTTCGCTCGCGGATTAAGCAAACTTTCCGGCGATTGTCCAGCCCCTCTTGACGGGGCGCACTGATCGGGGCTAACGCTCTCGCTCTATTTTCGGCGGGCGCCTCGGCCCGAAATTCAAAGGACCCGGCGGACTTCATGAGCGGCGAGAAGCAGAGCGGCTTCTGGGAAACCATCCGCACCATCCTGTATGCTGTTTTGATCGCGCTCGGCGTGCGGACGTTCGCATATGAGCCGTTCAACATTCCGTCGGGCTCCATGCTGCCGACCTTGCTGATAGGCGACTATCTGTTCGTTTCCAAGCTGTCTTACGGCTACAGCCGTCATTCCCTGCCTGGAAGTCCGCCTCTATTCCCCGGGCGTGTCCTTGAGGATGTCCCCGAACGGGGGGATATCGTCGTGTTCAAACTGCCGGCGGACAACACGACGGACTTTATCAAACGTATCGTGGGGTTGCCGGGCGACGAAATTCAGATGAAGGAGGGAATTCTGCATATCAACGGGACCCCCGTGAAACGGCGGGCGGACGGCGAATTCACTCACACCAACCCGCTTGGTTTCTCGATCACCTATAAACGCTATATTGAGACTCTGCCAAACGGCCGTGAACATTTTATCCTTGAACGCGGCGATCACGACGCCATGGATAATACGCCGGTCTATAAGGTTCCGCCCGGTCATTATTTCGGGATGGGAGACAACCGGGACTCATCGCGCGATAGCCGTTTCCTGCGAGACGTCGGCTACATTCCGGCGATTAATCTCGTGGGACGGGCAGATTTTCTGTTCTTTTCGATCATGGGATCGGCCTGGCGGGTGTGGAACTGGCCCGCCACGGTCCGCTTTAACCGCATCTTCAAAGTGATCGAATGACGCCCAGATGAGCGAATCCGCGGCCTCTTTCGTTGCTCTTGGCCGGCTTATGGATCGGATAGGGTATCGCTTTGCCGATAAGGGACTTCTGGAACGGGCCTTGACGCACCGTTCCAAGGGTTTACCTCGCGGCGAGACCAACGAGCGGCTAGAGTTCCTGGGTGACCGGGTTCTGGGCGTCGCATTGGCGGACATGCTTTACCGGGCTTTTCCCAATGAACCGGAGGGAAGCTTAAGCCCCCGCTTCGCGCATCTGGCGCGCAAGGAGACCCTGGCGGATGTCGCTGCGGATTTGGATTTGGGCCGGTATGTGCGGATGAGCGGCAACGAGGAGGCCGTCGGGGGGCGTGAAAACGCCGGCATTCTGGCTGACGCCTGCGAGGCTCTTCTGGGCGCGGTTTATCTGGATGGCGGACATGAAGCGGCCGTTAAACTTGTCCGCGCCCACTGGCAGGACCGGTTGAATCACGCGCCGAGAAACCTGAAAGACGCCAAAACCAGACTTCAAGAGTGGGCGCAGGGGCACGGCTTGCCAGTGCCCATGTACGAGACCGCGGAGCGAACCGGGCCGGATCACGCGCCGGTGTTCACCATCAGAGTCTTCCTTAAGACCGGCGAGACGGCGGAGGCCTTGGGAGCCTCCAAGCGAGCGGCGGAGCAGGGGGCGGCCGAGGCGCTGCTGAAACAACTGGACGCGACGGCGTGACGAAAGCCCGGGAAGCGCGCGCCGGCTTCATAGCCGTCATCGGAGCGCCCAATGCGGGGAAATCGACCCTGGTCAACGCGCTCGTTGGCGCCAAAGTCTCTATTGTCTCGCCCAAGGTTCAGACGACACGAAGCCGTATATTAGGCATCTATGCCGATGGGGACGCCCAAGTTTGTCTCATCGACACACCCGGTATTTTTACGCCAAAACGGCGATTGGACCGTGCGATGGTGGCCGCCGCTTGGGGAGGGGCCGGGGATGCGGATGAAGTCGCCGTGCTGATTGACGCCGCGCGGGGCCTAAGCGGCGAGGCGAGAAAAATTGTTGACTGCCTGAAAGCCAGCGGCCGCGAGGCGATGCTAATCCTCAACAAAATCGACGCCGTCGCAAAACCGAGGCTACTCGCGTTGGCTCAAAGTCTGATGGCTGAGGGGATATTCACCGAGGTTTTCATGGTTTCAGCGCTTACGGGCGACGGCGTGGAGGATCTGAAAATCCATTTTGCGGGCCTGATGCCTTCCGGTCCATGGCTTTTCCCAGAAGATGAAATGTCCGATCTGCCGGTGCGCTTGCTGGCGGCGGAAATAACGCGCGAGCAGGTTTATTTGCAACTCCACCAGGAACTTCCTTATCACATTGCGGTTGAAACGGAGACTTGGGAGCAGGAAAATTCCGGCTCGGCTAAAGTCAGGCAGGTGATCTATGTCGCAAGAAGCTCACAAAAAGGCATAGTCCTCGGGAAACGCGGAAGCCGTATTCGCGAAATTGGACAAGCCGCGCGTAAAGAGTTGTCGGCGCTGTTGGATATGGAGATTCATCTTTTCCTTCACGTGAAGGTCAAGGAACATTGGCAGGACGATCCGGATCGCTATCGCGAATGGGGCTTGGAATTTAATTCTTAAGAATTTCTTAAGCCATGTCTCCATAAAAAGGATTCTCAAAAATCTTGTCATGTGACTCAAGCGCCCAAACAGCGGGAGCTTTTCCACGGGTGGACGCCACGGCCTTACGGATTTCGAATGGCCGATTATTGAGCTTTTTTTCGAACAAGCCGCGTGGCGTTCGGCGCGTTGACGGCTGGCGGGCGCTGAACGGCGTCTTCGGGGTTTCGCGCTCCGGCGCGCCACTGACCGCCACAGTCCACGCGCTCACCGGCGCACACGGCCCGTCCGTCAAGCCGGTGATCTTCCAGTCTGGGAAATCCAGCCGCCGTCACATCGCGATCAAAAGGCGCGCGGCGCGGAAAATACGTGCTCTTGTCTCGCCGGCCGGGCTTCGGAAATCCTATGACATTCGGGGCTGGAAGCGGGGTTTTGCCCACAATAGCCCACAATTTTGCTCACAATAGCCCACGATAAGGAGTCGAAACGAATAGGCCGTCTTTCGCGCCGTAACGCCGGATCTAATGCACCCGCGAAATCATCCGCGCCATTCCCTCTTGATTATCCGCGCCCATAAGGGTACACCCCCGCGCAGTTCACACGCGGGAACGTGGCGCGGTGCGCAAATTCGCATGTCCGCCACTCCGGTGTCCGGGAGGGTTTTCCGGATATTCCCCGCGGAGGTTTAACCGGAAAAGAGGTCTTTAGACATGGCGTTTCCGAATTTCACCATGCGTCAGTTGCTGGAAGCCGGCGTTCACTTTGGTCATTCCACCCGCCGTTGGAACCCGAAGATGGACTCGTTCCTGTTCGGTGTCCGCAACGGCATCCACATCATCGATTTGCAGCAGACCGTTCCGCTGCTTCATCAGGCCCTCGTCGCCATCCGTGACGTCACCGCCTCCGGAGGCCGCGTGCTGTTCGTCGGGACCAAGCGTCAGGCGCAGGACCGGGTGGCCGAAGCCGCCAAGAAATGCGGTCAGTACTATGTCAACCATCGCTGGCTGGGCGGTATGCTGACCAACTGGCGGACCATCTCCAACTCCATCAAGCGTTTGAAAGAGTTGGATGAGAAGCTGTCATCCGACGCGGAAACCCAAGGTTTGACCAAGCGTGAACTGCTGGGCCTGACGCGTGAGCGCGATAAGCTGGAGCAGGCGCTGGGCGGCATCAAGGAAATGGGCGGCCTGCCGGACATCGTTGTTGTCATCGACACCAACAAGGAAAGCATCGCGATCGCCGAAGCCAACAAGCTGGGTGTTCCGGTGGTCGCGGTTCTGGACTCAAATTCGGATCCGGCCGGCGTTGATTATCCGGTTCCAGGCAACGACGACGCCATTCGCGCGATCTCGCTCTACTGCGATTTGGTTTCCGCTTCCGTTCTGGACGGCATCCAGACGCAAATGGGCGCGGCGGGCGTCGATTTGGGCGCCGCGGAAGACGCCGGCGAAGTGATCGAGGAAGCGCCTCCATCTAAAGAGGCGGCCGCAGAAGCCGCCCCGGCGGAAGAGGCGGCCGCAGAAGCCGCCCCGGCGGAGGCGGAAGCCCAGAATGAAGAGCGTGAGACTAAAAAAGTTTAAATAAGTTCAATTTTTTATAACCCTTGAATTAAGACAGAGGTTTAAGATGGTTCAGATTACGGCGGCGCACGTCAAGGAACTCCGCGAAAAGACCGGCGCGGGCATGATGGACTGCAAGAAGGCCCTGAACGAAACGGACGGCGACCCGGAGTTGGCTGTTGACTGGCTGCGCAAGAAAGGTTTGGCGGCCGCGGCCAAGAAGGCCGGCCGGGTCGCGGCGGAGGGGCTTGTCGGCGTTGCCGTTGACGGCGCAAGGGGCGCGGTTGTCGAAATCAACTCCGAAACCGATTTCGTGGCCCGGAATGACCGGTTTCAAGAATTCGTTCGCGGCGTTGCCGATGTCGCGCTGTCCGTCGGCGGCGAGGAAACCGCCGTCACGGGCGCCGGTTTCCCGGGGTCCGATAAGACGGTTGCCGAAGAACTCACCAACCTGATCGCCACCATCGGCGAAAACATGTCGTTCCGCCGCGCGGACACGATTGAGGTCTCCAACGGCGTGATTGCGTCCTATATCCACACCGCCGCTGGTGACGGACTGGGCAAAATCGGCGTTCTGGTTGGTCTCGAGTCCGCTGGCGACGCGGACAAACTGAACGCTTTTGGCCGTCAGCTGGCCATGCACGTCGCCGCCGCCAAACCGCGGTCCGTCTCCCGCGATGATCTGGATCCGTCCGCTGTCGAACGTGAACGCCGAATTCTGGCTGATCAGGCGAAAGAGTCCGGTAAGCCCGACAACATTATCGAAAAGATGGTCGAAGGCCGGATTCGTAAGTTCTATGAAGAAGTCTGTCTGCTGGACCAAACCTATGTCATTGATGGCGAGAGCAAGGTTTCGAAAGCCGTTGAAGCGGCCGGCAAGGACGCCGGCGGCGACATCAAGGTGACCGGCTTCAAGATGTTTGTCCTGGGCGAAGGCATCGAAAAGAAAGTGGAAGATTTCGCGGCCGAAGTCTCGGCGGCCGCCGGTTCCTAAACAGACCCCGCCGATTTCCTAATTTTTCCGTCAATGAGTCCTGTTGTCAGGCCGGGCGGGGTGATAAAAGCCGTCACTTTATCCTTGTTGGGAGGCGTGATGGTTTTTCACGGGCGTCACGCGTGACAAGGCGGTTGGCTTGATTTGGGTGGGGCGTGATGACGGACGATCCGGTCTACAAACGGGTGTTGCTGAAACTATCTGGGGAAGCCTTGATGGGAGAGGGCGGTTATGGTCTCGACTCAGCAACTGTTGACCGGATTTGCGAGGAAATCGCCGACGTTCACGCACGTGGAATCCAAGTCTCACTAGTGACCGGCGCGGGTAACATTTTCCGCGGCATGACGGGCGCCGGCATCGGGATCGAGCGCTCCAGCGCCGATTACATGGGAATGCTCGCCACAGTCATGAACGCGCTCGCCCTTCAAAGCGTGTTGGAGCGCAAAGGTGTGGCGACACGCGTGCAATCTGCGATCCCGATGCAGACTGTTTGCGAACCCTACATCCGCCGCCGCGCCGTGCGCCACATGGAGAAGGGACGTGTAGTGATCTTTGCGGCCGGTACCGGCAACCCTTATTTCACAACCGATACGGCGGCGGCTCTTCGTGCTGTTGAAATGAATTGCGACGCACTTTTGAAAGGCACGCAGGTTGACGGCGTTTACGACGCCGATCCGAAAAGGGTCCCGGACGCCAGACGGTTCGACACACTCAGTTATCAAGAGGTTCTCAGCCGCGATCTGAAGGTAATGGACACCTCCGCGATTGCGCTCGCCCGGGAGAATCAGGTACCTATTCTGGTCTTTTCCATTCACGATCCAGGTGAATTCGCCCGGGTTGTTCACGGTCAGGGAATGGCGACCATTGTCCACTGAGGACGCCGGATTTGCAGGCGTTGTTCAATGGCGTCCGCCCGCATCTCATCGATAAGAGGTAATTCAAGTGTCCGGCTTTGATCTGAAAAACCTGAAACCGGATCTGACCCGCCGTATGGACGGCGCGTTCGAGGTCTTGCAAAAAGAATTCGGCGGCCTTCGGACGGGGCGCGCATCGACGAATCTTCTCGAAACCGTCATCGTCAATGCGTACGGAAGCGACATGCCGATCAATCAGGTGGGCAACGTCAACGTGCCCGAGCCGCGAATGCTGACGGTTAATGTCTGGGACAAAAACCTGGTTGGGGCGGTCGAGCGCGGTATTCGCGACTCTGGCCTTGGCCTGAATCCCGCCGTTGACGGGCAAACCATCCGGGTTCCAATTCCGCCGTTGACCGAGGAGCGCCGCGCCGAGTTGAGCAAGGTCGCCGGCCGTTACGCGGAAGACGCCCGCGTCGCCGTACGGAATGTCCGCCGCCATGCCATGGATCAGGTCAAGCAGGCGGAAAAAGACGGCGACATCAGTCAAGACGAACAGCACGCTCACCAGGACATGATCCAAGACGTCACCGATGATTTCGTGAAAAAGATCAATAAAGCCCTTGAGGTCAAAGAAAATGATATTATGCAGGTTTAAAACATGACGACTTTTCCTCCTTCCTACGTAAGATCGCCTCGCCACATCGCCATTATCATGGACGGCAATGGACGCTGGGCGCACGCGCGCGGCCTGCCGCGCTCGGCCGGCCATAAGGCCGGCGCCGAGGCGGTCCGCCGGACGGTCAAGGCCAGCGTCGAGCAAGGGGTCCGGTATCTGACTCTGTTCGGTTTTTCCTCCGAAAACTGGCGGCGTCCGGCGGATGAGGTCGGCGATCTCATGGGATTGCTCCGGTTCTACTTGCGAAGTGAAATCGCGGGACTGAACAAGGAGAACATCCAGGTCCGCGTAATTGGCGATCGCGCGCGTTTGTCGGATGATATCGTTAAATTGATCGAGAGCGCCGAGCGGATTACCGAGTCTAACGACCGTTTGACCCTGGTGGCAGCGCTCAGCTACGGCGGCCGCCATGAACTGGCCGAAGCGGCTCGCCAGTTGGCGGAGGATGTCAAAAAGGGCTCCCTCAAGCCCGGCGACATCTCTGAGCAGGCATTGGCCTCCAAGTTGTTCGCCCCGGACATTCCGGACCCTGATCTTTTGATTCGGACAAGCGGCGAGCAACGCATTAGCAATTTCCTGCTGTGGCAGTTGGCATACACGGAAATGGTCTTTACCAATGTGCATTGGCCTGATTTCGGCGCGGAAGAATTAACCCGTTGTATCGCTGATTTTCAGGGCCGGGATCGTCGATACGGTGGAATTAAAACCGGCTAGCCGATCAGCAAGCGGGGGTTCATGGCCAAAACGGTTGAATTGGGAAATCGGGTGGCGTCCGCCATTGTCCTTGTGCCGCCTGTCTTGCTGGCTGTTTACTTCGGCTCTCCCTATTTTGACGCGCTTATCGCTCTTATTCTGGGCCTTATGATCTTCGAGTGGATTCGCCTGAGCCGGTCCGACAAAATCCGGATGGCGGCCGGACTGATTTACATCGTCTCGGCCTGCTACTTTCTGGCGATGTTGAGAAACCGCGGCGATGACGGGCGGGAGATTCTAATTTGGCTGTTGTGCGTGGTCTGGGCGACGGACACGGCGGCCTATTTTGTCGGCCGCGCCATCGGCGGACCGAAGCTTGCGCCCCGCTTGAGCCCTGGGAAAACAATATCGGGCGCCGCCGGGGGCCTGGGGGGCGGCCTGCTTGCGGGCTACATCGGCGCGGAGATTATGAATTTGGCCGGTACTGGGCGCATGTTGACCTTAAGCGCCGTGGCCAGTATCGCGTGCCAATTGGGGGATTTACTGGAATCCGGGGCGAAACGGCATTTTGAAGTAAAGAACTCCGGTAACTTGATCCCCGGTCACGGAGGGATTTTGGATCGATTGGACGGACTTTTGGCGACTGGTTTGATCATCGGCATGATCGACTTGTTCCTGGACGGACGAATATGGACTTGGGATTAATGAAACAGGCGAGCCGCGAACAACAGGAAACGGCGCCCCCCAGGCGCATTACGATCTTGGGGTCAACCGGGTCTGTGGGATGCAGCACGATTGATGTTGTCTCCCGCCATCCGGCCGCGTTTGTGGTTGAAGCTTTAACCGCGAATAAGAACGTCGATGCGTTGATTGACCAAGCCCGCCGGTTAAAACCCAGGTACGCCGCCGTTGCGGATGAGGCTGGGTATGCGCCATTGAAAGACGGTCTGGCCGGCACGGGAATTGAAGTCGCCGCCGGACCGGAAGCGCTGAACGAGGCGGCCTCAAGGCCGTCAGACGTCGTTATGGCGGCAATCGTTGGAGCGGCTGGCTTGCCGCCAACGCTTTACGCGGTCCGCCGGGGCGCCAAAGTGGCGTTCGCCAACAAGGAATGTCTGGTTTCCGCCGGTGACCTGATGGTTCGTGAAGTCGCGGCGCATGGCGCCGAGCTTTTGCCTGTCGACTCTGAACATAACGCCATCTTTCAGGTCTTTGATTTCGGCCAACCGGAAAAGGTGCGGCGTATCATCCTGACGGCGTCGGGCGGCCCATTCCGCCAGAAGAGTTTGGAAGAGATGGCCGCGATGACGCCCGCCCAGGCCGTCGCCCATCCGAACTGGGACATGGGAGCGAAGATTTCCGTCGATAGCGCGACCATGATGAACAAGGGGCTGGAATTCATTGAGGCCTATCATCTGTTTCCCGTGAGGGCGGAGCAGATCGAGGTGTTGGTGCATCCGCAGTCGGTCATTCACAGCATGGTGGACTATGTGGACGGCTCTGTGCTCGCGCAACTTGGAACGCCGGATATGCGCACGCCAATCGCGGCGGCTCTGGCATGGCCGGCGCGGATGGAGACCGCAGCGGAGACGCTAGATTTGGCCCAAGTCGCGACTCTTACGTTTGAGCAACCGGACACGGAGCGTTTCCCGGCCCTTCGATTGGCGCGTGAGGCCTTGCGGTCCGGCGGCTCCGCGCCCACCTTTTTAAACGCGGCGAACGAGATCGCCGTGGCTGGTTTTCTGGCGGGCCGTATCGGCTTTCTGGATATAGCGGCCACAGTTGAAGGCGTCTTGGAAGCGATGCCCGTGCGGGCGCTGAATTCGTTGGATGACGTTTTTTCGGCTGATTTGGAAGCACGCCGGGCCGCCCGGGAGTTGATTACGAAGCGGACGGGCGGCTAATAACTACCTTCCCATAAACAAATTCGGATTGCGGGATACGTTACATGGGCATTTTTGACTTCGCCTGGAACTACGTCATCATCTTCCTGATCGTGCTGACGGTTCTGATCTTCGTCCACGAATGGGGTCACTACTGGGTGGCCAGGAAAGCCGGGGTGAGGGTCGAGGTTTTCTCCATCGGGTTCGGTCCTGAAGTATTCGGCTGGAACGACGCGGCGGGCACCCGTTGGAAGTTCGGCGCCATCCCTCTGGGCGGCTACGTCAAGATGTTCGGTGAGGCGGCGTCGGATATTGAGGAAGGAACAGGCGATAAACAGCCAGCGGAACGTCCGCTGAGCGAGGAAGAAAAGAAAGTTTCTTTCAACCATAAAACATTAGGACAGCGCACCGCTATTGTGTTCGCCGGCCCTCTGGCGAATTTCATCTTCGCCGCCGCCGTTGTCGCTCTCTTGACGGCGATTGTTGGGACGCCGCGGGCGACGGCGGTTATTGGTGACGTAACGCCTGGGAGCGCCGCGGACGCCGCTGGTCTGATCGCCGGTGACCGGATCATCCGGGTGGGTGACGCCGAGGTCGCCTTGTTCGAGGATTTGCGTGAAATCGTCTCTGCGAGCGCGGGGCGGACACTCGCTCTTGAAATTCAGCGGGGCGATGACGTGATCAACGTGTCACTGACGCCGAAGGCCGTCACCGGTCCCGATGGAACGGAAATCGGGCTGATGGGGGTGCGGGCAAATCCGGAAGCGGCGGAGTATCGCCGGCTTGATCCCTTGAGCGCGGTCTGGGCTGGTTTGGACTACACGGTTGGCACGATAGGGCAAATTTTTGCCGTCATTGGCCAGATGATTTCCGGCGACCGTTCGACGGACGAGTTGGGGGGGCCGCTTCGAATTGCTCAAATTTCCGGGGATGTGGCGCAAAACGGCACGATTGAGTTGATCATGTTCATGGCGGCGCTGTCGATAAATCTCGGGCTAATCAATCTGTTTCCCATCCCGGTTTTGGACGGCGGGCGCTTGGTGTTTTACGCAGCCGAGTTCGTTCGTGGGAAACCCCTGGGCGAGCGCGCCGAGGAATACGGCATGCGGTTCGGCTTGGCGCTCGTGCTGTTCTTGGTGGTGTTCGTTACCTGGAATGACATAAGACATTTGTTAAGTCTTTGAGTTCCATAAGATTAAGCCGTATGCTGCGTGCTGGTCCGGCGTCACCGCCGGCGTCGGTCGTTCGGTCTGGGAAAGGGGTGGACGGGACGGACCGAAACCGAGGGAACAAAGAGAATAACAGGGGCGACCGTGACACGACTTCTTCAGAGCTTCGCGATCTGTTTGATTTGCGTTTGCCTGGCCGTGTTCGCCACGAACCGCGGCGTGCTGGCTCAATCCGGCGGCGTGGTCGATCAGATCATCATCAACGGGGCCCAACGGGTCGAGGCCGGCACCATTCGGTCATACGTCCTGGTGAAATCCGGCGACCCGTTTGACACGGACAGAATCAACCAATCCCTGAAAGCGCTGTTCTCGTCCGGCCTTTTCGCCGACGTCACCATGCGCCGCGTGAATGACGATCTTGTCATCAATGTTGTTGAGAACCCGGTCATTAACCGGGTCGCCTTTGAGGGCAATGACGAGGTTGGCGACGACACCCTCGAGGCGGAAGTCGGTCTTCGTTCCCGCGTGATTTTCACACGTGACAAGGTGAAAAGCGATCTGCGGAGGATTTTGACCGTGTATCGGCGCCAGGGTTTGTTTGCGGCGACCGTTCAGCCGAAAGTCATTCAATTACCGCAAAACCGGGTTGATTTAGCGTTTGAGATTAATGAGGGCGAGGCGACCGAGGTTGAACGAATTCGCTTCATCGGCAACAAGGAATACGACGATGGTGATCTTCGCGAGGTAATCCAGACAAGGGAGTCCGCATTCTACCGGTTCTTGTCGTCGGACGACACCTATGACCCTGACCGGCTGACACTTGATCGAGAACTGCTGCGTCAGTTTTATCTGACCAACGGATACGCCGATTTTAAGGTCCAGTCGGCGATTGCCGAGTTGACGCCCGACCGGGAGAGTTTTTTCATTACCTTCTCGGTCCAAGAAGGGGATCGTTACGACTTCGGTAAGATCAGCGTTCAGTCCTCGTTGAAGGACCTTGACGTCGCCGCTGTCCGGGCGGAGCTTGAAATCGAGGAGGGCGAGCACTACGACGCGGCCGCCGTCGAGGACGACATTGACACGATTACGGATTTTGCCGGAAATTTCGGTTTCGCCTTCGTCGAGGTGCGGCCCCGGCTCAACCGTGACCGGAAGAAAAAAACCATTGATGTCACATTCGAGATCAACGAAGGTCCCCGGGTTTTCGTTGAGCGGATCAATATCGTTGGTAATTCGCGGACCCAGGACCGGGTCATTCGCCGGGAATTCCGTCTGGTTGAGGGGGACGCCTTTAACGCGTCCAAGGTGCGCCGCTCACGCCAGCGTCTGATTAACCTCGACTTCTTCGAGACGGTCAACCTGGAGCAATTGCCGGGCAACGCGCCGGATAAGACGATTCTTCAGGTTGAGGTTCAGGAGAAATCGACGGGGCAGATTTCCGTGGGCGCGGGTTTCTCGACGCAGCAGGGAATATTGGGCGACTTCGGCGTTCGGGAGAGGAACTTTCTGGGTCTTGGCCAAGACGCCGGCGTCCGGGTGGTCGTGGCGGCCCGCCGAAGTGAAATCGATTTATCGTTCACCGAGCCCTATTTTTTGAACCGTGACATTGCGGCGGGGTTCGACATTTTCCGGGTTCGGGAAAATTTCCAAAAGTTCAGTTCATTTGATTCCGAACGCATCGGGTTTGCCTTGAGAGCGGGGTATTCGATAACTGAAAAGTTGCGTCAGAGTTGGCGGTACGAACTCAAGCGGTCCAAAGTGACGAGCGTCAGAGCAGCGGCGTCAAGATTCATTAAGCGCGACGAAGGCTCTGACACGCTTTCCATCATTTCGCACAACATCCATTACGAGGACAGGGATAACCCGGTCCGCCCGACGACCGGATTCTTTATCAGCCAGTCGACGAACCTTGCCGGATTGGGCGGGAACCTGAGCTTCGTCCGAAACCGTGTCCGCTCCGCATACCACGTTCCCGTGGTTGACGAGGTTGTGCTGACCATCGGCGGCGACGCGGGTGTCGTTACCGGTCTTGGCGGTGACAAAGTCAGCCTTCAGGAGCGTTTCTTTGTCGGCGGCGACGACCTGCGCGGCTTCTCGACGTCCGGCGTTGGCCCTCGCGACATTCGGACTAACGACGCCTTAGGCGCCGAGTGGAAATATACAGGCGCGCTTGAGCTAGACTTTCCGTTGGGACTGCCCGCAGAGTTGGGAATTGCAGGCCGCACCTTCATTGACGCGGGTTCCGCCGGCGGGACGCCGTTTTCTGGCCCGGATCTTTTCGACAGCACCTCACTTCGCGCTTCCACCGGGGTTGGGTTGACTTGGGAGTCGCCCTTGGGCCCCTTGGGAATTGACTTGGGCTTTCCCTTCTTGAAAGAAGGGCGTGATAAAACCGAGACCCTTCGCGTGAACTTTGGCACACGCTTTTAGGAGAATTCAATGCTACGCAGCTTATGGCTCTTCGCGGTTTTGTTTCTGGCGTTCGCGGCCCTGGCGTTTTCAGGTCCCGCTTCGGCCCAACAGACCTCGGCCCCGCCGCCCGGCGCCACCAAAGCGGCCGTATTGGACGTTGAACGGATTCTACGTGAGTCGGCCGCCATGAAGAATATTCGCAAGCAAATTGTTGATTTACGGAATAATTTCCAACAAGAGCTTCAGGCGAACGAGGAAGTTCTCCGCCAAGAGAATCAGGAGTTAGCCAAAAAAAGAACGATTCTGGCTCCCGAGGCTTTCGCCGCAGAGCGTCAGGCGTTCGAGCAAAAAGTCGCGGAGTCCCGGCGTGGCGCGCAACAACGCGGCGCCGCCATTGATCAGGCGAACACGAACGCCGTTTTAGAGGTGCAAAAGGTTTACAACGCCATTGTGGGGCAACTATCACAGGAACGGGGATTTGGATTGATTTTCCGCAAAAGCTCGCTGGTGATCGCCGCGCAACACATGGAAATCACGGCGGATGTTCTGGCCCGATTGGACACGGCGCTTCCGTCTGTAACCCTCGAAGTCAAACAGCCGCAATAAGCCATGGCGGATTCCCGTTTCTTCGCCAGCGCCGGGCCGTTAACGCTGGGCGCGTTGGCCGATTTGACGCAGGCTCAATTGTCTGATCAGGCGAAGGCGGGGCTGGCGATGACGGACGTCGCCCCATTGCAAACGGCCGGGAAATCCGATGTTAGCTTCATCGACAACAAAAAGTACGCCGGCGCGTTTGAAATATCCCGGGCGGGCGCCATTTTCGCTCATCCATCCCTGGTTGATCGCGCGCCTTCCGGCGCCCAGCTTTTAATTACTGAAAAGCCTTATCATGCGTACGCTGTGGCGGCGTCCGCTTTTTATCCCCGGCCTGTTCCGGCCGCGGGGGTCGCTCAAGGGGCTCACGTGGCGGAAGGAGCCACGGTGGCGGCCAATGCATCTGTCGAACCGGGCGCGGTTATCGGGGCGGGAGTAAGGATCGGCGAGCGGGTCCGGGTCGGAGCGAACACTGTCGTCGGCGCCGGTGTTGAAATCGGTGACGGCGCCGACATCGGCGCGAACGTAACACTTCAATGTTGTCTTATCGGCGAACGGGTAATCGTCCACCCCGGTGTCCGCATTGGCCAGGATGGGTTTGGCTTTGCGCCGGATCAGGCCGGCCACCTGAAAGTGCCGCAATTGGGGCGTGTCCTTGTCGGGCATGATGTCGAGATTGGCGCGAACACAGCGATTGACAGGGGAACGGGACCGGATACGGCGATTGGCGCGGGGAGCAAGATCGACAATCTTGTTCAACTCGCGCATAACGTCAAAATCGGTCGCGGCTGCATCATCGTCAGCCAGGTGGGTATTTCGGGGAGCACCGAAGTACAGGATTTTGTTATGATCGGCGGGCAAGCGGGACTTACCGGCCACTTGACGATCGGACCGGGCGCTCGAATAGCGGCGCAAAGCGGCGTGATGCGGGATGTTCCTCCAGGGGCGACAATTGGGGGCGCGCCGGCAAGGGCGATGCATGATTGGTTGAGGGAAACCGCCGTCCTGTCGCGGCTTGCGCGGCGTAAGGCGAATGGCTAAGTCCCGCTTTTGAAAGCGTTGAGGCTTGATTTTTGGGGTTAAACCTGTTGAGGCAAGAAAAAAAGGAAAAACGAGCGATGGACAGTAATGTCGGCGCTTCCGGCCGCGTCATCGACATCACCGAAATCATGCGATTGATTCCGCACCGGTATCCGTTTCTGCTGATTGACAGGGTGCAAGACGTGGTGCTGGGGCAAAGCGCCGTCGGTGTGAAGAACGTAACGATGAACGAACCGTTCTTCCAAGGCCATTTCCCGGACTATCCGGTTATGCCGGGCGTGCTTGTGGTGGAGGCCATGGCGCAGACCGCCGCAGTTCTGGTCATGAAGACCGAGGGGTTATGCAGTGATTTCGTGGTTTATTTCATGTCCATTGAAAATGCCCGCTTCCGTAAACCCATACACCCCGGAGACCGCGTGCTGATCCACGTTGATAAGCAGCAACACAGGGGCAATGTATGGAAATTCAAGGGCGAGGCCCGAGTGGACGGGAACTTGATGGCCGAGGCCACCTACGCCGCGATGATCGTTGAAAGAAAATGAGTGAAATTCATCCCACGGCTATCATTGAGGATGGCGCGGCGTTCGGCGAAAACGTCAAAGTGGGGCCGTACTGTTACGTTGGTCCCAATGTCTCCCTCGGCGACGGCGTTGAACTGGTGTCCCACGCCGTGGTGGCGGGCCGCACCTCTGTTGGGCCCAACACGCGTATTTTTCCTTTTGCGTCGATTGGGCATCAGCCGCAGGACCTTAAATTCAAGGGTGAGGCGTCGCACCTGGAAATCGGCGCCAATAACATCATTCGCGAGCATGTAACCATGAATCCCGGCACCAAGGGCGGCGGTTTGCTGACCAAAGTGGGGAACAACTGCGTATTCATGGCGAGCGCCCATGTCGCTCATGACTGCATCGTCGGGGATCACGTCATTTTGGTGAATAACGCGACCCTCGCCGGCCATGTCGAGGTGGGTGAATTTGCGATTGTCGGCGGTCTGTCTGCGGCCCATCAGTTCGTTCGCATTGGCAAGCACGCCATGATCGGGGGAATGACCGGGGTCGGTGACGACGTCATTCCCTATGGTTCGGTGTTTGGTAATCGGGCCATATTGCAGGGCCTGAATTTGGTTGGGTTGAAGCGCCGCGGCTTCGACCGCGAGACCATCCATCAGTTGCGCCAAGCCTATCGGCTGGTTTTCGCCCAAGAAGGCACCATGGCTGAACGTCTGGACGACGTGGAAGGCTTGTTTGGCGCCGTGGAGCCCATTATGGAGATTGTGACCTTCATCCGGGACGCCACCTCCCGCGCCATCTGCCAGCCAGTCATCAATGACGCCGCCTGATCAGGGGCGGGAGGGCGGCCAAAGGTCCCTCCAACGGACTTTGGGGATTATTGCCGGGAACGGCCGGCTGCCTGAAATTCTTTTCGACGCCGCCAAAGCGTCCGCGCGGCCGGTCTTTGTGGTTTCCCTGGAAGGTCAAGGCGGCCTTGACAGATTTCCCGGCGCGGACGCCGTTGAGCTTCGTGCCGGAGCCGCAGGCGGCATTATCAAGGCGTTGAAGGGCCGTCAGGTGGATGATCTGGTTATGGCGGGCGGGCTGTCGCGTCCCAGTATGAAGTCGCTCAGACCGGACTTCTGGACCGCTAGGTTCCTTGCGAAAACCGGCGCTATGGCTTTCGGGGATGACGGCCTGTTGACGAGATTGGCGCGAGCATTGGAGGAATGGGAGGGCTTCACGGTCGTTGGCGCCCATGATGTCGCGCCGCGCCTGCTTGCGGACGAAGGGGTGCTGGCCGGGCCCGATCTATCCGCCGATTTGACCGCCGCCGCCAGACGCGCCATGGAAGCGGCCTGGAGCTTGGGGGCGGAGGACAAGGGTCAGGCGGCCATCGCCAACGCAGAGAGCGTGCTCGCCTTGGAAGGCGTCGGCGGCACCGCCCGTATGTTGAGGAATTCACTTGATCATGCCGAAGGGTGTGGCGGCGCGGTTCTCGCCAAGCTGGCCAAGCCGCGGCAGGACCGGCGGATTGACCTGCCCGCCATTGGTCCGGACACCGTGAGACAGGCCGCGGACGCCGGTTTGTCGGCGATCATCGTGGAGGCGGACGGCTCTCTGATTATCGATCTGGACGTGGTCAAGGAACTGGCCCGGGAACACGGGATCATGGTGATGGGCGTCCGCCCGCCCGCGATTGAGCCCGGTTCATGAGCAAGCCCTTGGTCTATATGGTCGCCGGCGAGCCCTCTGGGGATGCGCTGGGGGCGCCTTTGATGGCCGCCTTGACAGGGGCGGCGGGGGGAGACGTCGCCTATGCGGGGATCGGCGGTCCCTTGATGGAGAAAGAGGGACTGAAGAGCCTGTTTCCCATGCCGGAGCTAACCGTTATGGGGCTGGCCGAGGTGATCCCCCAGATTCCCGGATTATTAAGGCGAGTCAACCAGACAGCGGACGATATCGTCGCCAAGAGCCCGGTGGCGGTCGTCACCATCGACAGTCCTGATTTTTCCTTCCGCGTCGCCAAACGGGTGAAAGCGCGCGCTCCGGAAATCCCGCTGATCCACTATGTGGCGCCAACCGTCTGGGCATGGCGTCCCGGCCGGGCGAGGAAGATCGCGGCCTTTCTGGATCATATCCTCTGCCTGTTTCGTTTTGAGCCGCCTTATTTTGAGCGTGAGGGGTTGGCGGCGAGTTTTGTCGGCCACCCGGTTTTGAGCGGCCGGATTCCGAACGGTGACGGTCCGGATTTCCGCAAGCGCCACAATATTCCGGCGGCCCAGCCGGTATTGACCGTCTTGCCTGGCAGCCGAAAGGGAGAGGTGGGACGCCTGCTGCCGGTGCTGCGCGAATGCGTCATGGCGCTTGCGCGTGATGTTCCGTCGCTTCATGTCGCCGTGCCGACGGTGGAAAACGTGCTGCCTGAGGTCCGGGCGGAGACGAACGCCTGGCCCGTGCCGGTAATGTTAATCAGCTCGGAGCATGAAAAGGCGGACGCCTTCGCCGCATCCGGGGCGGCTATCGCAGCGTCCGGCACCGTGACGCTCGAGTTGGCGGCGGCGCGGGTGCCGGCTGTCGTGATTTACAAGGTCAACCCGGTTTCCGCCTTTTTGGGTAGGCTTTTGATCAAGTTTGAGTGGGTGAGCCTGCCCAACATTTTAATGAAAAAAGAAATCTATCCCGAGTTTCTGCAAGAAGACTGCATGCCCGCTAAAATTGTTCCGGCGGTGAAGGCCCGGTTGCTGGGAACGAACAAGGGTGAGACGGCGGAGGACTTGAGAGAGGTCCTCAAGCAGCTTGGCCCCTCCGGTCCGGCGCCCGCGGAAGCGGCCGCAGCGGCCGTGCGGAACGTCATCGGCGTTATTGGCGAACCGGCGTAAAAAAGGGGTGTAGTCCGTAATTTTGTGCCTTGGCCATAGTAATGGAAAAGAAAGGAGCATCCTATGGCTGTCGAGCAAGAAGTTTTGGATGCATTGTTGTCAGATCGCGATCCTGCGGCCGTATTTAGGCGCGATGGTCTGCTTGATGAATTGAAGAAGGCGCTTTCGGAGCGTATTCTGAACGCGGAGCTGGGCGCACCTTGAGACAGAGGCGGATGCGGGGCGTCGGAACCGGCGAACGGCCGCTCTCAAAAGACGGTTCTGACGGGCACGTCGAAGGTTACGCTGGATATTCCGCGTGACCGTTCGGGCGCCTTCGATCCAAAGCTGATTGCCAAATACCAGCGCCGTTTCCCGGACTTCGGCGACAAGATCATCTCCATGTACGCGCGCGGCGTGACGGTTCGCGAGATCTGCGGCCGCCTTGAGGAACTGTACGGCGTCGATGTGTCGCCGGACCTGATCCCGACGGTCACGGACGCCATTTTGGAGGACGCCGCCGAATGGCGGAACCGGGCCCTGGACGCCTGCTACGCCATCGTCTTCTTCGACGCCATCGGGGTCAAAATCGGTGACGAGGGTTTTGTCCGCAACAAGGCCGTCTACAGTGCGCTCGCGGTCCTGCCGGACGGCGCCCGGGAGATCCTGGGCTTGTGGATCGAACAAACGGAAGGCGCCACGTTCTGGCTTCGGGTGATGAACGAACGGAAGAACCGGGGCGTCCAGGATATCGTGATCGCCGCCGTCGATGGCCTCAAGGGGTTCCCCGAAGCGGTCAACGCCACCTTCAACGCCACCTTTCCGCACGCCACCGTGCAAACCTGCATCGTGCGCCTGATCCGTCATTCTATGAAATTCCATGAATTTTGCCTCATGGAAGGATCGCAAACATGCGGCGCGGGAGCTGAAAGCCGTCCGCCGCGCCGCCGACGCGGACGCCGGCCTGGCCGCCTTGGCTGAGTTCGAGGCTGGGCCGCGGGGGAAAAGATATCCGGCCATCGCGCAAAGCTGGCGGCGCAACTGGGAGCAGGTCATCCCCTTCTTCGCTTTCCCCAAAGCGGTGCGGCGGATGACCTACACCACCAATGCTATCGAGCCCTTGAACGCGAAAATCCGCTGTCCCGTCAGAACGCGAGGCCGCCAGAACGCCAGGCCGCCAGAACGCGAGGCCGCTTCCCCCGTGACGACGCGGCGGCAAAGCTGTTATATCTGGCGCTCAATCATGCGGTCCGGTCTTGGAAGCGGCCGCCGCGTGAATGGACCGGGGCGAAAACACAGTTCGCCATCATCTTCGGCGAACGATTCCTCACTGTGTGATAAATCGGCACAGGCGCAAACTGTCTGACAGTCCCTAAAAAAGCGTTCTTATTCCAGAGACGCTTTCTCTGCTGCTTCCTTCGGGGTCATCGCGGTGTGGCTCACTCAGTTGGCGAGGGCGCCCGCTCTGGAAGCGGTAAGGTCGCGGGTTCAAGCATCGCTATCCTCTCGCTCCTTCTTTGGTTCAGGCCGCTTCTTCGGATCGATCTTCTTGAACACGCGCTCCAGGGCGTCGCCGGACTCGCCGCATCCAATTTCCCTCGCCGTTTCGCTAAACCGGTCAATTTGTTTTTGTTTCGTTCTCGACGTTGTACTGCAATTCCGCTTGGGGTTCCTCTGGCGGGACCGGTGGTTCGCATATCGATAGTTTCATATGGTCCACTCGCTCAATCTGACCAGCAAAGGCCAAAAGATCGTCGCGATCATACGTACGGAGTTGGTCAAGGTTGTTTAGTAGGCACGTCGCCACATGGATCGCGTCTTGCGGCTTCCCAATTGTCGGGAAGCGACGGAGCAGACGGCGAGCAACCTTCCCAACATCCACATCCACGGAGACCTTTTGAACAAATTCTTGCTCAATCAGATCCTCAAAGTACGCATCCTATTCCTCGGCAATTCCAACCGATTCAGGACCGCACTTGCGCTTGAAAACCTCCGCAAGACAGAGAGACGAAGTCCATAGCTGGCGCTTCCCGGCTTTGGCTTGCTCAAGCACGTGCTCACATGCTTTCCCACGGTCGGAATGACGGTCGGAAATCAGAGTAATCCAGATACAGGCGTCCCAGTAATACTTCGGCGTCTCACTGGCCAAACTCGCCCTCCCGCAAGCGATCTAGATACTCGTTTACAGGATAGCCGTCCGTAAAATCGTCATTCTTGATTTTTTCCAGATCAACATCGGGGACATCAATATAGGCGACAGAGCCGTTCATCACCCGGAAAATGTTCCCTTGGTTGTCGTAATTCAACGTCCCTCGCACCCGAATACGGCGGCGTTTCCATACGTCGTCCGCCGTCATATCATTCCCAAGCCGCTCCAAAGTCGCGGGACTAATGCGACACCATAAACGCCTTCCGGTTTTGTGCTCCTCAAGATGCAGAGCGGGCGCGTCGTAATCTGTTCCAATGTCGATCAGACGCCCTTCAACGGACCCGACCTCCTTACGAGAGGTTCTGGAGAAAAGATAACTATGCAGGGACTCTACGGGCTCGACGACTTCTTGGAAATATCTCTTCGCCGCGTCCCGAGAAATCTCAATGGGCGCGACCTCGTCAGAGAACCTCGCGACACTGCGGCCAATCCCGTTCGTGTTTCTGCGAAGTAGCCGACGGGCGACTTCGATCTTTTCGCGCGGGAAGGAGTCATCGAAATCTTCACCCCTAGCTATGCGGGCGAGGTTCCGTTCAACGACTTCAATTCGACCCTCGACGCTGCCGTATGCGCCCGCCCCGGTACGAGTATCCACGGGCTTTCCATGGCAGCTAAACGGAGAACTGGTTGTGGCCATTTCGAGTTTCCAAACAACGTGCTTCTCGGCCTCGTCCGTCAGCAGATCGAAGAAGTCAATAGCCTGCTGGAACGCGTCCTGAATAGTCAGAACGTCGTGATGGCCGTCAGCTGGTTCGATTGTGAATGTCACTTTCCGAGGCATGGCGGAATTCTCTTCTCGAAATTCTAGCCGACCGGCGAGTCCGCGTACAGCAGCCTCTTGCCGACGACGCCCGCAAGGGGGTTAGAGACAGCATCTTGAACTTTTGCCCGTCCCCGCGCCCCTTCTTCTTGCTCATCGGCTTGATCACGCGATCATTGCCGATAAAGGTTTCATCAATCTCAACGACTCCGCCGCCTGTTCCGAGCGGCGTCATTCCGGACGGCGTCATGTCGCCGGAGCGCATGGCTTCGCGGATGCGACGCCCCATAATACACCATGCCGTTTTGAGCGTGACGCCCAGCGTCCGGTGAAGCTGGAGGTAGATGGCGCCATAAAAAACGGCGCCCCGCGCGAGGCGCCGTTTGCGTCTCTGGTTTGTCCCGGATTACCGGTCGCCGATCGGCACGTATGAACGCTCGGTGTGGCCCGTGTAGAGTTGGCGCGGGCGGCCAATGCGTTGCGACGGGTCCTCGATCATCTCGTTCCATTGAGCGATCCAGCCGACGGTCCGGGCCACGGCGAACAGCACCGTGAACATTGTCGTCGGAATGCCCATGGCCTTGAAGATAATGCCGGAATAGAAATCGACGTTCGGGTAAAGCTTGCGCTCGACGAAGTATTCGTCTTCCAAGGCGACCTTCTCCAGCGCCATGGCCAGTTCGAGCAGCGGCTCGTCCTGGATGCCCAGTTCCTCCAACACCTCGTGGCAGGATTGACGCATGACCTTGGCGCGCGGGTCGAAGTTCTTGTACACCCGGTGGCCGAAACCCATCAAGCGGAACGGGTCATCCTTGTCTTTGGCCTTTTTGACGTATTCGCCGACTTTATCCTTGTGACCGATCTCGCCCAGCATGTTCAGCACGGCCTCGTTCGCGCCGCCGTGAGCGGGACCCCAGAGCGACGCGATGCCGGCGGAAATACAGGCGAACGGGTTGGCGCCGGAAGAACCGGCCAGACGCACGGTCGAGGTCGATGCGTTCTGTTCGTGATCGGCGTGCAGGATCAGCAGGCGGTCCATCGCCCGGCTCAGCACCGGATTGACCTTGTGGTCCTCGCATGGCGTCGCGAACATCATGTACAGGAAGTTTTCCGCATAAGACAGGTCGTTCTTCGGATAGATGAATGGTTGGCCGAGGGCGTACTTGTAAGCCCAGGCCGCGATGGTGGGCATCTTCGCGATCAGGCGATAAGATGAGATCAGCCGGTGATCGGGGTCGTTGATGTCCGTTGAGTCGTGATAAAAAGCGCTAAGCGCGCCGACGACGCCGCACATGATGGCCATCGGGTGGGCGTCACGGCGGAAGCCGCGGTAGAAGTTGGCCAGTTGCTCCTGGAGCATCGTGTGATAGGTGATGTCACGCTCGAACTTGGCTTTTTCCGCGGCCGAGGGCAGTTCGCCGTTCAGCAGCAGATAGCAAACTTCCATGAAGTCGGATTGTTCGGCCAGTTCCCCTATCGGATAACCCCGGTGAAGTAATACGCCCTTGTCGCCGTCAATGAACGTCAGCTTTGATTCGCAGCTGCCTGTCGAGGTGAAGCCCGGGTCGTACGTGAAGCAATCCGTCTCTGCGTACAGTTTACGGACGTCGATCACCGAAGGTCCCGTCGTGCCGCCAATCACCGGCATCTCGTATTCGGCGCCGCTTCGGTTATCGACCAGGGTAAAGCTGTTGCTGTTTTTGCCGTCATTCATTTTCCATCACTCCTATTCCGAGGCCGAATTCCCAAAAGTTTTGAGTGCCTCTGTTCCTGAGATCGCCAACCCGGCGCGGTTTTCAACGGGCTCCTTGATGAAGTGCTTTACGATGTCGGGTCCCTTTGGGCCGCGTCAAGGCGCGCCAAGGTCTCGGACCTGCCCAGGACAGTCATAATTTCAAACACACTGGGCGATATGGCGCGTCCTGTCAGGGCCGAGCGCAGCGGCCCGGCCACCTTGCCCAATTTCAACCCGGCTTCCTCGCCAACGGCCCGTACCCGATCCATCAAGGCGTCCTTCTCCCACGTTTGGTCGTCCGACGCCAAGGCCTCGCGCACTGCGCCCATGACGGTCAGACCTTCCGGCGTCAACTGCCTGGCCGCTTTTTCTTCATAAAGCAAGATTTTGACATAAGCGTAAAATTCAGCATTTTCAGCAAGATCGACAATATTTTTCGCGCGCTCTTTTAACCCGGGCATGCCCTGTATCAAGCGCTCTCTCGTGCCCGGTGACACATCGCCGCCCAGTTTTTGTTGAATAAGGGGAAGAACCAGGTCCGCCAACCGTTCATCATCCGTGTTCCGGATATATAGTCCATTCAAATGGTTGAGTTTGTCCATATCGAACCGGGCGGCCGCCTTGCCGACGCCGTTCAGGTCGAACCACTCGACGGCTTGCGCGCGGCTGATCACTTCGTCGTCACCGTGAGACCAGCCGAGCCGCATCAGGTAATTGGTCACGGCCTCGGGCAGGAACCCCATGTCCCGGTACGCATCGACACCAAGCGCGCCATGCCGTTTGGACATTTTGGCGCCGTCCGCTCCATGGATCAGGGGAATATGAGCGAATGTCGGCACGTGATAGCCCAGCGCTTTGAACAGCTGGGTCTGCCGGAACGCATTGGTCAGGTGATCGTCGCCCCGGATAACGTGGGTGACGCCCATATCATGGTCATCCACGACGACAGCAAGCATATAGGTGGGAACGCCGTCGGCGCGCATCAGGATCATGTCGTCCAATTGATCATTGGCGACGGTGACACGGCCCTGAACGGCGTCCTCAATCACGGTCTCGCCGTCCAACGGCGCTTTTAAACGGATTGCGGGCCGGACTCCCTTGGGAGCGTCCAACGGGTCCCGGTCACGCCAGCGGCCGTCACGGAAACGGCCCCTTCCGGCGGAGCGGGCTTTCTCGCGCATGTCCGCAAGTTCTTCCGGCGTGCGGTAGCATCGATAGGCGTGACCCGCCTCAAGCAGCCGTTCAACTTCCGCCTGATGCCGTTCAACACGGGAGAATTGGGAGACGGCGTCGCCGTCCCAGTCCAGCTCAAGCCATTTCAGGCCATCGTGGATGGCTTCAACCGCCTCGTCCGTTGAACGTTTACGGTCCGTATCCTCAATACGGAGCAGGAATTTTCCACCGTGACGGCGTGCGAACAGCCAATTGAACAGGGCGGTGCGGGCGCCGCCAATATGCAGAAATCCGGTGGGTGAGGGGGCGAAACGGGTAACGACGGTCATTTAGTCTTTATTTTCATAGTGTTTTTGATGTCCCATTAGGCTGGCGCAGGTGAGGCTGGCGAAAGCGAGGCGAACACAAGCGTCAGGCGGGACTTTAGCATGTTTTTCGCCGCACCGCAGCATAGGAGTTGTCCTTAACCGTCGGCGCGTCTGTCTAGGTGAGCGCCGATCAAGGGGAGAAACACCCGATGATCCTGATTTGGCCCGGCGGCCATTGGTGGGAAGGAGAACGGGACCGGCTGATCCTGTGGGCGCCCGTCTGCCTGGGTCTCGGCGTCGGCGGTTATTTTTCCCTTACGTTTGAACCAAGCTGGACTGTTCTGCTCGGCCTTTTGATTTTTGTCTTAATGACGACGGCGGGTGTTTCGCGGCTTCGAACCGCGCCCATAAGTCTGGTTTTGTGCGGCGCAGCGCTTCTGGCGGCGCTCGGCGGCGTCATCGCCAAGGGACGGGTGGCCGGGATCAACGCCGCTCCCTTGGAGCGGGCCCACGGCCCTGTCAGTCTCGTTGGCAAAATCGTCAAACTGGACCCATACCCAAAGGGTGTGCGCCTTTACCTGGAGCGGTTGGATGTCCATCGCCTGGAGCCGTTCGAAACGCCGAAACGAATCCGTATCCGGCTCCGGGGCGCTCAAGCGGAAATTCAGCCGGGCGACTGGGTTCGGTTGACCGCGAAACTCTTGCCGCCTGCGCCGCCCGCCCTGCCTGGCGGGTTCGATTTCCAACGCCACGCATACTTTCAGGGTTTGGGGGCGACCGGGTTTGGGCTCGGAAAGGCCGTCGTGATCAAGCCCCGGGCTTCCCATGGGAAGGCGGAGACGGAAGATTGGTCCGTCAACGAGGCCATTGAGCGGGCCCGGTTAGCCGTCACGAAGCGGTTGCTCGCCGTGATGTCTCCGGAAACCGGCCCCATCGCGGCCGCCCTGATAACCGGTCACCGGACGCTTGTGCCGGAAGAGCAGCTGGAAGTGTTCCGGCGCGCCGGTATCGCACACTTGCTTGCGATTTCCGGACTGCACATCGGCTTGATCGCCGGATTGGTGTTCGTGGTGACGCGAACGGCGATGACGGCGGCGCCGGCGATTGCGCTTCGGCTGCCCGTGAAGAAGGTGGCCGCGGTTGTCGCCGTGCTGGCGGCCTTGAGTTACGCGCTGCTGGCGGGCCTGACCATTCCGACCCAGCGCGCTTTTTTGGTCACGGCGGCTATTTTGTCCGCGGTTCTTCTCGACCGGCGGGGAATTTCCCTGCGTCTGCTGGCTGTCGCCGCTTTCTTGATCCTCTTTGCTCATCCGGAAGCGCTCCTAAGCGCCAGCTTTCAGATGTCGTTCGCGGCCGCCGTCGCCCTGGTGGCAAGTTATGAGGCCTGGCGGCGGAGGCGGGATGACCGGCCCCCGGTAAGAGAGCGCGGCGTTCTTGGGAGGATTGGCGTCTACTTTTTCGGTATCGCAATGACCACCGTGATCGCCGGCGCGGCGACAGCCCCTTTCGTGCTGTATCATTTCAATCAGGTGGCCGGTCTTGGCAACGTGGCGAACCTGATCGCCGTGCCGGTCACAGCGCTCTGGGTCATGCCTATGGCCGTCGCGGGGTTGATGATGACGCCGTTCGGCCTCGAAGCCCTGCCGCTCCGGGCGATGGGGGAGGGCATTGAGGTGATCCTGGCGACGGCGACGCCCATCAGCGTTTGGCCGAACGCCGTTCACGGCGGTCACGCGGTCCCGGTCTGGGCGTTGGCCGGCTTGAGTCTGGGCGTGCTCTGGGCGTGTTTATGGCGAAAACCGGTGCTGCGCGCGGCCGGGGTGGGCGGTCTTCTCGTTTGGGGAGCCGGTTATGCGCTGCGGCCCGCGCCGGACGTCTTGGTGAGCGGCAAGGCGGATTTGGTCGGGGTCCGGTCCGAGCAAGGGGGATATCTGCTGTCAACCCGCCGCGGCGCCCGTTTTACCGGCGAGCAATGGCAGCGAAGCAACGGAGCCTTAACCGTGCCGGTTACCTGGGCGTCTCGGGCGCCGCCGCGTTCCGGTAAGGAGGGTGACGCGGCGGGTCCGGCGATCCGTTGTGACGGGATGGGCTGTCGCATCCGGGTGCGTACGGCGACCATCGCGTTCGCCAAGACACGCGCCGCAGCTTCCGAGGACTGCTGGCGCCCCGACATCCGGATGGTGATAGCCACGCGCCCTGTCCGCGATATTTGCGCCGGCGGTTCGGCCATCGTCATCGACCGCTTCGACGTCTGGCGGGAAGGCGCGCACGCCATCACCATCGAGGCGGACGGCGCCTTATCGATTGAGACCGTCCGGGACCGGCGCGGAGACCGGCCTTGGACGCCGGCGCGTCCCAGAAGCCGGAAAAATCTGTTTCGGGTCTCTCCGCCGACGGACGCGGAAATCCAGACCTTGATATCGGACGATCAATAGTTCCGCAAAAGACCCACCAGCCGGCCTTGAACCCGTACCTGGTCCGGGCCGAAGATACGCGTCTCATACGCCTTATTCGCTGGCTCCAGCGCGATTGAATCGCCTTTTCTGCGCAGGCGTTTAAGAGTGACTTCCTCACCTTCTACAAGAGCGACGACGATGGCGCCGTTTTCCGCCGTGTCGCCTTCGCGGATGATCACCGTGTCGCCGTCCAAAATGCCGGCCTCGATCATCGAGTCGCCGTCTACTTCAAGCGCGTAATGTTTCCCGCCATCCAGCATTGATGGGGGCACACTGACTGTTTCCGACGGATCCCGAAGCGCCTCGATAGGCGTGCCGGCGGCGATGCGTCCAAACAGGGGAAGAGAGACGCCTCCATTTCCGCTGCCTGTTTCCGAGAGTCCTGGGGGCGCCGCCAGGCGCGCGGCCGGTTTGAAGGCGCCGGCGATGACGTTGGGTCCAAGCGGTCCCGAAGAGATGCCGTTGCTTAGGTTCTTTGGCAGTTTGAGGACTTCCAGCGCCCGTGCGCGATGGGGCAGGCGACGGATAAAGCCGCGTTCTTCCAATCCGGTGATCAATCGGTGAATTCCCGATTTCGACCGGAGTGCCAGGGCTTCTTTCATTTCGTCGAAAGAAGGAGACACACCCCGTTCCTTTAAGCGGCGGTCAATGAAGATCAAGAGATCATATTGTTTCTTCGTCAGCACGTGACCACTCCCAAACCGGACGCCGTTACCCTCGGCGCCAACGCTCCGGATGATGCTTTCGCGTTGGAACCGCCTCACTTGTGTTCGCGAATGTTCTATGTTAGTTCATGGAACGTGTCAAGCCGTTTCATCGTTGTTTCCGAATGGGACGGGAGAGCGCTCTGAAAAACATGTGCCGGAACCGGGCGGCGGAACGGGAACGGCTGTTCCTTCCGGAACGGTCTCTGCGCGAGGCGGGCGGATTGAACGGCGGCGCATTGATTTTCCGCTTTGTGACGCGCGCTCAGCGGGGATATGCGGCGGGGCGGCCGCATTCCCGCCGAAAACCCATGGACGCCGGATTTCTCCGAACCCGCCTCGTATATTCACGGTGGACAATATATAGAAAACGAATATGATGGCGGCGGGAGAAGTGGATAATGGCGTTGGGAAACAAGTCTCGCGCGGCGGTGTTCGTGATGCTGATCACGGCGCTTGCCTCGCCCGCTTTCGCCGATTCCCATGGCGCGGCGCTGGTGCAGAAGGGTTCTAAGGTCTTTCGCCAATGCGCGGGTTGTCATCAAGTCGGTCCCGGCGCCTGGCACACGGTGGGACCCCACCTTAACGGCGTCTTCGGACGCCGCGCCGGCACGATCAAAGGCGTTGAATACTCAACCGGTATGATGCGGGCGGGCGACAACGGTCTGCATTGGAATCCGGAAAACCTGGATCAGTATATCCGTGATCCGCGCAGCCTCATTTCCATGACCCGCATGAGATTTCGCGGCGTCAAGGATGAGGAGGACCGTGCGGCGGTGATCGCGTATCTCCGGACCTTCTCCGACGATCCCCGTGACATTCCCGAGGCCGCACCGACGGCCACGGCCGCTTCCCATGACCCGGCGGTCAATCCCGATGTTCTGGCGATCCAGGGTGACCCGGCGTTCGGCGAGTATCTATCCGGTGAATGCGTGACATGTCACCGGCCGACGGGCGAGGACAGTGGAATACCGTCGATCGTCGGCTGGCCAAGGGATATCTTCGTGACCGCAATGCATTCCTATCGCGCGAAGATCCGCGCACATCCCGTCATGCAAATGATCGCGGGACCGCTGAGCGATGAAGAAATCGCAAGCCTCGCCGCCTATTTCGCAACTTTGGAATAGAGATTAGGAAAAACAGGAGGAACACATCATGGCTATTACCAGACGCACATTCACCCTCGGCGCCGGGGCCGCCGCCGGGGTGATGATGGCGCCGCAAATCATGGCGCAAGGCCGGCCAAAAGTGGTCGTCGTCGGCGGCGGCGCCGGCGGCGGCACCGTCGCCAAATACATCGCGCGGGCGGCGAAGGGCGAGATCGACGTCACCCTGATTGAGCCGACGCGCACGTATTACACCTGTTTTTTCTCAAACCTGTATCTTGGCGGGTTCTTCGATTACGCGTTGATCGGCCACAGCTACGGCGCGCTTGCCAGCAACTATGGAATCAACGTCGTCCACGATTGGGCGACGGGTGTGGACCGCGATAGGAAAATGATCGCGTTGGCGTCCGGCGGCCGCGTCCCCTACGACAAGCTGGTGATCGCGCCGGGTATCGATTTCCGTTACGAAACCGTGCCTGGCTACGGGATCGAAAGCGCCAACAGGATGCCGCACGCCTGGAAGGCCGGATCGCAGACCCAGTTGCTGAAGGCGCAGATCGAAAACATGCGCGAAGGCGGCGTCTATGTCATGGTTGCGCCGCCGAATCCTTACCGCTGCCCGCCGGGGCCGTATGAACGGGTCTCGATGGTCGCGCATGTCTTGAAACAAAAAAACCCGAAGGCGAAGATTATCATTATCGATCCGAAGGAAAAATTCTCTAAGCAAGGGCTGTTTGTCGAGGGGTGGAACAATCACTACGAAGGCATGATCGAGTGGCTGCCCGCGTCGATTGCCGGTAAAATCACCGATATTAACGCCGGCTCCATGGAAATCCGGACGGACTCGGAAGTCTTCAAAGCCGACGTGGCCAACGTGATTCCCGGCCAGCGCGCCGGGTCGATCGCAACAACGGCCGGAATCGCCAACGACTCCGGGTTCTGCCCCATCGTGCCGGCAACCATGCGGAGCCAGTTGGATGAGCACATCTACCTGGTTGGCGACTCCACTATCGCCGGCGATATGCCGAAGTCGGGCTACTCCGCGAACAGTCAGGCGAAGGTCTGCGCCCTGGCGGTCCGGTCTTCCTTGACCGGCTCGAAGATGTTCCCCGCCCGGTTCTCCAATACCTGCTGGAGCCTGATCGCCACCAACGATGGCGTGAAAGTCGGCGCGAAGTACGAAGCGACCAAAGAGAAAATCGCCAAGACCGAGGGTTTTATCTCCAAAACGGGCGAAGACTCGGCCACTCGGAAACGGACGTATGAGGAGTCCGTCGGTTGGTACGACGGCATCACGGCCGATATCTTCAGTTAAGCGCCGCTGCGGTCCGCCGGGGATGGGCCCGCCGCGCAAGCAAAAAGAGCCCAGGCCCCGCCTGGGCTCTTTCTTTTGAGCGCCTCTTTCGTTAGGGCCAACCGCAAACCCAAGTGACGCGTCATCCCGGAAAGACTCATCGCCATGATCCGCCCGATCTCGGCCCAGTTCTAAACGGCGTTCAATTCCAATGTTCTGGATGACGCCGCAGCGTTGGAACCGCCTTGCCTACGCTCACGAATATTTTGTTTTTCTATCGGAACGGTCCGGGCCGTTTCATCGTTTTCGCCGAATGGGAGGGGAGGGCGCTCAGAAAACCTGTGCGCCGAAACCGAGCGGCAGAACGGGAACGGCCGTTCCTTCCGGAACGGCCTCCGCGCGAGGCGGGCGGATAATCAAGGCGTCGGACAGGGCGAAAGTCGCCAGCATGGCGCTGTCCTGCGCGCGGAACGCCTCCGCCGCCGGGCTCCCGTCCGGCCGCCGGATGAGTTTCGACCGCATGTAATCCTCGCGCTCGCCGTTGCCGGGAAGCGCGCTTGCCGTCGGCAGGAGAACAGTCTCCATGGCGTCCGCGCCGGCGCCTGACATCACCGCCATGGCGCGGCGCAGGAACAATAGCGCGGTGACGCCTGTGGAGACCGGATTACCGGGAAGTCCCAGCATCGGCAATCCGCCGATATGACCGAAGATTAATGGTTTTCCGGGTCTCATGGCGATCTTGTAAAAATCCAACGCAACGCCGTCCCGGCCAAACGCCTGGCGAACGAGGTCATGGTCCCCGACGGAAGCGCCGCCGGTTGTCACCACGATATCGGCGGAGCGGCTGGCTTTCAGAGCCTCTGTTAAGGCCTCCGGCCGGTCCGGCGAAATGCCCAGATTAAGCGGCTCTCCGCCCATTACCCGGACGTAGGCCTCTAACGCGACGCCGTTTGAAGAGACGATCTGGCCCGGCCCGAGCGGAACGCCCGGCATGACGACTTCGTCGCCGGTCGCGATGATGGCGACGCGCGGCCGGCGGTAAACCCTCAACCAGTTGACGTTCATGGCCGCCAGCAGGCCCACATCCCGCGCGGTCATCCGCTGACCGGTCTTAAGTAAAACCTGGCCCGCGGCGAAATCCAGGCCCCGCGGGCGGACAAAGGCGCCGGTTTCCACCGCCTCCGTTACAGTCACCATGGAGCCGTCGATCATAGCGTTTTCTTGGATGACGATAGTGTCGGCGCGCTCCGGCACCACACCGCCGGTGAAGATTCGAACGGCCTGGCCGGAGGCCACGGAGCCGTTGAAGGGACGCCCAGCCGCCGCTTCTCCAATCACCTCGAGCGACGCGCCCGCGGCGTTCACATCGGCTCCCTGAACCGCGTAGCCATCCATTGCCGATACGGCGTCCGGGGGATGAGTGACGCGCGCCGCTACGTCTTCGAACAGTACGCGGCCGAGAGCGGCGGACAAGCTGATTTGCTCAGGTGACAGCGGCGCGACGCCGGCCGCGACCCGGTCCAAGGCGTCCTTTACGCTTAGCATTCAAAATGCCTCATAAGTTCCTGACTTACCGCCGGATTTATGGGTCAGTCGAACATCGGTGATCCGCATGCCCTTATCCACCGCCTTGCACATGTCGTAGACCGTGAGAGCGGCGGTGGCGACGGCCGTGAGAGCCTCCATCTCGACGCCCGTCCGTCCCGATAGCTTGCAGGTCGCGACAATATCGACGGCGTTTGCTTGTTCATCGACGCTCAGATCAACTTTTACGGACGTCAGGTTGAGGGGATGACAAAGAGGGATCAGATCCGGCGTCCGCTTGGCGCCCATGACGCCGGCCAGTTGCGCGACGGACAACACGTCGCCTTTCTCGAAACCTCGGTCCAGGATGCGTTGAACCGTCTCCGGCGCCATCAAAACCCGGCCCCTGGCGGCGGCTTTCCGTTCCGTCTCGGCTTTGGCGCCGACATCGACCATAATAGCGTTGCCGTCCGCGTCTAAATGGGTGAAGTCATCTGACATTTTGCTCTAAGCCGCTCCTTGCAAAAGGGTTTTAGTGGCGAGCGTCACGTCGTCCTGGCGCATCAGGCTCTCTCCAACCAGAAAAGCGCGAGCTCCAGCGGCCCGCATGGCTTCCAGGTCGGCGTGGTTGTAAAGACCGCTTTCCGCCACCAGAAAACACTCCGCTGGTACGCGCGCCGCCAAGTTGGCGGTTGTCCGGGTATCGACTTCAAGCGTTTTTAAATTCCTGTTATTGACGCCTAAGAGACTCGACTTGAGCTTAAGGGCTCTGTCTAATTCCAAATCATCATGCACCTCTATCAAGACATCCATGTCCCAGTCTGCGGCCACGGATTCCAGTTCCGCCGCCTGGGCGTCCTCAAGAGCCGCCATAATCAGCAGGACGCAATCCGCGCCCAGCGCTCTGGCTTCAACAATTTGATAAGGATCCAGCATGAAATCCTTGCGAAGGGCGGGCAGGGGAACAGTGTCGCGCGCCGCGACAAGATAATCGTCATGTCCTTGGAAGTAAGGCATGTCGGTCAGGACGGAAAGACAAGCCGCCCCGCCCTCGAAGTAGGCGGCCGCTAAATTTCTTGGTTCGAAATCGCTTCTTATCAACCCTTTGGAAGGTGACGCTTTCTTGATTTCCGCAATCAGGGGAAAGCGGTTCTCGGCCGCCGCGCGTTTAAGCGCCGCCTCAAATCCGCGGGGGCGTGATTGCTCTTTCGCAAGGCTTTCGAGCGCACTTAACGAGCGGACTGTCCGGCAGGCGGCGATGTGCTCACGCTTGTCGGAACAGATGCGTCCGAGGACGCCGGACATGGGCGTGTTCATGCCCGGCCTTGGGTGATGGCGGCGAGGCTGTCCAATGCGGCCTTCGCCTTGCCGTTGTCGATCGCCTCGGCGGCCATGGCGGCGCCGTCGGTCAGGGTGGCGGCTTTGCCCGCGACGATCAGCGAAGCCGCCGCGTTGAACAGCACGATGTCGCGATACGCCCCGGCTTGTCCGTCCAACAAGTCACGAATGGCTTGAGCGTTGACCTCTGGCGAGCCGCCTTTCAGGTCGTCCGGTTTGGCGAGCGGCAGGCCCGCCTCTTCCGGCGAAACTTCGAAACTGGTCAATTCGCCGCCTTCAAGGGCGGTGACATGGGAAGGGCCTGTGGTCGTCAACTCGTCCAAACCGTCCGATCCATGCACGACCCACGCACCTTCACAGCCCAGGTTCCTCAGCGTTTCCGCCATGGGCACGACCCAGTCCCTGGAAAAAACGCCGGTGAACTGGCGGGTGACGCCGGCCGGGTTCGAGAGGGGACCCAGGATGTTGAAGATTGTCCGGACTCCCATCTCGACCCGCGCCGGCATGACGTGTTTCATGGCGCCGTGATGACGGGGCGCCATCAGGAATCCGATCCCGGCTTCCGCGATCGCCCGTTCCACCAAGGCCATGTCGCAGTCCGTCGCGACGTCCAGAGCGGACAGCACGTCGGCGGCGCCGGATTTGGAGGAAAGCGCCCGGTTGCCGTGCTTGGCGACGGGCACGCCACATCCCGCCGCCACAATGGCGGCCGCGGTCGAAATGTTGAATGTGCCGCCGCCGTCACCGCCCGTGCCGACGATATCGATGGCGCCCTTAGGCGCTTTTATTTTCAACGCCTTGGCGCGCATTGTTCGGACGGCGCCTGTAATTTCATCGACGGTCTCGCCACGCACCCGAAGCGCCATCAGGAAGCCGCCTGTTTGCGCCGCCGTCGCGCCGCCCGACATGATCACGTCAAAGGCCGCGCGCGCCTCGCCGGCGGTCAAGGGGGTTCCGTTCGCGATGGTCGCGAGAAACGGTTTTAGGGCGGAAGTATCAGGGGCGCCGGTCATGCGGCGGCCTTGGTCGAAGTCAGGTCGATGAAGTTTTTCAAGATCGCATGGCCATGTTCGGACGCGATGCTTTCGGGATGGAACTGTACGCCGTACATGGGCAGTTCGGCGTGACGCACGCCCTGGATCACGCCGTCGCCGCTGGTGGCGGTGACGATTAGCGAATTGGGCATGCCGTCCGGATCCAGCGTCAGCGAATGATAGCGGGTCGCTTCAAAAGGACTGGGAAGGCCAGCGAAAACGCCGGATCCGTCATGAGTCATGGCGCTCACCTTGCCATGCATGGGGCTTGGTGCGCGGACGACTTTGGCGCCGAAGTGCTGGCCGATGGACTGATGGCCCAGGCAGACGCCAAAGACGGGAACCCGCTTTTCTTCCGCCGCCGCCAGCAAATCCAGGCAGACGCCCGCATTATCCGGGTCGCGCGGACCTGGCGAAATGACGACGCCCTCGGGTCCCAACGCCAAGCATTCTGCTGGCGTGAGCGAGTCGTTGCGGCGTACATCGACCTCCACACCCAGTTCACCCATGTAGTGGGAGAGGTTGAAGGTGAAGCTGTCATAGTTGTCGATCAGAAGAAACATGGCGGAGGCGTCGGCTGACTGAAGGGGGCGTCTCGGGCGCGCTGGTAAGGGAAACCCGGACAATGCCCCCAAGGCTTGCCGAGCGTCAACCGCCCTGAAGAAAGCGCCAGCTCTTTGCTGGCGCGAGCCGTTCGAAAGAATATATCATGGTTAGCCGTTTACCACGCTTGTGAGCCGATTGATGATCGCATCGCGATTCCCGACGTCCCCGGAGCGCGCCTCGCGGATTATGCTGAAGATTGACGGCATGCACTGCGCGGGCTGCGTCGCCCGGGTGGAAAAGGCGCTCATGTCCGTCCCCGGCGTAACGGAAATCGCGGTAAATTTGGCGATGGGATCGGCAAGAGTTTCCCGTGAAACGGGGGAGGCGGGCGCCGACGCCCTGATTACCGAGTTGCGGGCCGCAGGATATGACGGTCAAGAGTTTGGTGTTAACGCAGCGACGGAGACTGCGGAGTCCCCAGTTTGGGTTGGCCGGAGCACCTGGTTGTGTTGCCTGCTCCTCATTCCGTTTCTCGCGGACATGGCGGGGATGGCGTCGGGATGGGGCCACGTGCTTTCGCCCCATGCTCAACTCGCCTTGGCGCTTCCGGTTCAGGTGATTGGACTCTGGCGGTTCGGCGCGCCGGCCATGAAAGGGTTGCGCGGCGGCGCTTGCACTATGGATCTCCTGGTGGTGATTGGCACCAGCGCGGCCTTTGGGTTGAGCCTCTATCATCTCCAAACCGGCGTCGGCGGCGGTCTTTATTTCGAGGCGTGCGTCGCCGTGAACGCCTTTGTCCTGCTGGGCCGGTATTTGGAGGGACGGGCCCGGCAAGGCGCCAATGAAGCCGTCCGGGCGCTAAGCGGCCTGCGTCCCGATGAAGCGGTCGTCGAGCGTGATGGAACGGCCCGGACCGTTCCGCTCGACGCTCTTCGGGTCGGCGATACCCTGGTGATCGCGGCGGGGACCGCCATTCCGGCCGACGCGGAGGTGATTGAGGGCCGCTCGGACGTTAACGAAGCCGCCATGACGGGCGAGAGCGTTCCCGTTCCCAAGCAAATCGGTGACCGCGTGCTGGCGGGCGCCGTCAACATATCGGCGCCCATGAAGGCTCGTGTAACGGCGCTGGGCGGCGACAGTCTGTTGGGCCAAGTGATTGAGCGGGTTTTAAGCGCTCAAGCCTCCCGCGCTCCCATTGAGCGGATGATATCGAAAGTCACGCGGTGGTTCGTGCCCGCCGTGTTGGTGTTGGCGGCGATTACCGTCATTGGCTGGACATTGGCGGGCGCGTCCATGGAAACCGCCGTCATCAACGCGGTTTCCGTTCTGGTGATCGCGTGTCCCTGCGCCATGGGTCTGGCGTCGCCCGCGGCCGTTCTGGTGGGGGTTGGGGTCTCCGCCCGCCAAGGCGTTCTCGTTAAGGACGCGGCCAGTTTTGAGGTGGCCGCCGGTTTGAAGACCGTCATATTCGATAAGACCGGCACCCTGACCACAGGCGCCTTGCGGGTGACCGATATCGATATTCTTGATGACGCGGGATTGTCGAAAGACGAGGCGCTCAAGCGGGCGGCCGCGCTTGAGCGGGGGGCCGGCCATCCCGTTGGCGAAGCCATTCTGGCCGCAGCCGGGGAGGCGGAAGGTCCGGACCTTGTCGCGGACGTGCTGGAGATCACCGCCGGTTTCGGCGTCGAAGGCGAGATGAAGGGTGTGAGGCACGCGCTGGGCGGTCCGCGCATGCTCGAAAAATTCGGGATCGCCGGCGTCGCGGCGGATGGCGATGAAACGCTTAGCTGGCTGCTTCGGGAAAAAAGCGGTGGAAACTGGCAAGTTCTGGCCCGTTTCGGTTTGGTGGATGACGTGCGGGACGGCGCGAAAGAGGCCGTGGCGGCCCTTCGGTCTCGCGGCGTTCGATGCGAACTATTGAGCGGAGACCGGACTGCGGCGGCCACGCGGGTCGCGTGTGAATTGGGAATCGGCGAGGTTCGCGCCGAGGCGCTCCCCACCGATAAGGCGGATCATGTTCTCGCCCGGACGGCGGCGCGGGACGGCGGCAAGGTCGCCATGGTGGGTGATGGCGTTAACGATGGTCCGGCCTTGGCGGCTGCGGATATAGGCGTCGCCATGGGGGGCGGCGCGGATGTGGCCATTCAGGCGGGGGATGTCGTCTTTCTGCGCCCCGACCCGCGACTGGTGATGCAAACGATTGACTTGTCGAGCGCCGTGCTTGGGAAGATCAAGCAAAATCTTTTATGGGCGTTCGGTTTTAACGGGCTCGCTATCCCGGCGGCCATGCTAGGCTATCTAAGTCCCGTCATCGCGGGCGCGGCCATGGCGGCGAGCAGCGTTTTGGTTGTCGGCAACGCCCTGATGTTGAAGTCCTGGCGGCCCAATTGACCGGGGCGGTCAAGAGGCGTACCAGTGATTATGAGCGGATCGCTTCAAAATATCCTGGCCGCCTTCGTTCGGGACCGGACCATGGCGGCCGCCATGCTGGGCGGCGTGGCGCTGGGCGGCGTCCTGGTGGGCGGCGGGTTGCTTGTAACTGCGGAACCGGAGGAACGGGAAATCGTTGACGGGCCCTCGCCGCAGCCCGCAGAAGCCGGGCGGCGTGACGGTCCCTATGTCGTTCAGACGCGCGCGCGGAGCTATCCCAGCTTGTCCGTCTCGCGGGAGGGCGGCGCGCTGGTTTCCGGCCCCGAGCCGGAGTCGGTCCCGCCGGAAACCTTGCAAAATTACGATCAAGGCGGCTTGGCGGACAAGGTCGCGGAAATCACAGCCGTTTCCCGATTGCCGACGCTCCCTGAAAACGGTCATGATCATGGCGAGGCGGTCGTCACGCCAAGTCCGGATCAATCCGTTCCGGATGATGGCGCGCGCGTCGTCATCGTTTTGGACGACATGGGTGTGGACAAGCGGCGCTCGAAGGCGGCGGTCGCCTTGCCGCTCAAGGTGACGCTGTCTTATCTGGCTTATGCGCCGAATGTCGCGACGCAGGCGGCGGAAGCGAAGGCCGCTGGTCATGAACTGATGCTTCACCTGCCTATGGAGCCGGAAAGCCAAGAGATCAATCCCGGACCGAATGTTCTTTTGAGCGGTCTGCCGGCGGCGGATCTCCGCGCCAATATTCGCTGGAACCTCTCGCGGTTCTCGGGCTACGTCGGGATCAACAACCACATGGGCAGCCGGTTTTCCAAGGACGCCGAGGGTCTAAGCGTTCTGATGAACGAACTGAAGGGGACCGGGATTTTCTTCCTGGACAGCGTCACCACGCCCAAAAGCGTCGCTGTCGATGTGGCGCGGAAAGTTGGCGTTCCCGCCATCGCCCGGCATATCTTCATTGATCACGAAGACGACGCGGACGCGATCGCCCGCCAACTGGGACGCACGGTTCGCATCGCGAAAAAGAACGGTCTCGCCATCGCGATCGGCCACCCGAGAGACAAGACGTTGGCGGCGCTGAAAGACTGGCTGCCGGGATTGGCCCGGCAAGGGGTGGAGCTTGTGCCGCTCAAGAGCGTCATCGATCTGATTTACGGAGCCGGCGTTCAAGACCATGCGGACGTGAAGCGGGCGGGCTGATCAGCCGGCGAATTTGGCGGCATGGGCGGCCGCGTTAATAAGCGCCCGCGCCTTGTTCCGGCTTTCCTGGTATTCGCCTTCGGCCGAAGAGTCGGCGACCACGCCGCCGCCGGCCTGGACGTACATCACGTCGTCTTTCACGATAGCTGTTCTAAGCGCGATGCAGGTGTCCATATCGCCTGTGGCGCCGAAATAGCCGATACAGCCGGCATAGACGCCGCGGCGCTCGGGTTCCAATTCGTCAATGATTTCCATGGCGCGGATTTTCGGCGCCCCGGAGACGGTGCCGGCGGGGAAACCGGCGAACAACGCGTCAATGGCGCTGGTTTTGGGGTCCAGATCACCCTCCACGTTGGAGACGATGTGCATGACGTGGGAATAGAGCTCGATGGTGAACCGCTCGGTGACTGTAACCGTGCCGGTTTTCGCCACACGGCCCACATCGTTCCGCCCAAGGTCCAGCAGCATCAGATGCTCGGCGCGTTCTTTCGGATCGCTCAGAAGGTCGTCCATCAGTTCCTGATCTTCCTTGGGCGTCGCGCCGCGTTTCCGAGTGCCGGCGATCGGGCGGATGGTGACTTTCCCATCCCGAACGCGAACCAGGATTTCAGGACTGGAGCCGACAATGGAGAACCCCCCGAAATCCAGGTAAAACAGGAAGGGAGACGGGTTCAACCGGCGGAGCGCGCGGTAAAGCGCGAAGGGCGGGTAAGGGAACGGCACGCGGAAGCGCTGTGACAGCACGACCTGGAAGACGTCGCCCGCCTCGATGTATTCCCTCGCCTTGTGAACCATGGCGTGAAAATCTTCGCGGGTCATGTTGGAGGCGGGCTCTTCCGCTTCCGGGTCCTTATCGCCGAGTCCTCGGACTTGACCCGGAAGCGGCGCTTCAAGGGCGGCGACGGCTTCTTTCAGACGCTCGGCCGCTGCTTGGCGGGCCTCGTCGGCCGAGACGCCGTCTTCCGGGCGCGCCGGGGTGATCACGGAAATCCGGTCCTGGATGGTGTCGAACACCGCCATGATGGTCGGGCGGATGAAGATTCCGTCCGGCACGCCCAGAACATCCGGATTACCGTCCGGCAGTTTTTCGACGAGGCGAACCGTGTCGTAGGCCGCATAACCGACCAGCCCCGCGCTCATGGGCGGCAGATTGGCGGGCAATTCGATGCGGCTTTCCGCCTCCAAGGATTTCAGGCTCGCGATGGCGCCGTGCTCTGCGGCGATGGGACAGGGCAGAAAAGCGTCCTCCCTTGTGGCCGCCTGGCGGTTGATCTCGGCCATATTACCCCGGCATCGCCAAATGACGTCAGGACGGAGGCCGATAAAGGAATAGCGCCCGCGGACCGCGCCGCCCTCGACGGACTCCAGCAAAAACGTGTTCGCCTCGCCCCGCGAAAGCTTCAGCATCACCGAGACTGGCGTTTCCAGGTCGGCCACCATGGCCGTCCAGACGACTTGGGGCTTGCCCGCGTCATAGATGGTGCGGAACTCGTCGAGAGTAACCTCCGGCGTCACGAAAAGCGGTCCTTGATTAATTACCCAGGCCAAGCGGGCTCTGCCGCCGCTCGGCCCTCAGTTCCGGATCGACGATCATCAGGAACGCGTTCTCGTTCACATCGACGCCCATATCGGAAGCCAGGCTCGACGCGATCTGCGTGATTACGTCATCGACCATACTCTGGCCGACCTCTTCTCGAATGGCCGTCAGCGTCTCCGGGGCCCTTGACGGGTCGGCGGCGATAATCTCCTTAAGTTTCACGAGGTAAAACCCGTCACGGCCCCGGGCGACGGCCGACCCGTTCGGCGCGGTCAGATCGAACAAGACGTTCAGCACGGCCGGAGAAAGAGAAGCGCCCCGTTGTTGGCGCTTGACCGGTTCGCTCAATTGAAACGCGCTGGCAAGCTCAATGGCCAGTTCTTCCATGTTCGAACCGTCTTTCAGGCGTTCCAAGGCCGCATTGGCCCGCTTTTCCGTTAACGCCTCGCGTTCACGTTGTCGCCAAGCCCGAACGACGTCCTCGCGGACCTCCTCGAAGGGGCGCAAAGCCGGCGCCGTAACGCCATCAACGGACAGAATGAAGAACGCCTGGTCGCCCAATTCCCGTATGGTGCTGTCCAGACCTTCGCCGGTCTCGAACGCCGCTTGGATAATGGAAGCGGAGTTGGCGGGCAGGGCCGGGATCGGACGGCCCGCGCGATCCTCGCCATTCCGCGAAATATGGGCGATCCTTACCACGTCAAGGCCTGCGGCGCCGGCGGCCTCGGCGATACTGGCACCCTTGCCGATTTCATCTTCTACCGTGTTGACGACTTTATAAAGCTCGTCAATAGCGCGCTCATCGGCGATGGTCCGCCTCAACTCTTCCCGAACGTCGTCGATAGCCGCCTCGCGGCCCTCCTCGACTTTGACCGGGCTGACAATTTGCCAGCCGAGTGAGGTTTCAACCGGGTCTGAAAACTTGCCTTCCCTGGTCTCGAAGGCCGCGTCCCGCAGGGCGGGAGCCACTTCCAGAAGGGTCAAGACGCCGAGATCGGTGGCGTCGCCGGCCATGTCCGCGACGTCTTCGGCGACCTTGGCGAAGCTTTGACCTTCCTTAAGGCGGCTGACGGCCTCATCGGCTTTTTCCTTGTTGGGCAGGATCATCTGCCTTAACTGGCGGCGCTCGGGAACCGACAGCCCGTCGCGGCGGGCGTCGAAGGCGTTCTGGATATCCGTCTCGCTAACGGCGGACGGGTCGCTGAAATTTTCAACGCCAAGGGTTAGCAGCGTGACCGCACGGGTCTCGGGCGCGGTAAAGGCGCCGGGGTTATCCATATGGAACTTGCGAAGCGCCGCCTCGTCCGGCGCGTCCAGTTCCAGCGCGCCGGCGAAGGGCAGGAACACGGTTTCGGCGACACGTTGTTCCTCGCGGTGCTTGAAAAGCGCCCGCACCAGCGGATCAGGGGCGGCGACGCCTCGCTCAAGCGGCGCGAGATATTGCGCGCGGACCAATTGCTCACGCACGCGGCGCAGATATTCCTCCTCGGTGATGCCGAGATTGCGAATCACCGAGTTGAACTGGTCCCGGTTGAAGCCTTGATTGCCGAGGAAGCTCTGGAACTCGGGCTGGGCGAGCACGTCGTCGCGCACGCGCTGGTCACTGACGGCGACGCCTAGACCGCGGGCTTCTTCCACAATGAGAATGTCGTTGATCAGGCGGCCCAGGACAGATTGCGGAATGCCGAGAGCGCGCGAGATTTCCGGCGTCAACTGGTTGCCGAACTGTGGGTTCAGACGTTGGACTTCCCGGCGAATCTCATATTCCACCGTCATGCTGTCCAACTCTTCGCCGCCCACCTTCGCGACCGCCGGATTCGTCCCGGCGACGGGGCCGAAATCACTGATGCCCCAAGCTCCGAAACTGATGACGAGGATGATCAGGACGCCTTTGACGATCCAGGATTGGGTGGCGTTACGGATGGATGTGATCATGGGAGCGGGTTTCTTGTGGATGGATTGGATGCCGGTGAACGCGGGCGGGCTTTTTTCAAGCGACGCGAAGTTTAGGCAAGCGAACGGATTGCCGCAAGCCGCGCCATGGCTTAAGAGCTATGCCCATTCATTCCCCGCGTCTAGGGCGCGCGAAATGTCCGCGGCGTCCCGCTGTGTGGACGCTCAAGTCCAGCCAAGTCCCCAAAAGATGACGGAAACCATTGAGGAAGAGAACCATGGCCGATAATCGCAAACCCTTGATCGCCGGCAACTGGAAAATGAATGGCTCGACGGGCGACGTGGACGGTCTTGCAACGGTTCTGGCGGCGCGGGCGTCAAATTCGTCACCCGCGTTTGAAATGCTGATCTGTCCTCCGGCGCCCCTGTTGGGGCCGATCATGCGGGTTATCGGGGAAAGCGCGCTGAAATTGGGCGCTCAAGATTGCCATGGCTCGGAATCAGGGGCTCACACCGGAGACGTCAGCGCCGTTCTGTTGGCCCAGATGGGTTGCGAGTACGTCATTGTCGGGCATTCCGAGCGCCGGACGGACCACGGGGAGAGCAGCGAGTTGGTCCATGAAAAGGCGAAAACGGCGCAAGCGGCCGGACTGGCGCCCATCGTCTGCGTCGGCGAGACGGAAGCGCAGCGTGACGCGGGCGGCGCCGTCGATGTCGTGCGGGAACAAATCGAGCGCTCGGTCCCCGGCGGCTCTTCCGCCGCCACCGTCGTTGTCGCCTACGAGCCCGTCTGGGCCATCGGGACGGGGCGGACACCGACGACGGATGACGTGCAAGAGATTCATGACGCCGCGCGGGCGGCGCTGGCCGCCAAACTGGGGCGTGAACCGGCGGAGGGCGTCCGCATTCTTTACGGTGGTTCGGTCAAACCGGGCAACGCCGCCGGGCTGTTGGCGCTCCCGGATGTCGATGGAGCGCTGGTCGGCGGAGCCAGTTTGAAAGCCGACGACTTCTGGGCAATTGGCCGGGCGGCGGGTTGATCGGGCCGCTCAACACGCCAAATTGACGACAGGGCGTGTGACTTCGGCGTCTTTCCCCTTGGCGGGCGGGGCGGGAGCGGGTACAACCCCGCCTTCTTCCGATCAACACCCCTTTTGTTTCGGACACGAGCGTCGCTTATGGAAACCGTTCTTCTCGTCATTCACCTTCTTCTGGCCATCGGGCTTATTGGCGTCATCCTGCTTCAAAAAAGCGAGGGCGGCGGCCTGGGAATTGGCGGATCGTCCTCTGGCGGCGGAATGGGCGGCTTGATGACCGGCCGGGCGACCGCAGACCTGTTGACGCGCACCACAGCCATTCTCGCGGCCTTGTTCATGGCGGTCAGCATGGCGCTTGCCGTGTTGGCGGCGCGTGACGGCGGCGGCCAAGGTTCGATTCTCGATCAATTGGATCAGCCGGGCCGGTCGACGCCCGCCGTTCCCGCCCAGCCAGCGGAACCTTCCGCCCCCATCGCGAATTAGGAACGGGCTGAATCTTCGATTTCCCCCGGGCCTGTTCCGACGAGAAAAAAAGGCGTCCGGAAAAGCGCCTCTTTTCTGTTGGGCGTGGTTCTCAATGTTGTATGGTGTCCGCCCATGACGCGGTTTATTTTCATCACCGGCGGCGTGGTCTCTTCTCTTGGTAAAGGTCTCGCCTCGGCGGCCCTTGGCGCGCTGTTGCAAGCCAACGGTTACCGGGTTCGTTTGCGGAAGCTCGATCCCTACCTTAACGTCGATCCGGGAACCATGAGCCCCTATCAGCATGGAGAGGTCTATGTCACCGACGACGGGGCGGAGACGGACCTGGACCTTGGTCATTATGAACGGTTCACGGGCGTCGCGGCCCGCCAGACCGATAATGTGACCACCGGGCGCATCTATTCCGACGTGATCGCAAAAGAACGGCGCGGCCACTACCTGGGCGCGACGATCCAGGTTATTCCCCACGTCACCGATGCGATTAAGGAGTTCGTCGTCAGCGATCTGACCGACGAGGATTTCGTGCTGTGCGAAATCGGCGGCACGGTCGGCGATATTGAGGGCCTGCCGTTCCTGGAAGCCATTCGTCAGTTGGGCAATGATTTGGGCCGGGCGAAATGCATGTATCTGCATTTGACATTGCTGCCCTACATTCCGACGGCGGGCGAACTCAAGACCAAGCCGACTCAACACTCGGTGAAGGAACTGTTGTCCGTGGGGATTCAGCCCGACGCGCTTCTCTGCCGCGCAGAACGGGAAATTCCCGGCGGAGAGCGCCGCAAGATTGCGCAATTCTGCAACATTGCTCAAGAGGCGGTGATCGCCGCGCTTGACGTTCCCAGCATCTATCAAGTGCCTATCAACTATCATCAAGAGGGCTTGGACGCCGCTGTTTACCGGCATTTCGGCATTGAGCACGGCCGCAGACCCCTGGACTTAAGCGGCTGGGAGCATGTGCGCGACCGGTCTCTTCATCCGGACGGCGAGGTCTTGATCGGGGTGGTCGGTAAATACACGGTCCTGCCGGACGCTTACAAGTCTCTGATCGAGGCCCTGAACCACGGGGGCATCGCCAATAACGTCAAGGTCAATATCAAGTGGATTGAGGCGGAAGAATTCGAAGACGCCGAGGACGCGGCGCAAATTCTAGAGAACGTTCACGGTATTTTGGTGCCGGGCGGTTTTGGCGCGCGCGGCGTCGAGGGCAAGATCAAGGCCGCCAACTTCGCCCGTGAGCGCGATGTGCCTTATTTCGGCATTTGTTTCGGCATGCAGATGGCTGTGGTCGAAGCCAGCCGCAATCTGGCCGGCATCAAAGGCGCGGGATCAACGGAATTCGGTGAGGTGAGGGAACCGGTCGTCGGATTGCTGACCGAATGGACTCGTGGCAATCAGAAAGAAAAGCGTGAAGAGGGCGGCGATCTTGGAGGCACCATGCGTCTAGGCGCCTATCCGGCGGCCCTCAGAGATGGTTCGCGGGTGCGTGATATATACGGCGCCGCCGCAATCGCCGAACGCCACCGCCATCGCTACGAAGTCAACACGGGCTATATGAAGCGCCTGGAAGAAGCGGGCATGACGTTCAGCGGTATGTCGCCCGACGGGCTCTTGCCGGAAATCGTTGAATTGAACGACCACCCGTGGTTCATCGGGGTTCAGTTCCATCCGGAACTCAAGTCGCGGCCTTTTGAGCCGCACCCTTTGTTTACTTCCTTTATCGCGGCGGCCATTCAGCAGTCGCGGCTGGTTTGATGACATGAGTGAACATCGCACCGTTGAAATTGGCGGCGTTAAGGTCGCCAACGATCGCAAGTTGGCGGTCTTCGCGGGTCCCTGCGCCATGGAGAGCCGTCAACACGCTCTTGACATGGCGGGCTCTATCAAAGAAATCGTGGACGAGTTCGGAATCGGTTTTGTCTATAAGTCCTCGTTCGATAAAGCAAACCGGACCTCCGCCGGCTCCGAGCGGGGCGTCGGTTTGGACCAGGCGCTCGAAGTCTTCGCCGGGGTCAAAAAAGAAATCGGCGTGCCGGTTCTGACCGACGTTCACGAGAAGGAGCAATGCGCGGTGGTGGCCGAGGTCGTGGATTTGCTCCAGATTCCGGCGTTTCTTTGCCGCCAGACAGACTTGCTGGTCGCGGCGGGCGGGACGGGGAAACCGATCAACGTCAAAAAGGGCCAGTTCCTCGCCCCCTGGGATATGAAGAACGTCGTCGCCAAGATTGAGTCGACAGGCAACAAAAACGCCATGGTCTGCGAGCGTGGCGCGTCATTTGGTTACAACACGCTGGTGACCGACTTCCGGGGCCTGCCCATTATGGCCAGGGACACGGGCTGCCCTGTCGTTTTCGATGCGACGCACAGCGTTCAGCAGCCGGGAGGTCAAGGCGGCGCGTCGGGCGGCCAACGGGAATTCGCGCCTATTTTGGCTCGCGCCGCTGTTTCCATCGGCGTCGCGGCTGTCTTTATGGAAACCCACCAGGATCCGGACAATGCGCCGTCCGATGGTCCCAACATGATCCCGCTCGCCCAATTACACGGAGTGCTAGAGAACCTGGCGGCGTTTGACGATCTCGCAAAAAGCCGTCCGGTCTTCATTTAAGGAGAGCGCCGCCCCGGAGAAAGCCGGGGCTTCTCTCAAACCTTGGACTCCCGCTTTCGCGGGAATGACAAAACACTTAAAAACACACGTCTTTCACACCCAAATTTCGTACCCAAACCGGAGCGCCGCCATGACCGCCATTATCGACATCTTCGCCCGTCAAATCCTCGACAGCCGGGGCAATCCGACGGTGGAGGTGGACGTCACCTTGGAAACCGGTGCGACCGGGCGGGCCGCGGCGCCCTCCGGCGCATCCACCGGCGCCCATGAAGCGGTGGAGTCGCGCGATGGCGATAAGAGCCGTTACCTGGGTAAAAGCGTCGAAAAAGCCCTGGAAGCCGTGAACGGCGAACTGTTCGATGCGCTGTCCGGTATGGACGCTGAAGATCAGCTTCATATCGATCAAACGATGATTGAGCTGGACGGCACGCTCAACAAGGGGCGCATGGGCGCAAACGCCTTGCTGGGCGTTTCGTTGGCGACGGCGAAGGCCGCGGCGGAGGAAGCGGGCCTGCCGCTTTACCGCTATATCGGCGGCGTCCACGCCCACGAACTGCCATGCCCGATGATGAACATCATTAACGGCGGGGTCCATGCGGACAATCCCATCGATTTTCAGGAGTTCATGATCATGCCCGTCGGCGCGGCGACGTTCTCTGAAGGGTTGCGCGCCGGGGCCGAAACATTCCATCACCTGAAAAAGGCGCTTTCGGACGCGGGCCATGCGACGAACGTCGGTGATGAAGGCGGTTTCGCGCCCAACGTCTCCGGCACGGAAGAAGCACTGGGCTTTATCATGAAAGCCATCGAGGCGGCGGGCTATAAACCGGGCGAGGATATCGTGCTCGCGCTCGATTCCGCATCGACCGAGTTCTTCAAGAACGGCGTTTACGACATGGAAGGCGAAGGCAAGAAGCTCGACGCCGCCGGGATGATCGCGCTCTATGAAGACCTGATCGGCCGCTATCCCATCAAATCCATCGAGGACGCCCTGGCGGAAGACGACTGGGACGGCTGGAAGGCGCTGACCAGCGCCATCGGCGGCGAGTGCCAACTCGTTGGCGATGATCTGTTCGTGACCAACCCCATTCGTCTGGCTGACGGGATTGAGAAGGGGGCCGCAAACTCGATTTTGATCAAGGTGAACCAGATCGGCACCTTGAGCGAGACATTGCGCGCCATCGAGATGGCCCACAAGGCTGGCTACACAAATGTTATTTCCCATCGTTCCGGCGAGACGGAAGACGCAACGATCGCCGATATCTCGGTTGCGGCCAACGCCGGTCAGATCAAGGCGGGGTCGCCCAGCCGTTCGGACAGGCTTGCGAAATATAATCAACTGCTCCGCATCGAAGAGCGGTTGGGTCCTGTTGCGGAGTATGCGGGATCGCGACTTTTTAATAAATAATATCAACATCTTAAAAGGTATTGACTCGCTTGATCTGAGTGATTCGTAATCAGGCGTTAACTGTTATTCGTTAGCTTTTCATCAGCGATTCGCGGGGTCTGATGGCCTCTATGGGGAAGATGGGAAGTATGACGACGACTATGGGATCCAGGCAAAAGCGCCCGCGCCGTTTGATCGGACCTCTGGCGGGCGGTCTGGTCGTAGCTTATTTCGCCTATCACGCTTTGCACGGAGAACGCGGTCTGTTCGCCTATCTGCGGCTGAGCGAGCGGGTGGCGGTCTCAACCGCCCACGCGGAAAAAATCCGGATCAAGAGAAATGCCTGGGAGCGCCGTGTCCGCGCCTTGAGCGGCGCCGCGCTCGACCTCGACATGCTGGAAGAACGTGTGCGCGTGATGCTCAACATGGGTCATCAGCGTGACCGGGTAATTTTGGTTCAGACGGAAGCTGAATAGGGAGAGGAGTCGTGGCTGATTTATCGACGGAAAAGCAGGTCTGCGTCGCCGCCGAGGTCGTTCCCAACCGGGACAAGGCTGGACAGCCGTTGCGGTTTTCAGGGATTATGATCGAGGAACTGATCTCAATCGCCCCCGGTCTCAATGGATTCCTGGGACTCAAAACACACTGGGATGAAGATGGCGGCAGCCGAACCGTTTGCTTGTGGTCTGATCGGGACGCGGTGTGGGGCTGGCGGCATGAGGGGCAGTCGCGCATCGCCAAACTCATGCGCGGCGTCTCCATCGAGCAGGCATGTTCCTTTAATGTGACGGACATGAAACGAGGCTTCCCGGCGCCGGTCGCGGAAACTTTGAGTGGCGGATCCTTCCAAATCATTCCGGTTCTTCTGATCCCCGTTCTGTTCCAGGTCGCTGGAGCGGCCCATGTCTTCGCGGGTTGAGACTGGGCGGGGTCTGGTTTACACAGCCGTGTTCCACACTATAACCGGCGGCGCCTTGACCCAGGAGGTTCGGGCGTCCGGATTAACCACATTGGCCGCTCTGGCCGGGGAGAATGCCGGCTATCCCGGCTACACGGTCGAACAGAGTTCGTTGGGCCGGGGATACGCCGTCACGCACCGGTCGGAGATTCAAGCCATCAGACATTGAAAACGGTCGGCCGCCCTCTTGCTTGACCCCCGTTATCGGCTTTCCGGCACGTTTGGCGAGGAAGGGCCGCGGCTCCGGGGCGAGCGGGGCGCGGGTGGCCAAACTCCCATGGAGCACACCGCGTGATATTTCATTCTTGGCGGGTCTCTGGTCCTAAAAACCCATAAATTAACTCAAAATGAGTTGATTTATGGGCGCTTCTTCTTGCGTCCGCTTGCAAGCCTACCCCTTGTCGATTACCTTCCCGGCATTGTTCGGCCCCTTGACGCAGTCCGTTGATCGACCGATGGCCGTTTTGAGGGCTCTTTTCCTGCCGGACGCGTCTGTCCGGCCCGGCCACTTAGTCAAGGGGAAAGCCGATGGCTCGCGCCGCCAAACCCACACCATTGAAAACACCCGCGAAGCGTGCCTCGAAAGCGCCCGCAAAAGCGCCTGCGGCGAATGCGGAAGAACTTCTCGCTTATTACCGAAGCATGCTGAACATTCGGCGCTTCGAGGAAAAAGCCGGCCAGCTTTACGGCATGGGGCTGATCGGGGGCTTCTGTCACCTTTATATCGGCCAGGAGGCCGTCGTCGTCGGCATGATGGCGGCGGCGGAAAGACAAGACACCGTGATCACGTCCTATCGCGATCACGGTCACATGCTGGCCTGCGGCATGGATCCGAAAGGGGTTATGGCTGAACTGACGGGCCGCATCGGCGGCTATTCCAAGGGCAAGGGCGGCTCCATGCACATGTTCAGCAGAGAAAAAGGTTTCTTCGGCGGCCACGGCATTGTCGGCGCCCAGGTGCCGCTGGGCACGGGGCTGGCCTTCGCCCACAAATACAAGAAAGACAAGGGCGTCTGTATGGCCTACTGCGGCGACGGCGCGATCAACCAGGGTCAGGTCTATGAGGCGTTCAACATGGCGGCCCTCTGGAAGCTGCCGGTCGTCTATGTGATCGAGAATAATAAGTACGGCATGGGGACGGCCGTTGAGCGGGTCGCCGCGACGACGAATTTGTACGAACGCGGCATGGCTCACGGCATTCCGGGCGAACCTGTGGACGGTATGGACGTTCTGGCCGTCAAAGAGGCCGCCGCCAGGGCGCTGAAGCACTGCCGGTCCGGCAAGGGACCTTACATTCTGGAGATGAAGACGTATCGCTATCGCGGTCATTCCATGTCCGATCCGGCCAAATACCGGACGAAGGAGGAAGTCCAGAAAATGCGCAAAGAGCACGACCCCATCGATAGTCTGGCCGCCAGGCTGCTGGACGGCGGCATGGCTGTGGAAGACGATCTGAAGGCCATCGATAAAAAGGTCAAAGCCATCGTCAACGAGGCGGCTGAATTCGCCCAAACGTCGCCGCAGCCGGACGAGTCGGAACTTTGGACCGACATTCTGATCGACGCCTGAACGAAGCGCCAAAAGGAGACATATCGGATGGCAACTCAAGTTCTGATGCCGGCGCTGTCGCCGACCATGACGGAAGGAAAAATCGCTAAATGGCTGAAGGCCGAAGGGGATGCGGTGGAAAGCGGCGACGTTCTCTGTGAAATCGAGACGGACAAGGCGACCATGGAAGTGGAAGCCGCGGACGAGGGCGTCCTGGGCAAAATCCTGGTGGCTGGCGGAACGGACAATGTGGCGGTGAACACGCCCATCGCCGTTTTAGTGGAAGAAGGCGAAAGCGCCGATGACGCGGCCGTCCCGGCGCCCGCGCCCGCTCCAGCCGCGGAAGCGCCGGTTTCCGCTCCGGCTCCGGCGCCCGCCCTCGCGCCCGCGGAGCCGGACTACGCCGGTCCCATGAAGGCCATGACCGTTCGCGAAGCCTTGAATTCGGCTATAGCCGAGGAAATGCGCCGCGACAAGGAAGTCTATCTGATGGGCGAGGAGGTCGCCGAATACCAGGGCGCCTATAAGATATCCCAAGGCTTGTTAGCCGAATTTGGCGACAAGCGGGTGATCGACACCCCGATTACCGAGCATGGCTTCGCCGGTCTGGCGGTCGGTTCGGCGTTCCTGGGCCTCAAGCCCATCGTCGAGTTCATGACCTTCAACTTCGCCATGCAGGCCATTGACCAGATCATCAATTCGGCGGCTAAGACGCTTTATATGTCAGGCGGTCAGATGGGCTGTCCCATCGTGTTCCGGGGGCCGAACGGGGCCGCCGCGCGCGTGGCGGCTCAGCACTCTCAATGTTACGCGTCTTGGTACGCCAACTGTCCGGGCCTTAAGGTGGTTTCGCCTTGGAACTCCACCGACGCCAAGGGTCTGATGAAGGCTGCGGTTCGCGACCCGAACCCGGTCATCGTTCTTGAGAACGAAATCCTTTACGGCCAAACCTTCGATGCGCCGGACACGGATGACTTCGTGCTTCCCATCGGCAAGGCGAAAATCGAACGTCCGGGCAAGGACGTCACTTTGGTGGCCTACTCCATCGCCGTCGGCGTCTGCATGGACGCGGCGGAGGAACTGGCCAGGGAAGGCGTTGACGCGGAAGTCGTCAACATGCGCTCCATCCGGCCCATCGACATTGAGACCATCATTGAGTCGGTGAGGAAAACCAACCGCGTCGTCTCGGTTGGCGAGGGCTGGCCGACCTGCGGTGTGGGCGCGGAAGTGGCCCAGCTGGTTTGCGAACATGCGTTTGATTATCTGGACGCGCCGCCTGCGCGGGTGGCCGGCTTGGACGTTCCCATGCCGTACGCCGCCAATCTGGAAGCCCTGTCGCTGCCCAAGCCCCATAACGTCGTCGAGGCGGCCAAGGCCGCTCTCTACGTCTAAGCCGGTCCATAAGGAGGTTTAGGTTATGCCAATCAAGATTCTGATGCCGGCGCTGTCGCCGACCATGACTGAGGGCAATCTGGCGAAATGGTTGAAAAAGGAAGGCGACGCGGTCGAGAGCGGCGACGTCATCGCCGAAATCGAAACAGACAAGGCCACAATGGAAGTGGAAGCCGTCGATGAGGGCGTCATGGGGAAAATCCTGACGCCGGAAGGGACGGAAGGAGTCGCGGTGAACGAGTTGATCGCGCTTCTGCTCGAAGACGGCGAGGACGCGTCCGCCCTGGATGGCGTCGATGCCTCAGGCGGCGCTCCGGCTCCCGCTCCCGCCGCCTTGCCGGCTTCCGCTACTGCCGCCTCGCCGGCTCCCGCCCTAGATGGCGTCGATACCTCCGGCGGCGCTCCGGCGCCGGCTCGCGCCGCTAGCGGCGGCCGTGTCTTCGCAAGCCCTCTTGCGCGTCGCCTGGCGTCCCGGAACGGCTTGGATCTAGCCGCCATCGCCGGTTCCGGCCCGCGCGGCCGGGTGGTGAGGCGCGACATCGACGCGGCCATCGCGGCGGGCGTGGGCAAGACGGAGCCCGCGGCGGCCGCGCCCCCGGCCCCGGCCTCCGCCCCGGCGCTTGGGGCGGACGATCCGGTCTTCGCCTATTCGCCCGCCTTCGAGGCCGCGCCCAATACGTCCATGCGCAAGGCCATCGCCAAACGCTTGACCGAGAGCGCGCGGGACATCCCGCACTTCAACGTCACTGCGGATATCGAGATCGACGCCTTGATGAAACTCCGCAAGGAACTGAATTCCAAGGAAGGCGCGGACTACAAAATATCCGTTAATGATTTTGTAGTTAAGGCGGCCGCCAACGCCTTGAAGCACGAATCGGACGTCAACGTGGCGTACACGGATGACGCCATTCTTAAATTCGACCGTGTTGACGTTTCCATCGCCGTCGCCGTCGAGGGCGGCCTGATCACGCCGATCATTCACGACGCGGCGTCCAAGGGCCTGCGGGCGATTTCCGAGGCGTCGAGGGAACTGGCCGGCAAGGCGCGGGACGGCAAGTTGCGGCCCGAGGAATTCCAGGGGGGCACCTTCACCGTCTCGAACCTGGGCATGTTCGGCGTCAAATCCTTCAACTCGATCATCAACCCGCCCCAAGGCGGTATTCTGTCGGTCGGCGCCGGCGAACAGCGCCCGGTGGTAAGGGACGGGGCGTTGGCGGTCGCGACGGTGATGTCGCTGACCCTGGCCGTTGATCACCGCTGCATCGACGGCGCGGCGGCGGCCAGCTTCATGAAATACCTGAAGGGTCTTCTCGAAGATCCCATTCAGTTGATGCTTTAAAAGATGTCGGGATAAGGACGGATGAACATGGCCGACACGAACTTCGACGTCGTCGTCATTGGCGGCGGTCCTGGCGGATACGTGACAGCGATCCGCTCCGCCCAACTGGGTTTCAAAACCTGCGTGGTGGAGAAAGAGCACTTGGGCGGCATCTGCCTGAACTGGGGCTGCATCCCGACCAAGGCGTTGCTGCGTTCGGCCGAAATCTATCACTACATGAACCATGCGGACGCCTACGGGTTGTCGAACTCCAATGTGGGTTTTGACATCCAAAAGGTCGTGCACCGCTCGCGCGGTGTTTCGAAACAGCTGAACAGCGGCGTCGGGCATCTGTTGAAGAAGAACAAGGTGACCGTGATCGACGGGACGGCGGCCCTGAACGGGGCCGGCAAGATCAACGTGACGCTGAAGGACGGCGGCGCGGCGGCGCTGACGTCGAGGCACACCATCATCGCGACCGGCGCCCGTCCGCGGACCTTGCCGGGGATGGAGCCGGACGGCAAGCTGATCTGGACCTATTTCGAGGCCATGACGCCGGAAACCATGCCGAAAAGTCTTATCGTAGTTGGGTCGGGCGCCATCGGGATCGAGTTCGCCAGCTTTTATCACACCATGGGCGCGGACGTGACGGTCGTCGAGGTCATGCCGCGGATCATGCCGGTGGAAGACGAGGAAATCTCTAAGCTCGCCCGCAAGCAAATGGAGAAATCCGGTCTTAAGATCATGACGGAAGCCAAAGTCGTTGGCGTGGAGAAAGGCGCCAACGACGTCACCGCGACGGTCGAGGATAAAACTGGCAAGAAGATTGACGTCAAGGCCGACCGAATGATTTCCGCCATCGGCGTGGTCGGTAATATCGAGAACATCGGGCTTGAGAGCACCAAGGCGATGACCGACCGGGGCCGCATCGTGATCGACGGCTATGGCCGGACGTCCGAACCGAGTCTATACGCCATTGGCGACGTCGCCGGTCCGCCCATGCTGGCGCACAAGGCCGAGCACGAGGGCGTCATCTGTATCGAGAAAATCGCGGGCCTGCCCAACGTTCACCCCATGGTCAAGGAGCAAATTCCGGGCTGTACGTATTGCCATCCGCAGGTGGCCAGCGTCGGCTTGACGGAAGCCGGGGCGAGGGAAGCAGGGCATGAGGTCAAGGTCGGACGTTTCCCCTTCATCGGGAACGGCAAAGCCATCGCGCTCGGCGAGCCGGACGGTCTGATCAAAACTATTTTCGACGCCAAGACGGGCCAGCTTCTGGGCGCGCATATGGTGGGCGCGGAAGTCACGGAACTGATCCAAGGCTTCGTCGTCGCCATGGGCCTGGAAACCACGGAGGAAGAACTGGCGCATACGGTCTTCCCGCATCCGACGCTGTCGGAAATGATGCATGAGTCGGTGTTGGACGCGTATGGCCGGGTGATCCACTTTTGACTTCGCGGACACCGGCTGAATGTCCGCTTCAATCCGTCTATAAGAAAGGTATGGAGACGTCATACCTGCCTGGAGCGAGGTTGCGGGGAACTTCGGCGGCGGCGCGGGCGAGGGGGGTCGTCAATCGGGTTAAATGCGAATTCCCCCTGTAAAGGGCGGCTTGAAGAGAGTATCTAGGCGTCATGAGCAAGGTCGAACATCCAACCCGCGCGGCGGCGCGCCGGGGTCTGGGTGGCGAGGCGGCGCAAGCGTGGCGCCCGCGCCATCCCGAGAAAGCCCATAAGCCGGCCAACCCAAGCCCGCGGAAGCCCGGCTGGATCCGGGTGAAGGCGCCGACGTCGAAGGCTTATGGCGAGACGCGCGGCCTTATGCGCGAACTTGGCCTGAACACGGTTTGCGAAGAGGCGGCCTGCCCCAATATCGGTGAATGCTGGGCGCGGAAACATGCGACCGTGATGATCCTGGGCGATATCTGCACCCGGGCGTGCGCCTTTTGCAACGTGGCGACGGGCAAACCCAACGCCGTCAATCCGATGGAGCCGGAGAATCTCGCCGTCGCCGTGGGCGAGATGGGGATGAACCACCTGGTCATCACGTCTGTCGATCGCGATGACCTGGACGATGGCGGGGCGGACCAATTCGCCCGCTGTGTCACGCGCGTTCGCGAGACGTCCCCCGGCACAACCATCGAAGTGCTGACCCCTGATTTCCGTGATAAAGCGGGGGCGTTAGAGCGTGTCATCGCGGCGAGGCCGGACGTTTTTAACCATAACCTGGAAACGGCGCCGAGGCTCTATCCCCGCGTTCGTCCCGGAGCCCGCTATTTCCATTCGTTAAGACTGTTGCAGCGCGCGAAGGAGTTGGACCCGCGCGTCTTCACGAAGTCCGGAATCATGGTGGGGCTCGGTGAAACGCGCGATGAAGTTCTCCAGGTGATGGACGACATGCGCTCGGCGAATGTTGATTTCATGACGATTGGGCAATATCTCCAACCCACGCCGCGTCACGCGGCGGTCGAGCGATTCGTTACGCCGAATGAATTTGAAGAGTACCGCCGGATTGGGGAAGCCAAGGGCTTCCTTTTGGTCTCGGCGTCTCCGTTGACCCGCTCGTCACACCACGCGGGGGACGACTTCAAACGCCTGAAGGCCGCGCGGCTCGAGGGCGAAGTTTAAGCCAGCCGATCGCCTGGGGTCATGCCGACACACGCTCAAAAACAAATTCTCCCCTACAGTCAGGCTCAGCTGTTCGAACTTGTCGCCGGCGTGGAGAAGTACCCGGAATTTCTGCCCTGGTGCCTGAAATCCCGCATCCGCTCCAGAACCGACACGGAATTGGTCGCGGACCTGGTGATCGGCTTCAAGGTCTTCCGCGAGCGGTTCACCTCGCGCGTCACCTTGATCCGACCGGACCAAATTCATGTAACATATTCAGAAGGACCATTTAAGTATTTGAATAATCATTGGATATTTATTGACACCGAAGACGGCTGCGAGATCGATTTCTACGTCGATTTCGAGTTCAAATCACGGCTGCTCCAGTCCGCCATCATGATGGTCTTCAACGAAGCGGTGGTGAAGATGGTCGGCGCGTTTGAGAAGCGGGCGAACGATCTTTACGGTGGAGGAGACGCAGCCGAATCGCTCTCCGCCGGTTCGGAAAACAAGGTCTCCAGCGCGAATTAAGCGCGTTCCAATAAAATCTCCAAGGCGCGAATAACCGCGGCGCGCCGGATGGCGGCCCGGCCGCCCTCGAACACGTGGTGTTCGGCGAGGGTTTCGCCGTCCATAACGCTTGAGGCGAAATACACCAATCCGACGGGTTTTTGGGATGACCCGCCACCGGGACCGGCGACGCCCGTGACGGCGACGCTGACAGCGGCGTGAGAGCGGGATAAAGCCCCCTCGGCCATGGCTCGCGCGGTCTCCTCGGCGACAGAGCCGCAACCGTCCGGCTGAAAGTGATTGGACGGAACGGTTAACACTTCCCGCTTGGCGCCGTTGCTGTAGGTGACGTAGCCCCGTTCAAAAACGGCGCTGGAACCGGCAATTTCCGTGATGGCGCCCGCGACCAAGCCGCCTGTGCAGCTCTCCGCCGTGACGATCTTTTTGCCAGCCTTCTTGTAAGCGTCCAGGATTTGCCCGGCCAGTTCGCTTATCCGGTCCGTCATGGCGGCGCGCTCCCAGGCCAATGGGTTCCAACCAGCCAGACGATAGCGGCGGCGCAGGCGCCCGCCAACAGGTCATCGGCCATCACGCCAGGCCCTCCCTTGATGGATCTGTCCGCCCAGCCGATTGGCCAGGGTTTCCATATATCGAACAAGCGGAACGCAAAAAAACCGACAGCAAAGAGAACAGGGTCCAGACCAGCGGGAATCAACGCCAGCCATTGTCCGGCGACCTCGTCAATGACGACTTCACCGGGGTCGGGGTCGCCGTCCCGCTTGATGACGGCGCCGGACGCCCAAATTCCGATCAGGAAAACAGCAGCGGACGCAAGCAACAGACCCAGGGCGCCGAAATGCAGCGTGATCACCCAAGCGAAGGGGAGGGCGGCGAGCGAGCCCATGGTTCCCGGCGCTTTGGGACTGAGGCCCGCACCGAACCAGACGGCTAACCAGTAAAGAACGCTGTTCATACGCGATGGATATCAGATTCGGCCGCGACTGTCCTTGCCTGGCGGCGGTTTCACGGTGGAAAAATCCCGCGCGGTTGGTTAAACCACCAGCCGCGCGGAACATTCCCGGGCTTGCGCTGAAATTGGGTAGTCTATACTGTCCGGAACAAAGGGCCGTGAAACGTCGCGCGTCTGAATAAGAGTGTCGTCGAGTTTCGAGTTTCAAGGGTTTGGTTCAGGCAAAACCCGGGATAAATCGCTGAAACCGATTTGGTCCAGGTAAGGGAGACCGAGGGGGGATGTGGAACAGGAATCGTGTCATCGGCGAAAAGCCGGGACGTTTTGCCGAAGCCGTTGATCGTATTTTCCCCGAGCGCCAGTTCGTTATTCGAACAGAGGGTCGCGTCAGCTATTTCCGCCTGCGCCCGCGCTTTCAGATCGTAGTTACGGGCGTCTTCGTCTGTGTCATGGCCTGGGGGCTTTTCACGTCTTTCAGCTTTGTGCTGCACGACAAGATTTTGCAGGCGAAGAACGGCGACATCGCCAACGCGCGCCTCGCGTATCATAGCTTGTTGAACGAAGTCGCCGAGTATCAGCGCAAGTTCACGCAACTGACCGATGATCTGGAAGACAATCATGTCCTGATGCTGGGATTGGTTGAGAAAAACGCCAATCTTCAGCAATCCCTGAGTTCCGTCTCCCGCCAATTGGAGTTGACGGAAGCTGAACGTCAGGAAGTGATCGACAATCAAAGCCGCCTTCGCCGTCAAATCAGCGAACTCACCACCAAGATCGAAGGCATGTCGACGCACAACTTGTCGCTCAGGGACAATCTCACAAATGTTGAATCACGTCTGCAATCGACGCGCGCCGAGCGTAACAGGCTGCAATTCGACGTGGCCCGTCTCGAGCGGCTGAACGACGGCCTGGAAAATCAACTTGCCTTGCTTCAGAAAACGGAGGGAGAGGCCATCTCGCGTCTGACGGACCGAATTGGCGATCAGATCGAGGATCTGGAGAATGTCGTGAAGCTGTCCGGGTTGCCATTGAATCAAATTGTCGGTGACCTGGGGGCGGACGACGCTGGTCAGGGAGGGCCTTATATCCCGCTCGATTCCGAGCAGTTCGAGGGCGCCGGCTTCAAGGCGACGTTGAGTTCCTTGAACGTGCATCTGGACAAGCTGGAAACCCTTCGGGACACCATCGCGCGCATGCCGTTGGCCGCGCCCATGAAGACCTATTACATCACGTCCAGTTTTGGGAAGCGGCGGGATCCGATCACCAAGCGATGGTCCGCCCACTATGGGGTCGATTTGGGGGGGCGGAAAAAGGCTCCCATCTTTGTCACAGCTCCCGGCAAGGTGACGTTCGCCGGGTGGAAAGGCCGTTATGGCCGGTTGATCGAGGTTGACCACGGCGGCGGGATCAAGACCCGGTATGGTCATCTTCATAAAATCACGGTTAAGAAGGGTCAATCGGTAAAATTCCATGATAAGATCGGATTGCTGGGTAACTCGGGCCGGAGCACGGGACCCCATTTGCATTATGAGGTTGTCTATGACGGCAAACCTCTCAACCCCATGAAATTCTTCCGGGCGGGCCGCTATGTTTTCAAAGACCAGTAAAGACAAGGGTTCTCAAGTCGCTGTGGCGGCGCCGGTTAAAGCCGCGCCGTCGATCATCAGCGCCGATTTGCGGATTGTCGGTGATTTGAACTGCGAGGGAGAAATTCAAATCGATGGGTCCATTGATGGCGATATTCGAACCAAGACATTGCTGATTGGCGAAACCGCCCACATCAAGGGCGAGGTTGTGGCGGATAAGGTGCAGGTGCACGGCACCGTTACCGGGCAGATCAAGGCCCGCTCAGTGACGCTCGCGCGTTCCGCCCATGTGGTCGGCGATATTCTTCACGAAGATCTGGCGATCGAGAACGGCGCTTTCTTGGAAGGCCACTGCAAACGCCTGGTGAACAAGAAAGAGCCGGAAATGAAAAAGCCCCAGACTCCCGTGGCCAAAACGGAGTCAATCGCGGCCGCTCAATAGAAGCCGCTATAACCGCTTCAGTAAATTATCGATAATTTTCTGCGACACTGCCTCGTCGAGCCCTGGCGCGTGTCCCATGCCGGGCGCGTCCGCGAATATCAGGTCTGGATGAGCCGCGCGCATTCGTTCGATGGCGTCACGTGTTAAAAGCGTGCTTTTCCCCCGCGAAGGACCGCGACGGGGATGTGTTTCAAGCTCTTGAGGCAGGACCAGATATCCCGGTCCAGACCATTGCCCCGCCTTAACGGCTCGACGATGGTCGGATTTCAGTCCCGATGGAGCCGCCCGTCTTCTCCCGCCACGAACGTGTTCTTCGCGATCTCGCGCCAATCATCCTCGTCATAAGCCGGAAGGTCTGGGGCCGGAAGGTCTGGAAAAGTGGTCTTGAGAATCCTTATCGCCTCATCCCAAGACGCATGAGTCCTAGACCTGTCCAGATAATCCATGATTCGTCCGATCCCGCCGCCGCCCACGTCTGGATCCATGTCGTTCTTTAGTAAGCTGACGACCTGGGACGGAGAGAACGTGGCCATACCCATACCCAGCAATCCCCCCATCAAGGCGCCGATGACGCAGACCTGATGAACATTTATGGCGATTAAGATGTGATTGAGGCCGCTGATAATACGTCTCCGGCCGGTAACTCAGCGGATTGGCAGCCCAGGTGGACCGGCCCCGGCCCCGATAATCCGGGCAAATAAAGCGCCAAGTCCGGCGCTAAACGAGAGGCGCCCCGATCAAAGCCCTTGGAATTGCGGGCAAGTCCTCCGAGACAGAGCAGAGCAGAGCAGGGCGGTCACAGGACGGGCGTCCATACTCGCGCGCGAACAGGCGCAACCCGTCTTGAGCGGAGATAACCGTACTCTTGGTAATTCCCGGCCACGTTGTTCTCCGTCAAGGCCCCGCTAAAGCCCTAAAATGGGCGGCAGTTCGCTCAGACTGGTGATCTGAGCGTCGGGTTGCCCAGGCAGACGCTCTTCGGGTTGGCCAAAACGGTTACACCAAACGACTTTGAAGCCGAAGTTGCTGGCGGCCCAGGCGTCCCACGCATTGGAAGACATGAAAGCGATACTTCCCGGCTTTGTTTCCAACTGATCGACGGCTAATTGATAAATCCGTCCGTCGGGCTTGAAGACACCTACTTCATCAACAGAGATGACACCGTCCAGCAGGCTGTCGAGTTTGGCGTTGGTTACGGCCGCGTTCAACATGTCCGGCGATCCGTTGGACAACGTCGCGGTTCTGAAACCGTTGTCTTTGAGGGTCTTCAGAACCCCGGATACTTCAGGATAATCACCGAGCTTCATATAAACATCCAGCAACTCCGAACGGAGTTCCGCATCGTCAACATCGACGGCGGCCATGGCGTAATCCAGAGCGTCCCCGGTTATCTGCCAGAATGGAACGTATTCGTCCATCAGGCTGCGCAGCCAGGAATATTGAAGTTGTTTTTCGCGCCAGACCCGGGCGAGCTGTTCCCACTTGCCGTCTAATTTGGTGCCGCATTCGCGCGCGGCCGATGTGATATCGAACAAGGTGCCGTATGCGTCGAACACACAGGCTTCGATGTTGTCCAGTTTGACAACCATAAAATCTCCTTCGCTGGAATATCACGTCATTGGGACGATGATGTTTATATGGACGTTCCGCGCCCAACACATAAGGTGACGCCTTGATGGGCAGATGACGCCTTGATGAGCCATGCACACGGGAGGCGGGTCAATCGAGAAGGCCGCGATCTTAACGATTTAGGTCTTTTTCGGGCGCCATCGCAACCTCCGTCGTATTCAGGCGCAGCCGGTAGACTTGAAGATTTTCCATCACCCGCTGCACGTAGTTCCGCGTCTCCGTGAAAGGGATCATTTCGATCCAGTCAATGGCGTCCACATTTTTTGTTCGTGGATCGCCGTTTTCGCGCACCCATTTTCTGACCCGCGCCGGACCGGCGTTATAGGCGGCCAGCGCCATCACGTAGGATCCACCAAAATCCCGGATCAGTCCGGACAAATAGGCCTGACCCAGGGTCATGTTGTAGGCGGGGCTTTCAGTCAGTTTTCGCTTGGAATAACGCAAGCCCAGTCTCTTGGATATCCGCTTCGCGGTCGGGGGGATAATCTGCATCAATCCCCGGGCGCCTGCGTGACTGACGGCGTTTTCCTGAAAGGCGCTTTCCTGGCGGATGACGGCAAGGGTTAAAGCATTCTCGGGCGCCGTCAGATTCCATTTTGCGCGCAACAAGGGCGGTTTGCGCCGGGGATAGCCGGCGTCGAGCATCACGACGCCGCTGCGTTCCGCCCGTTTGGCGCCGCGAATGGCGAGTTCCGGCCGTTCGAGATGATGGGCCAATTTCGCGGTCAACGCCTGCCATACCGGGTCTCCGGCTTTCTCCCTGCTCAATCGGTGAAGAAAGCCGGACAGTTCCCGTCCCGCGCCCGCTTTGGCCAACATTCGGCTGGCCAAAGCCAGTTCGTGTCTCTCGAATGCCGCTTGAGTTTCTGGCGAGGGAATGGGGGGGGCTGGAATTTCTGGGGTAAAATCAGCGCCCAGCAAGCCCGCGGCCAGTTGACCGTAATAGGTTGTTGGATGTGACGCCGCGCGCCGGTGCCATTCACTCGCTTTATCAACCATGCCCAGCGCCGAATAGGCCCGTCCCACCCAGTAGGCGCCGCGGGAGCGGCTGACAGGATACCTAACCCGTTGATACATAAGCTGGAAATGGGGAAGCGCGGTCGCCGGTTCATTGAGGAATCGAAGGGCGATCCAACCGGACATCCATTCACCTTCGGCAAAGCCGGCCCCTTCCGTCAGGCCGTGGTTCTTGGCGATGCGATAGGCGTCCGTGATATAGCCTTTTTGCAAGGCTTTTCGGGCAAGAAAGCGGCGTTCGATCCACCAGCGCTTGGCGTGTGGGCTGGCCGCCGGTTGATTCCGGAGCAGGCTGATGGCGCTTTCCTTGCCCTTTCGGCGGCGCCATCGCACGCGCTCGTAAATCAGACCTGGATCATCCTTGAACTGTTGGGGCACCTGATTGATCAGCGCATCGACATTGCCGCGTTGCCGCCGAAGAGCAAGACGCGCCTGAGCGAGTTTTTGATAGGCTTTCGGCAGTTTCCACATGGTGCGCTTCGCGGCCCCCGACCGCCCTTCCCACAAGAGCCGGTCAAGGCGCGCGATGTGATCGTCCCGCGTGAGATGCTTCCGATGGAGACGCAAGAAGCGTTTTTCGTCGGCGCGGGGTAAGTTGCCCGTTATCCAGGCTTTACGGAATAAACGCCGGGCATCGGTTCTCCGGCCCTTCCGCGAGAAGGCCTCGCCCAACCGGATTTCACCCACGGCCGTCGCCGGGGGATCAGCGTCGAACCATGCGATAACATCGGCGTCCTTGCCCCTGCGGGCGAGGGCGCGCTCCAACTTGGCCCTGACGGCCCCGCGTCCGGGCCAGCCTGAATTGCTTTTCAAGAACCGCTGTAATTCGGCAATGCTTGCGTCACCTCCGGGTTTAGAGAAACGAAGCCAGCGGATAAGTTTTCGTGACAAGGCGTCTTTTGCCTTGGACTCATAAACCTTGAGGCGCTTCCACCGCTCGTTCTTGGCGGCGCGCAAGGCTTGAGCGACCAGCCGGACATCCGGGTCCGGCGCCGTGATCAGGTCTCCGGCGGGGCGAGAACGGGGCAAGGGAAGCTCGGCCAGAGCCTTGTGCCGCGAGGCATGAATTGCTTCGGCCGGACGAGGACGGGGAAGGGGAAACGCGTTGGACCGAACCGGCGGCAACGGCAGCGCGGACGGTCCGGCGGCCAGCGCGCGCTTACTGGTCTCCACGGCGGCCGGGTTCGCAAAGAATGCGAAAGCGGCGGCGGCTATTGGCGCGGGATGGATCATCCGGCTGAGCATTTGGAGACCATACCGCGTCCGGCGGCGAAAGTCTTCCGTGCAGCCACGGGGCAATATACCGCTTGCGGTTCCGGCGCTCTTGCGGCGCGCGAGGGGGCTCGCTATTGTCCGCGCTCGGATTCACATAGATGAACCCAATCCATGAGGAATTTCCAGGAGTTGCCGCCATGTTCCAGGGCTCGATGCCGGCGCTGATCACGCCATTCCATAACGGTGAACTGGACGAGACCGCTTTCAAAAACTTCGTCAATTGGCAGATCGACGAGGGGTCGGACGGGCTGGTGCCGTGCGGCACGACGGGCGAATCCCCAACCCTCAGCCATGATGAGCACATGAAAGTCACCGAATGGTGCCTGGAGGCCGCTGATGGCCGTGTGCCTGTCGTCGCCGGCGCCGGGTCAAACTCGACAAGGGAAGCTATCGACCTGGCGAAACATGCGAAAAGCGCGGGCGCCGCCGCGGCCCTCGTGGTGACGCCTTATTACAACAAGCCGACGCAGAAGGGTCTTTATGCTCATTATGAGGCGATTCACGCCGCCGCAGACATTCCAATCATCATCTACAATATTCCCGGCCGCTCTATCGTCGATATGTCCGTTGACACGATGGCGGCGCTGGCGAAGCTGCCGAATATCGTCGGCGTCAAAGACGCGTCCAACGATCTCAGCCGGCCGATTTCGACGCGCTTGGCTTGTGGCGATGATTTCTGCCAGCTATCGGGCGAGGACGGCACCGCCGTGCCGTTCCTGGGCGCTGGCGGGCATGGCTGTATTTCCGTGACCGCCAACGTCGCGCCGCGTATGTGCGCCGACATGCAACGGGCCTGGCGGGAGCGTGACCCGCACAAGGTGATGGCGCTTCAGGATCGCCTGACGCCCATTCACCAGGCCATGTTCTGCGAGACCAGTCCGGGTCCGGTGAAGTACGCGGCTCATCTGCTGGGCAAATGCTCGGCCGAGGCGCGTTTGCCCATCGTTGAGATCGCCGATGGTTCCAAAACGCGGGTCCGCGAGGCGCTCACCGGCGCGGGTCTGCTGAACTAGCGTGAACAGGGGCCGGAAATGGCCGGCAAGAATAAGAAAAAGCATCCGCAAGGGCGGATAGCCGCACAAAACCGCCGCGCGCGTCACGACTATCATCTCATTGAACACGTCGAGGCCGGACTTCAGTTGATGGGTTCCGAGGTGAAGTCCCTGCGTGCGGGACAAGGCTCGATTGTCGATAGTTTCGCCAGCGACGAAGGCGGCGAACTCTATCTGATGAACGCCCATATTCCAGAGTATAGGAACGCCGGAAAATTCGGTCATGAACCCAACCGAAAGCGCAAGCTCCTGCTGCACAAACGTCAGATGGAACGCCTGATGGGGGCGGTGAGGCGGAAGGGCGTGACCTTGGTGCCTGTCTCGATCTATTTCAATGACCGGGGATTGGCCAAGGTGGACTTGGCTTTGGGTGAGGGAAAACGTCAAATCGATAAGCGCCAAACCATCAAGGATCGTGATTGGGGCCGTCAAAAAGCCCGGTTGATGAGGGAAAAGGGCTGACCATCGGCCCGCGGACCACACCCTGTTCACGGACAGTTCGCTTGATTTAACCCGCCGGCCAAACCATTCTTTTCCCATGAATGATCCTAATGATCGATTTGCGAGCCTTTTCGAGGGAAATAGCAGTTCGGTATTGGGCGGCATGAAAGAAACCGCCTTTGATCCCGAACCGTTGACGGCCCTTGAGGGCCTTGGCCGGGACCCAGCTCAAGGCGGGGAAAAGCTGATTCAGGCCAAACAAGCCTGGGCCCGGGAAGGCCGCTTGCTTAGCGGCGGGACGGATGAGAGGCGATCCAGCCGATTGCCGCCCGGCCAGCGGTTGACCAAGGATTGGCCGGTCCTTGATCTGGGGACGCGTCCCCTCGTTCCTCTTGATCAATGGGAACTAACGGTTTCAGGCGCCGTACGGAACCGCGTAAAATGGGATTGGGATATGTTCCGCGCCCAGCCTCAAAAGACTCTAACCACCGATATTCACTGCGTCACGGCCTGGTCGGCGTTTGATTTTACGTTCAGCGGAATGCCGATTGAGCATTTGCTGCACGTCGTTCAGCCGGACCCCGCCGTGAAGTTTGTCTCAATCATAAGCCACGACGGCTATCGCACCAACCTGCCCATGACGCATTTCAACCAGCCGGAAAACATGATCGCGCATTCCTGGGCCGGGGAGCCTCTATCGCGCGAGCATGGCGGACCCGCGCGCCTGCTGGTCCCGCATTTGTATTTTTGGAAGAGCGCCAAATGGATCCGGCAGCTGACTTTCCTCGCGGATGACGCACCGGGCTTTTGGGAAACGAGAGGCTACCATGCCATAGGTGATCCCTGGAAAGAACAAAGATATGAATAAATAGGGGTCATACCCAACTGATCGATTGGTTTCGGTCATAAGGCCATGGCGTGAAGTGAAAAAACATGCGTGGTGGAGGTGGACGAGAGCGTCTTCGGCGCCCGGCGTGTCGGGAAAAATCCCTGTTTTCGTCCTGTTTAAGCAGGGTGGGACGGTCCACGCCAGGGTCATTCCCGAGCCCCTGACAGCATCGTCTATCCGGATCGCTTAAGACAATGGCCTAAACGTCATCCAAGATAGTTATCTGGGTCAGTCCCATCATTAATAAGTATATCCGAGGCGGCGGAAATTCGTCTGGGGCCGATTAACAATAAACATTAAGAGATTGGACCGGTTTCACGACTCGGAACGCGCGCCTCGAACATTCGGGTAATGGCGGAGGAGGAGGGATTCGAACCCCCGGCGCCTCGCGGCGCAACGGTTTTCAAGACCGCCGCATTCGACCACTCTGCCACTCCTCCGGCGGTCGCGGCAACGCGTCCCGCGGGTGTAACGGAAAGGTCCCCGCCAATCAAGCGGCATGCCCGTCATGAAAGGCCAGGCCGGAGAGTCGCAAGGAAGCGGGCGCGGGAACGCGCTCGAACATCGTGTCCTGGCGGGAGGGGGAGGGGGCGAGAACAACAACGCCAACAAGAAGAAAATGAAACTTTTTAAATTGCCTAGCGAATTTTTCGCGTAATATACTCTTATGCCTTGGGGATTGTTTTAATTCAATTCCGCGCCGCCTTTTGAGCAGCCTTTTTGAGCCGCGAAGGAGGTAAGGCGCGTAACGATCATCACCTTCACACGGCTTCGCCGGGGCCGCTCAAATCCGGCGTCTGTCAACCAGGCGTATCTCGCGCATAAATCAGGTGCATAAATCAGGGAGGCGACATGACGAACATCCGCAAATCGGCGCTGGCCTTGGGGCTCGCCGCGCTCTTCGGGCCCATGGCCCTCGCGCCCGCCGCCACGGCTAACGACGCCAATATCAAGAAGATGCTGCAATTTAAAACCTCGGGCAAGGGCCAGGGCGATTTCACCTACGTCGATCAGGGCGGCGACAAGGCCGGCGCCCTGCGCGCCGTTTTGAAAAAAATCAGAATGCCCGAAGGCTTCAAAATCGAGCTTTACGCCATCGTGCCCGACGCCCGGCACATGGCCATGGCTCCGCAAGGCACGGTTTTGTTCGTCGGCACCAGGAAGGACAAGGTCTGGGCCGTGTCCGACCGCGACCGCGATGGCGTCGCCGACGAGGTCAAGGATTTCGCGCCGTCCATCGACTTCGACATTCCCAACGGCGTCGAGTTCTCCAAGGATGGTTTCCTGTTCGTGGCGGAGCGCAACCGGGTCTTGATGTTCCCAGCGGCCGAGTTCTTCTATGAAAGCCCCGATGTGGTCCCCGTTCCCATCGTTCCCAAGGGCGAACTCATCCCCGCCGATGAGGAAAGCTACAATCACACGGCCCGGGTCATCAAGATCGGCCCTGACAACAAGCTCTATATTTCCCTGGGCCAGCCCTTCAACGTTTCGCCTCCGGAAAAACTAGCCCTCTATGACAAGGTGGGCATCGGCGGGATCATCCGCATGGACCGCGACGGCAAGAACCGCGAGGTCTACACCTACGGCGTCCGCAATTCCGTCGGCCACGACTTCAATCCGGCCAACGGCGAGTTGTGGTGGACGGACAATCAGGTGGACGGCATGGGCGACGACATCCCCCCTGGAGAGATCAACCGGCAAACGGCGGCGGGCCAACACTTTGGCTTTCCCTGGTTCGGCGGCGGCGAGGTGCGCACCAACGAATACAAGGACGTCAAGGTGACGCAAAAGATCGTTCACCCGGTTGTCGAAACCACGGCCCATTGCGCCGATCTGGGGATGTCCTTCTATAAGGGCAAGATGTTCCCGGCCCACTACAGAAGCGGCATCTTCTCCGCCCAGCACGGGTCCTGGAACCGCACCACGCCGTGCGGCGCCCGGGTCATGTTCACCGAGGTCAAATCGGACGGCTCCGCCGGCAGGCACATGGCCTTCGCCGAGGGCTGGTTGAATGCGGAAGGAGAATACGACGGGCGGCCCGTGGACGTTCTGGTCATGAAGGACGGCTCCTTGCTTGTTTCCGATGACTACGCCGGGGCCATCTACCGCATTAGCTACCAGCAGAATTAACTCGATTCCCGCCCGGCCAGGGTGGTTCATCCGCCCTTGATCCGCCCTTGGCCCAGGCGGGAATGACGCCAGAACAGGAACGAGGGGAACGCCATGTTCAAGACGCGGTTGATCCTGCTCCTTGTTCTTTCCGTCCTCGTGCTGGGCGGCGGCGGCGGCGTCTCGGCCGGGGACGCGGCGGCGGGCAAGAAACTGGCCCGCCAGTGCGGCGTGTGCCATGGTAAAAATGGCGTCTCCCGCGACCCGGCGGCCCCCCATCTGGCCGGTATGTCGAAAATCTACATGAAAAAGCAGTTGCTGGCCTACAAAACCCAAAAGCGCAAAGACCCCCGCATGTCGCTCATCGCCGCAAACCTCAGCGACGACGCCATCGACCATCTGGCCGAATGGTATTCCCGCTTCACCATCACCGCGCAACCGCCGAAGCTCCGCCAAGAATGAAGAATCATTGATGATCAGGCCGGTTCCCCCGGCTCGCCGCGCTGAAGCTTCGCGCCGGACAGCCCGTATTCCGGTCGAGGAGAGGTCCATATATCGGCGCGCGCGATAGCGGGCGTTATCCAGGCTGTCACTGATTTGCGGCCAACCACGATAAAAAAAGAAAAGTCAATAAGGTTATTGAAATTTTTCCTTGATACTCGTAAAATGATAGTGCGTTACGTAAAATGCGAAGTTGCCGCTGGCGCCGCTTGGGGAGCATGTAAGGCGTGTCCGTCATCAGAATCGGCGGCGTTGGTGTTTTTATTGTGGAGCGCGCAAAGTGCCTGGTCCGAACGACTCAGCTGTTTTTACGAGCGCCGCCGTGGCGGCGTTGAACGTCGCGGTTGTGCGCCTAACCGCTTTCGAGGTTGAGGCTCGTGAACTTGCCGAGCGGCAGGACGAATCTGCTGAAGAGATTGACCAGACAGCGTCGGAATCCCGCGAGAGATTTGGCGCGGACGCCTTTGAAATTTCAATCAACGCTCCCGTCGGAGATGTTTCGGAAAGCACAGTCCCGGAAAACACCGGCTCTAATTCCGGCGGTTTTTCGGCGGTGTTGGAGCCTGCGGCTTCTGACGCCGTCGACGTTGCCGTTTGACGTTCACATATCGCCGTCTTCCAACGCCCCGGTCCTCGGTAAAGCTGTCGCTCGGTGACCACGGTTTTCTATGTCCTGGCGAAGGTCGGCTGGTTTCTCCTGAATCCAGGCAATGTTCTTTTCCTTTTTCTGCTGATCATCCTGGGTTTTACGGCCATCAGATCGCGGGGCAAAATGCGCGTCAGCGCGTTGATCGGCGTTGGGGTGTTGGTCTTCACGGCTTTTGTCCCGATTGGCGGATACGGCATGCGGCTCCTGGAAAACCGCTTTCCATCGCCTACGGAGACACCGTCTTCCGTGACGGGAATCGTCGTGCTGGGAGGAGCGGCCAATCCGGTCCTGACGAGAACCCGGGGCCAGGATAATTTCGGAGATTCCGTCGAACGCTTGATTGAGGGAGCCGCTCTGGCCAGGAAATATCCCAAGGCGCGCCTCATTTTGACAGCGGGCGCGGGGCGCTTGTCGCATCCCGAAGATTTCGAAGCCCCCATAATGAAGCGGCTGATTGAACAGCTCGGCGTCGCTTCCAGCCGAATAGAGATTGAAGACCGGTCCCGGAATACTTATCAAAATGCCGTTTTTTCCCGTGATAAAGCCGCGCCCAAGCTAGGCGAGACGTGGATTTTGGTGACGTCGGCACGCCATATGCCGCGATCCGTGGGCACTTTCCGCAAGGTTGGGTGGCCAGTTGTTCCCTATCCCGTTGACTATTCGACGCGAGGAACGGAAGCCCCGGCCATTACCTTTAACTTCTTAGGCAACCTGTTGACTCTGAATGGATTTACATACGAGGCGGCGGGCTTGGCCGCTTACTGGGCCACAGGTAAATCGGAAAATTTGTTTCCGGGTCCTCTATCTCCTTGACGCGTCTTGTGAACGCCTTAATCCCGTGGCAGAAGCGCAAACGATAACCATTTTCCGGGAGACCGCTTCATGTCATGTTCTTGGCGCCGCTTGTTTCCGATGACCGCTTTCTGTGTTGTGGCCAGCGTGTTCGCGTCCGGCGCGCCAGCGATGGCGGAGACGCCCGCTGATTTCCAGGCGTGGGTTGCCGGTTTCGCCAGAGAAGCCAAAGCGCGCGGTGTTGAAGCGGCCGTTGTGGACCAGGCGATGGAGAGAGTCAGCTATTTGCCGAGGGTTATCGAACTGGATCGGCGTCAACCCGAGTTCTCGCTGACTTTTTGGCGCTATCTGAATAACTCGGTCAGTGACGAGCGGGTCAAACGTGGACGTGAACTTTTAAAGAAACACGCGGGATTGTTGTCTGAAATCGAAAGGAAATACGGCGTTCAGCCGCGTTTTCTGGTGGCGTTTTGGGGACTTGAAAGCAACTTTGGCGACTTTACGGGCGCTTTTCCCGTATTGAGCGCATTGGCGACTTTGGCTCATGACGCCAGACGTTCGAAGTTCTTCCGCGCACAGCTTCACGCTGTCGTGGAGATGATGGCGAAAGGGGATATACCCCTGGAAGTCAAAGCTTCCTGGGCGGGCGCGATGGGAAACGCTCAATTCATTCCAACGACCTACAAAGCCTATGCCGTGGATGGCGACGGGGACGGCAAACGCGACATGTGGCGGAGCCTGCCGGACATTTTTGCCTCTGCGGCCAACTATCTTTCGAAATCCGGTTGGCGGGGTGATAAGACCTGGGGACGGGAGGTAAAATTGCCCAAGGGTTTCAATTACGCTCTATCCGGCCTGGACACCCGGAAAAAACTAGAGGATTGGGCGAAGTTGGGTATTCGCAAAGCTGATGGCGGAACCTTGCCCACCGCGGATATTGACGCCTCTCTTATCCTGCCGGCGGGCGCTTCGGGACCCGCGTTCCTGGTTTACAAGAATTACAGAACCATCCTGATCTGGAACCGCTCCATTCTTTATGCGCTTGCGGTCGGGCATTTGGCGGACCGCCTGATAGGGCGGAGCGAGTTGCTTGCTAAACAACCGGCGAGGGAAATTCCCTTGGCGCGGCGTGACATCGCTGAAATTCAATCCCGCCTGACGGCTCGTGGATTCGACACCAAGGGGGCGGATGGGGTCGCCGGACCCAATACGCGCCGCGCGATCAAGGCGTTCCAAAAAAGTATTCATTTACCGCCGGATGGCTTCCCGAACGCCGGTCTGTTGGAGCGCTTGCGAGGGCGATAACCGCCCGAGGTTGAGGGGATGCTCCGTGACCGGTACTCTCGTTAAACATAGTCAAAATGGGCGCGCCTTGGAAATAAGGCGGCCGGAGCGGAGAACCAAATGTCCATGGGAAAAGCGAAGGCGGTTGTCGGCCTTGCCTTGATGCTGGGTTTAAGCGGCTGCGCCAAACTCCAATTCCTCGCTCAGGGGACGAAAGAGCTTCAAACCAAGGCAATATCGGGCAATGCGTCTCAAGCCAAAACCGGAAACGGCCATTACAAGGTTGGCGACGCCTATCAGATTGACGGGATCTGGTATTACCCCGCCGAAGACTGGTCATATGATGAAACGGGTATCGCGTCCTGGTACGGACCGAATTTTCACGGCAAACCAACCGCCAACGGTGAAACCTTTGACCAGGAAGAGTTGACGGCCGCACACAACACGTTGCCGATGCCTAGCCTCGTTCGGGTGACGAACCTGGAGAATGGCCGTTCCCTGGTGCTTCGAGTGAATGACCGCGGTCCTTTCGCCAAAGGGCGGATCATCGATATTTCAAAACGCGGCGCCGAGTTGCTGGGGTTCAAGGTGGCGGGCACGGCCCCGGTCCGGGTTCGGATTTTGAGAGACCAGAGCTTGGCCCTGAAGGCTCGTATGCTGGGGGAAGCGGATTTGGCGGAGGCGGGTTCACCGATTACCGTGAGTCGGCTGCCCAAAGGCGGCGTGCGAACGGCCGAACTCGCGCCGCCGCCGGGGGCGAGCGCGTCTCCGGTGTTAAAGCCGGTCACGCAAGCACCATTCGCCCCACCGCCCTTGGGCACGGGCGGCGGGGCTTCCGGCGAAACCTTGAACGGCGTTCAGGCTGGTTTCAAGCCAGCCGAACAGATTCAGAACGTTTCCGTCGCACCGGCGGATATTTTCGTTCAAGCCGCCGCCTTCACCGATCATCAAAACGCGCTGAAAAGTCAAATCCGGCTCAGCACCATCGGAACCGCGATGATTTCCCACGTCCTGGTGAACGGACGGGATTTCTATCGAGTCCGGGTCGGTCCTCTGGCTTCCGTGGCGGATGCAGATCTGATGCTTAGCGCGGTCAATCAAATGGGATTCAAGGGCGCGCGAATCATCGTCGCCAAAACAGGCGGCTGACGCCTTGCCGCTTTTCGGCCGTGGTGGGCGGTTATTCGTCCCTTGCCGAGCCCGCAATTTCTTCGGAGGTCAACATGAACAAAGCCGCACGGCGTCTTTCAGTTGTTTGTTTGGCGGTTTTTGCCTTGATGGGCGCGACCGGCGCCCAGGCCATCGATACGTCGGCGCGTGAAGCTTTCTTGATGGACATGACGACAGGCGAGGCGTTGTTGGACAAGAACGCTGACACCCCCATGCCGCCCGCGTCCATGAGCAAATTGATGACCATGTATCTGTTGTTCGAGCGGATCAAGCAGGGTGCGTTGTCCCTGGACGACGAGTTCCTGGTCAGTGAGAACGCTTGGCGGAAAGGCGGCGCCGAGAGCGGCAGTTCTACCATGTTTTTAAAACCAAATCAGAGAGTCAAAGTTGAAGACTTAATCCGCGGTATTATCGTGCAGTCGGGCAATGACGCGTGCATCGTCGTCGCGGAGGCATTGGCCGGCACGGAGGACGCCTTCGCCGAGCAGATGACCGAGAAGGCCCGGGAATTGGGCATGGCGCGATCAGTGTTTCGGAATGCGACCGGCTGGCCGCATCCCGAACATCTGATGACGCCCCGCGACTTGGCGATTCTGGCCAGGCGGTTGATCTCCGATTTTCCGGTTCTCTACCGCTATTATTCGGAGAGAGAGTTCACATTTAACGGGATTCGTCAGTTCAACAGAAACCCGTTGCTGACCCGATTGCCCGGCGCCGACGGGCTGAAGACAGGCTATACGTCCGTTGCGGGTTATGGTTTGACGGCGACCGTAAAACGGGGGGACCGGCGGCTCATCCTGGTCGTCAACGGCCTGGAGAACAAAAAGGTGAGACGTTCCGAGCCTCAACGCCTTTTGGAATGGGGACTTCGCCAGTTTAAAAATTATGCGCTTTTCAAAACCGGAGAAGAGATTCAGAAAGCGGATGTCTGGCTGGGCGAAGCGGGGCAGGTGCCCTTGCTGATCAACGAAGACATTGTCCTTACGATCCCCCGGACGGCGCGGGACAAGATGACGGTCACGGTGCGTTATCAATCGCCGATTGCCGCGCCCGTGATGGAGGGCCGGAAAGTCGCGGATTTGGAGATCGCCGTCCCGGGGCGTGACACGATGACCGTGCCGCTCGTGGCGGGCGCTACAGTGCCGCGGCTGGGTCTGGTTGGCCGATTGGGGGCTGTTGTGAAATACCTGCTTTGGGGGACGGCAGAAGGCGCGTAAGCTCCCGCTTCACTCTGGTCCATTCAAGGGAAGCGCGATCAATCGATGGCACGGGGCAAGTTCATTACCTTTGAGGGCGGCGAGGGCGCCGGAAAATCGACGCAAGTTGGATTGCTGGCCCGGACCTTGGAGGCCAAGGGGATGGACGTCCTGACCACGCGAGAGCCGGGCGGCACGGAAGGGGCGGAGGAAATCCGTGATCTTTTGCTGAACGGCGACTTGGAGCGCTGGCACGGCAAAACTGAGGCGTTGCTGCATTTCGCGGCTCGCGTTGAGCATTTGGACAAGACAATCTTCCCGGCCTTGGAAGCCGGCGTCTGGGTGATTTGCGACCGGTTCACGGACTCGACGATGGCTTATCAAGGGTATGGGCACTGCCTGGATATTAACTGTCTCGCGCGGCTCCAGGAGTTCGCGATCGCCGACGCCAGCCCGGATTTGACCCTGTTGCTGGATTTGAAAGTGGAAGACGGCCTTGCCCGCGCCTTCGCCCGGCATGGAAACGAGGACCGTTATGAGCGCAGGGACGCGGATTTCCACCGGCGCATCCGCAAGGGGTTTCTCCGCATTGCGGAAAACGAACCGGAACGTGTGCGCGTCATCGACGCGGCCGATGACGTGGACTCGGTTCACCGGACCGTCAAGGCCGCTGTCCGCGAGCGGTTTGAGGTCTCGCTGTGATGGCGGACGATGAGCTTGAGGATTTCACTCACCCGAGACATACCGAGCGGCTTTTGAGCCATGAGGGAGCGGAGCAGGAACTGCTTAAGGCGCTCCAGACAGGCAAACTTCACCATGCCTGGCTGTTGACGGGGCCGCGCGGTATCGGCAAGGCCACGATGGCGTACCGCTTCGCCCGCTTTTTATTTGTTCATGGCCAGGACGCGCGGGGTTCGGGGCCAAGCTTGTTTGGAGAGGCATTACCCGAAGACCCGCCAAGCTCGCTTTACATTGATCCGGAAAGTCGGGTTTTCCGCCGCGTCGCCAGCGGCGGGCACTCGGACTTGATGTCCATTGAGCGCCGGGTCGATGAAAAGACGGGGCGGCGAAAAGCTGAAATCGCCATTGACGACGTTCGGAGCGTGAAGGCCTTTTTATCCCTGACGGCGGGAGAGGGCGGCGCGCGCATTGTCATTATCGACGCTGTGGACGAACTCAACCGAAACGCGGCGAACGCGGTGCTGAAGGTTTTGGAAGAGCCGCCGCCGGGCGCTATTTTACTGCTTGTGTGTCATAGCCCGGGACGTTTACTGCCGACGATCACGTCACGCTGCCGTAAGCTCTCCATGAGCCCGCTTCCTCGCGACATGATCGTCTCCGAGGTCAAACGCCGGCTACCGGAGATTGCTCCGGAAGCGGCGGAGACCGCGGCCATTCTGGCGAATGGCGGCCTGGGCCGCGCTCTCGAGATAGGGCAAGGGGACGGGCTGGACGTTTATGCCGGTTTGACCAGGCTGATAGCTCAGATGCCGGACCCGGACATCCCGTCGCTTCATGCTTTCGCCACTCAAATGGCCGGAGCGGGGCGGGAGGCGTCGTTTGAGACGTTCCGCGACCTCATATGCTGGTGGCTGGAGCGGTTTTGTGTCTGGCGCTCGGGCGGAGAGCTGGCGCCCGGCATTGACCGAGCGGCGGCGGAACGGCTGGCGGAACGCGGTCCGCTTGAAAGGTGGCTCGCGGTGTGGGACAACACGCGCCAGATGATCGGGCGCGGCGCCGCGCTCAATCTTGACAAAAAACAGATCGTCATCGACGTGATGCTGCGGATCAACCGGGCCGCGGCGCCTTGAATGCGAAAGGCGCTTCAAGAGGTCCGGGATAAGGACCCTTGGTTTCCATGACCGACCAACCGACCTATTACCTGACCACACCAATTTACTATGTGAACGACGCACCGCATATCGGGCACGCCTATACGACGCTGGCCTGCGATGTGCTGGCGCGCTTCAAGCGCCTGGACGGCTATAAAGTCCGGTTTCTGACCGGGACGGACGAACATGGCCAGAAAGTGGAAAAATCAGCCGCCGCGAAGGGCGTGGACCCGCAAACCTTCGCCGATGAGGTGTCCCGGAATTTCCGTAATCTGGCCGACGCCATGGGCTTCACTCACGATGACTTCATTCGCACGACGGAGGCTCGTCATAAAACGGCCTGCCGGGACATCTGGAAGCGTATGCGGGACGCCGGGCATATCTATCTGGGCTCTTACGCCGGTTGGTACGCGGTCCGTGACGAAGCGTTCTACATGGAAGACGAAATCATGGAAAAACCGGACGGCGCACGCGTCGCGCCATCCGGGGCGGAAGTGGAATGGGTCGAAGAATCTAGCTATTTCTTCAATCTTTCCAAATGGGAAGGCTCTCTTCTTAAATTCTACGATGAGAATCCTGATTTCATTCTGCCGCGGACTCGCCGCAACGAGGTGATCAGTTTTGTGAAAAGCGGCCTACAGGACTTGTCGATCTCGCGGACCACCTTTAAATGGGGAGTCCCGGTGCCGGGCGATGACGAACACATCTTCTACGTTTGGCTGGACGCTCTGACGAATTATATCTCGGCGCTTGGTTTTCCGGAAATGGAAGAGGGGCTTTACGCCGAGTTCTGGCCCGGCGACCTGCACATGGTCGGCAAGGATATCCTCCGCTTCCATGCGGTCTACTGGCCGGCATTCTTGATGGCGGCGGAACTTGAGCCGCCGAAACGCGTCTTCGCCCATGGTTGGTGGACCAATGAGGGCCGCAAGATTTCGAAATCACTGGGCAACGTCATCGATCCCTTTGAGCTGGTCGAGAAATACGGCCTTGATCAGGTGCGCTATTTCCTGCTGCGCGAGGTTCCCTTCGGAAATGATGGCGACTTCTCCCATTCCGCCATGGTGACCCGAATGAACGGCGAACTCGCCAACGATTACGGTAACCTGGCGCAGCGTGTGCTCTCCATGATAGCAAAGAACTGCGGCGGCCGCGTCCCGGCGCCGGGGGACTTCACGGACGCGGACAAGGAATTGCTGGAGGCGGGCGCGGACTTGCTGGGCAGGGTTCGCGACGCTCTCGACGTTCAGGCCTTCCACGAGGCCCTGGAAGCCATCTGGATGGTGATCCGGTCGGCCAACGCCTATGTGGATCGTCAAGCGCCCTGGAAGTTAAGGAAAGAGGACCCCGCCCGCATGGAAACAGTGCTCTATGTCCTGGCGGAAACCATACGGAAACTGGCGATTTTGACTCAGCCGTTCATGCCGGAAAGCTCCAGCAGGATGCTCGATCAGTTGGCCGCGGCGCCTGACGCGCGGGATTTCAAGGCGCTTGCCCAGGGGAACGAGTTGGCGGCCGGCGCGGAAATCCCCAAACCCCAAGGCGTCTTCCCACGTTTTGCCGAGGAGGAAACGTGATGCTCAATCAAGAAGACACGCCCTTTTTGGTGGATAGCCACTGCCACCTGGATTTTCCAGATTTCAAAGATGAACTGGAAGAAGTCGTCACGCGGGCCGGCGAGGCGGGGATCAAATACATGGTCACCATCTGCACCCATGTAACCAGGTTCGCTCAGGTGCGAGCCGTCTCCGAACAATTTCCCAATATTTTCTGCACAGTCGGCGTTCATCCACACCAAGCGGGCGAGGAACCGCCGGTGACAACAGAGGATTTGATGAAGTTGGCCCAGGACCCGCGGGTCGTCGGAATTGGCGAGACCGGCCTCGATTTCCACTACGACAACGCGCCGCGCGATGAGCAGGAGCGGAACTTCCGGGCCCATATCGGGGCCGCGCGGGAGACAGGCCTGCCGCTGATCGTTCACACCCGGGACGCCGACGATGAAACCGTCCGGGTCATGACGGAAGAATACGAGAAGGGCGCTTATCCGGCGCTGATTCACTGTTTCTCCGCCGGGCCGGAACTGGCCCGGCGGGTGGTTGAAATGGGGTTCCATATCTCAATCTCGGGAATAATTACCTTCAAAAATGCCGAAGCATTACGGGACATAGTCCGGGGCGTCCCTCTCGATCGTCTACTAGTAGAAACCGATAGCCCGTATCTCGCGCCGGTCCCGAAACGCGGCAAACGGAACGAACCGGCGTTCACCGCCTTCACGGCGGCCCGGGTGGCCGGGTTGCTGGATGTTTCGCTGGACCGGCTTGCCAGGGCGACGACCAGGAATTTCTTCAATTTGTTTGGCAAGGCCCGCTTGATCGTGGAGAAACAGGAAGGCCGGGCGGTGTGAGCCAATCATATCGCGTCACCATTCTGGGGGCCGGAAGCTCGACCGGAACGCCGGGGGTGGGGGTCGGCTGGGGCGACTGTGACCCGTCGGAACCGCTGAACCGGCGGACCAGGCCGTCGATTTTGGCCGAAGTCGGGGGTAGGCGGCTGCTCGTGGATACGTCGCCTGATCTCCGCGAGCAGTTGACCCGGCACGAAATCGCCTCGCTGGACGCGGTGCTTTTCACCCATGCCCATGCGGACCATCTGCATGGCGTCGATGACTTGCGCGGCGTCAACCGGGTGATGAACGCGCCGCTCGACGCCTGGATGTCGGCGGACACCCTAAGTCAGATCAACGAGCGGTTTTCCTATGTGCTTCAGCCGCTTGGCCGCGGCGCGACGTACTATTACAAGCCGACCCTGACGGCGCACACGTTTCTAAGTCACGAACCGTTTCAAGCCGCCGGCGTCGCTGTTCTGCCCATCGAGCAAGACCATGGCTTTTCGACCACGCATGGCTTCCGCATCGGCGAGTTCGCCTATACGACGGATTTGGTCATGATGCCGGAAAAGGGATTCGAGGCGTTGAAGGGCGTCAAGTTCTGGATCATCGGCGCCTTTGGCTGGAAACCCGGCCATCCGACGCATATCCATGTGGATGGCGCGCTGGAGTGGATAGAACGGATCAAACCGGAACGGGCGGTGCTAACCCATCTCAGCACCGCGATTGACTACCGCGCGCTGGCCGAGCATTTGCCGAACGGCGTCGAGGCGGCTTACGACGGCATGACGTGGGAATGGGTGTCTGGCGACATGCCGGATCGGACACATCAGACACAAACGCCTTGAGAGATGCGCCATATTTCGTCCGACGAAAATATGCGATAACTAGGCGAGCCGCGTAATGTCAATTTTTGAATGGAGGGCGAAAATCGGCGTTATGGAAGTTGGGAGTATGTGATGCTTGGGACTTTGGGGGACCCTGACTGTTACTCTCCCTGCTGGAAGGAAGAGTATCTCGATACGAACCAAGGTCCCGAATAATATAAGGTATCGACGATGACGCAACTTACAGACCGCAAATTAGAGAAGCTTCTCCACGATGGAGAAAGCGACAGGGTGGAACGCAAACGTAACGCGTCTGACCCGGACAAGATCAGGGAAGCGGTGTGCGCGTTCGCGAACGACCTTCCGAACCATCGCAAGCCCGGCGTGGTGTTTGTGGGCGTGGAAGATGACGGTCGTTGCGCCGATCTGGAAATCAACGACGAACTTCTCAGGTCGCTGGCCCAGATCAAGGACGATGGCGGTCTGACGCCATTCCCAAGCATGGATGTTCAAAAAGTCGTTCTTTCAGGATGCCGTCTCGCGATCATTGTCGTACAGCCGTCCGAAAATCCGCCTGTACGATTCAGAGGCCGGTCATGCATCCGGGTCGGTCCGCGCCGGGCAACCGCAACGCCGGAAGAGGAAACGCGGCTTGTGGAAAAGCGTCGCTGGGGCAACCTTGCTTTTGACGCAAGGCCGGCGCCGGGCGCAACCATCGACGATCTCGACCTGGGCCGCTTCAGGTCGGAATATCTGCCGGCCCTTATGTCTCCCGATACAATCGCCCAGAACCAGAGGACGGAAGAGCAACAACTTCTGGCGCTGCGTCTCATCGACAAAAGCGGCGCTCCGACAGCCACCGCCGTCTTGATGCTCGGGAAAATCCCGCAGGACTATTTTCCCGGAGCGTGTATCGCCTGGAGACTCGTGGACGGAACCGATGTGACCGGAGAGACAATCGACGAGAAGGAATTGACGGGAACGATTCCGGACCAGCTTCGAAGGATCGACGAGATATTGGACGCGGCCAATGCCCAAGGCATAAAGATGGGCCAGTCGACCCATGCGAAAACAGCCGACTACGCGCCGGATGCATTGCGGCAGCTCGTGCGGAATGCGGTCATGCACCGAACATACGAGGGCACCAACTCGCCTGTTCGCGTGACGTTCTATTCGGACCGGATCGAGATTCTGAATCCGGGCGGGCCATACGGGGCCGTTACGCCCGAAACATTCGTTTCGCCGAACGTTACCGTCACCGATTATCGCAATCCCACGCTTTCGGAAGCCCTTAAGGGCTATGGATTTGTCGAGCGGTTCGGGCAGGGACTGGAAATCGCCCGCCGTACCCTGGCTGAAAATGGCAATGCGGCGCCCGAGTTCACTTTCGAGCCCCAAAATGCCCCGGCATGGACACATGTGACCGTGAGGAAGCGCCCATGAAGACCATCGCCTTCTTCAATAACAAGGGAGGGGTCGGCAAAACATCCCTGTTGTATCATCTGGCGAATATGTTCGCTCTTGGGGGCGACAAGGTCGTGGCCGCCGATCTTGATCCACAAGCCAACTTATCGGGAATGTTCCTTGACGACTCACGCATCGACGACCTGTGGTCGGATAAAGGAGCCGCCACCGCGTATTCCGCGATGAAGCAGCTCATCGGAGGTACCGGCGATTTGCTGGAAATCAAACCAGAGGAGGTCGCGGAGCGCCTTACTCTTATTCCTGGCGACCTTGGGCTTTCGGAGGTTGAGGACGAACTCTCAAACCAGTGGCCCCGTTGCTTGAACGGCGAAGAACGGTCCTTCCGCGTGACCGCCTCATTCGACCGCATGATACGAAGTGTCGGCAGGGCGCAAAACGCCGATATCGCCTTGATCGACGTCGGGCCGAACCTTGGAGCGATCAACCGCTGCGCGCTCGTCTCGGCGGACTATGTGGTCATTCCGATTGGAGCGGATTTATTCTCGATCCGGGGGATGCGGAACATCGGGCCAAAGCTTCGAGAATGGCGCCGTCAATGGGATCAGCGCCGTGACGCGGCTCCAGATGGATTGAACTTCGACCTGCCGCCCGCCGGCATGAAGCCCATCGGTTATGTTGTTTCAAGATATTCGTCGTTTGGCCGCGGCGCCGCGAAATCGTTCCAGAGGTGGTTGGATCGCGTGCCGGGCGTCTATAATGAGGAGGTCTTGGATGCCAAACCTTCCCCCATCGATATTTCAACGGATGCGAACCGGCTTGCGCAACTCAAGGACTACCGTTCCCTGATGCCGATGGCTCAAGAAGCGCGCAAGCCCATGTTCATGCTCAAGCCGGCGGACGGAGCGATCGGAGGGCATCAGGCCGCGGTTCAGAGTTGTTACAGGGACTTCCAAGCCTTGGCGGCGGAAATCAAAGAACGCATCGCGGCATGAGGACACCGAGAATGGCGCCGATGCGCGATGCTTTTACTTGCCGGCGTTGTTTGTGGTTTCCTTGACGATCTTGATGCGGTCATTGTCCATATACGCCATGGGATAACGGCGCCGCCGTAGCTCACGAAGCACTCACGCTTTTCGGATCGCGTGAACCGTCAACGCCGTCCAACAACGGATACGCGCATGAAACGAAGAGCGAATTCACCCGTTTGAGGTCTCTGAGGATGTCGATGTGATAGTTCGTCGTGTCAACGGCGTCGCCATCATTGTCGACCAGTCGCTCCATATGCATTTCGATGCTTGCCTGTTCATGCATTCGAAACTCGTTCTTGCGTCGCAGGAGATTCTTCGCGTCCTCAATATCCTTTTCCATGAATACCTTCGAAGCCAAATGCACGGTTTCTCCAACGAGCCGTGAGGCTTCCATGAGTTCCTGGAACCCCGCGTTGGAGAATCGACTTCCGCTAGAGACCTTCTTGTAAACGGTCTCTTGAAGCGTTCTGACGATTACGTCGCCAGCGTGCTCAAGATTCGTCGTGAATGACAGTATCTCGACAACGCGCGCGCTCTCTTCCTCGTGCAACTCACCTTTCGTCAAGTCAATGAGATAGAATTTAATGTTCTTGTAGATTTGGTCGACTTTGTCTTCGAGTTCTGGAACCAATCGGCATGCCGTGAGATCATTTTCTCTCAGCGCTTCCGTTGCCTGAGCCAGCATTTGTTCCACTAGGCTCACCATACGCAGAGTTTCGCGAGAAGCGGATGACAGCGCGAGGTTCGGCATCGAGATTGCCGAAGGATCAAGCGAACTGATTTCCGAGGGACCACTATCGTTTATCGGCTCCAGAATAACGAACTTTAGGAACTGGGCGACATAGGCCGTCAACCCGATGAACGTTACCGCCAAAAGGCAATTGAAGATGATATGCAACAAAATCAACCGTTGCCCCGGCGAAACCTCGATCCCCATCAAGTAATCTGCCCAAACACCCATGAGGCTTGCCGCAAAAACGGCCGCGAACATCCTGATCAGGAAATTACCAATCAGGATCTGTCGAGCTGTGGCTTTTTCAGACAGCCCCAAAATTAGAGCGGGAACCCCCGCGCCCGCGTTAATTCCCATGACGAGATAAAACGCCAACCACCCATCCGCGATTAGGCCGCTTTCGGCCATAACGACGACGAGAAGCAAGGTCGCCAAACTGGAGTGCGCGAGCCACGTCAAAAAAGCCGCGACGACGAACGCAATGGCGGGCTCATTCGCCATGCCGGAGAGCATTACATGTACAAGATCGCTATCGCGGACAACTGAACTTGCCGACCCGAGGACGCTAAGTGAGAGAAAAATACAGGCGAGTCCCATCACAACCCGCCCCATCTGCTTGCCGACTCCTTTCCGGCTATTGAATGACGCGTGAATGACGTACCCGGCGAAGAAAAGTATTGGCCAATATTGGTGGATATTGAGCGCGAGCAGTTGCGAGACGATAGCACTGCCAACATCCGCGCCGAGCATGATCGCTAATCCGCCCGCGGCCGAAACCGAACTGGAACTGGCGAATGGCGCGGTCAGCACACCCACCGCGGTAGAGCTCTGCAGCACGACGGCGGCGGCAAAACCCAGGGCGAGAGCCGAGAGTCTGTTGCCCGTACCTCGGGCGATGGCGTTCTCTATTCGTGCGCCATACGCGCGCATCATCCCTGTCCTGACCATGCGCGCGCCCCACAACAGAAGGGTCGCGCTTCCGCAGATTAGAACAAGTAGATCCGTGCCAGTTAGTACCGCCAGTTCCATAGACGCCCACACATGCGACTTATGCGGCAGGCCATGGAAGGGACCACGTCTTCACCGTCGTGAAGAACTTCATGGCCTCCAGCACTCCCTCCTTGACGCCGTTGCCGGAATCCTTCACACCGCCGAAGGGAGACATCTCTATTCTGTAGCCTGGCTGCTCCCAGATATTGACCGTGCCGACATCCAGTCCCTCGATGAAGGCCGTAATTCGGTTCAAATCGTTGGTGCAAACACCCGCCGACAAACCGAACGGCGTGGAATTCGAGATATCCATTAGCTTCTGATCATCTGTCGGGACCCGGATGATCGGGATAACCGGGCCGAACGTCTCCATAAAGACAAGTTCACTGTTATGCGGGACATGGTCAACGACGATCGGCGGAAGCAGCGCGCCTTTGCGGCCGGGATCGTAGAGTACTTTCGCCCCCTGCTTCTCGGCGTCATAGACACGGCGCTCGAAAGCCGCCGCCGCCTCTTCGTTGATGACGCAACCTAGTTCTGTCTGCGGGTCTTGAGGATCGCCGTGGCTGATTGCCTTCGCCAGTTCGAGAATTGACGGGACGACTTTGTCGGCGATGTCCTCCTGAACCAGAATCCGCTTCACGGCCGTGCAACGTTGACCCGAGTTCCCGCAAGCTCCCGCCACGGCAACAGCCGCCGCCCGTTTGAGGTCTTCGTCATTCAGATCGTTCAAGATGATAAGCGGATCGTTCCCGCCCAGTTCCAAAGCCGTTCGTTTGTAGCTGGCTTTCTCCGCAATCATTTTACCAACCGCCACGCCGCCGGTGAAGGTGATGATATCCGCGTGTTCATTCGTGATCATCTCGTTGCCGATATCCGCGGGCATGCCGGTGACGATCTGGAACATCTCATGAGGAAGTCCAGCCTCATAGAGAATGTCGGCCAGGGTTATTGCCGTCAGCGGGGTCAGATCGGTCGGTTTGCAGACCATGCAGTTATTGGTCGCAATTGATGGCGCAATCTTGTGCGCAACCATGTTCAATGGATGATTGAACGGCGTTATGGCGGAAATCGATTTCACCGGCTCGCGTTTGGTGAATATCTTTCGCGCTTTCCCGTGCGGCGTCAGATCGCAAGAAAATATCTGGCCGTCATCCAGAATTGCCAACTGCGCCGCCAGCGTGAAGACGTCATAGGCGCGTCCCGTTTCATACAAGGAGTGCTGCTTGCAAATCCCAAGTTCCAACGTGATAACGTCTGCAATCCGCTCCCGCCGGGATCGAATCAGTTCCGCCGCTTTGAACAAAATCTGCTGGCGTTCGTAACGCGTCAGTTTTGGCTGATAGTTTGCCGCAATCTCGAATGCCTCGCGCGCGTGCTCCGCGTTACCGGCGGGAACCGTGCCAATGACCTCATTCGTAAAGGGATAGCGAACCTCGATGACATCGTCAGTTTCGACATGTCTCCCGCCGATCCGCATGGAAGCTCGAATCATGGAATCCGCCGTGGTCATTTTGTTCATTGAAGTAGCCTTTCGATAAAATGCATTGCGTCAAGGAACGATGGCGGCTCTCAAGACGGCCCGCTCGCCAGCCTTCTTGAATGCCTCGTCCAATTGATCGAGTGAAAACTTGGAGTCGACGATTTCCGAGAACGGAAACCGCTTTTTGTTCTCCACAACGAAGTCCAATGCTTCAACAAGATGACGCGGGTGATAGTTATGAACTCCCTGGATCGTCGTCCAGCGCCGCAACAGTTCGTTTCCGTCGATGGTAATCTCCGCGCCCGGGTTTACCAGACCGCCGATCACATACGTGCCCCCGATACGCAACATTCGGAGACCAACCGGGACCGCAGCCGGCACACCACACACTTCCAGGACGGCATCGGCGCCATCAGGCGGACACAAGTCACGCACAGCGGCGATCTGTTCGTCGGCGCTCATGTCCGAGATGTTGAGCGTGTCGTCGGCGCCAAACCTTTTCGCAATATCCAAGCGATCAGTCACCGTATCAAGCCCAATGACCTTAGCCGCCCCTCTGGCTTTCGCGATTGCGCATCCATAGAGACCCAAGAGGCCCAAACCTTGGACGACAACCGAGCATCCGTCCCTGAGGTCAGCCGCCTCGACGACACAGATCATCGTCGCCGCGCCACAGTTCAGGGGTGTCGCTTCTTCATCAGAAATGGAGTCAGGGAGCTTTAGAATTCCGGTACCCGGCTGGATGTAACAATACTCGGCGAAACCGCCCAGAAAATGCGGGTCTTCATTGGCAAGGTCGTGACCATATTTCCTCAACCCCTCGGACTTCTGTGGCATGTCATGGACATCGCGATAGTAGGACTTGCCTGAGTGGAAGTACTCAGTCCACGTGATCCGGTCTCCGGTTTGCAGCGTGTCTCCCCGCAGATCCGGTCCAATCTCCTTGCCGATTTGCTCAATGACACCGACAATTTCATGCCCGAGAATTCCCGGACACGGGTTGGGCCTGTGCCCTAAGTAAGAATGAATGTCGGAACGGCAGATCGTCGACATCGTGACACGGACAAGAATTTCTTCGTCTTTTACGCCGCGAACTGGAAACTCCCTGATCTCGAACGGCTGGTTCGGCGCATCATAAACCGCCGCACGGCCTGTCGCGCCGTTGCCCTCTGCCGCGCCGTTGCCCTTTTTGTCATTCATTTTGAGTCGTCTCCCGTGCTTAGAACACGCCGTTCAACGCGACGTCAAAGATGTCATGACTGCGAAGCTGGTTCTCGGCCTTGCGTTGGTATTCATCAGATACTGGTCTCGAGATGATGATGGGCACATGCGTCTCGTGGAGACTTCCGTGTGTGCGCAATCTGTGACCTTTTAGTGCGCTCAGATCGTGATCAACTGATCTTCCGCCGATCACTGTTTTCTTGTCTCCGGCCACAGCCAAATCTCCTTCGCGATCAAGCGGCTGTTCCAGATCTCTGGCGGCGTCTTCGGAGGTCCAGCATTTCTCGACGCCAGGCACGTTCGAAATGACCTCGTGGATTTCGTCAATTGAAGATCCGCCTTGTTGGTAGACTCTGACAAAACCGCCGAGCGCTCCGTGATGGCCTACGAACGCATCGGTAATCGGGCAGATGACTTTCGTATTTCCAGCACCGAGCGCGGCGTCCAACACGTCCTGTAGCCAGATAACATTCGGTGAGCCGTCATCATTTGCTTTGTCCCCCATCCCGTGATCCGCTGTGAGGGCCACGGTGGCGCCAAGTTCGACCATGCGGGCGAAGCGATCGTCCATGTCCTTGTAGAACTGGTTGGATACTGGAGAGCCAGGCGCGTGCGCGTGTTGGATAAAGTCCGTCAGGGATAGATAAAGGACATCCGGCCGCCGCTCTTCGAGCAACTTTATTCCAGCGTCCAGAACAAACAGGGATAGATCGGCCGAGTACATGTCCGGCTGGGGTTGATCGACAAACGCGAGAACATTATCGATGCCGTTCTCATTCATTGTGCATTGGTCCGCGAACTGCGCCGAGAAACTGACGGACCCCCGGGAGAGATCCATGTCCTTTTGCAATTGTTTGCGCAGTTTGTCCTTCGAAGTAATCGATGCGACGGTGACGTCATGGCGGGAAAATTCGCTCATGATTGAATGAGTGCGAAGCAACTCTGGCCCCGTCATCACAATTGGCTCGCCTGTTTCGCGGTCAAGGTAGAAGTTGCCGGAGATTCCGTGCGTATTGGGCTCCGAGCCTGTCACGATCGACATATTGTTTGGACATGTGAAGCTCGGCATTGATCCACGGGCAATCGTTGAAAAACCGTTCTTCATGAACCCTTCGATTGTTGGAATAACGCCAGCGTTGATTCCTTCTTCCGTGTACTCCGGGTCGCTTCCGTCGATGCACACGACCACCAGCGGCGCATCGGGCCGTTTGTAGTGTTTTCCGTTTAGTTCAATCGCGTCTTTGATCATCACTCTCTCCAAGTTTCACCAGATGCGCGCTCACAGCGCATCACTTCATTTTCATGACTTTGTTGCGCGCCCAGGCCGATACGATTTCGGAAATCATGACGAGCGCCAGAATTGAAATGAGGATCGCCGCGACGCGTTCGGTCTCGACCTGAAGCACGTTGCGCTTCAGGTACCACCCCATGCCGCCGGCGCCGAAGAACCCGACGACAGTCGCCGCGCGAAACGCGACGTCCCATGTGTAGATGGCAATACCGGTCAGGGCGACGCGCACCTGGGGGAACACACCAAACACCATGATTTGGAACAAGTTCGCACCTGTCGAGCACATCGCCTCGACCGGCCCCATGTCAATGGCCTCGACCTCCTCGGCGAAAAGCTTTCCGGCGAACCCGATGCTAAAGAGCGTCAAGGCCAAAACGCCCGGGAGCATCCCGAACCCGAGGATCGCCACAAAGATGATCGCGAAGATCATTTCGTGAACGGCGCGACATCCCATGGTGATGAACTTGGCGGCTGGATACACAAACCGGCGCGAGGGCGTCATGTTGTACGCCGCAAACCAGCCTAACGGGACCGTGAAGAGAATGCCGAACAGGGCGCCGAGATAAGCCATCTGGATTGTCTCGACGACGTATTCAAAGTAGTCGGCGTCATTGATGTAGGCGAGGTCCGGCGGGTAGTACCTGTTCGCCAGGGTGTCCCCCATCCGCCCGAACATGCCGAGGAGGCGATCAAGCGGAATGTTCAGGTATTCAATACAGAAGACGAGGAAGACGAAGAAACTCAGCCAGACACCATACGAGATCAATGACCGCGGATACTTGAAGCGGCTCCAGGTCAAAGGTTGACCGTCTTTGCCGACGGCGCCCCCAAGTCCAGTGTTCTTTAGGGAAGAAACCATAACATCACGTCCAATCAAATGATCGACTTTCGGGCCCAATGAGAGAGCAGTTCGCCAATCAAGATCAGGAAGAGAATTGCGACGATCACAGACATGACGCCATGGAAGTTGAAGGTGTTCATTTGGCGGAAGAACACGAGTCCAAGACCGCCCGCCCCAACGAGACCGAGAATGGCCGAACGGCGAATATTGATCTCCCACTCGAAAATGATGACGCCTAAAACCTGGGGCAATATCTGAGGCAGTATCCCATAAATCATGACCTGGAAGCTGTTCCCGCCTACCGAACGAATGGCTTCAACGGGACCGGGATTGATGTTTTCGATCGCCTCGGCCGATATCTTCGCTATGAATCCGACCGACCGAACCGCGATTGCAAAAATGCCCGCCAAGGCTCCTAGTCCGACAGCAGACACAAAGAACAGCGCCCAAACGATCTCGTGAATGGACCGGCTTATGGTCATCACGCCCCGGGCCAATGGGTATGTCACAGGCTTGTAAGGCGTGACGTTCAAGGCGCCGAACCACGCTGCCGGAATGCAGATGAGTACGCCCAGCAGTGTCCCGAGACAAGCGATCATCAGCGTCTCGATCGTCGGCGCGATCAGATCCGGGAAGAGCGTGAAGTCCAGCCCGACGAACTGTCCCGCCGTCTCCATGACCTGGGCGAAACTGCCCATGCGCGCCCAGTCCGTGTCTTCGATGATCGTGACATTCACGCTCCAAACAACCAACAACGCGAGCATAGAGTAGATGGCTGCCATAAGGCGTTGTTTGGACGCCCGGTCTTGTAGAATTCCATCTACCAATAAAGACCGATGTTCGGCTGCTGACGACGTGGAGTCGGAACTGTTCATCTCACAAAACTTCCATGGCGTAGATTTCGTCGAGTTTTGCCTGGTCCATATCTTCAGTCGGACCGTCGAACATTTTAACGCCGTCCTGGAGGCCAATGATCTTGTTGCAGAACTCCATGGCCAACGTCACATCGTGAATGTTGCAAAGACAAGGGACCTTGAGTTCGGTCGCCATTTGCTTGATCAACCCCATGATTTCTCGTGATATCTTCGGATCGAGAGCCGAAGTCGGCTCGTCGAGCAGCAAGATTTTAGGATTTTGCATAAGGGCTCGGGCGATGCCGACACGCTGCCGTTGCCCGCCAGACAACTCATCCGCCCTCTTGTCCACATGGTCGATCAGGCCAACCCGGTCCAACAGCTGCAATGCATGGCCGATCTCTTCACGTGGAAAAGCGCGAAACAGCGTACGGATGTTGCCGGTGTATCCAAGACGACCGGACAAAACGTTGTCCATGACGCTCATTCGATTGATGAGATTGAACTCTTGGAAGATCACGCCGATGTCCCTGCGCAGCATTCTGAGCTCGCGCTGCGGCAACTTCGTGACTTCCTTCCCGTTCAACATGATCGAGCCGGAGTCGGGTTCGACCAGCCGGTTGACGCAGCGAATGAGAGTTGATTTTCCCGCGCCGCTTGGCCCGATGATTGCAAAAAAATCGTCGTTTTCGACCGAGAAAGAAATCCCCTTGAGGATTTCAGGACCGGAGGAACTGTAGCGCGCCCTCAAATCATTTACGGCGAGTATTTTCATAATCTTCGCCCATTTTTTGGCGTGAAAATCGGTTGAAAATCAGAGAAAGGCTGGGCGGTCGAAGCAATTGGAAAGATTTGCGTCAACCGCCCGTCACAACAGTCAAGCCGAGATCTAGTTCTTGCGAGCGTCCTTGGCCGCCTTCAGATCACGGATGATATTGTAGTCCTTGGACGTCATCGAAACGAAGGTGTTCGACTTCACGTTCTGCAGGAAGTTCTGAGCTTCCGGAGCGTCTTTCAACCCAAGAAACGTCTCACGAATTTTCGCTTTGACGTCGTCGCACAATGTGTTGCGGTAGACGAACGGGTCCTGGGGAATAGGATTGGACGACCAAAGCACGTTAATGTCGTCCAGACTCGCCTCGCCCTTGTTTACGACGTTGTCAAAACGGTGCGACGCCACGAATGCGGCGTCGACATTGCCCTTAATGACAGCGACGGCGGACAATTCGTGACTGCCAGTGTAAGCGATTTTGCCGAAAAAATCATCAAGATCCTCACCAATGACTTTCGAGAAAGAGACGCGCGGCATCAAGTTGCCAGACGTACTTCCGGGATCGGTCAGACCAAGCGTGGAGCCTCTGAGAGAGTCAATTGAGGTAAACCCGGAACCCTTTTTGGAGATCAGAACTCCGCGATACCCCGGGCCCTCTTCCTGAAGATGACCGGGCTTTTTTGCGTATGTGGCAAAGACTTCGATATTCGGGTCTTTGTCATTAGCGATAACGTATGTGTATGGACCGAGAACGGCGACATCGACGAACTTGCTCAACAGGCCCTCGACCACGGAGGCATAGGACGTCGGCATGAAGAACTCGATTTTCTTACCCGTCAAATCGGCCATGCGTTTCGTCACCGGTGAATAGAGTTCGAGTTCCGCAACCGACTCTTCGGTCGGGATCATCGCAAATGTTAAAGAGTCGGGATTTTCGCAGGCCGCATAGGCCGTCGTAGGCGCGCTTGCCGAGAAGAGAAACGCGGCGGACGCGACCGCCATTGTCCCGACCGCAAAACGGCGCGGCCAAGATGTGGAGCCGCTTTTGTCTTTGTTGAATTGCATTACTTGCCTCCCAGTTTTGGCTGTTTGTCGTAAATGATTTCGCTTCGACGAAATCCGCCAGGTTGCGAAACGTAAGCCGCCGAAAAATTGAAGTTGGCTTTTTTTTAGTTGTCTGGTGCGTTCACGAATCAAGGGAACAAGACACCAAGGTCTTTTCTAGCGTCGTCAAGTGTGCGGAAAAATTGACATATAGAACCAATTCTTTTTTTATATAATATCGATAGATATTATCTATGCTGTATACGCAACTCAGATCCTTTCACGCAGTCGCATCTGAGGGAGGTTTTACCGCGGCGTCGCGGGCTCTGAACCTCAGTCAACCAACGATCACGACCCAAGTCAGAGACCTTGAAGCCCGTTTCAACGTCGAGTTGTTTCTTCGTCAGGGTCGGCGTGTTTTGCTGACTGGTGCGGGTCGCGAGTTGTTTCAGATATCACGACGAATCATGAATCTTGAGGCGGACGCCCAGGATCTGCTGAACGCGCATGGGGGATTTCGTACGGGGACGCTGCGGGTTGGCGCGGTTGGCCCTTACCACGCGACCGAAATGCTAAGCGCATTCAACGCACGGTATCCCGACATCGCCATATCCGTTGCTGTTGGCAACTCGCAAATGACAGTCGATCGACTTCTCGACTTTTCTGTGGACGTCGCTGTGCTAGCCCACGCCGAAGAGGACCCGCGGGTCTTCGCGATCCCCTACAGCCGTCATTCCGTCATCGCCTTCGTAAACAAAAGGCACGAGTTCGCGAAACGCGAGTCAGTCAAACTCGTCGAGCTTGAGGGGCGCGGCTTTGTGCTTAGAGAGCACGGATCGACGACAAGATTGGCTTTTCAAAACGCGTTGGATGCGGCCGGGATTAAAGTAAATGTCGTGATGGAGATCGGCAGTCGAGAAGCCATCTGGCTCGCGGTCGCCAGGGGCATTGGCATTGGTGTTGTTTCTGATGTCGAGTTCATCCCGCATAAAGACTTGCATCCAATTGAGATCGAGGATGCGGAAATTTTCACGACCGCCCACATTACGTGCTTAACAGAGCGCCGAGCCTCTCGTCTGATCCGGGCGTTCTTTGACGCGGCTCAAGAAACGGATAAGCCCCCACTTAGGATACTTGGGGAACCTATATAGACATCGAAGGCTTCCGGGGCATGTCCAAGACAAGGCTCGCCAAGTTCAAGGGACTCCCCAAACACGCCTTCCACCCGCACCTCAAAGAAACTGAATGGCGATACAACAACCGCGCTTCCAACAAGGTCAGGTGGGCTTGTCTGTCATGCCTGTAAGATAGGGCCTGGCCCGATTCGGCGCCAACAGAACCTCGCGCGTATGAGAGTGCAAGTGAGATTTCAAACTGACCCACTGCCGGCGGGGCGCAAAGGGTTAATTTTGATCGCACATGGGGTAATCTTTACCCATGGTCGTGTTTGTCTTACGGTTACGCAAACGGAAACTTCCAATACCCGGAAAGGACGCTGGCTGTGCCTGATGACTCCCTCGGCCCATCGTCCGCCCTTAACCGGGCGGCTGAAACATCCGGCGGGACGGCGCCCGTTCGCTTTGTCACTGCGGCAAGCCTTTTCGACGGCCATGACGCCTCGATCAACATCATGCGCCGTATCCTCCAGTCATTTGGCGTTGAAGTCATTCATCTGGGTCACAACCGCTCCGTCGATGAGGTCGTTCGCGCCGCTATCGAAGAAGATGTTCATGGCGTCGCCGTAAGCTCTTATCAGGGCGGCCATGTTGAATACTTCAAATACATGGTGGACTTGCTTCGGGAACGGGGCCGGGCGGACGTCAAGGTGTTCGGCGGCGGCGGCGGCGTCATAGCCGCTTCCGAGGTTCGCGAGCTGGAAGATTACGGGGTGAGCCGGATTTATTCCCCGGAGGATGGCCGGAAATTGGGCCTAAAGGGCATGATTGAAGACATGATCGGGACCGCTGGGCGCGATCTCGTCTCCAATTTGCCGTCCAGCCTCGCAGGCGTCTCGGGGGACAGGGCGGCGCTGGCGCGCGTCATCACGGGGCTTGAGGAAGACAAACTTCCCGTATCGTTGCTGGCGGACATTCGCGCGAAAGGGGCGGAGAGGGGTTTGACGCCGGTGCTTGGCGTTACCGGAACAGGGGGCTCGGGCAAGTCGTCGCTGACCGATGAGTTGATCAGCCGCTTCCGGCTCTATTCGGACGAGCCAAAGATCGCGGTCATCGCCATTGACCCGACGCGGAGGAAAACCGGCGGGGCGCTGCTGGGTGACCGGATCCGCATGAACGCCAACAGCGTGGACAACGTTTTCGTCCGCTCGATCGCCACCCGGGGGGCGTCGGCCGAGGCGCCGCCCGCGCTCGACGATATGGTGTTGGCGTGCAAAGCCGCTGATTTCGATCTGATTATCGTTGAAACGCCTGGTATCGGACAGGGGGACGCGGGCATTGTGCCGCACTGCGATTTCTCGCTCTATGTCATGACCCCGGAATTCGGCGCGCAGAGCCAGCTTGAGAAGATTGACATGCTGGATTTCGCCGATGTCGTGGTCATTAACAAGATGGACTGCAAGGGCGCGCGGGACGCGCTTCGCGCCGTCCGGAAACAAGTATGGCGAAACCGGGAAGCCTTTGGACAAAAACCTGACGAAATGCCGGTTTTCGGAACCATTTCGTCGCGGTTCGCCGACCAAGGCGTCAGCGCGGTCTATCAGGAACTGGTTCGTTTGTTCGGCGATCGGGGAAAGGCGGCTTTCCCGTCCTCTCTCGCCCCCGTCATTGGTAAAAGTTCGGAGTCCGGCCAGGCGGTCGTTCCGCCGGACAGGGTTCGCTATTTGGCGGATATCGCGGAAACCGTGCGCGCCTATCACAAGGAAACCGAAACCCAGGCCCTGGTCGCCCGGGATCATCAGCGTCTGACGGCGGTGATGGCGCTGTTGGCGGCGGCGGGGAAAGAAGTTGGTGATTTAAGCGATCTGGCGGATGAGAAGGCGCAAGGATTGACGGCGGAGACGCAAGGGTTATTGGACAATTGGCCGGCTGTTCAGGCGCGATACGCCAAGGACGAAATGGTTTTCAGCGTCCGGGACGGGGAGATCCGCAATCCGCTCACGCGGACGACGCTCAGCGGCAATCGGATCCGGCGTGTTTCCCTGCCCAAATACTCTGATCACGGAGATCTGCTGATCTGGCTCCGCAAGGAAAACCTGCCAGGCTTTTTTCCGTTTACAGGGGGCGTTTTTCCGTTCAAGCGCGAGGGCGAGGACCCGACGCGCATGTTCGCGGGCGAGGGCGATCCGGCGCGGACCAATGAGCGGTTCAAGTTCTTGTCCAGGGATTCGGAAGCCAAACGGCTGTCCACGGCCTTTGACTCCGTCACCCTCTACGGCTTCGATCCCGATGAGCGGCCTGATATTTACGGAAAAATCGGTAATTCCGGGGTTTCCGTGGCGACGCTCGACGATATGAAACAACTCTATGACGGGTTCGACCTCTGCGCGCCGTCCACATCCGTTTCCATGACCATCAATGGACCCGCGCCCGCGATCCTGGCCATGTTCTTGAACACCGCCATTGATCAACGTCTGGTCAGGTTTGAGGCGGAGGAGGGACGCGCGCCCAGTGAAACGGAAGCGGCCGATATACGCGCCTGGGTGCTCGCCAACGTCCGGGGCACGGTCCAGGCGGACATTCTGAAAGAAGACCAGGGGCAAAACACCTGTATCTTCTCAACGGAATTCGCGCTGCGCATGATGGCGGATATTCAGGAATATTTTGTCGAACATAATGTCCGGAATTTCTATTCCGTCTCTATTTCCGGTTATCACATCGCCGAGGCTGGCGCGAACCCCATCTCGCAGTTGGCTTTCACGCTGTCCAACGGGTTTACCTTTGTCGAGGCCTATTTGGCGCGGGGCATGAACGTCAACGACTTCGCGCCCAACCTGTCGTTCTTTTTCTCGAATGGAATGGATCCGGAATATACGGTCATGGGACGGGTCGCCCGCAGGATTTGGGCGACAGCCATGCGTGAACGTTACGGGGCTGGCGAACGGTCACAGAAGCTGAAATATCACATCCAGACCTCGGGCCGCTCGCTGCATGCCCAGGAAATGGACTTCAACGACATTCGCACAACGTTGCAGGCGTTGATAGCGGTCTATGACAATTGCAACTCATTGCATACAAATGCATATGACGAGGCCTTCACCACGCCGACCGAGGAGAGTCTGCGGCGCGCGCTCGCTATTCAGATGATCATCAATAAGGAATGGGGAGTGGCGAAGACGGAGAACCCTAACCAGGGCAGCTTCGTTATCGAGGAACTGACGGATCTTGTCGAGGAAGCGGTCTTGATGGAGTTCGAGCGTCTTTCTGAGCGGGGCGGAGTGCTCGGCGCCATGGAAACCGGCTATCAGCGTGGCCGGATTCAAGACGAATCGCTCCACTATGAAACATTGAAGCACGATGGTTCCCTACCCATCGTCGGCGTGAACACCTTCTTAAATCCAGCCGCCGGCGAGAACGTTTCGGAACCGCCTCTTCAACGATCGACGAATGATGAGAAAGATAATCAAATCAAACGACTGCATGACTTCCATTCCAGACACGCCGAGGCGTCCGCGGCGCAATTGAAGCGCCTGCAATCCGCCGCGGCTGGCGGTGAGAACCTGTTTCGGATACTTATGAAAGCGGTCCAGACCTGCTCGCTTGGCCAGATAACCCACGCCTTGTTCGACGCGGGGGGACAATACAGACGGAATATGTAGCGGGACTCTTCTAAGCCTGCGGAGTGGAAGGGCATGACGGACGAGCTGGATATTCCTTTAGGCGAAGTCCTGTTCGAATTCAGACGAGTCGGCAATGTGTTCCGCGTTTCCGCCATCGATCCCCGGACCAACACGGAAGTGTCAATGGTGGCCCCAAAAGGATACGGCGACGCGCTTATAAAACGCATCGCCATTCGAAAACTGAAGTACGTCATAAAAAAGAAGGGCCTGGCCTAGCTAGCTGAGAAAGGTTATACGGGTCATATGGTTAGCGGTCTTCGGCGAAACCGCCTCCCTGGAAGCCGCCTCCCTGACAGTATCCAGATTGAATTGATCGAGTATTTTGTTGGCGGCTGGGCGGCGCGCTCAGCGGCCGCTTTGACGGGCGTGAACCGGCATACGGCGGCGTTGTGCTTCCACAAGCTGCGGGAGCTCATTGCCGGGCGGATTGACGCAGCGGCGTCCGAGCCGCTGGCTGGCGGGATCGGGGTGGAAGTGGACGAGAGCCGCTTCTGGTGTCACGTGACACCAACACTGACATTTGGCGGGGCCGGGGTGGAAATGGACGAGAGCCGCTTCGGCGGCGTCAGAAAAGGCAAGCGCGGACGCGGAGCGCGCGGCGAGGTTCCGGTGTTTGGGCGCCTCAAGCGGGGCGGCGAGGTTCACACCGCAGTTATCCCAAACGCCCAGTCGGCAACGCTTTTTCCGATCATCCAGGAGAGGATCAAGCCTGACAGCGTCGTCTATTCCGAAAGCTTCCACGCCTGCGATGCGCTGGACGCGCCGGCGTTCCATCATGTCCGCGTCAACCACTCCAGGGCCTTTGCTGACGACCGGAACCACATCACTGGCGTTGAGACCTTCTGGAACCAGACGAAGCGCCATATGCGCAAATTCAACGGTGTTCCGAAGGCCCAATTCGGGCTATGTTCGAAAGAATGTGAGCAGCGATTCAGCAACAGGGACCCGTCACTCCAATTAACCCAAATGAAACAATGGGTTAACCGGAATCTTAGTTAAATGTCCGGGGCAGACCCAAAAGTAAACGGCGTCCGTCACCCTGGACGCCGTGCGGGTTACACCGGCTGACGGCGTGGCGTTTCGTGTTTTCCGCCTGGTGATCAGGGTTGCCGGGCGTGAGGCAAAAGCCGCCAGCCTGGATTTCAGCGGGCTGAAGCCGGCCGAACCAGCCTTGGGCGGCACGCGGGACTTTGGGTTTTAGGTTGTATTCAATATGGAGTGGCGGGATTCGGGGATTGTACTGGCCGTCCGGCGTCATGGCGAAAGCGCGGCGATTTTGACATGCATGACCGAAGATCACGGCCGTCACGCGGGATTAGTGCGCGGCGGAGCCGGTAAGCGCCTGTCCGGGGTGCTGCAACCCGGCAATTCGGTCAATCTGGTGTGGCGGGGACGACTGTCCGAACACCTGGGTACTTTTGCCGTTGAAGCGGGGAGCGCGACAGGCGGCCGCCATCTCGGGGACGGCGACCGCTTGGCCGTCATCGGCGCGGCGGCGGCCGTCCTTCAAGAGGCCATCCCGGAACGTGAGCCCGTTCCAGGCATGTACCATGGCCTTGGCGCGCTTCTGGAAACGCTGGAGGGACCTCATTGGGCGTCCGCTTATGTGAAGTGGGAAATGGGGGTGTTGGCCGCGGTCGGGTTTGGATTGGATTTGTCGGCGTGCGCCGCGACGGGAGGTACCGAAGATTTGGCGTATGTGTCTCCAAAGTCGGCCAGGGCTGTTTCCAGGACCGCCGCGGAACCTTATCTGGATCAAGTTTTGGCGTTACCCGCATTTCTTCTGGAAGCGGACACGGCCGGCAAGCGGGATGAAGTCCTTGATGGTCTGGCTCTTACCGGATTCTTTCTGGAACGGCATGTCATGACGCCGGACGGCGCGGCGCTTGAGGCCCGTAGGCGCTTGGTTTCCCGGCTGAAACGCCATTGATCATCGCAACTGATTGACCGTGCGCGGGCAACATCTACCATACGCCGCCTGAAGTTTCTGTTTTCGCCCGACCGACTATCGAGAAAGGCCGCGTCTCATGAGCGCCTTGCCCCCCTTAAGTCCGGAAGACGGCGATGTGCGTGACGCCGATCTGGCGAATGCGCTAAGCGAGCGATACCTCGCCTATGCGCTTTCGACCATCGTGTCGCGCTCGCTGCCCGATGTCCGGGACGGTTTGAAACCGGTCCACCGCCGTCTGCTTTACGCCATGCGGCAGTTGAAGCTGGATCCGGCGACAGGGTTCAAGAAATGCGCCCGCGTGGTGGGTGACGTCATCGGTAAATATCACCCTCATGGTGATACGGCCGTTTATGACGCCTTGGTGCGCCTGGCGCAGGCGTTTGCGGTCCGGTATCCACTGGTTGACGGACAAGGGAACTTCGGCAATATCGATGGCGATAACGCAGCCGCAATGCGCTATACGGAAGCCCGCATGACCGGAGTGGCGACGGCGCTCCTGGAAGGTATCGACGAGGACGCCGTTGATTTCCGCGCCACATATGACGGCGAGGATGAAGAGCCGGTCGTTTTACCCGCAGCCTTTCCCAATCTGCTGGCCAACGGCGCGACCGGTATCGCGGTTGGCATGGCGACCAACGTCCCTCCCCACAACGCCTGGGAAATCTGCGGAGCGCTGCTGCATCTGATCAAATTTCCCAACGCGGGATTCGACAAACTCGTCGAGTTGATGCCGGGGCCTGATTTTCCGACCGGCGGTGTGTTGGTGGAGGGCAGGGAGACCGTTGTTCACGCATACCGGGCCGGAAGAGGCGGCTTACGTTTGCGAGCCCGCTGGGAAGTGGAGGATCTGGGACGCGGCCAGTACCAGATCGTGGTCACGGAGATTCCCTATCAGGTGCAAAAAGCGAGGCTTATCGAGCGGATTGCCGACCTGATCATCGCCAAAAAGCTGCCCATCTTGAATGATGTGATGGATGAGAGCACGGACGACATCCGGATTGTGCTGGAGCCCAAGTCCCGCACCGTTGACGCGGGCGTCTTGATGGAGCACCTGTTCCGGGAAACCGACCTGGAAATTCGCTTCAATCTGAACATGAACGTTCTGGACGGCGGGATTACGCCCAGGGTGATGAACCTGCGCGAAGTCCTGCAAGCGTTCCTGGATCACCGGATGGAAGTGCTGGAACGGCGGAAACGCCACCGTCTTGGCAAAATCAAGGCGCGTCTGGAAATTCTGGGCGGTTTTCTGACCGCCTATCTGAACCTGGATGAAATTATCCGCATCATCCGAGAGCAGGACTATCCCAAGGCCGTCCTGACCGACCGTTTTGAGCTGACGGAAAATCAGGCGGAAGCGATCTTGAACATGCGCCTTCGACAGTTACGCAAGTTGGAAGAGATCGAAATTCGCCGCGAACATGAAGAACTTACCCTTGAGAAAGCCGGGATCGAGGCGATACTGGCGGATGAAAAGAAACGCAAAGACGTCATTGCATCCGAAATTCAAGCCGTTCGCAAGACGTTTGGCGCCAACACGGCGCTTGGCGAACGGCGAACGGCCATCAGCGGCGCGCCAGTGGCCGCCGTGGTTCCCCTGGAAGCACTGGTCGAGAAGGAACCGGTGACGGTGGTGCTCTCGGACAAGGGATGGATCCGGGCGCTGAAAGGGCATATCGAGGATACGTCCGAGGTCAAGTTCAAGGAAGGCGACCGGCTGAAGTTTTCGCTCAGGGCACAGACGACCGATAAGCTTTTGATCCTGGGCACAAATGGCCGGGTTTACACACTGGGTTGCGATAAATTGCCGGGTGGGCGGAGTCATGGTGAGCCGCTGCGCTTGATGATCGATTTGCCGAATGGTCACGACCCGGCGCGAATGAAAGTTCACACGCCCGGCGCAAAAGTGTTGGTTGCGTCCGGCGCGGGACGGGGATTCATCGCGCCGGAAAACGATCTGGTCGCCCAAACTCGATCAGGCAAACAGGTCTTGAACGTTTCTGATGGTGTTGAGGCGGCCATTATGGCGCCGATTCCCGACGACAGCGATTTGATCGCTACCGTGGGCGAAAACAGAAAACTCCTGATTTTCCAAAGGACGGAAATGCCCGAGATGATCCGCGGCAAGGGCGTCATTTTACAGCGTTTCCAGCAGGGCGGCTTGACCGATGTAACGGCTTTGAGAGCGGATGAGGGGCTTGCTTGGGAGACCGGAGCCGGCCGCCGGGTTGAACCCGGTTTCCAGGAATGGCTGGGTAAACGCGCCCAGGCGGGACGGCCCGTGCCGAGAGGCTTTCCCCGCGGCAACAAATTCGGCTAACGTGCCTCCACATTGGATAACAACAGATAACAACGGAGATTGTTTTCATGACTGCCGCCGCCGCATCGCCGATTTTGCTCGATTCCCTCCTGGGGCGCCGTGAAGAGCGGCTCGTCGCGAGTTTTGTCCTGGCTTTCACAGGTTCGCTGCTGATCGCCGTTTCAGCCAAGGTTCAAATCCCGTTCTACCCCGTGCCGATGACCATGCAGACCTTTATGATCTTGACCATTGGTATGGCGTTTGGCTGGCGATTGGGCGCGGCGACTGTCATGCTTTACCTGATACAGGGCGCGCTTGGGTTTCCGGTGTTCGCGGGAACCCCGGAAAAAGGCGTCGGCGTCGCCTATATGGCCGGGCCGACGGGCGGCTATCTCGCCGGGTATCTGTTGGCCGCGGCGTCGGTCGGCTGGTTGGCCGAGCGGGGTCTCAGCCGCCACGCATTAGGCGTCGTCCTTGCCATGCTGATCGGCAACGCGCTGATCTACCTGCCGGGCGTGCTTTGGTTGGGCGCGCTGTTCGGTTGGGACAAACCGGTCTTGGAGTGGGGATTTTGGCCCTTCCTCGCCGGCGACGGCGCGAAGCTGCTACTGGCCGCCGCGGCGCTTCCTTTTGCTTGGAAACTTATTGGTAAACCGGAAGATCCGGAACGCCCCGGTCAAGTGATAAGGAAAGAGTCGGTTTGAGCGTCTGGATCGAACGGAAGCCAGCCGTCCGGGCTGTGAACCTCAAGCGGCGCGAAACGCGCTTTGTAGGACATCTTGCCGCAACCGCTGATCCAGAACCCCAGATAAACGTAGGGCAGGCCAAGGCGCTTGGCCTCTTCCACGAGCCAAAGGATCATATAGGTGCCGAGGCCGCGTTTCGGCTGATCGGATTCGAAAAAGCTGTAGACCGCGGAAAGGCCGTCGTTTACCTGATCGGTTAGACAACCGGCCGTCAGCCGGCCGTCTTGAGAGCGAAATTCCGCAAGAAACGTATCGACGGGCGTGTCCTCGATAAGGGCCTGATAATCCAAAAAATCCATCTTCGCCATGTCACCATTCATGTGACGTGAGCCTTGATAGCGGACAAACAGGCGGAACTGCTCGTCTGTCGCTTTTGGTCCGCGCTGCTCGACCGACAGATCCTCATTGGCGCGCATTGTGCGCCGGAATGACTTGGTCCACAGGAAATCATCGACCCGAATGCGAACGGCCTTACACGCGTCGCAGGCGGGGCAGGCGGGGGCATAAACGATACCGTGAGAGCGGCGGAAACCGGCGAGCGACAACTGGTCGTGCAGCTTTATGGCGTCGCGGCCGAACAACTCGGTGACTACTCGGCGCTCAACGCGATTGGAAAGATAGGGACACGGCAGCGGCGCCGTCGCGAAGAAAAACCGTGTTTCGTGTATCGGTTTATGTTTCATGAGTCCCGCGAACATACTGGCTGGCTAGGCCAAACAAGGCGCCAGTTGAAACTATAACCCAATGAATCAGGCTTCGCACCTGGAATGGCGATCACTATGACTGAGTGTCAGCTTGGATATCGAAGTTCAAACCCGGAACAGCGGGCGAGGAGGGTTTTGTTCCCGGGGAAGCGGGAGGAAGGGGCGTGATGATGGAGTTTTCTGGATCGCCGCCTGATTCCGGTGAAGGGTCCGGGATACCCAGAGTTTGGCGCCTCTTGATTTCATTCAGGCCGGGCAGTTCCTCTTCGATCAGTTGCTTCGCGGCTTCGAGATTGGCTGATTGATCTCCGGTGCCGCGCAACAGGATGATGCTCAACCGGCGGTTGCTGGGATGACTCGGATCGTCCGCCAAAAGGGGGGCTTTCGGCCCCTTTCCGACAATACGGTTGACGCGGGAATCCGGGACGCCAAAACGCTCTAATTGGCGGCGGGCCGCATTAGCCCGGTCAGCGGACAATTCCCAGTTGCCGTAATTCTGGCGATTGAAGGCGGTTGCGTCCGTGTGGCCGGAAACGGAAATATTCTGTGGCACGGATAGAATAACCTTGGAGACAGCCTCCAGGATTTTCTGGGCATGGAGATACATTTTGGAACTGCCGGACGGAAACATGGCTAATCCGTCGCGGTCGATCAGTTGGATACGTAATCCCTCCGGTGTGTTGTCCACAAGCAAGCTGTTTCTGAATTGATTGAACGCGGGATTGTCCTCAATCACCTCGCGCAACTGCTCTTGGGCTTCGTCCAACTGTTCTTGTTCAAGAGCGCTCACCTTGGCCTCTATGTCTTCCTCCTCGGTCTTCTCAGCCTGCTCGCTCTCGTTAAAGTCGCCGCCAGTCCCCGCTTTCGGCGGCGGTAAATCGACGGTCACACTGTCGCGCGCTGTGTCATTTTGCAAGGTGCCGTCCTCTGTGATCGTCTTCCCGCCCAAGACGTCTCCGCTGCCCGACGTCGAAGCGGAAGGGGCGACGGGCGCAAAATAATTCGAGATGCCTTCCAGGCTTTCCTGAGTAACGGAATTCAACAGCCAAAGAAGCAGAAAGAACGCCATCATCGCGGTCACGAAGTCGGCATAGGCGATTTTCCAAGCGCCGCCGTGATGGGCATGGCCGCCCTTGACGACCTTCTTGATGATGACTGGTTGCTGATCGCCTTCAGCCATTCCGGCTCACTCCATCCACTTTTCGGCCTGTTCGCCGGGTCATGACGCCTGTGGAAGTTCCGCGACCATTTCCTCCATCTGGTTGAAGGTGGGACGCATATCGTGGGACAGACTCTTGCGAGCGAATTCAACCGATACTTGAGGGGCGTAACCTTGCATGTGCCCAATGACGCCAGTCTTGATGCATTCCATGTACGCGGCGTCCGCAGCAAAAACTTGGTTCAGCTTGGACGCCGCTGGCGCAAAAAAACCGTAGGCAAAGAAAATCCCGCTGAATGACCCGACAAGAGCCGCAGCGATTAGGTTTCCGAGAACCTCGGGCGGTTCCGCGATGGAGCCCATGGTCACGATCACGCCCAAAATGGCGGCCACGATCCCAAGAGCCGGCGTTGAGTCGGCCATAACCTGGATGACGTTGACGTGAGCATGAAGTTCTTCATGGTGAATCTCAAGTTCCTTCTCCATCACCTCGGCCATTTCATGGGGATTACTTGCCCCAAGCGTCAGCAACCGTAAGTAATCACACAGGAATTCAACCGCGTGGTGGTCAGCGTGGAACAATGGGAAGTTCGAGAACAGGGTGCTGTCTTCCGGCTTCTCGACATGCTGTTCAAGAGCGAGGTCGCCCTTTGTCTTGGCCAAGCGGAACACAGAATAGAGGACGCCCAATAGTTCCTCATAATGTTCTTTCTTGTACTTAGGCCCCGAGAAAATCTTCTTCATGGACTTCAATGAGCCAGTAACGACAGATTTCGGGTTCCCCGAGATGAAGGCCCCAATCACCGCGCCGAAGATGATGACAAACTCGATGGGCTGCCAGAGGACGGCGTAGCTGCCGTGGGCTCCGTATCCTCCCATAACCATCACAAACACGACCAGAGAGCCGACAATGTAGAGCATTTATATTCTCCGCCTCTCAAACACGTTGCTGTTCTCGGCCTATGGCCAGACGCTGTTCCGTGTGATTGCTTGCATGATCATTGGTCGATCAGCGCCTCCAATCCGGCAACTGATCCACCATGCCCCGACTTCCACCAGTTTGCACCGGTGTTTTGTGGCACGATATAAGGAATTGGTGAAAAAGCAAAACCTTTCAATAATGTCCAAGGCGCAAAGCTCGACGGACTCAGAACCTTTTAATCTTGAAAAACCGCCGTTACGGGCGTGAGGACTCGCGTTCGGCGGCGAAACTGCTAAAAGGACGGAAAACCACCACTCATGGCTGAGCGCGCCAGAGGAAGACTGTCATGATCACGCAACACCGGAAACTCGCAGTGGACCGGGCGCTGTTTCGCAAGGCGATGGGACGGTTTCCGACGGGCGTTACCGTCATTACCGGTCATGACGGCGCCGGCGCGCCTGTCGGGGTGACGGTCAGTGCGTTCAGCTCCTTGTCTCTCGACCCGCCGCTGATTCTATTTTGCCTGACGGCCGGCACGGCGACGATGGCCGCGTTTCAACCTGAAAAGACATTTGCCGTGAATATTTTGGCGATGGACCAGGGAGCATTGTCGGATCAATTCGCCGGTCCGCCCGAGGCGCGTTTCTCGGGGGTTGAACATCATCCGGGGGAGTCGGGCGCCCCTTTGCTCGCCGGCGCCGTGGCGAGCGTGGAGTGCCGGGTTGATCAAACCTTTTCCGGAGGTGATCATCAGATCATCATCGGCAGAGTTGAACGCGTAACAGTCGCGGAAGGTAAAATCCCGCTGGTCTATTGCCAGAGCGCTTATCATGAACTCGGGTCGCCGTTGGCGGGGTAATCCACGCGGAGTGAGGGAATGTGAGAGACAGGCGACTCGGTACGCTGGCGTTGCTTCACGCCCTGGGGCTCTTGATGGCGGCCGTTACTTATTTGTCCTGGGACCGGTTTCTGGGCTCCGCTCCCTCCCTTTTTGTTCTCTCCATCATTTGGGGAAGCATGGCTGCGGCCGCCGGCTGGATTATCGGGTTGGGGTCCGCCTTTTTTCTACTCAACTTGGCCGCTCCCGTTCTTTGCGGCGTGATTTTGACCTGGGCGGCGCCCGGCTGGTTGTTCCCCGTTCTGCTTCTCGCCGCTGCTGGCTTCCATTGGAACGCCGCGATCGAAGGTGTTCCGCTTTACTTGAGCAATCGAACGACACGGGCGGCTCTTTCCGATTTGGCGGGAGAGCGGGGGGCAAAGCGCGTCATTGACCTGGGGTGCGGTGTCGGCGGAGTGGTTTCTCATATCGCGCGCGTCCATCCCGAGGCTCAAGTCACGGGCGTTGAAACCGCGCCTTTCTGTGTTCTTATCGCAAAACTAAGAATGGCGGCGCAGTCCAACGCCCTCGTGTCCGCCATGTCGCTTTGGCGGGTGGACTTGGGGCAATACGATCTTGTCTATTGTTTCTTGTCGCCGGTTCCGATGACGAGGCTTTTTGAGAAAGCGCAGGCCGAGATGAGGACGGATAGCCTGTTTGTGTCGAACAGTTTCGGCGTACCGGGTCAACCGGCGGATGAAATACGCGAACTTGCGGACAGGCGGCGGACGAAACTGTACTTATGGCGAATGACCGGCGGGACACACATCGGAGCCTAGACTCGCAACCGCGTCTAGCGCAAACGCGCCCGGTAGCCCGCGCTCGTCAGCGTCTCGCGAATGCGATGAACATGGCGCGCGTCCTGGCTTTCAATCGTCAGGTCCAGTTCGGAGATCTTAACCGGAACATTGTGAAACAGCCGTTGGTGGGAGACTTCGACGATATTCCCGCCCGCCGCCCCCACGATGGACGCGACCTTGGACAGCGTTCCCGGTTGATCGGGGATTTCCACTTGAAGGCGCGCAAGCCCGCCCCCACGCGCAAGCCCCCGCATCAGGACCGATGACAGCAGCCGCGCGTTAATATTGCCGCCGGATACGACAATGCAAACCTTGCGTCCTTCGAAACGAGTCCTATTGGCGATCAAGACCGCGACGCCTGAGGCGCCGCCGCCTTCCGCGACGATCTTCTCCCGTTCGACCAATTCCTGGACGGCTTCTTCGATCACCGGCTCGTCGGCCAAGAGAACAGCGTTCACCGTCTCGGTGATGATTTGCGTATTCAAAGCGCCCGAACGCTTGACGGCGACGCCGTCCGCGATCGTGGGCTCGGACGGCGTGTTTTCAGTGGATTCGGATCCCGCCAAACGCTCCGCCATGGCGGGATATAGGCGGCGCCGGTTTCGGAACAAAAGGCGAGGGCGGCCTCAAACGCGCCCTTCAAGTCGCCGCCGACGCGGCGACCGCGGCGCCGAACGCTTCCGTCCGTGAAATCTTGGTGAATGGCGTGTTCTCCGGCATGAAGATGGTCGCCCGTATGCCCAGACTGGCGGCGTGATAGGCCACGCCCTGGGCATGATTGCCGGCGGACGTGGTCGCCGCGCCGGCGGCTTTTTCATCCTCCGGCAGATTCATCAGCCTGACGCCGGCGCCACGAGCCTTTAAAGCGCCCGTTCGTTGAAGATTTTCAAGCTTTAGATAGACCGCTGCGCCCGTTAGGGCGCTGAGCGCCAGCGCTTCGACCAAAGGCGTGCGCAGCACCGTCTCGCCCAAAGGTTCATGGGCGGCGTACACGTCATCAAGGGTGACAGGTAAAGCCATTTTTCGGTTACCGAGAGGAAGTGGCGCCGCCGCTACTCGTTGGCTGGCGTCAACAAAAGGCTTCTAAACCGCCGGTCTTCCTGGGTCCAGTCGTTCCCGAGCGTAATCCAGCCGCCCCCGGCCCAGCGGTCCAGTTGATCCGCGTAATGCTGGGAGAGGACATTCCCGGATTGACCTGTCGCGATGGTGAAGCGGCTTTTGTCTAGATTGCTTAAATCAAACAGCACGCGAAGGCTGGCGCCATGTTTGTTGGTGAAGGGTTTCGGCCCTTCCCGATACCAGGCGGCGCCCCGGTGAAGCGTGAAATTTCCGCCGTCTGTCGGCGTGCTGAGAGTAAAGGCGCGTTTGAGCGGCCCGATACGCGACAGAATGGGATGGCCGAATTCCGCGACATGGGCGTCTCCCCAAAGGGCGGGACGCCTCAACCTCGTGTCCATGGCCGTCATGTCCGCGACGGCTTCCCTGAACGCCGCCGTGACCCGCTCTCCACAACGCTCGGCCCGCGCGGTCGATACGTCGTCGCACCAAACCGTGTGACGGGTCAGCGCGTTCTGGATGGCGCGGACCCGAAAGCCCCAGAAATCCTTGTAATCGTCTTGCAGTTCATCGGCGAACAGCCGCGCTTTCAGACGCGTCAGCCAGAAAGATATCAACAAGGGGGCCCGGCTATCCGCCCGCATCTCGAAGTTCCAGGCATTCAAGCCGTCACGCTGCCGCCGTTCCCCGTCGCTTAAAGGCTCCTCCAGGCGCGAAAGCATCAAGGGCGTCAACGTCCGCGCCATGACGGACAGCGTATCCAATTGGGGGGCCGCGGCCTCATCGGGCGTGAACGCCGCCCGGGCGGCCAGTATCTCGCGGAGCCGTTCCGCCCGGTATGGCGCGTCCCAGGTTCTTGATATCAAATCGGGATGATCCAGGGGCACGACCCGGTTATTCGCATTGCCGATCACGCCGTTTTCCGGGTTTACGCGACGGGGCAAACGCTCGAAAGGAAGATACCCGTTCCATCCCGAAGAGCGTTCCCAGCCATGACGGGGATAAAGTCCGTCACCGAACCGCCGGATGGGTATCCGGCCAGCCGTCACGTAACCGATTGAACCATCGACATCGGCGGCGAAAACATTCTGGACAGGACTATGAAAATCCCGGAGCGACGTTTCGAGTTCATTCCAAGACGTTGCTTTTCCAAAACGGTAAAGCGCATCCGGCGTCTTGTCGGTGGGATCGAGATAGGTGGCTCGAAGGGACAAAAGATAGCCGTCTCCAAGGGCGTCCAGACCATCTCGCACGCCGGACAGGATCGGTCCGCGCCTGGTGGCGCGAACGGTGAGCGTGACGGGCTCCTCATCCCTAACCCGGATGATTTCCTCGCGAACCTTAAACGGTTGAGGACCGTCCGCATCCCGGTAACGGGCCGCGTCGCCAGCGATAAGTTCCTCGAAAAAAACATCCTCGACGTCTGCGCCGGTGGTGGTGAATCCCCAAGCGACATGGCCGTTGTGTCCGACGACCATCATCGGGACGCCGGGCGCCGTCGCGCCGGCAATCGTTCGGCCGGGCGTTTCGATCCGCGCGAGATACCACATGACGGGCGCCTGGAACCGCAAGTGCGGATCATTCGCGAGGAGCGGCTTGGCGGTGCTGGTGCGCGCCCCGCCGCTCAGCGCCCAAGCGTTTGACGCGACGCGCGGCGCGGCGAGGGGGACGGCGCCCGGCCAGGCCCAGTCACCGGGCGGGATGACGGGGCGGTCGAGGGTAACCGGCGCGCCGGGCCTGTCTTGCGGCCAAAGCTGTTCGACTTGCTCCGCCGTCAAGTGAGAGCGCAGATTGGCGCGAAGAATTTCCGCGCGCCAATTACCGCTCAGCCGAAGCGCCATCAGTTTACCCCAGACCAGGCTGTCCGCCGGTGTCCAGGGCTCGGGCTCATGTCTCAGCGGCAGGAATTCCGGAACTTTCGGCCAGTGCTTCACGTCCAGCCAGGCGTTTACGCCGGCGGCGTATGCGTTGAGGGCCGCCCGCAATTCAGGCGAGGCGTTCGACGCTTGTTTCGCGGCCAGACGGCGCAGGCCCAAGGTCCGCACATATTTGTCCGTCTCAAGGCCGGTTCCGCCGATGACTTCAGCCAATCGCCCGGCGCCGAAGCGGCGCATCATTTCCATTTGGAAAAAACGATCCTGGGCGTGAGCGAAACCGAGGGCGAAATGGGCGTCATCTTCCGAAGCGGCCCGGATTAACGGAACGCCATGCTTGTTTCGTGTGATGGTCGCGTCTGCGGCAAGCCCCCTCAAGGCGACGCTCCCGGTGGTGCGCGGCAGGGTGGTCAGTAGAAAGCCATAGACGCCCGTTCCCAGAAGAACCAGAAAAAGGACGGTAAAAACCGCGAGTCTCGGTGCGATTTTCCGGGGATTCGCCCGTTGGCGGGATCGGGTTTTTCGAGCCACGAAGTAATCCTCCCCGGCGCTGTCCGTTAGCCTCTGGCTGTCCGTTAGCCTTTGAAGGTGTCGGCATAGGTTTCGCGCAGCACGTTCTTCCGCACCTTGCCCATGGCGTTTCGGGGAAGGCCATCGACAAAAAACACACGCTTCGGGACCTTGAAGTTCGCAAGCATCGCCTTGACGTGACCGATCACGTCCTCCTCCGACGTTTCCAGGCCATTTTCCGCGCGGGTCACGACGGCCGTCACCGCTTCGCCAAAATCCGGATGCCGCAGGCCGATTACGGCGCTTTCCCCGACGCCGGGCAAATCGTCGATGATCATCTCGACTTCTTTCGGATACACATTGAAGCCGCCGGAGATCACCAAGTCCTTTTGCCGGCCGACGATGGCCACGTATCCATGGTCCTCAATCCGCGCCATGTCGCCGGTGATGAAGAATCCGTCGTCGCGAAAATCTTCGGCTGTTTTATCAGGCTTTTTCCAATACCCTTTGAAAACATTGGGACCCTTGACTTCCAGCATACCCGTTTCACCGTCCGGAACGGGATCGCCGTTCCGGTCCGTGATACGAATTTCCACCCCCGGCAGCGGTGTGCCCACCGTGCCGGCGACGCGCTCGCCGTCGTAAGGGTTGGACGTGTTCATGCCGGTTTCCGTCATGCCGCAGCGTTCCAGAATCCGGTGCCCCGTCGCCTCGGCGAAAGCGTTGAAGGTCTCCACCGGCAAAGGGGCGGACCCAGACGTAAACAGTCTCATGTTGGCCGCCGCCCGCTTGTCGAAACCCTCTGTCTCAAGCAGCCGCGCATAATGAGTGGGCACGGCCATCATGACTGTGGAGCGGGGCAACTGACGCACCACTTCGTCCGCATTGAACTTGTTCAACCAGATCATGGAGGAGCCGTTCATGAGCACGCACTGACAAGCAACGAACAAACCATGGGTGTGAAAGATCGGCAAGATGTGAAGCAGGACGTCGGACGGCTCAAAAGCCCAGGTTTTGTGCAGGGTCTCTGCGTTGGAACCCAGGTTCTTATGCGTCAGCATGGCGCCCTTGGGACGGCCCGTCGTTCCCGAGGTGTAGAGGATCGCCGCCAAATCGTCCTCCTCGCAGGCGGCGGTGTCGAAGACGGCGGCGTGGCCGCTGGCGGCGTCGATCAGGCTGCCGGTCCCGTCGTCGCCCAGAGTCATGACGGTTGGCGCGCCCCGCGCGCCGGCGAGCGGCCCCGCCTTGTCGCGGGCGTCCGGAGGGCATACGAAGACCGTTGGCTCCGCGTCCTGCATGAAATAACCGACTTCCCCCGCCTGATAGGCTGTATTGAGCGGCAGAAATACCGCGCCGGCGCGCAGACAGGCGAGGTAGAGCAAAAGCGCTTCCGGTGATTTCTGAACTTGAACAGCAACCCGGTCGCCCTTTTTGACGTCCGCCGCGACCAGGGCGTGGGCCATCTTGGCGCTTTCACTCATCAAATCACCGTATGACCAGGTTCGGCCGTCGGGCGTCTCAATGAACGGAGCCGCTGGGTTGGACGGGAAACGGGATTTAAACTGGTCGAAGATATTGGCGCTCATGGGGATGTTCGTCCTAAAATCCATCCTAAAAGGCGAGAATGACGCGGCCGTTGACGAGGTTCCGGGGTTTTACTTAGCAATCGGACTTGTTTCTGGCAATCTCGCTGCGGCCGTCCTGGAGCCGCGCCCCGGACGCCACGGCGGAAAGCGAGGGAATATGCAGCGGAATTTTGTTCAGGCCGCCTCACCATCCGGGCTGCATGGAATCGCCTATACGGAATGGGGAGCCAAGGACGCGCCCGCCGTCGTTTGTGTCCATGGCATGACCGGAAACGCGCGGAATTTTGATATACTCGCGGATGCTCTCTCGTCTGATTTCCGGGTGATTTGTCCAGACGTGGCGGGCCGCGGAGAGAGCGATTGGCTGCCCGACCCCATGCTGTACGCCATTCCGCAATACGTCGCTGACATGGTGACCCTGATCGCCCGCCTGAACGTCGAGAGCGTTCAGTGGGTTGGCGCCTCCATGGGCGGGCTCATTGGCATGACGATAGCGTCGCTGCCGAATAACCCGATCAGCCGGCTAGTCGTCAATGATATCGGCCCTATGGTTCCCAGAGACGCCTTGATCAGGATTGCGTCCTATCTCGCCAAGGGAGAGCGCGGGTTCGATGATTTAAGGGAAGTGGAAGAGCACTTCCGCTCGATTCACGCGCCGTTCGGCGCGTTGACGGACGATCAATGGGCGCACTTCGCGAAACACGGCGCCCGGAAGATGAACGACGGCCGCTACCGTTTGCATTATGACCGCAATATCGCCATCTCCTTCAACGCGCTTGCCGGCGCGGACGTCGATATCTGGCCGGTCTGGGACGCAATTGCCTGTCCGTCGTTCGTCATTCGAGGGGCGGAGTCGGATTTGTTGCTGGCGGAAACCTGCCGGGAAATGGAGAAGCGCGGGCCGAAGGCGACGATCTGGGAAGTGCCGGAGACAGGCCACGCACCCGCGTTAATGGACCGGATACAAATTCAACAGGTTCGGGAATGGCTTGTCCAACAGCCCTAGGCCCGCGCTCATAACCAGAACGTGACGATGGCCGCCAAGGCGCATAGCGGCGCGATGACCTTTGGGCGTCCGCCGGCGCGCGTCTCCAGTCCTTGGAGAGGGGCGGGGCTGTTCTCGATTGCGTGGCGCCGCCGGCGGCGAGTCCCGTCATGGGGATCGCCGCCGTGCGGTTTCGCGTGACGGGATGCGGGGCGTAATTCCCTTGTCTCCACGGGCTTTGCGGCGCTGATCCGCCCGGAAGCGCCCGCGCGCCGGTGTAACCGCCGCGCCGCCGGAAACATTCTCAAGAGACGGCCGGGCGCGTCCGTGACGGTATGGAGCGCCCGCCTTTGGGCCGCCTTGTCAGGCGCCCGCCTCCCTTTTTCGCCCCGCACCCGGGGCCGCGCGGTGCGTATCAAGATGGGCGGCGGCGATCGTCAGCGTGTCTGTGGCGTGTCCGTTTCGGCGCATTGAACGGCCAGTTCCATTAGCATATCAGCATCCGGGCGAAGACGGCTTTCCCGCCCCGCCGCTTCCAACGGCTATGGAGCGTCTTGCGCGGGCCGTAATCCCGGCGCCCCGGCGGGACGCGCGGCTGGCCGCCGGGGGCCATTGCGGTTGATGAAAACAACGCCGCGCGGAACGCGCTTGCCGTCAAACCGGGGCTTGGCCCCGGGACTTCGGGAAAAAGGGATCAAGCTTGGCCATCCGCGCATCGCTCAGCCAGTAAAGACCGCTCATGTCGCCGCTCCGGTGTGGAAGCCGCGCATCATGAAACGTGACAAAATCAACGCATCCCGGCCTTAAACCGGCAAACAAAAAACCGGCGGAAAATATTGTCTTGTGAAATATGACTCCCATGTCTTATGACTGTAGGCGGTTTGTCATGACCGAATTGGGCCAGTAAGGAACAGGCTTGGGCCTGACACAGGCCAACCTTCGGGGAAAGAGCGTCTGTCCACGATTGATTGACGCCGGGATGTTGAGGTCGTCATGAGCACGTCCACTGCTGTCGCAACCACTGGTTCCAGTGAACTCGCCACGCGTCCCGGCGAGGATTTGCGCGATTTCGTCTCATTCCGGGTCGCTAATCAGTTGTTCGGCATTCCCGTTCTGAGTGTTCAGGACATCCTGACCCCGGATAACATTGCCTCTATCCCGCTGACGCCCCCGGAAGTGCGCGGATCCATCAATCTGCGGGGCCGGATCGTCACGGTGATTGATGTGCGGGTTCGCCTCGGGCTTCCGGTTAAGCCCGACCTGGATACGGAAAACATGGGCGTCACGGTCGAGTACGAACATGAACTCTACACGTTGCTGGTTGACAAGATCGGCGATGTGGTGAGCCTGTCGAACGATATGTTTGAACGGAACCCGGCGACGCTGGATCCGATATGGCGCGATTTTGCAAACGGCGTTTACCGTCTGGATAACGAACTGATGGTCGTTCTCGACATCGACCGGATGCTGAATCTCTAGGGTTCAAGGACGGGGCTTAGCCCGCTTTCAGAAGCTTCGCGACTTCAACGGCGGCGTAGGTCAAAACGCCGTCGGCGCCCGCGCGTTTGAAGCTCGCCATGATTTCCAAGATCGCTTTGTCGTTATCGAGCCAGCCGTTTCCCGCGGCCGCCTTCCACATGGCGTATTCGCCGCTGACGTGGTAAGCGAAGGTGGGAACCTGGAAAGTTTTCTTCACCTTGGCGACCATATCGAGATAGGGCAGGCCGGGCTTCACCATCACCATGTCCGCCCCCTCGTCGAGGTCCAATTGAACCTCGCGCATGCCTTCGGCTTCGTTTCTCGGGTCCATCTGATAGGTCTTCTTGTCGCCCGTAAGCGCGCCGCCGGACCCGACCGCGTCCCGGAAGGGACCGTAGAAGCACGAGGCGTACTTTACGGAATAAGCCAAGATCGCGACGTCTTCAAAACCGCCGCTGTCCAACGCGTCCCGGATGGCGCCGACGCGTCCGTCCATCATGTCGCTGGGCGCGATGACGTCACAGCCGGCGGCCGCCTGGACGAGGGACTGCTTGCAGAGGACCTCGATGGTTTCGTCGTTTAGAATCCTGCCATCGCGGACCAAACCGTCATGGCCGTCCGAATTAAACGGATCAAGCGCCACATCGCAGATGACGCCGATGTCCGGCGCGGCGGCCTTGACGGCCTTGACGGCCTGGCACACCAGGTTTTCCGGGTTGAACGCTTCTTCCGCGCCCGGTGTCTTGAGGGCCGGGTCCATGTATGGAAAAATGGCGACACCCGGTATGCCCAGATTGATCGCGGGGCCCAGGGCGTCCGGCAGCACGTCAACGCTGACCCGGTCAACGCCGGGGAGCGGCGCCACGGGGTCGCGCACACCCTTGCCATCGACGACGAAGACCGGCCAAATCAAGTCGGAGACGCCGAGGTTGGTCTCGGCCACCATCTCGCGGAGCCAGGCGGTCCGGCGATTTCGGCGCATGCGGACGCGGGGATGGAAGGGCATCGGTGACTCCGGGAATTGAGAGTTGAAGAGGATCGGACGCCAACCATCTTGAGAGGGGAGCGTTTTGTCAACCGAAGCCCGGCATAAGCGGCGGGCCGGTAGTGGGTCAGCTTGAATTCCTTTTCTCGTAAGGGCCGTGTTTGGCCAGTTTCGGCTCAGCGGTTTCGACCAGCGCCACGATATCCGGCATTTCCCAAAGCCGGTCCGAAACACCAGCAGCCATCGCCGGGGTGAGTCCGCCCAGGCTCTCATACTGGCGAATGAAGTTGTGGCAGGTCACGTGTAACGCGACGGCATGGGCGTGATTTTCACGCTTTTTCGAGAAGCCGCTGGTCAATCGGGGGAAGCGGCGCATGTGCATCCGCATAGCGGGGTTCTGCCGTTCGACATAAGCTTGTAGTATTTCAAACTTGATCTGACGCCGCTCGCAGTCATGGGCGGGGCCGCGGAGGCGGTCTTCTCGATCTCAGGTGCAGCAGCCGCCGCCAGCGCGGTGCGCTCCATTTGGCTTCGTCACGGCCTCGCCACCTTCAAGCGCCGCCTGAAGGCGCTTGAGGCCAAGGCCGCCGAAGATGGCCTGGCGCCAGGCGGGGCCCAGGTTCAGGCGGGGCCTCCAGGCGCTGGAGAAGGAAAAGCTGGATGACCAGCTGTTCCCCGCCGTCAACGCCATCGGCCACACCAAGACCACGCTCACGCCGCCCCGGACAAACGGCGGCTGCGGACGGTTCCGCAAAACTATTTTACAGGAGTGCTGTCAGGCGGCGTTCCGCAAGCAAGGTCTATGGCGGCGGCGGCCAACTGCAAAAAGACCCCGGCGAATGGTGTGATCACGGCAACAATGACCGAACCCGTCAGGGAAAAACCTGCAAAGGAAAAACGCCCATGCAGACCTTGAGCGGCGATCAACAGATCTGAAAGGAAACGTTCCAGGCTTGATCTGCGGCACGTCCGCCCTGATCTGACGCCGCTTTTTGAAAGGGGCGGGGGTTGCCGGTTTTGACGCGGCGTCTGTCAGAGCAGGCCGGACGTACTACAGCTAAGGTTTGAGCCAGCCCGTCTAACCGGTCGGCGTTTTCTTCCCATTCGAGCGCACGGTCCGTTCCATGAAGGTTTTCAGGGAGATTATCGACGGTCTCCCGTTCCTCGTCCGCCAGCCCTTGAATTATGTCTGACAATTCTTCAAGGCGTTCCTTGATCTCGTTCAGATGTTTACGTCTGTTTTTGTTCATCGTTTCATCCCCGCAGATTCGAGATAAAATTCCGCACGTATCCGTATGAATAGCCGGTTTCGGCGGCTATTCGGCGCTGGTTTAGGCCCCGATGGTAAAGCTCCATGACGCGCCGGTGTTTGTCGATGACGCGGCTGTGTTGTCCTCGCGCGCCCGGTGCAGCCGCTGCGCCGATCTTCGCGCTTCGGATATCTTGGCGTTATGTTCGCAGCGCGCGACAGCGGTGTTTATTTCGTCCAATATATCGTGCACCGCGTCCCGGAAGGATTTGACAGTATTCCGCGGCAGGTGCTGTAAGTGGAAAAGGGTCATTGATCATTTCTTGGGTCCGTAAGCGGGTGTGGTTTGTCACATGACAACCGGGGCGATGGCGTCGGATCAAGACTGTTTTAACGGGCGCGAATCATGCTGGAACGGCCGGAGTATATCCTTGAAAAAAATTTACAAATAAATCGTAACCAATTGAGAAAAATATTATCATTCGATTTTCCATAATATAAATTATGCGATAAAATTCTTGAAATCCTTCGGCGTTTTCAACGTTTTACGAGAATTACGCTTGATCTTATTCCCGTTTTGCATACATCCCCAGTGACTTGAATAATCAACCTGGGAACAACAATGTTTGTTGAATTAAAAGACTTGGATGCGGACGCGCTGATAACACTCGCCGACGCATGTGAAAAAGCCGCGCGTGCGTACCGCCGCGAGGCGAACAGCAAACGTAAAATCGAACAAACCAGACTAGACAACCAACACGCGTTTAGCGAGGCAAAGCGAGCCGCCAGGTCCGTCGCGGATCACGTCCAAAACGGAATGCGGCTCGATGACGCTCTTCGCGCCGCTTCACACCGCCACAATAAACCCGTCGAACAGGTGAGCGCCCTCTTCCGCCGCTACATAATCAACCAGACCGTGGAGGCGCGCGAGATTCGACGGGCGACCGTCGTTCGGCTCGCCCAGCAACAACGATCAAATCAGGAAATCGCAAAAGCCTTGGGCATAAGCTCGAATACCGTCTCGAACGACCTACGCGCAATCCGCACGCGCTCAATCACTGCCAGGTCTTCCGAGTGAACGCCCAATAAGCCAGGACAGCCGCGCCTAGGACCCCCCAGATCATATCTTTTGTGGCATAGGCCAAGCCAAAGAGAAACCCAGCAGCCCCGACGGCCTGGATATCCCTCAAGATCGCAACCACCTTTTCGTTGGAGCGCATTATTACCTCCCCGGTCAAAGCAAAGACATTCTTAAACCGCCGTCAGACCGCAAACAAGCCATGCCAATCCAGCGGCCGCTGGATTGGCATGGCCACAGAGAATTGGTGATTCTGGGGGGTCCCAAAGTACCTGGAAGACCCTCAACGCCGCTCTCCGGCCATCCTCGGGGGCCGTTTTCGCAGATTCGGAACGGATTTTGGGTAATTCAACCGAATATCGGCGGGGAGCTCAATCGCTGTCCGCCTTGGCCCGCGCCGCCGTCAAGGCTCGGCGCCGCGCCTTCCGCTTCGCCAGATTGTTGCCCCGGTTGTCTTTCATTCGGAGCTTCGGCGCGAACCGGCCGTCCGATGATCGATTACGCTTCGCCATTTCAATTTTCCTTATACAGCTTCATGACCTTTTCCGCCGACCGCCCGACGACATAGCCGCCAAGCCCGATTTTGATAAGCTCCATCAATTCAAGCTCAACGGCGACGTCGATCCCGGGCGCGCTCCATCCCATCCACTTCGCGACAACGAGCGACACGAACGTGATCATCGTGAGAGGACGCCAGTTACGTTGCGCCCAACTCTCGCCGCGCGCCTCCGCCCGGATGACGGAAGCCGCCTCCCTCAATTCCTTTAAACCGCCGTTCAACGCCGCGTGACGCAAGTCGGCCTTCAAACGCGCCGCCTGATCCTTGTCCTCCACGGCCTTGTCGATGACGCCGAAGACGCCGCCCAGAAGATTAAGAACGCTCTCGATCATCGCGCCGCTCCCAAAGCTGCAAAAGCTTGATCTCAACCTGGAAAAGCCGCCGGTCGATCCGCCAGAGCAGCGCCGCCAGGACGATGACCGCCGCGTCCGCGCCCTTGGACAGCGCCTCAAACAATTCAATCACTTCGATCACTTCGCCCGCCTCCATATCCATGCGATTGCCGCCGCCGTGGCGCCCGCCACGACCGCCGATCCCAAGTTCGTGGTGATGCGTTCGCCAACCGTCTCCGGGGCCTCTTTTCGCGTGTCACGCGTCAGATACGCCCACCCCAGCGCGCCGCCCAGCGCGGCGACAGCCCACTTGCCCAAACCCCAGCCTGCGACGGCCGGTAAAGCCATCAAGCGACCCCCGAATAGAAGGTGTGCGCGCCGATCCGCGCCTCGACCGTGGCACCGTCGGCCCAGTCAGGTTGGACGGACGGCGCGTGATAGTGCGTCGCGCCGCCGGTTATGTCGGGCAGGCTCCCGTCAATCGCCCGCTCCGCGATTTCGAGCGCGCGGGCGAACGCCGGATCGTCCGCCGTCACCGCCAGCATTCGCGCCCGGTTCGGATCGTTCGGGTTCCATGCGGAAAACTGCCAACGCTTGCGCGAAACGCCCGCCGGCGTACTCCCCCACCAGGACCCAGCCCGAACCCGGTTCATGATGACGTTGGCGACGGCGGTCATGCCCTCCACCCCCTCGCCCCTCGCCTCGCCCCATATCGTGCGGGCGACGATATCGATTTGATGCCGTCTATTCATTCGAAGACCTCCAAAACCGATCAACAGAAGCGCGCCCAGCACGGCCAGGTCACGCGTCATTTGCTCTTCACCGGATCGGACGGGACCGGGTTTTGACCAGGCTTGATCCGCTTCACCGCCATTGAACCGTCCACGCTTGCAGCGCAGCTCCTTTTGTTCCATCCGTCGTCATGCGCGCGCGGACATTACTTTTTTCCGCGCCGCCCAGAGAAATCACCCCGCTTGATACGATCCGGATCCCGGAAGCGTATTCCCCGTGATCTTCCAACACCCCGCCCGCCCATGCAGCGCCGCCGTCGCGCGACAGCTCTAAATTCAAGGTTGAGAGGTCAACGCCGTCCCCCATGTCCTCGATGAGCGCGACGATCCGCCCTTGCGCCGGGACATTATCGGCTTCGACCGTGACGCTCTCGACAGCGCCCGCCCCGGACAAAGCCTCAAGCATCTCAATTTCCTCGGCGGCGACGGGAGATTGCGGCTCATAACGATTGTTCTGACGGCCCGTGTCTATCCGAAGCGCCCAATACCGGTGAGCGCCGGCGTCGATATCCCTTTCAAACCAAGTACTGGTACGGGTTCCCAAACCCCATCTCGGCAAGTTCACCCAGGTCACGCCGTCGTCCGAGTAGCGGGGTGTAACCGCCGTCGGGGAAGCGACGTCTGCCCGATACCACCGCATCTTGATGATGGTTTTGGGCGCGCCGAAATCCTGCCCAATCCATAGGCCTGCCGACGGAACATGTGATGATCGAAGGCTGGTGTTGGCTGTGGGTTCCGTAACGATCCTATCGTTAAAAGCCCGTTCCGGGTTTATCATTCCATAATGAATTGCCCGCGCCGGGCTGGTTATGTCGGCGGACGGCCCCGCGCCAAGCCTTACCCGGCCCGCCGCGTCATACGCCGCGTTGAGCATCACCGCGACGCCGGTCTTGTCATCGAAATCGTCCGTCAGACTGTCGCCATAGGTCTGAAGCGACAAGCCGAGATCGATGACGTGAACAAGACGGTTGATCGCCGCGTCCGTGCGCGCCTTCAGATCGATCGAGCCGCCCGATATTCCCGCCAGAACCATTTTATTCGACCTCCGTATAAACACCCGCCTTGACCGCGCCCCCGGCGGCGCGGATGGCCCAGACCGCGCCGCGATGACCAATGGTCAGCGACTGGCCGGCGGGAACGGTCGGAACCGCCCCCACCTGAACGGCCTTCGTCGGCCCCAGCCAAAGACCGGTCTGGCCGGCCTGAATCACGCAGCTCGTCCGCCCCGCGTCCGCCGCCAGCAATTCGACGGCCACGTTCGACACGTCGATTTCCGCGAACGAAAACGACGCGCCGCCTGCCTTCACCGGCAAGCCGCCGTCAATGGTGAACCTGCTGTCACTGACTGGGCCGTCCGCGGCCGCCAATTCGAACCCAACCGCGAAGACCTTCTCGTTGACGATCCGAAGCGACTTGAACCCGTCCGGCTCGTTCGCGCCGATGCCCGGATAGAACACTTGCGGCTCCGCGTCGTCCGTCGCGATCTTAAGCGCGGCGGTCGCGCTCAACAGTCTGAAATACCGGCCCGTCACTTCCCATTGAACCGTGGCGCCGGACGCCAGCACGTTCGAAAAAACCTGATAGCGCATCATCGTTTTCCTAAAAAAATGATCCCGGCGACAACCGCGCCGATAAGGGCCATGGATTTAAGACCCAGCTCGGCGACCTCTTTCGTGTCACCCTCAAGCTGCTCACGGAGCGTCGCCTGATTAGCCGCGACGATCTTGCCGAACCCATCCGTAATGTTTTTCACCGCCGACGCCGCGCCCGTGAGAGCGTTGTTGAGAACGTCCGACGCGCCCTCAACAACGCCCAGGTCAGTTAGCTCCACGTCAACGACGGCGTTGGCGCCGACGCCGACGCCGCCCGCCTCCACCGCGACGCGATTATCGGTATTGTGCGTCTCGGTCCGGCTGCTGGAGCTACTGGAACTGGATGACCGGCCGCCCACGTCAGACCGCCTTTCTGACGACAATTTCCGATTGTTTGAACCCCGCGCGCCGAAGCGCCCGCGCCTTCACCGGGCTTGACGGATGCGAGCGAATGTATTCGGCGCCGTGACGGCGCGCCAGCGCCTCGATCTGCGGCATGGCCCGTTTAAGAGCATTGGAAAACGAAAGAAACGACGCGCCCGCTTGAATTACCATTTCCGCCGCCGTGCCGTACCGGTCGATCCAGTAACAGAAATACCCAACCGTCGCCGCACCGTCGCGAACCGCGATCAAATGCGTCTGGCCGTCGAAGACTTCCTTGCGAAGATCGGCGACCGTATAGGTGGGGTCGTTCCCCGCCGCGTCGGCGAGTAATTCCTCCACCTCTTCCGTCCAGGCGGCGCGGATCAGATGAACGCCTATTTGCGTACCCATGCCATCAGAACTCCCAGGCCAAAGATTCCGAGAACGCCATACAAGATCAGCGTCCCCAACCCCGCCGCCGCCGTTGATTTCGTGTTCGTCCGGGCGCCGTCGCCGGAGCCGAAAAAGACGAAATCCCCAAACAAATTATCTCCCGCGCTCGACTGCTGATCACCGGTCAAAGCTCCGGACGGACCGGCCGCGCCGCCGGTAAGGTTGGGCAGAGGACCGCTCAACTCCGCCATGTCATTTCCTAAAAAAAAGCACCATCAACAAGACGACGAGAATCAATAGCCACAACCACGACGAACCGCCTCGGCTAAATGACGAAAACAGCCCCCCCGAAAAACTCCGGTTCACAGGGCTCCCAGACGCGTCCGCCGCCGCCAGGCGCGACTTCAAATTCGTCCGCGCAATGTCTTGCTGGATTTTTTGCTGACGAAGATCGAAGACGCCGCCCAAGACGTCTCCCGCAACGTCAACGCCTTTTGCAACCAGGTCGCCCGCGGCGTCGAAGAACGATCCAAACGACCATTCCGTGGCGTCGGGGGGATCGGCCGACTTGAAAGCCCCGATCCCGATCCCCGCCGTTCCTTGCTTGAAGTCCGGTTCCGGCATGGCTAGCTCTCCTCCCCTCTAGCCCGCCGGTGACCGGCCAACCACCTCTTCATGGATGATCTTGAAGGCGGGCGTCGCGGCGTTGAGGTTGAGTTTGAGCCTGAATTCGTCCAGATCGGTCCCCAGAATGCTGTCAGACCGGTTGCCTGCGAAATCGATATGGTAGTACCCCGTTTGCGGCGTTCGACCCCCGGTGCGGAACGCCTGGAAGTCCATCGACATTCGGTTCAGGTCATCCGCCGCCTCATGAACGATGGACCGATTGATTCCTTTGGTGATTTCAAGCTCGTGACTCTTGACCGTCGCCGCCTTGACGTGGAGCGCCTTAAGAAAACGCCCGGCGCCGGTGATGGGCAGTTGGGTGATCTCGACTTGACCCGCCGCCGCTTCCGCGCCCAGTGTCGTCGAGCGGACCCGGATGAACTGACCGAGATTACGCTTACCCGTGTCCCTCAAGATCATGCCGTGGCACACCAGGCGGGGATTGGCGGCGGCGGCCGCGAGCTTGATTTCCAGGGACAACGTGGTCACGTCCGCCGTGCCCCATGCGAAATGATCCTCTTCGCCCGGCGTCTCGAACTCGGGCCGGACGAAGTGAATGGGGATGACGCCCGCCGCGCGGTCGTAGCCGTAGAAGTCGCTCAACTCCAAAAGTTCCTGACCGGTCAATTCGATTTGAGCGTCGCCGTTCACCTTGACCGACACCCGCTCAATATCGGAAATGATCTTCGCGTCGTTCGCGACGGTCTGCCCGGAACCGGAGAAGTATTGAGGGAGCAGCCCAACGTAAGTCGGGCCGTTTTTGGGTAACGGAAGGTTCGCGATTGATCCAGGCTGGACGGCCTGGAAAGACGACATTTGAACGAGATTATAACGCCCCGGCATGGACCCGCCCCCTTACTGATCGAAACCGGCGGCGGCGTCTTTAATGAGCGGTATGTCGTTTTCATGCCCCCATTTCAAGACGAAACCCGCGACAATAACGCCCAACACCATGGGAACCATCGCCTTTAAAATACTGGTAAGCTTCATTGAGAAACCCCTTTAATGGAAAAACCCCCGGTGACGCGACCGCCGCGCCGCCGGGGTTTGCTCTACTCGCATCACCGGAAAAAATCCGGTTCCATTATATTAAGGGGAAACGGGCTGTTTTTTCTCCCAAGCACGGCCGTTGAACTGGAGAAAGTGATAATCGGGCAGCCCCTTGAGCTCCGTCTTCACCGCTTCGTCTTGCATGATCCGCGCGATGGCCTCACGATCATTTTCGAAGCTGAAACCAAACGACACGCAGCCTGTTAAATTGGCTCTAAACGTCGGCGCCACTTCCGCCGGGCGCTGGGCGACGCCAACAACCGTGATCCCATACGCCCGGCCCTTTCTGACCACCTCGGCGAAGCCCGACAGACCAGCCCTTAAATTCAGCGGAAAGGCGTCGGACATTTCCTCAACCACTAACGTAACCGGCCGGTCGATCCGGCCTTGCTGGTGACCCTTCTGCCAGTCCATCAGCATATGAGAAAGCGTGTCCAGCCGAGACTCCGCTTTAAGGGCCTCGGGCGAGTAGTAGACCCGGAATGAGCCGTCGCCCATGTCCTTAAGGAACTTCGGAATCTGCGCGAAGTGACTCAAGACCTCGGCGCCGACTTTCCAATCCGGCTCGTCCTTTGGATCAAAGACAATCACCCGCTCATAGCCCGCGACGAACTTCCTCGCAAACGTCGATTTCCCCGTACCGGACATGCCGGCGATAAAAAACCGCTTGCCGTCACGCTCAACCATTGGCTTCGCCCTCCTTTCGCTCATCAGCCGCTGCACGCTGCGCCTGTGCCTTCGCCGCCGCGCGTTTCGCCTTAACCTCCGCTTGAACGCCTCTGAAATACGGAACAGCCCACGCCGACACGATGAGTAGATCGACCAAATCACGGTTGCTGACATAAGGCAGAAGATACCGGCCTGGCCCGTCCATGAGACGCCGGTAAACAACCTCCGCAGCCTCCACGAACGCCGGATCGTTTTCATCACAAACGACACTTTCAAGCCCTTTCGTCCGGCCATACCAATGGGTCGCCTTCGCAAGCGCCTCGGCGAACTTCCGGGGACCGATCAGCCGATCCACCTCTTCCCGGCTCACGCCGCCCGCTTTTCGAAGCTCGGGGATTTCATCCAAGATTTCGGGGGGCGGCTCCACCGCGTCCCGCACGAAATCGTCCCGCGCCGGGTTCCAGGTCCACTTGTCCAGGTCACCCGACAGATTCGGTTCCGCCGTCATCACCAGTCCCCCGTCAGAAAGACGAACCCGTCGTCATCCGAATCCCCGCCCTTAACGGGGCCGTCGGAGTCCGCGCCCTTAACGGGCTCCGGCCCATTAACATTAACGGGACCGGCATCCGGTTCGGGGGCGGGTTCGGTTTCCGGCCTCGGCCCGTTAAGGGGCTTGTATCCGGGATATTCCTTAATGGAATACGCGTCTTCCAACGTCGGTAGATGGCCCTTGTACCCGCAACCGGCGGGCATGGGATCGACCGTGTAAAGACGCCCGTTCTTGTCTTCGCGCACCTCGACCAAGCGGCCGCAATGCGCGTACCCGCACGGCACTAGGCCGTGGACGGGGTTCTTCAGTTTTGACATCGTGAGAGTTCCTTATTCTCATTAACAGAACTCCCAAGGTCCTCGAGCCGAAAGATCACCGGGCCTCATATACGTAACGGTATCGTTCCGCCGCCAAGTCGGCCTTGTACTCGGCGTCCGGCCTGGTCAACAGGTCATGACGAATGTCATCAAGCAGCCGCGTGATCTCAAGCTCGTCAAAGCCGCCAGCGCGGATCGCGGACACGTTGATCGCCAGACCTTGCGTTTGCATGGCGAACATCCTGATCAACTCATCACCCCTCAATGTGATCTCGCGGCCCAAGGGCGCCATCTCCGCCATGCCCGCCGTCGCCCGGTACGCTTCCGACCATAACGGATGCAACGGCCACCTCGCCCGGTTCTTGTCCCCGTTCGGACGCGTCAAGCGGCGGGTGAACAGCACCTCGGCGAGCAGGCTGTCCAAATTGTCCTTAAGGGCCTCCAGCCGATTGCAGCGGCGCTGTTTGAGAAACTCCTTCTTCATCCTGATTTCCAGCCGCCAAACATTCAGGATGCGCCCGCTCTCGGATCGCGCCGGCGACCAGCCGTCGCGGGACCACAGCTTGACCATCCATTCCTTCCCCGAGGCCTCCTTGATCTCGCGGCCCTTGTCGTAGACCTGAACCTGGACGTTCCCCTTGCGGCTCCCGATCTCGATGGTCTGGACCTTGACGCCTGCTGAATAATTCGCAATTTCCCGCTTCTTGGTGGACGAATGACAAACGACGTTCCCCGTGATCCCCGGCTTCATGTCGTCGGTGAAACCAGGCGCCTCGAAATCGAACGCCCAATGCGCCTCTGAAACGCGCTGCCAATCGTCGCCGTTGGGCCGCATCTCCCTCAACAACATCGCCAGAACCCGGTCGCGCAACGCGTCATGGCCGTGCTCCCATAAACCGGCGGAACCGTAACGAACCGTCACCGACCATTCTTTGTTCGGCGTGCCCAGCGTGATCTGAAAATCGTCGTTAAAGACAACCCACAGTGCGCTGCGCGGGCGGCGCGCCTGCATTTGCATATCTTCGCCGCCGAATTGGATCGGATGCGGCGTGCGGCGGAGCGGGTCCAGCGCCTCCGCCTCCAGGCGGACGGATTCGAGAGTCTCGGCCGTCGCCTCGCTCATGGCGAGGTTGAACACTTCAACCATCGTGTCCAGACCTTGAACGAGTAACCGATAGTCCGCCCTCTCGTCCGACAGCGGGACCGCCGGAAGGTTCCTTGTATCTCCAACCCCCCCTGTTAGCGGGTGGGGGGGTTCGGATTTATCCTTCAAATCCGTGGGCATTTCAAAAAATCAGGACAAAACGGTCAGCCCGCGCCTCTCCCTGAACCATCCCGCCTCGAAACCCGTCTCGACGGCTCGAATTTCGGCCTAGCCAATCTATCGGCGTCATGACCAAAAAAAGTAATCAGCGCGCGACCGATCCATTCCGCGTATACCGGCGGAACCGCTTGCTGGATTTCCCGGCGCGTCATCCAGTTAATGCCCATGGCGCGGCTTCCCTCATCGAGCCGGAAATTGCCGCCGGCGACCGTCACGGAACCAGGGCGTGTTTTCGGACCAAACCTTGAACCGGCGGAAACGGGTTGCAGCGCCCAAAAACCGGCCAGCTCAAAAACCCTTTTTCGATACGTGCCCAGCCCGAACATGTCGCCGGTCAGCACAAGGTCGTGGCGGATCGGCGCGCACTCCACGTTCTCGATGCACGAAACCCGGCCCGAGCTGGCCAAAATCCGGCGCACCGGTTCGATCACGCATTCTTCCGTCGCCACTTGGGCGCCCAGCCCCTTGCTGTGAGACTGGCACGGCGGGGACGCCCAGATGAAATCGAACGTCCGCAATTGAACCACCTTCTCCACCTCGCGAACGTCCGCGCGAATGACCGGGAACGGGTAATTCGCGCTGACGATCTTATCCAGCCCGACAACATCGAAACCCGCCCGGTAAAGCCCGACCGACGCGCCGCCAGCCCGGCAACAGAGGTCCAAGGCCCGCGGTCGCTTCATGAATAAACTCCCGCTAAACAGTTGGCGACGACCTCGGCCTTGCCGCGCCCCGGCGCCATGCGCGCGTATTGAACCGCTTCTCTTTCGGTCGAAAAAACACTCGCCTTCTCACGGGACCGGGACCAGCGCCATTGAGGCGCCTCGACGATGAGGAACCATTCAGACGAGAAGTCCCTTGAGTATTTGCGAACGATATACATCACGCGTCTCCAAAACGATGAGACCCGCCCCGGTCCCCCAGGGCGGGCCGATCCGGCCTTAAGCGGCCTCCGCCGTTTGCCGTTCCGGCTCGATGGTTCGGATCAGGCGAAACCCGCCGCCAGACACCGACACGCCGCCGATCCCCTCATACGCCCACTCCGGCAGGCCCTCGGCGTCAAACTTGATCGAAAGCGTCTGCTTGCCCTCCCGGCTCTTGAGCCACGCGGAGCCGACGGCGAACGGATTGCCCTTCGGCGTCATCGCCATCACCTCGTGCGACGGATGATCCGTGCTTTGCTGCGTCAACACCGGCCAGACCTGAAGGTCAATGTCCAGATCGAAAGACCGGAGTCCGCCCTTCATCACGCCCTTCTCGTTCGGCTTATTGAGCGAGCCCACGTTGCGGTACTGCTTTTCCATTGCCTATCCTTCAGCCCGCTTAAGCGGGCGGTTCCGGCTGCGCCGGGGTAGCATGGGGTTTTAGAGCGGGAACGCGGGCGGCGTGCGGAAACGGCGGCGGCCCACAAGGACCGCCGCCGCCCGCTCCAAAGCCGGGGCGGGCTACCACCTCCGCCAACGGCAAAATTCCTGAAAATCGTCCCATGTTCTCGCGGTTCCTGTTCCTGGGGACCTCGAATGGGGCCGGGGAGAGAACCACCCGGCCCCGCGCGAGACCCTTGGGAGAGGGCATCCATGAGCAAACATCTAGACGCGATATATGCTGTATGGATGCGTTAAGGACCGCCAGATATAGTCTCTCTTGTCAAGAGATAATACATGGACGCATTATACACGGCAGAAATCCGCGAGATTGGGAACCACGCCATGATGACAATAGATGATTACCTTGACGCCGCTAAGTCGCAAATCGGGACCGGATCGGACCGGGAATTATGCAAACTTCTAGGCGTCACCTCGTCAGTTACGAGCCATTGGCGGACGAAACGAGCATGGCCGCGTGATGATGTCATGTTACAACTGGCGGAAATCGCGGGCGTTGATGGGAATACAGCTTTAATTCATTTGAATATTTGGCGGACTAATGGAAAGGCAAGAAATACTTACGAAACACTTCTGAAATCAGTCGCCGCGCTAAGTATAGCGCTCGTATTCCTGCCACCCTCCTCCGCGAACGCAAGCGGAACAAACAAGACTTCGATTAATCATCTTATAAATTATGCGATAATTGAATTTATCAAACCTCATAACGAAAGTCACAGCGATGGAGTTCCCCCGTGCCTAACGCTTCGGAAACGTCTACCCAAAGCGCTGACAAGGACGCCGGCAAGGATATAAATCCAACTCGGCGCCTGCTGGACATCGTGGCCACCCTCAGAAATCCGGACGGCGGCTGTCCGTGGGACGCCGAACAGACGTTCGAGACCATCGCGCCTCACACCATCGAAGAAGCTTATGAAGTCGCTGACGCGATCGCCAGGCGGGACATGGAGAGCCTCAAGGACGAACTCGGCGATCTGATGTTTCAGGTGGTTTTCCATTCTCAAATGGCGTCGGAGGCCGGACAGTTCACCTATGCCGATGTCATCAATGGCGTCTCGGATAAGATGATTCGGCGCCATCCCCATGTCTTTGGCGATCAATCCATTGAGACCGCGGAGGCCCAAACCCGGAACTGGGAGGACATCAAGGCGGCGGAACGCGCGGCCAAGCGCGCCCGTTCCAACGAGCCCAAAGACAACAGCGCGCTGACCGGCGTGCCGGTCGCCCTTCCCTCGCTCACCCGCGCCGAGAAACTACAGAAGCGCGCCGCCCGGGTTGGTTTCGATTGGCCCGAAACGGCGCCGGTTATCGGTAAGGTGCGAGAGGAACTGGCTGAAGTCGAGGCGGAACTAGGGCCAGCGCCGGACCAAATCCGCGTGGAGGAAGAGCTTGGAGACCTGTTGTTCGCCGTCGTCAATTTGGCGCGGCGTCTGAAGGTCGATCCGGAAACCGCCCTTCGGAAATGCAACCGGAAATTCGGCAAACGGTTCCGGGCCATGGAGGCGGACCTGGCGGCCAGATCGACGCCCATTGATGCGCCAGACACGGACCTGACGGCGATGGAAGCGGCCTGGCGGCGGGCGAAAGCCTCTGAAATCAAATGAGGTCCAGACCGGTCCGCTGTTGTCACCGGGGCCCGGTTTTTGTATTAGGACAGGACGTTGGCGGTTTGACCGCCGGTTGAACATGAGGTCCAAGCGTGCCAAGCGCCCTTCCCTCCTTTCGCCGCATGAGGGCGCCCGTGCTGTTGGCGGCAATCGCTTTCGTTCTGTCCGGCTGTTATATTCCGCTGCGGTTCGACGCGGAGATTGAGATCGACCGCCAAGGTTATTACTCTCTTATCTTCGACGGCTACGTGGCGGACATTGAGCTTTACCGGGGCATCGTCTCGGGAGAGATCAAAAAGCCCCGTGAAGAAGAGATCAAGGCGGCCATCAAGGCCGACATTGAGCGTGATCCGAACACCACGGAATACCAATATCACCGGCGTGGCGTCTTTAAATTGGGTTGGAAACGCGAAGGAGACCTTATCCGCTCCCGCACCGTCACTTTCCTGAGGCGCAACGAACGGTTCTTTGGACTGGCGTACAACAAGGATACTGGCCGGATCACCATCGAAGGCCGGTCCCTATCGCGGAGTCAAAAGGACCAATTGGCCCAGGCCGGGCTGAACATGTCCGGTGAGTTACGGGTGCTGACCGACGCCAAGGCCAACGTGGTTCAGCACAACGCGGACACGGTGAGGGAATTCACGCGCGCGGGCAAAGAGATGAAGGCTTATTTCTTCACGTTCAAAAATATCTACCGCGCGACGCCGGCGATGACGATCACGCTGCGCTAGGAAAGGGAAAACAACCGCCTTCACAACAAATCATCTTCTGATTCATGGCCGCAACAAGCGGATCAGACTCGACGTGTCCCAGCGGCCGCCGCCCTTTTCCTGAATCTGCGCGTAGAACTGATCGACCAACGCCGTGACGGGCAGGCGCGCGCCGCTTTCCCTGGCCTGATCCAGGCAAATCCCCAAGTCCTTGCGCATCCAATCGACGGCGAAACCAAATTCGAACTCGTCGTTGGCCATGGTCGCGCCCCGGTTTTCCATCTGCCAACTCTGCGCCGCGCCCTTGGAAATCACGTCGAGCACGAGTTTCACGTCAAGACCGGCCCGAGAGCCGAACTCCAACGCTTCCGACAATCCTTGCAGTAAACCGGCGATGCAGATTTGATTGACCATCTTGCAAAGCTGGCCGGCGCCCACATCGCCCATCAGCGTTACCGCGCGCCCATAGCTTTCCATGACCGGTTTCGCCTGATCAAAAGCGGCCCGTTCCCCGCCGCACATGACGGTCAGAACCCCGTTCTCGGCGCCGGCCTGGCCGCCGGACACCGGGGCGTCGATGAAGCCGGCGCCCTGGGCGGCGGCTTTTTCACCGATTTCCCGGGCGACAGCCGCCGACGCCGTCGTGTGATCAATCAGCGCCGCGCCGCGCTTCATGCCCGCCAGCGCCCCGTCCGCGCTCAGCACGACGCTCCGCAGGTCGTTGTCGTTACCCACACACGTGAAAACGAAATCAGCGTCTTGCGCGGCTTCCTTGGGCGTGACGCCCAAGCCGCCGCCGAATTCACCGGCCCATTTTTCCGCTTTGGCCGTCGTCCGATTGTAAACCTTGACCTCATGACCGTTCTTGCTCAGGTGTCCCGCCATGGGATAGCCCATGACGCCAAGCCCGATGAATGCCGTGCGCGCCATTTTGCCGCGTCCTCCGTCCCTTTACGCGAATATCCAATCAAGCCCGGAACGAGCCGATCAGCGGGGCCATGGTATGCCAGTGATCGCGTGACATGGCAATCACCAAGGGGCCTGGTCTTGGTCCTGATGGAAGATAAGGAACGCCGTCGGGCATCATGCCGTGACGCCCTCCCGCCTCCGAATGAATTAGCAGCCCGGCCGCATGATCCCAGGGCTTCAGCTTACCTCCATAGCGGCAGAAATGAAGGTCGCCGCGCGACAGCGCCATATATTCCCGCCCGGCGCATCGAAGGTTGACGATATCCCTAGGAAGGCCAGTCTCGCCGGCGTCTAGACGCGCGCTAAACTTACGCGCCAGCGTTTCCGGCAGCCGTCCCCTCATTGCCTCGATCGACGATGGCGCCCGCGGAAGACGAAGGGGTTCGCCGTCTTCGAACGCCCCCTCTCCCTTGACGGCCCATTGAGTGATCGAGTTCACCGGATCATGAATCCAGCCCTGCACGGTCTCGGCCCCCTGGCAGAGCGCGACAATGACCGCGAAACAGGAAACGCCGTTGGCGAAATTCGAGGTCCCGTCCACCGGGTCGATGACCCAGCAAGGGGCTTCGCCGTTCAACCGCCGCAGCACGGCCGGGTCCGCGGCGGCGGCCTCCTCGCCGACGGCAATACTGCCGGGCAGCATGTCAATTAAAGTTTCGGACAATCTCTTTTCCATAACTTCGTCGGCGACGGTCACCAAATCCAGGGGGCCTGTTTTCTGGCGGATGTCGGAAGGCGACAAATTATGGAATCTTGGGAGAATTTCAGCCTGGGCCGCTTCGGCGACCGCCTGAGTGACAAGATCAGGGCCGATCAACATCGGGGCGCCAAACGCTCAACTGGAATAGATGTCGCGATCCCGGTGATAGGCTTCCGCCAAATCGTCGAGCATTTGGGCGACATCTTCGTTGTACGTAGCGCGTTGGCGAAGGGATTCGGTGACGAAGCTCGCGAAACTCACGGCTTCGCCCTTCCCGCGCAGGCGGAATTCCTCAGCCAGCTCGACCAAGTTGTCATGCACACGGCTTTTGGCCATGACGTTCAGTTGGCGCTTGACGAGCTTGTTCTTGCCTCGCCACTTTTGCTGATGTTTCGCCGTTGACATGGACCGAAATCCCAGCCTTTACCGCCCCTGAACGCGGATATACCGGACGCGTGGTTAAATATCTCTTTAACAGTCTAGCGGGCCGGGGGAGGATAACCGGCCGGACTCGGGGGCAAATTGTTTTGAGAGCCGCGCGGCCTCCCTTGCGCCCAAGCGGACGGAGATGCGGACACCGTCCGTTTCGTCCACGCGGCTCAGAACGTCGCCGTTATCATACACCCAGGCAAGACTTTTTCCATCCTTATAGGGTATCATCAGCGCGACCTCTCTAAGCTCTTCGGTCGTGCGCCGTGAAATAGCCTCCAAAAGATATTCCGTCCCCTCGCCGGTGACCGCCGACACCAGATAGACGCCGGAATTCGCGCGCGCGGACCGATTGCGAAGAATGGAAACGTCCGTTTCCCGCATCTGATCGATTTTGTTCAGAACCTCGACCATTCGATTGTCGTTGGCCCCGCCCGTCTCAACGCCCAGGCTCTTGAGCACGCTCAAGACGTCAGACTTCTGGGCCTCCGTATCGATGTGCGAGATGTCGCGGACGTGCAGCACCAAATCCGCTTCCACGACTTCCTCCAAAGTCGCGTGAAAGGCTTCGACCAGATCATGAGGCAGATCAGAGACAAACCCCACCGTGTCGGACAAAATAACAACTCGCCCGCCGGGCAATTCCAGACGCCGCATGGTAGGGTCGAGCGTGGCGAAAAGTTGGTCTTCCGCCATGACGTCCGCACCCGTCAACTTATTGAAAAGCGTTGATTTACCCGCATTGGTATATCCAACCAAAGCTATTACGGGATAAGGAACGCGCTGTCGCGCCCGGCGTTGAAGCCCGCGCGTGCGTTTTACCTCGGTCAGTTCCTTTTTAAGCCGGGACATCCGCCGACGGATCAAACGGCGATCAAGCTCGATCTGACTTTCGCCGGGGCCGCCCATAAAGCCGGCGCCGCCCCGCTGACGTTCGAGATGGGTCCAACTGCGCACAAGGCGTCCCAACTGATAACTGAGGGCGGCAAGTTCGACTTGAAGCCGCCCTTCCCTGGTGCGCGCCCTCGCGCCAAAAATCTCAAGGATCAACCCCGTGCGGTCGATAACCTTCTTGCGCCATTCTGTTTCCAGGTTTCGCTGTTGGACCGGACTGAGGTTGGCGTCGACGAAGACGAGGCCGCAAGGCTCATTGAGCGTCGCATCGATGCCGGCGACGCGTTCCACGGTTCCTTTTCCCATGTAGGTGGCGGGCCGAAGCCGGGACAGAGGGACCTTCTCCGCATGAACGACGGTTAGATTGATCGCGCGGGCCAGCCCAACGCCCTCTTCCAACTGGGCGTCGGGGTCGCGGTCCGCCGTTTCAGCGCGAAGATATGGTTTCAGGACAATACATGGGCCGGCGTCTTCTGCGGCCCGCCCGGCCGCGCCGTCCTGTGCCGCGCCGTCCTGTCCGGAAAAGCCGGTCAATCTTCGCCGTTGCCAGCGTCCGTCTCCGGTTCAAACAGTTGAACCGGCACCGACGGCATAACGGTCGAAATGGCGTGCTTGTAGACCAATTGCGTATGGCCATCCCGACGCAGAAGGACGGAGAAATTATCGAACCAAGTGACGATCCCCTGCAACTTCACGCCATTCACTAGAAACACCGTCACGGGCGTTTTATTTTTACGGATGTGGTTGAGAAAGACGTCCTGGACGTTTTGTGATTTTTCAGACGACATGTTTTTATGTATCCCGAAGCATATGGAGGTTTGGGCCGTGCGTTACCGGCGGTCCTTCCCGCTCTTACCCTTATGTCCGAGATGTTTCCTGTTCCATGAGCGTTTTTTCGCTGATTGCGGCTATTGTGTTTACGCCGTAAGTCTTCAAGACAAGGCGCGCCAGGTTCCCCGACCCTGTCTTGGAAACCCTACACTTTTCAGATTACATATTCCTTACAAATTTGCATAGAGCCTCACAGGACCGGAAAGAAACTTTTGGGGGGTGTTCCGGAAACTCATCGGGGCCAATGGCGCCGTCCCGGATCAGAACGCCAGTCATGCCATTCCGCCCGGCGCAAGTCATGTCGATGTCCGCATCGCCGACAAACCAGACGTCTTCAGCCGGTGCAATACCGCCGGATGGCGCAAGCGCCATATCCACATGAGCCCTGTCCGGTTTATCCGCGGCCGCGTCGGACGCGCCAACAACCGCGCCGAAATATGGCGTCCACCCTAGGTGGTTCGCCTCGATCCGCAAATTGCCGCCGCGTTTGTTGCTGACCACTCCCATATAGACCCCTCGGTCTTTCAGTGTGTTTAACAGCTCCTCCGCGCCGGCTGCGGTCTCCAGCGCGGCCGTGTGAATCTCCCGATAGCGCGCATGGAACACTTCCCCAGCCGCTTCCCATTCGTCGCCAAAAATGGCTGGGAAACTGTCTCGCATGGAGTGACGGACCTTGGCGCGTGTTTCTTCCATGGACCATTCCGGCAAACCGTAAGCCCGAAAGGTTGTGTTAAGCGCGTCCCTAATGACGCCCCATGTCTTCACCAGGGTGTTGTCCCAGTCGAATAAGACGGCCCGCGGGCGCGGCAGACTGACGTCATTGGTCATACGCGCGTTCAACCGTTCCCGGTTTGTACATAATCGACGTAAATATCCAACAACCGCTCCGTCAGTTCGCCAACGCGCCCATTGCCGACCGACCGTCCGTCGATGCTGGTGACCGCCTTCACGTGACTAGTGGAACTGGTGATGAAGGCTTCTTTGGCTTCCAGCGCCTCATCAACGGTAAACGGACGCTCTATAATCGAGATACCCTTCTCCGCCGCCGCTTCAATGACCAGCAACCGCGTAATTCCGTTCAGAATATCCTCACTGGCGTTCCGGGTGACCAGATCGCCTTCCTTGGTGACAATCCAGGCATTGGTTGACGTGCCCTCGGTCACCAGCCCTTCTTTTTCCACCATCCATGCCTCGAAGGCGCCAGCCTCGCGGGCGCGTTGCTTCGCGATGCAATTGGGCAAAAGCGCGATGGATTTGATGTCGCGTCTCGCCCAGCGGATATCCGGCTGGGTGATCACTGATACGCCGGCCCGGAGTTTTTCCTTGTCCAGCGGCGCCATTTTCTTCGCGGTGATCACCAGCGAACTTTCAATATCACTTGGAAAGGCGTGATCCCGGCGTGCGACGCCCCGGGTCACTTGAAGATAAATCAACCCGTTCCGAACGTGATTGCGGCGTTGCGTCTCGCGGACGACGTGCATCATGGACGGCGCGGACATCGGCCAGGCAATCTCTAGTTCGGACAACGAGCGTCCCAACCGGTCCATATGGCCCTGTTCACCGATCAGAGCCCCGTTATGAACGGCGAAAACCTCATAAACGCCGTCGGCGAACTGATAGCCGCGGTCTTCGATATGAACTGCCGCGGCGCCGTGGGGCACGTAGAGGCCGTTGACGTATGCGATGCGGGACATGGAGGCTCCTGAAACCTTAAAAGAATTCAAGTTGAACGGAGAACAGTTTCTCCACTTGGCGGACGGCGGTGGTCGCGGCAAACAGGATAACCCGGTCCTGGGCCTCGATCACGGCCGAACCCGTGGGATAAACGACATCCTCACCCTTCACGATGGCGCCGATCAAAACCCCGGACGGCAATTTGACGTCACGAAGCGGTTTGCCCACCAATTCGGATGTTTCCAGCGCCTCCGCCTCGATCAATTCGCCGAAACCTTGCCGGATGGCGTGAACCGAATGAATGCGTCCCCTGCGCACATGCTGGAGAATGGATGAAACGGTAATATTCCTCGGGCTGATCACCACATCAATGCCAAGCGTGCCTGTCAACTGTTCATAAGTGCTGGCGTTCACCAGAGCGATCGCCCGCTCCGAGCCCAGTTGTTTGGCCAGCAGAGATGACAATATGTTGGTCTCGTCATCGTTGGTAACAGCCACCACGGTCTCAATTTGGCGGATATTCGCTTCTTCCAGCAGATCTGTGTCCCGAGCGTCTCCCTTGAGGACGATGGTGTCATCCAACAGACGGGTTATCTCACCGGCGCGCGCCGCGTTGCCCTCAATAATTTTCGCTTTCACCCAGGGAAAATGGCGTTCCACTTCTTGAGCGAGAAAAACACCGATGTTGCCGCCGCCGAAAATCAACAACCGCCCGGACTCTCGCTCTTCCAAACCGAACGCCGCCATGGCGCGACCGGCTTTTTCCGTCTCGACCACGAAAAAGACCTCATCGTTCAGCAGCATTTGATCATCCGCTGTCGGAATAATGGGCCGACCGTCGCGGATCAAACCAACAACCACGATATTGAGGTCCGGGAATAGCTGAGTGAGCTGCCGGAGAGGCGTATTCAAAACGGGGCATGTCTCGTCACAGCGGACGCCCAGCAGCCGCACCTTGTCGTTCGCCAGCGGGATGATTTCCATGGCGCCCGTCATCTCCAGGCGCCGGGCGATGGCGCGGGCGACCTCACGCTCAGGCGAGATAATCACGTCGATGGGAAGATTGTCGCGGCTGAACAACTCCGCATGGATCGGCTGTAAATAGCATTGCTGGCGGACACGAGCGATTTTCATGGGCACGTCGAACAAGGAATGAGCCACCTGACACGCCACCATATTGACTTCGTCGCTCAATGTGACGGCGATAAACATATCCGCATCCTCGACGCCCGCTTTTTCCAACACCTCGGGGTCAGACGCATGGCCTTGAACCGCTTGTGCGTCCAGAGTGTCGGAAACGTTGCGAACCAGTTCCAGCGACTGATCAACGATGGTCACGTCGTTGTTTTCCTGGGCCAATTGCCGAGCGATGTTCACCCCAACCTGACCGGCTCCACAAACGATGACTTTCAAGGCTATATCCCAAAAACAGACTCGGGCTGACGCCAAACGGCTTGAAACCCTAATCGTATCAAAGCCCAGGAAACAGCCTGGATCAACGCTTTCCCATTTCCCCCGTTTCCCCAGAGAGGCCCAGCGTCTTCAGTTTTCGATGCAAGGCGGAGCGCTCCATCCCGATAAACCGCGCGGTCTTGGAGATATTCCCGCCGAACCGGGTCATCTGGGCCGCCAGGTAATCCCGTTCGAATACTTCCCGGGCTTCGCGCAGTGGCAGGCTCATGATTTCTCCGCTGTTGAAACTAGTGTGCGCCGTCGAGACGGAAGCGGTGTCGTCAGGTAGTTGATCAAGTGAAATCGGGGTGTCGTCGTTCCCCGTGGCGAGGATCATCATCCGCTCAATGGCGTTACGAAGTTCCCGCACGTTGCCGGGCCATTCCTGCGCCTGGAGCAGCGCCAGAGTGTCGTCGCTCAGCCGCCGCGCGATCCGGCCGGCCCGCTCGGACGCGTGAGAGATAAAATGCCGCGCCAGCAGTGGGATGTCCGCGGCATGATCACGAAGCGGCGGCACGGCCACGGGCACGACATTCAGGCGATAGTACAGGTCTTCGCGGAATTTCCCGTCGTCAATCGCGTTTGTCAGGTCGCTGGTTGTCGTCGCGATTACACGAACATCGACACGCACCTGGCTTCGGCGTCCAACACGCTCGAACAATTGGTCCTGCAGCACCCGGACGATTTTGCCCTGTGTTTCCAGCGGCATATCCGCCACTTCGTCGAGCAGAAGCGTGCCCCGGTGGGCCTTTTCAAACGTTCCAATTCGCAACGCGCCGTCCGGACCTTCCGCACCGAAAAGCTCTTCCTCCATACGATCCGGCGCCATTGCCGCACAATTCACCACCACGAATGGTCCGTCTTTTCTGGTCGAGGCGCGGTGAATGGCGCGCGCGACGATTTCCTTGCCCGCGCCGCTGGGTCCTGAAATCAGCACCCGGCTATTGGTTGGCGCGACACGTGAGATTAATTGCTGGATGTTGCGCATCACGGGTGAACCGCCCACAACCTCGGTGTCGGTCCCCGCCCGCAATTTCAGTTCCTCAACCTCGCGCCGAAGGCGGGCGGCTTCCATGGCGCGTCTAACCAATAAGATTAATCGATCCGCCTTAAAAGGTTTTTCAATGAAATCATAAGCCCCCTCCCTCATCGCGGACACGGCGGTTTCCACGGTCCCGTGACCGCTCATCATTAGAACCGGGATATCCGGATGATCGCGTTTCGCCTCCCGCAAAATTCCCAAACCATCCAGGTCGCTGCCCTGAAGCCAAATGTCCAACAACACGAGTCCGGGCCGTCGAGCGTTAATTTCCGCCAAAGCCGCCGCGCTGTCACCAGCCTGCCGGGGTTCGAAGCCCTCATCCTCCAGGATATCCGCGATCAATTGGCGGATATCCGCCTCGTCATCGACGACCAGGATGTCTTCGGCCATAACCCGCCCGCCTAAAACCGACCGGATAGCGGAGAAGTCGCGACCTTCATGGGGTCCATGTCCACGTTCACGCCGCCGGCCAACAGCGCATCGTCAACCTCGCCGAAACTCAGGCGGATTCGAGCGCCCCCGCCGGCGCGATCTTCCAAAACGAGGCCGCCGCCGTGTTCTTCCATGATCTTTTTGACGATCGCCAAACCAAGGCCTGTGCCCTTCTCCCGAGTTGTCACGTAGGGCTCGGTCAACCGCGCTCTATCTCCTTCGGGCAACCCGACGCCGTTGTCTTCCACAACGATCTCCAGCAAAGTTCCCTCGTTTCTGCCGTCAATCATAGACACCCAAATCCGTCCCGCTTCGGCGGGTTCTTTTTGTATCCTTGTTTCAACGGACTCAACCGCGTTTTTAATAACATTTGTGAACACGCGGGAAACCTGCCGCCGATCACATGCGATCACCAGACCGGCATTCGGAATTTGCAGATCGAACGTGAGTTCGGACGCTCGTTCGCGCTCTAAAAAGACTGCTTCACGCAATAATTGACCCAAGTCTTCCGATTGTATTTTGGGTTGAGGCATCCTGGCGAAGGACGAGAATTCATCGACCATTCGACCAATATCACCCACTTGCCGGACAATGGTTTGAATATATCGTTCAAAGGCGTCGCGTCCCTCCGTGATCTGCTCCAGATACTTGCTGCCCAGGCGTTCCGCCGAAAGCTGAATGGGCGTCAACGGGTTTTTGATCTCATGGGCGATTCGCCGGGCGACATCCGACCAAGCGGCTTTTCTTTGGGCGGATTGAAGTTCCGTAATGTCATCGAAGGTCACCACGTATCCGATCACTTTTCCGTTCAAGCGCTCCGCCACGATTCGGACGAGCAAAATGTGGTGCCGCGCCCCGCGTATCAGCCGCAGTTCGTCACGATGGGTGCGCGCGGGCCGCATTCTCGCCGCTTCAAATAACTTGCTCATTTCCGGAACGGCAGAACTCAAAGCCTGCCCGGCGGCGGCGTCCAAATCGGTTTCGAGCAAGGTCGAGGCCGAGCGATTGGGCAGGTTTATCCTTCCTTCCGCATCCAGTCCGATAACCCCCGCAGACACTCCCCCCAGGACCGTTTCCGTAAAACGGCGCCGTTCGTCAAGCTGTTGGTTGGCGTCGATCAGCCCCTCTTGTTGCACGCGGATTTGAGTTGTCATGCGGTTGAACGCGCGGCTGAGCGAACTTATCTCGTCATCGGCTTCCGGGGGATCGACGTAAACGTTCAAGTTTCCGGCCCGCACTTGTTCAGCGGCGGAAATCACGTGGCTGATGGGGTCCGCCATCCGTGTCGCCACGGTCAAACCGATCCAGATAGCGGCCAACAGCAGCAGTAAGGCGCTGACAAGAAAGATCAAGGCGAAGCTGATCTGTACGCCGCCTCGTTCCTCTTCCAGCGTTTTATACTCTTGAACCGCCGCGCCGATCGTGTCCAGGTGGTCCAGCACGACCGGGTCAACGAAACGTTCCACGACGAGATAGGTGTTCAGCCAATTGGTCAGCTTGTAAAGCCCACGGACCCGGTCGCGCTCTTCCGCAGCGGGCGCCATCAATGTAATCCGGCCGATCCCCGCGTTGATAAACGCGTCGGCCGGTATCGTCATGACATTGCCGGCGAGGCTCAACGCTGATTTATTCAACACCGTTCCATTCGAATCCACCAACGCCAGCTCGGTCAGACCAAACCGGGTCATCTGCTCCGTCAATCTTGGGTTCACCTGCCAGGGAAAACGGCGGAAAGCCTCCGCATTCATATCTAAGTCCGTGGCGACCTCCAATATCTCGGATTTGAAATTCTCCCTATGTTCGGTGAGATAGGATTGGGCGACCTTCACCGAGCGGTCGAGCGTCGCGCTGACCCTTTCGCCGAACCAAACCTGGAGACCGTGGTTCACGAAGAGAGTCGCGAAAATCGCCATGAGAACGGCTGGAGCCGTGGAGATCAGGCCAAAAAGAAGCGCCAATTTAATGTGCAGCCCGGCGCCCGCCCGCTTACGGCGGCGTTCCATCCAGATCGCCGCCAGGCGCCGCCCCACGACGAGACCGAGCAACAGCAGTAACGCGCCGTCCAGATAAAACAGCGCCAAAACCGTCTCGACGTCCGCTTCTTCACCGGGGCGGCCAAACAGATAAAGCGCGGTGCCCAAGCAGGACAAAACAGCTGCAGCCGCGAAGGCGTACGCCAATTTCCGGCTCAACCCTCTCTTTTGTTTGGCCGCCAAAAGGCCACCTTGCCGTTCCGCCAACTCTGGCATCAGCCTTGTCCTCGAACAACCGGTATATTCAGGCCCTTGATCTTTTTCCTCAGGGTGTTTCGGTTAACGCCTAAAAGATCCGCGGCTTTCACCTGATTACCCTTGGTCGCCCTCAGGGTAAGGGCGATCAAGGGACGCTCGACCTCCCGGAGGACCCGGTCGTAGAGGCCCGCCGCCGGCAAACCGTTTCCATGTGCTTCGAAATACGCCGCCAGGCGCTCTTCCACGGCTTCCGAGAGCCCCTGACTCTCCGATGCGGGAAAGGTGGCGGTTTGCCGGATATTGTCATTCAATTCGTGATCCACCGTATCCGGCGTAATGACCTCTTCACCGTAAAGAGCGGCGAACCGGTGCACCATGTTCTCCAACTCGCGGATGTTGCCGGGCCAATGATAGCTTTTGAGCCGGTCCATAGCCGCGCCGTCAATGATTTTCCAGGGAAGGCCCTCGCTGGCGGCCTTGGCGATGAAGGTGTTCACGAGTTCGGGGACATCTTCCAGCCGTTCGCGCAGCGGCGGTAATCGTAGCATAACGACATTCAGACGGTAATAAAGGTCCTCGCGGAATAAACCTTGGCGGATCAATTGCCGAAGGTCGCGGTGCGTCGCCGCAATAATCCGGACATTCGTTTTGAGAGTCACCCGTCCTCCCACGGTCGAATATTCACCTTCTTGCAGCACACGCAGCAGACGGGTTTGCGCTTCCAAAGGCATGTCCCCGATCTCATCCAGGAAAAGCGTGCCGCCTTCCGCCTGCTCGAAGCGTCCGGCCGAGCGGACCATCGCACCGGTAAAGGCGCCCTTTTCATGGCCAAACAGGTCACTCTCTATGAGTTCACGCGGGACAGCGGCCATATTAACCGCGACAAAAGGTTTTGCCTTTCTCTGACCGAAATCATGAAGCGCTCGCGCGACGAGTTCTTTGCCTGTACCTGACTCACCAGTTACAAGCACCGTTAAATCCGTCGCCATCAAACGCGCGAGAGACCGGTAGATATCCTGCATCGCGGCCGAACGGCCGACCAGGGGCAGTTTCTCTTGCCGCTCGTTCAAGGTTTTCGGGAATACGCTGACCGGCGCCTCAAGACCCCGCTGAACAACTGAAATCAATTCGTTGATATCAAAAGGTTTTGGTAAATATTCGAAAGCTCCCCTCTCTGCCGCCTTGACCGCCGTCAAGAGGGTGTTTTGGGCGCTCATTACGATAATTCTCAGGTCGGGCCGAATAGCATGAACACGCGGGATAAGATCAAGCCCGTTCTCATCAGGCATGACGACGTCGGTGATCACGATGTCGCCCTCGCCCCGCTCCACCCAGGTCCATAGCGTTGAGGCGTCGCCGGTTGATCGAACGTCAAAACCGGCGCGTCCCAGCGCTTGAGTGAGAACCGTGCGAATGGCGGCGTCGTCGTCCGCGACCAGAACCGTGCGGGCGATCATTGGATTACTCCTTCGTTACCGGCAGCATGACGCGAAATTCGGTTTGGCCAGGCTCGCTCTCGCATTCAATGACCCCGCCGTGCTTGTGAATCAGCTTTGCGACCAGGGCGAGTCCCAGGCCGGTGCCGTTCCGCTTGGACGTGACGAACGGATCAAACATATCGTCCCGCAACTCGTCGGGAATGCCCGCGCCATTGTCCGTCACCGTAACGATGAGCGGCAGATGAACCCGCTCTCGCGTTCCCGGAACGGCGAAGCGAACGCCATGTTGATAGGCTGTCGTCAGTTTAATCTCGCCGCCAACGGCGGAGCAGGCCTCCACGGCGTTTTTGATCAGGTTCAAAAACACCTGGACCAACTGATCCATATCTCCGGCAACGGGAGGCAGGGATGGATCGAAGCGGTTTTTAAAGTGGATGTGGGCCCCGAACCCCGTGGCCGCCAGACGCTCGACGCGATCCAGAACCTGGTGAATGTTGACCGGCTGCAAACGCGGCGGGTCATCGTCAGAAAACACTTCCATGCGCCCAATCAGATTTGAAATCCGGTCCACCTCGTCCCGGATCAGCCGGGCGAGCGGTCGGTCATCCCCGGTCGCGTTTTGTTCCAGCAATTGAGCGGCGCCTCTGATTCCCGACAGAGGATTGCGCACCTCATGAGCCAACATCGCCGCCATGGAGGTCACGGACCGCGAGGAACCACGATGAGAAGACAGTTGCCGGTCGATGGCGCTGGCGACGCCCCTGAGCATGAGGCTGAGGACGACATGGCCGTTTTCTTCTTCTTGAATCGGAATGGCCTGAACGGTCAAGAAAGACGCCTTGATCCTCGGGGTCTCAACCGTGACATCGTATTCCAACACGGGCGCCCGCTCGCGGCGCGCCTGTTCGATCAGCGAAACCAGAGGCGAGCCGACGGGAAAGACGTCTTCTATCTCACGGCCCGACATCCAGGCTTTGGATATCCGCAACACATTCTCGGCTGGCGCGTTGATATGTTCAACGATGTTATCCTTGTCCACGACGACGACCGCCGCTCCCAAAGCATTGAGTATAGCTTCTAGGGAAATCCCGGAAACGGCCTTGCGGCGGACTTTGGCGGCAAGCGCGGGCGGCGCCATCAGGCGGCCCTTTGCTCCAACATCGGAGAGTAATAGGCGTCCAGCATGGAACGGACCTTATCAACATCCTCCACCCCCATGATCCGCTGGCGAAATTCTGCGGAGTTTCTAAGCCCCCTCGAATACCAACCAATATGCTTGCGGGCGATCTTAACGCCGGCATGGGCGCCATAGTGGGTCAGGATATCCTCGAAGTGTGTCTTCAAGGTTTGGTGCTGGACATTCATGGACGGATCAGGCAATTCCTCGCCCGTCTTCAAATAATGGATGACTTGGCCCGGAAACCAAGGGCGGCCATAGGCGCCGCGGCCGATCAGCACGCCGTCCGCCCCGGATTCCTCAAGACAACGCTTCGCATCCGCCAAGGTCACGATGTCACCATTGGCGAACACCGGAATGGACACGGCCTCCTTCACGTTACGGATGAACTTCCAATCGGCTGTTCCCTTATAAAACTGACAGCGCGTCCGGCCATGGACCGCCACGGATTGAACGCCTGCGTCCTGGGCGATTTGGGCAAGTTTCGGCGCATTTAGACTGTCGTGATCCCAGCCCATGCGCATCTTCAGGGTGACCGGAATCCCCACGGCCTTCACGACCGCGTTCAGTATCCCGCCAGCCAGGATTTCGTCCCGCATGAGAGCCGAGCCGGCGTCCCCATTGACGACCTTTTTGACCGGACAGCCCATATTGATGTCGATCAGCGCCGCGCCGCGGTCCTCGTTCAGGCGCGCCGCTTCCGCGACGACATCCGGCTCGCAACCGGCAAGCTGCACGGACATGGGGTGCTCTTCGGCGCAATGGGCCGCCATCTTCATGGTTTTCCTGGCCGCGTGAATCATCGCCTTGCTGGCGATCATCTCCGACACCACAAGTCCAACCCCGAAACCCTTGACCAGGCGCCGGAACGGCATGTCGGTGACACCGGACATTGGGGCCAGAACCACGGGGTCGGCGACGTTTACGGAACCGATTCGAACCATCGAAAAATCCTTTGACGAAGGGCGCCTATTTATTAAGCAACATTGCAGAACGCGCAAGGAAAATAGGCTGTTACGACAGCACGACCTGGGTCACGAATTTGACGCCCGGATAGGCCAGCGTCAGCAGCAGGTAGGCGGCCAGGACCCAGCGGGCGGCGCGCCGTCCCCGAACCCCGCTGATCCGGCGAGCCAGAATCAACAAACCAATGACGACGAACGCCCCGATAGCGAAGACCGTCTTGTGATCGAGGGTCACAGGCGCGTCCCCGCGGCCGAGGTTCACGGCAAGTCCCGTAATGATTCCGCCGCCGAGGACAGCCCAAGCCCAGAACAAATAACGCTGAACCACGCTCTCGCAGTCCAACACGCTGGGAAGCGTTGAACTCATGCCGCCCGGGGCGGATCGATTCTTCAAGGCGCGCTCTTGAATACTGGCCCCAAGGGCCGCGGTGGCCGCCACGGCCAGAAAGGCGTAGGTCGCGACCGAGACCGTGATGTGAGCCCAGAGCGCGCTCCCCGGGGTTGCGCCTCGGTCCGCCTCGCCGGGACCCAATCCCACCAACACAGCCAGGACGGTCATAACCAGCATCAAGAGGGTGAACAACCGGGTTAGGCGCCGGACCGCCTCGTCCATCAGCGCGCCGATGGTGAAGACGATCATTCCCGCCGCGACGGATATCCGAAGGGCGGACCCCAAATCGGTTTGCCAGCCCCCCAACATTAATAGAGAAATCGCCGCCCATGAGAGAGTTCCCGTCAAGGCGGCGCCCAGCAACCACATAACCATGGCGGCGTTTTCAACAGCCTCGAAGCGCGATGACCAAAACGCCGCCGGAATCAGGGTCAAAAGCGCCGTTACGGAAAGGAGCAGAGACTGGGACATGAGAACGCTGACGAACTGGCGGGTTACCTTGAGATGAAAGACCTGCGTGACCATCGCGCCCGCTGGGGGATTTGGCAAGCCCCACCCTCGCCCTTGTAACGCGGTCCATCTCAAAAAGCTCGGTCGAAACGCGCAATTGCCCGCTTGAGGTTGAAAAATACCGAGAGTACCCTCCGGCGCGCCGACCTCCTTGATTTCCGCCTGGCTTATCCATGTCCAATCCAGCATCTCCCGTCACTGTCGCCATTATCGCCGCCGCGGGCCGCGGTCACCGCGCTGGCGGAACGCTGCCCAAACAATACGCCCAACTAGGAAGCGCGGCTGTTCTGCGTCATGCGGTTCAAGCCTTTTGCCGGCACCCGGCCGTCGGGCCGGTTCTTTGCGTCATTCATCCGGATGACCGGGTGCTTTATGACGCGGCCGTCAGTGATCTAGACCTCGAAGCGCCGGTTCATGGCGGCGACACACGCCAGCAATCTGTCCTCAACGGCTTGAAAGCCGCGCAAAGGCTGGGAGCGGCAAGGGTGTTAATTCATGACGCCGCCCGGCCGTTCGTCGCCGCCTCGACAATTTCACGCGTCCTGGACGCCTTGGAGCATTCGCCGGGCGCCATTCCAGCGCTCTCCGTGGACGACACCATCAAACGCCGTCACGGCGCCGAGGTTGCCGAAACCCTGGACAGAAGCCGGCTGATGCGGGCGCAAACGCCACAAGGCTTTCAGTTCGACGCGATTTTCAACGCACATCTTGGCGCCCGGTCCGCCCGTTTGACGGATGACGCCTCCGTGCTTGAACATGCGGGGCTGTCCGTTATCCTGGTCACGGGCGATGAGGATGGTTTCAAGATCACCACGGCCCACGATTTGGCCCGTGCTCAGGCCATGATCAAGGACCGCGGCGGCGCCATGAACACAACGCGAACCGAGACGCGGGTGGGGACAGGCTTTGATGTCCACAAGTTTGGCCCCGGCGACCATGTTGTTTTATGCGGCGTTGACGTTCCACATACGGCGGGCCTCGCCGGACATTCCGACGCCGATGTCGGTCTTCACGCGTTAACGGACGCCATTCTGGGCGCGATTGGCGCTGGCGACATAGGCGCCCATTTCCCGCCCGGCGATCCGAGGTGGCGCGGCGCGTCATCCGACAAGTTTATTCAACACGCGCATTCGCTGGTCAAGGAACGTGGCGGACGTCTGATCCACCTGGATCTGACCTTGATCTGCGAGGCGCCCAAAATAGGCCCCCATCGGGACGCCATGCGGTCCAGCATCGCGGCGATCCTCGGCCTCGATTCAGATAGGGTGAGCGTAAAAGCGACGACGACGGAAAAACTCGGTTTTATCGGACGCCGGGAGGGAATCGCCGCTCAAGCCGCCGCAACCGTTGAACTTTCTGTTCGAAAAGCTTCCGGAGCGTAATCCCAATGATGAAACCGCAAGATTTTGAAAAGCTGGATGTCCTGATGCCGGATGATGCGCTCGACACCCGGCGGGCGAAGCTGTTGAGACCGCTTATGCGCGGGCCATTCAGGCCAGGTTCGAAGACGGCGTTGAAGCCGCCGAAACCGCGCGCGCCATCGTCCAGCGTATTGGCGCCTGATCCGGTAATTCCTTGGCGCTGTTCATGCCGCCGCAGGTTCATGCCCTTTTGCCGCTCATGGCTGAACGTATGATTTAAATCACGGTCGCGGGATGTAAGGGTTTTTTCATATTTTGTCGGCTAACGTGGTTCACGCAACTCGTGAAGACGTCAGTTTGGAGATGCTTTGTGGATTATAGATACGATAAGATAAAGGCGTACGTGGCGGACGGCGATCTGACGGCTCGTCAGGCCATTCGCACCATCATGTTCAACGCAGGTTTCCGTGAGATAACCCTGGCCTCGACACTAAGAGAGATTACGGATGGGCTTGATAAAGAAATCCCGGATCTGATCATTACCGACACGCATCTGAAGGACGGGGATTTCATCCCCCAAATTCAGCGCATTCGTCAGCATAAGATCGGCAAGAATCCCTATATTACGCTGGTTGCGCTGGTTCCGCAGGAAGAAAGCGCCTCAATCGTCACCAACGCCATGCTGAATGGAATAGACGACATCGTCGTAAAACCCGTTGCGACCAACACCCTTCTCAGCCGCCTGACCCGGTTGATCGAAAAGCGCCGTCCCTATGTCGTCAACGGCGAATACGTCGGTCCCAGACGCGTTAAAGATAAGGAATCGATGGAAATCAAGGTCCCGAATATCCTTGCGGAGCGTGCGGAAGGCCTGAATCCCAGCCATGATGACGTCCTTCAGGCGGTAAAGCGGGTCAATAAGGACATTGAGGTGAAGCGCCTTGAGCTTCTAACCGATCGTATGGTGGACATCATGGATGTCATTGCCCGTCATGCGGCCGAGCCGGACGTTATGGAAACCCATCGTCAGGAACTGGTGATGCTGATGGAAGAGGCCAACTACGTGCGGCTCGAACTTGCCGATACGGAATACGATCACGTCGGCGAACTTTGCACCATGGTCTCCAGGATGGCTAAGCGTATGTTGGAACAAAAAGAGAAGGACGCCTCCCTGCTCCGTGTTTTTGTCCCCCTTTCGGACGCCATTCGCAAGGGCATGGTGTTGGGAACCAAGGGAAAAAGCGCGATCAGCGAGATTTCCGGCATAATCGCCGCTTAATCGGACTGGCTGGTTTCCGCGCCAACCCAGTTCAGGAATGGTTGATGCCCCTCAGCCACCGGTATCGCCACGATACAGGGACAGTCATGGGGATGTTCATCCGCAAGGCGCCGCTCCAACGCGGCAAACCTTATTTTGGAGGTTTTAAGGACCAGAACCGTTTCTGTGTCCCGGGCGACCTTTCCTTGCCACCAGTATAGGGATTGTGCGCCGGGTAAAATATTGGCGCACGCCGCCAGACGCTCGGAAACGACAATCCGTCCCAGTCGCTCGGCTTCATTGGTGTCGGGCGCGGTGCAGTAAACCAGCAAATGTTCGGTCATTGACGTCTTTCATAAGCAAAATGTGTTTTGAGTTCCGCTTCGCTGATCGCCATTTTGACATGCGGCGTTCTGGCGTGGCCAGATGGAAATTCGTAATCTTCAATGGACGGACGGCATGGGACAAATGTGAGATTCGCCCCCTCACTCACGCATGCGGGAGGCAGTATGGCGACGGAAGCAAAAGGCTCTCCAACCGCCGCGCAGAAGAAATGGCTCGAACACGGATTAACCCAACCCGGAGGGAAACTTCCGTTGTTTGACGAACAAGGCCGGAAAGTGAGCGAAAGAACGGTTAAAAGCTGTATCGAGAACGGCTGGGCGGAACCTTGGTTCGCCAATCCTGTGAAGCCCGGCTGGCTCATTTGCAAACTGACTGACTCCGGGCGCGCGGCTTTGGGCGCGTGATAAAAAGCTCTCGCCTCAAATGATTGGAAAGCCATAAGAAAAGGAACGAGGCGGCTTGAACCGACCGTGTTTGAGAGAGGAGATAAACAGCGATTGCCCCAAGCCGTCTTGCCTTGAGGGGAACAATCCGCGTCATGCCGAAAACGCCGGGTTGGTTCGCGCCGAATTCCCTCAAACACCTACTTATGAATCCAGTATTCATGGAATCTTGTTACGCATACGGCGCCGGGATGGAAAGGAGTTGCCGTCACAGTCAATTTTTGAGACTTGTGGCGGCTGGTTTCCGGCCGGGAGGCGTTCATCTCACCGGTAACCATTGCGATATCATCTTCTTCCCGTCTGGACCTGGATGTTCCGAGAGCGTAGAGATAACGGCGCGATCAATCCATGCCCGATCCCGTGATCGGCATTAAACCACAGTGTTGTCCGTGAGCAGCTTCGGTCATTCGATGTCCACTACCGTCCCAAACTCACCTCGATTAATGATCTGCCAGAATTTTCGGCCTGGATCAGACCGACCGTCGTGCAAGGCGCGCGGCAGTGTCGCGCTAGCCGAGGCGCTGGAGCGGCTGCTGGAAAAAAAGGGGGTGCCGCTAAAGCTGGAGCGGGTCGTTTGCATGGGGAAATGCATGGAAGGACCAACTATAAAGGTTGCGGATGGCGGAAATTTCTATCTTGGGTATAAGCCGGATCAAGTGGATGAACTACTTGAACGGCTTATGAAAGATTTAAATATAGAAACCGGGGACGTTTCGCAATCGGACGGGCTTCCCGCTCCCGGAACCTGATTGGTTACGTCAGTATTTTATACTGTTTGTGATATTCATCACTTCGCATTCCGCCAGAAGTTGTCATGGTTGAGATGTTGGATGGATTTGGAAACAAATCTTCCCTTCCCTCAAGAGCACAGACTCAAAGCCAGGGTTTTCGTGACCCTGGCTTTTTTTTCATCGCGGCGTTAGCATGTTTTCGGCACGGAGTCGAAACGCTTTTCCTGACGCGTCCCCTTTGACGGGACGCCAGAGAGGCCGTCTTTGAGGGATACGGAAATTTTTTAGTGCTTGAAGACGCCTGTCATGGCTTTGATGGCGGCTGCGGCGGTTCCATCGGTCATCCCAATGAAGGTCTTTGTGGGGATTTACGCTAATCCAGATCCGCAAGGGAGGCGGCTGGAAGCCATGTTAAGAGTTTCCTGAAACGCGCGGCCGGCGGAGACCCGATTTATCCGGCGCCCGCCTTGTTCCAGAAGGGCGGGAATGGTCGGAGCGGCGGGATTTGAACCCACGACCCCCACACCCCCAGTATGGTGCGCTACCAAGCTGCGCCACGCTCCGACCGTATGGGACGAGCGGACACGCGTCCCATGGGGAGCGGCAATATACCCAGGCCCAGTCTCAAGCGCAATCCAAAGAACGGCGTTTTCCCACGAGCTAACAGGGGTGTTGAGAGGATCCCGGTAGCCGTTTCCGCTCTAACCCAGAAGACTCCGGATTTGGCGCAATTCCGAAAGGACGCTCTGAAGGCCAGAGACCGCCGCATCGGATAACGACGATTTATCCACTCCGTCCTCGTTTACGGATTTGAACAGTGCGTCCGCCTCATCCAACGGCTTACCCTTCAACAGTTTTTGGACCCCTTTGATGGTGTAGCCGTCTTTATGCAGCCAGTCCCGTATCCGGATGAGCATTTCGATATCTTCCGGGCGGTAATAACGGCGCCCGCCGCCGCGCTTCAGTGGTTTTATTTGCGGAAACTTAGACTCCCAAAAGCGCAGAACGTGTTGCGGTAAACCCAGTTCCGCCGCCACCTCGCTGATTGTACGAAATGCGTGAGCCGCTTTCGCGCCGCGATTATCGGTCGAATGTCCGCTCATCCGTCTCAATCGTTCTCGAGTCTCTCGCCGGCGGCGCCGTTGATCCGGCTCTTCAGAACCTGAGAGGGACGAAAGACCAGAACTTTACGGGGCAGAATGGGCACTTCCTCGCCGGTTTTTGGGTTCCGGCCGATGCGTTTTCCCTTCTGACGAACCGAGAAGCTGCCAAACGACGAAATTTTGACCGTCTCGCCCACCGCCAGCGCGTTGGCCATGTGATCCAGCACCGTCTCTAAAAGAGCGGCGGACTCATTCCGCGACAACCCAACTTCCTGGTAGACCGCTTCCCCCAGTTGAGCGCGCGTCACCGTTTTTCCAGCCATGTCCGTATCCCCCCCTGCAAGGCCAATACAAGGAAAAAGTAATCCGCCGGAAGAATTCAGTCAATACAGGGCGATGTGCGTAAACGGTTCAAATTACTATCGTTTACCACCTGACAAGGCATGACCCCCAGGTCAGCCCGCCGCCCATGGCCTCCAAAAGGACCAAATCCCCCCTTTTTATACGGCCATCGCGCACGGCGACGTCCAGCGCCAGAGGTATGGATGCGGCGGAGGTGTTGGCATGCCGGTCAACCGTAATCACCACCTGATCCTCGGTCATTCCCAGTTTCTTGGCGGTTCCGTCAATAATACGGCGGTTCGCTTGATGCGGCACCAACCAATCCAAATCATCTCGATCAAGGCCGTTCGCGTCCAAGGCCTCATCGACGGCTTCAGCCAGATTGACGATGGCGTGGCGGAAGATTTCCTTGCCGACCATGCGCACATGTCCCACGGTCTGGGTCCGGGAAGGGCCGCCATCCACATAGAGGAGGTCATTGAGCTTGCCGTCCGAATGAATATGAGTCGACAAGACGCCGCGCCGGCGATTGTGCCCGCGGCCTTCCTCGCCCCCAGCCCCGTCATTATCCGCCGCCCGCATGACGACGGCGCCCGCGCCGTCACCGAAAAGAACGCAGGTCCCGCGGTCTTCCCAATCCAGAAGCCGTGAAAACGTCTCGGCGCCGATCAAGACCACGGTTCGCGCCTGTCCCGCTCTGATCATCGCATCGCATATGGAGAGGCCGTAAACAAAGCCGGAACATACGGCTTGAACATCAAACGCGGCGCCGTTGATCATTTCAAGTCCGGCCTGAACTTTAGTCGCCGTCGCCGGAAAAGTGTCGTCAGGCGTCGTCGTCGCGACGACAACCAGGTCTATCGTCTTGGGGTCGATATCCGCATATTCGACCGCGCGTCTGGCCGCCTTGAGCGCCAAATCGGATGTAATTTCCCCATCCGCCGCAATATGCCGTTGGGTTATGCCGGTGCGGGTGCGAATCCATTCATCCGTCGTGTCCACGCGAGCGGCCAATTCTTCGTTGGTGACGATGTTTTCCGGGAGATACGAACCGGAACCCAGAATTTCCGTCCGAATGGTCATTCGTTTGCCGCCACTTCTGGTCCGACTTCAAGCGATTCGCGAATCTTTTCGTAATCGTCCTTAATGTGATCATTGAAATCGTTTAAAATCAACTCCACCGCGACGTGGATGGCGTTCGCAAAGCCAACACTGTCCGTTCCGCCATGGCTTTTGACGCAAATGCCGTTCAACCCCAACAACATTGCGCCGTTATACCGGCGGGGATCGACCCGCATTTTAAATGTGTTGAGCGCCGGCGTCGCCAAAGCGGCCCCCATGCGAGCCAAAAACGAACTTGTCAGCGCTTCTCTTAAGAACGCGCCGAACATCCTCGCGGTTCCTTCGGCGGTCTTTAGCGCGATATTACCCGTAAACCCATCCGTCACCACCACATCGACGGCGCCTTTGCCGATGTCGTCGCCCTCAATGAAGCCATGGAACTTAATGGGAAGGTCCGATTCTTGGAGCAGAAGAGCGGCTGTCTTAACGGCCGCGTTACCCTTCAAATCCTCTTCGCCGACATTCAGCAGTCCCACGGACGGATTTTCCAGACCCAGGACGTTGCGGGCGAACACTTCGCCCATGATGGCGAATTGAACCAGGTTGTTCGCGTCGCAATCGATATTGGCGCCCAAGTCCAGCATGACGCTCTCGCCGCGCTGAGTGGGATAATAGGTCGCGATGGCGGGACGGCTGATGCCGGGCAGCGTCTTCAACACGAATTTGGCCATGGCCATCAAGGCGCCCGTATTCCCAGCGGAAATAACCCCCGACGCCTCGCCTTCATGGACCGCGTTGATGGCGAGACGCATGCTTGATTGCCGGCCGCTCCGAAGCGCGGCGGCCGGTTTCGCGTCATTGGTCACAACGCCGGCCGCGTGCCGGATTTCAGAAACGGTCTGGACGCGCGGCTTTGCCTCCACCAGCGGCTTGACGCGCGCCTCATCACCGAACAGCACAAAGCGGACGTTTTCCAAACGCTCCAGCGCGAGGTTGATACCATCAATCACCATGTCAGGGGCGTCATCGCCACCCATGGTATCGATAGAAAGGGTCAACGGCTCGACCACGCGGAACTCCCTAATGTCACGGCGTCTTAAAACGAGGGCCGGCAACGGCACCCGTTACCGGCCTGTCGGGCCCCCACCAGCGAGTGGGCTTCCAGCGTTCTTATGCCGCGTCTTCGGCTTCGATAACCTCACGGCCATCGTAAAATCCACAAGCGCCACAAACATGGTGCGGGCGCTTCAATTCGCCACAGTTCGGGCATTCGTTGTGGGCGGTCGGCGCAATCGAATCATGCGCACGGCGCATGTCCCGCTTCGACTTGGAAATCTTCTTCTTGGGAACAGCCATCTTTAAATCCTTAATGGAGAAAGTCCCGCATTCACAAGGGCGCTGTCATATACAATTCTTATATCCGGGGCAAGCCAGAACTCCAAAGTCCGCACATTCAATAGTCCTTGTCACGCAACCGCGCGAGGGCGGCGAACGGACGGCTTTCATCAGACGTCCCGGAGTCTCTGTAATCAGGGACTTTTGCTCCTTCCCGCTTGGGATGCGGGTCAAGCGACAGAACAAACTCTTCCAACGCGATTTGCCCGAGACCAAGCCCCTCCCCCTTAATAGGATCAGGCGGTTCCTCGGAAAATGGATATTCTTCCCCGGCTTGCCGCGGCTCCGGCGGCATCTGGAACACCCGCTCAATGGCGATCACCACGTCACGAGAAATCGGTTGGAGGCTGACCACGCATGTCTGATCGTAGGAAGCCGCGATCTGTCCCGTCACCTCAAAGCGCCGCCCAGTCAAGGCCGTCGCGGTAATGTCTGCGGCCCATGCGTCGATTTTTTCCACGCCTGAGTACGCCGCGATCGCCGACATTGTGTCCGCATCTGGTTCAAGCCGTCGCTTCTGCGGCTCCCGGCGGATGTCGTCAAGCGACACCGCCGATCCGAGGACTGGCGGCTCAATGGGGTCTTGTTCAACCATGCCTCGCGGCTTTTTGTGATGTCGCGGGTTGGGTGAACGACGCCCTTCCCCGCTTTATATCCGAGAGCGATTGCCGGGCCAAATGTGCTTTCTGGGCACGCATGTATTGAGCAACGATTTCAAGACAATCCCTTCTTACGCTGGTCTTTCTGTAGAGATTACGATCCAGCGCGTCCATCAGGGTTTCATCGCTTGTCTCGGCCAAACCGTCTTCATAAGCCTGACAGCGCCCGCGAAAGGCTTCCGTCATATCCTTGACGCGACGTGTCATGCCGGTATCGCCAATCCCCATCTCCCGGAGGCCGATCTTTAGAAAAGCGAACATCACATCATAAACGGCCTGGGCCAGGTCCGCCGTTTCCTCTCCGCCTTCCTTCAAGCGGTTGAACAGCAGAAAAGCGTGAAGAATCACCATGTCAAATCGTCCTTCCGGTGTGTCGGCGACATCCAGATCGGCGAAGAACACGGGCAGGCGCGCTTGTTTCACCAAAATGGCGTGCAATGCTTCCGCAGTTTCTTGATGCGGGTTCCCGTGAAAGAAATCAAATAGTCTCATGTCCGCCGCATCCGGTTGAGAGGCCGAGATAAAAAGCGTTATAAATATCCTTCTTTCGCCTTCGCAAGCTTCTCACGCTTCGATATGGGCGGAATTCGCCATAGACACTGACCAGACGTCTCAAACAAAGGCTACGGAACCATCCGATGCAGACTCGCGCCACACCTATTTCGCCGATGCGCGCCCGGCGGTTTATGCTAGCGCTGCCCGTCGCCGCCATGGCGCTTACGGCGTGCGCCGCCGACAGCATCACCATCAAGGCGCGGCACGGCAACCTGCCTGATCCGGAGCGTCTGGCGGAAATTGTGCCGGGTGAGATCAACCGTGAGGAAGTGGCTGAAATCTTGGGCTCTCCCTCAACCATCGCCGCTTTTGATGAAGAGACATGGCTCTATATCTCACAGCAGACGGAAACGCTGGCGTTCCTGCCCCTTGAGATTACCGACCAAAAGATAGTCGTGATTAAGTTTGACAAGGAAGGCGTCGTTTCCGAGGTCAAGCAACTGGGTCTTGAAGCATCCCAGGACGTTAAACCCGTCGAACGCACGACGCCGACGCACGGCAACGAGTTCACGGTGTTAGACCAGTTGCTGGGAAACTTCGGACGCTTCAAATCGCCTGGACAGTAAAAATCAAGGGCCTGGCCTAGCTAGCTGAGAAAGGTTATACGGGTCATATGGTTAGCGGCCGCCAGCGAAACCGCCTCCCTGGAAGCCGCCTTCCTGACAGTATCCAGATTGAATTGATCGAGTATTTTGTTGGCGGCTGGGCGGCGCGCTCAGCGGCCGCTTTGACGGGCGTGAACCGGCGTACGGCGGCGTTATGCTTCCACAAGCTGCGGGAGCTCATTGCCGGGCGGATTGACGCAGCGGCGCCCGAGCCGCCAGCTGGCGGGGCCGGGGTGGAAGTGGACGAGAGCCGCTTCTGGTGTCACGTGACACCAACACTGACATTTGGCGGGGCCGGGGTGGAAATGGACGAGAGCCGCTTCGGCGGCGTCAGAAAAGGCAAGCGCGGACGCGGAGCGCGCGGCGAGGTTCCGGTGTTTGGGCGCCTCAAGCGGGGCGGCGAGGTTCACACCGCGGTTATCCCAAACGCCCAGCCGGCAACGCTTTTTCCGATCATCCGGGAGAAGATCAAGCCTGACAGCGTCGTCTATTCCAAAAGCTTCCACGCCTACGATGCGCTGGACGCGCCGGCGTTCCATCATGTCCGCGTCAACCACTCCGGGGCCTTTGCAGACGATTGGAACCACATCACCGGCGTTGAGACCTTCTGGAACCAGGCGAAGCGCCATCTCCGGCGCTTTAACGGCGTCCCGCGCCAGCGCTTTCATCTCTATCTCAAGGCGCGCGAACGGCGCTTCAACTACAGACCCGCCGGAAACCTCTTGAAAGTACTATGCAAGCGGGTAACCGTCTGAGCAAAAACCATTAGATAGGACAGACCCTAAATCAAACAATGAACGGAGGCTCAAACTCCTCCTCATATCCGGCGTAAAAAAGCCCCGGCGTTTCCACCGGGGCTTTTCTTGAATGGTTCGTTTTGTTCACGCAAGCATGGCCAACAGCAGGATCGCCACAATATTGATGATCTTGATCATCGGGTTAACGGCCGGACCAGCGGTGTCCTTGTACGGATCGCCGATGGTGTCCCCGGTCACGGCGGCGTGGTGAGCCTCAGAACCCTTGCCGCCATGGTTGCCGTCTTCGATGTACTTCTTGGCGTTATCCCAGGCGCCGCCGCCCGACGTCATCGACAGGGCGACGAACAGGCCCGTCACGATGGCGCCCAGGAGCATGGCGCCCAGGGCCGCGAAGGCCGCTTGCTGGCCGCCGATGGCGTTGACCACGAAATACATCACTGCGGGGGCGAACACCGGCAGCATCGACGGCACGACCATTTCCTTGATGGCGGCCTTGGTCAGCAGATCGACGCATTTGCCGTATTCCGGCTTCGCCGTGCCTTCCATGATGCCCGGGATTTCCTTGAACTGGCGGCGGACTTCAACGACCACGGCGCCGCCAGCGCGGCCCACGGCCATCATGCCCATGGCGCCGAACAGATACGGCAGAAGACCGCCGATGAACAAGCCGATCACGACATACGGATCTTGCAACTGAAAGGACACTTCCATATCCGGGAAGTAGTATTTCAGATCTTCCGTGTAAGCCGCGAACAGCACCAAGGCGGCCAGACCGGCGGAACCGATGGCGTAGCCCTTGGTCACGGCTTTCGTCGTGTTGCCGACGGCGTCTAAGGCGTCCGTGGTGTTGCGGACTTCCTCGGGAAGCTCGGCCATCTCGGCAATCCCGCCCGCGTTGTCCGTTACGGGACCGAAGGCGTCCAGCGCCACGACGATGCCGGCCAAGGCCAGCATGGTGGTCGCGGCGATGGAGATGCCGAACAGACCAGCCGAGAGGTATGCGACAATAATGCCCCCGGAAATCACGATGACCGGAAGAGCGGTCGCTTCCATGGAAACGGCCAGGCCCTGGATGACGTTGGTGGCGTGACCTGTTTCAGACGCGGCCGCCACGGACTTCACCGGCCGGTAATCCGTACCCGTGTAGTATTCCGTTATCCAGATGATCAGACCGGTGACCACCAAACCGACGACGGCGCAGATAAACAGGTCCGCCCCCGTCACGGGCGTGCCGGCCATGTTGTATTGGCCATCCCAGCCGATCAGATGGCTGACGACGCCGCCAATCAGAATGATCGAGAGAACAGCCGACGCTATGAAACCCTTGTACAGAGCGCCCATGATGGACCGCGACGCGCCCAAGCGCACGAACCAGGTCGAAATGACGGAAGCCAGAATGCAGACGCCGCCGATCAGCAGCGGAAATAACATCATCAGTTCCCGGGCGACGCCGGTGAAGAATATCGCGCCCAGCAGCATTGTGGCGACGACGGTCACGGCGTAAGTCTCGAACAAGTCGGCCGCCATCCCGGCGCAGTCGCCAACATTGTCGCCCACGTTATCGGCGATCACACCGGCGTTGCGGGGATCATCTTCTGGAATACCCGCCTCGATCTTACCGACCAGATCGGAACCGACGTCCGCGCCCTTGGTAAAGATGCCGCCGCCCAGACGCGCGAAGATGGAGATCAAGGAAGCCCCGAAGCCCAGAGCGACCAGCGCTTCCAGAATATGGCGGAGGCCTTTGGCGTCGGCCGGATCGAACACGCCGCGCAGGAACACATAGTAGACCGCAACCCCCAACAGCGCCAAGCCGACCACCAACATGCCCGTGATGGCGCCGGATTTGAACGCGACGTTCAACCCCCCGGCAAGCCCCTGGCTGCGGGCCGCTTCCGTGGTGCGCACGTTCGCCCGGACCGAAACATGCATGCCAATGTAGCCGGCGGCTCCGGACAACACAGCGCCGATCAGGAAGCCGATAGCGACGTAGAGGCCCAGCGTGACCCCCAGCAGCGCGCAGACCACGGCCCCCGCAATGGCGATGGCGGTGTACTGACGGTTCAAATAAGCGGCCGCGCCTTCTTGAATGGCGGCGGCGATTTCCTGCATCCGTTCATCGCCCGTGGGCGCGGCCAGAACAGACCGGATGGCGTAAAGACCATAAAGCAGGGCGAGCGCCCCCAGCGCGATTGTCGCATGATAAAGCGGTTGCATCTTTTTCTATTTCCTTGCGGTAAAGCGCCCACCCAGCGGCGCGAAAGCGCTTACCCGGCGTGGACGGCCAAAAGCGTGATCTAGAGAACGTGAGATCATTCTATTAATTAAGCAATCAGCGCGTTTCGCGCCAAAAGCCGGGACCGCTTATGCCAGTTTATCCCCTTGAACGCAACCGCCGCAACAAACGCTGGAAACGGCCGGTCACTACAGTGGGGTATTGACCACCGAGGTGATGAGGACCTGGTATATCGCGCCCTTACCCATGTATCGCTCAGCCACCAATTTGATGCGGTCGCCCAAAACCTGAACGTCCAGATTTTCCGTTTGACGCAGCATCCGGGGCACAAACGAGTGAAGGTCTGTCAACACCGCATCCCGTACTTTGTCGCGGAACGCGTTCAATTCGCTTAACCGGTCCCGTTCGACCTCGAAAACCACATTGACCTGAAAGGTGCTGGCAATCCGGCCGTCGTTGAACACATTGACCAACATGCCGTCCATCTCCAGCCTGGAGAGATTTTCGGCGTCAAGTTTTTTCTCTTTCTGTTCCACCTCGTCTTCCGCCGGCGCCGGCTCGAAAGGGCCAATTTGCATGAACTTGGCGATACCGACCGTGGCGGCGATCATCAGAACCAGAACGATGAAGGCGATGACAATTTTTTTCATGACGGCTCATGGCTGGACATAAAACGTTTACGAGAATGACGACGCGAGGCGACTGGGATCAAGCCCAAACACCAAAGAGCGTCAAAAATGGATATAACCCGGGCGCTCAAATTGGGTTACGGAGCCCGTTGCGTCCAGAACATGAACACGTGGTTCCCGCGCCGGGATGATTTTTCCGATACGATAAAGGGAAACCGCCAGCTCCGCCCCGACGCCAATAACGGCTTGGCGCGCTTCTTCCGCCGCCGTAAACAGCAACACATAATCATCCCCGCCCGTAATGGCTGATTTAAGCAGTTCATGATCTTCATTGATCAGCCGCTCGGCAGCCGCGCTCAAGGGAATACGTTCCAGATGAATTTCCGCGCCGACGGAAGACGCCTTGGTCAGATGTCCCATATCCGCCACCAATCCATCCGAGACATCCATGCAAGCCGATGCGAGTCCGATAAGGCGCGGCCCAATCCGGACATTGGGCTTGGGGCGTCTGTAGGCTCCCATCAAGCCGTCCGCGTCTTCGCCCGCGGGCTCAACGGCTCCGGAAGCGGCCAACAGGCCTAACGCGCCTTCCCCGATAAATCCGGAAACCCAGACGTCATCACCCGGCCGCGCGCCGCCGCGCTTCAGGCACCGGCCCGCGTCAACCATTCCCATCGCGGTAATGGAGAGCGTCAGCGGCCCGGGCGTCGAGACCGTATCGCCCCCCAACAGTGAGAGCCCGAAGACTTCCTGAGCTTCTCTTAATCCGCCGGTAAAGGAAGTCAGCCATTGATCGCCACAGCCCTCATCCACGGCCAAGGTGAGCGCGTATGCGTAAGGTTCCGCCCCCATGGCGGCCAGATCCGACACGTTGACCGCAAGGGCTTTCCAGGCGATATCGGCCGCCGGCTCGTCTCCAATGAAGTGAACCCCCGCCACCAGGGCGTCGGCGCTTACCACCATTTGTCTTCCACTTGGAATATCGATAATGGCCGCGTCGTCCGTCAGATCAAGAGAACCGGGAAACGCGCCGGCCAGCGGTCTGAAGTGCCGCGCAATGACGTCAAATTCGCCCAAGCGTGGATCATCGCCAAGTTTATCGCTCATGCGGCGCCGGCGTCCGTCCGGCCGTCTTCCGGCAGTTCTCCAGGCCGTAAATCACGGGCCGCCTTATCCAAGACCGCGTTAATCAGGGCCGGTTCCCTACCTTCGAAGAAAGCCCGGCCCAGATCGACATATTCGCCAATCACCACGCGCGCTGGAATATCCAGGCGCTCGCGCAGTTCAAAAATACCGGCCCGAAGCACGTTTCTGACCAATGTCTCTAGACCATCCACCGTGTGACGCCCACTGAGATGCCGGCCAATCACCTCGTCCAAACTGGGCCACATGCCACGGACGCCGCCCACCAGATCACTCATGAGCGGTTTATCGGGCGGCGTCATGCGGGAGCCGTTCGGCGACTCATCGTCTTCCGGACCAGCCATGCGCCAACGGCCGGCCAGGAACTCCTGCAACACCGGGTCCGCGGGCGCATCGGTGATATCAATCTCGTAAAGCGCTTGAACGGCCACGAGCCTGGCCGCGCTGAGGGCTTCTCTTGGCGGCTTGGTCACACGAAAGCTCCTTGCAATTCCATCATGCGCAGACATGCCCGCGCCGCCTCCCCGCCTTTATCTTTCTGGTTGACGTCCGCCCGCGCTTTCGCCTGGTCCATGTTTTCGACCGTCAACACGCCGAACCCGAGCGCCGCGCCGGCGACGCTCAAATTCATCAACGCGTCGCTGGCCGATTGGCAGATATGATCGTAATGGCTGGTCTCACCCCGGATAACACAGCCCAGCGTCAGGAATCCCCCGTGCTCACGCTTTTGGGCCATCCAATTCAAGGCAGCCGGAATTTCGAACACGCCCGGAACGTCGATGCGCTCCACCTCGACCCGGCCGTCAGCCTCGAAGACCGCCATGGCGCCCGCCATTAAGCCGTCCACGATGTCTTTGTAGTAAGGCGCCGCGATGACCAGAACCCTTGCCTTATCCACACTGACTACTCCTTGATGGGAATTTGATCGACGACGCTGAGGCCATAGCCTTCCAGCCCGATGATCGTGCGCTTCGTATTCGAGATAAGCGTCATCTCGGAAATCCCCAAGTCCCGGAGAATCTGCGCGCCGACACCATAGTCGCGAAGTTGTTCGGCCGGCCCATCACCCAAGCCCATTTTCGCCTTCACCCGGTCGGAGAGGCGCGTCGGCAACGGTTGGCGCAGCAGGACGAGCACCCCTCTTCCCATCCCGCCCAGCATATCCATTGACCGGTGGAGCGAGCCCGAATTCGGGCTGGAGGCGTCCAGCAGAACGTCATCCAGCACATTCAAGGCGTGCATTCGAACCGGCACGGGCCCGCCGGTTGTGATATTTCCTTTAATAAGCGCGATATGTTCCGCATAGGCCAGAGTGTTTTCGTAGACGATCATTTGAAATCCGCCGCCGCGCCGGCTTTCGATCTCCGTTTCAACGATCCGCTTGACCAACTGGTCATTCCGCAGACGATAGGCGATCAAATCCGTGATCGCGCCCACTTTCAAATCGTGATGCCGGGCGAACGCGATCAAGTCCGGCATCCGCGCCATGGTGCCGTCCTCGTTCATGATCTCGCAGATCACGCCCGACGGATTCAATCCCGCCATTCGCGCGATATCGACGGCCGCTTCCGTGTGGCCGGCGCGCACCAGAACGCCCCCATCCCGTGCTTCCAGGGGAAAGACGTGCCCCGGCGTCGCAATATCGTCGGCGCCTTTGGCGGGGTCAATGGCGACGGATACGGTACGCGCCCGGTCGGATGCTGAAATCCCAGTGGTCACGCCCTCACGCGCCTCAATAGAGAGCGTGAACGCCGTTTGATGACGCGACGAGTTCTTCTTCGCCATGGGGGGCAGATCGAGCCGCTCGACACGCTCACCCGTTAACGCCAGGCAAATCAGACCCCGACCGAACTTGGCCATGAAATTGATGGCGTCGGGTGTGGCCATTTGAGCCGGAATGACAAGATCGCCCTCGTTCTCGCGCTCTTCGTCATCGACAAGGACGAACATCCGGCCGTTCCGGGCGTCATCAATGATTGCGTCGATGGACGCCAGGGCGTCCGTATGGCTGTTGAGCGTTTCGGACGGCAAAACCTTAATCCCGCATATCCATGAGGCGCGCAACATAGCGCGCCAGCATATCGATTTCCAGATTGACCGGATCGTCCGGTTTCAGCGCGCCCAGCGTGGTGATTTGGCGCGTATGAGGAATGATATTGACCCCAAAGCGGCAATCATCGACTTCATTCACGGTCAACGAAACGCCGTCGATGGCGATGGATCCCTTGGACGCGATGCAAGGCGCCAGATCACGCGGCGCCTCGAACGCCAGGCGCCAGGATCCGCCTTCCTCGCGCTCGGACACCAGCCGGCCCGTGCCGTCTACATGGCCGCACATCATATGGCCGCCCAGTTCATCGCCAAGCGACAGCGCGCGCTCTAGATTGACGGCCGTTCCCACTCGCCAACCGCCCAGCTTGGTTCTGGAAAGCGTCTCGCCCGAGACGTCAAAGGTCATCGCGCCAGCTTCCTTCGCCACCACCGTCAGGCAACAGCCGGAGCACGCGATGGACGCGCCATGCGCGATGTCCTTGGTGTCGTATGACGTCTCCAACGTGACACGCAGATCGCCGCCGCTCTCGGCCGCGGGCTCAAGGGCCGAAACACGGCCCACATCCGTGATGATGCCTGTAAACATCCGTTTTCCGTCAGAGGATAATGCTGGTGCTTTAGGCTGATGTTGGAGCCTTTTCAAGCACCATCAACTGGTCGCCGCCAATCCTCCGGTGTTCCATCACGTGATATCGGCCCGATCGCGCCAAGTCCTCAAGCCCGAACCCGCCGACGCCCGGCGTGCCGTCTCCCCCGATCACCACTGGCGCCTGGAACCAATAAATTTCATCCACCAGACCCGCCTTGACGAACGACGCGGTAACGCTTGAGCCGCCCTCGATCATCAGCCTGCCGACGCCTTCCTCGCTTAAGCGCCTGGCGGCGATATCCGCGTTGAACCCGTCGTCTCCGGAGGGAAGACGAATGATTTTCACTCCCTTTTTCCGGAAAGGCGCGACGCGCTCGTCCGTGGTTTGATCTGAAACCACCCACCACATCGCCGTTTCTTCCGCGGTCTTCGCGAGGGTGCTGGTCAACGGCAACCGGGCTCTGCCGTCAAGAACCACGCGGACAGGGGAATGTTCGGTAAGCCCTGGAATTTTGCAGGTCAGAGACGGATCGTCGGCCAGGGCTGTTCCGCTTCCCACCAATATGGCGTCGGATCTGGCGCGTAGTCCGTGACCCCATCGCCGGGCCTCCGGGCCTGTGATCCATTTGGACTGCCCCGTCCGCGTCGCCGTCATGCCGTCAAGGCTCGACGCCACTTTCAGCGTGATGTGCGGACACCCCCGCTCCAACTTGCTTAGAAACCCCGCGTTCACCCGGCGGGCTTCGGCGGCGGACAAGCCGGTGTCCACAATAATCCCCGCATCCCGAAGGGCTTGATTGCCTCGCCCGGAAACGCGCGGGTCCGGGTCTTCAATCGCAACCACGGCGCGTTTGATCCCAGCTTCAATCAAGGCCTCGGCGCAAGGCGGCGTTTTTCCATGATGAGAACAGGGTTCCAGCGTCACGTAAGCAGTCGCGCCCTTGGCCAGGCCGCCCGCCCGGCTCAAGGCTTCCGTCTCCGCATGGGGACGTCCGCCAGGTTGCGTCCAGCCGCGTCCCACCACACGTCCCCCCAGGTCGGGACGGACGAGAACGCAGCCCACGGAGGGGTTGGGCGCGACACGCCCCAGACCGCGCCGGGCCAACCTCAGCGCAATCCCCATGAACGCGTCGTCACATTCAATCTCCAGGATGGCCGTCCCCACCCAAACTTTCAATAAATGCCTCGAAGTCTTTGGTTTCTCGGAAGTTTCTATAAACGGACGCGAAGCGAACGAACGCCACCTGATCAAGGCCGGAGAGGTTTTCCATAACCATTTCACCGATCACCTTGCTCGGAATTTCCGTCTCGCCCAGGGTCTCCAAGCGCCGCTGAATGGAATTGGCGACCCGCTCGACCCGCTCTTCATCGACGGGGCGTTTGCGGAGCGCGATTTTCAGGGACCGCATTAGTTTGTCCCGGTCGAACGGCGTCTTTTCACCGCCCTTCTTAACCACGGTCAACTCACGCAACTGCACCCGTTCAAAGGTTGTCCAGCGCGCCCCGCAAGACGGGCAAAACCGGCGGCGGCGCACAGCCGCATGATCCTCCGTTGGCCGGGAGTCCTTGACCTGACTGTCTTCATTGCCGCAGAACGGACAGCGCATCCGTGAACTCCCCTCATGGTTGCTTGAGAATGATCCGCCGATTTCAGCGGATTCGGGGCAAAAGCGCAACCGGTAGCGTTTCAATGACTACCGATTACGTATATATGTATGTGCTTTGATCGTCTACCGGTAGATTGGAAAACGGCGGCAGAGCGCAACGACTTTGTTCCCGACTGCGGCTTCAACAGCGCCGTTGCCCTCTTCGCCATTGGCCGCCAGACCATTCAGCACCTCGGCGATTAAATGGCCGATTTCCCTGAATTCAGCCGCGCCAAGGCCCCGCGTGGTGCCGGCCGGGGTTCCCAAACGGACGCCAGAGGTAATCGCCGGTTTTTGCGGGTCGTTCGGAACGCCGTTCTTATTGCAAGTCATATGAGCCCGCTCAAGGCTGGCTTCCGCCGCCTTGCCGGTCAACCCCTTGGCGCGCAGGTCCACCAACATGAGGTGCGTGTCCGTACCGCCTGACACCATCTGATAACCCTCGTCCGCCAGCGTTTCGGCCAGGACTTTGGCGTTTTCAACCACTTTAGCGGCATAATCCTTGAATTCCGGGCGCAACGCCTCGCCGAACGCTGCGGCTTTACCGGCGATGGCGTGCATCAATGGACCGCCTTGCAGGCCGGGAAAGATCGCCGAGTTGAATTTCTTCGCAAGCGCCTCGTCCTCCGTCATGATAATTCCGCCCCTGGGTCCCCGCAACGTCTTGTGCGTGGTTGACGTCGCCACGTGGGCGTGCGGAAACGGGCTTGGGTGGACGCCGGCGGCGACAAGACCGGCGAAGTGCGCCATATCCACATGGAGATAAGCGCCAACCTTGTCGGCGATCTCGCGAAACTTGGCGAAATCGATGACCCTTGGATAGGCGGAGCCGCCAGCGATGATCAGCTTTGGTTCATGCTCAAGAGCCAGCGCCTCCACCTGGCCGTAATCAATAAGGGCGCCGTTTTCCTTGACGCCGTATTGGACCGCATTGAACCATTTGCCGCTCAGGGACGGCGCGGCGCCGTGGGTCAAGTGACCGCCAGCGTCCAGGGACATCCCCAAAATGGTGTCGCCGGGCGCCAGCAAGGCCAACAGGACGGCGCCGTTGGCCTGTGCGCCGGAATGCGGTTGAACATTCGCATAGCCACAGTTGAACAACTTGGTGACGCGTTCGATGGCGAGGGTTTCCGCGACATCGACAAACTCGCATCCCCCGTAATACCGCCGGCCTGAATAGCCTTCCGCATACTTGTTGGTCAGCACGCTTCCCTGGGCTTCCAGAACGGCGCGGGAAACGATGTTTTCCGAAGCGATCAACTCGATGTTGTGCTGCTGGCGAACCAACTCGTTTTGAATGGATTTGGCGAGTTCGGGGTCGGTGGACGGCAGCGCGCCGCCGAAGAAGCGGTCCAATTCCGGCGTCGGGTAGAAAGATCGCGGTGCGTCAGGCATGATTGCAGTTCCTTGCGTCATAAGTATTTATGCTTTTCCGGCGGTCTCCCCGGCCGCCCGACTCGACCGTCTTTTCAAACGTCGGGATATTGTTGACGTACGTCAGAAGGCGTCAGGGGGCGGTCAGCTTATCGACACGGCGGGCATGGCGGCCACCCTCGAATTCCGTCTCCAAAAAGGCTGACAGCGCGTCCTTGGCGACTTCCGTCCCGGTCATCCGCCCTCCAAAGCAGATAACATTGGCGTTGTTGTGCCGCCTCGCGAGACGGGCGCCCAATTGATCGTGCACCAGGGCCGCGCGAACTTCGGGATGACGGTTTGCGGCGATACTGATCCCGATGCCGCTGCCGCACACCAGGACACCCACTTCAGCCCTTCCATCTCGAATGGCCTCGGCCATCGCATGACCAAAATCAGGATAGTCCACCGCTTCTTCGGAATTGGCGCCCAAATCCAGAACGGCCACGCCGCGCTCCGCGACGCTGCCGAGCAGTTCCTGTTTCAGCGCGAAGCCAGCATGGTCGCTGGCAAAAGCAATCGGATGCTGACACATGGTGACGATGCCTCATGAAATGGCGGAATTTCAAGGAAACGCGGATGATCGGCGGCTATTCAAATCCAATCATTTTCAGGCGTTAATTAGCACGCCGCGCACACGAATGCCAAGAGCGGCGCCGGCCCCCCACAGGGTGCGGTTTCCCGTGACTTTGTACGGAACTCGACTACCTCACCGAATGTATCTCTTCATATGAGCCGTTCAAGAACGGAACCGGTAAATTCGGGTTTCGATTGTACAAATATCCATGGAAACCCTGGTAATTTCGGTCGCATTGGACTCTTGGTTGTCCAAACAAATTGTCCAAGTATAATAAAATGAATCCAACTCTTGAAATATCTAAATTTTTATGTATAAACATAAGGTATGTGAGTTTTCAGTTTCTCAACACTAAATAGTAATAGGAAACGCATGGATTATGAGTAAGAAAACCCCGAGTGACGTGTCGCAAGGCGACGTGCTTCGCATGGCGACGGAGATCGTCACGGCTTACGTGTCTCAACATTCCGTTGACCATTTGAACCTGCCTGGCTTGATCAACCAGGTGGCGGGCGCTCTGTCGGGCCTCGGAAGTGTCGCGGCAAACGCCAACGAAGCTCCTCTAAAGCCAGCGGTTTCTGTGAAAAAATCCATTACGCCCAATTATCTTATTTGTCTGGAGGACGGAAAGAAGCTGAAAATGCTGAAACGGCATTTACGTACAGCCTATGAAATGACCCCTGAAGAATATCGGGCGCGCTGGAACCTGCCGCCGGATTATCCGATGGTCGCCCCCAACTATTCGAAGAAGCGCTCGGAGTTCGCCAAGAAGATCGGCCTTGGCAGAAAAGGAAAATAAAGACACGTCAGCCGTTCCGCTTGCCCGGCGCCTTTAGGCGGTCCAATTCTTATTCTTTTCCGCGTCCGCCATGGCTTTCTTTTTAGGTCTGTCCTATCTAATGGTTTTTGCTCAGACGGTTACCCGCTTGCATAGTACTTTCAAGAGGTTTCCGGTGGGTCTGCAGTTGAAGCGCCGTTCGCGCGCCTTGAGATAGAGATGGAAGCGCTGGCGCGGGACGCCGTTAAAGCGCCGGAGATGGCGCTTCGCCTGGTTCCAGAAGTGCCCGATGCCGGTGATGTGGTTCCGATCGTCTGCAAAGGCCCCGGAGTGGTTGACGCGGACATGATGGAACGCCGGCGCGTCCAGCGCATCGCAGGCGTGGAAGCTTTTGGAATAGACGACGCTGTCAGGTTTGATCTTCTCCCGGATGATCGGAAAAAGCGTTGCCGGCTGGGCGTTTGGGATAACTGCGGTGTGAACCTCGCCGCCCCGCTTGAGGCGCCCAAACACCGGAACCTCGCCGCGCGCTCCGCGTCCGCGCTTGCCTTTTCTGACGCCGCCGAAGCGGCTCTCGTCCATTTCCACCCCGGCCCCGCCAAATGTCAGTGTTGGTGTCACGTGACACCAGAAGCGGCTCTCGTCCACTTCCACCCCGGCCCCGCCAGCTGGCGGCTCGGGCGCCGCTGCGTCAATCCGCCCGGCAATGAGCTCCCGCAGCTTGTGGAGGCACAACGCCGCCGTACGCCGGTTCACGCCCGTCAAAGCGGCCGCTGAGCGCGCCGCCCAGCCGCCAACAAAATACTCGATCAATTCAATCTGGATACTGTCAGGAAGGCGGCTTCCAGGGAGGCGGTCTGGCGGCGCGGCCCATGACGCCGATTGGACCGGGGAGATCATCGAAGCCCGGGGCGCGGCGGCGAACGTCCCCGGCAAGGCGAACCGGACGTATCGCCATTGCTTTTTTAGGACGCTTTGCAAAGAACGCGATCATGCCGAGCGCTTCTTCAACAAGATCAAATGCTTCCGGCGCATCGCCGCGCGCTTCGAAAAACACGCCGGCGCCTTATCCCGCCATGATGCCTTATCCCGCCATGATCAAGCCGACCGCCGTTCGAATATGGTTACGCGTTAACGAGGCCATGAGCGAGCATACATAGGCCATAGAATATGGCGGCAAGACAGGCGCCTATGTCTTGTTATATTTTCTGATCAACGAAGTTTATGGCTTTTCAGCGGATGGCTTGGGCGCCGTCAGGTATCCAACCATGTCATTTGGATTGCGATAGCATTATTTCGGGCTAGTTTTGCGCGTATGATGGTAAGAGAGCGTTGTATGACGGTTAAATCGGGGGCTCGGCGGAACTCTGCTTCCGGTCAAGACCGGTTCGGTTGACGCACGCTTGAGACAGCTGGGCCCACGGACCGGCGCGTGATCTTCCAGTCCAGTAAATCCAGCCGCCGTCACATCGCGATCAAAAGGCGCGCGCGTTCAGATGGATGTGACACGCTTTGGCGGGAGCGGGAGCGCGGCCCCGTTTTATCATTCTCTTATCATCCTCCGGTCTTGATTTTGTTATTCCCGCGCTCTTACTCCGCTCTTCCCGCCTTCGCGGGAAGAGCGGCTTGGCGCCAAGCGAGGCCGTCATGCAAATCCCCCTGGCGGCGCGGCGCGGCCCATGACGCCGATGGCCAGTGTTCCGAACGTCCTCTCCAGGGCCGTGCCGGAGTCTCACAGCGCCTGAGTCATTATCAAGGGGAAAGCGGTCCTTGGAAACCCCGGCGACTTTGTTTGCGGTCCCGAAACCGTCTCCCACTCTTTCTGATCCGGCTCGACTTGTTCCGTGAAAAGCTTATTTCCATCAATATTTTATGAATATCCAAAATCTCTCTGCGGCGATTATTTTTCCGAGATCGCCAGGGCGGCGCCCGCCGTTTACTACGATGCGGTCAGGAAAGCGATTGATATTTTATCGGACGCCCACAGGCGCCGCAATTTTTAAGCCATGCGGCCTCAAGCGCCCGGTCCGGCCTTGTGTTTCATCGCGCGCTCGTAGACCCGCCTGTGTTCCTCGACCACCCTGTCAAAAGAGAACCGCCGGCGGACATCGGCCGCGGCCGCCTTACCCAAGGCCGCCCGTAACCCCTCATCCCCGGCAAGCTCAATGATGGCCTCGCTCATAGACCGGGGGTCCCTAGCTGGAACCAGCAATCCCGTTTTTCGATCATCGATCACCTCGGCGGCGCCGCCAACCCGTGTCCCGATAACGGGCACCTCTCGAATCATCGCCTCTAGCAATACGTTCGGCAGCCCCTCCTCGTGGGACGCGAGTATTAAAACATCGAATGACCCTATCAGATCCAACACCTCATCACGGGGCACGAGTCCCAACCATTGAATATGATGATCGATCTTCAGCGCCGCCGCCCGGACCTGGCAGGCGGCGAGCATATTTTTTCTATCTCGTCCCGCGCAGGCCAACGTCCAGTCTGGTGGTAGTCTGTCCCTCACTAATCCGAAGGCTTCAATGAGGTCCAAATGACCTTTATAGGGATAGAGGTTCCCGACGATCCCGAAAGTGAAGGCCGCATCATTCCCCTCCCCGTCCCGGTTCGCGGGACCGTCATCGCGGCGGGCGGCGGGCGGCGCCACCCCATTATAAATCAAACTGACCTTCGAAACCGATGCGGCCGGACATTCGTTCCTCAATTCGCGGCAAACAATCTCGGAATTCCCCGTCAGCACATCGACCCGCCGATGCAAAAAGCGCTCTATTCGCCGGGAAAAAACATACTTCTTTTGGTATTGGTTCAAACTCCGCCTGCTCATGACCCGGACGTTGGGACCAAACAAAAGAGAAGCCAAGCCAAGCAGGATATAGGTCTCAGGCAGGAAAAAATGAACGATGTGGCTCCTTCGAGCGCGTTGCGCCGCCCAATACCGCCAAACCGAGGAGATCGCGACAGCGAGCCTTGACGCACTGGACCGGCGCGGCATGTCAACCATAATCCCTTCTTCGAGAAGTTCTTCGACCTGAAAATCCGACCATCTCATAAGGAACAGCGTAGGCTCCCAGTGTTCCGATCGAATACGCCTTATAAACTCGATAACTTGAAGTTCTGTTCCTCCAATTTCCAGTTTCGGCATTACAATCGTAATACGAGTCGGTTGAGCCGCCGGCGCGCAGGATTCGAGATCACTTGAACTTATCAAAATACTTAATTCTCACATAACAGCGTCACGCACGGACACTGCGGGTAGTAGATTAACATCCGGCGCGATACAGTCCGGCTGAAAATGTCATGCACGTTTCTTTACCGGCCAGAATTAGGTGTTCAGTCTCCGATATGGAGGGGTTTCCACCCCACCCATTCGAAGACGGTGATTATATGAACGATGTGACGAGAATTCTATCCCGCATGATCGGCTGTCCTGTCTCACCCAAACTTAAACAATTCGCCGTCCTCGTTGACGGCGGCCCTGCATGATACGATTCCGCGCCGGAACAGGGAAAACAAGCTTTTTTAGGCTCGGTGTAATGACTCAGGCGGTCTGAAACTCCGGCTTGCCCCCGGAGAGGGTTGTTAAGAACACAGGCCATTGGAGTCAACCCTACCGGCGTTTGGCGGGGCCTGTGCCGGTCGGCGGACCGCGCCGCCGGCAGAATGACAAACAGAAGCGCGAAAATGGCAAAACGGGGCCGTGACCTCAACCCGATAAAGCGTCCCGCATCTATCTGAACCCGAACACGGATTCGAAAATTCAGCGGTTGTTATGAAATATCCAAAAACCGCACTTTGTGCGTTTTTATCTTGTGCGCGTTGCACATATGGTGCGCTAAACTGCGTTCAATAATCAAAATAAAGATTGGAAAGACAGATGTTACGGCACATGGTTTTCTGGTCCGGTTCCATCTTTGGAGCCTGTCGCCGGTTTCGGAAACAGACCTTTCACAACGACCGGCATTCCGAAACGGGATGGGACGCCTTTAAACGCCGGCTTTATCAAGGCAGGGACTGGAAGCACCCCTCACCCTCTTGACCGCCGGGGCGGTATTGGCCTCTTGAAACGGGCTATGCTAACGTTTTGATCGGAATCGTCAGAAAGGCCCGGCGCCTCATGGAAATCGACATCATCTTCGATACGGTGTGCCCGTGGTGTTACATCGGCAAACGCCGGCTCGAACAAGCCTTGGAATTGCGCCCAGATATCGCCGTCACGTATCGATGGCGCCCTTTTCTGCTCAACCCCGAAATGCCTTCCGATGGCATTGACCGGACCGCGTACCTTCTAAAGAAATTTGGCTCGGAGGCGCGCGTCCGCCGAATTTACGGGGCTATTGGAGAGGCGGGCCATTCCGTCGAGATTGATTTCGCGTTCGAACGGATACTGCGGACCCCCAATTCGGTTGACAGCCACCGGATGGTCAAGTTTGCGGAAGACGCCGGGCGAGCCGACGAAATCGTGGAAGCGCTCTTTATCGCCTACTTTGTCGAGGGCCGTGACATCGGCAATCACGATGTTTTACTGGACATCGCGGGCCGGTTCGGTCTTAACACCGGGCGTTTGGCCCCATATCTCGGCACGGACAACGACGTCCGTTACGTCTACGATGAGAACGCCCATGCCCATCGTCTCGGAATTAACGGCGTCCCGTCCTATGTTTTCAACGGCGGCATGGTGATCTCGGGCGCGCAGGAACCACAAGTCCTGGCTCGTCTGCTTGACGCGGCCGACGCGGCGGCTTGAGAGAACGGCGGGAATATCCGGCCCCTTCATCAGTTCGGCGCCTGTTTCATTCCCAAGAAAGGCCGGATTCCGCTTCGGGTCGCGACGGCGGAAAAGGACGAGCACCAGCTTTCGACAACACGCCGGTTTTTTAAGGATTTTATGGCCGGCGCCGGGTGGCCGTACGGCGGAAACGGCGTCCTTGCCCCGGCCCCCGGCCCGCAAGTCGCCGGATCAGGCGGATTGGAGATTGACCTTGACGGTCGGCGGTATGGCGGCGGATCGAGCGCCGCCGTGAGGGAAAACGCGATCCTGCATTAAGGACTCAGGCCACCTCTTCCCGGGCGACCTCGGCCAACTGCCCGACCAAATGCCTGACGCCCTTTAATCGCTGGCCGTCATCGGACCAGTCACGGTTGTAAACAAGCTTTTGGTCTGGACGCAGTTTGGCGAGCCCTTTTTGCGCCGTGATCCATCGGACAAGACCCGACGGATTGGCTACGGCCCCATCTCTGAACGTGACAACGCCGCCCTTTGGCCCGGCGTCGATCTTTTCAACGCCCGCTTCCCGGCATTGGTTTTTCATCTCGACCACCGCCAACAGGTTTTCGACCCCTTCCGGCAGTTTACCGAACCGGTCGATCATTTCCGCCGCCAGGGTTTCCGCCTCCGCATGACCGGCGATGCGCGAGATGCGGCGATAAAGCTCCAGGCGCACGTTCAAGTCAGGCACATAATCCTCCGGGATCATCACCATGACGTTGGCGTTGATTTGCGGCGACCAGTTGTCCGCGGTCTCCAAGCCCCCCGCCCCTTTGGCCTCGGCGACGGCTTCCTCCAGCATCTGCTGATAAAGCTCGACGCCCACTTCCTTGATGTGGCCCGATTGCTCCTCGCCCAGCAAGTTGCCGGCGCCGCGGATATCCATGTCATGACTGGCAAGTGTGAAGCCCGCCCCCAGGGTGTCGAGGGTCTGCATGACGTCGAGGCGTTTCTCCGCTGTCTTCGTTAATTTCCGGCGCGGCGGAAGCGTCAAATAGGCGTAAGCGCGCGTCTTCCCGCGCCCAACCCGGCCCCGCAATTGATAGAGCTGCGACAGCCCGAACATGTCCGCCCGGTGAATGACAATCGTGTTGACTTGAGGCAAGTCGAGCCCGGACTCGATGATATTGGTGGACAGCAGCACATCGTGGGCGCCTTCGGCAAACGCGCTGAACACTTCTTCCAAATCCGCCGGTTTCATCCGGCCGTGGGCGATGGCGAGGCGCGCCTCGGGCGCCAAATCCCGTAGTTCGCGGGCCACCGCGTCCAGGTCCGCGATCCGCGGAGCGACATAGAAGGTCTGCCCGCCCCGGTATTGCTCGCGCAGGATGGCTTCGCGGATAATCACTCCGTCGAATGGCAAGACGAAGGTTCTCACGGCCAGACGGTCCACCGGGGGCGTCGCGATCAAACTCATCTCCCGGAGCCCCGTCATGGCGAGCTGAAGCGTTCTGGGTATGGGTGTCGCGCTCAACGTCAACACATGGACGTCGGACTTCAACTGTTTCAAACGCTCCTTGTGGGCAACACCGAAATGCTGTTCTTCATCGATGATCAGAAGGCCCAGGTCCTTGAAACCCGCGTCCTTCGCCAGCACGGCGTGGGTACCGACGACAATATCCACTTGTCCCGTCTTCAAGGCTTCCTTGGTCTCTTTCGATTGTCTCGGCGTCACCAGCCTGGACAGCTGGGCGACACGCACGGGGAATCCCTTGAAGCGGTCTTCGAATTCCTTGAAATGCTGCCGGCACAGCAGCGTCGTCGGCGCCACGACGGCCACTTGCCGGCCCGCATCGGTCACGGCGAAAGCGGCCCTCAACGCCACCTCGGTCTTCCCGAAACCCACATCCCCGCATATCAGGCGGTCCGTCGGACGGCCTTTGGTGAAATCCTCCAAAATGTCCGCGATCGCCCGCGCCTGATCCTCGGTTTCCTGATACGGGAAACGGGCGCAGAATTCGTCATAGGCGCCGGTGTTGACCTCAATGCGTGGACTTTCCCGAAGCGCGCGTTCCGCCGCGACCGTCATCAGTCTCGCCGCCATGCCGCGGATGCGTTCTTTCAGCTTGGCCTTTCGCGCCTGCCAACCGGCGCCGCCCAACTTATCAAGGTTAACGCCTGCCTGTTCGGAACCGAAACGAGAAATGACATCCAGGTGCTCAACGGGAATGAACAGCTTGTCGCCGCCCGCGTAGACCAGGCGCAGGCAATCATGAGGGGCGCCGCCGGCCGTAATCGTACTCAGTCCGTCGTACCGCCCGATTCCATGTTCCCTGTGAACGACCAGATCGCCCTCTTCAAGTTCCGCGGCGGCGGCGATGACGTTCTCGGCCGTGGTTTTTACCCGCCGGCGCCGGGCAATCCGCTCACCCAGAATGTCTTGTTCCGTGATCAGCGTGACGGCTTCCGACCGGAACCCGCTTTCCAAACCAACAATGGCGAAGGAAACGGCGGAGGAGCGAGATGCGTCCCGCCAACCAACCGCCGTCTCGGCCGGCAGGCCATGCTCCCGCATCAGCCCCATCAAGCGGTCGCGCGACCCCTCGGAATAGGCCGTCACCACGACGCTTTGTCCCGCGGCGCGCGCCTCCTCGGCGAAATCCCTCACCGCGTCATAGAGATTGGCGTCCCGCCGGGCCCGGATATCACCGAAGTTCCGCCTAGGCCGTCCTCCGGCGTCCGACGTGTCGAACGCGCCCTCGACAGCGCCGAAAGGCGAAAACACCCGGGTTTCCGGGCGCCCCAGCAGATATTCCCATTCATCCTCCGTCAGATAGAGACTCTCGGGCGGCAAGGGTCGATAAGGCGCGCCCCCCATGTCCGCCCCGCTCATGACGAAATCCTGGCGGGCGGTGAAATATTCGGCGATCAACTCCAGCCGCGCCCTCGCCGCCTCATCCGTCCGGGCGTCCAGAATAACCGCCGCGTCACGAATATAGTCCGTCAATGAGGCGAGTCTCTCATGAAACAACGGCAGCCAGTGCTCCATCCCTTGATGAACGCGGCCTTCCGAAACGGCTTCATAGAGCGGATCATCGCCCCCGCCAACGCCAAACGCGACACGGTAACCGGTTCGGAAACGCGCGGCGCTGTCTTCATCAAGCGCCAGTTCCCGGACAGGTTTCAGCGTCATAACGGCGGCTTTTTCACGCGTTCGCTGGTCTGAGACATCGAAGCTGCGGAGGCTCTCCAACTCATCGCCGAAAAAATCGAGACGCAGCGGGTTTTCCGCGCCTGTCGGAAAAACATCCATCAAGCCGCCGCGGACGGCGTATTCCCCCGCCTCCATCACCGTGTCCACCCGGTGATAGCCGGTGGATTCCAAAAGTCCAATCAGTCCTTCCGGCCCCAGTGTATCACCCGGCCGCAGGTGTCTTGCGCGCCCCTTTAGATATTCCGGCGGTGGAACGCGCTGCAGAATAGCCGCCACCGTGGTCAGGACAACCCGGCCGCCGCCTGTCTCCCCGCTCCCCGTCTTTCCGCTCCGCGTCTCGCCGCCAGCCAGACGGCTCAGCGTTTCCAGCCGTTCCGACACAATCTCGCTTCGAGGAGAAACCCGGTCATAAGGCAGGCAATCCCAGGCGGGAAAACCCAAAACCTCCACCTCCGGCGCAAAAAACCGAAGGGCCTCGCCGGTGCGGTGCATATGAACGTCGTCTCGGCAGACGAAGAGGATTTGACGTCCTTGTGACGCGCCTTCCGCCAAAACCAGCGAGTCATAGGGTTCGGGCGCGCCGGCAATTGTCCGCGCCGGTTTTCGGCCCCACAATTGAGATATTTTTTTCAATTAATTAAGCTAACTTATTAAAGTTTTGAATAAGATAAAAAAGTTCTGTGTCATAAGCCTTGGGGACCGGGACGGCGCCTGTAACCCATTTGTAGGCGTCCTGATCCGGCGCGGCTAACAAGGCTTCGAAATGGCTGAGATGCTCCTCGGACAAGGTTTCCAATTCGGACTCCGCGAAGCCGCCGAACAATTCGTCGTTTTCCTTGATCCCACAGTGCCGGGCACGAAACAACAGCCGTTTTCGCCGTGCATCCATGGTGCGTTTCTCTCCGACTTGAGATTAAGTTATCGTTTCAGGGGGAGGTCCCGAGATATAGGTCATTCCCGCGTTTCTGTCAGCCGTCCCCGGACAAGAATTTCCCCATGCGCCCCGAGATACTGTTTCCCCTGTTCAAACCTGTCACCGAGGTGGCGGGCGTTGGCGCGCGGACCGCGAAACTGGTGGATAAATTGACTGGCGGCGACCGCTTGCTGGACTTGATCCTTCACTTGCCCACCGGCCTGATCGACCGGAGTTACACGCCAAACGTGGCGGAGGCCGAACCGGGCCGCGTCGCCACACTGACCCTCACCGTTGACGAGCACGCCCCCGGCCGCACCCGGCGCCAACCGTACCGTATCGCTTGTTCGGACGAGACCGGCACGTTGATTTTGGTGTTCTTTCACGCCCGCGCCGATTACCTCGCGAAGCAACTGCCGACCGGTGAAACCCGTGTTGTTTCCGGCAAACTGGAACGCTACGGTGATACGTTGCAAATCACTCATCCCGACCACATCGCCAAGGTGGAAGAGCGGGACAGCGTGGAAGGCCGGGAACCGACCTATCCCCTCACCGCCGGCCTGACGCAAAAGCCGCTTCGAAAATCCATCGAGGCGGCTCTCTCCGCAGCGCCCGACATGCCCGAATGGCTGGATGGAGCATATCTCGCCCAGCAAGGCTGGAGCGCTTGGAAACAGGCGCTCACGGCCGCTCATCACCCGGACGCGGAGCCCGACCTCTCCTCAACAGCCCCGGCCCGCGCGCGGTTGGCCTATGACGAACTGCTCGCTAATCAACTGGCGTTGAACCTGCTTCGGAAAAGCGTCAAGCGTCTGAAAGGGCGTTCATTTTCCGGCGCCGGCGCCTTGCGCGCCAAACTGAAAACCGCCTTGCCCTTCGATCTGACCGAGTCTCAGGTAGCGGCGCTCCGCGATATCTATGAGGACATGGCGCGGAATGAACGCATGCTCCGCCTGCTCCAGGGGGACGTGGGCAGCGGCAAGACGGTCGTCGCCCTGATGACCCTCGCCAATGTCATCGAGTGCGGCGCGCAAGGCGCCATCATGGCGCCGACGGAGGTGCTCGCCCGCCAGCATCTGGACACACTTTCTCCTTTATGCGAGGCGGCGGGACTGACCGTCGCTCTTTTAACGGGCCGCGAGAAAGGCAAAACCCGTGATCGTGTTCTGGAAGGGCTTTCGAGCGGCGAGACCCGCATCGCCATCGGCACCCATGCTCTTTTCACCGAGGACGTCGGCTTCAAGGACTTGGGCGCCGTCGTTATCGACGAACAGCACCGGTTCGGCGTTCATCAGCGCCTGGCCTTATCGGACAAGGGCCATAAGCCGGATATTCTGGTCATGACCGCGACGCCGATTCCCCGCACACTGATGCTGACGGCCTACGGCGACATGGATGTCTCGCGGCTGACCGGCAAGCCGCCGGGCCGGAAACCCGTGGAAACACGAAACTTCTCCTCGGAACGCATCGGCGAGATCGTGGCGCGGCTAAGGGGACCGCTAAGCCGGGGCGAGAAGGTTTTTTGGGTGTGTCCCCTGGTCGAGGAGTCCGAAGCCGTTGACGCGGCCGCGGCCGAGGACCGCCATCGGCATCTGGCGCGGGTCTTCGGATCCCGCGCCGGCCTATTGCACGGGCGGATGACGTCGAGGGACAAGGACGCGGCCATGGCGGCTTTCGTGGACGGCGAGATCGATATCCTCGTTTCCACCACGGTCGTCGAGGTGGGCGTCAACGTGCCAGCTGCGTCGGTGATGATCATCGAGCACGCGGAACGCTTCGGCCTTGCTCAATTACACCAGCTCAGGGGCCGCGTCGGGCGAGGCGAAAAGCCTTCGAACTGCCTCCTCATCCACGGCGGTCCCCTATCCCGGGCGGCGCGCCAACGTCTTGAGATCATGGCGGAGACGGACGACGGCTTCGTCATCGCCGAGAAGGATCTGGAACTGCGCGGCGCCGGAGAGTTGTTGGGCGCGCGCCAAAGCGGCTTACCCGCTTTCAAACTGGCGAGCATTGAAGACCATGGCGCGCTCTTGACGGCCGCACGGGATGACGCGCGGTTGATCCTGAACAGGGATCCGAAACTGACCTCGGAGCGCGGTGAGGCGCTCCGAGTGTTGCTTTACTTGTTCGAGAGAGACGCGGCCGCCCGAATGCTCCGATCAGGGTAACCCAACCTTATTCGGCGTCCGTGTCGAGTTTCTTCTTCAACTCTTCCTGTTTTTCTCCAGGACGCGGCGTCGAGCGCGAATGATGGAGACGCCCCTCCCGCTCGCGGCTTGCGTCATTGATTTCATAAGTCGCCGCAGAGGTGAGCGGAATATCCTTCAACGCTTGAGCCCTCCGGTCGGGGGGTGTGACGATGCCGCCCGAGATCACCATCTTGATGGCCTCCTCGACCGACATGTCCAAGTGGATGACGTCTTTTTCGGGAATGAACAGCAAGAACCCGGACGTGGGGTTCGGTGTCGTCGGCAAAAAGATATTGATCGTTTTCTCCGCCGTCAGGTTTTGCACCTCACCCTTGGTCTCGCCGGTGATAAAGGCGACGGCCCAAAGGCCGCGCCGCGGATACTCGACAAGGACCGCTTCGCGGAACGCGTTTGATTGCTGCGCCAGCACCGTTTCCAGTATCTGCTTCACGGCGTTATAGACGCTCCGGATGACAGGCATCCGGTTTAAGAGCCGCTCGGTGAAACGGATGAAGAACCGGCCCAGGAAACCGGCGGTCAGCGCGCCGACCAGCGTGAGGGCGAGCATCAGAACGATCACGCCCAAACCCGGCAGCGCGAAGGGCAGATATGTTTCCGGATTATATTTCGCCGGAATAAGCGGCGTCACCCGGTCATCAATGAAGTTGATCAGAACCCAGGCGAGATAAAGGGTTATGGAAATCGGAGCCGTGACCAGCACGCCCGCGAAGAAGTAGGCCCGCATACGTTGAAAGGGACCAAGCTTCTTGGCGGCGGCGGGAGAGGGATCAGGTGACATGAGTCTACATGCCGTTGTTTTTATGCATCGCGCAAGAGTTCAATCAGACCGCATGAGGCTATTTTGCGTTCGCGGCCGGGAAATTGATGGAAGGCCGAAGACCATCGGAGCCTGGCGGCGCAAAATTGGCCGATCCACGCTTTCTCCCTTAAGATACTTTCTTCCTTAGGATACTTTCCGAGGCGGCATGCGCGTGTGGTGAAGGCAAGCAAAATCAACGGCGCGCGCGCAACAAACTAAGGTCTTCCGAACCCAAATGAACACTTCTTCCGTAACCAAACCCTCCGTTGGCGTCGGCGCCGTCGTCATCAAGGAGAACACCGTTTTGATGATTAAGCGTGGCAAACCGCCACGCGCCGGCCATTGGTCTCTGCCGGGCGGCGGCCAAGAACTGGGCGAGACGGTGTTCGAGGGGGCGGTTCGTGAGATCAAGGAGGAAACAGGCGTCGATATCGAGGTGCTGGGCCTAATCGACGTCATCGACAGCATTTCTAGGAAAGACTCCGTCGTGACGCATCACTACACCATCGTGGACGTGCTGGCGCGTTGGACCGGCGGACAGGCGGTCGCGGGGGATGACGCGATGGATGCCGCTTGGTTTAGCCTGCGGGAATGCCAGGAGTTGGATATCTGGTCCGAAACTTGGCGAATTATCCGGCTCGGCTTCGAAATGATGGAAAGCTTAGAAACTCGGAGCCGGGCGTAGTGCGTTACGACATTGGGCGGCGTCGATTTATGGATTTCCAATAGGTTCGATCCGTCCTCCCCGTCCTTCCATCTCATCATTCCCCCTTCCCCCTTCCCCCTTCCCCCTTCCCTTTGTCATTCCCGCGCGGGCGGAAATCCAGGGCGACCTCCATCACTCGATCATTGCTTGGAACGCGGTCCGCCGCGCTGGACCCCCGCCTTCGCGGGGATGATAAAATAATAACGCGGAGCGTGAATATAGCTAATGGCGTAACGCTCTAGCTTTAGCGTTCGCGGAAGGTGTTCTGGGCGGGCGCCGCCACGGGCTTCAAAAGGTATTCAAGCAGGGTTTTCGATCCCGTCAGAATATCCGCCCGCACGGTCATGCCTGGCTTGACGATATTCCGGGCCGGGTCCGTGCCCGCGAAATTCTGGGAAAGCGCGACTTTCGCCTTATAAAAGGGTTTCCCGTCCTTATCGGCGAAGGTTGTGGCGGAAATTTCGCGAAGCTCGCCTTGAATGTCTCCGAAGCGCGCGAAGTCGAACGCAGTCACTTTAACGCTCACGGGTTGCCCGACAAACACATGACCGGCGTCGCGCGGGCTGACGCGGGTCTCCACGATCAGCTCCTCGCCAGCGGGCGCCACTTCGAGCACGACTCCGCCCGCCGGAATGACCCCGCCAATGGTGTTCGCGATCAGCGCGTTGACGACACCATCCACAGGCGAGCGGATGTCCAGCCGCTCCACTCTGTCCTCAAGCCGTCTCAACGACTCGTTCACCTGGGCCAGTTCCACCGTCACTTCACTGAGTTCCTCCAAAGCCTGTTCGCGCAAATCGGAGTCCAGTTCCTCCAATCGTTTTTGCGCTTCCGCCAAGGCTTCGCGCGACCGTTCCCGCTCGCCAGCCAGCCGCGCCAACTCTCCGCGGGCTTGGGAGACGGCTCGTTTGGCGTTCAAATAAGTGATTTTGGAGGTCAATCCTTGACGCAGGAGTTTATCGCGAAGCTGGAGTTCCTCGGCCAAAATTTCCGCCGTGCGGACCTGTTTATCCTCTTCATCGGCCAGACGGCTCAATTCCGCCCAGCGTTGTTCGACCTGGATCAACAATACCGCGCGGCGTCCGGCCTTGGCGTCCAACTGTCCTTCGTAGATGTTGGATTGGCCGGCAACGAGTCCATCATAACCGGAGCCGGCGATTGAGAAATCCGGGTCGCGCCCCGTCCCGAGCGCGCGCAAACGTTCCGCCCGCAACAACAGACCGGCCCGCCGCACCTTTGTTTGGTTTAATTCCGTCAAGGCTTGCGACGGATCCAGGCGAACCATCACTGCGTCCTTGTTCACGCTTTGACCATCTCTCACCAGGATATCGCGGATAATGCCGCCCTCCAGGTGTTGAACCACTTGAACACGGCCTGACGGCGCCACTTTACCGGCGGTGACGGCGACTTCCTTCACTTCCGTCAGACCGGCCCAGGCGAGACTGGTCACAACAAGCGCGCCGATGGTGAATATAACGGCCCGGGCAAGGCGGGAACCGCCCGCTTCTTCCAAAACGACACTTTGCGCCAGAAAGCGCGCCGGCCGGCCGCCTTGTTTGATTTCCGGCGTTCGGAAAGCGCAGGCGTCGGCGGTCGCGAGTTGATCGCTCATCGATTTCTCATTCCCATTCTCCCTGAATCGATCCGCCGGGCATCCGCCGCATCACCGTTTCCGCCGGACCGGCGGCGCGAAGGACGCCTTTCTCCAGCCAGATCACTTTATCCGCCAAACGGATATGACCCGGACGGTGCGTAGCGACAATGACCGTGGCGCGCCCCCGAAGCTCCTCAACCGCTTTGCAGAACGCTTGATCGCCGGGAAGATCAAGACCGTTCCCCGGCTCGTCCAGCAATAAAATCCGGGCGTTTTTCAAATATCCCCGCGCCAGGTTTAACCGCTGCAACAGCGAGACTGGCGTTTGATTCGCCGTATCGCCCCCGATCCGAACGTCAAAACCGGCGCGACGCCACTTGCCGGCTCCCTGTTCTAGCGCCTCGACGTCCTCCAGACAGCCCGCCATTTCGCAAGCATAACGAAGTTCCTCTATGCCCGCCGTTGGCTCGGCAAGGCGAAGATTCTGCGCAATGGTGCCATCAAAGAATTGACGGACCTGAGGGACGTAGGCAACGGCGTGGCGCAACTCGACGGGATCGAGTTGGCGAATATCGGTTCCATCAATCCGGATATTCCCCGCTTGGGGCATGTGGAGTCCGGCCATCAACTTCAGGGCTGTCGATTTACCCGCCCCGTCGTCTCCGGCGATGGCCACGACCTCGCCGGGCTCAATGTGGAATCCCACCCCGTCCAACGCCGGATCGGCGTCGCTGGCGTAGCGAATGGATACACGGTCAAAATCCATATACCCTTCGAACTCACGAAGCGGCTGCGCCAAAGTGTGCGGCTGGCGTTCCGGCCTCACATTCATCAGGCCATTCATCTGGGTGATGGAACCACGGACCCGACAGACGCACGTAAGTGACAAGAACGCCGTCTGCAAAGGCGTAACCGCGCTCCACACGAGGATCGCCGCCGCCATCAATCCCCCGATGGTCATGTCCCCGTTCATCACCCGGACGGCGCCGAAGACAATAGCCGCGACGCCAGAGCCAATCATCATGACGTGACCGATGGCCTGGACGAGGGCGGAAAGGCGGTCCGACTTCAGGTTTGCGTCCGCCGCTTCCGAGGAAACATCACGAAAGCGCTGGTGGAAGATTTCCTCGGCGCCGGCGCATTTGATCGCACGCATGTTTTGCAGGGTCTCGATCATCATCGCCTGCTTGCGGGCCGATGCGCGGGCGGCCGCGCCGGCCTGTTCTTTCAAAACCGGGCCGGCCGCCGCCGCCAACAGCACAAACAACACCACCATGATAACCGGGATAAATGCAACCGGTCCGCCAATGATGGCGATGGCGGCGATAAAAATCAGCACGAACGGAATCTCCAGCAAGACCAGGGCGGGCGGTCCCGCAAAGAAATCCTGAATAGTCTCAAAATCTTTGATACGAGTGACTTGAGCGCCTAAGCTCATCTTTTCAATGAAACTGGGCGGGAGATATAAAATACGATGAAAAATGCCTGTTCCGGCCAGATTGCCCAACCGCGCGCCGGTTAAGGCCAACATGCGGGCGCGAACGGCCCGCAAAATCCAATCCGCCAAAATGACGATCGCGGCCCCAATACCGAAATAGACCAGCGTGGGCAAGGATCCCGTTCCAATTACCCGATCGTAGACCGCCATGACGAACAATGGCGCCGAAAGCGCAAATAAATTGACCCCCAAAGACGTCGCAAGCGTCTGGTGGAAAAGGCCCCGGAACCGCGACACGACGCGATTGAACCAGGGTTCATCGGGATGAACGGCTGTTTCCGTATCGTCCCGGACTAACTTTGCGACAAAAACGGTCCCGGAAACCCGCGTGCGATCAATCTCGATCTCGGCGTTCTTCCCGCCGCAGTAGGCGCGGATGCGGCCATCCTTTTCATCCAGCAGGACTTTGGCCGGTCCATCTTCGGGCACGAATAGACAGGGCAGCAGCCGGGCGTCGGCCGCTTTCAAGTCCGTCTCGAAGGGGCGTGTCTCAATCTGAAGCGTCGCCAATACGTTCCGAAATCCCATCACATCCAGTTGATCCGGGAAATGGGGAAGCGCCTCCGCGACATGCCGCGGATCACCCGGCCAGCCAACAGCTTCCAATAAAGGCGTCAGGCAGTTGGACAGATCCGTGGGCTCGCGCAAGGACGCAAGCGCCCCGCGCCCGCCAACCCGCACGGGGGCAAGCTCCCAAGCCTCGTCAGGTGGTCCGGGCCGCCACGTCTCTTCGACGGCCGCCTCCTCATGGCCGTCATCCACGAAAGCATCCGGCTCCATACCGGTTTGCGCCTCAAAATCTTCCGGTAACGCGAAGCGCGCGTTCTCCGCCGCCGCCTCCAACCTTTCCAGAGAAACCGACCGCCAGGAGAACCGCTCGGCGTCATGTTTCGGCAGACCGCCAAAGCGTACCGCTCCCGGTTCGGGCAGAGAACCGCTGTCCAACGCGTCAACACTTTCCTCCAGACGAACAAGGTCTCTCATTCTTCCCCCGCCGGCTTCAGTCGGAGCCCGGCGTCGCGAATCTCATAGATCTTGTCCGCGATTTTCAGGAACGGCGGCTGCGGCGTTACAAAAACCATGGTGACGCGGCCCTTTAAACGCTCCAACAACCGTCGCAATTCCATATCCGCCTTGCCGTCCATCGCGCTGTTCGCCTCGTCGAACAGGAGAATTCTGGGTCGATCCACAAGAGCCCTCGCAATGGCGATACGTTGGATCTGACCTCCTGGAAGTTTATCCGACACGCTGTCTCCGACACGGGTTTCGTAACCTTTGGGTAACCGCGCAATAACCTCGTCCAGCCCCAGCAGGCGGGCGAAATCCCTGGCGTCCGCTTCCTTCTCTCGCCGGAACATCGTGAGGTTTTCGAGGATCGTGCCGTTAAACAGGACCCCATCTCGCGGCAGATAAGCGATCCGCTTCCGAATGCTCGAGGTATTGAACTTCCGGATATCCTTGCCGTCGATCAGCACACGGCCATCGGCGGGCTCACAGATACCTGTCATCAGATAAAGCAGCGTGGTCTTTCCGCTTGCATTCGATCCAGTAATTCCGATGGACTCACCTGGTTCGATCTTTAGATCGGCGCGCCGGAACACGGGCGGCGGATCTTCATCGTCCTTGTTCTTGCCGTAACCGAACGACACCCCTTGTAATTCCAGGGAACCATCCAGATTCTCCAGGTCCGGCAAGTCACGAGGCGATTCACGCTTCAGGTTGAATATCTTATCGGTCTGTTGGCGCGCCAACCGAGTCCGCTGAAAACGAGTCCAAAACCCAACGGCGCGCTGCAACGGCTGCAGGGCGAGGCCGGCCAAGAGCGCGCAGGCGGCCAAGCCGCCAATGGTCAGGACGCCCCCGATCACGTAAATCACCCCGAATCCGGTAACCAGGAACAAGGCGGCTTGCGCGAACAGCGCGCCCAATCCCGCCGCGTTGGCGTTTAACCGCGCCACCAGGAATTCAGAACCCGCGGAGATTTCCCGCAATCCTTCGTAGCGGCGCAGCATCTGCTCTTCCATGGCCATGCCTTTTACCGAGTGGATGCCGCTCAACACCTCGATAATGAAACCGTAACGCCGCTCTTCGGCCACGGCGCGGCCGGCAAGCGCTTTCCTCAGTCTCCGCCCCGCCCACCAGGCGGCGAGAATAAAAAGTGCGATCAAGACGATGGGAACGAGAACCAAAAAGCCGGCGAGATAGGCGATAGCCCCTAAAAACAAGAAGGCGAAGGGAAGATCGCAAAGCGTCAGAATGATATGGCCCGCATAAAAATCCCTGATAGAGACAAGGTTATTGAAGCTTTCCAAGTGCGCGCCGGAGCCTTGCCTTTCGAAATCCTCTAGGTTCGCTTCAATGAACCGGCCATAACCCGCGCAACTGGCCATGTGCTCAAACCGCGCGCCCATCCAGGCGCCGACGCCGGCGCGCAGGTAACGAAGCACACCTTCCAAAAACAATGCCGCCGCCGACGCCGCAACCAAAATAACCAATGCCGCATCGGGCTGGTTGGGTAAGATCCGATCATACACCTGAAGCAACATTAACGGCGCGGCGAGCGCCAGGAGATTGATAAAGACGGTTGCAACGATCATATCCGCCAGATCACCCTTGCGCCGGACACGCGCATTGAGCGCCTCAAACGTCGTTTCAGAAAGTTCCGGCATTGCAAATCCGTTCCCTTGCACGCGGCCGCCCTCAAACGAACCGCAACACGTTACGGTAACAGGATTTGGTTAATTTTGTCCTGTGGACCGGAGACGGCGCAGCAGGCCGCCAGCGAGTTCAAGAGCCTCGTTTCTACCGAGCCCCGGATGCATTTCCGGATGGTACAAGATCTCTAAAAGCCGCCGGTCATCGACTGTCAATTCGCCTATGGCGTCCAGATCGCTAAAGATCGACGGACGCAGATGGTTGCTGTCATTTGGCGCACCCAGCGACTGGGAGATTTCTTCCAAAAGGCAGTGATTGGCGAGTGACAGGGACCGGTTGGGGTTCACCACGACAAAAGCCCGCCGTAATTGGCCGTTCGCTCCGGCTCGCAGCACGAAATAACACGTGGCGCCCCGGGCCAGACGCTTTTTGAGGGAATCGGAAACCCCCGGCAAAGGCACTTTCGCCATCACGGGTCCCGGCGCGAAGACAACGGTCAAACCGGGCGCGCGCCGAACCTCCAAGGCCGAAACAAATTCAAGCCCCGTCACCTCGCCGATGCGCTTCAAATGATCTTCGCCCAAAACCATCAGATGTCTGGGCGTCACGGCAGGCTGCAGGCGCCCGTTTTCGTCTTCTTCAAAAGCCGACCAATTGACGGCGATGGTGCGTTTGGCCCACCGAACCACGACAGGTTCACGGTTGCCGCCTGCTTCTTCCAGACCAAACACAACAGAATCGAAATGGCGAAGAAACGCGGAGTCCGCCCGCGCTTTGGCGCAGGAGAAAACAGCGATCAGGATAGTCAATAAAAAGCGCACATTACGCGCCAATCGGGGTAGAGGTGAAATAACGCGACCGCAGTCCCTCAAGGCGTCAGCGTCCACGATTGCAACATGCCTTCCGCAACTGTCCGATAGGTGGAGAAGGCCGTTTCCGGCGCCGTGTACGACCAGACGTGAGCAATATTGCTCTCGGGTCTCGGCACCACCACCGCCCACTTGCGATATCGTTTTCCGCCGAACTGATAGCTTGCCATGATTTGGGCGCCGGGACTGTCGGTGAGACGCCCTTCGCCGATGATCGTGAGGTCGCTCGCTTGTCTTTCGAGCGCGGTTTTCAGCCCGTTGACCGCGTCTTGTGCCGCCTGCTCCGCCGTTGCGGTCTCAAGGGGCTGGACATTTTGCACACTGACCACGGCGTCAAAGGCCGGGGTTCCCTCGGCGCCGCTGAAAAGAGCCGTATTCGCGCTCGGGTTCTCGACAATCCATTCAGACGGATAATCCATATGGAAGCCGAAACCCGGCCGGGCAAACCGCCGCATCGTCTTTGCGGCCGCCAGTTCAACGGCAACCGCCGGACGTCCCGCGATCAAGCTGTCGGGTTGGGCGGCCGTCCGAACGGACCCGGGCGTCGATTGAGGCTGGTTCGCCGCCAGGGGCTCAACCGGCGCCGCCCCCTCCGCCGGCCCGGGCTGGAAGTGTTCCAGCATCCATTCAAAGTTCGGTTCGACATTGATATAAGTTTGTTCCGGCGCCGTGAAAGTGAAAACGAAATCCGTCTGCTCGCCGCGGGCGATAATGACGCGGCTTCGATTGCCGGAACCCAGATAAACCGCCTCGACAGTCCGAAGACCCGCAAGATCACCGGATTTCTGAGACAGTTTCCTGGCCCAAACAGCGTTCCGTCCCAGATAACGGCGCTCCAGCCGTCCAAGCATGTTGACAAGCGTCACTTGCGGATTGGCGTCACCCGTTTGCAGATTGATCAAAAACCCTTTCAGAGAACGGACGCCAACGTGCATTTCCGCCCCCCGATGCTCCAGTTGAACTTCTGCGGGGATGGGCAGCAGGTATCCACGCCTGGGATGAGTAAAGACCCGCGGATGTTTCGTTCGCCCCCCATCGACGACGCCGGGCGCGGCGGCCGGCTTCCGCGCCCCTTGACTGGCCGTTGGCGGCAACTGAACATGTCCGCCTTCCGCCTGACCGGGTAAGGCTTGCGGCCGGGCGACCGCCGTTTGAGCCGGCGATTGGATATCCACGCCGGGCGGAAATTGCTGTTGCGCTTCAACCGCGAACGGCGCGAAAGCTGCGGCGGCGGCCACAAGGGATTGTTGGAAAGAAAAACGAAGCGCCATGGAGGGCCTCCTGGATTTGCCCGCGTCCTATTACAGGTCAAATTAAGCGAACACGGTAAACGTCCCCTTAATCATCTGCGTTTATTGTCATTAATCACAGGCGGGACCAAACGCCCGGCGTTCACAACTTATTGAGGATATTGGATACTAGGCTTTCCCGAACGGCTCACCTGTCGTAATTTAATGTAAGACCCCTTGGAGAAAACCCCTCATGGCCCGCGTAAAAGACGATTACAGAGCGCTAACCGGCACGGAAAAGGCATCCATCTTCCTTTTATCGTTGCACCAGGATCAGGCCGCTCTGTTGTTCGAACGCATGGATGACGATGAAATACGGGAAATTTCGGCCTCCATGGCTGCGCTGGGTTCGGTCCATTCCTCCGTCATCGAGCGTCTTTTCATCGAATTCGCGGACAAGCTCTCGTCCGCCGGCGGCTTGGTGGGTTCCGTCGATGCGGCCGAACGGTTGCTTTCAGCCTCCCTGCCGGAAGAACGTGTTCAAAGCATTCTGGAAGAGATGCGCGGTCCGGCCGGCCGGACCATGTGGGACAAGATGGGCAATGTGAACGAAGCCGTCCTGGCCAATTACCTGAAAAACGAATACCCGCAGACCGTTGCCGTTATCCTGTCCAAGATTCGCGCGGATCACTCATCCCGCGTCCTGGCTATGTTGCCGGAGAATTTCGCCATGGAGGTGATCATGCGGATGCTGCGGATGGAGGCTGTGCAGAAAGAAGTGCTCGACCACGTGGAGCGCACGCTGCGGACGGAATTTATGACCAACCTGGCCCGGACGGCGCGGCGCGACAGTCACGAGGTGATGGCCGATATCTTCAACTCTCTCGACCGGAACACGGAAAACCGCTTCATGACCGCTTTGGAAGAGCGGAACCGGGAAAGCGCCGAAAAGATCAAATCCCTGATGTTCACCTTCGACGATCTGGTCAAGGTCGATCCTCAAGGCGTTCAGACGCTGTTACGTCAGGTGGAAAAAGAACAGCTGGCGCTGGCCCTCAAGGGAGCTTCCGACGAAGTGAAGGATCTCTTCTTCTCGAACATGTCCGAACGGGCCGGCAAAATGATGAAAGAAGACATGGAAGCCATGGGGGCTGTCCGCTTGAAAGAGGTGGACGAAGCGCAGGCCGCCATCGTTCAAACCGCGAAAGCCTTGTCGGACGCCGGCGAAATCGTCATCGTGGGGGACAGCGAAGAAAGCGAATTGGTTTTCTAAGTCTGTTTATGGCGGACAGTTCGAGCCTGGCGGGGCCGCTAACCTCCGTCTTGGTTGTGTTAGGGCGCGAACAGCGCTTTATCGGCCGGGCCGGCGTACGACACGCCGGCTTTCGCTTTTGCGCCAACCTCCCCGAGTTCGACGGACAACGCCCCGGAAACCATATCCAAGTCCAGGGTCCCGTACATGGAGCCGCCATCGGCGACCAAAACAGCGTCGCCGGACATCGCCTTGCCGTGTTGGAGATTGAACGCCGCCGTCATCCTGTCGAGCGCCACGTCCGCGCGCCCATCCCCTAAAATCCTGGCGATCTCGCCCCCCGTAAGCCGCCCGTTTTGCCAGATGAGACTGGCGGAGCCCAGCGCGGCGGCGCGCCACTCCTCAAATCCCGCCCCGACGGTCAGAATATCCAGCGCGCCGCTGATGCGTCCAGACACACCTTGTTTTTCAAATAGCACGGCCGCCAGCCGCTCCGCGTTCAGACCGGCGAAATCCAAATTCAGGCGAAGAGCGCGCTTCTGCTCGGCGGTTTTGATCTCACCGTTCCCTTCGACAACGCCGTCTTCCAATCGAACGTCTTTCAGAACGAACCCCAAATTGGGCGCTCCCTCGGACCAGGAGACCGATGCGGCGCCCGCAGCGCCTCGGAGCCCGCGAAAGCCGGAGCGCGTCCATTGCAGGGTCGCCTCGCCCGCCAATGGCCAAGCCAACTGCCCGCTGCGGCTGAAGGGAGCGGCGGCGGCGGAAAGCCCGCCGACATCCAGTTTTTCGATTGAAAATTCCGCCGACACCACCGGAACACGACCGGCAAACGACAGCGTCGCCCGGCCTTTAACCGTTTCACCGCCGACGTCGATATCAAGCTCATCAAAGTGGAACACGCCGGACCGATACGCCATACCTCCCGCCAGGGAAATCGGAGCGATCCGATCACCAGCCATGAACGGCAATAGACGAGACAACGCGCTCAGATCACTTAAATCGACATTGGTCTCCGCCTTGACGTCCAGAGCGCCGAAGCGGGACATGGTGCCGTTCATCTCAACGAACAGCGGACCGCTTTGAAAAGACAAGCGCGCGGAATCTCGGCCATCTTCTTTCGCAAGCAAATCTCGCCGCCGTTCAACCTCTAGATAGATGGGCTCATTTCCCCAGCGTCCTTCAGCGGTCAAACGCGCGCGCGCCGCCGTTTCGGCGTGATCCAGCACCGTCTCCAACTCAACATTGTCGATCAAAACGTCATGAGACAAACGATCATCCGTGTATCGAATTGCGCCCCCGGTGATAGTCATCGCCCGAACGGCCAATGGCCAGTGGAACTCGGAGTGATCTCTCTTGTTTGCCGCCGCCGGATCAAGCCAGTTGCGGTCGCCGTCCTTTCCACGGTCAAGACGGATTTGCGGCCGAACCAAGGTCAGGCTTAGAATTTCGACCGCGCCGTCGGTTAAGCGTATCGGATTGATTGTCATTTCGATCCGGGCGATCCGGGCGAGAGGCAACGGCGTCTCGGCGCTTAAAGACCTTTGCTGGCGAACGAGTGTTATGTTCTCCGCCGTCACGCGCACATTGGGCAAGAACCCGACCGCCGCATCACCTTCAACCGAAACTTGATAGCCGGTGGCTTTCTCGATCAGCCACTCCGCGAGCCGGTCTCCGCCAATCAAGGCGCGAGCGCCGAGCGCCGCCACCACCAGGACGGCGGGAATCAGGACAAGCCACAGTCCCCGGCGAAATCCCCGGTCGTCCAACTCCGGGACATCGGGCGCGGCTTCGGCGGATATTGCAACGGCGGTATGAGACTTCCGCGTCAATTCATATCCCGCCTATCCGTCAAAAAGCCGCCCGGCTTTCCCGGCGGCGACGATTGATCTTCCGTTTCCACACCTTCTGCGGCGATCTTTCTATTCAACGCCTGCCCCATCCAGATGATGGTTCGGATGATTTCCGCATCATCCGTGTTGGTGGTGACGCCGTTCACGAACGGCCGGTCGATCTTAATCGTATCGATTAGAAATTTCCTCAGATAACTCAGCGGGGAGTATCCCGCGCCGAAGTCATCCATGGACACATGAGTCCGGTGATCATGGGGAACCTTCAGCGCCGCCGCGGAGGTCACCGCAGACCGTATTAATTTTGCGGTTCGCTTCAGGGAGATTTACGAAGGCGAATATCGATTTCACGGGCGCCGATTTGACAGTCAAGCATTTCGGTTCCCGTAACGGAACAAAACTCTTCGAAATCCCGCGGCGCGCCCGGGTCGGTGGCTTTGACCAGCAGCGTGGCCCCCGGTTCCATTTTCTTCAGTGCTTTCTTGGCCTTCAGCACCGGCAAGGGACATTTCAGGCCCGTTGCGTCCAATGTTTCATCCATGGTCGTTCTCTTTCAATATCTGGTTCTATCATTTGAAACAGCGATGCGGAATGACGAAAATCCCGTGTGCGGCCGATGGCTTCATTGACAGGCTCAAAGCCATAAAATACAAGCTTGTCGTGTGATTTATTTCCCCAGCTTAAGCGGACGCCTCCGAGCGAACTGTTTAATATCGAGGGTCCGGTTTCTTGGACATCTACCTACCCATTGCGGAGATTTCCGTTAACGTCTTCATCATTCTCGGAATGGGCGGCGGCGTTGGGTTTCTATCGGGTCTTTTCGGCGTCGGCGGCGGATTCTTGATGACGCCGCTGCTGATCTTTGTCGGCATTCCCCCCGCGGTCGCCGTGGCGACGGAAGCGAACCAGATTGTCGCGTCATCAGTCTCGGGCGTGCTGGCTCACTGGCGCCGCGGCAATGTGGATTTCGCCATGGGCTCAATACTGCTGCTGGGCGGCGTTGCGGGGTCCAGTTTCGGAGTCTGGCTGTTCACCCTCCTCCGCGATCTGGGCCAAATCGATCTCGTGATCAAGCTCTCCTACGTCGTCTTTCTAGGCGTCATCGGGGGCTTGATGCTGCTGGAAAGCGTGCGCGCCATGATGCGCCGGAAAAAATCCGGCGTGGCGGCCAGAAAGAGCCATCACAACTGGATGCATGGTCTGCCGTTCAAGATGCGGTTCCGGAAATCCCGGCTGTACATAAGCGCGTTATTGCCGATCGCCATCGGCTTTTTCGTCGGCGTTTTGGCCGCCATCATGGGGGTCGGCGGCGGCTTTGTCATGGTCCCGGCGATGATCTATATCCTGGGCATGCCGACCGCCGTGGTTGTCGGAACGTCTCTGTTCCAAATCATCTTCGTCACCGCGAACGTCACAATCTTGCAATCCGTCACCAACCAGACGGTGGATATTGTTTTAGCGATTTTGCTGCTAGCTGGCGGCGTCATCGGCGCACAATTCGGCGCCAAGTTCGGCGCCCAGATGCAAGGCGAGCAACTCAGGGGACTGCTGGCGCTCATCGTGTTGGCGGTTTGTCTGAAATTGGGATTCGATTTGGTGGTCACCCCCGATGAACTTTATTTCATTGGCGCCGGAGGGCGCGGCTGATGCGGACCGTCCCCGTTCTCATCGCATTGTGTGTCGCCCTGCTGTCTGGGAAAGAAGCTGACGCGCGCGAGCTTACTATCGATTTGACCACGCCGGTTGTCCGAATTACCACGGGCTTCACAGGCACGGATTTACTGCTTTATGGAGCCGTTGAAGAGCCTGGCGACGTCGTCGTCGTCGTGCGCGGTCCAGCGGATGACCGCGTGGTCCGCCGCAAGCGGAAAGCCGCCGGTGTATGGGTCAACGGCGACGCCTTCGAGTTCCGTGAGGTGCCGGCTTTCTATTGGACGGCCAGCAACCGCCCGCTGGAAGAGTTCCTGCCCCGCGAAATTGCCGAGATTCATCAGATCGGAATTGAAAACCTGGAACTCAAATCCAACGAAACTCCGGCCCTTTCCCTTGATACGGCGGAGTATCGTCAAGGCTTGATCCGCAATCTAGAAAAAGCCGGTCTCTATACGCTGGAAACCCAGGACTTGGTGTTCCTGTCGAAAAACCTCTTCAGGACCCGTATCACCTTCCCGGCCAATGTATCGGTTGGAACCTTCGGCATTGACGTGTTCCTGATCAGGGATGGTGAACTGGAAAGTTTTGAAACCACGCTTCTGACTGTCCGCAAGTTTGGGATAGAAGCGGGCATATACGACCTCGCCCATAGGCAGTCCCTGATATACGGTTTGCTTGCGGTCCTAATCGCCACGGTGGCAGGATGGGCCGCAAACTCTGTCTTCCGGAAGAGTTAGGCCGGAATCAGAAGGGGCAACAGCATGACGGAAACATCGGAAAATATGGCGGAAGGCCAAGAAATCCGCACTTTTCTCTGCGTCGTCGATGACTCGGAAGAACTGTCCCGGGCCCTCCGGTTCGCCTGCCGTCGGGCCAGTAATACAGGTGGCCGCGTCGCCATTCTCTATGTCGTCGAGCCCGCCGAGTTCCAACATTGGATGGCCGTTGGGGAACGCATGCGCGAGGAAGCGCGCTCCGAGGCGGAGGAAATGACCCAGGCGGTCGCCTCGTCCGTTCAGCGGATGACCGGTCAAATTCCGACCATCTTCATCCGCGAGGGCAAAGCATCCGAGGAACTGATCAGCTTGATCAACGAGTACGAAGACATCTCGCTGTTGGTGCTGGGCGCCGCCATCGGTCAGGATGGTCCCGGTCCCTTGATCAAGACCCTGGTGGAGCGGATGGCCGGAAATCTCCGGGTCCCGGTCACCATCGTTCCGGGCAATCTTACCGACGAACAAATCGACGGCATCACGTAAAAACATCAAACACCGGCAAACAGCCGGCGGGTCGCCGTGACCAACGCGGCGGCGCGAAGGCCGGATATCGTTTTACTGTAATCGCCGTCCTTGAACACGGCGCTGCCCGCGACCACAACGTCCGCGCCGGCTTCGCAGACATCGCCGATAGTTTCCATGTTGACTCCGCCGTCAACCTCGACCTCAATGTTATATCCTGCCGTCATTGCCTTGATTTTTCTTATTTTATTAAGCTGGTTCGGCATGAACGACTGCCCCCCGAAACCGGGATTGACGGACATCACGAGGATCAGATCCACCTTGTCCAGGACATACGCCAGGACAGATTCGCAGGTTCCGGGATTAAGCGAAACGCCAGCTTTCAGCCCCATTCCCTTAATTACCTGAAGCGAGCGATCAAGGTGTTTGTCGGCTTCCGTGTGCACCGTTATGATGTCGGCGCCGGCGTCTGCGTATGCCTCCAGATAAGGGTGCGCCGGATCAATCATCAAATGCACGTCAAAGGGCTTCTCCGTGACCTTGCGAAGCGACTTGATGACTGGCGGACCAACGGTCAGATTGGGCACGTAGTGGCCATCCATCACGTCGATATGGACGTAATCGCATCCTGCCTCGTCGATCGCCGTGATTTCCTCGCCTAGTTTGGCGAAGTCTGCGGATAAGATCGATGGCGCGATCTTAATCTGACCATCAGTCATGCTTGGTCTCCGGCACAGGTTAAGCGGCTTCACCCATATAGGCGCCCGCGCAGGCCGCGCTATTCAAGCGCGACCGCTCCAGGAGAGCGGCTTGCGCGGCCGGAACATTCTCAACCTTACCGGCCCAGGCTTTCAAGGCGCTTTTCTGGAGCGCCCTGCCATAGGAATAGCTGAGCTTCCAAGGGACATCTCCACCATGGTTTTTATTCATGCTGTTGAGGTTCAATGTCGCCTCCGCTTCCGACTGACCGCCGGAGAGAAACATGACGCCCGGCACGGCCGGCGGCACGCAGCGCTTCAGCACCCTCACGGTCCGCGCGGCAATTTCATCCGTTGACGCTTGCGTTGGGCAGCCGGAACCGGAAATCACCATGTTGGGCTTCAAGATGGTGCCTTCCAAGGCGACTTCCTGAAAACGCAGTTCGTGATAGACCGCTTCCAGCACTTGCGTCGTCACCCATTCACAAGTGTCGATGGTGTGATCGCCGTCCATCAACACTTCCGGCTCGACGATGGGCGTCAGGCCGCCTTCCTGGCAAATTTTGGCGTAACGCGCCAGGGCGTGGGCGTTGGCGTGAATGCAATAACGGCTGGGGATGTGATCGCCGATGGTGATGACCGCCCGCCATTTGGCGAAACGCGCGCCCAGCTTGACATATTCCTCAACCCGTCCCGGCAAGCCGTCGAGACCCTCGGTGATTTTCTCGCCGGGACGGCCCGGCAGCGCCTTCGCGCCAGCATCAACCTTGATGCCCGGAATGATGTTCCGCGCGGTCATCACATTCACCAGGGACGCGCCGTCGGCGGCGCTCTGGCGAATGGTCTCGTCATAAAGGATCGCGCCGGAGATGAATTTGCCCAGACCTTCTGTGCGGAACAGCAGCTCGCGGTAATCCCGGCGGTTTTCCTCGGTCGATTCAACATTAATGCTGTCGAACCGCTTCTTGATCGTGCCCGTGCTTTCGTCGGACGCTAGAAGCCCCCGGTCGTTATTAACCATTTCCTGTGCGGTTTTTGCGAGTTGATCCAGATTCATCCCTCTCTCCCCTAATCGTCCATTCAAATTTCAAAAGGCGCGCGCAAGCCGGCCGCCTATAAACGCGCCTTGACCTCGCGCGCCACGGCGTCCGCCGTGATATCGAAATGTTTGTACAGATCGCCGGCTGGCGCCGAGGCCCCGAAGCCGGTCATGCCAACGAACCCGCCGTTGGTTCCGACAAAGCGCTCCCAGCCCATCCCGACGGCGGCCTCCACGGCGACCCGGGCGCCGCCCTCTCCAAGGACTTGCGCTTTATAGGCGTCGTCCTGTGACTCGAATAACTCCCACGAAGGCACAGAAACGAGCGCTGTCGGAACGCCGTCCGCTTCGAGTGCGGCTCGGGCCTCGACGGCGATGGAGACCTCGGAACCGGTGGCGAACAGGACCGCTTTCCGAAGCGAGGAAGCTTCTTTCAACACATAAGCCCCCCGGGCCGTCTTGTTTTCGGACGCGTCATCGCGCAGCGCCGGCACAGCCTGGCGTGTCAGCACCAGCCCCGTCGGGCCGCTGGTCCGGGTTAGAGCAACTTCCCAGGCTTCCGCGACCTCAATGGGATCGCAGGGCCGCAGCACGACGAAGTTGGGCGTCGCGCGCAGCATGGCGAGCGTCTCGACAGGCTGGTGGGTCGGTCCGTCTTCCCCAAGACCTATTGAGTCATGGGTCAGCACATAAACAACCCGTGTTCCCATCAGCGCCGACAACCGCATGGCGCCCCGCATGTAATCGGCGAAGACCAGAAACGTGCCGCCATAAGGGATCAGACCGCCGTGCAGCGCCATCCCGTTCATGGCCGCCGCCATGCCGTGCTCGCGCACCCCGTAGTGCACGTAACGACCGGAAAAATCCGCCGGCGTCACAGGCTCCATGTCCCTGGTCTTCGTATTCACGGAGCCCGTCAAATCAGCCGATCCGCCAATGAGCTCCGGCGCCGCCGGAGTAATGGCGCCCAACGTCTCGCCCGAAGCCTTCCGGGTCGCCCATTCCGGCGTCTCTTCCAGACATCTGGCCTTAAATGCCTCCAAAGCGCCGCGCAGCCCGTCCGGCGGTTCTCCGTTCATCAGACGATTGAACTCGTCCTTGTGCTCAGACGCGAGCAACCGGCTGGTCCAATCCTTGCGCTGTATGGCGCCTTGAGCGCCAATGGCGCGCCAGCTTTTCAGAACATCTTCCGGCACCTCGAACGGACCGTGAACCCAGCCCATGGCGTCACGGGCGGCGGCGATCTCTTCGCCGCCCAGGGGCGCGCCATGGGCCGCCGCCGTGCCCTCCTTGTTCGGCGCCCCCCGCCCGATCACCGTCTTGCATGCGATCATCGAGGGCGATTTGGTCCTCTTGGCCGCTTGAATGGCGGCGGCCACCGCGTCCGGATTGTGGCCGTCCACGCTTTGACAATCCCAACCGGAAGCCTCAAACCGCTTGATTTGGTCATCGCTGACCGACAAGCCGGTTCCGCCATCAATGGAAATCGCGTTGTCGTCCCAAAGCACGATCAGCTTTTCGAGCTTCAAATGGCCAGCCATCGAGATCGCCTCTTGACTAACGCCCTCCATCAAGCAGCCGTCGCCAGCGATGACATAAGTGTGGTGATCCACCAAACCCTCGCCAAAGCGGGCCTTCATCATTTTTTCTGCAAGCGCCATGCCGGCGGCGGTGGCGAGCCCCTGGCCCAGCGGTCCCGTTGTTGTTTCAACGCCCATGGCGTGGCCATATTCGGGGTGGCCGGCGGTCCTGGAACTCAACTGGCGGAAGTTCTTGATCTCATCCAGACTCATGTCTGGATAGCCCGTCAGATACAGAAGTGAATAAAGCAGCATGGAGCCGTGCCCAGCGCTAAGGACAAAGCGGTCACGGTCCGGCCAATGGGGCCGGCTGGGATCGAACTTCATGAAGCGCTGAAACAGGACCGTCGCCACGTCCGCCATTCCCATCGGCATGCCGGGGTGTCCGGAATTGGCGGCCTGAACCGCGTCGGCGGACAGGAAACGGATGGCGTTGGCCAAGTCGGCGTGAACGACACGCGGGGAGCCTTGGTCGGCGGCGGGCATACAACCTCCAAACTGGGGAAACCGCCGAGGCGCGGCCCTGGGCGGCGCCAGGCGTCCTGGACGGGCGTCTCGGCCACGCGCCGGTTCACATCCAGACGCGGACCCGGCGGAAAGGCGCTGAACAGCGCTGATCAATACCCCCTCGCCGTCTTAAGAGCAAGCGCCGGGAGGACGAAAATTCAGGGATGTTCAGCGGGGCGGAGCGAACGGCGCCCTAAAGCATGCCGGCCCAGGCGGACAACCGCTCGCGGCCTTTCATACTGGCTCCGTTCAAAAGCGCGCGGAATACGTCCTGGATACTCAAAACACCCGCCAGATCACCATGATTGATAACCGGCATATGGCGAAAACGCTTCTCCTTCATGGTCTCCAGGATGTCCTCAACCCGGTCATCGGGCGAACAGGTAACAGGATTTGCGGTGTAAACCTGCCCAGCGACCAACTCCGGCAGGTGCGCCGGCCAACTGGCGCAGGCGCGCACCACGTCGCGTTCCGAAACCACGCCCAATACGGCGTTATTTTCGCCCATGACCACGAGAACGCCGATTTTATGATCCGTCATCACCCGCGCCACCTCGTGAAGCGGCGTGTGCAGCGTTGTGGTCAGGACGTCCGATCCCTTGGTTTGCAGGATCTCATCGACACGCATACGCCGGCTCCGCTCGCAAGTGAGATTGGCTCGTATACTATATCCCCAAACCAGGCGAGGATATATGACGGGAATCACATACTCAGCCCCCCGGTTGAGCATTCCTTCTTTCCCGCATACATTATTCGCGCTTCAATCACAGCGAACCGTTTCCATGACCATACAAACCGCCATCAAGCAAAAACTGGCCGCCGCCTTTCAGCCGAGCCACCTGGAAGTGGTCAACGAGAGCCATATGCACAATGTGCCGCCGGGCTCGGAAAGCCATTTCAAGGTCATTGTGGTGAGCGACCGGTTCGAGGGCGAAAGCCGGGTTAAGCGGCAAATGGCGGTAAACCGCATATTAGCGGACGAACTCGAAGGCCCTGTCCACGCCCTTTCCATGCAAACCCACACGGCCGGCGAATGGGAAGCCAAGGGCGGCGAGATCATGGTCTCGCCGGATTGTATGGGCGGAAAGGCGCGGTAAGCTTAGCCGGGTTGCGCCGGAAACACCGGCTCCTTGTCCCCTGTACGCCACTGGGCGAACTTTTTCATCATCGATCGAAAGCGTTCGGACGTCACATGGCCGTCGAGCCAGATGATGAGCGCGGGCCAAGGTTGCGCCTGAAACCAGCCAGGGTCCGTATTGGCGAATTGGCGGACGAAAGGAAATATGGCGAAGTCGGCAAGCGCCGGTTTCGCCCCAAATAACTGCGCGCGCGCTCTCAATCTATCATTCAAGGAAACCAGAACCGACGAGGCTTGCGTCCGGTGATGGAGCGAGTCCGCGCCCCCATCATGGCGCGTGGCGTATTTGTAGCGGTCCAGGTGCGGCTTGAAGTCCGTCTCAATGGTCTCAATCAACGCCAGCATGTTGTCCAACTCGCCACGTCCGGGCGTTAACCAATCCTCTGGATCATGACGGTTCAGCGCCCACAACATGATTTCCAGGCTTTCTTCCATCACCTCACCAGTGGGAAGCTGAAGCACAGGCACGGTCGCTTTTGGAGATATGGCGATCATCTCCGCGGGCTTGTCCTTGAGAACCACTTCCCGGAGCGCGCATCGTTGACCGCTGACGCCGAGCGCCATCCGCGCGCGCATGGCGTAAGGACAGCGCCGGAAGGAATAGAGAACAGGACGCGCGCCGCTAGCCGTCATCTTTCGCGCTAGACCTTTTTTCATGGACGGCGCCCAAGTGCGCCTCTCCCCGCGCGTCCGCCAACTCCATCTGTTGCTGACGCTCGGCGAAACGCTTTTTCCGGGCTGCGGAGATCGCGCCAAAACAGTTCGGGCAACTCACCCCCTCGACATATTCCACCACCGCCTTGTCCGCTTGCGTAATGGGGCGCCGGCAGGCGTGACACATGTCGTAACCGCCTAATCCCAAGCCATGCCTTACAGACACCCGTTGATCAAAAACAAAGCACTCGCGGTTATATAGAGACTTTTTCTCGGGTATTTTCTCAAGATAATTCAGGATACCGCCCTTCAGGTGATAGACATTCTCCACCCCCTGGGACAACAGATATCCCGTCGCCTTTTCACAGCGGATGCCGCCAGTGCAAAACATGGCGAACCTTTTGCCCCCAAACGCGCCGGCGTGAAAGCCGCCTTGCGCCTTGAACCAGCCGGGAAACTCTCGAAACGTCCTGGTTTTTGGGTTGACTGCGCCCTCGAACGTACCGATGCCGACTTCGTAATCGTTCCGGGTGTCGATCACCATCACATCGGGGTCCGTGATCAGCGCGTTCCAGTCTTCCGGCTCGACATAGCGGCCCACGGCTTTGTTGGGATTGATGTCCGTCATCCCCATGGTGACGATCTCTTTTTTGAGCCGCACCTTCATCCGGTAAAAGGGCGGTCTCTCCGCGCGCGATTCCTTGTGCCGCGCATCCGCGCAGCCCGGAAGCGTCCGAATATGGGAAAGGACCGCGTCAACACCGTCGCGCGTACCCGCGATGGCGCAATTGACACCCTCGTTCGCCAGCAAGATCGTGCCGCGCACGCCATTCCGCTTACAGACACGCAACAAAGGCGGCTTCAGGCTTTCGGGATCGGCAAAGGCCGTGAATTGATAAAGCGCGGCGACGACGAGTTGGTCTGTTTGGGACATTGTGATTTCGAGGACCGGCCAGTTTATATCCGCGTCTGTCACAACATGGTTGGGAGTTTTGTTCAAGACTCAAGAGAATGGGTTTGACCCGCCCTTTCCCCCCGCAAGCCGCCGTTTCGTGACGGCCAACACCGGCGCGGCAGCCCGTCATCACCATCCTTCCGCTTATCGGGAGAATGGAAATGGGGTGGCTGATGGGATTCGAACCCACGACCCTCGGCGCCACAAGCCGATGCTCTAACCAACTGAGCTACAGCCACCACACACGCTCACCCGACCGCCGAAGCCTCGGGGAAACGGGTTCTAATCCTCCCCGCCCCCGCCGTCAAGAACGCCGGCGCCCCCTCGCGCGGCCGTGACGGGAAATGGCGGACATCGCGGGGGAGACGCCTTGTCTGGAAACACGCCCTCGCCTACATTCCGGCGCCATGTCTTACGGGTCCGGTTTTCCATAAAGCCGGACCCGGCCCACGAAAACACAGGAGACCTCCATGGCGCGGACGGCGAAATCCCTCTCTCGTCTGGGCACGGAAAGCGCCTTCACCGTGCTGGCCCGCGCCCAGGCGCTGGCCGCGTCCGGACGGGACATTATCAATCTGGGCATCGGTCAGCCAGACTTTAAAACGCCGGAGCACATCTGCGAGGCGGCCATCCAAGCCATTCGTGACGGCTGGCACGGCTACACTCCCGCCAACGGCGTCGTCGAATTGCGCGAGGCCGTGGCGGCGGACGTCAAGGCGCGCCGCGGCGTTTCCGTCAATCCGGACCAGGTGGTCGTTGTCCCCGGCGGCAAGGTCACCATGTTCTACGCCATTCTGATGTTCGGCGAGCCGGGCGCGGAGATCATCTGCCCGAACCCGGGTTTTCCAATTTACGAGAGCTGCGTTAACTACACAGGCGCCAAGGCCGTTCCCATGGCGCTTCACGAGGAGAACGGTTTTTCCTTCTCCGCAGACGAGGTTCTGGCGCTGATCACGCCTCGAACGCGCCTGTTGATCCTGAACAGTCCCGCCAACCCAACAGGCGGCACGGTCCCGCGCCCGGAGTTGGATAAGCTGGTCAAGGGCCTGGAGGCCCACCCCGGCGTCGCGATCCTGTCCGACGAAATCTACAGCCGCATGCTCTACGATCAGCGCGAACATGTCAGTCTTCTGGGGTATGAAAGCATCCGCGACCGCCTGATCCTGCTGGACGGTTGGTCCAAAACCTACGCCATGACCGGCTGGCGGCTGGGCTATGGCGTTTGGCCGGAAGCGCTGGCCAGCGCCGCGACGCGCATGTCGATCAACTCGTGCTCCTGCGTTAACGCGCCCGCGCAGTTCGCCGCGAAAGCCGCCCTTGAGGGACCTCAAGACTTCGTTGACGACATGCTCGCGGCGTTCGATAAACGCCGCCTCGCCATCGTTGACCTGTTGAACGCCGTTCCCGGTTTTCGTTGCATCCGGCCGGGAGGCGCGTTCTACGCGTTTCCAAACATCACCGGCGCCGGTATGACCGCCCAACGGTTGCAAGACAAGCTGCTAGACGAGGCCGGCGTCGCCACCATCGCCGGGACAAGCTTTGGCGTACACGGCGAAGGCTATCTCCGGTTCTCCTATGCAAACTCGCTGGAAAACATAGAGCGCGCCGTTCAACGCATTCAAGAAACGCTGTGTTGAAGCCATGAGTCTGGCGTATGCCTATCTATTCGGCAATCGCACAAATATTAGGCACGGCCATTTCCCGCACGTCTCTCCCGTCTTTCCCGATGCTCCGGTCAACCCTTTGAATTAAAGCTTTTTTTTCTGACCGAAAAGTTGGCACGCTTGCTGCTATGGAAACGTCGGGGATTGGTGTCTCCATACCGGAGCCGAGCGCGCCATATCAAACCGGCGACTCCACGGGCTCCGCCGGAGTCAACGTCGAATGCGGGGAAAGCGGCGGGCTCTCAGATGAGCCCGCGAACGAACAAGACAATGCGGGAGGAACGCATTCCAATGAAGAAAATCGAGGCGGTCATCAAGCCTTTCAAACTGGATGAAGTGAAGGACGCCCTGAGCGAGCTGGGCCTTCAAGGCGCCACCATTATGGAGGCCCGGGGTTTCGGCCGGCAAAAGGGGCATACGGAACTGTACCGCGGCGCGGAGTACGTTGTGGATTTCTTACCCAAGATAAAGATTGAGCTTGTCGTCGAAGACGGCCAGGTCGAGGACGCGGTCGGCGCCATTCAACAGGCGGCGCGCACAGGGCGAATCGGAGACGGCAAAATCTTTATCGTGCCGGTGGAGGACGCCATCCGCGTCCGTACTGGAGAGCGGGGAGCCATCGCCATATGAATACGTTTCAACCGCTGCGGCGGCGCGCGGCTGGTGATCCATGCCGGGCGGCGGGCGAAGATCGCCCGGCTCGATGACAATACCAGTCAATGGGCGCGCGCCAATTCGAGATATTCAACCCTCTACGTCAACTCGGAAAAGGAAGATAAAATGAACTTGGATCTGAAGACGCCGCAGGACGTCGTCAAGCACCTCGCGGATAATGAGATCCCGTTCGTGGATCTGCGGTTCACGGACCCGCGCGGCAAGTGGCAGCACATGACCATGTGCGCCAGCTTTATCGGGGAAGATGAATTTGAGGACGGCGTCATGTTCGACGGCTCGTCGATCGCCGGCTGGAAGGCCATCAACGAGTCCGACATGGCCCTGATCCCGGACGCCTCGTCCGCCGTCATGGATCCGTTCGCAGCTCAGCCGACGCTGATCCTGTTCTGCGACGTCAATGATCCGACCACCGGTCAGTCCTATCAGCGCGACCCGCGTTCGGTCGCGAAAAAGGCCGAGGCCTATCTGGCCGCAACCGGCATCGGCGACACCGCCTACTTCGGCCCAGAAGCCGAGTTCTTCGTCTTTGACGACGTAAAAATCGCCGTCAGGCAGGAAAAATGTTCATACGAAATCGACTCCGAGGAAGGCCCCTACGCCTCTGATAAGGAGGTGGAAGAAGGCAACATGGCTCACCGTCCGGGCGTCAAGGGCGGCTATTTCCCCGTACCGCCGGTTGACCAGACCCCGGACCTTCGTGGTGAAATGGTCTCCGTGTTGCGGGAAATGGGCCTCGAAATGGACAAGCACCATCACGAAGTGGCGCCGTCTCAACACGAACTGGGCATGACCTTCGACACGCTCGTTCGCGCGGCCGATAACATCCAGAAGTACAAGTACGGCGTCCACATGGTCGCCCACACCTATGGCAAAACGGCGACCTTCATGCCGAAACCGGTCATGGGCGACAACGGCACCGGCATGCACACCCACCAGTCCATCTGGAAGGGCGGCGAGCCGTTGTTCGCGGGCAACGGCTACGCCGACCTGTCCGAAACCTGCCTCCACTACATCGGCGGCGTGATAAAGCACGCGAAAGCCGTCAACGCGTTCACCAACGCCTCGACCAACTCTTATAAGCGCCTGATCCCGGGATTCGAGGCCCCGGTTCTGCTGGCCTACTCTTCCCGCAACCGTTCCGCTTCCTGCCGCATTCCGTTCTCCGGCAGCCCCAAAGGCAAGCGGGTCGAAGTCCGCTTTCCGGATCCGACCGCAAACCCCTACTACGCCTTCGCCGCCATGATGATGGCCGGTATCGACGGCATCCAGAACAAGATCCATCCGGGCGATCCGATGGACAAGGACCTATACGACTTGCCGCCCGAGGAATTGACCGACTTGCCGACCGTTTGTTCCTCGCTGCGCGAGGCGCTCGAGTCTCTCGACGCCGACCGCGACTTTTTGAAGCAAGGCGACGTCTTCACGGACGACATGATCGATGGTTATCTGGCGCTCAAATGGGAAGAGGTCCACAACTTCGAACATACGCCGCACCCGGTCGAGTTCCAAATGTACTATTCGGTCTAATTACCGGAAAATGGGTAAAATTTCGAAAACGAAATAGACTTTCCGTCAACTCTCAAGGGCTCGTCCGGTTCGCCGGCGGGCCCTTGTCACGAGCCCTCCGCGCCTTCCGGCTCTCACGTCGGAAGCCGCTAAGGCCTACGAAATTGGATGGGACGATAGTCGTGCGGATCAATATGCCTGTCATAAAACGCTTGGTCCATCTTGATCCAATCGGTTTTGGCAATTCCGCGGCTTGAGGCCGCTCTTGGCCCGACGGGAAACGCGCAGGCCAATTTAATCCAGCGCTTCGTTTCCCGTGAAATTGCCCGAACCTCCTCGACAACCTCGGCTCAATCCTGGTCCTAGCTAAAAATCACGGCGGCGTCATATAAATCCATGCGAGCCAAGCGCACCATATCTAGGCCAATGCGAAGATCGATACCCTTTTCCTGCGGCGTCGATACAACAGTCCGAGCGCCGTTTGGATAATCAACTGTTTTAATGGTCAACTGTTTTATCATGACAACGAATATCCCGCCGCGTGACCGAAACGCCGGCGCGGCGCATGGCCAACAGCCTATTGTTCCAGTATCCGTTCCACATCGCTGCCCACGCCTCCAGCGGAACGCCAGTGTAGAAACGCACCCCTTGTGCTTGCCAAGCTTGGTTGGCGCACACCGCCGTGAAAAGGCTTTTCAGATCATAATTCGGATAGTGATGGCCAAACGCGTCTTTGACGTGCCTATAAAGATTTTGGCCATCGACAAATGCAACGGCGCGCTTAACCGACGGCTCTTGCATCTTTCCCTCAAAAATAACCCCGCCGGGGCCTTTCGGCGGGTCCGACGGGGAGCTAATGAAACGGACATATAATGATATTGTCTATTCATCAAGAAATTTCTAGGGAGCGCAAAGGGAACCGCATTTGAGATTTGACATCGTTTGAGAATTCGGCCCTGACCTTCCGTGATGGCCACAGAAGGGTTTGATGTCCGGCTTTCCTAACCATTTCACGGAACCGGACGCCTCTCGGAGCGCCGTTACCGCCGCCGTTTTGTCATTTCCGCAAAAGCGGAAGTCCAGACGGCGTTATGACCGGACCCCCGCCGTCACGGGGGTCCGGTCATGGAGGCGACATCATGTTCGGGATTTTGTTTTATTTTTGTTCCATTTTTGTATAATTTATGTTCACATACGCCATGAACGTAATCTAAGGAGTTTTCTCATGACCCGTTTCCATACCGCCGACTTGATGGCCATCGCCTCACTGTTCTTCGCGGGATACGTCCTCGCCATTGTGGCGTGAGGCGGCCCCTCGCCTCACGCGTTGATGGGGGCGCCGGGCAACTCCCTTTTGCGGCCCCGCTCATCCAGCGCGACAAAAGTAAAGGTCCCCTCCGTCACGCGGCGGCGCACGCCGGGGTTCCGGCCAGGCAAGGCCCAGGCCTCAATCCTAATGGTCATGGACGTCCGTCCGCGCTTTATCAGGTCCGCGTAACAGCAAACGACGTCCCCCACGCGAACCGGACGGTGAAAAACGAAACCATCGACGGCCACGGTCGCCACCCGTCCCCCGGCGATTTGTCCCGCAGTTATGCCGCCCGCGATATCCATCTGGGCCATCAGCCAGCCGCCGAATATATCTCCCGACGGATTGGTGTCGGCGGGCATGGCGAGGGTTCGAAGCGCGAGATCGCCTTTGGGCTCCGAGGCGTTGTCTGATGGGGGCATGGGGAGTCTCCAAAAAGGGTCTTTGCCGCTTAATGTACAATATATGGGGTGATTTCTCCCTTTGCAGCCCTACAATCATGCTATAAGAGCGGCGCGGTAAACAATTCCCGGCCAGGCGTTCCTCCGCCTGCCTTTGATCGGAGCGACTCATGACCGACCTGTTCGAAAATCTGGCGCCGCGGTCGAACCCGCCCGCCCCGGAACCGGCGCCCGGGAAGCCGGCCGCCGCTGTTCAGACGTCCGCTCCCTCCCCCCGGAAATCAATGAAACCGCCCGCCGCCGCGCCGGGCGGCGGCTATACTGCGGACGACATAGAGGTCCTCGAGGGGTTGGAACCTGTCCGGCGGCGCCCGGGCATGTACATCGGCGGAACGGATGAACGGGCTTTCCATCATCTGGCTGCGGAAATCCTGGACAACGCCATGGACGAGGCGGTCGCGGGTCACGCCAGCCGCATCGAAATGGCGCTCCGCGAGGACGGAAGCCTGTTGATTCGCGACAACGGACGCGGCATCCCGACCGATCCGCACCCGAAGTTCCCCGATAAATCCGCTCTCGAGGTTATTTTGACCACGCTCCATTCCGGCGGCAAGTTCTCCGGCAAGGCGTATGAGACTGCCGGCGGCCTTCACGGTGTGGGCCTCTCCGTGGTGAACGCGCTTTCGTCGCGTCTGGAAGTCGAGGTGGCCCGGGATCGGCGGCTTTGGCGCCAGACCTATTCCCAAGGCCGCGCCATGGGTGCCCTGGAGGCCGCCGGCGGCGCGCCGAACCGCCGGGGCACAACGATCATCTTCTCGCCCGATCCGGAAATTTTTGGGCCGCGCCCGCAGTTTCGCCCGGCGACCCTGCACCGCATGGCGCGCTCCAAGGCCTATCTTTACCGGGGCGTGGAAATCCGCTGGAGCGCCGCCCCGGGGCTTCTCGGCGCCGGCGATCCAACGCCGGCGGAGGCCACCTTCCACTTTCCAGGCGGTTTGGCGGACTATCTGGAAGCGGCGCTCCATGACCGGAAAACGCTGACCAGCGCGCCGTTCGCCGGTGAGAGCAGATTGAACGGCGGGGAGGGCAAAGCGGAATGGGCCATCGCCTGGCCCGTGGACGAGGACGGTTTTTGCCAAAGCTACTGCAACACCGTGCCCACCCCCCTGGGCGGCACGCACGAGGCGGGCCTTAAATCCGCCCTGCTTCGCGGCCTAAAGGCCTACGCGGAACTGGCCGGCAATAAGCAAGCCGCCAAGGTCATGGCCGACGACGTCACAGGCGGCGCGGCGATCATGCTGTCCGCCTTCATCCCGAACCCGCAATTCCAGGGCCAAACCAAGGAAAAGCTGGCGGCGGCGGACGCGCATAAGCTCGTCGAGACCGCCGTCCGCGATCATTTCGATCACTGGCTGTCCGGCGCGCCGGAGCAAGCCAACGCAATTTTGGAGCGCGCCGTCGAACGGGCGGAAATGCGTCTCAAGCGCCGGGCGGCGAAGGAAACCAAACGCCAGTCCGCCACTAAACGGGTGCGCCTGCCCGGCAAGCTGACGGACTGCACCCGGAAAACCCGGGACGGTACGGAACTTTATCTGGTCGAGGGGGACTCGGCCGGCGGCTCCGCCAAACAAGCCCGCCAGCGTGAAACCCAGGCGATCCTGCCGCTTCGGGGCAAGATACTGAACGTGGCCAGCGCGTCCGCCGACAAGCTGCGGGCCAACCAGGAACTCAAGGACCTCATGGAAGCGCTCGGATGCGGCTGCGGCGACGCCTTTATCGAGGACGATCTGCGCTACGACAAAATCATCGTCATGACCGACGCGGACGTCGATGGAGCCCATATCGCGTCCCTTTTAATGACGTTTTTTTTCAAAGAGATACCGGGACTTATTGCGACGGGACATTTGTATCTCGCCATGCCGCCGCTCTATCGATTGGCCCAAGGCGGCAAAGTGGCTTACGCGCGCGACGACGATCACAAGGACGAGTTGATGGCGGGTGAGTTCAAAGGCCGCGGCAAGGTGGAAATCAGCCGCTTCAAGGGCCTGGGCGAAATGCCGCCGGCGCAACTCCGCGACACCACCATGGACCCGGAGAAACGAACTCTGCTCCGCGTCAGCATCCCCGGCGGGCCGGAAGATGACGCCATTCTCCAGGCCCGCGAAACCGACCGCCTGGTCGAGGCGCTCATGGGCAAGAAAGCCGAGAGCCGCTTTCAGTTCATTCAGGAAAACGCCCGGTTCGTCGAAGATATCGACGTCTAGAGCGTTGTGACATTGAATATATTCACACCCCGCGTTTTTGACATGGTTGACGCGTTCGCGGGGCGCGCGCGCTGGCGTTCGGGACGCTGATGACGGCCCCTCGGACGCCGCCCGCGTCCCTTCGTTCGTCCTTTCGGAACCGATGCGTCGGCTTCTAAAAAAACGCATTCGCCGCATTCGCGCCCTTCCCGCGCAGGCGGGGTCTGCATGACGGTCTCACATGGAGCCGATCCGCACCCCCGCGCAGGCGGGGATCCAGACCGCCCTTCGTCACGCATGACCGGCCGCCACTCACGATAAGCCGGAACGCGGGCCGCCCGGCTAGATTCCCGCCATGGGCTATTCCGAAGGATCGGGAATGAGGGATCGAACTGCTTTGAAAGCCATAAATCGGCTCCGCCTAGCGTTGCTTCCGGTTAGGTATACGCATATCCGGAGTTTCCGGGATGGTTTTTGCATTGCCGGGGCGCGAGCCGAGCCGGGGCGCGAGCTGATCAAGGAGAGTTCCGGTTTGCCGCCATGCGCCTTCTTTGGTTCTTTCCCCGGCTCTTCTCATTAACCTTTCGGGCTTCGCGAAGAGCTGTTCGACGGGGGTCAGCTCTGGGCTGTATGGCGGTAAAAAGAAGATGTGCGCTCCCGCCTCGCGAATGGCTTTGCGGACGGCGTCTCTCTTGCGGGATGACGGATCGTCCAGCATCGCCACGTCATCACGTCATCACGTCACCACGCCGCCAAGCTTCGGAATGGGCGCCAAGAACCCCCGCGCCCATGCGAGGAAACGCCCGGCGGTGAGCGGTTCCTCGAAACCGCAAGGAGCGCTAACGCCGTCATGCCCCGGACCCGCAACGAAGGTCATGGTCATCCAGCGGCCGCCAGGAGCCTTTAGGGACTGTCAGACAGTTTGCGCCTGTGCCGATTTATCACACAGTGAGGAATCGTTCGCCGAAGATGATGGCGAACTGTGTTTTCGCCCCGGTCCATTCACGCGGCGGCCGCTTCCAAGACCGGACCGCATGATTGAGCGCCAGATATAACAGCTTTGCCGCCGCGTCGTCACGGGGGAAGCGACCTCGCGTTCTGACGGCCTCGCGTTCTGACGGGACAGCGGATTTTCGCGTTCAAGGGCTCGATAGCATTGGTGGTGTGGATCATCCGCCGCACCGCTTTGGGGAAAGCGAAGAAGGGGATGACCTGCTCCCATTTGCGCCGCCAACTTTGCGCGATGGCCGGATATCTTTTCCCCCGCGGCCCAGCCTCGAACTCAGCCAAGGCGGCCAGGCCGGCGTCCGCGTCGGCGGCGCGGCGGACGGCTTTCAGCTCCCGCGCCGCATGTTTGCGATCCTTCCATGAGGCAAAATTCATGGAATTTCATAGAATGACGGATCAGGCGCACGATGCAGGTTTGCACGGTGGCGTGCGGAAAGGTGGCGTTGAAGGTGGCGTTGACCGCTTCGGGGAACCCCTTGAGGCCATCGACGGCGGCGATCACGATATCCTGGACGCCCCGGTTCTTCCGTTCGTTCATCACCCGAAGCCAGAACGTGGCGCCTTCCGTTTGTTCGATCCACAAGCCCAGGATCTCCCGGGCGCCGTCCGGCAGGACCGCGAGCGCACTGTAGACGGCCTTGTTGCGGACAAAACCCTCGTCACCGATTTTGACCCCGATGGCGTCGAAGAAGACGATGGCGTAGCAGGCGTCCAGGGCCCGGTTCCGCCATTCGGCGGCGTCCTCCAAAATGGCGTCCGTGACCGTCGGGATCAGGTCCGGCGACACATCGACGCCGTACAGTTCCTCAAGGCGGCCGCAGATCTCGCGAACCGTCACGCCGCGCGCGTACATGGAGATGATCTTGTCGCCGAAGTCCGGGAAACGGCGCTGGTATTTGGCAATCAGCTTTGGATTGAAGGCGCCCGAACGGTCACGCGGAATATCCAGCGTAACCTTCGGCGTGCCCGTCAGAACCGTCTTTTGAAAGCGGCCGTTCGCCGGTTCCGACGCCCCGCATCCGCCTCTGTCTCAAGGTGCGCCCAGCTCCGCGTTCAGAACACGCTCCGAAAGCGCCTTCTTCAATTCATCAAGCAGACCATCGCGCCTAAATACGGCCGCAGGATCGCGATCTGACAACAATGCATCCAAAACTTCTTGCTCGACAGCCATAGGATGCTCCTTTCTTTTCCATCACTATGGCCCAGGCACAAAATTACGGACAGTCCCGTCCCTTCCTTGCGGAAGAACTTCGCCAGCATGGATGGAACGGCCTTGATCCCGTGACCCGCGCCCCGAGGTCCCGGCAAAGCGCCGCGAGAGTGAGATCAGGATTCTTCTCAATCCGCCTCGAAAGCCGCGTGCGCGCCGAAGGCGGAGCAGACCGGCGCAGCCCCCCGGTTCCAACCCCGGTTCCAATCGGACGCCGCCGCTCATCACGCACCGCCGCGTCAACCCATTCGGCCGCGGTCGAAGCACTGAGACCAAACCGCATGGCCGCACTGCGGCGGGTCGCGCCGCCGTCCAAAACCGCGTCAATCACATGGTCCGTCAAATCCTGATCCAAAGCTTTCGGCGTAAAGGCTAGCCTCCTCGTTCCAGCCTCTATCTTGAACCATCAATTCGGCAACTTCGATTCAAGCTGTTCGAAACAGACTCTAATTTCATAACGCCTTAGTCCGTCGCGTTTACGCGGGGCGCTCCCTCACCCGGGCGCGTTAACGTCCGCATCCTTTCCCTTGGAAAAAGGAATTTCTGGAAAAATCCCGTCATTCCAGAGAAAGCCGGAACCCGTCTCAAACGGAAAACCCAGGCTTTTGCGTGGGTAACCCAGCAGGCCGCGAACCCATTAACAGCTCCGGTTCTAGCCGGCCAGCTCGTAATCCGCGCGCGCGGTGTCGAGCCCCGCCCCCTCGTCCGCGCCGATCATCAGGTTGAGGCACTGCACAGCCTGGCCGGACGCCCCTTTGCCCAGGTTATCCAAGAGCGCGCAGAGAACGGCGACGCCGTTCTCTGGATTTGCGAACACGAAGAGCCGCAAGTGATTGGTGCCGTTGAGGCCCTCAGGCTCAATGTGGCCCATGCCAAGACTCTCTTTCAGCGGGGCGGCGGAGACGAAACGCCGTCCCTGGTAATGCCCGGCCAGGACCCGGTGCAGATCCTCCGCCGACGGCGCGCCGTTCAGCGTCCGCAGCGCCAGCGGGATTTGCACCACCATGCCCTGCATGTAACCAGCGACGCTGGGAACGAAGACCGGCGCGAAATCGAGACCGCCATAGCGCTGGATTTCCGGCAAATGCTTGTGGTTCAGTCCCAGGGCGTAGGTCCTGACCGCCGCCGCGATATGATCCGGCGCGTTCTTGTCCTGGAACGCGCGAATCAGCTTCTTGCCGCCGCCGGAGTAACCCGACACCGCGTTGATGGCGACCGCATGGTCTGGCGCCATGACGCCCGCCTTAACCAGCGGATAAAGCAACGCCACAGAGGCCACGGCGTAACACCCCGTGTTGGCGACGCGTTTAGCGGACGCGATCACTTCCGGCTGCCCGGCGTCGTACTCCGGAAACCCATAGGTCCAACCCTCGGATATCCGGTGAGCCGTCGAGGCGTCGATGACACGGGTAGTCCCGTTGGTGATCAGCGAAACGGACTCGCGCGCCGCATCATCCGGCAGGCAGAGGATGGCCACATCCGCCGCATTCAGCATCCCGGCCCGCGCCTCTTTGTCTTTGCGTCTGTCTTCGCCGAGCGAGAGAAGCTCAATGTCGTCCCGACCGATCAGGCGCTCTCTGATTTGGAGCCCCGTCGTTCCCGCTTCACCGTCAATGAAAATTCTTGCCGCCGTCATGTCATTCTTCCTCCGGCCCCACCCTGGCGCCAATTACCGGTTTCCGGGGTGATTTCGTCTGTCCGGATATCCAACATTCATAAACTCGCGCGCGTTCACGCCTTCGAAGCCGGCGAGGTTTAGCAACTGGCGGGGCGTTCGCGCAATCCCGCAAATGGCGAGACCGCTCAGCCGGCCAGTTCGGCCCTATGGGCCTCGACCAGATCCGCCATGGAGTTGAAGCGGAAGTCATAGCCCGGCACGTCGCCCGGATGCATGGTGGCGCCGAAGCCTTCTTGATCGTGGCGGCGATAGATCCAGCAGTTCGCGAGGCCAAACCTGTTCGCCGGCCCGTGGTCGTGGAACATGCTTTCCGCCGTATGCAGAATGTCGGGGACGCCCAACCCCAAGCGCTCCAGATTGGCCAGCATATACTCGAAATTCCGGTCCCTCGGTTTATAGGACCCGATGTCGCCCGCCGTATAAACAGCGTCGAAATGAACGCCAAGTTTCTCATTCGAACGCGCGAAGCTGGCATTGTCGCAGTTGGTCAGCACAATCAGCTTGTAATACCGTTTCAGGTACGCCAATGCCTCGGCGCTGTCCTCGAACGCGGGCCAACGCCCGACGGACGCGCCGTACCTCAAACACGCGTCCCACGTGACGTCAACGCCCCATTCTTCCGCCAAGCGCCGGTAAACGACGGCCAGAAGATCGCTGTAGCTCTTCGCCGGCGCATAGGTCTGCGTGGTGGACTCGTGATATGCGTGCGCTTCCAGAATGTCGTTTCGCGTCAGACTCCCGCCCGCCTTTTCGGTCAGCGGCTTCAAGCCGTTCACCATGCCAGACTCCCAATCGATCAGGGTGCCGTAAACGTCGAAGGTGAGCGCTTTGTAGTCCGAGAGTTTCATCACATGTCTCCATCCGGTGTTGACGTCGAAGGGAGAGTGCGTTGATCGAAAACATTCATAAAGTGAATTATTTTTAGAGACTGCCCCAGATAACCCGGGTTTGGAGTTGTCATGACAAACTTTCCGGGGCGTCATGCGCAAGAGCCGTCTCGGTCACTACGAACAGGGTCGTTTGATTGAGCATTTCGTGTTTGGCCCGGCGGCCTTGACGGCGGCCGGTTCGTGCGGGGCGAACCGTAAGACGGCGGCGTGTTTTTTCGCCGTCCACGCGCGATCATCGTCTTTGCGCCCGGCGCCGAGAGCGAAGCCCTGTTCGATGGCGGGGCCGGGGTGGAAGGGGACGAGAGTTACTCCAGCGGCAACCGAAAGGGAAAGCGGGCCTGCGGCGCGGCGGGAAAAGCGCCGGTATCCGGCTTGTCGAAGCGGGGCGGCAAGGTCTACGCCTCTACGCCAGGGTCATTCCCGGCGACGGCCCGCCCGGTCTCTTCGTCACCCTGGTTTTTCAGGCCGGTTCTTTCAGGTTTGATGGTGTGGTTAAGCGCCGCTGTCAAAACCGCCAACCCTCTATCAAAACTGGTAACTCTCTATCAAAACTGGTAACCCCCGCCCCTTTCAAAAAGCGGTGAGAGCGGCGTCAGATCAAGTCTGAAATGCTACACCTTAGTTAACCGGACCGCGAAGGTCCCGCGCCCCCGCTTTGTCATTCCCGCGAAGGCGGGAATCCAGAACTGCCTTTGCCGCTCGATCACTGACCATCAGCGTCCGTAACCCCGCTTTTTAATGATCGATTGATACGAGTTGTCTTCAGCAAGCCGCATCTGCTCATTCAGCCCGCCTAATAGCTTACGAAGGCGTTTCAGTTCCGGGCTGTTGTTGTTCAGACGTTCCAATGCAACAAGGTTCCGTGCGTTAATTTTAAACGTCCTGAAAATATTTTTCTTTCAGAACCAGAAATCGTCATCTGAAAATATTGTTATAGGGTCTGACATAGATAAGGTTTGGTGGTTTTACTTAAACTGCCATTGTTGCAATGTCTTGTTGAGATTTGCAACGGGTCGGTAGTTGAAACGCCGTTCACACTCTTTCAAGAACAAATGAACGTGCTCTTTGGGGACGCCATTATATCGCCGGGGATGCCATTATACGCCGGAGACGCCTCTTTGCTTGGTTCCAGAAGTTTTCAACGCCATTGATGTGATTGGCGTCCGCCGCAAACAGTTCGGAGTGATTGATCCGCAAATGGTGGAACTCTGACACATCCAGCACGTCATAGGCTCTGAAGGTGTCGGCGTAGACAATGGAGTGGGGCCTCACCTTCTCCCTGATGATAGGAAAAAGCGTTTCAGAACGGGCATGCGGGATGATCATGGCATGGGCATGGGCAAAGGCAAGCGGGTAACCGTCTGAGCGGAAACCATTAGATAGGCCAGACCCTTTAATTAACACCACCGGCGCCGCGCTTCTTTTCGAGGGACGAACCACCTTGGCGTCCGCTCAACCGCGTCGCGCCCGCATGGCGGCCGGGAGGGTTGAGCGATCTATTTCCCGCCCAGCAGGCTTGGGAAATGCCGGGCCATCTCGGCGCCGTAGAGCGGCTTGTTGACCCCCTGGTGGCAGGTCGCGCAATTGACCTTCGCGACGTCGCCTGCCGGTCCCTTGCGGGTTGCCGGAAAAATCCCGCTTAGGGGCACGAGGTAATCATTATTGATCTCACGCACCATGGCGATTCCCTGGTGCGCCTGGACGCGGGCGGGCGGGCTTTGCTCCCAATCGTAGAACCGGGCCGAGTTGTGGCAATGGGTGCAGTTGACGCCAAGCGATTTAGAGAAGTGGACCATCAAGGCGTAGGTCCACTCGGCGTCCCTTAAGTGGCGGTCGTGTCCTTGCGGAAGGGCGTCATACGGGATGACGGAGATTTGCTCCTCACCCAACAGGAAGGGCGTATAGGGATCGAAGGGCAGAGACGTGGTGCCGACGTTCTTCGACGCCAGATTCTGAAGATTGTCCCCGCGCCGCGAGCGGGCCATGCCGCCGGCCTGTTTCGGCATGGCGGCCGTGAACCAGATTTGCGACGGGACTGGTTTGCCGCCATGGCATGTAAAACAGGTGACGCCCGTCGATTTTACGTGAGCATCCCATTCGCTGTTGATGGCTTGGTTCATCAGCAGCATCTTGCGGGAAACGCGTTTTGTGTATTTTTCGTCGGACGCCAGATTTTCGAGGTTGTGGCAGTATTCACACCCTTCTTCCGGAGAGACCCACTCGGTGATTGAGGCCATCAGACGATTGAATTGTTCCTCGTTCAGATCACCCAGCACCTGGAGGTTCTCATAGATTTCGGATACCGGTTGTCCGCCCGCTGGGACCGCTTCGGGGATTTCTGGAATTCCGGCGGCCGCGCGCGCCTCGGCCGCTTTTCTGGGATTGACGACACGCTCCATGGCAAGCCCCCGGTAACCGATCTGCTCGGCGTCCAGGGGCGGGCGGTCCCACGGTATGGTGAAGGCAAACGCGATCAACAGCAGACTTGCGAGTACGATCAACACGTTGGGAAATGCCGATTTCATGACTCCAGCCCTTCCTCAGTTTCCGAAGACATCGGGATACTCCGGCGCGACGCCATGCTTGACGGCCCAGAGATACCAATTGTCGACAACCGTGCCAGTTAACAGGATGCCAATGCCCCCGGTCAGCGTGCAGAGAACGGCGAACCACCAGGCCCATCGGTGAATGGACTCCATGGTGGCGTTGAACCCCATGGTCCAGCGCCAAAACAGGCCGGCCCGTTCCGACGCTGTTCCGCGATCAACGATCTGCTCGATCTCGCGATCTCCGCCAAACCGGCTGACGGCGAGAATTGTCGCTCCATGCATGGCGAACAACACGGCCGAACCGTAAAGGAACGCGATGGAAAGCATGTGAAACGGGTTGTAGAACAGGTTCCCGTAACGCAGGGAGAAGGCGGCTGTCCAGTCCAGGTGCGAGAAGATGCCGAACGGGGGCGCCTCGGCCCAGTTGCCCAGGATCAGCGGGCGGATGAATCCGAGAACGAGGTATAACCAGATCGCCGACGCGAACGCCCAGGCGACGTGGGTGCCCATGCCGAGTTCGATCGCGCGGCGGTACATCCTGACCCACCACAGGAGTATGGAAAGCGTCAGGAAAAAGCCCGCCAGCACCCACCAACCCCCTTCCGACATGGGCGGAATGGACATGCCGTAGCTGGGTGCTGGAGGGTCGAGGGACAGCCAAAAGAGTTGGCGGACGAACTGGATGGGGTCCCAATTGACCGACGCCCACATGTTCAAGCCGATGATCTCGAACGCGATGAAACCGAATATCAGCGACGCGACGCCCCACCAGCCGAGGTAGACGGGGCCGATCTGCGCGTTGCCGATCTTGCCCATCCAATAGCTGAACACAGGCGCGCCGGCCCGGTCCTCGACAGGAAGCGGCACGCCTTCCTCGGCCGGCCCGCGAACCTGGACTCGTGTGAAGATGTTCAGGTATTCCGTCATCGCCCGTGTTCCTTGTTCTTATCGCCAGGCTGGCGGATTGAGCCAGCGGACACCGACGCGAATCAGCCAGCGGTCAAGGGTTCGTCCAAACCAGGACCCGGCGGTGACGGACGACTTGGAACTGCCGGGTTTCATATCCGAGAGCGCGATTTTAACGTCATACATCGTGGTGTTCCTTTCTCACCAGACCGGAAGATCAAGCCACCAATCCCACCATTCCGGCCAACCGGCGGTCCAGAACGGGCCGCTGATCAAAATGCAGACAGCGCTCCAGAACGACGCGGAAACCGCGAGGAAAACACCAAGGCGGTGGATGCCCAAGGTGCCGATGGAATAGCCGACGGCGTCGCGGAAGTAGGTGTCTTCATATTCCGCCGTTTTGACGGTTCCACCCGGTTGCGGGTTGGTCGATGACAGGATCAAGGATCCATGCAGCGCCAGCGCCAAGCAATTCGTGAAGAAGAACGTGATGGCGATCATGTGGGCCGGGTTGTAGTGGAAGTGGAGAAATTGGTAACCGACGTTGGACACCCAATCCAAATGGCTGATTATGCCGTAGGGAAATCCGTGCCCCCACGCCCCCAAAAGGACTGGGCGGATGATGACGAGGGTGACGTAGGCGAGAATGGCGAAACCGAAGGCGAAGGGAATATGCAGGCCCATGCCCAGCTTTCGCGCGATTTCCGCCTGCCGGAGCGCCCAGCAAAAAAAGGCGCCAGTCGCGCAGACCGTGATAATCTGCCACAAACCGCCCTCTTTTAACGGCGCCAGCGCCAGGCCGTACTCCAAATCCGGCGGCGCGATGTTGATCTTCCATGGATTCCATGTCGGCCCGATGGCGGCGCCGTAGAAGATCAACGCCGTTCCCAACACGCTGAAAAAGATGACGCCGACGCCGAAAAAGCCGACGTAAAAGGGACCGACCCAGAAATCGAACAGGTCGCCGCCAATCAGCGTCCCTCCGCGGACCCGGTATTTTCTCTCGAAACTCAGCATCGCCATGGCTGTCATTCCACTTTTTGTTCCGCGTCTTCGCGCGGAGGCATGAAATTGCCGGTGACAACGGACCTCCCCTGGCCCTGGGCCAGGGAAAGTCCGCCGTCGTTTGCCGGGATCATCCGGTCATGAGCGTGACCGGATGAACCGCGCTGTCGGCTTTCTGCGCCGAATGCCCTTCCAACCAGTTGTACCGGTCGGCCGAAAGCAGGATGAAGTGAATCAACAGCGCGAGAACCAGGAGAAAGGTGAACATCGCCACGAGTGTTCTCCTGGGGTCGAAGACCATCCAAAGTTTCCACATCGTCTCACCTCCTACGCTATCTTGGAAAAGAAGTGATTGAGAGCAACTTTGCCGCCTTCGACGGAATCGAGGAGGTAGGCATACCCCTCAGGCCCTGGAATCCAGGGGCGCCACTGCCACACCAGAATATGCGCGACGATTGCGACGACTGTGAAAATGATGAAGCTTGTGATGAAAATTCCGTGGAATTCTCTGGCTTCACCTTCGCTAAGTCCTGACATAGTACCTCCTATCGCCATCAGGCCCCGATGGACCCGCCGGCCGTCAGGTCACGACCCGGAATCCGGGTCGCTGTGGATGGTCCGGCAACATTGCCGGACCGTTCTTCCGGAAACCCCGCGGGGCCGCCGAAACTGTTTGCGCGGTATTCGCCGATGCGCCGCGAGTCAGGGGTGTATGCGTGAAGACGGCGGCAATCATGCGGCCTTGCCCTCCCGCACAGCGATGAGCGCCGCGTCCAGCAGCGCCTTGGTGACCCGCGCCTCGCCAGCCAGACGGGCCTGACGCTCGGCGTGGTCGCGGACCCGCTTGGCGGCGGAAATGCGGACGAGGAAGGGTTGCTGCTCGACGAAGGCGTTAAGCGCGGCCTCCGCGTCCGGCTCCCATGGCCGTTGTTCCGACGTTTCCGCCCTGGCCAGCGTCTGGTCGATCCGATCCAGGTCGGTTGAAAGCGGCAGGATGCGGTAAAGCGCGTCGAACAAAGCGTTGCAGTATTCCTGGACGATGTAGGTGGCGCCGGCGAAACCCATGAAGGGCGTGCCCGTGGCGCGGCGGACAATGGCGCCGGGGAACGAGGCGGCGATGTATTGGGCGCGGCATCCGACCTCGTCCATGTACATGCGTTCGTTGAACGAGCCGTAGAGAACCAGGGGCGCTTTGTCTCGGATAAGGTCGCGAACCTCGTCGTTCCGGGTTTTTTCGCCGGGCTTGCGGGCGACGGCGAAAGTGCAGGGCACGCCCATTTCGGTTTCCAGGAATTGCCGCATTCCGCGGGTGTAGGTGTCGTTGGCGACGATGGCGAAGGAGCCTGTCGCGAAGAAATCCTGGGTCACCGAACGCCACAGGTCCCAGACGGGTTTGATGGTCGTTTCCTTTTCCCGCGCGATGAACGGCTGAGGATCAACGCCAGTCAACTCACCCAGCGTCTCAAGGAAATTGGCGGTCGCGAACAGACCGATGGGCGCTTGCAGATAGGGGACGTCCAGGTCTTCGCATAAAAGCCGTCCGAACTCCCGGTACAGACAGACATTGACATCCGCTTCAGCCAGCTTCGGTATATCCTTGACGTCGGCGCCCAGCGGGAAGACCATGTTGACTTCTAGGCCCATCCCCTCGACAAGGCGGCGGATTTCGTGAAGATCCGACGGCATGTTGAAGGCGCCGTAGATGGGGCCGATGATATTGACCTTGGGCGCCTGGTCCGGTTTACGGTTTTCACGTTTCTTGACGTGGGATTTGGCCTTTTTCTTGCCGAATTCCTCCCACATCCAGTAGATCGCCCGGTCGGCGCTTTGCCACTGATCCTCGTCTATGGTCCGGGGCAGGAAGCGCTTCATGCCGGTTTCCGCCGCCGTCACCCCGCCGCCAATCATCTCGGCGATGGAACCGGTCACGACGATACCCGGCTGGCTGGTGTCCTGGGTGTCGTTGGCGCGGCTTAGGGCTTTCTCCGTGCCGTTCATGGAAAGCTCTTCCTCGGCGAGGCCCGTCACCGTGACCGGCAGTTCGTGGGGCGGCAGCGCGTCCGTGTAGTGGAGCACAGCCGTCACCGGCAGGTTCTCGCATCCAACCGGACCATCAATGATGACCCTGAGCCCATTAACGGCGGAAAACGCGTACACCGCCCCCCAGTAGCCGCCGGCGCGATCATGGTCCATCACCAACATCGCTCACCTCCCCACCGCCATGGCCAGGGTGTCTTCCTTGCCTTCGGCCTTGCCGGCGATGCTTTTTCTGCTCGATTTCCCCGCCTTCGCCGGTTCGGATTCCTTGATGGCCTCTATTGGCGGCGGCGTGTCCTTGGTTTTGACGGCGCGCGCTTTCGACCAGCCATACCCGGCCGTGTCGCCGGTCCCGACCCCGCCGAAGAAGGTCAACATACGGGAGAACCGCTCGCCGCCCTCGGTCTGGGCGCGGACGATGCCCGCCATGGACGCGGCTCCCGCCGGTCCGAACAGCGGTCGGGCGGAAACCATGTTTGTGAAATAGACGGCCGGAATTCCCGCTTCCTTGGCGGCCTGGACCAGCGGCGTCGTGCCGAGCGCCAAGTCGGGTTTGACGTCCTTCATGGCCGCCATGTCCTGCTCAAGAGACGCCCGGTACTGGACATGCGCGCCGTTGGCTTCCAGCCACTCGCGATCCGGATCGCTCCATTCCGTGCGCGGACAAGCGGTGCCGACATAGGGAACGCGCGCGCCCGCCTCGACGAGCAGGCGGGCGACCAGAAGTTCCGAGCCTTCGTAACCCGAAACAGTCACAGTGGCGCCGATCTTGTTCTCGGAAAGGGCGCCCGTGATGGCGTTGGCGGCGTTGGCGCGGGCGGTCGCGACCCGCCTGTCCGATACATTCGCCGCTTTGCCAATGGCGTCCAGCCACGCCATGGTTCCCTCCACGCCGACGGGGCCGGAACCGACCACTGGCCGGCCCGCGTTCCGGAACTCTCTGACGCTCGCCGTGTAGAACGGATGCACGGCGGCGGCGGCGGCGCAGTCGAGCGCGGCGTACTGATCGCGCCATTCCCGGCACGGAACCTGCGGCCCCACGCCAAGGCCCATAGGCTTCAGCATCGCTCCCACCCCGACCGGATCGGCGGGAAACATTTCACCGATGATGGTGATCGTTGGCATGTCCGTCTCAAGCGCGCGGGGCCGCGGCACGGGGCCCGCTTCGGCTTCTCCGCGCGCCCGCTTCAGCATGGCTCCGGCGAGTACGTCCTTGGCTTCCGCGTGAGTGGGCACACCGAAGCCGGGCACGTTGATGCCGATGATGCGCACGCCGTTGATCTGTTCCGGCAGGCGGTCCAGGGGAATTCCCGACGCCGTCGGCACACACAAGTTCGTGACCACGACCGCGTCATAGTCTTTCGGGTCGGCCATCTTCCGGGCCGCCTCGCGGATGTCCTCGTAAAGCTTGCCGGTCACGAGGGTTTCCGAGTTGAACGGCACGTAGCCCACGGATCGCTTGGCGCCATAGAAATGTGACGTGAAGGTCAGGCCATAGACGCAGCAGGCCGAGCCCGAGAGGATCGTCGCCGTTCTGCGCATGCGCAACCCGACGCGGAGCGAGCCAAAGGCCGGGCACATGGATTGCGGCTGGTCATGCGGTCCCTTTGGATAATCGCGATCATAACGCGCCTTCAGTTCCGCGTTGCCGGCTGTTTCCGCGACCGCGCGCATAGTGTCCCGGCCGCCGTGACAGCCGCCCCCGGTATGTCCATCAACCGGTTTGGCGGCCATTTGTTCGTCGTGTTTCGATCTGTTCATGAGGTTTCGTCACACACCTTCGTAAATGACTTCCAAGGATGGCTTTTCGAGTATTGAGGGCTCGCACATATCCTCAATGGTCGCCGGTTCTAAGGCCACGTTTCCGCCCACGTCCTCACTTTTGAACAAGCCCAGCAAGCCGTCATGACTCAGGGGCGTCGGCTGAAGCGGCGGCGCCGAGGCGGCGGCGGCGCCCAATTTCTCGAACAGGGGACCCCATTGTCCGTCGGGCCGGCCGATGATTTCGTAGCTGGCGGACTTGCGGCGGATATCCTCGTCCGCCGGAATGGCCGCAAGCACGGGAACGCCAACGGCGTCGGCGAAGGCATGGGCCTCGCCCGTGCCGTCGTCCTTGTTGACGACCATCCCCGCGACGCCCACGTTGCCGCCCATGCCGCGGAAATAATCGACCGCCGAGCAGACGTTGTTGGCGACATAAAGGGATTGTAAATCGTTCGAGCCGACGACAATGACCTTCTGGCACATGTCCCGGGCGATCGGCAGACCGAACCCGCCGCAAACCACATCGCCCAGGAAATCGAGCAGAACGTAATCAAAGTCCCAGTCGTGGAAACCGAGGCTCTCCAGAAGCTCGAATCCGTGAATGATGCCACGACCGCCGCAACCCCGGCCGACTTCCGGTCCACCCAGTTCCATGGCGAAGACGCCGTCGCGTTTGAAACAAACGTCGCCGATAGAGACTTTTTCTCCCGCCAGTTTCTTCTCCGACGAGGTTTCGATGATCGTTGGGCAGGAACGACCGTGAAATAATAGCGAGGTCGTGTCGCTTTTCGGATCGCAACCGATCAACAGGACCTTCTTGCCTTGCTGGGCCATCATGTAGGACAGATTGGCGAGCGTGAAGCTTTTGCCGATCCCGCCCTTTCCATAGATGGCGATGACTTCCGTATCCTTGGTTGCGGGCGATTCCGAGATGGGCTCGGGCGCCTCCCGCGCCTCCTTTCGGACATTGTCGCGGACCTCCGAGAGGGCGTCGGGTTTATCGGCCTTGGCGGTTGCGATCTTGTTCATGACATCTCCCTCCAATCGAGGATCATTTTCGTGCATGTGGGTTCGTTGAACGCGGTGTCGTACGCCTGATCAGCTTGTTGCGGAGACAGCCGGTGAGTGATTAGTCCCTCAAGGGAGAGCTGGCCTGTTTCCACCAGATCGACAACCGCGGCCAGATCATCCGGTTTCCACTGCGCGGCGACGCGAAAACGGGCCTCCTTCATGAACGCCGGCGGAAACGCGAAGGAAAGGCGCCCAGCGTAAAAGCCGGCGAGAACGATTTCTCCGCCCGGCGCCAACCTTGAAATTAACTTATCCAGCAGCCTGGAATCGCCGCTTACGTCAAAAATCGCCTGGTAGTCCCGCCGGTCATCGCCGTCTGGATGAACGGCCTCGTAGCCGTCAGCGCCACCGCGCCTGTTCGGATCAATTTCCCACACGACCGGCGGCGGGCCGCCGGCGGCAAGGGTAAGCCGCGCCAAGAGACGCCCCAGAACGCCGTGACCGACGATCAGGTCCGGGAACCGGCATGGGCCGCCGGCAAGGGCGTGCCGCGCGGTCGCCGCCAGCGCGATCAGCGTACCGCGATCCCCCCAAGCCGAATCAATCGGGACAACGCTCGCCGCGGGGACGACGACCCGCGACGCCTGCCCGCCGAATAGCCCCTTGACCTCGCCGTAACAGCGCGCGCCGGGAACAAAGACGGTTTGGCCCACCATCTTCTGGTTTTCCGGCGAAGCCGCCTCGACGACTCGCCCGACCGACTCGTATCCCGGCACCAATGGATATCCCATGCCTGGAAAAGCCGGCATCGCGCCGTTCCATAACAGTCGTTCGGTTCCGGTGCTGACGCCGCTGAAATCGATCCGCACAACCACGTCGTCAGGCGCCGGCGTGGCGATCTCCAGGCTTTGGAGCGCTAGGCGTTTCGGTTCTTCGATGACTATGGCTTGAGTGGTGCTCATGAGTCCGCCGGTACCCCGCCAACTCCCTGAATTCCAGCGTTTCAGTTGTTAAGTGTCATTTTAAGTTGACGCTTAATTATGTCAAGCTAATAGAACATACCGGTCATTGGCCAACCTGCGCCATAATGAGCCCGCAAAACATGGGGCGGCTTGTGGGAAGCGGTTTTACATGGTCAAATCCGGCCTCTCCAAGCAGCTTGCGGAACTCTCCGGGCGTCCGGGTGCGGCCGCTTCCCATGGCCAGAAAATAAAAACCAAAATAGGCGTCCATGATGGGGTCTCCCTGTTCGCGGGCGAGCGGTTCCGCGATTATCAGCCGTCCGCCAGCCGGGAGCATCCGGCGGATGTTCCGGAACAGGCGGAGGACGTCGCCGTCATCGTGGTCGTGGACAACGCGCACCAAGGTTACAAGATCCGCCCCCCGGGGAAGCTCTTGCGAAAAAAAGTCGCCGCTGAAAACCTCGGTGCGGTCATCCAGATCCGCACCGCGCAGTTTTCGCCGTGCTTGGCGGGCGACCGCAGGTAAGTCAAAAAGCATGAAATCGAGATGCGGGTGTTTGCCGGCGACGGCCTGAATGAACGTGCCGTCACCCCCGCCGATATCCAGCATGCGGGCGTGCCGGGAGAAGTCATACGCCGCCATGACGTCCCCAGCGATGAAGACCTGGGACGCGGACATCAAATGCGAGTATTCCGGCCCCCGGCCGCCGTTGGCCGCGGGACCATTGGCGTTCACGCCGTAGCCCCAGAATTCACCCAGGGCGGTCGCATCCGGTTTTCCCGCCAGCAAGGCCATCGGATTGGCCAAATCGGCATAGAACATGTCGTGGTGCGCCACCAATTTGCCGATAGCCGGGTTGCCCGCCATGGCGGCCCCCAACTGACCAAGGACAAACCGCTCGTCATCCACGGGTTCCAGCAGATCCAGGGAAACGGCGGCCCGGATCAATCGATCCGCCGCAAGGCGGTCAAGGCCCGTGATCTCGGCCAACTCGGCCGCGCTGGCGGGCGCCGCGGACAGCTTGTCGAATAGGCCGAACGCTTGGCACGCATAGAGGACCTGCGAATATACGAAGCCCGCGCAGAGATTGAATAGGGCGCGGGCGCGGCGCTCGGCGATGAATTTCGTCAGTGGAAACCGGGCGGCCCAGCGTTGGAATTTGGGATCGGCGATCAAACGGTTGCGAAAAGCAAGCCACCGTCCGCGCAATCCCGAAGATGATGTCTTGAAGGTGTTGGCGGTCGAAAAGGTTTGGACCCCGGTCATGCCGCCAGCCGCAGCTTCTCGGGCAGGAAGTAACGCGACTCCTCGGTAATCTGATCCGCCAGGGGCTTCCGGCCCGGACAATCCGGAATCGACGCGACCGCCTCGCGAATCAGGTCCTCCAACCGGGACACCGCCTCTTCCAGGCTGTGCTGGCGGACGATGTTGGGACGGTCATGGGTTTCATCCTGGCGAACCGGTTTGCCGGTTTCCTCCATCGTCGAGAAGACGTCGTGAATGTCGTCGGCGACCTGGTAGGCTTCGCCAATGTTGAGCCCCAACAGGCGCCAGTCCTCGGCGCGCCGTCCGGCGGACAGGGCGCCGGCCATCGTGGCGGCGGCGAATAGGGAGCCGGTCTTTTCTTGTTGGTAATTGACGAGGTTTACACGCCGCTCTGACTCCCACGCCTGCCCCGCGACGATCCCGCGTGGCGCGCCGGCCGAGGCGCCGATTACCCGGACAAGCGGCGCCAGCCGTTCGGGACGGCTGGCGCAATTGCGGGCGAGAACCTCAAAAGCCATGACGATGAGAGCGTCGCCTGTGAGCAGCGCCACCTGTTCGCCGAATGCTTTGTGCGTCGCGGGCTTGCCGCGGCGCGTTTCGGCGTTGTCGAAGCACGGCAGATCGTCGTGGACAAGAGACGCACAGTGGAGAAACTCGATGGACGCGGCGGCGGCCGACGAAAAATCCGGAAGATCATCGCCACATGCAGCCGCCACGGCTAGACACAGACGAGGCCGGATCCGGTGGCCGCCCGGATATACGGCGTAGGTGAGGGCTGTCGTCAGAGTTGGAGGACAGGCCGGGTCGTCGGCTTTCTCCAACGCCTTGCAAATCGTCCTGTCCAGTCTTTCCATGGGTTCCATGGTTCGCCTCCCGTCGATGCCGTGAACGCCGTCCCATCTTTGTGTGTAATAAATTATTGTCACATATTTGTGTAAATTAATCTATACACTTTATGAGAACACGGCATGGAACAACGAACGGTCATCATCGGCGCGGGTGTCGCAGGGCTAAGCGCGGCCATCGAACTGGCCGCGCAAGGCCGCGCGGTGACCGTCTTTGAAAAAGCGTCATACGCGGGCGGCAAGATGCGGCAAATTCACGCTGGAGACGCTCTCATTGACGCCGGGCCGACCGTTTTGACCATGCGATGGGTGTTCGAGGAGTTGTTCAACCGGGCGGGCAAAACTTTTGAAGAATACTGTCAGACAAAGCCCGCTGAATTGCTGGCCCGCCACGCATGGAGCCCGGAGGAGCGCCTTGATCTGCATGCCGCGACAAAAAGCACGGCCGAGGCCATCGGCGAATTCGCCGGTCCGCGCGAAGCCCGCGCGTTCATGTCGTTCGCCAGGGAGTCGGCCAGTATATACCGGGTTCTCAAAGACACCTATATCACCGCCTCCCGGCCCAGCGTCAACCAGTTGGTCCGCCGCGCCGGCCTTGGCGCCTTAGGGGATCTTTGGGACGTCAAGCCCTTCGTGACCGCGTGGCGGGCCCTGTCCCGGCGATTCAAGGACCCTCGTCTGCGGCAACTATTCGGCCGCTATACGACCTATTGCGGCGGTTCGCCCTTCAAGTCGCCGGCGACGCTGATGCTTGTCGCGCATGTGGAGTCCGAGGGCGTATGGCTGGTTGACGGCGGCATGGCGGCTTTGTCCCGCGCGCTTTCCCATTGCGCCGGGGAACTGGGCGCCGACATCCGGCTCGGCGTGGGAGTCGAACGGATAGTCACCCAGGGCGGCCGGGCCGCGGGCGTCGTCACTGGCGACGGCGGCCACCATGGGGCTGACGCGGTGATCGCCAATTCGGACGTCAACGCCATAGCGGCCGGCCTTTTTGGAGAGGCGATAACAGGCGCGGTCGATCCTGTTCCGGCGCGCCGCCGGTCATTGTCCGCCGTCACCTGGGCCATGCACGCAACAACCGGCGGATTTCCTCTTTGCCGCCACAACGTCTTCTTCTCAAACGCCTACCGGGAAGAATTTGAGGATATCTTCGAACGCGACCGTCTGCCCGGCGCCCCGACAGTCTATGTCTGCGCCCAGGACCGTGACGACCAGGGAAATTTTGCGGGCTGCGGCGCGGAACGGCTTTTGTGTCTGGTCAACGCGCCGCCCATCGGAGACCGCCACACGTTCAGTAAATCGGAGATTGACGTATGCGAGACCAGGATGATCGATCGGCTTGCCCGGTGCGGCCTAAAGGTCGCACGCAATTCCAACCGGACGCGGGTCACCTCGCCAACCGACTTCGAGGCCCTGTTCCCGGGCTCCGGGGGAGCGCTGTACGGCCGGGCGCCGCACGGTTGGACGGCGTCTTTCCAGCGTCATGGCGCGCGCAGCCGGCTTCCGGGCCTTTATCTGGCGGGGGGCGGCGTGCATCCGGGACCGGGGGTGCCCATGGCGGCGCTGTCGGGCCGGCTAGCGGCTCAGGCTCTGATGGCGGACCTGACTTCCAGGTAGAGGTTCCCGATAACGGTTATCACTGGTGGTACGTCGACGCCCTTAGTGACGACGGAAAGTCGGGACTGACGATCATCGCGTTCATCGGCAGCGTGTTCTCGCCTTACTACGCCCGGGCCCGGGCCCGCGGCAGCGGTGACCCCCACCGGTTTTGCGCAATCAATGTCGCGCTCTATGGTCCCGGCGGGAAACGTTGGGCGATGACGGAGCGCGGACAGGCAGAAATGTCGCGGACGCAAGACCGTTTTCAGGTGGGGCCCAGTTCTTTTCGCTGGGACGGGCGTGACCTTACAATCTTGGTCGATGAAATCACGGTTCCGTTCCCGTCGCGTCTGCGCGGGCAAATTCGGCTGACCCCGCGGGCGTTGACTGGCGCGCGGATCACGCTGGACGTCGCGGGCCGGCATGTCTGGTGGCCGATCGCGCCAGCTTGCGCCGTCCACGTCATGTTCGACAGCCCGGACCGAAATTGGCGCGGCGAGGGATATTTTGACAGCAATTGGGGGACGGAACCGCTGGAAAACGCCTTCCGCTATTGGACCTGGTCGCGGGCGCCGACGCCCGACGGCGCCCTCATTCTCTATGACGTGGCGCGCCGCCACGCGGACGACCTGGCGCTTGCCCTGATAGTCGGACCCGATGGCGGCGTGTGTCCCGCCGCCCCCGCGCCCAAAGCCGCCTTGCCGGCGACGCGCTGGCGGGTCAAGCGCGAGACACGGGCGGACGCCGGATGGGAAGCCCGGGTCGCCGAAACTCTTGAGGACACCCCTTTTTATTCCCGATCCTTAGTCGAGACCCGGCTGCGCGGAGAGACGCTGTTGGCGATGCACGAAAGCCTTGATCTCGACCGTTTCTCGCACCCGGCCGTTCAGGCGATGCTACCCTTCAAGATGCCGCGCCGGGCCCGTTAGGCGGCCGGTTCGAGCCTTCACGCACGCCCGGTCCGGCCCCGCCCGCGACCTCATCGCCGCCGTCATCGCCGTTATGTCTTCGGAGCGAGAAAAGTTCCCAAAACGCAAAGGCGAGAACGGCGCCGAAAGCGAGCGCCAGCTTGACGGCGCCGAAGGTATTGGCGTCCATCAGGTTGTAACCCGGCGGGCCTCAAGCGCCATCTCGGTTCGCGCCCGCTCTTGGCGATTAAGGCGGATGAACATATCGAGAGTCCGTTCCACGCGCGTGTTCAACGCCCACCAAGCGGGTGAGTCACCGGCCAGACCGGAACGGCCGCCGGCCGACGCCGAGACCAGGAACTGCGTCTCGTCCAAGGCCGGGAAGGGGCGCCAGCCGGACGGCAGCGCCGCGGCCGCCAAGGCCGGCGCCAACAGTCTGAGTTTCCGGCCGTTCGGCACGACGGCGCGCTGGTCGACAGAATTGAACCCCTGGCGTTCCAGTTCGCGGCCGATTTCGGCATAAAAGTAGCGCGCCGCGAAGATTGCCGGCCGGCAGCCGCGCGGCAGCCGCGCGATACCCATCTCCGCACGCTTGTAGAGCTCGTCCGCCGTCCGCAGGAGCCTTTGGATGACCGATCCCAGCCGCTCGTCGAACACAGGTTCGGCGAGCCAGGCGTCCGGATCCAGGCCCGCGCCGCGCATCCAGTCGCGCGGCAGGTAGAGCCGGCCCGCCCGCGCGTCCTCACCCACGTCGCGGGCGATATTGGTGAATTGCATGGCCACGCCCAAGTCGCAGGCCCGGGCCAGAACATCCGCGTCGCGCCGGTCCATCAACAGGCACGTCATGGCGCCGACCGCGCCGGCGACCCGCGCGGCGTAGGCGTTCAGATCGCTGATCGTGTGATAGTCGCGCCCTTCCGCGTCCCAGACAATGCCCTCCAAAAGAGCGTCCAGCACCTCGCGCGGAATTTCATGTTCCCGGACCACGCGGGATAATGCGCGCTCAACGGCGTCGTCCCGGGCGCGGCCGGCGTAGACGTCGTCAAGACGGGCGCGCAGACCATTGACCGCTTCCACCGTCCCACCATTCACGTCCACCGTATCGTCGGCGATCCGGCAGAAGGCGTAAAGCACCGTCGCCGCGCTCCGCACACGTTCCGGCAGCAGGCGGGACGCCGCGTGGAAGGTCGCCGATCCGGCTTTCAGAATTTCACGGCAGGCGGACTGGTCCGTCACCCACTGGCTGTAGTCTTCATGCCAAAGTCTGGGCATGGGGCACCATCCGGTCGAGGATTTTCGCGGTTGAGAGAACACCGGGAAGGCCGGCCCCCGGATGGGTGCCGGCGCCGACGATGTAGAGGTTCGAGAGTTCCTCCGAGCGGTTGTGCGGGCGGAACCACGCGCTCTGCCAAAGCACGGGCTCCATGCCGAAGGCGGCGCCGCGGAGCGACAGATAATCCGTCTCGAATCCCTTCGGAGTCAGAATTTTCGAAGAGACAACCGACCCGCCGAGGCCGGGCAGCATGTGTTCCTCCAGCCGGGCCTCGATCTCGCGGCGGTAGGTTTCGGCGAAATCATCCCAGTCCGTACCGCTTTCCAGATGCGGAACCGGAGACAGCGCGTAGAAGGCGTCACAGCCCCTGGGCGCCAAACTCGGGTCGGTTTTGGTCGGCCGGTGCAGATAAAGCGAAAAGTCGTCCGCCACCCGCTTGTGCCTGAAGATGTCCTTCAACAGCCCTTCGTAACGGGGTCCGAGAAAGATCGTGTGGTGAGCGACGTCCTCATAGCGCCGGTCAGTGCCGAAATACCAAACGAACAAACTATTGGAAGAGGATGTCCGGTTGATGCGCCGGTCGGTCCAGCGTGTCCGCGCCCGGGCCGGCAGCAGGTTTTTGTAGGTCCACAGCGTATCGCCGTTCGAGACGACGACGTCGGCGGGAAGGCGCCGGCCGTCCTTGAGCCGCACCCCCGTCGCCCGGCCGGAGTCGACGGTGATTTCCGATACTTCCGCGTTGAGGCGCACCTCGTTGCCTTGATCTTCCACGAGCCCGACCAGCCCCGAAACCAGCCGGTTGGTGCCGCCCATCGCGAAATGAACGCCCCAGCGCTTCTCCAGGTGGCAGATCAGGGAATAGATGGAGGTGACGCTCAGCGGGTTGCCGCCGATCAAGAGCGGATGGAAGCTGAACACGACCCGCAGGCGCGGGTCCTTGATATGGCGGCTGACCATACCGAAGACCGAACGGTGGCTGCCCAGCCGCGCCATATGCGGCGCGATCTTCAGCATGTCGGCGAAGCGGCCGAAGGGGACGTCGCCCAGCCGCTCGAAGCCAACCTCGAAGTTGGCCTTCGCGGCGGCCATGAATTTCTCGTAACCGGCGACGTCGCTGGCCGAAAACCGCGCGACTTCGGCGCGCATGCCGTCGCTGTCGCCCGTGTAGTTAAAGACGCCGCCGTCATCGAACCGAATCTGATAGAAGGGATCCACGGGACGCAGGTCCACGTCATCCGCCATCCGCTTGCCGCAGAGCGTCCAAAGTTCCTCGAACAGGTGGGGGGCGGTGACGATGGTCGGTCCGGCGTCGAAGACGAACCCGTCCTGGCGGTGGACCCGGGCGCGGCCGCCCGGCTGGTCCAGTTTCTCAAGAACGGTGACCCTGTAACCCCGGGCGCCGAGCCGGACGGCGGCGGCGAGACCGCCAAAACCTCCGCCGATGACGACCGCGTGCGGACGAGGGTCCGCCGGCGCGTCCCTGGCCATACTGGCTGTCATGGGTGTCAATACGTTCATGACGGAAAAAATGTAATGTAAAATTGACACTTCGGGCAAGGTAAAAAATCCGCCGGCCACGCGGTTCCAGCCATGAAGAGCTGTGAGCGCGGCTTATTCGGCGCTCCGGCTCCAGAAATCCCGAATCAAGTCCGCGACCTGGCCCGGCGTCTCCTCATGGGCCAGATGACCAAGGCCGTTCAGGTTGATCCATTCGGACCCGGGAACCAGCTCATGGACCCGTTCGCCGTAGACGGCGGGAATCATGCCGTCCCTATCGGCGGTCACGACAAGCAAGGGTATGGACAACCTGGGCAGGTCACGGGCCAGCGCCTGGAGGCTCCAATTCGCCATCATGCCAAGCGCCGCGCCCGCGTGCCCCGGATTGCGGGCCAGGATGGAATAGCAGCGGAGTGATTCGCTATCGATTTTCGAACCCGTGCGTTCCAGCAGCTCGGCGATCACGTCCGGATTTCGGGCCCGCCAGGCGAACAGGCGGGGCGTTAGCGGGTTTAGGGCGAAAAGCTTCGCGCTGACCGCATAGAAGCCGCCGCGCGGTCCGCCGAGCGGTAACAGCGCCCCGGCGAGGCTGACAATGGCTTTCGGCGCTACGGCGGCGTCCAGACACATACGGACGCCGATCGCGGCTCCAGCCGAATGCCCGACGATCAAATCCGGAGGCGCGTTTAGCGTCTCGATCAGCCGCGCCGCGAGGCGCGCCATGCCGGTAAGCGAGAGCTGCGCGGCGGTGGGCGCCCTGGTGAAGCCGTGGCCCGGCAGATCCGGGGCGACAACGTGGAACTTTCCGGCAAGTTCGGGAAGCAGGCCCATCCAGGAATGTGTCGCCGCACCGGTTCCGTGCAACAACAGCGCCATCGGCGCGTCCGTGTTCCCGGTCTCCTGAACGTGCCAGCGAAGACCCCCGGCGGAGACGAAACGGCTCAATTCGCGGTTCGGCCAACCGGCGCCGTCGGTGTCGAAATTCAGATGGCGCGCCATTCAGGTTCCGCCCGCACCGGCCACGGCGCCGGCCACGGCGGCGGCGTTGGCGTGGGGCAGGGCGAGGTAGAGGGCGTCCATTTCATCAGCGAGGTTTTCCGCCGAGGCTTGAGGCCGGGGCGAGGCGTCGACCAAAATCGCTGAAACTCCCGCCGCCCGGATGCGTCTGGCCGCGTCGGCCGCGTCCGCCGCCGCCGCGACTCGATCCCGCGAGCCGTCCCGGGCGATATTGGCGCGGCCGTCTGTCATCACGACGATTACGGGTGTCTGTCCTTTGCGCCGGACGCCTCCGGCTAAACGCCCGGCGGCGTCGAGTCCTGCGGCCAAGGGCGTTCCGCCGCCGCCGGGCAGTCCCGCCAAGCCGCGCTTCGCCCGGGTGAGGGAGCGGGTCGGCGGCAGGATCAGCTCGGCTCCCTGGCCCCGGAAGGCGATGAGCGCTATCTGATCGCGGCGCAAATAACATTCCGCAAGCATGAGTTCGACGGCGCCCTTGACCTCGGCAAGCCGGTGCAAGGCCGCCGACCCGGACGCATCGACGACGAACACTGTGGTCGTCGCCGAACGCTGTTTGTAGCGGGTGAACCGAAAGTCCTGTTTTCGGACCTGAACCTTGCCGGGCCGACGGTTTTCCTTGCGCAGAGCTTGCCACGGCGAGGCCGCGCGCAAAGTCTCGATCACGTTGAGCCGGCTGTTGCGATCCGCCCGGCCACGTTTCAACCCGGCCGGACGGCCCCGGCGGGCGGCGGCCTGAAGGTTCGCGGACCGGCCCGCCTGTCCAGCCCGCCGTTTTTTCTTGTCCGCTTCTAGCCGAGCCAGAAGCCCCGGCGGAATGACGGCCTGAGCGGCGGCCAGAACCATGTCGGCCAAGGTCTGATCGAGATCGTGGTCGTGGTCTTGATCGTGGTCTTGGTCGTCCAGGGGCGGGTCATCCGGATCGGGTGTTTCCTCCGGCGGCGGATCTTCATCGGCGCCGGGCGGCGGCGGGATGGTGGCGCGCGGCGCCAGGACCAGGCGCGCGGCGGCGACTGCGTCTATTTCCGAAACCTCGGTCCGGCCGTGCAGGGCGGCGTGGGCGCGGGCCGCGCGCGCGGCGAAAATCAGCGGGCGCAATGATGTGACGCCAAGACCGATCGACGCCTTGGTCAGGGCGGCCGCGGCCTCGTCGCCGACGCGCGTTCGCTGGTAGAGTGTGCGGGCTCTCTCGACCGCCGCCGCGGACGGCGCTTCTCCGACGTCCGATACGCCAACGGCGTCGAGGTCGATCATATAGGAAAGCCGGTCGAGCAATACCGTTGGCGGCCCTTCATCGGCTTGAATTGTCTCGTCGTCCAGGCCCTCGTCGAACAATACGGCGCCGAAGCGGGCCGGCGCCGTCAACGCCATTCCATCCCGTTCGGCGACGGCGACGCCCCGGTCGAGGGCCTGGGCGATATGCGCCGCAGTTCCCGGCCTCACGCGTTCCGCCATGGCCAGCAACAGGACGCCAAGATCGCATTCCTCCAGCAGTCCCGCCTCGGCCACGGGATGGCCCGCGTTCAATGTCGCGGCTAGATCAAGTCCGCCCAGGAGCCGCCCGGGCGAGACGTTCACCGGCGCCCGGCGGAAAGGAGCGCCCCTTGGCAGAAGAGAACGAAGCACCGCCGTCCAGGCGTCACGGACGGGGCCCGGGCGGGCGCGGACCCGGACGCCTCCGGCGTCGTGAGGCGCGACGGCGAACAATTGGGCGCACAGAACCGCGTCCCGCCAGAGCGGATCGCCGGCCTGTTCGGTGTTCATTATATCAGCGTTTCCCGCACGGCGCGGGCGACCCGGGCGGACGAACCGGCCTCGTCCAGGGGATCGCGCCTGAGCCGGTGGCGGAGCGCCGGTCCCGCGACCCGTTTGACGTGATCGATGGAGACCTTGCTATCGCCGTCGAGCGCGGCGGCGGCGCGCCCGGCCCGCAGAAGGGTCAGTTCTCCGCGTAGTCCATCGGTGCCGAGCGCCAGACACAATGCCGTCAGTTTCTCCATGACGACGTCCGAGATTTCAACGGCGCCAAGCGCGCCGCGGGCCTTGGCGATCTTACGCCGCAAATTGCCGTCGCGGCGGGCCCAGGCCTTCATGAACGCCGCCGGGTCCCGGTCGAAAGCGTCGCGGCGGCGAATCACCTCAATCCGGTCCTTGACGTTGTCCGGCGTCTCGACCTCGACGGACAGCCCGAACCGGTCCAAGAGCTGCGGGCGCAGGTCGCCCTCCTCCGGATTACCGCTGCCGACGATCACGAACCGGGACGGGTGACGAACGGAGAGGCCCTCGCGTTCGACCAGGTTCTCGCCCGAGGCGGCGACGTCGAGCAGCAAATCGACGAGGTGATCCTCCAGAAGGTTTACTTCATCGATATACAGAAATCCGCGATTCGCCCTGGCCAGAAGGCCCGGCTCGAAAGCTTTGACGCCATCGGCGAGCGCGCGTTCCAGATCAAGGGCGCCGACGACCCTGTCTTCCGTGGCGCCCAAGGGCAGATCGACCACGGGCACGGGAACGTCCCTGGCCCTTGGGCGTTCACCGCCGGTGGCGGCGCAATCGAGGCATTCCGCAGCGGGGCGCTCGGGCGGACAGTTATAGCGGCAGCCAGGTATTGCCGGCATTTTAGGCAATAGTCCGGCAAGGGCGCGCACCGCCGTCGATTTGCCGGTGCCCCGGTCGCCGAACGCCAAGACCCCGCCCACGCCAGGGTCCGTCGCCGCGATCATCAAGGCCAGCTTCATTTCTTCCTGGCCGACGATGGCCGAGAAGGGGAATTGTCGGGCTGTAATCGTTCGCCTCCCCGATTATTCGCGAACGTCAATCAAGGTTCACGCGATCAAACGATAACGCGCTTGCCGCCGGTTAGAAAGGGGAAGGTTGCTCAATTTTCGCCTCGGCGGGCCGAAGGGCGCCGGCCCGGCAACTGCGGGCGCCAGGTAATCCAGTTCGCCCGTGGCGACGTACCTTCGAGGCCATTCCAATGAGAAAACCAACGATATGAAGCTAATGAATGTCCGGGAGGTCATCCGCAACGCGCCGTTGGGCCAATTCCTGGGTTCGGGCATGGCGGTGGTGGGTGTCGGACAGCTGCTTGAAGAGCCGGCGTACCAGATCGTTCAGCGTCTCGGACCGGTCATTGAGGTTCGTCAGTACGCGCCCCGGCGCTTTGCCGAATACCGGCTCCAAGGTCACGACCGGCAATCGCGCGGACGCGCCTTTCAGTCGCTTTTCAGGTTCATCAGCGGGCGCAACGCGGCGCGGCGGAAGATGGCCATGACCGTTCCCGTGGCCATGAGACATCTCTCGGGGCCGGGCGGAGCCGGCGCCGCGGCGCCGGAAACAGAGATGGCGATGCGGTTTTTCCTTCCGCGCGCCATGCGCGGCGCAACGACGCCGGAAGCCGAAAACCCGCTGGTCACGAGAGGCGAGTTGCCGGTGATGACGCTGGCCGTCCTGCCCTACACGGGCAGTCAGAATCTTGATCGCGCCGCCGCCCGGCGCCGTGACCTCGTCGAAGCTTTGTCGGTGACGCCCTGGCGGCCCGTCGGCCCCGCAGAGACCTATCTGTACAATCCGCCGTTTTCCATTCCCGCGAGGCGCAGGATCGAGGCCGCCGTCGAGGTCCGCCATACCCCTGGCGCGGGACCGTTGATCTTTCCCCGTTCCATGCCGCTGATTCCGAACCGTTCGAAGGATTGACATGACGGCGAACCTTGAATTCATGGAAAAGGCGGGCGGACGCGCCGGCGCCGGCGCCGGCGCTTAATCCACCAGTATCTTGACGCCGGACCCGTTCCACCCGGCCGGGCCTGTTCGTCATCGGCGGCCCGATCCTCTGAGCCGCCCAGGCGCCCGCTCGCGCGGTCTCCAGGCGCTCTTTTCAAAAGCCTGCCAAACATGGATCAAACATGGATACGGGCGTTTATTGTGTGGAATATGCGCGCGATATTCCCTGGATTTCATCGCGAAGAAATATCGCAAACTCGCTAACCAGTTTTGGCGGCGGATTGTGCGACGGCGTCATAATCGAGACCGGGAGATAAACCGCCGGTGAGATTGGCCGAAAAACCAGCGATGTCGGATCCCGCCAATATCTCGCGTAGTTCTCCGCCGTCAACGGATCGACCATGGCGTAGCACTGACCGCGTTCGGCGAATGTCAAAAGCGGAAAGAAGTTCAAGGTTTGAATGCGGATGTGCATATGGGCCTTCGACGCCTCGAAGCTTTCACGCAAGGCCTTTACGGTCGGGTGCGGGTCGTAGAGCGTCCCAAGCGGACGCCCGTCCAGGTCGCTTGGCGTAATCTCATCTTTCTGGGCGAGGGCGTCCGGCGCGGGTATCGCGCACAAACAGCGAAGGGTGTGAATGTCGTGGTTGACCAGCGGAGAAGCTTCCGCGCCCGAATGATTGAGATCGGCGAAACCCAAGTCGAATTGTTGCGCTGACACGAGGCGCTCCACTTGAACTGCGCTCCGTGCGATGAGCGACACCTTCACGTCATCCCGGTCCTCAAGAAAGCGGGAGACGAGATCGGGCAGCAGATAGATCGAGGCGCCGGTCATCGCGACGATCTTGATAGAGCCAAACTCAAGGTTTTTCAGCTTTTTCGCAATTCGTTCCGCCGACTGCAAACGATCCAAAACCGCTTCGGCTTCCTCAAACAAAAAGTCCGCTTCCGGCAATGGGTGTAAACGCCGTCCCCGCCGCTCGAACAAAGGGTAACCAATCTCGTCCTCAAGGCTGGTGATCATCGCGCTGATGGTGGGCTGAGTCCGGTTCAGGCTGCGGGCCGCGTTGGAGACCGAGCCCGTCAACATGACTGCACGAAACGCGGTCAATTGTCTCAGATTCATGGATCGCTTCCCATGCCGCCAGGATTATATAGAAAATATCTATAAACAAACAGGAATTTGTAATTTTTATCCATATTAGATACCCGATTACCATCGCGTCCGTTCCAGTTCCTTTCAACGGAACCGCGACCGCAGTCCATTCCAAAATCAAGAGAGCCGGAATGAGGCTATAATCAGGGAGATTTTATCAATGAAGATCACGTCTAAAATCGCCATCGCCGCTTTTGCCTGCGTCGTGGCCGCCAGTGCTGCCGCGGAAGCGCAGCAACCCACCTTTTTCCGGATCGGTTCCGGCAGCGCGGGGGGAACGTACTTCCCCATCGCGGGGACCATCGCCAACGGCATTTCCAGTCCTCCCGGCGCGCGGCCCTGCGACAAGGGCGGCCAATGCGGCGTTCCGGGTCTGATCGCCATCGCGCAATCCACCACGGCCTCTGTTTTCAACAACGCCGCCGTTCAAAACGGTGAGTTGGAGATGGGCTTGGCCGCAGCCGACGTTACCCGCTCGATGTATCTGGGCGAGGGTAAGTTCAAGGGCAAACCGCACCCGAACCTGCGCATCATCGCCAACCTGTATCCCGAAGACCTCCACCTGGTTCTGCCAAAGGGCAAGACGATCAGCAGTCTCGCGGACCTGAAAGGCAAGCGTGTCGGGATTGCCCAGGCCGGCTCCGGCACCCAGGTCGCGGTTCTGCAAATGCTGGATGCGTGGGGCGTCACGCGGGACAATATGGAAGAGGCCGAGTTGAACAACAGCCAATCGGCCGAGCGCATGGCTGACGGCCAGCTCGACGCCTACTTCTACGCCGCAGGCTGGCCCGTCGCCGCGATGGTTCAGTTGGCTTCCACGAAAGGAATGTCGCTGCATTCCTTCTCCGACGAAGACATGAAGAAAATCAACGATATTATTCCGGCTTACATTCCGTCGAAGATTCCGGCCGGGGCTTATGAAGGATTGGCGAGGGACGTTAAAACGCCGGCTGTGAGCGCCATGCTGGTTGTTTCGTCGGAGCAGCCCGAGGAGTTGGTCTACGGCATCACCAAGGCGCTGTGGAATAAGAACACCCGGAAATTGCTGGACAACGGTCACGCCAAGGGCAAGCAGATCACGCCTGAAACGGCGCTTGATGGTGTCGCGGAGCTTGGTGTGCCGCTCCATCCGGGCGCGGCGAAGTTTTACAAGGAAGCCGGTCTTCTGAAGTAAGTCTCTTTCCCCGGGCGCCCCTTGGGCGGCTTGAAAGGCGAACAACGCCTGACAAGCCGCCCAAGGATCATTTCCAAATCAATCATCGTTCATGCACGATTTTCAAAGAGCGGCGTTAGGTTCGAGCCTCCTGCTTGGAAGCGGGGAGCGAAAGCCGTTCTGGGCCTCGGAGGACTGAGAGGGACAATCATGAACCAGCGGCCGGAAGAAAAGTACGAGCTCAGCAAGGAACAACGCGCGGAGATCGAGCGGAAGTACGATGAGGCCGCGTCAACCCGTCCATTGACCGGGTTCATGCCAAGGATGATCCGCGGCGTCGCGGTCATCTTCGCGCTTTATCACTACCTGACGGCCGGGTTCGCCTTGCCGGCGGAGCAATGGCATATGGGATGGCATCTCGCCGGCCTGTTCGTCATGGTTTACGCGCTGTTTCCGTTTGTCCGCTCAGGCGGCGCATTCGAAGCGCGAGGCGGATTGCTCCGGATCGGGAACGTCCCGCTCCACGATTTGCTGGCCATGGTTCTGGGGATCATGGCCGCGCTCTATGTCGGTTTCGCCTGGCGGGGAATTCCGCTGCTTGGGATCGAGGAACAGACGTTCCGGATGGGTAATCCCAATACCTACGATCTCATCTTCGGCTGCGTCTTGATCGTCTTGGTGCTTGACATCGCCCGGCGCACGCTGGGGTGGGTGTTGCCGATGATCATTTGCGCGTTCATCTCTTACGCCCTCCTGGGTCCCTTTTTTCCGGGCGTGCTTCAGCACCCGGGCGTCAAGTTCAACACCTTCGTTTCGTCGATGTATTTTCCCCAGGAAGGAATTTTTGGCGTCACCCTTTGGGTCGTTTCGACCATCGTGTTTCACTTCGTCCTGTTCGGCGTCATCGCCCAGCGGACGGGTCTTGGAAAGCTGTTTATCGACAATGCGACGATCCTAGCCGGCAAGTATGTGGGGGGACCGGCGAAGGTCTCAGTAATTTCCTCCGCCTTCTTTGGAACCATTTCCGGTTCCTCGGTCGCGAACACCGTTTCAACCGGGGCGTTGACCATCCCGAACATGAAGAAGCTGGGTTATTCGGGGCGGTTCGCGGGCGGGGTTGAGGCGGCGGCGAGCGCCGGCGGCCAAATCACGCCGCCGATCATGGGGGCCGCCGCTTTCATCATGGCGGAGTTCTTGGAAGTCCCGTACACGACCATTGTGATCGCCGCGATCTTCCCCGCCATCCTGCATTACACCGGCGTCTTCGCCGTGGTCCATTTGATGGCCCGAAAGCTGGACCTTCGCGGCCTGGCGGCGGACATGCTGCCCCGGTTCAAGGAAGTTTGGAAAGACGGCTGGGCCAATGTGATTCCCTTGATCGCGCTGCTGACGGTGCTGTTCTCGGGCTATACGCCTTTTATGTCGGCTTTTTGTGGAATCAGCCTGGCCGTCATCACGGGCGCCGCACGCCGCGAGGCGCCCGTGACGCTGATTTTTCCCCTGGCGTTCATCGCCTTCGTCCTTTGGAAATTCGGGTCCGGCGGTTTCGAATTGCCGATCACGATCCTCCTGTGCGCCGGCTCGGTGGCCGGCGTGTTCAATCCTCAGTCCCGAATGCCGTCCGGCGAGTTGCTGAACGCCGTCGAGACCGGCGTGAAATACGCCTTGGCGGTCGGCGCGGCGTCCGCCGCCGTCGGCGTCGTGGTCGGTGTGATCAACACGACCGGGATTGGCTTTCGTATCGGCTTCATGGTGACGTCAAGCGCGGCCGCCATGGCGGAGACGCTTCATTGGTTCTTCAGCGCCGGCGCCCTGGAATTGTTCACGGTCCAAGACCTGCAACTGTTCCTGTCTCTGCTTTTAATCGCCGTCGCCTGCATTTTGATGGGGGCGGGCATTCCGACGACGGCGCTCTATATCATGCTGGTGTCCGTTGCTCAGCCCGCACTGGCGCAATTGGGAGTGCCGCCAATCGCGAGCCATCTTTTCGTTCTGTACTACGGCGTGGTGGCGGAGATCACGCCGCCGGTCTGCACGTCCGCGTACGCGGCGGCGGCGATCGCCAATTCCAACCCGTTCAAGACAGGGATTTCCGCGTTTACCTTGGGACTTGGGAAGGTCCTGGCCCCCATGGCCTTTGTTTACGCGCCCGTGCTGCTGATCGTTTCGTCGACGGGCTTCGATCTGGCCGAGTTCTCCTATGCGGCGGCCAGTTGCATTCTTGGTATCGTCGCCCTTTCGACAGCGGTCGTCGGGTTCTTTCTCGCGCCGATGGCATGGTACGAGCGGGCGCTGGCGGCGATCGCGGGCTTGGTTGCCATCGCGCCAAGCTGGCAGTCCGATCTTGCCGCCCTCGCAATCGCCGCCCCGGTCATTGTGATCCAACTGATCGCGAGGCGGCGCCATCGGATGGCGGCGTAAAAACGGAACATCTCATCGGACTGGCGCCCCGTAATCGCCATACCCTGTTCGATCATAGAGCCGGATTCGATCAGGGCTCTGACCGTATTTTTCCCAAGCCCGTGCAAGACGATCTTCTGGCCCTTGGCGCCAAGATCATCTTTCTGTTTTCGCACCGCAATTTGATCGCGTCCGATGTCCAAGGGCGGCCTTGGTAGTTGGCCAGGATATGTGTTGACCGGGGGGGTACGGTATCGAGAACCGCGACGCGGTTTTTGTGCGCCGGGCGAGTCAGGGGGGGCGAGTCAGGGGGGGCGCGTCGGAAGGGGCGGCGCTTATGGAAAGACGGCCGTCTCCGGCGTCTCTCGCGACTTCGAGCGCGGCGGCCCTGTCCACACGGAACATCTCCACACGGAACATCTCCACACGGGGCCTGTCCACACGGGCCTGTTCATACGGGGCCAGTTCATACGGGGACCGCGCCGGATTGTTCAAAACGCGCGTCACGGGGCGCGTCATCAGGGCGTTACCGGGGGCGAGGCGGACGCCGGGGCCGTCACCGCCTCTGGCGGACGGCGCGGCCAGGACGGACCGGCTGGCCTCCGGTTACGGTCATTACCGCGCTGATCATTCAAAAGAGTTGGTCATTCAAAAGACGGGCGCGCAAGAGGGCGTGTTCCCATCGACGGGACCGGGGGTTTGCGGGAAACCGCCAAGGGTTCCGGGGACCCGCCGGGGCCGGGCCCGCCAAGGTCAAGGGGACGCCAAGGTCAAGGGGACGCCAAACACGCTTTCCACCCCCGCCTCCACATCCGCCTCAAGGAACCCGGGCGGCGGCACGGCCGGCGGCCTTTGCGCCATGGTGGCGGCGGCCATCCCCGCCTCTCCCGCCTCAAGAAAACCCGGCGGCGATACGGCAACCGCGGTTCCGGCGCAGTTCCGGCGCGCTTCCGGTAAAGCCGGCGCCCTGCCGGGCCGCCCCGGAGCTAGGCCGCCCCAGAAAAAACCCTCCTGGCTAGGCGTGAGCCAAAATATATGGGCCTGGCCTAGCTAGGTGAGAAAGGCTATGCGGGTCATATGGTTAGCGGTCTTCGGCGAAGCCGCCTCCCTGACAGTATCCAGATTGAATTGATCGAGTATTTTGTTGGCGGCTGGGCGGCGCGCTCAGCGGCTGCTTTGACGGGCGTGAACCGGTATACGGCGGCGTTGTGCCTCCACAAGCTGCGGGAGCTCATTGCCGGGCGGATTGACGCAGCGGCGCCCGAGCCGCCGGCTGGCGGGGCCGGGGTGGAAGTGGACGAGAGCCGCTTCGGCGGCGTCAGAAAAGGCAAGCGCGGACGCGGAGCGCGCGGCGAGGTTCCGGTGTTTGGGCGCCTCAAGCGGGGCGGCGAGGTTCACACCGCGGTTATCCCAAACGCCCAGCCGGCAACGCTTTTTCCGATCATCCGGGAGAGGATCAAGCCCGACAGCGTCGTCTATTCCGAAAGCTTCCGCGCCTGCGATGCGCTGGACGCGCCGGCGTTCCATCATGTCCGCGTCAACCACTCCGGGGCCTTTGCAGACGATCGGAACCACATCACCGGCATCGGGCGCTTCTGGAACCAGGCGAAGCGCCATCTCCGGCGCTTTAACGGCGTCCCGCGCCAGCGCTTTCATCTCTATCTCAAGGCGCGCGAACGGCGCTTCAACTACAGACCCGCCGGAAACCTCTTGAAAGCACTATGCAAGCGGGTAACCGTCTGAGCAAAAACCATTAGATAGGACAGCCCCTAAAGCAATTATGCCGGGTGTGATATATTATATCTTTCATGAAGACGTTTCTAAAAATGGGCCGCAAGCAATCTGTTTTTTAGACGCGCCCTATTGTTTAATCCAGGTGTGGTGTTGAACTGGCTGAGAACAGGAAGATTACGGTGGTTGACAAGTCGAATTTTATTATCAGCACTAGAAATGTTTTGTCCAATGATGAATTTGGCGCGGAGCCAGGGCCGACATTATACCTCGAGGCGCCGGCTGGCGAGGGAACGCCGCGCCCCAGCCACAAAGTTGAGCGCCGGCCATGGCTGGACGCTGTTGTCAAGCGCGCCTCGACAAGCGGGAATGGAACAACGCGGACAAGGCGCGCGCAACCCCGCGATCCGCGTGGCGGCTATATAACCGGAGACGTTTTGGTATTTGTACACGGATACAATAATTCCGCTGTGGACGTGATGAAACGCCATAACGCCTTGCAGAAGAATCTCGCCGCACAGGGCTTCGAAGGGGCAATCGTCAGCTTCGATTGGCCGAGCGCGGAATTGACCTTGGGGTATCTGGAAGATCGTGACGACGCCCGCGCCACGGCCGAGAGAATGGTTACGGACGGGATTGCTGTTCTGGCGAATCGCCAACTGCTTCAAGACGATAATAAATGCGATATTGATGTTCATCTTCTGGGCCATTCCACCAGAGCCTACGTCATTCGCGAGGGGTTTTATCTTGCATCCCAGAAAAGCAGAATTGCCCGCATCAACTGGCGGGTGAGTCAGGTCGCCTTCATCGGCGCCGATGTCTCGCGGCGATCCCTGTCACGGCAAAACGATAAATCGCGGTCACTTTTTGACCATGCAATTCGGATAACGAACTATCAAAATCCCTATGACAATGCCCTGAAAGCCTCGAACGTCAAACGTCTCGGCTTGGCGCCCCGCGCCGGACGGGTCGGATGGCCAGACGATCCGTCCGAAAATGTGGTGAATGTGCACACCGGAAACTATTGGCGTGAGCACATAGCGCAACTGTCCGATGACGATATCCATGGAAACAATTCGCATTCATGGCGCTTTTTTGACAAGCGGTTCTCCGAAGACCTGGTTCACACGCTTGGCGGGGACATAGACCGGCGCACAATCCCGACACGGGAATTGGTTGACGGCGAACTGCATATGCGCGCGTGATCAATTGAGCCATGACCCGCCTATTAGCGGACATCATCACACCCCTAAAGCCGGGTTAATCACGGTTCGTTTGGATATTATGGATCACCGCCGCCGGAATCCGATGTGAGGGAGTTGTTCTATGGGGCAAATGGACTTTTTCGATATTGAGAAGCGCTACGCTGGTCTTGACGCCCAGAACGATCCGCTTTTGGCGTTTGGTGAGGCGGCGGCTTACACAGCCAGAGCGCATCCGCGCGGTGACAAACCAGGATAGCCCCTATTGCCTTCGCGCCATCCAATGCGTTCAATGATCCTCATGGTGATGGAACGTGGAGGCGTTGAACCATTCCAACCCTCGATCAGGCAATTGTTCTTGGCCTTGTCATTGCCGCTCTCGGCCTCTTTATATGGGACCGGTGGCGCTTCGATGTCGTGGCCTTTACCGTCTTAATGGCGGGAGTCCTCCTGGGCGTGGTGCCCGGCGAAGACGCCTTCACGGGTTTTAGCCACCCCGCGACGGTGACGGTCGCCGCGATCTTGATCCTGTCCCATACGCTTGGACGATCCGGCGCGGCGGACTGGCTGGCGGCGCTCATCGGACGGGCCACGGGCTCCCTGGCGTCGCACATCGCGGTCCTATCAGGGCTCGGGGCCGCCATGTCGTCAATCATGAACAATGTCGCCGCCCTGGGTCTTCTGATGCCGGCCGCGATGCGATCAACGGAGAAAACCCGCTATGGCGCGGGCGCGGTGCTGATGCCGCTGTCGTTCGCGACGATCCTGGGAGGCCTGATCACACTGATCGGCACACCGCCCAACGTCATCATTTCGGAATTTCGCGGTGACGCGTTGGGTGAACGCTACACCATGTTCGACTTCACCCCTGTCGGCCTGGCCGTCGCCCTGGGAGGCGTCGCGTTCCTCGCCTTTTGCGCCCGCTATTTCATCCCGCCCCGGCGTCTGGCGCATGTCTCGGCGACTCCATCGCACCATATCGAGAAGTTTCTGACCGCCGCCCGCGTCGTGAAAAACACGACGGCGCACGGCATGAACCCGGGCGAATTGGCGCTGATCGCGACGGATTGCGACGTGCTGGTCGTCAGCGTCACGCGCCGAAGCCGCCGGTTCCAGTATCTGCCGCTGAACGAGACATTGAAGATCGGCGACAAACTGATGTTAGAGGGAACACCGGATGCGCTCGACAGGTTCGCGACGGTTCTGGATTTAAAAGTCGGCACCATGTCCGGCGCGAAGTCGGAAGTGGCGGACCTCGTGGAGGAACAGATGGAGATGGTCGAGGCCGTCGTCCGCCCCGGCGCCCGCATTGATGGCCGGGAATTGGACAGCTTGCGGCTTCGCAACCGCTATGGAGTGGATGTCCTGGGCGTCTCACGGCAGGGACGCGCGACCCGCGGACGGCTGGCAAAGTTCAAGGCGCGTCCCGGCGACGTCATCCTGTTCTATGGTCCCAGCGAGCATATTCCGGACGTGCTGACCCGGATGGGCTGTCTCGCCGTCAATCGCGGTCCGGTCATCATCGGCGGGCAGGCGAATGGCGGCCAGGCCAGGCTCGCCATCATCATCTTCGTGCTTGCGATCCTGATTGGCGGCGCCGGTTTACTGCCAATCTCCGCGGCCCTCGGTTCAGCCGCCGCCGCCATGGTTCTGCTCAACCTGCTTCCCATTAGAGAACTCTATGACGGCATGGATTGGCCGGTGATCGTCCTGATAGGAAGCCTTATCCCCGTCGGCGGCGCGTTCAAGGCGACGGGCGCGACAGGGCTGATCGCTGATTGGATTTTGGCGGCGCCCCTGCCCGATAATCTCCATCTGCTGCTGGGGCTGTTGATGATCATCACCATGGCGCTCTCCAATGTCCTTAACAACGCGGCGACCGCCGTGATCATGGCGCCGGTGGCTTTGACGCTGGCGGAGAAACTCGGCGCGGCGCCGGACAGCTTCCTGATGGCGACGGCGGTCGCCGCCTCCGCCGCTTTCGTCACCCCTATTGGCCATCAAAACAACGCCCTCGTAATGGGCCCCGGAGGCTATCGATTTAATGACTATTGGCGCCTCGGGCTGCCTTTACAGGCCATCGTCATGATCGTGTCGTTGCCGATGATCCTGCTGGTATGGCCTCTGTAACGCCGGACACGTCTTTCAGGGTTTCAAGCCACGACTGATCAAGGGCCACCGAGTTCCACGCCGCCGATAAGCCCTTATTTGTCCTTAAGCGGCGCCATCCCCCCGAAGTCTAAGTCCCGCGCGTCCACGGTTCGAACCCGCGGCCACTTTCGGGGACTCTTTCGCGCGGAATGGCTTTAACAGGGATTCGAATGTCGCGATGAGACAGATCGTTCTCCCTCAACCATCCGAGACTTAACAGATAGGATAATTGTCCGGGAGACCCTAGGAATGGCGAGACGGCAGCGCTCCATTCGGCGCGAAAAAGCAACCTTTCATCAGCTTCCTTGGCGCCGGATCAAACACGCCTTCAAACCAACGGAGGTCTTGAGCGCCGATCAGGTGGAAGCCATCCACAACGCCTCCCTTCGCATTATCGAGGAAATCGGCGTCACCTTTATGGACGATGACGCCTGCCTGGCGCTAAAGGCCGCGGGCGCCGACGTGGATATGGGCGAGCAACTGGTGAAGATGGATCGGGAACTCGTCATGAGCCTGGTCGGCAGGGCCCCGCGGGAGTTTACCGTTCACGCCCGAAACCCCTCGCACAACCTGACGATCGGGGGCGGCAATGTGGTCTTCTCCATGGTCTCCAGTCCGCCCAACGCTTCCGACATGGACGGCGGCCGGCGGCCCGGCAACATGGCCGACTTCACCGATTTCGTGAAATTGGCGCAGAGCCTCAACATCATTCACATGCAAGGCGGCTATGCGGTCGAGCCGGTCGATCTGCCTCCGGAAAGCCGGCACCTGGATTGCGTTCAATTGATGCTAACGCTGACGGACAAGATTGGCGGCGCTTATGCGCTGGGCGGCCAGCGGATGATCGATGCGGCGGAGATGAACCGTATCGCGCGCGGCCGCACCCCGGAACAAGCCGCCAGGGAAGTCAGCTTCATCACCACCATCAACACATCCAGCCCGCTCCGTGTCGACGGGCCGATGCTGCAAGGGATGAAGCAAGCCGGGGAGCTTGGACAGGCGTGCATCGTCACGCCCTTCACGCTCGCCGGCGCCATGTCGCCGGTGACGTTGGCCGGGGCCGTCAACATGCAAAACGCGGAAGCGCTCGCCACCATCGCCCACGCCCAGTTGATCAATCCGGGCCATCCCGTGATCTACGGCGCCTATACCTCCAACGTGGACATGAAATCGGGCGCGCCGGCGTTCGGCACCCCGGAGTACGTCCGGACCGCCATGATAGGCGGGCAGATGGCGCGGCGCTATGATCTGCCCTACCGCTCATCCAACGCGAACGCCGCCAATACCTGTGATCCGCAAGCCGCCTACGAGAGCATGTTCTCTCTGTGGGGCGCGATCATGGGGGGCGTGAACCTTGTGAAGCACGCCGCCGGCTGGTTGGAGGGCGGGCTCTGCGCGTCCTTTGAAAAGGTGATCCTGGACGCGGAACTGCTGCAAGGCGTCGCCGAGATGATGGAGCCGGTCGACACGTCCGACGCCTCCCTCGCCCACGGCGCCATCGCGGAAGTTGGACAAGGCGGTCATTTCTTCGGCTCGTCCCACACCATGGAACGCTACGAGACCGCTTTCTATTCGCCGATCCTGAGCGACTGGGCCAATTACGAAACCTGGGAGGAAAACGGCTCAATCGAGGCCACCCGGCGCGCGAACGGGATTTACAAGAAACTGTTGCGGGACTTCGAAGCCCCGCCGATGGATGAAGCCGTCCGGGAGGAACTCCAGGACTACGCCGCACGGCGCAAACGGGAAATTCATGGCCGCGCGGCGTGAAGATCACTTATGGATGTGATGGTTCAAGAAAGCGGCAGCCAACGACCCCGCGGCGGCGCTCAACAGCATGTTTTTAATATTGGCCACCTGCGCATCGGTTAAATATATCCAATGGCTAGGCGCCATGTAATGCCAAGCCAGCGAAATCATCGCGGCGGCGCCAATCATGGATGCAACAATGGCAAGGGAAACTCCAATCCAAAAAATAATTCCTTTGAAATTGTCTTTACGGCCTAGATCACGCCGCTCGTGGTTCCTTTTATTTTCAGATAAAACGTCGTCGTCAAAATGAGCCTCTTCTTGTTTAGAAGCTTCATCAGGCGCAGTATTATCAGGCTTCGGAATCTCCAACTTAATTGGAAAGACGCTGTTTGTAGTGCTCACAAATACTCTCGTCGGGAATTAAATCATCTGTGCCGCCATTATTCCATACATCATGCCATGGCGTCCCGGGTTGATGAGTCAACGTGGATAGCTGCGGTCCCAATAGATGGCCGTAACTACGATAAACATTCTCGATCAATTCATCTTCCTCCCGGGTCAACTCCGGATAATAGAACATTTTGTGAATTTTCGAGGGTCACACGCCGTGTTATTAGCGGACAAGCGAGAAAGAACCGCCGCGCCTACGGGGTCGGGGCTCGTCCCTTTTGTCATTCACCCCCGCGCAGGCGGGGGTCCAGCCGGGCGGCCCGCGTTCCAGCTTATCAAAAGTGATGGCCAGTGATCGAGCGGCAAGGGGCGGTCTGGATTTCCGCCCGCGCGGGAATGACCCCCGCCACGGTGAAGCGGCGGGGGCCTCTCCAGAGTGGGAAAATTGGATTACGCCGCGCCGGGTTGTTGAGCCTGGGTGACCAATTTCTGGGCGTTCTGGACCATCCGGGAAAAAGACATCAGGCCCGCGTAAACACCCGCGTCACGCCCCATGGCCGTTGGTTGACCTTTATGAGCGCTTAACTGGTCCCGGGCCGCGTCGATCATGCCCTCTTCGTCGAAAACAGCCGGAACATTGATGCGCCACTTTCCGGCGGCGGCGTCTTTTTCGACGAACAGCGACATGGCCGAAAGAATCGGGAAAATGACTCCGTCCGCGACCACAATGCCGTTAGGGGCGTCCTCGGTGCGCTTAATGGCCTTCGTTCTTTCTTGAAGGCGCTGACCCTGCCATCCCGCATGATGCCGCCATTTGAGGTATTCCTTCCAGGCGACCCCCGCCATGTCACGGAAGTACTCGTAGCGCGCGGTCGCTTCTGTGTCGTCGCCTTTCAGCATGGCGAGAACTTCTTTCTCGAAATCGATCAGACAGTAAGCCTGATTTTTATATGATTTCAAACGCGCTTCCGGTGACTGTTTGTCGTCCGGCAGCATGTCTTCCGGGATCAAGGCCCACAGAACCTGGAGCAGGCGTTTCGTGTCCACATAGTGTTCTGCCGTATCCGTCTCTGAAGTCGATAGTTCCTTACTTGAAAAAATAGACTGAAACTCTTTGTTCAGATCATCAATATAGCCTTTCTTGCCGACCATCGACAGCTTCTGAACATTGGTGGACGAGTTGCGGGCGATCGCCGCCTCTACGATGAATTCCTTATCCGTATCGACCATGAACTCGACCCGGGTATGGAACCGGTCGGGCTGATCGCCCTGTTGTTCGAGTTCTTCGATATAACGGCGTATCTCGCCTTGCGTCTGAGCGCCGTTGATGATGGAACCGTTGGTGAGCGTCACCATTTTTTGGCTATCGTCGATGCTGATCTCGGTCGCTGAAACCGTGAGGCCGCCGGACAACTGAATGAAGCGGTCATGTTTATCCTGTAATGTCGAACCAATAGCCTTATGTACCGTGTTTCGCGATTTGCCTGGGTGAGCCGGGATGTAATCGCGAAGGTTTCCATCGGTGTCGAGTTTCAAGAGTTCAGCGACAGGCACGTTCGCGAAGTACGACTTCGCGCCGTTGGCTTTATTAAGAGATCGTCATACAGACCCCGCATGCGCGGGAAGGGCGCCAAGGCGTAAGGAGGCGGGTCTTCTCAAGGTCCACTAAAAGCCCGCCCATCGGCTCCGAAAGGCTTAAGCGAGGGACGCGGACGGCGCGTCCGGGGGGCCGTCACCGGCTCCGATAAGCCGCCGCGCTTACAAGGTCAGCTTGTCCCTCAGCATCTTATTCACCATGCCCGGATTGGCCTTGCCCTGGGTCGCCTTCATTACCCGGCCGACGAACCAGCCGACGGCTTTCGTATTCCCGCCGCGCACTTCGTCCGCTTGAGACGGATTATCGGCGATGACCTGATCGACGACCGCTTCGACGGCGCGCGCGTCGGTGATCTGCCTCAGGCCCTTTTCCTCGACGATGGTTTCCGGGTCTCCGCCCGTCTCGACCATGATCGCGAAGATGTCCTTGGCGATATTGCCCGAGATCGCGCCTTCCGAGATCAAGCCGACCAGCTTGCCCAAGTTCGCGGCGGAAACGGGACTTTCCGCGGCGCCGGCGCCTTTGTCGTTCAGGACGCCGAACAGGTTTTGGGTCACCCAGTTGGCGGTCAACTTAGCGTCGCGGCCGTCCGCGGCTTTCTCGAAGAACTCGGCCGTCTCGCGGTCCGCGACCAGCACGCCCGCGTCATAAGCGCTCAAGCCCAACTCAGCGATGAAACGGGCTTTCTTTTCGTCCGGCAGTTCGGGCAAGTCCCGCGCCAAATCATCGACGAAGGCCTGGTCGAACGTCAGCGGCGGCAAATCCGGGTCCGGGAAATAGCGATAATCGTGGGCGAACTCCTTCGCCCGCATGGAGCGCGTCTCGCCCCGGTTCTCGTCGAACAGCCGGGTTTCCTGAACGACCGCGCCGCCGTTCTCGTAAAGTTCGACCTGACGTTCCGCCTCGATCTCGATGGCCCGCATGATGAAACGAACGGAATTGACGTTCTTGATCTCCGTCCGGGTGCGTAAACCCTCCTCGCCCGCTTTGCGGACCGAGACGTTCACGTCGGCGCGCATGGAGCCCCGCTCCATGTTGCCGTCGCAGGTCCCAAGATAGCGCATGATGGAGCGAAGCTTGCGCACATAGGCGCCCGCTTCCTCCGGTGATCGGATGTCGGGTTTTGAGACGATTTCCATTAAACAGACGCCGGCCCGGTTCAAGTCGATGAACGAGCGCCTCGGGTCCTGGTCATGTATGGACTTACCGGCGTCCTGCTCCATATGCAGGCGTTCGACGCGGATTTCCCTGACCGCGCCGTCTTCCATGTCCAGCGCCACCTTGCCCTCGCCCACGACCGGATACTGATACTGGCTGATCTGATAGCCCTGCGGAAGGTCGGCGTAGAAATAGTTTTTACGCTCGAAGACGGAATACCGGTTGATCCGGGCCTTCAGTCCCAGACCCGTCCGAACCGCCTGACGAACGCATTCCCCGTTGATTACGGGCAGCATGCCGGGCATCGCCGCGTCGACGAGTGAGACATGGGCGTTGGGCTCCGCGCCGAAAGCCGTCGGAGAACCGGAAAAGAGTTTCGCCTCGGAAGACACCTGGGCATGGACCTCAAGACCCACGGCCACTTCCCAGTCGCCGGTTTCACCGTGGACGAGATAGCTCATGACTCAGCCCTTCAATCCATTCGGCAGGGCGCTAAATCCCGCCGATTGTTCCAGCGCATGGGCGGCGCGGAACAGGGTCGTCTCATCAAACGGCTTCGCCATTATCTGAAGCCCGAGCGGCAGACCGTTTTCCGCCAAGCCCGCCGGCACGCTGACGCCCGGCAGGCCCGCCAGGCTGGCGGGCACGGTGAAAACGTCGTTGAGATACATCGCGACCGGATCGTCCATCTTCTCGCCAACGCCAAAGGCCGTGTTCGGCGCGGTCGGCGTCAGCAAGACGTCCACGTCCGCAAAGACCGCCTCGAAGTCCCGCAGGATGCGGGTTCTGACCTGCTGGGCCTTGACGTAATAGGCGTCGTAGTATCCTGCGGACAGAACATAGGCGCCGATCAGCACCCGGCGCTTGACCTCCGCGCCGAAGCCCTCGCCTCGCGTATGTTCATACATCTCGTCCAGGCTCTCTCCGTCCACGCGAAGCCCATAGCGCACCCCGTCGTAGCGCGCCAGGTTCGAAGACGCCTCCGCCGGCGCGACGATGTAATAGGCGGGAAGCGCGTATTTCGTGTGCGGCAGGGAAACCGGCTTGATCTCAGCTCCGCGTTCCCTCAGCCACTCCGCGCCCTGGTCCCAGAGTTTCTGGATTTCGCCGGGCATGCCATCCAGCGTGTATTCCGCCGGAACGCCCACTTTTAGGTCCTTGACATCGCCGCTCAGCGCGGATCGAAAATCAGGCGTCTCGACATTGGCGGAAGTGGAGTCCTTCGGATCATAACCCGCCATGCCCCGCAGCATGATGGCGGCGTCCTCAACCGTGCGGGTCAACGGACCGGCCTGATCGAGCGAACTCGCAAAGGCGATGATTCCCCAGCGCGAACAGCGCCCGTATGTGGGTTTCAAGCCAACAACCCCCGTCAGCGCGGCGGGTTGGCGAATGGAACCGCCCGTGTCCGTCCCGGCCGCGCCGGGACACAGCCTCGCGGACACTGCGGACGCGGATCCGCCGGAAGAGCCCCCCGGCGCCAGATCCTTGCCGCCCTCGCCTTTCCAGGGGCTTTTGACGGGTCCGTAATAGCTGGTGACGCTGGCGGACCCCATGGCGAATTCATCCAGGTTGGTTTTACCCAACAGCACGGCGCCCGCGTCCCACAAATTTCGGGAAACCGTCGATTCATAAGGCGGCACGAACCCGTCCAGGATATGCGACGCGGCGGTGGTCGGAATCCCGTCCGTGCAGAACAAGTCCTTAATGCCCAAAGGCACGCCGTCCAGCGCGCCCCTCGCGTCGCCCCTGGCCCGGCGGTCGTCCGACAACGCCGCCATCCTCAACGCGGTGTCGGGCGTCTCGGTGATAAAGCAATTCAGGTCGCAAGCCGCCTCCATGGCGTCCAGGCAGGCCCGAGTCATTTCTTGTGAGGAAAATTCACCTGCTTCCAAGCCGCGCGCGGTCTCCGTAATGGTCAGTTCGTTCAGTTTGGCCATTATTCGACGACCTTCGGCACGGCGTAAAAATCCCTCACCCGGTCCGGCGCGTTCCGTAAAATCCGTTCCGGATAACCGGCGTCGGACACTTCGTCCCCGCGCGGACGCGGCGGCGTTCCAGTGACCGACGTCATGGGCTCGACACCGTCCGTATCCACTTCGGACAGTTGCTCCACCCAATCAATGATGCCGTTCAATTCACCGGCCAGGGCGTTCAGTTGCTCGTTAGGCACCTTGATGCGGGCCAGATAGGCGATTTTTCGCACGTCGTCGGGTGTCAGCGCCATGTCAGTCTCTGTCTTGCCGGAAAAAGGGCGGACATCGGCATGCCCGAGAGGCGGATTTAATAGCACCCGCGCGCCTCCCGCCGCAAGCCGGGAGGCGCGCTTAACTCTGGAAGCCGCTCAATTGGTTTTCCGTACCGGCCCGCCATTCGGCGCGGCCGCCGGGTCTTCACCGGATAAGGCCGCGCCCAACACCGTCCAGGTTCTGTTTGTCCAGGACGCCAGGGCAATGTCCAGGGCGCCGCTCAACGCTTCGGCGACGCCTGACGCGTGCCGCGTGCTTGGATCGGGTTTCACGGCGTATTGCTTGATGCTCGTGTTGTCGTAGCGGACTTCAGATTTCCCCCGATCATAAATCAGATTGGTGGAGAAGAAACGATCATATTCCCCGGCCAGTTCCAGAAGATCGATACCAACCTGATAGACCGGATTACGCGACCCGTTGAACGGCCCTTCGGTGATGAACATAGGCACGGTGAATATTAGCGGCTCCGGCGCGCTTCCCGGCCCCTCGTCCAGACAGCGAAGCCAGACCATGTAGTCCGCGCTTCGAAACAGCTGGCCCTCCACCTCCGTGCGGCTGTCAAATCGAATTGTGTACTCGCAAACGCGGTCTCCGGACACCTTGATCGTTCCGGATAAGTCCTGATCGATCTTGCCGTCGATCACCGGGATCAGAACAGGCGCATAAGCGAACCCGGATTGGCCGTCAGGCAAACGGACCGCGAGCCACTTACCCGGAGCGTCTCCAATCACTTGAAGCGCCTCGCCCTTTTCCGCGCGGCCGATTTTCTTTCCCTTGGTTTGAGGCTGCGCGCGGATATTCAGATCCGCCGACACCAAGTAATAACCCTTCAGCGGTTTGACCGCCACTCCCAACACCACAAACCCCTCGGGTTCCGCCTTCTTCCCGGGCGTCTCGGCGGCAAACGCCGCACTTACCCACACGCAAAGGCACGCACCCGCCGCAAGCCGTGATATAATGGTCACCCAAGGTCTTGCCGCCGTTATCATGTTATGCCGCTCTCCTCCCGAAGCGTTCCGCACAACATCAGAAACTTGAATGATACTCCAGTTTACGCTTTTTCGCGACTCTCACGATGGTGACGCCTCATTATGGTAATTCCCGACCCGCGTGAAATGACGGTGGAACTCCGTCAATCCGGGCGCCTGTTAGGCCTGGACCTCGGCGCCAAGACGATTGGCATGGCGCTCTCCGACCTGCGGCGCAGGGTGGCGTCGCCAATGGATACGGTCAAAAGACGGAAATTCACACAAGACGCTGAACGGCTTGAGCGGGTCATCGCCGAGAACGAGGTTGTTGGCGTCGTCCTGGGCCTGCCCGTCTTGATGGACGGCGCCGAAGGGCCGCGCTGTCAGTCCACCCGTCAATTCGCGTCGAACCTTTCAAAACGGATCGGCCCGCCAATCAGCTTTTGGGATGAGCGCCTATCGACCGCGGCCGTTGAAAGAATGATGATTGACGAGATGGACCTGACCCGAAAACGCCGCTCGGAGGTGGTCGATAAATTGGCGGCGGCTTACATCCTCCAAGGCGCGCTGGACGCGTTGAATAAGAACTCCTAGGGTCCGGCCTTGATCGAGCCGCCAGATTGGCGACGCCGCGATGAAGACCGCCGTCAGTGGGTATCGGCGCGGTTGCCGTATCGGGTTGCGATAGGTCTCTAGTCGTGAGCTTTGCAACCATGTTCCCGGCCTTGCGCCGGGTTTTGCGGAGCGCCTTGGCGTGGGTGAAAGGCGCCGTTCCGCTCTTGAGCGGTGGGTAGGATGCGGGGGGCGACGCCCTTGGCGTCGAGGGCGTCGCGCCGCGCCGGCGCCGCCTATGACGCGCGGCGGCGGTCATCCGCGCGGCTTCATCGCCTGCGAACCGGGGGCAAGCGCGCGGCGACTGTACGCGAGCTCTCACCCGGCTCAACCGCACAAACAACACGCCGGCGAAGATCTTCAGAATAGGGGCGTGTCATGCATGCTGGCCTCCTCATCCAGCGCACGTTGTGAATCACAAGACAAATGATTTGGGAATCCCAAGTCGATCCCGTCAATCAGTGAAACGGTCTAGGCTTTCGATCCCGCCTCGTGAAACACTGCGAGTTGCCGGCGGATGACTTCCTGTTCGGAAAACTCCGTCCGCGCCCTTTCCAGTCCCGCCCGGCCCATCCGCCGTCTCTCGTCCCCGGACGACGACAGACGCCGAAGCGCCGCCGCCAGACGGTCCACGTCACGGACTGGCGTCAAAAGTCCGGTTTCCCCATCCACGACCTCCTCCCGGCTGCCGCGAACGTCCGTCGCGACGACGGGCAACCCACTCATCATGGCCTCGATGATGGAGCGCGGCATGCCCTCCCGGTGAGACGGCAGCGTGAAGATGTCCGCCGCCCGCATCAGATCCGGCATATCGCCTCGGTAACCCAGGAACCGGACACGGGCGGAGAGGCTGGCGTCTTGCTTAATTCTCTCGATCCAATCCCCAATGCCGGGCGCGTGCTCGCTCTCCAGGCGCTCGCCCGCGACCCAGAGATGGGCGTTCACCCGGCGGATCGCCTCGAACAGCTCCGGATAGCCCTTTTCCGCCACCAGGCGCCCCGCCGTCAGAATCACCACGTCATCGGGTCCGGCGCCCAACCCGCCTCGAAGGCTTGAGCGTCCCGCGTCGTCCGGAGGCGCCGGCTGGAAGCGCTCCGGGTCGGCGCCATTTCCGATTGCAAGAACCGTTTCCCCTCCGCACAGCCCAAGGCGCCTCGCCGTCTCGGCGTCCTCGACGGATTGAGTGAACAGGATGTCCGTGTAGCGCCCGCCTATCCATTCCAGGGCGATGAACAGGGCTTTCGGCAAAACCGGCTGGTTTTCATGAAAATAAAATCCGTGCGCCGTGTAAACAATGCTCGGAACGCCCGCGCGCGCCGCCGCCAGCCGTCCGATCAGGGCGGCGATGGGGGAATGAACATGAACGACGTCGAAACGCTCGCGCCCGAACACCTCGACCAGCGCCATGTAGGCGCGGACATGGGCGGCGACGTCGTAGCTGCGCTTAAAGGGAATGGACAGATGCCTGAAGCCGTCCCGTTCGATATCCTCGACCCATTGACCCGGCGCCGAGATCGCCGTCACGTCATGACCGTCATCGCGAAGGGCGCGCATCAGGGGCGACAGAAGGTGATAGACTCCAAAATCGACGGCGGAGAGTTGACAAATCTTCACTTGAACCGCCTAAACTCACGTATCATAGACGCCAGAGAGTAACGGAGCCGGGGCGCCCGTCACGCGGCAAAGCGGCCTTGACGTCGGCCACGACGCCCCGCCCTGCCTTCAAGAGCGGGGTGATGGCGTCCCAGCCGCCGTCCAACAGTTCCTGATGGGCGACGGCCACGATAACCGCGTCCGCGGGCTTCAAGTCGGCCCGCGCCAACAAGGTCAGCCCCAGTTCTTGGCGGACATGCGCCGCGTCGGCGACCGGGTCGCAAACCTGAACCCGGACATCGAACGATTCCAGTTCCGCCACCACATCGGCGACGCGCGTGTTGCGAACGTCGGGGACGTCTTCCTTGAACGTGACGCCCAGGACCGTGACCGTCATCGGGCCGTCTCCCCGGTTCCCGCCGGTCAGCCGCTTCACCGTTTCCCTGGCGACATAGGCGCCCATACCGTCGTTCGTGCGCCGTCCGGCCAGAATGATATCCGGGCGATGGCCCACCTGTTCCGCGCGGTGCGTCAAATAATACGGATCGACGCCGATACAGTGGCCGCCGACCAGACCGGGGACGAAAGGCATGAAGTTCCACTTCGTTCCCGCCGCCGCCAGGACATCCTGGGTGTCGATGCCCATGCGGTTGAAAATCAGCGCCAATTCATTCATCAGCGCAATATTCAAGTCCCGCTGGGTGTTCTCGATGATCTTCGCGGCCTCCGCCGTTCGAATGTCCGGCGCCTCGTGAACACCGGCCGTCACCACGGCCCCGTAGGTTTCGCTGACGATTTTCAACGTCGCTGCGTCGGATCCCGAAACCACCTTCCGGATGCTTTCAAACCTGTGTTCCTTGTCGCCCGGATTAATCCGCTCCGGCGAATAGCCGATGGTGAAGTCCGAGCCGAACTCAAGGCCCGAGACTTTCTCAAGAATCGGAATGCAGGTGATCTCCGTCGCGCCCGGATAGACGGTGGATTCGTAAACGACGACGTCGCCCCGCTTGAGAATTCCGCCGAGGCTCTCGGACGCCGTGATCAGCGGCGTCAAGTCCGGCCGGTTCGCCTCGTCAATGGGCGTCGGGACCGTGACGATATGAAAATCGGACGTTTTCAAGGCGGCTGGATCGGCGGTATAGCGCACAGGAGCCGCAGCCAGTTCATCGGATCCGACCTCGCCCGTGCGGTCGTGGCCCCCGGTCAGTTCCTTGACGCGGTTTCGGTCGATATCGAAACCGGCGACGTCAAAGCCCCTGGCCGCGAAGGAAACGGCGACAGGAAGGCCCACGTAGCCCAGGCCGATGACGGAAATTTTGCGCTGATCACTCATTGAGGCGTCTTTCCCGGTTTGAACGGGGGTCCTTACCACCGGACGGGCGGCCCGTCATCCCCCTTGTCCCGGCACAGCCCCGGAAACCCGGGACCTGGCGACGCCCGCGCGGTCCGCGCCCGTGCGCCAGCCGTCAGACCTCTTGATCGCCCCGTTCTCGGTGAAAGCCCCCAAGGCCCCGCTCAACCAGACGGCCGGGTCCCCGGGCGCCGCGATCTTGGCCGCGAGATGGCGCCAGAAACGCCTGCTGGTGAGGCGGCGTCCATGAAACGCGCGGTCATAGGTGCTGGCCCGCGATAGCGCCCGGTCGATCAACTGTTTCCGGCGGGCCGGAGAGAGGTCCGCCCTCTCCTCATATAAACGAAGCAGAGAAAGAACGGACTCGAACCGGCTCCAGCGCTGTTGTTCCGCCAGTCGTCCCGGAGCCTGATCGGGAATCCAGGCCACCCCCGCCGGCACATGGACGCCGCTTCCCGACGCGAAAAGCCGCAGAAACATGACTTGGTCAGGCGATACGAAATGCTCGTCACAGCCGCCCGACGCCAGAAACCGCTCCCGGCCGACCAGGATCGAGCTGGAATTGGCCGGGCAGTTCCGTATAAAAAGCTGGAGGCCCGCGTCCACACTCAAAGGTTCCTCGGGCGGCGCCTCCGGGAACGCGTCTTCCGGCGGATTGTCCGGGTTTGCGTGACGGACCAGATCGCCGTAAATCAGCCGCTCACCCCGCCGCACCGCCAGTCCCAGCATTCCGGGCGTTGATCCGGCGACCACGCAGTCATCCCCATCGACTAGACGAATCCAGGGATGACGAGCCGCCAGAACCCCCTCGTTCGTCGCCCTGGACGCGCCGCCATTCGGTTGACGCACTACCCCCACGGGTCCGGGCAGTTGATCCGCCGCCGCCTTGATCATCTCGGACGAGCCGTCGGAAGAACCGTCATCGATAAAAACATACTCCACTTCCCAGCCGTCCATATGATCGCGCCATATGATCGCGGGCGAGCGCGGCGATGACCCCCGGCAGGAAAGCGGCCTTGTTGTATACTGTCAGAACGTAGGACACGGCGGGCGCCGGCATGGATGGGAAACCTGGGTCAATTCGGTGGATTCGGCTGATAGCATGGGAGCCCGCCCCTTGCCCAGCCTGACGCTCCGCCATAACGCTTTGGCCGCGCCCAGCCCCCGGTTATAAGGCGGCATGTCCATTGATCCGTTGTTGTCCGACGTTCCTTTGCTGGCGGGCCTGTTCACGGGCGCGCTTCTGATAAGCGCCTGCGCCTTGAAGCCCTTGATCGGCTGGCTGCGGAGACGGGCGGTGATGGATTTCCCCAATGAGCGCTCCAGCCATTCGGTCCCGACGCCAAGAGGCGGCGGATTGGTCGTCGCGCCGGTCGTTCTGGCCGCCTGGGCCATCGCGGACCCAGGGGCCGGGACGGCGGTCCTCCTCGGCCTGGCCGGCGTCCTGGGTTTGGTCTCGTGGATTGACGACGTCCGGGGTTTGGGGGCCGCTCCCAGGATGCTGGTCCAGGCGCTTCTGATTACCGCGGCCCTGTATTTCGATCCAGTCGCCGCGCCCTTGTTTCTCTCGTTCATTCCCGAGCGGCTATGGTTTTTTCTCGTCGCGGCCGCATGGCTTTGGTTCGTTAATTTGTTCAACTTCATGGATGGAATCGACGGAATAACAGGCGTGGAAACCGCGAGTGTCGCCCTCGGCCTTCTCGTTTTGATCGCCGCGGCTCCGCCGCTCCTGCCCCTCGGCGGACCCGCCGCCGCGCTTATTGGCGCGGCCGCCGGGTTTTTGGTATGGAATTGGCCCCCCGCGAAGATTTTCCTGGGCGACGCGGGCAGTACGGTGCTGGGGTTTTTGCTGGGCGCCCTGCTCTTGGAGCTTGTCCGCGGCGGAATGACGGCCGCCGCCTTTATTCTTCCGGCCTATTACGTAACCGACGCCACCATCACCTTGCTCCGCCGTTTGTTGCGAGGAAAAAAAATCTGGCGCGCGCACCGGGAACACGCCTATCAAAGGGCCGTGCGGCGGGGCCTTAGTCACGCCCGGGTTTCCGCGGCCGTCGCCATTTTGAATATTGTCTTGATCATCCTAGCTTTTTGGAGCATCAAGTCGCCTCTGTTCGGCGCCTTGGCCGCGTATGGGCTGTCTCTTGCCTTGTATGCCTATTTGTTGCGCGGCGCGCGCTGGCGGTCCGGACGAGAGGCTTGATCGAACGCCAGCCTCTTCTGCGGCCGGTTTTCCCGCACCGAGACATACCCGATACCGATGAATCCGACTGACATGGCGAAAAAAACCTGGATCGACACGGCCATGGCCGTCTGTCTGGGTTTGACGATACCCGCCATTCTGTCCGGTCGGGCCACATTGGGCGCCGCTTTCGGCCTGGCGACTCTGTTCGCCTTGATCGGTTCCGGCAAACAGACCTTTCAATCGTTCCTGCAAGCGGTAAAATGTCCGGCGGGCCTTATGTTCGCCGCCGCGCTGCTTTATTGGTCGATTGACGGCCTGATTGTCTCGATCGACCCCTTCAAATCCGCCACAGCCGTCTTCCGGACGGCGTTCTTTGTCGTCGCGGCCGTGTTCTTGGCGATTCGGATGACGGAGAGGCCCGGTCTCGCAGGTCTCGCTCTGCGGTCCGCCGTGTGGGCCTATCTTGTTTTAGGCGTCATCGCGATCGCCGGTTTGCATCAAATGTTTCCCGAAGCCGCCAACTGGATCCGGGGAGGGGGAGGCGACCCGAAGATCAATTTCGATCTCCAGAGACGGTTCATAGAAGCGGCCTCGGGCGGTGTTGTCCTGATGCCCGCCATCATCCTGATCTATTTGCGGGACAGATCACCCGCGAATCTGGCGCTGGTCCTCGCCGCCGGGGCGGTTTGCGTCCTGTTGAGCGGCGCCGTGAACAGCCGCGCGTCCGTGGCCGGCGCCTTTGCCGGGTCATTGCTGGCGCTTGGCGTCCTGGCGGCCGCCACGCCGTCCCGGCGAACGAGATGGATATTGATCCTCATTTTGGCGCTGACGGGCGCATCGGTCGTATTCTGGGCGCGGTTCCTGCAATCAGGGGACTTCCACACATACGGCGGGGAATGGAAAATCCCGGTATGGCTGATCGATCCGCCACGCCAGGCAATCTGGTCGTTCTCCTGGGATCTGTTCCGGCAAACGCCCTGGTTCGGCGTCGGCGCGAACGTCAGCGAGATGCAGCCGGGCGCGGACATCTACAATCCGGACGCCAGGGTTTTCAATATACCGCAGCATCCTCATAATTTTATCCTCGAGCTTCTCATCGAGGGCGGGGGCGTGGGCTTCGGGCTGATAATCGGCGGCGTCGGGCTTGTCCTTTCCGGTGAATTACGCCGTTATCTAAGAACCGCCGATTGGTCGGCTTTGGCCGGCCTTACAACCGCCGCCGTGTTCTTCACCCAGGCCGCGCTTACCGTCTCGATCTGGTCATCGTGGTGGCAATTGACCTATCTGGCGGCTACTGTGCTATGTCTCAGCGCCTCCGGGGCGCGAACGTCTCCGCCGGCCAAGTCATGAAACGACCCAAACCCTTCAACCTGAGTCCCCGCGGCTGGATCGTTTATGGCCATGACGTCGTCATGGCCGGCGCCGCCATGTCGGCGGCTTTTTATCTGCGGCTGGGCGACGACTTGACGTTTTGGTTCGAGACGCCGGAACTCATCGGCCTCATCGCCTTGTTCACCGCGACCGCAGCGGCCGTTTTTCTTTTTTCCGGCATGTACCGCGGCGTCTGGCTCTATGCGTCCTTGAGCGATTTGTTCGTCATCACCCGCAGCGTCAGCGTCACCGTCCTTTTGTTTATCGTTATCATGTTTCTTTGGACGCGGCTGGACGACGTGCCCCGTTCGGTTCCGCTGATCACCTGGTTCGTCCTGATGGCGTTTCTGGGCGGTCCGCGCTTTCTCTACCGCATGTGGAAAGACTGGCCGCAAGGGCGCCGCCGCGATGACGGCGCCGGCAGAGTCCCGGTCTTGTTGATCGGCGCCGGGGATGAATGCGCCCTGTTCATTCGCGCCTTGAGCCAGCCCCGGAACGCCGGTTATCGAGCCGTCGGGATTCTCGCGCTCCGTCAGGGCAGGGAAGGCCGCCAAATTCTGGGTGTGGACGTCCTGGGCCACGTTTCAAACGCCGAGACGGTCCTCGATCAACTCGCCGGGCGGAATAACCGGCCCCGGCGCATCCTATTGACCCGGGACGGCGTCGAGGGGTCCGTCGTCAGGGAATTGGTTGAAATCGCCGCGAGACGGGGCGTGCCCCTCGCCCGTCTGCCGAAAGCGACCGATTTCCGGAGCGAGACCGGCGATACGCCCGTGACCATGCAAGCCATCGCGGTCGAGGACTTGCTCGGCCGGCCGCAAACGCCCTTGGACCGGGAGTCCATGGCCGGTCTGGTGCGCGGCAGGCGCGTGGTCGTCACCGGCGCCGGGGGCTCCATAGGATCGGAGCTCTGCCGGCAGGCGGCCGGACTGAATCCTTCCTTACTAGTCATGCTCGATCTGTCGGAATACGCCCTTTATTTGATTGATCACGAACTCGGATCGTCTCACCCCGAACTGGCCCGGCGCGCGGTTTTAGGCGACGTCCGTGACAGAACGGCCCTTGATCGCCTGTTCGGCGGCGTCCGGCCCGAACTGGTTTTCCACGCCGCCGCCTTGAAACACGTGCCGCTGGTCGAGGCTAACCCCATGGAAGGCTTCGCCTCCAACACCATCGGAACCCTGAACGTCGCCGAGGCCGCGCGGCGCGCCGGCGTCCAGGCCATGGTCATGATTTCAACGGACAAGGCGGTAAACCCATCAAGCGTCATGGGCGCCACCAAACGGCTCGCGGAGATTTGCTGTCAGTCTTTCGATCAGGCCTCCGATCAGGGAAACGAGCCCGATACACGTTTCGTCACCGTGCGATTCGGCAATGTGCTGGGTTCAACGGGCTCGGTAGTTCCCTTGTTCCAGAAGCAACTGGCCGCGGGCGGTCCGCTGACCGTCACGCATCCGGACATGACACGCTATTTCATGACCACACGTGAGGCGGTCGAATTGGTCCTTCAGGCTTCGGTCATGGGCCTGAGTTCCGGCGCGGACGGCCGGATTTTTGTTCTCGACATGGGCGAGCCCGTCAAAATCATCGACCTCGCCCGTCAGATGATTCGCCTGTCCGGCAAGGTTCCAGGCGACGACGTAAAGATTATTTTTACCGGATTACGGCCAGGGGAAAAGTTGTCGGAGGAGATTTTCCATGGCGACGAGGCCCCGGTCCCGACAACCCGGCCCGGCATTCTGCTGGCGAAACCCAGAAGCGCGGATTTAGAGGTTTTGCGGGCCCGGATCGCGGTTCTGGAAACCGCCGTCCAATCCGGGGATCAAGAATCGGCCGCCAGGGTGCTGCGCCAGTTCGTGCCCGAATACAGCGGCGCCTTTTGTGACGAGACGGGCGGCCCGGGCGCCGTCTCGCGCCAGTTCGGCTCTTAGCCCTTGGGAGTTTTCCGGCCGTGACCAACGCCATCCGCCGCGCCTTGATTTCCGTTTCCGATAAGAGGGGATTGGCGGATCTCGGCAAATTTTTGGATGAGTATGGGATAGAAATCCTGTCCACCGGCGGTTCGGCCAAGGCCCTGAGGGACGCCGGCGCCGCCGTGACGGAGGTTTCCGATTTCACGGGCTTTCCCGAAATCATGGATGGCCGGGTGAAAACGCTTCAGCCGAAAATCCATGGCGGTCTTTTGGCGGTCCGGGACAAGGCCGATCATATCGAGGCGATGGAAACCCACGGCGTCGCGCCGATAGACTTGCTGGTTGTGAACCTTTATCCGTTCGAGGAAACCGTCGCCAAGGGGGCCGGTTTCGATACGTGTATCGAGAATATCGACATCGGCGGGCCCGCCATGATCCGGGCGGCGGCGAAGAACCACGCCTTCGTCTCGGTGGTCGTGGACCCCTCCGACTATGGCCGGCTGCGCGCCGAGATGGCCGCCAACGGCGGCGCGACGACGAAAGATTTCCGCAAACGCCTGGCCGCCAAGGCCTACGCGCGGACAGGCGCCTACGACGGCGCCATTTCGGGTTGGTTCGCCAGCCAGTTGGGCGAAACGTTTCCGGCGCGCTGGAATCTCGCGGGCGAGTTGAGAGCGGAACTGCGCTATGGCGAGAACCCGCATCAGCGCGCGGCGTTCTATCGCGGTTCGGAAACACGGCCGGGCGTCGTTTCCGCCGCGCGGCTTCAGGGCAAGGAGCTCAGCTTCAACAACCTGAACGACACGGACGCGGCGTTCGAGTTGGCGTCCGAATTTTCCGGCGAACCGGCCTGCGTCATCGTTAAGCACGCCAATCCATGCGGCGCCGCCGTCGCCGATGATCTGAAATCCGCTTATCTACGCGCATACGCCTGTGATACGGAAAGCGCCTTCGGCGGCGTCATCGCGCTCAATCAAACGCTCGACGGCCCAACGGCGGAAGAAATCGCTAAACTGTTCGCCGAAGCCGTCATCGCGCCCGCCGTTTCCAGCGAAGCCAAGGCCATCCTCGCCGCCAGAAAAAATTTGCGTGTGCTGGAAACGGGCGCCATGGCCGACCCGGCCCAGGCCGGCGTGACCGTACGAAGCCTGGCCGGCGGATATCTCTTGCAGACACGGGACGCAGCTTTACTGGATGAATTGAAGATCGTCACCCGGCGGACGCCCAGCGTCCGGGAAATGACCGACCTTCGGTTCGCCCTCACCGTCGCCAAGCACGTGAAATCGAACGCCATCGTCTACGCCAGGAACCAGGCGACCGTCGGCGTGGGCGCGGGACAAATGAGCCGGGTGAATTCGTCGCGCATCGCCGCTTGGAAAGCGGCCGACGCCGCCAAGGCCGCCGGGGAGGCGGAGAGCCGGGCCAAGGGTTCCGTCGCCGCGTCGGACGCCTTTTTCCCCTTCGCGGACGGCCTTTTGGCGGCGGCGGAGGCCGGGGTGACGGCGGTTATCCAACCAGGCGGAAGCGTGCGTGACGATGAGGTCATCGCCGCCGCCGACGACGCCGGCCTCGCCATGGTCTTCACCGGCATACGGCATTTCCGGCATTGACCCGCGTTCCGGGAAATAATGTTTTAAAAATCAGCGAAATTCGAATCCAAGGAATCAGGTTTTCTGATAGAAAATCCCATAAATGAGCGACATGGTGAGACTCCATGCCTCAGCACGTATTGGCGGAGCGCAATGGGGAACAGCTGGAGCATCCCCCTCACTTCCAGTGGCGGGCGACAAATCTAGGCCATGTCCCCATAAAAAGGACTCCCAACAGTCTTGTCATATGATTCAAGCTCCCAAACAGCGGGAGCTTTTCCATGCATGGACGCGGCGGCCTCACGGACTTTGAATGGTCGATTATTGAGCTTTTTTCTGAACAAGCAGCGTGGTGTTCGGCACGTTGACGGTTGGCGGGCCGCGCCGCCGAAGGGGGATTGTACGACAACTTCGCCTCGTCAGAGGCGTCATTCCCGCGCAGGCGGGAATCCAACTGGGCGGCCCGCGTTCCGGCTTATCGTGAGTGGATGGCCGGTCATGTGCGACAAGGGGTGGCGCGACAAGGGGTGGTCTGGACCCCCTTCGCGGGAGTGATGAAATGGGACCGGGTTAAGTCGTCATCCAAACCCCGCCCACGCGGCAAGGGCGCCTTGGCGGCCGAGGTGTTTCTTCTCAAGGCTCAAGCATCGGTTCCGTCAACCGGATGACGGCGCGGCGGTTCCCCGGTCGCCGCACGCGCCGCACAGCCCGCGTAACTCGACCGTCGCCCGTCGCAGGGTGAAGGATTGGTCTCCGGCCCATCGGCTCAACCGTTTGGCGACCGCCGCGTCTTCGAATTCAGTGACTGCGCCGCAGTCATTGCAAATGGCGAAAGCCGCGTGGCCGTGACCGCCGCATTTCGGATGACGGCAGGCGATGAAGGCGTTCAGGCTTTCCAGTCGGTGCACCAGGCCATGCTCGGACAAGCGCTCCAGAGCGCGGTAAACCTGAGGCGGCGCGCGAAAACCGGCGCCACGCAATCTATCCAGCAACTCATAGGCGCTGAGCGGCCCGGAAGCATCCGCGAGCTCGTCCAGAACCCTTTGCTGCCTGTCGGTCAGAACTTTGGGTTGATTGCTCAATGGGCCGCTCCCGCCGGAGGTTCGCCGCGCACGCCGGTTTGTCCGCCGGCGGCCGGTCCGCGGCCAAAAGCGAAGCTCGCAACAAACAAGGCGAAGGCCGCAGCGACGATCGACGGGCCCGAGGGCGTGTCCCAGGCGGCGGATCCGAAAAGGCCGGCGGCGACGGACGCCGCGCCGGCCATGGCGGCCAACGCCGCCATTTGTTCCGGCCCCTTGGCGACCCGGCGCGCGGCGGCAGCCGGGATGATCAGCAGGGCCGTAATCAAAATGACGCCAACCAGCTTCATGGCCATGGCGATCACGGCGGCCAGCAAGGCCATAAAGACAAAGTTCCAGCGTTCCGGCCGCAAACCTTCCGCCGCGGCCAAATCCTCGCTGACGGTGGCGGCGAACAGAGGACGCCAGATCCGGAGCAGGACGGCGAACGCCACGGCGCCGGCGGCGTATATGACGGCGATGTCGGACACGGTGACGGCCAGGATGTCGCCGAACAGCAAACCCGTCAGGTCGACCCGCACCCACGTCATGAAGGCCAACAGCACCAATCCCAGCGCCAAGGCCGAGTGGGACAGCAACCCAAGCAACGTGTCCGATCCTACCGCCGTCCGCCGCTGCAAGAATAAAAGCGCGCCTGCAATCCCGAGGGCGACCACGAAAACCGTGAACACGGGATCGATATCGGCCAACAGCCCGATGGCGGCCCCCACCAGAGCCGAATGGGCCAGGGTGTCGCCGAAATAGGCCATACGCCGCCAAACGATAAAGCAACCCAACGGCCCCGCGATCAGGGCCACGCCGACGCCAGCCACCAGCGCCCGGGTGAAAAAATCATCAAGCACGGGCCGTGTCCCCGCCATGCCGGTCCCCGCCGCCATGATCATGACGATGGCCGTCGTCCGGATGACGGCGGCCGGTGATGGAGCCGTCTGCGCGCCGCGCCCGGTCGCCGCGCAAGCGATCATGGCCGTGATCGTGCTCATAAACCGCCAAGGCGCCTGCGGCCCGGCTGCCGAACAATTCCCGGTAAATGGGGGTTTCCGACACGGCGCTGGGCGTTCCCCGGCAGCAGACGCGCCCGTTGAGACAGAGAACCTGGTCCGCCGCCGCCACCACCACGTGCAGATCGTGGGAAATCATCAGAACACCGCATCCCAGCCGCCCGCGTATATCGGCGATCAAATCATAGAGCGCAATCTCGCCGGCGAAATCGACGCCTTGAACAGGTTCGTCCAGAACCAGGAGGCCGGGTTTGCGGGCGATGGCCCGGGCCAGCATGACCCGCTGAAACTCGCCGCCCGAAAGACGCCGAACCTCGGCGTGCGGTGATCCGCCCATTCCGACCATCTCCAGGGCCTCATGAATCTCCCGGCTTTTCAGCGGCCGCGTGAGCGTCATGAACCGGCTGACCGTCAGGGGCAGGGTCCAGTCGATCGACAGTTTCTGCGGGACGTAACCGATGACGACCCCGGAGGGGGCGTCAACCCGGCCTTCATCGGGAGCGATCAACCCCAGCGCCATTTTCGCCGTGGTCGATTTTCCTGATCCGTTGGGTCCGATGAGCGTGACGATCTCACCTTTGTGCACGGCAAGGTCCACGCCGCGCACCAGCCAGCGGCCCGCCCGGCGCGCGCCGGCTTGGCGTAAATTGATCAAGGGCCGGGGCGAGGCGACCGCATCCATTAAGACAGCTCCGTTTCGCGAGACGAACAAGGGCTTGAATTTCTTTTTTTGTTATAACATAACATTTTTCGAGTCCATCCTTTTTCGGAGTTACACATCATGCGCGCACTGGCCTACCGCAAGGTTTTATCGGCCGCCTTGCTCTCGGCGCCGTTCGGGCTTTGGAGTCCGTCAAGCCACGCGGAGGTTTCCGTCGTGACCACGATCAAGCCGATCCACTCGCTGGTCGCCGGCGTCATGCGGGGCGCCGGGACGCCCGGGCTGCTGCTGGCCGGCAACGCCTCGCCTCACACCGCCAGCCTCCGCCCCAGCCAGGCGAAAAGCCTGCAAGACGCGGACGTCATCTTCTGGGTGGGGCCGTCCATCGAGACGTTCATGATCAAACCGCTCAAGGCGCTTGGCGGCAAGGCGCGCACGGTCGCGCTGCAAGACGCGCCCGGCCTTGAACTTCTAGAATTTCGCGACGGATATGCGTTCGATGAGGGCGATCATTTCGATAAGGAAGATCATGAAAAACATGATCATGACGAACACGGGCATGTGGGGCATGGTCACAAGGAACATGCGAAGGGTCATAAGCATGGGGGGCATGACCACGCTCAACACGCTGAAAAAAAACAGGGCCGCGAGGACCATAAGGACCATGAAAATCATGGAGACCACGGCCACGGTCATCACGGCCGCCGCCATCATGGCGGCGTTGACGGCCACATCTGGCTAGACCCCGTGAACGCCCGGCGCCTGGTGGCCTCAATCGCCGAGACCTTGAGCGGCGAGGACCCGGCCAACGCCCCCGCGTATCAAGCCAACGCGAGGCGCATGGACGCGGAACTCCGCGCCTTGACCGGCCGGCTGAGGGCCGAGCTGTCGTCCGTCAAGGATGGCCCGTTCGTGGTCTTTCACGACGCGTATCATTATTTCGAACGCCGGTTCGGTTTGAACGCCGCCGGCGCCGTCACCATCAGCCCCGAAAAGGCGCCGAGCGCCAAGCGTCTGCGCGCCTTGAGGGAGACGATGCGCAAGGCCAAGGTGAGATGCCTGTTCGCCGAGCCGCAGTTTCCCGCGAAGTTGTTAAGCGTCGTGTCTCAAGAGACCGGCGTGAGGAAAGGCGTCCTGGACCCGCTGGGCGGCGGATTGAAGGCCGGGCCCGGGCTTTATCCGCGGCTGATGACCGACATGGCCGCCGCCATCAAAAGATGCCTTGAGGCCTAGGTCGGCTCTGGCCTCTAATAGGGCGCCGAAGGACATTTAAGGCCATTTGGACGGATGGGTAGCGGAGAGCCTACCGAGTGACAACGGTTAGGACAGACTGAGCCGGAAGTCATACTCGCACTTGGCGCCCTCGGCGCCAGGCCTGAATGTCTTCAACTGACCCCCCTTGATCTCCGACGACATCTCGTCGATGAGTCGGATTGGACGGTCCAACCCCTCCTGAAGACTCGCGACTAGGCCCGCCCTGATCTGACCTTGATCTAATTTCTTGCCGCCAATACGGACGACCAGCTTGGCGTCGTCGCTCAGCAGCGGGGCCACTCCGGCCCACGCTTCCTTGAGGAAGTTCCAATATCTGGCGGCTTGAGTATGTCGATCATCACTCCGACCTTGCCTTCGAGGGCGGGCAGGTCCACCAAGGAACCACAGGCGGAGCCACTGATCTTCCTCGAAGTTTGTTGTGTCGAGATAGGGCGGCGAGGTGATGACAAGCGATACGCCTCCGTGATGCTGTCGGAACTCTCGACCGGCCTTCCTCGCATCCACATGTTTCACCTTGCCACGGAGATTGGGAACATCAGACTCGAACCGGTACTCGATAATGTCGCGCAGGATCGCGAAGGTCTCACGCCGGGGCGCGATGCAACCTCGTTCCTTCCACCAACGAATGGAATAGTCAGGCTTGGTGCTGATCGTGCGCGGCATCCGATTGCTCAAGTAGCGGCCGCTCCGGTGACTCTCGCCATGCAACACGCCCAGCGCAACGGCGGCGATGAAACGGTCAGCCCGCCTGCGCTTCCAGAGAAGGTGCTCGCGAAGATGGAGCAACTCGCGCAGCGTATCAGGGTGGAAGCAGGAGGCGAAGAAGGGGTCATCCCAGACAGGATCGACCACGTCTTTGACCGGCATGGACTCGATCTCTTTCAACCGATCAAGCGCCTGATTTCGCGAAGGCGGGTTTGCCTTCGCGTTCGATAGACACACAGCGACCGAGTTCGTATCGCAACCGATCGCTTGGCGGCCGTTGAGGAGGCTCTCAAACACGGTGGTGCCCCGACCTGAGAAGGGATCCAGCACCAAGTCGCCGGGCTTCGACCAGATTAGGTGCTTCAGAACGAAGCTCTCGGGGAACATCGCGAAGTACGGACAAATAGCGTGAAATCTATGTCGCATCGGCCGCCACCTGTCTCATCGCGTCCTGGTGTCGCTCGATCCAGGCTCTGAGGGCTGGTACGTTATCCAAGCACTCAATGGGTTCAACACCCCGCTCCGCCAGATCAACCGCCTTGTCTATATAGGCGGGCAGCGTCATGCGATCATGGACTCTGCCGTGCCTGAAGGTGAACCTGTGAAGGTCACCAAGCAGCCGGAACGGGACAAAGGTCGCCTTGTTTGGTGTGGACGCGGGAGGTGGGTCGAACCAGTCTCGATGAAACAAGTCGATATCACCGTCCGAGATGGGTTTACTGTCCCAGTTGTGTCCACTCGCAGCTTGCCCAAGGAGGTAGAACATACCGGCGCGACCGTCCGGCCGTGGCGTCCATGAGATGACGTCAATGCCGCCGTCGTTTACGTTCTCGGGCGCATCCGGCGCTGGTGTGTCCCGGACTTCGCCGTCGCGGTTCAGGTTCCATGCCTGTCGGAGCTTGCCAAGTAGTCCTTCAGCGCCTGCACGAAGTTGTCCCATGTAGAACGCGGGCCCTTGAGTGATCCCCGCCGCCCCTAACGTGGCGCAACTCTCGAACAACAGGTTGCGGGCTTCGGACACCATTTTCTCAGAAGGGATGAGTCGCGGCGGAAGGATTTTGCTTCGGGTGACGTGTGCAAGCACGAGACACATAAGGTAGGCAGATCTCCCCGCTGTCCAATCTTCGTACAACCTCATCGTTGATCCGTCGCGGCTGACCTCGAATGGGTACGCCTGTTCGAGAGCTTTCCGACGTTCATCCACCTCCGCCATGACTACGACTCCGACGGTCTCCAGAAGCTGGTCCCGCGTTTGTATCTCCGCGCCTTCGGTGTCCCACTTGAGATCTATGGCGTCCACCAAGTTCTCCAAGATCGCCTCGTTCTCAGCTTTTCCCAAGGCATAGAACTCAAGCCAGTCGGCTAGCTCGACCGCGTGTTCCTCGGACCATTCCGGGAGTTCGTTGAGATCGGGACCGACAGCGGGGATATTCAAGGAGATCACAGAGAGTCAGCCCTCAATGGTCATGCTCAATGCGCTCATGGAGAAACTTATGCCGCGCGGTCTTCATGTTGTCGTGAATCAACGTCACCGTGCTGTTCAACTCTGCGGCGACGTCCAGCAGCGCGCCATCTGAACCGTCGTACGCCGGAAGCTTCGACAAAGCGCCCTCGGCTAACTGATGCGCTTTGACGAGTTGTTCTTCAAACTGATTGGCGGGAGTACTGACTTCGGCATAGGCGGCCTTCAAGTCATGCCCGCCCACGAGGATCGCGATCGCCTTCGGCTTGGACAACACCTCTCCCAGTTGTTTGATATGGGGGTTCTGAGAGGTCACGACCGGACGGACTTCATCCTGATCCGAGCCATATAGCCACAACATTACCTGCTTAAGCTGGTCGTGACGGTCTTCCGGCACAGGATTGGGTTGCGGATCATGCGCCCGCCAGTCAGACGGCAGACCAAGATACTCTCTATAGGGCCCTCTGGTAAGCGCGGTGTAAAGATGCGAAAACGCGAAAGGCCGTCCCGGATATCTGTCCTCAACCTGGAAGAGGCTGCTCTCCCTAGCCTGATCAAGCACGAAGATGCCAGCGACCATGCGCTGGATTGTGTCGTGTCGGTCACCCATACGGCGGGCGATATCACGCAATGACATACCATTTTTACCCTTAGCGAGTTCGTCTTCGTACCACCGTGCGGCGAAGCGCCCCTTCGCAACCGAGTCCCACCGATGAGGGCCATTGATGTGCTTGAACCCGATGAAGTCTCGGGCGTCGGGCCGGTCCTTAACCGCGTATACAGTGACGGCCTCTAGTGTCGCGGCTACTTGATCAGTGATCCGAGGCACTTGGACCCCGCAAGCGTTCGCGAGTTTGTCATCTGTCAACAACGTAATAGCGGCTAGGCGTCGGTTGCCTTCAAGGACGGTTAGCCCGTCGTCCTTTTTGTGGACAATCAGCGGCTCAATGTCGATGTACCCACTGTAAGCGATGGAGTCGACGAGTTCTTGAAGGTCCGCTCGCTCAATCAGGTAGGTGATGACCTCGGCCTTGCGATCAACATTCACCTCTCTGTCTTCGGAGTACCTCGGATTATCAGTGTCGAAACGAAGCGCATCCACCGGCACAGTGGTCGGTTTGCCAATCGGAACGTCTGGTACTGCTTCTCCCGTTGTCATCGTCCGCCAGTAATTCCTAAGTCCTTATAACGAATTGAAAATCTGCCCTATTTGGGAGTCTAGCTCAACATAAATGTCCCCGGAACCAGGCTGAACCCTCGACAGGGCGTCCCGGCTTACACCGCGCATCGTCCGCCGGAGGCCCTGGCGGATGGGAAAATTCCCGGTTTTGGCTACTTCCTCAGGCGTGCCGGAAACTGATGGCGGCGAGGCGCGATCCGCTTTGAGGGGCTTTGAGACGCAGCCGCGCAAAACCAACGCTGGACATGGGCGGGAACATCCTGATCAAATCAAGGGCGTAAGCCTTGAAAAAGCGCCGGCGCGGACGTCCGCGCCGTCTCATCCATTTCTAGAGAACCGCATTGCGCATTTTTCTAGACAAGCTTTACGACGTCAGCGGCGCGCTGGCCGGAGTTTTTCTCTGCGCCATCGCCCTGATCGTGCTGACCCAGGTCGGCCTGAACGTTATCGACAAGGTCTCGGAAGCGGTCACCGGCGAGGCGGGCGGTCTTGTGCTGCCGTCCTACGCCGAATTCGCAGGCTATTTCCTGGCGGCGTCCTCGTTTCTCGCCATCGCCCATATGCTCAGGGGCGGCGCGCACATCCGGGTGAACCTGATCATCACCCGGCTGAGCCCCGGCCCGCGGCGGATGATCGAGTTGACTTGCACCGGGTTCGGCGCCGTCCTGGCCGCCTACGCCGCCTATTGGATGGCGCTCTTGACATTGGAGAGTCTGGAGTTCGGCGACGTCTCTCCCGGCATCGTCCCGGCGCCGCCATGGATTCCACAAACACCGCTGGTCATCGGGTTGGCCATCGCCGCCATTTTTTTCCTGGACGCCTTCGTTCAGGTTCTGCGCGGCGGGACGCCCCGGCACTTGATCAAGGAGGCCCAGGCGGAGGCCGCCGCTGACGGGGCGGACCACTGATCATGGAACAAATCGTCCCGGCTATCGCGCTTGCAGCCATCCTGTTCCTGCTGTTGGGCGGCGGTTTCTGGGTCGCCTTCTCCCTGTTGGGCGTCGGACTGGCCGGAATGGTGATTTTCACCGGGGCGCCGGCGGGTCAGGTCATGGCGACGACAATCTGGGGCTCCGGCAACTCCTGGGCCCTGGCCGCGTTGCCGTTGTTCATCTGGATGGGCGAGCTCCTGTTCCGCTCGCGGCTTTCCGAAGACCTGTTCTCGGGCCTCGCGCCCTGACTGGCGAGACTGCCGGGCGGTCTCTTGCACGTGAATATCCTGGGCTGCGGTATCTTCACCGCCGTTTCTTCACCGCCGTTTCTGGCTCAAGCGCGGCCACTTGCGCCACCATCGGCAAGATGTCGATCACGGAGTTGAACGCCCGGGGCTATGACCGGCGCATGATCGCGCTGATCCTGGCGGGGGCCGCGTTCCTTACCGTCGCCATGGGCTTCACCGGCATCCCCAGGGAACTGGCGGTCTGGATCGGAGAGATGAACCTCTCGCCTTACGCGCTGCTCGCCGTCCTCACCGTCTTTTTCATCATCCTGGGTTGTTTCCTGGAAGGCATTTCCGTCGTCGTTCTGAGCACGGCCGTGATCGTTCCCATCGTCGAAACGGTTGGGATTGACCGCATCTGGTTCGGCGTCTTCCTGGTGCTCATCGTCGAAATGGCGCAGATCACGCCGCCCGTGGGCTTCAATCTGTTCGTGCTCCAAGGCATGACGGGCGAGAATATCCTCCGCGTCGCGCAATACGCGGCGCCGTTCTTCCTCATGCTGATGATCGGCGTGATTTTGTTGGTCATCTTCTCGGAGATCGCAACCTATCTGCCCGCCCGGATGGGGAATTAGTCTCGCCGGTTCACGGGTTCCAGCCCATACGCCCGCCCGGCCCCGCAAGGGGCCGCCGCCACGGGGCGGTCCGCCGCGGGAACCGGGCAATTGGCCGACGGCGCGTTCCCGCTTCCGGCGTTGGACGCTAGCCGGGGTTTGGGAGAGTCCTTTCAAGGCGTTGGCCTGGGACCCGGACTTCGAATACGTGCTTGTGGATACGGCGATCTGTAAGACGCACGCCGACGCGATCCGGTTGCTGTAGGCGCGGATCATCTATCCAGAGGGCGGTTCTCTCTTTTGTTGAGCGGGGCCGGGGAACTCGCTTCTGCGGGAATGTTCTTGGAACGCGGCCAGCACGGTACAGGTCCAAACTCCGTCCCCACCGTTAAGGAAATTGCGAGAACGTCTCCGCGATCTGGTTGACTGCCTTGTTCGGTCTTCAACGCCGCGCCCCGGGCGCGTCTAACGTATGGGGGAGGCGATTTTTCTTTGCCGGTCATCCAGACCCTTCGCTTGGGCCAACACCAGGTTGTGCTCGTTCAAGGCGCAAAAATCCGGTCGTAGCGGCGTCGCCGAACAATACGTAAAGAAACAGGCGTTTCGATCAGATTTTACGGAGAGGCGTCCTTTGTGAAAGACGTTACACGTATCAACAAAAACCACCGTGCCCGCCGGACCGGTGGCGGCCACCCATTCGGACTTAGGCGTATGACGCGCCAGAAGGTCGTCGGGAACCCTTTGATAATATCTTGAGCCAAGGTCCGAGACGGTCGGATTAAGATTTTTCGGCACAAATTCGAACGGACCGTCATCCGGACCCACATCGTTCAGGTAGACAATGATTTTTACGATTGCGGCGTCTTCTCCGTCGATATGGAACAATCGCGTTTCTGAGAGATCCCCATCTGCAAGGTCGCATCGGCAGATACAGCCGAGATATCGAATTGGGACCTGGAGGTATGTTTCCACGATATCCAGCAGATGATGATTTAATCCCCAATCATAAATCTCGGGATTCTTGAGCATTGACGCGCTTGTCAGTATTCGTAGAAAAGACTTGCGCTCCGGTGATTGTATTTGATTGTCCTGATTGGATGTCAAGAGAGTTAAGGCCCGGTCAAAAACGGCTTGACTGTTTTCCAAGCCGAGTGCTTGCAGCGACGTTATCGCCGCCCCCCGTGTTCGCAAATCATCAATGATTTTTCCGGCGCTGGCGGATTGAAGTAATGGTAAACGCGGTCTGTGCAGCGCCACTCGTAACGGCCTTGTTCCGTTAAGGTATATCGCGCGGCCCCGATTGATGATTTCCGCCAGCCTCATGGCGCGTTTTTTCCTCGGCTTGCTTAAATTATTTAGCCTGGATTTTGATAGTACATTTTTTCATCGGAGTGAAGGCTCCGGTTCCAAATGCTTGAGATAAGCGCCGTCGCGGCGATAGCCTTCACGGACAAGGATAAGGGGTGAGGGGATGAGACCAGGGGGAACAAATCTCTAATCGTGCTTCTAATCAGAACATTTTGATTTCCCAGCAAACGCTGGAGATTTTCCATACCGTGACCCGCCAAGTGGTTTTCCGGCTTGAAAGCGGCGGGCCACGTCCGCACTATTCGCTCAGTGTCGGCTTGTCACAGACGAAGCGCCATGTCCCTTGATCCCAAAAGTCCGTTTCCCAATCCCGCGCCCGCCATGAAAGAAACGGTGGAGGCGTCGGCGCGGTTCAATGAACGGATGCGACGGATCATATGTCAGTTCTGGGAACGGCAGGAAAAATCCGGCGGTTTCCAGGTTCCCGATCCCGAGGTGATTTCCAGGACGTTCTTCGATGTCGGCGCCGCGGTGCTTTCGAATCCAGAAAAGCTCGCCGAACAGCAGCGGAAATTTTGGCGGGGCTATACGGATATCTGGTCCAACGCGCTGGCTAGGGCGTCCGGCAATGGCGGCGTAGAACCCGTGGTGGAGCCGGCGCCCGGGGACAAGCGCTTCAAGGATGACGCGTGGTCGGAAAACGCCGTCTTCGACGCCATCAAACAGTCCTATCTGTTGGCGTCCGAATTCATCCGGTCAACTGTTCATGACGCGGAAGGCGTCGATGACAAGACACGCAAAAAGGCGGACTTTTATACGCGCCAATGGGTGAACGCCCTCTCGCCCGCGAACTTTGCCGCAACCAACCCGAAGGTCATCAAGACAGCCATGGACAGCGGGGGGGAAAGCCTTGTCAGGGGCTTGGACCGCCTGCTGACAGATTTGGAAAAGGGCGAGGGGCGGCTTAAGATTTCCATGACCGATCAGGAGGCGTTCACGCTGGGCGGGAACATTGCGGCGACGCCGGGCAAGGTGGTCTTTCAAAACGATTTGATTCAGTTGATCCAATACGCGCCATCGACGGAAACGGTCGCCAGACGCCCGCTGCTGATCGTGCCGCCGTGGATCAACAAGTTCTATGTCCTGGACCTTCGGCCGAGGAACTCGTTCATCAAATGGGCGGTGGACCAGGGTTTGACCGTGTTCGTGATTTCCTGGGTCAATCCAGGGCCGGAACTGAGCCACAAGCGGTTCGACGATTACATGCTGGAAGGTCCTTTAGCCGCGCTCGGCGCGATCACGCGGGCGACGGGCGTTTCGGACGTGAACGTCGCCGGTTACTGCATAGGCGGCACGTTGGTGTCGTCGGCGTTGGCCTACATGGCGGAAAAGAACGACCAGCGGGTCAAGTCCGTCACGTTGCTGACGACCATGCTGGATTTCGAGGACCCGGGCGAGCTTGGCGTGTTCATCGATGACGAGCAGCTCGGCAAACTGGAAGCTCACATGAACGAAACCGGCTATCTGGACGGCGCCTATATGAGTCAGGTGTTCAACATGCTGCGGGATAACGATCTGATCTGGTCGTTCGTGGTGAATAACTATCTCATGGGCCGCGAACCCGTGGCTTTTGATTTGCTCTACTGGAATTCGGACAACACACGGATGCCCGCCATGATGCATGGGCTGTACCTCCGCCAAATGTATCTCGAAAACCGGCTCCGCGCGCCTGGGGGCGTCTCGCTCGACGGCGTGCCTATCGATCTTAGCCGCGTCGCCCAGCCGGCGTATCTGCTTTCGACGCGCGAAGATCATATCGCGCCCTGGAAATCGGTTTATAAAACCCAGGATTTGTTCTCTGGCCGGAAACGTTTTGTCCTGTCCGCGTCCGGTCACATCGCCGGCGTGATCAATCCGCCGGCCGCCAATAAGTATTGTTATTGGACGAATTCCCGAAAACCCAAAGACCCTGATAAATGGCTGGAAGGCGCGGAGCGCCATGAAGGCTCCTGGTGGCCCGATTGGGCGAAGTGGTTGTCCGGACATTCCGGCGGCAAGGCGGAAGCGCGGGTTCCGGGCGGCGGCGGGCCGCCAGTCATTGAAGACGCGCCGGGCGGCTACGTCAAGACGCGCGCCGATTGACCCGCCCCGCAGTATGTGTAGGCTTTACCGCCGCCGCCCGCCATTGCGGCATCCCAAAGACCACGGCGAAAGCTGGCGATTACCGCCCTGACCGCCACTGGCCGAAAGGGGCAGGTCTTTCGCATACTTGTTTTCATTGCATGCCAAAACCTTATGATCAAACTCGACCAACCGGCCAGGCGTGATCCCTGCCAGGCGTGATCCCTGGTGTTTCAGGCGTTCGTGACCTGAAACCCTAAACGCCTTCTTCCATGCGCTTCTGAAACGTCCTGGAGCGGGGGAACCTCGCGCCCATCGGCGCACCGGCGCCGGATATCGGCTCGGAAACGGCGTGGCTTACGACGCCGCCCGTAAGGCGCTTCAACTCATCAAAGCTGACAGGGAAAACACAATGCGGGTGGCCGGCCGCGGCGTACAAGGTCTTAAACCGTCTTAAGCTCGCGTCGATCACGGCCGGCGGCGCGTTGAGCGCGCCCACGGGCGCGACGCCGCCTATCGTGAAGCCGGTTTGCCGCTTGACCACCTCGGCCAAGGGGCGCGTCACCCTGCCCTTCATGTTCAACGCGCGGGGCAGGGCCCGCTCCAGACACATGTGGTCGCCGGCGATCAGGGCGAGGACCGTCTCGTTCCCCACCTTGAACGCGAGCGACTTGACGATGGCGCCAAGCTCCGCGCCGACGGCGTTCGCCGCGTCTTGGGCCGAGCGCGCCGTGCTTTCCAATTCGATCACCCGCTCGCCGAGCCCGGCCGCCTCCAGTTGCGCGATAACGCGCTTGACCGCGTCCGAATTCTTGAACGACATATCGGCGAAACTCCTTGGTTCGGGAATGGAACCGCCATACCGTATTTTATGGGAATTGTATACGATCCCACCCAAAGATCGTTGACTTGTATTCCATCTTAAGGAATCCGGGTTTTCCTTGGCGGATCGTTCGTGATTGAGTGGGCCAGTCTGCCCGGGAACTGTATGAAGATCACACTTATAAAGCCAAGGCGTCATTCCCGCGAAGGCGGGAATCCAGACCAGCCTTCGTCACTCGATCATTGACCGGAACGCGGACCGGCGCGCTGGATTCCCGCCTTCGCGGGGATGACACGTTCAGAGCGGGCGAGGTCCATGAACAGGAGTTCAGAACAGCTTCACCAGCGCGGCGATGACGGCAGTCTGTACCAAAAGCGCGCCGAACATCCATTTAAGGATGTCGGCCTTCTGTTTCGCGATGACGACTTCAAGCCCCGCGACGTCGGCCTTGGTGGCGACGGTGTCGCGCAGGGCCACGTCCAGCGCGTCGGCTTGCGCCCGCGCCTGACCCTCGGGCACGCCGCTTCGCGTCAGCGTGTCCACATAAACCAGCTTGTCGAACGTGACCATGCTCATGGACGCACTATATCATTTCCCCGCCGGGCGAAGTCAATGAACGGGGCGCGGCCAGTCAGCCTTGCGCGTCTTGCCGTTTTTTCATCAACTCGCGCCACCGCTCTATCGCCGCCGGTTCGTCCCAGGTCAAACCATCCGGCAACTTTGGCGGGGGACCGCTCTCCGATTGGACCGCCTCGTCAAGCTGTTCCTGTGTGAGTTCCTTTGCTTCGGAAAGGTCCGCGCCGGTGAGGTCCGCGTTGGTGAAGATCGCGCGGGTGAGGAACGCGTCGGTGAGGTCCGCACAGGTGAGGTCCGCGCGGGTGAGGGTCGCGCCGGTGAGGGTTGCGTCGAAGAGGATCGCGTCGGTGAGGTCCGCTTCGGTGAGGTCCGCTTCGGTGAGGGTCGCGTAAGTGAGTTTCGCGCCGGTGAGGTTCGCGCCGGGGAGGCCCGCGCCGGGGAGTTTCGCGCCGGTGAGGTTCGCATCGGTGAGGGTCGCGCCGCGGAGGTCCGCGCCGGTGAGGGTCGCGCGGGTGAGGTCCGCGCGGGTGAGGTCCGCGCCGGTGAAGATCGCGCGGGTGAGGGTCGCGCCGGTGAGGGGCGCGTCGGTGAGGGTCGCGCGGTAGAGCTTTGCCTCGGTGAGATTCGCGTTAGTCAGTCTCGCCTTGGTGAGGTCCGCGCCGATGAGGTCCGCACCGGAGAGGTCCGCGTCGGACAGGGTCGCGCCGGTGAGAACCACCACTCTGGTGAGGGCCGCACCGCTCAACTTAACGCCCCTAAGGTCCGGCTTGCCATGGTCCTCTTTTATTTGGTCGAGACCGACGATAGCCTGAACCGCTTCCAAAACATCCCGCCTTGGAATCGGTCGCCCACCATCGCCGTTGTCGATGACGATGGTCGTGTCTTTCGTGGGATGCCGCGCGAAGGCGCAAAGCAACTTGATGATCTGGTCGAGGTAATCTTTCGGATGATCCAAAGCCAGACGACGCAAAGCGTATATCCCGCCCAGACGAACGGCAAGGGCGTGGCCGCCCAGCATGTCCGCGCTCTTTTGGTAACGGTCGTTGCGAAGGCCGCGTTCCGACGTCTCGGCCTGCCTGTTCGCCGTCTCGGCCTGTTCGTCCGCGATCCGGCCGCGCCAGACGGCTAGCGCCGCCGCCCAGAACGCGGCGATCAAAAGGCCGTAATTCCGGATGATTTCATTTACTGGCTGCGCCATCGTTTGATTTTTCGGCTGCGCCTGACCCCCGGACATGATCTCGGCATATCCCAAGCAGACAAGACCCCAGGTCGCCGCGGCCGCTGTGATGAAGACCAGGATGGTTGACCACTTTTCCAACCAGGTCATGATCCCCCGGACAAGACGCCCGGAGGTTGACGCCACGGCGGTTGACCGCTGTTTCACCCAGGTCTTGATCCTGTTCATCCGCGCGGCCTTCCTCCCGCCGTCATTGGCCTTCCTTAGTTCGGGAACGGAACCGCCATGCCCTTTTCAACCGCGCCGCGTTCGCCCACCCGTTCGAACCAGCGCATCACGTTCGGGAACGCGTTCAAGTCAACCCGGTGACGCTCGTGGCGGGAAATCCAGGGATAGGTGGCGATGTCGGCGATGGAATAATTTTCACCGCCAAGGTACGCGGTCTGGGCCAGCCGCTTGTCGGCGACGCCGTAAAGCCGCCTCGTCTCGTCGTGATAGCGCTTTTGCCCATAGGGCACGACCTCTTTCGGGTTGAACAGGAAATGATGCGCCTGGCCGATCATCGGGCCGACGCCGCCCATCTGCCACATCAACCATTGCATGACGGCGGCGCGGGCGCGGGGTTCCGCCGGTAATAGATCGCCGCCCGTCTTTTCAGCCAGATACACCAGTATGGCCCCCGACTCGAACAGGCTCAGCGGCTCGCCGCCGGGGCCGTCGTTATCGACAATGGCGGGAATCCGGTTGTTGGGCGCGATGGCGAGAAAGTCGGGGGCGAATTGCTCGTCCTGGCCGATATTGATCTCGTGGACGGTGTAGGGCAGCCCCACCTCTTCCAGCATGATGGAAACCTTGCGGCCGTTGGGCGTGCCCCAGGTGTAGAGATCAATCATCGGCGTCCTCCCGCTTGGAACGAAACATCGGTGATGAAGATAACGGCCCCCGCCGGGCTTGACCAGACAGCCGGTTTATCCCGCGCCGCCATCGCCCGGAAAACCGGAAAACCGCGCCGCGCCGGTCGCCGAACCGTCATTCCCGTCGTCCGTCAGATGCGCCCATTTGGCCAGAAAGGCGTCGATCTTTTCCGTGACGTCCTTGGCCGCGCCGCCCAATTTATCGGCGCGAACATATATGATCGCCAGGGTCAGGCTGGTCAAATCACGCTGGGACGCGCGCCGGCGGCATTCGCGGTGCATGCGTTTGAAGTGGTCCTCGGCGCGGGCGTGGCCGTGCTCCAGGTCCAAAAACGTCGCCCTCGCATAGGCCAGATCCTTGGCCAGGTCCGACGCCACATGATCTTCCACGGGACCATAGTGCCCCTTGTCCAGCGCGCCCAGGACATAGTCCGCATCCCGGCGGAGACGCCTGGCCTCGCGTTCGGGGCCAAAGAATTTATCCCAGAGCTTTTTCACGGCCGGACCCTAGTCCGAATGACGCCGGGCACACCAGTCTTTTGAGATGATCTCAGCCTCACATTTGCGCCGGCGGGGAAGCCTGTTAGAAGAAACGCATGTTCGATACGCAGACAATTCTGCTGGGAGCGGCCGTCTTTACCCTGGCCGGCCTTGTCAAGGGGCTGATCGGGTTGGGGCTGCCCACCGTTTCGCTGGCGCTGCTTGGCGTCTTTCTTGATTTACGGGCCGCCATCGCCCTGATGATCGTGCCCAGCGTCATCACCAACATCTGGCAAGCGGTTGACGGCGGCAAGCTCATACCGCTCACCATCCGTCTGGCCCCAATGTTGTTCGCCGGCGTGATCACCACTTGGTTCGCGAGCGCGTTCCTGTTGAACGCCATTGATCCGGGGCTCTTGTCGGCGGCGTTCGGCGTGCTGCTGGCGCTCTATTCCGCCTACGGCTTATTGACGCCCGATATCCCGCGGCCAGGCAAGTGGGAACCCGTGACGGGCCCCGTCGTCGGGGTCCTCGCCGGCACGGCGACCGGGCTGACCGGTTCCTTCGTCGTGCCCGGCGTGCCTTATTTGCAGTCGCTGCGGCTCTCGCGGGACGAGTTAGTTCAGGCGATGGGGATCTGCTTCACCGTTGTCCTTGCCGCCCTGGGCGGCGGACTGGCTCAAACAAACCTGATGACGGTCGATATCGGGCTTTGGTCGCTGGCGGGGCTCGCTCCCGCAAGCGCCGGCATGTGGGCGGGCCGTAAGATTAGACGGCGGATACCCGAACTCGCCTTCCGGAAGGTGTTCTTCTGCGCCCTCCTTATCCTGGGCGCCTACCTGGCCATTCGCCAATTCGTCTAAAGTCCCGTCAACGCGGCGTCTGCAAGCCGCTCCGCCGCCCAACGGTGAAACGCGTGAGTGGGGCCGTCCATGGCGGGCGCGAAGACGCCGCCGTCAAAGCCCGAGGCATGACGCCCCTTCTGCATGCCTTCAACCGCAAAGACGTCTTCCAAGAAAACGCCCCGCCAAAGCGCCGCGTTTTCCTGGCGAAGCGCCGCCCCTTCATCGCCACCCGCGTCCGGCTCGAAATAAAAAATCTCGACCCGCTCGTTCGTTTTCTCCGGTCCTCCCGGCGTCAACAAGATGGCGTAGAAATGATCCCGGTGAACGCCGAGAAGCACGTTCGGATAGAGAGCCACGTACTCGGCGCCTGTCCGCCACTTGCCGCTCAGTCCCGGACAATCGGGCAACGCCCGGCCGCCGCCTGGACCGGGCGAGTAAACCGTTGTTCCCTGGCCGGAAAACCGCCCCGCTTCCTCGATGTGATAGTGGTCCTCGATCTTGGAATACTGGTTGAGCGACGGATGCACCGATGGCAGGTGATAGGACTCGCAGTAATTCTCGACCGCCAGTTTCCAGTTACAGTCCAGGTCGAGCGAGAACGACGACGCGTCTCCGCCATGATACAGCGCCGCCGGCATGAATTCACGCCAGCGCCCGGCCAGGGGGCCGATGAAGTCCTCGAACGCTCCGGCGGTTCCGGATAAATTAACGAACACCATACCCATCCAGATGGCGGAACGAACCTTGATCAGGCCGGTCTTGGATTTGTCCATGCCGGGGATGTCGTCGTCCCGCGGGCCGTTGGCGCGCGGCGTCGCCAAAAGTTCGCCCGTCAACGCGTAAGTCCAGCAGTGATAACCGCAGGCCAACACACGCTGTTTATGTCTTTTCCCGGCGACCAGCTCCATGCCCCGGTGGCGGCAGACATTATGAAAGACGTGAACCGCGCCCCCGCCGTCACGCGTCATCACGAGCGGTTCGCCCGCGAACGTCACCGGCAGGACGTCCCCCGCGTCCGGAACGTCATGCGCGAATCCAAGGCACGCCCATTCGTTCTTGAACAGGCAATCCTGTTCCAAGGCGTAATGGTCACGGGATGTATAGCACACGTTCGGCAGACCCCGCGCTTGCTCAATCGGCGCGAGGACGGCCCGGTAGACGTCAATCGGCGCGGTGTCGGGCACGGCGTCTTCTCGTCCAGGATTTTCACCACCTATAGTGTGAATTCGCGCGTGCCGCGAAGCGACGCGCCAGGCGACGCGGATTGCTCTGATTCCGACCTGGAAGACGTCCGGGAGCGCTCGATCAGCTATTACGCTCGGCGCGGTTGAGAACGGCGAAACCGGCGCGGAAGATTTGCCGCTTTGGCCATATCTGGCGGGAGGCGCCCCGGGTAATCTTCCGGCTCAAGCGCCGAACTCTCTGAGCACCCGGCCGGGACGGGCGTCCGTCTCAATGACGCCGCCCGCGTCCGCAACCTTGCGACCGTTCACCCACACACCATGCACGCCTTCGGCCTCCGTGGTCAGGCGCGCGGCGCCTCCGGGCAAGTCAAAGACGCGCCGCTTCGGCCCGCGCCCGACGGTCTTTGGATCAAACAGCAGCAAATCCGCCGCATGGCCCTCGCGCACGTAGCCGCGGTTCGGAATGCGGTAGATCGCGGCGGGTTTGCCCGTGAGTTCGTGCACGGCCTCGGGCATAGACATCGCGCCCAAGTCCCGCGCCCAGCGTCCCAACAGATGCAGCCCGAAACCCGCGTCGCAGAAGAAGGTCAAGTGCGCCCCCGCGTCAGATAACCCCAATGACGCCGCCGGGTGCCGCAGAATGCGGCCAACAGCGTCTTCATCGGAATTCAACAAGACGGCCGTAAAGACGCTTTCCAAATCTTCTCCGATGGCGAAGTCCAGCATCCAGTCCAGCGGATCCTTGCCGTCCGCCGCCGCAAGCTTGTCCACGGTTTGGTGTTCGAGGTCCCGGTTCCGGTCCAACGCGGCCCCGGTCAGTTCCAATTTGTCCCATTCGCCGTTGAACAACCGCACGCCAGCGGGGGCCTTCAGCTCGTCCCGCACCGCTTGGCGGAAATCAGGGCCGGCATAGAGCGCCTTCAGGTCCCCGCCCTCCAACGCCATGGCGGGCTGCCAGGCGGTCAGCCCCTCAAGCGGGTAGGCGGACTTCAGCGTGAAATCCATGGTCAACGGACAACAACTGACCTGCCCCCACATTTCGCGTCCGCGGCCCCGCGCCGCTTTAATGTTTTCCAGGTCCGTGAAGGCGCCCGTTGGATTTGTCGGGTTATGCAGCAAGGCCGCGACCATCACCGGGCGGCCGGCTTCCGCCGCGACGTTTTCCAGGTAGGGCACGTCCGTCCGGTCGCCCTTGGTCAACATAAAAACGCCCTTGCCCGCCTTGCCCATTGCTTTGACCAGCGTCAGCAATTCGGCGTCGCCGGCGAGACGCGAGGGCATCGGAACGCCGCCCCAGCCGTTGTGCTGCGGGGCCGTCGACGTCGCGAAACCAACAGCGCCCGCCGCCATGCCCTCCTCAACAATGCGCGCCATCTCGGCAATCTCGTCATCATTGGCCGCGCGCTTCGTCGCATCCCCGCCCATGACATATGTGCGGATGGCGGAATGGCCCAGAAACGCGCCGACGTTCATCACCGCGCCGCGGTCTTCCAGCATGTCCATATAGTCCGGAAAACTCTCAAAACCCCACTCGACGCCCCGGCGCAGAACGTCCAGGGACATGCCTTCCACCTGGACCAGGTTCTTCATGATCAGGTCCCGGTCGCTCTCCTTACAGGGGGCGATGGTGAATCCGCAGTTGCCGATCAGCACGGTGGAAACACCCAGCGCGGGCGACGGCGCGCAGTAAGGATCCCAGGTGATCTGCGCGTCGAAGTGCGTGTGGCAGTCGATGACGCCGGGCATCAGGGCGAGGCCGTCCGCGTCAATCATTTCCGCCGCCGTTTCACCCGGCAAATCGCCGACGGCGGCGATCACGCCTTCGGCGACCGCGACGTCAGCACGGGCCGGTTCGCCGGTCGAGCCGTCATACACAGTGGCGCCCTTGATCAGCAAATCCATGGCTTTAAAGCACACATCTAGACCAGGCGGAGGCGCATTCGCCGGTTGCGCCGCCCCTTGTTCTCAACCTTTGTGACGGAAAAATCGCGAGATTGACCGGTTGACGTTAAATGGGTTCCTCCGCAAGCTTGGCGGTCAAGCCCTTCAATCTCAATAACGCGAATTCTACCATCGGCTTGAATTGGCGGTGTGACAACTTTACTTCGCAGAACCCCGTCAGCACCCGCTGCTTCTTCATAATCCATCGAATACGTAATAACCGGAAGATTGTGACGAATTACGTCATTTATTTCCGGTTCGATATCCCTGAGTCTTTGATTGTCCGCTCCCGGTAAATCGAAATCGATTCTGGCCGTCCCGTCTTCCGCCATCTGGACACCAGTTACAAGCGCTCCGTTAAAAGCGCGAAACACAAGCGCGTTCACGATATGCAATCCTGTGTGAAGCTGTTGCATTAAGAAACGGAATGGAGCATCGACTCGTCCTTGTATGGAACCATTGAGTAAAACGGGCGAGTCAACACGATGCCACAACGCATCGTCCTCATAATCAAAGCCAGTCATCTTAAAGCGCCCCGTGTTGGTTTCCAAGTAGCCGCGGTCAGGCGACTGCCCTCCGCCACCAAGATAAAATTGTGTGTAGCTCAACTTTACCGAACCGGGTTTCGCGTCCGCGATTTCAGCCTCGAACTCCGCTTTGAATAGTTTATCCATTTTGCGCCGCTCCCGCCAACATATGCTCGTCATTTGATCTTGCCGTCGCAAGTTCATCCGCAACCTCCGCCGTTCCTTTTTCCAGCCGGAACGCGGCCTTGAATATCTCTCCAAGCGTGTTGGGTATTTGCTGGACCTTCTCCGCGCTCACACTGTCGTCGCAGGCCAAATACTCACCGCAAACACGGATCAGTCCTCCAGCGTTAATTGCGTAGTCCGGCGCGTAAAGAATTCCCCGCGCCCTTAATTCCTGATCATGGCGGGCTTCGGATAATTACTTTAGGATCTGTCCTATCTAATGGTTTTTGCTCAGACGGTTACCCGCTTGCATAGTACTTTCAAGAGGTTTCCGGTGGGTCTGCAGTTGAAGCGCCGTTCGCGCGCCTTGAGATAGAGATGGAAGCGCTGGCGCGGGACGCCGTTAAAGCGCCGGAGATGGCGCTTCGCCTGGTTCCAGAAGTGCCCGATGCCGGTGATGTGGTTCCGATCGTCTGCAAAGGCCCCGGAGTGGTTGACGCGGACATGATGGAACGCCGGCGCGTCCAGCGCATCGCAGGCGCGGAAGCTTTCGGAATAGACGACGCTGTCGGGCTTGATCCTCTCCCGGATGATCGGAAAAAGCGTTGCCGGCTGGGCGTTTGGGATAACTGCGGTGTGAACCTCGCCGCCCCGCTTGAGGCGCCCAAACACCGGAACCTCGCCGCGCGCTCCGCGTCCGCGCTTGCCTTTTCTGACGCCGCCGAAGCGGCTCTCGTCCACTTCCACCCCGATCCCGCCAGCCGGCGGCTCGGACGCCGCTGCGTCAATCCGCCCGGCAATGAGCTCTCGCAGCTTGTGGAAGCACAACGCCGCCGTACGCCGGTTCACGCCCGTCAAAGCGGCCGCTGAGCGCGCCGCCCAGCCGCCAACAAAATACTCGATCAATTCAATCTGGATACTGTCAGGGAGGCGGCTTCCAGGGAGGCGGTTTCGCCGAAGACCGCTAACCATATGACCCGCATAGCCTTTCTCAGCTAGTTACGCCAGGCCCATATATTTTATTCATCGAAATCATCACTGACGTGATTCGGCACGGCGTCCGGGACAAGTATTTGGTCGAACATGCGATTGGAGCATTACCGCAAGGAGCGTTTAAAATACGCCCGATCCTAAATCAACGAGCATTCCGCAAAACAGATCACAGTGTCCGATATATCTCGCGCGAGCGCGATAGCCGTTCACAGTTTAAGGAGGGAATTCAACAAAGCGTTTGGCATGAATATAAAAGAGTACGTCATACAGTGCCGATTGGACAACACCCGATCCTTGATCAAGGATGGTGAAAGTTTTGTGAACGCTAGTCTGTTATCCGGATTTTACGACCAAAGCAAACTAACGAAATACTTCAAGCGGGCGTATTGCGTTACGCCTAAATTGTTCACGGACTCGTTCAAATGATCATCAACATTCGCCGAAGGCCCGTTCCGCAGGGCCAGGAACCCGCGCGCGAAGGGCGGCGGCGTTCCCGGCGGCGTGAAGCCCTGCGGCGTCCATAACCGGGCTCTCCGCTCCCCCGTTTTTATTCCCCCGCCCGCGCGCGAAGGGCGCCTTGGCGGCGGAAGCGTTTCTTCTCAAGGCTCAAGCATCGGTTCCAAAAGGCCAGGAAAAGGGACGCGTTGGCTCTATGCGGGGCCGTCAACGGCGTCCCGAACGGCCAGCGCGCGTCTCACGAACGCGTCAACCATGTCAAAACGCGGGGCAGAACACACCTAATGACGTAACGTCTTATGGCGGAGGTCATTCGCCCGCAAGGCGGCGGGCGGTCAACATGGTCACCGCCAATCATGCCGGTTGTCCGGTCACGCCGTTGTGTATCTATTCATCGGTCGCCGCCATGCTTTCCGCAGACGGCAAGCCGACAATGTGATAACCGGCGTCCACGTGCAACACCTCGCCGGTCACGCCGCCGCCCAGATCAGACAACAAATAAAGGGCCGTTCCACCCAACTCGTCCAGGGTGACCGTCCGCTTCAAAGGCGCGTGATGCTGGTTCCACCGGAACACATGACGCGCGCCGCTAATGGCGCTGCCCGCCAGGGTGCGCATGGGGCCCGCGGAAATCGCGTTCACCCGGACGCCGCGCGGGCCCAGGTCGGAGGCGAGATAACGGACACTGGACTCGAGCGCCGCCTTGGCGACCCCCATGACGTTGTAATTGGGCATGACCCGCTCGGCCCCCGAGAACGACAGGGTGACCATAGACCCGCCCTCGCCCATCATGCTGGCGGCGCGTTTCGCCAACGTGGTGAAGGAATAGCAACTGACGTCCATAGTGCGCAGGAAATTGTCGCGGCTGGTGTCCAGGTACCGGCCTTTCAGCTCGTCCTTGTCCGAATAGGCGATGGCGTGGACCAGAAAGTCCATCTCGCCCCATTTGCCTTCGAGCGCCTCGAACACCTTGTCCATGGAGGCGTCGTCACAGACGTCGCACGGCAGCACCATGTCCGCGTCAACCAGTCCGGCGAGCGGACGGACCCGTTTTTCCATGGCCTCGTTTTGATACGTGAAGGCCAGTTCGGCGCCATGGGCGTGGAGCGAGGCCGCCATGCCCCAGGCTATGGATTTATCGTTGGCGACGCCCATGACCAGGCCGCGGCGTCCCGCCATGACGCCGGAGACGCGTTCGGACTTTAGGACGGATTTATTCGGGCCGTTCATCATCCACCGCCGCCTCAGTCCCGATAGCGGCGAAACGCCAGCGTCGCGTTGGTGCCGCCAAAACCGAAACTGTTGGAAATGGCCAAATTGAGGTCCGCGTTATCAATGCGCTGCCGCACCAGCGGCATACCGTCCACATCGGGGTCAACCTCCTCAATGTTGGCGGAGGCGCAGATGAAATCGTCTTTCATCATCAGCAGGCAGTAGATAGCCTCTTGAACCCCGGTCGCCCCCAGGGAGTGGCCGGTCAGCGATTTGGTGGAAGAGAAACGCGGCAAATGGTTCTTGTCGGCGAAGACCTCGCGGATGGCGCCCAGTTCCGTCACATCGCCAATCGGCGTCGAGGTGCCGTGGGTGTTGATATAATCCACCGGCTCATTTAGGTTCCTGACCGCCATCCTCATGCAACGAACGGCGCCCTCCCCCGACGGCGCGACCATGTCGTGGCCATCCGACGTCGCGCCATAACCGGCCAGTTCGCCGTAAATCTTCGCCCCGCGCGCCTTGGCGTGTTCGAGTTCCTCCAACACGACCATGCCGCCGCCGCCCGCGATCACGAAACCATCCCGGTTCGCGTCATAGGCGCGCGACGCCCTTTCCGGCGTGTCGTTGTATTTGCTGGACATCGCCGTCATGGCGTCGAACAGCACGGACAAGGTCCAATCCAACTCTTCCCCGCCGCCGGCGAAGACCATGTCCGCCTTGTCCAACTGAATGAGTTCCATGCCGTTGCCGATACAATGCGCGCTGGTCGAACACGCGCTGGAAATGGAATAGCTGAGCCCCTTGATTTTAAAGGCCGTCGCCAAGGTCGCCGAACAGGTGGACGACATGGTTCTGGGCACCATGAAGGGGCCCACGCGTTTCGGACCCTTTTCCCGCGCCGTATCCGCCGCCCAAACCTGGTTCTTGGTCGATGGCCCCCCGGAACCAGTCACAAGGGCCGCGCGCTCGGACGAGACGTCCGCTCCGGTCAAGCCGGCGTCCGCGACCGCCTGTTCCATGGCCAGATAATTGTAGGCCGCTCCATCACCCATGAAGCGGCGCAACCGGCGGTCAACGGCTTCGTCCAAATCGACGGTCGGTTTGCCGTGGACCTGGCTGCGGAAACCCAGTTCCTGATATTCCGGCGCAAAGGTCACGCCGGACTTCCCCTCCTTCAGGGAGGCCATCACTTCGTCTTGGTTGTTTCCGATGCTGGAAACAATGCCGAGGCCGGTTACGACGACACGTTTCATCTGGGTCCCTTTTGAATTATCGGAGCGGCGGGGACGGCGACCGTCCCCTGACTGGTCAAGCGCCCTGACCGGTGAACAAGGTTACGCGTAAATCCTCCGTCTCGTAAGCGGTTTTCCCATCGACTTCCATAACGCCGTTGGCGATCCCCAGGGTTATCTGGCGCGACATGACGCGGCGGATATCGATACGGTAACGCACCAGTTTGCTATCGGGCGTCACCTGTTCGGTGAACTTCACGCCGCCGGCTCCCAACGCCCGGCCCCGGCCCGGCGCGCCGGTCCAGCCGAGATAAAATCCAACCAACTGCCAGAGCGCGTCCAGACCCAGGCAGCCCGGCATCACGGGATCGCTCAGGAAGTGACAATCGAAAAACCAAAGGTCTGGCCTCACGTCCAACTCGGCGACGGCGTAACCCTTGCCGTTCGCGCCTCCATCGGCGTGGATTTCGGTGATCCGGTCGAACATCAACATTGGCGGCGCCGGCAGCCTCGCGTTGCCGGGGCCGAACAACTCACCCCGGCCGCAGGCCAGCAAATCTTCGTAACAGTAAGAATTCTTGCCGCTCACGTGTCGTTCCCATCCCATCGGGCCTTGCCGGTTCGGCTCACTTGACACGGCCCCGTTTGTTCGCCGAACCTTAACGGCAGAGCCCTCTTGAGCGCAACCGATGGAAACGCCCCCTTCACCCATCAGGGACGGGGGAGGCGTTTCCAAAGCGGTCAGCCGCGCTTGCCGCCGCCGCGTTTTTCGCCGACTTCGGCCGTGATGTCCTCACCGGTCTTTTGATTGACAACCCGCATGGAGAGCTTCACCTTGCCCCGATCGTCAATCCCGGTCAGCTTGACCTTAACCTCGTCGCCCTCGTTGACCACGTCGGTGACTTGACCAACACGTTCGTTCGCCATCTCGGAGATGTGCACAAGACCGTCCTTGCCGGGCATGAAGTTAACGAAAGCGCCGAAATCGACCACTTTGACGACCTTGCCGTCATAGATCACGCCGATTTCGGGCTCGGCGGTGATGCTTTTGATCCACTTGATCGCGGCGGCCCCGGCGGCTTCGTCGACAGCGGCGACGCGGACCATGCCGTCGTCCTCAATGTCGATTTTGGCGCCGGTGGTTTCGCAGATTTCGCGGATCATCTTGCCGCCCGGGCCGATGACCTCGCGGATCTTGTCCTTGTTGATCTGGAACTGGGTGATGCGCGGCGCGTTGGCGGAGACGCCCTCACGGGACGTTGACAGCGCTTTCTCCATCTCGCCCAGGATGTGCAGCCGCCCATCTTTGGCCTGGCCCAGCGCGATTTCCATGATTTCCTTGGTGATGGACGTGATCTTGATGTCCATCTGCAAGGATGTGACGCCCGCGGCCGTGCCGGCCACCTTGAAGTCCATGTCGCCCAGATGATCCTCATCGCCCAGGATGTCGGACAGAACGGCGTACTCGCCGCCTTCCTTGATCAGCCCCATGGCGATGCCCGCGACTGGCGCCGGCAGCGGCACGCCGGCGTCCATCAGGGCCAGCGACGAACCGCAAACGGAAGCCATGGAGGATGAACCGTTGGACTCGGTGATTTCGGAAACCACCCGCATGGTGTAGGGAAAGTCTTCCTTGCCCGGCAGCAGCGGATGAATCGCCCGCCAGGCGAGCTTCCCGTGACCGACTTCACGACGGCCCGTGAAACCGAAACGGCCGGCTTCGCCAACCGAATAGGGCGGGAAGTTGTAGTGCAGCATAAAGGTTTCGCGGTATTCACCGGTCAACGCGTCGATAATCTGCTCATCCTGGCCAGTGCCGAGCGTGGCGACGACTAGGGCCTGGGTTTCGCCGCGGGTGAACAGCGCCGAGCCGTGCGCGCGGGGCAGGACGCCCACTTCCGCCGCGATAGGGCGAACCGTCTTGGTGCCGCGGCCGTCAATCCGTTTGCCCGTGTTCAGGATATCGCGGCGGACGATGTCTTTTTCCAGGTCCTTCAGCATCCCGCCGACGGCTTTTTCGGCCAGTTCCTGATCAACGCCGTCATCGGCCGCGATGGCTTCCTTGACCTTGTTCTTGGCGGCGGCGATTTTTTCCTGGCGGACTTGCTTGACCGTTTCGCCGTAAGCGGCGCGCAGGCCGGTTTCGCCCAACTCACGGACCTTGGCGTTGATCACGTCAAGACCTTCCGGCGCTCCCGGTATGTCGAACGGTTCCTTCGCCGCATGTCCGGCCAGATCGATAATGGCCTCAATCACGGGTTGGTAGGCGTCGTGGCCGAACATCACGGCGTCCAGCATGGTTTGCTCGTCGAGCTGCTGGGCTTCCGACTCCACCATCAACACACCCTCGTTGGTGCCGGCGACCATCAGGTCAAGCTGGCTCGCCTTAACCTGTTCGATGGTCGGGTTCAACACCAGCCCGCCATCGACGCAGCCGACACGGGATGCGCCGATCGGACCCAGGAACGGCGCACCCGACAGGCAGAGAGCGGCGGAAGCGCCAATCATCGCGGGCACCTCGGCGTCGTTTTCCATGTCGTGACTTAACAGCGTGCAGATTACTTGCACTTCATTTTTGAAGCCATCGGCGAACAGCGGGCGGACCGGCCGGTCGATCAGACGCGACACCAGCGTTTCCTTTTCCGTCGGACGTCCCTCGCGTTTGAAAAAGCCGCCGGGGATTTTGCCGGCCGCATAGGCTTTTTCGACGTAGTGAACAGTGAGGGGAAAGAAGTCCAAACCGGGTTTCGGCTGCTTCTCGGCGACGACCGTGCAGAGCACTTTCGTCTCGCCGTAGGTGGCCAGAACGGAACCGTCCGCCTGGCGGGCGATCTTGCCCGTTTCCAGAATGAGCGCGCGCCCACCCAGATCGATTTCCTTACGATATTCCTGGAACATTCGTGTTCAACCTTTGCAAAGCCGGGATCCACGGCACATCACCGCCGTCCAACCCCTGAAACCAGGAACCCCATGCCCCTGGCCCGTCGCAAGCTTTCCCGGGAGCGGTCCGGACGACCCCTCCATACCCATCCAACTGGCCCTTCTGTTTGCCATCGGGCGAAAAAAGACGGGAAAGAATGCGAAATCCCGGTCTCGGAGGATGAGACCGGGCTTTTTCACGCCGGCTTAACGCCGGATACCGAGACGCTTGATCAGCGTGTCATAGCGGGCTTGCTCTTTTTTCTTGAGATAATCAAGCAAACGGCGGCGCTGGCCGACCATCATCAGCAGGCCGCGCCGGGAGTGGAAGTCCTTGTGGTGAGACTTCAGATGGCCGGTGAGGTTGTTGATCCGTTCGGTCAGGATCGCGACCTGCACCTCGGGCGAGCCGGTGTCGGAGTCGTCCTGCTTGAACTCGGAAATGAGTTCCTGCTTCCGCTCTGCGGTGATCGACATCGGGTTCTCCTTGAACTAAAGATTAAAAACCCGGAACGGGCGAATCGCCCCTCCCTGAATTTCCGCCAACGCCACCAACCGGTTTTTGGACATGGCCGAGACCACATCCCCTTGCTTTACGTCACCGGCGGCGCGCCGGCCGAGGACGGGCGGCGCCGCAAGCGGTTGTCCCGTCATCAGTCTTCGGGCCTCCGCCTCCGTGACGGCCAGCGCCGGGATGTCGTCCAGCGCGGTCTCACAGGGAGACAGGGCTTGCGAAGCGCGCGCACTATGCTCCAGAGCCTCCAAAGATTCCAGCGAAATCGCATCATTTTCGTGGAACCCGGCGACCTGCAAACGGCGCAGTTCGGACACATGCCCCACCGTACCAAGAGTTTTCGAAAGATCGCGCGCTAATGCTCTGATATAAAATCCTTTTCCGGTTCTGGCTTCTAGAACGGCCGTATCGGCGTCCGGGCGCTCGACCAAGTGAAGCCCATGAACCTCGACCTCGCGGGGTTCGAGTTCGACCTTTCCTCCATCCCGCGCGATGTCATAAGCCCGCTCCCCGTCCACCTTAACGGCGGAAAACTGCGGTGGAACCTGCATGACGTCACCAGTGAACCGGGGAAGGGCCAGGATGATCTCCTCATCCGCCGGCCGCGCGTCAGAGGTCTCGATCACGTCCCCTTCCGCGTCGTCCGTGGCGCGCGCCTCGCCAAACCGCACCGTGAAGCGATAGACTTTCTCGCCATCCACCGCATAAGGCGCCGTCTTGGTGGCTTCACCCAGCGCGACGGGCAGGACGCCGCTGGCCAGCGGATCCAGAGTGCCCGCGTGGCCCGCCTTTCTGGCGTCGAAGACGCGGCGGACGCGGCCCACGGCCCGCGTCGAGGTCAAGCCCACGGGCTTGTCCAGATTGATCCAGCCGTGAACCGGCCGGCCGTGTTTGCGTTTGCGTCCCACGCCGCTCAGTCCTCCGGGTCTTCGTTCATATCTCCGGATAGGTCCTGGCTGACATGGGGGTCATGCAAAAGCGCGTCAATGCGGCTTGCCTCGTCAAATGTGAGGTCGGCCTGGAACGACAGATCGGGCGCGACCCGCAAATGAACCCTCCGGGCCACCTCACGTTTCAGAAAGGGCGCCGCGCGCTTCAACGCCGGGATCAGCGCTCTGGTTTCTTCCGCGCTTGATCCCATGCGGATGACGAAAGCGGTGGCGTTGCGCAGGTCCGGACTCGCGCGGACCTCGGTCACGGTGAGCGGAATCCCCTCCAACTCCGGATCGCGGACGCCGCCCCGCCTCAAAATCCAGGCGAGGGCGTGGCGCACCTCTTCGCCAACACGAAGCTGGCGCTGACTGGGCGCCCGGGTGCCGCCGTGATCCCGCCTCGCCATTACCTGTCCGCCGCCCGCCCGGCGCGAACACGGGACTCCAGGACCGCATTTATCCGCGTTCGACGGCCCTTGGCGCCGTCTTGCCTGAAATAATTCAAAACCGATCACCCTTTCAAGGAACACGCCATGCCTTGTTCGGCCATGCCTTGTCCAGTTGGATCCGGGTTTGGCTGTGTCCCGTTCAAGGTGCGCGGGCTGGCGCGATTTTATGTATGTTACACAAGCCGGACACGCGGTCTACAGTTCCCGCGCCACTTCCTCGACGTTGAAGCACTCGATCCGGTCGCCGGCTTGGAGGTCCTGATAATTGGAGAAGGCCATGCCGCATTCCATTCCGGAGCCGACCTCCCTGGCGTCGTCCTTGAAGCGTTTGAGTTGCGAAAGCTCGCCTTCGTGGATCACCGTGTCGTCGCGCAGAAGGCGCACCCTGGCGCCCCGCTTGACCTGACCCTCGGTAACCACACAACCGGCGATTTTGCCAACCTTCGAGATACTGAAAACCTCCTTGATCTCGGCATAGCCCAGAAAGGTCTCCCTGATTTCCGGAGCCAGCATGCCGGACAGCACTTTCCTCACGTCGTCGGTCAGGTCGTAGATGATCGAGTAATAGCGGATATCCACGCCGTCCCGTTTCGCCAAGTCGCGGGCTTGGGGGTTGGCGCGGACATTGAATCCGATGACCAGCGCCCCGGACGCGCGGGCCAGCGTGACATCGGACTCGTTGACGCCCCCGACGCCCGAGTGCAGAATCCGCACCTTGACCTCGTCGCCGGCGAGCTTGTCCAACGCGCCCAGGATGGCTTCCAGCGAGCCATGCACGTCGGCCTTGACGACGACCGGCATGCCCTCGGCCTCGCCTTCTTGAATCCGCTCGAACATTTGCTCCAGCGAACCCCGCGCGGACGCCGCCGCCTGACGCTCACGGTCCCGCCGCTGACGGAATTCGGCCACTTCACGGGCTTTCGCCTCCGTATCGACAACGACGAAATCGTCACCGGCGCCGGGCGTGCCTTGCAGACCCAGCACCTCCACCGGCATGCTGGGCCCCGCCGCCCTCACTTGACGTCCGCCGGCGTCCATCATGGCCCGCACCCGGCCCCACTCGGCGCCGCATACGAAGATGTCGCCGACATTGAGCGTGCCTTTTTGCACCAGAACGGTGGCGACGGAGCCTTTGCCGCGCTCTATCTTGGATTCGACGATGACGCCTTCCGCGGTCCGGTCCGGATTGGCCTTTAATTCCAGCAACTCGGATTGCAGCAGGATCGCTTCTTCCAGCTTGTCCAGGTTCATTTTTTTCAGCGCGGAGACTTCCACCGCCTGCACGTCGCCGCCCATGTCCTCCACCTGGACGTCGTGCTGAAGCAGTTCCGTCTTCACTCTCGTGGAGTCCGCTTCCGGCTTATCCATTTTGTTGATGGCCACGATCATGGGAACTTCGGCGGCCTTGGAATGGGCGATGGCCTCGATTGTCTGGGGCATGACGCCGTCATCGGCCGCGACGCAAAGTACGACGATGTCCGTCACCTTGGCTCCGCGCGCGCGCATTTCCGTGAAGGCCGCGTGGCCCGGCGTGTCGATGAAGCTGATCTTGGCGCCCGACGGGGTTTCAACCTGATAGGCGCCGATATGCTGGGTAATGCCGCCGGCTTCATGCGCCGCGACGTCCGTGGAGCGCATGGCGTCCAGCAACGAGGTCTTGCCATGATCGACATGACCCATGACGGTCACGACCGGCGCGCGCGCCTCCAGGTCCCCCTCGGCGTCCCCGGCCGTGACCAGCGCGTCTTCCACGTCCGCTTCCGACACGCGCTTGATCTTGTGGCCGAATTCCTCGACAACCAACTCGGCCGTATCCGCGTCAATCGTCTGGGTGATGGTCGCCATCACCCCTAATTTCATCAGCGACTTCACGACGTCGCCGCCCCGCTCGGCCATCCTCTGGGCCAACTCCTGAACGGTGATCGCTTCCGGCACGATGACCTCACGGACGACTTTTTTGCCTTCTTGAAGCTGCTCGCGCTGTTTCTGTTTTTCCCGCTCACGGGCCCGGCGGAACGAGGCGGCGGAGCGCTGACGCCCCTCATCCAGGTTAAGGGCGTCGGAAATCGACAGTTTTCCGGACCGGCGGCGGCGGTCCTCATAGCGGGCCGTCGGCGCCTGTTTCCTCGGCTCGGCCTTAGCGGCTTTGCGAGGTTTCGCGCGTTCCGCTTCCTGTGAGTCCTCGCGGGTCCGCACCGGGCGCGTTTCCTGGCTTTGCGCCAGCGCCTGGGCCTCGGCGATTTTCTGGGCTTCGTTTTCCGGACCGGGTTCCGCCCGCGCTTCCACCGCCGGTTCAGACACCGGCCCGGGCCCGCGGCCGGCCTTTTCCGCCATCCGTTCAGCTTCCTCCGCCTTGTGGATTTTCCGTTCTTCCTCGGCCTTGTTGGCTTCTTCCAGCGCTTTCGCGCGCGCGGCCACTTCACCCTCGGTCAGATTGGCGAGCTGCGCCGGGTCCATGATTTCCGAAGCGGCGGACGGAGACGCTTCCGCCGTGTCCAGTTTCGGTTGAGTGGAGCGCTTTTTGCGCACTTCCACCTGCACGGTCTTCGAACGGCCATGCGAGAAGTTCTGCCGGGTTTGGCGCTTCTCGACGGTCGTCTTGAGCGACAGCTTGCCGCCGCCGCCCAGGCCCAGCCTGCCCTTGCCTTTACTGTCTTTTTCAGTCGTCTCAGCCATGCTCGTTTCCAATCATCGACAGGGCGCGAACCCCCGTCACACCGTTCATTCGTTTTGCCCCATGGGGGCTTGGGCGCCGTTTCGAAACCCCGCGAGGCGGCCCAGATCGCGAGCCACCCTGTCCGTCAATCCGCCGGGCTTCAGCACCGCGTGGACAACCGCGCCGCGTCCCAGCGCCGCCCCCAGTTCCACCGACGTCAGAACCGCCGTTTCCGGCATGCCTCCCGCCAACGCCCGTATCTTGCCCCGGCCCCCGTCCGCGCCGTCCAAGGCGCCGAGGACGAGACCGGGCCGTTCCGCCTTCAACGCGCCGCGGACCTTCTCGTAGCCCGCCGTCACCAAACCGGCGCGCCGCGCCAGACCCAGCAAATGGGAACAGCGCTTCGCCAGAAGGGTCTCCAGCCGGTCGTCCAGATCCGCCGCGACCTCGACCTTCCGGCGCGCGGCCCGGGCGAACAACCGTCTGGAGAGCGCCGTATGTACCATATCCCTTTCCGCGCTCAACCAGATTCCCCGGCCGGGAAGTCGCTCCTCCAGATCGGGCGCCAACTCCGCGCCGGGCCCGACGACAAAGCGGATCATCCGGTCCGTCGGGCGGCTCTCTCCGCTGGCGATACAGCGCCGCCGCGGGCCGTCCGCCGCATCCGCCGCATCGGGGGGCCGGGCCTGATCGGGCGGGGTCAGGTCTCAGGCTCCTTCCGTTTCCGTATTGGTTTCGGCCTCGGGCGCCGCGCCGGCGCCCTCTTCGTCGGCGAACCAGTGCGCCCGCGCCGCCATGATCACGGCGTTGGCCTCGTCTTCGCCGAGCGTGTCCTTCGGCAGAATCTCGATCAGCTCGTCCGCCGCCAGGTCGGCCAGATCGTCACGGGTCTTCAGGCCGTTCTCGCCAAGCGCCACCAGAATGGCGGGCGTGACGCCCGCTATTTCCGCCACATCGTCCTCGACGCCCAGCTCCTTGCGCTTCTCGTCCATCAGCGCGTCCCGGTTTTCCAGGTAGCTTTGGGCGCGGGCGCGGAGTTCTTCGGCGACTTCCTCATCGAAGCCCTCAATGTCGAGCAGGTCGTCGATGGCGACATAAGCCACTTCCTCGACGGCGGTGAAACCCTCGGTCACCAGCAGGTGGGCGATCACGTCATCCACGTCCAGGGCCTCGACGAACAGAGCCGAGCGGGCGTGGAACTCTTCCTGACGGCGCTCCGACTCTTCGGCTTCCGTCATGATGTCGATGTCCCAGCCGGAAAGCTGGGACGCGAGACGCACGTTCTGACCCCGCCGGCCAATAGCGAGGGACAGTTGATCATCCGGCACAACGACCTCAATCCGGTTGGCGTCCTCATCCAAAACGACTTTGGCCACCTCGGCCGGCGCCAGGCCGTTGACGATGAAGGTCGCCGGATCTTGCGACCACTGGATGATGTCGATTTTCTCGCCTTGCAGTTCGCCGACCACGGCTTGAACACGCGAACCGCGCATTCCGATACACGGACCGACGGGGTCGATGGATGTGTCGTGGCTGATTACGGCGATCTTGGCGCGCGAGCCCGGATCACGGGCGACGGCCTTGATTTCAATGATGCCGTCATAAATTTCCGGCACTTCCTGGGCGAACAGTTTCGCCATGAGTTGCGGATGGGTTCTGGACAGGAATATCTGCGGCCCGCGCGGCTCTTCGCGCACATCCATGATGTAGGCCCGAACCCGGTCGCCGTTGTTGAAGTGCTCGCGGGGGATCGACTCATCGCGGCGCAGCAGGGCCTCGGCCTTGCCCAGATCGACGACGACGTTGCCGTACTCAATCCGCTTCACCAGGCCGTTGACCACTTCGCCGGCGCGGTCTTTGTATTCCTCGAACTGACGCTTGCGCTCGGCCTCGCGCACTTTCTGCACGATGACCTGCTTCGCGGTCTGGGCGGCGATGCGGCCGAAATCAATAGGCGGCAGAGGATCGATCAGGAACTCGCCGACGGCGGCGTCCGCTTTCTTGCGTTGAGCCATAGTCAAGCGCAGTTGCGTGATTTCGTTTTCCATTTCGTCGTCGTCGCCGATGACCTCGATATAGCGGGCCAGCGTAATGGCGCCGGTCGTGCGGTTGATACGGGCGCGGATATCGTGCTCCAGGCCGTACTTCGACCGGCCGGCCTTCTGAATGGCCTGCTCCATGGCTTCCAGGACTTCATCGCGCTCAATCCCCTTGTCGCGCGCGACGGTGTCAGCGACGATCAGCATTTCGGGGCGCGCGTGAACGGCGCTGGCTTCAATGGTCTCGCTCATCGGATATCACTCATCTGACTAAGGTCCCTCACTCTTCGGTCTCCAAAACCGCTTCTCCGGCGAAAGCGGCGATCAATTCGTCGGTTAACAGCAATTTGGCGCGCTTGACGCCGGAGAACGGCAACCGAACCCGGCTGGCGTCATCCGCCAGGTCCATTACGATATCACCGTCTTCGAGCCCGGCGATCCGGCCCTTGAAACGCCGCCGGCCGCCGATGGTCACGTCCATTTCCACCCGCGCCGCAAGGCCCGCGAACCGCTCGTAATCCCCGGGCCGCGTCAGGGGGCGGTCAACACCCGGCGAGCTGACTTCCAAGGTGTAGGCTTTATTGATCGGGTCTTCCACGTCCAGCAGCGCCGAAACCGCCCGGCTGACGTCGGCGCAATGATCCACTGTCATGGCGGAACCATCTGCGGGTTCCGCCATGATCTGAAGCTTCATGCGCTGATTGCCGCTCAGCGACACACGCACGAGCTCAATCCCCATGCCCTCCAGGGCCGGTTCAATGATCGCGGCGACTTTCGCTTCCAGGCCCAAGCGGATGATCTCCGAATTCCAAAACAAAAAAGGCGGACCCGCCCGGATCCACCTCATTAATGGGGCTTTATCAGCGACCCTTATCAATGAAGGCGGTCATTGAACTGAATGACCACGGTGCGATGTATACGCCTGTCCGGGGGAAAACTCAACCGTTCGCTTCCACGCGCGCTCCGCGACCGCTCGTCATCCTCTGGAAACCCTCAGGAACAATTCGACAAGCCGTGTGTTCACATAGTAATTCCCGCGCCGGGCCTTGTGCTTCCGCACGAAATCATGCGCCGCGAGCCGCTCCAGATACCGCGACGCCGTCTGACGCGTGACGCCGAGGTCTCTTTCGACGAACGCGATCCTGGTGTAAGGGTGGCGAAACAAGTTGTTCAAAAGGTCCTGGGAGTAAAGTTTCGGCAACTTCGTCCGCATCTTGTTTTTGACGTCCGCCATCTGGAACCGGACTCCTTCGACAAGTTCCAGGGTTTTGGCCGCCGTCTCGGAAACGCCGTCCAGAATGTATAGAACCTAGAGCTCCCAAATTCCGGTCTCCCGCACGTTTTGCAGTCCCTGATAATAAGCGTCCTTGTTAAGGTTGATGTATCGGCTGAGATAAAGGATGGGGGTCTCCAACAGCCTGGTTTTGGTCAAATACAGAACATTCAGGATTCGACCGATGCGCCCATTGCCATCGGGAAACGGGTGAATGCTCTCGAACTTAGTTCCGCCTGGAACAGGTCGTCATGCGTCGTGATGATATTCTCGACTTCCGAACTGGCCTTGGCTTCCTGAAGCGCCAGACTGTCGATGAGAATTTCCTGATTTGGGATCACCGCGGCGCGCCCTTTTAACTTGGCCAAGGCTCTGTTCGCCCTGGCCAGAGCTTTCAAGATAGGCACCGTCTCGAAGTCGACCAGCGGCGGTAGGTTCGGTAACTGGTAGGATGGAGTCATCGTGTTAACTTTTTCCCATTTCTTTAACATGAAAAATGCCTTGTATTCAAAAAAACGCGAACCTTTAACACGATCAGTGGAGTCACACTACCGCGGCCGACCAATCTAGCGCCGCCGAAACGTAAGATACACACAGGGTTTGCCGTCTTTCAGGGCCTTTTCCTCATAGCGCGTGCGGCGCCAGTCGGCGGGGGGCGTCCGCCAATCCTCCGGCCCCGCGGCGTCCCAGGCGAAAGCCGGGTGCCGGGTGATCCGCTCCAGCGCCCAGGACACATGACCCATGTGATCGGACGCGAAACGGAACTCGGCGCCAGGTTTCATCACGCGGGCCAGCTGGTCCAATGTCTCGGCTTGGACAAAGCGCCTGCGGTGATGGCGCTTCTTCGGCCACGGGTCCGCGAACAACAGAAAGAACCGGTCGATGGAGGCGTCCGGCAAGGCGGGCAGCAAGATACGCGCGTCCTCGTTCCAGACGCGCACGTTGTCCAGGCCCCGTTCGTCCACGTCGCGGAGCAGCATGGCGACGCCGTTGATGAACGGCTCGCAGCCAATGAAACCGGCGTCCGGGCGCGCCGCCGCCTGGTGGGCGAGATGTTCGCCGCCGCCAAAACCGACCTCAAGCCAGACAGGAGCGTCGCGGCCGAAGAGAGTCACGAGATCGATAAATCCCTCGTCGGGGAGACCGGGGGTGAGCTTGGGCAACAGCTCATCGACCAGGCGCGCGCGGCTGGCGCGCAGGGGTCTCCCCTTGCGCCGGCCATGGAACGTCGGTTTGTCGGGCGGGGACGGCACGAGGCCCTCCGTCTTGACGGCCTAGAAAGCGGCCTTCAACTGATCCGCCAGATCGGCGCGCTCCCACGAGAACCCGCCGTCCGCTTCCGGCGCCCGCCCAAAGTGGCCATAGGCCGCCGTGCGGGCGTAGATCGGCTTGTTCAACGCCAGGTGCTCGCGGATTCCGCGGGGCGACAGATTCACCATTTCCCGCAGCGCGTCGGACAGCCTGGCTTCATCCACCCGGTCCGCGCCGTGAGTGTTGACGTACACGGACAGCGGCTTGGAAACGCCAATGGCGTAGGACAGTTGAATGGTGCATTTGTCCGCCAAGCCCGCGGCGACGACGTTCTTCGCCAGATAACGCGCGCCGTAAGCCGCGGAGCGGTCCACCTTCGTCGGGTCTTTGCCCGAAAACGCGCCGCCGCCATGCGGGGCCGCGCCGCCATAGGTGTCGACAATAATCTTCCGGCCCGTCAGGCCCGCGTCCCCATCCGGGCCGCCTATGACAAAGCGGCCGGTCGGGTTGACGTAGAATTCGTCCTCATCGCACATCCAGCCCGGGGGCAGGATTTTCTCGACGTGCGGACGCACGATCTCGCGGACCTCGTCCTGGCCAAGGTCTTTCGAATGCTGGGTGGAGACGACGACGGACGTGGCCTTGACGGGCTTTCCGTTTTCATAAAGCAGCGTCACCTGGGACTTGGAGTCGGGACCCAAACCGGCGTTCGCGTCCGCGCGCCGGGCTTTCGCCAGAGAGCGCAGGATGGCGTGGGAGTACTGGATGGGAGCCGGCATCAGCTCGTCGGTCTCTGTGCAGGCGAAGCCGAACATGATCCCCTGGTCGCCGGCGCCCTCATCCTTATTCCCGGCGGAATCAACGCCGGCGGCGATGTCAGAGGACTGGGCGTGCAGCAACACGTCCACGCCAGATTTTTCCCAGTGGAAGGTGTCTTGCTCGTAGCCGATGTCCTTGATGACGGACCGCGCGATTTCCTCGATCAGCCCGGCGTTCACCTCGCCGCCATTCACGACCGGCGCGCCGGCGCGGAGTTCGCCGCCAATGATAACCTTGTTTGTGGTGACAAAGGTTTCGCAGCCGAGGCGCGAATTAACCGGTTCCGCCTCAAGCAACCGGTCCAGCACCGCGTCGGAAATCCGGTCGCAAATTTTATCCGGGTGGCCCTCGGACACGGATTCACTGGTAAATAAGTAAGAAGACGCCATAGGTCCCTATCTCCGCGAAACGGTTACAACAATGGACCTCTGGGCTGGACGCCGATCACATACGGGTCATACACGGAAAGGCGTCAAGCGCCCACTTAGCCTGGATTTACGTGGTGGCAAGCGGTCCAAATCCATCCACGTCCGGGACAAGACGAATCATCCGCCTCGACAAGGCGGCGCACTTTTTACAATGTTTCGGACCCGGGTCAAGGGGTCGTCGGGCCCCTGGGATTAATCTTCGGCGCTCCCTCCCCTCGCCCCGGCGGAGCGGGACAGAGATTTAGCCAATTCGAACAGTTGCTTACGAACCGCCGGGTCGGAAATTCTATAATACGCCCGCACAAGCTCAAGAGTTTCACGCTTTTGCAGCGGATCATCGGTGAGAAACTCCTGTTCCTGTTCGGCCAACCCGGCGGCGTACTGCCCAGCCGGCGTCGATAATTCCGGCGGCAGGTCCTCGAAGAAAAACCCGATGGGAACCTGAAGCACCCGGGCGAACTGGAACAGGCGGCTGGCGCCAATGCGGTTGGCGCCCCGTTCGTACTTCTGAATTTGCTGGAACGTCAGACCGACGGACTCGCCCAGCTTTTCCTGGCTGAGACCCAGAAGGGTCCTGCGCAGACGAAGCCGGCCGCCGACATGAATGTCAACCGGATTGGCGACGCCGCCGGGAAGCCGCTGCCCCCTGCCGAGTTTCGGGAACGGGGGGCGCGCGCCACCGCCTCGGCCCGCCGCTTCCCCCGTTTTCTTGTTTTTTGCCATGCGAAATCCACTCCATGCCTGCGCATTCCAGTCTGAGCGACATTGATAACGCTATACCAAAAGGACGCCGCCGGCGTCCAGCGGCCTAACTTCGGCTTACGAGAAAAAGTCCCGTCATTAACGACATTAACGAGAGAAAAACAGCCGCAGCTTGTCCCAGGACGCCAAAGACAGTTTCATTTTTAAGTGGCGTCGGCAATCGGCTGTCGATGAATCCGCCCTCACCCAGCGGCAAAGCCGCGATTTCCCGTCCCACAGAATCGATAACGGCTGAAATGCCCGTATTGGCGACACGCACGAGAGGAAGTCCCTCCTCGATTGCGCGCAGCTTGGCCGAGACGAAGTGTTGATGCGGGCCGGCGGACAGGCCGAACCAAGCGTCATTCGTTATATTCAGCAACCATGACGGGCGCTCATAAACGCCCGGAACGACCTTGCCAGGAAAAATCACCTCGAAGCAGATAAGAGGCGCGGCGGCCGGCAAACCGGGCAGGGACAAGGTCCGCAATCCGGGCCCCGATTCGTAATTGCCGCGCGCCGAGGCGATCCGGAGAAAACCGAGATATTCCTGAAAGGGCACGTATTCGCCAAACGGCACCAGGTGGAACTTATCGTGGGTCGCGGTGACGCCCGCGTCCCTCGTCACGGCGTGCAGGCTATTCCAAACCTTCGCCCGGCCTGTCTCCCGGGGCTCCACGCGGGGCGCCCCGGTCAGCAACGCCCCTCCCTCGGGAACGGCGTCTCGCAAGGCCCGGATCAAGCCCGGCGAGTTCCAGAGCGAAAAGGGAACCGCCGTTTCCGGCCAGATGACGTGAGTTGGCGAAGGCGCGTCCGGATTCCTTTCGGTAGAAAGCGCCAGCAGCCGGATGACATGGCCGCGGCGCAACTCGCGCCTCCATTTATCCGCCTGCCTGACATTCGGCTGCACCAATCGCAAAACGATCCCATCGGCGAACGCCGTGTCGTGGGACGCCAGACGCAGCGCGCCGCCGCCGCCCCAAGCCGCCATCATGAACAAGACCGCGGCGCCCCCAATCGCAGGACCGCGTCCGCCGCCGTCGGCGGCGAACAGCACCGGCGACGCGGCGGCCAGCACGGTCAACAGGCTAAGCCCGTAAACACCGGCAAACGCCGCCGGTTGCAACATGGCGTCGGAAAACCCCCAGACGCTTCCCAGTAAATTCCAGGGGAAGCCGGTGAACAGCCAACTCCGAACCCACTCCAATCCGACCCAGAGACCGGCGAACAGAAAAGCGGCGCCCGCCCATGCCGCCGGCGGCGCCGGTCCATCGCGGCCGCGTGAAAAACGATATCCGGCGGCCCGCAGAATCAACGCCAAAACGGCCGTGAACAGGCCAAACCCCGCGCCGAACCCGAGAATGCAAAAGGGAATCAACCAGGCATGACTGGCCGCGTCGACCAGCAGGGAATTTGAAATCCAATGGAGACCGGCGCCGAAATGCCCCGCGCCGAACCACCAGCCCACAAAAAAAGCCCGCTTTTTCGTCGATTGCGCGACAATCAGCCAGATAAGGCCGGTGATCGCGGGCAACAGGACGGGAATAAGATAAACAGGCGGCAGCGCGGCCGCCGAAAGGAGGCCAAGCCCTAGGGAAAGGCCGCGTTTGCGCCACCCTTGCAGGGCCATGACGCGATGCCTCAGGCGAACCAGCGGCCCGCGTTCAACGCCATCCGTCACCGGCGGGGACGGCGCTCCCCGGGTCTCGTCGGACATCCAGGTCTACGCCCCGCCGTCTCTGGAGCCGGTTTCGGACGCCTTTCCCTCACGGCGGCGTACGCGGAGCCGCTTGATCCGGCGGGGGCCGGCGTCCAGGATTTCAAACTCGACGCCGGTTTCGTGGGTGATGAGTTCCCCGCGAATGGGAACCCGCCCGGCCAGAGCGAACACCAAACCGCCGAGGGTGACGATATCCTCTCGCTCTTCCTCATCGGCGAACTCACCCAGTTCGTCTTCCAGGGTCTTGATCTCGACCCGGGCGTCCGCGCGCCAGGACCCGTCCGGGTCACGGAGCAATCTGGGCTCGTCGTTGCGGTCGTGTTCGTCTTCGATCTCGCCGACGATTTCCTCAACCAGATCCTCAATGGTCACCAAGCCGTCCACGCCGCCGTACTCATCGACGACCAGGGCCATGTGCGACCGCGTCACCCGCATTTCCAGCAACAGTTCCAGCACGTGCATCGAGGGAGTCACGAACAACAACTTCCGGAGAATCTTCTCCGGCTTATAGGTGTTGGACCGGCCCTTGAACGTCAGCAGATCCTTTGAGTGGACCATGCCGATGGCGTCGTCCAACGACTCCTCATAAACGGGCAGCCGCGAGTGGCCGTGGTCTTTGATCAGGCGAATGGTTTCCTTGAACGGCGTTTCCTTATCGACCGCGACGACGTCGGCGCGCGGCACCATGACGTCGCCGACCGTCCTGTCCTTCAAGGTCAGAATATTCGCCAGCAGAAGGCGCTCGTCCGCCGCGATCGGCAGCTCGGCCTCTTCCCGCTCTTCTATTATCTCTTCCAGCGTGTCGCGAACCGAGCCGTTCCCGCTCCGCAAGCGCCTGAAAACTCTCAGCCAGTCGCTGAATTTTCTCGCGACGCCGCCGTTCCCCTCCGGCGTGGAAAGGCGCCCGGCCGCCGCCGGCGCCAACTCACGCGATGGCGGCGTCGCTCCGGGAGCGGTCTCGTTCGCGCGGGGTCCGCTACCGCACGCGGAATCCGGGGCTTCCAGCGGGGTTTCACCCGGCGAGGACGCTTCGGACGTTTCAGAGACGGCGGACTGCGATTGAGGGGGCATGGTTCAACCGGGCCCCATATTCAGCGGTGTCACGTGACGCTCCACAGTGGAAGAAGCCAGCCTTGAGTCTCGCACAAACGGGTTACTAGACTGTTACACATCCCCGCGTTCAAGGGAATATGGGTCTGGAATTCCCAATCTTGCAAGTATCTCAACCTCTTTCGCCTCCATGGTCCGGGCGTCCTCTTCGGACACGTGATCATATCCGAGTAAATGGAGAATGCCGTGGGCGACCAAATGACCGGTATGCTGTTCCACGGATTTACCTTGCTCCGCCGCTTCTCGCGCGACGGTCTCCAAAGCCAAAACCACGTCCCCCAGCATCAGGGGCGTCCCCTTGGGAATTCCCGCTTCCTCCCAATCCCCGGCCGCCGGAAATGACAACACATTGGTCGGCTTGTCCTGACCCCGGTAATCCCGATTGAGCCCACGGACCCGCGCGTCGTCCGCATAGAGAACGCCGACCTCAACGGCGCCCGGCGGCAGACGGCCGGCGTCCGTTCCCAGGGTTTCCCCCACCCAGGCCTCGGTCAGACCGGAAAGGCCGGGAACCAGGGTTTCCCAGGACGCGGCGTCAATGCCGATATCCAAGTCCAGTTCAAAAGCGCTATTCGCTTCCGCCGTCATCGCCGTCCGCCTTGCGGCCCTCGTGCCGCTCGTAGCGGGCGTGGGATTTACGTTCTTCCTCGACATTCCTGTAGGCGTTGACGATGCGTCCGACCAAAGGATGCCGGACAACGTCATTTTCGTCAAAGCGCGTGTGGCCCACCCCCTCGACGCCTTTCAGCACATCCATCGCGTCACGTAAACCGGACCGGATTCCGCGCGGCAGGTCCACTTGGCTAAGATCTCCGGTGACGACCATGGATGAATTCTCACCCAGACGCGTCAGGAACATCTTCATTTGAACGGCCGTCGTGTTTTGCGCCTCATCCAGAATAACAAAGGCGTTCGACAAGGTGCGCCCCCGCATGAAGGCCAGCGGGGCCACCTCGATCTCACCGCGCTCAAGACGTTTTTCGACCTGTTGACCCGGCAGCATGTCGTAGAGCGCGTCATAGAGCGGACGCAGGTACGGATCCACCTTCTCGCGCATGTCGCCGGGCAGAAAGCCTAACTGCTCGCCCGCCTCGACGGCCGGGCGGGAGAGGATAATCCGGTCCACCCGGCCGTCAACCAGACGCTCCACCGCCTTGGCCACGGCCAGATAGGTTTTGCCCGTCCCCGCCGGACCCTGGCCGAACACCAGATTGCGCCGGTCGATGGCGCGCAGGTAATCGGCCTGGGTCTTGGTTCGGGGCGTGATCAGACGGTTGCGGGTGTTGATGGTGAGATTCATGTCGCTGATGCGCCCTTCGGGCGACGCTGACATACGCAGCATCGCATCCACCTCATCGGGGCCGGCGTCCTGCTTTTTCTCGATCTTCGCATAGAGCGCGTCCAGCACCTCGCAGGCTTTATCGACCGAATCGGCGGCGCCGGTCACCGTAACCTCATTCCCCCGGGCGTTGAGCGTGACGTCCAGGGCTTCTTCGATTTGCGACAGATGGGCTTGATGGGGACCGAAAAGCCGCATGGCCATGCCATTGTCGTCAAAGACCATTTGCGAAGTCTTGGAGACGTCGCGGGGGTGAGTCTGAGAGCCCAAGCGCCGATCCCTCTTGGTTAATCGCCGCCAGCCGCCCAGGCGGCGTCCTGGACGGCTGCTTGATTGTGAGTCGAAAGCGCCTTGGCGGCAAGAGAGTTCGCCGTCACCGCGGTGATTTCCAAGGGACGAATTTGCCCGAGCCAGGCTTCCGGCGCCGTCACGTGCGCGGCCTGCATATAGGGCGTGCGGCCAGCCAGCTGACCGGGATGGCGGCCGGGGCGGTCGAGCAGCACGGGCATTTCCCGTCCGACACAGCTTTGATTGAACGCGCGTTGCTGGCTGGTCAGCAGCTCTTGCAACGCACGCAGACGGCCATCCTTGACGTCTTCCGGCACCTGAAGGCCGTGCGCCGCCGCTGGCGTTCCGGGCCGCGGCGAGTATTTGAAGGAATAAGCGCCGGCGAATCCCACAGTCTCGACCAGATTCATGGTGTCCTCGAAATCCCGCTCCGTCTCGCCGGGAAAGCCGACAATGAAGTCCGACGACAACGCCAGATCGGGACGCGCCGCCCGCAGCTTCGCGACGAGGTCCATGTAGAACGCCCGGTCATGACGCCGGTTCATCGCCCGAAGGATGCGGTCGGACCCGCTTTGCACGGGCAAATGCAGATAGGGCATCAATTCCGGCACCTCGGCGTGGGCCGAGATCAGCGCGTCATCGACGTCGGCCGGGTAGGACGTCGTATAGCGAATGCGCTCAAGGCCGCCGATGGCGGCCAGGCGGCGCGCCAGATCGCCCAAACCCAGTTCAGTCCCATCCGCCGTCATGCCATGATAGTTGTTGACGTTCTGACCGAGCAGCGTGATCTCGGCTGCGCCGGCGCGCGCGAGAGCCTCCGCTTCGCGGACCACCTGCTCAACGGGACGCGAGAACTCGGCGCCCCGGGTGTAGGGAACCACGCAGAAAGCGCAGAACTTATCGCAACCCTCTTGAATGGTCAGGAACGCGGCCCGCCCCTCGACCCGGCTCTCCGCCGGCGTCTCGGCGGCCATATGGTCGAATTTGCTCTCGGCCGGGAAGTCCGTATCCAGGATCACGCCCGCTTTCCGGTGCAGTCTAGCGACCATTTCGGGCAGGCGATGATAGGTCTGCGGGCCGAAAACCATGTCCACGTGGGGCGCGCGGCGCAGGACTTCCCCGCCTTCCGCCTGGGCGACGCAACCCGCGACCGCAAGGATCATGCGCCCCCCCCCGGCCGCCTTGTCATCCTTCATGACCTTCAAACGGCCCAGTTCGGAATAAACCTTTTCGGCGGCCTTCTCGCGGATGTGGCACGTGTTCAAGATCACCAAATCCGCGTCGCTGGGACCATCGGCGGCCACATATCCTAGCGGACCCAGTAATTCACCCATGCGCCCAGAGTCGTAAACGTTCATCTGACAGCCGTAGCTTTTTATGTAAACGCGGCGCGGAGAGCGGGATTGCGGCGGTGCGGAACTCATCGGGGGATCCGATTTCAAGGCCAGAAGGGGCCGGGGGTGAAAAAGCGCGGCGCCTTATCACCGGGCCTCCGGCCGTTAAGGCGAATGCGGTCGATGAAACGAGGGGAAACCGGCTCCCGGCCGTCCCCTCCACGGGCCGGCTCAGTCATCGTTCAGGGGAACGCCGTAAAGTTCCAGGCGGTGACCAACCAGCTTCAGGCCGTGGGCCTTTGCTATCTCTTCTTGCAGGCGTTCGATCTCCTCGTTGTGGAACTCGATCACGTCGCCGGATTTCACATCGATCAGGTGATCGTGGTGCTCTTCCGGGGTTTCCTCGTAGCGCGCCCTGCCGTCGCCAAAATCATGGCGTTCCAGGATGTTCGCTTCTTCGAACAAACGAACGGTGCGGTAAACGGTCGCGATGGAAATGCGCGAGTCAATCTCGACCGCGCGACGGTGAAGTTCGTCCACGTCGGGATGATCGCTCGATTTCGACAACACCCGGGCGATGACCCGGCGTTGCTCCGTCATCTTCATGCCGCGCTCCGCGCACAGCATTTCAATCCGGGTTTCCTCATTCAAGCCGCTATCTGATCGCGCCGCAGGTTTTTCCGCCATCGTCAATCTCGCTCAACGGTTATTCAAACAATACTATAACCGCTGACAAGGCAAGGCTGAACCCCTGTTTCGCCAACCTGTTTCGCCAAACGGCGGCGGCTGAAACACCGGGAACCCGGATCGTGAATTCATAAATGGCGTTGGATGCGGTGCGCGCGGCGTCCCACGTTCCGGCCAATGATCGAGCGGCGAGGGTTGCTTTGGGTTCCCGCCTTCGCGGGAATGATGGATGGGAGCGCGGGGATGGTAAAGCGAGGGCTGGCGGCGCGGACAAACAGACGATAACCAGCGGCATTTTTTCGACGGCCCAATCCCTTGGAATTAGGGTCATTGCGGAAGGGGTGGAGGATACGGAAGACTTCGAAATCCTGGCCGACATCGGCGTTCGGTATTTCCAAGGTTATCTTTTCGCCAAGCCGGCAATTGAAAAACTGCCAACACCGGCCTTTCCCAACTAGGGTCCGTGCTCGAATTTAATCCCGATCATATCCAGCGGCGGCGAGGCGGCTTTCACATGCGGCTGGCGTGAAGTCTTCATGGCCTTTGGGCGATGGCGTCCCAGTCCTAGAGGTCGTCCTTGGTTCGCGCGCCAGCCTCGCTATGACGTCACCGCCCGTTGGCGGTTGACAGTCCCCATGTTCGATCAGTAGGTTTCGCGCCTTCGCGGGCGGTGACGCGAATGCGCCGCCTCTATATATTTCTTACTTCGTCGTCTGGAATCCCGGTCCCTCGGACCGGTGGAAGTCCGGCGGGGAAAAACGCCGAAGGAGCGGAACCATGAAGGTTCGGAATTCGCTGAAGTCCGCCAAGACGCGCGAACGTGATTGCCGGGTGATCCGCCGCCGCGGCCGGGTCTACGTCATCAACAAGAAGAACCCCCGGTTCAAGGCCCGCCAAGGCTGAACGCGGCGCCCTGTCACGCGCCCGGCGACGAGCCGCTGAAAAAAGCCCTTGAAAAAAGCCCTTGAAAAAACTCTGGGCGTTTCGTTCGGGGTTTTTTGTTTTTCTGGAAACAGCAAATTCCAACCGATTTGACCCTTGGTCTTGGTGACGATCTCGCGCCTGAAGAGTTCGTCGCTGCTGCCCGTAATTTCTTTGGGTACATCACAGAAATTACTAAAGCGCAAAGTGGAGATGGTGCGGAAATCGCTTGGACGGTGAAGGTTAAAGAGGGGGAGCGTCCTGATTGGCTTGGAACCATGCGCGGGAGCGCCGTCATCGGGTGATTCCGCCCTCGGTCAAATTCAGCGCCGTCGGCGCGATGATCCTCGGCCCCGGTTATCTGGCCCGGTTATCTGGCGGGCTGATCCGACACGCCGCCCGTCGCGCTGGCCGTAACGGCGTTGCCGATGGGGTATGGCGCGTGGTTCGTCCTAACCAAATCCAGCCGCCCGCCGTTGGGGTCACATGCGGAAACCGGCTCACAAACCAAATCCGATGATTAAAAGCCGCCATTTCCGTCACGACCGCCTCCAGCCCGGCGCGGGCGTCTTGATCGGCGCGATGCCGCCAACATCGCGACAACGATCAAGCGGGATCAAATCCGGTCGCGCCTCAATGGCCTCAATCGGCGGGTTTCGCCGTCGGCGGCGCCCTTGCCGCGCCCCGGGGGATGGAAGGGAGCGTTAATGGCGAGGTCCTCGACACTTGTCCGTGACTGTTGGCGAAAATTCCTATATATCCATGTCAACCACATGTTTTGGCATATGCCATGATGTCAGTGAGTTAAGATCAAAGAGCAGGGATAGCGTATGAAACATTCAGCGGATGATCTTTTTCGTCCCTTGGGCTGTAAGGAATGTTTGCGGGCCAATCCGCTCGATTTTGAAATTACCATGGCTTTTCAGCCGATTGTCGATATTCAAAATCACAGTATTTATGCGTATGAGTCTCTTGTACGCGGAACCGACGGTGCGGGCGCCGGCGCGGTGTTGTCTCGGATTACGGATGAAAATCGTTACACATTTGATCAGATATGCCGCATCAAGGCCATTCAGCTTGCCTCTCAATTAAAAATTGATTGCAAATTGAGTATAAATTTCTTGCCAAACGCTGTTTACAAACCCGAAACATGTATCCGGGCGACAATGGAAGCGGCTGAATACTTTAATTTTCCTGTAAATCAAATCATATTCGAGGTTACGGAGTCCGAACCCGTTCGAGACCCTAAACACCTGCAAGGGATATTTGATGAATACCGTCACCAAGGATTTATAACCGCGATCGATGACTTCGGCGCGGGCTTCGCAGGTCTAAACCTTCTCACTAAATTTAAGCCCGAGGTATTAAAGCTCGATATGGAACTTTGCCACGGGGTGGCGAGTGACGCGGACAAACAGACGATAACCAGCGGCATTTTTTCGACGGCCCAATCCCTTGGAATTAGGGTCATTGCGGAAGGGGTGGAGGATACGGAAGACTTCGAAATCCTGGCCGACATCGGCGTTCGGTATTTCCAAGGTTATCTTTTCGCCAAGCCGGCAATTGAAAAACTGCCAACACCGGCCTTTCCCAACTAGGGTCCGTGCTCGAATTTAATCCCGATCATATCCAGCGGCGGCGAGGCGGCTTTCACATGCGGCTGGCGTGAAGTCTTCATGGCCTTTGGGCGATGGCGTCCCAGTCCTAGAGGTCGTCCTTGGTTCGCGCGCCAGCCTCGCTATGACGTCACCGCCCGTTGGCGGTTGACAGTCCCCATGTTCGATCAGTAGGTTTCGCGCCTTCGCGGGCGGTGACGCGAATGCGCCGCCTCTATATATTTCTTACTTCGTCGTCTGGAATCCCGGTCCCTCGGACCGGTGGAAGTCCGGCGGGGAAAAACGCCGAAGGAGCGGAACCATGAAGGTTCGGAATTCGCTGAAGTCCGCCAAGACGCGCGAACGTGATTGCCGGGTGATCCGCCGCCGCGGCCGGGTCTACGTCATCAACAAGAAGAACCCCCGGTTCAAGGCCCGCCAAGGCTGAACGCGGCGCCCTGTCACGCGCCCGGCGACGAGCCGCTGAAAAAAGCCCTTGAAAAAAGCCCTTGAAAAAACTCTGGGCGTTTCGTTCGGGGTTTTTTGTTTTTCTGGAAACGGGAGCAAGCCATGTCCCGCGCCGTGGCGAGGCATTACACCCATGGTGATTTGATGAAGGCCGTTCTGCGCGGTTTGAAAGAGGCCGGGCTAGACGCCGATAAGCTGACGCCCGAGGATACGGTGCCGCTGGATCATCTGCATGGCCGCGGCGAACGGGCGACGGAAGAGATTCTGGAAAGCCTCGGCTTGAAACCCGGCGATCAACTCCTGGACATCGGCTCCGGTTTGGGGGGCCCGGCGAGAATGATCGCCAAGCGCGCAGGCGCCCGGGTGAGCGGTGTTGATGTGACGCCCGAGTTCGTCGAGGCCGCCGTTGAGCTCTCGGAGCTCACGGGCATGGCCGGCAAGACGGATTTCAGGGTCGCGAACGCGCTTGATCTGCCCTTTGCGGACGGCTCGTTCGACGCCGCCTACACGCACAATGTCGCCATGAGCGTCGCGGACAAGAAGACCTTTTACGCCGAGGCGCGCCGGATAGTGAGGTCGGGCGGACGCTTCGTCGCCGCCGATGTCGCCCAGGGACCCGGCGGGCCGCCGTTTTTCCCCGTTCCATGGGCGGAAACGCCGGATATCAGCCACCTGCTTGAGCCCGGCGAAACGGAAACGCTTCTGCGCGAGGTCGGTTTCGCGGTCGAGGACGTGATTGACGAAACGGAAAAGGTGATCACGTTCGACCAAGAGACCCGGGCGAGGATCGCCGAGGACGGACCGCCCGTGTTGAGCCCCATGATCGTGCTTGGAAAAAACGCGCGGGAGCGCCTGCGAAATTCGATGAAAAGCGTGATCGAAAAGCGAACCATCCCGGTCGTGTTCGTGTGCCGGAAACCCTGATTTGCCGGGCGGGGGCGGCTTTAGGCGCCGAGGCGCGTAACGGCCCGCCAACTCGGGCGGGAGGCATGCGGTGACGAGGTTGAAGCCGCCGTCCGGCTGTACGCACGGAGTTGTTCTATCGCCCGTGGCGCTAAAATGCCCGCCGGTGGTTTCCATCGACGCATGACGCTTTTGTGGTAAAATGCGCTCGCCTTTGCGCCTTAATTGCGCCTCAATGAAGACTTGCCAATCAAGACCCGGTGGTTCTCCTCATGCTGATGCCCGATCCGGATGAAAATGTCATCGACCGCCGCGCCGACATCATCGCGGCGATGCGGAACATCGTTCCGGGCGAGGGCGTGATCGCGGACGAGAACATGCTGCGCGCATATGATTGCGACGGCCTGACGGCTTACAAGCAATTGCCGTTGATCGTCGTGCTGCCGGAAACCACGCGGCAGGTCTCGGATATTCTCAAGTATTGCCATCTAAACGGCGTGAAGATCGTGCCGCGCGGGGCCGGGACGGGCTTGTCGGGCGGCGCGCTGCCGCTAGCGGACGCCATTACCGTCGGCATGACCAAGTTCAACAAGATTTTGGAAATCGATTACGGCAACCGCTGCATGGTGGTGCAGCCGGGCGTCACCAATCTGGGAATCACCAAGGCCGTCGAGCATGACGGCTGGTACTACGCCCCCGATCCATCCTCTCAGATCGCCTGTTCCATCGGCGGCAACGTGGCCGAAAATTCCGGCGGTTTGCATTGCCTGAAATACGGCCTCACCACCAACAACGTGCTGGGCGTCGAGATGGTGCTGATGGACGGCGCGGTTCTACGCCTAGGCGGCAAGCATATGGACGCCGGGGGCTATGACCTTTTGGGGATCATGACCGGATCCGAGGGTCTGCTGGGCGTCGTCACGGAAGTCACCGTTCGCATCCTGCAAAAACCGGAAGCCGCCCGCGCCATGATGCTGGGCTTCGATGATGTGGAGAAAGGCGGCGATTGCGTCGCCGCCATCATCGGCGAGGGCGTCATCCCCGGCGGCGTCGAGATGATGGACAAACTGGCCATCGAGGCGGCGGAAGATTTCGTCCGCGCCGGATACCCCCTGGATGTGGGAAGCTTGGTCCTTGTGGAACTCGACGGACCCAGGGTCGAGGTGGATCATCTGATCCAGGAGGTGGAGCGCATCGCCAAGGCCCAGGGAGCGACCTATCTGAGCGTCTCCGAAACAGAAGAGGAGCGCCTGGCCATTTGGTCCGGGCGCAAGAACGCCTTCCCCGCCGTCGGGCGCATCTCGCCGGATTATATCTGCATGGACGGCACCATCCCGAGAAGTCAACTGGCGGCCGTCCTGCGGGGCATGGCGAAGATGTCCGCGGAGTGCGGACTTCGCGTCGCCAACGTTTTCCACGCCGGCGACGGCAACCTTCATCCCCTCATCCTGTTCGACGCCAACATGCCTGGCGAGATGGAAAAAGCCGAGAAGTTCGGCGCCGACATCTTGAAACTCTGTGTCGAGGCGGGCGGCGTGCTTACTGGCGAACACGGTGTGGGCGTCGAGAAACGTGACCTGATGGGCGAGATGTTCACCGAGGAGGATTTGATGCAGCAGCAGCGCGTCAAATGCGCGTTTGATCCGAACCATCAACTGAACCCCGGTAAGGTCTATCCGACGCTGCGCCGCTGCGCGGAACTGGGCCGCATGCATATCTCAAAAGGACAGTTGCCGTTCCCGGACATCCCCCGTTTCTAAACCGGGCCTAGGAAAACGAACCATGGCCGACACCCTGCAACCCGCGTCCCTGGACCAGGTTCTGGACGCCGTTCGATGGGCGGTGTCCGAGGAAGCTCCCCTCGATGTCCGCTCCGGCGGAACGAAAGAGGCGCTTGGGCGGCCGGTTCAAGCGGCGCATACGCTGGACCTTTCAAGGCTTTCGGGTATTTCCGATTACCAGCCGGGTGAATTGAACCTGACCGCCCGCGCGGCGACGCCTATGGCGGATATCATCAAGGTTCTCGATGACGAGTCTCAAGAGTTGCAGTTCGAGCCGATGGATTTGGGACCCCTGTTCGGCAAAGCGCCCGGAGGCGGCACCATCGGCGGCCTGGTGGCGGCCAACCTGTCCGGCCCCCGGCGCGTCAAATCGGGAGCGGCGCGGGATCATTTCCTCGGCTTCCACGCCGTTTCGGGCCGGGGCGAGGTTTTCAAATCCGGCGGTAAGGTGATGAAGAACGTCACCGGATTTGATCTGTCCAAGTTGATGGCGGGCTCGTTCGGCACGCTGGGCGTCATGAGCGAGGTGACGCTCAAGGTCCTGCCCAAAGCGGAAAAGACCCGGACGGTCCTGATCATGGGGGCGGATACGGGCGCGGCGGCCCAAGCCATGTCAAAGGCCCTGGGTTCGCCTCATGAAATTTCCGCGGCCGCCGCGCTGCCCGCCAGCGTCGCGGTGAAATCCGCCGTCGGCCACGTCAAGGAAGCCGGCGCCTCTGTGATCGCCGTTCGCGTCGAAGGCCCCGGGCCCAGCGTCGAATACCGCGCGGAAGCGCTGAAAACCATGTTGGGTCCGTTCGGCATGGTCGAGGAATTACACTCTCAAAACTCCGCCGCCCTCTGGGCCGAGGTGCGCGACGCCGCCTTCTTCACTCACGACCCGGCCACCCAGGTCTGGCGCATTTCCACGCCGCCCATGGAAGGCCCGGCCATTGCCGGGCGTTTGGCGTCTGTTCTGGGCGGGGAAGCTTATTGCGATTGGGGCGGGGGACTGATTTGGCTCTCGATTCCCGCGCAAGACCGGGCGGCGCGGGAAGCGGTTCGTGCCGCGATCGCCCTCTGCGGCGGCCACGCGACTCTGATCCGCGCTAGTGCCGGCGTGCGCGGCGCCGTTGACGTGTTTCACGACCAGGGGGCCGCCGTTCAACGGCTGACCGCCCGCATCAAGGAAGCCTTCGATCCAAAAAGGGTGCTCAACCCCGGCCGGATGTTCAAGGGGATTTAAGGCTGTGATCGTGGATTTGACCTGCGGCCGGTTTTCCTGTTCCCATCGGGGAAAAGACCAGGGGCCGGGGGGGACCACGAAGCGGACGCGCTTTTCCCTTGCTCCTCGCCCGCCTCGCCGCCCCAGCGCGGACGTTATTCTGGATGAGCATGAAATTCCCGGCCATGTGAGTAATTGAAATGCAAACGAACTTCTCCCTCGCCCAGATGGCCGATCCGCATATCCAACAGGCCAATGACATTTTGCGGAAGTGCGTGCACTGCGGGTTCTGCACCGCGACCTGTCCGACCTTCGTGTTGTTGGGCGACGAGCTTGACAGCCCGCGGGGCCGCATTTACCTGATCAAGGACTTGCTGGAGCGGGGCGCCAAGCCGACCGACGGCCATGTGCTCCACATTGATCGCTGTTTGTCTTGTCTGAGTTGCGCCACGACCTGCCCGGCCAGCGTCGATTACATGCATCTGGTGGACGACGCGCGGGTCAAAATCCATGAGGAGTACACGCGTCCCTGGCTCGACCGGATGTTCCGGGAAGCGTTGGCGCTGATCCTGCCTTATCCGGGGCGGTTCCGTCTGGCGCTTGCCGCCGCCTGGTTCGCGCGGCCCTTCGCCAAGCTGTTCACGGGCCGCGTCCGCGCCATGTTGTCGCTGGCGCCGCAAACCATTTCCAACCCGTCGCCTGTAGATAGGCCGCAAGTGTTCGCGGCGAAAGGAAAGCAAAAGATGCGGGTCGCCCTGATGACCGGCTGCGCTCAACAAGTGCTGCGCCCGGAAATCAACGAAGCCACCGTGCGTCTGCTGACGCGTCACGGCGCGGAGGTGGTCGTCGCCGGCGGCCAAGGATGCTGCGGCGCGCTAGTTCACCACATGGGACGGGGAGACGAAAGCAACGATCAAGCCAAGACGAACATTGAGGCCTGGGAACGGGCGGAGAGAAAGCACGGCCAAATCGACGCCGTTGTCATCAATGCGTCGGGCTGCGGAACGACCGTGAAGGATTATGGCTGGATGCTGCGCCGGGACGAGACCTGGGGGCCGCGCGCCGCCGAGATCAGCCGGAAGACCAAGGACATTACCGAAGTCATGGTGGAACTCGGCGTCAAGCCGAAGCCTAATCCGCGCGAGGACAAACCGGTGGTGGCTTATCACTCCGCTTGCTCCATGCAGCACGGCCAAAAGCTCATACAGCCGCCAAAAAAAATGCTGGAGGCGGCGGGCTATGTGATCAAAGAACCCCTCGAAGGCCACCTCTGCTGCGGCTCGGCGGGCATCTATAACATTATGCAGCCCGAGATCGCCGATCAGCTGAAGGTCCGGAAATCCGCGAATCTCCGCAATACGCGGGCGGATGTGGTCGCGACGGGTAACATCGGCTGCATGGTCCAGTTGTCGGAAAGCGTCGGCGTGCCGGTGTTGCACACGGTCGAATTGCTTGACTGGGCGACTGGTGGTCCGAGACCGGAGCGATTGAACTGACGTGCGCCGAATGACCGGCGCGCGGCCGGACGAGGCATCGACTCCTTGATCTTTTATCTCCAAATTTCATTTGACGGGTTCCCTTCGGCGTCTCAAGCTATTCTCAACCGCAAACGGGGGCGTCTGTTCGCCGCACGTCGCGCGCTGATATGTTACGCTTTTATGACCAAGCCCGAAAAAGGCCGATCATGGGGCCGTAGGAGCGAAACGATGGGAATCACATTCAGAAGACGTCTGTCCGCCGTCGCGGCGGCGGCGGCGGCGATGACGCTGGCGCCTTTTCTCCCAAGCGCGTCAGAGACGGCCGCGCCGCCCGCGAAATCACCTGAAGCGTCCGCGCCAAGCGTTGCCGCCAAACCCGGCGCAGGGGGCGAGACGTTCGCGGGGACGGATGGCGGGCGTTATCCCGGCGGCCCGCCTCCTTTCCCGGAGACTTTGGAATATCTAGCGAGCGAGCCGGTGACCCTAATGGATATCGGAATTCAGCGCATGAAGCATGATCTGCTGATGGTCGGGCGTCAATTGCGGCGGCGCGGTATTATCCCGATCCCGCCCATCACCGGGGCCTATTTCGACCTCCGCCAACGGAAAATCATCGCGTACCTCACTGTCCGCGAGCAGTATGGCGATCCGCGGGCGGGCTTTTGTCCGGAATTGTTCGTGATGGTGGCGAAAGGGCTGGCCAACCGGGTACAAGGCCAAAAAAGCGCGTCTTGGTATCTGGAAAGTCTGTTCAGCCACGAAGGCTGGGGGAATTGGGGCCGACCGGCGAACTTGCGTGGTGAGTTGATGGATCTGGTTCATTTGGAGATCACGCTGTTGCCGCCTGACACGTTTCGCGGGCGGCCCGTGAACTGCAAGGGACGGTTCGACACGGCGGCCGAGGATATCCAGGTCATCGCATCAAAATAGGATATTGTCGGTGAAGCGGGAGAGCGGCATGCGGAGATTGAAGCGCTTCGGGGCGCTTTCCGTCGTCACCGCTTTTCTCGCATGGACGCCGCTGGACGCCGCCGCCGACCAGCGAAGTCCTTTGTTGGACAAGCTTTTCGCTCAACTCCAAACTACGCAAGACGCCGATGAGGCGCGCAAGATCGAGGGATGGATATGGCGGGTTTGGACACGGCGCGGCGAGCAAAAGGTCGACGTCGCCATGGCGCGCGGTATTTCCGCCATGTCCACACAAGCGTTCTCTTCCGCTCTTTCCTATTTCAATAGGGCCATCGAACTTGCGCCCGATTATGCGGAAGCCTGGAACAAGCGGGCGACGCTGCATTACTTCATGGGCAACTATGACGCGTCCGTTTTGGATATTCGGAAAACCCTGGAATTGGAACCCCGGCATTTCGGCGCGCTGGCGGGCCTTGGCCTGATCTATAACGCTTACGGCAATGACGAGGGCGCCTTGCGGGCGCTGGAGCGGGTTTTGGAAATCCACCCCCTGATGGATGGCGTCGCATCCGAGGTGGAACGGTTGCGCGGCGTGTTGGGCGGCAAGAAAATCTAGCATAACAGGGCTTTTCCTGCCTAAGATTTACGATCAGACCTGTGCGGAATGGCGCCCTGACATGGACTCCACCGATCCCGTTTTACGCGACGCGCCCAAACCCGAGTTCCTGGAAGCGCTGAGCCGCGCCGTTGGGCCGGATCGCTTGTCCACGGCGCAAGCGGTGCGCGAACAGCACGGCAAGGGTGAGTCCTTCCATCCCGCCGCCGCGCCGGACGCCGTGGTGTTTTGCGAAACCACCCAGGAAGTCTCCGCCGTCGTCAAGGAGTGCGCCGCCAGGAGTGTTCCGATTATCCCCTTCGGCGCGGGCACTTCGTTGGAAGGTCATGTCGCCGCGCTTCATGGCGGCGTTTCCATAGACCTAGGCCGGATGGACAAAATCGTTCGGGTGAACGCCGGGGACTTGGACGTCGTTGTCCAACCGGGCGTCCGCCGCAAGGCGCTGAACCATTATTTAAGGGACACGGGGCTTTTCTTCCCCATCGACCCGGGCGCGGACGCGTCACTGGGCGGCATGGCGGCGACCCGGGCCAGCGGCACGAACGCCGTTCGCTATGGAACCATGCGTGAAAACGTCCTGGCGTTGACCGTCGTTCTGGCGGATGGGCGCGTCATCAAAACCGGCGGCCGGGCCCGGAAGTCGGCGGCGGGGTATGACCTGACGCGCCTATTCGTCGGCTCCGAGGGCACGCTCGGAATTATCACCGAACTCACTCTGCGGCTCCATGGCGTACCGGAAAAGATCGCCTCCGCCGTCACGGCCTTTCCCGATCTTGAATCCGCCGTCGATACGGTGATCAAGGTCATTCAATGCGGGATCCCCATCGCGCGGATCGAACTGCTGGATGATGTGCAGATGGACGCCTGCAACCGCTATTCGAACTTGGATTATCCCGTTCTGCCCACGCTGTTCTTTGAGTTTCACGGATCCGAAGCGGGCGTTGAAGACCAGGTCGGTATGGTCCGGGGACTTGCCGAAGCCAATGGCTGCGGCGATTTCGAATGGGCGGCGACCGAGGAGGACCGCAACAGGCTCTGGCGGGCGCGCCACGACGCCTATTACGCGGGGCTCGCGTTGCGGCCAAAGGCGAAGGGGATCGCGACGGACGTTTGCGTGCCTATCTCGACGCTGGCCCGGAACCTGCTTGAAACCAAGAAAGATATCGAAGAGACCGGCGTCGTCGCTCCCATCGTCGGGCATGTGGGGGATGGAAACTTCCACCTGGTCCTGGTCGTCGATCCGGACGATGCGGAAGAAATGAAGCGGGCCGAAGCGCTCAATAAACGGATGGTGGCCCGCGCCCTGAAAAGCGGCGGCACGTCCACAGGAGAACACGGAATCGGTTATGGCAAAATGGACACGCTGATCGACGAGCATGGTGACGCGGTCAACGTCATGCGCGCCATCAAGCAATCACTCGATCCCCAGAACATCATGAATCCCGGCAAGGTGGTCCATTTCTAGATGCTGGTTTTTATACCCTTCATGCATTTTACCGCAGCGCCGTGACACGTTTGGCCGTTGGGCGGCGCCCGCGCCGGCCTTCTGGAGCCCATCATGCGCGAACGTCCCGCAATCGCCCGGCGGATGAGCGCCGCGCCGGCGTCCCGCCGGGTTTCGAACCCGCTTAAGTCACGCTGAAACGAATGTTGACCAAACCGCTTATGAGCGTGCGGGTCTAACGGGCCGGTTTTTCATGAGAATTGTCCCGTTATGAGAATTGTCTCGTTCTTTGATCCCGGGGCGGGTAAGGATCGCATTCCAGCCAAGCAGCGAGTCTGAGTAAAGACCAGTTCAATGGAGCCACGTGATTTTCTCCAGCGCATGTTCAACGCCGCCGTCGCCGCCGCTCAACCGCATTTGCGTATACCGGAGTTTTTGCCTAAAGCGCCCAAAGGCCGGACGGTTGTCATTGGCGCGGGCAAAGCCTCGGCCGCCATGGCCAGGGCGTTTGAAGAGGCGTGGGAGGGCGAGCTTTCCGGCCTGATTGTCACGCGCTACGGTTACGAAGTGGCGTGCGGGCGGCTGGAGATTTTTTCCGCCGCCCACCCCGTTCCCGACGGCAACAGTGAATTGGGCGCACGGCGGTTGTTGGAAACGGTTTCGAAGCTGACGGAAGACGATCTGGCCGTATGCCTGATTTCCGGTGGGGGTTCGGCCTTGATCGCCGCCCCGGCGGATGGTTTGACGCTAGATGACAAGCAAGCGGTGAATACGGCGCTGCTTCGTTCGGGCGCGAACATTCACGAGATGAATTGCGTCAGAAAGCATCTATCCGCCATCAAGGGGGGGCGATTGGCGGCGGCGGCGGCGCCCGCCCGGATCGTGAACTTGCTGATTTCCGATGTGCCCGGTGATCATCCAGCGTCCATCGCGTCCGGTCCAACTGTGCCGGATCCCAGCACGTACGCCGACGCCCGTGCGATTATCGGGAAGTACGGCATTGATCTGCCAGCGGGCGCCAAGGCGCGTCTGGAGACCGGGGTAAGCGAGACGCCAAAACCCGGAAACCCTATTTTCGATCGTGTTGAGACGCACCTGATCGCACTGCCGAAAGCCAGCCTCGCCGCCGCAGCCGCAGTTGCGGAAGCGGAAGGCGTTCGCACGATCATGCTGGGTGACGCCCTTGAGGGCGAGGCGCGGGAGTTGGGCGCGGAACACGCGCGTCTCGCCTTGGAAACGCGGTCGTCCGGCGGCGGCTGCGTGTTGTTATCTGGCGGGGAAACCACGGTCACCGTCCGCGGTCATGGCAAGGGCGGACGGAATGTGGAATACGTGCTGGGGATGGCGCGGGAGTTGCGGGGCGCACCCGGTGTTCACGCCATCGCATGTGACACCGACGGCATCGACGGCGCCGGGGATAACGCCGGCGCGACAGTGCATCCGGATACTTTGGCGCGGGCGTTGGAGAAAGGTCTCGAGGCCGGGGATTTTCTCGCCCGCAACGACGCCTACAGCTATTTTGAGGCGATCGGCGATCTGGTGATGACCGGACCCACGCGGACGAACGTTAACGACTTCCGGGCGGTCTTGGTGGAACCGGAAAATAATCGTTCCGGCGCCTTTATCATTCCCGGTTCCCGATATAGAGTTCCCGGCGGGGAAAGGCGATAAAGCATGACGGCGATGTTCAAGGAGTCCGGTTCGTGAAGAAGTTTTTGACCGCGCTTGGCGCCGCAGCGGGGCTGCTGGCCTTGGCCGCCATCGCCGGGCCCGGTTTGATTGATTGGAACGCTTACAAGGCCGACATCCGGGCTAAAGTGAAAAAGGCGACAGGGCGCGACATTACCCTTGGCGGCGACATCAACCTGAGACTGCTTCCGGTTCCCGAATTCTCTGTGAGCGATGTGGCTCTCGCAAATATCGCGGGTGGGAGCGGCCCGCAAATGGTCCGTCTGGAAGGCCTGGCGGTCAAAATCGCGCCCGCGCCGCTGTTGAAGGGCGAAATCCGGGTGACCACCATGCGCCTGATCCGTCCGGTCGTCCTGTTGGAGAGAACCTCCGATGGCCAAGTGAACTGGGCGTTGGAAACGGGCGGCGCCGATGGCGGAGCGGCGGCGGAAGCCGCGCCCCCGCCATCCTCCAGCACGCCGTCCCCGTCGCGAACGCCGCCGGCCAGCGCGCCGGAAATAGCGGTCGATAGCTTCACCATCGAAGACGCGGAAGTGATTTACGCGGACGCCACGACCGGTTTGATTGAGAAAATCACGGATATGGACGCCCGGTTCGCGGCGACCGGTTTGAAAGGCCCATTCGAGAGCACGGGCGAGCTGACTTACAAAGGTGTCCGCATTTCCTTCGGCGCCGGCGCCGCAGAGATGATACACGACCGGACCGTTCCCGTGACCCTGAGTTTGGGCATTGGAGCGGACGCCCAATTCAAGTTGGACGGCAGTGTCGTCGACCTCGAAACCGCACCGAAGATCCGGGGCAAACTGACGGCGGCGGGCAAGGATCTGCGTAACCTGATCGCCGAATTGGGCGGTTCGGTCAACTTGCCGGCGGTCCTCGCCCAACCGTTTTCGATGGACGGGCGGATCGAAGGGGCGGCGGCGGCGGTCAAAACCAGGGACATGGCTGTCACGTTGGGCGGGGCGAAGGCGGATATGACCCTGACAGCGGCTTTAAACGATGTCTTGTCCGCGGACGTCACGCTTTCCATGGGGCGGATTGATTTGGACGAATGGCTTGAAGGCGCATCCGGTTCCGCCGCTTCGGCGCCGGCGTCCGCCGTCTCTGATGACGGACCGCCAATCCCGGCGCGGCCCGCGTCCTCATCGCCCGCGTCCGCAACCACACTTCAATTGCCCAAAGGACCGCGAATCGGATCGACGCTTAAAATCGCGTCCGTTACGTACAGGGAAGGCGACATTCGCGATGTGACCATAAGCGCGGATTTATCCGACGGAGAAGTGGTGCTGAACCAAGTGACCGCCGGCCTGCCAGGTGAAGCGGACATCGCCGCTTTTGGTATTCTCTCGACGCCCGGGGGCGTGCCGACCTTTGACGGCGAGATCGAAGCCAGCGCCAAGAGGTTGCGCGGCCTGGCCGATTGGCTGGGTGTGGAGGCGCCCGCTGGTTTGCCGAACGACCGGCTGAAGACGCTTCAGGCGCGGGCCAGCGTCACGGTGTCCCCTTCTCAAGCGCAAATTAGCAATCTCACCGTCAAATTGGACAAATCAACGCTCAGCGGAGGTGTTACGGCGAAATTGGGCGGCCGTATCGGAGTGGGGGCGAACCTCACTCTGGACGCGCTGAATCTAGACCCCTATCTGCGGGCGGCAAAAAGGGCCAAGAGGCCCGCAGGACAATCCGGCCCGGGAACCGCCGCCGGAACAAACGCCGCCGCTTCCGCCCAAGGCGGCACGAAGACGAACCCGCTAACGGCGCTGAAACCGCTCGGCGCGTTTGACGCGAACGTCTTGGCGAAGATCGGGTCGTTGACGGCGCATGGAATCACGGCGAAATCCATCGCGCTTGACGCGTCCTTAATCGGCGGAGACCTCACCATCAATGGGCTCTCCGTGGGCTCAGCCGCCGGAACGAAGGTTGATCTGGCCGGTTCTTTGCTGAACCTAGGCGGCGTTCCCAAAGCAAAAAATCTTCGGCTTCGCGCCCGGGCCAAATCCATCGCGCCGCTGGCCAAGGCGTTCGCCCTCCAGCTTCCGGTCACGCCCGGACAAATTGGCGCGGTGGAGACCGACACCACGCTCAACGGCAATCCGCTGACTCCCAAGTTCCGCTCGGCCGTGAAGGCTTTGGGCGGACGGCTGCTCGTCTTTGGACAAGCGTCGCCCTTGTCGCTGGCGGCGGGAGTGAAGTTGAACGTCGATGCGCGCCATCCGAACACGGCGGACCTTCTTCGGCGTCTCGGCGTCGCCTATAAGCCACAGGGCAAGATCGGCGGCTTCTCGCTGAAGACCGTGGCCAGCGGGAAGTTGGACAAACCGGCATTTTCGGATTTGGAAATCAAGCTGAATGGAACGCCGCTCACCGGGGAAATATCAGCGGATCTGACGGGCGCGGTCCCGGTTGTCAAGGCGCACTTGCGGGCGGGGCGGCTGAATCTGGACCCGTTCCTGCCCGCTCAACAGCGCGCGGACTGGGGGTTGACCCGGCGGCATGCCGCCGTTTCCAAGCGCTGGTCAAGAAAATCCATCGATATATCGGGATTGAATTTACTGAACGCCGATGTGACGCTCACCTCGCCATCGCTGACGGTTAAGAACATCACGCTGACGGACGCCGACCTCGCCGCGACGTTGAACGGCGGTTCTCTCAATCTGCCGCGCCTGAAAGGGAACGCCCTGGGCGGCTCCATCGACCTGCGGGCCAGCGTCGGCGATCAATTCACGAGCCGGGCGGCTGGGCGATTCCAGAACATCGACCTGGGCGCGGCGAGCGCTCTGTTTGGCCAGGGGGGCCTGCTGGGGCGGGTCTCCGGGGATTTGCGGTTGGATGCGCGGGGGACGACGGAAGCGGCTCTGATCTCATCGCTTGACGGCGTAATTAATATGGCGGTTCGTGATATGGACGTGAGCGAACTCTCGCGTCTTGGTCCGGCGGCCCCCTTTGCCGGCGTCATCCAGGTTCTGAACGCGGCGGGCGGTGCGTTGGGCGGCGGGAAAACGGGTGGGGGATTGGCGGACCTTACGGGCACGCTGCGTATTCGGCAAGGCGTCGTCCGGCCTGAGAGTCTGCAATTCGTATCCAACATCGGTGAAGCGACGGCCGAGGGACAAATCGACCTGCCCGCCTGGACGGCGAACATTCAAGGCGTCGTGGCGCCCAGTCCGAATATTCTCACCGCCTTGCTCACGCGGAACGCCGGGAAACTGACGCAGATCCCGTTCAGCGTCGCCGGGCCGTTGGAAAACCCCACAGTAAACTTTGACCGGAACCTGTTGCGGTCATCGGGGGGCGGCGGCACGGGAATCAAGGAAGTTGACAAGCTTCTCGGAAACTCCGGGACTGGCCGCGCCATCCGTGGTGTGCTGGACGGTATCCTGGGCGGTGTCGGACGCTAATAACAACCCCAACGGCAGGAAATTCGGCCGCGGCGGCGGCAACAGCAACAGACGCCAAACCCCTTTTAATTGCTTCATCGGTTGTTCGCCCGTTAGCCGCCGGTTCCGGGCGTCAAGCTCGCCGTTACATAAACTCGAAGGGCGCTCGACAAGTTTCCGGCGCGGCTTTCATCAATTTCCATGACGAGGGCGTTCATGGATTTGCCTTGCGCGCCGGCAAGCTCTTGCAGCCGTCTCCAGAATAATCCCTCTAGAGAAACACTGGTCTCATGCCCGCGGAGCCGAACCGAGCGTTTTTTGATTGCCGCGCCATCTCCGGCGAGCGCCGCCAACAGTGTCGCATGATCCGGTGCTTGCACGATCATTCTCTTAGATTACGATGTTTGACGGAGAATAGCATGGACGCGCGTCAAATCAGCAATGTCCGCTTGACGGACGCCGCCGTCATAATCAAGTGATAACCGCTTCTCTTTTCATGGCCGCATCCCCACGTGCGGTTGAACGCCGGCGAATTTAAAAGAACAGGTTCTCTTGATGTCCGACATAACCATTTACGGCTCTCCGCTTCATCCGTTCACCTGGTCCGTCAAAATGGCGCTGGAGGAGAAGGAGACGAAGTACGCGATCTATCCCTACAAGGCCGGTTCCGACGAGATGCTGCGCGAGCACCCGCTAGGCAAGGTGCCCGCCATCCGTGAGGCGGACATTCATTTGTTCGATCCTATCGGCATGCTGGTCTATATCGACGAGGAGCATGGCAGTCCGCCGCTTCAACCCAGGGACAATATCGAGAAGGCGGATATGTTCAACTGGATGGGCTTCTTTGCGTCAGAGGTGTTTCCGGTGTTGGGGGACGGCATAGCCATTCCCAGGGTCATCGCCCGGGTTTCCGGCGAATCCGCCGACACCAGCGGCGTCGAAACGGCCGCCGGCCGGGCCGGGCCGATTCTCCAGGCTTTTGACGATTTGATGCGGGATAGACGCTGGATGGTTGGCGGGCAGATGTCCCTCGCCGATATCCTGGCCGCGCCCGTATTCTTTTATTTTAAGATGTCGCCCGAGGGGCAGAAACTGCTGCCCAACTTCCAGCACGTCGGCGCATGGTACACAAACATGACGGACGTGCCGACTTTCCGGGAAACAAAACCCGATCTACCCAAGAGGGAATAACCCTCGCGTGCGTTGAACGAGGACATGACCCCGCCATTGGGGGCGCATTGACGGGCGGTCCGACGCCGGCTCGAAACCCGCCTTGGAAAGCAGGAAGGGGTTTCAAGGATCAGAGACGGAAGTCCGGCTCTTCCTCGTCCAACATTTCCATCAGCGCGATGAAGTGGCGCTTGGACTGATCCGGATAACTTTCCCACTGATCACGGGTTTTCACGGCGATCTCGTGGGGCAGAACGGCCAGATCGCGACCCGTCTGAAGGGCGTTGATCAGTGTGTGACAGGCGCGCTCGAAGTAATAGAGTTTGTCATAGGCTTCAGCGACGCTCTCCGCGAACACCATGACGCCATGGTTTTGCATCAGCAGAACGGGTTTCTCATCGACCGCGTTGGCGCAGCGTTCGCCCTCTGGGCCCAGCCCCATGCCGTCGAAGCCCGTGTCCACCTTGATCCGTTCGTAATACCGGCAAGCCGTCTGATTAATAGGCGGAAAGCTTGTGTCTTTCAGACTGGCCAGGGCGGTGGCGAAGGGACTGTGCACATGCAGGATACAGCGCGCGTGCTTGTGTTTGCGGTGGATCGCGCCGTGTAAGTCCCAGGCGGTCGGATCGACTTTGCCAAGGCCGCCCGTTTCGACCTGTTCGTTCGCATCCAGGAGTAGCAGGTCCGACGCTTTCATGCGCGAGAAGTGCCGGCCGTTCGGGTTCAGCAAAATCTTCGTGCCCGCGTCATTGACCGCGAGCGAAAAGTGGTTCGCCACGCCTTCGTGCATGTTGTGCCGCGCGCACCAGCGGAAGGCGCAAGCCAGTTCGGCGCGCGCCTGATCCAGATCCATAATCAGATCATCATATTGGGCGGCGGAGTCAGGGGCCATGGGTCATTGCTCCGGAATTGGGAAGACGTCTCGCGCAAGGTTAACATTCAGTGACGTTCACCGCCAGTCCGCCTTCCGAGGTTTCTTTGTATTTGCTCAACATATCGACGCCCGTTTGGCGCATGGTCTCAATGGCGCTGTCCAGGGGAACGAAATGGGCGCCGTCGCCGTGGAGTGCGAGCGAGGCCGCGTTGACGGCTTTCACGGCGCCCATGGCGTTGCGCTCGATGCAGGGAACCTGCACAAGACCTCCGACGGGATCGCATGTCATGCCAAGGTGATGTTCCAAGGCGATTTCGGCCGCGTTTTCGATTTGCATGTTCGTCCCGCCCAGAACGGCGCAAAGGCCGGCCGCCGCCATGGCGCTGGCCGACCCCACTTCGCCCTGGCAGCCGACTTCGGCGCCCGAAATGGACGCGTTCGTCTTGATCACGCCGCCGATGGCGGCGGCGGTGAGAAGGAAATCGCAAATTTTCGCCTCGGACGCATCTGGACAGAAATCCAGATAATAACGCCCAACCGCCGGAATGACGCCGGCGGCGCCGTTGGTGGGAGACGTGACAACCCGCCCGCCCGCCGCGTTCTCCTCGTTGACGGCGAGCGCATAAACGCTGATGTAATCCATCACCGCGTGTTGAAAGATGTAGTTTCTTCCCTTGGCGTCCGACAAGTCCGCCCAAATGTGCTTTGCCCGGCGCTTGACGTCTAGGCCGCCCGGAAGCGTGCCTTCCTGTTCCAGTCCCCGGTCAATGCAGCCGTTCATCGCCCGCCAGATGCGCTTCAGTCCGTCATTCAAGGAAACATCGCCGTCGAGCACGCTTTTCTCATTGGCGCGCTTCATGTCGGCGATGGTGAGGCCGCTGCCGGCGCCCATGTTGAGCATCTCGGCCGCGGAGTCGAAAGGAAACGGCACGTCCCGGTCCGTGAGGCCAGGTTGCCGGCCGATTTCCGTGTGGGTTGCGACGAACCCGCCGCCGATGGAGTAGTAGGTTTCGCTCAGGAGTTCCTCGCCATTCGCATCGGCGGCTTTCACGGTCATGCCGTTGGGGTGCGCGGCGAGCGGCGGGCCGTAATCAAAGACAATGTGCTCGCCGGGTTCGAACGGAATGACCGGGCCCCGTCCCAACGCGAGTTCCCCATTTCTTTCGACGGCCTCGATCATGGTTGTCACGCCATCGGGATCGACGCTGTCCGGCGCTTCCCCCAAGAGCCCTAAAATGACCGCCTTGTCCGTCGCGTGTCCTTTGCCGGTGAACGCGAGGGAACCATGGAGCGTCACCGTCACGGACGCCACGTCGGCCAGAGATCTATTGCCTTCCAGATCCGCCAAAAAACGCCCGCAGGCGACCATGGGACCGACCGTGTGCGAACTGGACGGGCCGATGCCGATTTTAAATATGTCAAACACACTGATGAACATGGGCCGATCCTCAAAGCCTTGATGACCGCTGGGGCCCAGGACGCGTTATTTTCCACCTATGCGCTTTCGCCTGTCAGTCCTGTTCTGAAGCGTAAGCGACATACAGGGCGTTGGCCATCGGCCCGCAGCCCGGTTCGCGCGCCTACGGACGCGCCCCTGCCCAACGGCCGGACACGGCGCTTAAGTCCACCGCTTCGGAAGCGCCTCAGTCAAACAAGGCGTCGATATCGTCTTGAGACAGGCCCTGGCCCTTCAACTGCGGGCCGTGAAGCAGTTCCTCATCTTCGTTCCTCTCCGGCCCCTTGAGTTCTATTTCCTCAAGGGACTTCTTTCCGAACGTGTCCACCAACGCTTCCACGCGCTGCTCCACATAGGTAATCGATTTTATCACTTTGTTGACCCGTTGGCCGGTGATGTCCTGGAACGAACAGGCGTTGAAGACGTCGGTCCCGTTGTTGCTGATGACGTCCAGCAACGCCAATTGTTCATCATCGGTGATGCGTTCACGAAGTTTGCCGATCGCTTCGTCGTTCTTTTCCATCGCATTCATGATGGTGTTGGTCGCCTCTTCCGTCGCCTTGACGATGGCGTCCAATTGTTCGCCCATGGAGATGAATTTATGATCGTCGTATTGAGGACGATAGATAGCGGCGATTTCCGTCCGGACACGCTCAAGATAACGCAACAACCCGGTAAGTTGGGGGGTCAGTTCTTCGAAAGGCATTGCTTGGCTTTTTGTCCTTACCCGGGAAATTCGCCAATGACGGCGGCCTGAAAGGCGTTGTCTCACCAAATGGGAAAACAAAACGCCTTCGCCTCAGAGCGCAAAGGGCGGGATTTAAATGGATGCGCGCCTTGAAGTTTGACGGTTGAGGGTTGAAAATTGCAGCCGCGTCATCCAGTGAATTACTGTTCCCCCTTTGATTTCTGACGCAAGCAAATTTAATGTTCCCGCGTCAATTTTCATCCACAATCCTTGGCCGCTTTTATGCCTGCTTCGAGACGCCGCTGTCCAGCCGTATCGTCATGATTGCAAGGTGAGGTCGTGAAATGCGTCGGCGCGCCTGATAACGACCTGGCCTTCAAGCCCTGGCGCTCTGGGTGGTGTCTTGCGGCCTCTGCGCGGTTCGCGCGTTGTTTGAATTCTAGCCGGAGAGGAGAAGGGCATGCTGGACGGCCAGGTCATCATCATCACCCATGCGGGCCATTTCGTGGGTCCGGCCACGTCAAAAGTCTTACTGGATTATGGCGCCGCCGTCATCTGCCATGGTGGCTGTCCCGCGCCCGGTGTGTTGGAGGCCCGGGCAGATGAGCCGGAGGACCTGATTGCCGAGGTGATGGACTCGCATGGCCGGATTGACGCGCTGATTTGCAATGACGCCTATCCGGCGGTCCGGGCGCCGGTGGATGAGGCGAAACCCGATGAGATGCGCCGCGTCCTGGAAGCCCTTGTGGAATGGCCGTACCGGTTGATCGGCAAGGCCGCGCCGTCCATGAAACAGGCGGGGCACGGTCGGATTCTCGTGGTGAGTTCGGCGGCGCCGCTCAGGGGGCTCGCGAATTATTCCATGTACGCGACGGCCAGAGGCGCGGAGAACGCAATGGTGAAATCCCTGTCGATCGAGTTGGCGCCGTTCAACATTCGGATCAACGCCGTCGCGCCCAATTACATTGAAAACCCGACATATTTCCCGCCTGAACTGCTCGCCAACGAGACGGCGATGGCCAAGATGCTTTCCAACATTCCGCTGAATAGACTGGGCAAACCTGATGAGGTCGCGGAGATCATCGCTTTCCTGGTGTCGGACAAATGCGGGTTTATCACCGGACACGTCGTTCCCGTCGCCGGCGGTTGGGCGTGACTCAGTCTTGCGCCCAACGAATTCCGCATGGCGGCGGCCAGCGCCGAAATCAGCCGCTTAGCTGTCGCCGGCATTCGGATACCCTATGTGGACGTCTGAACGGCGGAAGGCTCCTCGGACGCCCGTGGACCGAGGCGGCGGCCTCTGACTAACAAGCATGGCGCCATTGAATTGAACGCCGGACGGCCAATGAAAGGCAAATCAAAAATCTTCACCGGAAAGACAAGGAGACAAAGAAAAAGATAAACCACGCCCTTCAGTCTCGGACGCCCAAGGCTAAAGACCACCGATCCGAACTCCACCAAACCCAACAGAAAAAATGAGATCGGACCGCACACGTTTCTAACGTCGTCGGTCTGAAAAGGCGAAAACAAGATATTCAGGCCTTGATCGGAAAACCGAAAGAAATCCCGAGGCGATGCATGGAATGGATACATGAAGGGCGCCAAGTGCAAAATTTCACCGTCTGGTTTGATGCACCGCGCCAACTCAGAAACAAAATCGTACGGACGTTCCAAATGTTCAATCACACCCCAAGACGTTGCGCCATCCAGGCAACCATCGGCAAAGGGAAGGGTACCGCAAATATCACAAACGATATCGACGGCGTCATGACCCGTGAAGTCAAGGGTAATGATGTGATCGTCCAATCTGTGATTGCCGGAACCGCAATCAATGACGATGTCGGAGGCTGTATTGAAAACCGCATCCGTTTCACGTTTCCGAAATACGGGAAAATCCGGGGCGACCACGTCAGCGATGGGCCGATAATAACGGCCGAAAAATTGACGAGCCTTTTCTTTCAAATCATCCAGGCTGTCTTCCGTACCCGCCTCTTCAACAAAGTAAATCCGTCCGTCGCGGATCGGGTGCCGAGCCTCACATTCGGCGCAGACACACATGTCGTCAGTGAAATCAAGTCCCCCGCTACATTCAGGGCAAATCAAGAATGGGCGTATTCGGTCAAGTCTCTTGCGCCTTTGCGCAATCTGTCTTTTGAGGGCGTCATGCGCCATGATCTAAAGCCTTACGTCATTGAGTAGAGCTGGGATAGAGGGTAAGTTAATGCTTACCCAAGGGGTAATTACGAGACCCACGCATGCGTTCTTCGAGGCCGCGCCGCTTCAATCTTCCAAAATCCAACGTTGTCGAATGCACTAATACAGAGCCTATGCTTTCGCAAGCATCGTGAAAACTTTTCCACGCGGCGGGCCTTGCCGGAAGCGCCGATTTCATATCCTACGGGAGATGGTGGGCCCGGTAGGACTCGAAACTGCAACCAAGCGGTTATGAGCCGCCGACTCTAATCAATCGAGCTACAAGCCCCTCAAGGACGGACGCTCTCAACAGCGCGGTTTTCGATGCGTGGGTAGTCCCTTGACTCGGAAATCGGATACCGGCGTCGCGCCGATGGCCGGCGGCGTTAGGGCCGCATCAAGATGGCGCGGCGCGACCGTGGCGCTTATGGCAAGATGACCGTCTCCAGCGTCTTCGAGCGCGGCGGCCCTGTCCACACGGAATATGTCCACACGGAATATGTCCACACGGAGATCGCGCCGGATTGTTCAAAGCGCGCGTCACGGGCCGTCATCGCCTCCGGCGGATGGCGCGGCCATGAAGCCGCGGGCGGCGCCGGGCGGCGGCCAGAGACGGCATGAGCGCGGATTTCAGCAACGTCATCGGCGTCAAAACCCTAGCCAGCCCAAAACAGATCATTGTACAGGTCATTGTTGTATGCGGTTCCTGGTTACAACCCCGTCATTTTTCCCGGAAAAATGCGAGATTTCACGCCTGGGTCAAGCGTTACACGCATATTTGTCCGCCGGGTGTGCGGGCAAATTCAGAATATGCCGGCGGAATTTCAGATAACAATATTCAGGTAGGTCCCGCGCGGAACATCCCGGCGTTGTTCCAAGCTTTGATTTTGGGAAGACGCGGATGCGGCCTCCTTGCGGACTTGGGCCTGGTGGACTTGGGCTTGGTGGACTTGGGCTTGGCGCGCCTCCAAAAACTCCTGAGCCCGATTCACGGGCTTGGCCGGTTGAGCCGAAGGGAGAGACCGGGAGATGGAAGTGAGCGCGTCCATGAACCCGAAGTTAAGGGGGAAAGAGTTAACGGATCGTCAAGCTAGGCAAAAAATGCCGGTCTGTCCGGCCATCGCCTAACCGGCTGGCGGCGGTGCGTGGGCGACCATCGGCTGACGGCCCGCGCGATGTTGTCTCAAAGCCCAGCGAACAGAGGGAAAAGCCAAGGATTCCCAGGGAATTTCCGGCCAGTCGAATAACCGGGTTTCCAAACTTTCCGGTCCGGGGTGGTGATAACCGTCAATCAGGTCGCCATAGTGGATGACGTAGACTTGGCTGATCCGGGGGATTTCGTAAAGTCCTATGAAGCCACGGATATTAACTTTCGCGGTCGCTTCCTCGTAGGTTTCCCGAACCGCCCCCGCTTGGGTGTTCTCACCCATTTCCAGATACCCGGCCGGAATGGTCCAAAGCCCCCGGCGCGGTTCAATGGCGCGCCGGCACAGAAGGTATTTCCCTTCCCATAAAACGACGGCGCCGGTGATCATCTTTGGGTTCTCATAAGCGATATAGCCGCAATCCCGGCAGACAAGGCGTTCCCTGTCGTCGCCTTCAGGAATCTCCCGGTGGCGGGGGCCCTGGGGGCCGATGGGTGGAGAGCCGTGCGTGACGGTTTGGACGGTCATTAAACGCTGATGTCCAGCAAAGAACCTCTTTGCAGCGGTTGGGAGCCGGAGGACGCGTCGATGGTCACAGGCGCCGGCCAGGGTTGAGGCCGCGAGGAGTTGTTTCGCGGCGGCTCGATAATTTGAGCCGCCGCGCGATCTTGCCGCGCCGCTAATTTCAACCCTGTTAAGGCGGCGCCCGCACCACCGTTCCCGACGGAATCGACCACGATTCGTGTCCCTTGTCCATCCAGTCCGGTCTTAATTCCACCACAGGTGGATGGTTAATAACAAGCAAAGGCTTTGATTGACGGGATTTTTTGCCCGCCGGACCGATCATAAACCATCTGGAAAGAACTCGTCCCCATAAAGAACAGGATCAGCTATGCTTTCAAAATCAAAGCGTTACTGTCCTTGTTACCGACGAGAGAACCAAACGTGAGCCCGTCCGACCGAGATCATTCTTACCTGCCCGCGCGCCAGGCGCCTCATGTTAGCCGGACGTTTCTGGGCGGCATGCAGCTTGGCGCCCGGACCGGTCTCTTCTTGATGTTCGGTATTCTTTCGCTACTGGGTTTCGTTTTGCTGGTCATTCATGTGAATGACCGCACCGCCAGCGCGCTGCGGGCTCAGACCTTGGCGCAGGGCATGTCCGCCTCCGTCACCGAGGTGATCCGGTCCCGGTCCGAGCTTCGGGCTCTGGAGCAACGCTATCTGCAAACCCGGGACGGCGCGCTCTCCGGCGCCATGCGCTCATCGGCGGATCGGATGTCGCGCGCTCTCGACGGCTTGATAGCGCACCCGGACGCGGGCGAGCTTGACCGGCCTCTGGAGACCTTGCGTGACGGCTTGGTGCAATACGAACAGCATTTGACCGGCTTAATCCAAGCCGGGGACGCTGGCGGGCTTAAGCGGGAAATCAAAAACGCCAACGCGGCTCTCGGCGCCCGACTGGTCAAGGCGCCCCAAGGCGCCGGGCTGGTCTCGCTGTTTGGCGGGATCAATCAGGCGGGGGGTGAAATCATCCTGACCGGTGATCCGGAAGGGATGGAGGCTGTTCAGAGCGGTTACAACGCGCTGGACGCCCAGATCCGGCGGGCCCGAATTTCAGACGCCGCGAAGCAATCCATCCTGGGTCATTTGGCGGATCATGAGCGCGCCATGCTGGCCTTGATCACATTGCGGATTACTCAGGCGGAAGAAGCTCAGAGATTCGAGGATATTCAGGCCTACATCGCGCTTAGCCTTAAAACTTTGACTGACGTGTCCGGCGAATTGCTGACGGAGCGCGCCGCCGCCGTCACGAACGCCACACGTTATGCGGAGGTCACCCTGGCCGGCGGGGGGGCGGCGATCGTGCTTTGGACGCTGATCATCGGGCTTGTCCTGATGTACAGCATTACCCGCCCCGTTCAGGCTTTGGCGGGCGCGGCGCTGGGTGTCATGCGGGGCGATCGGACCGTGCTGGCGCCGGGGCGGGGAAACTCCGACGCCATCGGATATTTGGCCCGCGCGTTCGATGACTGGATCGGCGCGATTACGGACGCGGATCATTTGCGCCAAGACCTGGAGCACGCACAGGCCCAGATGGAGCAAGCCGTCGCCGAAGCCGAGCGTCAAGCGGCGTTGACGGCGGACGCCCGCGAACGGACGGAGGATCTGGGCCGCGCGCTAACCCAGGCCCGTCAACGGATTGATCTGGCGGATAAATCCGAAGCGGCCGTGAACCAAGAACGCGAGGCGCTCCGTCAGGCCGTCATGAATACGCGGAAACGCGAGCAGGCGGTCACCGAGGCCAGCGACAGGAAAGACGCCCGTATCGCCGAATTGGAAGAGACGCTCAAACGGCGGGAGAGTCAACCGGCGCCGTCAACGCACACGGCGGCCTCAAACGGCGGGGCGCCCATTCAAGCCTTGTCACAACGTCTTACCGACCTGAGTTCGCTGGCGTCGAAATCAGTGGTTGATGCGGAGCGCGCGGAAATGCTGCTGAAAAGCCTGGATCAGATGACCAAGGAGGTCGCGCTGACGACGTCGCATGTAACGTCGCTACGCGATCAGTTGAGCATGCTGATCATGGACGGTGAAGCGTCAAGACGGCCCGGCGAAGATGGTTTCCCGCATCTTGATCCGCATCAATTGCCGCCCAGCATCGATTTGACCAAGGTCGGGAACAAGCGGCGCTTGGCCGTCATTCGTGACGCGCTCGGCCGCGCGCTCAACACACTCCGCAGCTTGGAAGCCGACGTCCGCCACGTGAACGAGACGGCCCGGACATTGGCGTCCAGCGCGTCAGGCGGAGCGAGGACGGCGACGGAACAACTACTCGGACAGTCCGCCCGCTTGCGGCATCTGCTTAATCAGGTTATTCGCGAAACAACGCCCGAGGCGGCGCTTGAACGGGGACCGCGCATGGCCGATGACGGTTCGTCGAAGACTTAAAGCCGTTCAGCTTTCCAGGGCCGCGACGCCAGGCAACGTCTTTCCTTCCAGCCATTCCAGGAACGCGCCGCCGGCGGCGGAAACATATGAGAAATCTTTTTCGACGCCCGCGTTGGCGAGGGCCGCCGCCGTATCCCCGCCGCCGGCGACAGATAGCAGCGTTCCGGCGGCGGTGAGAGCGGCGACCTTTTGCGCAACGCCGTTGGTTCCGGCGTCAAAGGGCTTGATTTCGAATGCGCCCATGGGGCCGTTCCAGACAACTGTTTTGCAGCCCTTCAGTTTGGATTTCAGGGCGGCGACGCTGTTCGGACCCAGATCCAGCATCATACCGCCGGCGGGGATTTCATTGACGGGGACGATTTCGTTGGCGGCTCCCTCGGCAAACTCCCTGGCGACCACGGCGTCCGTCGGCAAGGCCACGCCGCAGCCAGCCGCTTTGGCTCTGGACAGGATATCGCGCGCGGCGTCCAGCATGTCGTGTTCGCAAAGAGATTTGCCGACGTTCGCGCCTTGGGCGGCCAGAAAGGTGTTGGCCATGCCGCCGCCAATGATCAGCAGGTCCACTTTCCCGGCCAGATTGCCGAGCACTTCCATCTTGGTGGAAACCTTGGCGCCGCCCACCAGGGCGGCGACGGGTTTTTCCGGCGCCTCCAGGGCGGCGCCGAGTGCTTCCAACTCGGCCTGCATCAAGCGGCCGGCTAGCGCGGGCAAGTGATGAGTGACGCCCTCGGTGGACGCATGGGCGCGGTGCGCTGCGGAAAACGCATCGTTGACATAGAGGTCGCCAAGCGCCGCCAGTTGCTTGGCGAAGTCCGCGTCGTTTCTTTCCTCTCCCGCGTGGTAGCGGAGGTTTTCGAGTACAAGGTGCTGGCCCTCGCGCATTTCTGATATCGCTGTTCTGGCCGCATCGCCGATGCAGTCCGCCGCAAACGCGACGGGCGCCCCCAACTGTTCGCTTAGCGCGGCGGCGACAGGGGAAAGAGACATCCCAGACACGGCTTTGCCCTCGGGTCTGCCAAAGTGGCTTAGCACAACGACCTTCGCGCCATTCGCCGCCAATTCCGCCAGCGTGCGGGCGGAGCGCTTCAGGCGGGTTGCGTCGGTGACTTTCCCATCCTTCATGGGGACGTTCAGGTCACAGCGGACAAGGACGGTTTTACCGGCGACGTCGGCGTCGTCGAGGGTGTTGAAGCGCGGCATGGGGGAATCCTCTGATCGCGGGCAATGAGGCGGGGACAAGGCGCCGGTTATAGGCGAAACGGCGTTCGCGGCAAAGGGGCGGAATGTATTCGGCCGGAGGGCTTCCGTTCGCGCCTTGATCCGCCTATATCTCCCCGGCGTTTTCAACCAGCCCCCATAGCCGGTGGAGGGACTCTCATGGACGAACAAACCAAGCTTGAAATGGAAGCCGCCGCCTTTCGCGGCCTCGTCAAACACCTGCGGGAACGCACCGATGTGCAGAACATCGACCTGATGAATCTGGCCGGCTTCTGCCGTAATTGCCTGTCGAAATGGTACGCCGCCGCCGCCGTCGAACGCGGCGTCGAAATGTCTTATGACGACGCACGTACCGAGATTTACGGTATGCCCTACGGCGCATGGAAAGATAAACACCAGGCACCCGCGTCGGACGAGCAAAAGGCGAAGTTCGAAGCCACCAAACCCATGCACGCGAAAATTAGCGGGCATGCCCGGCCTTGAGGGGGCTGACCTTCACCGCCGATCCCGTCCGTGATTTCTGGCGCGCGTCGGGTTTTTCGTTATTGACGCGGGACGCCGGAGGCAACCTTGCCGTCACAGACGATTATCTTCGCGCCTATTGGCGGCGTCCGGAAACGGCGCCTGTGGAGGAGAGCTGTCAGGCGGAATTGGCGCTGCACGCGGAATTGTTGAAAAACCCAGCGAAGCCTTTGGGCGAGGCGGAGCTCGCCAAACTCGCCGACCCGGACGCCCGGGAAAACTACGCCGTTGTCCGCGATTTTCGCGACCGCCTCGTAAGGGCCGGCACGGTCGAGCGCGCTTACCTGGGCTTGTTCGAGGAAGAAAACCTGTCCATTCCTCCAATGTTCATGGACCAGATGGCTCACGTCATCTTGCGGAACATGCTGGAGAGCGTGACTGATCCGTTTCGTGTCAAGGCTGGGGAAATCCTGTTCCGTGAGCAGAATGTCACCATCGAGGCAGGCCAAGTCCTGCTGGGCGACCGGGAAGTTGTCAATATGCTGGCGGCGACTCGGGGTATGGGCGGTCTTGGCCAATTGATCTCCGAGGCCGGCGTCCAAAGCCGCCAAGTCAATATGGACGTGTTGACGCCGGACAACGCGGACGATTACTGGGACCGTGACGACCGTTACGACATGGTGCTGGATTTGACATTCGCGCGCCCGGGTCTGGACGCGCTATGCCGCGTTCTGGAAACCTGGGTGCGGCATTTCCTGAAGACCGAGGTCGAAATCCAGCCGGTTCAGGAAATCTCGGACGAGAAATGGGTCTGGCACATCGGACTCGACGTGACGGCGACGGAAATCCTCAACCGTCTTTACGCCGGGGAAGAGTTGCCCCGGGAGATCATCGAAAACATCCTCTCGCTGTTCCGTCTCGTCTTTGAAGATCCGAATCAGATGCGCGAAGACCTGCGCGGCCGTCCGGTCTATTTGGCGCTTTGCAAAACGGAAAACGGACGCTTGCGCCTGAAGCCGCAAAATCTCCTCGTGAACCTGCCGCTGGCGGCGGAACAGTAACCCGGCGCGCCCGTTATTCCGCCCGCCCGCGTCATCCCCGTTTCGTACGGAAGAATCTCTGGAGCAACGCGGCGGCTTCCGTTTCCCGCACGCCGCCGATGACTTCCGGTTTGAAGTGGCAGGTGGTCTGCCCAAAGAAGCGGGCGCCATGGTCAACCCCGCCGCCTTTCGGGTCGTAGGCGCCGAAGACGAGTTTTTTGATACGGGCGAACGAAATCGCGGCGGCGCACATGGCGCAGGGCTCAAGCGTCACGTAAAGCGCGCAATGGACCAGACGAGGGCGGTTCAATCGCTCGCCAGCCTTCCGGATCGCCAGGATTTCGGCGTGGGCGGAGGGGTCGTTGAGTTCTTCCGTCCGGTTCCCCGCCGAGGCGAGAACCGCGCCGTCGCCGGAGATGACGACGGCCCCGACGGGGACTTCGCCTCTCTCGCCCGCGGCCCTGGCTTCCGCCAGGGCGGTTTTCATATGTCCATCTTCGGATACCATTTGGCGAAGAAAGCGTCTAGCTTCCGGCAATGTCAAATACGGAAACTCGGAAAGCGGAACGCGTCGCCAAGGTGATCGCCCGCTCAGGACTCTGTTCCCGGAGAGACGCGGAGCGCTGGATTGCCGGCGGCCGGGTCAAGCTGAACGGCCAGTTGCTGACGACGCCGGCTCGGACCGTGAGCGGCGCGGATATCATTCTGGTTGACGGCAAGCCATTGCCTGAAAAGGAAAAAACCCGGCTCTGGCGCTATCATAAACCCACCGGACTGGTCACCACCCACAAAGATCCGGAAGGCCGGACGACGGTGTTCGACAAAATCCCGGGAGATCTGGGCCGCGTGCTCTCGGTTGGCCGATTGGATTTGAATTCGGAAGGTCTTCTGCTTCTCACCAACGACGGAGGACTCGCCCGGCGTCTGGAATTGCCGAGCACGGGCTGGACACGGCGCTACCGGGCGCGGGTGAACGGTAAAGTGGATGAGAAAAAGCTGAAAGGCCTTGCCAATGGCGTGACAGTTTCCGGCGTCAGGTACGGCGCCATCCAGGCGCGTCTCGACAGCACCCAGGGGGCGAACAGCTGGCTTACGGTGTCTCTGACCGAGGGTAAGAACCGGGAAATCCGCAAAATCATGGAGCATCTGGGTCTCACCGTGAGCCGCCTGATCCGCGTCTCTTACGGCCCCTTCCAATTGGGCGCTCTCGCCAAAGGCCGGGTGGCGCCCGTGCCTTCCAAAGCGTTGAAGGACCAGTTGGGCGGCGAGAGTTGATGACGCAAGCCAGGCGATACATCGACCCCCCGCCCCTTTGGGGAGAGGACAGCCAGGCGGGGCAAGGCCGGGCGCGGGCGCTTCGGCCGCGCTTTCCCCGCACCCCGGCCCTCTCCGCGCTGGGGAGAGGGCGTATGGCGACGGACTTTCTCTCTTACACGCGGGAACCGTGATGAGAATCGTCGGCGGGGATTTGCGCGGCAGGAAACTCCGCGCGCCGGAGGGGAAGGATATCCGGCCGACATCCGACAGAACGCGGGAAGCCATCTTCAATATCTTGGCCAACGGCAAACCCGCGCTGGTTATGCGCGGCGTTAAGGTCGTCGATATGTGTTGCGGGTCCGGCGCCCTGGGGTTGGAGGCGCTGTCCCGGGGCGCGGCCGGGGCGACCTTCATCGACCGGGGAAAAGTCTCCCTCGCGCTCGCCAGGCGGAACGTGCTGGCTTGCGGAATGCTGGAGCGGGCCAACTTCCTGCCGCTGGACGTCAGCCGCTTGCCGCCTCCCGCCCGGATCGCCCATGCGCCGGCGGATTTGCTGTTCCTCGACCCGCCGTATCGCCATGACCTGGCGCCGATGGCCCTTCTCGGCGTCAAGGCGCGCGGCTGGGCCGCGCCCGGCTGTGTCCTGGTCATTGAGACGGGATCGGATGAGCGCTTCGACATTCCGCCCGGCTATCGGTTCATTGATGAGCGGGTTTATGGCGCGGCGAAAGTCCAGTTCTTGAAAAGATCACTATAAGCCGCGACATCCAGCACCATATCCCGGGTGGGCGCGATTTCGGGCTGGGGCGCTATGTTCCATTCCCACCCGAGGCTCATGTTCGAGCCGGTTTCCGGGAGCCTGATTCCCATCAGCGGATCATCCTCGTGAATAACCTCGGCGGCTTCCAGCCAACGGCGTTTTGTTTCGGTCAATAGCGTCACTTGGGCGGGCAAGGCGCCAAGCGCTTCCAAATGCCGTTCCATGATCCGGCGCCCGAACCGCTCCCTGTCGGCGCGCTTGAGGCGCTGACAGGGCACGAGAGGCAACTGAGCCAAAAGATTAAGCGAGACGACCAGGTCCGCGTCCGCGTCCGGCAGAGGCGCTGGCGGCGGTGCGTCGGGCTCCCGGCCCGCCGCCAAGTCGTCCGCGAGACCGGTAATGTCCGCCTCCACCAAACGCACGTTGGAAAGTTCGATCACCTTTTCCCGCACTTGGGGCAGGTGACAAATATCGACAAGGACGACTTCGTCATAGTCCGCGGCGAGTTCCTTTATCGGAACGTCCAGCAACAGGCCCGAACCGTAAACCGTGACTTTTCGATTGGGAACATTGGGGCGGCAGTTGGCGGCGGACCAGAGCACGAAACGCCGGGTTTTGCAGAGGTGCTCCGCCCATGCCTTGGCGCACCGTTTGTGCCGCGCCTCGATGGCGATCAACTCTTTCACATAGCCCAGCTTCTTCACCGCCGGGTCGGCTGAAGCCAGCCGGTGCCTGAACCATTCGATCAGCAAAGTGTTTTTCCCAAAAACAAAAGGGAGATTACCGCCTGCCGAAAAGTTTTTCGATATCGCCGAGCTTTAATTCCACATAGGTCGGGCGGCCGTGGCTGCACTGTCCCGCATGGGGGGTTGCCTCCATTTCGCGCAACAGGGCGTTCATCTCGTCCGCGTTCAGCCGCCGGCCCGCGCGGATTGAGCCATGACAGGCCATCGTGGCGCAGACGTCTCCGATGCGTTCCGACAAGGCGATGGTTTCATCGAACTCGGCCAGATCGTCCGCCAGGTCCCGGATCAGGGATTGAACGTCGGTTTCCCCCAACAGGGCGGGCGTCTCGCGAACAACGACGGCGCCCGGCCCGAAACGCTCGATCACCAGGCCCATCCCGGCCAGTTCAGCCTCCCGGGCCGCCAGACGGCCGCAGGCGTCCTCCTCCAACTCGACGACTTCTGGAATAAGAAGCATTTGCCCGGCGACGCCGCCGGTCTCGAGCGCCGCCTTGATCTTTTCCTGGGTCAGGCGTTCGTGAGCGGCGTGCTGATCGACAATGACGACGCCGTCCGCCGTTTGCGCAATGACATAGGTCTGGTGGAGCTGCGCGCGGGCGACGCCCAATGCGTGGTCTTCGGGTTCTGGCGCTTGACCGGCTGTCTCCGCCGGGGCGTCCCAGCCCCGGGCCCGCAGGTCCCCGTTTAGATTGGGCAGCGGGGCGTGGAAACTCCGGGCGCTCTCCCGCATACCGGAAGAACCATGATTGGAATGATAAGGGGGCGGTTGATGGGATGGCGCGCCCGGCGGCCGCCCCATCGGCAACCCGCCTGGCCGGAAAGCGCCCAGGGCCGCGTCCGCCACCGTGGTGGAGGCCCGGTGTCCGGCTTCCGCTAAGGCGTGTTTCAACGCGGAAATGATGAGGCCGCGCACCAGACCGGCCTCCCGGAACCGTACCTCGGTCTTCGCGGGATGCACATTCACGTCCACGAACGCGGGCGCGCAGTCGATGAAAAGCGCGAGCAAGGGATAACGGTCACTCGCCAGAAATTCCCGGTACGCTCCCCTGACCGCGCCCAGCAATACCTTGTCCTTCACTGGCCGGCCGTTCACGAACAGGAACTGCATGGCGGAATTGCCCCGGTTATAGGTCGGCAGGCCCGCGTAACCGGACAATCGGACGCCCTCGCGCTCCGCCTCGACGCGTATGGCGTTGTCCGCAAAGTCGCGGCCCATGATGGCGGATAAACGCGCTAGGTCCGTATCGTCGGTTAGCGAGGCCTCCACGCCCGCCTTTACTAGATACCGGTCCCCATTGTGCAGTGAGAACCCCACATGGGGATGCGCCATGGCCAGGCGGTTCACGGTTTCCGTCACCATGCCTTGCTCGGCCCGGGATGTTTTCAAAAATTTCAAGCGCGCGGGCGTCGCCCGGAACAGGTCGTGGACCTCAATGCGCGTGCCAAGGGGATGGGCGGCTGGCTCCGGCGCGCCCTTCCCGCCGCCATCGACAACCAGTTTCCAGGCGCTGTCTTGGCCGGGGGGGCGGGATGTGATCGTCAGTTCCGCGACGGCGCCGATACTGGGCAAGGCCTCGCCGCGGAAACCCAAAGTGTGGATGTTGGTGAGGTCCCCGCCGTTCAGTTTCGAGGTAGCGTGGCGTTCGACGGCGAGGATCAGCTCATCGCGGTTCATGCCTTTGCCGTTGTCGGTCACGCGAATTTCGGATTGCCCGCCTTCGCGGATCACGACGTCGATTTGGGTGGCGCCCGCGTCGAGCGCGTTCTCGACCAGTTCCTTGACGGCCGCCGCCGGGCGCTCAATCACCTCGCCCGCGGCGATGCGATTGACCAGCGTCTCGGGCAGCAGGCGCAGAGGCCCCGGCGCCGGTTTTTCATCAAGCGGCATCAGTCGCCTTTCTTCCGGTATGCGGCGATTTGACCCAGCAGACCCTCGGTGGAAGGGTTGGGTTCATAATCCGGTTCCCGGCTCTGGTCGATAACGCGTTTCAGAAGTTTCGCCGCCATTTCCTTGCCCAGTTCCACACCCCATTGGTCAAACGGGTTGACGCCCCAAATGACGGCCTGGACGAACACCTTGTGCTCATAAATCGCGATTAGACGGCCCAGGTTTCTGGGCGTCAATTTATCGAACAGGAAGGTGGTGGAGGGTTTGTTGCCCAGGAAGGTCTTTTGCGGGGCGAGGCGGGCCGCCTCCGTGTCGCCGACCCCTTGCTCTTGCATGTGCGCGACCGCTTCCGCCCAGGTGCGGCCGCGCATCAGGGCTTCGGATTGGGCGAGGCAATTGGCCAGCAGCTTGGCGTGATGCTCGTCCTTCCGGCCGCTGTTCAAGTCCGCGTCGCTGGCGGCGGCCACCATGAAATCGGCGCTAACCGGATCCGTGCCTTGGTGCAGCAGTTGATAAAACGCATGTTGGCCGTTGGTGCCCGCCTGACCCATGATGATTTGCGACGTCGCCGTATCTACGGGTCTGCCGCCCTGAGTGACGGACTTGCCGTTGCTTTCCATCTCCAATTGCTGGAGATAATCAGGGAACAGCCGCAGGCGATGATCATAGGGCAGCACGGCGTGAACGCGCGCGCCCAAGAAATTACCGTTCCAAATCCCGGCCAATCCCAGAAGTACGGGAATGTTGAAGGTGAGCGGCGTGGTTCGGAAATGCTCGTCGATTTCATGGGCTCCGGCGAGCATTTCATCAAACCGCTCCGGCCCGATGGCGATCATCAGGGAGAGCCCGATGGCGGACCAAATGGAAAACCGGCCGCCCACCCAATCCCAGAACATGAACATGTTGTCTGGATTGACGCCGAACGCCTCGACCGCCTCCCGGTTACTCGAAAGCGCGCAGAAATGATCGGCGACAGCCGTCTCACCCAAGGCCGCCGCCAGCCATTCCTTGGCGGAAAGCGCGTTGGTGATAGTTTCCTGGGTGCCGAAGGTTTTGGACGCGACGACGAACAGCGTCTCGTCCGGCGCCAGGGGCCTTAACGTTTCCGCTAAATCCTCCGCGTCCACATTCGAGACATAATGAACGGCGGGCGCGCCGCCGGTATAGGGCCGGAGCGCGGCCGCCGCCATGCGGGGGCCCAAGTCCGATCCGCCGATGCCGATGCTGACCACATGGCGGAAAGGCTTTCCGGCGGCGCCTTTTTTGGCGCCGCTCCGCACGGCGGTGGAGAATTCCGCCAACTTGGCGAGCATCCGGGTGACGAACGGGCCGACGGGGCCTTCCGCAGTCCGGTACGCGCCGCCGCCCGGCGCGCGGAGCGCCATATGCAGCGCGGCGCGATGTTCGGTTTCGTTCACCTGCTCGCCGGCAAAGAGCTTGTCGCGCATTTGCTCCAGACGGCGTTCGCGGGCGAGCATCTGCAACAGGTTCAGGGTTTCCGTGTTCCAGCGTTGTTTGGAAAAATCGACCAGGAAGCCGTCCAGCCGGGGCGCATAGCGGCGGAAGCGCTCCGGATCGGCGCCCATGAGGTCGCGCAGATGCAGGTCGCGCATCTCCACAGCGTGGGCTTCGAGAGCCTGCCAGGCGCCCGTCATGGCGCGGACGTTGGAATGCAAAGTCATGGTCGCCCCGACTCGGAAAGGCGGGCCGCCGCCCGGTCCGCTAACCTAGCAAACCCCTGTCGAATGCGCCACAGACGCCCGGCGCGGAGCATCAGTTGGTGGTGCTGACGCCTTCCGGTTGACCGACGATGACAAAGGTAAGGTTATTGGGAGCCAACAGCTTAGCGGCCACGCGCTTGATATCGTCCTGCTCGACGGCCTCAATGAAACCGTTGCGTTTTTCCAGGTAATCGACGCCCAGATCGTCCAACTGCATGGCGACCAGGGTCGAAGCGATTCGGTCCGTCGAGGTAAACTGCAATGGATAAGACCCGGTCAAGAATGTCTTGGCGTCCTTAAGCTCGTCATCGGAGACGCCCTTTTCGGCGATGCGCTTCCACTCGGCCCGGACGACGTCCAGGGTCTCCTTGACCCGCTCATTCGCCGTGCCCGCTCCCCCCATCCAGATGGCGGCGTGGTCCAGTGGATGGAGGTAGGAATAGACCGAATAGGCAAGGCCCCGTTTCTCGCGCACCTCCTCATAAAGCCTGGACGTGAAACCGCCGCCGCCCAGTATGTGGTTCAAAACGTAAGCCGCGAAGAAGTCGGGATCATCCCGGCTGACGCCTTTATGGCCGAAAAGGATAGTGGATTGCGGAACGGCCTTGTCGATAACGGTGACGGACCCCGTCGCCTTGGGTTCCGCCTTTGCGACCGCGAACGGTTTGGAGGTCTTGGGAAGGCCGGCGAAGGCGCTTTCCAGCAAACCCGACAGCTCACTCGGCGTGACGTCGCCGGCGACGCCGATGACCAGGTTATCCAGAGCTAGGCGGTCGGCGGCGAAAGTCTTCAAATCTTCAACAGTGATCGCCTTGAGCGTTTCGAGGCCGCCGCGGGTGCGGCGGGCGTAAACATGATCGCCGAAGAAGCCTTTCATGATCGCCTCGCCGGCAATGGCGCCGGGGTTTTCTTTTTCCCGGCGCAGCCCGGCCATGATTTGCTGGCGCAGCCGCTCGACCGGTTCCGCGTCGAAGCGTGGCTGGGTGAGTGCGAGCCTCAGCAGTTCAAAGGCGCGGGTTTGATTTTCCTTCAACGTCTTCAGGCCGCCGCCGAAGGTGTCCCGCCCGGCGGAAAAACGGAGAGTAACGGCCAGGTCTTCCAGTTCCCGCTGAAACGCCTTGGAAGGAATGTCGCCTGCCCCTTCGTCCAAAAGGCCGGAAACCATATTGGCGAGACCATCCTTGCCTTCCGGGTCCAGCGCCGCGCCGCCCCGGAATTCAAACTTCATCGAAATGATGGGGTTCAGGTGATCTTCGATCAGCCAGGCCTCGATCCCGGACGGCGTGACGACGCGTTCGGGTTTCCCGGCGGCGTCGGCCGCGGCCGCCGGAACGAGGAGGAAAAAGAGCGAAAGAACGGCGATTACGGTACGGCGGATCATGAGGACGTTTCCTTATCCCTCGGTCTTCGGCTGTCGAGGCGCCGTTGCGGCCTCTTTCGGTTTCGGCAGCAGTTCGGTCGTCACCGAAGCGCCGTCGTTGAACACTTTGACGGCGGCGGCCTTGACCCGGTCCGTGGTGACGGCGGCGATCCGTTCCGGCCAGCTTTCGACGTCTTCGATGGTCTGGCCCGACGCCAGCGCCGCGCCCAGAAGGCGGGCGCCTGCGGAGGCCGAGTCGCGCGCATAGACCGCTTCGTAACGGAGACGGCGGATGGAGCGCTCAAGTTCGTCTTCCGTCACGCCGTCAGCGATGACCTTGGCGATTTCGCCGTCAATGGCGGCTTCTATCCGATCCATAGGGACCCCGGGACGGGGTGAGGCGTAAAAACCGAACTGGCCCGGACCCAGGTTGTCGCCGCTGTAATAGCCGCCGGCGCTGACGGCGAGTTTTTGATCAATCACCAGCGAGCGGTAAAGGCGGCTGGACGCGCCGCCGCCAATAATATCGGCCAGCACCTGTAGCGGATAAACGTCGTCATGACCATCCTGGCCAGTGCTGGGGGCTAGATAGCGCCGTCCCCAACTCGGCTGGCGGACACGGGCGTCTTTCAAGACGACGCGGCGTTCCGCGCCCGGCGCGGGTTCGATGGTTCGGTCCCGCTCAATGGTCTCGCCCGCCGGGATGACGCCGTAATACTTCTCGGCCAGCGGCTTGAATTCCTCGGCTGTGACGTCACCGGCGACCACCAGGATCGCGTTGTTCGGCCGGTACCAGCGTTCATAAAATTCCACCAGGTCGGTCTGGGAAATCGCGTCGATTTCGTGCTTCCACCCGATAATGGGGATGCGATAGGGGTGATTGCGGAAGAGGGCCGCCTGGGCGTGTTCGCTCAGGATGGCGCCCGGGTCGTTATCTATACGGGACCGGCGTTCTTCGTGAACCACCTGGCGTTCCGGTTCAATGACGTCAGGCGTGAGGACCAAATTGGTCATCCGGTCCGCTTCCCGGCGCATCATCTCGGGCAGGTGTTCCTTTGCGATTGTTTGGAAGTAGCCCGTATAGTCATAAGACGTAAAGGCGTTTTCCCGCCCGCCGCGGCGCGAGATTTCTCTGGAAAACTCGCCGGCCTTCTGGGTGCGCGTACCCTTGAACATGAGATGTTCAAGGAAATGAGCGATCCCCGACAGGCCTCTCGGTTCGTCCGCGGAACCCACCTTGTACCAGACCATCTGGGTCACCACTGGGGCGCGGTGGTTGGATATCACGACAACCCGCATTCCGTTATCAAGCGTGAAGGTTTCCGGATTAAAGACGCCGGCTTTGGCGGGCGGCGCAAAAATCATCAACACGAGGCCGACGATGGCGAGGGGGCTGAATGGTCGAGGCATGACGGAACTCCGCTCGGTCGCGCGAGGCAAGGCTGTTGAATGGGATATAGGCGTGTGAAAGGAACACGCAACCGAGAGGCGCGGCTGGCGGATTACGTTCAGCGAGAGGCTTGGATGAAGAAGACGCGCCTAGAACAGGTCGCCCAAAATACCCTTCCGGGGCGGTTTCCGGACGATCTCGGGCACGTCGCCCTTGTTGAGCGGTTCGCCTAGCGCTTGTTGTTCCAGGATGCGGCGCTGCTCGGCTTGGGCGTCGATGATCGTGCCGGGATTATCCAGATCATCCACCCAGAAAATGAGCTTATCAACGAAGTGCTGTTCTTCATCGGCGATAAAGCGGCTTTCGATTTCCAGCTCGTTTCGGATATCGGGACTCGCCTGGTTGGCGCCGGTTTGCTCAAGGAATGCGATCAGCCCCGGCGAGGAGTCGCCCAGCTGTTCGCGCCTCACCGCGCGGCCCGCGCGGCCCGCGCGGGACGTCGAGCTTTGTAAGAGCGCCGCCCGGGCGAGATCTTGTGCGGTTTGATCTTCAAAGTCGTCCTCGCCCGGACGCGGCGGGCGCAGGGCGTAATCAGGCGGCAGGCTCAAGGGCGGGCGGGAATAAACAGCGAATTCGTCCGGCGCGCGCTTCGGGTTTGTGAATTGTTCAGCGATGGCGCCGCATGCGGCCAATGTCGCCGCGAGGACGCCGGCGACAGCCAAATTTGTCAAAAAACGCCGCATGGTCAGGACCGCATCCGTGAGAACTTATCGAAACCAGAAAATTGGAGAGGGAAGCGGGCGGAGAGCGCTTCGCCCGCGTTGCGATTAAAGGTACTTTGGCTTATTTTTCCCTGGAAAACAAGGATTCCAGGATCAGCAAGGCCGCGCCCGCGCAGACCGCCGCATCCGCGACATTGAACGCTGGCCAATGATATCCGGCGGCGTGAAAGTCCAGAAAATCCGTCACCGCGCCGAAACGCGCGCGGTCAATAACATTTCCGGCGGCGCCGCCGATGATCAGACCCAGGGCCGCGTTGGTCAGTGTGTCCGCGCTCCGCCACATCCAAATGGCCAGCGCGGCGCAAATGACCATGGCGACGCCGGACAGCAACCAGGCGTTATGGGGCGAGTCGCTTGCGAACAGACCAAAGCTTACTCCCCTGTTCCAAACCAGCACCAAATTAAAGAACGAGGTCACCTCAATCAGCCTGGGCGGATTCATGACGCCGGCGAGAATCCACCACTTCGTCAACTGATCAAGGACGAGGGCGGAACCGGCGAGGCCCAGTCCGATTTGACGCGCGCGGGTCACCCGGCGGCCCGCGGCGGATTTTTCACCGCTTCCGCACAGCGCCCGCAGATGGTCGCATGCTCCGCGTCCGCGCCGACGTCTTCCAGTACTTGCCAACACCGTTCGCACTTTTTACCCGTGGCCAGTCCGACGACGACTTTCACATCGTCAATCTCAGGCGCCTGGAAGGCGCCGGCAGGAGCGTCGCCCCTTTCGAGACGCGCAGCGGAGGTAATGAACAACTCGGGCAGGCTAAGACCCTCAACCGCCGCGTGATAGGCGTCTCCGGCGTAAACCACCGGAGCCGCTTCCAGGCTGGCGCGGATTTCTTTCGCCGCCCGCTTCTCCTCAATCGCCATGGTCACGGCCCGGCGGAGCCGCCGGACAGTCACCCATTTTTCGGCCAGGGCGTCGTTCCGCCAACTTTCCGGAATATCGGGGAAGGCGCGGAGGTGGACCGAATTCTCAACACCCGGATTGCCGTGACGTGTTTGCCAGGCCTCTTCCGCCGTGAAACACAGGAACGGCGCGAACCAGGCTGTCAGGCAATTGAACAATTCGTCCAACACGGTCCGGACGGCGCGGCGTTTGACGTCCGCCGGCGGGCCGCAATAAAGCGCGTCTTTTCGGATATCCAGATAGAACGCGGACAAATCGACCGTGCAGAAATTGTGCAGCTCGGTGAACACGTGGTGGAAGGTGAAATCATCGCAAGCCTTCCGCACCATGCCGTCCAGCCGCCACAGCCGGTGATGCGTCCAGCGTTCAAGTTCCGGCATCTCATCGTGCGGCAGACGTTCCGTCTCATCGAAATCCGTCAAGCCGCCAAGGAGGAATCGCAGCGTATTGCGTATCCGCCGATAAATATCCGCATGGTATTTCAGAATCCCCTTGCCGATGCGGAGATCCTCGGAATAGTCGGAACCCACGACCCAAAGGCGCAGGATATCGGCGCCGTATTCCTTGATGACGTCTTGAGGGGCGACCGTGTTGCCCAACGATTTCGACATTTTTTGGCCGTCCGCCGCCATAACGAAACCATGGGTCAGAACCGCCTCATAAGGCGCCGCGCCGCGGGTGCCGCAGGCCTGAAGCAGGGACGAGTGGAACCAGCCCCGGTGTTGGTCGGAACCTTCCAGATAAAGCGACGCGGGCCATCGCAAATCGTCGCGGTCTTCCAGAACGAAGGTATGGGTGCAGCCGCTATCGAACCAGACGTCAAGAATGTCCCAAACCTGTTCGAAATCGTCCGGATCGTAATCTGGGCCCAGGAATCGCTCTGCGGGCGATGCGAACCAGGCGTCCGATCCTTCCTCCTCGAACGCCGCGACGATGCGGTCCATGACGGCTTGATCGCGCAAGGGTTCGCCCGTTTCCTTGTTGACGAAGACGGTGATCGGCACGCCCCAGGCGCGTTGGCGCGAAACGCACCAATCGGGGCGGTCCTGGATCATGCCGCGCAGACGGTTCTGTCCGGCGGCCGGCACAAAGCGCGTTTCTTCGATGGCCGCCAGGGCTTTTTGGCGCAGGCCGTTCTCTTCCATGGAGATGAACCACTGCGCCGTGTTTCGGAAGATCAGCGGTTTCTTCGAACGCCAAGAATGGGGATAGCGGTGGGTGAGTTTACCCTTTGCGAGCAGGCCGCCAGCTTCGGCGATGGCGTCCGCAACCTCGTCGTTCACTTTATAGACATGTTTGCCGGCGAACAGCGGCATATGCGCGTAATAGCAACCGTCCTCGCCCACCGTTTGGGGCGTCTCGACGCCATGCTCGCGGCCGAGCAGCCAGTCGTCCGCGCCATGGCCGGGCGCGATATGGACAAAGCCCGTGCCCTCCTCGTCCGTCGCGAAATCAGCATGCAGCGCCGGGACGTCGAAGTCATAGCCCCGGCCGCGCAATGGGTGGGCGAGAACGGCGTTCTCAAACGCCGCGCCCTCGAACCGGCCCAGCACTTCATACTCCGTGACCCCGCCCGCCGCACAGGCTTCTTCCAGGCGCTTTTCGGCGAAGACCAGCTTTTCGTTCACCTTGGCGCCCGCGCCTTCCTCAACCGCGTTCACTTGCAGCAGCACGTAGTCAATCTCGCGATTGAACGCGACGGCGCGGTTCCCCGGCATGGTCCAGGGCGTCGTCGTCCAGATAACGATGGAGGCCCCGGCCAGCGCGGGCGTTGGTGCTTCCAGGACGGGAAATCGCACATGGATCGTCGTCGAGGTATGATCGTGATATTCGATTTCGGCCTCGGCCAGCGCGGTCTTTTCCACCGGCGACCACATGACCGGTCTGGCGCCGCGATAAAGTCCGCCGTTCATCAGGAACTTGCCGAGTTCGCGCGCGATCACGGCTTCCGCGTGACGGCTCATCGTGAGGTACGGGGCGGACCAATCGCCGACCGCGCCAAGGCGCTTGAACTCGTCACGTTGAACGCTGATCCAGCCTTCCGCGAATTCGCGGCACTCCTTGCGGAATTCGACGACGGGAACGGCGTCCTTGTCTCTGCCTTTCTTGCGATAGGCCTCCTCGATCTTCCACTCAATGGGCAGACCATGGCAGTCCCATCCGGGGACGTAGTTCGCATCCTTGCCCATCATCTGTTGAGCGCGGACGATGGTGTCCTTCAGGATCTTGTTGAGCGCCGTGCCGATGTGGATGTTGCCGTTGGCGTAGGGGGGCCCGTCATGCAGGATGAAGGGGTCCCGGCCCTTGGACGTCTCGCGAATGCGCCCATACAGATTGCCTTTCTCCCACATTTCGAGAATTTCCGGCTCGCGCGCCGGCAGGCCCGCGCGCATGGGGAACCCGGTTTTCGGTAAAAATATGGTGGACTTGTAATCAATGGACATCGAATGGACTCAAATGACGGTTTTTTGGGAGCGCCAGAGGGTTACTCAACGATCAGCAATTCACGCGCTTTCGCGCTGTCGGCGGCGATTTGTGCCTTTAAAGCGTCCATGCCGTCAAACTTCTTTTCCCCGCGAATGAAGTGTTTCAAGCGGACGTGAAGCCGCTCGCCATAAAGGTCGCCCGAAAAATCGAACAAAAAGGTCTCCAAACGGTCTTCCGCACCGCCGAAGGTCGGGCGCCTGCCAAGGTTGGCGACGCCGGGAACGGGCGCGCCCCGGCCGGGGATGTCGGCTTCCACGGCGTAGACGCCTCGGGCTGGGACCAGATGATCGCCCAGGCGCATATTGGCGGTGGGAAAGCCGATGGTCCGGCCGCGCTGGTCGCCATGCCTCACCCGCGCGGTGACGCCGTAGTCCCGGCCGAGTAGTTGAGCGGCGGTTTCCACATCTCCCGCAGCCAGGGCCTCGCGGACACGGGTTGAGGAGTAGCGTTCACCCCCCTCATCGCCGTGCGCGGCGACGGCGGTCACGCCGAAGCCCAACTCCGCCCCCATACGCAGCAAAAGCTCGCAATTCCCTCCGCGCCCCTTGCCGAACACGAAATCATAACCGGCGACCACATGACCGGCGCCGACACCTTTCGATAGCGTTTCCCGGACGAAATCCTCCGCCGGGGTCTGGGAAAAGGATCGGCTGAATCGCTGAACGAACAGATAATCCACGCCAAGCGTTTCAATCGCCCGCGCTTTCGCATGAAACGGCGTCAACCGGAATGGTTCGGCGCCGGGCTGAAAGACGCGCCGGGGATGGGGCTCGAAGGTGAACACCGTCCAGGGCCGGTTTTCCGCCCGCGCCAGGCGGCCCGCTTCGTTGATGACGGCTTGATGTCCGGGATGCACGCCGTCGAAATTTCCGATTGCGACGGCGGAGCCGGTCACGGCGTCCGGAACACTTGATGGATGGCGAATGATTTTCATGGCCGCAAACTAACAGCGCCCCCTTGAGACAAACAAGGGAGCGCGGGAAAATTAAAGTAATCGGGCGCTGGTGTTACGCGGCAATTCGCGACGAAACCATAACCGTGGCCTCGCCAATCAGAACGGCCTCGCCGCCGACCGTGCACTCGGTCTTGAGAACAACGAATTTCTTTTTATCGACCAACTCGGTGATGGTGACATGCGCCTGAACCGTGTCGCCTGTCTTGACCGGGGCCTTGAACCTCAGGCTCTGGTTCACGTAGATGCAGCCCGGTCCCGGCAGCTTGGTGCCGATCACGGTGGAGATGAAGCTGGCGCTCAGCATGCCGTGAGCGATGCGGCCCTTGAACATAGTGGAGGACGCGAACTCGTCATTCAGATGAACCGGGTTGGTGTCGCCGGAAACGCCCGCGAAGGCCAGGATGTCCGCGTCCGTGACGGTTTTCGCGAAGACGTCATGCATCCCGACTTCCAGATCTTCGAAATAATAACCGTGCAGTTTGTCCATCGGGTTCGTTTGAGCGTCCATGGGGTCCTTGTCCTGAAAACCTCGCGCCAGCGGGGCCGCTTCGCCGGCCGCATAAATACGGTGCAGCGCAGCATTGATTTTGCAGCGCAATATACAAAAGGGAAATGTGATTCGGCAAGCGATAGTTCCGAAGCTCGTATATACTGTCATAATCGGTTTTTGACTCAATGACTTGTCTGGTCCTGGGAAAGCCCGCCCAATGAGCCGCTCAACGCCCTTCCCTCATTTTTCCGCCCGAATCGGGATGCTGCTGGCCGGTGCGGCGGTCGTGGTCCCGGACGCGTTGGACGCGGCCGCGCGGCGGACGAACACGCCGGGAGTGGAGCGTCCCCTCGTTCAGACCCCGCAGCGGGAAGGCCCCGGCGTCCCGTCCCCTGGCGTCATCCGCGGCGACGAGGCTCCGGCGGAACAGCCGGCGGACAAGATCATCCCGCGCCCCGGCGAGGTCATCAAGCCCATCAAGTTGTCGTTTCCCGCCGCTTGCCGGGTCGGTGAGAACTGCTGGCTGGTGAACTTCGTCGATCACGCCGTTGGGCGCGGTGTCCGCGACTTCAAATGCGGCGCTCACGGCTATGACGGGCACAAGGGGACGGATATCGCGCTCAAAAATTATCGGGCCATGGAAGACGGCGTTCCGGTTTTGGCGGCGGCGCCCGGGAAGGTGATCGGACTGCGTGACGGCGTGATTGATGGGGACATCGCTCAGGCCGGGTTGCAAGCGACGGGCGGACGCGATTGCGGGAACGGCGTCACGTTGAAGCACGAAGGGGACTGGCGGACGAGCTACTGCCACCTGAAACGGAACTCGCTGGTCGTCAGTCTCGGCCAGGAAATCGAGCGCGGCCAGAAGATAGCCGAGATCGGCAGTTCTGGCGCAGCCCAGTTCCCTCATCTGCACCTGGAAGTCCGGTTCCGCGGCAAGACGGTGATCGACCCCTTTGTCGGTTTGAAGCGAGAGGCGCGGTGCGGCCGCGGCCTCTCGCCGCTTTGGGACCGGGTGGCCCTGGCGCAGGCCGATGTGGACCCGACCGCTCTTTACGACGCCGGGTTCGCCCGGTTGAAACCCAACCCCCAAGCCCTCCGGCAAGGCTATTACCGGGACAAGGTCTTCACGGTGAAGGCGCCCAACATCATCTTTTGGATGGACAGCTTCTGGGTGAAGGAAGGAGACCGCCTGACGCTGACCATCACGGCGCCGGACGGCGAGGTCATGGTGCGCGACCAGATCAAAATCTCGAAAGATCAAGCCCGCTACATGGCGTTTGTCGGCAAGCGTTTAGGCGTTGATTGGCGGCCGGGCGGCTATGTCGGCGAAGCGGTCCTGAAGCGCATGGACGAGGCGCGGGCGGACAAGGAATACAAGATCACCCGAACGCTTCGGGTGGTCGCGCGCTAACCTGTTTCATTCAATATTTTGAACGAATCGCCGATATTCTCGTAGCGCCCACCCCCACGCCTACGCCGTCGCGGGCCGAGCCGGAAGGGTCGTCCGCCGCGCCGGCGAGGGGGATTTGACAATTTCGTCCGAAGCCAGGGCGTCATTTCCGCGAAGGCGGGAATGACCAACAAGAGCGGGGGATGGCAAAATAGGGCCGGGTAATGACAAACCAGGCGCGCGCGATCACCGCCAAATCGGTCTACCGGATCCAGGCAACCCGTAACTCGCCCATTTTTTGGTCACCGTCTCAATGACGTCATCGGACATGCGGAGCTTGCGGCCCCATTCGCGATTGGTCTCCCCGCCCGTCTTCGCCGTCGCGTCGATGCCGAGTTTCGAGCCCAGGCCCGACACCGGCGAGGCGAAATCGAGATAATCAATGGGGGTGTTCTCCACCACCATCAGGTCCCGCGCCGGATCGACGTTCACCGACATGGCCCAGATGACGTCCTTCCAGTCGCGCGCGTCGATGTCCTCGTCCACGATGATGACGAACTTGGTGTACATGAATTGGCGCAGATACGACCAAACACCCATCATGATCCGCTTGGCGTGACCGGCGTACGCCTTCTTCATGCGCACCACGGCGACACGGTAGGAGCAGGCTTCGGGCGGCAACCAGAAATCCAGCACTTCCGGGAACTGTTGCGCGAACAACGGCACGAAGACGTCGTTTAACGCCTCGCCCAGAACGCTGGGCTCGTCCGGCGGACGTCCGGTGAAGGTGGAGAGGAAGATGGGCTGCTTCCGCATGGTCACGGCGGTGACGGTGAAAACGGGAAAGCTCTCGACCGAATTGTAAAAGCCCGTGTGATCACCGTAGGGTCCCTCGTCGCCGTATTCGTCAAGCGAGACGCGGCCTTCCAGAACGATCTCGGCCTCCGCCGGGACCTTCAGCGGAATGGTCCTGCAATCGGCCAGTTCAACCTTCTTATTGCGCAAAAGACCGGCGAATTGATATTCACTGAGCGTGTCGGGCACCGGCGTGACGGCGGCCAGAATGGCACCGGGATCCGCGCCCAAAACAGCGGCTGCGGGAATAGGGCCGGGGCGTTTGTCTTTCCAGCGCTGATGGTGCTGCGCCCCCCCCCGATGCCTCAACCAGCGCATCAGGGTCTTGTCTTTGCCCAGGACCTGCATGCGATAGACGCCGAGATTCGGGACATCGCGTTTATCGCCGCCCTTGACGCCCGCGTCAGGGCCCTGGGTCACAACCAGCGGCCAGGTGATCAGCGGCGCCGGCTCGCCTGGCCAGCAAGTCTGAACGGGAAGCTTCGTCAGGTCGATGTCACCGCCCGTCAGCACGACTTCCTGGCAAGGCGCCCGGCCAACCGTCTTGGGCTTCATGGACAAGACGCGTTTAGCCAGCGGCGCCAGTTCCATGGCTTCGCGGAAACCCCCGGGCGGCGCCGGTTGACGCAGAAAAGCCAGCGTCTCGCCGATATCACGAAGCCCGCCCGGCTCTCGCTCCATCCCCCAGGCGACACGCTCCACCGTGCCGAACAGATTGACCAGCACCGGCATGGGCGATTCGCCGCCGTCCGGCATGATCGGGCGTTCGAACAAGACCGCCGGGCCGCCATCCGCCAAAAGACGGGTTTGAATTTCCGTCATCTCCAACACGGTGGAGACAGGCTCCCTCACCCGGACCAGCCGCCCCCGGGGTTCAAGTTTCTCAAAGATGAAATCGCGCAAGGAAGCGTAGGCCATTGACACCCTGTCCGGAGTTCGACGCGGAACATCGCGGCACCATATCCCGGGCTCTTGGCGGCGCCAAATGCTGAATCCATGGAAGCTATCGCCATCCGCTCACGCCTCGGGATGAACGAGACAGACAGGCCGGAACAGGATCAATTGATTGTCAGCGAAGCTAAAGACGGATACGTTTTTAACGGTAAATCAATCCCATAATGAAAAGAATAAACTCATGGTGAATAACTGCCGCGCAAAAGGCGGGGCTACGTGACGCGCATGAAAACAGGTCTTCCCCATGTCGAATGACCAAACCGATAAACCTGAAAGCGAGATCGAAGGCGCCTTCAAAGACCGCCGGAAGTCGAACCGCCGGAAGTCGAACCGCCAGACAAGCGCGCACCTAGGCTCGGGACGCCGCGCGGAAGACAATGTCGATATCCAGGCGCGTTTTCAACGGCTGATCGATATCGGCATATCGCTCTCAGCCGAACGCAATATCAATCGTCTCATGGAAACTATCCTGTTAGAGGCCAAAAGTCTTGCGAACGCCGATGGCGGAACTCTCTATATCCTGACCGACGACAACCGCCTCAAGTTCGAGATTATGCGCACGGATTCGCTCAAAATCGCGCTTGGCGGCACCACGGGCAAGGACATAACCTTTCCACCCCTAAACTTGGTGGACCCTGACACGGGAAAAAGCAATTACAGTAACATTGCTTCGTTCTGCGCCTTGACGGGCAAGTCCGTGAATATCGAAGACGCCTATGCGGCGGCGACCTTCGACTTCACCGGCACCAAGAAATTCGACCAGGGCACGGGGTATCGGTCTAAATCATTCTTGACGGTGCCTCTAAGGAACAACCAGGACGAGATCATCGGCGTGCTGCAACTGCTGAACGCCCTGCATCCGGAAACCAGTGAGATCGTTCCCTTCTCCGAAAAAGTTCAGCCGCTAATCGAATCACTGGCTTCACAGGCCGCCGTCGCGCTCGACAACCAGCAACTCTTGCACGCGCAGCGCCGTCTGCTGGACAGTTTCATCGAATTGATCGCATCCGCCATCGACGCCAAATCGCCCTACACCGGCGGCCACTGCCAGCGAGTCCCGGAACTGACCAAAATGCTCGCCCGAGCGGCGTGCGATGACAAGGACGGCTCCTTCGCCGGATTCGATCTGACCGAAGACCAATGGTACGAATTGCACATCGCGGCCTGGCTGCACGATTGCGGCAAGGTGACCACGCCGGAATACGTGGTCGACAAGGCGGTCAAACTCGAGACCATCTATAACCGCATTCACGAAATCCGCATGCGGTTTGAGGTGATCAAACGCGAGGCGGAGGTCGAATATCTGAAAAAGACCCTTGAAAACCGCGACAGAGAGGCGGAGCACAAGGCCGGGTATGAAGCGCTTTGCGCCGAGTTGGACGAAGAATTCGATTTCATCGCCAAGGCCAATATGGGTGGCGAGTTCATGCCCCCGGAAGATCAAGACCGGATTCGTCAAATCGGCGCGCGTGAATGGACTCGCACTCTGGATGACCGGCACGGCTTGACCTTTGAAGAACAGAAACGCCTTAAAGGCATTCCGGAAAAACCCATACCGGTACGCGAGAAACTGCTGGAGGATAAAGCGGAGCACGTGATTCCATGGGAGAATGTCACCATCGCCGCCGACGCCGACAACTCCTACGGCTTCAAAATGGACGTGCCCAAGGTAAAATATAACCTCGGCGAAATTTATAACCTTTGTATCGCCCGGGGCACCTTAACGGAGGAAGAACGCTTCAAGATCAATGACCACATCGTTCAGACCATCGTCATGCTGGAACAGCTGCCATTCCCCAAACAGTTGAAACGCGTGCCGGAATATGCCGGCGGTCACCATGAGAAAATGAACGGCACCGGCTATCCGAAACGGTTGAACAAGGACGAGATGTCCGTACCGGCGCGGATCATGGCGATCGCCGATATCTTTGAGGCGCTGACGGCCGCTGACCGGCCTTATAAGAAGCCGAAATCGCTGTCCGACTCCATTAAGATCATGTCCTTCATGGAAAAGGACGCGCACATCGACGACGAATTATTCCGGCTGTTCTTGAAATCCGGCGTTTACAAGGAATATGCGGACCGCTTCCTCGATCCCGCCCAGATCGATGAAGTCGATATCGACCAGTATCTCAACTGACGCCGGATGTCCGCCGCCGCCCTCGCCCGAGCCATGGGCTATCCCTATTATCTGCCCAAACAATCATATGTGGTTCTGGGCGAACGCGTCATGAAAGCGGCGCGCGACGGCGACCTTCCGGGTCTCGCCGGCCGCACGCCGGTTCTCGCTGTGGGCTCGAACCAGTCGCCGGAACAGATCATACGGAAATTCGGTGACGAAGACTGGGGTCCGATACCGGTCACACGAATTCAACTCTTTGATTTCGACACGGTTTTCTCACCGCATATTACAGCTTACGGATCGATCCCCGCGACATTACAAGTCTCGCCCGGCGCCATTGTGACGTTATTTGTCACCTGGTTGGATGAGCGCCAATTATTGCGCATGCATGAGACGGAAATCAGCATGGGCAATTACCATTACGCCACGCTTCACGGCGTCCGGATGAAGGCGGAATTGGGCCGGACCCTTACGGATCTGAATGTCTATCTATCGAAACACGGCGCACTTCGAGACGGCGGCGGCGTGGTCCCACTGGCGGAAGTGCCCGCCCTTAACCGGCGGCGTCCGGCAAGAAACCAGGAAGAGATTCAGATTTGGGTGCGTGATAAACTTTCGCCGGACGCCGTTCTAGAGGATTATATCCTGGAAGCCGTCAACAACCGGCCGACGCGTCTTGCCCGGACGGAAAAACTTCGGGCCTGCCGTCTTCCCTTTGGCTATGACAATGTGACCATTCTGGAAAACCCTTGAACACCAAAGACTTGTGCGGCGATGATCGCCGTCAAAACGATAAAGCCGACGTCCCGATTGGACTTGAAGCGGACTAGACAGCTCTTCGGGTCGTCAATGTCAACGGTTTTAACCTGCCATAACAGATGGCCCGCGGCGATTAAAAGCCCCGCATAATAAAGAGGGTGCAGAGCGGCGTGATAACCGGCCCCCGCCAATAGGGCCACCATCGCCCCGTAAAACGCCGCCAACCAGGGCCGCGTGCCCGCGCCCAGCCTCAACGCGGTTGACTTCACCCCAATCATCGCATCGTCTTCCTTGTCCTGATGGGCATAGATCGTGTCGTATCCCAGGGTCCAAAAGACACCCGCGAGGTAAAGCAGAACCGGAGCGGGGCCCAGACCGCCGTGCGTTACGGCCCAGCCCATTAGCGCGCCCCAATTGAACGTAAGGCCCAGGACGACCTGAGGCCAATACGTGACGCGCTTGGCGAAAGGATAAATGGCGACCAACCCGATGGAGGAGAGTCCCAGGATGGCGGCGAATTCGTTGAACTGTATGAGGACCGTCAAACCAATCAGCAACTGAACCCCCAGGAATACAACGGCTTGTTTCACACTGACGTCGCCGGACGGAATGGGGCGGAGCGCCGTCCGCGCCACTTTGCCGTCGTAATTCCGGTCCGCGATGTCATTGATGGTGCAGCCCGCGCCGCGCATAACCAGCGAGCCCGCAGCAAACAACAGCGCAAACCGCCAATCGGGAACACCAGGGCTCGCCAAGGCCAACGACCACCAACAAGGCAACAGCAACAGCCATGTCCCGATCGGCCTATCCATGCGCGCCAGCCGGAGATACGGTTTTACCGATTGAATGGGCAAGCGATCAACCCAGCTCCCGGCCGGCATGTCGGTCAGGCCAAGGTGTTGTTTGTCGCTCATAAACAGACGTATACGCTTGAGCGGCCTTTGGACGCAACGCCGGAGACAGGAAAGCCGTGCCAACGGAAACGACAATCCGCCTATTCATCAACGCCCCGCTCTCGGGTAACGCCGAGATTACATTGAACAAGATGCAGAGTCGCCACCTTGCCCGCGTCATGCGATTAGACGCCGGCGATAGTGTCCTTTTGTTCAATGGGCGGCATGGGGAATGGCGCGCCACACTCAAAACAGCGCATAAAGCCGCTTGTATTCTGGCCTGTGTGTCTCAAACACGAAGTCAGGCCGGCTCGCCGGACATCTGGCTTCTTTTCGCCCCTGTCAAGAAAACCGGCACGGATTTTATTATCGGGAAAGCCACGGAACTCGGCGTGGCGGAGCTGCGCCCCGTCCTTACGGAACGAACGCAGTCCCAGCGTGTAAATACGGACCGCTTGGCGCTTTTGACGCGAGAAGCCGCCGAGCAGTGCGGACGGATGGACGTTCCCGTTGTTCGAGACGCGCGGCGTTTGACCGATCTGGTTTCCGATTGGCCCGGGGGACGCCGTTTATTCGTCCTTGCGGAACGGGCGAATGCTCCTGGTTTAGCGGGATCATTGGCGGGGGCTTCCGAACCGGCGGCTCTTCTGATAGGACCGGAAGGCGGCTTTTCCGTTTCCGAACTTGACGCCTTGGGAAAACTGCCATTTGTTACGCTCGTTTCAGCAGGCCCCAGAATCATGAGGGCGGAAACGGCGGCGGTCGCCGGGCTCAGCGTCTGGCAGGCGCTGGTTGGGGACTGGAAGAGATAACCTCCCGGTCGCGGATGTTGTTCAAGGACCGGCTGGAAATTCGCCGGAGCGAGGAGCCAATATGTCGGGTGCGTCGAAACCATCCTCTCATATCGTCGAGTCGAAAGACGATCTGATTGGCTTTATCGAGTCCGGCTGCAAGCCCCGGGACCAGTGGCGCATCGGCACCGAGCACGAGAAGTTCGCCTATTGCCTGGAGTCTCTCCAATCTCTCCCTTATGAGGGCGCGCGGGGCGTCAAAGCGTTATTGGAAGGGCTTACGCGGTTCGATTGGGAACCCGTGATGGAAGGCGATAACATCATCGCGCTTTCCAAACCCGACAGCAGTTCCATTTCGCTGGAGCCGGCCGGCCAGATTGAGCTTTCAGGCGCGCCGCTGAAGACTATCCACGCCACCTGCGGCGAGGTAACCAGCCACCTAAAGCAATGCAAGACGGTCGCCAGCGAAATGGGCGTCAGTTTCGTCGGTCTGGGCTATGATCCCAAATGGCGTGCGGACGACAAACCCTGGATGCCCAAGGGCCGTTATAAGATCATGCGCGAATATATGCCGAAGGTCGGAAGTCTCGGCCTCGACATGATGAAGAACACGTGCACCGTTCAAGTGAACCTGGATTTCGACTCGGAAGCCACGATGGTCGAGATGTTCCGGGTGTCCCTGGCGTTGCAACCCGTCGCGACGGCCCTTTGGGCGAATTCTCCGTTCCGCTTCGGCAAGCCGAATGGCTTCCTGTCGTTCCGAAGTCATATTTGGGAAGATGTTGACAATGACCGGTGCGGCACCCTGCCGTTCGTTTTCGAGGATACTTTCTCGTTCGAGCGCTATGTCGATTATATCCTCGACGTGCCCATGTACTTCGTCTATCGGAACGGCGAGTATCTCGACGCTTCGGGCAAATCCTTCAAGGACTTCCTTGAAGGCAAGCTCGATATTCTGCCGGGTGAAAAGCCCACCATGTCCGACTGGTCTGATCATATGACCACGGCGTTCCCAGAAGTCCGCATGAAGAAGTTCCTGGAGATGCGCGGCGCCGACGGCGGAGCCTGGGCGCGAATTTGCGCGTTGCCCGCGTTCTGGGTGGGCCTGCTCTATGATGGCGAGGCGCGCCGCGGCGCCTACGAACTTATCAAAGACTGGACCGCGGACGATCACGCCTACCTGCGGCGCGAAGTCCCAAAAACGGCGCTGAAAACCGGGTTCAAGGGCCGCACGGTCAACGAGATCGCATCGGACGCCCTGGCGCTCGCGAAAACAGGTCTCAAGAACCGCGGCCGGCTGGACTCGGTCGGTCTGGACGAAAGCCACTTTCTGCAAGCGCTGCATCATATCGTGGAAACAGGCATGACGCCCGCGGAAGAGATGCTCTTGGCCTACGAAAAACGCTGGAACGGCTCCGTCGATCCGGTTTTCACCGAATACGCCTATTAAGAATACGATCCACCAAGGGGCTTCACATGATGAGCGGCCTGAAGAAGCGCGCCGAAACCTCAAACGCCTGGCCTTTCACGGAAGCGCGCGCCCTGCTGAAACGCCTGAACGGCAAGACGCCGGAGAAGGGTCATGTGTTGTTCGAAACCGGTTACGGCCCGTCCGGGCTGCCGCATATCGGAACCTTCGGCGAGGTGGCGCGCACGTCCATGGTGCGACACGCCTTTCATCAACTGTGCGATATCCCAACCAAGCTGTTCGTGTTCTCGGACGATATGGACGGGCTTCGCAAGGCGCCGGACAACTTGCCCGGCAAAGAGATGTTGGAACAGGACCTGGGCAAGCCGCTCACCCAAGTGCGGGACCCGTTTGGCGCGCACCCAAGCTTTGGCGAGCACAACAACGCGCGCCTCCGGGCGTTCCTGGACGGCTTCGGGTTTGATTATGAATTCAAGAGCGCGACCGAATGCTACAAATCAGGTCTGTTCGACGAAACGCTGCTGCGCTTGCTGGAGCGCTATGACGCGGTCATCAATGTGATCCTGCCGACGCTGGGCGAGGAACGCCGCGCGACCTATTCTCCGTTCCTGCCCATCTGCAAAAAGACCGGCCGGGTGTTGCAAGTTCCCGTTCGCGAAACCAAACCCGCGGCGGGCGCAATCGTTTACGAGGACGTGGACGGCGAACTGGTTGAAACGCCGGTGACGGGCGGGCGGTGCAAGCTTCAATGGAAGCCCGACTGGGCCATGCGCTGGACCGCGCTTGGCGTCGATTACGAAATGTCCGGCAAGGACCTGATCGAGAGCGTCAAACAATCCGGCGCGATCTGCCGGATTCTGGGCGGAAGGCCGCCCGCCGGTTTCACCTATGAGCTGTTCTTGGACGAGAACGCCGAGAAGATTTCCAAGTCCAAAGGCAATGGCGTCTCGATGGAGCAATGGCTCACGTACGCGCCGCCCGAGAGCCTGGCGCTGTTCATGTTCCAAAAACCAAGGGCGGCGAAGCGGCTTCATTTCGACGTCATTCCGAAGACCGTGGACGACTACCTCGCGCATTTGGGCGGCTATCCGGACCAAGAAGCCGGGAAGCAAATCGACAACCCGGTTTGGCACATTCATGGCGGAAACCCGCCGGCGTCCGACGCGGGCGGCGTGACGTTCGGGCTGTTGCTCAATCTGGTCGGCGTCTGCGGGACCGAGGATAAATCGGTGCTGTGGCGTTTCATCGGCCGATACCGCGAAGACGCGAACGCCGAAACCGCGCCCTTCCTGGACAAGCTGCTGGAATACGCCGTCACCTATTATCGGGATTTCGTCAAACCAACCCTGGAATACCGTCCCCCGACGGCGATGGAGGCGAAGGCGCTCGGCGACCTGCTGACGCGCTTGCGCGCGTTAAGCCCGAAAACGCCCGCCGAGGATATCCAGACGCAAATCTACGAGGTCGGCAAAAGCCACCCGTTCGAGGACCTTCGGTCCTGGTTCAAGGCGCTCTATGAAATTCTGCTGGGACAGCCGCAAGGCCCGCGCATGGGGTCTTTCATCGCGCTTTACGGCCTGGCGGAAAGCATCGCGCTGATCGAAAACGCCCTGTCCGGGGATGATTCCTAGACGCGCGACCCCATGCGACCGTCGGAAAGGCTGTCTTCCGCCCGCGCGGGACTGCGGGACGCCGCCGCCGTCGTTGATTCATCACCGCGAAGGGGCGGCAAGGGCGGGCTGGCGCGTCGGGCGTTGATGGAAATCCTGCTTGGCAAGAAACTGTCCGACAAATGCGGTTTCAAGTCGTTATGCGTAACCCTCTGACTGTCTGCGACCCGAGCATCTGACTCTCTGCATCGAACACGACGCGAAGGCGCTGAGGCCAAACGGCCATGTTCGTCGAGGCGAGTTCATCGCGATGCGCGGTCTCCACGACCGGGGATATGAAGGACATAAGCTGACCCTTTTCTATTCGGTCAGCGTCCCACTTTTTGAATTAATAATAAATGAAAGTTGCAATTTTTATTTTGATCTGTAAAATGTATTCTACTTAATAGCAATCATCTTACTAAGCAAGTTGTCGCATTAACCATCAACCGCCCTCGCTTGTCTGATAGGAAACCACTTTGTCCGCAGACGTCATATATCGAGAACCTGTACCCCATTTATTGGGTGTCACAGTCGCCTGCTTTTTGTTCTTCAGTTTTCAAGTCCCCCTGAACGCTGCATCAAAGTGTGAAGGCCTGGAGGCGTTTAAGGAAAAATGTCTTGGAGAGATACGCCAGACCCACTCAAACCCGCCATACAAATTTACTACAACCACTCGCCGTTTTTGGAACGATAAGGCGAATGTGCATGTCTACGAAACTTGTGTTGAAAACCATTCAGACAAGCCTCTCTACATAAACTGGTTGGTCCCGAAACAAGATGGTTGGATTGATGCTGGCTGTGCATGGCCTAAACCACGCCCAAAACTAAAAAACCATACTCTCGGCACCTATGACGGTTGTCTAAAGTACGGAAATCTAAAACATGAAGGCTATGGAACGATTTTGCCACATCGCGATGACTCGGCGGCGATAGAAAGAGAGGGCGGGGAATGCCCTCCTTCGCCGTCTTCAACAAAGCCGTTAAATAAGAAGGAGACCGAGAAAAGTTCGATCCTCGACTTCTTCGAGTGGGTAACAAAAACAGTGGTTCCAACTGACCCTAAGGAACCGGAACAGACACTCATAGAAATAAAGGCTTATACAACGCTCAAGGTGAGTACGGCAGACAAGAGTTTTAATCATCACATGACATATTACGTTAGACCGCTACGAAATTCTTCTGGGGCCAACCCGCAAGATCTTATACTGCGGCCAGAATTCGGTCCGTTGAGGGCTAAGTACGAACAGGATTCCCGCCTTAAAGGTGATTGGTTTCCCCTGTCAGATAAAGGAACGTTCTCTGTGTCTCTCGATCTACCTGAAAATCCTATTTTGGGTGAAGTGGGTTATGTCCTTTCGACAAGAGAAGGCAGGCATCTCGGCACACTCTCTGTCCCCATTTGGAAATGAGCCCGCATTGTCCGAATTAAATAAGCCGAACGGCAAATTGACGCAGGTTTTCCCGTTTCTGCTGCTGGGTGCCGACGTTTTTATGGGCTTCGCCTTACAATGGCTCGATTTCCTAACAAAGACGGGCTTGGCTTTTGTTGAATGGGAACCTAATGCTCGCTTCACTGCGGGGATTATCGGCGTGGTGGCCGCTCTATCAGTAACGGTAGCCCATTGCTTTGTTGGATGGCAGAGAGTCGGGGTTTGGTTTAGGCGTTTTTGTTGGGCTTTTTTTATTCTCCTAGCGGCTTGCTTCTTCGCAGGGCCTATCATTGATAATTTGTTAAGCTGTCCGCAGGTCGTCGAATTCACGCGGGATAAGGTTTGGTTTGGTTTATATGCGCTATGTGGCGCGTGTCTGATCGCACTAATTGCGTCAAGCGCCATCATTTTATTTAAACAACCCCCTGCTTCTAAGTGACGACAGAACACACGCAATAATAATCTTGAGCTTGTGCTGATCATCTCTTTACCCGGGCCGCCAATCCGTTAACGTCAATAGTGGAACTGACGTTTCCAATCCTCCCCTTGAACAACCTCAAGGGGGACGCGATGAACGTAACCCATATTCTCGAACTTTTCGGAAATCAGTTCGCGGAAGGCGTCGCCGAACGCAATGACGACTGTCCGTGCTTCACGCCGCCGAATATCAATCCCTGGTTCACGATGTCGCCCACACGCGGAAGGCGGACCGACCTTTGTCACTCATGACGAGCGTGAATAATATCAGGGTGTCACCCCCGCGAAGGCGGGGGTCCAGAGTACCCTTCGCCACTCGATGATTGGCCGGAATGCGGGACGACGCGCTGGATTCCCGCCTTCGCGGGAATGACGGAACGGCGGCGCGAAAACGCGGAACGGCTCCGACGCCGTCGTTGATTCATCGCCGCGAAGGGGCCGCGAAGGGCGGCGTTTGGGCGCGTCCGTCGTTTGGCGCCGAAAGACCCGCGAACCCGCCTAAACGGCGGGGAGCAAATCTGTCGCCGAATTCGACCAACAAACCATGAGAACCCGCGAGCCTACCTAAACGGGGGCGCGCGAATCAGATTCCGTCTCGAAACCCAGGAAAACGCGAAGGCCGGACGTCCGCGATCCGGCGCGACGCTCTTCCCTTTATTCAGGGCGCGATCCCCTATAACGTAGCCCTTGGAACCGAGACGCACGGTTCCGGGGCATAGTAACCCCTCGCTAGGCGGTCAGTACGACCGTAACAGTACCCTTGACCCTGCGGTCGGGGAGCCTGTGACGTATGTCCAGGGCTTCCCGCCTAAAGGTCACAGGGACCGTCCTAGCGCGGTTTACTAACTCCCCGATCAGAGGATCAAGAGAAGCCAACTTGCGGTAGGCGTGCCGCAAGCCCTGGCCTCGGTGGGGGGTTCGATGAACGCCGCGCCCTATGTGGCCGTCTTGATTTGCGCTCTGGCGGCCCCGACGCACGGCGGCGCGGACGGCGGCGAATTGGTGCGCGTTGTCGATGGAGACTCGATCAATCTGGGCGACGCGCGTCACCGGCTACAAGGGATCGACGCGCCGGAGCGGCGCCAGCATTGCCGAAAGCTTGATGGGTCTAAGTGGCCGTGTGGATCAGAGGCCACCCAGGCCCTGATCGAAAAGATTGGGGGACGGCCCGTGATCTGCCATGCCAACGGCCGGGACCGGTACGGACGTTTCCTTTCCGTCTGCCACGCGGGCGGCGTGAACTTGAACCGGTGGATGGTCTTGAACGGCTGGGCCGTCGCCTATCGCCGATATTCCGCCCGGTTCGTCGCGGAAGAAACCAAGGCAAGGAACAACCGTCTGGGGCTTTGGTCCGGCCGTTTCGTCACGCCCCGGGACTGGCGGCGGGGAAAGCGTCTTCCGGCCAACCCGGCGATGACCAAAAGGAACGAAAAGCCATGAGCCTGGAAAACCGCCCTTCCCGCCAGCGCATAATCCTCATTGAGGCGGCGTTCCGTCCGAACCGCGGCCATCCGCCGGACGGTGAAGGACGACGAGGAACGAAGGACGGGAACCCGTTTTCCAAGAAGCGCCGCCCGCCGGCGTCCCCCGGTTCCAACCCCGGTTCCAATCGGACGCCGCCGCTCATCACGCACCGCCGCGTCAACCCATTCGGCCGCTGTCGAAGCACTGAGACCAAACCGCATGGCGCCGCCGCGGCGGGTCGCGCCGCCGTCCAAAACCGCGTCAATCACACGGTCCGTCAAATCCTGATCCAAAGCTTTCGGCGTAAAGACTGGCCTTCTCGTTCCAGCCTCTATCTTGAATCATCAATTCGGCAACTTCGATTCAAGCTGTTCGAAACCGGGTCTAGCCGCCCGTTACCGACATATGCCGCCCGACAGCGGGGGCTTGGCCGCGGCGCTCGATGACGAAATCGTGGCCCTTGGGCTTGCGGCCGATGGCCTCGTCGATGGCGGCTTCCAGAATGCCGTCGTCGTCCGACGCCCGGAGCGCGGCGCGCAAGTCCGCCGAGTCTTCCTGTCCCAGGCACATGAACAAGGCGCCGGTGCACGTCAGGCGCACCCGGTTGCAGCTTTCGCAGAAATTATGGGTGAGCGGCGTGATGAAACCAAGCTTTCGCCCGGTTTCCTTGACTTCCGTATAGCGCGCCGGGCCACCGGTCTTGAACGGAATGTCTTCCAGCGTCCAACGTTCGGATAAGCGGCGGCGGACCTCGGAGAGCGGCAAGTACTGATCCGTGCGGTCCTGATCAATTTCGCCCAGGGGCATGGTCTCGATCAAGGTAAGGTCGAAGCCGTGTTCGCCGCAGAACTCCAACATACGGTCGTATTCGTCCTCGTTGAAGCCCTTGAGCGCGACCGCGTTCAGCTTGATCCGCAGACCGGCTTTCTTGGCGGCCATAACGCCCGCCATGACTTTGTCCAGCTTGCCCCACCGGGTGATTTCCTCGAACCGCCCGGGGTCGAGCGTATCGACGGAAACATTGATTCGGCGAACGCCCGCATCCGCCAGTTCGCCGGCGAAACGCTCCAACTGGCTGCCGTTGGACGTCAGGGTAAGTTCTTGAAGGCCGCCGGTTTCCAGATGACGGCCGAGACGGCGAATCAGCCACATGATGTTCTTGCGCACCAACGGCTCACCGCCGGTCAGGCGCAGTTTGCGGACCCCTTTGCGCACAAAGGCCGAACACATACGGTCCAATTCCTCCAGGCTCAAGACCTCGCGCTTCGGCAGGAAGGTCATGTCTTCCGCCATGCAATAGACACAACGGAAGTCGCACCGGTCCGTGACCGAAACACGCAAGTAATGAACGTGACGGCCGAACGGGTCGATCATCCCGCAAGACGCTGACTTTTTTTCTGCGGCTGCGGGCGCTTTGGTCGGCGTCGATCCATCCACGGCTCATGTCTCCACCCAGGTGAGTGTGTCGCGCGCCTTGCCGCGTCCTCATGCCGTCATGCCGTCATGCCGTCACAGCGCGGTTCACGCGGAACGGCAGGATAAGGCCGCCGCGGCCTTCTGTCGCCCCTAAAGTTTCAAGGGATTTACCCGGCGGGCCTTCACCCGCGAACGACCGCTCAAGCGACCGCCTAAGCAAACCCAAGCGGGAAAACCCGACCGGCGGGATTCGTTTCCGCGAACCAGGTCCGCCCGACGGCGCGGGCGGCTGACGCCCCGAACTGCCTCTGTTCCGGCGGGCCGGGCGCGGCGTTAGGAAGACACATCCCCCAGGCGCCCGCCGAGGATGGGGCGCTGCCGGACACGTCATTGCCCATATCTTGTTATTGCGTTAAAGAAGGGAATGACAACGTAAGGGTGCGGCAACGACAAAAAAGAGTGGTAATGACGAAGTTAAGAGCGGGAATGACGGATCGAACCTCTTGAAAATCCATGGATCGGCCCTATTGGAAACCCATGAGTCGGCCCCGCCTGATGTCATAACGCCTTGGATACCAGAGACGCCGCTTGCTTGATTCGTCAAGTTACTCAATTGCGTTGGGAAAGCAGGCCCCGCGCGATGACCTGCGCCTGGATTTCAGCGGCTCCCTCGAAGATATTCAGGATACGGGCGTCGCAGAGCACGCGGGAAATGGGATATTCCAGCGCATAGCCGTTGCCGCCGTGGATTTGCAGCGCGTTGTCCGCGTTGGCCCAGGCCGTCCGCGCGCCCAGCAGCTTCGCCATGCCGGCTTCGATGTCGCAGCGCCGGCCGGAGTCCTTCTCCCGCGCGGCGAAATAGGTGAGCTGACGCGCGATCATTGTTTCGACGGCCATCCAGGCGAGCTTGCCGTTCACCCGGGGGAAGGCGTGAATCGCGCGGCCGAACTGGTTCCGTTCCCGGGCGTATTGCTGCCCAAGCTCAAGCGCGTTTTGCGCCACGCCAACGGCGCGGGCTGCTGTTTGAATGCGGGCGCTTTCGAACGTCGCCATCAATTGTTTGAACCCCTGTCCTTCCTCGCCGCCCAGCAATTGCGACGACGGCACCTCCATACCGTCGAAGCCCAGCTCGTATTCCTTCATGCCGCGATAACCCAGAACCGCGATCTCGCCGCCGGACATGCCCTGTTTCGGGAACGGGTTCTCTTCCGTGCCGCGGGGCTTTTCGACCAGAAACATGGAAAGGCCCCTATAGCCTTTCTCGTCCGGGTCGGTCCGCGCCAGAAGCGTCATCATGTCGGTCCGGGACGCATGCGTTATCCAGGTCTTGTTGCCGGTGATCGTATAGTTGCCGCCGTTTTTCGCCGCGCGGGTTTTGAGCGAGCCAAGATCGGATCCCGTGCCGGGTTCCGTGAAGACGGCCGTCGGCAGGATCTCGCCCGACGCTAGTCTCGGCAGATAGTGTTCTTTTTGCCGCTCCGTGCCGCCCAGGCGGATAAGTTCGGCGGCGATTTCGGATCGGGTCCCCAACGACCCGACGCCGATATAAGCGCGGCTGAGTTCTTCCGTCACCACGCACATGGCCATCTTGCCCATGCCAAGACCGCCCCATTCCTCGGGGATTGTGAGGCCGAAGACGCCGAGTTCCGACATCTGCTCGACCACATCCAGCGGGATCAGGCCGTCCTTCAGGTGCCAGCCGTGGGCGTGGGGAACGACTTGTTCCTCCGCCCAGCGGCGGAACTGATCGCGGACCATGCCGAGCGTCTCGTCATCGAGGCCCAATTCGCCGTAATGGCCGTCGGCCATGAGGTCCGCGACGCGCGCGCGGACGGCTTGGGTGTTGCCTTGGGTTATCAGCGTCCGGCAGGCGGGCGCGGCAAGCGCCTTCATGTCGGCCGGCGTCAGTCCCATGTCGGCGGGACGGACAATCTCGCCCTGGCTGAGGGCGGCGCCGCCCTCGATCTGGGCGAGATATTCGCCGAACGCGGCTTGAATCATCAGGGTTTCCAGCTCGCCGCAGGCGCCGGCGGTCTCCAGCCGTTCGCCCCAGGCCCTCATCTGGCGCAATCCCTCGACATAGGTGGTCAGCCAGGCGAATCCATGGGCGGCGAATTGATTGGCGTCGAGAGCGGAGCCGGACACGCGTCCACCGACCGCGACCATACCGGCGACGCTTTCGCGCGCCTTGCCCCAAACGCTCTCGGCCGCGGACAGGCCTTCCGCCGTCAAATCGGTCAAATCATCCAGGACGACGGTTTCGGTGTCGCCGCACGCGTCCATTATTTCAACTCCCGAAGTTAGGATAGAGCCTTTGCTGGAATTCACTGAGATCGAAACAGATATAGCCGTTTCCGGCTAATGTTTTTTGCAAATCCGCGTCAAACCACGTCGCGTACAAGGCCCGTTCGTGGCGCCAATCCGCCACTCCGCGGCCTTCCGGTGTTTTCAGAAAGCGCCCGACATGCTCTTCGAATTTTGCGCGCGAGGCGGCGCTGTGCTTGGCTTGGCTTGCACGAACCGAAACGCACGATCTTGTCCTCTTCGTTTAGAACCACGACGTCAATCTCGATATCGGAACCATCCGGCTTGCTCCAATAACCTTCGACCAGGCCGGTCAGAAGGAAATTCCCGACGCCTTTGCGGGATGTCTCTTCGATACAGAGTTTAATCAGTTTCTCGAAAGTGTGTCCCTCAAGTTCGGTCAGCATATCGCTGGCCCGGCTAACAGGGCCGTCAACAGGCTGAACCTTGGCGGCGTTGACGTTGCGCTGGATGACTTTGAACTAGGAATGCGGGAAATTATCCTTAACCGCGTAGCGGGCCTTGCGGCAAAAACCGGATTCCGTTTTTCCAGCATTTGATAATGATTGATCAAAGTCTTCAGATATGCACTCAACCTCGCCTCTCCGGCTTGACCCGTTCGCCGATATTCATCGCGCAGGTTGGAGAGAAGACATGGTCCGATATTCGCCGCCAGTTTGAGAATGCCGACCGAACCGCCCCAAAGCTCTTGCAGGAACCAGTTTTGGGCTTCATCCCTAAGGCTTTCACTTTGCGGCCTGACGGCGGATTCGCTAAAAGCCTGTCTCACGTCCGTTTCCAGGAGCCTTCACCCATGTCCGACGCCGCGCCGAACGAGCCAGCGGACTCCGCCTTCCGCGACTTTGTCCGTGACATTGTCCGCTCTGACGTGGATTCGGGCAAAACGAAAACCATTATCACCCGTTTTCCGCCCGAACCCAACGGTTACCTTCACATCGGTCACGCCAAATCCATTTACTTGAACTTCGGCGTCGCGGCCGAATTCGGCGGCCACTGCACACTGCGCTTCGACGACACCAACCCAGCCGGGGAAAAGCGGGAGTTCATCGGCGCCATTAAGGCCGACGTGCGCTGGCTTGGCTTTGATTGGGGCGCCCGCCTGGCCCATGCGTCAGATTATTTCGATACGCTTTATGGTTGGGCGGAGTGTCTTATCGAGGCCGGCAAAGCCTATGTCGATGACCAAACGGCGGATGAAATCCGCGAAAACCGGGGCTCCTTGAAAGAGCCCGGCAAGAACAGCCCCTTCCGCAGCCGGAGCCCCAGGGAAAACCTGGACCTGTTCCGGCGCATGAAGGCGGGCGAATTCGACGATGGCGCGCGCGTCCTTCGGGCCAAGATAGACATGGCCGCCGGCAACATCAATCTGCGCGACCCGGTGATCTATCGAATCATAAAGCGCGCTCACCCGCGCACAGGCGACGCCTGGTGCGTTTACCCCACCTACGATTTCGCTCATGGTCAGTCAGACGCCATCGAGGGCGTCAGCCATTCCATCTGTACGCTGGAGTTCGAGGATCATCGCCCGCTCTATGACTGGTTGATCGAGAACCTGCCCGTACCCGCAGCGCCAAGGCAGTACGAATTCGCGCGTCTGAACCTGACCCGGACCGTGCTGTCAAAGCGGAAACTCACCCGGTTGGTGTCGGAAAACCACGTCTCCGGCTGGGACGACCCGCGGATGCCAACGCTGTCGGGCATGCGCCGGCGCGGCGTTCCCCCTGCGGCCATCCGGGATTTCATCGGACGTCTGGGCGTGACGAAGACCGATAGTTTGGTGGAGTTCGCCCTGCTGGAACATTGCGTCCGGGGGTATCTGAACAAGGCGGCCGAACGCCGCATGGCGGTTTTGAACCCTCTGAAGGTGGTGATCGAGAACTACCCGGAGGGTTCATCCGAGGAATTGGACGCGGTGAACAATCCAGAAGACGGAACTGCGGGGACGCGAAAAGTGCCGTTCGGCCGGGAAATCTATATCGAGCGGGACGACTTCATGGAGGACGCGCCGAAGAAGTTCTTTCGCCTGGCGCCGGGACGCGAGGTTCGTTTGCGGTGGGCCTATTTCATCACCTGCACCGGTGTCGTCAAGAACGACGCGGGCGAGGTCGTCGAACTGCGCGCGGAGTACGATCCGCAAACCAGGGGCGGCGACGCGCCGGACGGGCGCAAGGTAAAAGGCGCCATTCACTGGGTTTCCGCCGTAGACGCCCTGAAGGCGGAGGTTCGGTTATACGATCATCTATTCCTGTCGGACGAACCGGCGAAAGCGGAAGATTTCCGCGACGATCTGAACCCGGACAGTTTATCGATCATCAAGACGGCGTATTTGGAGCCCGCCCTTGCCCGATGGCCCGCCGGAAAAACCTTGCAGTTTGAGCGCCTGGGCTATTTCTGCCGGGATCCGGACGGCACAGCGGACGCCCCGATATTCAACCGGACGATGACCTTGCGGGACTCTTGGGCGAAGGTCCGGAAGAAAGGCTGACAAGAGAAAATGAGAATGCGCCGTTCAAACCATTGAGCGGGATGCCCAGCCCGCCTATAAAGACAATCAGAGATTGCTGGGATTGTTCTTATAATCCTGTAAAAGGTGACGATCGCCAGATGGTCAATTTCTGCGTCCGCCGATAACCGGTTACAAGATCGCCGGACGATATGGTAGCAACGGGCGTTGGAATGAACGAGCGGGTTGACAAATCGGCCGGGTCTCACTTGTCCCCTGAATATCTGTTGTCGCTCGCCCGGCGGAAGGGAGCGGAAAGCCGGTCCGAATTGGCGGCGGTCATCACGGATTTGTTTTCCGATGAGGGCGAGAAGCTGACCAAGCGCGAAAGGATGTTGATGTACAACATCCTTAAACAAGTCTGTCACGACATCGAGGTCTCGATCCGCAAGCACCTCAGCGAACGATTATCCGAGCGCCGGGATATTCCCGGGCACCTAATCAACGCCCTGGCCAACGATAACATCGACGTCGCCTATCCGATCCTCACCAGAAGCCGGCTGTTGCGGAATAAGGAGCTGATCGAGATTGTTCGTCATCGCACCTATGAACACCAGTTGGCCATCGCCAGCCGGCGCGGATTAGCGGAACAGGTATCCGACGCCCTTGTAAAAACGGGAAGAACGGACGTGATTCTTACGCTGCTGGAAAACCGGAACGCCTTGATTTCGGAAAAGACACTGGCGTTTTTGGTGGAAGAGTCCTCGCGCGTTGACGATTTCCAAGAACCCATCCTGCGCCGGGAAGAGCTCCCGGACCATCTGGCGAAGCGCATGTTCCTCTGGGTGTCCGAGGCGCTTCGAAAGCACATCATCGACACCTATGGATTGGAAGAGCACGTCATCGACGATCTGTTGAAACAGGTCAAGGAAATCCAATCCAGCGAGGGCTCTTCCAATCGCGCCAAGGAACTGGCCAAGGAAATCCAGCAAACGACCGAAATCAACGCCGAGATGATGATCGCCGCCTTGGACAACGGACAGGTGCGCCTGTTCATCAATCTTCTCGCCCGCCGGGCCAGTATGCGCGAACAACTGGTCAAGCGCATGCTATACGAACCAGGCGGCGAAGGCTTGGCGATCACCTTCAAGGCGCTTGGGTTCAAGAAAAAGGATTTCTTGACCGTGTTCGCCTATTCCCGCCGGGCAAGCCCGAACACCATGCAGAATTTTGCCAAGCAGAAAGCGGAAGTGACGGAATTTTTCGAGACCCTGGACGAAAAATCAGCCCAACAGGTTCTCAGAAACTGGCAACGGAACCGTGATTATCCCGCCGCCGCCCGCCAGTTGGATATCTGAACCAAATTTACTCGCTCAGTGAGCGGCCCAGCCGCCGTCCACGGAGAGCGCCGCTCCGGTCATGGACGCCGCGCCGTCCGAACACAGATAAACGGCCAGAGAGGCCAATTCCTCGACGGTCACGAAGCGCTTCGTGGGTTGGGGACCAAGCATCACGTCACGCACGACTTCCTCCTCGGAAATTCCCCTGGCTGCGGCCGTATCAGGGATTTGCGCTTCGACCAGCGGGGTCAGCACATAGCCTGGGCAGATGGCGTTGGCCGTGACGCCGTCTCCGGCGGTTTCCAAGGCAACCGTCTTGGTCATGCCGACGACGCCGTGTTTGGCCGCGACGTAAGCTGATTTGAACGGCGAGGCGACCAAACCGTGAGCAGACGCCACGTTGATGACGCGGCCCCACTTTCTCGCCTTCATATCCGGTATGGCGAGCCGGGTTGTATGAAAAGCGCTCGACATGTTGATGGCGATTATCGCGTCCCATTTAGACGCCGGAAAGTCCTCAATGGGCGACACAAACTGAATACCCGCGTTGTTGACCAGGATATCCACCGGCCCGGTTTCGCTCTTCACGCGTTCCATCATGCGCTCAATATCGCCGGGCTTCGACATATCAGCGCCGTCATGGAGCACCGTCACGTTATTCTCCGCCGCTAGATCTGAGCGGATTTTTTCGATCTCAGCCGCGTCGCCGAAGCCGTTAAGAACAATATCCGCACCAGCGGCCGCCAGTCCCCTGGCGACGCCCAAACCGATTCCACTGGTGGAACCGGTGACAAGGGCGACTTTACCTCTAAGCATGAACGGAACTCCTGGACAGGGATGGGGGCGGAAATGGGTCCGGTTCGCCGAATTCCCATTGACCGGAAGACGGTCATGACCGATCCCTCATCGCGTAGATGGCCCAGTAAATTGGAATTTCCAGGGATCAGCCCGTTCTTTTTTGCGAATACGGACAAACATGGATTTCAATCCCCGAAAAACCGTTGAGTCGCGCCAAATCGAGCGGAGACCGGCCCGGTTGTCCCCCCCGGCGCGCTCTCCGGTTCGATATTACGGGAAATGGTGGGCGGTGCTGGGATTGAACCAGCGACCCCTACGATGTCAACGTAGTGCTCTCCCGCTGAGCTAACCGCCCATGCCTCTAGTATCTAGTAGTATGCGGGGAACTCAACCGCGATCAAGTCCGCCGTTACCGGGTATTCCGGCGAAGAGGCGGCTTTTTAATCGCTCGGACGGCGCTTGGCAAGCCTGGAAGCGCGGCCGTGCTCTCGCCAGTTCTCACAAGCCCGTCACCGAACCCCGAAATCCCCAGGAACTCGTTGCGATCATGCCGTCTAATGCGTAGGTAAACGTGACAGAGACCGCTCAAATTCGATCAGTTCAGTGGACCGACGCCAAAACCATGACGCCCCGTGACAGCCTTTTGAAAGTGAATGACGTCGCGCCCGTTGGCGTGGACGCCGGGGAATGCCCGTCCGGGGCCGCAGAGAACGACACGGCGCTGCCGCCTGTCGAGGTCGATTATCCGGCCCGGCGCGCGGCCCCGGTTATTCTGGCGTCGCCCCATTCAGGGCGCGATTATCCGCCGGCCTTCGTCGAAGCCTCCAGGCTAGGCCCTCTTGTGTTGCGCCGCTCCGAGGACGCCTTTGTCGATGAACTGTTCGGCGCCGCTCCCGATTTCGGCGTTCCACTGGTTCGAGCGAATTTTCCAAGAGCCTACGTGGACGCTAATCGTGAAGCCTTCGAGTTGGATCCGGCCATGTTCGACGGGCCTCTGCCGGATTACGTAACGACCCAATCGGCCCGGGTGGCCGCGGGCCTCGGCACCGTTGCGCGGATCGTCGCCAACGGAGAGAATATCTATGACGAGCGCCTCAGTTTTCCCGAGGTCGCCAAGCGGATACGGCGCACCTATCACCCTTATCATGACCGGCTTCGTATGGAAGTGGACGCGACTTTAAACCAATTCGGCGGGTGCCTGCTGATCGATTGCCATTCCATGCCGTCAAGCGGCGTGACCGGGTTTGGCCGGCGGCGTCAACAATTGGCCGATATCGTTCTGGGAGATTGCCACGGCGCCTCGGCCACGGCCGCCCTGGTTAACAGAATTGAAAAATCACTGAGCGACGGCGGCTTCCGCGTCGTGCGCAACAAGCCCTACGCCGGCGGATTCACCACACGGCGCCACGGCCATCCCCGCGCCGGTTGTCATGCCGTTCAAATCGAGATTAATCGGGCCCTCTATCTTGATGAAGAGCGAATCACCCGTTTGCCGGCCATGTCCAATATCAAAACCCGATTGGAACCCCTGCTGGCCAGCCTTGCGGACATTACCGCTCAAGACGTGGCGGCCCGCCCATAACACCAGAACCGAATCGATCACGGATGAACAGACAACCTGTGAAGACGGTTGACTCAAGCAAACCTGATTCCATATCCGGCAAGCGCACGAGACGCGCCTTGAGATGATCCAGCGCACCTGCGCCCGTCATGTGTTGAATGAATTCGCCAGGTTCGAAACGTAGCCGCCAAGCATTCACGAAACGGCTGTCAGCGGACAAAAGTCTTTGAGTTTCACGGACAAAAGTCTTTGAGTTTCTGGCGATTTTTTGCCGGTATTTTTGGCCTAATTTTCCGGTCATTTTTGGCTCTAAAACGGACCTGTTTAGAGTCGCGGAAGTGGTCCTGCGGCGCCCGTTCAATGGCCGTTCATGGATCATGCATGGGCCTTTCATCGCCGCCGCCTCGGACGCTGGCGTTCTGGCCGTCATGTGACGTCCGGCGGCGAGGCGGCGGCCCATTGCGCTTCGGCGTCGAATGTTTTGAGCGTTTTCAGCCCGGCGGCGTCGATCTCATCAAACAGCCGCCGCTTGACGCGCAACAACGGCCGCGCCGCCTGGTTCATGGCGTCGGCTTTGGCGATGATCTTGGCGGCGAGCCCGGCCTTAGTCTCGTTCACGGTGAGGATGGCTTCCAAGAGCGGCGCCGGGGCGTCCGCGTCGGCCATGACCGCCCGCGCCTCGGCCAACTGTCCGGGCCAGGTGGCCTGTTCCGTGAGGCCGTAGCCCTGGGTGACGGCCCGCGCGCGCCTTTCGAACTCGGCCGCGACAAGTTCCTTGGCGATAATGCGCGCTTTATGGACGTTTGTGATCCCGTGGAAGGGATGGGCCTGGGCGCGGATTTCGGCGGCGTACCGGGCGGCCTTGGCGATACAGCCCCGGCAGGCGTTGGCGAGGGCCGCGTCGGCGCCCGCCGCGTCGCCCGTCCGCACGGCGCCGTCCGCCGCCGTCACCATGAAGAGAAGGTCCGCGCCTGGCCGTTCGTAGTTGACCCCGGCGACGCCCCGGGGCAGGGCGAAGGCGGGTTCGGCGGCCTGGAATTGGGCGATGGTCTCGAAGGCCGCCTCATGTTCGCCGTCGCAAACGAACACGACGCCGTCCGGTTGAACGACGAAGGCGGCGTGGGTGATCTGGGTCATTCTTGAATCTCCTCAAGACGGGGTGATGTAACGCAGGGCGTGAATAGGAGGCAGGGGGTCGAGAACGCCGGACCAGGCATGGCCGTGCGTCCAGACCCAGTCCGTGTGGCGGGCGTGGGACGGATACCTGGTGTTGTGAACAAGGACGAAGTGGGAATGGGCGACGGCGGCGGCGGGGACACGCCGCCGGCCTGTGTTTATGGTCTTCAACGTCCCGCCCGCGGCGCCCGCGGCGAGGGCGCCGCCCGACGCCATGGGGACGCGGCCGCGCAACGGCGCATATTCCACCCAGCCGCTGGGCAAGGCGTCCAGCGGGCCGTTATAGCCCAGCACCATGCCGCCCAAGGCCCGGCGGACCGGTATGATGATTTTATGCAGGTCCATGACCAGATAGGGCGGTTTCTGGCTGGTGGTTCCGGTGATGTCGGGATGCGTGTGCGCGCCGGCGGCGGCCAGGCCATGGTTCCTGGTTCCGGAAAACGGATGGTTGAAGTCGCCCACGCCGTGCCTGTGCAACCCCGCCGTTCCTGTGGAGATTCTATAGGCGCGCCGCCCGGCGCCGATCAAACTCCGGTCGCCGCCGCGCGCGCCGCGCAGAAACCGCCCGGCGTAACCGGCCCCGGCGGGGGCCGTCCCCCGTCCTGTTCCCCCGCCGGACGACCAAACCAGGGCCATGGCCGGCAATTCGAGGCCGTCGGCGCCCGATTGCACAAACGCGACGTTCCTGGATGGCGGTAAATCAACCCGGGCCGTCAGCGGGTGGCTGTGGCCGCCGCCGATGTCCTTGCCGTAAATCGCCTGCCTTGCCCCCCGTCCGAGTCCGATCAGGCCGCCCCCGCCCGTGTGGGCGCCGTCCGTCGATGTGGCCGCCTCCACATAGGCGCCGCCGGCCCTGGCGCCGGGGCGGTGTGTCTCATTCGCGCCGAACACCATGCGCTCGCGCAGGTCCGGCGTGCCGCGCGCACCGTCGCACAGCAGCCAACCGGGCGGGATGTCCGCCAGCGTCCCGGAGAAGGCGATAACCGCGCCCCGCGGGACGCGCCCGCGGCCATGCCTTTCGACGTCAAAGTAGACCGGCGAGGTGCTAATCGACATGCCCGGTCCCCTGGATGGTCACCAACAGACCGGCGCCCGCCGTGGCGCCGCCGACCTGGGTTACACGGAAGTCGAGAACCGAACCGGCGGCGAATTCCCGGGTCGCGTCCCGCAGAACGCCAGCCGTCAGGGCCGTGGAACCGGCCGCGAATTGGGGCGGGGTCGTGAAGATGCTGGTTCCATCCACCAGGACGTCAAAAATCAGCGCCGAGCCGGCGGGCGCGGTCTCGACGGCCGCCAAGACGTTCGTGATCTTCATGGGCCGCCCCAACAGCATCTTGGCGTAGGTGACGGCGTCGAGGTCGTCGGGCGCGTATCCGCCGCCGTATCCGGCCTTGACCGGAATCTCGATGGGTCCGGCGTTGACGCGTTGGCGGATCGCCGCGCTCAGTTGCCCCAGATCATCGCCAGATGGCGTCAGTCCCGCATCAGTAATGACCCCGACAATTTCCCGCATGGGGTGTTCAATGGCGGCGGCCGGAACAATGGAGCCGTCGATCCCGGCCTGCTCATTGACGTCAACGTAAGAGGCGCCGGACCCGGCTTTCTCGTTCAGGGGTTCTTTATATTTCATCACACGCCCTCATAAGCAAAAATCAGAACCGAGTGAGCGGGCGCCAGGCGTCGAAACAGGCACTCCAGATCCTCGGCCCGGCGAATCAATCCAAGACGCTCGCCCGTTCGGCTAACACCGCAGCGAAACGGCGCGACCCGGGGTCCGGGGACGCGGACACGCCAGTAAAAGCGACAGGCGGCCCCGCCATGGAGCCGCTCTCCACAGCGTGACCGGCCGCAAATGAAGGGCCTGAATTCATTGATCTCGATCTCGTAACCCAGGCGTCCGGCCAGATCGGCGAAGAACGCCCTGGATTGACCCCCGCGCGCGGCGATCTTCGCCACGACCGCGGCCCGCCTCTCCGCCAGGGTGGCGCCGGCGGCCGGCGCGCAGTCGTCCGGCAGTCCGCAAACGCGCTCCCACTCGGCGATGAGTTCGACCGTCGTCCTCGGGTCCGCCTCGTCGATCAGATCGACGCAGCGATTGTGGACGCGGGCGAGGCTGTCGGCGAAGCCGGTCAGAAACTTGGTCAGCGTCGCCTCTTCGTCACGCGGCCAAGCGGCGCCGGTCGGAAGCAGGGCTTGAAGGATGGTCAGGTAATCTTGCGCCGACGCGTGCATCGGTCAACTCCAGACCATGGCGCCATGGACGGCGATTTGACCCGTCTCATGGGTGACGTCGGCCGTGGGCGATACGAGCGCGTGATCGTGTTCACCGGCGGCGATCGAGATGGCCTCGCGGATATGGCTGACCAGCAGCGTGCCGCCCGGTTCCGCCTCGCGCCGGATCAGGTCCTTGAGTTCGGCCTCGACGGCGTCCTTGACGGCGCCTCGGGCGGGATCGAGACCGGTGATCTCGAAGTTGAGCGCGGTGGCCACGGGCGCGGCGGCGGTAACGTCCGCGCTCACCGGCCGGACGGCGTCCAGCGCGGCCTTGACGGCGGTCACGTCGGCGGGGCGGGGGACGCCGTTTGTATAGGTATCGTCCATCATGAACCGCACTGTGACCGTACCGGGGCCGAGTTCGAGCGGATAGACCCAGACGCGGGTGACGCCGGGCTGGGCGAGCGTCCAGGCGATATAGTCGAACGCCGCGCCGCCGTGGGGCGGTTGGCGGATGCGCTCCAGTATCCGGGTCCGATATGCGGTATCGGTCTCCTCGTCGGCGCCGCCGGCTGCTCCGGCGCCGTCAAGCACGGCGGCCGACATGACGCCGGCGATTGGCGAGACCAGCGAGACGGCCGTCGCGGGCGCCGCATTGCCGTCCACACCGGCGGTGACGGCGGTGACGGCGGTGACGGCCACGCTCGCGGCGATGGCGGTTTCGGCGTTGGTCACGTACTCGGAACCGTCTGCGCGCCGGACCCGGGTCCCGGCCGGGATGACGGCGCCGTCTGCGCCGGTGAACGCGGCCAGGCCGGTTGCGAAGCTCGCCGGTGTCCGCACAACGCCCCAGATCGAGCCATGGCGGTCGAGTTGCTCAATCTCGGCGGTATCGACCAGGAACTGCCGCGAGGCCCAGTCGATGAAGTCATAAAGCCCGACCTCGGCGCCGGCCAGCACACGGGCGAGGACGCCCAGGTTGGATTGCCGCAGCCTGGCGTTGGCACCGGGCAGGCGCGCCTCGATGTCGGCTTCGGCGGCGGCGGTCAGTTCGCCGAGACCGGGCTTATCGAACGGCATGGCGGCCTCCCGACTGTTGCGCGTCCCAGGCATGGGCGAAACGAAACGCCGCCGCGTCGCCGGAGGGGCGCTGCACGACAATCCGGAGGCCGAGGATGCCCGCGCGCACGATTTCGGCCTCGACCTCGACTGTTTCGGCGACGCCGTCCTCGATCAGCCATTCGAGGGCTTCCAGGGCATACGCGCGCGCCCGGACGACCGTCTCCGGCGTCTGCTTCTCGCGGGCCAGCAGCCACAGCCGGGAACCGATGCGGGCGCCGTCCACGGCAACGCCATCGACCGTCGGCGCCACGGCGTCGCCCCACCAGCCGCGCCGGGTGTCGCCCGCTCCGGCGGGCAACTCGTCGTCGGGATTGGCGCGGCGGTCGGTGAACAACGAGATGACGACCGCCGTCTCCAGTCCGTCCTCGGTTTGGAGTGATCCCGCCTCAAGCGCGTAGTCGGCGGCGAGGAAGGCTTCCGTATAGAGGGAGCGGATGTCGGTCATCGTCAGTCCCCCGCGAACACCGTCTGCGCGCCGGTGGCGATGCGCGATCCGCAGGCGACGGGATCGCCGATGCGCGCAATTGCCCTGCCGTTCGCGAACACGCTGGCTGACCCCGAGGCCAGGACCGAGGCGTGGGTCTCGGGGATCGCCGGGCAGGTGTGCGCGGCCCACCCATCGCCCTGGCGGTGAACGGCGGCGCCTTCGGCGAACACATTTGGACTGGCCTCAATGCAGGGCCGGGGCGGCCAGCAGCCGTGGCCGGTGCAACGATCTCCGAGGCGGGCGGCAGGCGGCATTGCGCGTCTCCTAGTTGAGGTCGATGCGCGCCGCGTTCAGCGCGAAGCCGCCTGCGGCGGTGACGTCGATGTCGCCGCCCGCCGAGATCGTCAGGTTCAACGGCGTGGATATCGCCACGCCGCCTCGCGAGAGGTGCACCTTCTGACCCTTGTCGTCGTAGATCGCGACGTCGCCGTCGCCCAGTCCCTTGAGCCGGTGGCGGCGGTCGTCGCAGGCGATGACGACGGCATGGTTACGCGCCCCGCCGACGGCGACCATCACGGCCTCGCAGCCAGCCAGCGGAACCGACGTGAAGCCGTATTCCTGGAACCGCTCGCGGGCGTCGAGAGTTTCGCCGGCGAGGCCCTTGAGTTGAACGAGTTGCAAGCCGCCGCCGTCGGCGATGACTGTGAGCACGCAGCGCCCGACCAAAAGTTTGATCCGGTTGGCGATGGGCGTCAGCAGCCGCTTGATGCCGTCGACGCCTACCATCCCCAATCGCCCTCTTCCTTGTTCTCAATGACAGGCTCGGGCAGGAAGGAACCCGGCCCGGCGAGGGACAGATTGGCGGTCGATCCCTCCTGGCCGTCGAACCGGAACACGGCCTCGGCGATGCGCATGTCGCCAGCGACGCCGAGCGGCGGGATATCGCACGCGACCAACCAGCCCGGACGCCAATGGGCGCCCGATCCATCGGTCCAGCCGCTCACCGTCACCTCGGCGCGGCGCGCGCGCGCCGCGCGCACGGCGGCTTCCCATTCGGCGCGCCGGCGGAAGGCGTCGGAACCGCCCTGATCCTCGGCGAGGACGGTCAGGGGGCGATACCGCAGGATGCTGGTGTCGACAGCGCCGCCGAGCGGCTCATGGGCCTCGGAGGTCAGGCCCTCGTCGCCGCCCATGCCGTGGCCCTTGACCCGATACACGCTGAAGCGGTTGCGATTGGAGAAAGCCGCGGACGCGCGTTCGACGTTTCCGCCATAGGCGAGCGCCGTGGCGTGCCGGGGTGCGCGCTCCCGGTCGAGCGAGCAGATAACGAGAGACCCCAGGCTGTCGGAATGGGCGAGCAGCCCGCGCGGCCGCACGGCCCGCTCGATGGCGGCGAACGCCGTCTCGCCCTGTTCGACGCGGAACGTGTCGATAACAACGTCGGCGGCCCCGTCCGCCTCAACCTCGATGACGAACGGCCGGCAGATGTCCCGCACGATCTCCGCGAGCGCCGCGCCGCGCCATTCGCCGGGGTCGTCGGCTACTGAACAATCGACCAGGTCTGCGGTGCGGTCCCGCCCGCGCACGATAATGTCATGATCGTTCGCGCCGACCCGGACGTCGAGATCGTCGATGAAGCCGGTGATGAGGGGAATGCCGCCGGCCTCGATCCGGCAGGCGTCTCCGGGACGGATGACGGACGCTTCGCCGTTATGTGTCCATCGGTCGGTGAGCGCCAACTCGAACGTCCCGGCGAGCTGTTCGATGGAGCGCGTCACGGCGACGGACTTCCAGCCGCGCCATTGCCTGTCGGCGATGATCAGCGAAACGTCAACCATCGACCAGCACCTCCAATGGATCGGACGGCGTAAAGCCCGGATGGCGGAGCCGGTTGCGGCTCGCGATGGCGGCGGCGTGGCCGGCCAACGACCGGGGGTCGTCGCCGAATATCTCGTTGGCGATCACCAGCGCCGGACGGGCCGCGCCGGACGTCACCCGAACGACGCGCGGCGCCGCGGGCGCGATCCGCGAGACGTGCCGCACCACACTTGCCGAGAGTTCCGTCAACCGGCGATACTCGACCGCCGGCGCCGCCGGCAGTAGGTCATCGACCGCCGCCGTGATCGCGTCGCGCGCCTGGAAAGCGTCAACCGACGTCGGGAACGCCCGCGCCGCGATTGAACGCGCCGCCGCCGTCACCGCGTAACCATCGAGTAGTCGCGACATCGCCGAGCGGTTGGCGGCCTGGCGGCGGCGCGAAGGCGTTGTCACGCGAACCGCGTCCAGCGCGCCGGCGAGGCCCGATATGGAGAGCACGCCGCCGTAGGGCGGCGCGGCGCGTTCAGCCGTCGAGATCAGGCCGCCGATCTCCTCAATGATCGCCCCGGCGTCTTTGAACGCCGTTGTGGCCGATGTGATGGTTCGGAGCCGGGCGCCAAACGCCGCTACGGCGAGATGACGGTCGAGGGCGTGCTGTTCTCCGCGTCCGTCAAACTCGACATGGCCACCATCCTCAAGGAACGCTTCGAGGACCGTAAGATCCGCATCCCCGCGGGCGACCGGGAACTCCGCGCCGATCTGCATTCCGTCCAAAAGACCGCCGGCGTCACCGGCGCGCCGCGCCTGGTCGCCGACGGCGGCGGCGACGGCCACGCCGACCGCTTCTGGGCGCTGGCGCTCGCGTGCGCGGCGGCGGCGGAGGGCAGGCCCGCATACGGTTACCGGCCAGCCGGGCGGCGGCATAATACACACACGCGCGATCCCTGGGCTCTGTTCGGCCGCGCCCGCTTTGGCCGGGGAACGTGGTGAGGGCGTGATGGCGGATATTCTTGACCAGTACGGACAACCCATCCGGCGCCAGCGCCTCAAGACCGAGATCGCCGGTCCGTCCGTCGGCGCCGTGCGCACCGTCGGCGCCACGCGCCACGTCGCCGGCGTCACGCCGCCCGGGCTCGCCGCTCTGCTCGCCCAGGCCGAACAAGGCGATCCCGCCGCTTGGCTGGACCTCGCCGAGACCATGGAAGAGCGCGATCTCCACTATCTCGCCGTGCTCGGCACGCGCCGCCGTCAGGTCAGCCAGCTCGCGGTCACCGTCGAACCCGCCGACGACAGCGCCGATGCGGAGACCGACGCCGCGCTCGTGCGCGCCTGGGCCGAGCGCTCGGAGCTCGAGGACGAACTGTTCGACATGCTCGACGCCGTCGCCAAGGGGTTCTCGGTCATGGAGATCATATGGGAGGTCTCGGCCAGCCAGTGGACGCCGGGCAGGCTTGAATACCGGCTGCCGCGCTGGTTCCGCTTCGACGAGCGGACCGGCTCCCGCCTGCTGCTGCGCGACGCCGGGGCGCGCGGCGGCTGGGCCGAACTGGAACCGGGAAAGTTCGTCGTCCACCGCCACGCCGCGAAATCCGGCGTTCCCATCCGCGGCGGCGTCGCGCGGGCGGCCTGCTGGGCCTGGATGTTCAAGTCTTATTCGTTGCGCGACTGGGTGCGCTTCGTCGAGGCCTACGGCCAGCCCCTGCGCCTCGGCAAATACGACCGGAACGCCAACGCCGAAGAGCGCGACATCCTGCTCCGCGCGGTCACCGACATCGCCGCCGACGCCGCCGCGATCGTGCCGCTCGACATGCAGATCGAGTTCATTAGCGCGGGCGGGTCGGGCGGCGGCTCAGGCAGCGGGTCGGGCGCGGCCTACTATGCCGACCTGCTCGCCTACCTCGACGCTCAGATATCCAAGGCCATCCTCGGACAGACGCTGACCACCGACGCCGGAACCGGCGGTTCGGGGTCTTACGCGCTGGGCCGGGTCCATGACGATGTGCGTCACGATATCGAGCGCTCCGACGCCCGCCAGCTCGCCGCGACGCTCACCCGCGACATCGCCCGGCCCATCGTGCTGCTCAATCGCGGCGACCCCGGCCCCCGAGGATTCCCGCGCATCGCCATCGGCCGCGAACAGGAAACCGATCCCGCCGTCCTCGCCGACGTGCTCGCCAAGCTCGTGCCGTTGGGCCTCGAGGTCAGCGCGCCGGAGGTGCGTGGCCGGTTGGGCCTCTCCGAACCCGCCGATGGCGAACAGACGCTCAAGGCCGCCGCGCCCGTGTCGGAACCCGCGCCGCCAATACTGGAAACCGCCGGGCACGCCGCCCGCGCGGCGGCGGCCGCGGGAGACATTGTTCCGTCCGCCGCCGATGACGACGCCATCACCCGCGCCGCCCAGCTCGCCGCCGAAGGCTGGGAGCCGCTCATGGCCCCGATGATCGAGCCGGTCCTGGACGCCGCCCGCGAGGCCAATGGCGTCGAGGCGTTCCGCGCCCGCTTGGCCGGCCTGCTCCCGGCCATGGACTCCGATCCTCTGACTCAATCCCTGCACCAACAAGCCTTCTCCGCCGCGCTTTCCGGCGCGGCCGGGCTCGAGGAAGCACCGGACGATGACGATGAACAGGACTGACGAGCCTGATCTCCGGCCCGGCCGCCTCGTGCGCTGCCGCTCCCTCGGCCTCTCGGGCCGCATTGATCGCGTGTTCCTCGACGCCGATGGCGAGATTGCCGCCGTCGCCATGGAAGCGGACGGCGGCGGCTGGATCGCCGCACGGCTTCATGACCTCGTAACGCTGCGTAAACAGGACCTGAATTGATCATGCCCGCACCTGAACTCCTCAACGTGCCCCCCGAAGACGCGATCCGCCACTTCCGCGCCAAGGGCTATCACGTCGGCCATCACTGGCGCGACACATCCGCCGCCGAGCACCTGCGATCGTTCACCGCCGCCAAGGTCACGAAACTCGACATCCTCGAAGACATCCGCGCCGCCGTCGATCAGGCGCTGGCGGGCGGCGCCACCTTCGAGACCTTCCAAAAGGAACTCGAACCCATCCTCCGCCGCAAGGGCTGGTGGGGCCGCCAGCAAATGATCGACCCGCTCACCGGTAAGCTCGAAACCGTCCAACTGGGTTCCGCCCGGCGCTTGAAGATCATCTATGACACCAACCTGCGCATGGCCCACGCCCATGGCCGCTGGCAGGCCATCGAACGGCTTGCCAAACAGAGACCCTACCTCCGCTATGTCTCCGTTCGGGACGCCCGAACCCGGCCCGAGCACGCCCGCTGGCACGGCACTGTCCTGCCCTGGGATCATCCCTTCTGGCGCACCCACTATCCGCCCAACGGCTGGCGCTGCCGCTGTATCGTCCAGCAGCTCTCCGAGCGCGACCTCAAACGCTACGGCCACAAGGTCTCATCCGGCCCGCCGCCGGGATCGAACGAGACCCGCCCCTGGTTCGACAAGCGCAACCGCACGATCATCCAGGTGCCCAGAGGGATCGATCCGGGCTTCGGCCATAATGTCGGCCGGATCGATCTCGACAAAGCGGCGTCGAACCGGCTGGTTCGGCGTATCGATCAAGCGCCCGGCGATCTCGCCCGCGCCGCCATCGGAACGCCCTGGAACACGCCCCTGTTCAAACAACACCTCACCGGCGCCAGAAACGCCGACTGGCCCGTCGCCATCCTCACGCCGGGCATTCTCAAGGCGCTCGGGGGCAGGTCGAAGACCGTCCGCCTCTCGGGCGAAACCGCCGCCAAGCAAACCGTCCGCCATAGGGAATACACCCCCGAAGATTACGCCCGCGTCCAACGCATTCTCGACGAGGGTGAGGTGTTCATGGAAGATAACGGGCGGTTCGTGGACGGCTTCCTCGAACAGGGCGGCCAGATATGGAAGGCCGTCGTCAAACGCACCGCAAACGGCTCCGAGACCTATCTGATGACTTTGCACCGGGCGCAGGATTATGACCGCCGCGCCGCACGGAAGCGATACAAGCCGATCAACGATTAAGGGGAAACGGCGCCGGGCGGGTCACAACCCCCGCGCTCGCCCGAAGGCATGAGGTGACTGCGAAAATGACTCCGGCACCGCAAACACCATGCACCAGCGCCGGGGAAAAAGCAACAACGCGACAGAGCGCGGCGTGATCCCAGGGCCGACAGAGGGCGCGGCGATGACCCCGAAATCCCCGCCGCTCAAAGGCCGTCGCGGCGACCGAAAACACCGCCGTTTTTAACCCCTCGAAAACACCCCTGAAACGCCCGTTTAGGGGCCGTTCACCACCCATGTATCGCCGGTATTTACAAAGACTTTTGTCACTCCGGCGGTTCAGGCAAACGCCGCTCGACCCGCCGCAACCCCTTGGAAACCAAAGCCCCGGTCGCCATAGGTCGTCCTAGGTCGCCATAGGTCGGATTCATAAAGACTTATGTCCAGTGTAACCGGAACCACATCACTGGCGTTGAGACCTTCTGGAACCAGACGAAGCGCCATCTCCGGCGCTTTAACGGCGTCCCGCGCCAGCGCTTTCATCTCTATCTCAAGGCGCGCGAACGGCGCTTCAACTGCAGACCCACCGGAAACCTCTTGAAAGTACTATGCAAGCGGGTAACCGTCTGAGCAAAAACCATTAGATAGGACAGACCCAAATAAAATATTCGCGTCTATTTCAGGGAGTATTAATTTTTGGGGAGCCGTCAATTTTTTCGACGTAAATCAAACAGGCGCATCGCAGTAATGAGGCGAAATTTTGGACCTCACCGCGCAAATCAAGAACTTCATCGTGCAGTGTCGTCAGAAATTTCCCGAGTGTCATGCCCTGGGCGTTGGCGACCTCTTCCAGAATTTCCCAGTACGCATTTTCAAGCCGAACACTCGTCACATGGCCTCCAAGCCGAACGGATCGAGTCTCGCTAGAGTAGCGATCTGGTTCCTGACCAGCAAAAATCCGGCACATACCCCTTTCTCCAAGGATGGTCATCAGCGGTTTCGGCGCGGTTATGATGGTAGTCTTTTACGGGCGGACGCGCTTTCCCGATGCGGTGGCGGAAGGCGTTGAGACAGCCTGAGCACTGGGCGGCGGCGAAGCCGCGCCGCGCCAATTCGGTGTGCGTCGGCTTGTCTTCATGTTCGATGATCCGGCCACGTTCTCCCATGACGGCAAGGTAGGGGAAAGTCCTCTCTTGAGCAAGCGGGTTGGCCAGGACCATTTATCATGAAGGTTTATGCCGTTGGTTCCGCCGGGATCAACATTTTATGTGCGGGCGGTCTGGCTTTTGCCGCCGATACCGCCTGGGGAGCGGAGGGCTGCGTGCCCGGTTTCCCGTCCGGAAACCGGATTTGCCGTTTTACTCGAACCAGCCGGAGGAGTTCTCGTTTTCACCCTTCTCGGACCGTTTTACAGCCTGACCCTTGCCGGCCGTTTAACAGCAAATGATACGTCTGGGTATGGTCCCCCGTTATTCAAATGGCTCAAACGAAAAAAGCGGTCCGTCCGGACCGCTTTTCATCGGTGTCTAATAGCGCCTTGAACTAGTTTTTGAGGCCAAAACCGCCGAACTTTTTATTGAAGCGCGCCAAACGGCCGCCAGTATCCAGCAGGCGTTGACCGCCGCCGGTCCAGGCCGGGTGGGTGTGCGGATCGACTTCCAGCTTCATGACGTCGCCGGCCTGGCCCCAAGTCGTGCGTGTCGTGTAGGTCGTGCCATCGGTCATTTCTACCGTGATTTCGTGGTAGTCCGGGTGAATGTCTTTTTTCATCGTCGTCACCGTATCATCGCCGAACCGGCGCCTGGGCTAAATCCAGAGATTGAAACAAAGAGCGCGCTGAACTCGCTCTGGCCAGCGCGCGGAGCGGGTTATATACAGAAACGCCCCGAGCGACGCAAGCGCGCCGGTCGCGCGTTTTGTCACGCCTGTGGCATACGCGGCCCGCCCTTATCGCGGCGTTCGGCGCCGGTAATCGAGAAAGGACGTCCCATGGCCCTCAATGAAACGGAATTCGACATGATCGCCGACAAGGTTTTGGCGCGTTGCCTGGACAGGATTGAGGAAACCTTGGGCGGTGATCTGGATGTTGACCTGGAAGGCGGCGTCCTAACCGTCGAATTGGACTCAGGCGCGGTTTATGTCATCAACAAGCACGCGCCGAACAAACAGATCTGGATGTCCAGTCCCATGAGCGGCGCCTCCCACTTCAACTATGACGCGGACGGCGGTCTCTGGCGGGCGACGCGGTCCGATGACGTGCTGAACGAACTGCTCGCGGCGGAACTTTACAAGCTGACCGGCAAAACCGTCATGCTTTAGGGCGCGCGCCGCCGCTGCGGGGTTTCGGGTTGATCAGCGCCAGCGCCGGCACCGTCAACATGATCGCGGCCCCGGCGAAATAGGGAGCGTCCAGCGCCGCCAGGCCAAGCAACGCGCCGAAGAAAACCGGCCCGCCGATGCGCGACAAGGTGACCACGGAGCGCGTCACGCCCAAGACGCCGCCTTGCTCCGTTTCAGGGACAATCTGGCTGATCAGGCTGGTGAAGGTGGGGTTGATGACGCTAAATCCGTAAGCGGCGACCCCAAGGACGATTAACAGCATCCAGAGCTCGCCGGCAAACGGCATGGCGAACAAGCCGATGGAAAGGGCGACGGCGCCTTGAGCCAGCAGGTTCCGCTCGCCGAAGCGTTTTTTTAGCCGGCCGATCATGCCGCCCTGGATGGCCGCCGAGATAAACCCCACATAGGCGAAAATCCAGCCGTTTTGCTCTGGTCCCCAGCCAAAGCGCCGAGCGGACCACAAGGCGAACGTCGTTTCCAACCCGGCGAACACGAATGTCGCGATGAAGCCAAGCAACATCATCAGGCCGACGCCGGGAAGGGCGAGCGCTTCCTTGAACTTCCTGGCGCGTGTCGCGCGCGGCTGTTTGGTTTTTTCCGCCCTTACGCCGGGCGGTAGAGATTCCTTCAGCATGAAGAACCCGAACACAAGGGCGACGGCCGAGAAGCCGCCGGCGGCCAGCGAGGGCGTGGTGTAGTCGGCTGTCGCGGCGTCCGGTCCCGCCAAGACGCCGCCCACGGCGGGGCCTAAAATAAAGCCGAGTGAAAAGGCCGCCCCAATCATGCCCATACCCTTGCCGCGATCCTCCCTGGTGGTGATGTCCGCGACATAGGCGAAGGCCGCCGAGATGTTCCCGGCCATCAGGCCGCCGAACAGCCGGGCGGCGAACAGCATGGCGAGCGTGTCGGCGAAAGCCAGCATGACGTAGGAAAGCGTCAGACCCGCCAGACTGATGAGGAGAACGGGTCGGCGTCCCTTCCGGTCGCTCAACGCGCCCCAAAACGGCGCCGCGATGAACTGCGCCAGGGAATAGCACGCCATGAGGAGGCCGACGATCTCGGGGGACGCGCCAAAAAAGCTGCCATAGAACGGCAGCAGAGGGATGATCAGGCCAAACCCGATAAGATCGATCAAGACGATCAGAAAGACGGCGGTTAGCTTCGACATAAATAACCGGGGGCGGGCCTAGCGTTGCGTCAGCTTGAGTTCGATGCGCCGGTTGCGGCTCAGCGCGGTCTTGTCGCCGCCCGCGTCAATCGGCCGGTTTGCGCCGAAACCGGCGGCGACTAACCGCTCGGCCGGAACGCCGTTCTCAATCAGGAATTTGACGACGGAAATGGCCCGAGCCGATGAAAGCTCCCAATTCGATGGGAACCGGAACGTGGCGATGGGGGTTTTGTCCGTGTGGCCATCCACCCGGAGCACCCAGTCGATGCCGTCTGGAATCTGGGCGGCCAGTTGGCTCAGCGTTTGAGCCAGGCTCCGCATCTGCGCCTTGCCCGCCGTTCCCAATTCCGCCGACCCCACGTCGAACAGAACCTCGGATTGGAAGACGAAGCGGTCGCCGGCCACCCGGACGCCGGGACGGTTGCCGAGGACCTCTCGGAGGCGGCCAAAGAATTCGGACCGGAAGCGGCGTAATTCCTGAACTTTGGAAGCGAGCGCGGCGTTCAGGCGCTTGCCCAGATTGGCGATCTGAACGTCCTTGTCCTCGGCTTCCAGTTCCTTGATTTCAAGCACGCGCCGCAGGTTCGCCAGTTGCTCGCGGAGCGCCGTCAACTGTTGGTTCAAAAGAGCGACTTGAGCGCGGGAGCTTTCGGACAGTTGCCTTTCGGTGACGAGAGCCTTGCCCCGTTCATCGGCTTGCGAGCCAAGAGTCAGGACCTTATTCACCAGCTCGTCGCGAAGAGCGCGGAGCGCGGCCAGGTCCCGGTTGAGAAGCGCGATCTCGGAAAGCTTCAACCGGATGGTTTCGCGGTCCGTTTCAGCCTGCTGTCCGGCCAGGGCCAGAGCTTCCGCGCGTGTGGCCCGTTCCACTTCGAGCCGCGCCAGTCGGGCCCGGAGAACGGATAAATCGTTTTCTTGAATCGCCAGGCTCTCGGATTGCCGGGCGAGAGCGCTTTCCTGATCGCGGATTTTCGATCGGCTGACTTCCAGGGCGACCATGGCCTCGACGGTCTGCTGTTCCGCGCCCTCCGCCCGGAGCCGAATCTGCGCCAGTTTTATCTTCAAATCGTCCCGTTCCGCCAGCGCGCCGGCAATTTGGGCCCGGAGTTCGTCCCGCTCGGTGATCGTGGCTTGAATCCGTGTCGTCAACTGGCTGACGCTCGCTTGCAGGGTTTGGCTCTTTCGCTGCTCCAACCCCAGAATGTTGGCGAGTTCGCTTATCTCCGTCTCCAGTTGCTTGAGCGCCGCATCCCGGCCCGAGAGGGCGTGGCCCAGGAAGAATTGCGCGACGACGAAGATCAACAGCAGGAATAGAATGACCATCAACAGAGTCGCGAGCGCATCGACAAAACCGGGCCAGATATTCGTGGCGCGTTGCTGGCGGCGGGCGAGGGCGGTCATCCGTCCGCCTTGCCTTTGGCGTTCCCGTCGGCGGCCGCCGCGATGGTTCGGGCCAGGATTTTGATTTCCGAGCGGATTTCCCTGATCAACTCGTCACGTCCTTGCGCCACGTCGGTGGTCAGAACGGACATATGTCGATCCAGGTTCTTGATCGCGTTGCGTGTCGCTTGATCCATCCCGGAGCCCGCCAACGAGGAATTGTCGGCGATTTGCATCAAGGCGGGGCGCAAGTCCGCTTGTCCCTGGGCCATTTCCTTCATCAACATCTGTTGAGTGCGCATATGTTCACTGAGCATCTCAAGCCGGCCGGTCAAGGCGAGGATCTGGTCATTAACCGCCGTGCGGCTTTCCTCGCCGCGGCTGATAATGCGTTGCAGGCTGTCCAGGCTCTCCGCCGTTTGTTCCAGGAGCGCCTGGACATAGGCTGAGACAGAATGTTCGCCATCGCCCGCAAGCACGCCGGACGAGAGGCGGGTGAGGCCCGAGAGCCACTCTTCCAATTCGGTCGTGAAGCGGTTCTGCGCCTGGCTGGCCTGAAGCTCAAGAAATCCCAGGATCAACGACCCCGCGAGACCGAACAGCGAACTGGAGAATGCTGTCCCCATGCCGGCGAGCGGACGTTCCAGCCCGGCTTTCAATTCTTCAAACACGCTGGCGGCGTCGTCACCGGTAACCGACAGGTTGCCGATTACGCCGCGGACCGAGCCCAAGGTCTCCAACAGGCCCCAAAAAGTGCCCAACAGACCCAGAAAGATGAGTAAGCCGACCGCATAGCGCGAGATGTCCCGGCTGTCGTCCAGGCGCGACAGAATGCCGTCCAGCAAGGTGCGCATCGAGGTCGTGGAAAGGAATAGCCGGCTGTCTCTCCGCTCGCCCAGCATGTTGGCCATAGGGCCGAGGAGGCGCGGTTGGGCGTGATCGGATAATTGCAGGCCGTCTCGCCGATAGCTCTCCAGCCAGCTGACTTCCGGATAAAGCCGGATGACTTGCAGGAAGTTGTAGCCGATTCCCAGAACCAGCACGGCGAGGATCGCGCCGTTCAGCGGGGCGTTCGTCATAAACGCGCTCAGCAGTTGCTCGTGCAGCGGCGAGGCGAGGCCCGCGACCAAAACCAGGAACAGCGCCATCCGGACGAGATAGAGGCTGGGTTTTGTCATTTTATCGGCGCCTCGTTGTCGGCCTTGCGGGCGGAATTTTCGATGACGCCGCGGGCGGCGCTCAGCGATCAGTCAAATAGATATCGACTTTGTTGGCGAGTCCGTTATCCGATTTGTTGCCCAAGGCGCGCACGTCGATACGGGTGGAGCGAATACCGTTCTCCATCAGATACGACCGGACCGAGAGCGCGCGGCTCAGCGACAAGCGGCGGGCCCGATTGGGCTTCAGAGTGGGCCCGCCGGCAAAAGCGCGGAGTTGCAGGCGGACGTTCTGGTCGTCCTTCATCTTGTCCGTCAACTTCTTGAGCGGCGCCTTCATGGCGTTGGGCAGTTTGGACGCCGATTCTTGGAACTGAATGGAAATCACCGCCTCATCCTTGCCGGGAAGCGCCGCGATTCCGGCATTTCCGTCTTTTGGAAGAGGCGTCGGCGCCGCTTCCGGCGCCTGTTTCGGTTTGGGCGGCGGGGGCGGGGCGTTGGGCACGGCGGTCTCGGCCGTCTTGTCTTCCGGCTTGGTTTCGCGCACGGGCGCAAGAACCTTCGGAAGCGGCGCCGGTTTCGGCGGCGGCGCTTCGGCGATCGCCGGCCGTTCAGGCGCGGACTTTGGCGCCGCGGGGGGGGACGGCGGAGCGTCCGCGGCCTTTGGCCCCGGCGCGGGCTTCGGCGCTGGGGCGGGCGGCGTGAAGGCCGATTGGCTTGGCGCCGGTTCCGGTAACCTCAACTGGGGGACGGAACCAGCCGGCGGCGTGACGTAAAGTGTTGAGCGAGGCGTTCGCCGGCCAGGAAACAGAAGGCCGCCGGGAGGCGGTGTCTGTCCCCAATAGACAGGCGGGCCGCCGCCGTCGATTGCTCCCAGATTGACGGTGACGGACCTGTCGGCTTCCGTGGTCACTTGAGCGGCGGCCGGCTGAACGGCGGTCAATGACAGGCCCAGTCCCAGGCAGAAGAGCAATCGATGTTGTTTCATTGTGCCTCCCAGGCGCACGAGATGGCGAGAGCACTCCATCCTTACCTTTTAACGAACCATAACCAACGGGACCCGGCCCGACAACTGCTTTGCGGTCAAGCGCCCGGGGTTTTCAGCAGTTTCAAAAGCGGGGTGTGCAGGTTGGCGGACGCCGCGACGATGTCGCCGGTCTTAAGCATGCTCTTGCGGTTTTGGAAATCGCTGACGAAACCGCCGGCCTCGGCAACCATGAGAATCCCCGCCGCCACATCCCAGGGTTTTAGGCCCCGTTCCCAAAACCCCTCGTATCGCCCGGCCGCGACCCAGGCCAGTTCAAGCGACGCCGCGCCATAGCGCCGCACGCCGGCGGAAACGGCCATGACTTTTTCCAGTTGGGCAAGGAAGGGCTTGTGCCCCTCGCGGTCCCGCAACGGAACGCCGGTGGCGAACAGGCTCTCGTCCAGCTTGCGCCGGGCCGAGACCCGAAGGCGGCGGTTGCCGAGAAAGGCGCCTTTGCCTTTCTCGGCCATGAACATCTCGTCCGTGACCGGGTTATAGATCACGCTGGCGAACAGTTGACCGTCCCGCTCAAGCGCGATTGAAATGGCGAATTGCGGAATACCGTGCAGAAAATTCGTTGCGCCGTCGAGCGGATCGATGATCCAGCGGTTGGAGGTGTCCGATCCTTCAATCGCGCCGCCTTCTTCCGCCAGAACGCCGTAGGCGGGGCGGGCTTTCCGAAGTTCTTCGACGACGATTTTCTCGGCGCGCCTGTCGGCGGCGGAAACGAAATCCGCTGGACCTTTCTTTGAGACTTGCAGATTTTCCACTTCGCCGAAATCGCGCGCGAGGGCGCGGCCGGTCTTTTGCGCCGCCGCGGTCATCACATTGATCAGGGGTGTTTTCAGCATTGCGCGGCGGGACCCGGCGTCAATCCTTCGCGCGCTCGATATACGCGCCGCCGTCGTTCGGGTTCACCACAACCCGGGCGCCGGTCTCGACGTGCGGCGGGACGGACGTGCGGACGCCGTTTTCCAGGATTGCGGGCTTATAGGACGATGTGGCCGTTTGGCCCTTCACCACCGCCTCCGTTTCGATGATTTTCAGCGTGACGCGATCCGGCAGGGCGACGCCCAGCGGTTTGTCCTCGTGGCTTTCGATGATGACCGTCATGCCTTCTTGAAGATACGGCGCCATGTCTTCGCCGATGTCCTCGCCCGCGAGCTCGATCTGGTCATAGGTTTCATTGTCCATGAAGGTGTACATGGTGCCGTCGGTGAACAGGTAGTTGTGCTCCCGCTGGCTGAGCGTTACGCGCTCGACCTTTTCCGATGACCGGAACCGCTCGTTCAGCTTCGTGCCGTTGACGATGTCCTTCAACTCGACTTGCAGATACGCGCCGCCCTTGCCGGGCTGGGTGTGGGCGATCTTCACCGCGCGCCAGAGTTTTCCCTGATGCTCGATCACGTTACCGGGGCGGATGGAATTGCCGTCGATTTTCATGAGACGTCTCTTTTTGATGAATTCCGAAGGGCGCTTGATCAGGCGGCGTGGAAGCTAACAACAAAGGGAGGCGCTGGCAACGGCCACACCCGGAAACGAGAGGGTTGAAATGATATGGCCGACCGTTCCAACCGTTTGGAAATGACGCGATGAGAGAAATCCAGGCCGCGGAAGTAAAGGCCCATTTGGCCGCCGGTGACGTCATCGCCATGCAACACTGTCATCCCGGCGAAAGCCGGAAGCCGCCAGCCAAGAGTGGACCCCGGTTTTCGCCCCGGGAGACATTGAATTAAGAGAATTAAAAAAATTAAGAGATGCAGATCCTGTTGAACTCGGAAACCGCCGCGCCCGGCCCATCCGCATGATCCCAAACGGCGGAGACGACGGCGAGGAAGTCCGCGCCGGCGCTGGCCAGCGGTTTGCAGTTTTCCGGCGTGACGCCGCCAATGGCCACAGAGGGGACTTCCATGCTCTCCGACCAGATTTCCAGAATCTCCGGCGAGGGATGGTGTCTCGCTTCCTTGGTTTTGGTTGGGAAGAACGCGCCGAAGGCCACATAGTCCGCGCCGGCTTCCGCGGCGGTCATGGCCAGATGGCGGCTGTCGTGACACGTCACGCCGACGACTTTGCCATCGCCCAGGATTTCACGGGCCTCCGCACAGGACGCGTCCCGCTGGCCCACATGAACGCCGTCCGCGTCCAGCCGCCTGGCCAAATCCGGGCGGTCATTGACGATGAAGTTGGCGCCGTATTCATGACATACCGGCATCAGCGCCTCACCCGCCTTTAGAATATCGGTGTCGGGGACGTCCTTAAGACGCAATTGCAAGGCGGCCACCTCGCCACCGTCCAGCGCCGCTTTCAGCTGTCCGGCAAACGCCGCGACGTCGATTCTTGGCGGGGTGATCAGATAAAGCTGACAGGGTGGGTTATCCGTCATCGGGATGGCCTTCTCTCCACGCGACGCCCGCTTGGGCGGCGATGTCTTTCAGTTTTTCCGCAGTTTCCGGGGACACGTCAACGCTGATCGCGTCAACATGGTGGCGGATTGCGTTGAGCGCCGCGCCCGCGTCGTCACCGCAATGAAGCACGCCGATCAGGTTCGGGCGCTCCGACGTTTCACGGGCCTCAAGGATGAGTTCCCGGAAAACAAGGGCGCCCATAAAGAAAGCCCCGTTTTTCTCGCTCCAGAGTTCCAAAGCGGCGTCATGGTGCGCATCGGCGGCGGCGAGGGCGTCGTCGAGCCCCCGCACGATCACCGAAACCGCCTTACGCGTTGTGCATGGCAACGGCGGTGTCCGGCATCCGGTTGGAGAAGCCCCACTCGTTATCGTACCAGCTGAGCACGCGAACGAAGTTGCCGGACATCACCTGGGTCTGTGTCGCATCGAACGTGGAGGACGCGGCGGAGTGGTTGAAGTCGATGGAGACCAGCGGCGCCTCGTTGTAGTCCAGCACGCCGCGGAGCGAACCTTCCGAGGCTTCCTTGATCGCCGCGTTGACTTCCTCCACCGATGTTTCGCGCGACGCCGTGAAGGTCAGGTCGATCAGCGACACGTTTGGGGTGGGCACACGAATGGCCGTGCCGTCCAGCTTGCCCTTCAATTCCGGCAGCACCAGGCCGACGGCCCTGGCGGCTCCCGTTGAGGTCGGGATCATGGAAACGCCGCAGGCGCGCGCGCGCCGCGGGTCCTTGTGCAGGGTGTCCAGCGGACGCTGGTCACCGGTGTAGGCGTGGACCGTGGTCATGAAACCGGTTTTCAGGCCAACCTTCTGGTTCAGAACGTGAGCCACCGGCGCCAGACAGTTGGTGGTGCACGACGCGTTGGAGACGATTTTGTGGCCGGCTTCCAGCCTGTCGTGGTTGACGCCGTAAACGACGGTCAGGTCGGATTCCTTACCCGGGGCCGAGATCAGCACCTTGTTGGCGCCGGCCTCGACATGTTTGCCGGCGGACTCGCGGTCAACGAAGATGCCCGTGCATTCCAGGGCGACGTCAACGCCGAGACTCTTCCAAGGCAAGGCGGCCGGGTCGCGCTCGGCGGTGACTTTCATGTCGTGGCCGCCGACGGTCATGGCGTCGCCGGAAACGGAGACGTCTTGACGCAGAGCGCCGTGAGTGGAGTCATACTTCAGCAAATGCGCGTTCATGTCGGCGGATCCCAGGTCATTGACGCCAACCACTTGGACGTCGTTGCGTCCGCTCTCGACAATGCCGCGCAGCACCAAGCGTCCGATACGCCCAAAGCCGTTGATTGCCACCCGAACCGTCATGATGTTTCTCCGAAGACGCCGCTGAATGAAAACGAAGATGGGAGCGGCCGCTAGCCGCGTGAGCGCTGCATATAGGCCATCACCAGCGTTTGCGCAAACCGGCAAATGGTTGGGAAACGGGTGCTTCGGCGCCAAAGATCGCGGCATGTTCTCATGTGATGCTTGAACCTAGATTGCATAAAGCCTATTGTTAATTGATTTTTTGATGGTTGACGGGCCAGAAATCTGTGCGCGCCGCCAAAACGTCAATAACTGCGCGCGATGTGGGGAAGCGGACGGGGCCATGTCAAGTATCAGCAAACCATCAAGGATTGAGCGGGCCTTGGACCGTCTGGGTGCGGCGATTGGGAAGCTGGAGTCCGCGACCGAGGCCCGCGCGCCGAACGGAGATGGCGCCGCCGGCCCGGAGGAAGTGTCCGCGCTTAAGTCCGAGAACGCCCGGCTTGAAGCGCGAAACAACGCCGCGAAAGCGCGGCTCGACGGCGCCATCTCGAAATTGGAAGCGCTGTTGAAGGAGTAATTCATGGCGCAGGTGACGGTCACGATTAACGAACGGAAGTATCAGGTTGCCTGTGACGACGGACAGGAAGCTCATCTGGCGCGCCTCGGTTCCTATGTTGACAACCGGGTGAGGGAGTTGATCGCCGCTGTCGGCCAGGTGGGGGAGTCCCGTCTGCTTGTGATGGTCAGTCTTTTGCTCGCCGATGAGCTGTCCGATGCTTATTCCGAATTGGAAGGCGTAAGGAAAAAAGGAGACGGCGTCGCGCGCGTGCTTGAGAGCGAAGCCATGGTGTCCGATAAGCTGGAGAAGCTGGCGGAGCGAGTCGAGACCATTGCGGGACGCTTCTGAGCCCCCTACATTGCGGTTTCAGGCGAGGCGCTGCGGCGTTCGTTAGGTTTTCTTATCCCTGGGGCGATGCTCTTTCTCCCGGGAGCCGTCTCTGCCGGACCCCTGGGTCCGGTATCGCGGCGCCCACCTGCACTTGCGGGCCACGGAGGATAGTCACAAACCGACGGTGATCGCGGCCCCGCCTGTCTTTCAATCAATGGGATGAAAAAGCCATCCATGGGCGATACCTCCGCTGAAAAAAAAGTTATGCGGGACGCGGCCAGGGAGCGGCGCGGTGTTGCCTTTGACGCCGCCGGCGGCAGGACGCCCGCGAAAGTCATCATGAACGTGATCGACGCCGTGCCGATTTCCAAAGAAACCCTGTTTATCTCAGCCTATCTGCCTTTGCCGGGCGAGATGGATCCGCGCCCGGTGCTGTCCCGCATCAAACTGGAGGGGCACAAGGGGTGTCTGCCGGTCGTGGCGGCGAAAGACGCCCCCCTGATTTTCCGCGCATGGGAAGCGGGCGACGACCTAGAGGACGGGCCGTTCCGAACGCGACACCCCTTACCCCATAAACCGGAAGTTATTCCGGACGTTCTGCTTGTCCCCCTGCTGGCGTTCGACCGCAAGGGGCACCGGCTGGGCTGGGGCGGCGGGTTTTATGATCGAACCATTGGCGGGTATCGGGCGGTTGGCCGAAACCCGGTCGCCATCGGTCTGGCGTTCGCCGCGCAAGAGGTCGCCGCCGTGCCTCATGATGAGTACGACCAGGCTCTGGATTGGGTGGTGACGGAAGAGGCCGCCATCCTCACGGGCGGCTTCCGCCCTGAAGACCCGGAGAAGAGAACGCCATGCGAATTCTGATGATCGGCGATGTGGTGGGGCGGACGGGGCGCGCGGCCGTGACCGCCCATATGCCGGGCCTGATCGAACGCCTGCAAGTCGATTTCACCGTCGTGAACGGCGAGAACGCGGCTCATGGCTTCGGGATCACGCAAAAGATCGCCGACGATTTCTACGCCCTGGGCGCGGACGCCATCACCACCGGCAATCACGTCTGGGATCAGCGTGAATTGATGAACACCATCGATAATGATCCGAAGATTCTGCGTCCGCTGAATTATCCGGACGGCACGCCCGGTCGCGGCGGCGCGGTCTTCGAGACCAAGGACGGCCGCAGAGTGCTGATTGTCCACGCCATGTGCCGGCTTTTCATGGACCCGCTGGATGATCCGTTCGCCGGAATTGAAAAGGTGCTTCTGAACCAAAGGTTGGACGCGGCGGGCAATGGAGCCGGCGGAAGCGTCGGCGCCATTCTGGTCGATTTCCACGGCGAGGCGACGTCCGAGAAGATGGCGCTGGGCCATCACCTGGATGGGCGGGTGACGGCGGTTGTGGGCACGCATACGCATGTGCCGACGGCGGACGCCCAGGTGCTGCCCGGGGGAACGGCCTATCAGAGCGATCTGGGGATGACGGGCGATTACGATTCGGTCATCGGGATGCGAAAAGAGAACGCCGTCGCGCGCTTCACGACCAAGCTGCCGCAAGGCCGGCTGGAACCGGCGGACGGCGAGGCGACGCTTTGCGGGGCGCTGATCGAGACGGACGACGCCTCCGGCTTGGCGGCCGCCATCAAACCCGTGCGGATCGGCGGAAGACTGGCGGAACAGATTCCCGAATAGCGCGCCTCCGCGCCGATGAAACCGATGGGTTCAATCCTATTTGTTTTCTTGCCATATTGGGCCGTCCGGGGCGTCCGGTTGACGGCGCGTTTTCCAACCCGGGCCGCTTTCACCTATACTATCGGGTACGTCCACTACCGGATACGTCACGGCACGAAGGAGGGACCCATGGCCGGTCACTCAAAATTCAAGAACATCATGCATCGCAAGGGCCGCCAGGACGCGAAGCGCGCCAAGATATTCGCCAAGCTGGGACGCGAGCTGTCCGTCGCCGCCAAGGGTGGGCCGGACCCGTCCTTCAATCCGCGCCTGCGGTTGGCGATTGCAAACGCCAAGGCCGAGAACATGCCCAACGACGTCATCAAGCGCGCCATCGACAAGGCGCAGGGCGGCGATGCGGACAGTTACGAGGAGATACGCTACGAGGGTTATGGCGCCGGCGGCGTCGCCGTCATCGTCGAGGCATTGACGGACAACCGCAATCGCACCGCCTCGGAGGTCCGCGCCGCCTTTTCAAGGAACGGCGGGAACTTGGGGGAAACGGGCGCGGTCTCGTTCATGTTCGATCACGTCGGTCAAATCGTCTACCCCGCCGACAAGGGCGGCGCGGAGGCGATCTTTGACGCCGCGCTCGAAGCGGGCGCCACGGACGTGGAGTCGGACGACGCCGCGCATACGATCACCTGCGAGCCCGATGACTTCGCCGCGGTGAGGGAGGCCTTGGAAGAAACCCTCGGCGAGCCGCTAGAAGCGCGTCTCGATTGGAAGCCGCGAAACACTATCGCGGTCGAGGCGAGTCAGGCGGAAACGCTTTTGAAAATGATTGACGCCCTGGAAGACAACGACGACGTCCAGCGTGTTTCCGCCAACTTTGACATAGGCGATGAGATTTTGGAGCGTCTAAGCGCGTGATGCATTTCGTAACGTCGCGTCCGCACGGGCGGGCGTCCGGACCCGCCCCGATAAACGTGGTTTTTTGGGGGATGATGTCCTGCGGCGTGACCAGTCCGTGCCTGCGCCCGCGCCCGCGCCTCCGCAGGGGCGGCGATTGGGGAAGCGGATGCGCCTGATCGGCTTCGATCCCGGATTGAGGAACACGGGCTGGGGCGTTATTGCGATTTCCGGCAATCGGCTGTCCCATGTGGCGGACGGGGTCGTGACCTCAAGCCCCGGGCTCTCCCTGGCCGAGCGGCTTGTGCAATTGCACGACGGCCTGAAAGATATCCTCGCGGCCCACGATCCCGCGGAGGCCGCTGTCGAGGAAACCTTCGTCAATGCGAACCCGGCGACAACGCTGCGCTTGGGTCAGGCCCGCGGCGTGGCGTTGCTGGCGCCGTCGCTGGCTGGCTTAAGCGTCGCGGAGTACACGCCCAACCAGGTCAAGAAAGCGGTCGTAGGGGCGGGACACGCGGAAAAAGAACAGGTGCAAATGATGGTCAGGACGTTGCTGCCCGGCGCGAACTTTCAGTCGGCCGACGCGGCGGACGCGCTCGCCGTCGCCATTTGCCACGCTCACCATCGGTCGGCGCCCGAGGCGCGCATGAAAGCGATGCGGGCATGATCGCGCGTCTGAAAGGCGTCATCGAGGTCATTGAGACGGACAGCCTGATCATCGACGTGAATGGCGTCGGCTATGCGGTGTTCGCCTCAAGCCGGACCCTGGATGGATTGCGGGCTGGCGCGCCCGCGTCGCTCTGGATCGAAACCCATGTGCGCGAGGATCACATTCATCTGTATGGCTTCGCCGGCGTCGAGGAACGCGATTGGTTCAAGCTGCTGACCACGGTCCAGGGGGTTGGTGCGAAGGTGGGCCTGGCGCTGCTGGCCGCGCTTCCGGGGGATCAAATGTTGCGGGCCGTCGCGGCGGGCGATAAAGCGGCCGTTTGCCGCGCCCAGGGGGTCGGGCCCAAACTGGCGGCGCGGATTATCTCGGAACTGAAAGACAAGGTTGGCGGTTTGACGCCTGGAGGCGCGGCGGCGGTGAAAATCGTGGATGCGCCGCCGCCCGGCGCGCGGGCGCGGCCCGCGCCCGCCGGCGATGAAGACGCGGGCGCGTTGATCCGTGACGCCGCGTCCGCTTTGGCTAATTTGGGCTATATGCCTTCCGACGCGCTGGGAGCCGTGTCCCGCGCCGCCCGGACGGAGGAGGGCGAGGTCACGCTTGACGGTCTCATCCGCGCCGGTCTCGCCGCACTGGCGCCGAGGGGATAAACCATGGCGGAGGAGTCGGATCGGTTGGTGAGCGCCGCCGCAGGCGAGGGGGATCTGCCCGACGTCGCCCTGCGTCCTCAAGCGCTCGGTGATTTCGTCGGCCAGCAAAAGGTGCGTGAAAACCTGTCTGTTTTTGTGCAAGCCGCGCGCGGACGGGGCGACGCGCTGGACCATGTGCTGTTTCATGGCCCCCCGGGTCTTGGCAAAACCACGCTGGCGCAGATCGTCGCGCGCGAGATGGGCGTGGGTTTCCGCGCGACGTCCGGACCCGTGATCGCCAAAGCTGGCGACCTGGCCGCGATTTTGACCAATCTGCAATCCAAGGATGTTTTGTTTATTGACGAAATTCACCGGCTCAATCCCGCCGTCGAGGAAATCCTCTATCCGGCTATGGAGGACTTCCAGCTGGACCTGATAATCGGCGAGGGACCGGCGGCCAGAAGCGTGCGGATCGATTTGCCGCCCTTTACGCTGGTCGGCGCGACGACCCGCTCCGGGCTCATCACCACTCCGCTCCGGGAACGGTTCGGTATTCAGCTTCGGATGCAGTTCTATTCACCGGAGGAACTGATGGCGATCGTCAGGCGGGGGGCGGGGTTGATGGATATGGCGATGACCGGCGCCGGCGCCCTGGAAATCGCCAAACGCGCCCGTGGAACACCTCGCGTCGCCGGGCGGTTATTGCGCCGTGTGCGGGATTTCGCGGCTGTCGCCGGCGCCTCGCCGGTGGACGCGCCGGCGGCGGATAAGGCGCTGAACCTTCTGGATGTGGACACGCGCGGGCTAGACGCGATGGACCGGCGTTACCTGACAGCCATCGCCGAGAACTATGGCGGCGGGCCGGTGGGCGTTGAGACGCTGGCGGCGGCCTTGTCCGAGCAGCGCGACGCCATAGAAGAGGTTATCGAGCCCTATCTGATCCAACAGGCGCTGCTGATGCGCACGCCCCGGGGCCGAATGTTGACGCCAGAAGCCTTTCGGCATCTGGGCCTCGACGCGCCCAAGGGCGCCGATCAATGGAAAGTGAACGCGGAGCAGATGGATTTTTTAGACAGGGACGGCGCATGAGCGCGCCGCACCGCCACCCGGTCCGCATTTACTTTGAGGACACGGACGCCGGCGGCGTCGTTTATTACGCCAATTACCTTCGATTCGCCGAACGCGCGCGTACCGAGATGCTCAGAGAGCTTGGATTTGAGAGTTCAAGGTTGATGGAGGAAAGCGCCGCCGTCTTGGCCGTGCGCGGGGTGGAAGCGGACTATCGGCGGCCCGCCAGACTGGATGATTTGCTGATCCTCGAAACCAGCCTTCTGGCTTTGAAAGGCGCGAGTTTGGCTTTTTCTCAGATAGTTAAGCGGAACGGCGAGACCCTGGCCGATATGACAATCACGCTGGCTTGCATGAGCGCGGACGGGCGTCCCAGACGGTTGCCGGAGGCGCTCCGTGGCGCGTTAAGTCCGAAGATTGCCTCAAAGTCGCCACAATGAGATTGTTGTGAGGTGCGAGTCCGGGCGTCCAGCCTTATGTCTCATCCTTATCTAACCAACCCTTTCCGACGTGCTGGGGATCATATCTGATGGAAGCTTTCGCCGCCGAGGCCGTTCAAGCCGTTTCGCTTGGGGAGTCGGATGATCTCAACTTCTCGATGGTGGAGCTGTTCCTCAGGGCCGACATCGTTGTCAAAGCGGTGATGATTTCCTTGATCCTGGCTTCGCTTTGGTGCTGGGCGGTGGTGTTTCAGAAAATCACCGCGATCCGAGGTCTGAACAACCGCGCTAATAAGTTCGAAACCATGTTCTGGTCTGGTGAGTCCTTGGACGATCTGTACGACGCAATCGGCGACTGGCCCAAAGACCCCATGTCGGCTGTTTTCGCCGCCGCCATGCGGGAGTGGCGCCGGACACCTTCGGGGGCCGCGGCGGACGCGTCGCTGACCCAGCGGATTGAGCGGGTCATGCAGATCGCCGTTGACCGCGAAATGGACCGGGCGGAGCGTTATTTGACGTTCCTGGCCACGACCGGTTCCACAGCGCCGTTCATCGGACTTTTCGGCACGGTGTGGGGGATCATGAACAGTTTCAGTCCATCGCGCTGTCCAAGAATACGTCGCTGGCGGTCGTCGCGCCTGGTATCGCGGAGGCGCTGTTTGCGACGGCGCTGGGGCTATTGGCCGCTATTCCCGCCGTCGTCGCCTACAATAAGTTCAGCCGCGATTTGGACCGTTACGCTGGTCGTTTGGAGAACTTCGCCGGCGAATTTTCCGCGATCTTGTCGCGGGACGGCTCGTAGCCGGGGCGCGCCGATATGGCTGTCACCGTCCGTAAACCGTCCAGACGCAGGAGCCGTGGAGGCGGCGGGCCAATGTCGGAAATCAATGTCACGCCGTTCGTCGATGTGATGTTGGTGTTGTTGATCATCTTCATGGTGACCGCGCCCCTGCTGACCGTTGGGGTCACGGTGGATTTGCCCGAGAGCAAAGCGGGCGCGGTCCGGGGCGAGGACGAGCCCCTGGCCGTTTCCATCGACGCGGGCGGGCAGATATTTATCCAGGACACGCCCGTCGGCATTGACACATTGGCGCCACGTTTGATCGCTATCACGGGCGAGAATCCCGATATTCGGATTTTCGTCCGCGGGGACCAGGCGATCAACTATGGCCGCGTGATGGCCGTGATGGGACGCATTAACGACGCGGGCTACCGCCGTGTCGCCTTGATCGCCAAGGAACCCGGGCGGGGCGACCGCCAAGACTGAGTTGAACGGGGGAGTTTGAGAACGGCGGATGCGGGGACCTTTCCTGATATCGCTGCTGTTGCATGCGGGGCTCGCCGCCGCCGCATGGGTCCGGCTCCCCTCAAGCGCGCCCGATGAGGACGTCATCGAAGTGGCCGTGTTTTACGAAGACGCGGTGGTCGATGAAATCCGTAACATTCCAGTCGAGGCGCCCTCGCCGCCGGAACCGCAAGAACGACCCGAGCCGCCTGTTGAGCGGGCGGCGCCGGAGCCCGAACCGGAACCGGAACTGGTGGTGAAGGCGCCTGAGCCTGAGACCGTCCCCGAACCCGATCCGGCCCCACCGCCGGAGCCGGAGAAAAACCCGGCACCCGAGCCCAGGAAAAAGGTTGAGGAAAAGCCTGAACCGGAACCAAAGCCAGAGCCAGAGCCAGAGCCGGAAAAACCGGCCATTGCTCAAGTTCAGCCGCCAAAACGCCATGATAAGGCGAAAAAAAAGCCGGAGCCTGAAAAACCGGAGAAACCCAAGTTCGATTTGGGTTCGGTGCTGAAGACGCTTGAAGAGAAAGAACCGGTCAAGCCTCGGCCGGAACCGGAGTCAAGGGAAGAGCCGGCCAGCGATTTCGCCGCTATCCGCCAGGCGTTGGCGCGGGCGGGCGGCGGACAGAAATTTGACGCGGCGAAACCGGTCTCGCAATTGGAGCGCGACACCTGGATTCATCAGATCCGCAAAAAAGTCGAGAAGTGCTGGAGTCCGCCCATTGGAGCGCCTGGCGCCGAGGAATTGGTTGTCGAGTTAAGCCTGCTTATGAACCGGGACGGCTCGGTGAACTCCGTGGAAGTCGCCGACACGGCGCGGACGTTCACGGACCGCTATTACAGAGCGGCGGCGGAAGCGGCGCGCCGGGCCATTTTGTCCGAGCGCTGCAACAAATTCGATCTGCCTGCGGACAAATACCACGCCTGGAAAGACATGAAGTTCAGATTTGATCCGGGCGGCGTGCTGTGATTGAAGCGCCAAGAGACTAGAAAGGGCCCGCATCCATGTTCCGCAACATCCGTAAACGCCTGGCCGCCGCCGGTTCCGCCCTTGTGATCGGCGTGGGCGGCCTGTTGAGTTCAGCGGACGCGCGGGCGGAACTCCGGATCGATATTACCAAGCCGAACGTGGAGCCGCTTCGGATCGCGATTACGGACCTGTTCGGACCCAGCGCGCGGGAGGCCGGCGCCGGGCGGCGGATTTCCGGGGTGATCGCCAATAATCTGCGCAATTCCGGGCTGTTCGCGCCCATCGATAAGAACGCGTTCATCCAGACCGCAAGCGCGGTCAATCAGGTGCCCCGCTTCGGCGATTGGCGTCAGATCAACGCTCCGGCTCTGGTGCATGGCCGGGTTCGGTTTGAACCCGACGGCCAGCTTCGTGTCGAGTTCCGCCTGTGGGACGTGTTCGCGGAACAGCAAATGGCCGGCGCCGCCCTGGTGACGGAAGCCGATAACTGGCGCCGCATCGCCCACGTGATATCCGATATGATCTATGAGCGGATGACCGGCGAGACAGGCTATTTCGACACCCGTATCGTCTATATTTCCGAGCAACCCAAGAACGCGCCGGGCATAGGCCTGAACCCCCTGAACCCGTTCGGCAAACGCCTGGCGATAATGGACCAGGACGGCGAAAATCACAGCTACCTGACGGATGGCCGCACATTGGTTCTGACGCCCCGGTTTTCTCCCACACAGCAGGAAATCACCTATCTCAGCTATTTCAATAATGTGCCCCGGGTCTACATCTTCAATATCGATACGGGCCGCCAGGAAGTACTCGGCGACTTCCCAGGCATGACCTTTGCGCCGCGCTTCTCGCCGGACGGCAAGCGTATTCTGTTGTCCATGGCGCGAAATGGAAATTCGGACATATTCGTCATGGACCTCCGTACCCGTCAGATACGCAGGTTAACCCGTCACGGCGCCATCGACACCTCGCCGAGCATGTCTCCGGACGGCAAGCGGATTGTCTTCAATTCGGATCGAGGCGGAACGCAGCAACTCTACGTGATGGAAGCCGCCGGCAAGGGGGTGAGGCGAATCAGTTTCGGAAAGGGCCGCTACGCGACGCCGGTGTGGTCGCCCAGGGGTGATTTGATCGCGTTCACAAAAATTTCAAGAGGACGGTTCTTCATCGGCGTCATGAAGCCGGATGGCTCTAGTGAACGCTTGTTGGCCGAAGATTTCAAAATCGAGGGACCTACCTGGTCGCCCAATGGCCGTGTTTTGATGTTTTTCAGGAAAGGCCGGGGCGGCGCCGGAGGAACAGGGGGGCAGTCCAGGGTCTATTCCATTGATTTGACGGGCTCGAATGAACGGGAAATTCCAACGCCGATGGACGGGTCCGACCCGGCCTGGTCCCCATTGAGCCGATAACCGCCGCACGGGGGTTGAGGATTTTTCGCAAGAATCCAATGGGTTCTATGCTGCTTGTGCGTAAAAAAACGCTTGGATACGCGAAGGCGTTCAGTTAAGACACAGAGTTGAAACCATTTCGGGCGGTTGCGGCGCCACGCTTTCGCTCGCTCCAAGTAAAGGCTAAAAGCCTTTACGCAAATCTCGACCCGTTGGGGGGAAAATACATGCGACTGAAGATCGTTTCCATGTTTGCCGCTGTTGCACTGGTCGTTGGCTGTGCGACGGATGCCGAAGAGACGGCGTCGACCTCCGGCTCCGGTGCCGTATCCAGTTCTATTCAAGCCCTGCCTGAAGCCACGCCGTTGACGACGGCCCAACGCTTCCAGGTGGAAGTGGGTGATCGGGTCTTTTTCAATTTTGACCGCTTCGATGTTCTGCCGGATCAGAAAACCGTGCTGGAGGCGCAGGCCGCCTGGCTTAAGGCAAACGCGGGCGTGACGGTTACCGTCGAAGGCCACACGGATGACCGCGGTACTCGCGAATATAACCTGGCCCTGGGTGAGCGCCGGGCCAACGCCGTTAAAGACATGCTGGTTCTGTTCGGCGTCGACGCTGGCCGGATCAAGGTTGTTTCGTTCGGTGAAGAACGGCCGGTTGCTCTGGGTTCCGACGAGGTTGCCTGGGCCCAGAACCGCCGCGCCGTGACGGTGGTGACGGGCGGCGGTTCCTAAGCCGTCTCCGCCCATTGACGAATTCGGATGGGGCGCTTGCCTCCGCCGTCGCGGCGGGTGTGCGGGTGCCCTATTTTTGACTCAATGATGCGGCATATGGGCGCATAGGCTAACCGCCGGCGTTTCAAGAGAGCAGCATGATGATCAAGTCCATACTCCGAGCTTTCGCAATCGCCGTCGTCTTGACGGGTATTTCCGCCAACGTTTCCCCGGCTCAGGACGGAGCCGCCCTGCAACAGCGCCTCGACCGGTTGGAGCGGGATATCCAGACGCTGAATCGGAATCTGGCCAGAGGTGAGAACGCGCCGCCGCCGTCGGCGTGGACACCGGACAGCGTCGCTGTTTCGTCTCAAGCGGCGGCGCCGTTAACGGGCGTTGCGGCCGCCCGGATTGGCGAGCGCCTGGATGTTCTTGAGCGGGATTTGCGGTTCGCGACCGGCAGCGCCGAAGAAATGAATCATCGGCTCGATCAGTTGACCAAACGCATTGACAAGCTCGTGGGGGATATTGATTTTCGCCTGAATGGGCTTGAGCAACATGTGATTGGCGCTCAAGCCGCTCAAGGCGCGCCCGCCGCCGGCGGGGACGCTCAACCCTTGCAAACAGCCGGGGTGGCCTCCTCCAACGAAGCGCCAGCGGGGACGCCGGCGCCCAATGCCGGATCCGTCACGGTAATCGGGCAGGGGCCGAAATCCCTGGGGTCCGTGGACGCGGATTTGGTTGAAGCGGTGAAAGCGACGGAAACCCTGGGTCGGGTTGTTGAAACCGCCGCCCGAACCGCGGGCGCGCCGGCTCCCTCGAACGCGCCGCGCCCATCACCCATCGCGAACGCTCAACCCGCGTCCACTATTCAGACCCCCCGGCCGCCGCGGCCCGCGGCCCGGAGCGGGCCGATCCTGCCGGAGGGCGACCCGCAAGCGCAGTATGATTTTGCCTTTAATCTGGTGCGCCAGCATCAACTGGATCAGGCGGAACTGGCGTTTGCGGAATTCGTGACGAGAAACGCGGACCACAAGCTGGCGCCCAACTCGATCTACTGGAAGGGTGAGACCTATTACGCCCGCGGGCTCTATGTGGACGCGGCGAAAACCTTCCTGCAAGGCTTTGAGAAATATCCGCAAAGCTCCAAGGCGCCCGATAGTTTGTTGAAACTGGGCCTCGCGCTGGAGCGCTTGGGCGAAAAAGACCAAGCCTGCGGCGCCCTGGGCAAGTTGTTCAATGATTTTCCGGCCCTGTCTTCGACCTTGAAGCGCCGGGCGGCGGCCGCTCAACGCAAGATCGGGTGCCCGTAACGCCGCTCAAGCTCCGGGAGGCGTTCGCCGGCGGCATGGCCGTCGCGGCCCCCTTCGAGGCAAAACCCCATCTCGCGGCAGCCGTTTCGGGCGGCGCGGACAGTGTGGCCTGCTGTTTGCTGGCTGATTGTTGGGCCCGGGAACGGGGCGGACGCGTGACGGCGCTCACCTTTGATCACGGATTGCGCAAGGAGAGCGCCGGGGAAGCCGTCTGGGTCAATCGGCTTCTAAGCTCGTTCGGCATTGAGCATGTCACGTTGACGCCCGGTCAGGCGCTGAAATCTGGTTCCGCTCTTCAAGCGCGCGCCCGCGAAGCCCGATACACAGCGTTGACCGCCTGGTGCCGCGATCACCATGTGCCGCACCTTTTGACGGCGCATCACGCGGGAGATCAGGCGGAAACGATTTTGATGCGCCAAGCCCGGGCGGGCGGGACGAATGGTTTCGGTCACGCGGGGATGAGCGCGCTCTTGGAGCAATCCGGCGCTCGTCTGATCCGGCCGTTGTTGAGCGTCTTTCCGGACCGCATTCGCCGCTGGCTGGAGGATCAAGGTTTTGGTTGGATCGAAGATCCGTCCAACCAAAACCCTCGCTTTGAACGGGTTCGCGCGCGCCGGCGTTTGGCGGCCCGGCCGGACTTGATGGCGGAAATGGCTAAAAACGCTGGCGAAGCCGGGGAGAAACGCCGCCGCCTCGAGCGGGAGACGGCCCGGTTGGCGGCCCGGTGTTTGACGGTCCATACTCTGGGGTTCGCCTGGTTGATGGCGGACAGTCTTGCGCGAAACCCGATCTCCGGCGCGCTGCTGGGGCGTCTGGCGCAAACGGTTGGCGGGCGGGCTTATACCCCTCGGTTCGAAAACGTACAGAACCTGTTGGAGAGAGTTTCGGCTCCATCCTTCCAAGGCGCGACGCTGAGCGGCGCGCGGTTTCATAAACCGGATGCGCGAGGACGTGTGCTGGTGACCCGGGAGGCGCGAAATTTACCCGCGCCAACACCATTATTCGTGGGGATGCGTCTTACGTGGGATCGCCGCTTTGACGTTTTCGTTCCGCCCGCCATGTCAATCAGGTCTGGGTCAATCAGGCCTGGAATGATGTTGGCGGCGGGGAGCGAAAGAAAGACCGGCGGGGCTTCGTTTCCGCCCGCCAGCGTCCGCGGCGGCCTTCCCGTCGTCATGCTCGGCGGCGAGGAAATCTGGACTCCCCATAGTGGTTGGGCCCCGCAATATCGGGCCGATTTTTCAAGTGATCCCTTGCGAATCCGCTTTCAACCGCCAAATTCAGTTTCAGGAAACGGCTTCGTTGTGGCCAAGCTGGAGGAATAACCCGGCGTAACACCTGAATTTCCAGGGAAAATGATGTGAACAGCCGGATAGCCCGGCCCAGAATTAAGGATCAAAAACCTTGAATTTCAGCCGGAATTTGGCCCTCTGGGTCATTATCGCGCTTCTCGTCTTTGCGCTGTTCAACCTGTTCCAGGGATCCAATCAGCGCCAAGCGGCCAATGAACTCGCCTTCTCCGATTTCCTGGAGCAGGTCGAACAAGGCCAGATCAATGATGTGGTGATCAAGGGGCGGGTTATTCAGGGATCCTACCGCGACGGCGCCGGCTTCTCGACCTATGCGCCGGACGATCCGACGTTGGTCCAGCGCCTGCGGGAGCAGGGCGTGCGGATCACGGCACAACCGTCGGAAGAGGGTAGTCCAACGCTTTGGAGCGTGCTGCTGGGTTGGTTCCCCATGCTGCTCCTGATCGGTGTCTGGATATTCTTCATGCGCCAGATGCAGGGCGGCGGGGGCAAGGCCATGGGCTTCGGTAAATCAAAGGCGCGCCTTTTGACGGAAAAACATGGCCGTGTGACGTTCGATGACGTCGCCGGCATCGACGAAGCCAAGCAGGAATTGGAAGAGATCGTCGAGTTCCTTAAAGATCCCCAGAAATTCCAGCGCCTGGGCGGCAAGATTCCCAAAGGCTGTCTGCTGGTGGGGCCTCCGGGAACCGGTAAGACGTTGCTGGCGCGCGCCATCGCGGGTGAGGCCAACGTGCCGTTTTTTACCATTTCCGGTTCCGACTTCGTTGAAATGTTCGTCGGCGTCGGCGCGTCCCGTGTCCGTGACATGTTCGAGCAGGGCAAAAAGAACGCGCCTTGCATCATCTTCATCGACGAAATCGACGCTGTCGGGCGCCACCGGGGCGCGGGTCTTGGCGGCGGCAACGACGAACGCGAGCAGACATTGAACCAATTACTGGTCGAAATGGACGGCTTTGAAGCGAACGAGGGGGTCATCCTGGTCGCCGCGACCAACCGTCCGGACGTTTTGGATCCGGCGCTGCTGCGTCCTGGCCGTTTCGACCGTCAGGTGGTCGTGCCGAACCCGGATATTCTGGGTCGTGAGAAAATCCTGAAAGTTCATATGCGAAAAGTCCCTCTGGGTCCTGATGTGGACGCCAAGGTGGTGGCGCGCGGCACCCCTGGTTTTTCCGGCGCCGACCTCGCCAACCTGGTGAACGAGGCGGCGCTGCTGGCCGCCCGCGTTGGTCACCGTGTGGTCACCATGATGGATTTCGAGAACGCCAAGGACAAGGTCATGATGGGCGCCGAGCGCCGCTCCATGGTAATGACCGAGGACGAGAAGAAACTCACCGCCTATCATGAGGCGGGCCATGCATTGGTCGGACTGAACATGCCGAAGACCGACCCGCTGCACAAGGTAACCATCATCCCGCGTGGCCGCGCGCTGGGCGTCACCATGAACCTGCCGGAACGCGATCAGTTGTCCATGTCGGAAACCCAACTGACCTCGCGTCTCGCCATGATGTATGGCGGCCGCATGGCGGAAGAATTGGTGTTTGGCAAGGACAACATCACGACCGGCGCGTCGAACGATATTCAGCAGGCGACAAACCTCGCCCGCCGTATGGTCACCGAGTTCGGTTTCTCGGACAAACTCGGCCGTCTGCGCTATGCGGATAACGAGGAGGAAGTCTTCCTGGGCCACTCCGTCGCTCGTCAAAAGAACGTCTCGGACGCGACGGCTGCGATCATCGACGATGAAGTGCGGCGTCTGATAGACGAAGCGGAAACTCATGCGCGGCGCATCCTGACCGATAAGCGCGATGATCTGGAAACCGTGTCGCTCGCGCTGTTGGAATACGAGACGTTGTCCGGCGAAGAGGTGGACCGCCTGCTGAAAGGCGAACCGGTCATTCGCCATGACAACAGTGATGACGAGGCGCCGCCGGAAAGCGGCAAGGGCGCGCGCCGCTCTTCCGTGCCGTCGAGCGGCAGGCTGAAACCGCGCGGTTTCGGCGGCCCGGAGCCGCAAGAAGGCTGAATGACGTCATTCCCGCGAAACCTGGAATCCATGCGGCGGATATAGTGGGCCCCGGTTTTTACCGGGGTGACGGCGAGAATGACGGGACTTTACAAAACGTTCGCGGGTTTTTCCCTGGATCGTCCCAGACTTATGGGCGTCGTCAACGTGACGCCCGACAGTTTTTCCGACGGCGGTGACGCTTTTGCTCTTTCCGACGCCTTGGCCCAGGCGGAACGGTTGGTGGCGGACGGAGCGGACATTCTGGATATCGGTGGCGAGTCCACGCGCCCCGGCGCGGAGCCCGTGGGCGAAGACGAGGAAATCCGCCGTGTTGTGCCCGTCATCAAGGCCCTGAAGTCCGCCGGCGCATCCGCCAAGATTTCCATTGACACACGCCGCGCGGGGGTTATGCGCGCGGCTTGCGAGGCGGGGGCGGACATCATCAACGACGTGGCGGCTTTGAGAGGGGACGGCGCGCTTGAGGCGGCCGCAATCTCTGGACGTCATGTTGTGCTGACGCACATGCAGGGCACGCCCGACTCCATGCAGGACAACCCCGTCTATGACGATGTTCTCACCGATGTTATCGACTTTCTGAGCGAGCGGATCCGGTCTTGTGAGGCGGCGGGCGTCAAGCTCTCCCGGATCGCTGTTGACCCCGGCATTGGGTTCGGTAAAACGGTTGAGCATAACGTCCGCCTTTTGGCGAATCTCGACGCCTTTGAGATTCTCGGGGCGCCGGTTCTTTTGGGCGTCTCGCGCAAAAGCTACATCGCCAAGCTCGACCGGGACACGCCGCCGAAAGACAGGACCGCCGGTTCGGTCGCGACGGCCCTGAGCGCGCTGGACAGGGGGGTGCGGATGTTTCGCGTGCATGACGTGGCGGAGCACCGCCAAGCCTTCGCCATTCACGCCGCTCTTGCGCAAGAGGTTCAAAAGCGGCCATAAGACGGCCTTGACCTTCATGCATCAAGCTTGATCATGACCAGACGTTATTTCGGAACCGACGGCATTCGCGGCCGAGCCAACAGCCATCCCATGACGGCGGAAATCGCTCTGAGGGTGGGAATGGCGGCCGGCGCGTTGTTTATCCGCGGCGATCACCGCCACCGGGTCGTGATCGGCAAGGATACGCGCCTTTCGGGCTATATGGTGGAACCGGCCCTGACGGCGGGTTTTGTCTCTATGGGCATGGACGTGATGCTGGTTTCGCCCTTGCCGACGCCGGCGGTGGCCATGTTGACGCGCTCGCTCCGCGCGGACTTGGGGGTGATGATTTCGGCAAGCCACAATCCCTATCAGGACAACGGAGTCAAGTTGTTCGGCCCGGACGGCTATAAGTTGTCCGATGAGGTGGAAGGCGAGATCGAGCGGCGTATGGATAATGGACTATCCGGCCATTTGGCGCCGGCCGAGAAATTGGGCCGTGTGACCCGCTTGGATGGGGCCCGCGACCGGTATGTGGAGTATGTCAAACAGACGTTTCCGAAGAATCTCACCCTTGACGGACTCAAGGTCGTGATTGATTGCGCTAATGGGGCGGCCTACAAGGTCGCCCCGGCCGTGCTCCGGGAGTTGGGCGCCGGGGTGGTCCCTGTCGGGGTGGAGCCGGACGGCGCCAACATCAATCAAAATTGCGGCTCGACCCAGCCCGATTGCATTCAAAGCCTGACGACGACCCACGGCGCGGACTTGGGCGTCGCGCTTGATGGCGACGCGGACCGGGTGATCATGTGTGACGAGACGGGCGCGATCATCGACGGCGATCAAATCATGGGACTGATCGCCAAACACCAGATGGAACAGGGGACCTTGAGGGGCGGCGGCGTCGTCGCCACCGTAATGTCCAATCTGGGGCTGGAACGGTATTTGGCGGGGCTGCGCCTCGCCATGCCGCGCACGAAAGTGGGCGACCGTTATGTGGCTGAACATATGAGAAACGAAGGTTTCAACATGGGCGGGGAGCAATCCGGGCACATTATCCTGGGCGACCATTCGACGACGGGGGACGGTTTGATCGCCGCGCTTCAGGTGCTGTCCGTCCTTAAGAAATCAGGAAGCAAGGCGAGCGAGGTGTGCCGCCAATTCGACCCTCTTCCGCAGCTTCTCAAGAATGTCCGGGTGGAAGGCGACGCCCAGTCATCTCTTGACGCGGCGGGCGTGAGGGACGCCATCGAACGCGAACAGGCCCGGCTCAACGGCCATGGGCGCCTGTTGATCCGTAAATCGGGCACCGAACCCTTGATCCGCGTCATGGCCGAGGGAGCGGACGAGGCGCTGATCGCCGAGTGCGTCGATAATATCGCGGACGCGATCCGCGCGACCTTGTAGGGCGGGACGGCTAAGGCGGGATGACGGAAATTTCCGGCCGCGTGCTGATTGTCGCCGGCAGTGACTCCGGCGGCGGCGCCGGGGTTCAGGCGGACGTCAAAACGGTGACCGCGCTCGGCGGGTTCGCCATGACCGCCATCACGGCCCTGACGGCGCAGAACACCCAAGGCGTGGAAGCCATCGAAGGGGTGCCGCCCGCCTTTATCCAAAAACAGATGCGCGCGGTGCTGGGTGATCTGGGCGCGGATTGCGTCAAGTTGGGCATGTTGCACACCTCCGACGTGATCCATGCCGTCGCCGATGTGCTGGACGACGAGGCGGCCGGAATCCCGGTGGTCGCCGACCCGGTCATGGTGGCCAAGGGGGGGGCGTCGTTGCTGATCGACGAGGCCGTCGCGGCCCTGAAAGAGCGGATCGTCCCGCGCGCCCAACTGCTCACCCCCAATACGCCGGAAGCCCAGGTTCTGACGGGGCGCGGCGTCGCGTCGGACGCGGATATGGAGGCGGCGGGCCGGGATATCCTCGCCATGGGCGCGGACGCCGTTCTGATGAAGGGCGGGCATCTGGACGGCGCCGCCGTAACGGACCTGGTGGTGATGCGCGACGGTGATCCGCTTTATCTCACCCATGAACGCCTGGAGAGCGTCCACACCCATGGAACGGGCTGTACGCTGGCCAGCGCCTGCGCGGCGGGCGTCGCCCAAGGGCTGTCGCTGGGCGGCGCCGTTGAACGCGGCCGGCGTTATGTCCTGGAGGCGATTAGGACGGCGCCGGGACTGGGCAAGGGGCATGGCCCCCTTAATCACGGCCACACGGTCAGGGACAATTTTTGACCACGACCGGCAAAAATTGCCTAGCCGTTAGGCCGATTGTCCGAATTGCCCAGGCCCGGGCCCGCTCTGTTCCGCGTCACGCTGTTCTTGAGCGTTGAGCAACGCCAGGAAAGCCGCGCCAATCCGCGTGTTGGCGGGCGCCGTGGCGGGCGCGGGTCTTTGCGCCGGAGGGTCCGCGTTGACGCCCGGCGCCCCCTGGGTAACGGCCTGGCCGAAGCCAACCCCGGCGGGGCCGCCGTTCAGGTTTTCCAGGGTTTTCTCCGCGCTCAACCGTTCGCGAATTTCGGTTTTGATCATGTCTTCAACGGCGCGCCGCGCATCCGTGGGAAGGGCCGCGAGTTTCTCTTCCGTCAGGCCCATTTTCTCGAGAATTTCCGCGCGTAACTTTTCAAGTTTCTGTTCTTGGAGACGTTCCGCGTAGGCCGCGAAACCGTGCTCGCGGATGAACAGCGTATCCACCTCTGGGGCGCCCAGGGAAATCTCATCGGGCCGGGCGCGAATTTTCTCGGCAAGCTGTCTCTTCCCGTCATTCGCGGGCTTGGCGGCGGCCAGAAGCCCGGCGAGCGACCCAGGGCTGTCATCTTTCCGCCGCGCGCCGGCAAAATCCGGCCTGGGAAAGACGGCGCCAAGGGGACTGATTGCGTCAACAGACATAATCGCGCATCCTTTCAAGACCGGACTCGATATTAGGTTGTACGGCAAAAAACACGCTAAAAATGGCGGAAACAGGCGCGCCGTTAAACCATCGGCGGCTGGGCGCCCTCGTCCCGGCGGGCGGCTTCGGCAACGACGCCCAGGGCGTGGTCCAAGCGGTCTCTTTCTTGTTCGGCGCCTATGCACAGCCGGACATGAGGCTGTGTCAGCGGCATGGCGTCGTCGATGGCGAACACTGATCCCGGCGATACGTTGACGCCTTGTTCCAGAAGGCGCGCGCGGAAGGCCTGCTCACCCTCGAAACCTTTCGGAATGGGCAGCCAGCAGTGCGAGCTGCAAGGGTGCCGGCGGATTCTTAAATTGCCGAGGCGCAAGCCGACTATCTTTTGACGGGCCTTGATTTCAGCCTGCTGGCGTTTGATGCATTCGTCCGCGGCGCCGGTCGTGACGAGGTCCGCCGCCATGGCCGCCGCAATGGGAGACGCCATCAGCACGCTGGTTCGCATGGCGCCGATGAAGCGGGACGTCAATCCATCGGGCACGGCGGCGTAACCGATGCGCAATCCCGGCGCGACGGCCTTCGAAAGTCCTGTGATATAAATGCCCAAGCGGGGGGACAAGGCATACAGCGGCGCTTCGTGATCGTCCAACAGATAGCCATATATATCGTCTTCCAGCAGATAGACATCATGGCGCTCGGCGATTTCCACCAACGCCCGCCGGCGTTCCAGCGGCGTCACCCCTGACGTCGGGTTGTGTAAGGTCGGCAGTAGATAGGCGAGCTTCGGCGAATAAACCCGGCAGGCCTTCTCAAACTCGTCCGGGCGCATACCGAATTCATCCATGGCGACGCCCTTCAATATCAACCCGAGCGGCGACGCCGTCGCCTTGAGTCCCGGCCAGGTCAATTGTTCCGCCAAGATCGTGTCGCCCGGACGCGTGAGGGATATCAAACTGGTTTGAGTGGCCGATTGAGCGCCCGCCGTGATCAAGATGCTGTTTGGATCGACGGACGGGCCGAAGCGTGAGATCCACTGATTGGCCGCTTGACGGTGATGAGGGAGACCTCCGTCCACGCGATACTGAAGGCAACCCGCCATGACTTCGGGGCGGGCAACTCTGCGCATGCTCTCGGCGATCATTTCCGGAGCGCCCTTGAGCAATGGATAATTCGCCGATAGCTCATAGCCGCCCTTCAGGATGCGGGGATCGGAATAGAGCATGTCAACGGGCGTGTGTTCCGGATCAAAAGCGCGGGGAGCCGTCTGCGGCCATAGCCGTTCCCGCCGGTCCTGTTTCGGCTTGCGATTTTGCTCATCCAGAACAAAGGTTCCGCGTCCGACTTCGCCTTTTGTCAGTCCCTCGCGCTCCACTTCCTGATAAGCGCGGGTCACCGTGCCCAGGGTCACGCCGAGGTCGTAAGCCAAATTTCGCTGTGGCGGCAGTTTTCCGCCGGCGGGTAAGGCGCCTGCGCCGATTGCTTCGATAATGGCGTCGGCGATGGCGCGGTATTTCGGGCCGCGGGCGTTGCGGAGTTCGGGAGGCCAAATTGTCATGGTGACAATATATATATTGTATCAATCAAACGCCAACGGTAATTCATTTATATAAATTTATCGGGGCAATTTTCTGATATGTATTGATACAATTTGGTCGAAAAAGGAGTGGGATAATGCCCTTCGATAGACAAGGCATACCGGCCCGGCAGATGCGGGGGCTTTGGTTTGAAAGGCCCGCCGGTTTAAAAAAGGGGCTTCTGCGGAGGATTTGGAATTTGCCGTTTGAAACGCTTAAGGCGGCGTTTCGGAGCATGATGATCCTGCAGCGGCGTTACGGGGACCGGCGTCGTTTCGCTCTTCTGGATGACCACTTGCTGCGTGACATCGGCGTCGCGGCGCAAGAAAGGGACCGGGAGTTGGAGAAACCCTTCTGGACGACACTCTTCCGGCGGCGCTAAGCTGGCGCAGCGGCGCAGATAAGGATTGTATCGATGTTGGATCAAGACATGCGGGACAATTTGAATAAGGCGGCCCTGGAAGCGGCGCATGAGATTGTCCGCCGGCATTTGGCGCCGACGCCCGCCATCTGCTGGCCTCTAATCTCGGAGCGCGCGGGAACGGAAGTCTGGGTCAAGCACGAGAACCATACCCCAATCGGGGCCTTCAAGATCCGCGGCGGCCTCGTTTACATGACCAGGCTGGCGGAGTCGATGCCGGATGTTTCGGGCGTCATCTCTGCGACGCGGGGCAATCACGGCCAGAGCGTCGCCTTGGCGGCGGGGAAAGTCGGACGCAAGGCGACCATCGTCGTGCCGCATGGGAACAATCCGGAAAAGAACGCCGCGATGAGGGCGTTCGGCGCGGAACTCGTCGAACATGGAGCTGATTTCCAGGAAGCCCGCGAATACACTCAGGCGCGCGCCGACGCGGAAGGGCTGCACAGTATTCCGCCTTTTCACCCCTGGCTTGTTCAAGGCGTGGCGAGTTACGCGCTTGAGTTCCTAGGAGCGCACGATAACCTGGACACCATATACGTGCCCATCGGCATGGGGTCGGGTATTTGCGGCTTGATCTCCGCCCGCGACGCCCTGGGGCTCAAAACCAGGATTGTCGGCGTGGTGGCGGAAACGGCCGCCGCTTATGCGTTATCTTTTGAAGCGGGTAAACCGGTGTCCACCAACTCGTCCGACACCATAGCGGACGGGATGGCGTGCCGCACGCCGGACGAGAACGCTCTTAAGATCATCCTTCGCGGCGCAGAGCGGGTGGTTCGCGTGTCGGATGCGGAAATCCTGGCCGCCATGCGCGCTTATTTTACGGATACGCATAATGTCGCCGAAGGGGCCGGCGCGGCGCCGCTGGCGGCGCTGCTGCGGGAAAAGGCCGTCATGGCGGGCAGGAAAGTCGGTGTGATCCTGTGCGGCGGAAACGCGGACGCCGCGCTGTTTCAGCAAGCTTTGGCCGCCAGACCGTAAGGGCCAGACCGTAAGGGGACGAATCGATCCATCCCGTGATCGGCCGCGCGCCCTTTTATCCAGAAATAACCAGTTCCGTTTTCAGCCCGGCCGCCTTGAGCGGTTATAATCAGGGGTCTCATGGGGATCACCGGCATATGGCCGATTTCCGCCGCGCCGGTCATGGTCCGGCGAGGCCGCCGCCAGCGTTGGGCGCTTGAAACCGCTTTATTGTCATTTGCGTTCGAACGCGCTTTCGGCATTGATGTGACAAGTCTGATAAATATGCTACCGAGTAGTATCAATCTGCTGACCCGGTCAATGATCACATGGCGGCGTTAAAATGACGATGCAACTTTTTCGGGACGATGCGTACAGGAAGTCCTGTGAAGCGGAGGTTGTCGCAGCGGGGACCGGCGGCGTCGAACTTAGCCAAACGGTTTTCTATCCCATGGGCGGCGGGCAACCCGGCGACACTGGCGTCTTAAGGCTGGCGGACGGTAAGGATGTCGTCATCATCGACACCCGTCAGGACAAGGAAACCGGCCGGCATATCCATATCCCGGCCGATGGGGCCGATTTGCCGCCCATCGGGACCCGGGTGGAGGCTGTGATCGACTGGGACAGGCGTTATCGCCACATGCGCATGCACTCGGCGCTTCATCTGCTATGCGCCGTTGTTGACGGCGGCGTCACCGGCGGGCAAATCGGTGAAGAGAAAAGCCGGCTGGATTTTGATCTTCCCGACACCCGGTTGGACAAGGAAGCAATCGACGCCGCGCTCAACCGGTTGGTGGAAGAAGACCACGCCGCCGCCGCGCGCTGGATTTCGGACGCGGAGATGGACGCCAATGAGGACCTCGTGCGCACCATGTCCGTGAAACCGCCACGGGGCGGGGGCAAGGTTCGTTTGTTGGAGATCAATGGTGTTGATTTGCAACCTTGCGGCGGCACCCATGTGGCGAGAACGTCTGAAATCGGCAGGGTGCGGGTCGGTAAAATCGAAAACAAAGGCAAGCGCAACCGCCGCGTCAATATCCATCTGGTTGATTGATTTTTCGGCGCAAAACCGAATTCAAGGCGATACCCATGGCTGCGGACGCGCGCCGCGGCGCCGTCATTCGCGGGGGACGGCGCTGGCGGCGGCGTTATGTCCGGAGCCTGCAGGCGCCGGAAGCGGCCGCCTCAGATGACATTAAAGATCAGCGATATGGGCGGCGTGGCGACAACCGGGAAATTGGCGCAAGAGTTCATTGACCGGCCATGATCGCGGCCATTACATTAGCGTGCTTTTCGTGCAATTTTGCCGAGTGAAAGATTAGAAGTTAGACCCCGGATGACGGTGGCGGAAATGATCAAGCTTGAAGTTTCCAAAAAATGCGCGGCGGCCATGTTGAGCACTGTCCTGTTCGGGACGTTCGCCGCCGCGTCCGCCCCCGGCGCCGCGTTCGCCGCCGGGGCGGGCGGTGAGAAGAAGCCCACGGAAGCCGAACTGCAACAGAAGAAGTTGTTTGAATTACCCAAGTTGGGCGACGTCTATATTCAGTTCAATCCTTTGATGGCGCCTGTCGATTTCGGCAAACGGGGACGCCGCAGTATTCCCCTGACCGTCCTGCTCACCATCACGGACAATGAAAAAATCGGTCTCGTCTGCAACAAGGCGGCTCGTGTAAACAATGCGCTGCTGTCCGTTTGGTTCAAGAAACCGATCAGCCACAAGCATCTGCGGACCGATAAGGACGATTTGTATAAAAGAAGTGTGAACGCCAAGCCCGCCCCCGGTCAGCGTGAGGAAATGGGCCGGCTGATAAAGGCCTTGAACAAGGCTTTCAAAAACGTCACCGTCAAAGACGTCCGTGTTTATAAGGGAATGCGCGAGGCCAATCAGGGAAGCGTCGGCAAACTCCCCTTTGGCCGGGCCTGTACGCTTTGGGTTCGTAAAACGCCGGATCAAATGCGTGATGAACGCCGTTTGGCTCGAGAAGCCGAAGCGGCGAAACGGGTGAAAAAGAAAAAATAAAAAAGTACCCGCGCGAAGGGCGTTGCCGTCGGTTAACGGATCAAGGTTAGACGGATTTCCGTTTCCGTTGAACCTGCCGCGTTCTTTCGCGTCCCCTGGCGGTCGTTGGACTCCGCTGCTTGACTGCGGTGGCCGGCGTCCGGGTGTCCTCGTGAATGGCGTTGCGCATTTTTTTGTGTTTGGCGTAACGCTTTCGGGCAAGAATTTTCCTGTATTCCTCGCGGTTTTTCTTGATCCTGCTCCAGAAAATGGCCTGTGTGATTTGAGAGCCCAGGAACCACAACACCGGCATCACCGCTATGGTGCCGGCCCAGAAAATGATTTGTAGCGGTTCAACCGTCAGCGTCGAGGTCAAGTAATAATAGACGATCCCGATAACCAGGAAGGCTTCAGAGATACATATCAGGCGGAGGCTTAATGTTTGAGTGAACGGAATCGGTTTCACGGGGCCGCTAAACGCTTTGGCCAGTCCCGATACAAGGCCGCCCAGCAGACTGCCGAGAGCAATGGCGACACAGGCCGCGATAACGACGTCAGTATGACCGGTAAAGTTGAAACTCGCCAAAATTTTTTCAAATAAACCCGCCATGCTCCGACTCCAATTTTTCCTCCGGAAAACATTAGATTTCATTAGTTAAGAAACATCAAACGAGATGCTTGACGTTTATTTACCTTGCCGCTCGTTCTCGTGGTTTTCCTTCCTTGCCGAACGAATGCGGACGAGAAAGACACCGAACAGGGCAAGACCCGCCGACAGATAGAAGGATTGTCCTTCCATAATCGCATATAAGGCGCCGGAAGCCAATGACGCTGCGGCCATGGCGGTCCCCGTCATCAGGGCGTTGGCGCTCTGCGCGCTTGCGGAAATTTCGGGGCGCGTCTTGTCCGCGATGACCTGAATGACGCCCAGATGAGTCGCGCCGAAGCTCAACGCGTGAAGAACTTGTATGATAATCAAAACCTCCAGCGCCGATGTCTCGGCTGTGATAATCCAGCGCGCAATCCCGGCAAGTCCGCCGATCAGAATCATATTGATCGCGCCCACCCGTGCGACGACCGGGCCGGAAATGGCGAACAAGGCAATTTCCAGAACGACGCCCTCGGCCCACAAGAGGCCGATGACGGTTTCATCGATGCCCGCCGCCCGCCAGTGAATCGCCGAAAACCCGTAATATGGAGCGTGGGAGGCCTGAATTGCCGCCGCCGCCGCCAGTAAGAGAACGAGTCCTGGAACACGCCAGACATCGCGGAACGGCTTTTCCAGGGGCTGGGCTCTCGGGATATCGAAGGACGGAAGCATTAGCGCGGAGGGGACGGCAAGCGCCAGCGCCATCAAAATCGCCGTCAAAATGACAGCGACGGCGCCGCCGCTGGCGGAGACCCAGTAGCCAACACCGACGGCGCCCGCCAGGAAGCTGAGCGAGCCCCACAGTCTGACCCGTCCGTAATCGAACGGTTCACGATCCCGCGCCAACAGGGTCAGGCTATCAGTCAGTGGGATGGATGGAGTCCAACAGGCGAAGAACAGCAGGGTCAAGATGGTGATCGGAACAATGCCGTCCGCCCACATAAACACGCTGAAAACGATGAGACTGGAGATGGCCGAGGCGATCAAAGGCCCGCGCCTGAGGCCTCGCTTGTCGGCGAGGGACGCCACCATGGGATTGATGAGAATCTTGGCGAGGATGCCGCTGGCCATCAGAAAACCAACGCCGCCGGCCGCCACGCCATGATCGGTCAGCCAGAGCCCCCAATAGGGGCCGTATATGCCCAGAAACAGAAACAGCGTTCCATAATGCAGGCCCAAACGGAATGTTACCGGCGTCATCGGCTGGCCGCCAGTTCGCCCAGATAACCCAGGCCCCGAATGGCGCGGCTGCCGTACCAGGACAGCAGTTCGCCATCCACCAATCTCGCTTTATGGGCGTGACGGGGAAAGGCGGCGGCGAATTCGGTCAAGTGCTTTTCTTTGAAGGTGAAGGGTTCCGTCGAGAACAATATCCGGTCGATGTTCTCCAGAAGGGTGTCTGAAAAGCCGAACTCCGGATAGCGGGCGCCATCCCCGATTTCCACGTGCCGCCAGCCGATGCGGGACAGCATCCGCGCGATATAGGTGGGCGGCGTGATCGTCATCCAGGGCGACTTCCAGATGACGTAAAGCACGCGCTGGGTCCCGCCGGGCGCCGGCAATCGGGCGAGCGCGTCGTCAAAGGCGTCCGTCAACGCCCCCGCCTTTGTCTCAACACCAAAGGCATGGCCCATCAACCGGTAAAGCTCGCGATTGTCCGTGACTTCCTGCGGGTGGCTGACGATGGGCTGAATACCCATGGCGATCAGGTCTTCCGCCATGGATTTCGGATTTTCGTCAATGTTCATCAACGCATGGGTTGGGCGGACGGCCTCGACCTTTGTCATGTTGAGCCGCTTGGTGCCGCCAACGCTCTCGAGCGCGTTGACCTGGCCGGCGGGGTGCACGCAGAAGGCCGTCCGGCCCACCAGCCTGGACCCCAGTCCCAGATCAAAAACGAGTTCGGTCAAGCTGGGAACGAGCGAGAGGATGCGGGCGTCGTGTGCGGGCTCGATCAGGGTTCCGGCGGCGTCATGCATCCGTTCTTACTCGGCCGCCTGGGCGCCGGCTTCAAGCCTGGATTGAGCGTCCAGCCATTTTTCTTCTGTCTTGCGCAGTTCATCCTTCAGGGCTTTGTGCTTCATCTGAAGTTCCATCAGCGTCGCCGTGGAACCATTGTACACCGAGGGCGAGGCCAAGTGCGCCTCCATCGCGTTGATGGTCTCGCTCAGCTTCTCCATGCGCGCTTCGTATTGAACGCTGGCTTTGCGAAGCGCGGTTTGCTCCCCGCGCTTCCTGGCGCGGGCGGCCCGGTCTGCTTTTTTCCCCGCCCCGCCGGCGGTTGTTTCGCTCCCCCGCTTTTCTTGCCGCCGTTCGGCGCGGCGCTGTTCAAGCAGCTGCCCGCGGTAATCGTCCAGGTCGCCCTCGAACGGATTGCAGCGGCCGTCCGCCACCAGCCAGAGCCGGTCACAGACCAGCTCAATCAGGCGTGCGTCGTGCGACACCAGAATGACCGCGCCGTCATAGGCGTTGAGCGCGTGGACAAGGGCCTCGCGGGCGTCGACGTCCAGGTGGTTCGTCGGCTCGTCCAGCACCAAAATATGCGGCGCGCCGCGGGACATCAGGGCGAACAGCAGGCGGGCTTTCTCGCCGCCGGACAAGACGCTCACCTCCTTGTCCGCCGCCTCGCCCGAAAACCCGAAGCACCCCAGGTGGGCGCGCGCCTTGGCTTCCGTCTCCATGGGCATGATGGCCGCCATGTGGCTGAAAGGCGTGCCCGAAAGATCGAGTTCGTCCTGTTGGTGCTGGGCGAAATAGCCCACTTTCAATTTCGAGGATTTCACCAGCTTGCCCGCCATGGGCTTCAACCGCCCGGTGATCAATTTGGCGAGCGTCGATTTACCGTTGCCGTTGGCGCCTAGAAGCGCGATTCGGTCGTCCATGCCGATCCGCATGTCGAGCTTTCCAAGGACGGGCGTCCCGTCATAGCCGGCGCCGGCGTCCTCAAACCGGATCAAGGGCGGCGACAGCGGTTCCGGGTTCGGAAAGGAAAAAGCGACGGTTTTTTCTTCGACGACGGTGGCGATGGGCTCCATTTTTTCCAGCATCTTAAGGCGAGACTGGGCCTGACGCGCTTTCGTCGCTTTCGCCCGGAAGCGATCGACGAAATCCTGGATGCGGCGGCGCTCGGTCAATTGCCTGGTCCGCATCCTGGCCCGCAGTTCAAGTTTTTCCCGGCGCGCGCGCTCGAACCGGTCGTAATTGCCTGAATATCGAACCAGCTTGCGCTGGTCCACGTGAATGATCCCGGTGACGGCTTTGTTGAGGAGAGTCCGGTCGTGACTGACCACCAGCAACGTGCCGCGCCAGGCCGCCAGATAGCCTTCCAGCCACATGGCCGCTTCCAGGTCCAGGTGGTTGGTGGGTTCGTCCAGCAGCAAAATATCGGGGCGGGCGAAGAGCGCCGCCGCCAGCGCGACCCGCATACGCCAACCGCCGGAATAATCCGAACAAGGCCGCGCCTGGGCCGCTTCATCGAAGCCGAGGCCGGACAGGACGCGCGCGGCCCGCGCCGGCGCCGTCTGGGCACCGATATCGGCCAGGCGGTTATGAACGTCGGCGATGCGGGCGGGGTCCCCGGCGGTTTCGGCCTCAACCATCAGGGCCGCGCGCTCCTCGTCCGCCGCTAGGACGGTTTCGATCAGGCTCTCCGGGCCGCACGGAGCTTCCTGGGCGACGGCGCCGAGGCGCACGCCGCGTTGCAGTTGGATGGAGCCTCCGTCCGCGTCGGTCTCGCCAGTGATCAGCCGGAACAGCGTCGTCTTGCCCGCGCCGTTGCGCCCCGCCAGGCCGATCTTTTGACCCTTGGCGATAAGGGCGGTCGCGCGGTCGAACAAAACCCGCCCGCCGATGCGATAGGTTAGATCGTTGATATGCAGCATGGCGCGGGGTTTAGCATGGCGCCATGCCGCGGGTCACGCGGGGAAACAGTCTGGCGTCTCGATTATTCCTTGGCTATGAGCGCGATATCCAGGCTGTTTTTTTCATGAGTCCGTATGCGCTGGGCCGGCGCGCTGCTCGGCGGGATGATCGGGCGGGAGGTGTGACTTCTCGAATTTCGCGGTCTCCGGCGCCGGAAAATCCGGCAAGTTCGGTCCACTGGTGCGCCTGACTGGCCGGGACGTTTGCAGTGAGTTTTTCATATCGCGTTGTCAGTCTGCCTAAAGCGAGACCGTGCGGGCGTCTTGTTCCGCTGTTTGAACAAGGCGGGCGTCGGGGCCGCGCGCCGCCTCATTTCCGTCACGGGACAATCCTCCGTTGGCTTGAAGAGTCCCGAAGAATATTGTTGGCGGCGACGCCAAGCTGCGCTTAATCTAAGAAAATTGAATTATATGGACTAAATAATCGGATTTTCCTGTGAACGCCGCTTTACCGACCCTTCGTCAACTTCGCTATCTGGTGGCCGTTCATGAAAAAGGCCATTTCGGCCGCGCGGCGGAAGCGACCCGTGTCACGCAATCGACTTTAAGCGCGGGTATCCAGGAATTGGAGTCGGTCCTGGACGCGCGCTTGATCGAGCGCACCAAACGCAGCGTTCGATTTACGGACCTGGGCGAGGAGGCCGTGAACCGCGCGAAAGCCATCCTGGCGCAAGCGGAAGACTTAATAAGTCTGGCGCAGGCGAGTGGAGAGCCTTTAACAGGCCTCTTGAGACTGGGCGCCATTCCCACCATTGGGCCATACCTGCTGCCCCGCGTTCTGCCGGCGCTTCGCGGCGGCTATCCCGAGTTGAAGCTGTTCTTGAAGGAGGCCCAAACGGCGGTGTTGCTGGATCAGGTGCGGGGCGGAGAGTTGGATGTGGCTTTGATAGCGCTTCCCTACGACATCGAGGGATTGGAAAGCCTGACGCTGGCGGAAGATAAATTCTGGCTGGTTTCGTCCAACGATCACCCGCTGGCGTCGATTAGATCCGTCGAGGCGTGTAATGTGGATCCGTCGGAACTGTTGCTGTTGGAAGAAGGTCATTGCCTGCGCGAGCACGCCTTGTCGGCGTGCCGGTTCAGCGTCAACACCGATGGCCGGACCGAGGTGCAGGGAACCAGCCTGTTTACATTGATCGAACTGGCGGCGGGCGGATTCGGGGTGACGCTTGTGCCGGATCTGGCGGTCCAGTCCGGCTTGATTAAAGGCGGCGATGTGTCGCTCACCCGGTTGGAAGGGGACTGGGGGCGGCGGCTAGCGCTTGTCTGGCGCAAAATATCCGCTAGAGGCCGGGAATATAGCCTGTTGGGCGAGGTTCTGCGGAACCAGATGAAGGGCTGGGGTGCTTGTTGATTTTCCCAGTCATGGGCGCGTGTGGACGAACCCCGGCCAGATGACGGTTGCGCCCGCGAACCACTCCCGCTATAACCCGCGCCGTTTCGCGCCGGACCAGATGAAGCGACAACCCCTTGGGCGCGATTTCCAAACGGACAAAGGAATGTTGACATGGCTGTCGAGCGTACGCTCTCGATCATCAAGCCGGACGCCACGCGCCGCAATCTCACGGGCCGGATTAACGCCCGGTTCGAGGAGCGCGGCTTGCGCGTCGTCGCACAAAAACGTATGCGGCTGACCCGGACTCAGGCCGAAGGCTTCTACGCCGTTCATAAAGAGCGCGCGTTCTTCAGCGATCTCTGCGATTTCATGATCTCCGGACCTGTCGTCGTGCAGGTTCTGGAAGGCGAGGGCGCCATTATGGAAAACCGCGAAATCATGGGCGCCACCAATCCGGCCAACGCCGGCGAAGGCACCATTCGTAAAGATTTCGCTGAAAGCATCGAAGCGAACTCGGTTCACGGTTCCGACAGTCCCGAGAATGCGGCTATCGAGATTTCCTACTTCTTCAGCGAATGTGAAATCGTCGGTTAAGCCCGCCGGGCGGGCTTAAGGGTTAACGAGGGCGCCGGCCTCGAACCCGACCGCAGACTGGGCCTCGGACTGGGCGCCCTTAATCCTTGTCCGGTTCTCGTCCAAAATCTCCACCCGGCCCTCGGCAATCCAGCGAACGGCCAGCGGATAGATGACATGCTCTTGCGCAAGCACGCGGGCGGCCAGGCTGTCTTCGTCGTCTTCCACGAGAACAGGCACGGCGGCTTGGATGATGATGGGGCCCGTGTCCATTTCCTTCCGCACGTAATGAACGGTGCAGCCGGCGAACTTGGCGCCGCTTTCGAGAACCCGCCTGGGTACGTCGAGGCCCTTGAATGATGGCAGCAGGCCCGGGTGAATGTTGATCAACCGGTTACGCCAGTGATCCACGAACTCGTCCGACAGCAGGCGCATAAAGCCCGCGAGGCAGATCAAATCCGCGCCAGACGCCTCAATGGCGCGGGTGATCTCCGCGTCAAAGGCCGCACGGTCCGGATACTCTTTATGGGAAATCGCGTTGGCCGGAATGCCGGCGCCGGCGGCGAGTTCCAGTCCCATGGCGTCCGCCTTGTTGGAGAGGACCAGGACGATTTGCGCTGGATACCCGGGTTTGGCGCAGGCGCCGATAAGAGCCTCAAGATTGCTGCCGCGGCCCGAAATCAGAACGGCGAGTTTCAGTTTCCCCGCGTCACTCATCCCAGAGATCTTCAATCCCGTCGATGACGACTTCCGGCGCCCCCTGGCCTTGCTCGACGCGGCCCAGGAACAGGGTGTGCTCGCCTGTCTCCCTCAGAGCCTCTTGAACGCCGGCGCGGGCGTTCTCGGCGACGATGACGACCATGCCCACACCGCAGTTAAAAGTGCGCGCCATTTCCTCGTCCGCGACGCCGCCCGCTTCCCTCAACCATTTGAACACGGGCGGCGCGGTCCAGCGGGCCGCGTCCAGCCGGGCTTCGGTGTCGTCCGGCATGACCCGGGGGATATTCTCCCAAAGCCCGCCGCCCGTAATGTGGGCGAGGCCCTTGATCCCGCCGGCCCTGATCGCCGCCAGACAGGCCTTGACGTAGATGCGGGTTGGGGTCAGCAAGGCTGCTCCCAGCGGCGTTCCCGGCTCAAAGGGAGCGTCATCGTCCCACGAAAGACCGGCGCGCTCGGCGACCTTGCGGACCAGGGAGAACCCGTTGGAATGCACACCCGACGACGCGAGGCCCAAAATCAAATCGCCGGGCGCGATATCACCGCCGGTCAGAACCGCGTCGCGTTCCACGGCGCCGACGGAAAACCCCGCCAGGTCGTACTCGCCGTCATCGTACATCCCGGGCATCTCCGCCGTCTCGCCGCCGATCAGCGCGGTGCCGGCTTGTTTGCAGCCTTCCGCGACGCCGGCGACAATGGCTTCCGCGACGTTGGTCTCCAGCTTGCCGGTGGCGAGGTAATCCAGGAAAAACAGAGGCTCGGCCCCTTGGACAACCAGGTCATTGACGCACATGGCCACCAAATCGACGCCGACCGTGTCGTGCCTGCCCATTTGACGGGCTAGTTTCAGCTTGGTGCCCACGCCGTCTGTGGCGGCCACCAGCAGCGGGTCCGAATAACCCGCGGCCTTTGGGTCGAAAAAGCCGCCGAAGCCGCCGAAGCCGCCCATGACGCCCGGACGTTCCGTTGACCTCGCCAGGCCCTTGACGGCTCCGACCAGCGCGTTGCCCGCATCGATATCGACGCCCGCGTCCCTGTAGGTGAGCCCTTTATCCTCGTTATTCATCGTCTTCCCCGGTTCCTCACCCTTGCGCTTTCCGTCCAGTCATTTAATCCTGAGGCTCTTGGGCGTAAATTACCAGGGCCCGCCCCTTGTAAACCTCAAGGCTTAAAGGGGCGAGTCTCCAAATGACCAGCCTGATGGAGGCGAAAATAACGGTTCCCGATCGGTTTTCAACGTGTGTCGTGATAGCCGCGTTGCTGACCTTGACATGCATGTTTGGTTTCTCCGCGCGGGCCGATACACTAAGTATATACCGGGTAAGCGATGTGCCGGTTGACGTAACGGCGGATACAGCCGCGTCGGCGCGGGATCAAGCGCTGCTTGATGGCGAGGCTCAGGCGTTTCGCACGCTGCTTGAGCGGATGACCTTAAAGACGGATCACCCGCGCCTGCCCACGCTGGAGCAAAAGGACGTCGCGGATTTCGTGCAGGACATTTCGATCAGGGACGAAAAGACGTCCGGGGTCCGTTATATCGCCAAGTTGACGGTTCGGTTCCGTGAAGACGCCGTTCGCGCTCTGTTGCGTTCTTTAAGCATTCCGTTCGCTGAAACGCCCTCCAAGCCATTGTTAATCCTTCCTGTTCTGCAACAAGGCGGGGCAAGGGCGCTTTGGGATGACCCCAATCCCTGGCGCGATGTTTGGCGGCGACGCCCTGACAGGGTTTCTCTTGTGCCGACCGTGCTGCCCCTTGGCGATTTTGGCGATGTGGGCGCCATTGGGGCGGAACAGGCGGTCTCGGGCGACGGACAGCGTTTGGCGGCCATCGCGGACCGTTATGGTGCCGGCTCGACGGCGGTCGCCCTGGCGGAACTTAAATTTGATAAGGCGCGTTCCATCTATTTCCTGGATGTCACTCTGACCCGCTACAACGTCACCATTGATCCGCAAACCGATATCGTGCGATTCGAAGGGGACATTGGCGAACAGTCCGCCGAGCTTATGGCGCGTGCGGCCGCACATCTCACGAACCTGCTGGAAGATAATTGGAAGCGTGACAATCTGATCGAGTCGGGTAGCCGGGACGCCATCGCCGTTACTATTCCAATCAAGACGCTGGGGGATTGGATCAATATCCAGCGCAAGCTTAAGAATGTCGCCATTCTCCGTGATACGGAGGTGGTTCTGCTTTCTCGCTCGGAAGTGCAGGTCATCCTTCATTACATCGGCGATATCGGGCAGTTGATCATCGCGCTTGAGCAGGCGGATATGGTCCTGAAGGGGCTCGGCGACACTTGGACGCTTGAACGTCTGCCTGGCGGGACGTGACAGAGAGATACGCGGTGAGCACGCCGGAACCCTCCCTAAAACCGAAAATTGGGGTCAGCCCCGAGGGCCGAGTCCTGTTCTGGCTGGCGATGCTGGTCATATTCGGCGCTCTTATCCATGTTCTCAGCGACGTTCTGTTGCCGTTCATCGCGGGTATGGCCGTCGCCTATTTCCTGGACCCGATCGCCGACAAGCTGGAAGAAAAGGGCCTGTCCCGCACCCTGGCGACGACGGTGATTACCTTGACGTTCTTCTTTGTGATCATTGCCGTTCTGGGCTTGTTGCTGCCCGCGTTGCACAAACAAGTGGTCGAATTGGCGGCCCTCGTCCCGGAGGTTATCAAGAGCGCCAAGGCGTTTTTGGAACCTCATGTGAGGGACATCATCGCCAATGTGCGGAGCCGCGCGGGCGGCGCGGAGGAGTTCGACCTTCAACAAGTGCTAAGCAAGTACACCGGCAACGCCTTGAAGTGGCTGGCGGCCTTTTTCGATAAGCTCTTGTCCGGCGGCGCGGCCGTTCTGAATCTTCTGTCGCTGATCATCATCACCCCCATTGTGTCGTTTTATCTTCTGCGGGATTGGGACCGGATCGTCGAGAAGCTGGACGGCTACCTGCCGCTGGATCATGCGGATGATATTCGCGGGCAAATGCGCAATATCGATATGACTTTGTCCGGATTTGTGCGCGGACAGGCCTCCGTCTGTCTGACGCTCTCGATTTTCTATGCGGCTGGGCTGTCGGCGATCGGATTGAATTCCGGGCTGCTGGTCGGTATTGGCGCCGGGCTGATTTCATTCATTCCCTACATTGGAGCGGCCAGCGGCGCCGCCGTCGCGCTGGCCATTGCTTTCTTCCAGTTCGGGTTGGCGGACCCCTTGCCCATTATCGCTGTCGCCGCCGTGTTTCTGGCCGGCCAAACTTTGGAGAGTTATGTACTGACCCCAAAGCTGGTCGGCGACCGGATTGGCCTGCATCCAGTCTGGATCATGTTCGCCCTGCTGGCCGGCGGCGCGTTGTTCGGCTTCACAGGCGTGCTTCTGGCCATTCCCATGGCGGCGGTCATCGGCGTTCTGATCCGCTTTGCCGCGAACCGTTACCAGGCGAGCGGTCTTTATACCGGCGAGAGACACGATTAATGGCGGCGGCGAATTCCGTCAGTCCCCGCCAACTCGCCCTCGATTTTCCCGTACGGCCCGCCTTGACAGGTGACGATTTTCTGGTGGCGCCTTCCAACGAGGAAGCAATCCGATGGCTGGACGCCTGGCCCGATTGGCCGGCGCCCTGGGTCTCTGTTCATGGACCCGGCGGGGCAGGGAAAACTCATCTGGTTCAGGTGTTCCTGGCGCGGACAGGGGGGCGTGCGCTGACCCCTGGAAGCCTGGACGACGCGGCCCGGGCCCTTATCGGCGGCGGCGCCGTCCAAACCTTCGCCTTGGACGGCGTGGAGCGGTTCTTGGCGGAGGATGGGGAGACGGCGCTGTTTCATCTCTATAACGTGTGCCGGGAGACAGGCGGTCATGTTTTGGCCACAGCCTCGGACGCGCCGTCCGTCTGGCCGTTTGCGTTGGCTGATTTGAAATCACGGATATTAGCGGCGCCTTCGGCGGGAATCCGTATGCCGGACGACCAACTCCTCGGCGCGCTGTTGGCGAAACACTTCACTGACCGGCAAGTCGCGCTGCGGGCTGACGTGCTGGCTTATCTGTTGCCAAGAATGGAGCGCTCGTTCAGTGCGGTTCGGGATCTGGCGATCCTAATCGACGGGGAGGCGCTGGCGCTGAAGAAGCCGGTTACCGTGCGGCTTGTTTCGCGCTTGCTCGCCAGGCTTCAGGGGACCGGGCAGCCGTAACCGTTTCCGGCTCCGCCACCACGGCGGTTCTTCATCCCCATCCGTTATCAAGAACGGCGCGTCCAGACAGCGCTTAATCTCATTCTCATGGCTGCGGAGGCGGGCATTGACCTTTTCCGGCGCCTGGGCTCGAATATCATCACCGGCCAATTTGGAATTTTCGGGGTGAGGACATGGACTTGGGGATCAGGGACAAGAAAGCGATCATTTGCGCGGCGTCCAGGGGCTTGGGCAAGGGTTGCGCCATGTCGCTGGCAAGGGAAGGCGCCGATTTGACCATCTGCGCACGCACGGCCGGCCCGTTGGAAGAGACGGCGGAAGATATCCGTAAGGCGGCGGGCGTCAGGGTGAACGCCATCGCAGCGGACATTACGTCGGAAGCGGGACGCGCGGCTGTCCTGGCGGCCTGCCCCAATCCGGATATTCTGGTGAACAACGCGGGCGGGCCGCCGCCAGGTGATTTTCGCGACTGGGACCGGGATGATTGGATCAAGGCCGTGGACGCCAACATGCTGACGCCGATTTTTTTGATCAAGGCGACGGTGGACGGCATGATGGAGCGGGGATTCGGCCGTATCGTCAACATCACGTCGAGCGCCGTGAAGGCTCCCATCGACATCCTGGGTCTGTCTAACGGCGCGCGCGCCGGTTTGACGGGGTTCGTGGCCGGGATCGCCCGCAAGACGGTGAGGAACAACGTCACCATCAACGCCATCCTGCCGGGACCCTTCGATACGGACCGGCTGCGTTCGAATTTGGCCGTGACGGCGGAGAAGTCCGGGCGGTCCTATGACGAGGAGGCCGCCGCCCGCGCCGCCGCCAACCCCGCCGGCCGGTTCGGCGCGGCGAACGAATTTGGTGATTACTGCGCCTTCATCTGTTCGGCGCAAGCGGGCTACATTACCGGTCAGAATCTGTTGATCGACGGGGGCTCTTTCCCCGGCACGCTTTAAGGCGCGGGCCTCAAGGTGTACAATTTGGGATTATGGTGGAAACATCCTCACGCGCGCAAACCCGGCCTTCGTCCTCCTCAAGCAAACCGGGGACGGACGGCGCGAGACCCACGGCGCCGCGAAAACGGTTTTCGGCGCGTCCGCGGGACCGCTACATCAACCGTGAACTCAGTTGGCTGGGGTTCAATTTCCGGGTTCTGGAAGAAGCGCTGAACCCCTCTCATCCCCTGCTGGAGCGTTTGCGATTCCTGTCCATCTCCGCATCCAACCTGGACGAGTTCTATATGGTGCGGGTCGCTGGACTGAAGGGCCAGGCTCGCGCCGGGGTGAAGACACCATCGGATGACGGACTAACGCCCGGTCAGCAGCTTCGCGCCATCGCACGCGAGACCACGCGGTTAATGAGCTTGCAACACGACGCCTGGGGCCAGTTGCTGCCGGAACTGAAGAAAGAAGGCGTTCAGATCGTCAATGCGGACGAGCTGACCAAGGAAGAAACGGCCTTCGTTCACGCCCATATCGAAGGCGTCCTGCCGGCGCTAACGCCCATTGCGATCGATCCGGCGCATCCATTCCCATTCATTCCGAACCTTGGATTCGCCTTGGTGCTGGAACTGGAGCCGCCAGGGGCTGATGAGCCGCTCCGCGCGTTGATCCCGATCCCCAATCAATTGGACCGGTTTGTCCATCTGACGGGGGACCCGGGGCGCACGCGCTTTTTGCCGTTGGAAGACGCCATCAGCTTGTGTCTGGAGTTGTTCTTTCCTGATTTCAAAGTACTCGACACGGCCGGTTTCCGGGTCATTCGGGACAGCGAAATGGAAATCGACGAAGAGGCGGAAGACCTGGTCCGAACCTTTGAATCGGCTCTCAAGCAGCGCCGGCGCGGCAGTGTGATCCGCCTAACCTTCAATGCGCGCGCGCCGGAGCATCTGAGGAACTTCGTCACTGATCAGTTGGCCGTCGATGAAGACGACGTGATGCCGAACCCGGGATTGCTGGGCTTGGCGGACACCAGGCAGTTGATCGTCGATGAGCGCCCGGACTTGTTGTTTCCGCCTTATAACGCGCGTTTCCCGGAACGTATTCGGGACTTTGGCGGGGATGTGTTCGCCGCCATTCAGTCCAAGGACATCATCGTTCATCATCCGTTCGAGAGTTTCGACGTGGTGGTGCGGTTCGTCCGCCAGGCGGCGCGCGATCCGAACGTTGTGGCCATCAAGCAGACGCTTTACCGGACATCCAACAACTCGCCCATCGCGGCCGCCTTGATCGAAGCGGCGGAAGCGGGCAAGTCGGTCACGGCCATGGTCGAGCTGAAGGCGCGGTTTGACGAGGAGGCCAACATCCGCTGGGCGCGGGATCTGGAGCGGGCTGGCGTGCAGGTGGTCTATGGTTTCGTTGATATGAAGACCCACGCCAAGGTGAACCTTGTTGTCCGCCGTGAAGGCAAGGATTTGCGCTCCTACGTCCATTTCGGCACCGGCAACTATCACCCGATTACGGCCAAGATTTATACGGACCTCAGCTTCTTCACCTGTGACCCGGCGCTTTGTCAGGACGCATCCAAGTTGTTCAACTATATGACCGGTTATGCAAAGCCCGCCGAGATGATGAAGCTGAAGTTCTCACCGCTGACGCTGCGCGATCACGTGATCGAGCTGATCGAGGTTGAAGCCGCCAACGCCAAAGCGGGCAAACCAAGTGGAATCTGGGTGAAGCTCAACTCGTTGGTGGACACGGCTATGATCGACGCGCTCTATGCGGCGTCGCGGGCGGGCGTGCCTGTTGAGCTGGTCGTTCGCGGTGTTTGTTGTTTACGGCCGGGCATTCCGGGGCTCAGCGAGAACATCCGCGTCAAAAGCGTCGTCGGCCGGTTCCTGGAGCACTCGCGGATCATGGCTTTCGCCAATGGCGAACCGATCCCGAGCCGCGGGAACAAGGTGTATATTTCGTCCGCCGACTGGATGCCCCGAAATCTCTACCGCCGAATCGAAACGCTGGTTCCCATTGAAAATCCCACTGTTCACGCTCAGGTGTTGGACGAAGTGATGGGGGCGAACCTGCGGGATTCGGCGCAAAGCTGGACTCTGAACGCCAATGGCGAGTATCAACGCCTTGATGACGCCGGGTTCAACCTGCATAACTACTTCATGACTAACCCGTCATTGTCAGGGCGTGGAAGCGCCGTGCAAAAGAGCGGCAGGAAAAAGGCCAAGGCGGCCAAAAAGCGGGCTTAGTCCCCGGCCGCCAGTCGTTTGACGGGGGCGTGATGAACCTGCAAAGAGACAGCCAAAGCCGCCCGCTTGGCGCCGCTGGCCGATCTTCCGGCGAAGCCCCTCACGGCAGGGTCGCCATTATTGATTTGGGTTCCAACTCCGTGCGCCTCGTCGTCTACGACACGCCCACCCGTTTGCCTATTCCGATGTTCAATGAAAAGGCGGACTGCGGTCTTGTGCGGGGGCTGGAAAAATCCGGACGTTTGAGTCCGGAAGGCGTGAAACGCGCTTTCGAGGCGCTTTCCCGCTTCGTTCGCCTGGCCCGTTCCATGGGCGTTGACCGCCTGGAATTGGTGGCGACGGCCGCCACGCGCGATGCGGCGGACGGGCTTTATTTCGTCCAGGAAATCGAGCGCCGCTTCAAGATTAACGTCCAAGTCCCCTCGGGCGCCGAGGAAGCCCGTCTGGCGGCTTTGGGGCTGTTAAGCGGCGTTCCCGGCGCGGACGGTCTGTTGGGCGACATGGGCGGCGGCAGCCTGGACCTGGTGGCCCTGGACAAGGGCGAGTTCGGCGCCAACGCGACCTTGCCGCTGGGGCATTTGCGTTTGACGGACGTCTCGGGCGGCTGCCGTAAAAAAACGCGCCAGCTCGTCGAGCGCGAATTTAGCCGTTTACCGTGGTTGGAGAAGATACGGGGGCGCACGCTCTATGCGGTCGGCGGCTCCTGGCGCTCAATTGCGAAAATCCATATCGAGCAGACCGGCTATCCGATTCACATCATCGACGGCTTCACCATGAGTTATCCGGCCGCCCGGCGCCTAGCCAGGATTCTAGCGGGACTCAGCGAAGACTCTCTCTCTCAGATCAAGACGGTGAGTAAACGCCGGGCGGAGACCCTGCCCTGCGCGGCCATGGCGTTTGAGCATCTGTTGTCGGCCGCGAAGCCCGCAAAGGTCGTGTTTTCGGGCTTCGGTATGCGCGAAGGCCAGATGATCAAGGGCTTGCCCGAAGAAATCCGCGAACAGGACCCTTTGATCGCGGGGTGCGAAGCCTTGAACGAGCGTTCGGGCCGGTTCAGCTTGACGGGCCGGGAAATCTACGACTGGTCGGAACCGTTGTTCCCGAAGGCGTCCGAAGAGTTCAAACGCTTGCGCTTGGTGGCGGGGCACTTGAGCGATATCGGTTGGACGGAACATCCGGACTATCGGGCCGAACATGCGTTCTACCGGGTCCTGCGCTTGCCTTACGCCAGGCTGACGCACGCCAACCGGGCATTCTTGGCGATGGCAATTCTCATTCGCTACAACGGTTCCGCCGATGACGGTTTCGCCGGGTCTGTATGGCGCATCCTGGATGACGAGGCGCGGTTCTCGGCGCAAGCCGTCGGCCGCACCCTTCGTCTAGCTCATACCCTGTCCGGTTCGGCGCCGGGCCTGCTGGAAAAAACCAAGCTAAAGTTAAAGGACGGCTGTTTGACCTTGAAGCTGCCAGAGGCGGAGGCGGACGTCTTCAGGGGGGACGCGGTGGAACGCCGGTTGCGCGCGTTGGCCAGGATGTTTGATCTGAAGGGCGAAATCAGCTAATTCGCGTTCAAAATAAACGCCCGCCAGTTGGGCGGGCTCTCGGAAAATCTGGTAAGGCGAAAAGCGCTTAGGCGGAAGCCTGCTTGGCGGCGATCGCTTTTTGCACGCGGGCGCGCAGCTTGGCGGCTTCGGGCGTCAGCTTGGCGGCGCGGCTGTTCAGCAGGAAGGCGTCCAGACCACCCTTGTGCTCAATCGTGCGGATCGTCGAGACCGCGACCTTCAGACGCACGAACTTGCCTAGGGCCTCGCTCCAGACGCCTGTTTCCTGAATGTTCGGCAGGAAGCGGCGGCGCGTCCGGTTCAGGGCGTGAGAGACATTATTGCCGGCCATCACGCGTTTGCCGGTCAACTCACAACGACGGGACATGGTTCAGTCCTCTTTTCGGATCAAAAGTCTACGGAAACACGAGGCGCGAAACTTACGCCCCACGCCGGAAGACGGGTTTCTAGGCCAACCCGGCCGCGTCGTCAAGAATAACGTCACTTCCTCACGGAGAGGGGACCGTTCACCGGCCAGTCCCTACCATCCGGCCATGGCGTCTTGCAGACTCTCGTCCAGCTTGGCGAGGAACTGCTGGGTCGTCAGCCAGCCCTGGTCCGGCCCAATGAGGATGGCGAGGTCCTTGGTCATGTGACCGCTCTCGACGGCTTCGATGCAGACCTTCTCCAGCGTTTCGGCGAATTTCACCACATCGGGCGTGTCGTCGAACCGGCCGCGGTATTGCAGGCCGCGGGTCCAGGCGAAGATCGACGCGATCGGGTTGGTGGACGTTTCCTGGCCCTGCTGGTGCAGGCGGTAGTGACGGGTAACGGTGCCGTGGGCCGCTTCCGCCTCGACCGTCTCGCCGTCCGGCGTCATCAGCACCGACGTCATAAGGCCCAGCGAACCGAACCCTTGGGCAACCGTGTCGGACTGAACGTCGCCGTCATAGTTCTTGCAGGCCCAAACAAAACCGCCTTCCCATTTCATGGCGCAGGCGACCATATCGTCGATCAGGCGGTGTTCATAGATGACGCCGGCTTTCTCGAACTTGTCCTTGAATTCAGTCTCGTAAACCTCGGCGAAGAGTTCCAGGAAGCGGCCGTCGTATTGCTTAAGAATGGTGTTCTTGGTGGACAAGTAGCAGGGCCAACCGAGACCCAGCGCATAGTTCATCGACGCGCGCGCGAAGCCGCGAATGCTCTCGTCCAGGTTATACATGGCCATTGTGACGCCTGAATCCGGGGCTTGGAACACTTCGCGCTCAATGGGTTCGGAACCATCGTCCGGCTCGAATTTAATGGTCAGCTTGCCGGCGCCCGGAAACTTGAAATCCGTCGCCCGGTATTGGTCGCCAAAGGCGTGACGGCCGATGACGATGGGCTTTGTCCAGCCCGGCACCAGGCGGGGGACGTTTTTGCAAACTATGGGCTGACGGAAGATGGTGCCGCCCAGGATGTTCCGGATGGTGCCGTTCGGGCTTCGCCACATTTGCTTCAGGCCGAATTCCTCAACCCGCGCCTCGTCCGGGGTGATGGTCGCGCATTTGACGCCGACGCCGTATTCCTTGATGGCGTTGGCGCTATCGACGGTGATCTGGTCGCCGGTCTCGTCGCGCTTCTGGACACCCAGGTCATAGTATTTCAGGTCGATGTCCAGGTACGGCAGGATCAGTTTATCCTTGATGAACTCCCAGATAATCCGGGTCATTTCATCGCCGTCGAGTTCGACAACGGGTGTTGCGACTTTGATTTTGGACATAAAACCCCCCTCTTCCGTACGGGCCGGCCGGACGGCCCTCATTGACGCGTACCTTTTATTAGGGTGTGCGGGCGCGAAGGGCAAGCGGAGGCGTTACAGATGTGACGTTACAGGTGTGACGTTAAAACCCGCTCATCCGCTTCGGGGGCCGTCTTGATCGCCGGCAGAATGGCGCCGATATCGGGAACGACCGTATAAAGTTCACGGACCTTTTCATGAGCAAAGCCGCCCTCGACGCAATGCGTCATCAGATCATCAAGGCGTTTCCAATAGCCTTCCTGGTTGACGACGATGATTGGCTTGTCATGCAAGCGGAGTTGCTTCCAGGTGATGATCTCGATCGCCTCGTCCAAGGTGCCGATTCCGCCCGGCAGCATGACAAAGGCGTCGGCCAGTTCCGCCATCCGGGCCTTTCGGGCGTGCATGCCGCCAACGATTTCCATATCCGCGACGCCCGGGTGACCGATTTCGTACCGCATCAAAAAATCCGGGATAACGCCGGTCACACGGCCGCCTTTGGAAAGAACCGCATCGGCGATGACGCCCATCAACCCGATGCGTCCGCCGCCATAAACCAAGCGGATGTTCCGCTCGGCCAAAAGGGTTCCGAATACGCGGGCGCCCTCGGCAAAAGCCTGGTTCACCCCCTCTTTCGAGCCGCAGAAAACGGCGATGCTTGCGATTTCGGACATAACCCGCCCATAGTCATGTTATCATGTTGAAGGCGCGCCGCTCCATGCGCCTTGAAGACGTCTTAACTTTACTATATGGCAGAGAGCACGACAGTCTCGCGACAGTTTTTGACGTCGCCAAACGGAGGTAAAAGCTCATGCGGCTCCTGAAAAAAATTCTTTCCGCCCTGACTCTGGCGTTGATTGCCGGTCTGCCCGCCGCCGTGTCCGCCGGCCCGGCTGATCAAATCGAATACCGCAAGAAATTGTTCAGCGCCGTCGGCGGACACATGACCGCCATGAAGTTGATCTTGCAAGGTAAAGCCGGCATGATCGAGGATCTGCCGCGCCACGCCAACGCCATGGCTGGTTTGTCCAAAGCCGCCAAGAACGCTTTCCCCAAGGGTTCGGGGCCAGAAGCGGGCAAGACGCGGGCGAAGGCGAAGATTTGGGAAGATACGGCCGAGTTCAACAAAGCGCTTGTTCGTTGGGAGGAAAAAGCCGCCGCGCTCGCGGAAATCGTCAAAACAGGCGACAAGGCAAAAGCCTTCGCCGCCTTTGGCGAGATGGGCGACCAAGGCTGCGGTGGTTGTCACAAACCCTTCCGTGAGCCAAAAAAGTAAACAGTTCGTTTTGGTTAAACGAGACCTTGCACGGTTTATGCGCCGGGCCAAATGAAAAGAGCGTAGTAAACCCCGGTCCCGACAACGGTAAGTATCGCCAGCGCCAAGAGCGGATGACCTTTCGGCGTTGGCTTGTCCCGCCGTGTGTCCGTGTGCCGTTCGGCCGGTTTTCGTCCGGACATCATCGGAGTCAGCAGGTTCTCGCCCAGAAGAGCGTGGACCCCGATGGCGGCGACGTGCAGCCCGACCATGACGTAGAGCAGCATGATGTTGAAATGGTGACGGGCGGTGAACGCGTCGCTGGTTTCTTTGTCCACCAGGGAATACCAGGGACCTTCCGTATAGATGTCGTCATTGGCGTATAGGCCGGTGTAGGCCTGATAGCTTAACAGGCATAGCAAAACGACGACCGACCAACCGCCCAGGGGGTTGTGGCCCAGCGTGCGAGGGGCGCTCCGTGTGATGAGGCCCCTCGCATATTGAAAAGCCGTCACGGGTCCTTTGACGAAGTCCGTGAACCGGGCGTGACGTCCGCCGACAACCCCCCAAATAACACGGTAGATCACCAGCGTCAGGATCGCGGCGCCGGAACCCATGTGAATACGCATGGCGTTATAACCGCCGTCCAGACCCGTAATGACCGATGTGACGACGAGGGCGGCCAAAACCCAGTGAAACACGCGGGTTGGCAGGTCCCAGACCAAGATTTGCCGTTCGGTTTGTGATGTGTCGTTCAAGGAAACGGCCTTTGGTTCATGGGGGTCGTGGAAACGCCTAGTTTTCAGTTAGGTATGATATGGTTAATTGTCAATTAACCCGCGTTGCGGCCTTGATCATACTGGGATACAAGAGAGATCGGGGGTCCGGTTCCGGTGTCGCGTCATTGGGGTGACGGGTAAGAATCGGCGGAATAGGTGACTTCATGGTTCGTGATCCGATGTTCATAATTGGGGCCGGCGCCTTCGCTGTCGCACTGGCGATCGGCGCCAACTTGTTCATTGATCCGGAACCGGATGAGGCGGCCGAACCGCCCGCCGAGAGGGCCGAGGCGCCGGTTTCTTCATCGGCGGAATCCGGGAAACCGGAAACCGCCCAGGCTTCCGCCCGGCGGCGGGAAAGGAAACCCCGGCAATCCACAGAGAAAATGACGGCCGAGCCCGTTAAGCCCAGTTTCGACGTCGTGCGTGTGAACCCGGCCGGAGACGCGGTCATCTCAGGCCGCGCCGCGCCGAATGCGAGCGTACGGATTCTTGAGGGCGAAACCGTTATCGGTGAGGTGTCCGCGGACAACCGTGGGGAATGGGTGTTCCTGCCCGATGAGCCGCTCGCGCCGGGTAGCCGTGAATTGAGCCTGGAGAGCGGCGCCGGCGCGGACGGTGGGACGGTCCGCTCGGCTGATGTGGTGGTTCTCGTGGTTCCGGAAAAACCAGCGGCCGTGGCGCAGGCGCCGCAAAAACCGGACCAGGCGCTGGCTGTCAGCGTGCCTCGATCAGGGGACGGTCCAAGCCGTCTTTTGCAGCGCGCCGTCCCCCGTGCGGCGCCGGTCGAACTGACTGTGAATACGGTGGACTATTCGGCGAGCGGCCAAATCACAATTAGCGGTGACGCGCCGCCTGGAGCGGCCATCCAGCTTTACCTGGATAACACGTTCATCGGGCGGGTGGCGGCCGGTGAGGATGGCGTTTGGCGAGTGCGGGCGCCGCCTGATTTGAAAGCGGATGTTTATACGCTTCGGGCGGACCAGTTGAACGCCGGCGGCGCGGTCGAGGCCAGGATAAGCCTTCCGTTCCAGCAAATCGACAAACTGCCGGACCCGGGAGATTGGGGACTGGTCGTGGTTCGGCCAGGCAACTCCCTTTGGCGTATCGCGCGCAGGGTTTATGGAACCGGCGTCAGTTATACGGAAATCTTCGACGCTAACCGATCTTGGATTGAAGACCCGAATCTGATATTCCCGGGACAAGTATTCCGGATTCCGAAAACAAATTGATCACGCGGTCACCGTTGTGATTGGCCGTCGTTGATCAAAGGCCGTTTCATGATTTGAAAAGCCTTGGATCGGGCGTCCGCGGCGCTTGCCAGCATCCTCACCAATTCCAGGTAAGGTTTGGCGTGAAGCAGAAATTCGACCGTCTTGCTGAGAAGGTTGTTGGGCGTCAGTGCGCCATCGAAGACGAACTCGTCACGCAGCAGAATCCGCTGGTCCTGGGTGAGGCCGATGCGTCCGCCCAGCCGGGCGATGGCGGTCGCCAGAATGGCGTTGATATTGGCCCGGATGTCCGGAGCCTCCGACGTATAGGGCATGTGGCCCAGCATACCGTTCAATTTCATGCGGGTTTGTGGTTCACTGACATCGGCGCGAACGGCGAAGGAAAATCCTAGATAGCTGAATTGGAAATCGTATCGGTGGGTCTCTTTTTTGCGGACGAGCCTGCCTTCCCCGTCAATTCCAAAGGCGCCGACGGAAAGGTTCGACGAGTCGCCGACTTCGACGAGGGCCTTTGTGGTCTGAACGGGATTTCTGGTCACGGGGCTGCTCTGGGAAAGGTTTCACACGCGGGCTGACGGCGCGCGTCCGGCGCGGACCCTCAAGCTTCAAAACATATCGCGAGGCGGCGCTGCGAATTCAAGCCGCGACGTTCCGGGCGGAGATGGAACTTTGACCCCGTTCCGGATTGGGCTCGACCTCGCGTTTAACGATCTTGGACAAATCGTCGGCGCCGCCGACGTATTTTCCGTCAATCCATATCTGCGGGACCGTGATCGGCGTTTTTGGACCAACGATGGGTTTTACGCGGGCCAGCATCTCGTACAGGGCGCGGGGTTCCCTCACCACGTCGTGGTATTGGTAATCGATCCCGGCTTCGTCTAGATAACCCTTGGCCCGGACGCAGTGCGGACAGGTCTCTTTTCCGAACAGATGATTGCCCTTGACGGAAGCCCGTGAGGCATAGGCCTGGATGACCGCCTCTGTCAGGACGCCGCGGTTCAACGCGGCCCCTTGGCTCACTATTTTACCATCGACGATGACGATGGGCGCGTGCCAGCCGCCCTTGGGAAGGGGTTTCCACCACTCGTTGAGCCAATCGCGCATATCCAACTCGGTCGGAATGCCGGTCAGCTCCGTCGCCATGGTGTCCGCGATGACGTCCTTTGTCAGTGAGCACTCTCCGCAAGGAATCTTTACTTTAAAAGGTCCCCATTCGCCGGCCCAGCGGTATACGGTGATGTTCACGGGTTGCTCTGACATGGCTCCAGTCCTTGCGTTAAAAAGCGTGAGAAACGGGCTGCTCCCCGACCCTCTTCAAACAGACGGATTGTTGGATGTTTCCCCTGTTCGGCGCAAGTGCGAAACGTCATAACTGACATTTTTGTGTATGGCTTGTGTATGACGCCGGTAGGGGTATGATGCGCCGCCTGGTATTACGGACCCTTCATAACATGCTCGACGCCGTTCTTGTCCCCGTCAACCGCGCCGGTTGGCCATTTATTGCAATCTTCGCCGCAATGGCCGCGGGGTTGTTCTTCCTGGTGGAGCCTTTGGGCTGGGCCGGCGTCATCCTAACGCTCTGGTGCGCATACTTCTTTCGAGACCCGCCGCGGACGACGCCGCGGCGCGGCGGTTTGGTGATTTCGCCCGCCGATGGGGTGGTGACGTTGATTGATGAGGCCGTGCCGCCCGGCGAGTTGGATTTGGGCGGCGACCCCGTGCCAAGAGTGGCGGTCTTCATGAATGTCTTCAACGTCCATGTGAACCGCTTCCCCGTGGACGGCATGGTCAAGCGGTTGGCGTACCGGCCGGGTAAGTTCCTGAACGCGTCGCTCGATAAGGCCAGCACCGAGAACGAGCGCCAAGGCATGCGGATTGAAATGTCCGACGGCCGTTCCATCGGCGTCATCCAGATTGCCGGGTTGGTGGCCCGCCGTATCCTGTGTGACGCCAAGGAAAACCAATTCCTTAAAGCCGGAGAGCGCTTTGGGCTGATCCGTTTCGGCAGCCGTGTGGACTTGTATTTGCCCAAGGGAACCGTGCCTCAGGTCCTGCGGGGCCAGACATCGGTGGCCGGCGAGACGGTGATCGCGGATCTTTTTTCCAATGAAGAGCCGAGAACAGGCGTTACGGCGTAAAAGCCATGGCGGAGCACGAAACCCAGCCGGACGGGCGGAAGCGAGATGAGGCTGGCGAAAGGCGGCGGCGTATCGGCCTGCGTGTGTTGCCGGTCAACAAGATCATCCCCAATGTGCTGACCTTGGGCGCGTTGTCCGCGGGCCTCACGGGTATTCGTTTCGCCATGGACGAGAAATGGGAGCCCGCCGCGTTCGCCATTCTGATCGCGGCGATCCTGGACATGCTGGACGGCCGGGTGGCGCGGCTGTTGAAGGGGGCAAGCAAGTTCGGCGCGGAACTCGACTCGCTCTCCGACATCGTTTGCTTCGGCGTTGCGCCCGCGCTAATCGTTTACATGTGGGGCCTGGAAGAGATTGGCCGGTTCGGCTGGATTTTCACCATTTTCTTCCCGCTTTGCTGTGCGCTTCGTCTGGCGCGGTTCAACACGGCGTTGGAGGACGAGAGCAAACCCGTTTGGGCCGGGCGGTTCTTCACCGGGGTCCCGGCGCCGGCGGGGGCGGGGCTCTGCCTGTTGCCGATGATCTTGTCCTTCACCCTGCCGGAAGAATTCACGCCGTATCTTCGGCACCCGGCGACGGCGGCTTTTGCGCTCATCGTCGCGGGCAGCCTGTTCGTCTCCACCATGCCGACCTATTCGTTCAAGAACATGAAACTCGCCAAGACCTGGCTTCTGCCGATCATGTTGCTTGTCGTTGTGTTGGTGGGGTTGATCGTTACGGACGTTTGGTTGGCCCTGTCCACGATACTGGTGCTTTATATCGTCGGCTTTCCGTTCTCAATCCGAAGCTATCTTTGGCACAAAAAGCGGTCTTAAAGACCGCTTCAGAGAATTTGTTTCCCAAATTGGAATTCACTTATGGGTTTCCAAGAGGTTTGATCCGTCATTCCCGCAAAGGGGGGAATCCAGACCACCCCTTGCCGCGTATGAGCGGTTGTCACGCATGACCGGTTGTCACGCATGACCGGCCATCACTCTTGATAAGCCGGAACGCGGGCCGCCCAGCTGGACTCCCGCCTGTGTGGAAATGACGGAGTAAGGGCGCGGGGTCGTTGGCTGCCGCTTTCTTGAACCATCACATCCATAAGTGATCTTCACGCCGCGCGGCCATGAATTTCCCGTTTGCGCCGCGCGGCGTAGTCCTGGAGTTCCTCCCGGACGGCTTCATCCATCGGCGGGGCTTCGAAGTCCCGCAACAGTTTCTTGTAAATCCCGTTCGCGCGCCGGGTGGCCTCGATTGAGCCGTTTTCCTCCCAGGTTTCGTAATTGGCCCAATCGCTCAGGATCGGCGAATAGAAAGCGGTCTCGTAGCGTTCCATGGTGTGGGACGAGCCGAAGAAATGACCGCCTTGTCCAACTTCCGCGATGGCGCCGTGGGCGAGGGAGGCGTCGGACGTGTCGACCGGCTCCATCATCTCGGCGACGCCTTGCAGCAGTTCCGCGTCCAGGATCACCTTTTCAAAGGACGCGCAGAGCCCGCCCTCCAACCAGCCGGCGGCGTGCTTCACAAGGTTCACGCCCCCCATGATCGCGCCCCACAGAGAGAACATGCTCTCGTAGGCGGCTTGCGGATCACAGGTATTGGCGGCGTTCGCGTTGGATGAGCGGTAGGGCAGATCATAGCGCCGCGCCATCTGCCCGCCTATCATGGCGGTCCGGACGTACTCCGGGGTGCCGAACGCCGGCGCGCCCGACGCGCCTGCTGAAGCACCGGGCCCCGGAGAGGCTCTCGTCCACTTCCGCGACGCCTCGCGGGCCGGAGTCCGTTCCCCTGAACCATCATTAAACCGCCATGAAAGGCGTCTTTTCCCGAATGCTAATGGAACTGGCCGATCAAAGCGCCGAAACGGACACGCTAATGAACGCGGTTTACGCCGCCGCGTGCGGCGGCGTAAACCCAGCCGTCAGCAAGGCCGCCGAACCGGCGGCGAAACAATGCGCGATCACGCGGGTTTTCTTCCCGGAAACACACGAGCGCTTTGCATATTTTGCGCATTTGTTTTCACTTCACGCCATGGCCGTATGACCAAATAGCCGTATGACCAAAACCAGTCGATCGGCTGGGCATGTCCCTTTTTTTGGCGTCTCTCTCGCTCTCCGCCGATGATTGTGTACAATCTTCCGTGTGGTATGCCGCCAAAACGCAGGCGGCTCGAACTTGAGGAGGATTGAAATGTCAAATGTCGCCCAGTTGAAGCCCCGGGACTTTTGTCCGCGCCCATCATTAAAAGGTCACGTGTCCGAGGAAGAATGGCGGCTGAGGGTCGAATTGGCCGCAGTTTACCGCTTGCTCTATAAGTGGGGATGGGATGATGGCGTTTTTACCCACAATTCCGTGTGCTTGCCGGGTGATGAACATCATTTTTTGATCAACCCATACGGTCATATGTTTGACGAGATTTGCGCGTCCAATCTAGTCAAGATCGACCTGGAGGGAAACATTCTGGACGGGAGCCCTCATGGCGTCATCGACGCTGGCTTTGTCATCCATTCCGCCGTCCATATGGCGGGGACGGAGAATATGTGCGTCATGCACACGCATACGCTCGCCGGTATGGCGGTCGCCGCGCAAAAAGACGGACTTCTGCCGCTTAACCAAAAGTCCTTTCAGTTTTATGGCCGTTTGAGTTACCACGACTATGAAGGCATCGCGGACGACCTTGATGAGCGCGAGCGCCTCGTGCGGGACTTGGGTTCAAACCGGGCGATGATCCTTCGGAATCATGGTCTGCTGACGACAGGCCGGACCGTGGCGGAAGCGCTTCATATGCATCGCTATTTGAACCGGGCCTGTGAACTCCAATTGGCGGCGCGGTCGGGCGGCGCGGAACTCGTCATTCCACCGAAGGATGTTTGCGAACACGCCGCAAAACAATTCGAGGGCGACGGCGAGCCCAAGGGCGGATCGACGTTCGCGGCGCTCATGCGTATGCTCGACCGCGAAGACCCCGGTTACCGGGAGTAGTAGGCCCCCGCGACGGGCCGCCGACAAATCGTCGAGCAACCCCAAAACGCCAAATGTGTGGACTTAATATCACCGATCAATAGTATGCGCCCGCTTGGGTGGCGGCGTTTTCTTCGAGGCGGGCTGGCCGCCTTTCATCATGCGGCGGTCATACGCCGCTTCCCTTGTGCGTCCGACGACCCATCCTGATCGGCCCGCGGTGTTAACGAACGCATGGATGGGCGGGGCGAAAGGGAAGGACTTGCATGTCTAAAAAGTACGATATCTTGATATTCGGCGCGTCCTACGGCTCGCTGCTGGGCGCCAAGTTCGCGCTCGCCGGTCACGATGTGAAACTGTTATGCCGGCGCACCGACGAGATCAACGCCAACGGCTGTGTTGTCCGCATTCCGGTCCGGGGCCGTGACGGTCTGGTCGAAATTCGCACCAAGGATCACGCGCCCGGGGTGGTGACGGCGGCGGGCCCCGGTGAGATCGATGTCGATGACTACGACCTGGTCTGCCTCGCCATGCAAGAGCCCCAATACAAGTCGCCGGGCGTTCGCGACCTTCTGCGAAAGACCGCAGAAGCCGGCAAGCCTTGCATGTCCATTATGAACATGCCGCCGTTGCCGTTCCTGAAGCGCCTGCCGGGTATCGACGCGGACGCGCTGCGTCCGTGTTTCACCGACGCGACCGTCTGGGATGCTTTCGACTCCGCCAACGTCACCTTGGCGAGTCCAGACGCTCAAGCCTTCCGCCCGCCCGGGGAACCGCTTAACACGCTGCGCGTCAGCCTGCCGACCAACTTCAAGGTCGCCGCTTTCGAGCGCGAAGAGGACATGCGAATACTCCGTGATCTGGAAGCGGGCGTCGACGCCGTTCGCTTCGACGTTGACGGCGACATGGTTGAGTTGCCGGTGAAACTGCGGGTTCACGATGGCATCCACGTTCCACTCGCCAAATGGCCCATGCTGTTGACCGGCAACTATCGCTGTGTCACGCCGGGCGGCGCGCGCGCCATCAAAGAAGCCGTTCACGCCGACATCGCGGCGTCCGCCGCCATGTACGAATGGGTCGGCGAGGTCTGTCGGAAACTAGGCGCCGGGGCGGACGATTTGGTGCCGTTCGACAAATACGCCAAGGCGTCCGAGGGGCTGGCTAAGCCGTCCTCGGCCGCCCGCGCGCTCTGCGCCGGCGCGCTGGACATCGAGCGTGTCGATCTTCTGGTCAAGACCATCGGCGACGCCTTCGGCATGTCCAACCCGGCCTTGGACGAAATCGTTGAACTGGTGAACGCCCGTTTGGAAAGCAACCGCACGCAAATGGCGGAATAAATTCTTTCCAATGCATATTTTCAGGGATAAAGCCCGGCGTGATTTTCGCTCTGTGCGCGTTCAGACACATGCGGGACGCTTTGCCGAAAGGATTGACCCCAATGGCCTAATGTTCTTAACAAACTTCTCCGGGGTCAGGCCGGAGCCACAAACCGCCTGAACCATTACAGCTACGGATTTTCTCTTAGTGCGGAACCGTTTACAGTTTTCCTCTAACATGGGATATGAATAATGACGAATGGCATGGTTTGCGCGCCGCAGCCGGAAGCGGTTGAGGCGGGTGTTGACGTTTTGCGGCGTGGGGGTAATGCGATTGACGCGGCTATCGCGACGGCGCTGACTCAAACGGTGGTTGATCCGTTCATGTGCGGGATCGCCGGCTTCGGTGTTTTGCACTACATGGACCCGGCGACATCGACGCATCTTTGCCTCGATTTCCACGCCCGCGCGCCGAAAGCGGCGCGCCCCGATATGTGGCGGGACTTGCTGGAGGGGGAATGCGAGGACGGTTTCGGCTTTATTCTTAAGGGCCGCGTCAACGAGGTGGGTTATCAGGCTATCGCGACGCCCGAGAGCCTTGGCGCCTACGACGAAGCGCTTCGGCGGTTTGGGACCATGCCGCTTGGCGACGTCATCGGCGCAGCGATCCAATACGCTGAAGACGGCTGGCGCGTCCGGCCCCATGTGCGTCATTTCTGGACGCAAAAAGAACCGGCTGGCCGCGTCGATCATTTGGAATATCTGCGCGGCTCCCCAGCGACGGCGAAAATCTACCTCAACGCCGACGGCGGTCTGAAAGAAATCGGGGACGTTATCCGGAACCCGGACATGGCGGCGACCTACCGGCGGCTTGGGGAACAGGGCGCGCGCGATTTTTATGAGGGTGGGATCGCCGGGCGCATCGCCGCAGACATGGCGGCCAACGGCGGGTTGCTGACGCTGAAAGACCTGAGGGAATGCGGACCGGAAGAGAGCACGCCTCTGCGCGGAACATACAGGGGTTACGAAGTCGTGGGCCCGCCTCCCCCGGCCGGTGGCGTCATGGTGCTTCAGATGCTGAACATCCTGGAGAATTTTGATCTCGCCGCCATGGGACATAATTCGCCGGACTACATTCGCGTGGTTGCGGAGGCCATGAAGATTTCAACGGTCGACAAGGACCTTCTTGTGGGTGATCCCCGCTTCGTCGATGTGCCGGTCGAGAGAATTTTGGACAAGGCTTACGCCGCCGACTGCGCCGAACGCATCAAGTCCGGCGAGGTTTGCCATGTGCCGCGTCTTGGCCAGGGAGGCGGTCCGGAAAGCCGGGACACCACCCATATTTGCGTGGTCGATGGCGCGGGCCGCGCCGTGTCTCTGACCCATTCGCTGGGGATGCCGTCCGGCGTGACGACGGATGGTCTCGGCTTTATCTACAACGGGTGTATGAGCGTGTTCGACCCCCGGCCCGGCAACACCGGCTCGCTCGCGCCCGGCAAGGCGCGGTTTACCTCGATGGCGCCCATGATGTTGTTCAAGGACGGCGAACTCGCCTATGTCATCGGCGCGCCGGGCGGCACGTATATCGCCATGGGCGTGCTGCAAGGGATTTTGAACTACGTGGATTTTGCGATGAAGGCGTCGGACGCCGTCGCCGCGCCCCGGTTTTCGGCGACCAGCGACATCATCGAAATCGTCAATCGCATACCCCGCGGGGTCGAGAAGGAACTTAATGACAGGGGTTACGCGACGCGGCGTTATCCCATCGGTCATCATTTCGCCGGGGTTCACGCGATCCGCGTCAACCCCGGCGGCGCGCTCGACGGCGGAGCGGACCCGGGGCGCGATGGCGTTGCGATGGAAGCCTGAGCGATCATGGCCGCTAAACCGTCAAACAACTCCTTTTGCGATATCATCCTTGACCCGCGTCATTTCTGTCAGCCCTTCACGCCAGCCCGGTAGCCGGGCCGTTCCCTGGCCCCGGCGCCGGCCAGACGCTTAGGAGCGTCCCAGTCCACACTGACGCCCCCGGCCTTTGCGCGGCGCCCAGCGCCTTGCGGGGGGCCGGTTCGCTGGGCATTGGCCATGTGGCGGTCCCGGTCATAGGCAAGGTGACACGTTGACAAAGCGCCCGGAGATTATCCTCGGCGCAATTCTCCGGCGTGCGATCCAGACGCGCGCCGGGTCGCCGGGTCGAGGACGTCACGGAGGCCTTGCGGAGGACGCGGGCGCCGCCCGGCGCGGTTTCCAATCTTAATAATAAGATTGACGCAAAGATCGAAGAGCGCCGCCGCCAGCCGATTGAGGGTGGTCATCGGTATTCGCATCTGGACGGCATCGTCCTGAAGCGGACCTGGGCGGGTGAGGTCCGGGGCGGGTGAGGTCCGGGGCGGGCGAGGTCCGGAACGTGTCTTTGTTGGCGGCCAGCGCCGTCAACAAGGACGGCCGCCGCGAGATCCCCGGCATCTGCGGGGGCGCCAAGGAAGACACGCCGGGTTGGCCGGCGTTCCTTCGTCACTTGGCGGACCAGGTCTTTCAGGCGTCCGGTTGATCATCCCCGGCGCCGGCGGAGTGCTGGTGGAAAGCGTTGCGGATTATCTCTCCGACGCCCGCTGGCAGAGATGTATAGTTCCTTTTTACCGCAACGTATTCGGCCATGCGCCGTCGTCCAAGGCGCGGGAAGCGAGCCGCACGCCGCAGGCGGTCCACGCCCAGGAGAACCGTTCAGCGGCTCAAGAGAAAGCGCAAGCGGTGGATCGCCGGTCTCCGGCGCCAGCGGATGACCAAGGCGGCCGGGCTGGCCGTTGAGAGAGCCGGCGAAACGCTGACGTTCCATGCGTTCCCCGGCGGCTGCTGGACCGGGATCAGGACCGGCAATTCTCTTGAGCGGATCATGAAGGAAATCCGAAGACGAACCAGGGCGGCGGGCGCTTTTTCCGATGGACGAAGCTGCCCGCAGCCGGGCCGGGGCGTACCGCAGGCAGTCAATGGAGCACATGGAAATACATGAACATGACACCGCTCTACGCGGTAAACGCATCAACAGCCGGAGACGCCGCCTCAAGAAATGTGCAAAAGATTTTCGATACTGCAGATTTTCGATACTGCCAAGAAAAGTGACGTCTCGCGTGGATTACGGACTCGCGAAAATGGACCCGCGTCTATTCACACGGGCCTGCGTTGTGGAAGAGATCACCCGGTTAATGGGATTGCCCAATGACTCCAGGGTCGCGGCGAAGTCAATTTTCAACGACGAGGGCCGACGCATTGAGCTGACGGAAGCGGATCAGTGGTTGTTGCGTTTGCTCTGTGATCCGGCGATTAAGATCGGGCCGCCGCGCGCGGAAGCGAACAAGATCGCGGCGCACGTGCTGCGCAGGCCGCGTCCCGGAGGTTGAATGCGTTACACGCCAATATCCAGCAGGCCGATCATGATGACGGCCAGAAGACCGAGAGGGACGAAGAGCGCGAAAGCTTTCATGAACACCATGTTTATCTCTTCTTTTCTCAATTGTGATGAGGAGAAGACTGCCCGCGCCTTTCGGCGACAAAAGGGCCGAACCGTGACCATTTCAGGGCAAATCACACAACGGCGACAGAGAGCGTGTCGACGCCGTCGACACCGCCCGCGAGAACGTCGCCCCTGGAAACCGGACCGATGCCGGCCGGCGTGCCGGTAAAGATCAAATCGCCGGGCGCCAGAGTGAACAGGCCCGACAGATGCTCAATGGTCTCTGGAATATTCCAGATCAGTTGATCGAGATCGCCGTCCTGACGGGTTTCCCCATTCACATCCAGCCAGATGCGGCCCGCCGCCGGATGACCGATGTCGGATGCGGGGTGTACGGCGGAGCAGGGGGCTGAAAGCTCGAAGGCTTTACCCACTTCCCAGGGGCGCCCGGCTTTTTTGGCGGCGCCCTGTAAATCCCGCCGGGTCATATCGAGCCCGACGGCGTAGCCGTGGATGTGACCCAGGGCGTCGGCCTGGGCGATGCCGGCCCCGCCCTTGCCCAGCGCGACGACCAACTCGATTTCGAAATGCACGTCCGAAGATCGCACAGGATAGGGAAAGTCGCCGCCGCCAGGGAGCAAGTTGTCTGGTGACTTTTGAAAGAAGAACGGGGGTTCCCTGTCCGGGTCGTGTCCCATCTCGCGGGCATGGGCGGCATAGTTCCGCCCGACGCAATATATCCGGCGCACGGGATAAAGGTCGTCCGTTCCGGCGACGGGCAATACGGGACGGGGCGGTTCCGGGATCACGAAAGCCAAGGGGCTCTCCTTTTTCGGCGCGTGACGGCGGCAAGCATGTTGCTATCAGGCTGCGGTGACAAGGGCAAGGCGTCTCAGGGCCGCAACCAGCTCGCGCCGGTCCTTATCCGCGATATCTGGAAAGCTCGCCTCAATCTCGGCCATGGTGAAGATGTCGCGGGCCAATATCCATTCGGCGAGTGGTTCCAAGTCTGGCGCGAGTTCTGTTTTTTCGCCGCCATGGATCAGAAAAACGGCCGCCCCCCGTTTTTTCCTCGCCCAGCCATACGGCTTGACTCGATAGGGATGGGCCAGGTCCGGATGGGGAATACTGAGCCGGGGTATGTTGTCGAACATACCGCTCTTCTGGTCTTTGAACAGTTTGTCCGCGACATCTGGTTGTCTCATCAGTTCGGATATGCGCCCAGCCAGCGTGGCGACATGAGCGTAATAGCCCCTCGGGTCGTCGATACCCGGCATGTCGGCGCGAAACGCAGGGTCTTCCCGAAGGGGCGTCATCACGGTCCGCATGAAATCAAGGCCGGTTGGACGTGCGGTCCCGAACGACAAATGCAGACATGCGTCACTCGCGGCCAGGGCGTCGTGGTACTGGCCCTTGGGGATATAGAGCAGATCGCCCGGCGTCATCTCGATCTCTTCGAGAAGGCCGCCTTTGGCCTTTTCGTGATAATCCAGCGGCAGACTGCCGTAGCTGTAGCCGCCGGCTTCGATGGGATGTTCGAACCGGCCTTCGTAGAGACGCCAGACTTTCTTACCTTCGATATGAAGGGCGAAAACTTCCGTTGTGTCGAAATGTGAACGGAACGCCTGACGCTGTGACCAGGAGCAATAGGCGTTGCAGAAAACCTTCGACGCCATGCCCATCTGAAGGGCCGTGGTCAGCGCTTGCACGCCCGGATGAAGCCGCTCCATGGTGTCCAAAACCATGCTTGCGCCCTGGCGCATCAATTGGGCGACCTTGCCCCAATCCGGGGTCATGGCGGGCGCGCCTTCCCGGGACCGGCCCGGGCGGCAGAAATCCATGGGCTCGATATTGTCGCCATCCAACGCCAGTTTGATGGTCCGGTCCGTCCAGATGGGCGTCATGTCCAGGACGCGGTTGAAAGCGGCCCAGTCGAAGAGACTTTGGGCCTTTTCACTTCCCCCTGGAATGTGCAAATGGCGCCGCCCCGTGTAGGCCGCAAAAAATTCATCGACCCCCATGGGATGTAACAGTTCGCGGAAGGTGACGGCCGGGTCAGGCATTATGGGAGAGTTTTTCCCATAGCTGACAATGAATTGCCAACCATCTTTAAAGAGTTGAGTTTCGGTCCGCGTCTAAATGGGAAAGACCGGAACTCCCGGCGCTCATTCCATTTGCATGTTTCACGTCAAAACTTTATGAAAGCGTTCCTCACCGGCATGGTGAGGCGCGCGGTCCTTGGGGGCGCCGGACCCGGCCAATTGTCGTCCGGTTTCAAAGGCTGTCAACCATGACCATGAAGACGGCGTAAAAGCCGTAAAGCGTGTCTTCCCTGTCTAATTTCGACTTACAAGGCCGGCCTATCTCCGATAAGGTTTGCCGAAACCCCGGAAAACCTTAACTGGGGCGGGAAGGTGTTCTGTGCTTAAAACTCCCTATCTTCTGTTTCTGGGCGATGCGCCCGATATGCTGGCTGCGAAGGTCGCCGTTGGCGTGGCCCACTGGCGGCCGGATTGGTGCAAGGGTCAATTGCGGCTTGATGGCTGCAACGCGGACCTGGGACTTTCCGACTTGACGCTGGAGGCGGCGGTCGGCGAGGGGTGTAAAACCTTGATCGTCGGCGTCGCCAACCGGGGCGGTTTTATTCCCGGCGGTTGGACGAGCACCATTGTCAAGGCCATGGAATTGGGAATGGACGTGGCCGCCGGTCTGCACACGCGGCTCGAGTCCGTTCCCGCCATCGCCGAAGCGGCCGAGAAGCACGGCCGCACGTTGACCAACACGCGCCACCCCGCCGAGAATGTTCCCGTCGCAGGCGGACAGCCGCGCGCCGGTCACCGATTGCTCGGTGTGGGCACCGACGTCTCGGTCGGCAAGATGTTCACGGGGCTCGCCATCGAGGCCGAGATGAAGTCTCGCGGCATGAAGGCGTCGTTCCGGCCCACTGGCCAGACAGGGATTTTCATCGCCGGTGACGGTATCGCCGTGGACGCGGTGGTCGCCGACTTTATCGCGGGTGCGGCGGAATGGCTGACGCCCGCCGCCGACCCGGATCATTGGCATGTCGTCGAGGGACAGGGGTCGCTGTTTCACGCCAGCTATTCCGGTGTGACGCTGGGATTGCTTCATGGCTCGCGGCCGGACGGCCTGATCCTCTGTCATGACGCGGCCCGGACGGAAATGCGCGGCACGCCGGGTATTCCCGTTCCGCCGATGGAGCGTGTGATGGAAGTCAGTCTTCAGATGGCGCGGATGTTTGAGCCGTCGGCCAAGTTCTATGGCGCGTCGATCAATACGTCCTCTCTCAATGACGGGGCGGCGGCCGATTATCTGAAAGCGGCGGAGGACCGTCTGGGCGTCCCCTGTTGTGACTCGGTCCGTACGGGGGTCGGCTCCATCGTTGATTTGATCCAATCGAACACATGAAGCTTACCGTTTCGTCGGAAAGCTGGCCGCTGGAACGGCCCTTCGCCATTTCGCGCGGCGTGAAGACGGCCGCCGACGTTGTTGTCGTCTCATTGGAAGCGGACGGTACGCGCGCCCGGGCGGAATGCGTGCCCTATCCCCGCTATGGCGAGACGGTTGAAGGCGTCGTCGATGAGATTGAGTCGCTGCGAGTAGAGATTGAACAAGGGCTGACGCGGACCCGGTTGACCGACAGCCTGCATGCGGGCGCGGCCAGAAACGCCGTCGATTGCGCGTTCTGGGATTGGGAGGCCAAGCGGGCCGGCAAGCGTGTTTGGGAATTGGCGGGGCTCGCCATGCCGGCCCCCCAGGTAACGGCGGCGACCATCGGTCTCGGCGCGGCGGAGGAGATGGGCGCGCGGGCGAAAGAGATGGCCGGTCATCCGTTGCTCAAGGTCAAACTGGACGCAGCGGACGTATTGCCCCGTTTGGAAGCGGTGAAGGCCGGCGCTCCCAACGCCCGCTTGGTGGTGGATCCGAACGAGGGCTGGGACGTCGCCATGGTTCGTGACTTGAATCCCAGGCTTCATGAACTTGGCGTCGAGATGCTGGAGCAGCCCGTGCCCGCGGACGACGACGAGGGCCTTCGCGATATCTTCTCCCTCGTGCCGCTCTGCGCCGATGAAGCCTGTCATACCTCGGCCGATTTGGACCGGCTGAGGGGATTGTATGACATGATCAACATCAAGCTCGATAAGACGGGCGGTCTGACGGAAGCCCTTTACCTGGCGGACGCCGCAGCGGCCAAAGGCTTCGGCCTGATGATCGGCTGTATGGTTGGAACGTCCCTGGCCATGGCCCCGGCGACCTTGCTGGCGCCCCGTTGCCGAGTGGTCGATCTGGACGGACCGCTACTGCTGAGGGAAGACCGCGAGTCCGGTCTTGAGTTTACAGAAGGGAAAATCCACCGCCCCGACGCCGCGCTCTGGGGATAGCGGGCTTCATGGAATAAAACACGCTTTTCTTTTTAAGCGGCGCGCCTTCCGCCAAACCCTGAGGATCACCACCGACAAAGGCATTGTTCCATGACCGCTGCCCATCCCGAAATTCGAGACGCCGTGGCTCAGCTTTGCCGGGATTTTCCCGGCGACTACTGGCGGGAAAAAGACCGCGAGCGGGCTTACCCTAAGGAATTCGTCGAGGCGTTGACCGAGGCCGGTTATCTCGCCTGCCTGATTCCAGAGGAATTCGGCGGCGCCGGTCTGGGCTTGTCCGAAGCGGCCGCCATCATGGAGGAAATCCATAAATCCGGCGGAAACGGCGGCGCCTGCCACGCGCAGATGTACATTATGGGATCGCTTTTGCGCCACGGAGACGAAGAGAAGAAGCGCCGCTATCTGCCTGACATCGCGACGGGGAAGCTGCGTCTGCAAGCGTTCGGGGTGACGGAACCCGCGTCGGGGACGGACACGACCCGCATTCGCACCTCGGCGCGCCGCGACGGCAATGAATGGGTGATCAACGGCCAGAAGGTCTGGACCAGCCGGGCGGAGCATTCGGACTTGATGTTGCTGCTGGCTCGCACGACGCCCCGCGACCAGGTGGAGAAACGCCATCAGGGGCTTTCCATGTTTCTTATCGACATGCGCGAGGCGCGAGGCAATGGGTTGGAGATCAAACCGCTCCGCGCGATGGTCAATCACGCGACGACGGAAATCTTCTTTGATGACCTCCGGGCGCCGGCGGACGCCCTGGTGGGTGAGGAAGGCCGCGGTTTCAATTACATCCTGGACGGCATGAACGCGGAGCGCATTCTGATCGGGTCGGAATGTATCGGCGACGCCCGCTGGTTCATTCGGAAAGCCCGCGACTATGCAAATGAGCGCAAAGTCTTCGACCGCCCCATTGGCCAGAACCAGGGCGTCCAATTCCCCATCGCGCGGTGCTATGCGGAAACGGAAGCCGCAGCCTTGATGGTGGAGAAGGCCGCCAACTTGTTCGACGCCGGTGAAAAGCCGGGCGCGGAAGCCAACATGGCGAAGCTGCTCGCCGCAGACGCCAGTTGGCGCGCGGCGGATATGTGTTTGCAGACCCACGGCGGGTTCGGTTTCGCCGAAGAGTATGACGTGGAGCGGAAGTTCCGCGAAACCCGGCTCTATCAGGTGGCGCCCATTTCCACCAACTTGATCCTCAGCTACATTGCCGAGCATCTATTGGACATGCCAAGGTCATTTTAGGGATGTGGCGGTTTTGTCTCCCGGCCTTCCGCAGTTTCGGCGAACCAGGGTTCCTTTCTCTTCCCATGGACAAGGGGAAGGGAAAGCGAAGGCTGGGCGGGTCGAGAGGCCGGGATTCGGGAAGGGGATAAACAGGGACGTGCCCGGCATCGATGTCGATCATCTAAAAAGCTGGATAGGCCGTCAGGAAACCCGCGTGGACTTGATTGCGCCGTTTCCCGTCAAAGGGTTGGCGGCGACGCTGAACTGGGAAGGGGACATACCGGGGATGGGTGATCCGGTCCCGCCCGCCGCGCACTGGCTCTATTTCCTGGACACCACGCCGCAGTCGGGTTTGGGTTATGACGGCCATCCAGAGAAAGGAGGATTTCTGCCCCCTATGCCGTTGCCCCGGCGCATGTGGGCCGGCGGGCGCATCCGGTTTGCTGCGGACCTCTGTATCGGTGAAACGGCGAAGCGCGTCTCGACCATCAAGGATGTCGCGGTAAAGCGGGGAAAGTCGGGCGCATTGGGCTTCGTCACCGTTGAGCATCGAGTTTTGAATGAGGCGGGCGAGACCGCGGTCCTGGAAGATCACGACATCGTCTACCGCGAACCCGCGAAGCCGGACGGCCCCGCGCCGAAGCCGGAAGCGGCCCCGGACGACGCTGATTGGGGCCGCGAGGTCATGGCCGACGAGGCGCTTCTTTTCCGCTATTCGGCGCTGACCTTCAATGGTCACAGAATTCACTATGACCAGCCGTTCTGTGTGAATGACGAGGGCTATGGCGGCTTGATTGTTCACGGTCCCTTGCTGGCGACTTATCTGATGGACCTTGGCCGGCGGCGTGGCGAGGGGGATTTGAAAACCTTCGACTACAGGGCCCGCCGCCCGGTTTTCGTCGATGGTTCGCCGTTTTTCGTCCGCGGCAAGGGTGGCGGAGCCGCCGCCTCGCTCTGGGTGAGCGACTCGAGCGGCTATCTGGCCATGACGGCCGAAGCGGCGTTTGGGCGGGCTTCATGACGGAACAGCCTAGAGCGCTTGAGGGACTTCGGGTCCTGGATGCGGCGACCTTCATCGCCGGACCCTACTGCGCATCCATTCTGGGTGAGTTCGGCGCGGAGGTGATCAAGATCGAACAACCGCCGAATGAGAAGGGCGGCGGGGGTGACCCTTGGCGGCGCTACGGGACGCCCTCCGGCAGAGATGACTCGTCGCTTGCCTGGTTGAGCGAGGCGCGGAACAAGACGTCCCTGACGCTCAATTTGCGAACTCCCGAAGGCCAGCGGATCATGAAGGATCTGGTCGCCAAGTCCGACGTCTTGATCGAGAATTTCCGCCCCGGCACGCTGGAGAAGTGGGGACTTGGCTGGGAAGCGTTAAGCACGGTCAACCCTGGGCTGGTCCTTACCCGGATTACCGGGTACGGGCAGACGGGACCTTATAAGGATCGTCCCGGCTTCGCGCGGGTCGCTCACGCGGTCGGGGGGCTGACGTATCTTTCGGGCCAACCCGGCGAAATTCCCGTGACGCCGGGTTCGACGTCGCTGGCGGACTATATGACAGGCCTGTTCGGCGCCGTCGGCGCCTTGGTTGCTCTCAAGCATCGGGATGCGACGGGGGAAGGCCAGGTGATCGACGCCGCTCTTTACGAAAGCGTCTTTCGTGTGCTGGACGAAATCGCGCCACGCCACGCCAAGGAGGGCTTCGTTCGCGAACCCGAGGGCGCCGGCACCATAAACGCTTGTCCTCACGGTCATTTTCCATGCGGCGACGGACGCTTCGTCTCACTGGCCTGCACCACCGACAAGATGTTTGAGCGGCTATGCGGCGCCATGGAACGGCCGGATTTGTTGAGCGCCTATGGCGATCAATCGGCGCGCCTGGAGAATCGGGACGCCGTAATCAGGCAGGTCACGGATTGGACCGCCTCAAAGCCGAGAGAAGAGGTGATGGCGGCTTGTGTCGATGCGGAGGTTCCGGCGGGTCCGATCAATTCAATCGCCGATATCTTCGCCGATCCGCATTTCAAGGCGCGGGAGGCTTTGGTCACTGTGACCCATCCGGATCCCGCCGTGGGCGATGTGGTGGTTCCGGGACCTGTTCCCAAGCTCTCCAGGACACCCGGCCGGCTGGAGCGCCTGGGGCCTGGTTTGGGAGAAGGGACGGATCGCGTTTTGACCGATGTGCTGGGGATGAGCCCCGCCGATGTGGCCGGTTTACGCGCGAAAGGCGTGGTTTAACGCCCGCCTCTCAATAAACCGGTTTCCCGCCATCTGTTTAACTGGGATTGCCGCCGTTCCGGGAAACTTGCGATCCTTGGTCTGCTTTCCGCGCCATGGCTGTTTCGCTTGGCCTGTTGACGTTGGGCGAGACGGGCGCGGCGTTCGGCGATTGCCCGTTGCAGCCGATGGCCGGGCGTGCGGAGGAGGCCTGTGTTCCGCGCGTTTGGGGCGGACGCCCGGCTGAGACGGCGTTGCTTGGGCTGAAGTAATGCGCGATTGGCTTTAAATCCGGCGTTCAAGCGTTCCATAAGGTCATAAGCGACGCCGGCGCCATCCCCGTTGGCGGACTGTTTCCGGGGGTGGTTGAGCGGTTGAATGATGGTTTCCTCAATAACCGTCCGGCCGCCGTCATCAAATTCACCCGAGCCGAGAGCGGCCACGTCAAACGGGTTGCGTTTCAACAAACGCCAATGCGTTTCCACCTTGTCCCGATAGCGTTTGTAATGTTCCGGCGTCTTGGAATGATAGCGCCCCGCGGCCGATATCCAGGTCTGGGTTTCCGTTCGTTTCCGCTTCAGGAATTCGGCCGCGTAGGCGGTGTTCTTCAGCGGGTCGAAGGCGTCGGAAAGAGAGCCGAACGCATCCCAGTGATGATGCAGATTAACCTGCATACAGCCGACATCGATGTTTTTCACGTCTTGGCTCAACAAGATTTCCACCTCGGCCACAGCCTCCAGCTTGGTGTCGAAATAACGTCCCTCGCCTTCCGCCGTCACGGTCCAAGGCCAGGCGATCTTGCGGCCGGCGCCGTCCGACCAGCGGCCCGACTCCGTCAACGCGATAGCGCCGAGCAGATGCCGCGGAATGCGGGAATGGGCCTCATGCGCCCGGGCGGCGGCCAGACACATGGCCTCTGGATGGGCCTCGGCAACCAAGGACTCAACGTGCGCGGGCAACGCGCGCGACCAGGCGTCACTGGCGGCCGCCGTCAAACCAAAAGCGCCCAGAAATGGTGCGGCGCAAAAATACAAAAGTCTGCCATGCGGAAAACGCATGAATACCTCCGTTCTTGAAACATGTGCGATGCAAGGCGCGGACCATGTAGAAAATATTAAAAATCTTTTTTTAATAATGAGTTATATCTATTTTTATGTCCTGGACATCGAAGCGCTGGGTCAGGGTTGCCGGGTGGAGAGGTAAAAGCTGCCGGTATGGCCGTTTAATTTTTATGTTGCATATGCACAAATTAGCCGCTATATTTTGCGATGCAACATGAGGCCGTCAAATCCTCCCAGGCACGCTTCTTGTTGTGTTTCTTGGATGTTTCCTCCCATGACTCGGGCCTGGTCTTTGGACCAGGCCTCTTTTTTCGTCATGCGGCGTGGAGCGGATGGAAGGTTCGGCCGGGAACCGTGTTCCGCCCAAGACCGGGGGAGCGCCGCATGATCAGCGAGTCAACCCGCCGGCCGTGTTTGAAGCCGGTACAGGTAAGCTCGCCCGCTGTTTCGCGTTCGGCTTTCTTATGCATCTCGACAGACGCCGTGTTCTTCCTGCCGCCGATTTCCCACAGCGTCATGTTGGGGAAGGCGCCATCCCGCGCGGCTTCCCAGCGTCTAGCCGTTGTGGCTGGACATAAGTCTTTATGAATCCGACCTATGGCGACCTAGGACGACCTATGGCGACCGGGGCTTTGGTTTCCAAGGGGTTGCGGCGGGTCGAGCGGCGTTTGCCTGAACCGCCGGAGTGACAAAAGTCTTTGTAAATACCGGCGATACATGGGTGGTGAACGGCCCCTAAACGGGCGTTTCAGGGGTGTTTTCGAGGGGTTAAAAACGGCGGTGTTTTCGGTCGCCGCGACGGCCTTTGAGCGGCGGGGATTTCGGGGTCATCGCCGCGCCCTCTGTCGGCCCTGGGATCACGCCGCGCTCTGTCGCGTTGTTGCTTTTTCCCCGGCGCTGGTGCATGGTGTTTGCGGTGCCGGAGTCATTTTCGCAGTCACCTCATGCCTTCGGGCGAGCGCGGGGGTTGTGACCCGCCCGGCGCCGTTTCCCCTTAATCGTTGATCGGCTTGTATCGCTTCCGTGCGGCGCGGCGGTCATAATCCTGCGCCCGGTGCAAAGTCATCAGATAGGTCTCGGAGCCGTTTGCGGTGCGTTTGACGACGGCCTTCCATATCTGGCCGCCCTGTTCGAGGAAGCCGTCCACGAACCGCCCGTTATCTTCCATGAACACCTCACCCTCGTCGAGAATGCGTTGGACGCGGGCGTAATCTTCGGGGGTGTATTCCCTATGGCGGACGGTTTGCTTGGCGGCGGTTTCGCCCGAGAGGCGGACGGTCTTCGACCTGCCCCCGAGCGCCTTGAGAATGCCCGGCGTGAGGATGGCGACGGGCCAGTCGGCGTTTCTGGCGCCGGTGAGGTGTTGTTTGAACAGGGGCGTGTTCCAGGGCGTTCCGATGGCGGCGCGGGCGAGATCGCCGGGCGCTTGATCGATACGCCGAACCAGCCGGTTCGACGCCGCTTTGTCGAGATCGATCCGGCCGACATTATGGCCGAAGCCCGGATCGATCCCTCTGGGCACCTGGATGATCGTGCGGTTGCGCTTGTCGAACCAGGGGCGGGTCTCGTTCGATCCCGGCGGCGGGCCGGATGAGACCTTGTGGCCGTAGCGTTTGAGGTCGCGCTCGGAGAGCTGCTGGACGATACAGCGGCAGCGCCAGCCGTTGGGCGGATAGTGGGTGCGCCAGAAGGGATGATCCCAGGGCAGGACAGTGCCGTGCCAGCGGGCGTGCTCGGGCCGGGTTCGGGCGTCCCGAACGGAGACATAGCGGAGGTAGGGTCTCTGTTTGGCAAGCCGTTCGATGGCCTGCCAGCGGCCATGGGCGTGGGCCATGCGCAGGTTGGTGTCATAGATGATCTTCAAGCGCCGGGCGGAACCCAGTTGGACGGTTTCGAGCTTACCGGTGAGCGGGTCGATCATTTGCTGGCGGCCCCACCAGCCCTTGCGGCGGAGGATGGGTTCGAGTTCCTTTTGGAAGGTCTCGAAGGTGGCGCCGCCCGCCAGCGCCTGATCGACGGCGGCGCGGATGTCTTCGAGGATGTCGAGTTTCGTGACCTTGGCGGCGGTGAACGATCGCAGGTGCTCGGCGGCGGATGTGTCGCGCCAGTGATGGCCGACGTGATAGCCCTTGGCGCGGAAGTGGCGGATCGCGTCTTCGGGGGGCACGTTGAGGAGTTCAGGTGCGGGCATGATCAATTCAGGTCCTGTTTACGCAGCGTTACGAGGTCATGAAGCCGTGCGGCGATCCAGCCGCCGCCGTCCGCTTCCATGGCGACGGCGGCAATCTCGCCATCGGCGTCGAGGAACACGCGATCAATGCGGCCCGAGAGGCCGAGGGAGCGGCAGCGCACGAGGCGGCCGGGCCGGAGATCAGGCTCGTCAGTCCTGTTCATCGTCATCGTCCGGTGCTTCCTCGAGCCCGGCCGCGCCGGAAAGCGCGGCGGAGAAGGCTTGTTGGTGCAGGGATTGAGTCAGAGGATCGGAGTCCATGGCCGGGAGCAGGCCGGCCAAGCGGGCGCGGAACGCCTCGACGCCATTGGCCTCGCGGGCGGCGTCCAGGACCGGCTCGATCATCGGGGCCATGAGCGGCTCCCAGCCTTCGGCGGCGAGCTGGGCGGCGCGGGTGATGGCGTCGTCATCGGCGGCGGACGGAACAATGTCTCCCGCGGCCGCCGCCGCGCGGGCGGCGTGCCCGGCGGTTTCCAGTATTGGCGGCGCGGGTTCCGACACGGGCGCGGCGGCCTTGAGCGTCTGTTCGCCATCGGCGGGTTCGGAGAGGCCCAACCGGCCACGCACCTCCGGCGCGCTGACCTCGAGGCCCAACGGCACGAGCTTGGCGAGCACGTCGGCGAGGACGGCGGGATCGGTTTCCTGTTCGCGGCCGATGGCGATGCGCGGGAATCCTCGGGGGCCGGGGTCGCCGCGATTGAGCAGCACGATGGGCCGGGCGATGTCGCGGGTGAGCGTCGCGGCGAGCTGGCGGGCGTCGGAGCGCTCGATATCGTGACGCACATCGTCATGGACCCGGCCCAGCGCGTAAGACCCCGAACCGCCGGTTCCGGCGTCGGTGGTCAGCGTCTGTCCGAGGATGGCCTTGGATATCTGAGCGTCGAGGTAGGCGAGCAGGTCGGCATAGTAGGCCGCGCCCGACCCGCTGCCTGAGCCGCCGCCCGACCCGCCCGCGCTAATGAACTCGATCTGCATGTCGAGCGGCACGATCGCGGCGGCGTCGGCGGCGATGTCGGTGACCGCGCGGAGCAGGATGTCGCGCTCTTCGGCGTTGGCGTTCCGGTCGTATTTGCCGAGGCGCAGGGGCTGGCCGTAGGCCTCGACGAAGCGCACCCAGTCGCGCAACGAATAAGACTTGAACATCCAGGCCCAGCAGGCCGCCCGCGCGACGCCGCCGCGGATGGGAACGCCGGATTTCGCGGCGTGGCGGTGGACGACGAACTTTCCCGGTTCCAGTTCGGCCCAGCCGCCGCGCGCCCCGGCGTCGCGCAGCAGCAGGCGGGAGCCGGTCCGCTCGTCGAAGCGGAACCAGCGCGGCAGCCGGTATTCAAGCCTGCCCGGCGTCCACTGGCTGGCCGAGACCTCCCATATGATCTCCATGACCGAGAACCCCTTGGCGACGGCGTCGAGCATGTCGAACAGTTCGTCCTCGAGCTCCGAGCGCTCGGCCCAGGCGCGCACGAGCGCGGCGTCGGTCTCCGCATCGGCGCTGTCGTCGGCGGGTTCGACGGTGACCGCGAGCTGGCTGACCTGACGGCGGCGCGTGCCGAGCACGGCGAGATAGTGGAGATCGCGCTCTTCCATGGTCTCGGCGAGGTCCAGCCAAGCGGCGGGATCGCCTTGTTCGGCCTGGGCGAGCAGAGCGGCGAGCCCGGGCGGCGTGACGCCGGCGACGTGGCGCGTGGCGCCGACGGTGCGCACGGCGCCGACGGACGGACCGGCGATCTCGGTCTTGAGGCGCTGGCGCCGGATGGGTTGTCCGTACTGGTCAAGAATATCCGCCATCACGCCCTCACCACGTTCCCCGGCCAAAGCGGGCGCGGCCGAACAGAGCCCAGGGATCGCGCGTGTGTGTATTATGCCGCCGCCCGGCTGGCCGGTAACCGTATGCGGGCCTGCCCTCCGCCGCCGCCGCGCACGCGAGCGCCAGCGCCCAGAAGCGGTCGGCGTGGCCGTCGCCGCCGCCGTCGGCGACCAGGCGCGGCGCGCCGGTGACGCCGGCGGTCTTTTGGACGGAATGCAGATCGGCGCGGAGTTCCCGGTCGCCCGCGGGGATGCGGATCTTACGGTCCTCGAAGCGTTCCTTGAGGATGGTGGCCATGTCGAGTTTGACGGACGCGGAGAACAGCACGCCCTCGACCGTCATCTCGCCGTAGCGGCGTTTGGCGTCCTCGAGCGGCTTCTCGCCCATGCCGGTCTGGTCCATCGCGACGCGCACCGGACGGTATCGTTGGACCAGCGCGTCGAGCGCGGCGTCCTGTTCGGCGAAGGTGGCGCGGCGGAGAACCGAAACCTCACGCGTCCAGGCGACGTCGCCCACCATCTCGATGACCCAGGCGACCCAGAGATCGCCGCGCCGAGCGATGTCGTTGCCGATATAACACGGGCCCCCGGCATACGCTCCGCCCTCGCCGCGCGCTCCGCGTCCGCGCTTGCCTTTTCTGACGCCGCCGAAGCGGCTCTCGTCCATTTCCACCCCGGCCCCGCCAGCCGGCGGCTCGGGCGCCGCTGCGTCAATCCGCCCGGCAATGAGCTCCCGCAGCTTGTGGAAGCACAACGCCGCCGTATGCCGGTTCACGCCCGTCAAAGCGGCCGCTGAGCGCGCCGCCCAGCCGCCAACAAAATACTCGATCAATTCAATCTGGATACTGTCAGGAAGGCGGCTTCCAGGGAGGCGGTTTCGCTGGCGGCCGCTAACCATATGACCCGCATAACCTTTCTCAGCTAACTAGGCTAGGCCCTAATTAAGCGTTCCCGAGAGCGCCGTGCTCTCGGGAACGCTTATGGGGGATCAAACAGGGCGGGACCGCCAGTTTCCGTGGCGCGAGAAGCCGCCGCTGCGGAACTGGCCGCGCCGTCCCCCGCGCGTTCTCCGTGAGCGGAGCTTTTTCAAGCGGCTTGCTTCAATCTGACCTTGGACCAGATGGCTGAGAGGGACTTGACCAGATGGTCTATATCCGAGTCGGAATGCAGCGGACCCGGCGTGATTCTGAGGCGCTCCGTCCCCTTGGGAACCGTCGGGTAATTAATCGGCTGGACGTATATGCCGTAAGCGGACATGAGTTCGTCCGTAATCCGCTTGCACAGAACCGGATCTCCAACGATCACCGGAACGATGTGCGATGGATTGTCGTAGTGCCGAATGCCGGCTTCGTCCAGCCGCCGCCGCAGAGTGGCGACCCGGTCGCGTTGACGCAGGCGTTCGTCGTCGCATTGCTTGAGGTGCCGCACGCTGGCCAAGGCCCCGGCGGCCACCGCCGGCGGCAGCGCCGTCGTGAAAATAAACGCGGACGAGAAACTGCGGATAAAATCGCACAGAGCCGCCGACGCCGCGATATAACCGCCCAGTACGCCGAAGGCTTTCGCCAACGTTCCCTCGATGACCGTCAGCCGGCCGGCGACCCCATCGCGCTCCGAAACACCGCCGCCGCGGGCGCCATACATCCCGACCGCATGAACTTCGTCCAGGTAGGTCATGGCGCCATACTTGTCCGCGACGTCGCAAATTTCATTGATGGGCGCGATGTCGCCATCCATGGAATAGACGCTTTCGAACGCCACCAGCTTCGGCCGGCCGGGATCGATTTCCTTGAGTTGCCGTTCCAAATCCGCCACGTCATTATGCTTGAAAATCCGCTTTTCGGCCCGGGAATGGCGGATACCCTCGATCATCGAGGCGTGGTTGAGTTCGTCCGAAAGGACCACGCATCTTGGCAGCCGCGCCGCCAACGTCGAAAGCGCGGCCATATTGGACACATAGCCCGACGTGAATAAAAGCGCCGCCTCTTTTCCGTGCAGGTCCGCCAACTCGCTCTCCAGCAACACATGATTGTGGTTGGTGCCCGAAATGTTGCGGGTTCCTCCGGCGCCGGCGCCGCATTTGTCGAGCGTGCGTTTCATGGCGGCTAGCACACTGGGGGATTGCCCCATCCCGAGATAGTCGTTGGAGCACCAAACCGTGACATCCCGGACCTCCCCGTCGCCGTGATGCGAGGCTCTCGGAAAACTGCCGGCTTGGCGTTCCAAATCCGCGAAGACGCGATAGTTCCCTTCCGCCTGGAGTTCGCGAAGGCGGGTTTGGAAATATTTCTCGTAATTCATGATTTTCCCTCCACGGCTTGACGCCCGGTATTCGGCACGCCGGGTGTTGTGATACTTGCCGGTGACGCGCCTGCTCTCGCGCCGCGTGAATTCAGACACCATCCCCAGATGGTTGTCAGCGAAACCGGCACAACCATGAAAATGTGTTCGAGGATCGCCAAGCCCATGAGCGCCGCGAGAAGTGTATGGGCGATGTTCTCATATGGCTGAGCGCCCAAAGTCATGTTTCCCTGGATCAGAAAACTCAGCATGGTGACTGAGATTCCCATCGAAACCGGGAAGAATAAGTTGATGGGTTTGCGCGCGAAGTATGTCGCAAGGTATTTCAGGTGATCCGGCAAGAACTCCTCACTCCGGTTTCTAACCCCGAAGAACAAGTTCAGTTTCGCGCTGAGGCGCATGGCCCAGAGCATAACGAAGGTCCAGGCGGCCACTTGGTTGGCGGCGTTCCAGGTCAACGCCAGAATGGCGGCGCCGGCGAAAATTACCGCCAGTTCATGATACAGGATCGCTTCGACCGCCATGACGGCGCGGCGCGTCCCCCGGACACCCGGCGGACAAGCGGCGCGCCGCGGGCCGGTGATGTATCCCATCAGGAAACTCATCTCCAGCCAGGCCCAAATGAAAAGCGCGCTCGCGAAGGCGGCATAGGCGCCGAGTTCCGTGCGCGCCGCGCTGAAATGGTCCACGTAATAGAAAGCGGCGCCGAGAACCGCCGTGGCGCCGGTCATGCTCCATCTGTAGCTCGAACGGTCCAGGCCGTCCAAATAGAGGATCAGTCCGGTGCCCAGCCACCAAGCCAGGACGACGGCGATAATTGGCGCGGCGAATTCCATCAGCATCCAGCCTTCCTGATTACCAAACAGGTTCCATTCGGACTTTCTCCGGCAGGCCGTTCTTGACTCCCGGCAGCAAGTACAACCGCGCGAAGGTGGAAAACCCGGACACTTTCAGACCAAGCCGCTTGATCCTCGACAGCAGACCACCTTTCTCCTTCAGCGCGTTTGACGCCACATTGATCTCGCGCAGTCGCTCCAAACCGGCCCGGAATTTCGGGTTCTCGTGGTCAAGCAACACCGGGAAACACTGCTTGCAGCATTCCGTCGTGATTTCGAAGACCCGATAGTCGTATTCGGTCGGATCCATGCCCCACGCCTTGTACATGGCCGGGCGCGTGTGATCACGCACGTACATGGTCGCGAACACGGCTAATTGGAAGAACTTGATCCACAACTTGTTACGGCCCTCAAGCAATTTCGGATCGGCTCGCATGATCAGCGCGAAGGCCTCTCCGTGACGGAACTCGTCGTTACACCACTCCTCGAACCAGTCGAAAATGGGGTGGAACTTGTTCTCCGGGTTCTTTTCCAGGTGCCGGTAGATGGTGATATAGCGGGCGTAGCCGATCTTCTCGGACAGGTACGTCGCGTAGTAAATGAACTTGGGCTTGAAAAAGGTGTAGTCCTTCTCCCGCTTCAAATAGGCCATATCCACGTCACGGCCGAAATCCTTAAGGGCTTTGTTGATAAAGCCGGCATGGCGAGACTCGTCCCGGCTCATATAGCCCATGAGCTTCCGTACCTGTTCGTTCGCGATCGCCTTCTTGATGTCGGCGTAAAGGATGCATCCCGAGAATTCCGACGTAAGTGAACTGATAAAGAAGCCCAAGAGTTCGCCATACAGTTCGGGATCATACTTCGCGACATCGACCTGATGCTGATAGCTGTCGTCACGGCGGAAGTGCTTGGCGTTATTGTCCGTCTCGAATTCGGCCATCATCTGGTCCCACTCGTCCCGGACCAGGTTGACGTCGATCTTGTCCAACACATCGAAATCCGTCGTATAAAAGCGCGGCGACAAAAGATCGTCATGTTTGGCCATTGCGGTCGATTCATTCGGCGCCTCGCTGACCGCGCCGGCGGCGGTCTTGGTTTCTGTAATTGCGTTCATTTCGCTATCCTCCTCGTTTCTTCCTTCCGCACGTCATCTGACCGCGATTCCGCGCGTCATCAAGTCCGCGAAAACACCGTAATTGTCGGGGCCGAAAACTTCCAGATTGACGGCCCGTCCCGTTGTCGGATCCGACAGCGACAGCCGTCCGTCGGACCAGCGGGTCAAGGCGTAAGGCGCCGCCGGGCCGACGCTTTCAAGCTTGCGGACCCGTGACATGCCACGCAGCGCGCCGCGGAGAAATCCGTTGGTCCCGGGTTTGGCGATGAAAACCTCCACGCCTGTTTCGGCGTCCACGACCTGGACCGCGCCGTCGGCCCGGTCCGAGAACCGCAGCATACGGGTCGCCACTTGGTCGGTCGAAGGCGTCATTGTGACGCCCAGTCCGGTGGCCCGTCCCACGATCGAAAGGATCACCGTCGTCGCCAGCAAGACACCGGCGCCAATCAAAATTGGCCGGGGAATCCGCGCGCTGGAATGATCGTGGCTCATCAATTATCTCCAATCTTGCTAGCCTGCGGCCGCGGCCAGCGGCGGCGTGGCGGCGGTTTGGCCGCTGACGGCGGCGGTTTCCCTTGGCGGCCCGGCGGAGACCGGCGGCGCGGACCGCTCCGGTGTTTCAGCAAGGTCCGCCTGAAGGGCCGCGGCAAGAACGCCGGCGACGGCGGCGGCGTTCGGGACGCAGCGCAGCATGGGTTCCGGGCGGCGCCATGTCCAGGGCCGCGCGTGCGGCCACATGACCGCATAAGACACGCGCTCCGTGTCCACCAAACTAACCGGAATATCGCCGGCGCCGTCCCCGTGGGAGAGAAGTCCGGCGGCGGCGATCTTGGTATAGGGAATCTGCACCGTCATGGTCAGAGCGACGCCGAACCGCATGACGACGCGCTTGGTCGTCAAGGTGTAAACGGTCTCGCGCGCCGAAAAGTAAGCGATACCCGCCAACATGGCCAGCGCGGCCCCGAAAACCATCACCAGCACACCAGCGCCGACCAGACCGTCGATTACCGAGCCGCCGTCATAAACCACCGTCACGCCGCGCCACAGAACAATGACGAAAGCGTAAAAAGCAAGCGGACGAAGCCGCATGGCCCGCCGGGCCAGAGCTTTCCAGTCGGGCGCGCCTTGCCACAGGATTTTCTCGCCCGGCGGCAGGGGTTTTGGCAAGCCGCGGACCGGCTCGAACTCAAAATCGTCGTGGCTGCGGGTCATACGATAGGCTCCGACCTGTCTGGCGTGGCGTACATCTGGCCGCCCGCGAAATAGGCGCAAATCCTGTCCTCTTCCAGGCGGGTCACCTGATCGGGGTTGGCGAGGGCCGGGATGTCCTCGAACTGCGAGGCGGTCAACGTCTGGACCTTGATTTTGCCGTCTATCCCGAAAGCGTCGCCGATAACCAAATCCAACGCGCCGCCGAACAGGGCGCCAACGCGCGCCAGAGTCATCGGAATTAAAACTCGTCGCCCCCCCTTGGTCTCAGCCTCTAGATAACGGATTATCGCTTCTCCCCGGTCGATCCAGATATCGGCGCAGACGCCCGCCACGCGGCCGTCGGCGGCGATTATCTGCATACCGCGCGGGTCCGGATCATCGTCCACGACAGAGAACTCGCTGGCCACCCGGCCCGGAACAATCTTTGGCGTATTGTGAAACGTCATGTCAGGCACGTCATCGCGCAACGCGTAGGCGCCGGGGCCAACCTCGGCTTTCATGGGATCGCCAACAGGTGCCAGAGGCGCGCCGTGCCAAAGCTCTATCGGCCGGGCGTTGAGCGACCGGCCAGCGTCCGTTTCGCCCGCGCGCGGCGCCAGACGCTCGGAACCGTCGGCCAACCGGAACACCTTGGGCGGAGGAATCCAGATCACGCCTGGGTTCTCCGGTTCGCCAGGATTGTGCTCAAGCGGATAACCTTCCCGCCGGTCTTCCCGGCGAAGATAGAAAATAAGCCCGAAGAAGAAAATCCAGAACGCGTAAAGCGTTACCTGAGCAACGTCGATGTACTCCGTGATACCGCCTGCTGCATCCATTTTCCCTTCTCCTCACCCGTTCCAGACTAGCCCGGGAAATCCGCCAATCCCAGTTTCGTATAACGCGCGCGGCCCGCGCCGATGGTCCCGGCCAGCGGGCCGATGACGGCTAACGTTGCAAACAAAAGGATGATCTCAATTACATAGACGACCCCGTATCCGGTCAGCGCGCCAGTCAACGCCGGACCGAGCGCGCCAGCGTCCGCCAGTCCCGTGACCGCGTCGCGAATCACGCCGCCCAGGGCGATGGCACCGCCCATGGCGGTCGCCTGCACCGCGCCCCAAGCGCCGAGCGCCATACCGCTTTCGCCGTTGCGCGCCAGAGACATGGCTGCGGTCAGGCCGCCGACGGCGAACAGGCCGCCGCCAAGTCCGATCAGAAACGTTCCGGCGCGGAATAGCTCGGGCGATCCCAAGGGAGCGGCCAGCGTCACAGCGGCGAACGCCGGCAGGCCGGCGACGGCGCCGAAGGCCGCCAAACGGCAGGCGTCGCCGCCATGGCCGAGCATACGGGCCGCCAGATAGAAGCCCAGCAGCGCCCCGCCAGCCAGCAGGGCTGTCAATGAAGTGGTCTGTCCGACACTCAGATTCAGGATTTCGCCGCCATAAGGTTCCAACAAGATATCCTGCATGCTGAACGCCGCAGTCCCGAGACCGATGGCGGTCAAAAGGCGCGCCGATCGGCCGCCGTCGGCGAACCGCCGCCATGACCGGCCAAAGCTTTCCCGGACATTGGAGGGACGCGTGCGCGCCGGGTCACGGGCTTCTTGCTTCCACAGCGCGATGATATTCAACGCGGCCGTCACGGCGGCCGTGCCCTGAATGACTTGAATCAACTGGACCTGCGTGAAGTCCGCGAGAAGCGCGCCGAGGACGACCGAACTGCCGGCCATGCCGAGAAGCAACATGACATACAGCAGCGCCACGACCCGGGGCCGCGTCTCCGCCGGCGCCAGATCCGTCGCCAGGGCCAGGCCGGCGGTCTGGGTCATATGAAGACCCGCGCCGACCATCAGGAAGGCCAGACCGGCCGCCAACTCACCCTTGATGATCTCCGGCCCCAGCATGTCGCCGGACAGGACGATCAAGGCGAAAGGCATGATCGCCAGGCCGCCGAACTGCAACAGCGTGCCGAACCAGATGTAGGGCACCCGCCGCCAACCGAGAAGCGAACGGTGGGTGTCCGACTTATGACCGATCAACACGCGCAAGGGCGCGAACACCAATGGCAGGGCGACCATCACGGAAACCAGCCAGGCGGCGACGCCGAGTTCGACGATCATCACCCGGTTGAGCGTCCCGGTGAGCAGCACCGCGGCCATGCCGACGGAAACCTGAAACAGTGATAGGCGCAAGAGCCTGCTCAGGGGCAGCTCCTCCGTCGCCGCGTCGGCGAACGGCAGATAACGGGACCCGAGATTGGCCCAGCCCCGCGCCATCATTCCGTTCAGCTCTCTCAACATCGGCGAAGTTCCAGGCCTTGCGAAATGTAGAAACCAGAGTTGACCCGGTGGGTGCGGCCAACCCGCCAAGCCCGCAAATCCGGATGCCGGTCAAGCGTGCGCTTGATCCGCCGTTCCCCGACGGGAACGATTTCTGGAGACCGGTTGCCCCGGGGGAATAGCTGACCCGCCGCGTGCATGACCGCGAGAAGCGGGGTGCGCGGCGCGAAGGTGAACAGGATCGCGCCATTCACCCGATTGGAAAGACGCGTCAACGAGCGCACCACGTCGTTGGTCCGATAATGAATGAGGCTGTCCATGGCGACGACGAAGTCGAACTCGCCCAAATCCGGACTCAGCATGTCGCCGACGCGGAAGGTGACGGAGCCCTCTCCGATCTTTGAAGGCAGCCGGTCACGGGCGTGACTGATCAGCGTCGGGGAGATATCGACGGCGGTGACGTCAGCGCCGCGCCGCGCCGCGTCGATGGCGAGGGCGCCGGTGCCGCAGCCCGCGTCAAGAACGCGCGATCCCCTGAGGTCGTTCGGCAGCCAAGACAGCAACCGGTTGCGCATGTCGTCCCGCCCCGCCCGCACGGTGGCGCGAATTTTCGAGACCGGCGCGTCGGACGTCAGTTTGGCCCAGGCGTCGGCGGCGGTCCGGTCAAAATAAGTTTCCAACCGGGCGCGGCGGTCCGTATAGCTGTCGGTCAAGGCGTTCATCAATCGAACCCCAAAAGATCAAAGATTTCCCGGTCCTTTAGCGGTTCCGGCGTGACGACCGGCACGCCGTCCCAGAGCGCCCTGGCCAACCGGAGGTATTCTTGGCGCACGGCCTCAAGCTCGGGGCTGTCGTCCATCTCGAACAACGTTTTCTTCTTGAGACGCGAACGGCGGATCACGTCCAAATCCGGAAAATGCGCTAGTGTTCGCATACCGACCCGGGTGTTGAATCGATCAATTTCGTCCGTCGCGGCGCTGCGGTTGGCGATAACGCCGCCAACGCGCACGTCATAGTTCTTCGCCTTGGCGCCGATGGCGGCGACGATCCGGTTCATGGCGAAGATGCTGTCAAAATCGTTGGCGGCGACGATCAGCGCCCGGTCGGCATGTTGGAGCGGCGAGGCGAAACCGCCGCAGACCACGTCGCCCAGGACGTCGAAAATCACCACGTCCGTATCTTCCAGCAGGTGATGTTCCTTCAGCAGCTTAACGGTTTGACCGACCACGTAGCCGCCGCAACCGGTCCCAGCCGGCGGACCGCCGGCTTCCACGCACATGACCCCGTTATAACCTTCATAAACAAAGTCCTCGACCCGCAGTTCTTCGGAGTGGAAATCGACTTGTTCAAGCACGTCGATGACCGTCGGCACCAGAGAGCCGGTCAGGGTGAAGGTGGAATCGTGTTTTGGATCGCAGCCGATCTGAACGACCCGCTTGCCAAGCTTCGAAAACGCGGCGGACAGATTGGACGATGTGGTCGATTTGCCAATCCCGCCCTTGCCATAGACGGCGAACACCTTGGCCGTCTCGATCTCCATGGACGGATCAAGATGGACCTGCAAGCTGCCGGGGCCGTCCTGACCGCGTTCCTGTAGTGCCGTCGTCAACGTCATGCCGCGACCTCCACGCCAATGCCTTCCAATTTGTCCTCCAGTTCCTCGCCGGCGCGCCTCAGCGCGTCCAGCGTCACTTCATCGGGTGTCCAGTAATTGCGTTCATGAGCTTCCAGAAGCCGATTGGCGAGCTTCGCCGAAGCCGCCGGATTAAGCTCCATGAGCTTTTTCCGAATCTCGTCATCCAGAAGATAGGTCTCGGTCAATTGCTTGTAGACCCACTCCGAGACCTGGCCCGTGGTCGCCGACCAGCCCAGGGTGTTGGTCACATGCGCCTCGATCTGGCGAACGCCCTCGTAACCGTGCTCCAGCATGGCGTCGAACCATTTCGGGTTGAGCATCCGGGTGCGCGTCTCAAGCCCAACTTGCTCGGCCAACGTCCGTATCTTGGCGTCGCCCTGGGTCTGATCGCCGATATAGACCGGCACGCCGCCGCCCTTGACGCGTTTCACGGACTTGCTGATTCCGCCCAGGGTGTCGAAATAGTGATCAATCGTCGTCACGCCAACTTCCACCGAGTCCAGATTCTGATAGGCGAGGCCCACGTCCTCAAGAATTGATCCCATCAACGCTTCTTGCCGAACCGGCCGGCCCGAGCGGCCGTAGGCGAAGCTCTTGCGCTTGGTGAAGGTGGCCGCCAATTCATCCTCGTCGGTCCACGCGCCATTCTCGATCAGATGCGAGACGTTGGACCCGTATGCTCCTTCGGCGTTCGAGAACACCCGCAACGCCGCGGTTTCCAGATCAACGCCATGCGCCGCCGCGTATGACAGCGCGTGCTTGCGGATAAAGTTCATGTCCTCCGGTTCGTCCGCCGACGCCGCGAGGAACGCGGCTTCCGCCAAAAGCCTGGTCTGCAAGGGCAGCAGATCGCGGAAAATGCCCGACAGCGTCATCATCACGTCGATGCGGGGCCGCGCCAGCGCGTCAAGGGGAATCAATTCAGCGCCGGCAAGCCGGCCGAAGCCGTCGAACCGCGCCGACGCCCCCATCAACGCAAGCGCCTGGGCGATCGGCCCCCCTTCCGTTTTCAGGTTGTCCGTGCCCCACAACACCATGGCGACGGTTTCCGGCAACATATGACCGTCCGCCGCGTTGCGGTCCAGCATGAGTTGAGCCTGGGCGGCGCCGTCAGCGGCGGCGAAGGCGGAAGGGATACGATAGGGATCGAACCCGTGGATATTGCGTCCGGCGGGCAGCATCTCCGGTGTCCGCAGAAGATCGCCGCCAGGCGCGGGGCGGATGAACCGGCCGTCAAGCGCGGCGAGTATGCCGGGCGTCTCGGCATCGGTTCGTAAATGCCGGGCGGTTTCGGCGAGGCGTTCAAACACGGCGCGCAGATCGCCGTCGGCGGGCTTCCCGTTCAGCGCCCAGGCTTTCCCGGCCGTCGCGCCTTTCACCAACGCGTCCAACGCTTTCCCGCTGATCTTCCCGGCCGCCGCAGTCTCGGCGATGGCGCCCAGATAGTCCCTGCGTTCCGCTCCGCTCAACGGCTCGCCGACCACATGCAAGCCATGAGGAATTAGCGAGGTTTCCAGTTCCAGAACATCCGACCACAGGCGCGCGATCATCGCGTCCGCGTCGTCGGTCCAGGCCGGATCCGACCCGCAAAAATCCATTGACGCCGCCTGGGCCTGAATGACGTTGCTCAGCCGTTTCCGTTCCCGCGCCGCGGCCGGATCAAGCTTGCGCCAGCGTGAAATGGACTCTTTAAGATCTGTAAGCCCTCTATAAAGGCCAGCCTGGCAGGCGGGCGGCGTCATATGACTGATCAGCGTGGCGGCGACGCGCCGTTTGGCGATGGCGCCCTCCGACGGATTGTTGCCGGCGTAAAGGTAAAAATTCGGCGTGGCCCCGATTAAACGATCGGGCCAGCACGCCCCGGTCAGACCGGTCTGTTTCCCTGGCATGAATTCCAGCGCGCCGTGGGTGCCGAAATGCAGAACCGCGTCGGCGGCGAAGTCTTCGCGCAGATACCGGTAGAACGCGGAAAACGCATGGGTCGGCGCGAACCCCTGTTCGAACAGAAGGCGCATGGGATCGCCCTCATAGCCCAAACCCGGCTGAACGCCGACAAAGACATTTCCGAATTGAGCGCCCAGGACAAATATCGACGCACCGTCCGCCAAGTGCTTGCCAGGCGCCGGCCCCCATTGCGCCTCAATGGCCTCAAGATGCTCCTCACGGCTGACGTGATCGTCGGCGGAAACGCGCGATTGTACGTTGGCGGGCGTCCCAAAGGTTGCGGCGTTGCCCTCGATGACGGCGTTCCTTAGCGCCTCGGCGTCGGCCGGCGGTGAAACCGTATAACCCGCTTCCCGCATGGCCTTGAGCGTGTTCCAAAGCGATTTGAAAACGGAGAGATGCGCCGCCGATCCGGTGTTGCCCGCGCCCGGCGGGAAATTGAACAGGACGATGGCGACCTTGCGGTCTTTCGTCCGTTGGCGGCGGAGCGCGACTATCCGGGACACGCGCTCGGCCAGCATCGCGCACCGTTCCACATCGGGCAGCATGGCCGTGTCGCCTGCGGGCGTCGCCGCCCGGCCGCCGTAGACCATTGGTCCCGTGGCGCCGTCCAGTTCCGGGATGGCGATCATCATAGTGCTTTCGACGGGCATCAGGCCGCGCTCGGAGCCGCGCCACTCATCCAAGCTCTGAAACTCGACGGCTTGCGCGGCGATGTACGGCACGTCCAGGTCCGCCAGCATTTCCTCCGCCGCGCGGGCGTCGTTATAGGCGGGGCCGCCGACAAGCGAGAAGCCGGTCAGGGACACGATTGCGTCCACGCGCGGGCGCCCGTCTTTGGCCTTGAAGTATTTCTCCACAGCCGGCCGGGCGTCGAGACCGAACGCGAAGGCCGGGATTACCCGCAGCCCTTTGGCTTCGAGCGCCGCCACAACGCCATCGTAATGCCGCGTGTCCCCAGCGAGGACGTATGAACGCATCAGCAGAAGACCGATGACGCCCTTCGCCTTTTTCGGCCCTTGTCCGATGTCCTTGAGGCGTTCGGCGACGTTATTCTCGCGCGCGGGCGCGTAAAGCCCCACCTCCGGATACTCGACCGGCGCCGCCGCCGCCGCGGCGCCCCGGTATCCGACCCGCGGCCCGTCCGCATACCGGTCCACCAAAAAGCGGACGAGGTTGATCATATTGGCGTCCGAACAGGCCAGCCAGTATTGCAAGGCGAGGAAATAGGCCCTCATGTCCTGGGCCTTGCCGGGAATGTATTTGAGAACCCGCGGCAATCGCCGGAGCATGGTCATCTGCCTGGCGCCGGCCGAACCGCCGCGCTTCTTCGAACCGTAAAGCCGCTTCAGCAACTGAATGGCGTTCGATTGAGGGCCGCCCATGACGAACTTGCCCATGCGGGTCAACTTGACCACCTCGCCCGCCGACATGCAGCCGACCATGGCGTCGCATTTCTCACGCCTCGCCAGCAGCGACGGATAAACGGCCTTTACGTGATCTTCCAGGAACAGCATGGCGGCGATAATGATGTCGCCCCGGTCGATGTCGGCGACACAACGCTCCAACGCGGCGGGGTCGCCGCCCCATTCCGACGCTGCGTGGAGCGTCAACTCCAGCCCCGGCACGTCGCGCTTTAACGCCGCGGCCGCGCGAGCCGCCGTCCCGGACAAATGACCGTCCAGAGTCACGATCACCACCCGGATGGGGGGTCTGTCAGCGTCCGAAGTGTGCTTTGGCATCGTACAATGTCTCAATGGTGACAGTGCGCAGGCCATGTTGCGCGGCGAACTTCTCAGTATTGCGGCGCGCAAGGCCGCGCACGAAGAACGGAATCTTCCTAAGCTCGTCCCGCGCGTCGTCATGCCAGGAAATCGAACCGCCGTCCGCCGGTGATCGCGCGTCCGGAACATTATGAGCATCATTAACATCATGAACTGACAGGGAACTTGGCGCGAACGAGGGGCCGGAGGAGAGATTCCCTTGCGAACCCGCCTCCGCACCGAGATGGGAGGCCTTGGCCTCGTCATTAAATTCAAAATCTTCGCGGAACATGTGAAGCAGATGTTCTTCCAACCCCATGACAAGCGGATGCACCCAGCTGTCGAAAAGCACGTTGGCGCCTTCGAACCCCATTTGCGGCGAGTATCTGGCCGGGAAATCCTGAACATGCACGGGCGCAGAGATTACGGCGCATCCGATACCCAGCCGCTTGGCGATATGCCGTTCCATCTGGGTGCCGAGAACGAGTTCGGGCCGCACGTCGGCAATCGCTTTTTCGACGTCCAGATAGTCGTCCGTGATTAAGGCGTCGATACCGTGGCGGCTGGCGGCGTCGCGCACGTCACGGGCGAATTCCCGGGAATAGGTGCCAAGTCCGGCGACCTCGAAACCGAATTCGTCCCGCGCGACCCGCGCGGCGGCGACCGCATGTGACGCATCCCCGAAAATGAACACCCGCTTTCCGGTGAAATAGGTGCTATCGACGGACCGCGAGTACCAGGGCAGGCGCGACGTCCGCCCGGTCAACACGGGCGCGGGATCGACGCCGGTGATATCGCAAACCTCGGCGATGAAGTCCCGGGTCGCGCCGACGCCGATCGGAACCGTCTTGGTCATTGGCTGCTTGAAAGTCCGCTCCAGCCATTTGGCGGCGACGCCGGCGACCTCCGGATAGAGCACGACATTGAAGTCCGCCTCGCCCAGAACCGCTAAGTCGGCGGGCCGGGCTCCCATGGGCGCCGTCACGGCGACGTCAACACCGAGCGCGTCCAGCAGGCGTGTAATTTCGGCAACATCGTCACGATGCCGGAAACCGAGGGCCGTCGGACCCAAGATATTACAGACCGGGCGCCGGCCGGCGGGCCGTTCCGGACGTTGGAAGCCGGGCGCGGGCGCGCAAGCGCCGGCGAACCCCCTGACCAACTGATAGAAGGTCTCCGCCGCGCCCCAATTCTCTTTTTTCTGATAAGCGGGCAACTCCACCGGCACGCAGGGCACGGGCAAGTCAAGCGCCCTGGCCAGGCCGCCGGGATCGTCTTGGAGAAGCTCGGCGGTGCACGACGCGCCGACCAGCATGGCCTCGGGCTTGAACCGCTCATAGGCGCCGCGCGCCGCGTCCTTGAAGATCGTCGCCGTGTCACCGCCCAGGTCTCGCGCCTGGAACGTGGTGTAAGTCACCGGCGGACGTTTGTCGCGCCGTTCGATCATGGTGAACAAGAGATCGGCGTAAGTATCCCCCTGCGGCGCGTGGAGAACATAGTGCAGGCCTTCCATGCCGGTCGCCACACGCATGGCGCCGACGTGGGGAGGCCCTTCATATGTCCACAGCGTCAATTGCACGGGCGCCTAAACCTCCAACCGGTCACGCCGGACCAGCGGACGGGCGAACAGCTCGGCCAGATCACCGGCCTGTTCGAACCCTTGGATTGGCGTGAACAACAATTCAAGGGACCATTTCGTGGTGACGCCCTCGGCCTCGAGCGGGTTCGCGAGGCCCAACCCGCAAACGACGATATCGGGCGAAGCGGCGCGGCAGCGGTCCATTTGCCGGTCAACATCCTGGCCTTCGCTGAACCGGGTCCCGGCGGGAAGACTGGAAATTTCCTCAGCCAGATGCGCCCGGTGCAAATAAGGCGTTCCCACTTCGACGAGGTTCATGGAAACCTCATTCGCGAGAAACCGCGCCAGCGGGACTTCCAACTGGGAGTCGGGAAAGAAAAAGACGCGCTTGCCGGCAAGACGTTCACGATAACGGGCGACGGCGCGAACGGCGCGCTCGCGGCCCGGACGAACGGCGCTTTCAAACCGGGCCGGCGCCACGCCAAAGGCCCGCGCCGCCGCCTTGAGCCAACCCTCGGTCCCCCCGGCGCCCAGGGGATAGGGCGCGGACAGGCGTCTCGCGCCCCGGGCCTCCAGGGCCGAGGCCGTATCCCGCAGGAACGGTTGCGCCAACAGATAACGGGTCTGCGGACCGATCACGGGAAGCTCCCCCGACCGGCGCGGCGGCAGAAAATCGACCTCTTCAATCCCCATGGCGTCGAAAAGACGGCGAAACTGGTCCTCGACCACGTCCGCCAACGCTCCCGCGATCAGCAACCGCGGCGCGCCGGTCCCGGCCTCGGGCATTTCGGACGCCAGGGCCGCCAAACAGGCGTCCTCACCCTGGGTGAAGGTTGTTTCGATTCCGCTGCCTGAATAGCTCAGGACTCTGACGTCCGGCATGTGCTTGTTCGACAGCCTTTCAGCGGCGCGCGGCAAATCCAGCTTGATCACCTCGGACGGACACGAGCCGACAAGGAACAGCATTCTGATGTCGGGACGACGCTCAAGCAGCCGGTCAACGGTGCGGTCCAGTTCCTCGTTCATATCGGCAAGGCCGGCCAAATCCCGCTCGTCGATGATCGCCGTGGCGAACCGGGGCTCGGCGAAGATCATCACACCGGCCGCCGATTGAATCAGGTGCGCGCAGGTCCGCGATCCAACCACCAGGAAGAACGCATCCTGAATTTTCCGGTGCAGCCATATTATTCCGGTGAGCCCGCAAAAAACCTCGCGCTGGCCTGTTTCCTTCAAAACGGAGATTTCCCCGCCGCCTGAATGCGCGGTATCCGGAACAGGCCTGTCCAGGGCGTTCATTCCGCCGCCTCGAGAAGCGCGGCCGCCGGCCGCTGAAGCCGGGCGGCCCGCATCTTGACCAAGAACTGCGCCGCGTTGACGACATAAACCGCATAAGCGGCGAGCGCCAAATACATCAACTGGGCGGGCGCCAAAACATCCAAGGCGAGAGCTGTCAGATAGGCCGTGTGCAAAGCGATCACCAACATGGAGACCACGTCTTCCCAGAAGAAGGCGGGCGCGAACAGATACTTGCCGAAAACGACCTTTTCCCAAATTGAACCGGTAACCATGATGGCGTAAAGGAACAGCGTCTTTACGACCACGGAGGCGTTGGCCGCCGCCAATCCCTCGCCGGTCTCAAGGTAACCGACGATCAGACAAAGACTGACCGCGAAGACCGCGAATTGCGCCGGCGCCAAAACGCCTTGCACCAATGTCCAGGGGGTCGCGTCGCGCCGCGCCCGCTCCGCCGGCGAATATACGTCCGAACATGCGCCGGCGCGCAGCGGATGACGCGCAATGAAGCCGCGCCTCGGCAGCCGCGAGAGAACACGGGGACTCGCCGCCGTCGCCGACCAGGGACAAGCGTCAAATCTATCAACAACTTTGTCCACAATTGTGGGGCGGTTGAGCGTTACCGGCATTTGACAACCACCACACGAAAGCCGCATGATCGACAGGCACGGCGGTACAAGAACGCCAGCATAGGCGTGGCCGTCAAGGGAGGAGCTTTTTGGGCATTCCGGTTTACGACGCGGGTCACGGCATCAACCCCCATAGCTTGAGAATTTCCAGGAATCTATATGGACGTGGAAATTGTGTCAATAAAAGTTTACGTAACTATTTATTGACATTTAATCGGAGCGAAGGTTTGATGGCTTGGTCTGAGTTCCCATATCATTCGGGAAACCGCCATGACTCGAGGACATTTTCACCGATCAGCGGCCTCCACGCAGACGGAAAGTACGCTTCGGCGCGGGGTTTTCCTTGCGCCGCCATCTTTCTTCGGGAGGGACAAAGACATGTACGAGGTGAAGCGGTTAGAATCTGATCCGCCACGCGCGTCGGACAAGGAATTCACCGAGGCGGCCGGGGTAAAATCAACTGACGAACCACCCGCCGACGATTATTGCGGGCGAATTATGGAAGACCTCTCGGCCTTGCTCAGGCAGACGATTGAGGGCGACATCATTCCCCGGCTCATGGTGTCGCATTCCGGCGCCGGGAGTTGGCCTGCGGAACAGCGGGCGCAAGGCTGGTCGCCCAGCCCGCGGCAGGTCGAACGCTTCGCGGCCATCGTGCTCAACGACACGGAAGACTCCGCGATCCTCTACATTGAGCGGTTGGCCGAACAGGGCGCGCCGCTGGAGGATATCTATCTGGAACTTCTCGCCCCGGCCGCCCGATTGCTTGGCGAATGGTGGGTTGAGGACAAATGCCATTTCGTTGACGTCACCATCGGCCTGACGCGTCTGCAACACCTGCTGCATCTGTTGAACGCGGAATTCAACGGCCAGGCGGTCGCGGATAATGTAACGGGAAGCGCCCTGTTTTCCACCACCATGGGGGAACAGCACACCTATGGCGTTCTCATGCTCGCCGAGTTTTTTCGGCGTGACGGCTGGACCGTTTGTTGTGACGTATCGCCCGACCCCGCCGAAGCGTCCCGGTTGGTCGGCGAGAACTGGTTCGACCTTGTCGGACTATCGCTAAGCCGGGAGTCTCTTCTCGACGACCTTCGTGATGAGATAAGGAATATTCGCGAGGCGTCGAAGAACCCGTTGGTGAACATCATGGTCGGCGGCCGGGTGTTCATCGACAATATCGGCCTAGTCGAGAGCGTGGGCGCCGACAATTTCGCATTCGACGCAAGGCAAGCGGCGGCGGTCGCGAAAAAGCTCGTCGGTTTGCCCAGGCCGCGATGCTGACAATTATCCGATAACACAATAAAAATTTACGCTTCGACCGATTAAATTGTATAGACACGTTGAAAACTGCGGTCATTCAGCATGGACGTTCGAAAATTGAAATTTGACGGCATTCCGTTCAAGAGCCCTGAATGGGGCATTGGCGCGTTGGGAGCGGTTGGAGCCGCAGCCATTATCGCCGCCTCCGCCGACATCGCTCTGGTCATTGACGACGACGGCGTCATCAAGGATTTATCCGTGGCAAGCCAGGTTCTGCGCGAAGAAGGCTTCGGCGACTGGGTTGGACGTTCCTGGTCCGAGACCGTGACCATCGAAAGCCAACAGAAAATTCTCGACCTCCTGGATGACGCCCGCAAGGACAAAGACAAGCGCAGGCGCCAGGTCAATCACCCGTCGGCCGCTGGCGTCGACGTGCCGATTGACTATCTGCTGTTCCGGCTCGAAGAGGGCGGCCCCTATCTGGCTTTTGGCCAGGAGCAGTTGGCGATCGCCAGATTGCAGCAACGCCTTGTCGAAGCCCAGCAAGCGGTTGAACGTGAATATTCCCGGCTGCGCCACGCGGAAACGCGTTACAGGCTGCTGTTCAAGGCGACCTCGGAGCCGACGTTGATCGTCGATGTCGGCACATTGAAGATACGCGAAGCCAACGACGCCGCTGTCTCGATGATGAACGAGGACTCGAACAAACTCGCGGGCCGGTCGGTGCTGACCCGCTTCGATCCATCCTGCCGGGGCGCGGTTGAAACCTATTTGAGCACGGTCCTCGCCTCCGGACGCGGTGAGGTGATTCAGGCCGCCATTGCGAAAGGCGGACCGGCTGTGTCCGTCAAGGCTTCGGTTTTCCGGCAGGATCGCGCGTCTCTATTTTTGGTCCGCTTGGCGTCGGAAACGAAGCCCACGGAAAGCGGAGCGGAGATTTCGGGTTCCCTGGAAGCGCTGATCGACAACCTGCCGGACGCCTTCGCCGTCACGGACATGTCGTTGCGAATCAAGACCGCGAACCAGGCCTTTGTCGATCTTGCTCAGCTCGCCAGTCCGGATCAGGCCATCGGCCAACCGATCGAGAAGTGGCTGGGGCGGAGTGACGTCGAAACAAACATGCTGGTCAAGAACCTGCGGGAACATCATACCGTGCGCCGGTTCGCCACGGCCGTCCGCGGCGAATTGGGCGGCTCGGAGCAAGTCGAGGTCTCGGGCGTCGCCGTTCCAGGCGGCGATGTGCCGTGTTACGGATTTTCCATACGCCCCATAGGCGCCGCCGGCGTAATCGCGGCGGGCGGTGATGACGGCGATCTTCGCCGTTCCGTCGAAAAACTGACCGAACTGGTCGGTCGTGTGCCGCTCAAGGAGATCGTTCGTGAAACGACGGACATGATCGAACGCATGTGCATTGAGGCCGCCCTTGACATTACCGGCGACAACCGCGCGTCGGCGGCCGACGTCCTCGGGTTGAGCCGCCAAAGTCTTTACGTGAAGCTGCGCCGTCACGGATTGGGCGAGAACGAAGGCGGCGATAACGCCTAGGCGCAAAACTCCCGCCCCAACCGTTAATCTAAGTTGACAGTTTATATTGTCATGTTTACGTTACATTATGACCTATCCGGCACCTTCGGCCGTCCTGCAACTGCTCAAACCGCTGACTTGGTTTGCGCCGATGTGGGCCTTCGCCTGCGGCGCCGTCTCTGCGGGAGTCTCCACCGAGGGCCGGTGGCCGGCAATAATCGCGGGCGTTTTTCTTGCGGGGCCGTTGGTTTGCGCGACATCCCAAGCCGTTAATGACTGGTTCGACCGTCACGTAGACGCCATCAACGAGCCCGGTCGCCCCATCCCATCCGGCCGAATTCCCGGAAACTGGGGGTTTGTGATCGGTTTGATTTGGGCGGCCTTGTCTCTTGTGGTGGCCTGGTTCATCGGACCATGGGTGTTCGCCGCCGCCGTTGTCGGTCTGGTCTTCGCATGGGCTTATTCGGCGCCGCCGTTCAGGCTCAAACAAAATGGGTGGTGGGGCAACACCGCGGTGGCGATTTGTTATGAGGGCCTGCCCTGGTTCACGGGTGCCGCGATCATGGCCGCGGCCCTGCCCGACGTGCGGGTCCTTGTCGTCGCGCTGCTTTATAGCGTGGGCGCCCACGGCATCATGACGCTCAACGACTACAAGGCCGTCGAGGGCGACCGGGCGCTCGGCATCCGTTCGCTACCGGTTCAGATGGGGATTGACCGTTCCGCGCGATTCGCCTGCGCCGTCATGGCCCTGCCGCAAATAGCCGTCATCGGATTGTTGGCGCATTGGGAAATTCCCTATTTCGCGCTGGCGGTCGCCGCGCTTCTGGCGGCCCAATTCGCGTTGATGCCCCGCCTGCTCCGCGACCCCGAAAAAGAGGCGCCCCGGTACAACGCCACGGGGACTGGCCTTTATGTTCTCGGAATGCTGGTCACGGCCTTTGGAGTCGGCGGGCTTCCAGGAGGGACGCAATGATCACGAACACGATGACGCCGCCCCCCCTGAGTTGGCTCGGGATTTTCCGTTTCGGTCTGGCCCAGATGGCGATTGGCGCCATCGTCGTGCTAACCACGTCCACCTTGAACCGTGTCATGGTGGTGGAGTTGGCCATGCCGGCCATGCTGCCCGGCGCGCTGGTCGGATTTCACTACGCGGTTCAGATTCTCCGGCCGCGATGGGGATATGGTTCGGACGTCGGCGGGCGGCGCACGCCCTGGATCGTCGGCGGCATGATCGTGCTTGCGTCAGGCGGCGCGCTCGCCGCAGTGGCGACGGCCTGGATGGGCGTCAGCCCCGGCGCGGGGATCGCGCTTTCCCTGTTGGCGTTCCTATTGATTGGCGGCGGCGTCGGCGCTTGCGGGACAACACTGCTGGTGTTGCTGGCCGTGCGCGTCGATGACCGCCGGCGAGCCGCCGCCGCGACCATTGTCTGGTTGATGATGATTGCCGGCCTCGCGATCACGGCGAGCGTCGCCGGGCATTTGCTTGATCCGTTCTCGCCCGAGCGCTTGATCGCCGTCACAGCGGGCGTTTCCGGGATCGCCGTGGTTTTAACGGTTATCGCGATCTGGGGCGTCGAGGGTCCGCACGTCCGCCGCCCCGCACCGCCCCAAGAAACGCCGTCCCAAGAAACCGGTCCGAAATTCATGGAAGCCATGGGCCAGGTTTGGTCCGAGCCGGAATCCCGGAAGTTCGCGATTTTCGTCTTTGTCTCCATGCTCGCCTATAGCGCCCAGGATCTCATCCTGGAACCGTTTGCCGGGACCGTTTTTGGCATGACCCCGGGGGAGTCGACGAAACTTTCCGGTCTCCAACATGGCGGTGTTTTCACCGGTATGGTCCTGGTCGCCCTGGTCTGCAGCGGATATGCGCGCGGCCGGTTCGGATCCCTCAAAGCCTGGGTGATCGGCGGTTGCCTGGCGTCGGCCGGCGCGCTGTTCGCCCTCGCCGCCGGCGGCATAATCGGTTCGGGATTCCCCTTAAACGCCGCAGTCTTCGCTCTCGGCGCCGCCAACGGCGCCTTCGCGGTCGCCGCCATCGGGTCGATGATGGGCCTGGTGCGGCGCGGCCGCGAAAAGCGCGAAGGAACACGCATGGGTCTTTGGGGCGCGGCGCAGGCTATTGCGTTCGGAATTGGCGGCTTCATCGGCGCTGCGGCGGTGGATGTCCTTCGGTGGCTGACCGAAACGCCGGCTGTCGCCTACACGGCGGTTTTCGCCGCCGAGGGGGCGTTGTTCATTTTGTCGGCATGTCTGGCGGCGCGAGTCGGCGGGCGAGCCGAGGCGGCGGCCTTGGGCATGACACCCGAGCCATCGTCACCGTAGGGCTTTGGACCAGAGAGGCGGATCATGAGAGACACGACCACATTCGACGCCATTGTCGTCGGCGGCGGCCCGTCGGGCGCGACCGCCGCGACCGAGATGGCCCGTGCGGGTTTGAACGTCATGCTGCTCGATAAAGCCGGACGCATCAAGCCGTGCGGCGGCGCGGTGCCGCCCCGCCTGATTCGCGACTTCGAAATTCCGGACGGCCAGATCGTCGCCCGGGTCGGCTCGGCGCGGATCGTCTCACCCACGGACCGGGAGGTGGACATGCCCATTGACGGCGGCTACGTGGGCATGGTGGACCGCGACCGGTTCGACGAATTTCTCAGAGTTCGCGCCGCGCAAGCCGGCGCCGAACGCCGCGCCGGCGCCTTCGAACATCTTGAGCGCGGCGAAGACGGACATGTCACGGTTCACTACCGGGCGAGGGGCGAGGGCAATCAATTGCGTACGGCGCGCGCGCGCGCCGTCATCGGAGCCGACGGCGCGCGCTCGCGGGTCGCCCTGGAGAGCATGGCCAAGGCCGAACATGTTCCCTGCGTCTTCGCCTATCACGAAATTGTCCGCTCACCGGAAACGGCGGTACGGCGCTTCGCCGGTGATCGCTGCGACGTCTACTACCAAGGCAGGCTGTCGCCGGATTTCTACGGTTGGGTTTTTCCGCACGGGTCCCGCATCAGCGTCGGCGCCGGCACGGCGGTCAAAGGCTTCTCGCTCCGCGACGCGGTCAGCGGACTGCGGCGGGCGTCGGGATTGGATTGCGTGGAAACGATCCGCCGCGAGGGCGCGCCGATCCCGTTGAAACCGCGCAAGCGCTGGGACGACGGCCAAAACGTCTTGCTGGCCGGCGACGCCGCGGGCGTCGTCGCGCCGGCCTCTGGCGAAGGCATTTACTACGCCATGCTGTGCGGCGGGATCGCCGCCCAGTCGGCGGAGGAGTTCGTCCGCACTGGCGACGCCCGGGCTCTGGCGCAAGCCCGCCGGCGCTTCATGAAGGAACACGGGACGGTGTTCTGGGTGTTGGGAATGATGCAGAAGTTCTGGTACACGACGGACAAACGGCGCGAACGCTTCGTGACCATCTGTGAGGACCCCGACGTGCGGCGCCTGACCTGGGAGGCCTATATGAACAAACGCCTCGTGCGGGCCCGGCCCGGGACGCACTTGCGTATTTTCCTCAAGGACATGGCGCACCTATGCGGGCTGGTCGCGCCGTCGCGCCAATGACCGCGCCGGGCCGTCGCGACGTCTGGGCCGCCGCCGCGTCGGCGCTGATCGTAGCGGTGGCTGGCGGCCTTCTGACCGATCTCAGCCCCTGGTATCTCGAACTGAAGCAGCCTGCCTGGAAACCGCCCGACTGGGCCTTCGGTCCCGTCTGGAGCGTGGTGCTGACAATGTGGGCCGTCTCTCTGGTTCTCAGTTGGCGGGCCGCGCCGACGGATCGGCTGCGCGGCTCGATTACCCTCTTTTATGGAATCAACGGCGTGTTCAATATTGTCTGGAGCGCGCTGTTTTTCACCTTCAAGCGTCCGGATTGGGCGCTGGTGGAGGCTGGCCTCTTGTGGTTGTCGGTGGCGTATCTGGTCTGGCTGACGTGGCGCCTGGATCGGCGGGCGTCCCTCCTCCTAACGCCCTATTTGGTCTGGGTGATCATCGCCATGGCGCTCAACTGGCGGGTCGTTCAACTGAACCAGCCGTTCTAGACGCGAATCTCCTCGCCCCCCTTTCCCCCTGAAGCGCGGTATACGCCTCCCTTTCTTGTCTTGGCGGGTTCCTTTCTTGGCGGGATATCTCGCCGGCGCTCCGCGGAACCTCAACCCGGCATAGCCGCCGTCACGCCACGGCGCCTTTCCGGTATTCCCGAGAGAACAGGCGCAAGTACCACTTGCCCAGGAACGATATGCGGTCGATGAACAATGTACCGTCCAAATGGTCGATCTCGTGCTGAAGGCAAACAGCAGCCATGCCCTCCAGGTCCTGCTCGAACGGGCCGCCGGCGCGGTCCTGGGCCCTGACCCGCACTTTTGTGCCGCGCATGACGTTGCCGACGACGCCGGGCACCGAGAGACAGCTTTCCTCGACCAGCCCCCAGGCGTCACGCTTGAGTTCTTCGGGGTTAATGTAAACCTGCGGGTCCGTCCGGTCTTCCGACAAATCCATCACCAGGACGCGGCGGCCGTCGCCGACCTGCGGCGCCGAGAAGGCCATGCCGCCCGTCGCATACAAGGTGTCGAATAAATCGTCGATGAAATTTGACAACGCAGCGTCGAACGTAGTGACAGGCTTCGCGACCTCCCTGAGCCGCGGGTCCGGATGTTCGATGATTTCAAGTCGCGCCATGGCCCGCCTCCGATGCCGAACGCCCCGGGGAGGCGTTCAAATTCTTGACGATTTGAGAACCGTGTCGAGAACCGCGCGCCTGTCCGCGAATCAGCGGCAGGCTCGCCATGAGCGTCACGATCAAGAGTACGATCTCCAAGCCGTAAACCGCCAGGTACCCGAGGGCCTCGCCCGCGAGATTCAGGACCTGTGTGGTCGTATCGACGGCGGCGTTAACGATGTCACGCAGCGTCCCGCTGATGGCCAGCGCGAGCCCCGCCGCCGTGGCCTGGACCGCGCCCCAGGCGCCGAGAGCCAGGCCCGTTTGTTCTCTCGGCGCGCGGCTCATGGTCGCCGTCAGGGTGCCGTGCGCAAAGATCGCGGCGGCGAAGCCGATCAGAAAATTGCCGACCAGGAACGCGGCGGAATTTGCGTATGGCGCGCACAGGATGACCAAGCCGAAGGCGGGCAATCCGATGAGCGCGCCCATGAACGCCATGCGGTAGGGCTCCCGGCCTTTAGCGTGAACGTGCGAGGCGTAAGAGAACCCCAACAGACTACCAAGCGCCAGCAGCGCCGTCAGCTTGGTCGTCTCGGCCACGCTCCACTGCAACACCTGACCGCCGAAGGGCTCCAACAAGACGTCCGCCATGCCGAACGCCATGGTGCCAAGGCCAACGACCGCCAGACGCCGCATCGCGTGATCGCCTTTGCAAAATTGCGCCCACGACTCGCGGAACGTCGGGTCCGGCACGGCCAGCCGCGCGCCTCGCCGGGGGCGCCGGGCTTCCTGTTTCCACATGGCGACGGCGTTCAGGACCAGGGCGGCCATGGCCGCGCTCTGGATGACCTGGACCAGACGGCCCGGCGAAAATTCCTCCAAGGCCGCGCCGAAGATCAGAGCGCTCGCGATCATGCCCAACAGCAGCGTCACGTACATCAGTCCGACCACCCGCGGCTGGTTCTTCTGAGGCGTCAGATCCGTCGCCAGCGCCAGACCCGCGGTCTGAACGATGTGGGCGCCCGCGCCAACGAGCAGGAAAGCCAGGCCCGCCGCCGATTGGCCGACCCAAACAGGCATGATCGCCGCCTCCCCCTTCCCCGCCAGGACAAGCAACGCGAAGGGCATGACGGCGAAGCCGCCGAATTGCAGGAGCGTCCCCCGCCAGATGAAGGGGACGCGACGCCAGCCGAGCGCGCATCTGTGGGTGTCCGACTTGTGTCCGACCAGTGCGCGGAACGGCGCGAACACGAGCGGCGTCGCGATCATCACGCCCACGATCGTCGCCGGCACGCCCAACTCGACAATCATGACGCGGTTCAACGTGCCCACCAGCAGGACCAGCGTCATGCCGACGGAGACCTGGAACAAGGAAAGCCGGAGCAGCCGCCGTAACGGCAACTCCGGCGTGGCGACATCCGCGAAAGGCATGAAGCGGGGGCCAAGGGCCGCCCAGCCAGCTACCAACCTTTGCCCGAGATGCCTCATAAGAGCCCCCCCAGGAACCCAACGGCTCCTGTCGCGTCAGTCCCTCGTACTAGTCGGCAGACCAAGTATCGAGGACAAGGGCGCGGCGTTCTTGGCGAGCATGGGGAAGCCGAAGCTCTTGGTCCACGGCCGTTTTGGCGTGCTCAAGCGGGTCTTCGATTTCGAATCGCTCAGAATCGGCAACCCGAAACTTCTCATCCACGGCCGTTTCGGCTTGGACAGATTCGCCTTGCCCTCTTGGTTCTTGCTGAGTATCGGCATTCCCAGGAATTCCGGGGTGAAACGCCACCGACCGGGCAAGAGCTCAAACGACGAAACGAATTTCGTCAATGTCGGCAAACCGAAAATATCCGAGAACGGAGACGGGTTCCGCCCCGCGTAGGGCTTCAGCAAATGATTATCGACCGCGCCCGCGCCGTCCATGATCTCCATGGCCTTGACGCTCCAGCCGAAGGACACGTTGACCGCCGTCAGACAGCGGCCACGCTTCAGGCTTTCGGCGCAGACGAAGGCGAATCCGCTCGGGATGAGCCCATCGTCAATGGCGGCCCGGACGGCCTTCTCCTCCCCGCCGTCCGCGCCTCCCGCCGCCGGCGTGAGGACGCGATTATCCTCCAAGCCAAGCTCGGAAAGCTCGGCGGCCGCGGCTCGCGCCGCGTCTTCCGTTGCAAATATGCGTACGTTCGCCGTCATCCGCGCTCTCCCGCTGTAACCATGCCGCAACCAGACCGGATTCGGCCAGGCGGCGGCGTTTCGAAAACGCCGCCTCGACCAGACCGGTCAGCTTTCGCCCCTTCGTCGCGAAAGGGCGCTCTCAACCAGGCCAAACCGGGGTTTGACGCAAGCCCGAAGAAAAGGCTCAGCCACCCTGGAAGAACTTGTCCACCCATGTCGTGCTGCTCAGGACCGAATAGTGAACGATCAGCGAGATCACGGCGACTCCGCCCAGGAACAGCGGCAGGCCGACCGTCGGATTAACGACGCACCAAATTCTACCTTGATTCATGACTTAAACCTCCTCTTAGCCGAGCCACGGCGAGTAGATATAGGCGAGAACATGCGCAAGAACCGCAATGAAGAAGAACACGCGCGAGCCATCAATGACGTGCTTATGCAGCTCTTCCGATTCTCGAATGGTCAATCCCGTCGGCCAGATCCGGTCGGGATCGTCAATGTCAGCGGTTTGTCTCTCGGTCATCAGGGTTTTCTCCTCTCCGGAAAATCATAAAAAACACCTTCCGTAACATTTCGGACCCTATCGGCGTCCTTTCCTTGTGTCAATAAAAAATGACTAAATTATATGTATAATTTAATTTACGTTTTTGAAAATAGAGGCGAAATCAGCTTCCGCACGGAAACCGTAAACGGTGAAACCGGCGCCCGCGTTTTACCGGGCTCTTCGACGGGGCGTCTCGCCAGAATCGTTTTAGCCCGCTGGCGGTGCTGGCCTCCGGGGTCAAAACCGGATTCAGGATGAGGCTGGGTTGATCACCTGGCTTCTCCATGATACGGCTTTGAGATCAAACTCATGGATTTTTGAAGAGTGTTTTTGCGTCAAAGCACCCCGAAGCACCCGGCCTTTGATCCTTGTGACTTTATTCGCGGTGACATTGCAGATGAATACGCTCAGTCTCATGATCAACCTTGGATCATTGGGTTATCCGGGGATAAGGACGGCGCACTGGCCGCACATCTAGGATGTGAACCTAATTCAGCTTATTGGATTTCTATTTTTAGGTGTGTTTGAAGAGTGTGGGGAGGATTTATCCAATGCGCTTTGATCTCACTGGCGAAGAGCGGGCGGTCATGGAGCCGTTTTTGCCCAAGAAAGGCTGCGGCCCCGCACGGGTGGATGACCGCCGGGCGCGGCCCGTCCGCGATCCGGCAACGCGCCGCAAATCAGGGCGCGCGCCGTCATTCCCCCGGAATCCAACGCCCCAAGAGCGGATGGCGCGGCTATGTCGGACTGGCCGGTCCCGGTTACGGTCATTACCGCGCCGATTATTCAAAAGAGTTGGTCATTCGAAAGAGCCGGTCATTCAAAAGATGGGCGCGCAAGAGGGCGTGTTTCCATCAGCGGGATCGGGGGTTTCCGGGAAACCGCCAAGGGTTCCGGGGAACCGCCGGGGCCGGGCCCGTCAAGTTCAAGGGGACGCCCAAACATGCTTTCCGCCCCCGCCTCCACATCCACCTCAAGGAAACCGGGCGGCGATACGACAATCGCCCTTCCGATAAAGCCGGCGCCCTGTTAGGCTGTTTCGGGGTTGGGCCGCCTTGGAAAAACCCCTCTCAGCTAGGCATGATCTAAAAAAATGCAGGCTTCACGTCAACGTCATCGGATCATTCGACCCGCCCTCCTGTTCGCCGCCGTTTTGACGCTGCAAGCTTGCGCCCAAACGGCCGACATCATCGGCGGCAACGCGCCGGCGGACGAGCCGCCAGGCGGCGCGCAACCCGTCCGCGCGGCGGACCAAGCCGCGAGCCGCTTCCCGGATACGCCCATCCCGCAAGGGGCCAAGATGAATGTGGATAAAACGCTTGTGTTTGGCGCGCCAGTCTGGTTCGGCCAATTGGCGCTTGAAAGCGGCGACAGCGCGGCGAAGACGTACGATTTCTACGCCGCCCAGTTGCCGAAGTTCGGCTGGCGGGAGATCACATCCGTTCGCTCACGCATCAGCGTGCTGACTTTCGAGCGTCAGGACCGGGTGATGTCGATCACCATCGAGGGGACGGCGCTCAACGGCTCGGAAGTGGTTTTGACCGTCTCGCCCCGCGGCCGGGGCGGCGGCCGGGCCTCGGAACAACCCGCGGCTCAGCCCCGCGAGCAAGTCCAGCCCCCGCCCGCGCCGCCGTCCGGGACAGGCGCTTTTCCGCAAGCGCCGCCTCAGTTCCAGGCCCCGCCGGGCGCCGCCACGCTTCCGCCGCTTTCAGGGCCCAGACGCAGCCCGCTTCTGGTCCCGCAGCCAGGCGCCGCGCGGCGTGACTTGTTCACCAACTGAAATGGGTCAACGGCGCACACCCGCCGTCTTTTTCCGGGGCGGCACGTCGAAGGCCGTGTTCTTCAAGGCCGAAGACCTGCCGTCCGACGCGCGGGTCCGCGACGCCATGCTGACGGAAGTCCTGGGCGGCGACGATCCTTATGGACGCCAACTGGACGGTATGGGCGGCGGGGTAAGTTCCGTCTCCAAGGCCATGTGGGTGGAGAAGTCGGCGCGGAACGACGCCGACGTGGATTACACCTTCGCCCAAATCGCGATCAACAGCCCGCTAGTGGATTACAGCGCCAACTGCGGCAACATGACGGCTTGTGTTGGTCCCTTCGCAGTCGAGCAGGGCATCTTCCCGGTGGACGCGGACGGTGACGTGACGGTGCGGTGTTACAACACCAACACACGGAAAGTCATTCACGCGCGGTTCCGCGTCAAAGACGGCGAGGCCGTGTCCGCCGGCGATATGGAAATACCTGGCGTGCCCGGCGCCGGCGCGCCGGTGGAACTTGTGTGGCGGGAGCCAAGCGGCGTCGCGGGACGGGGGCTGCTGCCGACGGGAAACGTGGTGGACGGCGTCGAGGCGCCGGGTCTGGGCGCCATAGAGGCGACGATAGCCGATTCGGCGGCGCTCTGCGCGTTCGTCGCGGCGGAAGACATGGGACTCACGGCGGCGGAAGCGCCCGCCACGATCGACGCCATGACGGACGTGATGGCGAGGCTGGACGCCGTCCGGCGCCAGGCGGCCGTGCTCGCCGGCGTCGCGGAAACGCCCGAGGACGCGCCGGAAGCCGCGCCCAAGATCGCCATCGTCGCCAGCCCCGGGGATTACGCCGCCCTTGACAGCCGAACATGGACGGCGGACGCCTTCGATGTGGCCGTGCGCATGGAGTCCATGGGCGTCATCCACAAAGCCATTCCGCTGACCGGCGCCATGTGCGTGGCGTCCGCCGCGAAAACACCAGGCAGCGTCGTGTGGAAGGCGCTGGGTGAGGGCCATGACGGAAGCGCCGTGCGAATCGGCAACCCGTCAGGCGTTCTGACGGCGGATGCTGATGTGGCCGAGACCTCGAACGGGTGGGCGGCGAAAAGCGCCAGCGCCTACCGGACCTTCAGAAAATTGATGGAAGGCGCCGTGCTTCACTCATAGATTCGGTCTGCCGCCCCGGCGGAAGCCGGGTCCAATCACAAGCGCCGGGCTCCCGCTTCCACTGAAATGACCGCGCGGACTAATTACCGTAGAAAACCCCCACCACCTCAAGCTCGCGCGGTCCCTCGGGGGTGCGGACGACGACCGCGTCGCCTTCTTCCGCGCCCATGAGCGCCTTGGCGACGGGGGAGACCCAACTGATTTCGCCGAATTCCAGGCGCGCCTCGTCCTCGCCGACAATGCGCACGGTGTTTTCCTCGCCATCTTCGTTGGCGTACGTCACCGTCGCGCCAAAGAACACCCTGCCGTGGTTGGTTTGGCGGGCCGGATCGACGACTTCCGCAGCGTCCAGGCGTTTCATCAGGAACCGAATGCGCCGGTCGATCTCGCGGAGCCGCTTTTTGCCATAGATGTAATCGCCGTTTTCCGACCGGTCGCCGTTGCCCGCCGCCCATGAGACGATTTCGACGATCCTCGGACGCTCGTTCCGGCGGAGATGACGGAGTTCTTCCTGAAACCGCGCACAGCCCTCGGGCGTCATCAGGCGGCGCCCGCCCTTGAGGAGATCTCCGTCTCCGTCCTCATCGTCGAAAGCGCCGTCCAGGTCCGCGCCGTCTTCCTTCACGAATGCCTTGCTCATACCTTTTGTTGTCGCATGTGCCGGGGGCGAAGCAAAGGGGCGTTTCGACGAACCCGCATCTCGGCGCATGGAAATTTTCTATTTTAAATTGTTTTTTAAAAATTTATGCATTAGTTTGAGGGTGTTCGAAAAAACCTTTTAAAATTGATGTTAACCATGTGGGGTTTCTTATGAAATCAGTGTTCGCCGCAGTTGCGCTCTTATTGCTCGCCCTTCCTGTCCTCTCCGTCCAAGCCGATGGTTTTCGGACCGCCTCGCCAGCTATGGAGCACGGCGGGGGATGCCGGAAAGACTCGCCTCCAGGTCTTTGCTGTCATCGCGACAGCCGAACGGGCCGTGTGCACTGCCACTAGGGCGTTATGCCATTGAATATATTTATGCCCCGCGTTTTGACATGATTAACGCGCTCAAGGCGCGCGGCGGCGGCGTTCGGAACGCCGTTGACGGCCGCTCATGGAGCCAACCCGCACCTCCGCGCCTTCTTCGTCACCTCCGCGCAGGCGGGGGTCCAGAGCGCCCTTCGCCACTTGATGATTGGTTGGAGCGCGGACCGACGCGCTGGATTCCCGCCTTCGCGAAAATGAAACGATAAGGGTACAGGAATGACACGGTAAGGGTGCAGGAGTGACAACATAAGCGTGCGGTAACGACAAAAAAGAGCGGGAAGGACAAACGGGCGACCGCGATCCGTCGCGAGGCTCTTCCCTTTATCCAAAGCGCGATCCCCTATAACCTACCCCTTGGAACCGGGACGAACGGTTCCGGGGCGTAAGACACCCCGCAACAAGCGGTTCGGTGGAACCGTGAAAACCACCCCGACCTCTGCGGTCCGGGGACCTGTGGCGTATGTCCAGGGCCTCGGCCTAAAGGTCACAGGGGCCGTCTTGTTGCGGTTGTCTTAATCCCCGGGTCACCAGAGATCACGAAGCCATCTTGCGGCGGACGCGTTGCAAGCCCTGGCCTCATTGGGGAGTTCCATGCGCGCCGCGCCCTATGTGGCCATTCTCGTCATCGGTCTTGTCCTGTCCGCGCGGTCCACGTCCGGCGGCGGAAGCAATCTGGTTCGCGTGGTCGATGGGGACTCCATCAATCTGGGCGACGACCGCCACAGATTACAGGGCATCGACGCGCCGGAGCGTCGCCAGCATTGCCTCCGGGCCAACGGCTCCGCATGGCGGTGCGGGCGGGCGGCCACGAAGGCCCTGATCGAAAAGATCGGAGAACGGCCCGTGATCTGCCATGCCAACGGCCGGGACCGGTACGGGCGTTATCTGTCCGTCTGCCGCGCGGGCGGCGTCAACCTGAACCGGTGGATGGTCTTGAACGGCTGGGCCGTCGCGTATCGCCAATATTCCCCCCGGTTCATCCCCGAAGAAGAAACGGCCAAACGCAAACGCCTGGGGATTTGGTCCGGTCAATTCGTCACGCCCCGGGACTGGCGGCGGGGAAAGCGCCCGACGTCCAACCTGACGATTACCGATAAGGAATGAGAAACCATGAACCTGGAAAACCGCCCTTCCCGCACGGGCGGGGTCCGTATGACGATCCCGCATGGAGCTAACGCGCCGCTCCCGCGTTATTATTTCGTCACCCCCGGCCCTTTTTCGTCACCCCCGCGCAGGCGGGGGTCCAGACCATCCCTCGTCACGCATGAACGGCCATCATTCATGACAACCCGGAACGCGGGACGACGCGCTGGATTCCCGCCTTCGCGGGAATAACAAAGAAAGAGTGGAAATAACGGACTTAAGAGCGCGGGAATGACGGATCGAACCCATCGGAACCCCATGAATCGGCCTCGCTTGATGTCATAACGCCCTAGGCGCTTACCGATTGATCCCGGGCCCGGGCTCGTAATGGCCCTTTTACGCCCCGCGCAAGCGGCGCACGCTGGCGCTCATGACGACACATCACTCTCCTCTCGGCCTTCCCATCGGCGCGCCCGTGCCAGACTGGAGCCCGCGCCCCGCACCGCCGGATACGCCCGTCACGGCGCGGCTCTGCCGACTGGAGCGGCTCTCGGCCGCCGCGCATCTGGACGGTCTTTGGGAAGCGGACCGGTTGGACCGCGAAGGCCGGCGCTATACCTACCTGGGTTATGGCCCCTTCCCGGAAAAATCCCGGTACGAGGATTGGATAGAAAGCGTCCAGCACGGCCATGACCCGCTTTTTCACGCCATCATTGATCAGGCGTCAAACCAGGCCGTTGGCGTCGCCAGTTATTTGCGGATCGAACCGGCCGCCGGCGTCATCGAGGTGGGTCACATCAACTACTCCCCCAAGCTGCAAGGCTCACCGGCCGCCACAGAAGCCATGTTCCTGATGGCGTCCCGCGTCTTCGATGAATTGGGCTACCGGCGCTATGAATGGAAATGCGACTCCTTGAACCAGGCGTCCCGGAACGCGGCGCTTCGATTAGGTTTTCAGTACGAAGGCATTTTCCGCCAGGCCGCAATGTACAAGGGCCGAAACCGGGACACGGCCTGGTTCGGCATGACCGACGGGGACTGGGCTAAACTGAAACCCGCTTACGAAAGCTGGCTGGCGCCGGGAAACTTTGACGACTCGGGACGGCAGAGGGTTAGATTGTCGGATCTGACGAGAGCGGCGTTGTCTTGAATAAAACGCCGCCTCGCGGAAGAAGAGTCAGCCGCCAACCATCGACGGCTCACAGAACTGACGGCGGCGTTTGAGGTCCGCGCATAGTTTCCTTTGCGCCGATTTGCTTTTCACCGGCCCGGCGATCAGGCGATAGAACGTGCCCTTTTTACCCAAGTTCACCTTCCTCACCTCATGCTTGAGCCCCTTCAGCAATGACTGGTGGCGCCGTTGAATGGTTTTCCAGCCGGCGTCGGCCTGCTTGACGGAACGATAGGACGCCAAATGCACGCCCGGTTCCGGTCCGGACTTGGCCGCTGCTTTTTTCAACTCTTTTGGTTCTTTCGGCTCTTTCGGCTTGGTCACGGACGCCGCGACGGGCTCTTCCGGCTGAAGAGCCCGCTCCACGGCCAGCCGCTCGCGGGTATATTCATCGGACGAGATGAAGCCGCCGTCCCGCAGCTGTTCCAGCTTGGCGACCGAGTCAGCCGCCGCTATCAGGCCGCGCGGAGGCGCGACGGGCGGGGCCAAACGAACCGGCGCTTCCGGGAGCAATGCGGTCAAAATCAAGTTCCGCTCGGCCGCGTGCTGCGAAACCGAAATGGAGCGTTGCTGTAACGCTCTGCCAATGGCGCGGAGGCGGTTGGATATTTGCTCGGTGGACGGCACGGGACGATCCAGTCCGGCCGCGGGTTGGGGCGACGTCAACGGCAGCAGAGCCCCGATATTGGCCGTGCGCCGGACAAGGAATTCCTGCTCTGTCACAAGTCCCTGATCACGAAGAGCGCGGATCGTCGAGAAGCGTGAAATCTTGTTGCGTTCGCCCGGGCTGAACCGCGAAAGCGAGCCCTGGGTCAGGTTGACCGGCGCGCCAGAGAGCGGCTGGACGTCCGTTTGGCCTTGACCGCCTTGAAGTGACGGCAAAACGCTGCCCGGTTGTGTGGGAACAACGGCCTGCGTCCGGCCCAAAAACGGCGTGGTTTGGGGCACGGCGGTCACACGCCGCGGCACGTCTATCAATGGTTGCGGTAAACCGTCCGGCTGGCCGGAAGCAGCCTGCGCCCGGCCCAAAACGCCCCCGCTGTCGATCAGCGATAGATTAACACTGGCGATCCGCGAAGCCGGTTGGGTTTGCAAGTTGTTCAGAACGACGAACTGCCGCGACTCATCGGGACGGAGAGCCAGGACGGCCTCGAACATTTCCCGCGCCTTGGTCAACTGACCCGTGTTTTGGTACAACACGCCGGCGCCCAGCAGGGCCTCGATATCTTGGGGGTTCGCGCGAAGGGCGCGATTGAAGTGACCTTCCGCCGTAACGAAGTTGCCCTTATACAATTCGGCGATGCCCAGTTCAGCTTCGTCGTTCTGCTTCAACGGGCTTCCCGCCCAAAACCCCGGATCGAACAGATCGCCTGATTGAATCGCCGTACAGCCCGCCCCAACCAACCCAACCAGAGCAAGCGCGCCAAGCCGCCTCACAACGCCGCCAATCAATGCCTTGGCCACCATTCTCTCTTCTCCCGAACCCTTGATCGGTGTTCCCCCGGCAGCGCCCGGCCTTCCCAAGAAGGGCGCATTCCCGCAATTCCTCGCGGTCTATCAAACACCCATAGGGTAAACAATTGGTAAAGCGAAGAAAATCAACACGTTCGGGACCGGCCTGTTTACGCCTCGACCGGGTTTCCCACCACCCCCCGGGCGATCAAAGCGTCGATGTCGTCATCGGCGACGCCGTGCTCTCTCAGGATATCCCGGCTATCCTGTCCCAGGCGGGGAGCTTCCCGCCGGAAATGACCGGGCGTCATGCTCAGCCGCGGCGTAATGTTGTGCATCGCCGCCTCGCCCAAGTCTCTGTCCGGCACTTTGACCACGACTTCGCGCTCGATAACGTGGCGGTCGTTCAATATGTCCGCCTGCTCATGGATCGGAGACGCGGCGATGGCTTCCGCCTCGAACACAACCATCGCTTCCTTGAGGGTGCGGGCTCTAATCCAGCCGCTCACCGCAGCGTCGACCTCCTCTTTGTTTTTTACCCGCATTTCGTTGGTTGCGTAGCGCGGATCGGTGATCATGTCCTCACGCCCAACGACGCGGAAAATACGCTCCGCCATGGATTGAATGGAACCCGACACCGCGATCCACTTGCCGTCCTTGGTTCGATAAACATTGCGAGGGCTCGACGTGTTGGACCCGCTGCCATGACGCAAGCGCGGCTCGCCGGTGACTTGATAAATCAGCGCTTCCGCCCCCAACGCGCCGTAAAGGGGTTCCAGAAGCGCCAGGTCGATGATCTGGCCCCGCCCCGACGTCTCCGCCTCGCGAACGGCCACCATGGTCGCGAAGGCGCCTTGAAGACCCGCCACCATGTCGGCCAGGGCGATGGGCGGGAGGACGGGCTCGCGGTCCGGGAACCCGTTTCTGCCTGCAAAACCGGACAAGCCCTCAATGACGGACCCGAAACCCGGCCGATCCGAATAGGGTCCCGTTTGGCCGTATCCGGAAATGCGCGTGATGACGAGGGCGGGGTTGGCCGCCAGAAGGTCACCGGGCGCCAGGCCCATTTGCTCCAACCGGCCGGGCCGGAAGCCTTCGACGAGGACCGCCGCTTCCGAGCAAAGGCGTTTGACGATACCAGCGGCTTGAGGGCCGCGCAGGTCAAGCGCGATGGAGCGCTTGTTCCGCCCATAGGCTTTCCACTGGGTCTCGACGCCCGCGTTGCCCCAGGACCGCAATGGGTCGCCCTTCCCGGCCGGCTCCACCTTAATGACGTCAGCGCCGAAATCCGCCAATTGAAGGCTCAGCATGTTGCCGCAAACCAGCCGTGACATATCGACCACGCGAAGGCCCGACAGCGGCCCTTTCGCGTCGGGGGTGAAATCCCGTCTGTGGAGTTTGTCCATGGTCATTACCCTTGCCGCGAGCCGCCGCCCCAGCGAACGCCGGAGTTCATTTTCCGAGGAGAAACTTCAACTTTCGCCACAATGGCGCCTCAAGACGCAACCCGCTGTCCAGCAGACGCTTAAATCGTCGCGATGGGCGTTGCGGGCGAGCCGACAGCCCCCGGCAGCCGCAGCGGCGGCGCCGTCAGGAAAAAGGCCGACCGGTTCCGCTCTCTCAAGGCCCGCTTCAACTCGCTCAAATACCAGATCTCGCCCAAATGAACGCCAACGACGAACAAACAATGGCGGTGAATGGGCAGACGGCACGCATCGTCCTCGGGATGACCCGGATAGTGGGTGTTTTCGACAGCCATGTTGTCGGAGACAAGCACGCTGATCTGGCTGTCCGTGATCCAATTCAGAAGCTTGTCGTCCCAGCCGTCGAGCACGGCGCATGAACTGTGGAGCCTGTTCGCGTCCGGATCGCCCTTCATCCCCAGGATCATGTCGTCCCATCCCGTGTGAAACAGGAACATGTCGCCAGGCAATACCTCGACGTTCTGGGCGTCGATCACGCGCATCAAATCGTCATAACCGACGCTGACCCGCTCGGCGCCGTAGACGCCGTGAAGGTCCACCATTACGCCGCGCCCCTGGACACAAGCCTCGGCCATGTTCTCGATGCCCAGTTTTTCCGCGTGAACGTGGTCTCGGCCGTCCGGGTCGGGCACGTCCGCGCCCGCTTTCCAGCCGTTGTAATAACAAGGCTCGTCCACCCCGTCGCCGTCCGCGTCGAACAGTTGGCCGAAGTGCGCCAAACTGTCCCACTGGGTCGAATATTGGGTGTGAATGACGGCGACGTCGTCGGCTGAGACATCCGCGCTGCCCGGCAGCGAAAAATTCGCCCAAACATAGTTGTAGTAAGGATCGCCGTCCTGTTTCGTGGGGTGAAGGACCGGCGGATGGCGTTTGGGATTGACCGCGTTGCCGCCCGGCATGTCCAGGGGCATGGAGAGGCAGAACGACAAGCCTTCCTTGATTTCCCGGGCGCCCCGCTTGACCACGTCCGGCGTCAGCAGGTTCATCCGGCCCTTCTGGTCATCCTCGCCCCAGTCACCCCAGGTTGAGCCCTCGGGCTTGTTGATAACGCGGTTTCCCATGGGTCGCCTTTCTTTCAATCGCCGGCGGGGATTTGACCGGGAATTCCATAGGACGTCAATTACCGGCCCCGTGACTCATGCCTTCCTCGCCCAGCGGCCATTGACGTCCTGGCGCCAATAGGCGAGTTCGTGCCCGGCGGCTTTCAAGGATTTCCATCGTTCACGCGCCGCTTGAACCGCCGCCGCGTCATGGCCGTCAAACAAATCGAAGCACCGCTCGTAAGCGTCCACCCGTTGACTGTCCGCCCCGTCCGCCAAAAACAGGAACGCCGCTTGATTCCTGTTCTCTTCCTCGGAAGACAGAAACACGGGTTGACCGGCGGGATCGCCGTCTTTCACCGAACCATGAGGCAACCAGCTCGCCGGGTCATAGGTCCACAGCACGTTGGCGAGGTGCTCGACGCGCTCCTCCGAGCGCGCCAGGACAAGGGCGCGCTTTCCAGCTTCCAGAGTTTTCTCCAAAAGCTTCGGCAGCGCGTCTTCCAGTCTGGAGTGCTCCAGATGATAAAAGGCGACGTCGGTCATGAAACTATTGCCGCCTCCGCGCGGACGGGGGTCCAGTCGTCATTGTTCCGGATTTCCGTCCGCGCGGGAAAGACGCCTGGCGTCATTTCTCGTAATTGTCCGCCACCAGCCGGTCGAGCAGCCGCACGCCCCAGCCGGTCCCGCCCTTGGGCGTCGTCTGCTTGGACTTTTTCGACCAGGCGACCCCCGCGATATCCAGGTGCGCCCAGGGCGTGCCTTCCTTGATGAAGCGCTGGAGCAATTGGGCCGCCGTGATGGAACCGCCCCAACGGCCGCCAATATTTTGCATATCCGCCGCATCCGATTTGATCAGTTCGTCGTAGGCCTCTCCCAACGGCATGCGCCAAACGAGATCGCCGGTCGCCTCGCCGGCCGCGGTGATCTGATCGGACAACTCATCGTCGTTCGAGAACAGCCCCGCCCGCTCGTTGCCCAGGGAAACGATAATGGCGCCCGTCAGCGTCGCCAAGTCGATGACGAACTTCGGCTTGAAGCGTTCTTGCGTGTACCAAAGCGCGTCGGCCAGCACTAGGCGGCCTTCCGCGTCCGTGTTCAGAACCTCGATCGTTTGGCCCGACATGGTCGTTACGATGTCGCCGGGGCGTTGGGCGTTGCCGTCCGGCATGTTCTCGACCAGGCCGACGACGCCAACGGCGTTCACCTTGGCCTTGCGTCCGGCCAACGCCTTAATGAGACCTGAAACGGCCCCCGCGCCGCCCATATCCCATTTCATGTCCTCCATGCCGCCCGCAGGCTTGAGCGAAATGCCGCCCGTGTCGAAACAGACGCCCTTGCCGACGAACGCGGCGGCGTCCCTCACGTCGCGGGGCTTCTTGCCCCTGGCGGAAGAGCCCGACGCGCCCGCCCACTGCATGACGACCATCTTGCTTTCGCGCTCGGAACCCTGGCCGACGCCCAGCAGAGCGCCCATACCCTTTTTCCTCATTTCCTTCTCGCCGAGCGTCTCGACCGTCACGCCGAGTTTCTTGAGCGCTTGAAGTTCCTTGGCGAAGCTTGCGGGATACAGGACGTTGGGCGGCTCGGACACCAGATCACGGGTCAGGAAGACGCCGTCCGCGATGGCGTCCAATTTGGCGAAGACCGCGCGCGCCTTGGCGGCGCCCGCCGTCGCGATCTTGAGGGTTTTCAGCTTGGGTTTTTTGTCGGCGGCCTCCTTGGTGCGGTATTTGTCGAACCGGTAACTGGCCAGCCTCGCGCCGTAGGCCAGGTTGGCGCCCGCCGCGCCGGCGCCGACGCCCGCCCCCTCAATGGCGTCCAGCACGGCGGTGACGGACGCCTCGCCGGAGAACGCGGAATAAATCCCGCCCCCGGCGTCCTGGACGGTCAGGTCCGAGATGTCCTCGATCTTGCCCAGGCCCATCAGCATTACTTCCGTGAACGCTCCATCGCCCGGGCTGAGCAGCCGGACGCTGGAGCCTTTCGCGCCCTTGAAATCCCTCGCCTTCATGGCTCGAGTCAACGCGCCGCCCAAAGCATCGTCGAGCGCGCGGGCGCTCGGCGGCAGCGCCGCCCCATCCGTTGCGAACACGACGACGGCGCCGGATTTCGGCGGTCCGGGATTGGCAAAGGTGATTTTCATGGGAGACCTTCCTTGAGACGCGGGTTGTTTTACCGCCCATAGACTTAAGGCAAGTTCGGCTTGAGTCAAAGGTCCAGACCGTTTCAGGCCCGTCATTTCCCCAGCCGTTGACTTAATCAGGCCCGGACGGCGCCGGAGGTAGGTGGGCCGCGCCGCCGGGGTTTATATGACGGTCTCGCCCGGCGTCGGCACGTCATTCCCGCGAAGGCGGGAATCCAGACGGCGTTATGACTGTGGGCCCCGCGCTCTTCTATCGTCACCCCCGCGAAGGCGGGGGTCCAGCGCGGCGGCCCGCGTTCCAGCCCAGTCATGTGTGACAAAGGGTTGTCTGAATTCCCGCCTTCGCAGGAATGACACAGTGAGGGCGGGGGAGGCGGAATGACGGAGCGGGGACGCGTGAACGGCGAACGGGGTGACGGCTATTCGCCGTCCCGCCGCAATGGCTCCGCTTTTTGCTGAAACTGCAACGGCGCGCGCTTACGCCCCCAATCGCCCGGGACATGTTCGAAGCGGCCGGGAACCGCCTCTCCGCAATGCGAGCAGTTGCCGGAATAATTTCCCGCGCAACTCAACGCCCAATCGGACAGTTCGTACCAATCGCGGCCGATAATCATTTCGCCGCAGTTATGACAATAGGTGCTGCCCGTCGGTTTGTCATGCACGTTGCCGCAATAGACATGGCGAACGCCCGCGTCCAGAGCGATTTGACGCGCCTTGAACAGCGTTTCCGGCGGCGTGCGCGGCACGTCCGTCATCTTCCAATCGGGATGAAAGGCGGAGAAATGCATGGGCACGTTGGGGCCCAGGTTCTCCAGCACCCAATCGGACATGGCCTTGATCTCGTCGTCGTCGTCGTTGTGTCCAGGGATCAGCAAATCCGTGATTTCCAGCCAGCAATCGGTTTCATGCTTGACGTAAACGAGGGTTTCCAGAACCTTGTCCAATTCCGCCGAGCAGAGTTCCTTGTAAAACCTCGCGGTGAAGGCCTTCAGGTCCACGTTCGCCGCGTCCATGTGCGAATAGAACTCCCGGCGGGCGTCCGGCGTGACGTAGCCCGCCGTGACGGCCACCATGTTGACGCCCCGCTCGTGACAGGCCCTCGCCACGTCGATGGCGTACTCCAGGAAAATAACCGGATCGTTGTATGTGACGGCGACGGAGCGGCACCCGGTCCGCGCGGCCGCCTCCGCGATCATCGCGGGCGCCGCTTGCTGTTGAAGCTTATCTACGGTCCGGGCCTTGGAGATGTCGTGGTTCTGGCAAAATTTACAGGTAAGATTACACCCTGCGGTTCCAAAGCTGAGAACCGGCGTTCCCGGCAGGAAGTGATTAAGCGGCTTCTTTTCGATGGGATCGACGCAAAATCCGCTGGACCGTCCATAAGTGGTCAGAACGACCTCGCCGCCCTCGACGCCCCTTACATAACACAGACCTCTTTGCCCCTCGCGCATCTGACAATGACGCGGGCAAACGTCGCATTGGACCTTTCCGTTGTCCAATCGCCTCCAGTATTTTGTCGGCGTGAACTCCATGGACGTGATCATATCACACGTCAACGCCAATGCGGGCGCGGCTCCTCGGGGTTCCGATCAGACCGCGTATCCGGGGTTTTCCCGGTCCAGCTTCCGAAGCAGGGCGGGCCATTCCCTCACCCCGATGGGCCTGTATCCCCCGCTTGATATCGCGTGCCGGTTGCGCGCGATGGTGGTCCGTTGAACGTCGTCGGGAATTGCTTGAGCCGGAGCGCCCGATTGCTGGAACGCCAGTTGAAACTTGCAGGCGCGCTCCACCCGGTAAAGCCACATGAACGCCTCGGCTATGGTCTTGCCGACCGTCATCAAGCCGTGATTGCGGAGAACCAAAATCCGGTTATCCCCCAAATCCCTTATCAAGCTTTCCCGCTCGTTCATGTCGAAGGCGATGCCCCGATAGTCATGATACCCGGTGTGCGCGATAACCGAGAGCGCCTGCTGGGTCAGCGGCAGAACGCCGTCCCGCTGCGTCGCGACGCCCAGACCGGCCGCCGTGTGGGTGTGCAGCACGCAAGCCATCTCCGGCAGAGCCTCGTGCACGGCGCCGTGGATGACGAAACCGGCCGGGTTGACGCCGTATTCGGATTCCGTCAACTGGTTGCCGTCCTTGTCCACCTTGATCAGGCTGGAGGCCGTGATCTCGTCGAACATCATCCCGAACGGATTGATCAGAAAGTGGTCTTCCGGTCCGGGCGCGCGCGCCGATAGATGCGTCGCCAACAGGTCCGACCAGCCGTAATAATCCACCAACCGGTAACAGGCCGCCAGATCGACGCGCACGCGCCATTCCTCCACGCTCACGCCCGGGGGAACCGCCGTCAATTCCGCCAAACCGCCCATTGAATTCCTCTCCCGAACCCGTCGCCCGCCTGGACAGGCGGCGACCCGGGTGACACAATAACCGTCATGTCCTCCATTCGCAAAACCGCCGTCGCGGGGACCTTCTATCCTGATGACGCAGACCGGCTGAGCCGGGCGGTGGATGGTTATCTGGCGGACGCGAAACCCACCGTCGGCGACGCGCCCAAGGCCGTCATCGCGCCCCATGCCGGGTATCCATACTCCGGCCCCGTCGCCGCAGCGGCCTACGCCCGGATCAAACCGGCGCGCGCGCGGATCAAGCGGGTCGTTTTGCTGGGTCCATGCCACCGCGTGGCCGTCCGGGGGTTAGCGCTGCCCGGCGCGGAGGCGTTCGAAAGCCCGCTCGGCGACGTGGCGGTCGACAAGGCCGCCGTGGACGCCATCAAGGACCTGCCCCAGGTTTCCGAGTTTCCCGAGGCGCACGCCCGCGAACACAGTCTCGAAGTCCATATCCCGTTTCTCCAGCGCGTGATCGACGACTTCACCCTTGTCCCCCTTGTGGTCGGCGAGGCGGCGCCGGCGGAGATCACGGAGGTGCTGGAGGCGGTATGGGGCGGGCGGGAGACGTTGATCGTCGTCTCCTCGGACCTCAGCCATTATCTTTCCCACGCCGACGCGCGGGCCATCGACGCGCGGACGGCGCGCGCCATCGAGATGTTTGACGGCGCGGCGATTGAACCGAATGGGGCCTGCGGCCGGTTCCCCGTCGCTGGCCTCCTGGATATCGCGAAACGCCGCGGAATGAGGATAGAAACCGTTGACGTACGAAATTCCGGCGACACGTTCGGCGGCAGGGACAAAGTCGTCGGCTACGGGTCCTGGTTATTGACCGAGACCAGGCCGGGCCCCGCCCGCCCTCGACGCTTTGAGGACGACACCCGCGCCCTTCTGGAACGCCATGGCCGGTTCTTGCTAGATCTGGCCGCCAACGCAGTCAAGGTCACGGTCCGCGGCGGAAAACCCGTTTCGCCCGACTTGAGGACAGCGCCGTCCGGCTTGAGAGCCAGCGGCGCCAGCTTCGTGACGTTGAGGAAGAGCGGGCGGTTGCGCGGCTGCGTCGGCTCATCCGAGGCGCGTCAACCGCTCATCCGCGACGTCGTCTCCAACGCCGTCAGGGCGGCTGCGGGGGACCCCCGCTTCAAGCCCGTGAGCGCGGACGAGCTGACGGAGAGGCTCGCCCTTTCCATCTCCGTCCTTTCGCCGCAAACGCCAATGACCGCCGCGGACGAAGCCGGCCTGCTCCGCCAACTCCGCCCCGGCGTGGACGGCCTAGTGATCGCCGACGGCGCCAGGCGCGCGCTTTTCCTGCCCAGCGTCTGGGAGCAATTGCCCGATCCGGCGGCGTTTCTCGCGCGCTTGAGGCGCAAGGCGGGCTTACCTGGGGATCATTGGTCGCCGGCCTTTCAGGCCCGGCGTTTCATGAGCGTGGAAATCACCACCAAGGACCTGGGCGCGGACGCCGCCTCGGTTTGGGATTAACAAGATTAGACGCCTTGTTCCACGCGGTTGACTTCACACCCGCGCTGGAGAAAATGCCCCGCGTTTATCCGTTTTAATCATGAGGTGCCGTTTTGCTGAACATCGGCTTGGGTCTGCTTAGACAAATAGGCGACGTCGCGCGTCACGCGGGCCGGGAAATCCTGAAAATCTACGACACGGATTTCGCCGTGGAGACAAAGGAAGACTCATCGCCCGTGACGCGGGCCGACAAAAACGCCGAGGCCCTGATCATCCGCGCCCTCGCGCAAGGCGTCAATAATGGAATCCCCGTCATCGGCGAGGAACAGGCGTCCGAACGGGGACTGCCGCGAAACACCGGGCCCGCGTTCTGGCTGATCGACCCATTGGACGGGACGAAGGAGTTCATCAACCGGAACGGCGAATTCACCGTCAACATCGCCATCGTCGAGAACGGCCGTCCCGTGCTGGGCGTTGTTCATCTGCCCGCCAAGGACGTCACCTATCTGGGAGCGAACCTTGGCTCGTTCCGGCGGATGGGGGATGGCGAGTTCGAGCCGATCACCGTCCGCGACGCGCCGGCGGATGGGTTGACCGCGCTGGTCAGCCGGTCCCACGCGTCTCCGGAAACGGAAGACTTCATCGCCGGTTACAAAATCGCCGAGCGGATCAGCGCCGGCAGTTCACTGAAGTTCTGCCGCGTCGCGGAAGGCGCCGCCGATCTCTATCCCCGCATGGGCCGGACAATGGAATGGGACACGGCCGCTGGACACGCCGTTCTGCGGTTCGCGGGCGGACAGGTGCTAAAAACAGACGGGACGGATTTAAGTTACGGCAAACCGGGGCTCGAGAATCCAGATTTCATCGCCGTCGGCAAGGGTGTTTCGGTTGGTTGAGGCCAAACCGGGCGGCTATACGATTCAGGAGGCGGCCGACCGGCTGAGGGCGGGCGGATTGGTGGCCTTTCCGACGGAGACCGTCTATGGGCTTGGCGCCGACGCCGCCAGTGACCGCGCGGTCGTCCGGATTTTTGAAACCAAGAAACGCCCAGCGTTCAACCCATTGATCATCCATGTGGCGGGCGCGGACGACCTTGCTCCCCTGGTCGTCGTGACGCCGTTGGCGGAAAAGCTCGCCGCCGCCTTCTGGCCGGGCCCGCTGAGCCTCGTTCTACCCAGGCGAGAAAACTCCCCCCTCTCCAGACTGGCCAGCGCGGGTCTGCCGACCGCAGCGGTTCGGGCGCCCGATCATCCGGCCGGCCAGGCGCTCCTCCGCGCCTTCGGCGGTCCCATCGCGGCTCCCAGCGCCAACCCTTCCGGTCACTTGAGCCCGACAACGGCGGAGCACGTCCGCGCCGCCTTCGGCGCCGGCGCCGTCATGGTTCTTGACGGCGGCGCCTGCCCGGTCGGCTTGGAGTCAACCGTCATCGACGCCAGCGGCGACACGCCTGTTCTCCTGCGCTCCGGAGGCGTGACGCACGAGCGGTTGGAGGCGGTCGCGGGACCGGTCGCCATCGCGGATCCGACGGACGATACGTCCCCCGCCTCACCCGGCATGCTTGAGCGTCATTACGCGCCCAACGCGCCGTTGTTGACAGATCAACGCATCGCGCCGGAAAAGGGGATTTGGCTGGGATTCGGGCCATTTTCGGGAACGGAGGGTTTCAATTTAAGTCCGTCCGGCGACCTTCGCGAGGCCGCCTCCAGGCTATTCGGCCTGCTCCACAAGGCGGATGACGCGGCCCCCCCGGCCATCGCGGTGGCGCCAATCCCCGACGGCGGCCTGGGAACCGCCATCAACGACCGCCTGAACCGTGCTAAATTGGGCCGGGAAGAAAGCGGGCGTTGAGCGATCCCCCTATCCGGACGCCATCGCCGAGACATCCGCCAAGTTTACTCGTCAAGGCTTATTCGGCGGGCTGGGCCGCCTCCCGTTTCCGCGCGCCCGGCATGCAGAGCGCGCAAAGCGTCAAAACCGTCGCCAGCGAACCCAACACGATGAACATCGTGGCGAAATCACCGGTGCGGTCATAGAGCGCGCCGATCAACGGAACCGCCGTGGCGGCCACCGTCAAACTCAACAAATACTTGACCGCATAAACCCGCCCCCGCCATTCGGGCGTCGTGTAGCGTGCGACGATGGTGTCATGGATCGGGATCACGCCGAAGACCAGAAACATCATCGCCGCCGCGCCGCCCAACATGCCGGAACCAGCGGCCTCGACCAGCAGAAAGATGACGGGAATTTGCAGCCCCACGGTCAGCACGTAAATCGGCTTCAGGGGATAACGATCCAGGAGATGACCGATCAGGATTTGCGCAACGGCGGCCACCATGAACACGGCGAAGCTCCAAAGCCCCACGCTGGAAGTGGACGCGGCCAATTCCCCGCCCAGCCGCACGTCGAACACCTTGGGCAGGGAAATGGTCATCGTATTGAAAATCAACGTTCCACACATGGAACCCAAAGCAACGATCAGCAGCACCCGCCTCACATCCGATTTGGACGCGCCGACGGTCTTGTCCTTGCTGGCGCGTTCCCGCGCCTCGATGGGGCGGTTGCAGAAGATCACATAGGCGATCCCCACGGCAACCGAGATGACGCCCGGCAAAAGAAAGGCGGAACGCCATCCGAATTGATCGACAAGGAACCCTGTCGTGATCGCGGCCAATGCGACGCCCACATTCCCGAACACCCCGTTAACGCCCACTTCCTTGCCCAATTCACGGGCGTTCTCCGCCACCATCGGCAAACCGACGGGATGATAGATCGACGCGAACACGCCAATCGCCAACAGGCCCAGCGCCAGACTGACCGGACCTGCGGAGAACGCCGTCGCGATGGACGCGGAGCCGATCCCCAGGAAAAACACCGCCATCAGCGTTCGGCGTCCGAACTTGTCACCCAGCCAGCCAGACGGCAGCGAGCCGGCCCCAAAGGCGATAAAGCTGGCGGTGGACAGCAGGATCAGCACCCCGTAGGCGTCATCCGCCGCGCTCTCCCGGAAACCCGCCGCCGCCAAAACCTCACGGAGCGCCATCGTGTCCTGAAACGCCGGATCCAGGCTGACGGCGATCACCGCCGTCGCGAAAATCAGCATGAACAAATGATCGAGCAGATGCCCGATGTTCAGGAACAGGAACTGAATTCCGTGGTTGTCGAAACGCATCGCGAAGGCCCTCCAAAGCCAGCTTTTCCCATGCTTATACGCGGGTCATGTGTTACATTCATTCGACGGTTAGACAAATTTTATCGAGAAACGGACAAACAACAATGAATCTGGAGCGCGCCGTTCCGCTGGATCGCGTCGGCGAGGTCAACCGTCTCATGGACACGCCCCGGCCCGTGGTGGCCGCGGCGACGGATTATCCGGCCGGACACTCGACGGATTGGCATACGCATCCCCGCGGGCAATTGATTTACGCCATTCAAGGGGTGATGGGCGTGCACGCCGACGATGGCGTGCGCCTTGTCCCGCCGGAGCGCGCGGTCTGGATGCCGGCGGGCGTGCGGCACCGTGTCGAATGCCGAAACGACGTCCGAATGCGAAGCGTCTTTCCCGATGACGCGAGCGGCGCCGCCTTGCCCGAGACTTGTACGGTGGTGACTGTGTCCCCCCTGCTCCGCGAACTGATCCAGGCCGCGATGGACGTGCCGACCGATTACGATTTGACCGGCGCCGATGGACGGCTGATGGCCGTTCTGCTGGATCAGCTCCGGCGTCTGCCTGAAACGCCCCTGTTCCTGCCCTTGCCGCAGGACACCCGCCTGAAGCGCGTCACGGAGGCCATCATGAACGATCCGGCGCGGCCCGAGACTTTGGACGAGTGGGCCGCGAGCGTCGGGGCCGGCGCGCGCACGCTCGCCAGACTGTTTCAAAAACAAACAGGCTTGAGCTTCGGCGCATGGCGCCAACAAGCCCGCTTATTGGCGGCGTTGGAATTGCTGGCGGGCGGCGCCCCGGTTACGGCGACGGCGCTCGATATGGGATACGGCAGTCCGTCCGCTTTCACCGCCATGTTCAAGCGTGCGTTCGGAGTGTCGCCTCGCGGCTACTTCAAGGGCCGGGTCGGCGGCCAATCTCGCTCTTGACAACAAGAAAGCGGCGCGGCGCGCGCCATTAGCGCCACATGCGATTGAATATATGCGATTGAAGCAGCCCCCCCGCCCCGCGTATATCACGGGGCATGGATGACGTTCAGATTGATACTCTTCTAAAGCGGCTTCGCGCCATCGTCGGCGACGCTCATGTATTGACCAGCGCCGGAGACCTCGAACCCTATGTGACCGAATGGCGGGGCCTATGGCGCGGAGAAACCCTCGCCGCCGTGCGCCCGGCCGATACGGAACAGGTCGCGGCCGTTTGCAGGCTCTGCTTTGAAACCAACACCCCCATCTTCCCCCAAGGCGGCAATACGGGCCTTGTGGGGGGCGGCGTGCCCCACGGCGGGATCGTGCTCTCCACACGCCGGCTGAACAGGGTGCGCGATGTGGATACGGTCAATGACACCATGACGGTGGAGGCTGGCTGTATCCTCGCGGACATCCAGACCAAGGCTGATGATCTAGGCAAGTTGTTTCCTTTGAGTCTCGCGGCGGAAGGCAGTTGCTCCATCGGCGGTAATTTATCGACCAATGCGGGCGGCGTGCAGGTCTTGCGCTATGGCAACGCCCGCGACCTTGTTATGGGCCTGGAAGTGGTGCTCGCGGGCGGGCGCGTCTGGGACGGCCTCCGCGGACTCCGGAAAGACAACACCGGCTATGACATGAAACATTTGTTCATGGGCGCGGAAGGCACGCTGGGCGTCATCACGGCGGCCGTGTTGAAACTTTATCCGAAACCGGAAACCCGAACGACGGCCATGGCCGCAGGCGCGGACGTCAACGCCATGCAAGGGTTGTTCACCCGCTTGAAGGCCAAGGCGCAGGACGCGCTCACCACATTCGAATTCGCCAACCGGTCGAGCTTCCAGACCTCGATTGATCATATGGAATATTGCTCCGATCCATTCCAGGGCCGGCATGGCTGCTACGCCCTGATGGAACTGTCGGGTGACGGCGGCGCCTTCATGCCGGTTTTGGAAGCGGCCCTTGAAGACGGCTTGATCGAAGACGCCGTCATCGCGGAGAGCGAGACCCAGGCTCAAGCGCTCTGGCGAATCCGCGAGAGCATACCGGAAGCTCAAGGCTTCGAGGGGGCGAGCATCAAGCACGACGTGTCGGTGCCCGTGTCGTCCCTGCCCGATTTCATCGCCCGGGCGACGGGCGAGGTCGAGGCCGCCATGCCGGGTGTCCGCGTCATGGCCTTCGGCCATATGGGCGACGGCAACGTGCACTACAATCTGACCCAGCCGAAAAATATGGACAAAGCCGCGTTTCTCGCGCGCTGGGACGAGATGAACGAGCGCGTGCATAAAATCGCCGTCGATATGCGCGGGAGTTTCTCGGCCGAACACGGTGTCGGCGAATTGAAGGTTCACGCGCTCGAAGCGTTCAAATCGCCAGTGGAAATCGAGATGATGCGCTCGATCAAATCGGCGCTCGACCCCGCCAACATCATGAACCCGGGCAAGGTCGTGCCCGAGTCCGAGAACATCCAATAATTACTCAAACCATAATATTGGACTTAAAATTCAAACCATATCGCACAAATCCTTTTTAATCACCCTGGTTATAATGAGCTTTCTACAAAGCTCTATTTTGTTCTTTGGCGATGTCGTGGATGGGGCGTCTTTCGGTCGAGCAAAAGCCTTGATCATTGGTATCTGGATCGCCGTTTGTACAATGACTGCGGCGTTTTTCGCCGAAGATACCGAGAAAGTGGGAAACCTGTCCGCCGTGACCTCTCTTGTCTTGCTGTCAATTTCAGCAATTACCGGTTTTGCCGGGATATACAGGGTATCTTGTCTTCAACAGAACGGCATGGCAACTTGCGCCGACCATTTAGACGCGCTTTATTTTTCCATCGTGACTTGGACAACGCTTGGTTACGGAGACTTCAGTCCCCCACCCGATATTCGCTTGGTCGCGGCGCTCGAAGCCATACTGGGATTCACGGCTTTTGGCTTGCTGATCGGTATAGCAATTCGTCGAACATAACCCGAAGCAAGGTCGATCAACGATTAAAGAGGATTAATTTACTTAAAGACGCCGCCAAGCAGCAAGAGGGATCCGATTGCGGGACCCAAAATAGCGAGCACGAGCAAAACAGCCCTCAATTCCGTCCGAAATGGATGAGCTTCATCCACCAAATACGGAACACGGTTTGTAACAAAGGATGCAAACGCGCCCATAACAAATACCCTTTCGCTTGATACAATGTATACCATTCGATCCTAATTTTCCAGCGTGTGGTTCTTCTCCAACGCCTCCCGTTGCGCGGCCCGGAACCCGACGATCACTTGCCCGCCCGCCTGGAACACCGGGCGCTTGATCAGGGTCGGGCGCTCGGCCATCAAGTCGATCGCTTTCGCTTCATCGACGGCGGTTTTCACGTCGTCAGACAAACCGCGCCATGTGGTGGAGGATTTGTTCAACAAAGTCTCCCACCCGACAGCCGCCGCCCACCCAGCCAAGAGTTCCGCCGTCACGCCGTCGGCGCGGACGTCTCTCTGCTCGAACGGAATGTTTTTCCGCGTCAGCCACTCTCGCGCTTTTTTACAGGTGTCACAGGTCTTCAGGCCCCAAAACGTCAGCATGGTCTCTCCCGGGTTGATGGTTTATTTAACGGCGCCGCGCGACTATATCTCCCGACCCGCCCTAGTTCGCAACGAAGGTTATTGAAATGCTCGCCGTTTTGTCCCCCGCCAAGAAGCTCGATTTCGAAACACCCGTGGAAATCTCCAATCATTCGGAACCCGCGTTCATGACCGAAATCAAAACGCTGGTGGACACGGCCCAGAAGCTCGGCGCCGCGGATCTTAAGCGGCTGATGAGTATTTCCGATAAGCTCGCCGAGCTCAACCGCGACCGGTTCAAGTCCTTCGATACGCCGTTCACGCTGGGCAACGCCAAGCAGGCCGCCCTCGTCTTCAACGGCGACACCTATTCGGGCTTGCGAGCCCGTGAGTTGAGCGCGGAGCAACTGGACTACGCCCAAAACCATGTGCGAATCCTGTCCGGTCTTTACGGCGTGCTGCGGCCGCTTGATTTGATGCAGCCCTATCGTCTGGAAATGGGCGTCAAGTTCAAGAATCCGGAAGGCGAGGACCTTTATGATTTCTGGCGAAGCCGCATCGCGCCGGAACTGAACGGCGCCCTTGAAGGGCATGATCAACGCGTCATCGTCAATTGCGCGTCCAATGAATACTTCAAGGCCATCGACACGGCCGCCCTGGACGCCCGGGTGATCACGCCGGTGTTCAAGGAAATCAAGGACGGCGCCGCCAAGGTGATCGGCATGTTCGCCAAGAAAGCCCGGGGCGCCATGGCGCGCCATATGGTAGAGCGCCGGATCGAAACGCCGGAAGGGTTAAAGTCGTTTGACGCGGACGGCTATCAATTCCAGGCCGGTCTATCCGACCAGACGACATTCGTCTTTACCCGCGAACGGAATTAGCCCGGATTGCTTTTCCGGCAAGAAACGCCAGACGCGAAGCGCCGCTTTCTCGCAAGGATCGGCGGAGGCGAGTAAACGGACAGCCCAATCGGTTTTAGGGAGGTTTTCATGAAAAAGGTTTTGATCGGTCTCGGAGCCGTCCTTGTCCTCACCATCGGCGGCGTGGTGTTCCTCTACTCCAACCTGGGCGGCGTCATCAAGGAAGCCGTCCAGAAATTCGGTTCCGAGGCGGCGCAAGCTACGGTCCGGTTGAATAGCGTCGATCTGGATCCGGCGACGGGCAAGGCGGCGATCAATGGGTTCATCGTCGGCAACCCGGCGGGCTTTAGGACCGAAAGCGCCTTTGAATTGGGTTCCATCGCCGTTCAAATCGACACGGCGTCCCTGAACAGCGACGTCGTAGTCATCAATTCCATCGCCATTATGAATCCGAAAATCACCTATGAGTTGAGCAGCGGCGGCTCCAATGTGGACGTCATCAAAGCAAATGTGGACTCCTACGCCAAGCAATTCCGCGCGCCCGGCGGCGGCGGACCGCCGTCTTCGCCGGAAGGCGGCGCTGAGACAAAGATCGTCATCGACAAGCTGACAATCACGGGCGGCCGGGTGAACGTGTCGGCTGGATTCCTGCGTGGCGAGACGCTGGGTTCCGCCTTGCCGGACCTGACGATAACCGGCATTGGCAGGGACAGCGGCGGCGCGAGCCCGGCGGAAGTCATCAAGTCCGTGATTGACGGGATGACCTCGAACGTCGGCTCGGTCATCTCGGGCTTGAACTTGGACGGCCTCGCGAAAGAAGCGGCCGGCAAGGCGCGGCGGGCTGTCGAAGGGACCGTTTCCGGCTCTCAAGACGCGCTTAAATCCGCCGTGGAGGACGCCGGAGGCGCCGCGTCCGGCGTCTTGGAAGGGGCCGGCGACAAAATCAAGGGGCTGTTCGGCAATTAGGCTGTGAACGCGCAAACGGCGCCGAGCCATGACACGCGCTTTATTTCCCGACACGGCAGCGGGAAGGCGCGGCGCCCGGGCGCCGTCACTGAAGACGGACGGCCGGCGGCAGAAAGGACCATGCCCTTAAACCGCCGTTTCCCGGGCGAAATCCAGATAAATCTCTTTCAAGCGGCGGACGACGGGGCCGGGGGTTCCGTTTCCTATTTCCTGGCCGTCGATCTTGACGACGGGCTGAACGTGGGAGGACGCGCCCGTGATGAAGGCCTCGTCCGCTTCATAGGCTTCCACCAGCCGGCACGCCCGTTCCCGGATCGCAATCCCGCCCTGTTCGGCCAGACGCAACAGCGCCTTACGCGTACAGCCGGACAGGATGGCGTTCGACAAGGGCCGCGTCACAACCGCGCCGCCAGTGACGATGTGGAAGCTTGTGCAACCGCATTCGGTGACGAAACCGTCTTCAAGCATCAGCGCTTCGTCAAATCCGGCGCGTTTGGCCGTTGTCTTGGCGAGGCTTTGCGCCAACAGGCCGACTGTCTTGATATCGCGGCGCTTCCACCGCAGGTCCGGGCAGCTCATCAGCGAGACGCCCTTTTCCGCCTTGTCACGCTCCTTGGCGGACGTCGCCTGGGTGAACATGAAAACGGTTGGGGTGAGGCCGTCCGTGAAAACGAAGTCCCGCTCCTGAGTTCCGCGGGTAATCTGCATGTAGACCATGCCTTCATCCACGGCGTTTCGGCTGACCATTTCACGCATTACGGACAGGATTTCCGCATGGGACATGGGCGCCGTCATTCCCATTTCCCGAAGCGAGCGGTCAAGACGCGCCATGTGGCTGTCGAAGTCTATCAGTTTGCCGTCAAGCACCCCGGCGACTTCGTAAATCCCATCGGCGAACAGCAGCCCACGGTCAAAGATTGAGACCTTGGCGTCCGTGTCCGCCACGAAAGCCCCATTGAGATAAACCGCGCGCATTACCTCGATCCTTCCAAGCCGGCTCGCCGAATAGCCAGGGACCGCTTCCCGCCCAAGCCGCCAACGCCTTGATGGATATTGCGGAAATGACCGCCGCCTTTTATGTTCAGAAGGTGACGACGATCCCGTAAACGCGCTTATTTCGCCGGTATCCGCAATCAATCACAAGACCAAAAAGACAGCAGGAGTTATTCATGACATACGCCGCGCCCGTCAACGAGATGCGTTTCGTGATCAACGAGATTGCCGAACTTCCGAAAATCGCGGCGCTTCCGGGTTATGAAGAGGCCACGCCCGATCTGATCGACGCCATTCTGGAGGAAGCGGCCAAATTCGGCGAAGGCGTGCTCGCCCCGCTCAATCGGTCGGGCGACGTGACAGGCGCGAAGCTCGAAAACGGCGTGGTGCGCATGCCGGAAGGGTTCACGGAAGCCTACAAGCAGTTCGTGGATGGCGGCTGGAACGCGATTTGGGCGCCGGAAGACGCCGGCGGCCAGGGCTTGCCCCTGCTGGTGGCGACGGCGGTGTCCGAAATTTGGCACGCCGCCAATATGTCCTTTGGTCTGTGTCCGCTGCTGACCCAATCGGGGATCGAGCTGATGCTGACCCATGGCACGGATGAACTCCGCGCTATTTATCTGGAAAAGCTGGTTTCCGGCGAATGGTCCGGCACCATGAACCTCACAGAACCTCAGGCGGGCTCTGATCTCTCCCGCCTTCGCTGCGAGGCCAAGCCCAACGGCGATCACTACCTGCTCAGGGGTCAAAAGATTTACATCACCTATGGCGAGCACAAGATGTCGGACAACATTGTCCACATGGTGCTGGCGCGCACGCCGGACGCCCCGCCGGGGGTGAAGGGCATTTCGCTATTCCTCGTCCCGAAATTTCTGCCCAATGAAGACGGCTCGCCGGGCCGGCGCAACGATCTCCGCTGCGTGTCCATCGAACACAAACTGGGCATCAACGCGTCGCCCACCTGCGTCATGGCCTATGGCGACGACGAAGGCGCCGTCGGTTGGCTCATCGGTGAGGAAAACCGGGGCCTGGAATACATGTTCACCATGATGAATAACGCCCGGCTTGCCGTCGGCATGGAAGGCGTGGGCATCGCGGAGCGCGCATATCAGCAAGCTGCGGCGTATGCGAAAGAACGCATTCAGGGGCGCGATCCCAGCAGCAAAACCGGGGACGCCGTCGCCATTATCGAGCACCCGGACGTGAAACGCATGTTGCTCGCCATGAAATCGGGATCGGAAGCCACGCGGGCGCTTAACTACATGGTCGCCGCCGCGCTCGACACCGCCAACCGCCACCCGGATGAGACGGAACGGGGCAAGGCCCGGGCCTTTGTGGACTTGATGACGCCGGTTTGCAAAGCCTGGTCCACGGACACCGCGGTCGAGGTCGCCTCCATCGGCGTCCAAATTCACGGCGGCATGGGGTTTGTCGAGGAAACGGGCGCGGCGCAGCATTACCGGGACGCACGTATCCTGCCGATTTACGAAGGCACCAACGCCATTCAGGCCAATGACCTGGTCAACCGCAAAATCGCCCGTGAGGGCGGTGCGGCGGTTCGCGATTTTATGGCCGGTATGCGGGCGTCTTTGAGTAAGATTGAAAGCACGGACGACGCGGATACTTCCGCGCTCGCGGGCGCCTTGGAATGCTCCATCGCGGACTTGGAGCAGGCGACGGACTGGATTGTTGAAACCTTCGCGGCCAATCCAGAGATGGTCGCCGCCGGCGCGGTTCACTACTTGCGCCTGTTGGGCATCACGACGGGAGCCTGGCTGCTGGCCAAGAGCGCGGTGAAAGCGTCCGAGGCTGGAAGCGGCCTGTCCAGCGACGAGGCGGCGGCAAAGCGCGTTTCGGCGCGGTTTTTCTGCGAACAATACCTGCCGCGGACAGCGGCCTTGACGGCGACATTGAAAAGCGGCGGCGGCACGATTGCGGACGTGCCGTCCTCGCTGTTTTGAGGCGGCCCCCGGGGCGCATCGGGAACAGCTCGGAAACAACGCTTTAAGCATTGATTCCGTAGGCTTTTTCCCGCGGGTTCGAACTGGGAAGAGAATGAACGGATTTACGCGATACGTGCTGCGCCAATTGCTGATTGGCATGGCCCTGGTGACGGCGGGGTTGACCTGCGTCATCTGGCTTACGCAGTCGCTTCGCTTCGTTGAGATGATCGTTAATCGCGGTCTCTCGTCGGGTTCATTCATTTATTTGACGGGCCTGCTGTTGCCCAATTTCCTGACCGTCATTCTCCCCATCGCTCTGTTTACAGTCGTCATTTTCACCTACGCGAAGATGATCACGGATCGTGAACTGATTGTCATGCGCGCTGCGGGGCAAAGCCAACTGGCGCTCTCCAGGCCCGCGATGATCCTGGCTTTGCTCACCATGGCGTTGGGTTATCTACTGAATTTATATCTGGTCCCCCACTCCTACGATGCGTTTCGCGAACTGCAATGGGATATCCGCCACAGCTTCAGCCACGTTCTGCTGAAGGAAGGCGAATTCAACAACGTCACCAATGCAACCACCGTCTACGTGCGCGAACGTTCCGTCGACGGCCAGCTTCACGGCATTCTGGTTCATGACACGCGAAAACCGGAAAGCCCGTTTTCCCTGATGGCCGAGAGAGGCGCCATGATTGATACGGAAAACGGCTCCAAGGTCGTTATGTTCAAAGGCAACCGCCAAGAGGTTGACCGAAAGACCAAAAAGTTGACCGTCATTTATTTTGACCGCTGGGTGTATGATCTGGATATCGGACCCAGCAGCCGGTCGCGATACCGCGAGGCGCGGGAACGTTCGCTCGGCGAGTTATTCGACGTCGCGGCAGATCCGAAAACCGAGGCGCGGGAGCGAGGCAAATTCACTGTCGAGGCCCATAAACGTCTGACTACTCCCATCCGCGGGCTGGCCTTTACGGCCATAGCTCTGGCGTGCCTTCTATCCGGCGGCTTCAGCAGGCGCACTCAGACATCGCGCATCCTGATCGCCGTCGGCTGCATGATCGGTTTGCAAGGCTTGGCGCTGGGCATGGAAAATCTAGTCGCGAGGCAACTGCACCTGATCCCGCTGCTTTACGTCGTCTCCGCGCTTCCGGTCTTGATCTCGATCATCGTACTGCTCCGCCCTCCCCGAAAACCAAAGGCGCAATGCGCGCCGATACCGGCCTGAGGGAGCGGCCATGCGTCTTTCCGCCATTCTTTCGCTCTACATCGGCCGCCAGTTCCTGGTTAGCTTCCTGGGCCTCTTCGCGCTCTTTTTGCTGATTATCCTGCTGTTCGACTCCATAGAGCTGCTGCGCCGCGCGGCGGGCTTTCCCGAACTCGGGTTTGCGGAAATCATGGAGATGGCTCTTTTGAAGCTGCCGTTCCTGGGACAGGAAGCCTTCCCTTTTGCGGTCTTGTTCGGCGGCATGGCGGCCTTCTGGCGCCTGACACGCTCGAACGAGTCGGTGGTGACGCGCGCCGCCGGCGTGTCTGTTTGGCAATTCCTGCTTCCCGTCGTGTTCATTTCGTTCTTGCTGGGCGTTCTGCAGATTACGATATTAAGCCCCGTCGCGTCTTCCATGTTGACGCGGTTTGAACAGTTGCAAGCGACGAAACTCGAGGGACATTCAAGCTTCCTATCCATCTCGAACTCGGGCCTCTGGCTCCGCCAAGCCGGCGATAGGGGCCAATCGGTAATCCATGCAAAATCCGTCCTGCCGTCCGAGCGCAATGTGGAACTTCGTGACGTGATCGTGTTTCTCTATGAAGGCCAGGACACTTTCATCGAGCGCGTCAATGCGAAAAGCGCGGTGTTGGAAGACGGATTCTGGCGCCTGCGGAACGCCTGGATCTATGTTCCGGAAAGTCCCTCTAAACAGGTGGACAATTATTGGCTTGCGACCGACCTGACCGCCGGGCGTATTCAGGACAGCTTCGCGCCGCCCGAAACGCTGTCGTTTTGGGCGCTGCCGCCATTCATCAGTACTCTGGAAAAAGCCGGTTTCTCGGCGCTTCGTCATCGGCTTTATTTTCATTCGTTGTTGGCGGCGCCTTTCTTGATGTGCGCAATGATCCTGGTCGCCGCGGTATTCACGCTGCGCCAAACACGAAGAGGCGGCACGGCTTTTATTGTCTGCGGCGGGGTGTTTTCCGGCTTCGCGCTCTATTTTTTTTCGGAAGTGGTTTTTGCCCTGGGTCTGTCCGACAGCATTCCGGTGACGCTTGCCGCTTGGACGCCATCAGGTATTGCGTTGCTATTGGGCGCCACGATATTGCTGCATCTGGAGGACGGCTGATGGCGAGTCGTTCGGCGTATTTTAAATCGTGCGCCATCGCAACGGTTCTGGTTGCGGGGCTTGTGGCGTCCGCAAATTCGGCTTCCGCGCAGGATCGTCCTCTTGGGAACCTGTTCAACGCCCCCGCTCAACCAGTTCCAGCCGCGCAACCCGCCTTTCAACCGGTTGAACCCGAACCGCGCCGTCTCCGCGCCCCGGCGCCCGAGGCGCCGGCAAGCCTCTTCAATGCGGCGCCCGGCGCACCCTATCAGCCTCCTCCGGTCATCCAGACACCGCGATCCGTGTTGCCCAGCGCCGGCGCGTCACCGCCGGCGCAAGCGGCCCCTGCGCGGTTGTTTAACGCGGCCTCCGAGCAGCCGGCGGCAACGCCTACCAGGCGTGCGCCGCCGCCCGTGCTCATCCGAACCGCCAGGCCCGCTCAACCCGCTCCGCCACGCTTGTTCAATGGTGCGCCGGCAACTCCCGCCGCACCGGCGCTGCCGGATACAATTCTGGTTACACCGGACTTACGGCAGACCGCTCCGCAACGACGGTTCGCCCAAACACCGGGGGAACCGGCGCGACTGTTCAACCCCTTGCCCCTGGAACCCGGAACGCCTGTCACGCGCGCGCGGCGGCAGTTTTCCAATCCACGCATTCAACCACTCGAACCGCGCCGTCAACGCGTTGAACCGCAAGACCCTTCCGTCCGTACGGCGGATGACGAAGAACCGCCCGTGGATATAACGGCTGATCAGATCATCAACGATGAAGAAAATCAGACGATTACGGCGCTCGGCAATGTCGAGGTTCTGTACAATGAACGGACACTGCTGACCGACAAGCTATCCTATAATCAAATCAGCGATGTTATCACCGCCGAGGGGAACGTAACTCTGATCGACGGCAGCGGCGAAATTGTCTTTGCGGACAAAATCGAACTCTCCAGTGACCTGAATGAGGCTGTCGCCGCGCGACTGGGCGTTCTGCTTCAGGATGAGGCCCGCATGGCGGGAGCCGGCGCCCGGCGGGTCGGCGGACGCGTGACGACTTTGCACAAGGGCGTCTATTCGGCCTGCCGGTCATGTCCAGACCACCCCGACCGACCGCCACTATGGCGGGTCAAGGCCGTTAATGTCATACACGATCAGGAATTACGCCTGATTGAGTACGAGGATGCTTGGCTTGAAGCGGGCGGCATCCCCATCGCGTACACACCCTACTTCAATCATCCGGACCCCACGGTAAGGCGCAAGTCGGGCATTTTGACTCCGGGTTTTGGCGGTTCCACCGATCTTGGCGCGTCTTTCCGTCTGCCCTATTACTACGTGATTGACGAGCAATCCGACGTCACCTTGACGCCGACATATTACTCCGACGCCGGTCTCTTGGGCGAGGCGGAATATCGCCGGAAGTTCAAGCCCGGCGAATTGGACGTAAAGGGCAGCATTATCAAAGACGATGCAGGCAACAACCGGGAACTCCAGGGGCATGTCTTCGCCAAGGGCGACTTCGATATCAACAAGACTTGGCGTGCCGGTTTCGATCTTGAACGGACGACGAACGACACGTTTCTGAGACGCTTCCAGTTGCAACAAGGACCGGTCCTGCAGACCCGTCTATTCGCGGAGGGCTTCAGGGGACGTAATTATTTCTCCACTGAAGCCTTTGTATTCCAAAACCTTCGCAGAACCACCGACCCGCTCGGCAGCCCGAATGTGCTCCCGCTTCTGGAATTCAGCCATGTTGGTGAGCCTGATCGTTTCGGCGGCAGTTTCTCTCTCGACGCCAACGCCCTCGCGCTGGTTCGTCGAGGCAATAACGGCAATGACACACGGCGCCTATCGGCTCGGCCGGTTTACAACCTTCGAACACAAAGTCCTTTTGGCGGTCTTTATTACTTTCAAACAGGGCTCTATGCGGATTTTTTCGATGTGGACAACCTGGATACCGGTGAGGCGGGCAAGTTTAGCGGTTCCAGACTCCGCCTCTTCCCCTTTGCCTCGGCGGAATGGCGTCTGCCGCTCGCGAGTACGAAGAAAATAGCTGGCTTCAGCCAGACTCTGACCCCCATCATTAACGTCGTCACGTCTCCCAATGCCGGAAATTCCAACAAGATTCCCAATGAAGACAGTCAAGAATTTGAGTTCGACGACAGCAACTTGTTCGTCGTAAACCGTTTTAGCGGAATCGACCGGATCGAAGGAGGGCAGCGGGTAAACTATGGCGTCGAATATGGCGTGGTTGACAAACAGGGCCGTTCAGCCGCTCTGCTTGTCGGCCAGGTGTACCGCTTCGCCACGGACGACACCTTTGCGAAAGATAGCGGGCTGTCGAACAATCTGTCCGATGCCGTCGTTAACCTTGACCTCCGCCCCGCCAGTTTTATCGACATCAACCACCGAACCCAACTGGACGTCCGCCAAGCCAATATCCGCCGAAGCGAACTGGAACTTTCTGCGGGCCCGCCCGCCTTTCGTTTAGGGGTGAATCATTTCTTCTTTGAAAGCTACGACAGGAGTGAATTTCCCTCGCGTGAAGAAATTACCATCGGCGCCCGCTCGCAAATCACCCGGCATTGGCGCGCCAATTTCAATGCGGTCCGCGATATCGAGGAACAGCAGTTCCGCCGGATCGACGGCAGCGTGTCATATGAGGATGAATGTCTCCTGATTACGGCGCGCTTCGCCCGGGACTTCTTCCGAGACCGGGAGGTGACCCCATCCGACTCATTCACCATCAACTTCCTATTGAAAACGCTGGGTGGCGTTAGCCAGAGCTAACCACCAAAGGTACAAGAAACTGTCAATGATGCGCCTGAAAACCCGAATAAGCGCGATGTCACTCGCCTTCGCCCTGTTGGTCATGACCACTCCCCCGTCAAAGGCCATGGAACTGTTCATCATTATGAGCGTGAATGGCGCGCCCATCAGTTCCGCGGATATCGTCAATCGGACACGGATGCTGGCCATTCAGTTTGGTCAACGCGACACACCCCAGTTCCGGGCGGAAGTCCAGGATTTGGCCCGCGAACAATTGATCGAGGAAGTCATCAAACTGGGCGAGGCGGAACGGTTGGGTATCGAAATCAGCCAGGTCCGCATTGACGCCGCCATCGAACGGGCGGATATCGCCCAGGGGCGCGCGCCGGATTTCACCATCAACGCCATGAAGCGGGCTCAAATCCCTCTGGAAACCCTTTATCAGAAGGTTGAGTCCGACATTTCCTGGAGCCGTGTCATTGGGCGCCGGTTCCGCGCCGTCAGCGCCGTCAGCGACCAGGAACTCGACGCCGAAATCTCCAGGCGGGACTTAAGCCGTGGGCGAGACCAGCGGCTTGTGTCAGAAATTTTCATTGGAAAACGGGAAGATCCGACGGAGGCGTCCAAACGATTTGCCGAGATCAAACAGGCTCTTAAAAACGGCGTTCCGTTCAACGCCATTGCGGCCAAGGCGTCCGAAGCCGTGACGCGGGCCGCAGGCGGCAGTCTCGGATGGATCGACAGGGGCGCTTTGCCGCCGAACCTGGAAGCCGCTCTTCAGTCCATGCGTCCCGGCGACATCTCCGACGTGATCATAACGGACGAGGGAGGTTATCTTCTTCGGCTGGAAGCCGTCCGCTTGTCACAAGGCTCCGGCTTGGTGCGTGAGCCGAACCCGACAGTGACGGTATCACGTTTGATCATACCTGTGCCTCAGGACGCCGCCTCCGACTTGATCGACCGGCGGCGCGCCAAGGCCGAAAACCTGCGCGCCCAAGCAGGGGATTGCGACGCGCTTAACGCCCTTGCTCCTCAATCCGGCTCTGATTTGTCCGGCCCTATCGGCGCCATCAAACTCAATAGCGCGCAGGCAAATCTTAGAAACGTCATACTTGATCTCGGCGTTAATCAGCCCAGCGATATTCAGGTTTTACCGTCTGGTTTCGCCATTTTCATGATCTGCAGCCGGGAAGAGGAAGAGTTCACGCCGGAAACCGAAGACGAAAAACGTGATCGCATCCGCGACGAGATCGAGCGCAAACGATTGGCTATTCGTGATCGTCAGCACTACCGGAACCTTCGGAACGACGCGAATATCGAGCTGCTGCGATGAGGACCCGATGAGCGGGCGTCCGCTTGTCCTGACCATGGGCGAGCCGGCGGGCGTCGGCGGCGAGTTGACGTTAAAGGCCTGGCTGGCGGAGAAATCCAGCCCCGGTCAGGGCGCCGGTCCTTTCGCCGCGATAGACGATCCCGAAAGATTGTCCACGATAGCCTCGTCGCTGGGAATAAACGTTCCCATCACGGCGGTCGATACGCTGGATGAGGTTGAAAGCGTCTTTGCCGACGGTCTTCCCGTTCTACCCGAACCTTTGACCGAATTCGCCAGCGCTGGCGCGCCAAGCGCCAAAACGGCCAGCGCGGTGCGCCGCTCCATCGAACGCGCAGTCCACTACGCGTCATCTGGTGACGCAGCCGCCATGGTGACCAATCCCATTCAGAAAAGCGCGCTTTACGACGCCGGTTTCGATTATCCGGGCCATACGGAATATCTGGCCTCTCTCGCCGGCGTCACGACGCCTACGGTCATGATGCTGACCTGCGCGGAACTCCGTGCGGTTCCCGTCACGATTCATGAGAGCTTGCGCGACGCCTTGACCATGCTGACGACGGATCTGATCGTCGAAACGGCAACCATCACGGCGGATGCTCTGAAAGCCCAATTCGGCGTCAAAGCCCCGCGGCTCGCCGTTGCGGGCGTTAATCCGCATTCGGGCGAGGGCGGCGCCATGGGCCACGAGGACCACGAAATCGTCGCTCCCGCCATCACCGCGCTGAAAGCCGGGGGCATTGATGCGAAGGGTCCCTATCCCCCGGACACCCTGTTCAGCCCAAGAGTCAGGCAAGGCTATGACGTGGCCGTCTGCATGTATCACGATCAGGCCCTGATTCCTGTCAAAGCACTCGACTTCGACGGCGGCGTCAACGTCACTTTGGGATTGCCCTTTATTCGCACGTCGCCCGATCACGGGACGGCGCTGGATATCGCGGGCAAGGGCGTCGCAAGCGAGGCAAGTCTTTTGGCCGCCCTGCGGCTCGCCAGACAAATGGCTGACAGCCGTGCCTAACCTTCCGCCACTTCGCGACGTCATTAAAGAACATGGCCTCGGCACCCGGAAACACCTGGGCCAGCATTTCCTGCTGGACGCCAATCTAACCGCCAAGATTGCGCGGGGCGCCGGAAATCTGAAAGGCGTTGAGGCTATCGAGATTGGTCCCGGACCCGGCGGTCTCACCCGCGCGTTGTTAGAGTCGAACGCCAAACGCATCACCGTGATTGAAAAAGACAGCCGCTGCATCGGCGTAATGGAACGGCTAAGCGACGCCTATCCAGGCCGTCTCAATATCGTCGAGGGCGACGCGACCGCCATCGATCCCGCAAACCTGACAGACACTCCCCGAAAGATCATCGCCAATCTACCCTACAACGTCTCCACGGCGCTGCTGACGGGTTGGCTTGAAAACGCATCCGCCTATCAGGGTTTCACCTTGATGTTTCAAAAGGAGGTCGCGGACCGGCTGGTGGCCAGTCCGGGCGCCAAGACCTATGGACGCTTGTCCGTTCTCTGTCAGTGGCTTTGCGAGACCAAGCCGCTGTTCAATGTCGCTAGGGAAGCCTTCACCCCGCCGCCAAAAGTGATATCGACGGTGGTGGGCCTTGTCCCCCGGCCGGCGCCTTTGGCGGCGGCGCGACCGGAGAATTTAGAGCAAGTCACGGCGGCCGCGTTCGGGCAGCGGCGAAAAATGCTGCGCCAAAGTTTGAAATCGCTCGGCATTAGAGCGGAAGACGCGGGGCTCGACCCCACCGCGCGCGCCGAGAGCCTGACGCCGGAAGACTTCTGCGCCCTCGCCCGTCTGCTGGAAGATTAAACACTCATTCCCCGGACGAATTCCACCAATCCGACCTGACGGCGGCGGCGGAGGCGCTCCGCCGTCAGGATTGAGCGCACCTGGGCGACACAGCGCCGCAGGTCCACGTTGACGATGATGTAGTCGTATTCGGCGTAGTGGCTCATCTCGTCCGCTGCCCGCGCCATGCGGTCTTGGACCACTCCTTCCGGGTCTTGCGCCCGGCCGCGCAGACGGCGCTCTAATTCTTCAATGGACGGCGGCAGAATGAACACGGAAACCAAATCGTTCCGGGCGTTCGCGGAAATTTTCTGGGTGCCCTGCCAGTCCACATCGAACAACACGTCGCGTCCGGCCTTCAGGGCGTCTTCCACCGGCTTTCTAGGCGTGCCATAGGATCTGCCGAACACAGTCGCATACTCAAGAAATTCATCTTCCGCCACCATGGCGTCGAATTTTGCTTGGTTGACGAAAAAATAATCCTGACCCTCAACTTCACCAGGACGGGGTTTGCGGGTTGTCGCGGACACGGAAATGGTCAAATGATCGTCCGCCGCCATCAATTCACGCGAAATACTTGTTTTTCCCGCGCCGGACGGCGAAGACAGCACCAACATCAATCCGCGACGAGTAACTTCCATACGCCTCGGCCTACTCAATGTTTTGCACCTGCTCACGTAACTGATCGATCACGGTTTTCAACTCAAGACCCACGGCGGTCAAGTCCGCATCCGGTGATTTCGAACAGAGTGTGTTGGCTTCCCGGTTGAATTCCTGGCAGAGGAAATCGAACTTTCGGCCAATGGCGCCGTCGGTCGCCACGAGCTCCCGGGCCGCCGCCGCGTGGGCCGTCAAGCGGTCCAACTCCTCACGCACGTCCACTTTGGTCATGGCGACGGCGGCTTCCTGGTTGAGCCGCTCCGCGTCCAGACTCCCTGAGTCTTCCATCAGTTCGGCAATCTGATCTTTTAGCTTCTTTCGGATCATCTCCGGGTGAGTTTTGACGATCCCAGCCGCTTGGGCCGTCAGCTTTTCAACCTCCGCCACCTGATCACCCAGGATCGCCGCCAATCTGTTCCCTTCGCTCTCACGGGCGGCCGTCAAACCATCGAACAAGGTCCGTATATCCGCCTCCATGGCTTTCATAACAGCGGCCCTGGCGTCTTCGGTCAGTTCGCTCTCTTTCGCCTCAATGACGCCGCGCAGCCCCAGCAGGCCGTCCAGGCTGGGAGGGTTGGCGTCAGGCGCCTTGGCTTTCAACTCCGGCAACATGGCGATTATCTGATCCAGAAACGCTTGATTGATGCGATAGCCCTGCTGTGCGCTCTCAGAGCGGACAGAGAGGCCAATGGAGAAATTGCCCCTCTTGAAAGTCTTTTGAAGCGTGCTTCGGACAACCGGGTCCAAAGCCTCGAAACCGCCCGGCGCCCGGAACCGAACGTCCAAGCCCCTGGCGTTTACGCTGCGCGCTTCCCAGGCCCAGGCCAGACCGTCCAGCGCTCCTTCCGCGCGGGCGAAACCCGTCATCGATTGCAGGGACACGAGCGTTCCTCCTCGAAATGCCGGCCCTTATAGCCTTGCCCGCCCCTTGCGCCAAGGGTTGCCTCACGCGTATTAAAATCTCTATTAAAGGTCATGACCAAACACCCGTTCGCCAATCCTGAAACGGTCATGATCACCGGGGCGTCCAGCGGCATCGGAGAAGCTTTGGCGTGTCATTACGCCGCACCGGGCCGGCGCCTGTTTCTGACTGGACGCAACCCGGAACGTCTGGCCGCCGTCACCGCCGCTTGCGAGAAAAAAGAAGCCACCGTCGAAGCCGAAGCGCTGAATGTTCTCGATGAAGACGCCATGGCCCAATTGATCCGGCGAATTGACGACAGCGGCGGATTAGACCTGGTTATCGCCAACGCTGGCGTTTCCGGGGGCACGGGCGGGCCGGAACTAACGCCTTACGGAGCAGAGGCGAATGTCCAGGTACGCCGGATTTTCGACGTCAACCTGACGGGTGTCCTGAACACCATTCTTCCCGCGCGTGACGTTATGGCCGCCCGCGGCCGGGGTCAGATAGCCATCATCAGCTCCGCCGCCGCCTTCCGGGGGTTACCATCGGCTCCCGCCTATTCCGGATCCAAAGCCGCCGTGAAAACCTATGGCGAGGGCATGCGCATGGAACTCGCACCCGCTGGTGTCGGCGTCACGGTCATCTGCCCCGGTTCCGTCAAATCAAGGATGACCGATACGAACAATTCTTCCATGCCGTTCAAAATGCCAGCGTCAAGGGCCGCGAAAATCATTGCGGGCGGCCTTGCGAAGAACAAGGCGCAAATCACCTTTCCCTGGACGACGCACATGATCGTTTGGCTTTTAAGCGTCCTGCCCCGCGCCTGGCTGGACCCGCACCTCGCCAGGATGCCGAAGAAATCCTGACCGCTCATTCCGATTGGCTCGCAAGGGCGGATTTCCACGTTTGAGCGAATGCCCCCGATTTCTCGATCGTCACTCCAGCGACGGCTGGGTCCGCCGCACCGCTGGAAACAGACTCCGGCCTTCGCCGGAACGGCGCTATTTACCGGGATGGCGTCCTCTTCCGCGCCCGTTCGATCCGCCGCCATTTTGCAACGTTACGGTTATGCTCCTTCAAGGTCCTGGCAAAGGCGTGCCCGCCGGTCCCGTCCGCGACGAAAAATAGATAATCGGTTCTGGCCGGGTTCAGCGCCGCTTCGATGGACGCCTTGCCCGGATTGGCGATGGGAGCCGGCGGCAGACGGTCGATAACGTAGGTATTGTAGGGATTCCGGTCGCGCAGGTCGGATTTCGTAATGGGGCGGCCTTGAAGCCCTTTACCGCCTGTGACGCCAAAGACCGCCGTTGGGTCGGATTGCAGCCGCATTCCCCGGTTCAGGCGATTGATGAAGACGGAGGCGATCCGGGCGCGTTCCGCCGCGACGCCGGTTTCCTTCTCAACGATAGACGCTAAAATCAGCGCCTCTTCCGGGGTTTCCAACGGCAACCCCTCGGCGCGCCCGGCCCAGGCCCTGGTCAGAAAATCATCCATCGCCCGGCGCATACGGCGCATTACGTCGGTTTTCTTGTCGAAATATGCGTAGTTGTATGTTTCGGGCAGCAGCCGGCCTTCCTCGACGGAAGCGGGCAGCGTCCCTTTCAAGCCTTCCGCGCCATCTATCAGCTTCAAGACGTCTTCGGACGTCAGCCCCTCCGCCACCGTCAGACGCCGCTGTACGGTCTTACCCGCCCTTAGGATATCCAGCGCGCCCATGACGGAAACCTGGGCCGGAAGCGCAAACTCACCCGCCCGCAAACCTCGCCCGCGGGACTCGTCCAATCGGACGGCCACCTGGATTAGGCGCGGATCGTCAACGACGCCCGCACGGCCCAGCAGCGCGGCGATTTCCGCCACCCCTATACCAGGACGCACTAAGATGACGGTCTCGGAGATGGAGGGGCCGGGCGCGGCTATCCGCTGCTTCAGCCAGAAATAAGCGCCGCCCAGCGTCCCGGCGCCAATCAGGGCCAGAACACAAAGGACCTGAAGCAGACGGCGCATCTCCATCCGCTCCCGGCGTCAGGCGATTTCTCTAAACACCAGCGACGCATTGGTGCCGCCGAACCCAAAAGAATTGGAAAGCACCGCTTTAATCACGCGCTCTTTCGGCCGCAGGGGCACCAAATCAACGCCTTTGCAGTCCTCCGATGGATTTTCCAGGTTCAACGTCGGCGGAGCCACGTTGTCCCGCATGGCCAGGATAGAATAGATCGCTTCCACGGCCCCCGCCGCCCCCAACAGATGTCCAACGGCGGACTTGGTTGACGACATCAGCATGTCCGCGGCTTCATTGCCGAACAGACGTTTCACCGCGCCCAACTCAATCGCGTCGCCTAGCGGTGTCGAAGTACCGTGAGCGTTGACGTAATCAATGTCGCCCGGCGACATTTCCGCACGCTTCAACGCAGCCCGCATACAGCGGAACGCGCCGTCGCCGCTCTCGGCCGGGGCCGTGATATGATGAGCGTCGCCGCTGAGACCATAACCGACAACTTCGGCGTAGATCCGCGCGCCGCGGGCTTTGGCGTGTTCGTACTCTTCCAACACCACCACACCCGCGCCATCTCCCATGATGAAGCCGTCGCGGCCCTCGTCCCATGGGCGGGACGCTTTCTCGGGCGTGTCATTGTAGCTAGTGGAAAGCGCGCGGGCTGAGCAGAATCCAGCAACCCCTAGTGGACAAATAGCGGCTTCCGCGCCGCCCGCCACCATGACGTCGGCGTCACCCCACATAATAAGGCGCGCCGCGTCGCCGATGGCGTGCGTGCCAGTGGCGCAAGCCGTCACGGGAGCATGGTTTGGACCCCGGTAGCCGTATTTGATGGACACGTGTCCGGACACCAGGTTGATCAGGCTGGCGGGAATGAAGAACGGGCTCAAGCGCCGGGCCTTGCCCTCATACACCTTGACCGAAGACCTTTCGATTTCCGACAAACCGCCGATTCCGGAGCCGATCATCACACCAGTGCGGATCTGCTGGTCATCCGTTTCGGCAACCCAGCCCGAATCCTCGACCGCCTGCTGAGCCGCCGCCAAACCATAAATAATAAAGGTGTCCATCCGGCGCTGGTCCTTGGCGGGCACCCAGTTTTCGGAATTGAACGTACCGTTCGAGCCGTCACCGCCCGGCACCTGGCCGCCGATTTTGGCCGGCAGATCGACTTCATCGAAACCTTCCAGTTTCTTGATGCCCGACTCGCCTTTCAGCACGCGCCGCCAATTCTGTTCGACCCCAATCCCAAGAGAATTGATCAAACCCAACCCGGTTACAACGACACGTCTCATCTTGCCGCCCGTCCTTACGACCAAAACAAGGAAATACCATAGATTGAACAGAAATATGGCCACAAACAGAAAAAGGCGAGACTTTGCGTCCCGCCTTCATTCCCAATTGGCCGGAGCGGGTTTAGCCCTGCTTTTTCTCAATGAAATCGATGGCGTCTTTGATGGTCAGTATCTTTTCCGCCGCATCATCGGGGATTTCGACACCGAACTCTTCTTCAAAAGCCATCACCAGTTCCACCGTGTCCAGGCTGTCGGCGCCCAGATCGTCAATGAAGCTCGCGTTCTCAACGACCTTTTCTTGGTCCACGCCCAGGTGCTCCAGAACGATCTTCTTCACACGATCGGCAACATCACTCATCTTCTCTTTCCCAATCTTTTTAAGGGTTGCATTTACAGGGTTTACTGGCGCCGGAGCGGCAAGTCTGGCGGAAATTTTGGGATCGCGCTCCCCTCGTCGCCAAAATTCGCCGTCTCGTAACACACTTTTTTCAGCAAGGCCAGAAGCTTGACCGCGCCGCAAGTCATGTGGTGCGGGCCAATGACGCGCCAAAAGCCGTCTCGCGGCGCTCTAGATCATCACCATCCCGCCATTCACGTGCAACGTCTGGCCCGTCACATAGCCCGCCTCATTGCTCGCCAAGTACACACAAGCCGCCGCGATCTCGCCGGCTTCACCCATCCGGCCGGCTGGAATGGAGTCTATCAGCTTCTCTTTCCGCTCATCCGCCAGCACCTCCGTCATCGCGGTCGTTATGAAACCAGGCGCGACGCAATTCACCGTCACACCGCGGGACGCGACTTCCTGCGCCAGAGACTTGGAGAATCCGATCATCCCCGCCTTGGACGCCGCATAGTTCGCCTGACCCGCATTCCCCGTCACACCGACGATGGAGGTAATCCCGATGATCCGGCCCCAGCGCTTTTTCATCATGCCGCGCGACACCGCCCGGCCGAGGCGGAACGCAGCGGTCAGGTTCACTTCCAGAACCTGATCCCAGTCCTCGTCCCTCATGCGGATCATCAAGGCGTCGCGGGTGAGGCCGGCGTTATTCACCAAGATATCGATCCCGCCCATGGCCGCTTCCGCGTCCTTGACCAAAGCTTCCGCCCCTTCCGCCGAAGACAGATCGGCGGGAACGGCCGACGCCCGTTCACTCAACTCGGCGGCCAGCGGTTCCAGCGCATCCATCCGGCGGCCGGATAAGGCGACATTCGCGCCCGCTGCGTGGAACGCTTTAGCGATGGCGCCGCCGATGCCGCCGGACGCGCCGGTCACCAGAGCCGTTTTACCGGTCAGATCAAACATATGCGTTTCTCCCTCGATCCCGAACGTCAGGCGGGCGCTCAGAGCGTGTTGACAAAGTCCTCGATATCTTGCGGCGCGCCCAGTTGAGCCGCGCCCATTTCCCTGGCGATCCGGCGTCCCAGACCGGACAGCACTTTCCCCGCCCCGACCTCGACGGCCTGTTCAACCTCCTGGCCCGCCATATACTCCACACATTCACGCCAACGCACCGTCCCGGTCACTTGCTCGACCAGCAGACGTTTGATATCGGCGGGATCCTCGGCGGGACCCGCGGTGACGTTCGCGACCACCGGCACGGCGGGAGCGTTGACGGTGACGGCGTCCAACGCTTCAGCCATGGCGCTGGCCGCCGGCTCCATCATCGCGCAATGGAACGGCGCGCTGACCGTTAGAAGCAGGGCTCTCTTCGCCCCTTTCCCAGCCGCCAGGGTAATGGCGCGGTCAACAGCAGCAGCCGCGCCGGAGATAACGACCTGATTGCCGCCGTTGTCGTTGGCGACGGAACAAACCTCACCGGCCGCCGCCTCAACCGCCAGCGCCGCCACGTCTTCAAATTCAAGCCCCATGATCGCCGCCATGGCGCCCTCGCCAACGGGAACGGCGTCCTGCATGGCGTTGCCCCGAATGTGAAGAAGCCTCGCCGTATCCGACAACGAAAACGCGCCTGCGGCGGCTAGCGCGGAATATTCTCCCAACGAGTGACCAGCGGCGAAAGAAACCACATCGGCGAGCTTGACGTTGGCTTCGCCTTCCAAAACACGCAGCGCCGCCATGCTGGCCGCCATGATCGCTGGTTGCGCGTTGGCGGTCAGGGTCAGGTCTTCGATGGGACCTTCAAACATCAGGGCGGAGAGCTTCCGGCCCAGGGTGTCGTCAACTTCCTCGAAGACCTCCCGGGCGGCGGGAAAAGCGTCCGCCAGCTCTTTACCCATGCCGACGACTTGCGACCCTTGGCCCGGGAATACGAATGCGCGCTTCATGAGCGGAATGTCCTTGATGGGTTGAAAATTTGAAAGAGGGCGGCGGAAGCGCCGTGTCCATGCCGGGTCGCGAAAAACAGGGGCGGGTCATATGACGTTCAGCTGACTTTATGTCAAGAGGCGCCCCGTTTCAGCCCTCACCGCAGAGCGGACGCGCACCCAGGCGGCTTCGCAATTCTTCCTTTTGCCTGAGGCGCCGGGTCAGGATTTCGGGCGCCTCTAAGCCGTCACGCTCACGCTCGATTACCCAATCCGTGATCGTCCGGGGAAGCAACCGGTCGATTTCTTCCAGCTTGGCGACGATCTCTTCATTGGTTTCAGGCATGGAAATATTGTTTTGAGGTGATATCCGCATAAATTCTAGAGTCCCCGGTCCGGGCGCGCAACTTCGTGATGGCCGCATTAGTTATTTGATGAAATCAACGCCGCGGAAACACTCTGACGGACTTGCATCGCCAAGACTTCTGTGTATAGTGCGCCGCCTTGCTCCTTGCTGGAGGCGCGCCGCCTTCAGCTATGCCTGATCCGGGTGGTCCGGATTTGGTTGAGACAAGCCTAAAGGAGAAAAATTTGGCCTTATACGAGAGCGTTTTCATCGCGCGCCCCGACATTTCGCAGGCGCAGGTGGACGGATTGATTGAGACCTTCGAAAAAGCCCTGTCCGAGGGCGGCGGAAGCGTCGCCAAAAAGGAATACTGGGGGCTGCGGTCTCTCGCCTACAAAATCAAAAAGAACCGCAAAGGCCACTACGTGTTGATGAATATCGACGCGCCGGGGCCTGCTGTCCACGAGATGGAACGGCAAATGCGGATTCACGACGACGTCATACGTCACCTGACTGTGCGTGTTGACGAACTGGAAGAAGGCCCGTCAGCCGTCATGGTGAACAAGGACCGGGATGATCGTCCGCGCCGCGGCCGCGACGACGACCGCCGGGGTCCGCGCCCGGAGCGCGGCCCGCGCGAAGACCGCCCCCCGCGCGCCGAGGCCCGGGAAAAAGGAGACGCGTAAATGAGACCGACTCCCGTTCGCGCCGCCGGCTCCGGCCCGCGCCCCGTGTTTCATCGCCGCCGTAAATCGTGCCCGTTTTCGGGTCCGAACGCGCCGAAGATCGACTACAAAGACGTCAAAACCCTGGGCCGCTTCGTGTCGGAGCGCGGCAAGATCGTGCCCAGCAGGATCACCGCTGTTTCCAACAGGAAACAGCGCGAACTGGCTCGCGCCGTCAAACGCGCCCGGTTCCTGGGGCTCATGCCTTACGTCGTTAAGTAAGACCTGTCTCCGGGCCGCTCCCGCTTGAGTGCAGGCCCGGAACAGAGAAGAAGGGTCTGCCAAGGATGCAAAAAGGGGCGCTGATTGCGGTCGGTGCCGGGATCGCGAGTATCGTTATCTCGCTCCCCGCATTCACCGGATCATCCGCCGGCGTCCTTTTGTTTTACTTGGCGGCCCTGCCGCTTTACATGGCGGGCCTCGCTCTGGGGCCGACGGCGGGCGTGATCGCTGCGGCCGCCGGGATGATTGGGGCCGGTCTTGCAGGCGGCTCGGTTTTGGCCGGTGTTTATGGGATTACCCACGCGCTGCCGGCCTTGATTGTGTCGCGCCGCGCGCTGTTGAAATCAGCGGATGGCGAGTGGTTTCCGGTCGGGCGGATCGTCTCGAGTTTGAGCATGACCGCATCGGCCATATTGGTTGCGTCGTCGGTCTGGGTGTCTTCCCAAGGCGGCGGGTTGGAGGCGGTGATCATCGGCAATCTGAGCGGTTCGGAATTGCTGGTGAATTTCGCCGGTCAACTGAACCAAATGCAGCCGGGAGGCGAGCCGGTCACGGCGCCGGTCTTGGCGAGAGTGGTCGCTCCGGTATTGCCGGGCGTCATGGGATTGGTTTGGGTGATGACAGCCGTGATTAACGCTGTCATCGCCCAGTCGATCCTGGTGAAGGCCGGGCGAAACCTCCGCCCAACCCCGAAGTACACGCGGCTGGCGCTGCCGGATGTGTTGTCCTTCGGACTGATTAGCGCGGCGCTGGCCGTTCTGGTGTTCTCGGGCGAGGTGGAATACGCCGCCCAGAACGTCGTTCTGGCTCTGGCGGCGCCTTTTGTTTTCGCGGGCCTGGGCGCCGTTCACAGGTGGGCGCGGGGCCGCAGCCACCCGACGGCGATTTTGATCGCGGTCTACGTGGTGTTGTTATGGTTGGGTTGGCCGGTCGTTCTGATCACCGCCCTGGGTATGTACCAACAATGGAGCGTTCGGAGCAATCCACCGGCCGCTCCGGGCGGCGGCTCCTCGCCGGGGCCGTCGTCTTGAACTTAAATGAACGCCGAACGGCGAAACATAGGAGAGACCGTTATGGAAGTCATCCTGCTGGAACGGGTCGAGAAATTGGGTCAGATGGGCGACGTCGTGACCGTCAAGCCCGGCTTCGCCCGCAACTTCCTGATCCCGAAAAACAAGGCGCTGCGCGCCACGGCCCAGAACAAGGCCCGGTTCGAAGCCGAGAAAGCGCAACTGGAGGCGCACAATCTGGAGCGCAAGTCGGAAGCGGAAGCCGTCGCCGGGAAGCTGGCCGACGCCAAGACCGTTGTGATCCGCCAGGCCGGTGAGTCCGGTCAACTGTACGGCTCGGTCAACGCCCGCGACATCGCGGCCTCACTGACGGAAAGCGGCGTCGCCGTTAAGCGCGATCAGGTTCAATTACCGCAACCGATCAAGACCCTGGGCCTGCACGACGTTCTCGTCCGCCTGCACCCGGAAGTGTCCGTCACCATTGTCGCTAACGTCGCGCGCTCCGGGGAGGAAGCCGTCACGCAAGCCGAAACCGGGGCCGCCGTTGTTGGCGGCGCCGATAATGACAAGGCCGATATGGACAAGGCCGATAATGACAAGACTGATATGGACACCGCCGTCGAGGACGCTTCGGAAGCGCTGCTGGCTCAGGCAGAGGCGGTCTTTGAGGAAGACGCCGCCGCCGACGTCATCGCAGAAGTCGAAAGCCTGACGGACGCCCCCAGCGAGGCGGATGAAGCCGAAGAAGAAAAAGCCGAATAAGCCTTGTCCGCGGCGCGCGGTTCCGCGCCTTGAAAAGTGGAAAAACGAAAAGGCGCCCATTCCGGGCCGCCTTTTCATTCGCCGCCAATTTTACAAGCGTTCGCCGGGCCGTATGGAACGCCGGAACCCGGCGGGGGAACAAGAACGGACGCCCCGGCGTGGCGTGGACCTGCGTTTTCACGCGGATCACCAGCCAACCATCTACAGATCATCCACAGGCTTTCCCAGGTTCCACAGGTCGATATTATCCACATTGCCCCCGTGATCCACAGGCGGGTTTCACCTCCCCCCGCGCCCGCCATCTGCCAAAATGGACGCCTCATGTCCGACGTGATATTTCCCCCCGACCCACCCGATCAAGCGCCAATCGACCCAAACCCGGCCGATCCCGGGGACGGCCTGACCGATGGTCTTGCCGACGAGTTCGCGGCTTCCCTGTCTTTGACGAACGGCGAAGCTGCGGCGGCGGTTTATCGAACGCCACCCCACAACATCGAGGCGGAAAAAGCGCTTCTGGGCGCCGTCTTGATCCACAACCGGGCCTACGAGCAGGTAAGCGAATTTCTGCGGGCGGAGCACTTTTCCATCGAACAGCACGGCAAGGTCTTCGCCGCGGCGGGCAAGCTCATCGACGCGGGACAGATCGCCGATCCGGTAACGCTGAAGCGCTATTTCGAGAACGAGCAAAGTCTCGCCGAGATTGGCGGTCCCGCCTATCTGGCGGCGTTGGCGGGCTCCGCCGTCACGGTCATCAACGCTCGGGAATATGGACGGATCATCTATGATCTGTTCTTGAAACGGAAACTGATCGAGCTGGGCGAGGACCTGGTCAACCGCGCCTATGGCGGGCCGGAAGAAGATATCGGCGATACGGCGACGGGACAGATTGAGCGCGCCGAGCAATCGCTCTATGACTTGGCGACGGCGGGCGACACGGAAGGCGGGTTCCAGGACTTCAAGCAATCCCTCATCAAAGCCATCAATATCGCCGAGACCGCCCACAAGCGGGACGGCGGTCTGGCCGGCGTCCCGACAGGGCTGCGTGATCTGGATAAACTGCTGGGCGGCATGCATCCGTCCGACTTGATCGTCCTGGCGGGCCGTCCGTCGATGGGAAAAACGGCGCTCGCCACGAACATGGCTTTCAACATGGCGCAAATGCACCGCAACACCGGCGGCGAGGAAGGCGCTGTCGTGGGTTTCTTCTCGCTGGAAATGTCGGCGGAACAATTGGCCGCGCGTATTCTAAGCCAGGCGACGGAAATCTCGTCCGACAAAATGCGGAAAGGCGAACTGTCGAATGAGGAATTCGTTCAGTTGGCGCAATACGCCCAGGCGCTTTATGACAGCCCCATCTTTATCGACGACACACCGGGCCTGACAGTCTCGGCGCTGCGAACGCGGGCGCGGCGTTTGAAACGGAAACATAACCTTGACCTCATCGTCATTGATTATCTTCAGCTTGTCTCGGGCGTCCCCGGCGCGAGACCGGACAGCCGTGTGCAGGAGGTTTCCGAAATCACGCGGGGACTGAAAACCCTGGCGAAAGAGTTGAATGTTCCCGTCATCGCGCTATCGCAGTTGAGCCGGGCGGTCGAAAGCCGGGAACCGCCACGTCCGCAATTGGCGGACTTGCGGGAGTCGGGCTCCATCGAACAGGACGCCGACGTGGTGATGTTCATCTACCGCGAGGAATACTATCTGGAGCGCAAGAAGCCCGGCCGCCGGGTGGACGAGGACGAAGGCAAATTCGTTGAACGCGAGTCCCGTTGGGAAGACGCGAAGGCCAAAGTAGCCAACATGGCGGACGTTATCGTCGCCAAACAGCGTCACGGCCCGATTGGTGACGTACGCCTGTTCTTCGACGGGAATTACACCCGGTTTGGGAATTTGGACACGACCGACTACGGCCGGTGACCTTTTCCCTCATACCGTCCCTCTCCCCGCGTGAGGAAATCCATCGTCACTGGCGCGCGGGCGCCGTTCTTCCCTTCGGAGAAAGATGACGCCGTGCGCGGCGCAGCGCCCCAAGGACGAGCCAGAGACTGGACCGAACCCTTTATCACGGGTAAACGAAAGGGATGGTCGATTCCTCGCTTGCCGGCGCCACGCTCACCATAGATCTGGACGCGCTCGCCTCCAACTACCGCCGTCTGGCGACGGAACTCGACCCCGCGTCTTGCGCCGCCGTCATCAAGGCGAACGGATATGGTCTCGGCGCGGACAGGGTGGCCCCCGCCCTTTGGCGCGCGGGCGCCCGTGTGTTTTTTGTCGCTCACGTTGCAGAGGGCGTCCGGCTTCGCGGCATCCTGCCGCCATCCGCTGAAATCCATATTTTGAACGGGCTTCTGCCTGGTTCCGAATGGGCGTTCGATTATCACGGTTTGACGCCGGTAATCGGATCGTTGCCGGAACTGAAAGCCTGGCGGCGGCTGTGCGCGGAGACCGGCAAGGCCCCGCCTTGCGACCTGCATGTGGACACGGGCATGGCGCGGCTGGGGTTTGACGAGCGGGAACTCGCTCGATTAGCGGATGACCCCTCTCTCACCCAAGACCTCGACGTCCGATTTGTGATGAGCCATCTGGCGTCCGCTGACTCAGCCGATAACGAACAGAACGCGGAACAATTGGCGAAATTCAAAGCCGCCCGCCGCATCCTGCCCATGGGCGCGGCGTCGCTCGCCAATTCATCCGGCATCTTTCTGGGACCGGACTATCATTTCGATTTCGGCCGGCCGGGAGTCGCGCTGTTCGGCGTCAACCCAACCCCCGGCCGCCCCAATCCCATGGCGCAAGTCATCACACTGAAAGCAAAAATCCTTCAGGTGCGCGAGATTGACGCGGGAGCACCCGTTGGCTACGGTGCGTCCCACCGCGTGGATCGCAAGAGCCGGATCGCAACCCTGCCCGTTGGCTACGCCGATGGGTACATGCGGGCCCTTAGCGGTCACGCCAGTGTCTATATCGGCTCAACGCGCGTGCCCGTTGTGGGTCGGGTGTCCATGGATCTCATCACAATCGACGTTACGGGTTTGGACGAGGCAAGCACCGCTCCCGGCTCCTGGGTTGAAATCTTCGGACCCCATTACGCCACGGACGAGGCCGCGCGCGACGCCCAGACCATTGATTATGAAATTTTGACCTCCCTGGGCCAGCGCTATCACCGGGCCTATGTCGGTGGTCCCGCCGCCAGCCGTCCGCCGCCGGAGTCCGCCCTTTCATGATCAACCCCTTACGACCCATTGGCCAAGTGTTTTTGGCCTTTCTGGGAACGGCGGGACGCCTGACCCTGTTCGCCGGCGCGTCGGTCACGCACTGCTTCCTGCCGCCCCACTATCCCCGGATTCTGGCGCGTCAGATGCTGGAGATTGGCTATTACTCGCTGCCCGTCGTCGGACTGACGGCGATTTTCGCGGGTATGGTATTGGCCCTTCAGAGCTATACCGGCTTCGCCCGGTTTTCGGCGGAAGGCGCCGTCGCCAACGTCGTCGCTCTCTCCGTCACGCGGGAACTCGCCCCCGTCCTGGGCGGTTTGATGATAGCGGGCAGGGTCGGCGCTTCCATGGCGGCAGAAATCGGCACCATGCGCGTGACCGAGCAAATCGACGCTCTGACGACGCTCAGCACCAACGCCATCAAATATCTGGTCGTTCCCCGGCTGATGGCCGGTATTATAATGATGCCGTTTTTGATCCTGATCGCGGACATTATCGGTATTTTCGGCGGCTTCCTGGTGTCGATCTATCAATTGGATTTCAACCCCTCGATCTATATCCGGAACACCTGGAACTTCCTGGAACCGCTAGACGTGATCTCCGGCCTTGTGAAGGCCGCCGTGTTCGGCTTCCTGGTGTCGCTTATGGGGTGTTATCACGGCTACCATTCCAAGGGCGGCGCGCAAGGCGTCGGCGCCGCGACGACCAACTCCGTCGTTTCTGCGTCTATCCTGATCCTTTGCTTCAACTACCTGCTGACCGCCGCTTTCTTCGGAATCAGTTGATGACGGATACGGCCTTCCCTCCCAAGATCGAAATGCGCGATGTGGTCAAGTCGTTCGGGGCCAAGCATGTCCTGACCGGCGTCAATTTGACCGTCAACAAGGGTGAATCCCTCGTGATCATCGGCGGATCCGGCACGGGCAAGTCCGTGACCATTAAGTGCGTCCTGGGCCTTATGAAGCCCACTGGCGGCGCGATCCTGATCGACGGGCGGGACGTCACGGATTTAAGCGTTTCTCAGCGCGACGGCGTCAACAAACAGGTAGGCATGCTGTTTCAAGGCGCGGCGCTGTTCGACAGCATGACGGTTTGGGAGAACGTCGCCTTCGCCCCCATGGGCGAGGGCAAGGTGAGCCGAAAACAAGGCAAGGACCTGGCCGCGTCCAAGCTCGCCCAGGTCGGTCTCGGCGCCAGCGTCCTGGACCGGTTCCCGGCCGAACTCTCGGGCGGTATGCAAAAGCGTGTCGGCCTTGCCCGCGCCATTGCCAACGATCCGGAAATCATCCTGTTTGATGAACCCACCACGGGTCTCGACCCGATCATGGCGGGCATGATCAACAACCTGATCGTGGACGTGAACAAGACCATAGGCGCGACGGCCGTCACCATCACGCACGACATGGAAAGCGCGGTCAAAATCGGCGACCGCATCGCCATGCTTCATCAAGGCGGGGTCGCCTGGGACGGCCCGGCGGATCAGGTCTGGGACACGGACGTCGAGGTGCTCGACCAGTTCGTCAAAGGCCGCGCGGACGGCCCCATTCAGATGGCGCTCAGGGCTTAGAAATCCTCTCACCCGGCCCTCTCACCCGGGGAAAGGGAACCCGCGCCAACCGGCTCGCGAAAACCAGAGTCCGGTTTTCGCCGGAAGGGCGCCGGAACGGGTTCAAGCCGACTTCCGGGCCTCCTCGCCTTCAGGATCACGCAACACGTAACCCCGGCCCCAGACGGTTTCGATGTAGTTCTCGCCGCCAGTCGCCGTCGATAGCTTCTTGCGCAATTTACAGATGAAGACGTCGATGATCTTCAGTTCCGGCTCGTCCATGCCATTGTAGAGGTGGTTCAAAAACATCTCTTTCGTCAGCGTGGTGCCCTTACGCAGGCTGAGCAGTTCCAGGATGCCGTACTCCTTGCCCGTCAAATGGATGGGGCCGCCATCCACGTCAACGGTGCGGCTATCCAGATTGACGTTCAGCCGGCCCGTTTGAATGACCGACTGGGCGTGACCCTGGCTGCGCCGGACGATGGCCTGAATGCGGGCCAGCAGTTCTTCCTTGTTGAAGGGCTTCGTGAGGTAGTCGTCGGCGCCGCCCCCAAGGCCCTTGATCTTGTTCTCGGCCTCACTCAGTCCCGACAGAATCAGGACCGGCGTCTCGACCCGCGAGTCCCGCAAGCGGCGCAGCACTTCGAAGCCTTCCATGTCGGGCAACATGATGTCCAGGACGATAATGTCGTAGTCATACAGCTTGCCGAGGTCCAGGCCGTCCTCGCCAAGGTCCGTAGTGTCAACCACCATGGCCGCCGACTCCAACATCATTTGGACGCTTTGACGGGTGGAGGGATCGTCTTCAATGAGCAGTACGCGCATGGTTGAGTCTCCAAGAGTCACAGGGGGTTCGAGAGTGATCCGCTTGTCTGAATTAATCTTTATTAACCATAAGGATTCGAAACTTCCAGCGCAAGCGGGTCCGTCAGCCATAATTCTTTTTTGGCTGAACTCCAGGAGTTTAACACCTCATCAACAGTTGAGCCTTTATAGTGGAATCCATCGAAACCGGGTTTGCCGATTCGCGAAATAACGGAACATAAAGAGGTTATGTCAACCCTTGCCGATCACATCGCCCACGAAATCACCCGCATTCCGGAAAACCGCTATTACGGCGAAGTGAACAACATCGTCGGCCTGCTGATTGAGGTGGGCGGCGTTCAGGCCTCGGTCTCTATCGGTGATCATTGCGTCATCCATGGCCGGGGCAGCTTGCGGGTGCCCTCCGAGGTCGTCGGTTTCCGGCATGGGCGCGCGTTACTCATGCCGTTCGGCTCGCTTGACGGCGTAGGCATGGGCAACCATGTCGAACTGGGCACGTCGCGGCCCGTGATTTATCCCGGCGAGGGATGGCTGGGGCGCGTCGTGAACGCCTTCGGCAAACCAGTGGACGGTCAGGGCCCCCTGCCCGACGGTCCAGGCGCTTACGCCATTCACGCCTCGCCCCCCAACGCCCACGCCAGACGCCGGATTGGACCCAAGCTTGACCTGGGCGTGCGGGCGATGAACACATTCCTGACCGTCTGCCAGGGTCAGCGCCTTGGGATTTTCGCGGGCTCCGGCGTCGGAAAATCGACGCTGCTTTCCATGATGGCGAAAAACACCACCGCCGATATTTCCGTTATCGGCCTCATCGGCGAACGGGGCCGTGAGGCCAAGGAATTCATTGAGGATAGTCTCGGCCCCGAGGGTCTGGCCCGTTCCGTCGTCATTGCCGCGACGTCCGACGAGCCGCCGTTGGTCCGCCGTCAAGCCGCCTTCATGACCGTGGCCGTGGCTGAATACTTCCGCGACCAGGGAAAAAACGTGCTCTGCACCATGGACAGCGTCACCCGGTTCGCTATGGCCCAGCGCGAAATCAGCTTGGCCGTCGGCGAGCCGCCGGCGAGCAAGGGTTACACTCCCTCCGTCTTCGCCCTCCTCCCTCGTCTGCTGGAGCGCGCGGGCCCCGGCGCCGGAGACCAGGGCGACATCACCGGGCTCTTTACCGTACTGGTCGAGGGCGACGACCATAACGAACCGGTGGCCGACGCCGTGCGCGGCATTCTGGACGGACATGTCGTGCTTGACCGCGCCATCGCCGAGCGTAACCGCTATCCGGCGATCAACGTGCTGAGGTCTGTCTCGCGAACCATGCCGGGCTGCAACACACCGGAACAAAACGCCCTGGTCGCACGGGCGCGCCAATTGATGTCGACGTACGAGGACATGGCGGAATTGATCCGCTTGGGCGCGTACCAGAAAGGGTCCGACCCGCAAGTGGACGAGGCCATCAAGTACGTGCCGGCTATCGAGGAGTTCCTGGCCCAGCAAATCAACGAGTCGTCCGACTTGCAGACCGGATACCAGCGTCTCGGCGATATTTTAGGCATGCCGCCCGACCCTGACGCCGCGGCCGGCGCCGCTTTGGACGCCGCCACACCGGACGCGGACGCTCAAGACGCCGCCGGCGCCCCGCCCGCTGACCAACCGGCGGCGTAACGGATCCCGCGGCCATGGCGCGCACGGGCCTTCAAAGTCTGATCCGCCTTCATGAGTGGACGGTGGACGAGAAAAAGCGGGAATTGGGCGTTCAGTTGCGCGCCCTCGAGGAACTTCACAGGCGTATCGAACATCTAGAGTTGGAGATCAAGCGCGAGCGGGAATTGGCCGCCGGAGACCCCATTCTTTCCGCCCATTTCAACCGCTATTACCAACATGCGATGGAACGCCGTGAAGGCCTGCGGCGCCAGGTCCGGGCGAAAGAGAAAGACATCGAAAAAGTCCGCGAGGCGGTCAACGCCGCCTATCGTCATCTAAAAAAGTACGAACGCGCCCAGGAAATCCGGGACCGGCGGGCGGCGGCCGAATTGGCGAAGCGCGAGCAGGACATCCTGGACGAAGTCGCCGGCCAACGCGTCAAGGCGCCTCCGGCGCCGTGATCGATCAAGGCGCGGCGGACGCCCGCCGAACCGGCCGTTTCTTAAGCGTGGAAAACAGGGGGAGATGAAACCAGCGGCGCTTGAGCCGTCAAAGCGCGGGGAAATCGCGCCGGGAACCGGACGCGCCCGCCCCTCGCGGCCCTGCGACTCCGCCCGTCCCAAACTCAGTCCAGCTTAATCCGCAGCGCCGTTGTCCCGCTTCATGGCGATGACCGGCTCCACCTCTCGCAGGTCCTCCATCGGGATGTGGCACGCGATCGCGTGCCGTTCCGCGTCGAACCGCACAGGCGGCGGGGTGGTGTCGCAAATCTCGCCCACTTTCCGGGGACAGCGGGTCGAGAATGGACAGCCCGCAGGCGGATCGAGCGGCGACGGCAAGTTGCCTTCCAGCAAAATCCGGCGCTTGGTCACCTTGGGATCCGCGATGGGAACAGCCGACAGCAGTGCTTCGGTATAGGGGTGATAAGGCGGCGAGAAGACTTCTTCCGTGCCGCCCCGCTCCATGATCTGGCCCAGATACATGACCACTACCCGGTCCGCCAAATAGCGCACGGCGGACAGGTCATGACTGATGAACAGCAGCGTGGTCTGGTTTTCGCGCTGAATATCCATCAGAAGCTCCGTCACGGCGGCCGCCACCGACACGTCCAGGGCCGAGATCGGCTCGTCCGCGATCACCGTCTTCGGATTTCCAGCGAAGGCTCGCGCGATTCCGACGCGCTGTTTTTGTCCGCCGGACAACTGGCGCGGACGACGGCGATAGAAGTCACGCGGCAGCTTGACTGTATCGAGCAGTTCCAGGACGCGCTCGCGCACTTTGTTCTTGTCGCTTTCCACGCCAAACCGTTTGATCACCCGGCCAATCTGCTCACCGACGGAAATAGACGGGTTCAGCGTGTCGTTGGGGTTTTGGAAAACCATCTGAAGCGACGACAAAAGTTGAGGCGGACGGCTTTGCACGTTGATCTTGCCAACATCCTCTCCGGCCAGATTAACCTCGCCAGCCGTCGATGTCTCCAGCCCCATCAACACCTTGGCGAACGTAGATTTGCCGCACCCCGACTCGCCCACGATAGCGACCGTCTCGCCCTGACCGGCCCGAAAATTGATCTTCTCGTTGGCCTTCACGTACTTGACCTTGCCGCCCGTGATCATGGCCCTGATGGAAGCGTCCCTGATCTTGTAATACTTCTTCATGTCGATCACTTCCAGAACCGCGTCCCCGGCGGGAATCTGCTCGCGCCGCGGTCCTTGCGGGATCGTTTCCTCGGACTTGATTCCGTTCCATCGGACGCAGCGCGCCCGGTGGCGCGGGTCGCCGCCGGTGATCGCGGCCATTTGGATGTCACCGGCGTCACACCGCCCGGCTTCAAAGAAATCGCATCGTGGCCCGAAGTTACATCCGACCGGGCGCTCATGAGGCAATGGCAACTGTCCCTTAATGGCGACCAATGGCCGGACGTTCTTGTCCGCGTGAGGCATTGGAATGCAGCCGAACAAACCATGAGTATAAGGATGTTTCGGCCATGAGAAGACACTGTCGATACGCCCCTCTTCCACGACCTCGCCCGAATACATCACGGCGATCCGGTCACAGACCTCAAGCATGAGTCCCAGGTTGTGAGAGATGTAAAGCAGCGACGTTCCGAACTTCTCGGACAGCTCGCCGATCAACTCGACAATGCCCGCTTCCACCGTCACATCCAGGGCCGTGGTGGGCTCGTCCAGCAACAACAGCGAGGGCTTGGAGAGCAACGCCATGGCAATCACCACGCGCTGCTGCTGACCGCCGGAAATCTGATGCGGGTAACTGTTCAGCAGCCGGTCCGGGTCGGGGATATGGACGTCGGACAGCATCCGCCGGGCGCGCTGACGGGCCTCTTCCTCCGAGCACCCCTCGTGGACCATGGGCACTTCCATCAACTGCTGGGCTATGGTGAGCGACGGGTTCAAGGCCGCCATGGGCTCTTGATAAACCATGGCGATTTCGTTGCCCCGGATATTGCGCATGTCTTCTTCCGAGAACTCGGACATGTCCCGGCCCTTGAAGATGACATCGCCTCCCACGATGCCGCCGTTGTTGCCCATGTAGCGCATGATGGCGTTGGCGACGGTGGATTTTCCGCATCCCGACTCGCCCACCAAACCGACGCTTTCTCCCTTGTGGAGCTTGAGGTCAAAGTCCACCACGGCGGGAATTTCGCTGGCGCGGGTGTAATAACTGACGCAAAGCCCCTTGATGTCCAGGACGACTTCGCGATCACCTTTTTCCCCGGGCGTCACGTCAATCCCTCAGCGAGATTTCGCGAACGCCGTCCGCGAGCAGGTTAAAGCCCAGAACGAGGGACGAAATGGCGATGCAAGGCGCGATGGTCATATGCGGAAACGCAAGCGCCAGGTGGCGGGTCTCGTTGATCATGCCGCCCCAATCGGGGTCCGGCGGCGGCAAACCGAGACCGAGGAAACCCAGAACCCCGATGGTGATCGTCACGTAGCCCAATCGCAGGCAGGCGTCGACAATCAGCGGCCCCCGGGCGTTGGGTAAAATCTCCACCAGCATGATGTACCAGTCGCTTTCGCCCCGTGTTTGGGCGACGGCGACGTACTCGCGCGTCCGGATATCCAGCACGAGTCCACGGACAATCCGCATGATGCCGGGGCCCGCAGCGAAGATGATCGCGAGCACGATGTTGACGGCGCTGGCGCCGAATGTCGCGATGATCACGACATAGAGCACCAGAACCGGGAAAGACAGAATGATGTCGGCGACGCGGCTTAGGACAATATCCCACCAGCCGCCCTTGTACCCGGCCAGCAAGCCCATCCAGACGCCCACGGCATAAGCCGCGATGGTCGCCACCGGCGCGTAGAACAACACCTGCCGCGAGCCGAAGATCAACCGGGATAAAATGTCCCTGCCCAGGATGTCGGTGCCCAGCCAATAAGTTTCTCCGGTCGCCGGGTTGACAGCCAGGGGTTTTTGCAGAGGCACCGTTTGAACCAGCGGATCGAAGGGCGCGAACAGCGGCGCGAACAGCGCCATGACAATCCAAAACAAGACCAGAAACGCGCCGATCATGCCGACCCAGCTCTCACGCAGCAGCGCAGCGCCCTTGATCAACCGGACAATGACCGCATCCGGCGCCGTGACGACGTTGGCGGATTGTGTCTCGCTCATGCCGCTTCTCCCTACTTAAAGCGGATTCGGGGATTGAGGTACATATAGCCGATGTCGGCCAGCACCTGCGTCGCCACGGCGACGAACACGGCGATCATGGCGCATGCCTCGATCATGTAGATGTCCTGGGTCAGCGACGCCTCAAGCAACAATGCCCCGAAACCTTTGTAGGCGAAGAAGAACTCCACCACGATCACGCCATTCAACAGCCAGTTCACTTGCAGCAGGATGATGGTGAAGGGCGCGATCAACGCGTTTCTCAGCGCGTGCTTGACGATCACCTGACGCTCTGGAACCCCCTTCAGCCGGGCCGTTCGGATGTAGTGGGTCGTCATCACCTCGGCCATGGACGCCCGGGTCATCCGGGCGACGTAGCCAAAGTCGTATGTCACCAGAACAAGCACCGGCAGGATCAGCTGAACCGGGTCGAACCCGCCGATCATGTTGCTGATCCCCGGCAGCCAGCCAAGACCGAAAACGAAGATGGCGGAGAACAGCACGGTGGACGCGAATTCCGGAACCGACGTCGTGAGGATGCAGGCCAACGACACCGAGCGGTCCAGCAAGCTGCCCTCCCTCATCCCGGCCAGGACGCCCAACGTCAGCGAGAACGGGATCAGCACCGCCATGGTCCAGAAGCCCAGGATGGCCGTGTTCCACAGGCGGTCCCAGATGATGTCGTTGACCGGCTGATTGAACCGGGTCGATTGCCCGAGGTCGCCGGTAAAGAACCGCCCGAGCCACTCGAAATACCGGATAAACGGCGACCGGTCATAGCCGTTTTGCCGCAACCAGAGTTGACGCTGTTCCTCCGTTGAATAGGGTCCGAGAACCTGGACCGCGACGCCTTCGACGTCGATCTCTAAGAGAACAAAAACCAGCAGCGACACCGCGACCATGGTAAGCGCCATGTAGCCGACACGCTGCGCAGTGAAGACGGCCATCCCCGCGCCTTTCTCCGCATTATACTTGAAAGGGACCGGACCGTATTTGAATTGTGTGAGTCCGGCTCTCGACCGCCCGCTTAGATGAAGCCTGTTCTATTCAGCAGATGGATCGACACCGGGTGCATATTGAACCCTGTCAGGTTCGTCTTGCCCGCCGTAAAGACGGCCCGCCAGAGCGGCTGCGCGATTGGGGCGTTGTCTAGCATGATGTCTTGCAGCTTGCCGACCACCTTGCTCCGCGCCACCGGATCGGCGATCCCCCCCGCCTCGTCCAAGGTTTTGTCGAAGTTCTTGTCGAAATGCCTGCTCTCGTTCCATTTGGCGCCGGAACGATAGGCCAGGTTCAACACCATCACGCCCAGCGGACGGTGGTTCCACCGCGTGAAGCCGAACGGGGTCTCTGTCCAGATTTTCCAATACTGCGAGGACGGCATGACGTTGATCTGAAGATCAATACCGGCAGGCTTGCACATCTGGGACAACTGCTGAACCGCAGCCAATTCCCACGGCGGCTCTTTCAGGCAGTCGATACGGACCTGGAGGCCATTGGCGTGGCCGGCGTCGGCCAGCAGCTTTTTGGCTAGTTCGTGGTCTTGCTTGCGATCCGGCATTTTGAAGTAGTCGGGATGAATCGGCGCCACATGGTGGTCTTGCGCCGGCGCGCCCTGACCCGCGTAGGCCACATCCAGAATGCGCTTGTGATCCTGACAGGCGACAATCGCTTTGCGGACCCGTACGTCGTCGAACGGCTTTTGCGTCGATTGCATACGGGCGACGCCGGTTTGCGCAGTGACCGCTTTATAGACCTTCACGCCCGGCAGCGCCTTGACAACCGGAAGCTGCTGCACGTCCATCTCGTGGAGCAGGTCCACCTGGTTGGACGCCAGGGCGGAGATCGGCGCGGCTGGATCGTCGCCAGTGTCCACGTAAGTGATCATGTCGAGAATCGGCGCCTCGCCCCAATAATTTCCGCGGCGTTTAAAGACGCAGCTCTCGCCGACCTTGAAGTCAACAAGCTCGAACGGCCCCGTACCAATCGGATTTTTGGACAGGTCCGAACCTTTCTCAACGAAGCTCTGATGCACAAGACCCGCCGGATAATGGAAGAATATCTCGGGCAGGGACAGTTCCGGACGGTTCAGGTTCAGCCGAACCGTGTGCTTGTCAACCTTCTCAAGGACGCCCTCGGTCAAGGTGCGGGAGATAACGGCCTTACCGTCCTTGTCCTTCTTGCCGGTGTCCGTTTCGGTGATCATGGCCCCAAGCAGGGACTGAAGCGAGGACCCCACAGCCGAGTCCGTCCAGCGTCTCATGTTGAAGATTACGTCATCGGCGGTGAAGTCCTCGCCGGTTGACCATTTAACGCCTTTGCGCACATGCAGCGTCCATGTTTTCAGATCCTCGGACGGCGTCCACCTCTCAAGCAGATAGGGCCGCGTCACGCCATCGACGCCAAGCTCGGTTAGATATTCGCAGATGTGACGGGACAGATTGGATTTTGGCGTCCAGTCGTATTTGGCCGGATCGGCCCACTCCTGAACCCGCATGGAAACGCGAAGATTTCCTCCGGGCCTCGCGGCTTGCGCCGGCTTGGCGATGGACGCCGCGCCAGTCTCGAACATGCCAGCGAAAGCATAAGCCGCGGAAGCGGACATGCCCAGAAGACAGGCGGTGCGCAGAAACTCTCTGCGCTCGACGTCGCCTTTGACGAATTGCGTTTTCAACTCGGGGATATAAGGATGTTCCCAATCGTGATCGGAATTCATAGTCGGTCGTACTCCCTGTTCATGGATGAGCCCGCGGTTTTCGGATTACACACTTTTGCGGGTATTGATCGCGACCCGGACGTCGGCAGGCAGTGGTTTTTTATGTCGTTATGACCATCTCCCAGCCTCAGTCCAGCATATTCGGCTGGATTGTGCAATTTTTTCTAAGAACGAAATGTGCGGCCCGCGTTCCTGGCAAGGCGTCGGGGAAATTCACAAACGCGCCGCCGCCCGGGACCCGCCAATTGAACGGCTCCGGGCGAATAACGGGCAAGGCCGTCACCAGGATATCGGAACGCTACTTGACGTGGCGAGTTTGGGCGGGTTGACTGATGACGAGAGAAACGCTCGCGTTCGATACGATGGGCGTCGGCGGCGGGGACGGCACAAATCACAATGAAACGCTATTCCATCTTTTCGCTCGCCCGGAACGCCTTGAGCTATCACGAAGGCTGGCGGCGGGCCTGGCGCTCGCCCGAACCAAAGGCCGAATATGACGTCGTCATCGTCGGCGCGGGGGGGCACGGACTGGCCACGGCGTATTATCTCGCCAAGGAACACGGCGTTACAAACGTCGCGGTCCTGGAAAAAGGCTGGCTGGGCGGCGGCAACACGGGCCGCAACACGACGATTATCCGGTCCAACTATCTGTGGGACGAAAGCGCGGCGCTTTATGAAAAGTCGCTGCGGCTGTACGAGGGTCTAAGCCAGGACCTCAACTACAACATCATGCTGAGCCAACGCGGCGTGCTGAATCTGGCGCATAACCTGCAAGATTTGCGCGACCTGTCCCGCCGGGTGAACGCCATCAGGCTGAACGGCGTGGACTCGGAAATCTTGACCCCCGAACAGGTCAAGCAGGAAGTCCCGATCATCAACCTGAACCATAGCCGCTATCCCGTGCTTGGCGCCTCCATTCAGCGGCGCGGCGGAACGGCTCGCCATGACGCCGTCGCCTGGGGTTACGCCCGGGCGGCGGACGACCGGGGCGTGGACATCATTCAGAACTGTGAAGTCACCGCCATCAACACGGCAAGGGGCCGGGTGACGGGTGTGGGAACCACGCGCGGCGTGATCAAAGCCAAGAAAGTCGCCGTCGTCGCGGCCGGGCATTCCAGCGTGATTGCGGCGATGGCCGGTCTCAAGATGCCCCTCACCTCACACCCGCTTCAAGCCCTGGTTTCCGAGCCCGTGAAGCCCGTCATCGACTGCGTGGTGATGTCAAGCGCCGTCCATGTTTATGTGTCGCAATCGGATAAGGGCGAATTGGTGATCGGCGCCGGCATCGACGGGCATCACAGTTATTCGCAACGCGGTTCACTGCGCGTCATCGAAGAACAGATGGCGAGCTTGTGTGAATTGTTCCCCCTCTTCTCGCGCATGCGTATGCTGCGGATGTGGGGCGGGATCGTGGACACCTGCCCGGACGCCAGCCCGATCATTTCCAAGACGCCCGTTTCCGGCCTCTACTTCAATTGCGGCTGGGGCACCGGCGGCTTCAAAGCGACGCCGGGTTCGGGCTGGGTGTTCGCGCACACCGTTGCGCGGGACGAACCGCATCCCATCAACGCGCCCTTCACGCTGGACCGCTTCACCACCGGCGCGCTCATCGACGAGCACGGCGCCGCTGCGGTCGCGCACTAGGGATGGGGACGATATGTTCTTGATCGAATGTCCCTATTGCGGTGCCCGCGAGGAAAGCGAGTTTTCCTATGGCGGCGAGGCCCACGTCGCGCGCCCCGACCCGATCAAGGCGACGGACGAGGAATGGGGCGATTATCTGTTCAAGGATATGAACACCAAGGGCGTTTATCTGGAGCGCTGGGTTCACACGCACGGCTGCCGGCGCTGGTTCAACGCCGCGCGCGACACGGCGACCAACGAAATCCTGAAGGTTTACGAGATGGCGCGGCGGCCCCCCGCCGCCATCGCCAAGGCCGCCGGGCGCGCCGCGCCCGCCCAAAAGGCGGCGGCCAAAAAAGCCGCGTCCCGCGAACGAGTCCCGGTCAAGAAACCCGCCGCCAAAAAGGCGTCGCCCAAAAAAGCGCCCCCAAAGAAAGCGAGAGGGGGCGACCGATGACCGTGACGCAACGCTACCGGCTGGGTGAGGAGCGCGTGCCCGAGGCGCGCTTGGATTACAACCGAACCATCAGCTTTCTGTTCAATGGCCGGCGCTATTACGGCCATCCCGGCGATACGCTAGCGAGCGCGCTGATCGCTAATGGCGTTTCGCTGATTGGCCGGAGTTTCAAATACCACCGCCCGCGCGGGTTCGTCGGCGCCGGTCACGAAGATCCAAACGGCCTGGTGCAGTTGGAAACGGGGGCGCGCACCGTTCCCAACATCCAGGCGGCGCGCGTGCCGCTCTATGACGGACTAACGGCGTCGAGCGTCAATTGCTGGCCCAGCGTCGAGTTCGACCTGATGGCGGTGAACTCTCTCATCGGCCGCTTCATTCCGGCGGGTTTCTACTACAAGACCTTCATGTGGCCGCCCCGGTGGTGGAAGGACGTCTATGAGCCCCGTATCCGGGCCGCCGCCGGTTTAGGCAGAGCGCCGGAGGAGCCGGACCCGGATATCTACGACAAGATGAACGCCCACGCCGACGTGCTGGTCGTGGGCGGCGGCCCGGCCGGTTTGTCCGCCGCCCTCGCCGCGTCCCGCGCCGGCGCGCGCGTTATCCTGTGCGACGAACAGGTCGAGATGGGTGGCGCTTTGTTGTTCGAAAAAATGCGGATCGACGATCAGCCCGCCTTCGCCTGGGTTGAGCAAACCCTTGCCGAACTGGCGGACACCCCGGACGTCACGGTGCTGACGAATACACAGGCGTTCGGCCTGTTTGACCATAATTTCGTCGGCTTGGTGGAAACCCGCGATCCGATCATGAGCCCCGGGGCCGGTGTTTCGCGCCAACGTCTCTGGCGCGTTCGGGCCAGGGAAATTGTGCTCGCGACGGGCGCGCTGGAACGTCCGCTTGTGTTCGCCGACAACGACCGCCCCGGCGTCATGCTGGCGGGCGCGGTGCGCCAATACGTCAATCGATACGGCGCGGCGCCGGGCAAGAAAGCCGTCATCTTCACCAACAACGATGACGCTTACCGCACCGCGCTGGACCTTTACGATGTAGGCATTGACGTCGCCGCGGTGATAGACGTGCGCCCGGCCCCGGATGGCGATCTGCCGACCGAGGCGGCGGCCCGCGGCGTTCCCGTCATGGACGAAACCGCCATCGTCGCCGTCCATGGCAAACAGCATGTCAGCGGCGTCGATGTGATGGATTTGAACATGCATGGCTCGGATGTGGTGGGTGAGCGCCGGACGATCCTTTGCGATCTCCTCGCCGTTTCCGGCGGCTGGAACCCGGTTGTGCACCTGCATTCCCATTCCGGCGGCAAGAACGTGTTCGAAGAGGAACGCGGCGTCTTCCTGCCGGGTCCCGGCCCGCAGAATGACCGGTCCTGTGGCGCGGCGAACGGCGAGTTCGCGCTGCAAGCTTGCATCAACAGCGGCGCCAAGGCGGGCCGGGACGCCGCCGGCGCGACGGGCCACAAGAAGCCCAACCGCAAGAAAGGCCCGGCCGCCGAAGAGGTTGATGAAGGACCCTGGCGGAACGTATGGCTGATACCGGGCGTCCGCCCCATCGGACGCAAGGGCAAGCATTTCATCGATCAGCAGAACGACGTCACCGCCGCCGATGTCATGTTGGCGGCGCGTGAGGGCTATGAGAGCATTGAACACGCCAAGCGCTACACCACCATGGGCATGGCGACGGATCAGGGCAAAACCGGCAACCTTCCCGGCATGGCGACGCTTGCGAAGGCGCTGGGTAAGGAGTTAGCCCAAGTCGGCGCCACCACCTTCCGTCCGCCCTACACCCCGCTGACCTTCGGTGTGATGGCCGGGCGCGACGTGGGGGAGTTCGCGGATGTGACGCGCCAAACGCCGCTTCATGCCTGGCACGAGGAACATGGGGCCGTATTCGAGGACGTCGGCCAATGGAAGCGCCCCTGGTACTACCCAAAGGCCGGCGAGGGGCTCCATGAAGCGGTTCACCGTGAATGTCTGGCGGTCCGCAAGGCCGTCGGCGTTCTGGACGCCACAACGCTGGGCAAGATCGACATCCAAGGCCCGGATGCGGCTGAATTCTTGAATCGCGTCTACACCAACAAGTGGGACACGCTGAAAGTAGGGCGATGCCGCTATGGTCTGATGTGCAAGGACGACGGCATGGTGTTCGACGATGGCGTGACGACGCGGCTTGGCGAAAACCATTTCCACATGACCACCACGTCGGGTGGAGCCGCGACGGTTATGGGCTGGTTGGAAGAATGGCTCCAAACCGAATGGCCGGAACTGAGGGTGTATTGCACGTCCGTCACCGAGCAATGGGCCGTGCTGTCCATTTCCGGTCCAAAGGCGCGTGACCTGTTGTGGGAGCTTACCGGCGACATCGACCTTGACCCGCAGGCTTTCCCGTTCATGTCCATGAGGGAAGGCGCCGTCAGCGGCGCCCCGGCGCGTGTGTTTCGCATCAGTTTCACAGGCGAGAGTTCCTTCGAAATCAACGTCCCCGCATCCGCCGGAAAGCATGTCTGGCAGCAACTGATGACCGCTGGCGCGAAGTACGGCGTCACGCCCTACGGGACCGAGGCGATGCACGTGCTCCGCGCCGAGAAAGGCTTCATCATCACCGGCCAGGATACGGACGCCACCATGACGCCCGCCGATTTGGGCATGGACTGGATCGTCTCCAAAACCAAGCCGGACTTCATCGGCAAGCGGGCGTTCTCGCGGCCCGATACGGCGCGTGAAGACCGGAAACAGTTGGTCGGCTTGCTGACCAAGGACAGCGGCCTTGTCCTGCCCGAAGGCGCTCAAATCGTCGCCACGGCCAATGTGGACAATCCGCCGACTCCCATGCTGGGCCACGTGACGTCGAGCTATGCGTCACCGTCCCTAAACCGTTCCATCGCCCTTGCCGTCGTCAAGGGCGGCCGCGCCAGGACAGGCGAGACGGTGTATGTGCCCCTGCTGGATGGCCGCGTCGTTCCAGCGGAAATCACGGACCCGGTGTTCTATGACAAGGATGGGGAGAGGGCCCGTGGCTAAAGCGCCCTACCCGCGCCAAAGCCCCCTCGCCGCCCATGGCCTGGACGCCCGGGCCGAGACGGATGCGGCCATGAGTTCCGAAGCCGGGGTGACGCTGGCCGAACACCGCTTCCGCGTGCTCGTGAACATCCGGGGCGACAAGAAAGCCAAGGATTTTGTGAACGGCGTCCGCTCCGCGACGGATGTCAGCCTGCCCATGGCCGTCGGCGCCACGGCCGGCGCGCCCAGCGGCCGCCTGCTCTATTGCCTCGGTCCGGATGAGTGGCTGGCCTCGGTTCCCGCAGGCGTCATGGATGATCTGGCCGACAGGCTCCGCGCCGCCCTGAAAGATCAGCACGCGGCCGTGACGGAGGTCGGCGAAGGCTTCACCATTATCGCCATCGCCGGGCCCAACGCGAGGGATGTCGTCAACAAAGGCTGCGCGCTTGATTTGCATCCGAAAAGCTTCGCGCCGGGCCAATGCGCTCAAACATTGTTTGTCCGCGCCGATGTGCTGATCCACCAGACGGCGCATGACAAAAAAACCGGAGCCAGCACCTACGAGGTTCAGGTGCGGCGCAGCTTCGCGGACTACCTCTGGCGCTGGCTCGAGGACGCCGGCGAGGAATACGGCGTCTCCGTGGTGAAGGCTTGAGGAAGCCCGCGCCCCAAGGACTTTCCGCTTATCTGCGGGATATTTCGTCGCATGGTCAGATCTTGTTTTATCGCACCGCCAGTTCCTGTTTTTATCTCGGAATGCGGACCGCCGCGCTGGATTCCCGCCTGTGCGGGAATGACAAAACGGGCGCGCGGGGATGACAGGGAAAATTAGCGCGCTGCGTCATCAATGGCCTCACGGCCGCAGGCCGCCGTCCGCAGACCGCCGCCCGGCCTTGCCGGAGCCGATACTCGCGCTTTGGGAACAACCGCTTGACAGGGTTCGGGTCGGGACAGTTCTTGGGCGAAATCACGCCAATGACCGCAGCCGGCCAAAAGCGGTCGTTGTGACCATGGGTTAAATCCTGATGACCTTAGACCCAGAGCGGCTGTCCGAACTGGGTCAAATACTCATTTTGCGTTGCGCGCTCCGGGGGCGTGTTTCGATCTCAATCGGTCGAATAGTCTGCCGTCGGTGATCCCAAGGCCGGCCGCGATTAATCCAAAGCCCAGCCATGCCTCGCTTCCCAACCGCTCGCCGAGGAAAGTGAAACTCAGGCCGACCGCGATGGGCGGAATGAGTAGAGTGACCAGCATCAAATTTGCCGATCCCGCCCGCACGAGGATTTCAAAATACAAAAGATAGGCCACGGCTGTTGAGAATAAGGAAAGGGCGAGGAGAGACGTCCACACTTCCGCCGACAATGTAATACCGGGCGCTCCTTCCCAGTAAAACGCCGCGGGAACCATGAAAATGGCGCTCCCGGCCAACATTCCAAATGCGTTCATGATCGGGGGGAAGTCTGATAGAAACCGCTTACCCCAAACACCAGCGAATGAATATGACAAGGCCGCGCCAAGAATTGCGAGTTGGGCAAGGTTGCGCGGATCGAAATTGGTGAGCGCGTCAAGCCCCATAATCGCGGCGACGCCAAAGAGACCGAACAACGCGCCAGTGACTTTCCGCGCCGTCAAAGGCTCATCGACAAGAAAAACACCCGCGGCCACGGCCCCAAAAACCGCCGTTGTTCCATTCAGAATAGAGGCAAGACCACTTTCAATCGTTACTTGGCCCCAAAATATCAAAGAGAACGGAATTGCATTGTTCAGCGCGCCCATTACCAAGTAGCAGAGCCACACGGTTATCGACTTGGGAATTTTGACGCCTCGCCGCCAAACAACAACAAACAACGCCGGCACGGCCCAAATAACGCGATGAAGCGCAACCGTCAGCGGAGGGACCTCCCGCAAGGCGATTTCGGCGAAAAAGAACGAGCCGCCCCATACCATCGCCAACCCAAGCAACAATAAGCCGGAAACAAGATCGATCCTTGGCGCTTGATTTTGTTTCATACCGGACCGTCGCATGCGAGTCACCACCGTTCCACCCGATACTTGCGGTCAAATGCGAAAGCCGCTCCTGGATAAGAGGTGTCGTGTAATTCGATGTCCTGTGACGTCCGTTCAGAAACGAAAGCCGCCCAAAGCGTTATGACATTGAGTAGAGCGATTATGGGTTTCCAAAAGGTTTAATCCATCATTCCCGCCCCTGTCGGAATAGCCCATGGCGGGAATTTAGCGCGGCGGTCCGCGTTCCAACCCGGTCATGGGCCGGTCATGGGGAACAAAGGTCCGTCTGGATTCCAGCCTGCGCGGGAATGACGGCTTGGCTCCACAAAGGGTTGTCACCCAAATCCCGCCTATGCGGGAAGGGCGCCTTGGCGGCGGAGGCGTTTCTTCATCAAGGCTCGAGCACCGGTTCCGAAAGGCCGGACGGCGTCCAGGTTTGACGTTGCCGGGGATTGCGCCAATCCGCCGCCACGGATCTCCGCGTGATCGCTCCATTGCGTCCCGGGCCGCAAGCCAATGCGCCGGAGAGATATTGATCCGGTCCTTAAAACCGGTTTTGCCGTCCCATGGCCGTCGTCAAAACGGAGCCTCACGGTCAAATAGCCGGATTAATTCATCAGATCCGAGACGGAAATTTTCCTCACCCCGAGCGCCGCGAACGACTCCTCCGCCGCCTCGACCGTTCCCGGCAGTTCCACACTCCGGCAGGCGTCCTCGATGACAATGGTCTCGAAGCCGAGCCTCACCGCGTCTTCCGCCGAAAAACGCACGCAGAAATCATAAGCCAGACCGCAAAGATAGACGCGTTTGAAGCCCCGCTCCGCGAGCGCGCCGCCAAGCCCGGTGGGCGTTTTCCGGTCATTCTCAAAAAACGCGGAATAACTGTCAATCCCGGGCCGGAAGCCCTTCCGCACGATCATCGCCGCCCCCAGCGCATCCAGGTCGGCGCGGAAATCAGCGCCGGGCGTTCCCTGAACGCAGTGATCAGGCCAGAGCGTCTGCGCGCCATAAGGAGTTTCTATCTGATCGTAAAGCATCTTACCCGGATGACTGGACGCGAAGGACGCATGTCCCGCCGGATGCCAATCCTGGGTCAGCGCAATGTTGGCGAATTTCGTCGCGAGCTTATTGATCAAGGGAATAACCGCATCACCGTCCGCGACCTCCAAGGCGCCGCCCGGGCAAAAATCGTTCTGCGCGTCGATCACCAGCAGCAGGTCCGTCGGTTCCATCTCTTACGACACCCTCTCTCAATCCGCGAACGCCCGGCGCTCGGTCAAACGCTTCTCGTGATATTCCTTATCAAGTCTGGCGTGCGTCACGGAATGCGCCCGCGCCTCGTCCAGAAGCCAATCCCTAAAAGTCGCGATCTTCGGCTTGTTCGCCGTCTCTTCCGGCGCGATCAGCCAGTAGGCATGGCTGACGTGGATGGCGTCGTCGAACAGGCGGACAAGCCGGCCAGACATCAGATCGCTCTCAACGACGCTGGCTTTGGCGAGCGCCACCCCTTGTCCGGCGGCGGCGGATTCGATCAACATCCAGTGCGGTGAGATATGCGGGCCGGTCAGGCCGCCGTCCCCGGCCTCGACGCCGTAGCTCCGCAACCACGTTTCCCAACGGGGATAGCTTTTGTCGATTTCGTGCTGCACGGGATGGAGCAGCGTGTGATCCAGCAAATCCCGAGGCTCGCGAATGGGACCCAGGCCGTCATCCATGGCGCCGTCAGCCATGGATGGGCAGCAAACCGGAAAGACTTCCTCTTCAAACAATTTATCGACGCGGCAGCCGGGAAACTGGCCGGAGCCATAGCGAACGCCGACATCACCCTCGTCCGGGTCATAGTCGAGCTTCAAGGTATTGGCCGAGATCAGCACCTTGATCTCTGGATGGTCGCGGGTGAAAGCCTCTATCCGGTGCACCAGCCATTTGGCGGCGAAAGTGGGCGTCGTCGAAACAGTCAATTGCCCAGCGGCTTCCTGGTCGTAAACGGCTTCCGTCGCCAGGCGCAGTTTCTCGAAACCATCCCGCAAGCCCGGCAAATACGCCAAACCGGCGTCAGTCAACCGCAGGCCCCGCCGGCGCCGGGTGAATAATTTGACGCCCAGGAAATCCTCCAGCCCCCTCACTTGGTGCGAGACGGCGGCCGGCGTCACATGAAGCTCCGCCGCCGCTTGCGACATGGACAAATGGCGGGCGGTGGACTCAAACGCACGGAGCGAATTCAGGGGCGGCATTGGTCTCATGTGACAGAGCTTATGTTTTAGTTTTTCTAAAATCAAGAATGAGAATTGATCGTTTGTTTAACTCTCTCATTTTCCGTACCTTCCTCTCAACGTCAAAGAAGCTGGGAAATACGCCAGACAGCGGCGCGCCGCTCAATGGTTTCCTCTCCCGGCGGCCATAAGGAGAATTCAAATGGTTTTCAATCGTGACATGAATGCTTTCGCCCCCCTGCCTTTCGGCGCCCAGCCGACCGACGACGACATGGCCAGGCTGCGCCGCCAGGCCCGCGCTCAGGGCGTTCGCGAACTGCGCGATAGGGTCGCCAGGCTGTTCAGGTAATCCCCTGCGGACCCTGCTGTTTCCTCTCTTGGCTTTTTTCTCTGGGTTTCCTCCCGCCGGGCCATCTCATGGAACCGGCCCTTCCCCGCCGCGAGCCGGACCCCGGTTCGCGGTTTTTTTTGGATCATATCCGAAGAGAACATTGCCTCGGACATACGATCTAAAACGGCGGCGTCTTCCGGCGCATCTTCATGTATGGCTTGATCCGCTCTATAGACCGTTCACATAACCGGTTTATTTCTCGGTTTATTTCCCTGAATGTTTTCACGGCTCCCTCGCCACCGCGGCGCATATTGGAAGCTGCGGCTTTCGCCGCCGGCCGCGTCGGCACGAAAGAAGTCTCATTGTCTTCAAGGCCCTGAAAAACGCAGAGACGGCGTTCATGAAACCGTCCCTGTCCCACCAGCCCTGTCCCGCGCCAATCCTGCTTGATGCGCTTGATCTCGCGCATGGGGCCGGGGAAGCCCGGAAACGAAGGGCGGGGGACAATCAGCATCCAGGGCCGTCACCGCCTCCGGCGGACGGCGCGGCCATGACGGACTGGCCGGCCCCGGTTACGGTCATTACCGCGCCGATCATTCAAAAGATGGGCTCGCAAGAGGGCGTGTCCCCATCAACGGGACCGGGGGGCTTCCGGGGAACCGCCAAGGGCTCTGGGAACCGCCGGGCCGCCAAGGTCCCCGCCAAGGTCCCCGCCAAGGTCCCCGCCAAGGTCAAGGATACGCCAAAGCACACTTTCCACCCCCCGCCCCAAGGAACCCGGGCGGCGGCACGACCGGCGGCTTTTGCGCCATGAAGGCGGCGACTACTTTCACCTTAAGGAAACCAGGCGGCGATACGACAACCGCGCTTCTGGCGCGCTTCGGATAAAGCCGGCGCCCTGTTCGGCTGCTTCGGAATTAGGCCATCTCGGAAAAAATCCTCCGAGCTAGGCATGACCCTAGTTTTTAGCCGTTCTGTAAAAAAAATTGTCGTTCAGCCCATGGAAAAAAGAGTCGTTAGCTTGTGCCCGGAAGAATCCAGCGCGCTTCTGTTCCATACAGGCGGGTCAATCAGTCGAGAGGATCGGGGTTTCCTCCTAACATGAAACGGATTCGGGGATCGGCCAGGATTCATAACTGGTTACGATTTCAGCAATTTGAAGCTCCTTGTCTGCGATGACAGCTTTCACATGCGTGAGGTGATCCGCACTTTTCTGGAAGGTTTCAGCGTTCGATACGTTCTGCCCGCAGCGGAAGCGAGGATAGCCTGGGAAACGATCCACGCCACGGATCCCGACTTGATCATCACCGATTGGAATATGGTTCCCATGAGCGGCATTGATCTGGTCGAAAAAATCAGGAAAGACCCGGATAACCCGAATTCCTTTGTCCCGATCATCATGCTGACCAGCTTTACGGAACTGCATCGCGTTGAAGAAGCGCGCGACGCGGGTGTCTCGTCTTTCCTGACGAAACCCATTAGCGCAGCCTCGCTCTATAAGCGTTTGATGGACGTGGTCGAGAACGACCGGCCGTTCATCAAACCGGACAGCGGGTTCTTCGGGCCGGACAGGCGGAATGTCCAGCGGCGCGGCTATATTGCCAAAGAGCGTCGGAATGATACACAGTCGGCGGCCTAAGCCGCCGACTGTGTATCCATGCCTGAATCCGAAAATCAACCCATAAAGCCGAAAAAACACATCAAACGACGCGTCCAGCACGGTGGACCGTCTCCCGAGGCGGCCATCCTGAACGCCCTGAACGCGGCCGAGGATTTGATTGGCGAATACCAGGGTTGGGCTTATCGACGATCTGGAGCTATTGTGGCGGACGTTCCTTGATACATCCGATGACCGCGTGGATGCCACGCGGCTAAAAGAACTCTATGACACGGCGCACGAATCGCGGGGCCAAGGAGGCGGTTTCGGGTTTCCGCTGATCTCCGTGCCCAGCGACTCTCTTTGTAAGTACCTCGATGGCCGCAAACGGCTGGCGGACCGGGATATGGAACTCATCCGGACTCACATCCTGGCGATGAAGGCCACGTTCCGCCAAGAACTGAAGGGCCGCCAAGAACTGAAGGGCCGCCAAGAACTGAAGGGCCGCCAAGAACTGAAGGGCCGCCAAGGGGCTTTCTCGCAAGAACTTCCCGAATTGCTGCGGGCTTTTCGCGAGCGGGTCGATCCAGATCAAGCCAATATTCATCAGCGGCGGACGGAGAACTGACCGCCGCCCGAGCGCTCAGGGGATCAGGCGAACCTCATGATCGGCGGCAATGGCCCGGCAAGCGAGGCGTTGCGCCCAATCCGCAGCGAGCGGCAGGCGCGCGGACGCCCATAGATTGGTTAAATAGAGCAATGGCTCGTCAAGCAGGGATTTACCCGCTTCGCGCCGGCGCCACTTCCAGGCGCGGCCCAACGCGCGTCTGGCCGCCAGACGACGATAACGGTCGGAAATGTTCCGGTCGTCGCGCAAAAAGTTTGCAAAGGCCAATGTCGTGTCATGCAGCAGCTGGGCCTTATTGTCGCTGATGCGTCCCGGCGCTTCCGGCGGAACGGCCGAGAGGGCCACGTCGTCCGCCACCGCGAGACGCCTCCGCCAGCCCGCAGTTCTAAGGACCAGCGAGTTTTCCTGCACGAAAACGCTGTCGTCGCAGCCGCCGAACCCATGGAAGGCCTCCGTTCGAACCATGACGTTGGACATGCCGGTTAGTCCCTCCCGGATAACCGTGTAAAGCGGGTCCGTTAACACCGTTACGTCCCGGTGTTCCGGGCATGGACCGAAAACGCCTAGGTCCGGATAGGCGGCGTTCAAATGACGGTCCTTTCCCCGGCACCAGAGACCATCAACGTTCGCCGCTTCCGCCGCCTCCATCGCCCAGCGTCCGGCCCAGGGCGCGATCACGTCGTCGCCATCGCAGAATTTGATCCATTTCAGCTTGGCGAGCATGCCGCCTTTGGTGGTGGCGGCGCTTGAACCGGCATTATCCTGTGTGTGGACTTCCGCGCCTGGCAGACTGGCGGCAAGCCGTTCAAGCGCTTCGAACGAGCCGTCCGTCGAGCCGTCGTCGATGAAGACGAATTGCCGGCCGTAATCGCCGTCTTGCGCCTTCAAGGCGCCGACCATATTCTCCAGGAACGGGCGCTTGTTATAGACTGTGACAACGAAGGAAACGCCGTCTGGATAAGATTGAGAAGCGGACATGAGGGGGCTGCGATTGGTAAACGAATGAAGACCCGCATCTTAGCCGACCAGCCCCGCGCCCGCCAATAGCGGCAATGACCATCGGCTTAACCGTCCGCCGCTGTGGCTTCCCGGAACCCGGATTCCGCCAGATTGGCGTCCAGGATCAAAAAATCCTTTACCTTGAATGATTTACGAAGCGCACGTTCGGCGGCCAAGAAAGGATTCTCACCTCGCTTGGCCTTAAGGTGCCTTGTCCGCTTTGGGCCCAGGCCCTGATTCTTCTCGACGGGAAAGTAAGTAACATCAATCAGTTCCATGACGCCGCGGGCGCCGCTTTCCATGTTCAATCCATCCATTGCCGCTCTCCACCGCGCCCGGTGATCGCCATTGTCCGGGCGTTTGTTTTCTCGATAAAAAAGAAAATGTTCTTTTTTTGTTCTGTTGTCAATGGCGATTATACGCCGCACCTCTGACGTATGACAAAGAAGGACATCAACGCGCGTATTGATGAGACGCCGCCTGGCGGTTCAGCGCCGGCGATCCCGCCAGAACCGCCTGCACGCCGGGATGCTCCGCTTTAAGCGCCTCCAGCCGCTTACCCGCGTCCGCCCCCGGCGGAACCAACACCACCGCGCGGCGGGCCGCCGTGTGAATGGCCGCGGCCGCCGCGTAATCGTCGGTGATCACCACACGGTCGGCGTCGCCGCTGGCGGCCAGGGTCTTGCCCGGATCGATCACGTGCGCCAATCCGGGGCCTCGCATGTCGCCGATATTCAGCGTCTTGCCGTCCGGGGCCAGGCATCGCAGCGCCCGGATGTTCCCGCGAGCGTCGCGGAACGGAATGATCAGGTTACCGTCCCCGTCTTCCTTCAGGCCGAACCCCTTGACCTTGCGCACCGTTAACCAGGGGTTCTTCCTGCCGTCCGCCCATGTCCCGGCGCCCGTCCAATGACGGAGCGCGGGCGAGACCATCTTCGGGACGCGCGGCGACGGCCCGAAGGCCAGGTCCATCATCTCGCGGTGCATGATGATGATGACCAGGGCCAGGGGGTCCCGGTAGGCCTCGTTGATCAGGAACTGTTTCCAGTTCATCGCCAGCCTGCCCAAAAACGTGGACCGGCGGCCGTTCCGGTTTCCCGGGCGCAGATAGGCCCGCCAAAGCCTCGCGGCGGCGGGATGGCGGGTCAGCGGCCGCGCCGTGTAACGGCGCCGCCGGGGCCGCTCGCGCATCGGCTTTTCGGGGCCCCGGTACGGCCCCAGGCGTTTTTCCAGGGCGGCTTTCGACAAGGACCGGCCGGCCAGGCTCGCCTTGGCCGTCTCCTTGCCGTCCCGGCGCTTGAACACCAGGCCGTTGGCGCGGGGTTTGAGTTCGAGGTCGAGTCCCGCCAGACCCTCGTGCGCGTCTTGCCAGCCCTTGGCCCGCTCCACCACGGCCATGATCTCGTCCTTGTGCTCAATCACGTAACCCTGGAAGGACTGCCGCCAGGTGCGGGCCTCGAAGTCCCGGGCCGGACCGGACGGCCGCGCCCGTTCCTCGCCGTCGGACATGCCCCCAACCGACATACCCAGGTCCGACATGCCTACGTCCGACATGCCTACGTCCGACATGCCTACGTCCGACATGCCCCTGTCCGCCTGGAACCCGAAGCGCCGCTCCATCTCCCGGCAGGTCCGCTCCAGGGCGCGGTAGTCGTTCCAAGGGGAACGCACCCGCAAGGTCTCCGGCTGAACCCGGTTAAAGGCCATGTGGATGTGGAAGTTGTCCGTGTCGCGATGCGTTCCCGCCACCCATTGATGATCCTCGAATCCGAGCGCGTGGGCGAACTCCCGGCCGATCTCGCGGACCTGCTCCCGGCCGGGCCGTTCGCCGGGGCGGAACGAAACGACCAGGTGATAGGTCTTGTTGGCCGTCTTGGGCTTCATGGCGCGGACGGCCTCCACTTCCGCCAGGGCGGCGGGCAGGTCGTCAAGCCCGTCGCCGGCGCCGCAGTTGCCGATCCAGAAGTCCTCCAGCTTCTCGCCGCCGTCCCGGGCCTCGGCGATGTACAGGGCCAGCGCCTTGAAGCTGTCCGCGATCTCCGGGTTCTTGGGGATGCGCTTGGCGATCATTGTCCGGCCATTACCGCCGGGCCTCTTGTAAATCGAACGGATAATTTACCCCTTCGATTTTTCCATTTGTATTCAACGCTCTCACGGTTTCCGCCGCCGGCGGCGCGATCAAACGCCCCGCGCAGGCCCGGTGATTCTGGAGGGTCCAAACTACCCGGAAAACCCTCAACGCCGCTGTCGGGCCATCCTCGGGGACCGTTTTTGAGGATTCGGGACGGATTTTGGGCAAAATCGGCCATGGCGATGGATTTTTAGGGGTTTTCGGGGGTTTCCGGGGGGTCGGGCGCGTCAGCTCCGCCGACCGCCGGCGGCGCTTTCGGAGATTCGAACGGCCGTGGATTTGAGCAGGCGTTGCATGGCGCGGATGTCGTCGTGCAGGGATTCCAGCTTGCGCCTGGCGGCGGCGTCGAGATCGCGCTCGTCCAGAGCGTCCAGTTCCCACTTCAACAGATTGCCGAGCCGCGCCTGATCGGCGTTGACCTTCAAAATATCGCGCACCGCCCCGTGAGCGGCGAAATCGGCGGGGTTGGGCAAGGGCGCGTTCAGGGCCAGGCGGCGCAGGAAGTCCGAGACCGGGAGCCGGAGTTGCGCCGCCTTCGCCGTCACGGTCCGCTTTTCATCATCCGTCAGATAGGTGTGCACCATGCGGGTCCGCCGGACGCCGGCGTCTTCGCCCACGGCTTGGCTGGACGTGGCCTGGCCAGGCGCGGGCTGTTCGGCGGGCGGAACCACGCTCACAGGCCCATGCCCCGGTCCTGGTCCATATCCCGGTTCGGCTCGGGCTTAAGGCCGAGCGCCTTTCTTTGCAAGGCCGTGTATCCTTTCTCGGCGATCCGCAGGTTGCCGCGGCGCTCATTGAGAACAGCCTTTTCCGTAACACTGAGGCGGGCCTTGTCCAAGTTCAGCAACCGGGCGTTCTGTGATTTGAAGTATTGCCGGGCTTGATCCTTCGGCAGACCGCCGACGCGGTTCTTGGGCGTTGTCAGGGTTGAGGCGACGGTCTTGTACCGCTCCGGATCTCGCACGGCCTCCATCATCCGCACCGCCGCGTCATGCTCGATCAGGGCGTTTCCCAGGCTGGTCCGCATGGCCCGTGAATTGCCATGGTCCACCAGTTCCGTGTTCAGGATAACGCGCTCCGCCAGCATGATGCGGTCAATGTCCCCCGACTTACCCAACGCCGCCAGGCTTGTTCGCAATCGTGTTTGACGATCCGACAGTACGGGATCGTCATAGGCTCCGCTGGACTTTTTCTTCGCCTCACTTTCATCCAAAATCTCGCGGATCAATCTCTCGCTCAAGCCAGTCCTTACCATACTTCGCCTCCGCCGCTTGCAGTTTCCAACCTTGCGCCCGCACCCAGTCGGCCCCCATGCTCAACTTCGCCGCCAACAGCGTTTCCGCCGAGTAATTCATTCGCTTACGTAATTCAAAGGCGGCTTCGTCATCGCCGCGATCTTCCGCCTCGCCGATCTCCGCAAGAATGCGCATGTCCGGGGAAAGAGCCGCCTTTTCCGCTTCCGTCAGATTCAACGCCATGGTGTGTCTCCTTTGTGGTCAGAGTTGCTCCGAATCACCGGAGTCTACCAGCGCCCCGGCCTTGGTCCAAGATGGAGCGGCGGCGACCCCGACCCCTTCGGACGTGACGCTAGGCGGCGTCGCCATAACCGATTCTTCGGTTTTCTCATTGCCGCCGGCGCGCTCGGCGTTCTGCTCCGCATGCTCCAGGAGGGAACCAAGTTCTGACGCCAGGCGGCCGATGTCCGCGTCGAGATGTTTGAAGGCTGTTCTGATTTAGATCGCGAGCAAGCCCTGGAATTTTTCCACACGCTTATCAATGGGGCGGCGGATGACGATGACGGGCGGGCGGCGTGTCAGCCGTTCGTCCCAGGCCCCTTCCGGAAACCGACGGTCTTTTGCGCCGCTTGAACCGCCGCCTCGAAATGGCGAAGGTCCAAGTACAAGAGGTCGGGCTCCACCTTTCCCGATATGATTTTTCCGCCACTGGCGTGGGCGGCGCCCGGCATCATCAGGTTGTCGAGAAGTTGGAAATCCTCCTTGATGGCCGCCGCGCTCGGGGATTGTCGTCCGCCCACCATTTTTTCGTACTCATCGGCTCTCTGCTTGTAGTCGCCGACGATATTCGAATAGCCGAAAACCGGTTTGTCGAGAGCCCTCATGAAGCCCATCTCAAAGGCGGTGCCCACATCCATGCTGGGACCCCGGAAGGGAGTCATATTGGCGATCACCAAATCGCACGACCGCATCAATTGTTCATTGGCCTCGCTGATCGCATACCCTTTGGCATGGGGGGAGAGGCCGCCTAGATCAAGCTCCGCGTCCAGCGGGAAAACGCCCTCAAAGCCATATTGTGCGCAGATGGCGCATTTGTGTGCGCCGAGGTCCGACGGGTTCGGGAAGAACACCTCGGGTCCGGCGAGATAAACCCGGCTATGGGGAGTTGTGGAAAGAGGGTGTGTCACGATTGGGCATTCCTGTGCTTGGGAGGCCATTGGGAATTTTTGGTCATGAGAGAACCTGTTTCGTATGATATGCCATTCTCATCCCGCTGCGCCTTATCCATTAACCTCATCATGGCATCAAATTGCCGTCCCCCAACCGGTTCCCATCCCAGCATCTCCAACTCTTTGTCTTGAGAGTCTTCTATGTAGCCAGCGAAGAACCTGTGAAAGGCGCGCAGATGATAGCCGAACATGGCGAGAATATCGGATTCGTGCAGATATCCCTTTTCAACTTGAATCGCAATGCTCTCAAAAAAGTCGGCAATCCGCAGAAGGAGGATGTACTTTTTCCTTTTTGCGCTGGAAGGAGATAAATATCGAGACAATTTTTTGCGGAAATGGTCCCGGGTAAAAGAAATCCGTTTTCTATAGAGTTCCATTTGCTTATTTGGGTCATTTTTCACTTTTTTAATTTGATCAGCGTTTTGTTTGTTCCATTTTTGGTCGAACTTATATAACTGTGGATAGAAAATATCTTTCGCGAGCGTCAAATATTTGCTGTCCCAGCGTTGCATCAGGTTGGACAAGCCCTGAGCACGGAGTTGATTCGTGTTGGTTTGTAGCTTTTTAAGGCCGAAAAACGCTGTGGCAAATAATCCTATCACCGTGAGCCAGATGCCAGCTGAATTGATCGCACAACCTTTTAGCCAGAATTTAATGAGCGAGGTTAAATCGTATCCGATCCAAAGAGCGCCAAATATGCACCCAAGAACAAATATACAGCCCCCTAGAAAAAATTTTGAATGATACCATTTCATTCGATATTCCCCATGTGACCCCAAAACTCAACCGGTAAGGTAGCAAAAGAGCCTCGACTCCAGAACCATAATCTCCGTTCCCACGAGGCGAACCTTCGCCATTCCCCAGAAGCCCTCGATCCCAGTTCGCACCTCTACCCGCCAAGCGTTCATCGGAGCTGCGGTCGCCGCCGCCCGCTCCCGGCGCCCTCATTGTTCTTTCCCCGTGCCGGGTCGGCCGAGCGCCCCGAAGACGCTGGCGTGAAGGCGCAGTTCCCCGCGCCGGGCCCTTCTCGACGCAGCCCCGGAAATACCCGCCCGCGTTCAACACCGGGTCGGCGGCGCCGTCCTGGCTTCGCCGGTCGATCAGCGCGATGCAAACCGCCACGGCCCGCCAGCCCATGAGGCCCGCAGCTCGCCATAGCAGCCGCTCGCCGATCCCCAGCAGCGGCGCCAGGTCCCGGGCGGCGTGAACGACGTCCTCCCACGCGGGTTGTTCCCCCTCTGTGATGACGGACTTGGGCATGACGGACAGGAACCGCTCGCCCAGGACGGCGACGAGATTTTCCAGGGAGACGTGCCGGATCCCCGTGTCGGCCCGCCACGCCGGGCGCTCTTCGGGAAACAGGTCCAAGGTTTCCGTACCCTCGTGTTCCCCGCCGCCATCGCCGCCGGGGGGCGTGTCGGGGTCCTTGGGCGGCTCTGGCGCTCGGCGCCCCTCTCCCTTGTCGTCATCGAGGGCCGCCGGTGCGCCGTCCGTCCCGGCGACGCTTCCAGCGGACCCTACCGAACCCAACGCGGCGCCCCCGGGCGCGTCCGCTTCACCGTCGCCGGCGGCGGCGGTACATGTAAGTGATTTAGTCCCTGCCTTTAAGTTTGCCCAGAGAGAGGGAATACGCGTATATCTCAACCACATGAGTCACGGGGTGAAGAGAGAACTCAAAGCCCATGTTGATAGAATTCTGGCTTAGAAGCGGAGACTACGGGGATGGCTTGGCACGGCAAGGTTTTACGAATCAACCTGACGGCGGGGACCTGTGCGCCGGAACCGCTCAACATGGATTGGGTCAAGGACTACCTGGGCCAGCGGGGCCTGGGCGCCAAGTATCTGTTCGAAGAGATCGATCCATCTTGCGATCCGCTGGGTCCGGACAACAAGCTGATCTTCGTCACTGGCCCCCTGACCGGCACCATGGCGTCAACAGGCGGGCGTTACTCAGTAGTAACGAAAGGCGCTCTGACGGGCGCGATCGCATGCTCGAATTCCGGCGGTCAGTTCGGCGGCGAGTTGAAACTGGCCGGCTGGGACATGGTGATCCTCGAGGGGAAATCGCCGGAACCGGTTTATCTCCATCTGCGGGACGGCGACGCCCGGCTGATCCCGGCGGGCGGTTTCATCTGGGGCAAGACGGTCTGGGAAACGGAAGACCTGATCATCCGGCGCCACCAGGACCCGCTGATCCGGATAGCCTCCATTGGCGTCGCGGGCGAGGAACTGTCACGCTTCGCCTGCGTCATGAACGACCGGGACCGGGCCGCGGGCCGCTCCGGCGTCGGCGCCGTGATGGGGTCGAAGAATCTGAAAGCCATCGCCGTTCGCGGCGCCACGGGCGTGAAAGTGGATGACCCGGTACGCTTCATGAACGTTGTCCGGGAGAAACGCGCGAAACTGGACCCCAGTCCCGCGCGGGCGCGCTATTCCGGCCTTGGCACGCTGGGGATGATGGATGTGACGCAGGCGCATGGCTCGCTGCCGACCCGGAACTGCCGGGACGTGCAATTCGAGGGCGCGCCCAAGGTCAACGCCCGCGCCCAACAAACCGTGCGCAAATCCGACAATTCCGCCAACCTGATCCGGAACAAGGCCTGCTTCGCCTGCTCCATAGGCTGCGCGCGGGTGTCGAAAATCGACCCGAATCATTTCTCGGTCTGCGGCGCCGACAAGGAACGCTACCGGAAGGCCACCGGCGGCCTGGAATACGAGAGCGCCTATTCATTGGGCCCGATGTGCGGTGTGGAAGATATCGAGGCCGCGACTTACGCCTCCGTGATCTGCAATGAACAAGGTATGGACCCGATCAGCTTCGGCGCGTCGGTCGCGGCCGCCATGGAACTGTTCGAGGAAGGCGCCATCGGCTTGGACGACACGGACGGGGTCGAATTGAAATTCGGCAACGCGCAAGCCCTGGTCTGGGCTGCGGAAGTCACCGGCTCCATGCGGGGGTTCGGCCGTGACGTCGGCTTGGGCGCCAAGCGGCTTTGCGAGAAATACGGCCGCCCGGAATTCTCCATGTGCGTGAAAGGTCAGGAGTTTCCGGGCTATGACACCCGCGCTATGCAGGGCATGGGCCTCGCCTACGCCACATCCAACCGGGGCGCCTGTCATTTGCGGGCGTCCCCGTTCCAAAGCGACTTCGAAAAGGTCACGACGGACGGTAAAGCCAAGGTGGTCGCCGACAGCCAGAACATGATCGCCGCCATTGACTCCTCCGGACTCTGCACCTTCACCAAGGCGGCTTGGGCGTTTCAGGATTTCGCCGACCAACTGGACGCGGCCTGCGAGGGCGAATGGACGGTTGAGCGCCTGATCGAGATGGGTGAGCGGATATGGAACCTGGAAAAGGTCTTCAACGTGAAGGCGGGTTTCACCAAGGCCGACGACACCTTGCCAAAACGTATGCTGACCGAGAGAGCCAGGGGCGGCGCCGGCAAGGGCTGGGTGACGGAGCTCGACAAGATGCTGCCGGAATATTACGAGATACGGGGCTGGGACTCGGATGGCTTGCCGACGGCGCAGACTCTTCAACGGCTGGGGTTGGCGTAGCCGGGTTACCATGACAACCCGTCACACCAGCAAAGGCCCCGGCCCATCGGCGGTCACCCTTGGACCCTGGCTTTCGCTGGAACGGCGGGGTGCGGGACCATCATGAAAATCATCGTCAAACTCGTCTCCATGGATCCGTTCTCGCCGCCGGGCTTCGACTCCAACGGCGCCGGCGCCGTCAGGATTGCCGAGGGTTCAGACATCAATGACGTGCTGAAAGCCATTAAACTGCCAAGCGACGACGCCTATATGGCCATGCTGAACGAAGAGGCCATCCCCATCTCGGAACGCGCCGGGCGCCTGCTGTCCGATGGCGACGAGATCATCATCTTCCCCGCCATCAAGGGCGGCTGAGCAGACCGTCCGGGTGACGTGCTTGTCATCGGCGCGGCGCTGTTCCTTACGCCGGTCACCACAGCGATTACATCGGCCATGCGTTGGAGCGAAACTCTGGCAATATCTAGCTCTATTCGGAGATCGGCGCCTTTTTGTTCGATGTTGGGCGCAAAATCTTTCGAGGTTGGGACAGCCAGATTTTCGGCCATGGACCTAGTGGCGCGGGAACCCAGCCGCCATCCGTGCACAACCATTTCATCTACTCGAGCAGCGAAATCAGCGGTCAATTCCAGCCTGTCCAAAAAATTAGGCTCAGGACCCCTTGATTTTTTGGTTTGCGATCATGGTTTACAGTGACGTCTCCGTTCAACGGCGCACATCACAGAAAACATCGGACGAGCGATCAATTTTGGCTGACGGCGGAAAACCTCCAGCGCGCCGAGCCCCGCTTTCCGCCGCCGCGCGGCGGCGGGGCCTCGAACGAGACACGTATGTATAATATGTCGGCCCCGGCGGAATCGCCGCCCAGAGAGAGCGCCGACAGTGACACTACACGTAAAGTGTCGGCCATATCCGGTGCGGACGCGGTGAGCGACCACATCGCCGATGTCTCCGACAAACTGACCGAAGCCAAGGCCGCGCTTGAGGCTCTGGCGCATACGGCGGCGGTGGCGTCTGACGATTTCGCCGCATATGGCGACTGGCCCGGCGAGGCCCGCCCGGTTCCGGTCGTCGAGGTGGCGAGCGCCGCCGGGGCCGGATCGGCGGCGGACATGGAGACCGTCACCGGACGCGTCTGGTTCCGCCGCTCATGGCTCGACGATCACGGCATGGACCCGACGCGATGCGTGGTCATCGGCGTCAAGGGCGATTCCATGCACCCCACCCTTGTGGACGGCTGTTCCATCCTCATGGACCGCGCCCGCGTCCGCCGCCGCGCCGGACATATCTATGTGATCCGCACCGGCGACGGCCTCCTCGCCAAGCGACTCGGCAAGGACGAGGCGGGCGGCTGGGTCCTCAAAAGCGACAACCAAGTCGAACCCGCCCGCGCCTGGTCAGATGACATGGAAGTGGTTGGGGAGGTCCGCTGGACGGCTCGGTCCTTGCCAGGAGCGTGACCGATACCGCGCCCAATTCGACTCTAAATAATTATGCTGTTATAGTTTAGCAATCGGGAGATGCTCGGCGACAACCTGACCTATCCGCCAAAGCGGGTGAAAAAACAGGACCAGCCCGTGAGTAGGGACGGATCCTCACGTTTGAAGCGCACGGCGGAAAGAAGGGATGACGGCAACGCCGGAAGTTCCGGCAGGAGGTAAAATGCGCATCACTGCTGAACAGATTGTTACCGGGATTATCATTTCAATTGTCGCGACGATCTTTATGAGTATTATTGCCTTCGTCGTGACCTGGACAACCCAGGGGGGGTTAATAAAATTTCTTGGCGGCGCATCGCAGAAACAAATCATGCAACTTGATGAGAAAATTAGCAGGGCAACATCGTGGGCTTCTTTAATTAACCAGAAGGAAAGGCAGCCATCTTCAACCCCCATTGTGCCTGAAAGTTCGACGCCTTGGGGAACTTGGGAAGCTCCCGCGTATTGCCCCAAAAATCAATATATCTGTGGCATTGAGCAAAGGGTTGAGGGAAAGCAAGGCGACGGTGATGATACTGCAATGAATGGCCTACGCTTCTATTGCTGTCCCTTGTGAAGTTTATGGTAACCACACCTTCAGCCAAGCACCGAGGCCGTCGGCCAGGTGGCCGATGGCTCGGATGCTGAAGTCCTCGTTGATCGTGACTATTCTTGCTGCGGCATTGTCCGGTTCGGCGCGTTTTCTGCTGATTATTAAGTGGCTAGCGGTGCGCGTGATCGACGGAGACGCTATATATAATTTGTCAACCATGCCCGATGCGGGCGAGCCTCGCGCCATGCACCGTCCGAATATAGGAATGTATTCAAAGAGTCATTAGGCGGTGGTCTTCGGCGCCGCCCGACCGTGATTGCCGCCGGGGCCGCTCGTTGGCGCTGTGAGAAGGTCAAAGCCCAGTTCCCACGTCCAAAACGCGGAAAACCGGCCAAAATCACGATTTCATGTTTAATATCAGGCTGTTATCATAAGTGGGAAATGGATTTCCCACTTAATTTTCCGGCGGATCGCCCGCATTTGCCATTAACCATTGATATTCAACCATTTTTGGAACCGGCCGGAAATTTCGGGTTGGGCGGGGCGGGCGCGATTATTCAATTTTGCCTGTCGCCGATAAAACGGCGTCTGTGCCGCCACGTGCCACGATAGGCCGCTATATCGCATTGAAATGCCAATATATTCCGGTTCGAAACCCCCGATATGCCGTTGTATTCCGGTATATGCCGTTTCCACAGTTTTAACCGTCGCGTTACAGCGCGGCTACAGCCCCAGTTTCTTGCGCAAGATGGTATTGGCGCGGGTTTGCCAGTCGCGCCCGTCCGCTTTGAGGCGGACGGCGACGTCCGGGTCAAGGCGAACGGTCGCCTGCCGGTTTGTCGATACAATCTGCTGGTCACACCGGAATATCACCTTGCCGCTTTCGATGTCCTCATCGGTGATTGGAAGGTTGTCCGGATCGGACAGCGCCGCTTGCGTAATAACACGGTCTTCTTCATCCGTCAGATATGGTGTCGGTATCTTCATATTACCCTCTGTTGAATATACCAATTTCGCGGTTGTTCGCTTTGCGCAGGCTGACGATATAGTGTTTGTCGTTCTGGTCGGCAAACACGCAAACGTAAAGACCTCGACCGATAAACCCAAGTCCGACAAAACGCCGTTGGCCATAGTTTGCGCGGGTGTCCCCGCCGATCATTGCAGTCTCCCACTCAAACCCATGTATGGCGTCAAACGACACTCCATGCTTGGTGGTATTGTCTGCGTTTTTTTCTGATCCCAATCGTATTACATCCCTTTATTGTAACGGCAAATTACGACAAAGGCCAGCAAGCTACAGTTATAATCACAATATTATTGACATCCGACTCTAGCCTTGCACGGGTATTAGTGGAGCTTCAAAACTCCCTATGGCGGATCACCGCCCCCGTCAGACAGGCGGCGTTTTTATGCCTTCCTTATGGCGGGAGTCCGGTAGCGGCAACGACCGGGGCTGTCCATAGCAGTTGAGCTGCCGTCGCCAGGGCGGTCTAACAGCCTTCCTAGCGGCGTTCATCAACGCCATTCAGGAGGGCTTGTTATGACCACCCATTCCAATTCTGAAAACATCCCGCGCTCCTAGGCCGCGCCGGAGCCGCCCACGGTGGCGGAGATCATCAAGGCCTCTCCGAACCTGCGCAAGCAAGATTATCTCGCCATCGCGCGCGAGATAACCGACGAGATCACCTTCAATGACGGCGCCCGCAGTCTTCGGCTGGCGATGGCCATTGGCTGCTTGTGCCGAGAACTCGAAAAGCGGGGCGCGGAATGAGCGAGGCAAAAATGTCTTTTCAAGGCGTGTGGCTTTTGCGTCACGCGCGGCAAGAGAGTTCCGACACGAAAAGAGAACGGTTTGAAAAGCCATGCGATATGCGTTAATGAAATGTTAGAATGTGTATGAAGGAATGACAGGATGTCGTTCATTAAATATCGCTTTAACGCCGTTAAGGCCTTGAACGCGATACTATGGCTTGCCGACCGCAAACCGCACATTACACTTCACATGATCGCGAAGGTGCTGTTTTACGCTGACAAAGCCCACCTTAACGCGTTCGGTCGCCCGATCATTGGTGACGAATATACCGCCATGCGGTATGGCCCGGTTCCGTCCGGCGTCTATGACATTCTTAAAAAGGACCCGTTTTACCTGGAGGCAATCGGCGCCGACGGCTACCCGTTCGAGGTTCGAGGGCCCTACGTCGAGGGTAAGGAGAAACCGGACATGTCCGTGTTCTCCGATAGCGATATCGAGGCGTTGGAAACCGCCCTTACGGAAAATAGAGACCTTTCATTCATGGCTTTAACTGAGAAAAGCCATAAGGACCCCGCCTGGGACAGGGCGCCTGACCGGTGGATGCGGTACGAGGATTTCCTGCCCGATGATGACGAACGGCCAGAGAAAGCGGAATACCTCGCCGAAACCTCACACAGAATGATCATCTAAAAAAGCGTGATTAACGTCGGCGACGTCATTTGGATTTATGCTGGGACTTTGCGTAACCCGAAGCAAAAGATGCATGTCTGCGTTTGCGTCGATGATGGCTACTTTTTTCGGATCAATACGAAATCCCATTTCGGGGGCAGCTTCCCCATCAGCCGGGATGACCATCCCTTTTTGAAATGGGACAGCAATCTTGAATGCGGCGGTGTTCTCGAAGTCGCCGAGTTCGAGATTGAAGAGTCCGTTCGCAAGAGAGGCGTTCATGGGCGATTGAACGTGAACGTCGCGGAAGACCTCGTGCGATTCATCGCCCAAACCCCAACGCTTACGCTCGACGTAAAAAATAAAATCGTGGCAAGCCTCAAGACATGGGCGGGCTTGCCCTCTTACGACGAAACAAAAGGGTGGGGGCTTTGAAGCGCCGGTCGTCATGAAGGGCAATAAGAAGGGCGCCATCTGATGTGCAGCACGTCCGGCCTGATCTGGCGCTGCTTTTTGAAAGGGGCGGGGGTCGCCCGTTTTGACGCGGCGTCTGTCAGATCAGGGCGGACGTGCTGCAGATCAAGCCTGGAACGTTTCCTTTCAGATCTGTTGATCGCCGCTCAAGGTCTGCATGGGCGTTTTTCCTTTGCAGGTTTTTCCCTGACGGGTTCGGTCACGGGTTCGGTCATTGTTGCCGTGATCACACCATTCGCCGGGGTCTTTTTGCAGTTGGCCGGCGCCGCCATAGACCTTGCTTGCGGAACGCCGCCTGACAGCACTCCTGCAAGATGGTTGTGCGGAACCGTCCGCAGACGCCGTTTGTCCGGGGCGGCGTGAGCGTGGTCTTGGTGTGGCCGATGGCGTTGACGGCGGGGAACAGCTGGTCATCGCGCTTGTCCGCCCGCCCGCAGTATTCGGCTTCCCGGCCGGTGAGGATGCGCGGCGCCGGAAGGTTGTGTTCCCCATAGAACGGCGCCGCGCTTTGTCATTGTCATTGAGCGTGCCGGGCGCCGTGACCGGCGTCTTGGCGGCGTAGAGCTTGGGCCTGGGCGGCCTGGGCGCAGGCGCCGGTATAATAGAGGTCTGCTGACAGACCCGCGCCCTTCAACGCGCCCGCATAGCCTTCAACGTCGCCGCATAGAAGGCGTCCTGCGCCCCCAGACGGCCGCGATGGGCCGTGTTGATCCCGCCCCAAGTCTGGTCATCCTGCCCCAAGTCTGATCATCCAGCCCCAAGCCTGCCCCCAAGCCCGCCTCAAGCCTGGTCGTCCAGCGTTTTCTTCTCCAGCGCCTGGACCTGGGCCCCGCCCGGCGCCGGGCCATCTTCGGCGGCCTTGGCCTCAAGCGCCTTCAGGCGGCGCTTGAAGGCGGCGAGGCCGTGACGAAGCCAAATGGAGCGCGCCGCGCTGGCGGCGGCGTGTTTTTTCGCCGTCCACGCGCGATCATCGTCTTTGCGCCCGGCGCCGAGAGCGAAGCCCTGTTCGATGGCGGGGCCGGGGTGGAAGGGGACGAGAGTTACTCCAGCGGCAACCGAAAGGGAAAGCGGCGCCGGGCGCGGCGGGAAAAGCGCCGGTATCCGGCTTGTCGAAGCGGGGCGGCAAGGTCTACGCCTCTACGCCAGGGTCATTCCCGGCGACGGCCCGCCCGGTCTCTTCGTCAACATGGTTCTCCAGGCCGGTTCTTAAGGCTGGTTCTCCAGGCCGGTTCTCCAGGTTCGCCGCCCGCCGGGGCTTCTCCAACAGCGCCTCGGCGCCGCCTTGTTCAACCGCGTCGCGGCGCCGCTAAAACGTGTCCCTGGACAATCCCGTCACCGGACAGGCCTTGGACACATTGCCCAATTCCCCGGCCCAATTCCCCGGCCCAATTCCCCGGCCCAATTCCCCGGCCCAATTCCCCGGCCCAATTCCCCGGCCACGTTCAGAAGTCCAACTTTGTGACGGATGATTTTTAATTACGCCCGTCCATGAGGGTCACCTCTTTCGTGGGTTTGATGGGTTTCATGGGTTTGATGGTGTGGTTAAGCGCCGCCGTCAAAACCGGCGACCCTTTATCAAAACCGGTAACTCTCTATCAAAACCGCCAACCCTCTATCAAAACCGGTAACTCTCTATCAAAACTGGTAACCCCCGCCCCTTTCAACAAGCGGCGGGAGCGGCGTCAGATCAAGTCTGAAATACTACAGATTAAACGATCAAGGCGCGCCACTCTTCTTCCGTTAGAACCTTCACGCCCAGTTCCTCCGCCTTCTTCAGTTTAGACCCGGCGCCCGGCCCGGCGACGACGTAATCGGTTTTTTTGGAAACGGATCCGGCCACCTTGGCGCCCAGCCCTTCCGCCATGGCTTTGGCTTCGAACCGTCCCATGGTTTCCAGAGAACCGGTGAAAACCACCGTCTTGCCGGCAACGGCGCTTTCCGGCGCGGCGGGCGCCTCGGCGTTTTCCACGTTCAAACGCGCCGCCAGGGAGTTCAGCACCTCGACGTTATGCGGTTCGCGGAAAAAGCTGATGAGATCATCGGCCATGCCGGGTCCGATCTGATCGATATTGATAAGTTCCTGATAAGCGCCGCTGTCATGATCGCCCGCCGCTCCCATCGCGCCTCGCCAGGCGTCAAGCGAGGTATAGGCGCGGGCCAGTAACCTGGCCGTCGCTTGGCCCACTTGGCGAATACCTAGCGCGTAGATCAACCGGTCCAGGCCGATTGTGCGTCGATCTTCCAGGGCGGCGAGCAGATTATCGACTGATTTTTCGCCCCAGCCTTCGCGTGTCTTCAAGTCATCCGCATGACGGGCCAGATCGAAAATATCTGCGGGCGTCTTGATCAGGCCTTCCGAGTAGAACGCTTCAATGTGCTTGCCGCCCAAGCCCTCAATATCGAAGGCGTCCCGGCTGACGAAATGCTTCAGACGTTCCACCGCCTGGGCGGGACAAACGAGACCGCCCGTGCAGCGTTTCGCCGCTTCGCCCTCTTCCCGAACGGCGAGAGAGCCGCATTCCGGGCAGGTGTCCGGCATTGCGAAGCGAACCGCATCCGCCGGGCGTTTATCAGCAATGACGGAGACCACTTGCGGGATCACGTCGCCCGCGCGCTGGATGATCACCGTGTCACCGGTCCGCACGTCTTTCCGGGCGATCTCATCTTCATTATGGAGTGTCGCGCTGCTGACCACCACGCCGCCCACGGTCACCGGCTCCAAGCGCGCGACGGGGGTCAGCGTCCCCGTGCGCCCGACCTGAATGTCGATGGCTTTCAAAATTGTCGCCGCTTTTTCGGCCGGGAACTTATGCGCCGTCGCCCAGCGCGGGGCTCGCGCGACTTGACCCAGGCGCCCCTGCCAATCGAGCCGGTTCACTTTATAAACCATACCGTCGATGTCATAAGAGAGCGCCGAACGGCTTTCCTCGATTTCCCGGTAATGCCCCATGACGTCGCGAAGCGCGCCGCAGACGCGCGTTTGCGGGTTGGTGTTGAAGCCCCAGGTTTTCAGCCGTTCAATGATGCCGAACTGCGTTTCGGCAAGGGGCGCGCTCACCTCGCCCAGGGCGTAAAAGAAAACGGACAGCGGGCGGGACGCGGTGACGGCCGGGTCCAGTTGGCGGAGAGAACCAGCGGCGGCGTTCCTTGGGTTGGCGAAAACCTTTTCCCCGGCCTCTTTCCGGCTTGCGTTGAGCGCCTGGAAATCGTCCCTCGCCATGAAGACCTCGCCCCGGACCTCGATGACGTCCGGCATGTTTGCGCAAACCCGCCGAGGCATTTGATCCTCGGGCAGGGTCATGACATTCCGCGTAATGTCCTCGCCCACACCGCCGTCGCCCCGGGTGGCCGCCTGAACGAACTTGCCGTTCTCATAGCGCACAGAGAGGGAAAGCCCATCGATTTTCGGCTCCGACGTCACCTCTAGCGGTTCCAGCATATCCAGGTTCAAAAAGCGTCTCACCCGGTCGAGGAAGTCGATGACGTCTTCTTCCGTGAAGGCGTTGGACAGCGATAACATGGGCCGCGCGTGGATTACCTTGGCGAATTTCCCAGACGCGCCGGCGCCGATCAATTTTGACGGGCTGTCATCGCGAACCAGGGCGGGGAAGAGCGCTTCAATCGCATCGTTGCGTTTCCGAAGCGCGTCATAGTCCGCATCGGAAATCTCCGGTTCGTCATCTTGGTGGTAGCGCTGGTCGTGATATGCGATTTCTCTCGCCAGCACCTCCAATTCGACCGCCGCGTCCCAGGACCGCAGGCCGTCCACGGCGATGGCGCGCAGTGGATTGTGTTCAGCCATTGGCCGCGTCCAAAAGCGAACCGGCCGCCGCCCGGGCCTCGTTGGTGATCTCGGAGCCAGCCAGCATCCGCGCGATTTCTTCTTGGCGTTCGTCCGCGCTCAACACGGCGACGCGGGTTTCCGTCATGCCGCCGTTTAGCTGTTTGGCGACGCGAAAATGGGCGGCGCCCTGGGCCGCCACTTGCGGGCTGTGAGTGACCACCAGGACCTGGACATTGTTCGCAAGTTTGGCGAGACGCTCGCCGACGGCCGCCGCCGTCGCGCCGCCAATGCCGGCGTCCACTTCATCAAACACCAGACTGGGGACAGAGTCCGTTTCCGCCAACACGACCTTCAACGCCAACATAAAACGCGCGAGTTCACCGCCGGAGGCGATCCTGTTCAGCGGACCGGGCGCGGCGCCCGCATTGGTGACCACTTGAAAAGAAACCTTGTCCTTGCCTAAAGAACCCCAGTGCTTTTCGTTCAGCCCCTCAAGGCTGGTGACGAATCGCGCGCCCCCCAGTTTCAGGGGCGCCAGTTCCGCCGCCATGGCCGCGTCCAGACGGGAAGCGGCGGCTTGGCGCTTCGCCGACAGGGCGTCGGCGCCTGCGATGTAAGCCGCGCGCGCCTTCTCGACATCATCCCGCAGCGCTTTCAGGTGACCCTCGCCGGTCTCCAGCGCGGCCAATTTAGCTTCGAAATCCGATTTAAGGGCTGGGAGGCTGTCTACTTGCACGCCATGTTTGCGGGCGCAGGCGCGAAGGGCGAAGAGGCGTTCCTCGGTTTGCTCCAGCAACGCCGGGTCCAGGTCCATTTCGCGGGACGCCCGCTCCAACCGTTCGACCACCTCCACCGCTTCCGTCAGCGCCCGGTCCAGCGCCGCCATGATTTCGTCAAAAGCGCCGCCAGCCTGATCCGACAGCCGACTAAGGACGCCCAGCGCCGACTGCAAACGGCCTTCAACGCCGTCCCCCGCGCTCAGCGCGCCGCTCGCCTCGTTCATACCCTCGATCAGCTTTTCCGCGTTCATCATGCGTTGGCGTCTGACGGCCAGGTCATTATCTTCGCCGGGTTTGGGCGCAAGGGCCGTTAGTTCGTCCATGGCGTGGCGCAGGAAATCCTCATCCCGCTTGGCGCCGGCCAAGCCGGCTTCCGCTTTCGTTAGAATATTGATGGCGTCTCGCCAGCTTTTCCAGGCTGTCTCGAGCGACGTCCGGTCGTTCTTCAATTCGGCGAAGCCGTCCAGCAAATCCAGATGCCGCGCGGGGTTGGTTAAGCGCTGGTTGTCGAACTGACCGTGAACCTCGACCAGCGCCTCGCCGATTTGGCGCAACAGAGTAACGCTAATGGCGGTGTCGTTGATGAACGCCCGCGAGCGTCCATCGGCGCTCAGAGTCCGGCGTAGAATAAGCTCGCCATCTTCGAGCGGAATGCCTTGTTCGTTCAGCAGCGCGAGGAGACCGCCGTCTCTTGGCGTATCGAAGACGGCTGTTGCGGAAGCCTGTTGAGCCCCCGTTCGGACCAGCCGGGCTTCGGCGCGCGCGCCCGTGGCGAGGCCCAGGGAGTCGAGCAAGATAGATTTTCCCGCTCCGGTCTCACCTGTCAACACGGCGAGACCTTCCTCGAACGTAAGGGATAGACGATCAATCAGAACGACGTCACGGATGGAGAGACTGCGAAGCATGAGTTCCACCAATCAGCGGAAACGCCTACCAGAAGACCAGGCCGTCGTACCAGGCTTTTTCCTCACGCGTCGAACTCACTTCCTCGCCGGTGAGAATTCCATATGAATCAGAGTACCATTCCGAACCCGGAAAATTATAGCCGAGGATGGCCGCGGTGGTTCTGGCTTCCCGCGTGAGGCCAAGCGCCAAATAGGCCTCGGTCAACCGGTGCAGGGCTTCCGGCACATGTGTCGTCGTTTGGTACTTGTCGATGACCACCCGGTAGCGGTTGATGGCCGCCAGATAGTGGTCCCGGTTGTGATAGAACCGCCCGATTTCCATTTCCTTACCGGCCAGGTGATCATAGGCCAGATCCAACTTCAGCTCCGCGTCCCGGGCGTATTCCGAATCCGGAAATCGGGTGACCACTTCGCTCAAATGAGTCAACGCCTTCTCTGTGATCGCTTGGTCTCGGGTGATATCGACGATGCGTTCGTAATAGCTGAGGCCCCGCAGGTAATAGGCGTAGGCCACGTCTTTGTTGGTCGGATGCAGTTGAATGAACCGGTCAAGAGAAGAAATGGCTTCTTGGTAGTTGTTGTCCTGATAGTAGGCGTAGGCGGACATGATTTGAGCCTTGGTCGCCCAGACCGAGTAGGGATGCTGGCGTTCCACGTCATCAAAAGTTTCGGCGGCGGATTGGTATTCGCGAATCTTCAGAAGATCGACGCCTTCATTGTAGATATCGTTGACTGGCCGTTCCACATAGTTGGCCGCCGGGTCGATCTGCTCGCAAGCGCCCAGCGTTGCGAGCGCGACCGCCGCGCAAACAGTGCGTGACGCAGTTTTAGAGCGATTAGAAGTCTTCGCCAGTCGAACTTTCACATTCATGATTTATACGCCCTGCCTGACGCCTCCGCCGAACTATCGCGCGAACTATACCACCGGGCCGCGAGATCGAATAGCGACGCGCCGCCCGGCATGCGACCGTGTCCTCTTGTCCCACAGCGACGCGGGTCCATCAATTCGGATTACGGACAGGAGTTAAACGGCCTGAATGTCGCCGTCAACGGCCATATGGGCCTCGTCCGCGCGCATCTCGTCCCAGGTCCAGGCGGCGTCATCGGCGAACAGCGCGTGGAGCAGGGCGTTGTTCACGGCATGGCCGGATTTAACGCCTCTATAGGCGCCGACGATCTGGGCGCCGGCCAGGTACAAATCGCCAATGGCGTCGAGCGCTTTGTGGCGGACAAACTCGTCATCGAAGCGAAGACCTTCTTCGTTGATGATTTTATCGCCATCAACAACAACAGCGTTTTCCAAAGACCCTCCGCGCGCCAATCCGGCGGCGCGCATGGCTTCGACCTCGTGCAGAAAGCCAAAGGTGCGGGCTTTGGCCAATTCCCGGGCGAAAGCGCCGTTGACCACGCCCAAGCTGAGTGACTGTTTGGCGATGGCCCGGGATTGGAAATCAATCGCCATATCGACGCTGAACACATCAGCGGGCGAAAGCGCCGCTTCCGCGCCATTCATCGCAACCGTGACCGGTTTCAAAATCCGGATAACCCGGCGCGCCGCCGGTTGCGCCGCGACGCCGGCGTCGCGGATGAGGGCGACGAAGGGCTCGGAGCTGCCATCCATGACGGGAATTTCAGGGCCTTCAACCTCAATCAGCACATTATCGACGCCACAGCCCGCAAGGGCCGCCATTAGATGCTCAACGGTGCCGACGCTGACGCCATGGACGTTTGCAAGCACGGAGCAAAGCCGCGTGTCGGCGACGGCGTCCCAGCGTGCGCGGATATCCTGATTTTCGGCGACATCGGCGCGACGCAGCAAAATGCCGGAATTCACCGGCGCCGGATGCAGGACAATGGAAGTGGGAACGCCCGAGTGCAGGCCCACGCCGGATAGCGCGGCCGATCGAGCCAACGTCCGTTGACGAACGACGACGTTTGAACGCGTGTTTTCCAAGAAAGAAGTCTCGGCCAGGCGCGTGTCGTCCATTTCCGTCAAAGCCGTCGTACTGTTCTCAAGCGTCATCACGGTTCCTTGAATTTGATTTGGGCGTTAACCGACGCCAGCAGAAATTTTTGAGGCTAATATTACCCCTGAACTTCGCAAGTACGATTTTTCAGACTAATATATCGAAAGTACAAAGCCCCTCCAGGATTCATGTTTAACAACTTCTCTGGAGGGGCTCAAATCACTCTTTGTTACTCTTTGTAACGCGGCGCGGCGCCTAATTGGCCTGACGCCGCAGAAACGCCGGGATGTCCAGCAAGTCGTCTTCCGGTTGCGACACGTGCGGCCGATCATCCGGTTGCGCGGCCAATCTCGGCTTTTCCAGCGTCCGAGTCGCCGGTGGTTGAGTAACCGGCTGAGTTGAGGCGGCGGCGGACGGCGGCCGAGACTGGACCGCTGTGGTCCCCGAGTCCAATGCGCTGGCGGTTCCACCGCCCCGAGAGGCGTTGCTCTCGTCTCGGGAGCCGCGGCCAATACCCGTGGCGCGCTCAAACAGTGACAAGCCCCGTTCTTTTTTCACACGATTCAGCAAGCCCGGCTTGGGCGTCCCAGCCGGTTCGGCCGCCTTGCCGCCATTGATCAGATCCGTGACCCCCAGTTGATTGCGCACCGGCTCTTTCGAGCGATCGATGGCGGCTGTCTCCATTGGTTTGGCGGGAACGAATGTATCCGCCGCGCCACTGGCCGGCATGGCGCTCGGCGTCTCTGCGGGGGCGGGAGCCCCGGCTTTGGTGATTTCCGTTTCCGCGCCGGCGGCGGGTTCGACGGCTTCGCCGAGATCGTCCTCAATATCGCCCAACGCGTCCAGAGCGGCTTCTTCCGACACCTCCAGTTCTTCATTGAGTTCTTCCGCCGGGGCTTCTTCCGGGGACGGGTCAAGGCCGTCATCGGAGTTCACCTCCAGCGTTTCACCGAGGCCGAACGCGGCGGCGGCCGCCGCGGGCGCTTCCGGTTCAGCCGGAGCTTCCTGGCGCGAAACCCGGACCGGTTCAAGGCGCCGGGTGGCGTTCAGCATGGCGATATGGGGGCTGTCGGCGGCTTCTTGAGCCGCCAGACCTGCGGCGACGACGGAAACCCGCATGTGGCCCTCCATGTTCTGGTCGAAGGCGGAGCCGATGATGATGTAGGCCTCCTCATCCACTTCCGAGCGAACCCGGTTCGCGGCTTCATCGACCTCGAACAAGGTAATGTCCGGACCACCCGTGATGTTGATCAGCACGCCCCGGGCGCCTTTCATGGAGGCGTCGTCCAGAAGGGGATTGGAGATGGCGGCTTCGGCCGCCTCGATCGCGCGCCGTTCGCCTTCCGCTTCTCCGGTGCCCATCATGGCTCTGCCCATGCCGGCCATCACGGATTGCACGTCGGCGAAGTCCAGGTTGATCAAACCTGGCATCACCATCAGATCGGTGATGGAGCGAACGCCGGAGTATAAAACGTCGTCCGCCATCCGAAAGGCGTCCGCGAAGGTCGTCTTTTCATTGGCCACCCGGAACAGGTTCTGGTTTGGGATGATAATCAAGGTATCGACGAACTGGCTGAGTTCGTCGATACCGGCGTCCGCCAGACGGGAACGGTGAGCGCCTTCGAACTGGAAGGGTTTGGTCACCACGCCAACGGTAAGGATTCCGCGTTCGCGCGCCGCCCGGGCGATCACCGGCGCAGCGCCTGTGCCGGTGCCCCCGCCCATGCCGGCGGCGATGAAAACCATGTTGGAGCCTTCCAACTGACCGATCACCTCGTCCAGGCTCTCTTCAGCGGCCTGACGGCCGACTTCCGGTTTCGAGCCGGCGCCCAGACCCTTGGTCACGCCGGCGCCCAGTTGAAGGCGTTGTTCCGCCTTCGAACCCGTGAGCGCCTGGCTATCGGTATTGGCGACCAGGAAATCACAACCCTCCAGGTTGGCGGCGATCATGTTGTTGACGGCGTTGCCGCCCGCGCCGCCAACGCCGATGACGGAGATTCTGGGTTTCAATTCCGGTCCCTCCGGAGTTTCCGGGACAGTCAGGTTGATGCTCATTTTACACCTCCAAGTGTTGAGTCCCGGGACCGAATGTAAAGCCGCGCTCGCCGCCGTCCCGGGTAATCGGTTGAAAACAAACAAGGGTTGGTTGGCTGATCATTAAAAATTCTCCCGGAGCCATTGGCCGATGCGCCCGAGGGGTCCGGGCGGACGGGTTTCGCCATGAACAGGAACAGGGATGGCGTCCATGGGAGTCTCCGCCGCGTAACGGATCAGCCCGGCGCAGGTTGAGAAACAAGGGTTTGCGAGCGTCTCCGGCAAACCGGGTAAAGGACGGGGGGTGGCGATACGGACCTGACGCCCCAAAATGCCGCTGGTCAGTTCCGTCATGCCGGCGAGGCCGCCGCCGCCGCCGGTCAGCGCGACGCGCTGTCCAATCACTCGATCAAAACCGCTGTCGGCCAAACGTTGCTTGACCAATTCCAGTATCTCTTCCGCCCGGGGCCTGATGATCCCGATTAGGACGGAGCGCGGCACTTGCGCCGTTTCCTGAATGGCGCTTTCGCCAATCAGCGGCACCGAGATCAAATCATGGTCATCGCTGGGGGACGGAATAACCGAACCCTCAAGCGTTTTCATGCGTTCGGCCTGTTCCGGCGGCGTCGAGAGTCCCCGGGCGATGTCGTTGGTCATGTGCTGGCCGCCGATGGGGATGACGTCCGTATGGACCAGCTCGCCGTCGAAGTAGATGGCGAGGGATGTCGTGCCGCCGCCGATATCGATGCAAGTCGCGCCCAATTCCTGTTCGTCACCCGCCAGACAGGCAAGCGCGGAGGCATAGGGCGTCGCGATCATCCGCTCCACTTTCAGATGACAACGCTTGATTACCGTCTCGAGGTTTTTGCGCGGCGCCGCCTGGGCCGTGATCATGTGCAGGTTGACCCCCAGCCGCGAGCCGTATAGCCCTCGGGGGTCGCGAATACCCTTGTCGTCATCGACGCTATAACCGACAGGCAACGCGTGGAGAATTTCGTGACCCTCGGGGATTTCTCCGGCCAAGACATGGGCGTCCATCAGGCGCGCCATATCCGCATCGCCGATCTCGCGCCCCTCAACGTCGATGTCGTGGGCGATCAACTTGGATTTCGGTTTGCCGGCGCTCAGGTTCACGAACACGGTTTCGATGTTTTCGCCGACCATGCTTTCCGCGGTTTCCACCGTCCGGCGGATCACGCCTTCCGCCGCGTCCAGGTCAACAACGGCGCCCGCGCGCATGCCGTCCGAGCGGTGATGGCCGATGCCCACCACTTGAACGCGGCCGGCCGGACCGATGGCGTTCGGGTTCAATCGCGCGATCAGGCAGGCGACCTTACTGGTCCCCAGATCAAGAGCGGCGATCAGGCCGCTTCTTGGTTTCGGCGCGCCGAGTTTCTTCGACATCGGTCTGTGCGTTCCTTTTGCGTTGGTCATCAGGTTTCCCGCCCGCCAGTTCTGATGGCGGGCCGTTTGGGCGGCGATGGACTGGGAGCCTCGCGAACGATCAGACGATCAGGCAATCGGAGGTCCAAGACCTGGATGTTGCGGGCGAGCACCTTGTGCTCCCGCTCGTACGCGGCCAGCCGGGACCAGGCGTCCGCCGCGCCGGTTTCCGGCAATTGCACGTCAATGCCGCCCTTCAGCTTCAGCGTCCAACGGCGGCCGCCGACCCGGACGGCCGCTTCGACCCGGCCGGCCAGGTCCGGTTCGCCCTTGATGGTGTTCAGTAAGGCCCGGGCATGGGCGGGCGCGTCCTCACCAACGACGATGGGAAAGTCGGAGAACCGCTCCAGCCTGTCTTTCAAAATCACTTCGCCACCCGTATCAATCAGGCGGAACTGTCCTTTGTATTGCCAAAGCGCGAGAGCCTCGCGCTCTTCGATATGCAGCATCACCGTGTTGGGCAGCATCCGTTCGATAACCGCTTGTTTAACCCAGGGAAGGGCTTCAACCCGCTCGCGCGCGGCTCTGACGTCGAACGTCATGATGGGCGCGCCGCGAGACAGCGCCAGCGCTTCCAGCAATTCCGGCCGCGCCGTTTGAGCGCGCCCGGTGACGTAGATTTCGTCAACGACGAAACCTGCGTCATTGAACAGCGCGATGGCGCGCCATTTGACGTCCGACCAGAGTTGCCCCGGCATGTCGTTTTTCGTTGCGAACCAGCCGCCAGCCGCCAGTCCGCCGATCATGCCGCCGGCGAGGCCCAACTTGACGGCCCGGCGCCAGGTTTGACGGCGGACTTTTTTGCGCGGCCCCCCGACGCGACGCGCGCGCAGCGGCGCTTTTAGATCTTCGCCTTCGGCGTTTTTAACGGTCTTGCTCATGGGTCGCACGCGGCGTTGTCCACCATCCAGGAGACTAGATCCGGGAATGGTATGCCCTTATGGGTTGCTTGTTCGGGAACAAGAGAGGTCGGCGTCATGCCGGGCTGGGTGTTGATTTCCAGCATGTGGAGCGCGTCGCCGTCGTATCTCAAATCAGTGCGGGCGACGCCCCGGCAGCCCAACACCTTGAAGGCGCGCTCCGACATGTCCAACGCTTCCCTGTAGACGGCGTCCGGCAAATCGGCGGGGACCTGATGGACGGAACCGCCTTCGGCGTACTTCGCGTCGTAATCGTAAAACCCGCCGGCGGAAGAGGTGGAGGTGATTTCGGTCACCGCGAGCGCCTCGCCGCCCATGACGCTGACGTTCAGTTCCCGGCCAGGGATATAGCGCTCGACCATCACGTTTTCGCCGAACGCCCAGCCTGATCCTTCAAATAATGGCCTGTTATCGCCTTCCCGCACGATCCTGACACCAACGGACGAGCCCTCGGAAGTCGGTTTCGCGACGTAAGGCCGCGGCATGGGGTCCTTGGCGCGCACTTCATCGATGGTGGCGATGACATGCTCGGCGCAACGGACGCCGGCGGTCTCAAACAACGTCTTGGCCATGGGCTTGTCCATGGCGAGGCTGGAGGCCAGCAGGCCCGAGTGAGTATAGGGAATCCGCAGCATGTTCAGCAGTCCCTGAAGGCAGCCATCTTCGCCGTAACGGCCATGCAGCGCGTTGAACACCACATCCGGGCGCGGATAGAGCCGGGTCATCAGCGCTCCCACATCGCGTTGAACGTCTATGGAAGTCACGTCATAACCAACTTCTTTCAGGGCGTTGGCGCAGGCCGCGCCGGAGACCAGAGAGACCTCGCGCTCTGACGAAAACCCGCCCATCAGCACGGCGACTTTCTTGCTCATGACGTCACCTCGCGCATCCGGCCGGGCGGCGGTTCGCCAATCCGCCGGATTTCCCAGTGAAGCCTGACGCCTAATTTATCCATCACCCGGCGGCGCACTTCTTCGCCCAGGCCTTCCAAGTCGGCGGCCGTGGCCGTGCCTGTGTTGATAAGGAAGTTGCAGTGTTGGGGTGAGACTTGCGCGCCGCCGCGGGTCAAGCCCCGGCAGCCCGCGTCGTCAATGAGACTCCAGGCGCTGCGGCCTTCCGGATTGGAAAAGGTTGAACCGCCCGTTCTGGATTTCACGGGTTGAGTTTCGCTCCGGCTTTTCTGGATGTCCGCCATGCGCCTGGAAATGGCGGTGATGTCATCCGGTCTGCCTTTGAAGGCCGCTTCCGTGACAATGGCGCCGGGCGTGAGTTCCGTGCGCCGATAGGAAAAGCCCATGTCGGCTGGGGAGAGGTCCAGACCCTCCCCCCGGCCGCTGACTGCCTGGGCGGCCACGAAAATATCCCTTATTTCCGCCCCATAGGCGCCCGCGTTCATGAAACAGGCGCCGCCGACGGCGCCGGGAACGCCGATCAGAAACTCAAACCCTGCCAGCCCGGCGTCACGGGCCGCGCGGGCCACATTCACATCCATAGCCGCAGCGCCGGCCGTAACGGTGTCGCCGTCAATGGCGATCCCGGCGAAAGCCCTGCCCAATCGGATGACCACGCCCGGCACGCCGCCGTCCCGGATCAGCAGGTTAGACGCCGCGCCGATAACGCAAACCGGCACGTCCGCCGGTTTGCCGGTCATGAAGGCGCTCAGGTCTTCAACGTCTTTCGGCTCGAACAGCACCTCGGCCGGGCCGCCGACGCGGAACCAGGCAAAGCGGGCGAGCTGCGCGTTGGCGGTCAACTTGCCCCGAACGGCGGGCAGACGATCCATCAATCCGGCCTTGTGGGTTAGCGCCATCATCCGCTGACCCCCGCTGAGGGCGTGGAATATGGCGACGCCATGGCCTTGGGCAGGTCGGCGGCCCATTGGGTGATGCTGCCCGCACCCAGGCAGACCACCAGGTCGCCCGGACCGGCCATATTTTTGACGAGCGCCGGAAGATGCTCCGGCCCCTCCAATTCCAGAACATGGCGGTGACCGTGATTGCGAAGCCCGCCGGCGAGGGAGTCCTTGTCAACGCCTTCGATGGGAGTCTCGCCCGCCGGATATACGTCGGCGACGATCACATGATCCGCGTCGTTGAAGCAGGTGCAGAAGTCTTCGAACAAGTCACGCAGCCGGGTGTAGCGGTGGGGCTGCACAACGGCGATGACTTGGGACCCGGCCGCTTGGCGCGCGGCTTTAAGAACGGCGGCGATTTCCACCGGGTGATGGCCATAATCGTCAATCACCGTGACGCCGTTGACTTCACCGGTTTTGGTGAAGCGCCGTTTGACGCCCCCGAAGTTTTTCAGCGACGCGCGAAGGGCGTCTTCCGGGATTCCCATCTCACCCGCGATAGCCAAGGCGGCCAGAGCGTTCTGCACGTTGTGCTCGCCGAACATGGGCAGGTTCAGATCGGCGATGGTTCTTGTCTCACCCGTTCTCCGGTCGCCGACCGCCACATCGAAGCAGAAGCCTGAAACACTGGGGCGTAAATTTTCGGCGCGCACGTCCGCTTGCGGGCTGAAGCCATAGGTGATCACCCGGCGGTCGGAGACCCGCGGGATCATCGCCTGAACCTCCGCATGGTCGATACACAAAACGGCGAAGCCGTAGAACGGGATATTTTCGACGAACTGCACGAAGGCCCGCTTCAGCGTCTCGAAGTCGCCGTAATGATCCAGATGTTCCGGGTCCATGTTGGTGACCACCGCGATGGTTGCGGGCAGCTTCAGGAAGCTGCCGTCGCTTTCGTCCGCTTCCGCCACCAGCCAATCGCCGGCGCCGAGGCGCGCGTTGGTGCCGAGTGTGTTAATGATGCCGCCGTTGATGATGGTGGGATCAAGCCCGGCGCCGTCCAGGACGGCGGAGACGAGCGACGTGGTGGTGGTCTTGCCGTGGGTGCCGCCTACCGCAACGGACCATTTCAAGCGCATCAGCTCGCCCAACATTTCCGCCCGGCGGACGACAGGGATCAGATTCTCGCGCGCGGCTTGGACCTCCGGGTTATCCGGTTTCACGGCGGTGGAAATGACGACGACTTCCGACGCTCCGAGATTGTCCGCCGCATGCCCGACGTGAACAGGAATGCCGAGCGCGCGCAGACGCCTCACATTCGCGCCGTCGGCGATGTCGGAACCTTGAACGGAATAGCCCAGATTATGCAGCACCTCGGCGATGCCCGACATGCCGATACCGCCGACACCGACGAAATGAATGGTGCCCAGATCTAGGGGAAGCGCTCTCATGCGGCGGCCCTCCCCGCGCCTTCGTCATGGCGAGACTCGCCGCCGCCGTTTCCGTTCGCCAGCAAACCTTCGACCAAATCCGCCAGATCGCCGGCCGCCGTCGCGCGGCCCATGTCTTTGGACGCGGTTGCCGCGCGCTCCAGCATCACCGGCAACGCATCCAGCGACGATAGCCGCTCAGCCAATCGCGCCGGGGTGAGGGCGTCTTCCGCTATCAACCATGCCGCGCCCACCTCGGCGGCGGCATGGGCGTTATGCGATTGATGATCGTCCGTGGCGAAACGGTAAGGCACCAGAACGCCAGGCCGCCCAATGGCGGTCATTTCGGCGATGGTGGACGCGCCGGAGCGGGCGACCAGCAAATGCGCCTGCGCCAGGCGTTCGGGGATATTATTGAAGAAGCCGCGGAGGTCCGCTTCGATCCCGGCGCCGGCGTAAACTTCCCGGACGCGTTCCAAATCTTCCTCGCGGCATTGCTGGGTGACTCGCAGGCGTTTTTTCAGGGGCTCATCCAGTTCGGCCAGCGCGACCGGCACGACGTCACTTAAAATCCGCGCGCCTTGACTGCCGCCGGTAATCAGGATGCGAAAAGGGCCCGCCGCGCTGACGGAGGGATAGGGAATATCCCGGTTGGCGGCGAAGGCCGCGCGCACGGGCATGCCGGTCAACCGGACTTTTTGTTCAGACCCTTCCGGGATCATCCTGGTATGGGAAAAGCTGGTGGCGATCCGGGTTACCCGCGCCGCCAGCAGCCGGTTCGCCCGGCCCAAGACGGCGTTCTGTTCGTGAATAGCGGTCGTTAGCCCCAGAAAGCTCGCCGCCACCATGGTGGGCACGGACGCATAGCCGCCAAAGCCGATCACGGCGGAGGGGTTCAGCCGCTTCAAGAGTCGCCGCGCCTGGAGCGCGCCCAGACCCAGTTTCACAGCGCTCTTGGCCAGATTGACGGGGCTTTTGCCGGCGACGCCGCCCGCTAGAATGCGATGGGTTTCCAGCGCGCCCAAAGCGCCCCCGTATTCCTGTCCTCGATCATCGGTGATCAAGGCGAGGCGATAGCCTCGCGACAACAACTCCGCCGCCAGCGCCTCCGCGGGGAACACATGACCGCCAGTGCCGCCGGCGGCCAGGATAACGAGCTTGGAGGACATCGCCGTCATGCCCGTCCTCCCGCGTCATCCCGGCTCCGGGTCAGCGCCAGAATCATGCCGAGTCCGATAGCGACGGCGAGGGTTGACGATCCGCCATAGGAAATGAATGGCAGCGTCATGCCCTTGGGCGGCATTAGGTGCAGCGTCGAGCCTAAATTGATCATGGCTTGCAGCGCGATCTGAACCAGCAGACCGGCCGTCGCCAGCATTATAAACAGGCTGCGGCCTTTCATGGCCTTGGAAAAGCCGCGCAGGATGATGAATAGGAAAATAGCGACAATGGCGACGCAGGCCAGCATGCCGAATTCCTCGCCCGCAACGGCGAAGATAAAGTCCGTGTGAGCGTCGGGCAGAACTTCCTTCACGCGGCCCTCGCCGGGACCGCGGCCTGTCAGACCGCCGTTCTTGAAGGCGTCCAGAGAGCGCATGATCTGATAACCCTCGGCCGCCTCGGGATCCAGAAACCTGTCAACCCGGCTTCGCACGTGAGCAAAGGAGAGATAAACGCCGGCCGAGCCGATCAAGAACACGCCCGCGACACCGGCGACCAGGATCACGGGCAGGCCCGCCAGAAAAAGTTGCACGCCCCAGACTCCGGCGGCGACAATGGTCATGCCCACGTCTGGTTGGAGCAGGAGCAGCGCCGCAACCGCCATGAAGAGGCCGGCGGACAAAAGTGTTCCCGGAAAGTCCGGATCTATTTTGCCTTGCGCGAAAGCCCAAGCGGCCAACACGGCCAGACCCGGCTTGACGAATTCGCTGGGTTGGAATGATAGACCGCCCAGGGTCAGCCAGCGCGCCGCACCTTTAATTTCAGGGCCGACGAAAAGGACGGCGAACATCAGTAACATGGAGAAACCGGTCAGAACGAGCGCCAGACGCCGAACGCCGCGCGGCGAGAGCAGGGAAACCGCAGCCATGATTGGGAGCCCAATTCCCAAGAAGACGAACTGGCGGCTGGCGAAATGGAAGATGGGAAGGTCCAGGCGTTCCGCGACGGGCGGGCTCGCCGCCAGCGCCATCACGCCGCCAATCGCCGCCAAGATGGCGACAGCCGCCAGGTTCCAGCGGTCGATGGTCCACCACCAACGGGTCAGAACGGACGTGTCGGTGCGGGTTAGCGTCGTCATACGCCGTTCTCCCAACCGTCTTCTCCGCCGCCCGGGAATAGGCCCGGCTCTTCATGGGGATCTAGATGCTCGCCCGGCAGTGCGAAAACCAGGTCCTTGAAGGCGTCGCCGCGGGCTTCGAAATCGGGAAACTGATCGAACGACGCGCAAGCTGGCGACAGTAAAACAACGGCGCCCTGGCCACCGATGTTTTTGGCGTCGTAATAGGCGGCCTCGACGGCCTTATCCAACTCACCGGCGATGGTGAAGGGCACCTTGCCATCCAACTGCTGGCCGAATGCGAGAGCCGCCTCGCCGATCAGGTAGGCGTGCTTGACGCGCGGGAAGAACTCAGCGAGAGGCGTAATGCCGCCGGATTTGGGCCGCCCGCCCGCGATCCAGAAAATATCGCCGTAGCACGCCAGCGCTTTTCCGGCCGCGTCGGCGTTGGTCGCCTTGGCGTCATTGACGAAGGCCACGCCATCCACCAAAGAGACCGGCTCTTGGCGGTGCGCCAATCCCGGATAGCTGTTGATGCAGGCCATGGCGACACGGGGCTCGACACCTGTGCGGATACAGGCCGCATAGGCGGCCGCGGCGTTTTGCCGGTTGTGCCCGCCAGGCAGCGCCGGGTTCCTCTTCAGGCTGGTGACCGGGGTTTCCCGGCCCTGGGTGTCGTCATACAGAACGCCGTCCAGGACATAGACGCCGCCATCGACTTTCTTCGCGCCCGAGACGCCAATCACGGCCTGATCGCCAGTCTCGCGCAGTTCCTCGTAAATCGCTTGACCATATTTGTCGTCCACGCCGACAACGGCGGTGCGCGGGCCGGTCTGGCGGTGGAAAATCTTTTTCTTCGCCGCGATATAGCCGTCCATGCCTCCGTGCCGGTCGAGGTGATCGGCCGAGATGTTGAGACACACAGCCACGTCAAACGTGATGGAGAAGGTCAGGTCCAGTTGATAGCTGGACATCTCCAAAACGTACGCGCCTTCCTCGCCCATGGGGTCGAGCGATAGCGCGGGCACGCCAAGATTACCGCCGATTTCCGCGTTCCTGCCGGAGACTTGCAGGATGTGGCCTATAAGCGCCGTGGTGGTGGATTTGCCGTTGGTGCCGGTAACGCCGATGTAGCCGCATTCCCGTTGCGCGCGGCCCAGAAGCTCAATGTCGCCGATGACTTCCACATTCGCTTCCCTGGCCATTTTGACGGCGGGATGCGGTTCGGGGTGCGTCAGGGGAATACCCGGACTGAGCACGAGCGACGTCAGCTCTTTCCAATCGCAAGCGTACAAATCGACCAGATTGACGCCTTCCTCGCGCGCGCGCCGGCGCGCGTCTTCATTGTCATCCCACGCCCAGACGTCGGCGCCGGATTTCGCCAACGCTTTGCTGGCCGCGATGCCGGAGCGGCCCAGACCAAGGACGGCGACGGGAAAACCAGCGAAGTAGAAGAGGTCGATCATATCGCTCTTATGGCCTTTATCTTAATTTCAGCGTCGCCAGGCCAGCGAGGGCCAGGATTGAGGCGATAATCCAAAAACGAATGACAATGGTGGGTTCGGCCCATCCCTTTTGTTCGAAGTGATGGTGCAACGGCGCCATACGGAAGACGCGCTTGCCGGTGAGTTTGAAGGAAACGACCTGAACGATGACCGAAACGGTTTCCAGCACGAACAGACCGCCGACGATCGCAAGGACCAGTTCGTGCTTGGTGATGACCGCGATAGTCCCGAGCGCGCCGCCCAGCGCCAGTGATCCGGTGTCGCCCATGAAAACCTTGGCGGGCGGCGCGTTGTACCAGAGGAAACCCAAACCGCCGCCGATCAAGGCGCCGCAGATCACCGCCAGTTCGCCGGAGCCGGGAACGTAATGAAGCTGCAGGTGATTGGCGAAAATGGCGTTGCCGACCAGGTAGGCGATCAGCGCGAACACGCCGCAGGCGATCATCACCGGCACGATGGCGAGGCCGTCCAGGCCGTCCGTCAGGTTCACGGAATTGGACGAACCCACGACAACGAAGACAGAAAAAACAACAAAGAACCAGCCCAAGCTCAGCAGCAGATCCTTGAAGAACGGGAACGCCAGATGAGCGTTCAGGCCCTCGGGCAGATGGCTCGATATCCAGAACGCGGCCACGCCGGCGATGGAGACTTGCAATAACAATTTGAGTTTGCCCGCCAGACCCCTGGCGTTCTTCTTGGAGACCTTCAGGTAGTCATCCATGAACCCGATGAAGCCGTAGCCCACCATCACCCCAACGACCGCCCAAATGAAGAGGTTGGCGAGGTCGGCCCACAACAGGGTCGCGGAGATTGCCGAGAGCAGGATCAGCAGTCCGCCCATGGTGGGCGTGCCTTTCTTGGTCAGCAGATGGCTCTCCGGCCCGTCATCGCGAATCGGCTGCCCCTCTTTCTGCCGGTTTCTCAGCATCTCGATCAAAACGGGGCCGATTATGAAGCTGATAACCATGGCGGTGATCATGGCCCCGCCGGTCCGGAAGGTGATATAGCGGAACACGTTTAGCGCGGAAAACTGCTCGGCGAGCGGGAAGAGGATGTGGAACAACATGCCGCCTTAACATCCCATCGCTTGATGGGCGCTCTTGCCGGACCCATTGCCGTTACCATCAGACGCCAAGGCGAACAGGGCGTTCACCACATACACCATTTTCGAGCCGTAAGAGCCCTTCACCAGCACAATGTCCTCATCGTTGACGGCGGCTGTGACCAACGGCGCCAGCTTCTCCGCCGTCATGGCGTGACCGCCCCGCATCTCACGGGGAATGGCGTCGAACAGGTGCGACATGCGAAGACCCGCCGTGAACACCAGGTCTATCTTGTTCTCGGCAAGGGTTTCGGCCAGACCTTGATGGAGTGATTTCGACTTCTCCCCCAGCTCCAGCATGTCGCCCAGCACCGCGATGCGTCGTCCGGGAGATTGAATCGGCATAGCGGAGAGCACGGCAAGAGCCGCTTCGACGGCGACGGGACTTGCGTTGTAGCTCTCGTCGATCAGGGTGAAGGTTTCCAGGCCTGTGTTGACTCGGTGGCGGTCGCCCCGGCCCGGTGTTGGGCGAATGGACTCAAATGTCCGCGCGGCCCGTTCGATGTCCGCGCCAACGGCGTTGACGGCGCCCAACGCCGCCATGGCGTTAATGGCTTGATGACGGCCGGCGGCGCAAAGCTCAAACGAGACGCGTTGGCCCAGAATATCAGCCTCGACACGCGACCCCTTGGAAGAAGGCCGGCAGGATAACAGGCGCGCATCCGCTTCCTTTCCTTCCCCGAAAGCGACAATGCGTTCCGCGCCCGCTGTCTTCGCGCGATCCAACAACCGGTCAAAATAGGGGTTTTCGAGCGGCAGGATGGCGCCGCCGCCCGGTTCCAGCCCGTCAAAGATTTCCGCCTTGGCGTCCGCGATACCCGCGACGCTGTTGAAGAACTCGATGTGAACCGGCGCGACGGCGGTAATAACGGCGACATGAGGACGGGTCATTTTGGCAAGCGGACGAATCTCGTTCGCATGGCTCATGCCCATCTCGATGACCGCGTGGTCCGTATCAGAAGGCATTCGAGAAAGGGTCAGCGGCAGGCCCCAATGATTGTTGAGATTGCCGAGCGTCGCGTGGGTTTTGCCCTGATCCGATAAAACGCGGGCGAGCGCTTCTTTGGTGCCGGTCTTGCCGACACTTCCGGTGACGCCAACAACTTTGCCGTTGATGCGGGAACGGGCCATGCGTCCCAGGGCCTCCATGGCGTTAAGCGTGTCGTTGACGCGGAGCGCGGGCGCGTCCGGCGAGACACCATCAAAACCGTGTTCGACGACAACGGCGGCGGCGCCCCTGTCGAGAGCGTCCCGGCAAAAAGCGTGACCGTCCATGCGGTCGCCTTTGATGGCGATGAAAAGATCGCCGGTCTCGACGCTCCGGCTGTCGATGGAAACACCATGGGCGCTCCAAACACCCTTGGCCTCGCCGCCCGTGGCCGTTGCGGCGTTGGTCTCGTTCCAAAGCGGGGGGCGAATATGCGGCTTAGCCATCTTTCGTCCCCGCCGCGATTGCCTTACGGGCTTCCGTCAAATCGTCGAACGGCAGAATTTGGCCGCCAACGATTTGACCTTGTTCATGACCCTTGCCCGTAATCACCAGCACGTCGCCTGCTTCCAAATCCGCGATGGCGGTTTCAATGGCGCGGCGGCGGTCGCCGATCTCCAACGCGCCGGGCGCGCCTTTACGGGCCTCGCGACGGATTGACGCCGGGTTTTCATCTCTCGGATTGTCGTCTGTGAGGATCACCATATCGGCCAACTTCCGGCAGGCCTCCCCCATGGGCTTCCGCTTGCCCGGATCACGATTCCCGCCGCAGCCGAAAATGACATGCAGACGATTTTCCGTATGGGGCCGGAGCGCCGTTAGAACATTATTAAGAGCATCGGGGGTATGAGCGTAGTCGACGAAAACCGTAGCGCCCTTGTTGGTCGCGCCGGCAAGCTCAAGGCGCCCCGGCGCTCCTTTGACGTCGGATAGCGCCTCCGCCGCCTTGTCCGCGTCAACACCCGTCGCCAGGGCGAGGCCGAGCGCCGCCAGCGCGTTCTCCGCCTGAAACGCGCCCACTAACGGCAAGGTCAGCTGATAGGATCGTCCGCCGGTGAAAAGGATCAGTTCCTGCCCGCCGGATAGCGGACGGCGGCTGATCAAACGAATGTCCCGGCCGGACTGGCCGACCTCAAGCACCTTGAGCGGCGCGCCGCTTAATCGATCCCGCAACGTCCGGCCATGCGCGTCGTCCATGTTGACGACCGCCGTGCCGGTCTCTCCGAGAAGTTCGGTGAACAACCGCGCCTTGGCTTCGAAATAGGCGTCCATGGACGGGTGATAATCCAGATGATCACGCGTCAGATTGGTGAAGGCGGCGGCCGTGAAGGTGACGCCGTCCAACCGGTTCTGGTCGAGCCCGTGGCTGGAAGCCTCGAGCGCCAGATCCGTCACGCCGCCAACGGCGAGTCGTTCCAGGTCACGATGCAGGTCGGCGGCGTCCGGTGTTGTGAGGCCCTTATCCGTGTTGAAGGCGGGCGACTGGACGCCAAGCGTTCCCATGGAGGCGGCTGTCCGTCCCGCGTGAGTCCAGATTTGACGCAGGAACGAAGCGGTCGAGGTCTTGCCGTTCGTGCCGGTAACGCCGGCGATGGTCTGCGGTTGAGCATGAAAGAACCGCGCCGCCAGCAGGGCGTAGCGGCGGCGGGGGGCGTCCGTTTCCACGACGGGAACAGCGGAACCGCCGGGCGGCGAGGGGGTCCCCGGCGGCGCCAGCACGGCCGCCGCTCCCTTCGCGATCGCCTCGGGGATGAATGCGCGTCCATCGGCCCGAACGCCCGGCAGGGCGGCGAAAAGAAAGCCGTGCTCAACCTTTTGGGAGTCACAAGTGAGACCGGTGAAGCCGACGCCGGGCAATTCATCGAGCAGCTCGACCGTTTCCCGGATGGCGTGAATATCAGGCGCCGCGTCTAACATCTCACTCACCTGGCCCCCCGTTCGCCGGCGGGGCAAGGGCGGACGGCTGGCCGCGTTCACGGGTTTCCGCCCGCTCGACAGCCGCGCGGAGGGTCTCTTCGGTAACCAGCGAGGCTTTTTCCGTCTTGGGTTTGGCGGGCGCGCCGGGGAAGCGGGCCGCCGCAACCCCCGGCGCGACCAGTTTCCTCTCCGCGGTCAGTTCCGGAATGCCGACCGCGGGGGGAACGCCAAGAACACCGGCCATGCGAGTGATGACCCGCTTCACGGCGGGGGCCGCGACCCAGCCGCCTGTCGCGTAGCCGTAGGTGTCCTTCCGGCCCTTCGGCTCGTCCACGGCGACCATGATGACGTAGCGCGGATCATGAATTGGGAAAGCGCCGACGAACGACACGATGTTCTTGCCGTCTTGATAGCGGCCGTTTTTCAGTTTTTCGGCCGTGCCGGTTTTGCCGCCGACCAGATAGCCGTCAACGTCCGCGTTCCGGCCTGTTCCCCGGCTAACCACCAGGCGCATCAGACCGCGCATTTTGGCCGACGTGTCGCTTGAGAAAACACGATTGGCGGGCGCGTCCGGGAGCGTGTCCGGGTCCACCTTGATCAAGGTGGCCGGGCGATAAAAACCGCCGTTCACCACCGTCGCGACACCGTTCACCAATTGCAGAGGCGAAACGGACAGGCCGTGGCCGAAGGAAATGGTGGCGGTGTTGATCTCGCGCCAGACGGGGGGCTGAAGGGGACGACCTACCTCAGGCAACTCAACGGGGGACGGACGCAGGAGGCCGAGCCGCCCGAGGTAGGTCTTTTGGGCCACAGCGCCCAAATCGAGCGCCATTTTCGCGGCGCCAATGTTCGAGGAATGGACAAGAATTTCCGGCAGCGAGAGCCACCGGTTCTTCGGTTTGAAGTCTTTGATGGTGTAACGGGCGAGACGAATGGGTTTGGTGGCGTCATAGCCGCCCGACAAGCCGACCACACCCGCGTCGAGCGCCATGGCCGCCGTCAGCAGCTTGAACGACGAGCCCATTTCGTAGACGCCCTTGGTCATCCGGTTGAATCCGGGCTTCTTGAGCAGGTTCCCCGGCTTGTGCGGGTCGAAGTCCGGCATGGAAACCATGGCGATGATCTCCGACGTATTGGCGTCCATCACCGCCGCCATGCCGCCGATGGCGGAAAATCGGTCGATGGCGTGCCGCAATTCGGAGCGCACAATGGATTGAACGCGAATGTCGAGCGATAACTGAACCGGCGAGCCGCCCGCGTTCAGGGGCGCGTCGAAACGTTTCTCGACGCCGCCGAGGCCGCGGCTGTCCACATCAGTGGCCCCCAAAACATGGGACGCCAGGCGGCCATGGGGATAAACCCGCTGCTCGCCGCGCTCGAACCAGACGCCCGGGATGCCGAGACGGTGCGCGGCGAAATGTTCCGCAGGCGTTAGGCCGCGCTTTAGATAGACGAAGCGTCCCTTGGCCGTCAGGCGGGAGATCAGGACGTCCCGGTCCAGCCCGGGCAAGGCGCGCGCCAACCTGTCCGCGGCCTCTTCCGCGTCCAGAACCTTCTTGGGATCCGCATAGAGCGACACCGTCGGCAAGGACGTCGCCAGCACAACGCCATTGCGGTCAATGATGTCGGCGCGGCGACGCTCGGTTTCCGGCGTCAGCACGCGCTGGGCGAGCCGGGGCGCGTCCCGGTCCGTCAAAAGGGTCAGGTCGACGACCCGGTAACCGATCACGGCAAATCCCAAAGCAAGGACAAGCCCCGTCAGCGCCAAGCGGTTGCGCCCGGTCTCCAGGGCCGCGCGCTCGCGTTTCAGGGCTTCCGGCACATCGCCGCTCACCTTGGTCGCCATACGGTCGAACAGGTCCTGTTGACGCTTGATCATTGGGCGCCCTCCGCAACCCGGGCGCCGGTCTCGATCAGGCTGGGCCGCACTAGGCCGCCGGCGTCCACATTGGAACCGCGCCAGGGAATGCTCTGCGGGTGGGCGACCTTATCCGCGCCCATGGGCTCGTATTTCAGATACCGCCGGGCCAGCGTCTTCAGGCGCTCCGGGTCGTTCAAGTGACTCCATTCGGCTTCCAGCACATGGATTGCCTGACGATCCTCGGTGATGCCCTTATTGATCCCTTCCAACTGTTTTTCGAGGTCCTGAACCTGATAGCTGACCAGGAACAAGGCCAGCGTCATCAAACCGGCCACGAGTAATGCGAAGAAGGTCGTTTCACGTCTCATGCGGCTTCCTCCGTCACGAGTTCGTCCGTGCGTTCCGCCGCGCGCAGACGCGCGGACCGGGCGCGGGGATTCGCGTTCTCTTCCGTTTTGGACGGTTTGATAGCGCCCCGCCTCAGAAGACGGAACGTGGGCCGCGCCTCCGTGGGGATGTCGGGCGTGTGGCGCGAGCCTCGCGCGCGGCCTTCCGTCCGCTCCGCGAGGAACGCCTTGACGCGCTTGTCCTCCAACGAATGGAACGAGACGACGGCCAGCCGCCCGCCAGGCGTCAACAATGCCTCGGCGCCCTTGAGCGCCCGGTCCAGCTGCGCCAATTCGTCATTGACGAAAATCCGGAGCGCCTGAAAGGTCCGGGTCGCCGGGTCTATGCCGTCTTTGGATTTCCGCACCACCGAGCGGATCAGGTCCGCCAACTGGATGGTGCGGGTAATGGGGGAGCGCCCGCGCAACTCAACGATGGCCCTGGCGATCTTCCGGGACGCCCGTTCCTCACCTAGTTGATAGATCAGGTCCGCAAGCTCGGCTTCCGCCGTTTCATTGACGACATTGGCCGCAGACCGTCCGGATTGCTCCATCCGCATATCGAGCGGCCCGTCGAGGCGGAACGAAAAGCCCCGCGCCGGATCGTCGATTTGCATCGACGAGACGCCGATGTCGAGCGCGACGCCGTCGATCCGTTCAACACCGACGTTCGCCAACAATTCCCTCATGTCGCCGAAGCGTCCCGCCAACACGGTCAGACGACCGTGGCGCCCCGCCGCCAGGTCGCGGCCCATGTCCTGGGCGAGCGGATCGCGGTCTATGCCCCAGACTGTGCAGTCCGCCGCTTCCAACAGCGCTTTTGAATAGCCGCCCGCGCCAAAGGTGGCATCTAAATAAACGCCGCCGTCGCGCGGATTAAGCGCGTCGATGACTTCCTCCAGCAAGACCGGGACGTGCGGTTGCGCGCTCATGAGCCGCCCCCGTCCATCGCCGGTTTTTTCGGCAGCGTCGCTTTGCGCGCCCGGGCGCGTTCAAACGCGGCCTTTCGCACCAGCTCGTATTTCGCCGGATTCCACAGATACATGCTTCCGCCGCGCGAGGCGAACAGCACTTCGCCCTTGATCCCGGCGTGGCTGATCAACTCCCCGGGCAAAACGACGCGGCCTTCCGGGTCGAACGGCAGCTGATGGGCGCTCTCCAACACGGCGATGGCCATGTCGTCCTGGTCCTCGGAAAATTCGTCCATATCGTCAATACGGTCCGCCATGGACCGCATCCAGCCCTCCCCGGCGGCGCGGAGCGCTTCGTCCTTGAAACTCGGAAACACGAACAGACCTTGAAAGCCGTCATCGCCCGCCGATTTGAGAATCGATTCGCGGAGCGGTTTGGGCACGCTGACGCGTCCCTTCTTGTCGATCCTGTTCACGTGCCGGCCGACCAGCAACATCGAACCACTCCAGCGCCAGACCCTGTTTCATAAATTATTTCAGAAACTTGAACGGAAGACGCCCAGGCGGCGCATGGCTTGTCTGTCCGTCCCGCCCATAACCGCCGTCCCTGCCTTGGCGGGGTCCAGCGACGGTTTTTGGGCGCCGGTGAACCTTCATGGGATATTTTGGGATATCATGGGTATTTATGGGTGTCAATGGAATTTACTTGGTGATGCTTGGTCAAAAGGCTCCGTTGACCGGGTCGGGGCCTTGGTTTTTGGGCGGTTCAGGGGCGGCGTCTAGATTGCCGAAGAAATGAGACAATTATTTGTTTTTGTTTTGTTCTTTTTGTGCGAACAATGAGACGTATGAAACGGGAGGGCCCGGATGGTCCGAACCCGGCCCGAAATTCTTTCAGGCGGGGGCCGGCGGCGGCTTCCGCCTATTCCGTTTTAGGGAAACCGGACGGCGATACGGCAATTACGCTTCCGGCGCGCTTCCGATAAAGCCGGCGCTTTTCCGGGCCGACTTGGAAAAACTCTCTTGGTTAGGCATGATCCAAGATATTTTTCCGATTATTCAAGGGTCGTTCTTCATGGAAATCAGCTACGACGACTTCGCCAAGGTGGATATCCGGGTCGGCGCCATCGTTCGAGCCGAGCCTTATCCAGAGGCGCGCAAACCGGCGATCAAGGTCTGGGTCGATTTGGGTGAGGAGATCGGGGAGAAGCGATCATCCGCGCAACTCGCCAAACACTACACGCCCGAGAACCTGATCGGCCGCCAAGTGGCTTGTGTCGTCAATTTCCCGCCCCGCCAAATCGGCAAGTTCATGTCCGAAGTCCTCGTGCTGGGTTTCCCCGACGCGGACAATGAGGTCGTCTTGATCGGCCCCGATCAGAAAATTCCAAACGGCGGCAGACTATTCTAGCGATCCTTAAAGCGGAACCTGGACACGGGCCCGGAGACCACCGAGGGGAGAGTCCTCCAAGGTGATCTGTCCTCCGTGGCTCTGCATCACGTCGCGTGCGATTGTAAGCCCCAACCCAACACCGCCAGTCACCGGATTACGGGACGGGTCAACACGATAGAAGGGTTTGAAAACAGCGGTCCAGTCCGCCTCTGGGATGCCCGGGCCGTCATCATCCACGGTAATCTCCAGCATATCATCCCGCCGCCCGGCGCGAACGGAGACATGCTGGCCATAGCGGGACGCGTTTTCGACAAGGTTCGTGATGCCCCGGCTGAAGGCGTTGGGACGAACCGGCATTTCAATGTCATCCTCCAAATGGAGATCCACAGCGGCGCCGTTGAACCCGCGCTTGCCGATGACGTCCGCGAGCAAAGCGCTAACGTCTGTTTCAACCGGTTTTTCCGTCCCCTCACCCCGTGCAAAGGCGAGATACCCCTCCAGCATACGCTCCATGTCGGCGATGTCGGCCAGCAAATCATCGGTCCCGGTCATACCCTGCGACATGGCCATTTGCAGCTTCATGCGCGTCAAGGGCGTGCGCAGGTCGTGAGAAACGCCGGAAAGCATATCCGTGCGCTGACGGATTTGCCGCTCAATCCGGCCCTTCATGGCGAGAAACGCCTGGGCGGCCTGGCGGACTTCGCGCGCTCCTTCCGGCTTGAAACGGGTAACATCCCGGCCTTTGCCGAAATTCTCCGCCGCCCACGCCAACCGCCGGATCGGGCGCACCTGATTGCGCATGAAAACCGTCGCCACGCCAAAAAGGATCAACGACGTACCGACCATCCAAAGCACGAAAACATAAATGGTTGAGCTGAAGAGGCGCTTACGGGTCGTCGTTACACGCATGACGCCGTCTGACAACTGAACGTCAATGGCGACCTGTTCCGCAAGGCTTTTCGTATCCAGGCGATACGGCCGGCGGACATGAACCCGCATGGCGCGTTCCATCATCCGGTCGAGGCGGGTGTCCTGCGGCGCCTGCGTATTGGGCAGGATGGCGTCCGGTTCAAAGGCGATCAATAATTCCATATCGTTACGGAACAGGCTCTCGAGAGACGGCCAGTTCTCCGAGCCGCCGAATTGTTGGCGGAGATGGATGACATGCGCGATGTCCCCAGCGACGCTTTTGGCCAGACGGTAGGACACCTTGTTCCAATGGGTCTCATAGAAAATGATCGCGGAAACCACCTGCAACAGCACGAGAGGCGTCACGATGATTAAAAGCGCCCGCCCCAGAAGGTTTTGCGGCAGATATCGTTTTATAAAGGCGTCCATCGCTTTTCAGTCCGTCCGCCGTCTGGCGCTCAATCGGGTTTCAGGATATAACCCTTCCCGCGCGCGGTCTGAAGATAGCGCGGCCGGCGGGGATCGGGTTCGAATTTCCGGCGAAGACGCGTTACCTGCACATCAATGGCGCGCCCGCCGGCGGCGCCGCCGGAGCGTTTAATCAATTCATCACGGGTAAATATCTGACCGGGCTTGGCCGCCAACAACCCCATTAAGGTCGCTTCCTGGGCGGTCAAGGGCACACGGCCTCCGCCGTTGTCCGTCAAGTCGCCCCGCACGGAGTTGAAGGTCATATCGCCAAGACGAATTTCAGCGGGCGGCGGCGCGGCCTTGGGCACGCGTTTCAGAACATTATTGATGCGAAGCAGCAGTTCGCGAGGTTCAAAGGGCTTGACAAGGTAATCGTCCGCGCCGTGTTCCAGCCCGGTTATGCGGTCGCCTGGTTCGCTCATGGCCGTCAGCATCAAGACCGGAACGCCGCGGGTCGCCCGCAAGTCCGCAGCGAAATCAAGCCCGCTTTCCCCCGGCATCATCAAATCCAACACGATCAGGTCGAAATCCAGCGCGTTCAGCTTCTTCCGCGCATTCTGAGCATTCGCCGCCGTCGCCACCAGAAAGCCGTTGTCGCTGAGATATCGGCGCAGCAGGTCCCTTAAGCGGTCGTCATCATCCACCACCAACAGATTGGGTATATCGTCACTGGGCGCCAACTGGTTCATGGACTCCAAGTATATCACAGGGAAATCGCTCGCGAAGCACTGGCGGCGTCCACTAGCGTTTTGACTGACCCGGCGCTGAGATCCGTCCGCGGTCCTCCGGATTGATCAGCCCGCGCATCACCTCGCGGAACCCGGCCACCGCGTCAGCGCCCGCGTCGCGATAAGCTCTAGCGATCCGCGCGGATTGACGTTGTGTCAACTCACGTTCCAACCCCCGGCCCTTGCCGGTCAACCGCATCAAACGCCGGCGGCCGTCCTCTGGATCAACCTCCTGCGTAATATAGTCATTCTCCATCAGAGCGCTCAAAACCCGGTTCAGGCTTTGCTTGGTAATTTTGAGAATCCGCAACAACTCGCTGACGCTGATCCCCGGATTACGGCCGACGAAATAAATCACCCGGTGGTGCGCCCGGCCAAACCCGTAGCCCTCCAGCACCGTATCCGCCTCGCCGGTGAAGTCCCTATAAGCAAAGAACAAGAGTTCTATGGCGTGACGCAGTTCGTCATCCCGCAGGAATAACGGATTGGCTTGAGCGCGGCTGCGGGGCGGTGTTTCCGCCATGGAGTCAGGTCTTTAAAAAATTTAAGTCAGCATTATTGACTGATATGCCCGATCCTCGTTAGGATCGCAACAACCAAGATGTATCAACGTCAAATGCGAAAGATTATTTCAATGTCTGCCCTCTCTTTTGATAATCATGACGGACTGATCTGGTTCAACGGCGAATGGACGAACTGGCGCGACACCCGTGTCCATGTGCTAACCCACGGACTTCATTATGGTTCTTGCGTGTTTGAAGGCGAGCGGATGTATGCCGGCTCCATCTTCAAGCTTCGAGAGCATACGGAGCGTTTGTTTTACTCGGCGGAAACGCTGGGCTTCGACATCCCCTTCTCCTTGGACGAAATCGACGCGGCCTCTATCGCGGCGTGTGAAAAGAACGGTATCCGCGATGGCTATATCCGTCCCGCCGCTTGGCGCGGCTCCGAGATGATGGGCGTATCGGCGCAAGCTAACAAAATCAACGTCGCCATCGCCGCTTGGGATTGGCCCAGCTATTTCTCGCCGGAACTGCGGGAAAAGGGCATTGCGCTGGAAACCTCCAAATGGCGCCGCCCCGCGCCTGAATGCGGGCCTGTGTTCGCCAAGGCCGCCGGCCTTTACATGATCTGCACGCTCAGCAAACACACGGCGGAGGCCAACGGCCGCCAAGACGCTTTGATGCTCGATTACCGGGGCCGGGTCGCCGAGGCCACGGGCGCGAACATCTTCATCAATATGGGCGACGGCAAACTACACACGCCGACGCCGGATTGCTTCCTGGACGGCATTACCCGCCGCACGGTTATCGATCTCGCCAGAACCCGCGGCGTCGAAGTCATTGAACGCGTCATCATGCCCGAGGAATTGAAGAACGCGACCGAGATATTCCTGACGGGCACGGCCGCGGAAGTCACGCCGGTGGGTCAAATCGACGACCTCACCTTTACGCCGGGCGCCATAACGCACCAACTGATCGACGATTACGAACGCGTGGTCGGCAAGACGGCGGAGACGGCGGCGGCGTGAACTTGACACGTCCCTCAGAGATGCGCGCCAGGCTGATCCAATAGCTTCTTGAGTTCGGCGATTACAATCTCGAACGCTTCATCGACGCTGTCGGTGATGGTGAAGAGCTTCATGTCCCCGGGCGAAATAGTACCGTACTCAATCAGCACGTCCATATCCATCACCCGGGTCCAGTAATCCCTGCCGAACAGGATGATGGGCATGCGTTTCTTGATCTTGCCGGTTTGGGCCAGGGTGAGGGATTCAAACAGTTCGTCCAAGGTTCCGAAACCGCCCGGGAAGCTGATGACGGCCTTCGCCAGATAGACGAACCACAGCTTCCGCATGAAGAAGTAGTGGAATTCGAAACTGAGTTCACGGGTGATGTACTCGTTGTTGAACTGCTCATGAGGCAGGGAAACGCCGAGGCCCACATTCAGTCCACGGGCTTCCGACGCACCCCGGTTGGCGGCCTCCATGATCCCCGGTCCGCCGCCTGAGCAGACGATAAAACGGGGCCGGTCCTCATCAAGCGCTTTTGACCACTCCGTCAGCCGCCTGGCGAGCAGACGCGCCGCCTCGTAGTAGACGGACGTCTTCAGGTTCCGTTCCGCCCTCTCCAGCCCCTCGCCGGAAATTTTCGCCCGCTCTAACGCCGCTTCCGCCTGCTCTTTTGACTTGATTCGGGCGGAGCCGAAAAAGACAATGGTGTCGGCGACGCTGAGATGCTGAAAGCGCGCCGCCGGTTCCATATATTCCGACAGGATGCGCAGGCCCCGGCCATCGCGTGAGTTCAGGAACGCTTCATTCCGATAGGCCTTGGGTGTGTGGCCCTTGGGGCGCTCCTTCTGCGCCATTATTCGGCGGCTTTCCCGGGAAACCTCACCCAGCGTTCCGCCGCCGAGTTGTCGCTGTCCCGCGCATCGGCCCATCGCCCGCCCCGGCGTTTCGTATCTTCTAACTTCCAGAACGGCGCCTTGGTCTTAAGAAAGTCCATCATGAATTCGCAAGCATCAAAAGACGCGGCCCGGTGTGCGGACGCGGCGGCGCAAAGCACAATCCGGTCACCCGGTTCGAGACCGCCGAACCGGTGAATGATCAAGGCCGCCTCCAGGGGCCATCGCCGCCTGGCTTCTTCTTCAATGGCGGCCAACTCTTTCTCGGTCATGCCGGGGTAGTGTTCGAGCGTCATGGCGCCGATTTGCTCACCGCCCGCCATGTCACGGACAAGGCCCGTGAAAGAGCAGATGGCTCCGACGCCGTGATTGCCCTCGGCCAGCGCCCTGAGTTCAGCCCCCACGTCAAAGTCTTCCCGTTGAACCTTGATCATACTCAGCCCCCCGTCACAGGCGGGAAAAAGGCGATTTCGTCATTCGCCGCAATGGCGTGGTCCATGCCGACATATTCCTGATTGACGGCCACACGAACCGTTTTCAAATCCTCGAACACGGACAGATAGCGCTCGTCCGAGACCCTTAGATGCTCAATCAGTTGGGCGACCGTGCCCACGCCGGCGATGGCGTCCACGGTTTCCTCAGCCGTCCCGGCGCGTTCGCGCAGCCAAGCGAAATACAACAATCTCACGACACCATCTCCTTGAACGGCACGAAATCACACATCTCGCCCGCTTTCAAACCAGTCACATCCTCGCCCAGTTCCACCAGACCGTCCGCATCCACCATGGATGTCAGAATACCGGCGCCGGAAGAATGCTCTTTCCGCGCCACCAGGCGGCCATCGGCGTCCGCCATGACACGGACACGCGCCCATTCGCGGCGGCCTTGTTTTTTCTTGTAATCAAAGCCCGCGACGACGGGGAACCTGGTCGTCTGGATGTTTCCGGCCCCCGCCAGCCTCATCAAGACAGGGCGCGCCACCATCATGAAGGTCACCATCGCCGCCACCGGGTTGCCGGGCAGGCCAATGAACGCCGTGCCGGAGACTTGACCCAGGGCGATGGGACGGCCCGGTTTAATCGCCAGCCGCCACATGTGAAGCGAACCGAGGGCTTCCACCGCACCCTTTACATGATCCTCCTCCCCCGCCGACACGCCGCCGGATGTAATCAACACATCATGGCCGGGCGCCGCTCTCTTGAGGGCCGCCTCAATGGCCGGCTGGTCATCTGGTAGAATGCCCAAATCCGTAACGTCCGCTCCAAGCCCCCGAAGCAAACTCATCACGGAGAAGCGGTTAGCGTCGAAGATACAGCCCCCGGGCGCGTCGCTGGCGGGGTCACGCACTTCATCGCCCGTGGAAAATACGGCCGCCTTCAAGCGCTTGTAGACCGTCAGCTCGCAGCGTCCGACGGACGCCGCCAAGCCCACTTCCTGGGCCCGCAGCCGGGTGCCGGCGCGGATAATGACGGTTCCCTCGCGCACGTCCTCACCGGCGTCGCGGCGGTTGGAGCCCCGCTTTAGCCCCGCCGGCAGCACCACCCCGCCGCCATCGACACGGACGTCCTCTTCCATGAAGACCGTGTCGGGACCGGAGCCCCGTGCGCCGTCCGCGCCGGCAGGCATGGGCGCGCCTGTGAATATTCGGTAAGCGGCACCCTTTTCCGCAATGCCCGCCAATGGGCGGCCCGCGGCGATCCGTCCCTTTATGGGCAGTAACGTCTCGCCATCCGGGTTCAAGTCGTCGGCATGAACCGCATAGCCGTCAACAGCCGAGTTATCATGAGGCGGCACGTTCCGGAGGGCGATGACGTCTTCCGCCAGAATGCGGCCAAGGGCCTCCGTAATCGCCGCCTGTTCAGGCTCAACCACGCGCGCCACTCGCGCATCCAGCAGAGCTTGGGCCTCGGCCAACGGCGTCAATTGACCGCCAAAGGCGAAACAATCGTCCTTAAGCTGCGCCATGAACCCGTTCCGCGCCGAACCCGCAATGGGCAAAGATGAAATCCGCGATGGCGTCCAAATCGTTCAGATCGATGACGGGGACAGAAACTTCCGGGACCGGCCCGTCACTGGCCACCGCGGCGATGGAGGAATCTTCCGGCGCCAGCAGGGGTTTTCCCACCTCACGGCGGAACACCTCCATCTTTTGATGACGGTCGCGCTTGAAGCCCTCGATCAAGACCAGATCGACCGGCGACATGCGGGCGACAAGCTCGTCCATATCAGACTCCGGTTCGTCACGAAGCTCGTGCTGCAACACCCAGCGCTTGGAAGAGGTCAGCATGACTTCCGTCGCGCCGGCGGCCCGGTGCTCGAACGAGTCCTTACCCGGTTTATCGACATCGAAATTATGATGAGTGTGCTTCATGGTCGAGATGCTGAGACCACGTTCCATTAACGCCGGCACCAACTTAACCACGAGGGTTGTTTTTCCGCTGCCGGACCACCCCACCAGCCCGAAGATTTTTTGCCCGGTTCTCATACGCCTGTTTCTGGCTTGACGCCAATGTCGGTAACCTTGATCGGCGAGACCGGAGATATGGTCGCATTCCCGCCGTTTGGCAATAGTGGAAGATTGTTCAAGCTGCGGTATCCGAGACCTCGGCCAAGGACTTCTCAAGCCGCTCTTTGGCCTGTTCCGCCGTTTCGTCATGTTCGCGCACGTAACGCAGTCCCGATATCAGATAATCATAACCGGTAATCAAGGTAATCAGCGCCGCCGCCCAGGTCAGATGAACACCGATCCCAGTGGTGGAAACGCCCCAAAAGCCGGGTCCGGCCGGACCGACGATCAAAAAGCCCAGCGCAAAAATCTGGATTGTCGTCTTCCATTTCGCCAGCGCCGAGACAGGCACGCTCACCTTGATGCCCGCCAAAAACTCCCGAAGGCCGGAAACCAGTATCTCCCGGCACAGAATAACGGCGACAGGCAGGATATCGACGCCGGAAACGCGGTCCACGCCCACCGCCGTCAACAGAACGGCCGCTATCAGCAGCTTATCGGCGATGGGGTCCAAAAGCTTACCCAGCGCGGATTGCTGGTCCCACGCGCGCGCCAGATAACCATCGAGGAAATCAGTAACGCCCGCATAGCAATAGACGCCGAAGGCGATCCAATTGCCATAGGGCGCCTCGACGAACAGCATGAAGAGAATGACAACCGGAACGGCGGCAATCCGCGATATCGTCAAAATGTTCGGCAGTTGCTTTTTCATGCTGTCCCGCTCAAGCCCGCTTTCGTCCGGGCAGAGGTATCACATCACTCATCGGGATGAAACCAGTCGTGAATTTTTCTCGCCATAGCTTTTGAGACCCCTTCGACCACCTCCAAATCCTCGGGTCTCGCTTGAGAAACGCTCTTGGCGGACCCGAAATGCAGCAGCAGCGCCTTCTTGCGCTTGGCGCCGATCCCGGGGACTTCATCAAGCATGGATTTCCGCACCGTCTGTTGGCGGCGCGCCCGGTGAGAGCCGATCGCGAAACGGTGCGCCTCGTCACGCAGGCGTTGAATGAAGTAGAGCACCGGGTCGTTGGGTTTCAGGAGCTTCTCCTTGCCCGAGCTCAGGAAAATCTTTTCCCGGCCGGCGTTGCGGTTCGGGCCTTTGGCGACAGAGGCCAGCGTGACGTCGTTGACGCCCAGCTCCTTGAACACTTCCATCGCCACGCCGAGTTGACCTTTGCCGCCGTCAATCAGAACCAGATCCGGCCATTGCCCGCCGTCACCTTGGGCGGCGCGGTCCGGGTCTTCCTTGAGCGCGCGGGAAAAGCGCCGTGTCAGCACCTCGCGCATCATGGCGTAATCGTCACCCGCCTCGTAACCATCCTCGCCGGCGTCCGTATTCCTCGCCCCCTTGATGTTGAATTTCCGGTACGCGTTTTTGCGGAATCCTTCCGGCCCCGCGACGACCATGCCCCCCACGGCCCTGGCGCCGGAAACATGAGAGTTGTCATAAACCTCAATGCGTTCCGGGGCGGCTTCCATCTCGAACACCTCCGCCAAGCCGTTCAGCAACTTGCGCTGCGTGGCGCTCTCCGACATTCGGCGGCTGAGCGCGGATTCAGCGTTGAGCCGGGCGTGCTCAATCAATTTCCGTTTTCCGCCCCGCTGGGGCACATTGACCACGACCTTACGCCCGGCGCGAACGGCAAGAGCTTCGGAAACCAGCGCCTCGTTGGGGATGACGTTGCTTAAATATACTTCCTTGGGCGGAGGGGTCTTGGCGTAGAACTGGCCCAGGAAGGCCTCCAGCACTTCTTCCGTGGTCTCTTCACGGGCATGAGACGGGAAATAGGACCGGTTGCCAAAGTTCGCGCCCGAGCGGAAAAAGAAAACCTGGACGCAGGTCTGCCCCTGATCCGAGTAAATGGCGATGACGTCCGCGTCCCCCAAGCCGCGCACATTGATGTCTTGATGCGCCTGAATGCGGGTCAACGCCCGGATACGGTCGCGATAGGCGGCGGCCTCCTCGAACGCCAGCGCTTCCGAGGCGGCCTCCATGCGAGCGGCGAGGTTCCGCTGCACGGCTTGACTTTCCCCGGTGAGGAAGGCGCGAGCCTGACCAACCAGTTCCGCATAGTCGTCTTTCGAAATCCGTTCCACGCAGGGAGCGGAGCAGCGCTTGATTTGATGAAGCAGACACGGTCGGGTTCGAGAGTCGAAAATCGCGTCGGTGCAGGTCCGAAGCAAAAATGCCTTCTGCAACACATTCAACGCGTCGTTTACCGCCCAGACACTGGCAAAAGGCCCAAAATAATCGCCCTTGCGGTTTCGCGTGCCCCGGTACTTCACAACCTGCGGAAAATCACGGTCCCCGGTGACCAGGATGTAGGGAAACGACTTATCGTCCCTAAGCAGAATATTGTAACGCGGGCGAAGCTGCTTGATCAGGTTGCTTTCCAACAGCAGCGCTTCCGCTTCCGATCCCGTGGTGACAAATTCCATGGACGCCGTTTCGAAAATCATCCGCCTGATCCGGACGGATTGGCGGTCCGGACGGGTGTAAGCCGCCACCCGTTTTTTCAAGTTCTTCGCCTTGCCGACGTAAAGCGCTTCGCCGTCCGCGTTGAGCATACGATAGACGCCCGGCTTGTTGGGAAGCGTTTTCAGATATCTTTCAATCACCTGCCCGCCACCAGGCGCGCCGTCGCCGCCGGATGTTCCCGCAGAAACTGCGTCAGCCGCGTCTGAGCCCTCGGGCCGCTCCTGATCTGAAGGCCGTGTCAAGGCGCTTTTATCTCCTTAAACGTCGCTGGCTGATATAGGCTGCGGGGCCAAAAACCGATCCAGTTTGATACGCCTTTTATGAAAACCCAACTGTCCACCAACTTTGTGGATAAACTTGTTGAAAACAGAGGACCGTAATCAACGATGGACGGCAAACCTTGGTTTTTCACTGTTTGCCCAAAAATTAGGCAACTATATAAGTTATTGATTTACAATCTATAAAATTATGTCAAGACGTTGAGAACAGGTTTGGAAAAAAAATTTCATATTCATGACACGATCCAACGCTTCTTCCGGGCCTGTGCACAACTTTAGCCGAACCGCACGGCTTTGCGGTAATTTCAAGGGGTTAGAACAAGTCACGCGGCTTCGTTCACACGTGCGTGTTAAACCGCTCAATCTCGACGCCAACGCTTTCCGCCTCGCGCAGAATATCCAGTTTCTCGATCCGCACTCGGGCGGAACGGACTCTTGGGTCCGCCAAACACATGGCCGCGACGTCTTCAGCGAGGGTCTCAACCAAATTGACATGATCGCGCGCGGCCAAAACCCTCAGACCATCGACGATTTCCTCATAACAAACGACATTCGCCAAATCGTCCGAAATGGGTCCCGTTGTTTCCAAGACGCCCAAATCAATATTGAAGCGCACACGTTGCGGACCGCCTTTTTCGAAATCATGCCAACCAACAGCGACGTTGAGGACGAGATCGCGGACGAACATATGGCGCAGACTGACGCGCGCATCGGCCACGTTCAGCGCGTCACGCGTCTTGTATGGGTCCACCGTCATGCGTCCTCCGGGGATATTAAGCGCGGATAGATCTGGAACAAACGCCTACTCGGCGATGTTTTCGTCACTGACCGCCGGAGACCAGCACATGTGCTGACCAGAGTCGAGCGCGACCATTTGCCCTGTCATCGAAGATGCGTCAAGGATGAAACGCACGGCCGCCGCGATCTCTTCGACAGGGACTGGCCGCTTGAGCGGCATGGCGCGCCATTGGTCTTCGAATTCCCGTATGCTTTGCCGGGGACTTTTCAACGTTGGACCCGGCCCGATCCCATTGACCCTCACCCTGGGGGCCAGCGCGCGCGCCAGCATTTGCGTCATGCCCCACAACGCATATTTACTTATTCCGTAAGACATAAAATAAGGCTGCGGATTGAATACTCGATGGTCAATCATATTGATCACAACGCCGTTTGCTTCCCTAGGGAGCCGGGCGGCGAGTTCCTGGGCCAAAACGAAGGGGCTTCTGACATGAATTTCCATGTGGATGTCCCAATACGTCCGTTCCGGCGTCGCCGCGTCATCTTTGATAAAGGCCGACGCGTTGTTAACGAGCACGCCAACCGGCCCCAACGCCTTTTCCGCCTCAGTCATCAAGGGACGAACCTGGCGTTCGTCGCTCAAATCACCTTGGACAACGCAAGCCGCCCCGCCCCTCTCAACGACATCCCGGGCGAGCGCTTCCGCTTGCGCGCCTGATCGGTTGCAATGAATTGCAACGGCGTATCCGTCATCGGCCAGACGTTCGACAATGGCCCGGCCCAGACGCTTCGCGCCTCCCGTCACCACGGCGGTTCTGGGCACGAGTTCCTCCATGGTCAGCCCAATACCTGATCCGCCTGACCGCCGATAAAGACGAAATAGGCGATCAGGAACAAGGCTCCCCCAACCCGTCCCAATTTAATCCAGCCCATCATCAACGGGATTAGAGCCAGCGTCGCCCCCATCATGACCCACACGTCGTGCGTCCGGATAGCTTCTGAAACGGGAAGCGGCACGATAAGGACAACCAAGCCGCCGACGCCCGTCAGATTAAACACGTTGCTGCCAATGACGTTGCCCAACGCCACGTCGGCGTGAGCGCGTAGAGCCGCGACGATGGAAGCGGCCAGTTCGGGCAAAGAGGTTCCGATGGCGATCAAGGTCAAACCGATGACTTCCTCGGGCACCCCGAATTCGCGGGCGATGCCGACGCCGCCCTTCACCAAAAGATCGGCCCCCAGGACAATCCCCGCGATCCCGCCGCCCGTCGCAAGAAGAAAAATCATCAGATTGTCCGGTAATCCGCCGAATTCCTCAACCTCGTCTATCCGCTCCCGGGACGCTTTTGGGTCATTCAAACCGCGCCAATAGACGCCGCCCAAGAAACCAACGAACAGAAGAAACAAGACACATCCATCGACAAAATCCAAATCGCCGTTCCAGCCCAACGCGATAAAAATACCGGTGAAAGCGATCAGCATAATACTGTCTTGCATGGGTGAATCAGGCTTCCGCGTCATCGGTTTGATCAAATAACTGGCGCCCAGAATCAGGAGCACATTGGCGATATTGCTGCCGACCAGATTCCCGACCGCCAGACCGCCGGAACCGATCAAAGCCGCGTCCAGCGAGACAACGAACTCAGGCGCCGACGTGCCCAGCGCGATCACCGTCATTCCGATAATCATGGGGGAAACGCCGAACCGGCGGGCAAGAGCGACCGCTCCTCGAATCATGATTTCCGCCGCCGCCAACAACAGAACGAAGCCCCCGATCAGTTGCAGGTACATCATGCGTCTGTCACTCCTGGACAAGAGAGGCGAAGGCGTCAAGCAGCGCCAAATAAAGAGGACGTTTAAAGGGCGTCACCAGTTTCGGCAAGTCGCCCAACGGCGCCCAGCGCCATTCATCGAACTCCGGCTTCTTGTCGAGTGTGATATCGATATCACTGTCCCGGCCCAGAAAGCGAAGTGCGTACCACCGTTGCTTTTGACCACGATAACGGCCCTTCCAAACCTGACGGCTGAGTTCGTCCGGCAAGTCGTAAACGAGCCAATCCGGCGCCTCGGAGATGATCTCAACCTTATCCGTTCCGGTTTCCTCCAACACTTCGCGAAGGACCGCGTCACGCGGGTCCTCGCCTTCATCAATTCCCCCCTGGGGCATTTGCCACGGATTAGGCAGGACTTCATCGCGGCGCGGGCGCCGCTTCCCAATCCAGACCAGACGTTCGGAATTGAGGATCACCGCACCGACGCCAAGCCGGTAAGGTCTGTCATCACTCATGGACGGGTTACTGCCCGCCCTGAAGGTTCGCCGTGGCGGAAACCGGGATCAGTTGGATATTCTTACCGCGCAACTGTCTGATCCAACGCAATACGTGTTTAATGGACAAAGGCCTCGGACGGAATGTCGCGATGACGACGGACTGGCTTTGGGCAAAGACTTCCAAACGCGCCAATTGCCCTTTTACGCCAATAGGCGTCGGCGAGTTGTCCAGGAACATATTGTTGATTGACCGCGGCAAACGGACTTCACCCGCAATGCGCGACAAGGCCGTCGCGCCGGTCTGGCCGCCATCGACCAGCATCACGCCTCTATCCCGAAGCTCCTCCATCAAGGGTAGCAATTGCCCCTCGGCGACGCCAAAACTGCTGCCCAATTGGGTCACCAGACCGACATAGCCGGTAATTCGACTCATCACGGCGTACATATTGCGCTTGTTTTCTTCCAATTGGAGGCTGCTTTTCAGCGCCAACGGGCCGGCGTCAATCAATGGAAATTCAGAACTTTCCATGGGCAACGCCAGGAAAACCTCATGCCCCTTTAGACGCGCTCGCAGCACCCAGTCCTCCGGGTCGCGGGCGTAGGGCGAGACGATCATGGAGATTTCAGGCGGCAAGGTATTGATGGCGGCAAGGCTGCCAGCCCTGCTCAGCCCGACATCGGTCACCATAAGAGCGACTGCGGGCACTCCGTCCTCCACTTCGGCGGGACGCGCATAGACGTCCATTGCCCGGCGTCCCCCCCGCCCCAGTTTGGGCAAGCGGGTTTCGTCCTGTTTATCCTCGTCCAACAAATCCAATTCCGGCACGCGGCCGAGCCCGCCGTCTTCCGGGTCGGGAAGCGCCGGGATCCCTTGAAAAGCGGCCGGCGAGACAAACGGCACCACGCGCGCCCTGTCCGGATTGTTGTTACCCCCAGTGGATGACAGTCCCAGCCCGCGCTGATTCTGCAACGCCTCCTGACTGGGCGAAATCTCATCCTCCGTCAGGAATTTGCGAACGGCGGCGGCGCCGGCGACGCCAACCGGCGACTCACGATCTTTACTGGCGGTGCGCGCGGCCACAGCCTCCGCCGCTTGCTGTTTCGTCAAACCAGCCTCGCCCGCGGCCAGAGAATTAAGCGACTGTTCACCAGAAAGGCCCGCGCCTGGCGGCGGCGGCAAATCAAGACTGGCGGAAGGCCCTTTCACCGGGGCGGCGGGAGCGCTGGCCGTGTCATCGCCGGAGTCCAGGAAAATCACACTAGCGACGCCGACGACAACCAACGCGATGACGGCGCCAGCGCCGATGAGTACGGCAATCTGACGCTTCTCCCGGCGCCCTTCATCGTCGCGCTCGTCGCCGGCCTCCGCCTGATCGCCGAATTCGTCTTCCTCTTCGAGGTCCTCGTCGTCCCGGTCTTCACCGGCCTCCGCCCGATCGCCGAATTCGTCTTCCTCTTCGAGGTCCTCGCCGCCGGACTCGTTCTTCTTTTTTAAGAACGGCAGATTCACAGCACCGGTTCTCCGTGGTCTGGACAATCCTGTCAGGCGTCCCCCGAGGGCGCCAACTCCCGTCCGAACAATAGAGCGGAAGTCTTAATTTGTCGTTGCTTCCCCGCTGAACAGCGACAGACCGGCCAATAAATCCAACGCGCGGGAAAGTTGATAGTCCTGCGGCTCCGCCGGCGTCTCATCCTCGGCGGACGGCGCTGCGGGCTGATCATCCGAATTCCCCTCATCCGCCGCGGGTGCGTCGCCTTGCGGCCGGTCTTGAGCGTCCAGCGCGCCGCGCAGGTCGGATTCCCGGCGCGAGCGGCGCTGAGCGATTTCTTCCACGCGGGCCTGGGCCACCTCAATATCCGGGTCGATGCCCTTGGCCTGAATGGAACGGCCGGACGGCGTATAATAGCGCGCCGTCGTCAAGCGCATGGCGCGCCGCCCTTGCAGCGGAATAATAGTCTGCACGGACCCTTTCCCGAAAGACTTGGTACCCAAGACGATAGCGCGGCGGTGATCCTGAAGCGCGCCCGCAACGATTTCGGAAGCGGACGCGGAGCCGCCGTTGATCAGGATGACGACCGGCTTGCCCTCGGCCAAATCACCGGGTTTGGCGTTATGGCGGGACGTATCTTCCGGATCGCGGGATCGGGTGGAAACGATCTCGCCCTTCTCCAGAAAAGCATCCGAGACAGCAACAGCCTGATCCAGCAAGCCGCCGGGATTGTTCCGCAGGTCCAGCACATACCCTTGCAGTTTCTCGCCCAACTCCGCCTTGATCTTCTTCATGGCTTTTTCAAGCCCCACGTCGGTCTGTTCGTTGAAGGATGTGATTCTGACATAACCGGCGTTGCCTTCCACGCGGTGGCGGACGGACGTGATTTTGATAATGTCGCGGGTGATATCGACGTCGAACGGTTCATTGCGGCCCTGGCGGACAATGGTCAGCTTGATCTTGCTGCCAACCTTGCCGCGCATCCGCTCAACGGCCTCCTGCAAGGTCAGGCCCTGGATTTGCTCGCCATCCAGGTGCGTGATCAGATCACCGGATTTGATGCCGGCGTTAAACGCGGGCGTGTCGTCGATGGGTGAAATCACACGGATGAGGCCATTCTCAAGCGTTACCTGGATACCAAGACCGCCGAACTCGCCGCGCGTATTCACCCGCATCTCTCGGAAATTCTCAATGTTAAGATAACCGGAATGGGGATCCAGCGCTTGCAGCATTCCTTGAATCGCCGCCTCCAGCAGTTCCTCGTCCGTGGGCTTTTCGACATATTGCGAACGGACCCGCTCAAATACGTCGCCGAAAAGGTTGAGCAATTGGTAGGTCTGCGCGGAATTCGCGGGCTTTTCCGTTTCCGCCGATTGCGCGTTCACATCGCCGGCCCTTCCAAGAACAAGACCGCCGGCAAGGCCAAGGGAAAATACGAACACTTTGAATTGGGTGATTTTCATCTTGTCGCCTTTATCTGTTTAAGCAGACGCGGATATGCGACGATGGCCGCAGTTCGCGCCTTATTCAGGTACTCTACGCCACCTTTTACCCATCCGTCACGCATGGAGCGTTATGAACTCTCTGTGACTTTCTTAAGGCAGAGACGAAAAATCAACGCGACGCCGTCAACCACGGCAACGGATTGATCGCCTCGCCCTTGCGGCGGAACTCCAGATAAAGGGTCTGCGCTCCCTCCGGCGCCATGAATCCAACCGGCTCACCGCTCTCGATCCGGGCGCCCGGCGCCGTTTGAATGTCGCGCATCCCAGCCAACAATGAGTGAAAGCCGTTCCCGTGATCCAGGATCAGCAAATTGCCATATCCCCGGAACTTGTCCGCATAGACGACCTTGCCGCCATGGGGCGCGATGACTTGCGCTCCCGCCCGCGTCCGGATGTCTATCCCCCGGCGCGCGACGCCTCCGGACAGAACGCCTCCATAGCGGCCGACCACCTTACCGACGACGGGATAGGGCAGCTTGCCCTTGCGTTTCGAGATGGGTGTTTGACGTTTCAGCCGGGCGATCCTCGCCTTGCGCTCAGCCTCATCCCGCACCCGCGCGCGCGCCGCCTCCCTTTTGGCCTCTTTCGCCAAAGACCGCATCAGACCCCGCAGGTCTTTGGCCCTGGACGCCAGTCGCTGAACACGCTCGGCGGCCTCACGGCTCTCGACCAGGCGTTCTTCGCGCAGTTTTCGAGTTTCGCGGATGAGAGCCTGTATCTCCCGGCGCTGCGCCGCTAGATCCTTGCTGGCGTTGGCGAGCGTCAGGCGCTGGGCGGCGATCTTTTCCCTGGCGCCGCTTAAAGCGTCCAAATCGCGCTTCATGCCGGCCGCGCGCTCTTCGATCTCGGGCACCACGCCTCGAAGCAGAATGGCGCCGCGCACCATATCTTCCGGCCTTGACGCATAGGCCAGGACCGCTTCCGGAGGCAGCACCGCCATGCGCTGAAGGGCGACCAGGACACTCGCGAACTGATTTCGGTTGGCGTCCAGTTGCTTCCGCTTGTCCGCCTCAAGCCGCACTAGGTCGGCCAGCTTGGCCTCCAGCGTTATGACTTGAAGTTCGCGGTCCTGCACGACGCGCGCCGCGCTCACCAGGCGTCGCCTTAGCGCTTTTTCCCTTTGCGCCAAGGCGTCCGCTTCGGCGGCCAAGCGGCGTTTTTCCGCCTCACCGGCCTTTAGTTGATTTTCAAGCCGCCTGAGTTCCTGGCCGGGCGCCGTTTCTTGAGCGCCCGCCGGGCCAAGGCCCGCCAGCAAAACGGCCAGGACAGAAAGCGCGCGCCGCACGGTTATTCCGCAGCCGCGATAGCCGGGTTTCGGCTTAACAAGGACGCGCCGGTCATGGCGGCCGGTTTTTCCAGCCCCATCAACTGGAGAAGCGTCGGCGCCACGTCGGCCAGACGCCCGTCGTTCAGAGAGACGCCCTCAATGTCCCCCACCAAGACGACGGGAACTGGGTTCAGCGTGTGTGCGGTGTGCGCGCCGCCCGTTTCCGGATCGACAATCTGCTCGCAGTTCCCATGGTCCGCCGTGACGATCATGGAACCACCCGCTTTCATGATCGCCTTTTCCAGCTGGCCAAGGCTGGCGTCCAGCGTCTCGACGGCGATTTTGGCCGCCTCCATATTGCCGGTGTGTCCCACCATGTCGCCGTTGGCGAAGTTGACGACGATCAGATCAAACGTCCCGCCCTCGATGGCGTCCACTAAACGGCCGGTCACTTCCGGAGCGGACATCTCGGGCTGAAGGTCATAGGTGGCGACCTTGGGCGACGGAACGAGAATGCGTTCCTCGCCCTCGAAAACGTCTTCCCGTCCGCCGTTCAGAAAGAAGGTGACGTGCGCGTACTTTTCCGTCTCGGCGATGCGCAGTTGTTTGCGCCCGGCGTCCGCCGCCACCTGGCCCAGAACGTCCGTGAGCTGGATGGGCGGGAACAGGGCCGTCAGATGGGCGTTCAAGGCGGCGGAATATTCCACCATGCCCAGCTTGGCGGCGAATTGGACGGTCTTCCGGCGCTCAAATCCGTCAAACGCGGGATCGGTCAATGCGCTCAGAATCTCCCGCGCCCGGTCCGCCCGGAAATTCGCCATCAAAACGCCGTCGCCGTCGCGCATGCCCCGATAACCGGCGATAACGGCGGGTTCGATGAATTCGTCGAGCTTCCCGGCCCCGTAAGACGCCTCGACGATGGCTATCGGATCGGCGCCGGAAGCCCCTTGCGCGGCGGCCATCGCGTCATGGGCGCGCGCCACCCGGTCCCAGTTGGCGTCCCGGTCCATCGCGAAGTAACGGCCGGAAACGACGGCGACCTCGACATCCGCCATATCCTTGATCCGATCCAGCATCCATGCCATCTCGCCCTTGCCCGCGTCCGGCGGGGCGTCGCGGCCGTCCATAAAGGCGTGGATACGAACCGGAACGCCCGCTTCGGAAACAATCCGGGCCAGCTCGGCCATATGCGCCCGGTGACCGTGAACCCCGCCGGCGCTAAGCAGGCCCAATAGATGGCAAGCCCCGCCCGACGCCCTCAACGCGCCGATGAAACGAACCAGTTCCGCCTTCCCGGCCAGCGAGCCATCGGCGATTGCGGCGTCAATGCGCGGCAAATCCTGCATGACGACGCGCCCGGCGCCCAGGTTCATGTGTCCCACTTCCGAATTGCCCATTTGACCGTCGGGCAGGCCAACGTCGCCGGCGGACGTCTTCAGGCTGGCTTTCGGATAGTCCCGCGTCAGACGATCCCAGTTAGGCGTGGCGGCTTGGGCGATGGCGTTGTTTTCGGCGTCGGCGCGCTCTCCCCAGCCGTCCAAAATGCAAAGGACGACCGGTCTCGGATGCGCGGATGAATTGGCGTCGGTCATGTGTCTCTTGAAATCATGGGTCTCTTGAATCGGTATCCCATCGGGTCGCGGCGGCGGCGGTCTTATACGCCCTTTGGTCTCGCAATATAAGCCTGTTCACGACCTTCCGCACGGGCCGATAGTAAATTCGTTAAACGCAGTTAACCACGATTAGAAAAAAGGGATACTCTATACATTTGAGAATACCAGTATGATATTGATTATTGTAGGCAGTTCGAGCAAAATTCCAAAAAGAGACTTAAATGACTGACTTCAAAAAAATGCTTAGAGGGAAGAAATAAAAACACCCGCTCAACTGATCCCAATCTTGAGTGACGCGAATAAGGAACGCCGGACCTGTTCCATCGCGCTTGCGGCGTTGACATCCGTCAGACCCTTTGCTGGGCGGGTCCTGGGTCATTTGGGCATTCGGGTGGGCAGGCGCACGGATATCACCGCGTTTGTGGAAATCTTACTTGAGACCATCCCTCAGGGCCTTACCCACAGCGTTCCCGATGGCTTAATAGAAGTTAAAAACTCGAAGACGATATGGCGCGCGTTGGTGGAGACGAAGATCGGTAACGCGGAACTCGAGAAACAACAGGTTTCGGATTACGTCGATATCGCCAAATTTCACAAATTCAACGCCGTGCTCACGATCTCAAATGATTTTGTCGCCGACCCACGCCATAACCCGTCGAAGTTTACCTTGAGAAGGAATGCGACAGTCGATCTTCTCCAGCTGTCCTGGACGATGATCAGAACCTGTGCGGAAATTTCGCTCGCTGAAGATGATTTCGAGAATCAACACGAGAGATTGATTTTGGAGGAAGTTGGAAATTATTTGGCCGACGAGAGTTCGGGCGTCCAAACCTTCAAGATGATGAACAAAGAATGGGCGGAAGTGGTTAAGGATATTCGAGACAGCGATAGACTTAGCGCCAAAGATAACAAAATAAGGGAAACCATCGCCAGTTGGCGCCAGAAACAGCGGGATATCGCGCTTCTGATGAAAAGGAAAGCCACGGGCAATGCGGAACTGAAACTTCCGAGGGAGCACTTGAAGAACAAGGCGTCACGCATTGAACACGACAGTGTCGAACTGGTTAGGAACAAGATGCTGTCGCTGACAATGAAAATGCCGGCGACCTCCGATCTCGTCGTCCAAGCAAATGTCGATCAACGGTCAATTAGATGCTTTCAGCGGTTTTTGGCGCCGACGGATAGAAAAAGGCATTCGGCACGGGTTAATTTGCTCCGTAACCAACTTAAAGGGTGCGAATGCAAAGGCGGTTACGTGACAGCGATTTGAAGCGGTCGCGCGACAACCCCTTCCGTCGAACTTGAGGCTTTTATGGAAGAGGGAGGCGCCGAAAAGCTAATCGGTGAAAATACACACCTTTCCCCCACCGCATTCGAAGTCGGCAAGAAGCTTAATATCGGACAAGCCTTCTCCAGCCGCACGAAGTTTATCAAACATTTGGAAGAGATGATTCCGGATTATTACGCAAAAATGGGCGAGAAAGTTACACCTTTCCAACAGCCGCCAGCCAAGATGCGCGCCGCGTCATCTAAGGCGCCGGCGTCAATCGACGCGCCAGCGCAATCCCCGCACCAGCAAGACCAGGTTGTACCGCCATTAGAATAAGTTCCTCGCTTACCTTACTCTCCAGATAGGAAGCGTCTTAATCTCTCTCACCCGGCTTGTCTCGATGGTCCGCGCCGTCCTCTCCGTGGGGAAAGGGAAGGAACCGCAGTGTGGGAAATGCGTGGAAAGGTGGGGGGGTAAATTCCCCGCGCTATTCCCGGTGATAGGGATGACCGCTCAGGATGGCGTTGGCGCGGTAGAGTTGCTCGGCGAGCAGCGCGGGAACCAGTTGATGGGGCCAGGTGAGGCGTCCAAACGAAAGGATCAGAGACGCCTTCCGCCGAACCCTATCATCAAGCCCGTCCGCCCCGCCGACGAGAAACGCGGCGTGTTTGACGCCGCTGTCCCGCCAATCGCCCAGTTTGGCGGCGAATTCGGGGCTTGAGAGCGCCTCGCCCCGCTCATCCAGAGCGGCGACCACCGCACCGTCCGGCACGGCGCCCAACAGAAGCTCCGCCTCCCGCACTTTCAACTCATCGCCCGAAAGCGCCTTTCTCTCCGCCACCAGTTTGACGTCCAACGGCCAGGACAGGCGGTCCGCATAGACTTGGAACAGGGTCTGTTCCGGTCCTTGCCTGCGGCGTCCGGCGGCGATCAAGGTGCAGCGCATGTGACGGTTTTCGTTAGTCCACTCTTGACGGCCGGCGGATTCCGCCATTCGCTTGAATGGCGGCGCCAAATTAATCCCGCCCTCCGCGCGGGCGGGCGTCCGGCTGTCCGGCGAGCCTTGAGGCCGCGGCCCTGAATGGTCCAGCTAAACCGCGTTGGCGGCGGCGTCCGGGCGGCGCCAGATCTTCTCCAAGCCATAGAAGTCCCGCACTTCCGGGCGGAACAAGTGCACGATGACGTCCACGGCGTCGATCAGCACCCAGTCGCAACTGGTCAGCCCCTCGACATTGAGGCCCCTGACGCCGGCGTCCTTCAATTTTCGCTGAAGATGACCGGCCATCGCACCGACTTGGCGCCGGGACGCGCCCGAGGCGATGACCAGGTAGTCCGCGATCTCGGTTTTGCCGCTTAAGTTGATGACTGACAAATCTTGAGCCTTGTCGTCATCAAGGGACGCCTTGACCAGATCCACGACAATGTCGGAGGCTGGCGGCGTCTTTTGAGTGCTGGGTATGGGATACCTCCTTTGCTACCCGGTGGTCCTCTGGGCGTTTCGCGCTTAGAGGCCGCGAGACGCCCGAATGTCCGTGGCGGACGTGGTGTCCAAAGGCGCAAGCAAATAAGCCCAGGCCGGTGGAGACCGGTCCGCCAGCCGACCGCCCAATCCCCGCCGCAACCGGGACTTGGCGTACCGGCGCGCGGCCCGTGAAGCCAGCGCCCTTAAAGAATACGTCGGGCGGGCGAAAACCGCAACGGGAACGGTCCGGAAAATAGTCTCCCAGCGATCCCAGCGGTGCGCTTGGGCAAGGTTGTCCGCTCCCATCAACCATACGAATCGGGCGCGGGGGTGTCTTGCCCGAAGCGCCTTCAGGGTGTCCGCCGTGTAGCGCGTGCCCAAATCGGCCTCGACCGCCGTCACCCGGATACGCGGATGGGCGGCCACTTGCTCCGCTTTCAACATGCGCGCCGCAAACGGCGCCATGCCGTCGATGGGCTTCAGCGGGTTTTGCGGCGAGACCATCCACCAGATTTCATCCAGCTTCAGGCGTTTCAGCGCCTCCAGGCTGATATGGCGGTGACCGCCGTGCGCCGGATTGAACGATCCGCCCAACAGACCGACCCGGCGGTTCCCCAAATGAGGCGTCCGGCGATGGCCGCAAAGGATCCGGTAATCGGCCACGAGCGAGCCGGCGGGGCGTTACGGCCGGGTCTGCCCGGCGCCCCGGACGACATATTTGAAGCTGGTGAGCTGTTCCACTCCGACGGGTCCCCGCGCGTGCAGCTTACCGGTGGCGATCCCGATCTCGGCGCCCATGCCGAACTCACCGCCGTCCGCGAACTGAGTGGACGCGTTGACCATGACGATGGCGCTGTCCACCGCGTTGACAAAGGTCTCGGCGGCCCCGGCGTCCTCGGTGATAATGGCGTCGGTGTGGTCCGATCCGTGATTGCGGATATGCGCCAGCGCGTCTTCCATACCGTCAACGATCTTGACAGAAACGATGCTATCGAGATATTCCGTGTCCCAATCCTCGTCCATGGCTTCCAAGGCGGCCGGATAAATATCGCGGACCGACGCGTCGCCCCGGATTTCACAGCCCGCTTCCGAAAGCGCGGTCAGAACGCCCGGCAAGATGGCCGGCGCGGCTTCTTTGTCGATCAACACCGTTTCCGTCGCCCCACAAATGCCAGTGCGGCGCATCTTCGCGTTGAGCACCACGTCGCGGGCTTTATCGGGGTCGGCGGATTTTTCGACATAAGAATGGCACAGCCCCTCCAGATGCTTGAACAACGGCACTTTACTCTCCGCCGTCACCCGCTCAATCAGGGATTTACCGCCGCGCGGCACGATGACGTCGATGTGGTCCGTCAAACGCAGCATCTCGCCCACGGCGGCCCGGTCCGTCGTCGGGATGCGTTGAATAGCGTCAACCGGCAGATTGGCGGCGTTCAGGCCCTCTTGAAGACAATCGAGAATGGCGGCGGAGGAACGGAAGCTTTCGGACCCCCCCCTCAGAATGGCCGCGTTGCCGGCCTTCAGGCACAACCCGCCCGCGTCCGCGGTCACATTGGGCCGGCTTTCGTAGATAACGCCAATGACGCCGAGCGGCGTCCGGCGGCGCTCAATCCGCAGGCCGTTGGGACGTTTCCAGCCGGCCAGCGTGGTCCCAACCGGATCATCCAGCCGGGCGATATCCTCCAGCCCCTTGGCCATGCCCTCGATGCGGTCATCATTCAACAGCAAGCGATCCAGCATGGCCTTGGCGAGACCTTTCGCCTCGCCCGCCTCCATGTCCCCGGCGTTGGCGGCGATCAGCGCGTTCTTGTTCGCCCGTAGCTTCTTGGCGGCCTCCGCGAGCGCGCGGTTCTTTTGATCCGTCGCAGTTTGAGACAAGACATGCCCGGCGGCTCTCGCCCGCTTTCCGATATCTTCCACCATGCCTTTGATGTCCGCTTCCGTCGTCATTTCCCGTTCCATAAGCTCAAGACCGTTTCAATGTAGCACAAGGTCATCACGGTGGATCATGACGTCCCGCCCGCGAAAACCCAGGATGGCTTCGATTTCTCCGGATTTCACGCCTTTGATGCGTTCCGCGTCCGCAGAGTTATAGGTGATCAGCCCACGGCCCAGCGCCCGGCCCGCTTGATCCTTGACAACCACCGCGTCGCCCCGCTGGAATTTCCCCTCAATCGCCGTGACTCCAGCGGGCAAAAGGCTTTTTCCCCGCTCCAACGCCTCGACCGCGCCCGTATCGACAATGATCGCCCCTGTGGGTTTCAATCCGCCCAGTATCCATTGCTTGCGCGCCGTCTTGGGATTTCCATCAGGCAGGAACCACGTCACGCGCCCCCCTTCCTCGATGGCTTTCAAGGGACGGGCCCGGCGCCCGTCGGCAATCGCCATCCTGGCCCCCGCCCCCATGGCGAGCTTGGCCGCCGCCAGCTTCGTCACCATCCCGCCAGAGCCGTCACCGGTCGTATTGCCGTTGGCCATGGCTTCAATCGCCTTGTCAATCCGGCCCTCGACAACAGGCACGTGACAAGCGTCCACCCTGGCCGGGTCGCCATCGTAAAGCCCGTCCACAGAGGACAACAGAACCAGCGTGTCAGCGGAAATCATCGCCGCCACCCGGGCGGCCAGCCGGTCGTTATCGCCGAAGCGGATATCATCAGCCGCCACCGTGTCGTTCTCGTTGATCAAGGGAACGGCGCCCAACGACAACAACTGGCTCAGCGTGTTCCGCGCATTCAGATAGCGCCGCCGGTTTTCCGTGTCGTCAAGCGTCACGAGCACTTGCGCGACAGTAATATCGTGAACGGCCAAGGCTTCCTGATAGGCATGGGCCAGGCGCATCATGCCCGTCGCCGCGGCGGCCTGGCTTTCTTCCAGTTTCAACCTGCCGGATTTCAAGCCCAAATGCCGGCGCCCGACGGCGATGGCCCCGGAAGAAACAACCATTACTTCGGCCCCGCGCGCCTTTAACGCCTGGATGTCTTCCGCCAAGCCCGCCAGCCAGGAAGCGTTGGCGCGCCCGGTTTCCTGATCGACCAGCAGCGCGGAACCCACCTTGATGACGATGCGCCTGGATGTGTCGAGCGCGCTCACGGCTTCCACCCTCCGGGGGCGCCGCCAGCCTCTTCTGTCTCATTTCCGGCAATGGTCTCCGCGCGGATTTCGGCCGAAAGGGCGCGGAGCGCGTCATCCAGCCCGTAGCCCGCAGCGCCCGAGATGGTCATCACCTCCGCGCCCGCCGCCCTTTTCAAGGCGGTCGATTTTTCGGCGATTTCTTCTTCCGTCAAGGCGTCGCATTTGTTCAGCGCGACGAATCCGGGCTTATCTTCAAGCCCCGCGCCGTAGGCGCCCAATTCAGCCCGAACCGTCTTATAGGCCCCCACGACGTCTTCCCGCGTGCCGTCTATCAGATGCAACAGAACCCGGCAGCGCTCAATGTGGCCCAAGAACCGTGTCCCCAGCCCGGCCCCTTCAGACGCCCCCTCGATCAGGCCCGGAATGTCGGCGATGACGAAGTGCGCCGTATCGACCGCCGCGACCCCCAAATTGGGATGCAGCGTGGTGAAGGGATAATCGCCGGTTTTGGGCGCGGCCCGGGTGACAGCGGACAGGAACGTCGATTTCCCCGCATTGGGCAATCCCACAAGGCCCGCGTCGGCAATCAGTTTCAGACGCAGCCAGACCCAGGCTTCCTCCCCCGGACAACCGCCGTCCGCGCGCCGGGGCGCGCGGTTGGTGGAGGTCTTGAAGCGCGCGTTGCCGTGACCGCCGCCGCCGCCCCGCAGGAAAACGGCGCGTTCACCCTCTTTGATGAAATCCGCCAGCACCTCCTCGCGGTCCTCATCCATGATTTGCGTGCCCGCTGGCACCTGGACGACGACGTCGCCGCCCTTCGCGCCGGTGCGATTCCTTCCCATCCCGTGCATACCGCGGGCGGCCTTGAAGTGCTGCCGGTAACGGAAATCGATCAGAGTGTTCAGGCCGCCGACGCATTCGACGATCACGTCGCCGCCGCGTCCGCCGTCGCCGCCGTCGGGGCCGCCGAACTCGATATACTTTTCGCGCCGGAACGAGACGCAGCCGTCGCCGCCATCGCCGGACTTCATGAAGATTTTGGCCTGATCGAGAAATTTCATGGTTTCAGCTTGATTTCGGTTCCAATCCTCGCCCCGCCCGGCCAGCCCGCGCCAGTATGGCCGCATTGGGCCGGCCGGGAAAATTCGGGACCGGCGCCGCGGCGAACCCTCCCAAACAAAAACGGGAGAACGCCGGCCGTCCTCCCGTTCTCCCTAAAATTTCGGGCGAGGCGCGTTATTCAGCGGCGCGCGGCTCCACTGGCTCAACCGAGATATACGTCCGGCCAAGGGCTTTCTTTTGGAACCTCACCTTGCCTTCGACAATCGCGAAGATAGTGTGATCCTTGCCCATGCCGACGTTCTCGCCCGGGTGGAATTTGGTGCCGCGCTGACGCACGATGATGTTGCCCGGAATGACGACTTCGCCGCCGTATTTTTTCACCCCGAGGCGGCGGCCTTCGGAGTCGCGGCCGTTACGGGAACTGCCGCCGGATTTCTTGTGCGCCATCTCGTCTCACTCCTTGTCCGCCGCATCGGTCTTTTTGGCTGTGGTTTTTTTAGGGGCCGCCTTCTTGGCGGCGGGTTTCTTGTCTTTGGCCGAAGCGGGAGCCGCTTTCTTCGGGGCCGCCTTCTTAGCGGCGGGTTTCCTGTCTTTAGCCGAAGCAGGAGCCGCTTTCTTGACCGGAACCTTGGCGGGCGCCTCGGCGGCGGCGGCGGCCTCCGCCTTGATCTCTTTCTGCTTCGGCGCGGCCTTCCCCGCCGCTTTTGGCTTGGCCCCGGTCGGGCTGATGTCCGCGACGCGCAGCGTCGTAATCAACTGGCGATGGCCTTTCAAGCGGCGGTAATTCTGGCGGCGCCTTTTCTTGAAGATGAGAACCTTGCCGCCCTTGCCCTGTTCAACGACTTCGGCGAACACCTTCGCCTTATCGACAACCGGAGCCCCCACGGCGGGAGCCTTGCCGTCTTCACCGATCATCAGCACGTCGCCGAGTTCGATGGTGTCGCCCGGTTCGCCAAGATGCGCGTCGACGACGATGACGTCGTCTTTGGCGACGCGGAACTGTTTGCCCGCAGTTTTTACTATTGCATACATCTCTCTAGAACCCGGTTGACTGTTGATGTTTTCTGGTTTGTTTTGTTGGAAAGCCGGGCTTTTCCCGTCTCCCCGGCGGCAAGGGGAGCGATGGGCGCGCCTGAGGAAGCGCGCATATTACGGATATGCTTTTCCAAGTCAACGGCTAAGTGAGGCGCATCGTCGGCAAAAAGACCAGGATTCCGGGGCGGCGCGCGCAGAGACACGACGGCGCGAGCATCCGTCAAGCCCTTGCGCGCGGAAAACAGTTCGGCTAGGTTCCGCGCTCGCTTGACGAGGCTGGGCCTCAACCGCCCATTCGGCGCGCTTTTCGCGTCCATCGGCCGATGTGAGCGATAAGAGTTGGAGAGGTGCCGGAGTGGTTGAACGGGGCGGTCTCGAAAACCGTTGTGCGCGCAAGCGCACCGGGGGTTCGAATCCCCCTCTCTCCGCCATTCCCTCACATGAGAAACGCCGGTCCGCGCGGGGGCGGGCAAGCGAGGGGCGGGCGCGCCGTCAATCAACGGTTTCGGCGGGGCTGTCCCGCCGACGGTTGCACAGCGGCGGGCGGTTTTTGGATGCCGTTGAGCGGGCCGTCATTGATTGAGCGAACTCTTCGGCGCGGCCCGCGTTAATGTCCAGCCGCATCCCCGCGTTTAGCCCAACCAGGCCGTGTTCTTCGCCTTGCTGAAACCGGGCGGCACAGTCCCCGGTCTCGATCCCGCCGCCGGCGCCTATCCATCGCCAGTCCCCCACGCGGATTTCGTGACGATAACGGCAATCAAGACAATGCGCGGCCCCTGCGGCGGCGTCATTCTGTCTCGTTCGGATGAGTATGCAAAGAAGCTGCAATCGGCGATCTTCCCGGGCGTTCAGGGAAGCTTGCACTCGAATGTCCTAGCGGCGAAAGCCGTTTGCTTTGGCGAGGCGCTCCATCCGCCATTCAGGGACTATGGCCATCAAGTAATCGCCAATGCGCGAAGATTAGCCACAGAACTTATCGAACGCGGCGCCTGCGCCGTCAGCGGTGGAACAGATACGCACATGGTTTTGCTGAACCCGCGTGGTCCGCGCCTCCTGAGCCAACAAACCGAGAACGCCCTGGCGGCGGCGAACATCACGTCAAACAAGCCCCCCATCCCGTTTGACGCCTCCCGCCCCCCGGATTGGGCCGGACGTCTTCCCAGGTCCTTTTTAGGTTGCGTTCGGGATAGCCGGGCCATCGTCTTAAATGGCCCAAGAGCCGCCGGAATGGACCCTTCCAGGCGGGTTGATCGTGAGGATGACAGGCTTTCGCGCTGTTCTTATCAGGCAAAACCGTCCGCCAGAGCGAACATAAACAATATAAGGCCCAAACTGGCGCCGACGCCCGCAATGGCCGGCAGCACGCCATAGGCGTCGCTTTGTTGAATATTTTCACCGTCCATATTCTGATCGTGTTTTTCGGCGCTTTCCAGCGGATTGCTCATGATGTCATCTCCGGGCCTAATTCAACACCTTGGGCAACCACAGCGCGATTTCTGGAAAGAACATCACCAACAACATGCCGGTGATCTGCAAGCAAATGAAGGGAAGCACGCTAACGAAAATCTCTTGTAAGGATATGTCCTTGGGCGCCACGGACTTGAGCCAGAAACAGGCCGGACCAAACGGCGGGCTTAGAAAATAAATCTGGATGTTCATGACGAACAGGATGCCGAACCAGACCGCAGCCCAGTCGGGCGTCATTCCCAATTCCGGCGCCAGATCCCGAACGACGGGGGCGAAAACAGGCACCGTGATGAAGATGATGGCGATCCATTCCATGAAGGTTCCAAGGATCACCAGAATCGCCATCATGATGAAGATGGTCCCAAGTGCGCCCAGTCCCGTTCCCTTGATCAGGTCGCGCATGAAATCCGCGCCGCCGATCAGATTATACAATCCGACGAACGCGACGGCGCCCAAGATCAACCAGATGATGGTGCCCACGACGGCCATGGTGTTGGCCAAACAATCGCGCAGCAGAGCGTAATTGAATTGGAAGCGGATGGCCGCGACGACGATGGCCCCGAACACACCCACGGCGGCCGCTTCCGTAACGCTGGTAATGCCGCCGTAAATGGACCCCATGACACAAAAAATCAGCGCGACGCAGGTGACGACAGCCCAGACTTGATGCTTGGCGAGCCTTGAGTCGTTGCCTGTTTCGAGTGCGATCTCCGCCGCCGTGGGCGCCAGCGCGGGATTAAGGTTGCAGCGAATCAAGACATAGGTGACGTAGAAGGCCGCCAGCATCAGCCCCGGCACGAACCCCGCCGAGAATAGATCGCCAATGCCGACGTTGGCGCTCAGACCATAGACGATCATGACGATGGACGGAGGAATAAGCGTCGCCAACGCCCCCGAGGCGCAAATCAGCCCTATGGTCAATTTCCGGTCATATCCAAGACGCAGCATCTGCGGCAGGGCGACAAGCCCCAGCATGACGATTTCGCCGCCCATCACGCCGGACATGGCGGCCAGAATGACCGCGACGATGGTGGTTTGCAAGGCGACGCCCCCCCGGAGTCCGCCCGCGAAAATTGACATGGCGTCAAATAAGTCCTGGGCGATGCCGGCCCGTTCCAGAATGGAAGCCATGAGGACGAAGAACGGCACCGCCACCAACGGGTATTTTTCCAGAAGGTCGGTGGCGTTGGTGGAAACCAGATACATGCCCTGGTTACCGTAAAACGCCAGCGCGCAGACAACCGATATTATCAAGGTGACAATACCCAGCGGCATCCCGGTCATCATCAGCGCCAACAGGGCCAGGACAATGACCAACGAAATCGCGGCGATGCCCACTTCATCCCGATCAACGTGAAACCGCTCGATAAAGGCGCCGCTGGTTTCCGCCAATTGGGTGTCGACGCCCCCCCAAAAACTGTCGAACCCGCCCAGGTGGGCAAGCATTTGAATAAGCAACCGCCCGCAAATCAACACCAAGACCCCGTAAACGGCCATCTGCAACAGGTGGGCGCGGAAGTGGCGGCTCAAGTTCACGAGCAACTGAATCAGATAGACGAACAGCCCGAACACCAGAACGGTTTTGACGACCATGGGAAGCGGCGAGTTCCAAGCGGTTCCGCCCCGCTCCACCAGCGCGATGCTCTCCATGGCGCGAATCAACGTGTCGGATACGAGCATGTAAAGCGCGAACACCCCGACCACCATGGCGAACAGGTCAAGCCACCAACGGACCCGCTCCGAGGCCATGAGGTAGAGGACGGTAATTCCGATATGGCGTTTCTGCAGGGTCACGTATCCGGCGGACAGCATCCAGGCCGTGGCGCAGAGCACCATGACCACCTCAAACACCCACTGGGTAGGGGCGTGAAACACGTAACGGGCGACGACCTCCCACAAGGTGCAGAAGGCCGCCACCAAATACAGATTGCCGACGGACAAACCCAGAAACCGGCTGAAGTGATCGACGGATTTATTGAACGTCCGGGCGATCGGCGCCCCGACGAGCCGTTCCGTCATGCCTTTGGACATGTCCACGTCCCCATATCCTTATGGACTCCGCCAAAATCGCCTTTTCGCCGCTTGCCGAAACGAAAACCGTCACCAACGGAAAACCGGCGCGGCGGCGGCGCTGAACAGCTTAATTCAACAGCCCGACAGACTTCATGTACTTGACATGGGCGTCCAGAGCTTCCTTGGCGAGCGGTGACTTGCCGGCGAAGTCGTTCCAGGCCCCGACCGCAATTTCACGGAACTTGGCCCGCTCCGCCGTGGTCCAGTCAATGACCGTGACGTCCCCGCTGGCGCGCTGGTCGGCGGCGATCTTCCGGTCCTGCAGGTCCGCTTCCCGGCGCATGGCGTCATACGCCGCCGCATACCAAACCTCAAGCGCGGTCTGGCCCTCCTTGCCAAGGCTGTTCCAAACCTTCTTGTTGACGATGAATTGCAGCACCGCCATGGAGTGTATGCCCGGATAGATCGGGAATTTGGCGACTTTGTACATGCCGCTCGCGTGGTTGTTCACGTGGGCGGACGCGTCGGCGGCGTCAATGACCTTTTTCTCAAGCGCGGTGTAAACTTCCGAAAACGGCAGAGACACCGGCGCTGCGCCCGCGCGCCTGAACACTTCGGCCGCCAGCCCCTCGGGCGAGCGAACCTTCACGCCCTTCATGTCCGCGACGGTCTTGATGGGCACGGTGGAAACGAAAGCTTCCTTCGCGTAGGGGCCGCAACCCACCACATGGACTCTCCCCTTGGTGTACTTGTCATACAACTTCTGGAGAATTTCCCTGCCGCCCGCGTGGTTGCAAAATGTGCGGACCTGATCGACCGTATCATAGCCGGCAATCAGATCCCCGATGATCGCAAAGGCCGGATCCCGGCCGGAAAAATAGGAAACCGCATTCAGATCACCGTCGAGAATTCCGTTGGCGACGGCGTCGATGGTTTCCCGGTGAGGCACAACGGCCTTCGTCGGCAAAACGTCGATCTTCACATTGCCGTAGGTCATCGTCCCCAGCTTGGGCGCGTAATTGTCCGTCATGAAACGGTGGGCCCAGTCTCCCGCCTTTGAACTGGATTGGACCTTCAAGGTCTTTGCCGCCGCGGCATCCGCCAGGACGGAAAACACAAGGGCGCCGACCGCCAAGGCGGCCATTGTCTGTCTCATCATGATGCAACTCCCGATATTTTTTAACACAGTGAATTCTTTTGACAGGACGAGTAACTAATATATTAGTATGCCAGTCAAGCGGATAATCGTGGTTCAATCGGACGAAGGCCGCCGTTGGCCGGGCGTCCGATGTGTGGTGACCAGCCTGGTCGCGGATTACCCGGAACGGACGCGGAAACAATGTCGGACACAGCCGTTGAAAAACCCGAGGACCAAGACCGCAGGTGGTTGGCGTTGCCCCGGGAACCAGGAATGTCGGCCATGCGGCATATCTATCGCAATCTGCGGCACGGCATTGTCAATCTCACCCTGACTCCGGGTTCCGCCATCGCCAAGAACGAACTTGCGAACACGTTCAGAGTCAGCCCGACGCCTGTGCGCGAGGCGTTATTGCGATTATCCGAGGAAGGATTGGTGGATATTTTCCCCCAGTCCGGGACGGTCATTTCATTCATCGACGTTCAACATGCGGAGGAAGCCCACTTTCTCCGTCTTAGTGTTGAGATTGAAGTGGCCAAAACACTTTGCGAAACCATTGATGACGAAGGCATGGACTCATTGAACGCCTGGATCGAACGTCAGGTGACGGAGCTTCAAGCCGGAGACCAGACGGCCTTCAAGCTGGCCGACAACCAGTTCCATATGGAAATGTTTCGCCTGGCAGGCGTACAGGGCCTAACCCGGTTGATCGATCGCCGCCGCGGCCATTACGACCGCATCCGCAGCCTTTATCTGATTGAACACAAACGCCGGGAGGTTGTCATTCGGGAACACCGCGCGATTTTCGCCGCTTTCCGGAAATCGGACGCGGCGGAGGCGGAGGCCGCCGTTCGCCGGCACTTGGGAAAATCACTGGCGGCGGTCAACGAAATCAAGGAACGGCATCCGCGGTATTTCTCGGAAAGCTCAGATATTCTGCGGCGCAAGGGTCTCGGGACATAACGGATTTGAGAAGACGCCGACGCACGTTCGGCAATCGGCAAGGTTGACGGAACGTCGGCGTTCGGGAGGAGTCAAACGTGGACCACAAGCGGGTTTTGATCACGGAACCCATACACCCCGTGGGCGTCGAATTGTTGGCGAACCGCCCGGATATCGAGGTCATCCGGGCGCTGGATACGGACCCCGCGGCGTTACGGAGTTTGGTAAGGGACGTTCATGGCATCCTCGCCCGCGCCACCCATCTGCCCGCGTCGATCCTGTCCCGCGCGAATCATTTGGAAATCGTTTCCCGCCATGGCGTCGGCTGTGATTCCGTCGATGTATCCCATTGTACGGAGCGCGGAATTCCTGTCGCCATCGCATCGGGCGCAAATTCGAGATCCGTGGCCGAACACACTTTGATGTTCATGTTCGCCGTCGCCCGCCAGATCCGGGCGCTGGACGCCATGGTGCGGGGCAACCGTTGGCGAGACCGGGACAGTTTGCGCGCCATCGACCTTTTTGGCTCCAAACTCCTGGTGGTCGGCTTTGGCCGCATCGGCAAAATCGTCGCAGAAACCTGTTGCGCGCTTGGCATGGAGGTGACCGTGGCCGACATCGCCCTTGACCGGGCGAGAGCGGAAGACCTGGGTGTCGGGATGGTTGAGGACTTTCGCGACGCGCTCGCCGGCGCGGATTTCGTCTCCCTGCACGTACCGCTGGATAATATCACCCGGCGTCTGATCGGCGACGCGGAATTCGGCGCCATGAAACCCGGCGCCATCCTGATCAACTGCGCCCGCGGCGGCATTGTGGACGAAGCCGCGCTGATACGCGCCCTGGACAGCGGCCGCCTTGGAGGAGCCGGCATCGACGTCCTGGACAGCGAGCCTCCCGCTCCGGATCATCCGCTCTTTGGACGCGAAGACGTGCTGCTCGCCCCGCACAATGGGGCCGCGTCGATTTTCTCGGCGCAAGAGATGTCACGTATGGCTGGCCAGAACATCATCGACTTTTTCGATGGCCGGCTCCACAGCGACCGTGTCTTCAATCAAGTGATTATCGAGAACGCAAAATGACCAGTATGGACGTGCGCGTCTCCGCCGCCGGAATGGTGGAACTTGGACGAAAAGTCTTCACCGCCGCCGGCGCGGAAGAAGAGGAGGCTTCGTCAATCGCCGCCAACTTGGCGGATTCCAATCTGGCTGGCCATGACAGCCACGGCGTCGTGCGCATTCCGCGGTACGTGAAGTGGGCCAGGACCGGGAACCTGTTCTTTGGCCGCTCCGTAGACACGGTCTTGGACGGCGGCGGTTTCCTGCTGATGGACGGAAACCGCGGCTTTGGCCAGGTGATCGGCGGACATGCCGTGGACGCGGGCATTGAGCGGGCCAAAGAAGGCGGCCTCGCCATTGTCGGATTACGCAACTCGGGTCATTTAGGGCGCATCGGCTTTTGGGCCGAGCGGGCGTGCCGTCAAGGGGTCAACTCCATCCACTTCGTCAATGTCGCGCAAAGTATGCTGGTCGCGCCCTTTGGCGCGGCGGAGCGGAGAGTCTCGACCGCACCCGTGACGATTGGCGTATGCAATGGCGAAGGCGGCGACTTCATCCTGGATTTCGCAACCTCCATGGTCGCCGAGGGTAAGGTCCTGGTGGCCCTCGGAGGCGGCGACCCTCCACCTGAAGGATCCCTGATTGATGGCGGCGGCGAACCGACATTGGACCCCCGTGCGCTATATGGCGACGTGGCGGCTGATGACGTGCCGGATCCAAGGGACGGTCCAGGCGCCTTGTTGACCATGGGGGACCACAAAGGCTCCGGCCTGGCGCTGGCGTGCGAACTCCTGGCGGGCGCGCTGACAGGATCGGGCGTGACGGGCCCAGGCAAGCGAACTCACAACGGGATGCTATCCATCTATCTGAGGGACGGCCTATTGGATGATGGCCACGGCGCGGCTTTGGCGGTAAGGAATTACATCAACCATGTCCGCACGGCGAGGCCCGCCGATCCTGAAAAACCGGTCATGATCCCGGGCGATCCCGAGCGGCGGAGTCGCCAAGACCGCCTCGCCAACGGGTTTGTCCTGGCGGGGCCGGTCTGGGAGAACATCCTGGACACCGGCGCGTCTTTGGGGCTTTCCGCGGATGATTTGAAACGTACGGCGCTATTTGACGGATAAGAGGGAGAAACCGGCTGATGTCACAACCCACATTGCGGAACCGCATGCGGCGAGGGGACACCCTGGCTGGGACATTCCTTAAAACGCCGTCTTTTCAGCTTATCGAGATTCTCGCCAAGTCGGGCATGGATTTTGTGGCCCTGGACGCCGAACACGCGCCCTTCGGCCGCAACGACATCGACGCCTGCATGGCCGTGGGCCGTGCGCTTAATTTTCCAGTCCTCGTCCGAATTCCAGACGGCAATGCGGCGGAAATCCTCAAAGTCCTGGATTGCGGGGCCGCCGGCGTTATCGTTCCCCATGTGGCAAGCGTCGAAAAAGCGGCCCAGATTGACAAGTGGGCGCGCTTCGGCCACGGCGGCAGGGGGTACGCCGGGTCCAGCCGGTGGGCCGGCTATACGACCCGCTCAATGCCGGAACTGTTGGATCAAAGCGCCAACGAGACCATCGTTATCGCCCAGATCGAAGAACCCGAAGGCGTCGACGCGGCCGAGGGAATAGCCGCCGTGGACGGCGTCGACGGCCTGTTCGTGGGACCCGCCGACTTGTCGGTCTGCCTTGGCGTGACGGATACGGGCGCGCCGGAAATCATGGAGGCCATGAAACGGGTTGGCGACGCCTGCCGCGTGAATGGCAAGACGGCCATGACTTTTGTCAGCTGCGCAAGCCAGGCGGCGGGGTTGAAGGAAAGAGGGCTCACCATGTTCTTTGTGGCGTCCGAACAGTCCTTTGTTCTGAACGCGGCCAGGGACGCGGCCAACGATCTGCGCGCCTTGTGACAAAGGATGCGGACTCATGTCCGTTTCAACGAAACAACCGGCGCGTCCGGCCCAATGGGACACGCCAACCATCCATAACGCGCCTGGGATCACCAAATCCGGGCGGCGGCGCGGTGATCGATCGTCCATTGGCCTCGCTGCGCCCGCCATCCAAAGCCTCCACACCTTGTGACGTTCATCTGGCCGCGGCCAGTTCATGGCCATCGAGGAAAACTTCAACATCGCGTTCGTTGCCGAGCTTGCGCGCAAAGAGAGGCAAATCCAGCAGAACTACCGGCCTATCTTCGCCGTGCATAAGCGGTTCGCTCGCAGGCCCGGCACGCTGTTTCGCGCTCTGACGCTCTCGGAATTCTCAGACCACCCAGTTACCAAGACGTTTTTCGAGTCGAACGGCCGCCCCGGCAAGAAGGCCGCCGATCCCTCAATAAATGCGCCTCAATCAAAAACCTTGGCGAATATTCGAGCTGCAACGCCAGTCTCGTTTGCGAAGGTCCGGCCAAGCGCAATCGCCGCGCCTGTCCATCATGTGGTCAAGTCAACCAATATCCCCGCCCCGAAAACGGTCCTCCGCGCCACCGCCGGATCGCGATTGAGTATTTCAATCCCGAACGTAAGAAAACGCTTAAGGGCCGTTTTTCAAAACACCGGATGAAAAAGACCTCGCACGCGCCCAGGAAATTGAAGAGTTGTGTGGAAAGCAGGTTTCTAAATTTGCGCTTGCGCAGGAAATCCTTCCCGGCGGTGAAACCGACCGGCTTCATAGATGGGGCTGTCAGCGGTATAGTAATCTCTTCAACACACGCCAGCTTTACGGGCGCGGGAGATGTGCGCCGTTAATTGCGGCAATTGACAATGAGCGCGTTATCCAGCCCGCGAACCTTGGCGCCGTGTTCACTGACCCGCCATACTTCGGCAATGTTCAGTACGGCGAGCTAATGGACTTTCGCCACGTCTGTCTGCGGGCCGTGCTCGGCGAAGGCGCTGCAGCCTGGCGCGCCACTGGCGTTTACCTATCACCACAATAGGCTTGAGGCATATGAGGCGATTGGCGCGTCAAGTCTGGACGCTGGCCTAACCTGCGCAACGGCAATTCCTTACCCCGCTGAAATGGGCGCTTCGATCCATATCAACGGCGCTGGCTTATCCATCATTGACACCGTATTTGTCAGCCAGTCTTCCGGTAGCGTGCCGAGAGAAACGATCTGCAAGACCGCCGGCGAACTGGCGCACTTGATTGCTGGCGAACTGTCACAACTCATAGAGGCGGGCATGAACCCCCGAAAGGGTGATATATTCGCTGTATTACCTTTGGACACCTCATCCGGCTCGCGATCTGGAATCTGCGGGGCGGTTGGGACCCAGACTGGCCAACAGCATTCAAGCTCGCCCTGATGGCGAAAAAACACCGCCCCCAGCGGCTTCGAAGAGCTTGTGGACAGCGCCAAGGCCGTAAAGAAACCGGAACCTTCCCACGGGGTGCTCTTTGAGCGCGCGGCCAACGGTGAAAGAGAGGGTAGCGCCAGCGCCTTTTAGAGTCTCATATGCCAATATTGAATCCGATATTGAGATTTGCGTTGATGAGGTCTTTGCAACCCTGAGGTCCGGGTTCGTGACCTTGCCTAGAGGCGAAGGGTTTATTGACTACCCGGTCTTTGAAAATGGCTATGAAGCTCTCAAGAAGACAACGAACGGCTTTACTGATCTCCAGGCGGATAAGGTTGTTCTGCTCTTCTTTCAGCCGCCAATCACGCTGGTCGTACTGCGCGCAATGCTTGGCTTTACCCCTTCAGAGTTGGCGGAGGCCGCCAATGAACCCGCAGGCGCCAAAGTCACCCAAGGCGCGGCGCGAACAATCGGCCGTAATGTCCGGCTTTCACCCAACAAAGCCATCAAACCAACAAGTGTGACCGGTGAGCGCGTGCGGGCGCTCGTCATCGCCGCCTGTCAACTCCTGAGCGATAGCCCGGACAATGCCGATCCTGGAATGATCCATCGGCTCGACAAGGCAGACGCCCGTTCCAGCTTTGACAGTGTTGCGCCACTTGCCAATCTTGGCGCACCCTATGCGATGCTTTTGTATGAGCGGTTCCTGGGCAGGCCTTTTGCCGGTCATCGGGACTCCGTTAATGAACTCGTCGGCGATCTCGTTGAAACCGCCATCGAAAATCTGCTCACCAAGCACGGCGTCATCTTTCGCAAGACCAAGCGGGCGGAACGGATCGAAGGCTTTGAGCAAGCCTCCGGCCATTCCTCAGATTGTCCAGCACTCACGGTTGCGCGAATTTGTCGCCACGTCCTAAGAGTTAGGCCCGCGGTGCAATTGGCCAAACTTCAACGGCCTTATCGGCAAGGGCGTTTTGCCGTTCCTGGATCGCTTCCAGCGTCCACTCATCAACATTCGCAAGCGTGCGGGTGATCTCGACCCGCGACGCGGCGTAGAGTATTTTCTTGTGATCAAACGGTGTGTTGGCGGCGGCGGAGTTGAGTCCGCTGTCCATAATCGTCAGATTGCCAATACGCTTGTACAGTTAGCCGCGTCATCGGCGGCGATGTGACTCCAGTTCTCCTCAGGCTGTTGAGGTGGAACATGCCCAAGGTTTACATCTTCATGGTGCTGGCTAATCCGATATTCCCCCGCAGGGTTGTCATATGTGGCAATCGCGCGGAGATAATAGCGGGCGAAGCAGTTCTTTGACATGGGGCGGCAGTAAAGGTTTCGCGAAAATCTGCATCGCTTGGCAAGTTCGCGCGCGTGACATCGAAGAGCTGACGCGCCGTTGTTATCTCACCAACCGGAACCTTCTGTGCGGTTGAAAAAAACAGGTTCTCCACAGTGCCGCCGCCACCGGAACCGCCAATCAAGAACCGCACCGTCCAGCAGACCAACATCGGCAACGCGAGCCGTATTTCTGCATCCCCAAAGCGCCGCAGGATCGCAAGAATCAACGGCCTGCTGGCGTCCAGTGACGCGCTCTTTGACCCGATCATAAAACTCACGCTCACGCGTTAAGCCGTGACGCGATGACCAAACATGCCGAAGTGAAGGTTTTGATTGCTCTCTCCCGATCCACACTCTCGATCCGGCTGCGCATGCTGGTCCAGGCGCCTTGAACTTCCGCAAGCCTTGCTTCTGAAAGATAGAACAGATAATTCTTCAATAAATCAGCAATCGATAGATCAATCCCACGATCATTCAGGACCTCGAAGATATGGTAGGCGTCCGCTTCACTGCTAACATTGACAACAATAATTTTTGGGTCTGACCCAAATAACTGCCTAAGATGATGTTTAACCCATTGCCTTAATTGTTTTGGCTCATGCCTAGCTGAGAGTGTTTTCTCTGAGGTAGCCTAGGGTCCGGACCCATAAAAGAGGTTCCCTTTGGAGCGGTTTTGTGATTCACGGTTTCCAGAAGGAGACCTTTGATGAATCGAGACTATTTCTGGCTTACCGCTGAGCAGTTCAGTCGGATTGAACCGCATTTGCCGACTGATACAAGGGGCAAGCCGCGCGTGGACGACCGTCGTGTGATCAGTGGCGTCATTCATGTTTTGAAGTCCGGTGGTCGCTGGGTCGATGCACCGGAGGTCTACGGCGCGCGCAAGACCCTCTACAATCGCTTTGTACGCTGGGCCGAGAAAGGCATCTGGGTCAATGTGTTCCATGCCCTTGCCAATGCCGGCGGCCCCGCAGCAGAAGTTCTCATCGATAGCTCAGCAGTGAAAGCACATCGCTCGGCTTGCGGTGGCAAAGGGGGGAGAAAAATCAGGCCATAGGCCGCTCTCGTGGTGGTCGAACGACCAAGATCCACGCTCTGACGGATACTGAGCGCCGCCCCATCGCCTTCTTGCTAACCGGCGGTAACATTGCCGATTGCACAGCCGGCGCCAGGCTTCTGGAGAAGCTTCCCAATTGCTCGATCCTGCACGCTGACAAGGGCTACGACAGTGACGCGATCCGTCGCCAGGTCGAGGCAAAGGGCGCCATGCCGAACATCGCGCCAAAGACCAATCGTCGCTGGAAGACCTGCTTCTCGCCCGTGCTCTATCGTGATCGAAACGCTATTGAGCGCATGTTCTGCCGCCTAAAGGACTTCCGGCGCATAGCCACACGATACGATCGCCAAGCGACGAATTTCCTCGCCGCTGTATGCATCGCTGCAACCGTCAGCTACTGGTTATGAGGCTGGACCCTAAGTCTCTCCCTTGAGACTTGAACAAGGAGACGGCGGGTCCGCGCGGGCCCGCCGTTTTCTTTTGTCCGGGTTCTTGCGGCCGGTCACGAACCGGCCAAGCGCCGGACCGCACGCGGAAACCGGGGCGACGTTTTTGTCATTCCCGCGAAGGCGGGAATCCAGCGCAGCGTTATAACTGGCCCCCCGCCTTCGCGGGGGTGAGAAAATAAAAGCGCGCAGCGCAGCGCGCGGGGGCTTACATTTAGGGGTTTATGTACGCCGCCCCCAAGGCAACACGTCGAGCGGGGACCCGGAAGAAAGGGGCTTTATAAGCCGAGCCTGGAAAAATCGACGTGCTTGTAATAGGCGGCCATCCGCCGGACGCGATTTAACCGCCGCTTGCCTATTTTCTTCCCGCGCCCGGATTTCCCCACGTTGAATAGATTTTCCTCTTTTTCCGGCTTACCCGCTTCCTTCAACGCAATATCCGCAGCGTCTTCCAAATTGGCGGGGGAGGGGAACTTATCCAGAAAAGAAAGAACACGCACGAGAGTCTCTTTGGGCGTCTGAACGACCTCCTGATAATCCAGGACCAGAATTTCGTGCTTGACGGCGTCCCATGACGCCCAGAAATTGATATATCATGGCACCATCAGGTCTATCAGGATGTCCATGCGCTCATCAAATGATCGATCACGATAGTCTGCGGGAATACAGACACCCGCGAGAAACGGAATGCGCGATTTCATGATCTCGTCTGGAATAACGCCTTCGTTCTGTACGTGACGAGAAAGGTGATCGTCAACGCTGACGAGGGAGTCAAATATATCACGAACAATGACAACGACTTTGTAATTGGCGGCCTTCAAAAGATTATATACCGGCATGGTGTGAAAAGTATGATGCCGGGCGACAAATCTAACATTCGGGTGTTGGATGGCCAAGAACAGGCAAGCCAGAAAATCGGGGTTTTGATCCATGCCCTCAATAAAACGGAAGGGGAGCAGATTTACAGCTTTGAAATTTTGCAGACGCCGGCACAAGTTAATCATATACGTTGAGGCGGATTTCGGAGGGCATGCAAGAAACAAATTTTCTGTTTCAGTGCTTCCCGGCATCTCAAACCCGCTTAATTGGAAAGAATAAGATAGCTTTCTTAAACTGAGCACTTGACTCGAATCAATATTAATTGTTTCCACTGCCGCCTCCCGAGAATACGCCGAGAATATCGCAACCGCAGGGATCGCAACCGCAGGGTATGAACATATCCAACTGTGCTACGCTCCAGGCTTGCCGCCAGTCCTGATTCAAGAGAAAACCGGGCGGGATCGCCAAGGCGTTAAAGGGCGTTCTCGACACCTTTTTCATCTAGGAGTTGTTTCATCTCACCGCTTTCATACATCTCGCGGATGATGTCGCAGCCGCCCACGAATTCACCCTTTACGTAGAGCTGCGGGATGGTCGGCCAGTTGGTGAAGGTCTTTATGCCCTCGCGGATTTCCATGTCGTCGAGCACGTTGACGCCCTTGAACTTGACGCCCCCGGCGCTAAGCGCCTGAACAACGGCGGCCGAGAACCCGCATTGCGGAAACATGGGCGTTCCCTTCATGAACAAGACAACGTCGTTGCCGTTGACCTCGGTTTCGATCCGCTCAAATACGGGATTGTCGCTCATTTCCGGTTTCCTTACGTCTTTTGGTCTGTCCGGCGTTACTTCGGGGCCGAGGTTTGCAGGGCGAGGGCGTGCAATTCCCCGCCCATGCGCCCTTGAAGCGCCTCATAGACCATTTGATGCTGCTGGACCCGGCTCTTGCCGGCGAACGCCGGCGAGACGACGACGGCCAGATAGTGATCGCCGTCGCCGCGCAGGTCCTCGATCGTCACGTCGGCTTCCGGAACCCCGTCCTTAATCAGTTTCTCGATTTCACCGGCGGCCATCGCCATGGTCGATTATTCCCTCGAATGATGCGCCAAAAGCCTGTCGAACATGGTCGAAGGCACCCGTCCCGTCAAGCGGCCGAATACGCCTCAACCCATATATCCGGCCATGTATCCGGGCATCCAGTCCTCGTTGGCCGCGCGAAGATCATCCAGCGCCACATCGAGCCATCCCGCGATCAGGAGACGGCGCCCGCCCGTCGTCCCCAGCGTCAAGGCCGGAATTTCCGCGTCACAGGCCGCGGCCGCCAGATCCGCCGGCCGCAGCGTTGTGATCACATAGCGCCCCTGATCCTCCCCATAGAGAAAACCATGCGCCGCCCGCCCGCCCGGGATCACCAGGTTTACGCCGATATCGCCCGCCAGCGCCATTTCGGCCAACGCGACCATCAGACCGCCGTCCGAAATATCATGACAGGCGCTCGCGATACCCGTTCCGATAAGACTTCGGACAAAATCACCGTTACGCCGTTCGGCGCGCAAATCAACCGGCGGCGGCGGTCCGTCCTCACGGCTTTCAATTTCACGAAGGTAAAGCGATTGACCGAGGTGTCCCCCGGTTTCGCCGATAACGACGACCGTTTCCATTTCGTGCTTGAAGGCGAGATCGGCCCGCTTGCTGGAGTCCTCGATCAATCCCAGTCCCCCGATCGTGGGGGTCGGCAAAATGGCCCGGCCGTTGGTTTCGTTATAAAGCGAGACATTACCCGAGACGACGGGGAAGTCCAACGCCGTACAGGCTTCGCGCATACCACCGACGCAGCCGACGAACTGGCCCATGACGCGCGGCCGTTCGGGGTTTCCGAAGTTCATGTTATCGGTGACGGCCAGCGGCCTGGCGCCGACGGCGGTCAGGTTCCGCCACGCTTCGGCGACGGCTTGTTTGCCGCCCTCGTACGGGTCGGCGTAACAATAACGCGGCGTCGCGTCCGAGGTCATGGCCAGCGCCTTCTTCGTGCCGTGCACGCGAACCACACCAGCGTCGCCGCCGGGCCGTCCCACCGTGTCGCCCATGACCATATGATCGTATTGTTCCCAAATCCAGCGCTTGGACGCCAGATCGGGGGTGGCCATCAGCCTCAGCAGCACCTCGCCCAGATCATCGGGGACATGAACCTCATCAGGGCGGATGGGCTTTTGAGCCGGCGTTTCCTCCCAAGGCCGGTCGTATTCGGGGGACGCCGACGCCAGCGGGTCGATGGGAAGGTCCGCGGCCACCTCGCCCTTGTGACGCAGCACCATACGGCCGGTCGCGGTCAGCCTGCCGATCACCGCGAAATCCAGTTCCCATTTGCGGAAGATCGCCTCGGCCTCCGGCTCGCGGCCCGGTTTCAAGACCATCAACATGCGTTCCTGGCTTTCGGACAGCATCATTTCATAGGCCGTCATGCCGGTTTCCCGCTGGGGCACGAGATCAAGGTCAAGCTCGACCCCGACCCCCCCCTTGGACGCCATCTCAAACGACGACGACGTAAGCCCCGCCGCTCCCATGTCTTGAATGGCGACGATCATGTCCGTGTCCATCAACTCGAGACAGGCCTCGATCAGCAACTTTTCGGTGAACGGATCACCCACTTGAACGGTGGGGCGTTTCTCTTCCGAGTCCCCGGAGAACTCGGCGGACGCCATGGTCGCGCCGTGAATGCCGTCCCGGCCGGTTTTCGAACCCGCGTAGACGATGGGGTTCCCGGCGCCTGTCGCCGCCGAATAAAAAATCCTGTTGGCGTCCGCGAGCCCCACGGTCATGGCGTTAACCAGAATATTGCCGTTGTAGCTTTCGTGGAATCCGCACTCGCCCCCCACCGTCGGCACGCCGACGCAGTTGCTGTAGCCGCCGATACCCGCGACGACGCCGGACACCAGGCGCCGCGTCCCCGGGTGGTCCGGGCTTCCGAAACGCAACGCGTTCATGTTTGCGACGGGACGGGCCCCCATGGTGAAGACATCGCGCAAGATACCGCCGACGCCCGTCGCGGCGCCTTGATAGGGCTCGATGAAGCTTGGGTGGTTATGGCTTTCCATTTTGAAGATCGCGGCCTGACCATCGCCGATATCGACGACGCCCGCGTTCTCGCCCGGCCCGCAAATCACCTGAGGGCCTTCGACCGGCAAGGTTTTCAGCCATTTTTTCGAGGATTTGTAGGAGCAATGCTCCGACCACATGACTGAAAAAATTCCAAGTTCGGTCAGATTCGGCTCACGCCCCATGATCTCCAGCACCTTGGCGTATTCCTCGTCGGACAAGCCGTGCTGAGCGATGATTTCGGGGGTGATGGCGGGGACGGAGGACACGGCGTCGGTCATGGACGTCTAGATAGCAAAAAGCGGGCGCGGCGTAACGGGGATTCTCAAACGGATCAAGCGACCCGCGCCACCAGTCCGTCGAAAACGGTACGTCCGTGTTCTCCGCCAAGCGCGGCGTCGGCCAGACGCTCGGGATGCGGCATCATCCCCATGACGTTGCCGGCTTCATTCAAGATGCCGGCGATATTGCGTTGAGAACCGTTAGGATTGGCTGTCCTGGTCGCCGCGCCCGCCTCGTCCACGTACCGGAATGCGATGCGCCCCTCACCCTCAAGGGCGTCCAGCGTCAACCGGTCGGCAAAATAGTTCCCGTCATGATGGGCGATTGGAACGGTGATGATCTGGCCTTGCGCATAAAGGGAGGTGAACCGGCTGGACGCGTTGTCAACGCGAAGACGAACGTCCCGGCAGATGAACTTGAGATTCGCGTTCCGCATCAAGACGCCGGGCAGCAAACCCGTCTCGGTCAACATCTGAAATCCGTTGCAGATGCCCATGACCGGCACGCCGGCGTTGGCCCGCTCGATAACCGTTCTCATAACGGGCGAGGCCGCCGCCATGGAGCCGCACCGTAAATAATCGCCATAGGAAAAGCCGCCAGGCAGAACGATCAAGTCCACGCCGGGCAGATCCGCGTCCGCATGCCAATGCATCAAGGGCGCCTGGCCAATGCTTTGACGAAGGGCGACGGCGACGTCCCGGTCGCAATTGGAACCGGGAAAGACGATCACGGCGGCGTGCATTCGGGGACCTCCAGTATTGGGCGGGGACCTCCAGTATTGGGCTGGGAAGGTGAGCCTGTTTACGCCGAAACCGCCCCGGTGCCCAAACAAAAACCTTCGGATACAGGGAAACGCGCGATGGAGAATTGCCGCGGACGGCGTTCAGGCTTCGGTAATGTCCACCGAGTAATTCTCGATAACCGTATTGGCCAGCAGTTTACGGCACATGTCCTCGACCCGCTCCCTGGCCGCAGCCGGGTCCCCGTCCGTCAGGTCCAGTTCGATGAACTTGCCCTGGCGAACCTCATCGACGCCATCGAAGCCCAGGCATTGAAGCGCGTTCCGCACGGCCTTACCCTGCGGATCGAGAACGCCGTTTTTCAGCGTCACATGAACACGCGCCTTCATTGAATGGTCTCCGACACCTGTGCGTCGCCCGGACCGCTCTCGGGCAAAATCCCCAAGCGGCGGGCCACTTCCTGATAGGCTTCCTCCACGTTGCCCAAATCCCGGCGGAAGCGGTCTTTATCCAACTTCTCGCCCGTGTCCACATCCCACAGGCGGCAACTGTCGGGACTGATTTCATCGGCCAGCACAATGCGCATCATGTCGCCTTCCCAAAGGCGCCCGAACTCCAGCTTGAAATCCACCAGTTTCAGACCAATGCCCATGAACAAGCCGGACATGTAATCGTTGACGCGCAGCGACATCTGCATGATCTCATCCATGTCCTGAGGCGTCGCCCAGCCGAACGCGGTAATGTGCTCCTCGGCGACCAGCGGATCCCCCAGTTCGTCGTTTTTGTAGCAGAATTCAACGATGGAGCGCGGCAAGGCGGCGCCCTCTTCCATGTTGAAACGCTTGGCGAAGGTGCCGGCGGAGACGTTACGGACAATAATTTCAACCGGGATAATCTCCACGGAGCGGACCAGTTGTTCGCGCATGTTCAAGCGGCGGATGAAGTGAGTGGGCACTCCCATTTCCCCCAGGCGCACCATAAGGAATTCGGAAATCCGATTGTTCAGAACCCCCTTGCCCGTGATGACGCCCTTCTTCTGATTGTTGAACGCGGTCGCGTCGTCTTTGAAATATTGAACGATGGTGCCGGGCTCCGGTCCTTCGAACAGAACCTTCGCCTTGCCCTCGTAAATCTGTCTGCGTCTGGCCATCGGGGAAAAACCTGCCGGAGGCGCCGATCCCGTCTGAACGGGGCTTGAAGGCGCCAAAGCCGCATCATATAGCAGCGATGCGATGTTGGGACAATTGCGTTCGTCAGACGATTTATTCCGCCGCGCCAAGGTCCGCCGGCGCCGGGCGGGAAGCGAGAGAGACCGCGCCAAACGGCGCCTCGCCGGGGAAGCCCGGCGAGAATAGCCACTTGGGCGGTTTTGCCGGGAACCGGGGTTTCGGCAACGCCAGGAACGACGTGCAGACGGTCTGGAACCCGGAGTCCGTGCGAATCGCCATCGCGTCGCGGTCTCCGCCTTCCGCTTCATGGTCCGTGCGAGACACCAGACCGGCCCAGGCGTCCCAGTTCTCAAGCCCGGGGTCCGGCGCTTCGGCGTTCTCGAATAGAGGGAGGTAACGCCGGGCGCGCAGGCTGTCCTCGGTCGCGTTGACGCCTCGCGCCGTGATCATGGAGACGCCTTCTTCCAACGCGTGGCGGTGAACCGGACCCGCGCCCCTGGAAATCAAACAGAACCCGTCATTGGCGTCCGCGATCACCAGATTGAACCCGCGATACGCCGTCCCGTCGAGATGCGTGAGCGCCTCGGCGGCGGCGGCGGCCTCCGCGTGATCCAGCGCCTCCAGCGGCAACTCGCCACGCGACCGTTTATCTTTCGCGGGGCCAAGACTGCCGGGGCGGTTCAAGACGCCGGCGACCACGCCGTCATCGTTCATGCCGAACCAGGTTCCCCCGGCCAACCCGTCGCGTCCCGCGACCACATGCGGGCGGTCTTTCCAATGCCGGGCGGGCGCGGCCCACGGGCGGCCATGCATCTCATCACGGTTGGCGGCGGCGATGACCGGCCAATCGGAGCCCGGACGGCGAAGAACGACAAATGTGCACATGCCGCCTGGATATACCCTAAACCGGTGAAACACCAGAACGGACGGTTGTTTGATGGGTCGCGGAAGCGTAAATATTCCGCGAGGCTGGTTTGAGTTGCGGATCGGGCTATTCACGGAGAACGCCATGAACGACGCATTTGATGATCGCGAAAAGGGCTATGAGGCCAAATTCGCCTTGGACGAACAACAGCGCTTCAAGGCGGAAAGCCGCCGCAACAAACTCATGGGGCTTTGGCTCGCCGAAGCCTTTGGATTGAGCGGCTCGGATGCGGAAGCTTACGCCAAGGAGGTCGTCATGGCGGACTTTGACGAGCCCGGCGTCGAGGACGTCATCCGTAAGATCATGACCGATATCCAAAAGAACGGCGCTTCCATCACCGAAGCGGACGTTCGCGCCAAGATGGATGAATTGATGAGCGCCGCCGCCGAGCAGATTAAAGGCGAGTGAGCCCTAGTCTTCGAACACCCGCTTGAAGATCGTCTCCACGTGCCTGGTATGGTGCGCCATATCGAAAATCTCCTCGATCTCGGCGCCGGACAGCCTCGCCGCCACGTCCGCGTCTTCCATCAGACAGGTTTTGAAATCCGCGCCCTCGTCCCAGACCTTCATGGCGTTGCGCTGAACATAGACATAGGAATCCTCACGGCTGACGCCCGCCTGGGTCAGGGCCAGGAGAACGCGGCCGGAGAATACCAGGCCGCCCAGGCGTTCCATGTTGGCGGCCATGTTCGCCGGGCAGACGATCAGCTTTTCAATCGTGCCGGCTAGGCGATGGAGAGCGAAATCCAGCGTCACGGTCGCATCGGGGAAGATGGTCCGCTCAACGCTGGAGTGCGAAATATCACGCTCATGCCAGAGCGCGATGTTTTCCATGGCTGGCGCCACATAGCCCCGGACCACCCGCGCGAGACCGGTCAGATTCTCGGTCAGGATCGGGTTCTTTTTGTGCGGCATGGCGGACGAGCCCTTCTGGCCCGGCGCGAAATATTCCTGAACCTCGCGCACTTCCGTCCGTTGATTGTGGCGGATTTCGGTGGCGGCGTTCTCGATGGAACCCGCAATCACGCCCAGGACGGCCATATAGGCCGCATGCCGGTCGCGGGGAATGACCTGGGTGGAGACCGGCTCGACGGCAAGACCCATTTCCCTCGCGACGTGTTCCTCAACGCTGGGATCAATGTTGGCGAATGTGCCCACCGCGCCCGAGATGGCGCAGGTCGCGACGCCGTCGCGGGCGGCGGTCAGGCGGTCCCGGTTTCGTTTGAATTCGGCGTAAAAGCGCGCGAGTTTCAGGCCAAAGGTGACGGGTTCCGCGTGAACGCCGTGGCTGCGGCCCATCACCGGCGTCAGCTTGTGTTCATAGGCCCGTGTCTTGCAGGCTTCCATCACCCGCTCCAGCCCCTCGATCAAGACATTCGCCGCCTGTTTGGCTTGAACGGCCAGACAGGTGTCCAGCACATCCGACGATGTCATGCCTTGGTGGACGAAACGCGCGGCGGGGCCGACGACTTCCGCCAATTCAGTCGTAAAGGCGATCACGTCGTGCTTGGTTTCTAACTCGATCTCGTTAATCCGGGCGATCCGCGCATCCGTGTACGGCACGGCTCCCTTGGCCCGGATTTCCCTGGCGGCGTCCTCGGGGATCACGCCCAGTCTGGCCTGCGCGTCGCAGGCGTGGGCCTCGATCTCGAACCAGATCCGGAACTTGTTCGCCGGTTCCCAGATGGCGGTCATGGCGGGACGGGAATAGCGCGGAATCATGGCGGCGCCTCGAAACGTGTGATATGGAAAGACGGGAGATGAAAGAGCCGTTTATCTAATGGCTTGTCCCGCATAAGGAAAGGATTTCATCGGTGGATGGCCTGAACACCGGCGCCGGGCTGCCGGTCATCCCGCTGATTGACGCGGGGAAAGGCGGTCCGCTCGCCGTCGCGGAAGCCCGTCCCGACGGCCTGCGCCGCCTGATCGACTGTGGCCGGCGGCGGTATGGGAAAGCGGCCCTGAAACTGGGCGACGCCCTGACCCGGCGCTGGCTGGCGCGCGCGGCGACCCCTTACGCGGACGATCTCCACGCCATGGCGTCGCGCGGACGGACGCCCGGCGTTTATATGCTGAACCTGTCTTACGAATGGACTTGCACGACATCCGTCGGCCCGCCGCCGTCCGGGCGGGGGAACCGGATGCTGAGAACGCTCGACTGGCCGTTATCGGGTTTGGGCGCGGAGGTGGTCGTCGCGCGCCACGACGGCCCGGCGGGCGGGTGGTATGACGTCACGTGGCCGGGCGCCGTCGGCGCCGTCACCGCCATGGCGCCGGGACGCTTTTCTGCGGCCATCAACCAACCGCCGTTCAGAAAGCGCACCAAAAGCTGCTGGATGGATTGGGCGCTGGAACGCGGGCGGGTCTGGAAAATGACGCATATGCCGCCGGTCCACCTGCTGCGCCATATCTTCGAGGTATGTGAAACCTTCGAAGACGCCAGGCGGATGCTGACCGGCGTCCCCATCGCCATGCCCGCTTTCTTCGTCCTTTCCGGCGCGAAACCGGGCGAGGGAGCCGTCATCGAGCGAACCGAGGATGAGGCGTTCGCGCGCGACGGCGGCGACGTCACTATCTCCAATCACTGGATGGCGGCCCCGTTCGAAGGACGGCTCCGCGGCCTCGACAGTCCCGGCCGGTTCAACCTGATGGAACAAGTGAAATCCAGGAGCGAAGACGGGTTTGACTGGGTCATTCCGCCCATCCTGAACAAGACGACGCGCTTGGCCGTGGTCGCAAACTCGGGCGCGGGCGTTCTGAGGGTGCGCGGCTATGAAGACGAGACGCCCGCGACGGAAGATTTCTGCCTTCAGGCGCGTCAGGCGGCTTAAGCGCGCTCTTTCGGGGGACGCAGCAGAAAATACCAGACAATTCCTAGAATCTCCAGAATACCGAGACCGGTAAAGGCCGTGCGATAGCCTTCCGGCGCGAATCCGGTTCCCAGTCCCGGTGAATAAAACTCGATCACCACGCCAATTCCCCATTGAGCGATGAACGCGCCGAGGAAGACCAGCACATTGAAGCTTGTGACGACCCTTCCCGTCATCTCCGCCGGGAACGCGGCGGACGCGACCGCATAGGGCAAAATGCCGAAAGCTCCCAGAAATCCGAAAACCACCCAGGCGTATGGAAAATCGCTCAACAAACCGAGTGAGATGACGATCAAGACCGCCGCGAACGCTCCAACGCCCAGGTGGGCGACGCCCATGGCGGAGACGCCGACACGGCCAAACGCGTTACTGACGAAACCGGTGGACAAAAACCCCATGGTCATCGCCGCGGCGACCGCCGTCAGGACCGCCGCCGCGTCGCCGCGCTCAAGGCCGCCGACGTCGCGAAGATAGGGACCGATCCAGAGTGACTGAACGCCCAGGAACGTCGCTTGCGCCAGAACCGTCACCGGAGCCAGGCGCCAGAACAAGCGCGACTTGAAGACGCTGATCGTACCCTTGACCGCCTGGCCGAGCGGTTCCGGTTCGCCCCGAATCCCCGCCTTGGGCACCATGATCCAGATCGTAACCGAGGCCGCGGCGGCGATCCCGGCCAGAATAAGGAACACGCCCCGCCAGTCGGTGAAACCCAGGGCGAACTCGATGGGCGCCGTGCCGCCCAGCGCGCCGAGACCGCCCGCCGCCATCTGCAAGCCCGTCACCATGGGGAGTTTCCCGGGCGGAAAGAAATGCCGGAACGCCGTGAAGGACGCCATCAAAGCCGCCGAGGAGCCCAACCCTATCAGCGCCCGCGCCGCGCCGAGTTGGCCCAGATCCTCAGCCATGCCGAACCAGACGGCCCCCGCGCCCGCAACCATCAGAAGACAACTGTCCACGCGCCTGGGGCCATAGCGATCGAGCAGAACGCCCAACGGCAACTGAAAAGCGGCGAAAGCGAAGAAATAAAGGCTGGTGAGCAGGCCCAGATCGGCGGCGCTCAAACCCAATTCCGCGCTCAGATCCGGCGCGATCACCGCGTTCACGGTGCGCAACAGATAGCTCATCAGATAGCCGAACGCGAACGGCAGAATGACGGCGGCGGCGGTCATCAGGGGATTAACCTCGCATGTCGATTGGGCATGTTGGTTGGCGGGCAGGGCTTTCTATAAGGCCGCGCCGGGTAACGCAATTAAAAGCGCGCGCCGCTCTTCCAAGCGGCGCTTTCCTCATTTACATAGAGGTAACGAGCTTAAACTGGGACGCGCCATGCCTAACGACACCTCTCTGAACGGTCGGCCCAAACCGGGCTTCTGGGAGAATGCGAAGCGCTATACCCGCTATAAGCTGGTCGTTCCCATGAAACGCTCGCCGCATTCGCCGGAGTATACGGCGCGCGGCGTGGCCATGGGCGTTTTCTGGGGGTTGACGCCGCTAATGGGCGTGCAAATGCCGGTGGTCACCGTGTGCTGGCTGGTGGCGAAGCTGCATCCGAAGTTGGACTTTCACCTGATCATGGGCTTGATATGGGTCTGGACGTCCAACGTCTTCACGATCATCCCCATGTATTATTCCTTCTATGTCACGGGCCAGGTGATGCTTGGGCGGATCGACAACTTATCGGGCTATGACAGTTTTGCCGAAGCCTTCAATCTGGAACGCTGGACGGGCGGCAATTTTTGGGAAGTGATCGGCGCCTACCTGGCGTACGCCTGGGACACTTTCGGTCTCCCTCTGGCGATCGGCTGGACTCCCTACGCCCTGGCCTTTACCGTGATCAGTTATCACGTATCTGTCCGCGTACTCCATAAACGCCGCGCCAAGATGGCGGCCAGGCGGGCCGCGAAAGCGCGGTTGGCGGAGCGGAACCAGGCGGATTGAGTCCGCCGCCGCCCTACAACAACCCCATTTCCTTGAAGGACGTGTGGCCCTTTTTCGCGATGATCAGGTGGTCGTGCAACACGATCCCCAGTCTAGCCGCGGCGTCCTGGACCTCTTTCGTCATATCGATATCCGCGCGGCTGGGGCTTGGATCCCCGGATGGGTGATTATGCACCATGATCAACGCCGCCGCTCCAACCTCCAACGCACGCTTGACCACTTCGCGGGGGTAAAGCGGCGTATGGTCAATGGTGCCCCGTTGTTGCACCTCGTCGGCGATCAGGACATTCTTGCGGTTCAGGAACAAGACCCGGAACTGTTCCCTGCCCTCGCGCGCCATGGCGATTTTGCAGTACCGCAGCAACTTGCTCCAATTGGACAACACAGGCGCGTCCATCACCTCGTCGCGCGCGAGGCGTTGGGCGGCCGCCTGGACAACCTTCAAGGCCGTCACCACGCTTTCTCCAACACCGGAAGTTTCGGACAAACGCTCCGGCGGCGCGCTGACAACACTGGCAAAAGAGCCGAACCGTGACAGGAGTTCTTTCGCCAGGGGCTTCACGTCGCGCCGGGGGAGCGCCTGAAATAATAACAGCTCCAACAACTCGTAATCCGGCAAACCATCGCCGCCGGCGCTCAAAAACCGTTGCTTGAGGCGCCGTCTGTGTCCCACTTGATGAGACGCGGCGTTCCCGGTCGAATTATCACTCAGGCCGCTCTCAGGGGCTTCAGGAATATCCGGCGGTTCGACCATGATTAGCGGGAAAGATCAGACGTTGTACGGCGGACGATCAAGTCCGGCCGGAGACGCGGTGAACACCTCGTGGCCCGTGTCGGTAACGCCGATGGAGTGCTCGAATTGCGCGGACAAGGACCGGTCCTTAGTAACCGCCGTCCAGCCGTCGCCAAGAATTTTCACTTCAAACCGGCCAGCGTTGATCATCGGCTCGATGGTGAAAAACATGCCCGCGCGTAAGGAGTCGCCCTCGCCCGGACGCCCGAAATGCATGACGTTCGGCGCGTCATGAAAGACTTTGCCGAGGCCATGGCCGCAGAAGTCGCGCACCACCGAATAGCGCCTTTCCTCGGCGAAGGACTGAATGGCGTGACCGATATCACCCAGCGTCGCGCCCGGCTTTACGATCTCAATGCCGCGCCACATGGCTTCAAAGGTGACGTCGATCAGCTTCCGCGCCTTCACCCCGCATTTGCCGACCGTGAACATGCGCGACGTGTCGCCATGCCAGCCATCCAGAATGACCGTCACGTCGATATTGATGATATCCCCGTCCTTGAGCACCTTGTCACCTGGAATACCGTGACATACGACGTGATTGACGGACGTGCAGATCGACTTTGGGAAACCCCGGTAGTTCAAGGGAGCGGCGATGGCGCCGCGCCCGGTGATAAAGTCGTGGCAGAGCGTATCCAATCGCTCCGTCGTGGCGCCGGGCTGAACATGGGGGGTGATGAAATCCAGGCACTCGGCCGCCAAACGCCCGGCCGCGCGCATACCGGCGAAGCCATCCTCGCTGTGCAGCTTTATGAACCGGCCATCACGGCCGCGAACGGTTTGGACGGCTTCATCCATGGTTTCTCGCGCCAAGCCTCTCATCGTTTTTTACTTTCTTAACAGGTACGGCGGCGGAGACCAAACCGCAAACGGCGTTTCCGCCCTTCGAAAGGCCGCTGGCCGCACTCAAAGACTCAACGGCACCGGAGCGCCCAAACTGATCTCGTCAGGCGTCAGCCGGCAACGATAGCAAAGAACCTCGACCCCTTTGGACATCGCCTCTTTCAAGCCCGCCGCATACTTTGGATCAATGTCTTCGGCGATTGTCATGGCCGGGCCGTCTTCTCGCTGAACAAGATAGAACATGATCGCCCGGTGACCTTCCGCCGCCATACCGGCCAGTTCCACCAGATGCTTGGCTCCCCGCGAGGTGACGCCGTCCGGAAACTCGACGGGACCGCCATCCGGGTTCCGGCGCATGGTCACGTTCTTGACCTCAATGAAGGCTTTGCCTTTTTCCGGATCATCCAACAGCACGTCGATGCGGGAATTTCTGCCGTACTTCACTTCACGCTTCATACTTTCATAGCCCGCGAGTTCGGTGACCTGTCCGGCTTCAATGGCTTCCGCCACGATGGCGTTGGGACGAGACGTGTTGACGCCCACGAGAGTCTCGCCCACGCGGATCATCTCCCAGGTGAACTTTAGTTTCCGGCCGGGATTTTCCGCCGGTGAAACCCAGACTTCCGCCCCGGGTTCGTTAACGGACTTCATGGAACCGGAATTGGCGCAGTGTGCGGTGACGGTGTCACCGTCTTCCAGCGAGACGTCAGCCATGAAACGTTTGTAGCGCCTCACCAGGACGCCGCGAATAAGGGGAGCGTGAAATTTCATGCAATGGGGCGTAAACCGTTTGCCGGCGGCGGTCAACCAACAACCCGCGCCGCAAGGTCGGCGGCCATTCGCCGAACCGGACTCGACCAATCCAGGCGCTCGTGACACCGGTAAATCCGCTCCGGCTCATACCACGGTTGAGGCTCGGGCCTTGCGGGGTCCAGCGACGGATAGGCCTGCCAGCGCCAATCGGGGATCTTGCAGCCCATCAACCAGAGCGGCGCTCCCATGGCGCCCGCTAAATTCGCCACCGCGCTACAGACCGATATCGTAAGATCAACCGACGCCAAAATGGCCGACGTCGCCTCCATTCCCCCCTCGTCGGCGAGTATGTCGGCCTGGAGCGACTCGATGAACAAGCCGGCCGGGAGCGAATGGAGTTGATCATGCCCTGGCCCGATTTGAACGCTGACGAACGTGACATCCTTTATTCGCAACAGGGGAAGCAGTGTTTCAAGGGCGACGGAGCGCTCGAAATCCCTGCCTTGATCTGGATTTCCCTGCCATGCCAGCGCAACGGCGTGGCGCGCGCCGCGAAGACGCTCGCTCCATTCCCGCGTCCGGCTCTCTTCAGCGGTCATGTAAGGCGCGGCGGGAATTCGCGCGGGGGTTTGGGCGCCGGCCAACAGCGGCAGACTGAACATGTTGACGCGAAAATCACAGGGCGTCCGCTCATCGCTGATGGGTCGCACCTGAATGTTCGGAAAATGCCTCGCGAGCAAGGCGGTCAACAGTTCCGGGACCTGAAGCTCGACGTTCGAGGCCCGCTCCATTACCCAGGGCAGGAAACGGGTCAGCAAGATAACGTCGCCGACTCCCTGGTCCGCGATGATGAATAAACGCTCTTTTTCAAGCGGCCGCCCGTCCCACAGCGGCTCCGGCTGCCGGGCGAACGGCTTCATATTGTAATAATCCATGGCGAGACGCTGCTCGAACAAGGGCCACGCTTTCTCGTAATCGCCCAGAAGCAAAGACAACTGCGCCGCCATCATTGCGATCGCGGGGTGCTTATTCACCCGCGTCAACTGGGCGTATAACTGGCGGGCGCTGAAGAAATCCCCTTCGTTGGCCGCCACAATCGCACGATCAAGCGCCGCTTTGTGGGCAGGTGTGATATCGGGAAGAGCGGATAAATTCATGAGCGTATCCGAAAAAACAACGCGCCCTCATAAAAGCATAATCACGCCCCATTCTCGCCATAAATGACTGGCTAAATGCAACTCATAGACCTCCTCGTCTATATACCAGAGACCCCCCTCTCTGGTCCCCTAATCGGCCTTGAGCCGGAACTTGAGCCGGATCCGTTCCCCTGGATCCGGCTCCTTCTTTTTCCGCTCCGGTTGATCCATGTCCTGTTCGGAAGAGAAAAACCTCGGCTATGATCCGGACGACGAACCTGTTGTGACGGCGGGACTAATCGATTCAAATAGGGTCCGGTCAGGAAAGAAGAAAAGGCGCGGCGCGCGTATGAGTCGGTTCGAAGCCATCAATCTCGGCTGCCGCCGGGGGGGCAGAGAGGTTTTCCGTGATTTGGTTTTTCGGCTGGACGGCGGCGAGGCCCTGGTGCTGCGCGGCGCCAACGGGTCGGGGAAGTCCAGTCTGCTTCGCGTGCTCGCCGGACTGACTGGCCCCAGCGCCGGACGGTTGACCTGGAACGGTGAAGACGTCGCGGAAGAACCGGACGATCACCGGGCCCGATTGCTGTATCTGGGCCATGCGGACCCCATGAAACCCGTCTTGACGGCGCGGGAGAATTTAGGGTTCTGGGTCGGTCTGGCTGGCGGGAGTCCGAAAGACGCCATAGAGCCGGCCCTGGAAGCCCTGGATATCGCACATCTGGCTGACCTGCCCGCACAATTCCTCTCCGCCGGTCAGCGCCGGCGCCTCAACCTCGCCCGCCTGATCGCAATCGACCGCCCCCTTTGGCTGTTGGACGAGCCGACGACAGCGCTGGACGCCGCCTCCACCCGTCTGGTGGCCGGCCTGCTCGCCCGGCACGTGACGTCCGGCGGCATGGTGATCGCCTCCACTCACCTGGAGCTTGGCTTGTCGGCGGAACGCCCGTTAAACCTTGACGCGTTCGCCGCGCGCAACCTGGGCGCGGGGGCTTGAGGTATGGGAAGCTTCGCCGCCGTCATCGAACGCGACCTGAAACTGGCGCTCCGCCACGGCATGGACAATATCGTCGTGCTGGCGTTTTTCGTGATCGCCGTCGTCCTGTTTCCGTTCGGCGTCGGACCGGAGCCCGACATTCTGGCCCGCGCCGCGCCGGGCGTTATCTGGGTCGCCGCCCTGCTGGCCGTGCTGTTGTCTCTGGAACGGCTTTTTCAGATTGATTACGAGGACGGCTCGCTTGAGCTTATCATCCTAGGCGCACCCTCCATTATTCTGACAGTGCTGGCGAAAATCACCGCCCATTGGCTGACGACGGGCTTGCCGTTGATCCTGGTCACGCCGCTTCTGGGCGTCATGATGAATCTGGATGGAGCTGGATACGGATTGTTGATCGCGGCGCTCGCGCTTGGCACTCCCAGTCTAAGCCTCATCGGCTCCGTCGGCGCGGCGCTGGTCTTGGGCGCCAGGCGGGGCGGCGTGCTGACCGCGCTTTTGGTCCTGCCCCTTTATATCCCCGTGCTCATCTTCGGCGCCGGCGCGGTCGACGCGGCGCTCGGCGGCCTTGACGCGAAACCGCATCTGATGCTTCTGGGCGCGGTGTTCGCCGCGGCGCTGGCGCTTTGCCCTTTGGCGGCGGCGGCGGCCCTCCGCCAATCGGCCGCTTGATCCGCGCCGGGGAGCGTCCCGTCCGTCACGCCGCATGGCGAAACACGTTGACCCGCCCCGTCAGACGGATAGTTTAAACACCATGCTGAACTATCTCGCCAACCCGGCCCGTTTCATGCGCGTTTCCAAGGTTCTGTTGCCCTGGATGGCGGGATCGACCGTCGTTCTGACCGGCGCTGGTCTCTATACCGGCTTCTTCGCCTCGCCGCCGGATTATCAACAAGGCGACACCGTCCGCATCATGTATATCCATGTGCCGAGCGCCTGGATGGCCCTGTTTTGTTACGTCATGCTGGCGGTCGCGGCGGCTGTCGGGTTGATTTGGAAGCATCCGCTCGCCAATGTCGCGGCCCGGTCCACAGCGCCCATCGGCGCCTGTTTCACCTTCCTCGCGCTGGTGACAGGATCGCTCTGGGGAAAACCGATGTGGGGCGCCTGGTGGGTCTGGGACGCGCGTTTGACGTCGGTCTTGATTCTGTTCTTCCTGTACATTGGCTACATGGCGCTGAACTCGGCCTTCGATGATCCGGAAAGGGGCCAAAAGTCGTCCGCGATCCTGGCGCTCGCCGGGGCGGTCAACGTGCCCGTCATCAAATTCAGCGTCGATTGGTGGAACACGCTCCACCAGCCGGCGTCCGTTTTCCGATCCGGCGGCCCCACCATTCACCCGGACATGCTCTGGCCTCTGGCCTTCATGGCGATTGGGTTCAACTGCTATTACGTCTGGGTGCTGATGTTGAGAATTCGCGGCGAATTGCTGTCCAACCGCGCGCGGGTGAAACGCCAGCTTCAAGCGGCCGCTTGAAACCTCATCCCGTCACCCCGGCGTTCTAGGGCCGGAACCCATCACCCATTAGCGGGTTCGATATCTTGAAACGGATTGCCGGAGGTTTCAGGCCATGAAGGGCTGTTTTTAGCTTTCGGACGAACAATGGGAGCTGATCAAACCGCATCCGCCGCACCGGGCCGCGCGCGGGACGTGGACGGGGTGATGACGAACGGGTGATCCCGGGCGCCGTCCGCGTGTTGCGGCCGGGCCGCCGCTGGCGGTCGTCCTGGGGCGTGCGGCCCCTCGGCGCTGCTCCGCGACCGCTGTATTGCCGCTCGGACCGCGCGCGTCGCCGCAGCGCTCCCGTGTGATGCCTGTCCCATAGGGCCTCCTTTCATTCCAATGAAAAAATCGCGCCATCAGCCGCCGGGACTAAACATCTAAGGAGCGGGGCCGCGGGCGCTTGTGTCACTTGTGTATTGTGCGGGCGGTATGTTTTGTGTATTCAGGCCGCTATCTTGATCGGGTTCATGAAACGGTCTCGTCATTCATGGAAAAGGCGCGGCGGGGCTTGATTTTCGGCGGCGCCGTGGCCCTCTCGACCAACGCGTTTTCCAGCGGTATTTTTGGCGCGGGTGTTCCACTGTCTAATCGATCCACCGGCGCCGGAGATTTCATGACCCCCGTCAGTTTCACATATGATCTGGAAAATCATTTGGAGACGGACGTCCAGGCGCGCTACGACAAGCCGACCCGCCGGTTCATGGACTTCTGGGAACGCCATCAAATCAAGGGCACAGTTTTCGTCGTCGGCGAAATCGCCCGGCGTTCGAAGGACCTGATCCGGGAAATCGCGGACGCGGGGCATGAAATCGGCTACCATTCGCATTCCCATCTGCCGCTGGAAGAGGAAACGCCCAAGCGCCTTCGCGCCGAGACCGCCAGCGACAAGGCGTTCATAGAAGACCTGACCGGTCGGCCGGTCGTCGGCTACCGGGCGCCGTCCCTGTCGCTGACCCGGCGGTCCGTATGGACCACCGATGTTTTCCAAGACCTTGGCTTTCTGTATTCTTCCAGCGTCCTGCCGGCGCGTTCGCCCATATATGGATTTCCGGGCGCGCCGCCGGAACCGTTCAAGTGGCCCTGCGGCCTGATCGAATTGCCGGCGCCGGTTTTTCCGGCCCGCGTTTGGCGCGTTCCCTACATGGGCGGGATCTATTTCCGCTATGCGCCCGCGCTGGTGATCCGTCTCGCCCACAGGATGCAATCAAGAAAAAACACATTGCCCTGGTGCTATCTGCATGCGCACGACGTCGATTCCGAAGAACCGTTCGCGCGTGTTCGAAACGCGGGCCTGATGACGAGTTTTCTCATGTGGATGAATCGCGGCGGCACATTCGGAAAGATCGATAAATTATTTGGCGCGGGGGGGGCGTTGCCGCTGGCGGGTCCCTTGGCGGAACGAATCAAGGCGGAGACGACCCCGGATCGCTTGCCGGTGTTCGATCCGGACACGAATACGCTTCAGGCCGCGTCCTGACGAATAACCGCCCGATGAATAATCGAAAGAGACGCCGTCACGGCGCCATCCAGGAGATCCGGCCGCCAATCGCCACGGTCAGCGGTAACGGCAACCGCCGCCAGATGGAGAGCAGGGGCTTAAGCCGGGGGGTTTCTGGATGCAAATTGGGCACGTCATCCGGGGAGCGGACGAAAAACTGATAGGGAATGGGCTTAGGCGCAAACCCGAAGTTCACCTTGAATTCGTAGGCGCCGGAGTTACGGAAACTGCGCCCGAAGTTAAACCGCCGGGCGCCCCGCGAGATCGCCCGGGCCATCAACGCGTGATACATGAACGGGAACCCGCCCGTCCGCCGGGCGATGTCCGCCCCTCCTACATAATAGGGATAGACCACGCCCCGGTGATAAAAGGCAAGGAGCGCGATGACCGGCGCGTCCGCTTGCCTGACGGTCAGAATTTCCACATCGCCCTCGAAGGTTGTCAGCAGGGACTGGAAATACCGCTTTGGCAGAGGGGGCGTGCCGTGGCCGCGGACGGTGCGGCAATACAGCGGATAAAACGACTCAAGATCATTATCTGGCGCGGCGCGCAGGCCGGATTTCACGCCTTTCCTGACCATGTTCCGTTGTTTTCTCGGTATCGCCGTCAAGGCGTCGTCCGCCGACGCGGCCAGCGCCTCCTCGAAAATGGCGAATTCATCGGATCGCACCCAACGCCCGCCGTTCGGCGCATGGATATGCGGACTGGGAACATCCCGAAGTTCCAGATACCTTGCACGCGACGCCAAGGCGGTCTCGACCGCCGCCTCAATCAGCAACCGCGCCACGCCGCTGGTTTCGGCCAGGGGACCGGCGCCGGTGACGCCCATGGGCAGGGAAATCATGGCCTTGCCCGTCAGCGGACTGTTCATCTCCATCAGCGGCAGCACCCCGGCAAGGCGGCGGCCATCGACCGCGACCAGGGACCGGCAGCGATAAGGAAAACATTCGGGCAGAATCCCCAGCCATTCGGGCCGGTGGAAGAACCGGGCCGCCGGAGACCTCTCGACCAGATCGGCCCATCCATCCAGATGAGAGCGGTCAAACCGCTCAATCACAGGGGTCATGGCGCCTGCGCGCCCTTGCGCAGGACAAGGCAATGCGACGCCCCCATCACGCGCGCGGCGGCGCCGTCCGGCGCGACAATTCTCTCTGGCCCGGCCGGCAACGTCACCCCGTCGATTACGGCGGACAGACTCGCGCCGGCTGCAGCCGCCAAAACACTGCCGCGATCATGCGATAATTGAGGGAACTCGCCATGGGACCGGCGTATGAAGGTGTTGGCCGCGTGAACCAGTTCGCGCACCGCCGACCAGGCGGCCCGCAAAACAATCAGGCACCCGCCCGGCGTCAACACCCGGGCGGCTTCGCGCATGAACGGCGCCAAGGTTTCAGGTCGTTGCTGGTTCAAGAAGCCGCAATTCACGACGGCGGCCAGCGATCCGCCGGAAAGCGGCAAGTGAAACGCGTCCCCGCGCGCGGCGGGAAATCCGTTGCGCACTGAAGCCGCGCAAGCCTCGCCGTTGAAATCCAGGCCAAAGACGAACCGTCCGGGACGGGCCAGGTCCAGCAACATCAAACCGGAACCGCAGGCAAGGTCAAGAACCGGCCCGTCTGGGGCGTGCCGGTCCAGCAGCATATGAACCAGACGCTGTTCACGAAGAAAAAAACCATGGGAAACATACCCGTTCGCCCTCGCGTCCCGGTCGCCGTAACGGGCGCGGAGCGGCTCGTAGAGCCGGTCGGTTTTACGGTCCGCCGAAAACGCCGTCATATGAATGTCCCCCGCGTTTCGCGCGCGCGCGGCGGCGGGTCTATGGCGCCCGTCCGCCCGAACAAGAGCGCAATCACGTTGTCCCTACCGGAACGATGACGCAAAATCAACACGCATCCCCGCAAAACGAAAATCGCGGCAATCGAGGCCAGCGACGTCAACCGGCACCAGACGGCCGTCACCGCCGCTTGGCTCAAGGGCAAGCCATAGGCGACGAAGACCGCCGTCAACACGCCCTCGCCCGCGCCCAGGCCAGCGACCGTTTGCACCGGCAAGACCGCGCCCAGCTCGGTGGCCAGACCCGCGAACATCGAGCGGACGATGTCATAGTCCAGGCCAAGCCCCTTGAAAATTATGCAGTAGGTCAAGGCGCAGGCGCACCATGCGGCGAGGCTCACCCCATAAAGCCAAAGCCGCCTCGCCAACCCCAAGGACCCGAACCATCGGCGGGCTGATGCGAGCATCCAGAAAAGTTTCCTCCATATCGGGGCTTTCGCACGCGCGGGGCGAACAACCGCCGCCAGAAAAATTCCAAGAACCCGGTCCAGCGAGATAACCGCGGCGGCGGCGGCGATGACCACCGCTCCCGCCAAGCCTGACAACGCCCCGCTTTGGAAACCGCCGAAACTGATCCACGGCGCCATGACGGCGACGATGGAAGCGATCGCCGCCAGATCGATGATGCGCAAAAGCACTAGGTTGCCGACCGCCGCGCCGATCGTGGTCCGCCCGCGCGCGGCGACAAGAAACGGATAATAGACGTCGGCGGCCCGTGCTGGCAGAAAGACCAGAAGGAAATCGTGCAAGATCGTCAAATCCAGCAGAGGCGCGAACGCCGCCGCGCTCCCGTTCGGATTTCTCGGGACCATGGTGATGTAGAGCCGATAGCTGGCCAGAACCAGCGACAGAAAATAAGTCGCCGGCGCCAAAACAAGAATTTCGAACGCGACGCTTCCCGGCAAGCGCACGCCGAACGCCCGCTGTATGACCAGCAGCCCGACGCCGACGAGCAGAACAAGCCCAATTGAAAAACCAATTTTTTTCACCATCGGCCGGATTATGGATTTACCCGTCCCCGTTTGCGAAGGAATTTTCCGTCAGACATGTCCGTTCCGCCTCTCTCGAACGGCCGCGCGGCCCGGCGGCCGCGGACCCGGCTCTCCAGCAATCTCCGCCCGTCCCCGTTCAATTCAACCGGCGGCGTTTGCCGGCCCCTTATTGGCGTCATGATTTTCCTTTCGATGATTCGTATCGCGAGAGAACTTCATAATGGACCGAATCGCGGTTTCGGATGATTAGAGGTCCGGTTCCCCCGCTCCCCATCCGAGCCGCTTGTTCAACCACTTGAACGCCATCGGCGTGGCCGTCACCAGAAACAACATGCGCGCGACATGATGGATGGAGACGAACGCCACGTCGATCCCAAGCGCGATGGAGATCAACGTCATCTCGGCCAAACCGCCGGGCGCGAACGACAACCAGAGCGCGTTGAACGGCAGTCCCGTCATGTCGGACAACACCCGCGCCGCCAGAACCGCGATCCCCAGCATCAGGATGGTCACCACGCTTCCATGCGTCATCACGCCGGCCACACGCCGCACCGGCACGCCCGCGAACCGGCACCCGATACCGGCGCCGATCACGACTTGAGCGATAGCGATAATTTCGAACGGCGGTTTCGCCGCGCTGTATCCGGTCAGATGGACAATCCCCGACAGGATGGCTGGACCCAGCAACGCCGCAGCCGGCAAGCGGATGCGGCGGAACAGCGGAACCCCGATCACCGCGCACGCCAGGAACAACACTCCATCCTTTACGCCGAGGTCGGCGAGATAGCCGACATCAGCCAATCCACCCAGTTCATAGCCTTCGAAAAACCGGAAATAGAATGGGATAATCATCACCGTCAGCATGATGCGGATGGAATGGATCAAGGAAATCTTCCGGTCGTCGCCGCCGGCGGCCTCGCCCAACAGAACCATTTCGCCGAAGCCGCCCGGGGACGCGGAAAAGAAGGCCGTCACGGAATCGAAGCCCGCAGCCCTTTTCAGGTAAACGGCCACCACCACGGTAATCGCAAGCAGGTAAACGGCCAACGCGATCAGACTGGGCGACCAGCGCTGAAGGTGGTCGATGGCGTCCGGCGTGAAGGCCGACCCCAGCATCAAACCCAGCACCGGCGCCGTGCCGGTCCGGAGTCTGCGCGAGCGCTCCAGCGGCGCGCCCGCCAGCGCGGCGGCCGTGGTGAACACCAAGGCCCCGATCATCCACGCCAACGGCATCTTCAACAGGTCGAACACCCAACCGCCAAACGCGCCCAGCGCCAGCGTCGCGACGATCAGGAACAACCGGCGCTTCCGTCCGCTTTTCGCCGCCAGGCGGGCGGCTTCTTCTGCCCGTGAAATCCCGGTCCAGCGCGCCTCGCGCTGATCATCGCGCTCTTCGCCATCGAGATTTCGCGCCGGGCCGTCATCCGTCACGGCTGGAACTGCTCTTTCAGCACGCGCTCTTCCATGCTGTGTTCCGGATCGATCAGGATCGTCACGCTGATGTTTCGATCCTCACAGACGTCAATCCGCGCCGCATCGCGTACTTCCGTGAAGTCAGCGGTCGCGCTGACCGAACGCGTCTCCGGCATCTGAATATCGATCCGCACGCGCGCGCCGCTTGGCAGCAAGGCCCCCCGCCACCGGCGCGGGCGGAACGGACTGATCGGCGTCAAGGCCAACAAGTCCGCCCCCAACGGGATGATGGCGCCATGCGCCGAGAGATTATAGGCTGTGCTGCCCGCTGGCGTCGCCACCAACACCCCATCGCAGATCATCTCTTCCATGCGTTCGACGCCGTCGATGAATATCTTCAACTTCGCCGCATACCGGGTTTGGCGCAGCAAAGAGACTTCATTGACGGCGAGCCCTTCTATTTCATTCCCGTGAATGTCCTGGGCGCGCATACGCAGCGGGTGCATGGTGACGGCTTCCGCGCGGCTTAGGCGTTCCTCCAGGCCGTCGATCCGGAATTCATTCATCAGGAAACCGACGGAGCCCCGGTTCATCCCGTAAACGGGGGCGCCCCGTTCCAGCGCCGCGTGAAGGCTCTCCAGCATGAACCCGTCGCCGCCCAGGGCGACCACCAAATCCGCATCCTCCGCCGGCGTATGGCCATAGCGGTGACGCATGGCGCTCAACGCTTCTCTCGCTTGAGCGTGCCGCGCCGCTTCAAAGGCGATCTTTTCGAATTGCATTGGCGCGGCGGGCTCGCTCTTGGGAAGATTGGATTAGACAATGGGATACCAGAAACTTGGAAATCAAGACTTTAAATTCCAGCAATAACTGCCTAGTTGCGGGGTGATCGCGGAAATACGTACTGGACGGCATGGAGACGCGGCATCCCGTTCAGGCGGCCGTTCGCGGTCCCGGCCCTCCATTTCCACGGACTGTGTTCATGAGCGAAATCATCTACGACGACCTGCGGCAACTGGGCGGCGGCGCGGCCTTGCCCGGCTCTCCGGACCAGGCTGAAATCGAAACCGTCGCCAATCCGCACCCGGACGCGGTTTACCTCGTCCGGTTCGCAGCCCCCGAGTTCACGAGCCTCTGTCCCGTCACCGGCCAGCCGGATTTCGCCCATCTGGTGATCGATTATGTGCCCGGCGCCAAACTGGTCGAGAGCAAATCCCTGAAACTGTTCCTGGGCGGTTTCCGAAATCATGCGGGTTTTCACGAGGCCTGCACCGTCGCCATCGCGAAACGCCTGGTGGCCGAGATGGCGCCCGTCTGGCTGCGCATCGGAGGTTACTGGTATCCAAGGGGCGGTATTCCGATCGACGTGTTCTATCAGACAGGCGCGCCGCCCGATGGCCTTTGGCTGCCCGATCAGGGGGTCGCTCCCTATCGTGGGAGAGGGTGACGGCGGACCATGCCAGTTTCTGGGCCAGTTTCTGGGCCAGTTTGAGGAATTATATATTCAACGGAACATGATACGCTCAACCCGGCGGCAGGAGAGGTTCTGGAAGCGCAAGGACAATCGTTCCGCAAGGGTCCGACGCTCCTTGATCTTACACGGCCGATATACAAAGACCTGATTTATACAAAGACCTGATTGCCAAAAACGGGTTACGTTCTGGAGCATGGGCATGAGCGCGAATTTCGCATCCGGCACGGTTTGGACGGGGTGACAACCTGCCTGTCATGCGCGGTATGAACTCCGAATGTGTGGACCTTATCTATCTCGACCCGCCATTCAATTCCAATCGCACATACGAAGCCCCGATAGGTTCCAAGGCGGCGGGCGCGGCGTTCAAGGACGCTTGGACCCTTGATGACGTGGACGTGCATGAACACGGTGAATTGGCGGATAGGAACCCCGCCGCCTACGCCGTAATCGAATCGGCCCGCCGAGCGCACGGTAAGTCGATGCAATCCTATCTGATCTTCATGGCCGTGCGGCTGATGGAGATGCACAGAGTTCTTAAGCCAAGCGGTTCAATCTACCTGCACTGCGATCCGACAGCCAGCCATTACCTGAAGATCATTTTGGATGGAGTCTTTGGGGCGAAGAATTTTCGGAACGAAGTGGTGTGGGATTATTCGTTCCGGCTGATGGATCTAAAGAGATTCTATAATAGAAAACACGACATTATATTGTTCTACGCCAAGTCCAAAGAAAATTATTTCGACATGCCAAAGATGGAATGGACAAAAGAAGCACTCGTTGAGAGTAGAAAGCAGAAAATCCACATTGACGCCGATGGCGTGGAGTGGATATGGATGCCTGGGGGAAGGGGAAACTCAAAGAATAAACTCCGCCGTATTGACGAAATCATTGCCGACGGGAAGGCTGTTTCAGATGTGTGGCAAATCCCCATAATCTCGTCATCCTCCAAGAAGCGCCTAGGCTATCCCACGCAGAAGCCTCTTGTCCTTTTGGAGCGGATCATCAAGGCGTCGTCCAGTTCCGGTGATCTGGTGTTCGATCCGTTTTGCGGCTGTGCGACCACGCTGGTCGCGGCGGACCGCTTACAGCGGTAATGGATCGGCGTCGATCTGTCGGAACTGGCCGTAAAACTGGTCAATGACCGGATCGTCGATGAGAGGGGCCTATGGGGCGGTGTGAACGCCCTGACGGACCCGCCCAAGCGCACGGACCTGGGCGACCTGCCGAACTACCGCACCCACCGTCACCGGCTTTATGGCGAACAGGAAGGTGTCTGCGCGGGTTGCGACACGCACTTCCCGTTTCGGGTCATGGAGGTTGATCACATTCTTCCTCGTTCCAAAGGCGGAACGGATCACCCCGATAATCTGCAATTGTTGTGTTCAGGCTACAACCGAAGCAAGGGAGGACGCACCATGGCCGAATGGAACGCCGCGAGAACTCGGGGGTTCCAATCAGAAAATTCGAGTTCTTAGACAAAACTCAGGACGACCCTTGGGGCGTTTTTTCGAAAATCACGCCGCAACCATTTTCCTTTTGTCCGCCATGCTCATGTCCCGCTAACCTGCGGCCCTCCGGTTTGGCGGAGGCCGTGGCGCGAGTCACGGCGTTGGCGCGAACATGGGAACATACAGGACATGACGCCCGGTGACCTGAAAGACCGCGTTCGCGCGGCGGCGTTGGAGCATGGTTTCGATGTTTGCCGCTTCACGAGCGCCCGGCCGGACCCGGCGGACAAGGTGGGGCTGCACGCTTTTCTCGCGGCTGGAGCGGGCGGCGGCATGACCTGGTTGAACGATCCGGGCGGCCGCCGCGGCGACCCATCCCGTCTCTTGCCCGGCGCGAAGTCCGTCATCGTCCTGGGCGTCAACTATGCCCCGGACGGCGACCCGCTGAAATCTCTCGCCCAACGGTCCATGGCCACGATCAGCGTCTATGCGCGGGGCCGGGACTATCACGACGTGATCAAAAAGCGCCTGAAGACCATGGCCCGGGCCGTCAACCAACTATCGGGAGAGACCGATACGCGGGTCTACGTGGACACCGGCCCGGTCATGGAAAAGCCCTTGGCGGCCCGGGCGGGACTGGGCTGGCAGGGCAAGCACACGAATCTGGTCAGCCGGCGCTTCGGATCCTGGTTATTCTTGAGTGAAATCGTCACGACCCTCGACTTGCCGCCCGACCCGCCGGAAGCGGATCACTGCGGATCGTGCAATGCGTGCCGCGAGGCATGTCCGACGGACGCGCTGGACGGCGCGGCGTATCAGATACGGGCGGACCGCTGCGTCAGCTATCTCACGATCGAGCATAAGGGCGACATCGGCGAGGATTTAATGGCGCTGATGGGAAACCGCGTATACGGCTGCGACGATTGCCTGGGCGTCTGCCCGTGGAACAAATTCGCGCGGCCGTCTCAAGAACCCGCGTTCAAGGCGCCGGCGGACCGGCGGAATTTGTCCTTGACGAAGCTGGCCCGCCTTGATGACGCCGCTTTTCGCGCCTTATTCTCCAAGAGTCCCGTGAAGCGAACGGGCCGGGACCGAATGCTGCGCAATGTCGCGGCCGCCATCGGAAATTCCGGCGACGCCTCGTTACTGGAGACGGCGAGGAAACTGGCGCGCGACGCGTCGCCGATGGTGGCCAGGGCGGGCGCCTGGGCGGCGCGGCGGTTGACGGAGAAGGAGGCCGACCGGTCATGACCACGACATCGACGGCGTTGCTGACGATTGCTCTATGGGCCGCAAGCGGCCTCGCGGCGGCTCAATCCACCGCCGACCGGCAACCAAACGAAAGCTTCAAGGATTGCCCCGAGTGTCCGGAAATGGTCACGCTCCCAGCCGGCGCTTTCGTTATGGGAGGGCGCGAGACCAAACGCGAACAGCCGCCCCGGCTGGTGCGAATCCTCGCCCCCATCGCCATGGGCAAGTTCGAAGTGACCTTCGATGAATGGAAAGCCTGTTTCAACGCCGGCGCCTGTGCCGAGATTCCAGGCGATCACGGCTGGGGACGGGGCGCCCGGCCAGTGGTCAATATCAACTTCCACATGGCCAGCGGCTATGTGCGATGGCTGTCTCGAAAGACTGGCCGCCGCTATCGCCTTCCCACCGAAGCGGAATGGGAATACGCCGCGCGGGCCGGCTCCACGACACGCTTTTGGTTTGGCGACAAGGCGGGCGTGGGCCGGCTGAATTGCCGCGATTGCGGCACCAAATGGTCGAAGAAGAAAACCGCGCCCGTCGGCAGCTTCCGGGCCAACCCTTTCGGCCTTCATGACATGCACGGTAATGCTTACGAATGGGTCGAGGACTGTTGGGTGGACAATTACCGGGGCGCCCCCAAAGACGGCTCCGCCCGCTTGGATGGCGATTGCTCCCAGCGGGTTATTCGCGGCGGGTCCTGGTATTATTTCCAGCGCCAAAGCCGTTCCGCGTCGCGCGCGAAAAATCCCGTCAACGTCAAGAGTTACTGGCTGAGTTTCCGGGTGGTTAGGGACATGCCGTGACTGAGAAGATTTCAAGGATCACGATCATTCAGGCAAAACAAAGAGAGCTATATGCGTGGCTTTGCAAGTCTTTACAATAAATGGAACCAGCACGCATGCGGCGTCTATTCCGGCGGCGGCCCGTGTCCGTGCGCATGTGTTTCCGTGCCCGCGAAATTCAGTGCGCGTTTAGATAGATGCGGGACGCTTTTCCGGGTTAAATGTGGGGTCCCGTTTTGTCATTCACGCGCTCTCACTTTGTCATTCTCACGCCTTACTCCGTCACCCCCGCGAAGGCGGGGGCCAGCGCGGGGGTTCGCGCGCCAGTTTATCATGAGTGACGGCCAATCACCGAGTGACGAAGGCTGGTCTGGATTCCCGCCTGCGCGGGAGTGACGGAGCGCGCGCGGGAATGACGTCTTGGCGGCGGGCAAGACGCGGAGCCCTATACGCCCGTATAGTTAGGTATATAAGCCAGAAACAGAAGCCCAGCCGGTCATGCCGGTGGGACGCCTTCATTTATCCCGGAGGGTCCGCGATCAACCTCTCCGCCGCGAGAGCCCGCGCCATTTGGCTCGGCGTTTCTTGACGCCGCGCGTCCGTTGATCGAACGCTCCGATTGAATGAGGAAAAAGACGTTCTCCCCGATATGGCGGCCAAGGTTCGCCCCAAAACCGCGCGTCACTTCTCCCTGGACTTGCTTAATGCGTCCAACTGCGCCTGCATCGCTTCCAGACGAGCCCGCATATCGTCAATTCCCTCAGCTTCCCGGGCCGCCGCCGCTTGGGGACCCGGAACGCCCGACGCCTTCGCCGCTTCCTCGGGATAAAACGGCGCAAACATCTTCACGGCGTTCTCGAACATGGTCATGTTCTGTTTATTGAGTTCTTCAAACTGACCGAATGGATTAAACCCGTGCAGCGCCTGTTCCACGGCGGCGCGCATCTGCTCCTGATTATGGGCGAACGCCTGCATGGAATGCTCAAGATAATTCGGAACCACGGCTTGAAGGCTATCTCCATAGAAGCTGATGAGATGGCGCAGAAAGCTGATGGGCAGCAAGTTAACGCCTTTCGCTTCTTCCTCGACAATGATGTGGGTAAGCACGGAACGCGTGATGTCGTCGCCGCTTTTGGCGTCATAAACGACGAATTCCGCGCCGTCCTTCACCATCTGCGCCAGATGATCCAACGTCACGTAGGAACTGGTGGCCGTATTATAGAGACGCCGGTTCGCATACTTCTTGATGATGATTGGTTCATCATCCGCCGCATCGGCTTTTTTCTGCTCCGCGTCCGCCATGCTTATACCTCCGTTATTAGGGGATTAGTTGTTGGAATTCCTGTTTTCCCCTTTATCTTGTGTGGTTAACCTACCGCGTCCCTTTTTGCGCCGCAACGCATTGTTCACGCGCGCGCGGCGCGGGACCGGCGGTAACGAGAGGTCACCAGTGTCCACCGGCGACGACAAATCGCAAATAGATTCCACGATCCAATGCCTCGCGGAGGACTATCTTGAGCTATGGCAATCGCAGTTGAACGCGTCATCGACCTTACCTCTAGCGCCCGGTTTGGAAGCCGCCCAGGCTCTCTGGCCACAGATGATGATCTTGATGGGCCAGGGACAGATGGCGTCGGCCGCGGCCCTCGCCGAGTTTTCCCAGCGGCGAAAGATGTCCGGGGACAGTCATGCCGCCAGTGACCCAGCCGCGCCGAACCGGCCCGCGTCCGCTCAATCTGATCATGATGAACGAGGCGCTGACATGGCTGAATTGTTACGGCGCCTTGACTCAATCGAGGCCCGGCTTGCCGCCCTTGAAGGCGTCCCCAAAAGCCGAAGCGCTCGCAAAAAACCTCGAAGGCGTTGACCGCGGCGCCTTCGAAACGGCTGTTCTCTCGCTGACGCGCGAGCGGTTCGAGCGGTTTCAAAAAGGCGTCGCCCGCTATCAAACCGCTCCCGCTTTTCCACCGCCCGATCCGCCACCGCCCATCTGGCGTGAGGGCACGACCAGCCTTCGCGCTTATGGCCCGCTTGATGGAAGCCGCACGCCTGTGCTGGTCATTCCTTCCCTGATCAATCGCTACACCGTGCTGGACTTGGCCGCGCGCCGGAGTTTACTGCGGGAGTTGAGTGACGACCGCCTCGCCGCCGTGGTTGTCGATTGGGACATACCGGGCGAGGAAGAGCGCGGCTTTGATCTAAACGCCTATGTCGAGCGCCTGGAGCGGGCTCTGACCGCCCTTTCGGCGTTGAGCGGAAAACCTCGCGCCGCCGTCATGGGCTATTGCATGGGCGGGCTGCTGGGTCTGGCGCTGAGTATCCGGCGTCCCCGGCGCGTCGCCGCTCTCGCGCTGTTGGCGGCGCCTTGGGATTTCCATGCGGATTTCCCGGTCCGGGAAAGAGAACAGCTCGCTGTTTTTCTGAATCAGGCCGAGCCCATCATGACGGCCACGGGCGCGCTGCCGGTGGATTTGCAGCAAACGATGTTTTGGGCCCGCGCCCCGCTGCAAGCGGGTGAGAAGTTCCGCAAGTTCTCGGGCCTGCCAAGAACAAGCGGCAAGTACAAAGACTTTATCCGCGTGGAAGACTGGTTGAATGACGGCGTACCCCTGGCCGCGTCTGTCGCGCGCGAAACCCTTCGGGGCTGGTATCTGGAAAACAAACCCGCCCGCGGCGAGTGGCGAGTGGGCGGGACATGGGTCTCACCCGCCAGGATTGCTTGTCCCACTCTGATCGTCAGCCCGAAGCGCGACACCATCGTGCCCCCAGGCTCCGCGCTCGCCTTAACCAGACAAATACCAGGGTCGGACCTGATTCAGGTCAATGCGGGGCACGTCGGAATGATTTTTGGTTCAGCCGTTAAAAGGCAAGTATATCGACCGTTGAGTAGCTGGATCAACCGGCATATAACTTGACGCATCAAGCGACCCGTCCTTAAGCCTTCATCAAAAAGCAGGCTCTCACTCCCAGGCTTTCACTCCAAGGAGAAATCATATGACCGAAGTCGTCATAGCCAGCGCCGCCCGCACGCCTATCGGCGCATTCAGCGGCGCGCTCTCGTCCGTTCCGGCCCATTACCTGGGTGAGATCGCGATTCGCGGCGCGCTGGAACGCGCCAGTGTTTCGCCGGAAGAAGTCAACGAAGTGATCATGGGCCAAATCCTGTCCGCCGGCGCCGGTCAGAACCCGGCTCGCCAAGCCGCCGTTAACGCCGGCATTCCGGTCGAGGCCACGGCCTACGGCATCAACCAGCTTTGCGGTTCCGGCCTTCGCGCCGCCGCGCTCGGCTACCAAGCCATCAAGCTGGGCGACAGCCGGATCGTCGCCGCAGGCGGTCAGGAAAGCATGAGCCAGGCGCCGCACTGCGTTCACTTGCGCAACGGAACCAAAATGGGCTCGGCCGAAATGATCGACACCATGATCAAAGACGGCCTGTGGGACGCCTTCAACGGCTATCACATGGGAACCACGGCCGAGAACGTCGCTCAGCGCTGGCAGCTGACCCGCGATGATCAAGACGCCTTCGCGACCGCTTCCCAAAACAAGGCGGAAGCCGCTCAAAAGGCCGGCAAGTTCAAAGACGAGATCGTTCCGGTCACCATCAAGGGCCGCAAGGGCGACGCCATCGTCGAGGAAGACGAATATCCGAAGCACGGCGTCACCGTCGAAAGCCTCGCCAAACTGCGCCCGGTCTTTTCGAAGGAGGGCACCGTCACCGCCGGGAATGCATCCGGCATCAACGACGGCGCCGCTGTCGTGGTCATGATGTCCGGGGACGAGGCCAAGAAGCGCGGCGTTACGCCAATGGCGCGCATCGTAAGCTGGGCGACCGCCGGCGTCGATCCCGCAATCATGGGCGCCGGCCCGATTCCGGCCAGCCGTCTGGCGCTGGAAAAAGCCGGTTGGAAAACCGATGACCTGGATCTCGTCGAAGCCAATGAGGCCTTCGCCGCGCAGGCGTGCGCCGTCAACAAGGACATGGGATGGGACACGGAAAAGGTGAACGTCAACGGCGGCGCCATTGCGCTGGGTCACCCGGTCGGCGCTTCCGGCGCCCGCGTGCTCAACACGCTGCTGTTCGAAATGCGGAAGCGCGACGCGAAAAAAGGTCTGGCGACCTTGTGCATTGGCGGCGGCATGGGCGTCGCCATGTGCGTCGAGCGGGACTGATCCGGAAAAAGACCGGTAAGAGGACGTAAAACGCTCGTCGGCAAGCCATTTTACGGATACGCGGGGCGGCGGCGGACATATCCGTGTTCCGTTCTCTTCCGGTTTCGCGGATTTACAGGCAAGCTGGGGCGAAACGTCCATGTTCGATATTGGCCGTCACGAAGAAGGCCGCACTTAGAGGAGGACTCCCATGTCTCGTGTCGCACTTGTCACTGGCGGCAGCCGGGGTATCGGTCGCGCCATTTCAGAAGCCCTCAAGGCGGCGGGTTACACCGTCGCCGCCAATTATGCGGGCAACGATGAAAAGGCGTCGGCGTTCAAAGAGGAAACAGGCATTCCGGTCTACAAATTCGATGTGGGCGATTTTGACGCCGTGGCCGCCGCCGTGCGGCGGATCGAGGGAGATATCGGCCCGATCGACGTGCTAGTGAACAATGCGGGCGTCACACGCGACAAACCGCTGCACAAAATGGACAAAGAGCACTGGGACACGGTGATCAACACCAACCTGACCAGCCAGTTCAACTTGTGCCGTAACGTGATCGACGGCATGCGCGAGCGCAAGTTCGGCCGCATCATTTCAATCAGCTCGATCAACGGTCAAAAGGGTCAGTTCGGCCAAACCAACTATGCCGCCGCCAAGGCGGGCGATCTGGGTTTTATCAAAGCCCTTGCCCTTGAAACGGCGTCCAAAGGCATCACCGCCAACGCCATTGCGCCGGGTTATATCGGCACCGAGATGGTCATGGCCGTGCCCAGGGAAGTTCTGGACACCAAAGTCATCCCGCAGATTCCCGTCGGCCGCTTGGGTGAGCCGGAGGAAATCGCGCGTTGTGTTGTGTTCCTGGCGTCCGACGAGGCCGGTTTCATCACCGGCTCGACGCTCAGCGCCAACGGCGGCCAGTACATGATCTAGGGGACGTCAAATCCGCGAAGCGGCGCGTGTTACCGGCGCGCCGGCGGCCGCCTTGGCGTTGATCGCCGCGCGTTTCAGAAAAGACGGAAGCAAGAGATCATCTCCGCGCCCGGCAATCGTCTTAAAATCGCCGATGTCCCTTGAGAGGAGAGGTGGAACGTCAACCCCGAGCGTTCTCCACAGGCGCGCCCCAGTCTTTCTCAAGCACGTCACGCAGAGCATTCACGCCTTTCGCGCCCAGACGGCCGCAGAGTTCCTCCTCCAGTTTGGTGATCACTTCAATCGCTTTATCATCAAGGGTGCGTCCCAGCAGGGTAAGTTTCACCAACTTGACGCGCTTGTCCGCCGGGCTATCGACGGTCTCGACCAAGTTCATCCGCTGAAGGTCGCCCACCAACTGGTGCATGGCTTGGCGCGTCACGGTTGAGCGGCGCGCCAGTTCGGAAATACTGGTGCCGTTCTTGTCAAGGCTCGCGAGCGCCAATAGCTGGGCGGCGGTAAGCGGCGGCAAATGCGAGAATTCGGCGTCCAGACGCATACCGCGTTCGAACCAGCGGAAGCCTTTGATCAACAGATATGCCAGATTCGGCCCAGCGGCGGAACTCATATGGCGCGACATCTCGTTCATGCATGGCCTCCATCGGCGCCGGTGGAGGCGATTTCCCGTAAACCGTCAACCCACCACACAATAAACTAACACATTTTTGCTGCAATGCAACATGGTCGGGGAATTATGATTGAATTCGCCATAAACTTCCGGGATTTGTTTATTTCCCCGGCTCCCAATCCTCAGGCGCCAGCTCGAATCCCTCGAATTCGAACGCAGGCGCGACAACGCACCCCGCCAGAGACTAGTCGCCTAAAGGCCGTGCGGCCTGCCAGCAGCCCGCGGGCACGATTACCTGCGGCGTTTGATCCGCTCCCGCTCCCAATAACAGGGGCCTGGAACTGACGCCATCGCCGGAAAGGCTAAGCTCGACGCCGTCACCCGCGTGGTGGCGCCAGATTTCACCGCATCCACTTTATGCCAATGGGAGCGCTCGCCCGCGGCCGGCAGGTAATAAATACTGGTCACGGCGCCCCGGGCGCCGCCTAGACCGAAGTCGCGGTGGGTTTCACGGTAATGTCCCCCTTCGGGATGAGGCTGAAGAGCGAAACGGCGGATGATGTCTTCCGCGCTATCCATCGCCTCGCCCTTTTCTTTAATGCTTCACCGCCCGCCCTGCTCGCGCGGCTCGGTCGAAGCGACGGACGGACGTTTCGAAACCTCGGCGAGCCAGGCCGCGAGCTTTGGAAACTTGGCGTCGAAGTCAGGCTCCTTCATGCCGCGGAACTCCAGCCATCCCATTGCGCTGACGACGGCGATCTGGCCGATGCCGAATTTGCCGCTCCAGCTATCCGCATCCTCCTCCAAAGTCTTGAGAATACGCCCGATGACCATGTTTTGACGATCAATCCAGCCTTGACGCGGGCTGCCGCCCCCTTGACGCTGCTCCAGCAGACGGCGAATACCGGTTTCCGCGACGCCGTCACCCATGGCTTGCAGGTTCAGCGCGGCCCAACGCTCGCCCCCCGACGATGGGATCAGTTTTTTGCCATTGTGCAAACTGTCCAAATATTCACAGATCAACGAAGAGTCGATCAACGTCTCGCCGCCGTCCGTGATCAGGGCCGGCACTTTTCCGAGCGGGTTGTCCTTACCGATATCCGTGTCCGGGGCCCAGACGTCGGCGGCCTCACGCTCAATCCTGGCGTCCAGGCCGGTTTCGATCGCGACGATGGAGACCTTGCGGACAAACGGCGAGGTCGAAGAATAACGAAGCTTCATTGGAATTCCTCTGCTTGATCAGGAACGGGGACGGAACGGCCGGGACAATATCACTCCAATCGCGCGCAATCCACGGTGTGATGACCTGTTAACGAACTCGGCGTATGCTGCCGGGCATGTGGGTGGATGTTGCCGATCTTCGGGACTTTTACGCCTCCGGCCTTGGACAATCGGCGGGCCGGATCGTCTCGTCCCGGGTTCGCGAACTTTGGCCCTCCGTCCAAGGAGAGAGTGTTCTGGGCCTCGGTTACGCGCCTCCCTACCTCGAACCGTTCCGCGACGAGGCCTCTCATTTGATCGCCGCCATGCCGGCCGGCCAGGGAGTTTTACCCTGGACCGGGAAAAGAGGCGGTCAGACGGCGCTTGTCAACGAATTCATCCTGCCGCTGCCTGACTCGTCCATGAACAGAATTCTGCTGGTTCACGCCCTTGAATGCGCGGACCACGTTCAGATCATGCTGCGCGAGATATGGCGGGTGGTGGCGGAAGGCGGCCGCTTGATCGTCATCGTGCCAAACCGGACGGGGCTTTGGTCCCGTCTGGAGCGCACGCCTTTTGGTCACGGCAAGCCCTATTCCCCGAGCCAGCTGTTCCGCCTGTTGCGAGACAACCTGTTCACACCCTTGAATACCCGCCACGCACTCTTCATGCCGCCTTTCCGCGCGCGTTTCATGCTGGGCTCCGCCTCGGCATGGGAACGCGCGGGCGGCTGGATGATGGACAGCTTCGCGGGCGTCGTCGTCATTGAGGCCGTGAAGCAGATTTACGCCGTCCCCCCGGCGGCCGAGCCTCACCGTCTGGCCGGTTACCTGCCGATCCCAAAACCGTCATATCAAGGCCGGCGCTGAGCGGACCTTCCTTGCCCGGTTTTCTTTGCTTTTAAAGGGGGCTCCGATTATCACTAGGCGCCTTGGCCGAAGAAAGACATTGACGTTCACCCATGTCCCTCAACAAACAAAAACAACTTTCCGCGCTTCGCGACCAGATCGACGCCCTTGACGATCAAATTCATGATCTGTTGATGGAGCGCACCCGCATTGTGGAAGGCGTTCGGGAACTCAAAAAGGGCGAGGCGGTAAAGATCCGCCCCGGCCGCGAGGCGGAAATCATCTATCGCCTGCTGGGCCGTCATGCAGGTAATTTCCCGTCACGCGAGCTGTTCCGCATTTGGCGCGAGATAATCGTCGCGACGCTTGGTTTCGAGGGACCGTTTTCCGTCGCCGTGCAGGTGCCCGAAGACGCGCCGGCTTATTGGGACCTGGCCCGCGACCAGTATGGCGCGTTCACGAGGACCAGACGCTTCAGCACGGCGAACAGCGTGGTCGAGGCCGTCCGCAAGCAAGACGCCACACTGGGAGTTCTGCCCCTGCCGCGCGCCGGCGACGCGGTTAAACAGATGTGGTGGCGGTTCATGGTCTCCGACGCCAAGGACACGCCGAAAGTGATCGCCCGTCTGCCCTTCGCCGGCCCCGGCAATCACCCGGACGCCAGGGGGTTGGAAGCCCTGGTCATCTGCCCGCAGGTAAAGCCTGAAGCCACAGGGCGCGACCGGACCTATATCGCCGTCGAGGCGGAGGAGGACATCCCGTTCCGGCGTATCAAGACGGCCCTGAGCGACATCGGTCATTCGGCTGTGTTCAATCAGCTCTGGCATGATCCGAACCGGCCGGCTGCCTGGACTTATCTTGTCGAGCTGTTCGGCTTCGTTGACGACAATCCGGACGAACTCGGCCGATTAAAGGACAAAATCGCGGGCAGGGTCACGCGTATCGTTCACCTAGGCGTCACGGCGACGCCCTTGAGTGAACAAGAATACCTGCCGAAGCAGGATAGAAAACCGGGGACGAAGGCGAAGGACTAATCATGACCACGCCAAAACCGCGGCCCGGCGTTCTCGACATCGCGGCTTATGCCGGCGGCGAGAGTAAAATTGACGGTTTCGAGCGCGTCATCAAGCTCAGTTCCAACGAAGGAGCCCTAGGCCCCAGCGATCTGGCCGTCAACGCCATGACCGGCGCCGCGCGCGGCGTTCATCGCTATCCCGACGGCGGCGCCGCCAAGTTACGCGCGGCCATCGCCGAAGTTCACGGTCTTGACGCGGACCGGATCGTCTGCGGCGCCGGGTCGGATGAAATCATCAGCCTTTTGTGCCAGGCTTACGTCGGCGCCGGCGATGAGACCGTCTATTCGGAACACGGCTTCATGATGTACGCAATCTCAACCAAAGCCGCGGGCGGCGTCCCCGTAATGGCGAAAGAAGAAAACCTGACCGCCAACGTTGATAATCTGCTGGCGGCGGTTACGGACAAAACGCGGATCATGTTCATCGCCAATCCCAACAACCCGACGGGAACTTGGTTGCCGCGTTCCGAATTAGAGCGGCTGCGCGCCCGCCTCCGCGAGGATGTGCTTTTGGTGATCGACGGCGCGTACGCCGAATACATGTCCGACCCAGATTATGAGCCGGGGGCCGCTTTAGCCGGCGCGTCCGACAACACAGTCATGACCCGCACGTTCTCAAAAATCTACGCCATGGGGGGCGCCCGCCTAGGATGGGGATACGCGCCTGAAACCGTCGCCGACGCGCTGAACCGGGTACGGGGACCTTTCAATGTTTCCGCTCCCGCCCTAGCTGGCGGCGCGGCGGCCGTGCGAGACCTGGACTTCATCGAACGGAGCCGGGCGCACAATGACGAATGGCTGAAGCGCACGCGGGACGCCATGCGGCTGTTGGGCCTGGAAACCCCGGACGGCCGCGGCAACTTCATCCTTGTCCGGTTCCCGGACGTGAAAGGTCAAACTGCGGCCGACGCCGACGGCTATCTCAAATCCCGGGGCGTTATCGTCAGACGGGTCGCCGGTTACGGTTTGCCGGACTGCTTGCGCGTCACCATCGGCGCGGCGGACGAGATGGAACTGTTCATCGCCCATATGCGGACATTCATGGGCGGGACATGATGAGCGGACCCTTGTTCGACAAAATCGCTTTCATCGGCATCGGGCTGATCGGTTCGTCCCTGGCGCGCGTCATCCGGCGTGACGGCCTGGCCGGAGAGATCGCCGTCACCGCGCGGCGTCGGGAAACCCTCAATACGGCTCTCCGTCTGGGCCTGGCCGACAGCGTGACCATGGACGCGGCGGAAGCCGTGCGGGGTGCGGACTTGGTCATGATCTGCACGCCGCTTGGCGCCTATGCGGCGATTGCGGAAATCATCGGCCCGGCGTTGAAGCCGGGCGCCGTTGTTTCCGATGTGGGCTCGGTTAAGGGGTGTGTTGTGAAAGACTTGAGTCCGCACATTCCGGACGGCGTTCATCTGGTCCCCGGCCACCCCATCGCCGGGACGGAGAATTCCGGCCCCGAGTCGGGCTTCGCCGAATTGTTCCAAGGGCGCTGGCTGATCCTGACCCCGCCCCCCGGCGTCAATCAAGAAGCCATCGACAAGATCACCCGTCTTTGGCGGCGCGCGGGCAGCGACGTCGAGATCATGACGCCCGAACGCCACGACCAGGTGTTGGCCATTACGTCTCACCTGCCGCACCTGATCGCCTACACCATCGTCGATACGGCGACGGAGTTAAGCGATGATTTGAAACAGGAAGTCATCAAGTTTTCCGCCTCCGGCTTTCGCGACTTCACACGGATTGCGGCGTCCGACCCGGTCATGTGGCGGGACATTTTCGCAACCAACAAAACCGCCGTGCTAGAGGTCATTCAGCGGTTTTCCGAGGATCTAACCGCCATGCAGCGCCACATCCGCCGCGGTGAAGCGGATAAATTGGAAAACGTCTTCACCCGGACGCGCGCCATTCGCCGGGGTGTGGAACACGCCAAACAGGCGGACATGCCCGCGCCACCCGGCCACAGCGGGTAAGGAATTTAGGGAGAGCGCCCGTGGAAGCCGTTATACAAAGTCTTCTCAGCGGATTTCCGCTCCTGATGTTCCATTCGTCGGTAACGCTGGCGATGCTGGCCGTCGCGTCGATGATTTACCTCCGCGTCACACCGCATGATGAGCTGGCCTTGATCCGGGACGGCAATACGGCCGCCGCCGTCTCGACCGTGGGCGGATTTACCGGCCTCGCGCTGCCCCTCGCCTTCACTCTCGCCAGCAGCGTCAACATATGGGACATCGTGATCTGGGGCGGCGTCACCCTGGTGCTGCAAATCATCGCGTTCTTTATCGTTGATCGAGTCCTGCAAGGACTCCCGAAAAGGATCGAGGATGGTGAATTAGCCTCCGCCATCCTTCTGGCCGGCGTTAAACTGGCCGTCGCCGCCATCAACGCCGCCGCCATCGTGGGGTAAGCGCGGATGCGCATTGGTGACAAGCTCGGCTTCATTTTGATGGCGATCATGTCGATCTTGGCGCTCCTGGGCGGTTTGAGCGGGGAAGAAACCCGCCGCGGCCCGGGCGTCAATACCGGCGTTGGCCAGAGTGACCGGGTTCGGCGCCCGCCCGTTATTCAACCTGGTCAGCCCGGCCTTCGTTCCAAAGGCCCGCTCGTTTTCGTTGAAAACGACGTCAAACATGCAAACTCCGTCGGCACGGCCTTTCCGATCGACGATCGGGGACATTTCCTCACCGCGCGTCATGTGATAGACGGCTGCCGGGCCGTTGGCCTGTTCATCGGCAATCGCAAACTAAAAGGCGCGGAGGTCGTCGTGGCGCACCGTTCGGCGGACGTCGCCTTGATCCGGTCCCGGCAATCCCGCGCCCAAACACCCTTCCCTCTCACCGATATGTTCCGGCCCGTGCGCACAGCCTATTCCGTCGGCTATCCGTCCGGCGAACCAGGGGCCGTCAAACTGCGGTATCTGGGTAACGTGACACTCGGTCACCGGGGACGTTCATCGGGACGCGAACCGGCGGTCGCCTGGGCCGTTACCCAGCGCCTGCCCAAGCGCCTGTCGGCGTTCGGCGGCATTTCGGGAGGACCGCTGTTCGACGCGCAAGGCGCCATCATCGGGATTTCCGTCGCCGGAAATGACCGCCGGGGCCGCCTGATCACCAGCCGCCCGGCGTCGTTTTATCCTCTGTTGCAGAAAATCGGCGTTCAGCCGTCCGGACGGGACGCCCCCAATTTCGGCGCCCGCGGGCTGAAAGCGGTCGCGGATGACCTGATTTCCACCCGGCGGGTTCCCCAAGTCTATTGCAAAGTCCGCAGATGACAGGCGGCGCGGACGACTTTTGGGTTTTCGCCTACGGATCGCTGATGTGGAATCCGGGTTTCGACGTGGCGGAGCGCCGTCACGGCCGTATTTACGGCTATCACCGCGCGCTCTGCGTTAAATCCTGGCGCTACCGGGGCACGCCCGTGAACCCCGGTCTTGTTCTGGGACTTGACCGGGGCGGCAGTTGCCGGGGAATCGGGCTGAGGGTCTCGGGCCGCATCCGCCGGCAAGTCATGGCCTATTTGGATGAACGCGAATTGTCCGACAACGTCTATCATGAAACGCGCGTCCGGTTGCATCTGGAAGCGGAATACGGACAAGCGCCGGAAGCCGTAACGGCCCTCGCCTATGTCGCGCGTCACGACACGCCCCAGTACCGGGCCGAAACGCCGCTGGCGGAAACGCTGACAATGGTGCGCCAAGGGCGCGGCGAACGGGGCGCCTGCATCGACTATGTGCGATCCACGGTCGCACACCTAAGAGAGAGCGGCGTCCGCGACAAGGGGCTTGAGCGTGTCCTGCACGCCCATGATCAGGGCCAGATGTGACGCTCTCCAGGGCGGGAACCCCTTGCCCGATAACAGGGCGCGATGTGTTCAGGCGCGGCCATATCCAGAGTTTGGCCCGGATTTTGAGGTATCCAGCGCGGCGTCCGGGTTTGTCATGGCCCAGGACCGCCTCGATCCGCCGCCGCCATTCCCCGGCCCCCGTTTTGTATTCCCTCGCTCACGTTGTCATCCCCGCCCTCACTTCGTCATTCCCGCGAAGGGAGGAATCCAGCCAGGTGGCCCGCGTTCCGGCTTAATCGTGAGTAGATGAACGGCCACTCATACTCGACAACCGCTCATGCGTGACAAGAGGTGGTCCGGACCCCCGCCTTCGCGGGAGTGACGGAGTATGGACGCGGGCGCGGCAAAGTAATAACACGAGGATGACGCGTTGGCTCCGTGCGGGTCGCGGACCTGTTTCTCCCCACGTCCTCAAAGAAGATCACAGTGAAAAGTTGAGTTTTCCCGGCTCATTGGTCCATTCAGAAAATTATTCGGCGCGTCAGGCGGCTTGAGCGAACAACGCCAAGCCCACGACCGCCAGCATGGAAAGCGCCATGAGCACGTTGATCACCATTTGCGCGCGCCGGCTCAAATCCAACCCATGCAGCGTGACGCCGGCGCCTAACCAGGCGAAGTGAATGGGAATCCAGACCGCGTTCATGATCGCGAACTTGATCAGCACTTCGGTGAGTTGCGCTTCTGGCATGAAATCGAAACCCGTGAAGAAGGCCGCATTGACCGCATAGGCCTTCGGATTGATGAATTGCAGCACCAAGCCGTCGATGACGCCGGGCGGTGAGCGCTTTTCGATGAAGGCGATCCTGGAGCCGGCAAAGGCAATGCGCGCCGCGAGGTAGGACAGATACGCCACCGAGGCGTAAAGCAGCACATCCCGGATAACCGGCGTGGCCAGCACCGCCGCGGCGAGGCCCGACGCCACGGCCAAGCCAACCGCGTTATTTCCCAGCCACAGCCCGATCAGATAGCGCGACCCCGCGCCGAACCCGAAGCCCGACCCCACGCCGGCAATGGACAGCACGCCCGGTCCCGGAGTTATGATCAGAAAAAAAACGGCGGCGGCGAAGGCGAGCATGGTGTGTCTGGAAGTTGATTTGCCGGAGACCGCGTCATTCCGGCGAAAGCCGGAATCCGCTTCGTGTCATGGGTCTACTTGCATTTCCGGTCCCGCTCCCCTACGCCTTCCCGGTCCAAGCCCAATCAACAGGATGAGCCGCCTCGACCGTATCTTGATCTCGCCAATATTGCTCTATCATGGGCTTTACGTATAGACGAGGACGCCCGCGCTGGGCGGCGGAATACGCCGAACGTTCCTCATCCACACCTCGAATACCCGCAAGATGCGCAGGTGTCGCAGCCTTCCTGGCGCATGAGGGCGGGTTGAGAGCATTTCGGGCATTGGCGGAAAGGAGACGGCGCGCCGCCTGGCTCGTCCATGTTGACCGCGCGGGGTAACGCGACGGCGTCCGGTTCCGGGTCTTCACGTCCCTTCACATAGCCGATCTCGATCAAGTGTTTCTCGACCACGCCGCCGATGGCCGCCAACAGGGACGGCACATACTTGCCGCCCATCCAATGCCCGCCGCGGGGGTCGAACACGGCCTTCAATTCCTCAACAACGAAAGTCACATCGCCGGCGCGCCGGAACACGGCGGAGATCATCCGGGTCAACGCCACGGTCCAAGCGAAGTGCTCGGTGTCTTTCGAATTGATGAATATCTCGATAGGCTTGATGTTCCCCCGGTCGTCGATCATGTCGTTGATGGTGATGTAAAGCGCGTGCTCGCTCTCGGGCCAGCGGAGCTTATAAGTCTTACCGTCCAACTCGCCCGGTCTCTCGAACGGTTTGAACATCTGAACGACGGCGCCGGAGTCCCCCGCGTCCAAAGGCCGCGCCTGTTTGGCCGGCGCCTCCAACGGCAGCATTTGCTGCTCGGCTTTTGGCGTTTCACCGGACGCGGGAGCCGGCGTCGCGGCTTCCGTCTCAGTCTCTTCGGGCTTTGCGACCAATACGGCCCCGGTGACGTCATTGGGCCGATACGTCGCGCACCCCTTGCAGCCCATCTCGTAAGCCTGAACATAGACGTCCTTGAAGTCCGCGAACGAAATGCTTTCGGGCACGTTAACGGTCTTGGAAATGGCGCTGTCGACGTACTTCTGCGCCGCCGCTTGCATCACCAAGTGATCACGCGGGCTGAGTTCCAGTGCGCTGACGAAGGCCCCGGGCAACTTCGCACCCTCGCCCTTCAATCGCTTGAACAGGCGGTAGGCGTAGTCGCTGACGGTTTCCTCGCGCGCAGAGCCGTCGGGCTGAAGCACGTTCCGGGTGTATTCAAAGCTGAACACAGGCTCCAACCCCGACGAGACGTTATCCGCGTAAAGCGAGATGGTGCCGGTCGGCGCTATAGAGGTCAGCAACGCATTCCGAACGCCGTGCGAGGCAATGGCGTCACGGACATCCTCATCCAGCTCGCCGATGGTTTCGCCAGCCAGGTAAGCGTCCTTGTCATAAAGCGGGAAAGCGCCCTTTTCTTTCGCCAAGTCAACGGACGCCAGATAGGCGGAGCGGCGCACCGCCTTCAGCCAGGTTTCCGTCAGCGCCGCGGCTTCATCGGAACCGTAACGGACGCCCACCATGATCAGCGCGTCGGCCAAGCCCGTAATCCCCAAACCGATCCGGCGCTTGGCCCGCGCCTCGCGCGCCTGAGCTTCCAGCGGGAAATTCGACACATCGACGACATTGTCCATCATCCGAACGGCGACGCGGACAAGTTTGTCCAGCTGTTTCACATCCAGGATCGCTCCAGCCTCGAATGGATCGGCCACCAGACGCGCGAGATTGACCGAGCCCAACAGACACGCGCCATAGGGCGGCAGGGGCTGTTCGCCGCACGGATTGGTCGCGTGGATGGTCTCGCAGTAACGCAGGTTGTTCCGCTGATTGATGCGGTCGATGAAGATCACGCCGGGTTCCGCGAACGAGTAGGTGGACCGCATGATCTTGTCCCAGAGTTCGCGCGCCGGAAGCGATTTGTATGTCGTGCCGTCAAACTTAAGCTCCCAGGCTGCGTCGTTCCTCACCGCTTCCATGAAGGCGTCCGTGATGAGCACGGAAAGATTGAACATACGGAGCTTGGCCGCCTCGCGTTTCGCCTCAATGAACGCTTCCACGTCCGGATGGTCACAACGCATGGTCCCCATCATAGCGCCGCGCCGCGACCCCGCGGACATGATGGTTCGGCACATGGCGTCCCAGACGTCCATAAAACTCAACGGCCCGGAGGCGTCGGCGCCGACGCGTTTTACCTCCGCGCCCTTGGGGCGAAGCGTCGAGAAATCGTACCCAACGCCGCCGCCCTGCTGCATGGTCAGCGCGGCTTCCTTCAAGGCGTCAAAGATGCCCGCCATGTCGTCGGGGATATCGCCCATGACAAAGCAATTGAACAGGGTGACCCGCCGGTCCGTGCCGGCGCCCGACAAAATACGGCCCGCGGGCAGAAACTTGAAATCCGCCATAGCGTCATAGAACGCGTCCGCCCACGTATTTCGCACTGCGTCGTTTTCAACGCTCGCCAGGCTTTCGGCCACACGCCGCCAACTGTCCTCGACCGTCTTGTCCACAGGGTGGCCATCGGCTGATTTCAAGCGGTATTTCATATCCCAAATCTGTTGGGAGATGGAGGCGACTTGCGCCACGTGCGACTCCTATCGGTTTCCAATCGAGAGCGGCTAAAGCAACTCCGGACCACCCAGCGAGTCAGGAAAAACACTTTCTTTCGAATTAGACGTCGTCAAACTTTTATCCGCCTTGGAAAGGTACGCAAGCAGCTCACCCGGGTCAACAGTCTTGTTCTTATAATGTTCTCCATAGGGTTATCCCCGCGAGTCCCGGCGAGAAATCCCGAGCCGCCCATCCCGCGCGGGAGTTATACAGGCTATTCACACCGCCAATACGCTTGCGGCTTGGCGGTCCGCCCACTGAACAGACCGCGCCGCCGCGATTTCGGGAAAATAACAGCAAGGCTCATGCCTAGGCCCAGGACTCATTGATCGCGAGAGAAGATGACGGCTGCGGCGGCGCATAATATTGCGAAAAAGAGGGCGTGAGCGCGTCTGTCACATCGGGTTGCGATACATCTGCGGTCCTTGAGCTTCGCCATCATGTTCTCGACCGTGCGCCGGGTTTTGTAGAGCGCCTTGGCGCGGGCGAGCGGCGCCGTTCCGCTCCCGGCCGGTGGTCCGCTCCCACCCGGCGGGATGCGGCGGGTGACGCGCCCCCTGCGTTATTCTTTCACCACCCCCGCCTTCACCTTGCCGCCCCCGCGAAGGCGGGGGTCCAGATCAACCTCCGTCACTCGATCATCGGTTGGAACGCGGGCCGCCCCGCTGGATTCCCGCCCGCGATCAGGGCGTGCGCGGCGGGCAAGCTGTTCCCGGCGAGGCGCGCGCCCCTGGCCGTTCATCGTGGCCGCTCGTCTGGCCGTTCATCTGGCCTTCGCTGCGCAACAGGATGACCGGTTCGCCGTCTTGACCGGCGGCGGCGTGGCGTTTCGGGTTCAGGCCGCCCTTGGCCCGCCCGATACGGCGGGGCCTATCCTCTTTTTGAGCGGGCCCCTTTTTGAGCAAGCCCGCCGCCGTGCGGCGCGTCTTCAGGTGCGCGCCGCCGGTCATCACGCGGTCCGGCCCGCCGGCGTCTTCGGCAAGCGATGCGAGGGTGCGGCCAGGCGCGCCCAACCGGTCCCGCCGCGCGAAACGGTTGCACAGCGTCTTGCGCGAGCCGTAATCCTGGCGCGCGTGCTGCGCCTGGGAACGCTGCGGCGAATAACATGGACGACGCCCGAAACGGCCCGCTGGCCGTCAACACTGGGAACCCGCGCGGCGGCGGAAGCAGGGCCCGGCGCGCCGGAGGCGTTCCGCCGTCAGCCAGAATCGACCGCTCGTCCGATGTCTCCCGTGATGTGCGCCGTTGAACAAAGACGTCACTGTAACCCATAACCGCAAACCAAAAAATCAAGGCGGCTTAAGTCTAGGTCAGGTGCCGCCACCAAAAATTCTTGTTGATGGAAAAAACGGGCTGATAGTGCCGAACCTTGGCCGCCGGCACGACTTTCTTGATCTGATTGTCCAACACCAATGGAATACGCTTTTTGGTTTTGGGGTGGGTCACATAAACCACCAGCACCGCGTGGCCCACCTTTAGGTTCAGGTCCTTGACGGCAACGACCCGCATGTCGTCGTCACTCCAGCCGAGCTTCCTCAGCGACAGATATTTGATGATGGCGTAGTCCTCGCAATCACCGAACCGCGCCATAAACTCGCCCGGTGACGCCCAATAATCCTGGCGTCCCCAGTTTTGATTGTCCTGGACATACTTCGCCCTGTTCATCTTGGCGTTCACCAGCTTCAACTGCGTAATTTTGTCTTTATCCTTGATCAAGGCCAAAAACTTCATCCAGTCGTCGTAACCGCAAATCCGCAGTTCTTTCGAGGAGCATTTGACCTTTAACTTGGCGGCGTTTTCCTTAGAATACTTCCCAAGCGCTTGGCTCCACTTCTTGAAGGCCTTCATATCCGTGGAGCGGACTTCCTTTGAGGAAAAGAAACTGGGCGCGGGAGCGGCCAGGCTGTCCGCGAGCGGCGCCAGCCAAACCGCAGCCGCCGCCGCGCACGCCATAACGGCCTTCCGCGCGCTTTTGACCGTGCTGTTTGTCTTGCCCGCCGCCGTCCGTATCGACTTCTTTACCAACTTTACCAACTTTCTCGTTATGCCCGGTTAACTTACGCCTGTTAATGAATGGACACAATTCTATGTCCGCGCGGATATCCGGACTGTGATCCATGTCATGGCCGGCGTCACAAATCCGTTTGGTTTCCATTCAACCCTTGTCTAATCTTCGAAAGAGGCAACGGGGAAAATAGGGGACCGTCCCGATATGGCCCAAGGCGCGGCGGCGGGGGCAGAATCCGCCAAACGGAAGTTCAATAAATTCGCGATCAGCATGATGGCGGGAATGGCTGCGGCCATCACCGCCGCCGTGCTGCTGACGTTTAAATATGTTGAAGCGGAAAAAGAGCGTGATCTGCAAGGCTGGCAAGTCCGCCTTAGCATCGTCGCGGACAGCCGCCTCGCCTCCGTCAATGAATGGCTGGATTTGAATTTCAGTTATATCCGGGATCTCACTCAAAACGCCTCGCTCCAGCTCTATCTTGCTGAAATTGCCGCGTCCAGGGCTAGCGGCGGCACGGGGGGAGAGAACGATCTCTCTGTTCTCGGCGGCGATGACAACCGTGTTGACGATCTGGCGATCCTTGGCCTGGACACCCCGGTCGAGGGTGAAGACGCCGGTGAGGATGCTTCATTCGAGTTCTTGCGGAACCTGCTTATCGTCACGGCGGAACGTTCGGGTTTCAAGGCTCCGCCTCCGGTTGGCGAAGTCGCCGCCAATGTGGAACGCGCCGGCGTGGCCGGGCTGGGTCTTTTGGATGCAAATCTCGATACGGTCATCGCAACGCCGGATATGCCGCCCGTCACCGCGCATCTTAAAAAAGCCGCTCGCGCCGCCCTTGATGGGAACCCCACCGTCATCGACATGTACCGGGGCCCGGACAATCGCGCCGCCATCGGTTTCGCGCTGCCTGTCTTCGCATCTCAAGGGACGGGCGCCGGCGCCAAGGCCATCGGTGTCGCCATGGGGGTGCGGCATGTGGGCAAGGACCTGCTCGACCGCCTGAAACAACCTGGCGAACTCTTAGAGACGGCGGAAACAATCATTGTCCGGGCCGTGCCCAACGGCGTCGAATACATCACGCCCTTACTGGACGGCGCCGGGCCCATGGAAAAACGACTCGCCATCGACACGCCGAACCTGGCTGCTTCTTACGCGTTGGAACGACCGGGAGGCTTCGGGCTAAAACGAAATTACGCCGGCGAGGATGTTCTTGTTGCGTCGCGCGCCTTCGTATCGGCTCCCTGGGTTTTGATGCGGATGATCACGGAAGAAGAAGCCCTCGCCTCGACGGAGAGCAGGCTGCGCACAATTCTGATCGTCGCCGTGCTAATTATCGTCGGCGTGACCATCACCATTTTCGCGGTCTGGAGCCATGGCGCGTCGGTCCGCGCATCGCAAGCCCTCGCCGATATGGAGCTTGCCGTCGAACGATTCGGCAATCTGGCGAAATTCATGAAAGTCGTAACCAACAGCCAGCCGACGGAAATCATCGCGGTTGACGCAGACGCCCATTACACGTTCGCCAACGAGCCGGCGGCGATAGCAGCCGGGGTCGAACCGGACGACTTGATGGGAAAAACCATGGCCAGCGTCATGGGACCCGCGCGCGCGCAAGCCATAACGGAAATAAACAACCAGGTCTTTCGGACATTCGAGCGCGAGCGGCACGTCCTTACCTTTAACGGGGACGCGGCGCGGGACGAAGACATCCTGGTTCTAAAGACCGACCACATCCCATTGAGGGGCGATCGGGATTATCCGCCGGGTGTGTTGGTGGTGATGGAGGATATTTCCGAACTCACCCGCGAGCGCCGGCGGTCCGAGAGCATCCTGCGTCAATTGATCGACACCCTGGTCAGCGTGGTGGACCGGCGCGACCCGTTCTCGGCCAACCATTCCACACGCACGGCTCAAGTGGCCCGCGAAATCGCTCAAGAGATGGGCCTTGACGAGACACAGGTGAAAACCGCGGATATCGCCGGCAGCTTGATGAACTTGGGCAAAATATTTGTCCCTGCGGACATTCTCACCAAAACGGGTGACCTGACGCCGGAAGAACGCAAAATGCTGGCCGACACGCCCTTGGTCACAGTCGAGTTGTTGAAGGGCGTAACGTTCGAGGGACCGGTCCTGAAGACCATCCTGCATATGGGCGAGCATTGGGACGGGACCGGCCGGTTCGGTGTCGGCGGGGACAGGATTCTGCCGACGTCTCAAGTGCTGGCAGTCGCCAACGCGTTCGTCGGAATGTGCTCCGCCCGGGCGTGGCGCGAAGCCATGCCGTTCGAGAAAGCCTGCGGCATTTTGATGAGCGACACAGGCGCCAAGTTCGACCGCCGCCCCGTTGCGGCCTTGGTCAACTTCCTGGAAAACCGGAACGGTATGGAAGAATGGGCTCACTTCCGTGATCCGCCCGAGACGGACAAGCGGGCGGCGGACGAACAGACGATCAACTGAACAGGCCCTCGGCGCAATCACGTCGCCCCGCGCGGCCAGCACCCCGCCTCCGTCAACACAGGAAGCGTTAAGACGGCGGTCTCGTCAGGACTTCGCCTTCCTGTCAACAAGTCCGGACCGCCCGTCCATTCGGAGATCGCGGTTTCGCCCGACTCTAGTTCGTATCGATGGTGATGCTCACGCCGCCGCCGGTGTCGGTAACCGAGTAGCCGTCGGACAGGTCGCCGTCGCCGTTCTTGTCCAAGTCTTTGGCCTTGACGCCCTTCAGCGTCACCGACTGATCCTCGTTGTCCTGGAAAGCGATTTGGACGTCGCCGGTTTTCTCGTCCTCCCTGAAGATGAGATCGTCCATGTCGAACTCCCGGCCTTGGAATTCGAGGGTGTCCCGCATCATGATGTCCTCAATGATGTCGTGGCCCGAATTCGCGTCAAAGACAAAGGTGTCGTCACCAGCCCCGCCGGTCAGCGTGTCGTCACCCTGACCGCCGACGATAACGTCATTACCGCCGCCGCCGTCGATGTCGTCGTCGCCGGAGCCGCCGACATTCATCGTCACTTCAGTCACCGCCCGGTCGCCGCCACTCTCGTCCGTGGACGTGGCCGTCACGGTTAAAGACGGTTAAACCATTGTCCGAGTCCTCCTGCGGCCCGGTGACCTCCAAACCGGCGAGATCGGCCGGTTCAAGCGTATAGGAACCGTCCCCGTTCAACGCGCCCCGGTTGAGCGTAAAGCCCGCGGGCAGGCCGGAAACGGATATCTCCAGGCTTTCCGCACCGTTCACGTCGGCCAGGGCGGCCGTGACGTCGAGCGGGTAGGTCGCTGTCTCTTCGGACTTGCCGCCTTCTTTCGGCGCCAGACCCTTGTTGCCAATGACGGAACCATCGCCGAACACAATGGCTTCCACATTGTTGAACGTCAGCCACCGGCCCCCCTCGCTGATCTGGCCGCTGATCAGGCCATTGTTGTTGGTGACGTTCTGCAGACCATACGAACTCTGGCCCTTAGGAAGCACCAGCACATCGTCGCCCGAACCGCCGTCAAGGGACGAGTTTCTCCCGATGCTGCCTTTCAAGATCAAAGTATCATCGCCGGCGCCCAGATTACGGTTCTGCCGGCCTTGGTTCAGAACCTCGCCGGGGTCGGGGGGCGGCGGCGTCACGATCCGGGCGCCCAACGCGACCTCAAGGGTCGGCGTAGCGGCCCCGATGTCCACCGCGTCCGTCCCGCCAACGGAGACGGGGGCCGCGCCATCGCTTTCATCGCCGCCTTCGCCGGTCGCCTCGTCCGTCCCGCCAACGGAGACGGAGACCGCGCCATCGCTTTCATCGCCGCCTTCGCCAGTCGCCCCGTCCGTCCCGCCAACGGAGATGGGGGCCGCGCCATCGCTTTCATCGCCGCCTTCGCCGGTCGCCTCGTCCGTCCCGCCAACGGAGACGGGGGCCGCGCCATCGCTTTCATCGCCGCCTTCGCCGGTCGCCTCGTCCGTCCCGCCAACGGAGACGGGGGCCGCGCCATCGCTTTCATCGCCGCCTTCGCCGGTCGCCTCGTCCGTCCCGCCAACGGAGACGGAGACCGCGCCATCGCTTTCATCGCCGCCTTCGCCAGTCGCCCCGTCCGTCCCGCCAACGGAGATGGGGGCCGCGCCATCGCTTTCATCGCCGCCTTCGCCGGTCGCCTCGTCCGTCCCGCCAACGGAGACGGGGGCCGCGCCATCGCTTTCATCGCCGCCTTCGCCGGTCGCCTCGTCCGTCCCGCCAACGGAGACGGAGACCGCGCCATCGCTTTCATCGCCGCCTTCGCCGGTCGCCTCGTCCGTCCCGCCAACGGAGACGGAGACCGCGCCATCGCTTTCATCGCCGCCTTCGCCAGTCGCCCCGTCCGTCCCGCCAACGGAGATGGGGGCCGCGCCATCGTCATCACCGTCTTCGCCGGTCGCAGCGGCGGCTGTGACCGGGCCGCTTCCCAAATCGGAGAGATCAGGAACGCCGCCCTGATCGCCGATTGGGACGGCGCCGCCCTCATCCACGAGGAGCGGTTCGGGCGCGATCACGGTTTCGGCGGCTTCCTCTTGTCGGGACCTCGACCGGGACCGAGCTCCAAGTTCCGGTCCGGACCCGCCGCCGGCGTCACCGGCATTGGCCCTGGCGACCGTGTTCTCGACAAAGCCTTCCAAGCGTTCGCCGAGGGTTGTTTCAATTGTCCGGGCATATTCCGCCTCTTCCTCTCCGGCGGCCGTTTGAAATTCGTTGAGGTCTTCGGCGCTCGGCTGCCCCGCCTCGCCGTATCTCACGCCGAAATCGTTGCCGTTCGTGGGTTCGCCATTGGAGTCTTCCATCGGCAGATGTCTCAGCGACATGGCGAACGTCTCGACAAAGTCGGACTCCGCCCGCGCCTCGGGCTCCGCCGGTTTGACCTGATAGTTGGTCACGCGGACAAAGTGGTTCGCCTCGTTGACGACCTGGAAGCCGCCGTCGTTGGCGACGATAATTTCGCCGACAAAGCCGTCCGCCTCTTCCATCAGAACCGCGTTCAGCGAGCCGTCCGCGTCCACTTCGATCCCCACTTGGGTGCCCCGTATCCCGATGGTGGCGACCGGCGTGTCGATCTGCATGGCGTCGGGGTCGGTCTTGGCGGCCTCGCCGGAGACGAACGTGAAGACCCCTTGCAGGACGGAAAGGGACACGGCGCCTTCCTGCGTCGCCGGATCGTAGATCATCTCGTCCAGAACCATCTGGCTGTCTTCGGCCATGGCGAAGGTGGTCTCGTCCGCCAACAGAATACCAACGGCGCTGCCTTCCAGCGTTTCCAGAATGTCACCTTGGAAAACCTGATCGCCCTCGCTGATCTGAACGCGGGAGCCGTCGGCGCGGGTGGCGAACACGGAGCCGGACAATTCCCGCACCGTCCCGATGGGCGCGCCGTCGGTGCCGCCGATGACCTGGCCATCGCCTTCGAGAGATGCGACCCGCAGTTCGGGCGAACCGGTCAACTCAACCACCATGTCGCCCGGCAGGTTCGTTCCATCCGCAGACGCCAGCGGCGGCGGCGGCGTCAGCGCATAGTAGTCTCCGACGACCACTTCCGCGCCATCGGGGAATGTTAGAACGACGTCGTTCCCGACCGCTTCGAAGGTCGCGTCGCCAAGGGACAAGTTTTCAGGAAGCCGCAAGACGTCAACGCCCGCCGCCTCAAGGTTGAACCTGGAAGGCGCGTCGCCGATGGGCATAATGTCAGCCATTTCGCAGTCTCGCTTCTTCACAACCTCATTTTACGACGGACGTCCGCCCGTTCGCCTCTGAGGCGCAAGTCATTGTTACTTTGCTTTTTTATACGCGCATTTCGCGAACGAGTCAAACGGCCGGGGCCAGCGCCGCGGCAGCCGTCGCTCTCATCGCGCTTGCAACCACCGGACCTGTAGCGCGACGCCTAAAATTGGATTTTGCGACAGGCAAAACTGTCACAGGATTTTTTTGTTTGTCCGAGCGATTCGCCGTCCGGGGGAACCTCGGCGCCCTCGATTGGCGCAACCGATCCTCGACGGCTTGACCTGTCAGTGGACGTCTTAGGAATAATGTCTAGGTTGCCGCATTTGGTTTTGCCGCCGCTTGTGATGCGGTTCGCGAGCCCAGATACCGGAACCCTTGGACCACCCTGAAGTGGCCGCCGTAGCCACTAGAGCCGTCGGACTTTCTCAAGGCGTTTGAGCCGACCGGTTGATGGAGATGGCGCTCCGCTTGATCCCTACCGCTCCCGGCGCCGGGTCATTGCTTAGGATCAGTATACGTGGCATGGGTCTTACTCTGGGGGGTCTGGTTTGTAAAAAACCATCCAGTGCGTTTTAAGGTTCTGGGTTGTGGTGTGGCCGAACAATGGATGGCGGGGGAAGCAGGCAAGCACCTCCCTGATTGGAATTTGCGTCTCATTCCATTTAAAGATCAGGGTTCCGCCCGGACGCAGCGCCCGCCAGCATCCCCTGAAACCGCTTGGACAGACAGGAGACGAACCGATGGAGTTTTCGAGCGCGGCAAAGGATATGGCGCTCGCGCACGCATTCATGGCCTTGGTGATGTCGCTAAGAGATTCAGGCGCTTTGAATAGCCAGAATTTCTTGGACAACGTCGCGGGCGCGAGGAACCGCCTCGTGGAATTGGGCCATACGGAATGCGTGGACGCCATGGATGCCATGATGGAACCGGTCGCTCAGGCCTTGGGGTTCGAACCGCAAGAGCAAAACCAGCCACGCGGCGGATCGTAGTCGGGCCAGAAATCACGCCCGGCCTTCGAGACCGCCAAGGCTCGCGCCTGGTGTTGACGCGGCACCGCGATAATCACCGGGCGCAAGGCCCGCGCCAGCGCGCGAATCAGAAAATTAGGTCGCGAAGACATGATCACGCGGCCTCCTTCGGATCAGGTTGAGAATGGGAAGAGTGAGCCGCCGCGGGGCGCGGAATGTCCGAAGGCCACGCAACATCGGTGGGCCAGTGGTCGGAGAGCCATTGGAGGACGCGCTCGGCACGGGAAATCGTAATGCCGCCACCAGCCCGCAGGTGATCAATCGTCGCGCCACTGCCGGTAGCCAAGCGCGATATCGTCGAGATCGCACGGTTAGTGTGAGATGCGAAAATATCCGCCAATCGGACGATATGGATGATCGTGTTTTTCATAGCACGAACACCGTGTCATATAATACACGTGCGGCGCAAGTGTTTTTGTGTATCGTGTCATCTATGACACGGTGTTCGTTACACACTTTGCGCGGAATAATTTTAAGTCAGGTTGACACTGAAGGGTTGCGACCCTTGGCTAACCGGTTGGGGTTGGATGTTGGTGCAATACGTGGAGCGATAAACTGTCGGAATCTTACACACGACACAATAAAGGCATTATGCGACGCCCTTGGCCTTGAGTTCTACATCGGCCCGCCGCGCGACGGCGCGTCCGCCGCCTCTGGTGATCATATATATAAAGAGTCCGGCTCGGCGTCGGGGCCGCCACCCGAAGCGGCCTCGAATGAGACACGTATGTATAATATGTCGGCCCCGGCGGAACCGCCGCTTGGAGAGAGCGCCGACAGTGACACTATACATAAAATGTCGGCCATACCCGATGCGGACGCGGTGAGCGACCGCCTCGCCGATGTCTCCGACAAGCTGACCGAAGCCAAGGCCGCGCTTGAGGCTCTGGCGCACACGGCGACGGTGGCGTCTGACGATCCCGCCGCATATGGCGATTGGCCCGGCGAGGCCCGTCCGGTTCCGGTCGTCGAGGTGGCGAGCGCCGCCGGGGCCGGATCGGCGGCGGATATGGAAACCGTCACCGGCCGCGTCTGGTTCCGCCGCTCATGGCTCGACGATCACGGCATGGACCCGACGCGATGCGTGGTCATCGGCGTTCGGGGCGATTCCATGGACCCCACTCTTGTGGACGGGTGTTCCATCCTCGTCGACCGCGCCCGCGTCCGCCGCCGGGCCGGACATATCTATGTGATCCGCACCGGCGACGGCCTCCTCGCCAAGCGGCTCGGCAAAGACGAGGCGGGCGGCTGGGTCCTCAAAAGCGACAACCAGGTCGAACCCGACCGAGCCTGGTCGGACGACATGGAAGTGGTTGGGGAGGTCCGATGGACGGCGAAGTCCTTGCCGGGAGCGTGACTATATAAGGCGACATTACATATAATGTGTCCGCCTCACCCGTCATCGCGCGATGACTTGCCCACATATAGGAATATATTCAAGGCGTCATTGGGCGGCGATCTTCGGCGGCGCTCGACCGTGATAGCCTCCGGGGCCGCCCAGCGGCGCCGCGGGAAGGTCAAAATCCAGTCCCCACTTCCAAAATACGAAAATCCGGCCAAAATCACGATTTCATGTTTAATATCAGGTTGTTATCGTAAGTGGGGACTCGGCAATTAAGTGGGGACAAAAGTCCCCACTTAATTTTCCGGCGGATCGCTCAAATCCGCGCTTAGCCATTGATATTAAGGAGTTTTTGGAAACGGGCGAAAATTTCGGGTTGGGCGAGGCGGGCGCGATTATTCAATTTTGTCTGTCGCCGATAAAACGGCGTCCGTGCCGCCACGTGCCACGATAGGCCGCTATATCCCATTGAAATACCAATATATTCCGGTTCGAAACCCCCGGTATGCCGTTAAATTCCGGTATATGCCGTTTGTACAGTTTTAACCGTCGCGTTACAGGACCGCCCCGTCCTCTTTCTCCGCGACGAAGGGTTATCCGCCCGCGTCACCCAAGCGAAGGCGGCGAAGCGCGCGCCGGGCCAGACCGGGTGAGAGGCGATGCGGGACAGGCCCGGGAAACCTCATACCCGCGCCGCGCCGTAAAACAGCGTGACGACATGACGGGCCTCGGCGAAAAACAGCCAGCGCTCAATCAACGTTCCACCCGTCGCCAGGATGGCCGCCGACACACAGAGCGATATAGCGGCGGCCCCGCCCCCCGACACCGTGATCGCGATCAAGGCCATGGCGCCGATGTAGCCGATCATCAAACAAACGCGCCGAAGCTTGACGGCGTGCTTGCGCGCGATGCGATATCCCATCTCGTCGAGCAGATAGTTACTTTCCGTGTGCGGGCCTTCCAGGTGCCGGACCTTGCCGATCACGCCCAGCCCCGTTGCGCTCTCGGGCGTCGAGGCGTGGGCGGTCCCGTCGATCCCCCGCCAATAGATGATCTTGACAATGACGGCCGTGGCCACGGCCAGCACCGCGCCCCGGCTGATCATCTCGTCCAAACCGGCAAAGACGACGACCAGAGCGTTCAGCCAGACGAAGCCCGTGGCCAGAGCCAGCGACAAATATCCGGCAATCGTCCACTTGTTGCACCATTGGCGGATGGTCTTAAGCGACGCATAAATCATCGCTGTGCAGATCACGGTAATGATCGCCATGGCCGCCGAAACCCAGCCCATCAGACCGAAGACGCCGCCCAGGCTTTCTTCGACAATCCAGCCGTAAGCCAACAAAAGCGAGGGGCCGTAAGCAATAACCGCCGCGACGCCCTCGCGTGACAGCCAACTGGTCTTCCATTGACTGAAAGCCCGCCAGGCGCGCTCTGGATGGCCCAGGTGACAGGCCGAGGATAACAGGCCCGCGGTGACGGCGGCGAGCGCCAGCCCGAGTCCGGCCAGCCCAAACTCGCGGGTTGCCGGCAGATATCCCATGGAGCCCAGGACGCCCATCAGCGCCAACAAGCCATAGCCCGCGCCGGAAGAGACCGTGAAGAAAATGACGGAAAAAGCTGGATGCATCCCACGCCGCCTTAATAACCCGCGTCACTTCCGCGCGAGCGGGCGGGAGTCCGGCGGAGTGGATAGACCGGGCTCCGGCTTTTCCGGGAACGCTGCATGATTTTGACTTTCATCGCGACAAAACCTTATCGGCCCAGCGGAGCAGCGGATTTTCAATTTTCTCCGCGTCCAAATCCTTTGGCGTCTCTTTCCGCCAAGCGGCCCGGCGGGGCCGCGGCGGCAAATACTTGTTGGTGGGTTCATAGCCCATCTCGTCCATCAGATTAAAGCCGCCCCGCGCCTCCACCAACTTGGAAATGTCAGAGTCCGGGTCGCCCAAATCACCGAAATGGCGAGCGCTCGCCGGGCAGGTCGACACACAAGCGGGCACGCGGTCGCGTTCCTCTAGGTTTTCGTTATAGATGCGGTCAATGCAAAGCGTACATTTCTTCATCACGCCTTCCGTCTCGTCGAACTCGCGCGCGCCATAGGGGCACGCCCAACTGCACAGTTTGCAACCGATACATTTGGCTTCGTCCACCAAGACGATACCATCCTCGGCGCGTTTGAAGCTGGCGCCCGTCGGACAGACGGTCACACAAGCTGCGTTTTCGCAATGCAGGCAGGATTTCGGGAAATGAACCGTCTGATTCGGTTCGCCCTTATCGCTTTCCACTTCGAACGTATGAATGCGGTTGAACCAGACGCCCCGCTGACCCTTGCCATAAGGGTTCACGTCCGTCAACGGCGCCGCGTGGCCGCCCGCGTTCCATTCCTTGCAGTTCACCGCACAGGCGTGGCACCCCACGCAAATGTCCAGGTCGATCACAAGTCCCAGTTGTTTGGGCGTGCGTCCGGGAAGGGCCGTCATTGGTTACGCCCCTTCCGGAAATCAGCGCCGTAATTCAGGACGCCCGGCGGCTGTTTCAGTCCCGGCGGTTTGGCCGCGGCCTCCGGACGGGGCCACGTGACGCCGAACTCTTCCGGTTTGCACTTTTCGATTCTCACCCGCAGGTCATACCAGGCGGCCTGTCCGGTGACCGGGTCCGAGTTGGCGTAGCGGTAACCGTCCGCGCGCGGCGGCAGCAGTTCCGAAATGATGTGGTTCATCAGAAAGCCTTTCCTGGACTCGCCCGCGTCCTTGTCCAGGTTCCAGGCCCCCTGGCGCTTACCGATGGCGTTCCAGGTCCAGACCGTGCGGTCGTTAACGCCATCCATCACGCAAGCCTCCGCCTTGACCCGGCCATGGTGACTTTCCAACCAGACCCAGTCGCCAGTCTCGACGCCTTCCTCATCGGCGACGGCGCGCGAGACATAGAGCCGGTTGTCGCCGGTAATTTGGCGCAGCCAGGCGTTCTGCGATCCCCAGGAATGGTACATCTGCATGGGACGCTGGGTCAGCGCGTGCAACGGGAAGGCATCCCCGTCCACCATGGAGCCCTCGAAGGGCGGATACCAGAGCGGCAATGGATCGAAGTAGGCACGGATACGCTCGCGCAGATCATCCGGCGGTTGGACGCCGCCATGCCCTTCCGCGGCCAATTTGAAACGCTGCAAGGGTTCCGAATAAACCTGCATCAACACCTGATCGGCGCTCCCGGCGAAGCCGACCTTGGCCGCCCATTCCAGATAACCCTTATTGGCCATCTTGAAATATTTGTGCTCGTCCGGGAATTCGTGGGACCAGAAGCAACCGTTCTCGACGTACTTCTCAAGCTGGTTCGGATTCACCGCCCCCTTACAATCCTGACCTCCGTCCTTGCCGCGCCATCCCGCCAGCGGGCCAATACCGGGACCACGGGTATGGTTGACGATGTAATCCGCATAACCGCCAGGATACTTTGGCTCGCCATAAACCTCGACCATCCCCGGCAAACCCAGCCGCGCGCCCAAATCCAACAGCACGGACTGGAACGGCCGAACATCCCGGTCCGGCTCCACGACCGGTTGGCGGATGGCGTCCCGCGCGGCGTCGGCCGAGCTGATCGGACGATCCAGGAGCGAGATGCAATCCCAGCGTTCAAGGTAGGTGGTGTCAGGCAGGATCAGGTCCGCATAGGGCACCATCTCCGAGAAATAGGCGTCCGCGTAGATGAGCCGGGGAATGCGGTATTCACCCGTCTCTTCATCCACGTCCGTCAGCATCTCCATGACGCCGGACGTGTTCATGGTGGAATTCCAACTCATGTTGGCCATGAACATCATCAAGGTGTCGATCTTGTAGGGATCCCGCTTCCAGGCATTGGTGATGACCATATGCATCATGCCGTGGACCGCGAGGGGATATTCCCAACTGAACGCCTTGTCGATACGGCGCGGGCTGCCGTCCGGGTTGACCAACAAGTCTTCCGGCCCCGTCGGGAAACCCAAGGGAGCCCCCTGCAATGGCGCGCCCGCGCCTATCTGATTGGTTTTACCGGCGGGCTTCAGGGGGGGCGGAGCCGTTTTCGGGAACGGCGGCTTATAGCGGAATCCGCCCGGCACGTCGATGGCGCCCAAAATCATTTGCAGCATGTGCAGAGTCCGGCAGGTGTGGAATCCGTTCGAATGCGCGGAAATCCCCCGCATGGCGTGAAAGCTGACCGGACGGCCGATCATCTTGCCGTGCTCGCGCCCGGCCCAGTCGGTCCAGGGAATATCGAGTTCAACCGTTTCCTCGAAGGCCACCTGAGCCAGTTCAGCCGCAATACGTTTGATGTCGACGGACGCAATGCCGGTTTCCTCCGACACCGCCTCGGGCGCATATTTGGCGTCCAGACAGCGTTCCGCCATCAGCTTAAAGGCGGGAACGGCCTTGCGGCCATCGGGCAACGTGACGTCCGCCACCAAGGCGGGCTTGATATCCACGTCACGGGCGTTCACCAGGACCTGTTTTTCCGAATCCCAGGCCAGAGGATCGCCGCTATCCCCCCGGGCGAACAGACCGTGGTCCGCGGCGCCCTCGTCCTGAATGACCAGCCAGGGCGCGTTTGTATAGCGCACCAGGTAATCGTCATCGACCTTGCCAGCTTTCAGCAGTTCATGAATCAAGCTCATGACGAACAGACCGTCGGTCCCCGGGCGAATTCCGATCCATTCGTCCGCGATGGACGAATAGCCGGACCGGACCGGATTGACGGAAACGAACTTCGCGCCCCGGCCCTTGATCTGGCCAAGGCCCATCTTGATCGGGTTCGAGTCATGGTCCTCGGCGACGCCGAACATCATGAAGTATTTCGTGTGCTCCCAATCGGGTTCGCCAAATTCCCAGAAACTGCCGCCGATCGTATAGATGCCCGCAGCCGCCATGTTGACGGAACAGAATCCGCCGTGGGCCGCGAAATTGGGGGTCCCGAACATGGACGCCCACCAGCCGGTCAACGCCTGGGATTGATCGCGCCCCGTAAAAAAAGCCAAGCGGCGGGGATCCGTCGCGCGAATCCGTGACAGCCATTCGGTCGCCGTCTCCAATGCCTCATCCCATTCGATTTCCTTGAACTCGCCCGACCCCCGGGGACCGACGCGCTTCAGGGGCTTGGTCAGTTTGGCCGGCGAGTATTGCGTCATGATGCCGGCTGAGCCCTTCGCGCAGAGCACGCCCTTGTTCACCGGATGATTCGGGTTGCCCTGGATATAGCGGATACGGCCGTCCTTCAGGTACACACGGATACCGCAACGGCACGCGCACATGTAACAGGTCGTGGTTTTAATCTCGTCGGCCACCTCGGGCGAGGTGTCGATGGGGGTTTCGGCCATGGGCTCCTCCCGAAAGACATACGCGGGACGCTTTAAGGCGCGGCGTCCCCGATTCCTCACCGTATATCATAAGACCCGCGCGCAAACAGGCCGCATAACCAGTAAGCGGCTTTTTTTGGTTCAGGCGTCACGAATTTCGGCCAGACGCAGGCTTCGCGGATAATCGGGACGATATCGTCCTCGGCGCGGCCCCATTCGACCCATACCCATACCCATACCCATACCCATACCGTCTATGTTGAGACGCGGAACAACGCCCGGCGCGTGAGTTTTCACGATTTTCTTATTCACTCCGGCCATTCAAGAAGGCTATACCCCAGCGTCCTCTCCATACGGCGGCGCGTGACGCGCTTCATCTCGTCCGGAGTTCCCATGGATCACCTTGATCAATTGGAAGCCCAATCGGTCTACATCATCCGCGAAGCCTTTAACCGGCTTGAAAAGATCGGCATGCTCTGGTCGCTCGGCAAGGATTCGAACGTCATGGTCTGGCTCGCCAAAAAAGCTTTCCTCGGCCACGTTCCCTTCCCTGTCGTTCATGTCGATACGGGCAAGAAGTTCCCCGAGATGTACGCCTTTCGCGAGCGTTACGAGAAAGAGTGGGGACTGCGCTTGATCCGGGGCGAATGCCCGCCCGTCGAAGAGATGGATCCGGACTTGCCGCCCGCGACGCGCGACGCCGCGCGCAAGACCCACGGTCTCAAGAAGCTGGTCGAGGCGGAACAATTCACCGGCATTTTCGCCGGTATCCGTAGGGACGAGGAAGGAACGCGCGCAAAGGAGCGCGTCTTTAGCCCCCGCTTGGAGGAGGCGGCCTGGGACGTGCGCGACCAGCCGCCGGAGTTCTGGAACCAGTACAACACCGAATTCCCGCAAGGCGCCCATGTGCGCATTCACCCTATCCTGCATTGGACGGAGCTGGATATCTGGCGCTACATCAAGCGCGAGGACATCCCGCAGGTGGAACTCTATTTCGCCAAGGACGGCAAACGGTATCGTTCGCTGGGTGATCGTGACATCACCAGTCCAATCGAAAGCTCCGCGTCCTCCATTGATGAAATTATCGAGGAATTGCAAGAGACCAGGGTCGCCGAACGCTCGGGCCGCGCCATGGATCATGAAGCGGAAGACAGCTTTGAGCGTCTGCGCGCCGATGGTTATATGTAAGGGAGGCTGGACCGATGACCATCGCACAAGCCGCCGCTTCCCCGGTCAACGCCGGGAACGCCGAAAAGCAAGCCCTTACGCTGGTCTTCGTTGGTCATGTCGATCACGGCAAATCCACCCTGGTGGGCCGCCTGCTGGCCGATCTGGACGCACTTCCCAGCGGCAAACTCGAGCAAATCGAGGCCATGTGCGAGAAGCGCGGCATACCGTTCGAATGGGCCTTCGTGCTGGATGCGCTTCAGGCCGAGCGGGACCAGGGCGTCACCATCGACATTACCCAGGTGCAGTTCTTCTCGAATGACCGCCGCTACGTCATCATTGACGCGCCGGGCCACCACGAGTTCATCAAGAACATGGTGACCGGCGCCGCGCAGGCTGACGCCGCAGTGCTGTTGGTGGACGCGGGTGACGGTGTGCGCGAGCAAACCCGCCGCCACGCGTATCTCACACACATGCTGGGCGTCAGACAGATTTTGGTGGCGGTCACCAAGATGGATTTGGTCGGCTACTCGGAGGCCCGGTTCGAAGAGGTCAAAACCGATATCCTGAAGTATCTCGCCACGATCGGGATCGACGCGGCCAACGTTCGGGTCGTCCCAACCGCCGCCCGCGACGGCGGCAATGTCGTCAACCGGATCGATCCGATGGCTTGGCACCAAGACGCGACTTTGATCGAGAGCCTTCATGCCCTCGAACCCGCCCGCGCGCCCATTGACGAGCCGCTGCGGCTCTTTATCCAGGATGTCTATAAGTTCGACGCCCGGCGTATTTTCGCGGGCCGCGTCGAAACGGGTTCGCTGAAAATAGGCGACGAACTGCTGTTCTCGCCAGGCAACCGCCGGGCCAAAATCTCGTCCATCGAAACCTTCAACACGCCGGTGAAAACGGAAGCGTTCGCGGGCGAGTCCGTCGGAATCACCTTGGATCAGCAATTGTTCGTTGAACGCGGCCATGTCGCGACACACGCGGATACGCCGCCGTCGCTCACCAACAGCTTCAAGGGCCGTTTGTTCTGGCTGGGTCACGCGCCGCTGGTTACGTTCAAACGCTACAAGATGAAATTAGGCACAGCGGACACCATCGTCCAAGTCACCAGTATTGAGCGCGTTATCGACGTGGACGACATGGGTCATGTCCCGGCCAACGAAGTCAAACGCAATCAAATCGCCGAGGCGCGCTTCTCGGCGCGCGGCCTGCTGGCTTTGGATCACTTCGAACATTGCGCGGCGACGGGCCGATTCGCGCTGGTGGAGGATCACCAAATCGTCGGCGGCGGGCTCATCGATTTGAAAGGGATTGAGACCGCCTCCGTCGAGGCTCCCGTATCCTCTCACGTGCAGCGCGTCGATCATCATGTCCCGCTGGAAGACCGCTGGCGCATGAACGGCCATAAGAGCGGCGTCCTTTGGTTCACGGGGCTCCCGGCTTCTGGAAAGACATCGCTTAGCCAAGCCCTGGAAGAGGCGCTTTTCGCCAAAGGCATGCAGGTTTATGTGCTGGATGGCGACAACGTCCGCCAGGCGCTGTCATCCGACCTGGGTTTCTCGCCGCAGGATCGTCGTGAAAACATCCGGCGCGTCGGTGAGGTGGCGCAAGTGATGGCCCGCGCGGGTTTCATCGTCGTCAGCGCGTTTATCTCCCCTTATCGCGCGGACCGGGACCTGATTCGAGCCGCGGCGGGCACGTTCTTCCATGAGGTCTATCTGGACGCCCCCGCCGAGATTTGCGAAGCCCGCGATCCGAGAGGGCTCTATACCCTCGCGCGTTTGGGAGAAATCGAGAAATTCACTGGCGTCAGCGCGCCTTACGAGGCGCCCGTCGCGCCGGAGTTGACCTTGCCCACGGGCGAGGAGAGCCTCAATGACAGCTTGACGCGGCTGATCGACTACACGGCCAAAGCCTTCGCGCTCGATTGAAAAGTCAACTCTGAGGCGCGGACTTCACATTCGCCAGGAACTGCTGGGTAGAGCCAGCCTCAAGATATTCGATGGCGCATCCCAGGACGTGGTCCTTACGGTCGGGACGGCGCGGAACGTCCAAGCCGGGACAGCTATCCTTGAGCACCACCGGGCGGCCCTTAAGCGTCGGATCCGTCCAATTTTCCGCGGCGATCGCGCCGGGAAGATCCGCTTCTCGTTGCAATTCGAGCGCTTCTCTTGACTTGACCCAGATGTCTGGGACAACGCCCTTGGCCTGAATCGTATGACCATCCGGCGAGTAATAGAGCGCCGTCGTCAGACGCAACGCCCCGTGTCCCGGCAACGGCATAATCGTTTGAACCGAGCCTTTGCCGAACGACTGGGTTCCAAGCACGACGGCGCGCTTATGAAATTGAAGCGCGCTGGCGACAATTTCCGACGCTGAAGCGGAGCCGCCGTCCACCAAAACCACCATGGGCAGGTCGCGGGCCAAATCGCCCTGATCAGCGGAATAATATCTCAGATTGTCCAACGTCCGCCCGCGGACCGAGACGATTTCACCGGCGTCCAGGAAGCTGTCGGCAAGAATCACGGACTGGTCCAGTAATCCACCCGGATTGGCCCGTAAATCCAGCACCAGCCCTTTGAGGAGCTTTCCGCCACTGGTAGAAAGCGATGCGAGGGCTTTGGCGATGCCGCTTTCGACTTTTTCCGTGAATCGCGTCACGCGGACGTAGCCGATGTCTCCCTCGCGCCGCCATTTGACGGCTTCTACTGTGATGATGGCGCGAACGAGGGTCACCGGGAAATCATCAACGCCCTCGCGGCGGATGATCAAGTCGATGGAGGTTCCCGGCTCGCCCCGCATCAAGTCAACGGCCTGGGAGAGAGTTTTACCCTTAATCGGAGCCCCGTTCACGCGGGTGATGAAGTCGCCCGCCCGCAGACCCGCGCGCTGAGCCGGCGTGTTGTCGATGGGCGAGACGACCTTAACCAGTTCATCTTCCAGGACGACCTCGATTCCCAATCCGCCAAACTGGCCGGAGTTATTTTGGAACAGGTCATGGTAATCTTTTTGATTGAGGTAATCGGAGTGCGGATCCAAAGATCTCAGCATCCCGCGGAGCGCCGTCTCAACCAGCGGACCGGACTGGAGAGAGCCGGCCGCCGGCCCGGCTTGCTCAACCGCGTCAATCGCCGCCGTCACCAGGTCCGCGTCGGGCACCTCGGACACATAGGCCGACTTCACCCGGCGGAGCGCAAAGCGGAAATAGTCCAAATCCCCGTCGTTTTGCGCGCTCGAGTATGTTTGGTAAGTTGCGGAAAACCGGTCGAGCTGTTCCTTGGTTTCCGCGTTCAGCGTCAACTTGTCGGCCCCAACGGCCTCAAGAACCCGGCTGATTTGATCGCTTTTGGTCGAGCATCCTCCGATGGCCGCCACGGTGAACACCGCAAGCAAACCCCAGGCGGACCAAAGACGCACGGACTTCGAACCCGGACCCATGGGCCGGATTTTATCCACTTCGGGCGGCGTGCGCCACTCAGACATCGAATCTCCTCAAATGGCGCCTTATCAACCGTCCGCCGTAATTTTCTTTATCAATTCGTCCAGGACGCGTTCGGCCTCGTCGTTCTCGACTTGGCACGTGCCAGCCGCTTCGTGACCCCCGCCATCGTACTTCAGCATCAATTCGCCCAAGTTCGTGTTCGACGACCGGTTCAGAATGGACTTACCCGCCGCAAACACCGTGTTCAGCTTTTGCAGCCCCCACATGACGTGGATCGAGATATTGGCGTCCGGATACAGCGCGTAAATCATGAACCTGTTGCCAGCATAGATGGTTTCTTCATTGCGAAGATCAAAGACGACCAGATTACCATGAACGACAGAGCATTTCTTGATCTGTTCAACCTGCTTTTCACTGTGGTCGTGGTAGAGCCGCGTTCGCTCTTTCACATCGGGCAAATCCAATATCTGCTCAATCGAATGATCCCGGCAGTAATCAATCAAATCCATCATCAGTTGATAGTTGGACACCCGGAACTCACGGAACCGGCCGAGGCCAGTGCGCGCGTCCATGATGAAATTCATCAAATCCCAGCTTTGCGGGCTCAGCACGTCCTCTTTCGAAAACCGGGCGGCGTCGGCCTTGTCAACCGCATCCATCATATCGTCCGGGATCGCGGGAAAAGCGGATTTACCGCCGTAGTGGTCGTAGACAACCCGCGCAGCGGACGGCGCGCTTGGATCAATCACATGATTGTCCGGTTTCTCCTCGACGCGCATGGTTTCGCTCAGGTGATGGTCAAAAGCCAGATGAACGCCTGGAACATAAGGCAGGTTCGTCGTGATATCACGGTTGGACACCAGGATGGAGCCGTCCTGCATGTCTTTCGGGTGCACGAACTTGATATCATCAATAATGTCCAGTTCCTTCAACAGAACCGCACAGACCAAACCATCAAAATCACTACGGGTGATCAGACGAAATTTCTTGTCGCTCATGTTATTCCCCATCCGCCGCTCAAGCGTTCCTGCTATCTTCGGGCCAGTCCGGCCCACTTGTTATCAAATCCCACCAGCTCTCCGCGCCCGCCGGCGCCATGCATACGATAAATCCTATGCTCCCTTCCTGGTTGTCGAAGACGGGAGTTTGACCAGAAATTGCCGTTATGAAAACCCAAAACCGCCGCCACGCCCCGCTACATGCCGGCAAAAAACGGCTGAGGACAGCAAAATCACAGCCCCGGCCTGGTGCAGGGCCGCCAACGGCAAGGGCACAACCAGCCAGAGTGTGATGACGCCAAGGGCCACTTGACAGCACAGCACGAAAACCACAACGCCCGCCGCTCTCTTCAATTGCGGCGCGGCCATATCGGATTGCCTGACCCGCCGCCAGAGGAAAACCCCAAGGAGAAGCGCCGTCAACGCCAGGACCCGGTGCTGAAATTGAACCGTCGCCGGGTTCTCGAAGAAATTGAGGCGCCAGGGAGACAGCGAAAGGCCATCAGGCGGCAACAACCCGCCGTACATAAACGGGAAGTCGGTGAAAATGCGGCCCGCGTCGAGCCCCGCGACGAAAGCCCCCGAGACGGCCGTCAAAAACACGAAGCCCAGAAAAGCGCTCCAGGGCCGTTCCCAGACGCCTTGCTCCTCCTGACGGGGTTGCAGAACTCCCAACGCCGTCCATAGGAGCGCGACGTAGATCGCCAACGCCAATCCTAAATGCGCCGCCAAACGATATTGGCTGACGTCCGGCTCATCAATCAGGCCGCTTTTCACCATGTACCAGCCAAGTCCGCCTTGCAGCCCGCCCAGGACAAATAGCCCCAGGCACCGCCATTTCAGGACGCCTGGCAACCATCCCTTGACGAGGAAAAAGACAAAGGGAAAGAAGAACGCCAAACCGATCATCCGGCCGAACAGACGATGGAGATATTCCAGCCAGAAGATGCCCTTGAATCCATGCACATCCATCAGCGGATTGACGTGACGGAATTCCGGCGTCTCTTGATAGGCGGCGAACAGACGCCGCCATTCCGCGTCAGTAATTGGCGGCAGCCATCCGGTGATGGGGCGCCATGAGACCATTGAGAGACCTGAGTCCGTCAAGCGGGTCACGCCACCCAGCAGCACCATAAGGAACACCATGCCGGCGATGGTGAACAACCAGCCGGCGACCCAGGCGCGGCGCGCGGCGGGGAGGGACGGGAATGTCGGTGTCGAGGAATTCATGATCGGCGTTTTAGAACATGGACCTCATCAGGGCGAGGCTTTTTAAGGGCTTGATATTCATACGCAAGATTGACCATTCCAGACTTCCCCCCCGCATTCAAAGATGCAAAGGTTAAGTCTGGGCGGCGGTGGTCATGTCCGCGGTTTTATCTTGGATAAAAAGAAACGCGTCGAAAGGAAGCGCCGTGGGGGCGTTAAGCAATCTGCATCCCGTTATGTTGGTGGGCGCCGGGCCGGGTGATCCGGACCTGCTGACCGTCAAGGCGGCGCGTGTAATCGCCGCTGCCGACATCGTGGTGTTCGACAAACTGGTTTCCGGTCAGATCATGGACCTGGTGCCCGGCGGCACGACACGCGTTTTCGCCGGCAAACAGGCGCGCGACCACCATATGCCCCAGAAAGACATCAACGCCCTCCTCGTCCGCCTGGCGCGCGCCGGTCATCGGGTCGTGCGCTTGAAAGGCGGCGATCCATTCGTCTTCGGACGTGGTGGAGAAGAGGCGTTGGAACTCGCCCGAAGCGGCGTTCCGTTCGAAGTGGTGCCGGGTATTACATCCTCTGCGGGCTGTGCGGCGTATGCCGGGATTCCCCTAACCCACCGTGATCACGCGCACAGCGTCCGGTTCGTCACGGGGCACGTGGCGGACGGCAAGTCACTGGACCTGGATTGGCCAGGCTTGGCCGATCCGAAAACCACCCTGGTGATCTATATGGGGTTGACGAATTTAGCGCGAATTGCCGAACAATTGATTATCCACGGTCTTTCCGCGTCAACGCCGGCCGCAGCCATCAACCTGGGCACCAGGCCAGAGCAGCAAACACTCGTCTCCACGCTTGGAGAATTACCGGAGCGGGTCGAGCGCGCATGTCTGAAAGGCGCGACGCTCCTGATCATCGGCGGCGTTGTTTCACTAGCGGGCGAGCTGGATTGGTTTCAGCCCCTGGCGGCGGAGCCCGCCCGCTCTGAAAGTCTTTAGATGTCTCTGCCCAACGCACGGGCCAAAATCATATAGACCTTGCCCATGTCCGATGACAGGAAGGTCGTCCGCATCACTTGCTGCGGGTCCCGGCGCTGCGCTTCCTTGAGCAACTTCTCGAATTCCACCAAATACCGTCCGGCGTATTCACGGAACTCCGTGTCCTCACGGTATTTATCGCTGATCGCTTGCAGCCGCGCCCGCTCGCGGAAACCCAGCATCTTGCGAACAAATATGCCTTTTTCACCACGGTTGAAACGACGCCATTCGTCTTCCGTGATAGGCGCGTCGAGCGCGCGCGTCAGGTCCACGGAAAGCGACTGCAACCGCTCGGTGACATGCGTCGCCTGACTCAGGAAATCGGACACGTCCAGGTCCTTCTTGCCAGTCCGCAAATTCTCCAGCAGCGTTTTCGCCTCGTCCGACGCGAGGGAGAGCTGGCGAACCTGTTGTTCCAGTTCGCTCGTCGTTTCCGCCGCGCGGCGGCCGAAATCGTTGAGCGCCTTGGTGATGGTTTCGGAGCGGCCGCGAAGCGCGGTGTCCCAGGACGTGATTTTACCGACCGCCTCGTCGGACGCCTTGGACAATTGACCGGCGCGCTGCCCCAACACCGAACCCAGCGCCGATATGCTCTGTTCGGCCCGCCGGTAGTTGCTGGTGAGATGGTCCATCTGCCGGCGAAGTCCCTCGGTGGCCCCGTCCATCTTGGTCAGCACCTGGTCGGTGACCACGCCCGCCTCATCGGAATTCCGCTTCAACTCTTCCGACAAGCGCGTCAGCTTGTCGGAACTTTGACGCCACAAACCATCGGCCTCGTTGGCGTGGCGGCTGACCGCCTCACCGGCTCTGTCCAGCCGCTCAACAGCCATGGTGGAGGCCCGTTCCAACTGCCGCGTGCGGCTTTCCAGAGCATCCGACGCGTCGCCGATGCGGCCCGTCAACTCGCCCGACATACCTTCCAGCTCATCCAGCCGCGCACGGAACTCCTGGCCTAGATTGCCAAGACTCGACAATGTGCTGTCCGACATTCCGGCCAATTCGGCGGTCCGCTTACGAAGGAGTTGTCCGATCATATCCACTTGACCCGCCGCGCGCTCCACGGTGTTCGACAACTCTTCCGAATTGCCGCGCAGATCACCGGTCAGGATGGACATCATGTTGGTCGATTTCTCGACCGTCTGAGCGACTTCCTCCGCCCTGGCCTTCAGGCCGTCACCCACCCGCAGCAACCGTTCAGCGGACGCATTCGTGACGTTGGTGACGCCCAGCGCCTGTTCATGCAGCCGGCTGGAGAACAGTTCCAAATCGGCGCCCGCCGCGTCCGTCGCGGCGCTCACATCGGCGGCGCTGGAGCGCAATACATCGCCCACTTCACTCAAGCGGCCGCGCGATGTCTCGACGGCCTCCGCCAATTCGCGCTGATAGACCTCCAGACCTGTTCGCATATGCTCCATCGCGCCGCCGGCCTTTTCCGCTTCTCGGACAACGCCCCCAATGCGTTCGGCGGCGGCGGCGGAGGACGCGTTAATGGCGTTTACGGCGACAGCCGATTGCGCGGCGACGTCCTTGGCGCTCGCCGTCAGTTCCGTGGTCACGGCCTCAACCCGGTTGGAGGCCGTGATCGTGGCGCTATCCAGTATCTCGGTCGATTGACGCAAAGAGTCGGACACTTGCCCCAAGGCCGTGCTTGTAAGGCTGGAGACCTGTTCCAACTCCGTCGAGCGCGCCGCCAAGCCGTCCTTCACGTATTGCATGCGATCCATGGCCTGATCGGATGTTTCCCGAACCGCATCGGTTTGGCGATAGAGCACCTCGGTCACCAGTGACAACAGGTTCGCCGCGTGATCGGCCGCATCGGCAATTTCCTCAGAGCGCGCCTTCAAGGTTTCACCAGCATTGCCCAACTGCCGCCCCGCCTGGACACTGGCGCCTTGGAGCGCGGCGCGGCCGGATGAAATATCCGTGTTGGCCTGAACGACGGTCGCGCCGATCTGTTCGGCGACACGGCTCATGGCGGCGGTTTGATCATTCAATATCTGTTCGAAATCACGAAGCCGCTGTTCGGACTCCTTGGTGGTTTTGCCCAGGGCGGTTCCGGATCCGGTGATGGCCGCGTCCGCCTCGGAAAGAACCCGCCCGGCGTTCTCGGCAACCTCACGCAGCATCTCCGATTGGCGGGCGAGCCGCGCCACGACAGCCGCTCCATCACCACCAGCGGCCTCCGCACGTTCATGAATCCGCTCACCTTGTACGGCCAGACGCTGCTCCAACTCGGCCAGTTTCGACGCGGTTTGGCTTGAGGCGGCTTCGATCACGCCCAACTGCTGTTTGATAAGATCCAGAGAATTCGCCAAGCGTTCGGATGATTTGCCCATCTCGCCGGCGCCCGCCGAAACAGCCGACGTGACGGCTGTAATGCGCTGTGCGCCGCGATCAGAGATGGCGTCCAACTCACCAGAACGGAGGCGCAAGGTTTCCGCTGTCCCATTCAGGTTCTCGTTTGCCCGGTCCGCCGCCGCCGTGACGTCGCCCGCCCGAACACGCAAATCTTCCGCAGAAGCGCTCAAAAGCATCGCCGCCTTATCCGATGTCCGCGCCAACAGTGTTGAACGCGCCTCCAGGTCCCCCGCCAACTCATCCAGACGGGTAATGGCCGAGTCCGTGGTGGTGGACAGCTCCCGGGTGCGCTCGGCCAGTGCGGCGCCCACCTGGGCCGTTCGCGCGATGACCCGGTCTGTCTCGGTGTTGAGGTCTTGTGTCGTCCGGCGCAGCGCAGCGCCGGTTTCTTCCGCGCGCTGGGCGGCGTCGGCGGCGGCCGCGGCCATCTCGCCGCTCTGCCGCTTCATGGCGCCGCCGGCGCTTTCAATGTTGGCGGCGACGGCGCGGGACGTGCTGTTCAAGTTGTCGGCACGGCGATCCAAGGCAGCCGCCGCGTCGTTCATGGTCACCAAAGCCGTCTCGGTGGTTTCGTTCAACGCAGCGACCTGGCCGTCCAGGCGCTGAGCGACTTGTTCCGTATTTTGAATCAAGCGCTCGCCCGCCCCATCCAGGATACTAGTCCGGCGGGCGAAGGACGCTTCCATTTCTGAAACCTGACGGCCAGCGGAGCGCGTGTGGTCCGCCATCTGATCGGCCGCCCCAGCCAGTGATTTAACGCCTTGCTCAATCGTGTCGCGCACGGCCTGAGCGCCCGACTCCAATTCCTGAACGCGCTGCGCCAACACGCGGTCTGTTTCCTCGCCGCGCTGGGTCACTTCGCGCGAAACGGAGCCCAGCCGGTCCGCGCGGTCATCCAGGGTTTGCGCTACTTGAGCCGCCCTGGAGACGGTTTGGTCGGCGATGACGTTCAACTCGTCGCTCCGCTTGCGCAGCACGCCGGCCAAATCCTCCGCCCGCGCCGACGCGCGGTCCGAGGTCACCGTCAGGGTGTGAGCCTGATTGAAGAGTGTCTCACCCACCTGACCGGCCCGCGCGCTCGCCCGTTCGGCCATATCGTCCAACTGTTCGATTTGGCGGCGAAGCGCCTCGGCGACGGCATGGGCGCGCAAGTCCGCGTCTTCCGAAACCTGGCTGAGTTCCCGCGTCCGCTGGCGGATCAGATTGTCGAACATTCCGGCTTGACGGCGGGCCTCTTCTGAAGCCTCGGTCAAATCGCGCGCTTGAGTTCGAAGCGAATCGGAAATCTCGTTCACCCGCGTCATCGCGCGGTCCGATGGATAAATCAGTTTCTTCAGGTGACGGCGCAGGATTTCCGTTTCATGGCGCAACTGACGGCCGCGCTCGAAAAATGCGATGACCATCCACATCAGCGCGGGCGGCGTCAGCAAACCGGCCGCGAGCCCTCCAACCTCGTGGGGCAAGAGTTCGCCCAGGTTCGCAAAGCCCAGATTTTCGTCGATGAAGCGGAAACCCAAAATGACCCAGGCGGCGCTAGCGGCCACACCAAGCAGCAGCGGCGCCCGCCAGCGGACGTAAAACGGCTCCGGCCACTTGTCCAGCTCGATCAGGTCCGCGATCTCCGCCGGTTCCGAAACATTGGCGGCGGCCGGCGCCTTGGCTTTGGGTTTTCGGCGACGGGGCTTCGCGCGGGCGGAGCGGTCGGGCGCGGCCTCGGGCTTCTCACCGCCCGGAACGGATTTCGGCCGCGTGGTGTTTTCCGGCTTCTTCGCCATGATCCCTACTCCCTAACCAACGGCGAGCCGTCAGCATACACCGGCACCGTCCCACATGACAGCGGCTAACATAATAGGGAGGATCACCGTTAAGGACGGTTTAAAGGGCGGTCGAAAACGCCTATAGCATGTGCTGGCCGCCAGTGACCCATATCTCGGCGCCGGTGACGTATCTCGCTTCATCGGAACAGAGATAATAGATCGCTCCGGCAACGTCCTTCGGCTCGCCCATGCGGTCCAGCGGAATGCGGGGGATCAAGGTTTCATACTCTGGCTGAATCATCTCGGTCGCTATCTCGCCCGGCGCAACGGCGTTTACCCGAACACCCAGGACCGCGAACTCGTTAGCCAACTCCCGCGTCAGCCCCGACAGCGCGGTTTTCGAGATCGAATAAGCCGAGCCTGCGAACGGATGAATGATATGGCCCGCGATGGAGGTGACGTTGACGATGGCTCCCTTGGCGTCATGAAGTACGGCGGCAAATCCCCTGGAAAGCCGGAGCGTTGCGTAAAAGTTCAACTCGAAAACTTCCCGCCAGGCTTTTATATCTCCGTTTAGACAGCCCAGGCGCTCGCGAAACGGGGTTTTCGGCGACATACCCGCGTTGTTCACCAAGGCGTGGAGCTTGCCGCCCGGCAACACCTTCAACGCCTCTTCAACGAACGCATCCGCGCTTTCCGGATCGCTCAAGTCCGTCGGAATGTGCGATGTCCAGCGAGGATCACGTTTGCATTCAGGCGGTGTGTCGCCGCGCGAACACGTTATGATGCGCCAACCCCGGTCCAAAAAATACCGTGCGGCAGCATGGCCGATCCCCCGGCTCGCGCCTGTGATGATAACGGTTTTCGGTGTTTCTTCCGCAGCTTCCGACATGTGGGAACGTTAAGCCAAAACCATCCTCCAGGTCTATCTGCCAATGGACGAAACATGGTTTGAACTCGACCGGCGGACGTCAGCGCCGTGATTCGGAACTCCAGCGCAAGGCAGCCTGTTCGGCTGGGGATTGAGCGTTACGGATAACGGTGGCCGTCCTCGTCATCGTCCATGTCCTCATAGGGAAAATCGCCAACCGCCACGCCGCTTTCGTCAAACGTGATGCGATGGACGGTCGCCTCACCGCTGTCGATTTCGCCCCGCTCGTAGAGCACCAAGGCCGCCTCGACGATTTCGGCGACGAAATCACCGGTGATGGCCCGTAGCGCATCCTTATTCTCAAGATACTCCGGCGAAAAGATTACCTTGTTCAAACGGCCGTGGTGATTGTCGATAAAGCGGAACAGCCGGTTCACCAGTTCCCGCTGCTCCAGATAGGTCGGCAGACACCGAACCGTGTCGGCCAGCACCAGATAGACAAGGTTGGGCGCTTTTCCGGTCCGGGGATCCTCGTCGATACGCTCGGCCACGCGCGTGAAATAGGCCGCGGTTTCTTCATCCAAAGCGCCAAGCGCGGTATTCAAAATGCGGCGGTGGATCTGGCTCACGGGAAGCTGACCTGTATCTTGAGACGAATCCGGTCAAAACCGTAACAGCCCTAGATGGAGAAGAGAAGGCGGACCACCGCGTAAGCCGCTCAGGGGCGCGAAGCTCAGCACCCCAGTTCCAGCTGTTCGATGGCGCGCGGGTCAAAGAACCGCTCGCCCTTTTCCCGCAACAGGAAGGCGGCGGAGAGCGCGCCATGGGCGGCAATCCGCACGAGATGCGCGGCGGACGGGCCGTGACCCGTTTGCGGCGTCCCCACGCCGCTTTCCGCGCGGCCCCCCGGCGCCGGGCTTATTTCGGTCTCCGCGCTCACGTTGGTTCTCACCAATTATCGGTTGTTTTTTTAGGGGAACAGCCGTTCCGTTTCCCAGCCGCCGCCGGCCCCGTCCGCGGCGCGATGATACACCACGCGGTCATGAAGTCGAAACGCGCCCTCGCTCCAGAATTCGATTCGTTTGGGAACAACCCGAAATCCGGACCAGAAACCCGGCCTCGGGATCTCGCCGATATTAAACCTTGCGGTGAATTCGGCAACGCGCTTTTCCAATTCGAACCGGCTGGCCATGGGGCGCGATTGTTTGGACGCCCATGCGCCAATGCGCGAGCCCCGGTCGCGGCTGTTGTAGTAGGCGTCCGCCTCTTCGTCCGAAACCGGCGTCGCCTCGCCCTCGATGCGAACCTGCCGATCAAGGGATTTCCAATGGAACAACAGCGCGACGTTCCTGTTCGCCGCCAGCTCCCCTCCCTTTCGGCTTTCGAGATTGGTGTAGAACACGAATCCCCTCTCATCATGCCCCTTTAACAGCACCATACGCGCGGACGGGCGGCCGTTTGGCGTCGTGGTGGCCAAGGTCATGGCGTTGAAGTTGTTGATTTCCTTTTTTTCCGCCTCGCTCAGCCAATCGGCGAACTTCAGAAACGGATCATCCGTCGCCGGTGTGCGACGATCAGCGCTTTGGGGATCAAACTGGGTCATGTCCGCAACCATTTCCTTGGCGTAATTCTGGAGTTTTCCCGCATTCTTGATGCGGGTCACGCTCGAAAAACCATCTGGCCCTATTCATAGTCGATTAGAAACCACGCCTTAAAGTCCGGATTGGATGACTCATTGCGGTAAAAATAAAGGTCCAATTCTCTGCACGACGCGGTTTTTGACCATAAGGCGCTTCAAATTCGCCGCCGCCTTGTTGGTTCTCGCGCTCGCGGCTTGTGAAACCCCAGGCCAAGGCGGCAAACAAGGCATTGGCGCCATCATCGGCGCGGGAGCCCCGTTCGGAGGCGCCGCCGGCAATCAAACCGGTAAAGGCTTGGATAAAGCGGATCGCGGTTACGTTCGGCGCACGACGCAGGACGCGCTGGAACATAATCAGCCGGGGCAGGCCGGCGGCTTGGGAAAATCTGTCTTCCGGCAATGAGGGCCGCGTCAACGGATCGCTAACCATCTCGTGTCATATCTGAGCGGATGAGGCATGATCATCGACCTGCAATGATTGATACAAGCGTGTCCCGCGCGTGGAACGCGTTTAGGAGAGTCCGGGATAAGGCATGAAAGACGCCTACGACATTTTGGGAGTGGCCCGAACCGCGACGCCGGACGAAATAAAGACGTCGTTCCGAAAGCTGGCCCGCGAGCGCCATCCGGACGCGGACCCGAAGAATCCCTGGGCCGAGGACGAGTTCAAGGAACTGACGGCCGCCTATCGCGTGCTGTCCAACCCGCATGAGCGGGCGCGCTATGACCGGGGCGAGATCGACGCCGAAGGCGCCCACATCCGGCGCTCCCAAGCCGGTCTCCGTTCTCATGCCAAGCGGCAATCAGGCTTCAGCCCGTTCGAGCGCTTCCGTCAGCGGGCTCAACGCGCGGGAAATCTCAAGATCGACGGCGCCAATGTGAGCTACGCGCTGAAAGTGGAATTCGTGGAAGCCGCCGCCGGCGCGGTGAAATACGTCTCCATGGCCAACGGAAAACGCCTTAAGGTCTCCATCCCGGCGGGCGCCCGCAACGCCCAAGTGTTGCGTTTACGGGGTCAAGGCATGCCGGGCGTTGGCGGCGGGAAGGATGGCGACGCCCTGGTCGAAATAGAAGTCCGCCCCCACCCGGTCTTCAAACTGGAGGGTAAGGACGTGCATCTTGATCTGCCGGTCACTCTAAAGGAGGCGGTTCGGGGCGCCAAGGTCTCCGTCCCCACCATCGGCGGCGCGGTCTCCATGACAGTGCCGGGGAATTCCAACACAGGCACCATGCTGCGGCTTCGGGGCAAAGGTTTGAAGGAAGACGGCTCCCAGGGTGATCAATTCGTCACACTAAAGATCGTTTTGCCGAACAAGTCCGACTCCGCGCTTTCGGAATTCCTGCAAGACTGGGACGCCGGGGACGGCGAGGCGATGCGCGAGGACTTGGTTTCCACGTCCGTCAAAACGGACTAGGACTCCGCCTCGCGGCGGCGTTTCTCCAAATTGACGGGACTCGCGCTTTCATCCAACAACTCGGCCAACACCACGCCCATGCCCGACTGGTTCCGGTCACGAAGAGCGGTCATCTGTTCCCTCAACCGTCCCCGCCAGCCGCCACCGCCCAAAGTGATATCTTCTTCTTCAAAATCGAGCCCGAGCGTCCGATAGAGATCGTGGAGCGTCACGGCTTCCAAATCCCTCGCCAGCACCCAGTGATCGCGCGCGGTTCGCTCCACGTAGCCGGCGTTCCCGAGCGTCATCAGCAATCTCTCCAGACTCTCATCCGTCGTCCCCGCGACGCTCAGCAAACGGCGATAGGCGGCGCCGCCCCCCCGCTTGCGCCGCGCGTTCAGCGCCGCCAACACGGAAACCGCGATGGTAAGCTTGGAGCCCGGCCGTTGGAAGGAGCGCGGAGCGCGGCCGCCGTTCGCTTGCCATTCGCCGATGGTCGCCGTCAGGACGGCGCCAAACAGAACCACCGACCAACTCAGATACATCCAGATCAGGAAAATAGGCAGCGCGCTCAACGCCCCATAGATGTTCTCGTAAGTGGGAAAGCTGGCGACGTAGAGACCAAACACCTTGCGAAGCAGCGCGATCATCAGGCCCGCGGCGACGGCTCCCGCAATAGCGCCCCGGCAGCCCACTGGCCGGTTCGGGATGGTGATGTAAAACAGCGCCAGCAACACCATCAGGATCAACGTCGGCGCGAATAGGGTAAGTTTGCCGATGATCCCCGGCGCCAGGCCGGCGCCCAGCCATTCCGTCGCCGCGAAAAAATAAGTGGAGAGTGAAAAGCTCGCGCCCAACAACAAGGGCCCCAGCGTGATCACGGTCCAAAACACCAACAGGCGCGGCCCCAACCCGCGCGTCCGGGCGACGCGGAAAATGGTGTTCAAGGCCGACTCGATGGTGCTCAGCAACAAAATCGCGGTCAAGGCCAGGCCGACGATGCCCACAGCCGACAGGGCCGCCGTATTCCGCACGAACTGATCCAGATACTCCCGCATGCTGTGAGCGGCGGCGGGGAGGAAATTTGCGAACAGCGCTGTCTGAAAGCTGTCCCTCACCCCTTCGAACACCGGGAACGCCGCCAGCATGGAAAACGCGATGGCGGTCAGGGGAACAACCGCCAGAAGCGAGGTGTAGCTAAGCGACGCGGCCATCCTCAGGCATTGATCGTCGCCGAACCGGCGCGCCGCATCCATCAGCACGTCTCGCGTTATTTCGGCAATTTTCCTGAAGCGCGTGCTGTTTTCCATCACGCCGGACGCCTCTCGCGTTGACCTTCTCCGCCGCATTGTATATTGCATGGCCGTTACGGCGAAACCCAACGTTTCGCCCTGGGGGCGTTCCGGCGGCGTACGGGAAACTAGTCAAGGGCGCCGCCAATCGGAACAACCTAAAGAGAATCGCATGTCCGACAGCCAATCCGCTTGTTCCAACCTGATGGCCGGGAAGAAGGGCCTCGTTATGGGCGTCGCCAATGACCGCTCCATCGCCTGGGGGATTTCCAGGGCGGCGCACGAGCATGGGGCGGAACTGGCCTTTACGTTCCAGGGGGAAGCGTTGGAAAAGCGGGTCCGGCCCTTGGCGGAGAATGTCGGTTCCAATCTGGTGATGTCCTGCGACGTGACGGACATGGCCAGCGTCGATAAGGTCTTCGCCGAAATCGGGAAAACCTGGGACAAATTGGACTTCGTCGTCCACGCCATCGCCTATTCGGACAAGGAAGAACTGAAGGGCGGTTACATTGAAACCTCCCTCGATAATTTCCTGAAAACCATGAATGTCTCGTGCTATTCATTCACCGCGATCTGTCAGCGCGCCCGCAAATTGATGACTGGCGGCGGTTCGCTGATCACGTTGAGCTACTTCGGCGCCGAGCGCGTCATGCCCCACTACAATGTCATGGGCGTGGCGAAATCCGCCCTGGAGACCAGCGTGAAGTATCTCGCGGAAGATCTGGGCAAGGAAAACATCCGGGTCAACGCCATGTCCGCCGGCCCTATGAAAACGCTGGCCGCCAGCGGCATTGGCGATTTCCGCTATATCCTGAGGTGGAATGAATACAACTCGCCCCTTCGGAGGAACGTCTCGATGGATGATATTGGCGGCGCCGGACTTTATCTGCTGTCCGACCTTTCCAGCGGCGTTACCGGCGAAACCCATCATGTGGACTGCGGATATAACATCGTCGGCATGAAAGCGGTCGACGCGCCGGATATTTCCGTCAGCTAGAGTCGGCGGATCCGCATGTCACACAACACTTTCGGCCGTCTCTTCCGCGTCACCACCTTCGGCGAGTCCCATGGATTGGCCCTGGGTTGCGTCGTTGACGGCTGCCCGCCGGGATTGGAACTAACGGAAGCGGACATTCAGCCCTATCTGGACAAACGCAAACCCGGACAGTCGAAATACACCACCCAGCGCAAAGAACCGGATCAGGTGAAAATCCTGTCCGGTGTGTTCGAGGGCAAAACGACAGGCGCGCCCATCGGGTTGCTGATTGAGAACACGGATCAGCGCTCCAAGGACTATTCCGAGATCGCCGCCAAGTACCGCCCAGGCCATGCGGATTTCACCTATGACGCCAAATACGGCGTTCGTGACCACCGGGGCGGCGGGCGGTCGTCCGCGCGCGAAACCGCCATGCGGGTCGCCGCCGGCGCCGTCGCGCGGAAAGTCCTGGGCGGCGGGATCCTGATTCGCGGCGCCCTTGTACAAATGGGCACGGAACACGTGGACCGCGCCAACTGGGATTGGGCGGTGATCGACGACAACCCCTTCTTCTCTCCAGACCCCGGGAGCGTCCGGCGGTTCGCCGGGTACCTGGACGGTGTTCGCAAGTCAGGCTCCAGCGTGGGCGCCGTGATTGAAGTCCAAGCCTCGGGCGTTCCCCCAGGCTGGGGGGCGCCCATCTATGGCAAGCTGGACGGCGACCTGGCGGCGGCGATGATGAGCATCAACGCGGTCAAAGGGGTCGAGGTCGGCGCCGGTATGGCCGCCGCCGCGCTGACCGGCGAGGAGAACGCCGATGAGATGCGCGCGGACGGGAACGGAGCGCCCGAGTTCCTGGCGAACAACAACGGTGGCGTGCTGGGCGGCATTTCGACAGGCCAGAACATCGTCTGCCGTTTTTCGGTAAAACCGACGTCGTCGATCCTAAGGCCCCGCCGGACGGTCACCAAGGACGGCCAGGACACGGACATCGTCACCAAAGGCCGCCACGACCCCTGCGTCGGCATCCGCGCCGTTCCGGTGGGCGAGGCGATGATGGCCTGTGTGCTGGCCGATCAATACCTCCGGCACCGGGGGCAGTGCGGTTAATGTACGAGCGATGACCCAGTGGATATAATTCTCAAACTGATTATTGCCGTTTCTCTGATGTTCATGGGGCTGCTTTTCAGCAGCCTGAGATACTGGATCCTCATGAGGGGTTTTATACCGGGTATATCCCTGAAGGAAGCGCACAGGATCAACATCAAATCCGTTATCGCCAGCCAGATTTTCTTTAACTTTTTTGGACAGGTTTTTGCACGCGAGGCCCTTACGCGCAAATCGACCGGTCTCCAATCCACCTCGGTGATTGTCACATCCGTGGAACGAATGTGCGGCGTCAGCGTTCTGGTCATTGGGTTGGTCCTGCTGACCCTGTGGGTTACGGGAAATGTTGACGGCATGTCTCAAAATATTCTGATTATTTCGCTATATATTCCATTCATTTCTGTTGTTCTTTTACTTGTGTTTTTTTTCAAACTGCGAGGCCGCGCGCGAAGGCTGATCATAAAATTTGCATCACGCCCACTACTGAAAACACTGTTGATTTCTCTGGCTATAACACTTGTCGTGCATACGCTGACCCTGTTTTGTTACCTGATTTTAGTTTCTGAAAGTTACAATATTCTACCGAAAGGCGAGACTTTTCTGGCGTCGCTCTTTACCATGGCCGCATCCTCTCTGCCTTTTGTTCCGGGGGGCTGGGGTGCGCGGGAGGTCAGTGCGGCCTTTAGCTTTTCACAAGCCGGGTTTGATGTATTCAGAGGTGCCGCGGTCGGTCTAGGTGTCGGCATTGCTTCGGTGGTCGCTCTCGTCATCCATGCTTTCTGGGTCGGAATCGATCAATTTACGACGAAAGCAAAAGCAACGGTGAGCGAAGAGGCCGCTGACAGAATGCAGCCGTATGCTGGAGTCTCGCACGAAACTCTATTCAGCTTGGCGACTCTGTCGTGGCTGGCGCCTTTTGTCGTTGGAATTCTGACGTTCTTCCAGTTCCAACTTTATTCCATCGACTCTACCAGCCCCACGATTACACTGAACGTTGCCGATCCCCTTGCGATTGCTGTCGGACTGTCTGTCCTGTTCTTTGCTCATAAGAACCTGTTAAGGCCTGATAACTGGCGCTTTCACGGGTTTTTCTTATCACTGTTGGTGATGGGGATCAGTATCCTGATTGCTTTTTCCATTGGCTATTGGCGTTATGGTTTGATTGAATGGGCGCTTTTAAACAGGCTGGTTGGTTTTGGCGTCATTTTATCGTTTTTTGTGTCCGGAGCCTTTCTCGTGCAGAAAAATGGCAGCTGGACCATCCACAAGATGCTGGATATTCTGCTGTTCATCGCCGCTCTTGCTGTGTTGCTGGAGTTCTTGGCGCGCTTTGTCATTGCTTCTAACTTTATAATTTTTTTTGATTGGCAATATAGACAGAATACAGGTTTTCTGCAGAACCGGAACGCTTGGGCTTTTTTCCTGTTAATCGTGGCGTTTTCCTGGATTGGCGTAACCCGGAAAGTGGCCTTCAATCCGTTTATTGGTCTGGTTTTGGTTGGTATTTGTTTGACCTTTTCCAGATCTGGAGTCGCAGTTCTGGCCATCTGTTTTGTTTTTCTGTTTTTTTTCGATTTTAGAAAATTCAAATATTTTATTTTATCTTTTATTTTTATTTTTACAATTTATTATATTTTATTTCTAATTTTTAATTATATTTTAAATTTAACAGAAAATAACTATAATTTTATTAAATTTTCTATTGATAATGATTACCGTACTGATGGTAAATTCACTGAAACCCGCATGGTGGGTTATGCTCATGCGTGGCGGCTCTTTATTGAAAATCCGCTCTGGGGCGCCGGTTTAGGAAGTCATGTTCAGACCTTTATCCGTGATCAGATTTATAGTCTTAATATTCATAACACGTTTTTGTGGGTGTTAGCCGAATTCGGTATTTTAGGGTTTTTTCTTTTCTTTTCGCCTTTTATAACTGTAATAATTCAATTTTTTCGTCAGAATATGAATTTTAAAATACCGAATGTTCAGGCCCTCTTTTTCTGTTTTTTGGTTTTTGGGGGTTTTTCGATATTCCACGAAATGGCTTATCAGCGTATTTTCTGGTTTGTTCTGGGAATGCTTACAGCGTCGGCGGGAGCGTTTCGCAATATTGGAAGAGCGCCCTCAGCACCTCGGAAGAAAACTTCGCAGTGAGCGAAAACGCGCTCACGCAATCCTTGAATGATACGATTACAGCGCTGTGATTACGTCTACATACCCGAACCGCTTGAAAAGCCGTGATATCCGCCGTGAAGCACTGCCGGTTCAAATCTCCAGGCGGATATGGAAATCACTCACCCGGCTGGATGATGGCGTCCCGGCTGACGGGAAGTTCGCTGACGGGACTGGCGGCTTTATCCCATCCTAGCGCTGAGCGCCATGACCTTATCGTGGATTTTACGGGTCCAGGGGTCGTTGGGTTTATCGGCCAGACGTTCGGCCAGAAGAGCACGCGACAGGTTGCGGTCGCCGGCCTTGATGGTGGCGTCGATCAGGATTTGATCGAACAGGTCGCGCTGGGCGGCGCTGCCGCCCACGCGCCACCATTCGTAGCGAAGCGGCGTCAGTGCGTCGCGGGTCACGGAGTAGCGGCCTTCGCGATAGGCCTTGAAGGCGTCCAGCATGGGCAGCGCGAGTTTCTTGATCAGCGCCGCGCTAAAGTCCGTTTCCGGCGCTTCATAACCCGCGAGGAATTCCCGCATGGTATGGAATTTCTCGTGGTCGGCGGCGGCCAGCGACAAACCGAAGTGCAAATCGATAAAGACCAGGAGTCCCTCCTCCGCGCGGCCCGCAGCGCGCTCCGCCACCGCATTCCAACGATCACCCACGTCAACGCCCTGAATTTCCAGGCGTTGCAGCAGGGCGGCGAAGTTGCACATGTCCAGGCTCTCGTCCGTGTCCGGCACGTGCACGGACGCGTCATAGAACGCCAGCACGTCTAGCGGATCGCGGCAGTCGAGACGCAGCAGCGCTTCGTGCCACCAAAGATGAATTTGGAAATTATTGGCCTGGGACCAATAATCGCGGAGGCTTTCCAGCCACCGGAGACCGTCTTCATGGCGGTCCTGCATCTCCATGACGTGGGTCACGGCGTGAGTCGCCCAGATGTCGTCCGGGTCCAGTTCAATGGCGCGGCGGCCGAACTTCTCGGCGGCCGCATAAGCGCCGGTTTCTTCCAGGCCAAACGCCCGCATACCCAGCAGGTGCGAATAATGCGGCACGCTCTCGTCCCAGCACGGCATCACGCGCGCAGTCGAGTCGCGCATGCGCCTCGCGTCACCGGTATAGAAGTGCGTATAGTGACTTAGACGCAGAGCGACGAAATCGCGCGGATATTCAAGCAGTATCTGTTCCCAAATAGAGCACGCGCCCTCAGCGTCGCGAGCCACCCATTTTTCCAAGGCGGCCACATGAAGCTTCTCGCGGGGCGTCACGCCGGCGACGCCGACTTTGGCCTTTTCCAGAAGCTTTCTCGCCAGATCTACTTTGTCGGCCCGGGCCATCAAAAGCATGAAATAACCCTTGAGCACATTCGCCATCACCATGAACGGATCAAGCTTCATGGTCTCTTTGACGCGCTCGCCGATCGCGGGAGAAATCCGGGCGTAAGCGTCAATGGCCCGCTCATATGCGTCCACGGCCTCTCTGCCGCCGGCGGTAATGGCCAAACCACGGCAATCGTGATAAGTGCTCAAAACAGTCTCTCTCGACAGTTTGCTCGTGTACCGTTCCAGCCTGGCGAATATACGCCATCTTGATGTGGTTTGGGAGGTGGTCAACGCACTTTGGGGATTGAGTATGAAACGCGTTATTGAAAGCGATGCGCAATCAGTGCGCACATGGCTGGAAGCGGGCGACGCTGTTATCATTGACGTTCGCGAAGCGGAAGAGCTCGCCGCCGCCCGTTTGCCGGGCGCCATTCATATTCCGATGTCAGCCTTCAACCCGGGCCGTCTGCCAGACCTCGACGGCAAGAAAGCGGTTTTCTTGTGCGCCATGGGAATCCGCTCGATCCAAGTCGGCCAGTATCTTCTCGACAACGATATTATTGATGAAGCGTATAATTTGACGGGCGGTTTGAACGCTTGGGCGCGTGCCGGTTTGCCGATTGAGAGCTAAACAACGCGCTGGGCGCCAATCAAAAACTCGACGTTGCCCTCCGGCCCGGTGATCGGGCTTTCGACGATACCCGTCACCCGCCAGCCGCACTCATCGGCGACAAACCGCTTGACCGTCTCACAGACTTGCGTGTGAACATTCGGATCACGCACGACTCCGCCCCTGCCCACCTTATCCTTGCCTGCCTGAAACTGCGGCTTAATCAAGCCGACAAGACGCGCTCCGGGGGACGCCAGCCTCATCGCCGGCGGCAGCACCAACTCCAAACCAATGAACGAGACGTCGCAGACAATCAAATCGACAGGTTCGGGAATAATGGTTGAGTCCAAGGTCCGCGCGTTGGTCTTTTCCAGGAGCGCCACCCGCTCGTCGTTGCGAAGCTTCCAGGCGAATTGGCCGTGCCCCACATCGACGGCGTAGACCTTGGCCGCCCCACGGCTGAGCAGCACATCCGTGAAACCGCCGGTTGAGCAGCCCAGATCAGCGCAGGTGAGCCCCATCGGATTGACCGAAAAATGATCAAGCCCCTTAACCAGCTTCAGCCCGCCACGGCTAACCCAGGGATGGTCCTTGCCCTTCACGTGAATTTCGGCGTCTTCCGGTAACCGCTGACCGGGCTTTTCGAACTTGCGGCCTGCGCCATGCACCAGCCCCGCCATGATGAGGGCTTGGGCTTTGGATTTATTCTCCGCCATGTTGCGGTTGACCAGAATTTGATCCAGGCGTTTCTTGGGTGATTTAGCCATGACGCGAGGATCACGCCGAATGCGGCATGTGTCCAGCCCATGTCACAGGAAGATTGATCAAGCGCGCGCTGGCGCGCTGGCGGCGGCCGTGTCCTTGCCCAATGCTTTCAGCACCGTCTTGACGATAGAGGGCGCGTCGAGGCCCGCCAATTTCACCTGATTGGCGGGCTTACCCTGCTCCAGGAATTTGTCCGGCATGGTCATGGCGCGGACCTTGAGGCCGTTTTCCAGCAGACCGTCGTTCGCCATGAATTGCAGCACTTGGGCGGCAAACCCGCCGATGGCGGCTTCCTCGATGGTCACCAGGACTTCGTGATCCTTGGCCAGCTTACGCAGCAGGTCTTCGTCGATGGGCTTCACGAAACGCATGTCGGCGACGGTGCACGACAGCCCCATGGCGCCTAGTTCCTCGGCCGCCTTGATGGTGTCGGACAGACGGCCGCCGACGGAGCAGAGCGCAACCGCCGTCCCTTCCCGCATGACGCGGCCTTTGCCGATGGGCAGGGCCTCGCCCCGAGGCGGCAGTTCGACGCCGACGCCTTCACCGCGCGGGTAACGCACAGCGGACGGACGGTCGCCGATTTCCAGCGCCGTCCTAGTCATATGCATCAAGTCGGCCTCATCACCCGGCGCCATTATCACGAAACCCGGCAGCGCGCCGAGATAGGCGTGGTCAAAGGCGCCACAGTGGGTTGATCCGTCAGCGCCGACATAGCCCGCGCGATCAAGGATGAAGCGAACCGGCAGTTCCTGAATGGCGATATCGTGAACGACCTGATCGTACCCCCGCTGCAGGAAGGTGGAATAGATACAGCAGAAGGGCTTATAACCCTCGACCGCCAGACCGCCGGCAAAGGTCACCGCGTGCTGTTCCGCAATCCCGACATCGAAACTCCGCTCCGGGAATTCCTCGGAGAACTTGTCAACGCCCGTCCCCCCCGGCATGGCGGCCGAGATCGCGACAATCCTGTCGTCATGCTTGGCTTCTCCGATCAGGGCTTTGGCGAAAACCGAGGTATAGCTGGGCGCGTTCGGCTTCGACTTGTGCTGTTTGCCGGTCACCACGTCGAACTTGGAAACGCCGTGGTACTTGTCCGCGCTTTCTTCCGCAGGCTTGTAGCCGTGGCCTTTTTCCGTGATGCAGTGCAGCATGATGGGTCCCGTCTCTGGATCGTCCCGCAAGTTCTTCAACACCGGCACCAGATGATCCAGATTATGACCGTCCACGGGGCCGACATAATAGAAGCCCAACTCCTCGAATAGCGTACCGCCGGTTACTATGCCGCGGGCATATTCGTCGATCTTGGCGGCCGTCTCCTTGATCGGGCGCGGGAACTTCTCAGACACCTCCTTGGCGAAGTGGCGCGCGGTGCGGAAGGATTTCGACGAGATCAAGCGCGACAGATAATTGTTCAGCGCCCCCACCGGCGGCGCGATAGACATATCGTTGTCGTTCAGGATGACGATCAGCTTGGCGTCGGAGGAACCCGCGTTGTTCATGGCTTCGTACGCCATACCGGCGGTCATGGAGCCGTCACCGATCACGGCGATGGCGACGCCCTGCTGACCCTCGCCGGTTTTCCGGCCTTCCAGGAACCGCGCGGTCGCCATACCCAGGCCGGCGGAAATAGAGGTCGAGGAGTGGGCGGCGCCAAACGGGTCATATTCGCTTTCCGTCCGTTTGGTGAAACCGGACAGACCGCCGTCTTGACGGAGCGTGTGCATCTTGCCGCGGCGGCCGGTGAGTATCTTGTGCGGATAACACTGATGACCGACGTCCCAGATCAACTTGTCCGACGGTGTTTCAAACACATGGTGAATCGCAACGGTCAGTTCCACGACGCCGAGAGACGCGCCCAAGTGTCCGCCCGTTATCGATACGGTGCGCACCGTGTCATCACGCAGTTCCCTGGCCAGTTGCTTCAACTGGTCCATCGAGAACCCGCGGATATCGGACGGAAGCTTAACGGTGTCGAGAAGCGGCGTTTCGTGGGATTCGGTCACAGGTATACCTTTATTGTCGCATATCGCCCGGCGGGACCAGTTGGTCGAGGTTGAGGGACATATAGGTCTTATCAGCGCTTTTGTCAGTCCAAACGAAGCCAAAACCCTCGAATCACATAAGGGTTTAAGGTCCATTTAATCCGGGCGTTTCCCGCCTGTATTGTGCTCGGTTGACGTAAAATTGCCGAGAAAGCGCCGTTTTACTTACGAATCACGCTCTACGATAAACCTGGCCAGCGCCTTTAGATGGGCCGCCTTGTCCCCGAAAATATGTAGATGTTTGGCCGCCTGCTCACTTAGAGCATCGGCTTGGCGCCGGGCGTTTTCCACTCCCAATAACGACACAAACGTCGCCTTGCCGGCATCCGCGTCCTTCCGGGTCTGTTTACCCACCTTTTCCGTATCGCCCTCGGCATCCAGCAGGTCATCCGCGATCTGGAAGGCGAGACCGATATCATGAGCGTATGCGTGAAGCCGGTGGCGGGCATCCTCGGACGCCTTGCCCAGGATCGCGCCCATCTCTGTGGAAACGGCAATCAAGGCGCCTGTCTTCATACGTTGCAACCGGGTGATCTCAGCCATCTCCAGCTCATTGTCCTCGGCCCACAAATCAAGCACCTGCCCGCCAACCATGCCATGGTCGCCCGACGCCTTCGCCAAAGCCATGACCAGATCGGCCCGCACCCTTGCGTCCGGATGCGTGGCTTCGCCGCTCAATACCTCGAACGCTTTCGTCAGAAGCGCGTCGCCGGCCAAAATCGCCGTCGCCTCATCGTATTTTATATGGCAAGCGGGTTGGCCACGCCGCAAATGGTCATCGTCCATGGCCGGCAAGTCATCGTGCACCAGGGAATAGCAGTGTATCATCTCGACAGCCGCTGCAACGCGGAGCGCCTGATCGCGATCACAATCAAACAGTCCGGCTGTCTGCAACACCAAAAACGGCCGAACCCGCTTGCCGCCATCAAGACAAGCGTAGCGCATGGCCTCCATCAACTTGGCCTCATGGGTTTTAGGCACCGGAATCAGTTCATCCAATGCCGCTGAAACGGCATTCGCGCCGTCCGCCAACGCGCGCTTAAAGTCGCTCACTCCCCATTTCCCTTAATTCCCACCCTGAACGGGCTCCGTCTGTGAGCCGCCGTCTTCCTTGAAGACGATTTTATCCACCTTCAACTGGGCTTCCTTCAGTTTCGCCTCGCAGTGCTTCTTCAGCGCCGCCCCCCGCGCGTATGCATCAATGGACTGATCCAGAGAGCCGCTACCCTGTTCCAGGGTTTTGACAATCTCTTCCAGTTCGGCCAACGCGTCTTCAAAGGACAAAGCCGTCACGTCGCCGACGACCGTCTTGGCCTCCACACTCTCGGTCATTTAGGGAATCCCCGTTGAAATGAGGGAGCGCAGTGTATCCAGCCTCCCACAAGGCCGCAAGGACGAAGGTTGTCACCCCGCGGTCATTAAAGTCTCAACGTGAACGGCGGCGCTCGCCGCCAACGCTTGCAGATCATAGCCCCCTTCCAGACAGGAAACGACTCTCTCGTCACAGCATTCCCGTGCGGCGTTCATCAGTTGTTCGGTAATCCAGGCATAATCCTCGGTTAAAACTTGAAGTTGAGCCAACGGATCGCGCGCATGAGCGTCAAAACCGGCTGAAATGATCAGCAAGTCCGGATTAAAGCGGCGGAGTTCCGGTAAAATCTTGTCCCGCCAAGCCATCCTGAACTCGTTAGAGCCGGAACCAGGGGCCAGGGGCGCATTGACAATATTGTTGTCAACGCCTGTTTCATGCGCCGCGCCGGTGCCCGGGTAACAGGGGGATTGATGGCTCGATCCAAAGAACAGAGTCGCGTCGTCCTGAAACGAGTGCTGCGTTCCATTCCCGTGATGGACGTCGAAATCAACCACCGCGACTTTTCCGGCGCCATGCTTGACTTGCGCGTGACGAGCGGCCACGGCGACGGAATTAAACAGACAAAACCCCATGGCCTGGCTTTCTTCCGCATGGTGTCCGGGCGGGCGGACCGCGCAGAAGGCGTTCCGGGCGCCGCCGCTCATCACTTCATCGACAGCGGCGCAAGCCGCCCCGACGGCCCGGAGCGCGGCCTCGCCCGAGCGGGGCGACATGCTGGTGTCCGGATCCAGATAAATCCGTCCCTCGCCCGGCGCGGCGTCCATCACCTCATCAACATAGCGGGGACCATGCGTCGCCTTGATGGTGTCCAAATCACCTTCGGGCGCTTCCAGCTTGTTCAAATCTTTGAAAGTCTCCGCCTCCAACGCCCGCATGACCGCCTGCAGGCGCGCTGGACACTCCGGATGACCGGCGCCTGGATCATGATCAACGCAAGCGTCATGATGATAGAGCAATGTGGTCATAGGGTCTCTCCCTGAAAACAAATGCGCCGTTCTCGCTGTTCGCCTAGTTGTCCGATGTTGTCAGTTCGCGGATGAAATCCACCAGTTCCGCCAATTGATTTGGATCAGTGACGCGCTGAACCGGCATTTTGGTGCCGGGCAGCATTACGTCGGGCCCCTCGTCAAACAGCTGGAACAACGTCTTCTCATTCCAAACGAAATCCTTGTTAAGCAGGGCCTGTGAGTATTTGTAATCCTTCAAACCACCTACCCTGCGTCCCCAAAGCCCCTGGAAATGGGGACCGGAACGACGCGGACCATCCGCCGTTAAAGCGTGGCAATTGGCGCATTTGGTGAATAACGCGGCCCCCGGATGTTTACTGGTCAACCAGGGCTTTTGCCGCGCCGTTTCCTCGTCCACCCCTTGCAAACCAATACGATCCCCGGTGCCAAGGTGCCAGACTTTCGCATTTTCATCGGAACTCGCCGTGACGGCGAAACGCCCGTCGGGCGTGAAACGTACGGCCCAGACAATCTTGTCATGGGCGAATATGGTGCGTATGGGTTCACCCGTTGAAAGATCCCATTGCACCAGGCGGCCATCCTTGCCCGCGGACAACGCGCTTTTGCTGTCCGGTGATATGGCCGTTGAGTAAACCTGTCCCCGGCGTCCCTCGCCATGCTCGATCGCGCGTACCTCCTTGAGGCCCTCGATATCCCAAAGCCGCAACGAGCGGTCGATACTGGATGAAATCAGCTTCATGCCGTCAACCGACGCGCTGAACTGAGTGATACCCAGTTCATGGCCTTCCAACACCGCTTCGAGACGGCCGTCAGCCGTATCCCAGACGCCAATCTTGCCGTCATGGCCTCCTGCGGCCACCCACTTTCCGTCATTGACGAAAGCGACAGCGTTGACAGGCGCGCTGGCGGTGACGCTCAATAGTTCCTCACCCGTCTCCAGGTCCCAGACTTTCACCGCCTTGTCCCAGCCGCCGGTGGCCGCCCGATTGCCCTGCCCGTCGATGGCGGCGGCCATGACTTTGTGTTTGTGACCTTCAAGCGCTAAAATCTCGGCAGGCTCCGATTTAGCAAGATCCCAAAGAATAGCCGTCATGTCATCGCTGGTGGTGAGCGCCCGGTTGCCGTCCGGCAGAAACGCCACACTGGTCACCGGCCCCTCGTGGGCGTCCAGAACGGCGATTTCGGCCTGGTCGCCGAAATCCCACAACCGTGCCGTGAAGTCGAAGCTGCCAGTCAGCACACGGGTTCCGTCAGCGGAGACGTCAACCGCCCGAACCATCCCGCCGTGGCCGATCAAGTCGGCGTCCGGCTTGTTTCCAAAAGGCGTCCCCGCCAGAAACAATGACAGGGCGGCAAACGTCCCCAAGCGCCGCAACCGCCGGCGCTCTCGAAGGACCCGGCCTTCCACTCCAAGAGCCGGCCGGTTCGGTTTCATGCGCAACATGGCGTTATATTGGAATCATCGCCGCCCGCTTGCCAACAATCTTGTTGCCATTCAAGGAAGCCATGGCCAATCTTGGCGTCGAGCGGTCAGCAAACGCGCAAAGGCTTGCGTTACGCGCGTACCCGACCATGTATCAGCCAGATAAGCCGCCAGCGCCGCCGCCCTTATGGAGCCCTCCTTGAGATGAGCCGCCACATCACCAAAGGTGTCACGGTTATTGTGATCATGCTGGGATCAAACGCGGCCTTAGCACCGGGCGACGGCATGGCGCGGGCGCTTGAGGTGAGAGTGGCCATCGATCCTGTCATTGCTCAACGCCGGGAACAATCCATTCCCGTGATTGGTCGGTTCGTCTCAAGGCGTTCCGGCCCCGTGGCGGCCCGCATTTCGGGCCCTGTTTCATCCTATGCCGTCTCTGTCGGGGATCGCGTAAAAAAAGGCGACGTGCTCGCCGTGCTCGTAAAGGATACTCTTGAATGGCGGCGCCGTCAGCGCCAAGCGGACGTGGCTGTCGCGAGGGCCGCGGCCAACACGGCGACCGAAACCTTGAAACTCCGCCGCCAGGAACTGGAACGTCTTGAAAGCCTGCGCCGCTCAGCCGCGTTTTCCCAGGCCCGTATGGAAGACCAACAGCAAGAAGTCGTCATGGCGGAAGCGGAGTTCGCCGAACGTGAGGTGGAGATCGAAGCCGCGCGGGCCGCTCTTGAGTTGGCGGAGATCAATCTACGCTATGCGACCGTGCGCGCGCCCTATGACGGTGTGATCACCTCCAGACAATCGGAAGTCGGCGCCTTCGTCAATGTGGGCGAACCAATTGTGACAATCGTTGACGACGGAGACCTGGAAATCGAGGCGGACGTCCCCTCCCGCAATATCGGCGGGTTAACCACAGGCCGCGAAATCACCGCGCGCCTTGACAACGACAAGGCTTTTCTCGCCAACGTCCGCGCCGTCGTCCCCAGTGAAAATCCCCAGACCCGGACACGCGCGGCGCGCTTCAAAATTTCCGCGGACCAACTGCGGCGCCTGGGCGCCCTCGCCGCCAACCAGTCCGTGACTTTGAACATCCCGGCGGCAACGGGCGAGCAAGTGCTGACCGTTCATAAAGACGCCGTCAACCGGCGCCCGGGCGGAGCCATCGTCTTTATCGCCAAAGACGGCAAGGCGGTTTTACGTCCTGTCGAATTGGGCGGGCCTGTCAACAACAGACTGGTGGTGATCAGCGGATTGAAAGCGGGCGAACTCGCCGTTATCCGCGGCAATGAACGCTTGCGCCCGGGACAGGACTTAAGCTTCGACGCGCCCGCGACCGTCAGCCGGCCCGGCCCGGCGCCCGAGGGGTAATCGCCGCCCATGGACTTGATCCGCTATTCCATCATCAGGCCCATCGCCGTGGTCGCGGCGGTGCTGATGATTGTGATGTTTGGCCTAGTCGCCCTTCAGACCATCCCGATCCAGTTGATCCCCGACGTTCGAAAGCCGGTCATCAGCGTCACCACCAATTGGCCCGGCGCCGCCCCTGCGGAAATTGAACGGGAAATCCTGATCGAACAGGAAGACGTGTTGAAGGGAATTGAAGGCTTAAGCGAGATCACCTCAACGGCGTCCACCAACCAGGCCAGGATCAAGATGGAGTTCGAGATCGGCACCAATATGGACCGGGCGCTGCTGCTGACGGCTAACCGGCTCGACCGGGTGTCGGGATATCCCGAGGAAGTGGACGAACCCAGCATTCGCACGGCAACGGCCGAAGACAACGCCATTTCCTGGATGATCATCCGGCGCAACGAAGGCAACGCCAACCCGATTCATTCCTATGGCGATTTCGTCGAAGACGTCGTACAGGATCGCTTGGAGCGCGTCCCCGGCATCGCGCGCATCAACACGTTCGGCGGCTCCAGCCGCGAGATGGTCGTCACGATCAACCCAGAGCGCATGGCTCGATTTGGCCTGACCGTGACCGACGTCGTCGCCCGGTTGCGGCAAGCCAACTCATCCGCGTCCGCCGGCGACGTGGACGAGGGAAAGCGGCGCTATGCGGTCAGGACGGAGGGCGAGTTCCAGGACCTGGACGACGTCCGGGGGGTGGTCGTCCGCTCCGTTAGGGATTCCGTCACCGGCCAAGTGGCCCGCGTCACCATCGCCGATATCGGCGACGTGGTGTGGGGTTATTCCGAACCGGGCTCGCTGATTCGCTTTAACGGCGTCCCGGCGCTCGCCATGAACGCGATCCGGGAAAGCGGCGCCAACGTCATCGAGGCCATGACGGGCTTGCGCGCCGCCATTGAAGAGCTGAACGAGCAAGAAATTCCGGGCCAAAACCTGAATTTCAAGATGGTCTATGACGAGACGACCTATATCAATTCCGCTATTGATCTGGTGCAGCAGAATATCGTTGTCGGCGGTTTGCTCGCGGCCGCCATGCTGCTGCTGTTTCTGCGCTCCGGCGGCGCCACGTTAATCGTTTCCCTCGCGATTCCCGTATCCGTCATCGGCGCCTTCGTCGCCATGGCCGGTCTGGGCCGGTCGTTGAACGTCATATCCCTGGCCGGGATCGCCTTCGCCGTCGGCATGGTCGTCGATGCGGCCATTGTCGTGCTTGAGAATATCTACCGCCATCGCGAGTTGGGCCTTGGCCGGGCGGAAGCGGCGTACCGGGGTGCCAAACAGGTCTGGGTGGCGGTGCTGGTCTCCGCGCTGACGACGGTGATGGTGTTTATCCCGGTCCTGGTCATCGACCTGGAAGCGGGGCAGTTGTTCCGGGACATCGCGGTCGCGCTGTCAATCTCGGTGCTGATTTCGCTGGCCGTCGCCATCACCCTGATCCCGGCCCTGGCCAACCGGTTACTGAAGACGGTCGACTCGGAAACCGTCAAAAACCGGCGAATTCCGATTGTGGACGACCTGGCTGGGATGTTCGTCCTATTGGTCATGGGCTTGACGCGGTGGGTCACCGGCGGACGCGCGCGCGCCATCGCCGTCGTCACCCTGCTCTGCACTGTCTGCGCGACCCTTACATGGGCGCTGCTGCCCAAGCTTGAATATCTGCCGACAGGCAACCGCAATCTGATTTTCGGCTGGATCGTTCCGCCGCCGGGTTACAATTTGCAAACCACGGAGCAAATCGCCCGCCGTTACGAGGAACGGTTAATCCCCCTCATCGCCGAATATACAGGCCCGGAGTCCGCAGAGGACGGCACACCGAAATTCAATCGGGTGTTTTTCGTCACCTGGCCGGGCAGAACGATTCTTGGTGGTGCGGCGGAGGACCCGTCACAGGTTAAGAAACTGATCCCCGTCATCAAGGAGACCGCCGCCCGGGAACCGGGGACCTTTTCAAGCGTCTCGCAGAGCTCGCTGTTCGGCCGCGGAATCGGCGGTTCACGCGGCATAGAACTGAACGTCATCGGCCAGGACCTGGAAGTCCTGATTGAAAGCGCCCGGCGGGCGTTTGGTAAAATCCGTCAAGCCCTTCCCCCATCGGAAGGTCATCAAGCCCGGCCGCTCACGGAACTGTCTTTGGGAGCGCCCGAAGTCCGCGTCATTCCAAACAGGATAAAACTGGCGGATAACGGCGTCACAGCGCGTCAGCTATCGGACACACTGGACGCCTTCAACGATGGCCTTCGCGTGGCGGAGATCACGATGGGCGGACGGCAAATCGATTTGACGCTCAAGGGCGACGCCGGCCAAGTGACGGAGACCCAGGGGATCGGCAACCTCCCTGTCGTGACTTCAAATGGCGCCGTTATCCCCGCAAGTTCGCTCGCGGACGTTGTTCTGACGGCGGGACCGACACAGATCAAACATTTTGAACGCGAACGGGCGATCACCATCTTGATCATCCCGCGCGAGGAAATTCCGCTTGAAGCCGCCCTCGACCAGGTTCAAACGAAAGTTATTGACGCGCTGATTGAAGAGGGCTTGCCGGACGATATCAAACTGCGTCTCTCCGGCACTGCGGATCAACTTCAGAAAACTTGGGATGCTCTACGCCTGGACCTCGGGATCGCGCTAATCATTGTTTATCTGGTGATGGCCGTGTTGTTCGAAAGTTTCCGATACCCCTTGATCATTATGTTGAGCGTGCCGTTGGCGACCGCCGGTGGGGTGCTGGGTCTCACGTTGCTCAACCAGTTTCATCACCAGTCTCTGGATATGTTGACGTTGTTAGGATTCGTGATTTTGATCGGCATCGTCGTCAACAACGCCATCCTGCTGGTTCACCAAACCCTGCTCCACATACGCGAAGACGGCATGGAAATGTCCATCGCCATACAGGAAGCAACGCGGAACAGGATTCGCCCAATCTTCATGTCCACCCTTACCAGCGTCTTTGGCATGACGCCGCTGGTTATTTTTCCCGGCGCGGGATCGGAATTGTACCGCGGATTGGGTTCCGTCGTTCTGGGCGGCTTGTCGATGTCCGCGATACTGACGCTTGTCATCATTCCGCCTTTGCTGACCTTGAGCATTGGAACGGATGAAAAGAAACAAAAACATTCAGGTTCAGACATTCCGGATATCCGGCAACCCGCGGAATAGGCCGCAACTCACCTTTCCCCGCTCCACGGCTGCCTCGCCGGACCTCAACCCGATCGAGCAAACGTTCGCCAAGATCAAGCACTGAATGCGACTGGCGCAGAAGCGCACAGTCGAGGAAGTATGGCGTTACGTCGGACGCCTCATCGAAACAATAACGCCAACAGAGTGCGCCAACGACTTCAAAAACGCCGGTTATGCTTCCGAATAAACGTGAAACGCTCTAGTTATGTGAGTCTAAAATTCGGCGCATAAAGTTTGTTCCGTCTTCTGGTGGAAGCGCTTTACGGCGGCGGGAATGAAGTTTTGGGTTTTCTATAAGGGTTCTCATCCAAACCCCGCCCACGCGGGAATAACAAACAGGTGAAGGGCGCGGCGGCACGAAAAATCGGCGCCACCTAATGTCATAACCCCTAATCCGGTCCCGGCCGGGTTCGCTTCAGGTCGTCGCGGAGCGACGCGATCTCACCGCGCAGAACCTTCACATCCCTGGAGAGTTCCTCGATCAGTTCGTCCTGATGATGCAGTTCCGTCTCCGTCACTTCCTGCATGGAGTTGACGATAATGGCGATGAACAAGTTCACCACAGCGAAGGTCGTGATCAGAATGAACGGCACGAAGACAGCCCAGGCCCAGGGGAATTCCCGCATCACCGGGCGGACTATTCCCATGGACCAGCTTTCCAGCGTCATGATCTGGAACAGCGTATAGAGGGCCGCGCCGACGGAACCGAACCAGTCGGGGAAGGCGCCGCCGAACATCTTGGTCGCCATGACCGAGAAGACATAGAAGATCAGGCCCAAGATCGCGATGACGGACCCCATGGCCGGGATCGCCGCCAGCAAGGCGTGGATCACGCCGCGCATCTTCGGAATGGCCGAAATCAAGCGGAAGGCCCGCAATATCCGAAGGGCGCGGAGCACGGAAAACGCGCCGCTCGACGGCGTCAAGGCGACGCCCACGATGATTGCGTCAAACCAGTTCCAGCCAGATTTAAAGAAGTTCAACCGGTAGGCGGCCAGCTTCACCAGCAGTTCGGCGACGAAGACGGCCAGGCACGCCTTGTCGATGACGAGAAGAATATCGCCCCAACGCTCCATGACCGTGGCGGAGGTTTCCAGTCCCAGGGCCACCGCGTTAACCAGGATGACGGCGATCACCGCGTTCGAGAACACCGGGTTCTCGACCAGCGCTTGAAGCTTGTTCTTGGGCGCTTGAGGTTCCGGTTCGGTTTTGGCGGTCATGGAGCGCGTTATTCGATGGGAGACAGGCGGAGATGTACGCCTTGTTCCCATCCGCGTCGAGGGGTTTCATAAAAATTCCATGTGACAAGGGTTAGGGCTTTGCCGCACGGCGCTCCGTCGGTTAAAGCTTAAGACCCATGCGGACCGTCATCGTCATCCCCGCCCGCTATGCGTCGTCGCGCTTTCCCGGTAAGCCGCTGGCCAAGGTCGGCGGTGTATCCATGTTGCAGCGGGTTTGGGCGATCGCGAAAGCCGTCCCGGGCGTTGACGGGGTGATGATCGCGACGGACGATGAGCGAATCCGCGAGGCCGCGTCGTCTTTCGGGGCGGAAAGCCTGATGACGCCGAACAGTTGCCGCACTGGAACCGAGCGGGCGGCGGCCTGCATCCCCGCTCTGAAACCGCGCCCGGATGTTATCATGAACCTGCAAGGGGACGCCGTTCTGACGCCGCCCTGGGTTATCGCGCCGCTCATCAAGGCGATGGCGGAGGACGAGACGGTCGCCATGGCGACGTTAGCGACGGCGCTGGACGACGCGCGGCTGGCGGCGCTCCGGCGGCATAAGAAAACCAATCCAGCGAGCGGCACGACGGTGGTGCTTGATAAGCATGGCGACGCGCTTTATTTCTCGAAACACATTTTGCCGTTTCAGCGTGAATCCAGCGTCACCGGACCCGTCTATCGGCATATAGGAATTTACGGCTATCGGACCGACACGCTTAAGAAGCTGGTCAACCTGGCCGAGACGCCGGTGGAGCGCGTCGAGGGTCTGGAACAGCTTCGCGCGCTTTATCACGGTATTCCCATCCGCGTGGCGTCCGCCGACTATCAAGGGCGGACGCACTGGTCCATCGACAGCCCCGATGATCTGGCGGCTGCGGAAAGGCTGATCGCGGAGGAAGGCGAATTGCTGCCGGCCTATGACGGCGGTTATCGGATGGAAGGGTAACCGATGCGGTTTTTGCTGATCCGTCATGGCGATACTTTCGGTCCCGGAGATCGCGTGGTCTGGGTCGGAGCCAATGAAGACCTGCCCCTGGTCGAGAGCGGGCGGCGTCAAGCGCGCGACATGGGACGGGCGTTGACGGCGAAGGGCCTTGCGCCGGCGCGCTTCATCGCCGGCCCCCTGCAACGGACACAGGGGCACGCGCGGATCATCATGCGCGAGATGGGACTTTCCGATCACCCGGAGACGGATGAGCGGCTTCGCGAAATTGATTACGGACCCTGGGGCGGCTTGAACGAGGCGGATATCGCCGAGCGCCATGGGGCGGAAGCGATTGCGGAATTGGAAGCCTGGGACGGGGAAAGCCGCTGGCCCGCCAACGCCGGATGGAAGCCGGGCGAGGACGCCATCCGCGCCAACGCCTTGTCCCTGCTGGAAGAAGTCCAGGCGTCCGGCACGGATGACGACCTGGTCTGTCTGGTCTCCTCCAACGGCGTTTTGCGCTATTTCCTAGACGCCATGCCGGGAGGGTTGGAGGCGCGCGTCCGGGCCGGGAATTTCAGGATGAAGACCGGCGCGGCGTCTCTGTTTTCCATTAAGGAAGGGGAGCGCGCACTGCTGTTCTGGAACCGCCGGGCGGCCGGCTTGCCGGACTAATCACGGCGTAAGGGTTCCAGATCATTTCACGGGCTCCAGCTTGATCAACTTTCCCGGGTCATCGTCGGTCAACACATAAAGGGTCCCGCCGGGCCCGTTTCGGACGTCGCGAATGCGTTCGCCGAAATCCTCCAATAAGCGTTCCTCACCGACGACGCGTTCCCCATTGAGCGTCAGGCGCACAAGCGCGCGGGCCTTCAGCGCGCCAATGAAAAGGTTCCCTTTCCAGGCGGGGAACTTGTCTCCCGTGTAAAAGGCCATGCCGGACGGCGCGATGGATGGGTCCCAATAATAAACGGGCTGTTCCAATCCCGCACGCTTCGCACCGACGCCGATTTTGCCGCCCCAGTAATGGACGCCGTAGGAAATCACCGGCCAGCCATAGTTCCGGCCCGCTTCCGGAATGTTGATTTCATCGCCGCCGCGCGCGCCGTGTTCCACGGTCCAAAGCTTGCCTGTTTCCGGATGACGCGCCGCGCCTTGCACGTTTCGGTGGCCCAGCGACCATGCCTCGGGCCTGTAACCGTCCTTGTTGACGAACGGATTATCTTCCGGAATACGACCGTCCTTCTGGATTCGAATAATCTGGCCCCGGTTGATGGAGAAGGTTTGAACCTTGTCGCGTTCACCCCGGTCGCCGGTGGTGATGTAGAGATGGCCTGCCGGGCCAAACACGAGACGCGAGCCGAAATGCCGCCCGCCCGGCGACTTGGGTCGCTGGCTGAACAGGACTTTCACGCCGGTCACTTGATTGCCGGAGATATCCAGCCTTGCCCGCGCCGCCGCCGTGCCGCCGCCGTCCCCGCCGGGCTCCGAATAAGAGAAATAGATGAGCCGGTTGTCGGCGAAGTCCGGATCCAGCGCGACGTCGAGCAAGCCCCCCTGGCCGCGCACCCAGATTTCCGGCATGCCGCGAACGGGCTTGCCGACCGCCCCCGATGCCGAGACGACGCGCAGCGCCCCCTCGCGTTCGCTTACCAGGAACCGCCCATCGGGGAGAAACGCCACGCCCCAGGGATATTCGAATCCTTCCACCACGGTGACGGCCCGGTAGGAATGGTCTTTCGCTCGATGAACGGGGGCGTCCGCATGAACCGGCGCTTGAATGGCCAGCAGCAGGATAAGGAACGGGACGGTTGGGACACGCATCAGCCGGCTTCCTCGACGTCGTTGAACGGGCGGGACCTCGCCGCATATAGGCATGTTCGCGGGAAACGGCTAGAGCGGCATGAAATCAGGTGTGTTCATACCCCGCGTTATTATTTCGTCACCTCCGCGTAGGCGGGGGTCCAGATCATCACTTGTCACTCCGCCCCTTGTCATTCGATAATTGGCCGCCACTCGATGATTGGTTGGAACCCGGACCGACGCGCTGGATTCCCGCTTTCGCGGGAATGACGAAATGAGGAGCGGGAATGACGAAACAGGCGGCGCGGGGGTGGCGGAGCGGGGCGCGGGAATGACGGATGAAACTTTTTGGAAACTCATAAACCGGCGCCGCCCAATGGCGTAACGCTTTAGCGGGCGAGGACCAGGATAAGGATGCTGGCGGCGATCATCAGGATGCCGAGAACTTCCGCCTTGTCGGATTTCTCGCGAAAGAACAACCAGGACGCCATGAAGGTGAAGATCAGTTCGATTTGACCGAGGGCGCGCACATACGCCGCGTTTTCCAGGGTGAAGGCGGTGAACCAGCAGATGGACGCCGCCACGCCCATGACGCCGACGCTTAAAGAGGGCTTCCAATAGACAACAACGCCCCTCAGCGTCCGGGGCTCTTTAACGAGCAGATAGAGCCCCATGGCGGGAACCTGCATCAAAAGGCCGGCGGCCAAGGTGAAGGCGGCCGCCATGACCGCGTCGTCAACGCCGAGCGCCAGGGCGGCGCCTCGATAAAACACCACCGAACCGCCAAGAAAGGCTCCGCAGACCAGGCCAATAACCGTGGAGCGTTCACCCAACCCGCCGATCAAAGCGCGGAACGTGAGTTTCGATTGAGCGGCCGATAGGACCATGACGCCGATAAACGCCAGCCCGACCGCAAGGGCGGCGATTAGTGTGATTTCGTCCCCCAGAATCAGAAAACCCAGGATTGCGATCTGCACGACTTCGGTCTTCGACAATGTCGTTCCGACGGTGAAATTCCGAAAGCCGAACAGATAGATCAACAAGAAGGTGAACAGGATTTGCGACAGCCCGCCGAGCGCGCAGTATAACAGAAACGGACCATTCGTCTCGGGGAACGGTTTCCCACCGAACTCGTTCAATGCCCAAACGTAAATCAAGGCGAAGGGCAGAGCGTAAAGGAAGCGTACATAGGTGGCGCCCAAGTCGCTCAGGCGGCCTTTAAGATGCTTCTGCAGGACGGATCGCAGGTTCTGAAGAAAGGCGCCGGCGACGGTAAAGGAAATCCAAAGTTCCATGGGGACGGAATCCTATTTGAAAACGGCGCCAAAGGTTCGTGATTCGATAGTGAGTGACGGTCTCATGAAAAATTTGATAAAGCATTGAGAGTGAAGCGTAAATCCGATTGTCACAGAGAGGGTTGTTTATATGGAAAGGATATTCCCTGATTGCGGTTTCTCGGACCGCACGGTAAGATTTTGGCGGTTTGACACTTTGAAAACCCCTGTTCAGAAGGGTTGGGCGGTTGAGTCCCGGAGGCTTTGGTTTTGAACTGTCGGTTTGCGGGCGGCGAGCATCCCTCGCGAGACAATATCTTAGCCGCATATGACGAGACGATGGATTTGTTGAATGCGTCGAGGACGTATCTGGACGCTTGGCGCAAAAAGCGTTTCAGCGGCGCAAAGTCCACGGATCGAATTTTTATGGTCAGCCAGGAAATGCTCATCACAGCCCGGCTGGCGTCCGCGATGGCGTGGTTGATGACGCGGCGCGCCTTGGATATTGGCGAAATCCCCGCCGACGACTGTTTGGTGGACGCCGTGGACCCTTTTGATGACGCTCACGCATGTTTGGGTGAGGATGGATACGATGATGACCGGTTAACGGACCGCCATCGCGAGTTGCTGTCCCGCAGCCACACGCTCTATTGCCGGGTGATCGCCATGGACGTGGCGCTCCGCGGTCAGCATATGACCATGCGGCGGCCGCATTAGATTAACGGCCTGGCTTCGGCTTATCCACCTGACGCTTTGGGACGAACGGCACTTCCGACACCACCGCGTGCATTGGTCCCTGGTCCGAACGCACTTTGAACTGGACGCCCGGTTCGGTGAGGCCGGCGTCCACCATGGCGAGTCCGATGTTGGATTTCACGCCTGGTGAATAGACGCAACTGGTCACCTTGCCCGCCGGTTCGCCCTCATGGCTCATGGGCCAGAAATCCACGTTGGGGGCGGGCAGGGGCGGGCCGGCAATTTTAACGCCAACGAGTTTTTGTTTGACGCCCTCGTCCTTGATTTTTTTGAGCGCTTCCTTGCCGATAAAATCAGCCTCCATTTCCAGATCAACCAAACGGTCCATGCCCAATTCAAACGGATTATTGTCGAGCGTCATGTCGGCGCCGTAAGACAGCAGTCCCGCCTCAATCCGGCGTATGGCGTTGGGGGCGGCGGGGGCGACGTCATAAGGCTCGCCCGCTTCCATGATCTTTTCCCAGACGTAATCGCCTTCCGACGAGTCCTGGAGGTAGATCTCGAATCCTTTCTCCCCGGACCAGCCGGTTCGAGAGATGACCATGGGCACGCCGTTCAAGGCGGCGTCTTCGAACCAGAAGTATTTCATGTCCTCGACCCAGCCGCCGAACAGGTCCTTCATCAAATGAATGGCGCGGGGTCCCTGGATTTGAAGCGGGGAGACGTCCGGTTCCGTGACTTCCACATCGAAGCCGCCGCAAACCGCGACCCCCTTGGCCCAAAGCAGAGCGTCCGAATCCGCCAGGGACAGCCAGAACTTCTCCTCCGAGAACTTCAGCAGGACCGGGTCGTTGATCACGCCGCCGTTCTCATCCGTCAGCATGACGTACTTGCATTGCCCGGGCTGGCATTTTGATAGATCGCGCGGCGTCAGATACTGCACAAAACGCGCCGCGTCCGGCCCTTTGATCTGCACCTGACGCTCGCCGCCCACGTCCCAGACGGTAACCGCCTTGACGATTCGCCAATAGTCGATTTCCGGGCTCTCGAAATAAAGCGGCAGATACATGTGATTGTAGACGGAATAGGCCTTGCAGCCCCACCGGCGCGTCGCGTTGAAGAAGGCCGAGGTCCGGACCCGGGTTCCGAACCCGATCAGAGGATGAGGGGCGGCTGACATGAGGCGAGCGTCCTATGCTTGCTTGGGACGGGAGGTGGCGCGCGTTGCATTTTCGCCGTTCAGCGATCACTCTGATCACAAGTCCTGGTCAATGCAAAACGCTTTGATCATCGAACACAACAAAATCGTGGAGGACGCGCAATGGCCGCGGAAGAAAAGTCCAATATTTACGTCCGGGGCTTGAATAAGGTTCCAGCCAATTATCAACCGCAAACGCCCATTTCGTTCATCCTTTGGGCTGGCCAGACCTATCGCGACAAAGTGGGAGTGATCCACGGCGGACGCCGGATTACCTACGGCGAGATGCTGGTCCGGTGCCGCAAGTTCTCCTCGGCGCTGAAGAAGCGCGGGATTAAGAAGGGCGACACGGTCGCGATTCTCGCGCCCAACATACCGGCCCTTCTGGAAGCGCACTTCGCCGTTCCCATGGCCGGGGCGGTTCTAAATCCTCTCAACATCCGCCTTGATCCGGAAACCATCGCGTTCATCCTGAACCATGGCGAGGCCAAGCTGCTTATCGCGGACCGAGAATGGGCGGCCGCCGTTGAAGGCGCTCTGAAAGAACTGGGACGCGATCTGCCGGTCATCCGTATTGATGACGATTTGGCCGAGGGGGGAGCGGATTTCGGCGAGATTGAGTACGAGGCGTTTTTGGACGAGGGCGACCCGGACCATGAGGTCAGCCCGCCGGACGACGAGTGGGACCCCATCTGTCTTCTGTACACGTCCGGAACGACCGGTAATCCGAAGGGGGTCGTTTATCATCACCGGGGGGCTTTCTTGAACGGGCTCGGCAATGCGTTGGTCTCGCGGCTGGGCGGCGACAGCACGTATTTGTGGACGCTGCCCATGTTTCACTGCTCGGGCTGGACGTTTACCTGGGGCGCGACGGCCGTGGGCGCGACGCATGTCTGCCTGCGCAAGGCCGACCCGGCGCTGATTTTCCCGATGATCCGGGATCACAAGGTGACGCACATGTGCGGCGCCCCTATCGTGTTGACCATGCTGATCCACGCGCCGGAAGAACAGAAGGTCGCCTTTCCGCAAACCGTGGAATGTTTCACGGGCGGCGCGGCGCCGCCCAGCGCGGTCATTTCGGGGATGGAAAAGATGGGTTTCCATGTCGTGCATCTCTATGGCCTGACCGAGTCTTACGGCCCCAGCACCTTCTGCGCCTGGAAGGATGAATGGAAGGAACTCGATTCAGACGCCAAGGCGGAGATGATGGCGCGCCAGGGAGTGCGTTATCCAACGCTTTCCGAGCAAGATATCATCGATCCCGAAACGATGGAGCCGGCGCCGGCGGACGGTGAGACCATCGGCGAGTTGATGCTGCGCGGCCACACCATCATGAAGGGATACCTGAAGAACCGCGAAGCCACCGATGCGGCGTTCAAGGGGGGCTGGTTCCACACTGGCGACCTTGGCGTCAAACATCCCGACGGCTATGTGGAGATAAAGGACCGCTCCAAGGACATCATCATTTCAGGCGGGGAGAACATCTCGTCTCTTGAGGTTGAAGACGTGCTGTTCAAACATCCCGACATCATGGAGGCGGCGGTCGTCGCCAAACCTGATGAGAAATGGGGAGAAACTCCGTGCGCTTTCGTAACGGCCGCTCCGGGAAAGGAAGACGCTTTAACCGCGGATGCGGTTATCGTCCACTGCCGGGAGAATATGGCGGCCTTCAAAGCGCCGAAAACCGTGGTGTTCGGGCCGTTACCCAAGACGTCCACGGGCAAAATCCAGAAATTCGTGCTGCGTGAGAGGGCGAAGGAGTTCTAGTGTGTCACGCTGGCGGAGGCCGGACCCCGGCTTTCGGGAGTGAACTCCAGCTTCCGCCAGCATGACAGGAAACGGATGATCGGGAATGTCTCTCTTCAGTGAAAACGCCCTTAGCGGTAAAGTCGCCCTCGTCTCCGGCGCGTCGTCCGGCTTGGGCCGCGACTTCGCGAAGACGCTCGCGGCGCATGGCGCTGCGGTCGCCGCCGCTGCGCGCCGGAAAGACCGCCTGGATGATTTGGTCTCGCAAATCGAGGGGACGGGGGGCAATGCGCTCGCCGTTTCCATGGACGTGACCAATCGCTCCAGCGTCTCGGGGGCCGTCGATATGGTTTGCGGCGGCTTGGGCGTGCCCGACATTCTGGTCAACAACGCGGGCGTTGTCGGACGCGGCGGCGCGCTGACCACGGCGGACGCGGTTTGGGACAGCGTGCTCGACACCAATCTGAAAGGGGCCTGGACCGTCGCCCAGGAAACCGCGCGCGAAATGGCGGGCGCAGGGCGGGGCAGCATCATCAACACGGCGTCGATCCTGGGCTTCCGCCAATCGGGCGGCACGGTCTCTTATGCGGTCTCCAAGGCGGGCGTGGTGCAGTTGACCAAAAGTCTGGCGCTGGAACTGGCCCCCTCCGGCGTCCGCGTGAACGCCATTGCGCCGGGTTACTTCGAGACGGACCTGAACCGGGAATTCTTGAATTCCGAAATGGGCCGGAAATTGAAAAAACGCATCCCCATGGGGCGCACCGGCGGGCGAGGCGAGCTGGATGGCGCTTTGCTGCTATTGGCTTCCGACGCCTCGTCTTTCATGACCGGCGAGGTCATCGCCGTCGATGGCGGGCATTTGGTGAGCGGGCTCTAGGCTCGGGACTCATTGCTTGAGATAGAAGATGACGGTTGCGGCGATGCATATTGCGGAAAAGAATGCGCCCCCTCCGCAGCCGTTCATCGTGGCCGTTCGAAACGCACTTGCCGTCAATCCCGGGCTTGGCCCCGGGACTTCGGAAAAAAAGCTTGAGCTTGGCCATCCGCGCATCGCTCAGCCAGTAAGCTGCGTCACGTCCGCCCTGATCTGACAGACGCCGCGTCAAAACGGGCGACCCCCGCCCCTTTCAAAAAGCGGCGCCAGATCAGGGCGGACGTAATACAGTTGAGCGGCGGGCGCCAGTGGACGCGTCAACGCGCTCAACGTCTTGAAAGGCGCAATCTTTCGCCGTTTCCATATTGGGTGAACCGTTCTGGATGTTCATTTCATTTCCGCCTGCGAACAATCCCGCCCGCGAACAATCAAGGGGACCAGCCGGCCTATAAGCCGGGTTCTGTCCAGGGCGGCGTCGCCACGCATCCCTTGGATGACCATTCATCTGGGGCGCCTGTCGCCAGACGCCTCGCGCGACCGACCCGGACGGCTGCGCGGAAACCCGCATGAGACGCGAAGCCTCCGCCATTCCTATTTGGTCTTGCTCCCGGTGGGGTTTACCATGCCGCCCCTGTCGCCAGGCGCGCGGTGCGCTCTTACCGCACCCTTTCACCCTTGCCCCGCTTTTCACATAGCGCGAGGCGGTCTGCTCTCTGTGGCACTTTCCCTGGGGTCGCCCCCGCCGGGCGTTACCCGGCACCGTGTTTCCGTGGAGCCCGGACTTTCCTCCCTTCTGATCAAGGGCGGTCATCCAGCCGGCTGGTCCCGGGTCATGATATACGGAAAAGATTGAGAAACGCCAGTTTTCCCCTCACTTCCCGCTTTTTCCCGTTCATCTTGTCCGCGCCCCGGATTGTCACGCCCGCGCGAACAGGGGGGCTTGACCAAAAAACAAACAGATGACGTGTCCCATTTGAGATCACCCATGTTTATCCGGCTGGGCCGTCCGCCTCCTTGGGCATGACGGCTAACTGTCATTCAAGGCGGGTCAGTTTCCGATTACGTCGACAAGCCCGATGATCTTGCGCGCCGTTCCGGGGTCCATGCGCGCCGTGACGCGGTTCGGCCGGAAATGGCGTTGGAACGCTTTGACGGCAGCGGGCGCGTCCGAAACGTCGTAACCGATCTCGCCAAGCGCGTCCGCCAGCAATCGGCCGTCCGTTTCCAGATGATCGGACTCGGCTGGCCAGAGCCCGATTTTCTCTGCGGCCAGCCGTTCCCAGGGAAACAATTCTCCGGGGTCCGATTTGCGGACTGGCGCCACATCGGAATGTCCGATGACGTTCCGGGCCTTGATGGGATGGCGCGCGAGGACTTCCCGGCAGAGCGCCGTCAGCGCCTCGATTTGGGCTTCGGGGAACTCACGATAGCCAAACTCATGGCCTGGATTGACCAGCTCAATTCCGATGGACCGGCTATTCACATCCGTGACGCCACGCCAAAACGCGGCGCCCGCGTGCCAAGCGCGTTTGTCTTCCGCGACCATCGCATGGACGGCGCCATCCTCATTGATGAGGTAATGCGCACTGACTTCGGAAACCGGGTCGCATAGCCGCGTCAAGGCCGCGTCCGCGTTTTCCATGCCGGTATAGTGCATAACCAACATATCGACCGGTCCTTCCCGGCGTTCCCCGAAGTTGGGTGACGGGCTGTCGATCAGGGACAGGGTCAAAGGCCGCGAGCCTTGCAAATATCATCATAGGCCGCATTGATGCTCGCCAGCTTATCATTCGCAATATCAATGAATTCCTGGGGCATTCCTTGCGCCATCAGGCGATCCGGGTGGTTCTCGCGAACCAGCTCGCGATAGCGCGCTTTCAGCGTCTTGCCGTCAACGGACTTGTCCAGGCCCAAAACGTCATAGGGCGATTGCTTCGCCTCAGGCATATGGGTCGCGCGAATGCGGTCGAATTCATGCTGGGTAAAGCCGAAAATAAGGGCCGTCTTGCGCAGGAATTCAAGCTCGGCCGGGTGCAACGCGCCATCCGCGTTCGCAATGTAAAAGAGCGCGCCGATCAGTTCCTCGAGCACGCGGGGTTCGCTCGCGAACAAGCGCGCGATTTGCTCGGCGTAAGGCTCATAGCCGGTCGGGTCCTGGCGCGCTTCATTGAACAAGCGTCCAACAGCGGCTTCCTCATCCGGCGGCACGTGGAATTTTTCACGGAAGGCCAGAATCTCGTCTTTTGTGACGGCGCCGTCCGCCTTGGCCATCTTGGCCGCCAACACGATCACGGCGGTGGTGAACATCACCTGGCGCTGATCAATCCCATCCGCCTCGATGAAATCCGCGTCTCCCGCGCCCGGATGCTTGCTGGAGTCGTACATATGGCCGGCGATGCCGCCAACCAGCGCGCCGAAAGGACCGCCGACGGCGAAACCGCCCACGGCGCCCAGAATTTTTCCCCAAATACTCATGACGGATCGTACTTTGTCAGAGCTTAAACTGGATTTCTACGGTTGAGTCGGATTGGAATTCAGGGTCAAACCAATACGCCCGGCGAGCGGGAGTTTGACGGAAAAATCAAGTGGATCGACGCCGAAGGTAAGGCCCAGCACATTCACCTCGACACCTTCTTCTACCCCGGCCAAAACACCGAGTAAACCAAACAGCGAAACTTGAAATCCGGTTCCGCTTGGCGTCTTCGCGGCCAATCCCCCCTCAGGTATGTAATCCTTACCAATCGCCGTTGGCGGCAGGTCGGCGCGCAATTCGGGCGTCGCACGCAACAAATGGGCGATAAAGGTGTTGGAATTGGGGCCGGGCCATGCGTTATAGGTTCCAGCGTGGGGATAGTTCCGAACCGCCGTGTCAAGACGCTCGATCATGTCATCGACGCCATCGCCCCTCTCTTCGGCGATCAGTTGCGGCTCGGCCCCGAACCAGCGCGCGTCCGGCGCCCGATTACTGACCACAACGGACGTCCCGCCGCGATAAAGCCGCCAACCGATGACTTCATAGACCCGGTAGCGCTCGGCTCCCGACGGCTTGGCCGCGATCCAGCTGTGGACGCCGAATAATCCACGCCAGCCCCACGCCCGGGCGGCGTAAACCTGAATAACGGCGTCCGGATGGACCCGCGGATGGGGCGCGAGGCCTACAGGTTCACGACTGGCCGTGCGCCAATTGGCCATGACGTCATGTCTCCCATAACTGACCGCGGCGCACGCCAACAGCACCAATACGACGACCTTCAAGGCGGTCCAAATACGACGTTTCATGGGCCGTATATAAGCGCATGACTTAGGCTGAAACCAGAGGGAGCGGGCGATTTACACGATACCGCCGGGAACCGGACGGGCATAGGGATGTTGAAGCCGGCGAATTTCCTTGACGCCTCCCCGCGTCAACGAAACTTTATACTGGGTTATCTAATTGATGGAGCCTGGTTCGCGGCTTTTTCGAGACTCGGTCAGTAGCCGCGGATTTCACCCAGCAAGGAAGGCTCCAAATCCGGACAATTTTCCCCGCAGAGTCCCAAGTCCCTCACCTCCGTCACCCGGTTGCTGGCGTCATAGCGGACCTCAATCAGAGCGGACCGTTCACGGATATGATCCCAACGGGCGCGGATTTCACCGGGAATCCCGATCAACCAATCTAGAACACGGTCCAAATCGTCATTTATCCCCAGGTTCAATTTCCCCGCTTCATCGTAAACGAAGATATCGGTCTCTCGGGTCGGCCCTTGATTATAGAGATAAACCGCCATGGTCCGCCCGCCTGCGACCATCACGTCAACCGGGTCATTGAGCACCGCTTCCACCGAGTCACGCGAACCGCCCGGCGCCACAACGGCGAGTTCCGTCTTTTCATGTTGAATTTCCAGAAGGTCGTAAGAGCACGCGCTCAAGGGGACAAGAGCCGACACGATCAATATTCGCCACGCTTTTTTCATGAAAAGACGTATAGCATAGGGACGAGCGGCAGGGAACAGGGTGTGTGGCAATGGAAGTTCGATCCGTCCACTGGGGGAAATTCGGGAAGCGTGTGACCAAATAGAGCCCGTCACCCCCGCGTGGGCGGGGAGCCCGGTCAGGGAGTGATCTGGACTCCCGATTTCGCGGTAATGACGCCTTGGTTCTTGCAAGGGATCGTCATCCAACTCCCGCCATGCCGGGGGATTAACCCGCGCAAAACGCGCCATCCAAGGCGCGTTGTTTCGTTATGGTTGACGGCGGAACTGAGGGGAGATGTATTCTCACCCCTAAACACTTTTAAATACCAATGGATTAAACGCATAAGCTGCATGGGGAATGCAGCAGTTGGAAGGTGAGAATTTTGACGTCATTTGTAGTATTTCAGACTTGATCTGACGCTGCTCCTACCACTTGTTGAAAGGGGCGACGGTCAACTCTTTTCCCGGGCGATGTCACGCAGCTTGAATTTCTGGATTTTGCCGGTCGATGTCTTGGGCAATTCGCCGAACACGACGTGGCGCGGACATTTGTAGCCCGCCATGTTGTCTCGGCAGAATTGAATGACGTCCGCCTCCGTCGGCGCGTCCATGCCGGCACGCAGCTCAATAAACGCACAGGGCGTCTCTCCCCATTTGTCGTCGGGTTTGGCCACCACACCACAAGCCAGAACGGCCGGGTGTTTGTGGAGCATGTCTTCCACCTCGATGGACGAGATGTTCTCGCCGCCCGAAATGATGATGTCCTTCGAACGATCCTTGAGCTGGATATAGCCGTCTGGATGAACGACACCCAAATCGCCTGAGCGGAACCAGCCGTCGTCGAGCGAGGCGTCCGAGGTCGCCGGGTTTTTGAGGTATCCTTTCATCACCACGTTCCCCTGGAACATCACCTCGCCCATGGTCTCGCCGTCCCATGGCGTTTCTTCAAGGGTTTCCGGATCGCGGACCGTTAATGCGTTCAAAACGTGATAGTTAACGCCTTGGCGGGATTTAAGCCGGGCTTGCTCCTCAATGGGCAGGTTGTCCCATTCCCGATGCCAGGAACAGATCACGGCCGGACCGTAGACTTCCGTCAGGCCATAGACGTGGGTGACGTCGAAACCGTCGCGCTGCATATTGGCCAGCGTCGCCGCTGGAGGCGGCGCGGCGGCCGTCATCACATGAACCTGATGATTGAAATCGCGTCTTTCCTCATTTGTCGCGCTGGTCACCATATTGAGCACGATGGGCGCGCCGCAGAAATGTGTAACCCCCCGGTCCGCGATGGCCGCATGGATGTTCGCGCCTGTGACTTTCCGAAGGCACACATTGACATTGGCGAGCGCGGCGTTGGTCCAGGGGAAGCACCAGCCGTTGCAATGAAACATGGGCAGGGTCCACAGATACACACTGTGATGCGGCATGTTCCAGCCGACCGCGTTGGAAAGCGCGTTCAGATAAGCGCCGCGGTGATGATAGACGACGCCCTTTGGGTCTCCGGTGGTTCCGGATGTGTAGTTCAGCGTTATGGCGTTCCATTCATCGTTCGGAAGGGACCATGCGCCGTCCGCGTCGCCTGTTTCCAAAAGCGCCTCATAGTCCATTTCACCGATTCGGACGTGTTCGTGACCGGCTTCGGAGTCCGCGATATCGATGACGATGATGTCGTCGCGTCCCAGTTGCTTGAGGGCGGCGGAAACGGTTGGCTCAAATTCCGTATCCGTCAACAGGGCCTTCGCTTCGCCATGGTTCAAGCAGAACCCGATACTTTCCGGATCCAGGCGGACGTTTAATGTGTTCAGGACGGCGCCGGTCATAGGAACGCCGAAAGCGGTCTCGTAAGTTTCCGGCGTGTTGGACCCCATGACGGCCACGGTGTCTCCGGCGCCGATCCCGCGCCTGGCAAGCGCCGAGGCCAGTCTCCGGCACCGCTCATAAGTCTCCGACCAGGTGAAGCGTTTGGCTCCATGAACGATGGAGGGATAGTCGGGATAGACGCGCGCGGAGCGTTCCAGAAAGCTAAGAGGAGATAACGGCGTAAAATTGCTTTCCCGCCGCTCTAGACCCTGTTCATAGATATTGCGCCGATCCATTGTTAAGCCTCCCAAGGGTTACGCCGACGTATATTCGGGGGAAGAAGGGGGCTTTCTGTCAAGCCGGTTCCGGCGGATTCGGCGCACCGGCGAAACGGTTGTCCAGATCGATTTGTGCGAGGCCCGCCGGGGTGACCGCCCAGGCCGGCGACGAGGGCAGAGTCTCGTCTGACTCAGGATTAGGCGATCGGCGCCGGTTTCCGGTTTATCGCCGGGTTTTACAGCCATCTATTTCATCAATCGGCCAAAGCCAATATACTGCGCGCGACGCACACCGGGGCGCTTAGAGCAGATTCCCTTGGCGCAAACGGCCGCCGCAGATTGAGGGGGCGATTGATGACTCCACGCGACATCTCAACGGGATTGATGTTTTGCTCTGTCTGACTCTCCCGGGTATCGATGAAAAGCTGTTTTATGCGCGGAGTTAAGGAGTACACGCACCATGACTATAACCGGTAAAGTCGCTATAGTGACCGGCGCGGCCCAGGGGTTGGGGCAGGCGGTCGCCGAACGGTTCGCCGCCGATGGAGCCAAGGTTGTCCTTTCCGATGTGAACGACAGCAAGGGTGAGGCCGCCGCCGCCGCCATCCGGGCTCGGGGCGGCGATGTTCGCTATATCCACTGTGATGCGTCCGATTCCGCGAACGTAAACGCCATGGTTGAGGATGCGGTTAAAACCTATGGCCGGTTGGATATCGCGGTTTGTAACGCCGCCATCGTTCACGCCTGCGATTTTCTGGAGATTACGGAAGAAGACTGGCGCCGGGTTTTGGATGTCAACTTGACAGGCTTTTTCCTGACTGGCCAGGCCGCCGCGCGTCAAATGGTCGGTCAGGAGACAGGCGGTGTGATCATCAATATGTCCTCGACCCAGGCCATCGTCGCGACGCCGTCCATCACGTCCTATTGCACCTGCAAGGGAGGTGTTCATCAATTGACCAAGACAATGGCCCTGGCGCTGGCCCAGAAGGGTGTCCGGGTGAACGCGATCGGCCCAGGGACCATCGCGACGGATATGGCGAACAAGGTGATCAAAGAGTCCGGCGCCACGCACACGGTTCTTTCCCGCACGCCCATGGGGCGTATGGGAGCGCCTGCGGAGATCGCCAGCGTCGCGGCATTCTTGGCGAGCGATCAGGCGAGCTACATCACGGGAGAAACCATCTACGTGGACGGCGGCCGTTTGGCGTTGAACTATACCTGTCCGGTGCCCGGGGAGGCGTAATTCGATCAGCGCGGTTCTGGCGAATGTCTTGGCGGCGTTACAAAACCGGCGCGCTGAGCCGTTTTACACGTTGTCCGGTGTATCCCCGGCGGCCGGCGGCGCAGGCGTTCGGAACACGGACTCAGCCGTTGGCGGGGGCGTTTCCCGTTTGGCGTCAACGATTTCAGCCGGCGCGCCGTAATCGGCAGCCGGTTGCGCCGGGGCGTGCGCCGTCCCGGCCCGCGCACGGGCCAAGGCGACGGCCTTCTCCAGGTCAGACGCCTTGCACAGACCCAGACCGGCGGGATTTTGCGGTTTGATGTTAGCGGCGTTGCGGTGACTGCGGTCACGGACGGAATTGATGGTCGGCTTTGTGGTGCCGATCAATTTGGATATCTGGCCGTCCGACAGTTCCGGGTAGTTCTTAATCAGCCAGGCGATGGCGTCCGGGCGGTCCTGGCGTTTGGCGACGGGCGTGTAACGCGCGCCTTTTTGGCGCGCTTTTGGGATCGGGATCGATGGTTTGGCCATTTTCAATTCCGCCAAGGGGTCGGCCTGGCAACGCTCGATCTCTTCCATGGTCAATTCACCCGCCTGGATCGGGTCCAACCCCTGCATGCCGATGGCCACTTCGCCGTCGGCTATGGCTTGAACCTCCAGCGCGTGCAATTCGCAAAACGCGCCGATCTGTTCGAAGGTGAGGACGGTGTTCTCGACCAGCCAGACGGCGGTCGCTTTGGGCATCAAGGGGCGCGGCATGGCGGACTCTCCCAATTGAAATCTGCAAAACAGTTTTCCAGAAGGCGTCAGCGTCGCGCGCGGCCCGGCGAAAATCCCGGGCCGGACCGCTCGCTGATCAGCCGACGATCCGGAAGATATCCTTTCTAAGGCTCAAGGCGTCTTGAAAAGGACGGACCCTGTATATCTTGAATTTAGGCGCGGGCAAAGGACAAAGCGGAAAAACTCCCGCGATTATGTGACATCAAGCACGATCTTGCCGATATGCTCGCTGCTTTCCATCAAGCGATGCGCGGCGTTCGCTCCGGTCAACGGAAAGGTCTTGTAGAGTTGCGGTTTGATCTTGCCCGCTTCGATCAAGGGCCAGATTTTTTCTCTCAGCGCGGCCGCGATCTCCCCCTTGCGCTCAACGGATTGGACGCGAAGGGTGGAACCGGTGATGGTGAGCCGCTTCAACATCACCGTCATGAAATTGACCTCCGCCTTCGAGCCCTTCATGAAGGCGATATTGACCAGGCGGCCGTCACGGTTGAGCAGCTTGATGTTTTTGGGCAGGTAGTCGCCGCCGACCATATCCAGGATGACGTCGGCCCCCTTGCCGCCGGTCGCTTCTCTCAAGACTTCAACGAAGTCTTCCTCGCGGTAATTGATGGCGCGTTCGGCGCCCAGCTTTTCGCACGCCGCGCATTTGTCCGCGCTGCCCGCGGTGGCGAAAACGCGCGCTCCCATCTCGGCGGCGACTTGGATGGCCGTGGTGCCGATACCGCTCGCGCCGCCGTGCACCAAAAAAGTCTCCCCCGGTTTCAAGGCGCCCCGCTCAAGGACGTTGGTCCAAACGGTCATGAAGGTTTCCGGCAGCGCGGCGGCCTCCGCCATGGACAGGTTCTTTGGCGCCGGCAAACACTGAGGAACCGGAGCGGTGACGTATTCGCCGTATCCGCCGCCAGCGACCAGAGCGCAGATGGCGTCGCCTTCCCTCAGGTCCGTTACGCCGTCTCCCAAGGCGACGACGACGCCGGAGACCTCCAGGCCCGGAATGTCTGTGACGCCCGGGGGCGGGTCATAATGGCCCTCGCGCTGCATGACGTCCGGACGGTTTACCCCGGCGTGCGCGACTTTGACCAGAACCTCGCCGGCCCCCGGTTCGGGGACAGGGCGTGTCGTGGGCGTCAGGACATCGGGTCCGCCGGGCTTGATGATCTCAATGCAAGACATGGTTTCCGGAAGAGACATGGACGGCTCCTGATCAAGGTGGGCGCAGGGCTGGAAGTCAGCGAGCGGGAGGGGTTATGCTCTAACCGGTCATACGTTGGGAGACAAGGGGACAGCCATGGAAATGGATGATCTGAATCCACCAACAAAGAAATCTCGAAAGAAGAATCTTGAGGTGATGTCGATTGAGGCGTTGGGCGAATATATCGAGGAATTGAAAGCCGAGATCGCGCGCGCCGAGGAGGCGGCCGCGGGTAAGCGGGATGCGCGTTCGGCGGCCGAGGCTGTTTTCAAATCCTAAATGGTTTCGTTGCGCGCGGCGGCGCGCGCCATCATTCGCCGGCGCTTTTTCCGAGAGTGAATAAACATCAGCCAGCCGATGGGACCCAGGAACAGCACAATGACCAGCCACCCTGTCCGCGGGCTAAAGGGGCAGCCGCCGCCCCGCGCGCCTTCGGGCGCCGTCTCCCGGCGACCGCCAATGTCACGGCTAAGCGCCACGTGGGCGAACGGGAGCGCGAGGCCGAAAATCAGAATTGCCCAGGCGTAGGCCGCATCCATGCCGGGTCTCCTTTCGCGGCCTTATACAGCGAGTGAGGATGATCGGACGTCAAGAGGTATTTTATCGGGATTACGGCCACAAAGCCGTTGACCGCGTAGAAAAAGGCTGGCTAAGTTTTCCGCCGTCAACGGTCAGTTTGACAGGTAGAGGCTTGAACAACTTGTAAAAAGTTGCGGAGGGGTCGTCGGTTTGCCGGCGGCCCTTTTTCCATGACCCGTATCCATGACCGGGCGGCGGCGGTCCGAACGCTTTCTTGTCGTCTTCCACCCAATGGAGGCTTCTCAATCCATGGCGGACAACCCTTCGGAAACTCGTAATAATTACAATCATTTCCTAGAGATACAGACCCGTTGGTCCGACAACGACGTCTATGGGCATGTGAACAATGTGACCTATTACAGTTATTTCGACACAATCGTGAATTGCTATCTCATTGATCAGGGGGGCTTGGACATTCATGACGGCGGCGTGGTTGGCTTCGCCGTTGAAACCCATTGCAACTTCTTTAAGCCCATCGCTTACCCGGACCGGGTGACGGCCGCTTTACGCGTTGGCGAATTGGGGCGTTCCAGCGTTCGCTATGAAGTCGCGATTTTCCGGGACGGCGAGGACGACGCGGCGGCGGCCGGGCATTTCGTCCATGTCTTCGTTGACCGGCAGACAGATCGACCGGCGGCGATTCCCGGCAGTGTCAGGGCGGCGCTGGAACCATTGCTGGTTGGCGGCGCAGGTGACCTTTGACGCCTCCAAGGACGACACCCCGCTCCCAGCATCGCCTTCGCACTGGCGTTGTTTGGTCAAGGGCGGGAGACGCTGGCGGCGGCCGGACGGTTCGTCCACGTCTACGCCGACCCGAAGGACGGCGGGCCCCGTCCCATTACGGAACCGCTCGTGGAAAAGCACTAGAATTTCTTTCGGTTAGGCATACGCATATCCGGAGTTTCCGGGATGGTTTTTGCATTGCCGGGGCGCGAGCTGAGCCGGGGCGCGAGCTGATCAAGGAGAGTTCCGGTTTGCCGCCATGCGCCTTCTTTAGTTCTTTCCCCGGCTCTTCTCATTAACCTTTCGGGCTTCGCGAAGAGTTGTTCGACGGGGGTCAGCTCTGGGCTGTATGGCGGTAAAAAGAAGATGTGCGCTCCCGCCTCGCGAATGGCTTTGCGGACGGCGTCTCTCTTGCGGGATGACGGATCGTCCAGCATCGCCACGTCATCACGTCACCACGCCGCCAAGCTTCGGAACGGGCGCCAGGAACCCCCGCGCCCATGCGAGGAAACGCCCGGCGGTGAGCGGTTCCTCGAAACCGCAAGGAGCGCTAACGCCGTCATGCCCCGGAGCCGCAACGAAGGTCATGGTCATCCAGCGGCCAACAGAGGCCTTGGTCAACAGGGAATTGGTCAACAGGGGCCTTGGGCCGACAGGGGCTCGCCCTTCGGGCTCCAGCCATGAGCGGGCGTCATGCTGGTCCAAGTCTTGGTTCAGGTCTTGGTCCGGGTCCCGCCGATGAAGACCAGTCTATAAGGCGCAGTTCGTTTCTGACGCTTCCGCCGCTGTTGGCGGCGATAAGCAATATCGGGTCTATCCCGCCCGCTGGCGAAGATCGTTTTTGTCGAAACCGGTCCCTTCCTTGCGCCGGTCCCTTCCTTGCGGAAGAACTTCGCCAGCATGGATGGAACGGCCTTGATCCCGTGACCCGCGCCCAGAGGTCCCGGCAAAGCGCCGCGAGAGTGAGATCAGGCTTCACCTCAATCCGCCTCGAAAGCCGCGTGCGCGCCAAAGGCCGAGCAGACCGGCGCAGCCCCCCGGTTCCAACCCCGGTTCCAATCGGACGCCGCCGCTCATCACGCACCGCCGCGTCAACCCATTCGGCCACTGTCGAAGCACTGAGACCAAACCGCATGGCCGCACTGCGGCGGGTCGCGCCGCCGTCCAAAACCGCGTCAATCACACGATCCGTCAAATCCTGATCCAAAGCTTTCGGCGTAAAGGCTGGCCTCCTCGTTCCAGCCTCTATCTTGAACCATCAATTCGGCAACTTCGATTCAAGCTGTTCGAAACAGACTCTAGGGCAGACCGACTCTAGTCCAGCGCCTTGATGCGGCGCATCAACTCTTCCAGGTTCGAGTCTGTGACGCCCAGCTTTTCCAGTTCGATCAACAAGTTCTCCAAGTACTCCTGGTTGCCGCCATACCGCCCGGTGGCCACCGCCATGCACGCGGCCATTTCATCCAGCGGCAGGGGTCCCGCGTAGAGTTCATGGTCCCGATTGACGACGAAGGTAAGCGAGCGGACGGTTCGACCGTCGGTCCGGCCGTTCTCCACCTCCACATCGACCCAACGGGCGAGGTAGACGCCAGTGTGTTGTTCCCGGTCCCAGAGCGCTTCGAGGTCCCGGTCGAGATTATCCTCGCAAAGTTCAAGGACAAGTCCCCGGACGCTCGCACCTTCCTCATACTCGATACAAAGGCCCAAACCAGGGTTATCCGGCGTTCCGCGCGCCCGCGTCGTCCAGATATGAAAGCGGCGGCGGTAATCCCGCAGACGGCCCGCGTAAACCTCCAGCGCCGCGCATTCCGGATTCCACATGAGCGACCCGAAGGCGAACACGCGGAACGGCTCGCCATGAGGCCGGCCGGCCAAAACCTTCTCCCGCCCGGCCCGTTTCTCTTCCGCCGTATTCACGCGGAAACTTCCGGGCGGCGCCTTGCGGCCCACTGTTCGCCCGGAGCCGGAAGTCATCTACGCGCTCTCTTTCGTCGCGTGAAACCGAACGTCCGGGAAGCTTTCCCGCGTATGGTTCAGGTGCCAGGCGTTCCGCGCCAAAAAGACCGGCGCCTCTTCGTGGTCCTCGCCCATGGCGGCCCGGTTGCCGTCGATGAACTTCTTCAGGTCCTGATGACTGTCCGCATCGACCCAGCGTGCGGTATGGAGCTCCGTCTCCTCGAAATGAACGGGAACCTCGTATTCCGTCCGGATGCGGTCGGCCAGCACGTCGAACTGCAACGCGCCCACAACGCCGACAATCCAGTCGGCCCCAATGGAGGGTTTGAATACACGGGCGACGCCCTCTTCCGCCAATTGCTGGAGCGCCCGCCCCAGATGCTTGGCCTTCAGGGGATCCGCCGGGCGGACTTTTTGGAGCAGTTCCGGCGCGAAGTTCGGAATGCCGGTGAAAACCAGATCCTCGCCCTCGGTCAACGCGTCGCCAATTCGCAAGTTGCCGTGGTTGGGAATGCCGATTATGTCGCCGGGCCAGGCCTCTTCCGCCAATTCCCGGTCCTGGGCCATGAACAGGACCGGATTGTGGATGTTGAGCTGTTTGCCGGTTCTAACGTGCTTCAGCTTCATGCCCCGCCTGAACCTTCCTGAACAGAGCCGGACGAACGCGATGCGGTCCCGGTGCTTTGGGTCCATGTTCGCCTGAATTTTGAACACGAAGGCCGAGACTTTGGTCTCCATCGGCTCGACTGCGCGGCCCCGGGAGGGCCGCGATCTTGGGGGAGGCGCGTCGCGCCCCACTCCGTCCAACAGCTCCCGGACACCGAAGTTATTGACGGCGCTGCCGAAATAGACTGGCGTCATATAGCCTTGACGGTAGGCGTCGAAATCAAACCCGGGGCAGAGCCCCCGCGCCATTTCCACCTGTTCACGAAGCGCCGCGGCGGCGTCGCCGGGCAAACGCTCATCCAGCTTGGGATCGTCCAACCCCTCGCAGGGCTCGCCCGCGTCCGGCACGCCTTCCCTGGACCGCTCAAGCAGCACCAGCCGGTCGCGGATGAGATCATAACACCCAAGGAAGTTTCGTCCCATGCCGATGGGCCAGCTGGCTGGGGTGACGTCGAGCGCGAGAGACTGCTCCACCTCGTCCATGATCTCGAACGGGTCGCGGGCCTCGCGGTCCATCTTGTTCACGAAAGTCGTAATCGGGACATCCCGCAGCCGGCAAACCTCGAACAACTTCCGGGTTTGACTCTCGATACCCTTCGCCGCGTCGATCACCATGACGGCGGAATCGACGGCCGTCAGCGTCCGGTAGGTGTCTTCCGAAAAGTCTTGGTGACCGGGGGTGTCGAGGAGATTGAAGGTCAACCCGCCGTACTCGTAGGTCATGACGGAAGACGCGACGGAAATACCCCGTTCGCGTTCCACTTTCATCCAATCGGACGCCGCCCGGCGCTGTTCGCCCCGCGCTTTCACGGCTCCCGCCATTTGAATGGCGCCGCCGAACAGTAAAAGCTTCTCGGTCAGCGTGGTCTTACCCGCGTCGGGGTGAGAGATAATGGCGAATGTGCGCCGCCGCGTAACGGCGTCATCCAGAGTCGACATGGAAACCGGTATCAAAAATGAAAGACGCGACGACGTGCCGGGCCGTCATCATACTTGGTGGTGAATTTAGCGCCAAAACCCCGGACCGTCAGCCTTTTTTACACGAGCGACGCCCCTGGCCTAGGCCCAGGACTCATTGATCGCGAGAGAAGCTGACGGCTGCGGCGGCGCATAATATTGCGAAAAAGAGGGCGTGAGCGCACCTGTCACATCGGGTTGCGATACATCTGCGGTCCTTGAGCTTCGCCATCATGTTCTCGACCGTGCGCCGGGTTTTGTAGAGCGCCTTGGCGCGGGCGAGCGGCGCCGTTCCGCTCCCGGCCGGTGGTCCGCTCCCACCCGGCGGGATGCGGCGGGTGACGCGCCCCCTGCGTTATTCTTTCACCACCCCCGCCTTCACCTTGCCGCCCCCGCGAAGGCGGGGGTCCAGATCAACCTCCGTCACTCGATCATCGGTTGGAACGCGGGCCGCCCCGCTGGATTCCCGCCCGCGATCAGGGCGTGCGCGGCGGGCAAGCTGTTCCCGGCGAGGCGCGCGCCCCTGGCCGTTCATCGTGGCCGTTCATCTGGCCGTTCATCTGGCCTTCGCTGCGCAACAGGATGACCGGTTCGCCGTCTTGACCGGCGGCGGCGTGGCGTTTCGGGTTCAGGCCGCCCTTGGCCCGCCCGATACGGCGGGGCCTATCCTCTTTTTGAGCAGACCCCTTTTTGAGCAAACCCGCCGCTGTGCGGCGCGTCTTCAGGTGCGCGCCGCCGGTCATCACGCGGTCCGGCCCGCCAGCGTCTTCGGCAAGCGATGCGAGGGTGCGGCCAGGCGCGCCCAACCGGTCCCGCCGCGCGAAACGGTTGCACAGCGTCTTGCGCGGGCCGTAATCCTGGCGCGCGCGCCGCGCCGGCGAAGACTGCGGCGAATGGCATGAACGACGCCCGAAACGGCCCGCTGGCCATCAACACTGGCAACCCGCGCGGCGGCGGAAAGCGGGGCCCGGCGCGCCGGAGGCGTTCCGCCGTCAGCCAGAATCGACCGCTCGTCCGATCTCTCCCGTGATGCGCGCCGTTGAACAGAGACGTCACTGTAAACCATAACCGCAAACCAAAAAACAAGGGGGCTTAAGTCTAGGTTTCCCCCTCGCCGGCGGACACACCGTCCACGCCGTTCTCCATGCCGCCGGGACCGGTCATCATCTCCTCGCCCAAGAGACCAGCGTTCTGGCGGATCAAGCCTTCGATCCTTTTGGCCTTTTCGGGATGATCGCGCAGGAACTGTTTGGCGTTTTCCCGGCCCTGGCCGATCCGCTCAGAGTCGAACGAGAACCAGGCTCCGGATTTCTCAATGATGCCGCCTTTGACGCCCAAATCCAAGATTTCGCCCATCTTGGAAACACCCTCGCCGTACATGATGTCGAATTCCACCTGCTTGAAGGGCGGCGCCATCTTGTTCTTCACAACCTTTACACGGGTCTGGTTGCCGATCACCTCATCCCGGTCCTTGATTGATCCGATGCGGCGGATTTCCATGCGAACAGAGGAATAGAACTTCAGCGCGTTGCCGCCCGTCGTGGTTTCTGGATTTCCGAACATTACACCGATCTTCATACGAATCTGGTTGATGAAGATCACGAGCGTATTCGACTTGGAGACGGATGAGGTAAGCTTGCGCAGCGCCTGGCTCATCAAGCGCGCCTGCAGACCCACATGGGTGTCGCCCATCTCGCCCTCCAACTCCGCGCGGGGCACGAGCGCGGCGACGGAGTCAATCACCAGAATGTCGATCGCGCCAGAGCGCACCAGAGTGTCGGCGATTTCCAATGCCTGTTCACCGGCGTCTGGCTGAGAGATCAACAGTTCTTCCACATCAACGCCCAACTTCTTGGCGTAAACCGGATCGAGGGCGTGTTCCGCGTCAACGAACGCACAGGCGCCGCCCGTCTTCTGCGCCTCGGCGACGACATGGAGCGCCAGCGTCGTCTTACCGGAGCTTTCCGGGCCATAGATCTCAATGATGCGGCCTTTCGGCAGGCCGCCAATACCCAGCGCGACATCAAGGCCCAACGAGCCCGTCGAAACCGTTTCCGCCTCGACAACCTGGCGTTGGCCCAACTTCATGATCGAGCCCTTGCCAAAAGCCCGTTCAATCTGGCCTAACGCGGCGTCCAGCGCCTTTTCCCTATCCACGAGATCTTTCTCCACCAATCGTAATGCAGACTGCGACATCGAATGCGCTCCCTTATTTCACAGGCCAGAGGCCAGTTGCAACAGGCGCCAAATGTACGCTTTTTGTTCTTTTTTGACAACGCCAAAATAAGACATTGATATTTAATCATGGGTCTGACCCGGCTAACTGCCTAGAATGACATTTAACCCATTGTTTGATTTGATATAATTGATCCAACGGGTCACGGTTGCCGAAACGCCGTTCGCATTCCTTCAAATATAGGCCGAATTGGGTCTTCGCACACCGTTGGACGTGCGCATCCGGCGCTTGGCCTGGTTCCAGAAGTTCTCAATTCCATTGACGTGGTTTGCGTCATCCGCGAAGAGTTCCGAATGATTGATCCGGAAGTGGTTGAAGACGGACGCATCGAACACGTTATACCCTCTCCGACTGCCGGAGTAGACGGCGCCGCCGGGCCCGGTCTTGCGCTCCATGATCGGCGTCAGGGTATTGCAGAGGCGCCGGGAATGACCCTGGCGTAGAGGCGTAGACCTTGCCGCCCCGCTTCGACAAGCCGGATACCGGCGCTTTTCCCGCCGCGCCGCAGGCCCGCTTTCCCTTTCGGTTGCCGCTGGAGTAACTCTCGTCCCCTTCCACCCCGGCCCCGCCATCGAACAGGGCCTCGCTCTCGGCGCCGGGCGCAAAGACGATGATCGCGCATGGACGGCGAAAAAACACGCCGCCGTCTTGCGGTTCGCCCCGCACAGACCGGCCGCCGTCAAGGCCGCCGCTTCAGGCACGAAGCGGTTGATCAAACGATCCTGTTCGTAGTTTTTGCCGGGTGACCGAGACGGCTCTTGCGCATGACGCCCCGGAAAGTTTTTCATGACAACTCCAAACCCGGGTTATCTGGGGCAGCCCCATTACTTTTTCATGTGAACGGACGCACGAGGATAAACACAGCCGCAAGCGCGGCGAACGAATATTCCGGAACAACGCCGCCGGACACGCTAATCACCGGGACGCGCAATCCGAGTCAGGGCCGCTTGGCGACCAGATCGATCTCCACCAACGCGTCAACAGCCAGGCCCGTGACGCCGACACATGTCCTCGCGGGCAGCCGGTCCGTCGGGAAATAGTTTCGATAGACATCGTTCATCCCGGCGTAGTCGCGCTTGAAGTCCGTGATGAACACGCGAACGGACAGAACGTGTTCCAGCCCAAGGCCCAATTCCTCGAGAACAATGATCAAGTTATCCATGACGCGGCGGGTTTGGGCCTCGATCCCTTCCGGCGGCGGCGCGTCCGGGTTATCGGGATCCGTCGGCATTTGGCCTGTCAACTGCACCCAGCCATCGCATTCCACGGCGTGACTGAACGGCGCGACATGGCTGGGCGCGCGATCAAAGTTGTGAAAGATTGGACCTGACATGCGTCCCCTCCATCCATTTGTTTTCTGTTTTTCCGGTTACAATTTAAGCTTCCCGCCACTGATTGAAAGCCTCGCCTTAATGCCCTCGTCCCCTCATTCGGGTCTAATGCTCGCCCTGGCCGCCGCGCTGTTTCTGGCCATCAACCCGGTCGCCGCCAGAATGTTCTATGACGGCGGCGGCGCGCCAGCGGCGCTGGTCACGGCCCGGCTGATCATCAGCGGCGTGATCCTTTACGCGGTCGCGCGCCTGTTCGGCGTCAATCTCGCGATCCCGAAGGACGGTTGGCGCATCCTGCTGATCACCGGGGCCGGTATGGCGGCGATCGGCCTCGGCTTCATGAGTTCGGTGAAATTCATTCCGGTCAGCCTGGCGACGCTGATCTTTTATCTGCATCCGTTCCTCGTCTTGACCGCGGCCGCCATCCGGGACGGACACACGCCTCGCCCCCTTTTGATCCTGATCGCCTTGGCGGCTTTCGGCGGTCTGGCCATGGCCCTGGGGCCCAGCCTAGACGGCTTGGATTGGCGCGGCTCCGCCCTGGCGGGCATGGCGGCGATCGGCGCCGCGGTGCAGATCATGGGCGCGAGCGCCGCCCAGGAAAGAGGCCTGAGCGCCTATGGCGTCCTCACCCACGCCAGCTGGATCGGCCTTCCCCCGACGCTCGCCTGCATTCCGTTTCTGGGCGCCTTCGAACTGGCGGAGACGCGGCTCGGCTGGGCCGGTCTCGCCCTGGTCACGGTGGGATATGTCGGGGGAATCTTGATTCAGTTCACAGCCATCAAACGCGCCGGCCCCGCGCCCGTCACGCTTCTGTTGAACCTGGAGCCGGTCTTCACCATCGGGCTCGCGGCCCTGATCCTGGGCGAGCGGTTGGGCGGCCAGGAATTAACGGGGGCGGCGATTGTCCTGATCGCCGCGGCCCTTGTCGGGCGACTCAATGCGAAATAAAAATTTCTGTCAAAACAGATTATTTTTCAATAAATTTATCATATTTTACACTTCTTGAAAAAATAATTATAATGCGATTATTTTTATATATAATTATTTAGGGATAATTTGAAAATATTTCTTATACGCCAGATTCAATCATCAAAGCCGTACTGATTTAGGTTATACAAAAATGCGCCACTCTCAATAACATCAAAATTCAAGTGGGATCATGCCTAGCTGATCGATTGGTTTTGGTCATACGGCTATTTGGTCATACGGCCATGGCGTGAAGTGAAAACAAATGCGCCAAATATGCAAAGCGCTCGCGTGTTTCCGGGAATTAAATCCGCAGGACCGCGCGTTGTTTCGCCGCCGGTTCGGCGGCCTTGCGGACGGCTGAGCCGGCCGGGACCGGGGCCGCCAAGTGCAAAGGGACGCCCAAACACACTTTCCGCCCCCACTTCCACATCCGCCTTAAGGAACCCGGGCGGCGATACGGCAACCGCGGTTCCGGCGCGGTTCCGGCGCAGTTCCGGTAAAGCCGGCGCCCATGCCGGGCCGCCTTGGAGTTAAGCCGCCCCGGAAAACCCCTCTCCGCTGGGCGTGACCCTAATATTATCCATGTCAGTCCCATCAATATTTACGTACAATTTTTCGAGCAGGTACTGGCTAAATCATGTCATCCGTCCATGCGGAAAAAACAACAGGCTGGGCGTAAACCGTCTTCTGGACGGGGCGGTTGACGCCTTCATACTTAAATTTCTCGAAATGCGGTTAGCGCCCGGTTCGCCGCCGGGCGTCCGCAAGCGCCGAAGGGGCCTTGAAACGGTTGGGAGCGGCTTGTGGCGAATAGCTTTGTAATCGAACAAGAAGACATCCTGCGCCCAGATGGCCCAATTGAAGCGGCCGCTTGTATATCTCCGATGGCCTGTTGGCTGGCGAGGCGCCGGATGGAGCGCGGTATTTGGACGCCGGCGGGCTTTTGGCCTTGCCGGGAATGACAGACTTGCACGGCGACGCCTTCGAACGTCAGATCATGCCGGGGCCCGGCGTCACGTTTTCCCCGCGACTTGGCGCTCACGGAAACGGATCGCCAGATGATCGCCAATGGCGTCACGACAGCTTATCACGGGATCACCTATTCCTGGGAACCGGGCTTGCGCGGCCGGGACACGGCCGTGGGATTGGTTCGGGCCTTGGCCGAAGCGAAGTCCAGACTGCCGCGTGTCATACGGTTTCACCTGCGTTTTGAAGTCTTCAATCTGGAAGCGGTTGACGAGGCCGAGGAATGGATCGAGTCCGGCACGGTCGATCTGTTGGCTTTCAACGACCACCTGGCCGATATCCAGGCCAAGGCGAGGAAGGGCGGCTTGCGGAAATACGCTGATCGCTCAGGCTTGCCATTGGATGGTTTTAAGGAGTTGCTGGCGCGGACAAAGGCGCGGGCGGACGGGGTTCCGGCGGCGATTGAACGTCTGGCCAAAGCGGCGCTGAAGGCCGGGATTCCCATCCTGTCTCATGACGATCCATCCCCCTGGACCCGGGATTTCTATCACGACGCCGGCAGCCGGGTGTCCGAATTCCCGATGACCCTGGAGACGGCGCGTCATGCGCGGGACAGGGGAGACGCCATTGTCCTGGGCGGCCCGAACGTTCTGAGGGGCGGCAGTCACGCAGGACGTCTGGGGGCGGAGGACGCCATTCGAGCCGGCGCCTGTTATATTCTGACGTCCGACTACTGTTATCCGTCGATGCTTCAGGCCGTTTTCAATTTGGCGGAGCGCGGGGTGCTCGATCTGGGACATACGTGGAATTTGGTCTCAAGCAACGCCGCCCGAACAGCGAGGCTGGAAGACCGGGGCGCCCTCTAGGCGGGCAAGAGAGCAGACGTTTTGCTGGTCGATGCGTCCGACCCGCGCCTGCCGAAGTTTGTCGCGGCCTTCACGAATGGCGGTCTCGTCTATCAACGCCGGGATTTGAAGCGCGCCGCCGAGGCCTAGAAACTTTTGAAGGGCGCGCGGCCTAAGGCTCGAACATCAACTGGACCCGGTCGCCGGCAAAACAGGTTACGCCGTATTCGACCGGGCGGCGGCCGCCGTCCACGTTGACGCTTTCCGAAATCAGCAGGGGCCGATTGATGGGCAGGCTCAATGTCCGGGCTTCTTCCCTATCGGGCATTCTTGCGGTGACACGGGTCACTTGACGGAAATAATCCGGCACGCCGAACTGGGCGAGAGCTTTCGAGACGGAACGGGTTTCCCGCACCGCCGGACCGATGTCCGGAAAGCGGTCCGCCGGAAAATGATGGTCCGCCAGGCTGACTGGGCGGCCGTCGGCGTCACGGACGGCGCGGATCATAACACAAGGGGCGCCTTTATCGATTTCAAGGGCTTCCGCCATTGCGGCGGTCGCGGGTCTTGTTTCCACCTTTAAAACCCGGCCGCCTGGCTGACGCCGTTGGGCTGAGAGAGTTTCGCTGAAGCGTGTGCGGCGGTGAACCGGATAATCGATCACATGCTCTTGGACGAAAGTGCCCCGGCCCTGTTCGATGCGGATCAAACCGCTGTCTTCCAGAGCCTTCATGGCCCGGCGAACCGTATGCCGGTTGACGCCGAAACGTCTGGCCAGATCGTTTTCGGTTGGTAGACGCTCGCCGGGCGCGACGACGCCGGCGGCGGCGGCGGCGGAAATCCGCTCTTGAATTTGACGCCAAAGGGAAACCCCGGCGCCGCGTTTGATTTTGATGGTGTCCATGATCCTTGATGATCCTTGACGCCTTTTTTCGGGCCGTTTCCCCCGTTATTGACCGAGGCGCGGATGAGTTACGCATGTCATACGGATCATAAAAAACCTCACGGGCGGCCGCTTGACTGGAGTCGCGATGAGAGGCAAGCTATCACTATTCATTTAGACGTCTATATAAATTATCGAATCGTTGATGATCTAGGCGGACATCTGATTTCATATCCGGAACGGGGCGCTCCGGCCTGGAAGTGACTGTGGCCTGGAAGTGACTGTGGGATGACGAAGCGGACTGGCGGCGGGGAAGCGGTTAGACGGCGCCAAAATTGGATGGCCGTCATGGCGAAAGCGTCCACCGCGGATATCGAGCGGGCCTATGAGGCGCTGGCCGATACGTTGTCCGATGCGCCTGCTCATCAACTTGTCCGGCCGCCGGAAACCGGACTTGTGATGGTTCGCGGCCGGGCGGGCGGCGATGGCGGAGCCTTCAATCTAGGCGAGATGACCATGACACGCTGCGCGGTCCGGCTTCCCAGCGGCGAGCTTGGCGTGAGCAATGTGGCCGGCAGGTCCGCCCGTCACGCGGAGATCGCCGCCGTTTGCGACGCCCTCCTTCAGACCGGCCGGTACGCGGACGCGGTGGCCCGGTTCGTCGTCGAGCCCCTGGCCGCCGCGCAAGTCAAGGCTCGCGGCCAACGTCACATGGACGCGGAGAAGACCAGGGTTGATTTCCTCACCCTTGCGCGAGGCGGGGATTGACGTCATGGACGGACCGGGAGCGCGACCAGCCGTGAGTGACCTGAGACCAGGATTTTCTGATCCGGTCCACGCGTCGCAAGAGGTGTTTCGCGCGATCCTGGACGCCATGGCGCGCCCGGGCTCCATTCACCCGGCGCCCGCCATTGCGCGGTTGAGCGAGGCGCCCGCGCCTCTTCACCCCGCGGCGGCGGCCATTTTGCTGACGATCGCGGATTTGGAGACGCCGGTTTGGCTCGATCACGCCGCCGCCTCCAATCCGGACGTCGCCTGGTTCTTGAAATTTCACACCGGCGCGCCGGTCAGCGCGGACACGGCGAAAGCCGCCTTCGCCTTGGTGACGGCGCCAGCCGTCATGCCCGCCCTGAGCGCCTTCGCCGCCGGAACGGACGAGGCGCCGGAAACCTCCGCCACCGTCATCGTTCAAGTGGACCGGTTGTCGCTCGAACGGCGTGATCTGGTCATGACCTTGAGCGGACCGGGCGTTGTGGATGAAACGAGGCTCTCCGCGGACGGGTTGCCGGACGGTTGGCTTGACTGGTTGGTTGAGAATTACGCGCTGTTTCCGCGGGGCGTGGACGTCATTTTGGCGGCGGAGCGCTCTCTCGCCGCGCTCCCGCGGACCACGCGCGTGTCACGGGGAGAACGCTAATGTACGTTGCCGTCAAAGGCGGAGAGAAAGCCATTGAGAACGCTCATCGCCAATTGGCCGATGAGCGGCGCGGCCCGCCCGATACGCCCGAACTAACCATCGCGCAGATCAAGACCCAGATGCGTCTGGCGTGTGACCGGGTGATGACGGAAGGCTCGATTTACGATCTCGATCTGGCGGCGCTGGCCATTAAGCAGGCGACCGGAGACCTGATCGAGGCCATCTTCCTGTTGCGCGCCTATCGGACGACTCTGCCGCGCCTGGCCATGAGCCAGCCCATCGACACGGGCGCTATGACCGCGCGCCGGCGCATCTCGGCGGCCTTTAAGGATTTACCCGGCGGACAAGTGTTGGGGCCGACTTATGATTACACTCACCGGCTGCTCGATTTCTCGCTCATGGATGACGCCCCGGGGGAACTTGACGCCGCGCCCGGCGCCGATGAGTCCGCCATGGCGGGTGAGCGTCAAGAGGCTCCCTCCATGCCCCGGGTCACGGATATTCTCGCCAACGACGGATTGTTGCAGATTGAAACGAGAGCGCTTGACGATAAAGCGCCCGGTGACTTGACGCGCGCGCCCTTGGCGTTCCCCGTTGAGCGGGACGTGCGTTTGCAGAATCTGGCGCGTGGCGACGAGGGGTTCCTGTTGGCGTTGGGATATTCGACGCAGCGGGGCTATGGCCGCACCCATCCCTTTGTCGGCGAAATCCGGATGGGCGAAGTGGAGGTGTTGATCGAGCCCGAAGAGTTGGGGTTCGCGGTCTGTATTGGCGAGATCACTGTTACCGAATGCCAGACCGTCAACCAGTTTGAAGGCTCGGCGACGGAGCCCGCGCAGTTCACGCGCGGCTACGGGCTGAGCTTTGGCGGGGCCGAGCGGAAAGCCATGGCCATGGCGCTCGTTGATCGGGCCCTTCGCGCGAGGGAATTGGGCGAGGAGGCCGGCGCGCCCGCCCAGGACGAGGAGTTTGTCTTGAGCCATTCCGACAACGTGGAGGCGCAGGGCTTCGTGCAGCATTTAAAGCTGCCGCACTATGTGGACTTCCAAAGTGAATTGGCGCTCGTTCGGGGACTTCGCGAGGAAGCGGAACGCCGGTTGGCTGAACAAGCGGCGGAAGCGGCGGAAGCGGCGGAAGTGATCGAATGACCGAACGGGGTTACAACTTCGGTTATCTGGACGAACAAACCAAACGGATGATCCGCCGGGCGATCCTGAAGGCAGTCGCGACGCCCGGTTATCAGGTGCCGTTTGGCGGCCGAGAAATGCCGCTGCCCTATGGGTGGGGCACAGGCGGCGTCCAAGTGACCGCCGCCGTCATCGGCAAATCCGATTGTCTGAAAGTCATTGACCAAGGGGCCGATGACACGACTAACGCGGTCAGTATCCGAAAGTTCTTTTCAAAAGTGGCAGGTGTCGCGACCACGGAGAAGACGGAGGAGGCGAGCATCATTCAGACGCGTCACCGGATTCCCGAAACGCCGATGAACGATGATCAAATCCTGGTCTATCAGGTGCCCACTCCAGAACCGCTCCGCTGGCTGGAGCCGCGGGAAAGGGAAACCCGGACCATGCATGCGCTGAGGGAATACGGCGTCATGCATGTGAAGCTCTATGAAGACATCGCCCGCTTCGGCCATATCGCCACGTCATATGATTATCCAGTGCTGGTGAACGGCCGTTATCTGACCTCGCCGTCGCCCATTCCCAAATTCGACAATCCGAAGATGTCAAACAACCGGGCCCTTCAGTTGTTTGGCGCGGGCCGGGAAAAACGGATTTACGCCATCCCGCCGCACACGGAGGTAAAGAGCCTCGATTTCGAGGACCATCCCTTCACCGTACAAAAGCAGGACGCGGTCTGCGCGCTCTGCAGTGACGCGGAGAGCTATCTGGATGAAATCATCACCGACGACCAAGGCGCGCGCATGCACGTCTGTTCAGATACGGATAACTGCAACCGGCGCCGGCTCGCGGGATACGTTGGCCCGCAGAACCAATCCGGCGAGGCGGCGGAATGAACGCTCTTGGGGCGGCCTCCGGCCCGCTGATGCGGGTGCGTGAACTCTCTTACTATTACGGCGGGCGACTGGGTTGCCGGGACGTTTCGTTTGATCTCTGGCCGGGTGAGGTGCTTGGCGTTGTGGGCGAGTCCGGATCTGGCAAAACGACCTTGTTGAAGTGCGCCTCCGCGCGCCTGGAGCCCGCGGCCGGCTTGGTGGAATACCAGCTCCGCACCGGGGAGTTTCGCGACGTTTATGGTCTGTCGGAAGCGGAACGGCGCATGTTGATGCGCACGGATTGGGGCATGGTTCATCAAGACCCGCGTGACGGGTTGCGCATGGGCGTTTCCGCCGGCGCCAATGTGGGCGAACGCCTGATGGCGGTGGGCGCCCGGCGCTATGGCGATATCCGCGGCGCGGCGGCCGACTGGCTGGAGCGGGTCGAGATCGACGCGGACCGGATCGACCATTCACCCGAGACCTTTTCGGGAGGGATGCGGCAACGTGTGCAGATCGCCCGCAATCTTGTGACCGGTCCGCGGCTTGTCTATATGGACGAGCCCACTGGCGGGCTTGATGTCTCCGCGCAGGCCCGCTTGCTGGATATGCTGCGGCGTTTGACCAACAAGCTGGGTCTGTCCGCCATCGTCGTCACGCACGATTTGGCCGTCACGCGCTTGCTGGCTGATCGCTTGATGGTGATGAGGGAGGGAGAGGTCGTCGAGCAAGGTTTGACCGACCAGCTGCTGGACGACCCGCAACATCCCTATACTCAACTGCTTGTTTCCTCGGCGCCGCGGCCATGACGGCGGCGGCGAGAATTCGAGCGCCGGTTCTCGAAGTGGAGGACCTGTCGAAGTCTTTCACCCTGCACACGCAAGGGGGCGCCGCGCTGCCGGTGTTCGATGGCGTTGAGTTGACCGTCGCGCCGGGGGAATGCCTCGTGCTGGACGGCGCGTCGGGGACGGGTAAGAGTTCCTTGATGCGTATGCTTTACGCCAATTACACGGCGCAAGGGGGCTCCATCCGTATTTGCCACGGCGGGGGCTGGATCGATATGGCGAGCGCCAAGCCACATGAAATCCTCGCGGTGCGCCGCCAGACGCTCGGCTATGTCAGCCAGTTCCTGCGAGTCATTCCCCGGGTGTCCACACTGGACGTGGTCGCGGAACCGCTCGTTCAATCGGGAGAGACGGAAGAGAGCGCCCAAACGAAGGCGAAAGCCCTGTTGAGCCGGCTGAATATTCCGGATCGTCTTTGGTCCCTGGCGCCGGCGACATTTTCCGGCGGCGAACGGCAGCGGGTCAACTTAGCGCGCGGCTTCATCGTCGATTATCCGATTTTACTGCTGGATGAGCCGACGGCGGCGCTGGACGCCGCCAACCGGTCGGTTGTGATCGATTTGATCAATGAGTCCAAGGGGCGGGGCGGCGCTCTGGTCGGCATCTTCCACGACGCCGATATCCGGGCCGCTGTCGGCACGCACACCTTCACCATGCCCGCCGCCCGGGCGGCGTGACCGGCCCGCTCCGTGACCCGTTACGCGCTCTATTACACACCGCCGCCGGACGAGCCGCTCTGGTCTTTCGCGTCGGCCTGGCTGGGCCGCGATATCGAGGGAAAGACCGTCGGTCCAAGACCGGAACTGACAGGTTTCGACTCTGACTGGTTGGAAGAGTCGACGGCTCTTCCCCGGAAATATGGTTTTCACGCCACCCTGAAGCCGCCCTTTCGGCTGGCGGACGGGATGACGGCGGACGCGCTCTTGAGCAGGGTGGATCAGGTCGCGCCCGCCTGGCCCGCGATCCATGGATCCGAATTGAAAGTCACCGACCTGGACGGGTTTCTGGCGCTGACCCCGGTTGAGCGGTGTCCCGCGGTTGATGACCTCGCCGCCGGCTGCGTCACGGTTTTTGATGAATTTCGAGCACCGCTCACCGGGGCGGAATTGGCGAAGCGCCGCAAAAACGGCCTCTCGGCCAAGCAAGAAGAGATGCTGACGCGCTGGGGGTATCCCGCCGCCATGGATTTATTCCGCTTTCATATGACCTTGACCGATAGGATACCGGAAGCGGAACGCTCCGCGTTGGCGCCGGCGCTTCAGGCCGCCTTTGAGGAAGCCGCGCCCGATTTGGAAGATCGCCGCTTGCGAATCACCCAACTGTCCGTCTTGACGGAGCGGGCGCCTGGCGCGCCGTTTTTGTTGGAACGGCGGATTCCCTTGGCGGGAAAATCCGCATAACAGACTGGAAACGCCGACTCGCGGCGCGCGGGCGGCCTGCGGTTTATGGTTCGCCGCGCGCTTGGGTTTTGCGATTGAGAACATGCGCTGCGGCGGAAAGTTCACGAAAAAAGCGTTTACACATGATGGCGTCATATCCATAGTACCAACTCTGGTATACCTAATGCCACGACGCCACGCATGGGCGTCCCTGCAATGGCTACGCTGGTCTGTAATGGATACGCTGGATAACAGGACGCTGGTGGGAAACATTCTTTCGTTTAGGCTGCAAGCCGAAAAATAGAATTGTCTGATGTGGTGCGGGCTTTTTATGCTCGTTTCCGGTCCCGGCGGAAGGTCCGCCAGGATTGTTCTTGAAGTAAGCGAAACCAATGTCTGGGAGGACTCATAATGAACGCTTTATCGCAAAAGTTCCTGTCACTGGGGCTCGCTGCGGGTCTTGCGGCGGGCGGCGCGGCGACAGCGGCCACTGACGCGCAAGCCGCGTGGGAGCCGAAAAAGCCGGTCGAATTCATCATCATGGCCGGTAAAGGCGGCGGCGCCGACCGCATGGCCCGTCTGATGCAGACCGTGATCGAGAAGAACAAAATGTCGTCCAAGCCGTTCACGCCGATCAACAAATCCGGTGGATCCGGCGCCGAGGCCCTGATTCACTTGAAAAACGCCCGTGACAAAGACCACACGGTTATGGTGACGCTGAACAGCTTCTACACCACGCCGCTGCGTCAACCAAAAATCGGCGTTAAACCCGCCGACTTCGCTCCGATCGCCCGGATGGCCGAAGACACGTTCCTGCTCTGGGTTCACAAGGACTCCGGCATCACCACGTTCGAGCAGTTCTTGGAAAAAGCCAAAGCGGCCGGCAACAAATGGGTCATGGGCGGCACTGGCAAGGCGTCTGAAGACAACCTGCTGACCGACTTTCTGAACTCCACCTACGGCCTGAACATGAAATACGTTCCCTACAAGGGCGGCGGAAAAGTGGCCAAGCAGTTGGCCGGTAAACACATCAATTCTTCCGTGAACAATCCGTCGGAAGCCCTGGGTTTTTATGAGGCCGGCACGGTGGTTCCGCTGGTCGCCTTCACCAACGACCGTCTGCCGCTTTTCAATAGCGTCCCGACCGTCAAGGAAAAAGGTGAGGACTTCGCGTACTTCATGCAGCGTTCCGTGGTCGGCGCGCCGGGTATGAGCGCGGAAGCTCAGAAATACTATCAGGATCTGTTTCAGAAGGTCTTCCAATCCGAAGAATGGCAGACTTACCGGAAGAAAAAGTCGTTGCAAGGTGACATGCTCAGTGGTCAAAGCCTGGTCGACTACTGGGATGTTCAGAACAAAACTCACGTTGACCTGCTGAAGAAGCTGGGCGCCATCAACTAAGCGTGGCCGCCAGCATAACGAATTAAGAAAAAGACGCCGGAAGGACCATCGGCATGAAACGCGCAGAATTCATTACCGCGATCCTGCTGATGGTCTTATCCGGTTATCTAATGTTGAAGAGCACGGAACTCTCGATCGGCTGGATTCCCGACGAGGGGCCCGGAGGCGGTTTCTGGCCGTTCTGGCTGGCCGCCATGATGCTCGGCTCCAGCATCTGGGTTCTGGTTAACGCGCTTCGCGGCAAGACGCCCGCGTCCACGTCGGACGAGCCCTTCATGGACGATTACGCCGTGAAGCAGTTCGCGCTTGTCGGCGGCGGCGTCCTGGGCATGGCCGGCATGGTCTACGTCGTCGGCATGCATTTGGCGACCAGCGTGTTCTTTGTTTATTATCTGCGTTTTCTGGGCCGGCACACATGGAGGCTGACGCTGACCATCGCCGCCGCCTCGCCGGTCATTATTTTCTTCTTCTTCGATGTCGCGCTGCGGAAATTCCTTCCCACGGGACTGATGGAACCCCTGTACCTAGTGCTGTACGACATCTTCCTCTAAAGCCGGCGGCGACCGTTATTCGGAGCAAAAAACGCCATGGAAATCCTAGCCAGCCTTACCGATGGTTTTCTCATCGCCTTCGAGCCGCTGAACCTTGGTCTGATCTTTGTTGGCGTTTGCGTCGGTTTGTTCGTCGGCGCCATGCCGGGCCTGGGATCCGTCAACGGCGTGGCCATCTTGTTGCCGCTCACCTTCCTGGTGCCGCCCGCGTCCGCCATCATCTTTCTGGCGGCGCTCTATTACGGGGCCATGTACGGCGGGGCAATTTCCTCCATCATGCTGGGGATACCAGGGGCCTCGACAGCCGTGGCGACGACGTTTGACGGGCGGCCGCTCGCCATGAAAGGCGAGGCGGACAAAGCCCTGATCGCGGCCGCGCTGGCGTCTTTTGCCGGCGGCACGATTTCGTGTTTGCTGTTCACTTTCTTCGCGCCGCCCTTGGCGTCCATTGCGTTGGATTTCGGCGATCCGGAAATCTTCGCCCTGATGCTGCTGGCGTTCGCCACCTTCGTCGGGCTGTCGGGTGATGATATTCCGAAGACGATCTTCTCGATCTGTATCGGTCTGGTTCTCTCGGCCATCGGTTTCGACGTGATTTCCGGCGAGCCGCGCCTGCAGCTGTTCGATCTGGTCGGCTTCTCACAGCCCATCAACTTCCTGGTCCTCGCCATTGGCGTCTATGGCGTCGGCGAGATGATGTGGACCATCGAAACCACCCGCGGCGAGACCATGATGTCGAAGGCCATCGTGACGGTTGATCGAGTTGTCGGGAACCTGAAGATTTTGTGGGGTGAATGGAAGAACTGGTCCATGGGCTCTTTCCTGGGCTTCTTTGTCGGTATCTTACCAGCTGCGGGCGCAACGCCCGGCTCGTTGATGGCTTATGGCGTCGCCAAGATGACGTCGAAAACGGGCAAGAATTACGGCAAGGGCGAGGTGGGCGGCGTCGTCGCGCCGGAAAGCGCGAACAACGCGGCCTCCACGGGCTCCATGCTGCCCATGCTGACGCTGGGTATTCCGGGCTCGCCCACGACCGCCATTCTGCTGGGCGGCATGGTTATCTGGGGCCTTCAGCCGGGACCGCGCCTGTTCGTTGACGAGACCGAGTTTGTCTGGGGTCTGATCGCCTCGCTTTACGCCGCCAACTTCTTCGCGGGCGCGATCAACGTCGCCGCCATTCCCATCTTTCTCTGGTTTCTGAAAACGCCGTTCACCATTCTGGCGCCGAGCATCTTCGTGTTGTCCATGGTGGGCGGGTTCGCGGCCACGGACCGGATGTTCGACGTCTGGCTGATCGTCTTGTTCGGGATCGCCGGTTATCTGCTTCGGAAGCTCGACTATCCAGTCGCCCCCGCAGTTCTGGCCATTGTCCTGGGGCCGATCACGGAACCGGCGCTGCGTCAATCCCTGTTGATTTCCGATGGCGATATCTCAATCTTCCTTACCCGCGCCATCGCCGGTCCGATCACGATCATCGCCATCATCCTCCTGTTTCTGCCGCTGTTCCAGCTGGTCGTCAAGGAGATACGAAACAAGGGCGCGGCTTCCGCATGAAGACACCCTTTGGGGGATTGGAAACTCGAGGGATCAAGAACGCCGGGTCTTGTCATGAAGTTTTGGCGGAAACCGGGGGCTCTAGCTTCTGGTGTCTTGTATACCAGATACAAAGCAAGTATGATTGCTTCGCTTTCGCCTAATCGAACAAGGATGAACGCGACCAAGTCTTGGGAGAGCAGCGCCGATGGATGACGTCAGTGACCGCAGAGAGGAAACGCCGGCGCGCGCGGAAACCAGGCAGGGACAAGCCAGGCTTGTAATCGCTCCCATCGAGGCGAACCACAGCCTCAAGGATAAAATCTACGATGCGCTTAAATCTGGTATTACGACCATGAACATCTATGCCGAGGACGCGGATTTGCGCTTGGACGAACGGAAACTGTCCGAGCAGATGTCGATCAGTAGGACGCCCATCCGCGAGGCCCTGGCCCGCCTTGAACAAGAAGGCCTCGTTCAAATCATGCCGCGGAAGGGCGTCTTTATCGTCCGTAAAACCAAGACGGAAATTCTCGATATGGTCACCGTCTGGGCGGCGCTGGAAAGTATGGCGGCCCGGTTGGCGACGGAACGCGCCTCGGACGAGGAAATCGCCAATTTGCGGAAACTTTACGTCGATATGAATGGCGAGGACGCCAAGGCCCGCATCGACGAATACTCGGACAAGAATATCGAATTTCATCAGGCGATATTGGGGCTCTCCAAATGCCCGCTGTTGAGAGAAATGGCCGATCCGCTGTTCATCCACATGCGCTCTATCCGGGCGCGCACGATTGGGGACGCGGACCGGGCGGTGAAATCTGTGATCGATCACTTGTCAATCATTGAGGCGCTTGAGGCAAGAGACGCGAATCTGGCCGCGGAGCTGGTGCGCACTCACAATATGAACCTGGCGGGCCACATCGAGCGGTTCGTAGATTACCTGGATTAACCCGCAGCGCAACGAAATCGCGGCAACCAGCGCGCTCTGGTCCCAGGACGGCCTCTTTGGGATTCGAAGAGAAGGGCTGGTTGAATTTCCAAGGAGGAACTGACCATGGGCGACGCCGCCACCGCACTCGCCGAAGACGCCGAAGCCGGTCAATTGACCGATGGTTTTCACCTTATCATCGACGCCCTGAAACTGAACGGCTTCAACACGATCTATAACGTTCCGGGCATTCCCATCACGGACCTGGGCCGCTACATGCAGGCCTCTGGTATGCGGGTTCTGTCCTTCCGTCACGAACAACACGCGGGCTACGCGGCGGCAATCGCCGGGTATCTCACGAAGAAGCCGGGTATTTGCATGACGGTTTCCGCGCCGGGCTTCCTGAACGGTCTGACCGCCTTGGCCCACGCCACGACCAACTGCTACCCGATGATCCTGATGTCGGGTTCCTCCGAACGTGAAATCGTCGATCTGATGCAGGGCGATTACGAGGAAATGGACCAACTGGCCATCGCCAAACCGCTTTGTAAAGCCGCTTACCGTGTGTTGCGCGCCGAGGACATCGGCATCGCCGTCGCCCGCGCCATCCGCGCCGCCGTCTCGGGCCGTCCAGGGGGAGTCTATCTGGATATCCCGGCGGCCCTTCTGGGCCAGACCATGGACGCTCTCGAAGGCGGGAAGTCGCTGGTTCAAGTGGTCGACGCCGCTCCGGCGCAAATTCCGGCGCCGGACGCGATTGCCCGCGCCATCGGCGTCATCAAGGAGGCGAAGAGGCCGCTGATCATTCTGGGTAAAGGCGCCGCTTACGCCCAAGCCGATGACGTGGTGAGGGAGTTCGTCGAGAAGTCCGGCGTCCCTTATTTGCCCATGAGCATGGCCAAGGGCCTGCTGCCCGACACCCACCCGCAGTCCGCCGGCCCGGCCCGCTCGCTTGTCTTGAAGGAGTCCGACGCCGTGATCATGATCGGCGCGCGTCTCAACTGGCTGCTTTCACAGGGCAAGGGCAGGCAGTGGGGCTCGGAGCCGAAGAAGTTCGTCCACATCGACATCGAACCGAAGGAAATGGACTCGAACGTCGAGATCGCCGCGCCGCTGGTTGGCGACATTGAATCCGTGCTGACCCGCCTGATCGACGCCATGGGCGATGATTGGCGAAAGCCGCCGGTCGAATGGACCGATGCGGTCAACGCCAAAAAACAAACCAACATCGCCAAGATGGCGCCGCGTCTTCAGAACAACAACAACCCCATGGACTTCCACGGCGCGTTGGGCGCGTTGAAGCAAATCATCGCCGACAACCCGGACGCCATTCTGGTGAACGAAGGCGCCAATACGCTCGATTTCGCCCGCGGCGTGATCGACATGTATAAGCCGCGCAAGCGCTTGGACGTCGGCACTTGGGGCGTCATGGGAATCGGCATGGGCCAGGCTATCGCCGCCGCAGTCGAGACTGGCTGCCCGGTGCTTTGCGTCGAAGGCGACAGCGCCTTCGGTTTCTCCGGCATGGAAGTGGAAACCATCTGCCGCTACAACCTGCCGGTCACCATCGTGATCTTTAACAACTCGGGCATCTACCGGGGCACCGACACCAACGCCCACGGTGACGGCGATCCGGCCACCACCGTATTCGTACCGGACTCACGCTATGACCAGATGATGACCGCCTTTGGCGGCCGGGGCTACCACGTCACCTCTCCCGATGAGCTGCGCCGGACGGTCACGGAAGCGATGGCGTCGGGCAAACCGTCCTTGATCAACGCCGTCATTGATCCGGCCGCCGGTTCCGAGTCGGGCCGCATCGGCAACCTCAATCCGCAAAGCGCCGTCTCAAGGAAATAAGACCCAAAAAGAAGAGGCTGGCGGCGCAACCTCCGTCTCAACGCATTACGCACGGGAAATTACGATGAAAGCTCTCGAAGGCATAAAAATTCTGGACATGACGCATGTCCAGTCCGG